>CAWCVL010000009.1:0-453979 GCA_963798985.1 uncultured Actinomycetes bacterium | reverse complement strand
TTGTTCGTGAGCCGACTTACCCTGTCGTCTTGCCGAAGCTGACGAGTTTCGCGCCGCTGTCGGCGGTCGCGGAGACGAATGTGACGTTGACTCGGGACGGGGTTGGTTGGCGACGCAGGTGACCTTCCGGCTGGTCAGCCGGCGCTGGTCGTCTCTCGAACACGGCGACGGCGATCGTGGCCAGGGTGCCGGGGACGGCCCAGGGTGGGCCGGATTCGGGTGACGACCGCGGCCGGGTTGGCGGAGAGCCCGACTGATTTCAAGCCCTTGCCGAAGCTGAGCTCGGCGGCGCCGAGTCCGGCCCAGGCTGGCGACACGCTGAGCTTGACCGGGACGAATCTCGCTGACAGCTCGAGTGTGAAGCTGGGCGCGACGGTGTTGGGCGGGTTGGTCGTCGACTCGCCGACGCAGCTGCACGTGAGCTTGGGCGCGAGTTCGGTCACCGGTGCGTTGACGGTGACCACTCCGGGCGGGGTCAGCGCTGGGCTCAATCTGGGTGTGCGCCCGACCTTGGTCGACTTCTCGCCCGGTCAGGGCGCGGCCGGGCAGCTGGTGACGATCAACGGCAACACGCTGAGCGGAGGCGTCGGTGAAGTTCAACGGGGTCGCGGCGGCCGCGGTGACCCCGGTCTCGGCGACGCAGCTGCGGGCGACCGTGCCCACGGCAGCGACCACCGGGCCGATCAGCGTCACCAACGCCGGGGGGACGAGCATGTTCGTGAGCGACTTCGTCGTCTTGCCGAAGCTGACGAGTTTCGCGCCGCTGTCGGCGGTCGCGGAGACGAATGTGACGTTGACTGGGACGGGGTTGGGTTCGGCGACGCAGGTGACCTTCGCTGGTCAGCCGGCGCTGGTCGTCTCGAACACGGCGACGGCGATCGTGGCCAGGGTGCCGGGGACGGCCGGGGTGGGCCGGATTCGGGTGACGACCGCGGCCGGGTTGGCGGAGAGCCCGACTGATTTCAAGCCCTTGCCGAAGCTGAGCTCGGCGGCGCCGAGTCCGGCCCAGGCTGGCGACACGCTGAGCTTGACCGGGACGAATCTCGCTGACAGCTCGAGTGTGAAGCTGGGCGCGACGGTGTTGGGCGGGTTGGTCGTCGACTCGCCGACGCAGCTGCACGTGAGCTTGGGCGCGAGTTCGGTCACCGGTGCGTTGACGGTGACCACTCCGGGCGGGGTCAGCGCTGGGCTCAATCTGGGTGTGCGCCCGACCTTCGTTGACTTCTCGCCCGGTCAGGGCGCGGCCGGGCAGCTGGTGACGATCAACGGCAACACGCTGAGCGGAGGCGTCGGTGAAGTTCAACGGGGTCGCGGCGGCCGCGGTGACCCCGGTCTCGGCGACGCAGCTGCGGGCGACCGTGCCCACGGCAGCGACCACCGGGCCGATCAGCGTCACCAACGCCGGGGGGACGAGCATGTTCGTGAGCGACTTCGCTCGTTCTTGCCGAAGCTGACCGAGTTTCGCGCCGCTGTCGGCGGTCGCGGAGACGAATGTGACGTTGACTGGGACGGGGTTGGGTTCGGCGACGCAGGTGACCTTCGCTGGTCAGCCGGCGCTGGTCGTCTCGAACACGGCGACGGCGATCGTGGCCAGGGTGCCGGGGACGGCCGGGGTGGGCCGGATTCGGGTGACGACCGAGGCCGGGTTGGCGGAGAGCCCGACTGATTTCAAGCCCTTGCCGAAGCTGAGCTCGGCGGCGCCGAGTCCGGCCCAGGCTGGCGACACGCTGAGCTTGACCGGGACGAATCTCGCTGACAGCTCGAGTGTGAAGCTGGGCGCGACGGTGTTGGGCGGGTTGGTCGTCGACTCGCCGACGCAGCTGCACGTGAGCTTGGGCGCGAGTTCGGTCACCGGTGTGTTGACGGTGACCACCCCGGGCGGGGTCAGCGCCGGGCTCAATCTGGGTGTGCGCCCGACCTTGGTCGACTTCTCGCCCGGTCAGGGCGCGGCCGGGCCGCTGGTGACGATCAACGGCAACACGCTCGCGGCGGCGTCGGTGAAGTTCAACGGGGTCGCGGCGGCCGCGGTGACCCCGGTCTCGGCGACGCAGCTGCGGGCGACCGTGCCCACGGCAGCGACCACCGGCCCGATCAGTGTCACCAACGCCGGGGGGACGAGCTTGTTCGTGAGCGACTTTGTCGTCTTGCCGAAGCTGACGAGTTTCGCGCCGCTGTCGGCGGTCGCGGAGACGAATGTGACGTTGACCGGGACGGGGTTGGGTTCGGCGACGCAGGTGACCTTCGCTGGTCAGCCGGCGCTGGTCGTCTCGAACACGGCGACGGCGATCGTGGCGGTGCCGGGGACGGCCGGGTGGGCCGGATTCGGGTGACGACCGCGGCCGGGTTGGCGGAGAGCCCGACTGATTTCAAGCCCTTGCCGAAGCTGAGCTCGGCGGCGCCGAGTCCGGCCCAGGCCGGCGACACGCTGAGCTTGACCGGGACGAATCTCGCTGACAGCTCGAGTGCGAAGCTGGGCGCGACGGTGTTGGGCGGGTTGGTCGTCGACTCGCCGACGCAGCTGCACGTGAGCTCGGGCGCGAGTTCGGTCACCGGTGTGTTGACGGTGACCACCCCGGGCGGGGTCAGCGCCGGGCTCAATCTGGGTGTGCGCCCGACCTTGGTCGACTTCTCGCCCGGTCAGGGCGCGGCCGGGCAGCTGGTGACGATCACCGGCAACACGCTCGCGGGGCGTCGGTGAAGTTCAACGGGGTCGCGGCGGCCGCGGTGACCCCGGTCTCGGCGACGCAGCTGCGGGCGACCGTGCCCACGGCAGCGACCACCGGCCCGATCAGCGTCACCAACGCCGGCGGCACTACGACCTTCGACTCGGACTTCTCGGTCCTGCCCAAGTCGCCGGCTTCACCCCGACGACGGGTGCAACGGGTACGACCGTGACGATCTCGGGATCGGCATTCTTGGGTGCGACGTCGGTCAGCTTCAACGGTACGTCCACGACAGCGCTGAGCGCGGTGACAGCGACGTCGCTGCGGGCAGTCGTGCCGCCCGGCACGACGACGGGGCCGATCGTCGTTACGACTCCCGCGGGTTCTTCGGCGCCGAGCGCCACCACTTTCGTGGTCACGTTCACCGCCGGCAGCATCGTTCCCGCCGTAGCGCGTGTGGGCGAAACGGTCGTGATCAATGGATCAGGCCTCGTCGGAACGACGGCTGTGCGATTCAACGGGATTGCTGCAACGTCGTTCACCATAAACGCAGCGGGCACTCAGATCAACGCAGTCGTCCCGGCGGGCGCAGGCGCCCCTGTCACCGTGACGAAGAGCACGCTCACGATCACAGCCGCAGGGAGCTTCGCGTTGGCGACGCCCGAGATCACCGGTTTGACTCCCGCTTCTGGAGCCGTTGGCAGCACGGTCGTCCTCGCTGGCGTCTGGTTCACGGGCGCGTCGGTGACGTTCGGCGGACTCGCTGCCGAAGAGACGGTCGACAGCGACACGCAGATCACGGCGATCGTTCCCGGCGGCCTCCCCGCAGGCCCGACGACGATCACCGTCACGACTCCGACGGGCACCGACAGCGCGCCGTTCACGGTCGAAGAGCTTGTGGAGCACATCGATTTCAACGTCGAGTCAACCGAGATGCCGCTCCTCGGCGAGGCGTGGTTCCGTCAGGCGGTTGCGCACGCGCTCGACCGCGACGCGATCGTGACCGAGCTCAATGCGCTCCAGCCGCTCTACGCCTCACAACACAGCCTCCTGCACCTGAGCAACGAGGCGGCCTACCAGCCGAGCTTCGATGACTATGCCTACTCGTCCGCCACGGTCGCCGACATTATGGGCGACCACGGCTGCGTGATGGGTGTCGACGACGTCTGGTCCTGCGACGGCGTCCGGGCGTCGATCAAGTTCGCCACGACCTCCGGGGTTGCGCGGCGCGTGGCTGTCCAGACGATGATGCAGGCGACGGCCCTGGCCGCGGGGATCGAGCTCGTGCCCGACAACGCGACCTCGTCGGTCCTGTTCGGAACGCGGCTGCCTGCGCAGGACTACGAGATGATCATGTTCTCGTGGTTGGTTAACGGCGATTCGTCCCAAGCGGCGGCGAGGTACGGCTGCGATGCGGCCCTGAACGACATGGGGTACTGCTCGACGGAGGTCACGGAGTTCCTGAACGACGCAGCGACGGAGCCCAATCCCGCCGCCCGTTCGGCGCTCTACAACCAGGCCGACGTGATCCTGGCCCAGGACGTCCCCTCGATCCCGCTATACCGCTTCCGGAACCCCTGAGTCGGCTTCGGATGCAGGCCGCGTCTAGAGCGGAAGGAAGAGCGCGTTGAACAACCCGCGGCCCGACTCCAACGGCTCGAGTCGCCTGCCGACGCGGAAGCCCGAGTAGCCGTCGAGCGTTCGCGCGAGCTCGCGTGCGCTCTGCTCGCTCACCTCGACGAGCAGCACGGGCCGATCGCGCTCGAGCGTGCGTTGCATGCCACCGACGACGGCGAGCTCGCCGCCTTCGACGTCGATCTTGACGACGCTCGGCCGAAGCCCGGCCGCTTCCACCTCCGCGTCGACCGTCGTCACCTCGACGTCGATCGGGTCGCCTTCGGCGAAGCGCCCGCCGGCGAGGCTCGAGAACGACGGGTCCGGCGTCGTCGGCACGTGGAGGAGCGCGCTCCCCGGCGCGTCGCCGACCGCCTTCGGGACGACGATCACGTTCGTGCACTCGTTCAGCGCGATGTTCGCCGTGAGCTGCGCGCGCGCCGAGGGGTTCGGCTCGAACGCGAGCACACGACCCTTTCCATGGAGCGCGGCGGCGACGGTGTAGAGGCCGATGTGTGCTCCGACGTCGACGAAGTCGCCGTCACCGAGGTGCTCGCGCACGAGGTCGAGCTCCCGCCGGTCGTACAGCCCGAAGAGGAAGTCGCGCTGGAGCGACTCGCGCAGGTCGAGTCGAAGCTGAAAGTCTCCTGGGAAACGTGCCTGGGCTGTCCCCTCGGCTCGGACGGGGAGGATCCGGCGCAGCCGGCCCTTGCCGCGGAAGTCGGCGCGGCGAAAGAGGGGGTAGAGGATCCGCTCCAGCACAGACCGAAGCTAACCTGACCCGCCGTGACTGCGGTTCTCTTCACGTGCGCCGGCCAGCGGGTCGACATCATCCAGGCCTTCCGGGCCGCGGGTGCCACGACGATCGCCGCCGACGCGAACCGGCTCGCTCCCGCGCCGTACCTCGCCGACGCCTTCGAGCTCGTCCCACGCGTGGACGACTCCGACTACGTCCCTGCGCTTCGCGAGATCGTCGCGCGGCACGACGTCAAGCTGATCGTCCCGCTCACCGACCTCGACCAGCTCGCCCTCGCGCGCGCGCGCGACCAGCTGCACGCGCTCGTGCTGCTGCCCGAGGCCGACGTCGTCGAGCGGCTCGGCGACAAGTACCTCGCGCACGGCCTCCTCGAGGAGCGGGGGCTCGCCTCGCCGCCGACGTGGCTGCCGACGGAGGTGCCGGACGACCTGCGCTTCCCGGTGCTCGTAAAGGCGCGCCACGGCTTCGGCTCGCGGCACATCTATCGCTGCGAGAACGCGAGCGAGCTGGAGTTCTTCCTCCGCTACACGCCGGTCGAGTCGTGCGTGCAGCAGTTCTGCCTCGGCGAGGAGTTCTCGATCGACGTCTTCTGCGACTGGGACGGTCGCTGCCTCAACGCGATCCCCCGCACGATGATCGAGTCGAAGGGCGGCGAGTCGATCAAGGGCGCGACGATCAGAGACTGGGCGTTGATCGAGTTCGGGTGCCGCGTTGCAGAGACGCTTGGGCTCGTCGGGCCTGCGAACGTGCAGTGCTTCCGGGAGAGCGACGGCTCGCACCAGGTCACCGACATCAACCCGCGTTTCGGCGGCGGCTTCCCGCTCCCGACGGCCGCGGGAAGCCGCTACCCGGAGCTCGCCCTCGCCCTCGCGCGCGGCGAGCGGCCCGAGCCGCGTCTCGGTGAATTTCGTGAGGGAGTGGTGATGACCCGCTACTTCTCGGGCCTGACCCTCCTCGCCGACGCCGACGGTACGCTCGAACCGTTCGACGGAGTCTCGGAACCAAGCCAGGCGTGAAGGGCCGCATCGCCTTCCTTGCGGCCTTCGCGGCCGTGGCCACGGCGTGCGGGAACGCGCAGACGCGGCGACGCCGTCGTACCCGGCGCAGCCTGTAGGCCTGCGCTCGTGCGGGTGACCGTGATGAACGGCGACACGCACCGGCCCGTGAGAGGCGCGCGCGTCTCGGTCGGAAACCGTGTTGCGGAAGCCAATGCAAACGGTCAGGTCTGGCATCGGCTGAAGTGCCGGCGCTCCGTCCCGGTTCGCATCTCCGCGAAGGGCTATCTCCCGAAGCTGGCGCGCCCGCCGTTCAAGCAGCGCAAGCGGGTCGTCGTTCGCGTTTACCGCCGCTCGCTGCAGTGGACGATGTACGGCGCGACGCACGCGCGTTCTCAGACCCAGAAGCACATCGCGATCCGCCCGCCGTTCCGCGTCGCGTGGACGCGGGGACTCGGCGGGTTGATCGAGTTCCCGGCGGTCGTCTCGGAAGGCGTCGCGTACATCGCGAACTACAGCGGCACGGTGCGGGCGATCTCGATGCGCGACGGCAAGGTCGCCTGGCGGCGGAACCTGCGGCAGAAGAACGCATCGTCGCTCGCGATCTGGGGCGACAAGCTCGTCCTGCACACGATGCGCGGACGCGTGTGGGTCCTCCAACGCTCCAACGGCAAGGTGCTGTGGTCGAAGTACGTGGGCTCGGCGATCGAGTCGTCGCCGATCGTGCGCTACGGCGTCGACTACTTCGGTGCGCACAACGGGCGCCTGTACGCGCTCGACCTCGAGCGGCGGACGTTCCGCTGGGTACGCGGCGGGAACTGCAAGATCACGTCGAGCGCGGCGATCACCGGAGGGACGCTCTTCATCGGCGACTACTGCGGCCGCGTGCTGGCGGTGCGCACGCGCGACGGGCGGAGGATCTGGACTCGCGGCGTGAACGGCAAGGTCTACGGGACGCCTGCCGTGCTCGGACAGCGCGTGTTCGTGCCGTCCTCGACCGGCGGCTCGCTGACGGCCTTTTCCACCGGCGGGCGCTACCTCTGGCGGGTCGGCACGGGGTCCTACGTCTACTCGTCGCCCGCCGTCTGGGCCGGGCGCGTGTTCTTCGGCTCCTACAACGGGCGGATGTACGCGGTCTCCGCCTCGAGGGGGCGGGTGCTCTGGTCGGTTCGCGCCGGCGGGCCGATCTCCGGCGCGGTCACGGTCGTCAGCGGCGTCGCGTACGCGGGCTCGACCCGCGGGCGGATCGTCGGCGCTGACGCGTTGTCCGGCCGCGTGCTGCTGCGCTTTCCGCACGGCGAGTACGTCCCGGTCTCCGGGAACGGGCGGCGGCTGCTGCTGCACGGCTACTCCCGCCTCTTCGCCGTCGACCCGAAGCGTCGCGCGCGGTGAAGCGCGCGCTCCTCGCGGGCGCCGCGCTGCTCCTGCTCGGGCTCGTGGCCGCCGGGATCTTCGCCGGGCTTCGCTACCGCCAGGGCCAGGACGTGCGCGGATCCTCGACGGAGGAGTTCACGCCGACCGAGGCTACGCCGCCCGCGCCGCCGGAGCCCGGTGTCTTCTGGCCCGCGTACGGGTTCGACCGGGAGCGCCACGCGGCGGTGAACTATCCGCACCGCCCGCCGTACAAGGTGCGCTGGTTCTTCCGCGCGCGCACGCTCGTCGAGTTCCCGCCCGCGATCGGCTATGGGCGCCTGTACTTCACGAACAACTACGGCCGGCTCTACGCCGTCAACACAGAGACGGGGAAGCGCGCCTGGAAGAAGGACTCGGGGCGCTGCGTCGCGAGCTCGCCTGCGGTCTGGGAGCACCTCGTGATCCAGACCTACCTGGCGAAGCACCCGTGCAACCGCGGCAACCAGAAGGGCCTCACGGGGCTCGTGATCGCGCGCTTCGCGGGGTTCGGCCAGTTTCGGTGGCAGGCGCGCATCGCGCCGAGCGAGTCGTCGCCGGTCGTGGTCGACGACGTCGTCTACCTCGGCGACTGGAGCGGCCGCGTGTACGCGCTCTACGCACGCACGGGAAAGCTCAAGTGGTCGTTCAAGACGAACGACAAGATCAAGGGCGGCGTCGCGGTTTCGGGCGACCGGGTCTACGTCGGATCGTACGATCATCACCTCTACGCGCTCAGGCGCGACACCGGCAAGCTGCTGTGGCGCGGGTCGGCGCAGCAGCGGCTCGGCAACCGCGGGCAGTTCTACTCGACGCCCGCCGCCGGGTACGGCCGCATCTACATCGGCGGCACCGACGGCAAGGTCTACTCGTTCGGCGCCTCGACGGGGAAGCTGCGCTGGTCGCACTCGACCGGCGGCTACGTGTACGCGTCGCCCGCGATCTGGCGCAAGCTCGTCCTGATCGGCTCCTACTCACGACGGTTCTACGCGTTCGACGCAGCGACGGGCAAGGTGCGCTGGCAGTTTCGTGCGAACGGCCGGATCTCCGGCTCGGCCACGGTCGTGAACGGGATCGTCTACTTCTCGACGCTGAACGAGCGAACCTACGGCCTCGACGCCCGCACGGGGAAGCTCGTGTGGCAGTTCGCGGACGGCAAGTACACGCCCGTGGTCGCGGACCCGAAGCGCGTCTACCTGACCGGGTACCACCGCGTGTACGCGCTCGACGAGCGATGAGCGCAGTCGTCGTCCTCGGTGTTTCGCGAAGCGGCACCACGCTCCTGAAGGCGATGCTCGACGCGCACTCCGAGCTCGCGATCCCGAGCGAGTCGTACTTCCTGCCGCAGCTCTGGGACCGGCACGGTCAGCAGCCGGAGCGCGACGCCTTCATCGAGGATCTGACTCGCCTCGAGCGCCTTCGCGAGTGGGGCGTCGATCCCGAGGACGTGCGCGCGCGGCTTCCGGAGCGGCCGACGTTCGCCGAAGCGGTCCAGGCGATCTACCGGCTCTACGCCGAGTCGCAGGGCAAGTCACGCTTCGGCGACAAGACGCCGCTCTACATGCAGCACCTCGACGTGCTGGAGCGCGCGTTTCCGGACGCGCGCTACGTGCACATCGTCCGCGACGGCCGCGACGCCGCGATCTCGCTTCTGGCGATGACGCGCAAGCCGCGGTTCAACCTCGCCCGCCCGCGTGGGGTCGGCGACTTCGCGGTTGCGTGGCAGCGCGAGGTCCGTGACGCGCGAGTGTTCGGTCGCACGCATCCGTACCACGAGGTCCGCTACGAAGACCTCGTCGACCAGCCCGAGCCGCGCCTCCGTGAGGTCTGCGCGTTCCTCGAGCTGGAGTACGAGCCGGGCATGCTCGAGTACCACCGCCGCGAGGACCCCTCCCTGTACGCCGACCACCCCCGCCTTGCGGAACCGCCGGTCCGCGACACCCGCTCCTGGCGCAGGGAGATGCGGCCCGCAGACGCCGAGCTCTTCGAGGCGATCGCGGGCGACCTCCTCGCAGAGCTCGGGTACGAGCGCGCGCATCCCCGGCCCGGACGCCGAGCGAGGGCCCTCGCCGAGCGGGCTGCGTACTCCACACGCCTGGCGCTCTGGTCGAAGGCGCTCCCGTTTGTCCGGAAGTCCCCGCTCTGGCGGGCCCGGCAGGTCTACATTCGCCGGAGCACATGAGTCGCTACCTCGTCACCGGAGCCGCGGGGTTCATGGGCTCGCACCTCACCGAGGCGCTGCTGGCCCGGGGCGACGAGGTCGTCGCGGTCGACTCGTTCACCGACTACTACGACCCTTCGCTGAAGGAGGAGAACGCGCGGGCGTTCGAGGTCGCGCGCCTGGACGTGGCGGAGGACGACCTCCCGCTCGAGGGCATCGACGGCGTCTTCCACCTCGCGGCGCAGCCGGGTGTCCGCGCGAGCTTCGAGCAGCTCGACGTCTACCTGCGCCGCAACGTGCTCGCGACGCAGCGAGTGCTCGAGCAGTCGGCCGTGCGGGTGGTCTACGCGTCGTCGTCCTCGGTGTACGGCGACGCCGAGGCGTACCCGACGCACGAGTCCGCGCGGCCGAGCCCGATCTCCCCCTACGGCATCACGAAGCTCGCGTGCGAGCACCTCGCACGCGCACACGGCGGCGACGCGGTCGGCCTGCGCTACTTCACCGTCTACGGGCCGCGGCAGCGACCCGACATGGCGTTCGCGCGGATCGTCGAGGCGGCGCTCGAAGGTCGCGAGTTCGAGCTCTACGGCGATGCGTCGCGCTCCTTCACCTACGTCGCCGACGCGGTGGCCGCGACGATCGCCGCGATGGAACGGGGAACGACCGGCGCGGTCTACAACGTCGGCGGCGGCGAAGAGGCGACGATGCGCGAGGCGATCGGCATGCTCGAGCGCGTGAGCGGCCGCCGGGTCGATGTGCGCGCGGAGCCCGCGGCGCGCGGCGACGCCAAGCGCACCGCCGCAGACGTCTCGTTGATCGAGCGGGACCTCGGCTGGGCACCGACGACGCAGCTCGAGGACGGGCTCGCAGCTCAGTGGGCCTGGGCCGTCGATAGAGTCGCCGCGCGATGAATGAGCAAGAGATCGACGTTCGCCGCTACTGGTCGGCGATCGCCGCGCGCTGGTGGCTGCCCGTGCTCGGTCTCATCGCGGGCGCCGCGATCGGCTACGCGGTCTCGCTCGGCGGCGCAGACGTCTGGCGCGGGAACGCGCTCGTCTACCTCGGCCAGCCGGTCACGCCCTCGGGCGCGCAGGTCCAGAGCCTGAGCACGAACCCTGCGACCGCCGGCGAGATCGCCACGTCGGCCGCTGCGCAGCGCCGCGTCGAGCGTCAGGTCGGGATGAGCCGCGGCGAGCTGAACGGTCGCGTCTCCGTCGCTGCAGTCAAGGGGAACGTCTCGCGACTCGGGCAGAACCCGCTCGTGCGCGTTCGCGTCGAAGGCGACTCGCGCAAGGTCGCGCCTGCGGCAACCGCGCTGTCTCGCGAGATCGTGAAGCGCGTCTCCGGCTACGCGGACGCGAAGATCGCGGTGCTCGAGGAGGCGATCGAGCAGGGCGACGCCGAGCTCGTGCGACTCGACCAGCAACTCGACCGCGCCCCGGCCGACGCGTCGGCGGGCTTCCTCGTCCTGCGCCGCGGCGAGCTCTTCGACCAGCTCGTCACCCACAAGGAGAACCTCGAGCTCGCGCGGGAGATCGAGCGGGCCAGCATCGTCGAGGAAGCGGTCGCGCGGAAGGTGACAGCGCAGAGCCGGCGCAACCAGGTCGTCGTGGGCGCCTTCCTCGGGCTGCTCGCTCGGGCTCGCGGCCGCGCTGCTCTGGGAGCCGGCGCTGGCGCTCCGCCGCCGCTGAGGGCGCGATGCGGCGCGCGCTGATCTGGGCGGTCGCGCTCGCCTCGACGCTCGGCTTCGGCTATCTGGCGATCCGCGACGCGCACCCGGACGAGGTCTGGGACGCGCTTCAGCGCGCCAACATCTGGTGGGTCGTCCCGTCGCTCGCGGTGCTGGCGGTCTCCGTCGCCGTCCGCGTGCTTCGCTGGCAGCTGCTCTTCCACCGCGAGACGCGTCCCTCGTACGGCGCGACCGCTGCCGCGTCGCTCGTCGGCCTCGCTGTCAACAGCCTGCTGCCGCTTCGTGCCGGAGAGGCGGCGCGCGTGATCGCGCTCAATCGCCGCGCTCGCACGTCGCCCGTCGAGTCGGCCGCGACGGTCGCGCTCGAGCGCATCCTCGACGTCCTCTGCCTCCTGCTGCTCCTGCTCGCGGCCCTCCCGTGGCTCCCGGAGGTCGAGTGGGTCGGCGCCGCGGCGGCTGTCGCGCTGGTGCTCACGGCCGTGCTCGTCGGGGCGGCGCTCGCGTTCGCCCTCTACGGCGAGCGCCCGTTCCACGCGCTCGACCGTTTCCTCAAGCGGTTGCCCTTCGGACATCACGCCTGGGTCGACCAGGTGGGAGCGAGCCTCCTCCGCGGGCTCGTCGCGCTGCGAGACCCGATGCTGGCGCTGACCGCATTCGTCCTGACGACCGTGAGCTGGGTGCTGACCAGCTTCTCGTTCTGGCTCCTGACCCTCGCCTTCGACCTCGAGCTGCCGGTCGTCTCCGGCGTGCTGATCCTCGCCGCCGTCGGCTTCTCGGTGATCCTGCCCGCGGGCCCGGGCGCCCTCGGCGTCTTCGAGGCCGCGACGGTGGTCGCGCTCGCCGCCTACGACGTTTCGGCGTCGGTGGCTCTCTCCTACGCATTCACCCTCCACGCCGTGAACCTGATCCCGTACGTCGTCGCCGGCGCGATCGCGGTCCGGTTCACCCGACCGCCCAGTTAGCCTCACACGCATGCTCGAGAACAAGTCGATCGCCGTCGTGATCCCGGCCCACGACGAGGAGAAGCTGATCGGCGCGACGATCTCGGGAGTGCCGAGCTTCGTCGACCGGATCGTGGTCGTCGACGACCGCTCGAACGACGGTACGGCCGCGGCCGTCGAAGCGTTGGGCGATCCACGCGTCGAGCTGATCCGCCACGAGCAGAACAGAGGCGTCGGCGCGGCGATCGTGACGGGCTACAAGCGCGCGCGCGACGAGGCGATGGACGTCACGGCGGTGATGGCCGGCGACAACCAGATGGACCCCGCTGACCTCGAGGCGCTCGTCGTCCCCGTCGCCCGCGGCGAGGTCGACTACGCGAAGGCGAACCGGCTCTTCACCGGCCAGGCCTGGGACCTGATCCCGCGCACGCGCTACCTCGGGAACGCCGTCCTCTCCCTGCTGACGAAGATCGCTTCCGGCTACTGGCACGTGGCCGACTCGCAGACGGGCTACACGGCGATCTCGCTCGAGTACCTCCGGCTGCTCGACCTCGACCGCATCTACAAGGGATACGGGATGCCGAACGACATGCTGGTGCACCTGAACATCTGGAACGCGCGCGTGCGCGACTACCCGTCGAGGCCGATCTACAACGTCGGCGAGCGCTCCGGGATCCGCCTGCGGAAGGTCGTGCCCCGCATCTCGTGGCTGCTCGTCAAGGGCTTCTTCTTCCGGATGCGCGAGAAGTACGTGATCCGCGACTTCCACCCGCTCGTCTTCTTCTACTTCCTCGGCTTCCTGATGACGACGCTCGGGCTCGCGCTCGGGATCGTCGAGGTCGTGCTGCGGCTGATGGGGAACGCGATCACCACGCCGACGATCGTGCTCGTCGCGCTCCTGCTGATCTCGGGGTCGCAGTTCATGCTCTTCGCGATGTGGTTCGACATGGAGTCGAACAAGGACCTCGGCGGCCGGGGTCGCCGGCGGACCGACCGCGACTAGCCGCGGACGTCGAGGTACTTCGAGAGGAAGCTCTGCGCGTCCGGCGTGTCGAGCCGGTAGGCGTAGCTCGGGCCGCCGCACGCGTCGTCGCCGATCGAGTGGACCGCCACCAGCGTGTCGCCGACGAGCGCCGCACCGCCCGAGTCACCAGCGCAGACCGTGCCGTACTTCTTCTTGCTGGGCACCGGGAGGAACAGGAAGTTCGGGGCGTTCGAGGCGATGACCGCACCGGCCTGCGCCGAGCGGCGAGTGCCGAGGCCCGTGCTGGGCGGAGCAGTGAGGCCGTACCCCACCGCGAGCAGCTTCTTTTCCTTCTTCTCGAAGTGCTTCTCGGTGAAGCCCAGCTTCGGAAGGTTCGCGTACGGGCCGGGCAGCGGGCTGGAGAGGACGACGACCGCGAGGTCGTTGTTCGCGAAGCCCTCGGGCCCGCCCGGGCACCCGATGCAGAAGCCGGGGTGAAGGTTGTAGCGTGCCGATCGCCGCAGCCTCCGGGGCGAAGATGCTCTCGCCCTGGCGCACGACCGCGCGCTGGGGGAAGGAGGGCGGAGGCCCGAGCGTGCAGTGCGCTGCCGTGAGGACGATCGTCGGCGCCACGAGGACGCCGCTGCAGGCGCTCCCGTTGACCCACTCGCCGTTCGGGAGCTGCACCTGCTGGCCGACGAAGACCACGTAATCGTGCTCCATGTCGTCGGTTCCGTCCACGATCGCCGAGGCGGTCGGGGCGGCCGCCAGCATGAGAGCAGCCAAAAGAGAGATCCACAGTGTCCGCAGAGACGCCATGGGCACAAGTTGACCCCGACGCCCCGGAACGGCAACCCCCCTTTCGGGTGACTTCCGGGCTTCCCGATCCCTCGAACGAGGGTAAGGAGTTCGTAAGAGCGGGCCGGACATCGCGAACCCATACGTATCATCCGCGCGGTGCCCACCGCCATTGTCACTGGCGGCGCCGGCTTCCTCGGCTCCCATCTCTGCGATTACCTGCTCGGACAGGGGCTGCGCGTGGTCTGCGTCGACAACCTCGTCACGAGCACGCTCGCGAACATCGAGCACATCCGCGACGAGGCCTTCACCTTCGTGAACCACGACCTGACGGAGCACCTCGACCTGGACGAGCCGGTCGACTTCGTCTTCCACTTCGCCGCCCTCGCGAGCCCGATCGATTACCTGCGGATGCCGCTGCACTCGCTCAAGGTGGGATCCTACGGCACCCACAACGCCCTCGGACTGGCGAAGTTCAAGCGCGCACGCCTGCTGCTTGCTTCGACGAGCGAGGTCTACGGCGACCCGGAGGAGCACCCGCAGAAGGAGACGTACTGGGGCAACGTCAACCCGATCGGCCCGCGCGGCGTCTACGACGAGGCCAAGCGCTACGCCGAGGCGCTGACGATGGCGTACCACAACCAGCAGGGCGTGGACACGGCGATCGTCCGGATCTTCAACACCTACGGTCCGCGCATGCGGCCGAACGACGGCCGCGCGATCCCGACCTTCGTGCGCCAGGCGGTTGCGAACCAGCCGCTCACGGTGTTCGGCGACGGGTCGCAGACGCGGAGCTTCTGTTACGTCGACGACCTGATCCGGGGGATCTACCTGCTCGCCACGAGCGGCGAGCACCTCCCGGTCAACCTCGGCAACCCGGGCGAGTTCACCGTGAAGGAGCTCGCCGAGACGGTGATCCGCGTCACCGGGTCGTCGAGCGAGATCGTGCACGAAGCGCTTCCGGTCGACGACCCGCAGGTGCGCCGACCCGACATCACGCGCGCGAAGCAGCTGCTCGGCTGGGAGCCCGAAGTCGAGCTGGAGGACGGTCTCCGGCGCATGCTGGACACGACTCAACCCGTTCCAGGACGAGCACCCGCGCGTGTCTAGAAGTCTCCGGGTCATGGTGGCGGCGCTCGCCGTCGCTCTCCTGTGCGTGCCCACGGCCGGAGCCGCGCGCGGGATGCTGGTCGGTCTCCTCGACGAGGCCGCGCTGTACGACGAGCCGACGTCGGTCTTTCCGATCATGGAGCAGGCGCGCACCCAGGTCCTGCGACTCAACCTCTACTGGGGCGGTCGCATCGGCGTCGCCGAGCGCCGCCCGGCCCGCGCGACCGACCCGGCCGACCCCGCGTACGACTGGACGCTCTACGACCGCACCGTCAACTATGCCGCCCAGCACAAGATCCGCATCCTCTTCTCGATCTTCGGCACGCCGTCGTGGGCGAACGGCGGCGCCGGGCTGAACGTGCCGCCGCGCGCGATCGCCGACCTGAACAACTTCGCCTACGCGGCAGCGAAGCGCTACAGCGGCCTCTATCCGGCTTCCGACGGGCGTGCGCTCCCGCCCGTGAAGCTCTGGATGGCCTGGAACGAGCCGAACCTCCCGATCGGCCTCAAGCAGCAGTACCGACGGGTGGGCGGACGCTGGGTGATGCAGAGCCCGATCGACTACACGAAGATTTGCAACGCGGTCTACGGCGGCATCCATCGGACGCTGATCAGGGGCGAGAAGGTCGCGTGCGGGGCGACTGCGCCGCGCGGCAACAACTCGCCGACCTCGGCCAGGCCGACGATCGCGCCGCTCGCGTTCATGCGGGCGTTGCACACCGCCGGCCTGCGCAAGTTCGACGCGTACGCCCACCACCCGTACTACGGGCGGAAGACCGAGACGCCGACCACAAACCCCTCGTCGACGGCGGTGACGATGGGGAACATCAACACGCTGATCGTCCAGCTGACCCGGCTCTGGGGCAACAAGCGGCTCTGGATCACCGAGTACGGCTACCAGACGAACCCGCCCGATCGCGCCTTCGGCGTCTCGTACGCCCAGCAGGCGGCGTACATGAAGCAGGCCTACGGGATGGCCCGCAAGAACCCGCGGATCGACATGATGCTCTGGTTCCTGCTGCGCGACGAGCCGAGGCTCGGCGGCTGGCAGTCCGGGCTGCTGACGCGCACCGGCCAGAAGAAGCCGGCGTTCAACGTGTTTCGCCTGCTCCCCCGCGGCTAGCCCAGGCGGCCCCCGCCAGGAGCGGCGCGAGCGCGGCCGCTCCGATCACCACCGTGACGATCGTGCGGTCGCCCGACCAGACGAGCGCGAGCTCGACCGGGATCGTCGAGATCCAGTACACGAGCACGAGCCCGCCGAACGCGAGCGCGGTCCAGAGGACGGCGAAGCCCGCGAGCGCGTAGCGGCCGGCGAGCACCGCGGCGACGACCGCGACGAGGAAGAGCGGCACGAGCAGCCCCCAGTCGCCCGAGAGCAGCTCGCTGCCGAGGCCGCGGACCGCCGGCCCGACGCGGTCCGCAGTGGTCCGACAGGTATGCGGGCGACACGGCGTCGCGGAACCGGTACTCGACGAGGGGAAGGTCGCGGAGCGAGACGAACAGCCGCCAGGGCAGCACGATCGCGACCACCGCGCCGGCGGCGAGCCCGAGCTCGCGGCGGCGGCTCCCACGCGAACGGAGCGAGCGCGAGCAGCGCCGCGAGCGCGAAGAAGAGGCCCTCGCTCTTCGTCAGCGTCGCCGCGCCGAGGAAGAGCGTCCCGGCCACGAGCGCCCAGCGCTCCCCGGAAGCGAGCCAGCGGCCCGTGCCGAGCGAGCCCGAGCGCGACGAAGAACGCGAGCGGGACGTCGGCGAGGCCGGTCGAGAGCTGCTTCAGCACGGGCTCTGCGCTCAGCACCGCGAGCGCCGACGCGCCGACGAGCGCGAGCGGCACGCGGTCGCGCAGCAGCGAGACGAACCCGAGCAGGAAGCCGAACGCGAGCAGCGCGAGCTGCACGTGCACGAGCGTCGGGTCGTACGTGCCCATCGCGCGGAAGTCGATCGCGTCGAGCGACGGGAGCAGCGAGCGGATGCTGCAGCGGGAGGTAGACGTCGCTCGTGAAGACCGGGCCGGTTGCGCCGCCGAACTCGTAGAGCGCGCGCGACTTCGTCCCCCAGATCGCCCAGCCGTCCCACTCGAGCAGCGGGCGGATCTCGTACGTCCCCCACGCGTGCGCGAGGAGCACGAGCGCGACCGCGAGTGTGCCCGCGCCGACCCACCTGCTCCAGCGCGGCTCGGCAAGTAACACTGTGTTACTTGCGGTCGCCCCGCGCGCCCGCCGGAGCCCGAAGAAGAGGACGACCGCCGCGAGCACCACGAGCTCGACCAGCCCGAGCGGGACGTCGATCAGCGCGAGATGCGCCGCGACGATCCCCGTCGCTGCGACGCCGACCGGATACGCGAGCGGCAGTCGCTCGACGAGCGACGCCCGGTCCGGTGCGATGCGAAGCAGCGGCAGCAGCCCGGCGCCGATCGCGAAGAAGAGCGCGTTCGCGAGCAGGAGCCCGGTCACGACGGGTCCCTGATGCGCGCGACATAGAAGGGGTCCTCGCGCTGCTCGCTCCGGTAGCGGAGCCCGAGCTCCCGCGGGTCGAGGCCGATCCCCACGACGACCGTCGCGTCCTCGAGCCGGTCGACCACGATCGCCGGGAGGAGGTAGTAGCGCGCGAACGTCCGCGCGCCGGTCGGGAAGTCGACGCCGCGGACCGTGGTCCCGGGGCGCGCGAGCACGAAGACCTTGTCGCCGCGGCGGATGTTCTCGCGGAAGAGGTCGAAGCCGCCGACGGGCAGGCGGTTGTTGAAGCCCGGCGCCTGGATGCGGTCCGCAGGAGAGAGCGCCTCGAGCTCGGTGCGCTGGTCGGAGAGCCAGCGCCAGGTGTCGGGGAGGGTCACAGCGCTCGAGAGGAGCGCGAGCGCGACGCAGGCCCACACGGCGACGAGGCGAGGCGTCACGCGGCGAGAAGCGAGCGGTAGAGCCGGTCGACGTCCTCGACGAGCCGCTCGACGGCGTAGCGCGGGAGCACGCGGGCGCGGCCGGCCTCGCCCATCCGCACCCGGAGCTCGGGGTCCTCGGCGAGCCGCACGAGCGCACCTGCGAGCTCGCCGACGTCGCCGAGCTCGACCAGGAAGCCGTCTTCCCCGTCGCGGACGACGTCGGGCACGCCTCCGACCCGCGTGGCGACCACCGGCCGCCCGGCGGCCAGGGACTCGATCGCGCTGACCGGAGTCCCCTCGTTGCCCGAGGGGAGGATCATCGCGTCGAACGCGGCGTAGAACGGAGCGACGTCCTCCTGGTAGCCGAGGAACAACGTGTCTCGCATGATCCCGAGGTCGTGAGCGCGCTGCTCGACCTGCCCCCGCTCGGGGCCGTCGCCGACCATGCAGAGGCACGCGTCGACCCCGCGCTCGCGGAGCTCCTTGAAGGCGAGCAGCACGTCACCCGTGCGCTTGACGCCCGTCATGCGGCCGATCCAGCCGACCGTGAACCGCTCGGGTGAGATCCCGAGCACGCGCCGGGTCTCGTCCCTGCCGTTCCGGCCGCCCAGCCGTTGCTCGAGCTCGATCCCGAGACGCACGACGGTGAACTTCTCGCGCGGCGCAACTCCGAGCCGGACGAGGTCGTCCCGGACTTCGGGGCTGACCGCGACGAGCGCGGTCGTACCGCGTGCGAGCCAACGCTCGAGCAAACGGAAGCCGAGCGTTCGGAGCGGCCCGAAGTACCCGCGCAGCACGTGGCCGTGAAACGTGTGCACGACGATCGGCGGGCGCGCGTCACCCGAGACGAGCGCCGCCAGGCGCCCGACCGCCCCGGCCTTGGCGGTGTGCGTGTGCAGGATCGCCGGTCGTTCGCGCTTGATCAACTGCGCGAGGCGAAGCACCGCGACCACGTCGCGGATCGGCGAGATGTCGCGCCGAAGCCCCGGCAGCTGCACGACCTCCACCCCCAACTCGTCTGCGACGAACTCCATCGAGTCCTCGCCCCGCGCGAGGCTGCCGGCGACGAGGGTGGTGTCGTAGCCGTGCTCGCGGAGCCCGGCCGAGAGGTACGCCACGTGCAGCGCAGGCCCGCCCATGTTCAGGCGGGCGATCACCCGGAGGACCTTCGTCCGCTCCTCAGGCACGCGCGAGGAACGCGTCGGCGGTCAGGCGCAGACCGTCCTCGAGACCGATCTGCGGCTCCCAGCCGAGCAGGCGCCGCGCCTCCGCGACGTCGGCCCACGAGTCGCGGACGTCACCCGTGCGGGGCGGGAGGTACTCCTTCTCGACGCGCTTGCCGAGCACCTCGCCGATCGTGTCGGCGAGCGCGTTGACGCTCCGCGGCTCGCCGGTGGCGACGTTCATCACGTGGCCCGAGGCTTCGGGCGCGTCGGCTGCCCTGATGTTCGCGTCGACGACGTTGTCCACGTACGTGAAATCGCGCGACTGCTCGCCGTCGCCGTAGATCGACACGGGCTCGCCCGCATCGACTGCGGCGATGAAGCGCGGGACGACGGCGGCGTACTGCGAGGTCGGGTCCTGCCTCGGGCCGAAGACGTTGAAGTAGCGGAGCGTCACCGTCTCGAGCCCGTACACGCGCGCGAAGGACACGGCGTAGCGCTCCGCGGCGAGCTTCGAGACGGCGTAGGGCGAGAGCGGGTCGGGGAACTGCGTCTCGAAGCGCGGCAGCGTCCCCGTGTTCCCGTACACCGAAGACGACGACGCGATGATCACGCGGCGAACGCCCTCGTCGCGCGCGGCCAGCAGGACGTTGAGCGTCCCCTCGACGTTCACCGCGCCGGTCGTGAGCGGGTCCTGCACCGAGCGCGGCACCGACGGGAGCGCTCCCTGGTGGAAGACGACCTCGACGCCGCGCATCGCGTTGTGCACGCGCTCGTAGCTCCGCAGCTCGCCCTCGACCACCTCGAGCTCCTCGACGACGTCGGCGAGGTTCCGCCGGTTGCCGGTGGAGAAGTTGTCGAGCACGCGCACGTCGTCGCCCTGCTCGAGCAGCCGGCGCGCGAGGTTCGAGCCGATGAAGCCGCCGCCGCCGGTGACGAGGACGCGGCGGCTCACGCGACCGCCGTCACGTGGTAGTTCGCGTGCAGCGTTCCCGGCCCCGGCTCGCGCAGGATCGCGGCGCGAGCGTCGACCGCGGCAGCGACGGATTGGAGGCCGCGCGTGACGACCCGGCCGAGCGCACCAACGTGTGCGCGGCGGGTGGCGAGATCGACGTAGATGGAGAGCAAGAGTGCGAGGGTGGAGGTCGTTCCGGTCGCCGGACGCACGCTAACGCTCTCCCATGTGCCGTTCGTAAGGAAGAGGCGCTCGAGGCCCTCGTGCGTCCAGCGCCACAGGTCGTTGGGGGAGGGGTGGTAGACCATGACGCCGTGCGTCGAGAGCAGCACCCGGCCGCCCGGCTTCGTGACGCGGCGCAGTTCGCGGACCCCCTGCGCGGGGTCGTCGCAGTGCTCGAGCACCTGCGTGCAGAGGACGAGGTCGAAGCTCGCGTCCTCGGCCGGGATCGACTCGATCGTCCCCTCGAGCTCCGCGTTCGGGTTGCCGCCGATGTCGAGCCCGACGTACTCGGAGACGTACGGCTCGAACCAGGGGTAGTACGGCTTGACGCCGCAGCCCACGTCGAGCACGCGGTACGGCCCGCGCTCGGCGTGGAACGACTCCGCCTCCGCGCGGATCCAGTCCGAGAGCGGCCGCAGCAGGGCGTACGTCGGCGTGCCGGGCGGTGGGTTCCGGCGGCCCTCGCCGGGCCGGTTAGGCGAGCTCACGCCAGGCTGCCGAGGCCGCTGCGAGCCCGATCGAGAGCCACGTCAGGCCGACGAGCGGGATCCCCGCCACGAGACCGAGTCCGATCCAGATTCCCATGCTCACGAGCAGCCACAGGATAGGGACGCCCGCCGCGGGGCCTGCCCGCCAGGCGACCGCGAGCGGGACGAGGAAGAGCGCGAGCCAGGCGGCGAGGCCCGCCGATGCCGAGGTCGGCCGCGGCCTGGACGTAGGCGTTCTGGACTCCCCACTCGTGCTCCGGAGAGGGCAGCGCCCGCTCGGGCAGGTCCGGGAACCGGTCGCGAGCGTCGTGCGAGATACGGCTCGTACCACTCGGCCTCGGACGAGGCCTGCCAGCCGACGCCGAGCAGCGGGTGGTCGAGGAAGATCCGGCCGCCGATGTAGGCGAGCGCTGCGCGCTGCTGCCAGCTCGCCTCCGGGTCGGTTGCGACGTCGCGCGGCCGGTCGATCCGCAGCGCGTCGAGGAGCGGCCGCGTGTCGACCGTGCGGATCGCGATCGTCCCGCCGGCGACGACGACCACGACGACGGCGATCGCGAGCGCGCGCCGTCGGCCGAGCAGCCACGCGGCCGCGCCCGCGGCGGCGACCCCCACGACTGCAGCGGTCGCGCCGGAGAGGATCGACCCCGAGCCCGCCGGCGATCCCGGCGACGAGCCCGAGCCGGCGCCGCTCGCCGAGCGCGAGCGCCAGCAGCCCGACGGCGAGCGTCGCGCCCGAGAGCGCGGCGAGGTCGTGGATCCCGAGGAACGACGGCTCGCGCTGCCCCGGCCGGCGGCCCTCGAACTCGTTCAGGACGCCGAGGAACTGCAGCAGCGCTCCGAACGTTGCCGCCGTGCTCCACGCCGTGAGCGCGACGAGCAACGGCGTGAGCTCCTTGGCACCGCGGACGGCGAGCGGCGCGGCCAACGCGAGGAGCGCGTACTCGGCGAGCTTCGCCGCGGTGAGCAGGTTGTCCGCGAGCGGGTAGCCGTCGGTCGTGGCTGCGCCGACCGCGGTCCCCGCCAGGACGAACGCGAGGAAGACCGCTGACGCGATCCAGATCGCACGGCCGGCCCGGAGCGGCGCGAAGCCGAGCCGCAGACCGGCGGCGAGCCCGACGGCGCCGGCCGCGAGCACCGCGACGTCGGAGAGGTACAGCGTCGCGTCGCTGCCGCCGATCGAGATGCTGAACGAGGGCTGATAGTCCGCGTGCAGGAACACGAGCGGCACGCAGAGCGCGAACAGGACGGGGTAGGGGCGCAGCACTGTCACGAGTCCAACACAAACCTTCAGTACCGTGGGGCGCATGAACCTCCTGCGCCGGCGGCTCGCGACCGCGCTGGGGAGCTACGGGGCCACGGCGCTCGGGATCGCCGGGACGCTCATCGCGGCGAACGTTCTCGGCATCGCAGACTTCGGCCGGCTCGCTCTCGTCCTGGCGACGGTCGCGCTCTTCCAGTTGCTGCTCGACCTGACGAGCGAGGAGGCGCTCGTCAAGTACGGGTTCCGCTATGCGGAGGCGGACGACTGGGGGCGCTTCCGCCGGCTGTTCCAGCTCGCGTTCGGGTTGAAGAGCGCGAGCGCGCTCGTCGCGGGCGCTCTGATCTGCGCGCTCGCACCGGCGAGCGAAGCGCTGTTCGACACCGACCTGACGGTGCCGCTGCTCATTGCGTCGCCGCTACCGCTTCTCTACTCGATCGAAGGCACCGCGGCGGCGGCGCTGCTGCTTCGCGGGCGCTACGACGTGCGCGCGTTCTTCCTCTTCGTGTCGATGGTGCTCCGACTCGTCGCGATCGTCGTCGGAACGCAGTACGGCGTCACCGAGACCGTCGCCGCGCTCGTCGTCGCGCAGGTCGTCGCCACCGCCGTGCTCGGGGTGATGGGGCTCGTGGCGCTGTCGCGGTTTCCGCGCGCGGCGCGAGTTCCGCTCGGCGCCGATCGGAAAGAGATCGTCTCGTTCGTCCTGCAGTCGAGTCTCGGCACCGGCATCGTCTCGGTCCGCGCGTGGATCGCGCAGATCCTGCTCGGCGTCGTCAGCACCGTGAACCAGGTCGGCCTCTTCCGCGCCGCGCAGGCTCCGCAGCAGGGCCTCAGCTCGCTCAGCTCGCCGGTCCGACTGATTCTCTTGACCGACCAGACGCGCCACTGGGAGCGTGGACGGCCAGACGCGGTGCTCGCGGGCGTCAAGCGCTACACGCTCGGCGCCGCTGCGCTGATGGCCGTCGCCGTCCCGGTCTTCTGGCTGCTGATGCCCTGGTTGTTCGACCTGCTGCTGCCGGACTACGGGGCGGCTGTGGACGCGGCGCGGATCGTGCTGCTCGCAGGGGCGATCCAACTCGTCTACGGCTGGAGCAAGTCGCTCCCGATCTCGATCGGACGGCCCAACCTGCGCGTCGTCGCGCACGGGATCGAGACGATCGTCCTCGTCCCGCTGCTCGTCGTGCTCGGGCGTGAGTGGGGCGCGACCGGCGCGGCGTTCGCGGTGCTCGCGTCGACGATCGTCTTCGCGGCGGTGTGGACGGTGCTGCTCGCTCGGATTCGCGCGCACCCGCCTGTGCAAGTGTCCACGGCATGAAGGTGCTGATCGTGTCTGGAATCTGGCCGCCGGACGTCGGCGGGCCGGCGAGCCACGCGCCGGAGGTCGCGGAGATGCTGCTCGCGCGCGGGCACGAGGTCGAGGTCGTCACGACGGCCGACCAGGCGCCGGCGCTCGAGGCGTTCCCGGTGCACTGGGCCTCGCGCTCGCTGCCGCGCGGGGTGCGTCACGCGCGCGCGCGTGCAGTTGATCGCTGCAGCGTCGCGACGCGCCGACGTCGTCTACTCGACGGGGATGCTCGGCCGCAGCGCGCTCGGCTCGGCACTCGTGCACGCGCCGATCGTGCAGAAGCTCACCTCGGACCCGACCTACGAGCGATCGATCCGCTACGGGCTGTACGGCGGCGACCTCGACTCGTTCCAGCGCGCGGGCGGCTGGCGCGTGCGCACGCTGCGCACGGCGCGCAACCTCGCGCTGCGGCGTGCCTCGCGCATCGTCATCCCGAGCGAGTCGCTTCGGGGCCTCGCGGCAGCGTGGGGGATCCGGTCGGAGCGGATCGAGGTGCTGCCGAACCCGGTCGAGCGGCCGGCCGCGCTGGAGGAGCGCGACGAGCTCCGCCGCCGGCACGGGCTCGACGGCCCCACCCTCGTCTTCGCGGGCCGCCTCTCGGTGCAGAAGGCCGTCGACGTCGCGCTCCAGGCGCTGACGAGGCTCGACGGGCTCGACCTCGTCCTCGCGGGCGACGGGCCGGACGCCGAGAAGCTGCGCGCGCTGGCCGGCGAGCTCGGCCTCGACGGTCGCGCGCGCTTCCTCGGCCCGCAGCCCCGGGCGACCGTCTTCGAGCTCCTGTGCGCCGGGGACGCGGTCGTGCTTCCCTCCAAGTGGGAGAACTTCCCCCACGTGCTCGTCGAGGCGCTCGCGGTCGGCACGCCGGTGATCGCGACCGCGGCGGGCGGCGTGACCGAGATCGTCCGCGACGGAGAGAACGGGCTGCTCGTCCCGCCCGAGGACCCCGAGGCGCTCGCCGCCGCGATCCGGCGCTACTTCGACGACCGCGAGCTCCGCGAGCGGCTCCGCGCGGCCGGCCCGCGGTCGGTCGAGCGGTTCTCGCCGGAGCGGATCTACGGGCGTCTGGAGGAGCTGCTGCGCGAGACTGCGGAGGCGTGAAGCCCCGCCTCCTCCTCGTCGGCCGACGCCGATACACGCTGCCGCTGCCCTCCTCCGAGCAGTTGAAGTTCGATGCGATGGCGGGCGCGCTCGACGTGCGCGTGCTCGCAAGCGCGGCAAGCGGGTCGCCGTTGCACGACGAGACGTTCACGCTCGTGCCGCCGCTCCGCCCGCGGCTCCTCGACGGCCTCTTCTTCCACGCGTCGCTTCCGTTCCGCCTCCGGCGCCTGCTGCGCGACTTCCAGCCGGACGCGGTGCTCGTCCAGGGAGCGCACGACGCGGCCTCGGCGGTGATCGCGCGACGGCTCTCGCGCAGCCGCACGAAGGTGATCCTGGACGTCCACGGCGACTGGCGCACCGCGACGCGGCTCTACGGATCGAGGACGCGGCGTGTCCTCAACCCCTTCGCCGACCGAGTCGCTGCCTGGGCGGTGCGGCACGTCGACGCGGTTCGGACCGTCTCGGACTTCACGACGGGCATCGTCCGCGAGCTCGGCGTCGAGCCCGCAGCGACCTTTCCCGCGTTCATGGACCTCGATCCGTTCCTCGTTCCGCCCGTGCCGTTGCCCGAGCGCCCCGTGGCGCTGTTCGTCGGCGCGCTCGAGCTCTACAAGGGCGTCGACCTGCTCGTCGAGGCATGGCCTCGGGTCGCGGAGCAGCTGCCGAACGCGTCGCTGCGGCTGATCGGCGCGGGCGCGCGCGAGGACCTTGCGCGCACGCTCGTCGACCGCGGCCCGAACGTCTCCTGGGAGAGCGGGCTCGCGCCGGAGGAGATCGCAGACGAGCTCGACGCGGCCACGTGTCTCGTGCTCCCGTCACGCCGCGAGGGAATGGGCCGCGTCGTCGTCGAGGCGTTCTGCCGCGGGCGAGCGGTCGTGGGCGCGCGGGGCGGGGGGATCGAGGATCTCGTCAGCCACGGCGAGAACGGCCTGCTCTTCCCCTCGGACGACGCCGAGGGGCTGGCGCGCGCGCTCGTAAGGGTTCTGTCAAATCGGGAGCTTGCGTCCGGTCTCGGGCTGGTTGCGAAGGCAGGATCGGAGCAGTGGTTCGCAACGCCTGAGGAGTACGCCGCTCGGGTCCGCGCCCTCGTGACCGGAAACGAAGAGAGGTGAAGTTCTCTGCGCATCCTGTTCGTCGGAAGAACTCGATATCGCATGCCGCTCGCCGACGCGACGCGAAAGAAGTTCGACGCGCTCGAGCGCGTCGCGGACGTGCGCGTGCTCGCCAGCGCTGCCGACGCCGATCCTCCCGACGACGAGACGTTCCACCTCGTGAAGCCGGTCCGGCCACGCCTGCTCGACGGCGTCGCCTTTCATCTCTCGCTTCCTCTGCGCGTCGCGCGCGAGCTGCGCGACTTCGAACCGGACGCGGTGCTCGTGCACGGCGCACACGACGTCCCCGCGGTCCTGCTCGGCAGGCGTCTTGCGCGCAGCGAGGCGCGGATCGTGCTCGACCTGCACGGCGACTGGCGGACCTCGGCACGACTCTACGGGTCGCAGCTGCGCCGCTTCGCCGCGCCGGCGGTCGACCTGCTCGCGAGAACCGGCGTGCGGCGTGCAGACGGCGTGCGGACGCTGTCCGACTTCACGACCGATCTCGTGCGCGACGAAGGTGTCGAGCCCGTCGCGGAGTTCCCGGCGTTCGTCGACTTTGGCCTCTACCGCGAGCTGCCTCGCGTGCCGCTGCCCGCGCGCGCGGCGCTGCTCTTCGTCGGGGTGCTCGAGGACTACAAGGGCATCGACGTCCTGGCGCAGGCCTGGCGTGATGCAGCTCCGCGCGTGCCCGATGCGGAGCTGAAGCTCGTCGGTCGCGGTGCGAAGAACGATGTGGTCGACGAGCTGCTCGTCGACCTGCCGCGCCAGACGCGGTGGTACCCCGCGCTCGACCAGGCCGAGCTGCTCGGCGAGCTCGACGCCTCGACCGCGCTCGTGCTTCCCTCGCGCTCGGAGGGTCTCCCCCGGATCGTGCTCGAGTCGTTCTGTCGCGGGCGGCCGGTCGTCGCTGCGCGGGCGGGTGGGGTGGTCGACCTCGTCCGCGACGGCGCGAACGGCGTTCTCGTCGACGTCGAGGACCCGGCCGCGCTCGCCGACGCGCTCGTGGACGTGCTCCTGGACCCCACGTGGGCAGAGGAGCTCGCGCTGGGCGCCGCGCGCAGCGCGGCGGACTGGCTTGCGACACCCGAGGAGTACGCCGCGCGGGTTCGCGACCTCGTCGCCTCCCTAGACTGATCCCGTGCGCGCAGAGCGGGCAAAGCAGCTCCTGAAGAACGGGGTCTACCGGACGATCGGAGAGACGACCTCCACACTGTCGCCGCGGAACGGCGCCGCCGACGCTCGCCTGCGCGTGCTGATGTACCACAAGGTCAACGACCTGCCCGAGAACCCGCTCAGCGTCCCCGTCTCCGCGTTCGACGACCAGCTCACGCAGCTGCGTGAGCTCGGCTACACGGTCGTCTCGCTCGACGACGTGCTCGCCCACTACCGCGACGGCGTCGCGCTGCCCGCGCGCCCCGTGCTGATCACGTTCGACGACGGCTACCGCGACAACCTCGACCACGCTGCGCCCGTGCTGCAGAAGCACGGCTACCCGGCGGTGATCTTCGTGCCGATCGGCTACCTCGACGGCCGGAGGCCGCTGCCGCACGAGGAGCGGCTGGCGGCGGGAGGCCTGCTGAACTCCACCGTCGACTGGGGGGAGCTGCGCGAGCTCGAGGCCGCGGGTGTGCGGGTCGAGTCGCACGGGATCAGCCACCGTCCGCTCGCCGACCTCGCCGTCGACGAGGCGGCGCGCGAGATCGTCCTCTCGAAACTGCGGCTGGAGGAGCGGCTCGGGCGCGAGGTGCGCTCGTTCGCATACGTCAAGGGCTCCGAGGCGCACTACAAGGCGGTGCACCTGAGCCTCGTCCGCCAGGCGGGCTACGAGCTCGCGTTCACGTCGGTGTCGGGGACGAACGGCCCGCACACCGATCCGCTGCGCCTTCATCGCTACAACATCGAGCCGTACCCACCGCGCACCTTCGAGCTCGTGCTCGCGGGCGCGTGCGACCTGATCGGGATCAAGGACACCGTCGCCGGCACGCACGCGCGGCGCATCCTGAACGCGGCGCTCGGCACGTCCTCGAAGTGAGCGGCCGGACGCTGGCGTACGAGCCGTCGCGACGCGCGGAGGTGTTCGCGCTGCTCGACCGCGTGCGCGGGTACGAGCTCGACCCGGCCGAGTTCGACTGGTGGTTCGACGAAAATCCAGTCGGGCCGCGCACGATCGCGCTGGCGGAAGAGGAGAATCGCGTGGTCGGCGTGCTCGGCGCGAGCCACTACCGCGCGGTCGTCGGCGGTCGGGAGGCGATTGCCACGCTGCCGCTCTGGGCAGTCACCGATCCCGAGTTCCAGGGTCGCGGCATCTTCCAGCGGCTGAACGGCGAGGTCGAGCGCGCGGCGCGCGAAACCGGGGCTGCGCTCGAGCTCGGGTTCACGAACAAGCTCGCCGGCCCGATCTACATCGCGAAGCTCGGCTGGCTCGACGTTGCCCGGCTGCGGATCTGGGCGCGCCCGCTCCTGCCGGGCCGCGACCGCGACGACGGCGAGCGGCTCGAGCGCTTCGGCCCCGAGCAGGAGGAGGCGTACCGGGCGATGCGAACCCGGCTGCCGAGCCACTTCGTCCGCGACGCGGCATACCTCAACTGGCGCTACGCGGACTCGCCGCGCGCGTACACGCTGCTCGCGTCGCCGAATGGGTATGCGGTCGTGGGACGCAAGCGGTTCCGCGGCGTCGACACCGCGTACGTGGCCGACCTCGTCGCCCCGACGTTTCGCGAGACGCGACGGCTGCTCCGGCGCTGCGTGCGCGCGGCGCGTGGTGCGCGCGCGTTGCTCGCGCTGCTGCCCGCAGCGCACTCCGGTGCGTACGTGTCGGCCGGGTTCGTCCCGACGCCCGAGACGATTCGCCTGATCGGGCACGCGCTGGACCACGGCGCGCTTCCGCTGGGGCCGAAAGCGTGGCACTTCACGCTTGGCGACACGGACTACTTCTGATGCGGAAGCTCGTCTTCATCACGCAGCAGGTCGATCCGGCCCACCACGCGCTCGCCGCGACCGTCCCGATGCTTCGCGCGCTCGCTGAGCAGGTCGACGAGCTGGTCGTTCTCGCCGACGGCGCCGCAGACGGTGCGCTGCCGCCGAACGCGCGGGTGCGGTTGTTCCGCGACCGACACAAGGTCGGGCGCGGCCTGCGCTTCGAGGCTGCGCTCGTGCGTGAGCTCAGCCCGAGGCCGGTCGGCGTCGTCGCGCACATGTGCCCGATCTACGCCGTGCTCGGCGCGCCGCTCGTGCGGCCGCTCGGCATTCCGCTCGTCCTCTGGTTCACGCACTGGCGCGCCGGCCCGACACTCCGTGCCGCCGCGGCGGTCTCCTCGGCGGTCGCGAGCGTCGACCGCCGCTCCTTCCCGCTCGACTCTTCCAAGGTGCACGCGATCGGCCACGGGATCGACCTCGCCGAGTTCCCGTGCCACGACCGTCCGCCAGGGGAAGAGCTCCGTCTGCTCGCGCTCGGGCGCTACTCCCCGGCGAAGGGGCTCGACACCGTGCTCCGCGCGATCCGTCGCTCGCTCGACCGCGGGCTCGACGTCCGGCTGACCGTGCACGGCCCGACCCTGTCGGAGCTGGAGCGAGGGCACCGCCGCCAGCTCTTGGCGCTTCGGGACGAGCTCCGGCTCGGAGACCGGGCGGAGCTGGGCGGGCCGGTCGACCGCTCGCAGGTACCCGCAGCTCCTCGCGGCGAACGACCTGCTCGTGAACAACATGCGCTCCGGTGCGCCCGACAAGGTCGTCTACGAAGCGGCCGCGAGCTGCGTTCCGGTTCTCGCGTCGAATCCCGTCTTCGACACGCTGCTTCCCGACGAGCTGCGGTTCCCGCGGGACGACCCCGCCGAGCTCGCTGCGCGGATCGCGGCCTTCGCCGAGCTCTCCCAAGAAGATCGCGCGGCAGCTCGGCCGCACGCTGCACGCCACCGTTGCGCGCGAGCACTCCGTCGAATCGTGGGCGAAGGGCATCCTGGAGCTGACGCGATGAGGTCGACGGTCCTGCACCTCGCGAAGATCGCCGGCATCTCCGGCGCGGAAACGCACCTCCTCTCGCTCTTGCCGCGGCTTCGTGAGCGCGACTGGGACGTGCGCCTCCTGCAGCTGCACGAGAACGAGCCCGGCGCGTTCGAGTTCGCGGACGAGCTGCGCGAGCGCGGCGTGCCGGTCGACATGATCCGCCTGCGCGCCGACGTCGACCCGCTTGCCTTCACGCGCGTCGCCGCCTACCTCGCCCGCTCGCGACCGTTGATCCTGCACACGCACCTCGTGCATGCGGACGTCTACGGTCAGGTCGCCGGCGCGGTGGCGGCGGTGCCGCTCCGGGTGAGCACGAAGCACGGCTTCAACGAGTTCCGCGAGAACCCGGGGTTCGCGCTCGCCGACCGCACGGTCGCCGGCCTTGCGCACCTCCACATCGCGATCTCGCGCGGTCTCGCGCGCTACCTCTCGGAGGTCGAGGGCTTCGACGAGACCGAGTTCTCGATCGTGCACTACGGGATCGTCCCCGGACGCGAGCCGACGCCGGCGCCGGACGAGCCGCGCGTGCTCTGCATCGGCCGGCTGATCCCGATCAAAGGGCATGTCGTCCTGCTCCGCGCGTTCGCCGAGGCTCGCAAGCAGGTCCCCGAGCTGACGCTGGACCTCGCGGGCCGCGGTCCGCTCGAGCCGGCGCTCAAGGCGCTCGCAATGGAGCTCGGCGTCGAGGACGCGGTGCGTTTTCTCGGCTTCGTTTCGCCGATCGCCGCTGCGATCGACGAGGCTGCGATCGTCGTCGTGCCCTCGCTCGGCGAGGGGTTCGGGATGGTCGCGCTCGAGGCGATGGAGCGGGCGCGCCCGGTGCTCGCCGCCGAGATCGGTGGCCTCGGCGAGCTCGTGGTCGAGGGCGAGACGGGCCTGCTCGTCCCGACAGCGGAGGCTGGGCCGCTCGCCGCCGCGCTCGTGGCCCTGGCGAGCGACCCTGCTCGACGCCGCTCGATGGGCGAGGCGGGACGCGCCCGCGCGCTCGAGCATTTCGCCGAGCATCGGAACATCGAGCGGACCGAGCTGCTCTACCGCGAGTTCCTGAACGGCAGCCGGCCCGCGAGCTGAACCGCCGCGGCGGCGGCGAGGATCATGATCAGGAAGTCCCACGGGACGCGGTAGCGCGTCTGGCCCATGAAGAGCATCGCCATCACCGTCTGGTAGGCGAGGAGCGCCACGGCGAGCCCCGCGAAGTGTCCCGGCACGAGCGTAAGGCCGTAGAGCGCGAGCAGGAAGACGGGGACGATGAAGAGCGGCTCCGCCCAGTCGCGCGCGACGTCGAGGAACGTGCCCTTGCCAGGCCGGCCTTCGGTCTTCGGGACCTTCGGCTGCCAGAGGAGCTTCGCCCCGTACGCCGCGAGCTTCGCCTTCTCGCCTGGATGGTCGACCATGAAGTCGAGCGCGCGCTCGCGGTAGAAGCGCATCTGCGCGCACTCGTCAGTGCGGACGATGCGCCCGGTCTCCTTGTAGAGCTCGCCCGCGTCCTGCGGCGTGATCGGCGCGCCCGGGATGTTCTCGACGTCGTCGATCCAGCCACCGCGCTGCAGCGTCTCGAGCGTCTGCTCGTTGTTCGCCTTCCAGAGAGCGCGCGCGTCGGTCGTGATCGCTACGCAGCCGACGCTGACCTCGTTCCGGATCACCCACGGCGCGAGCACGAGCGCAGCGACGCCGAGCGCGACCGCGGGCTCCCACGTCCAGCTGCGCCGCCGCCAGAGCACGTACGCGCCGAACACGAGCGGCAAGAACAGCGTCCGCACGTTGCCGAGGATCATCAGCCCCAGCACGCCGCCCAGGAGCGCGGCCCACAACAAGCCGCCGCGTTGCACCACGACGAGCGTGAGCAGGACGGCCGCCGCCGCGAGGAAGTGGTCGAGGATTTCGCGGTTCATGTGCACGTCGTGCCAGACGAGGTAGGGGTGCAGCGTCGTCAACAGCGCCGCGACGAGGCCCACCTTCCGGTCGACGACGCGCCGGCCGATCTCGTAGACGAGCCACGCCGTCGCGACCGCCACCGCCGTCTGCGCGAGCCCGATCACGAGCCAGTGCCTGTCGAACACCCAGTAGAGCGGGATCAGGAAGAAGCCGTAGAGCGGCTGCGTGTACGCGGACGGGATCCCTGGGATGAAGCCGTACGTCCCGCTCTCGAGGAAGGTCAGCGCGAAGTCGTCGCCCTTGTCCACGAACGCGTCGGTGATGTCGCGCCGCTCGGCCAGAAGCGCTGCGAGCCGAGGCAGCGCGGCCGCGGCCGCGAGAACCAGATATGCGCTGCGCCGACCCATCGGCGCACTAGCGTACGGAGCCGTGCGAGCCGCGGTCGTCTCCTGCCACGTCGAGCGGCTGCTCGACGACGACGTCTGGGCGCGGTTCCGGCGTCTGCTCGACGACCCGCCGGGCGGGTTCCGAGTCGCGGCGCTCGTCCGGCCCCCGGACCCCGAGCACGGCGAGGACGAGCAGCTCTGGCTCGAACGCGCCCGGGCGCTCGAGGTCCCGTTCGGGCTGCACACCCACTGGACCTCGCCCGCGCACGCGCGGCCCACGGGCGGCGACCCCGCGGCGCGCGTCCGTCGCGAGCTCGGGTGGCTCCATTCGCACGATCTCGCGCCGAGCTACTTCGCGGGCGGCGGCTGGTACACGGACGCCGACGTTCGCGAGGCGGTGGCGGAGGCGGGGCTCGTCGATCTGACCGCGACGACGTTCCCGCTCTCGTACGGCGGCGGCCGGGTCGTCGATGGTCCCGAGCCGGGGCTGCTACCTGCGACGCACACGATCGGGATGCTCGCGCGCGCTGTGCGGCTGCCGGACTTCGTCCACGTGTACTTCCACGACACCGACCTGCTCGAGCGCAGGCGCGCACTCGCGCTCGCGTTCGGTCTTCGTCACCTCGCGCTTCGGCGTCCGGTGCGCGATCTCGACGAGGTCAGGCCGGCTTCGTCGCGGTGAAGAAGATCACGTTCGCGAACCAGCGCGGGTGCAAGCGCGTGAACCGTCCGGCGACGAAGCGCAGCTGCAGGTCGACGAACGCGGCGAGGAGGTCGCGGATGTCGTTGGGCGAGAACAGGTGGAGGTGCGTCGGGTCGAGCTCCGGAGGTCGCCCCGCGAGGAAGCTCAGCCGGTTCTTGAACCGGAACCCGTTCGGGGTCGAGCCGACGAGCGTGCCGCCCGGACGAAGCACCCGGTAGGCCTGGTCGACGAGCCGCTGCGGCTCGCGGATGTGCTCCAGCAACTCCCCGATCACGACCACGTCGAAGGTCTCGTCCAGGAACGCGAGCGGGTCGTCGAGGTCGGCCCACAGCGCCTGGATCCCGAGCCGGGCCTGGGCGTGCTCCAGCGCCTCGCGGTCGATGTCGACGCCCGTGACGTCGTTTCCCGCCGCGTAGTACTCCGTGAGCGCTCCGTAGCGGCAGCCGAGGTCGAGCACGCGGCGGCCCGGCCCGCCGACGAACTCACTGAAGAGCGCCGTCCGCTCCGGCCGGGCCCAGATGAAGTCGGGCGAACGGGCGTCTCGATGGTGCTCCCGGTAGCGCTGCTCGAGGTGCTCCACGGGTCTCCACTCTACGCAGGGCTAGAATCGGCCCTCGTGACCACCGCGGCGGACCCTGAGGCCCCGCCGGAGCAGGACCGCACCCGCGTTTCGTCGGATATCCGCGCGACGCGAACCTCGTTCCTCGCCCGACCTCCGCTCCGCACGCTCCTGCGCCGCCTCGCCTCGATCGGGGCGCTCCTGACGATCGACCTCTGCGGCCTCGCGCTGGGGCTCTACCTGGCGCTCGTGCTCCGGTGGCTCTTCTACGAGCACGAGCTGCCGCTCTGGGGTGTGCCCTGGGAGGCCGAGGAGCAGTGGCTCCCGTTCCTCACGCTGATCACGATCCTCGTCTTCTGGCAGGCGGGTCTCTACGCCGAGCGCGAGCATCGCGCGGGCGTCGGGCGAGTCGTCTCGTCACTCGTGCTCGTCGCCGCGCTCACGGTCGTCTTCGCGTGGGGTGTCGACCACCAGTTCGGGACGTACGGCCTCGCGCCGACGGCGGTCGTCACCTGCGCTGCGATCATCAGCCTCCTCCGGGCGAGCTACGAACGGCTGACCCGCGACCTCATGCACACGCTCGGAGTGCGCCGACGCGCAGTCCTCGTCGGCAGGGGAGAGAACGTCGAGCACCTGCTACGCACGCTCGGCGACACGCGCGGCGGGATCGACTACTCGTTCGTCGGTGCGATCTCGCCGGCGCAGGACGGGATCCCGATCCCGAGGCTCGGCTCGCTCGACGACCTCGGCGCCGTGCTCGAGGGCCGCCGGGTCGACGAGCTGATCGTGAACGGCGGCGACGTGAGCGACGAGCAGCTCGTGGAGCTCGTGGAGCAGGCGCACCAGCGTGGCGTGCAAGTGCGCGTCGCGCCGACGACGGCGGAGATCCTCACGCAGCGCGCCGAGTACGTGCCGGGCCAGGCGGTGCCGCTCTTCGAGCTTCGCCCTCCCGTGTTCGCCGGCGTCGACTGGGCGACCAAGCGGCTGTTCGACCTCGCGGTCGCGTCGGCCGTCGTCGTCATCGGCCTGCCGATCTGGCTCCTCATTGCGGTCGCGATCAAGCTCGACTCGCGCGGGCCTGTGCTCTACCGCGACCGGCGGATCGGTCTCGGGGAACGCGAGTTCGGGATGATCAAGTTCCGCACGATGCGCGCGGGGGCGGAGCACCTTCAGGATTCGCTCGAGACGCAGAACGAGGCGTCGGGGCCGCTGTTCAAGATCCGCGACGACCCACGAGTGACGCGCGTCGGTGCGCTCCTGCGCGCGCTCTCCCTCGACGAGGTCCCTCAGGCCTTGAATGTCTTGCGCGGCGAGATGAGCCTTGTCGGCCCTCGCCCGCTGCCGATCCGCGACTACCACCTGCTCGAGCCCTGGCACCGCAAGCGCTACCTCGTGCTCCCGGGGATCACCGGCCTCTGGCAGATCTCCGGCCGCTCGGAGCTCACGTTCGACGATCTGGTTCGGCTCGACTTCTACTACCTGGAGAACTGGTCGATCTGGCTCGACGTCACGATCCTGCTGAAGACGATCCCCGCGGTCTTCGGGCGGAAAGGTGCCTACTGAGCATCCACCCGACGGCACGCGGCTTCGAGGCCGCGGCCGAGGTGTACGAACGGGCGCGCCCCGATTATCCCGCCGACGCGCTCGACCACATCGTGGACGCTCTCCAGCTCGAGCCGGGCGCGCACATCGTGGACGTCGGCGCGGGCACCGGCAAGTTCGCGAGGCAGCTCGTCGCGCGTGGGTTTCGCGTGACCGGCGTCGAGCCGATCGCCGAGATGCGGAGGATCTTCGAGCGCGTCGTGGACGCCGAGATCATCTCTGGGACAGCGGAGTCGATTCCGCTCGACGACGGGACCGCCGACGCCGTCACGGCGGCGCAGGCGTTCCACTGGTTCGATCCCGAGCGCGCCCTGCCCGAGCTGAAGCGGGTCCTCCGGCCGCGCGGCGGCGTCGCGCTCATCTGGAACGTGCGTGACGAGTCGCACCCGGTGCACCAGGCGTACGCGGAGGCGATCAGGCCGTACAAGGGGGACGCCTATCCAAACGGAGGTGGCCACCCTGGAGGTGAGCCGCTCGCCTCCCCGCTCTTCACCGACGTCGAGGAGCGAACCTTCCCACACGTGCAGCTGATGGACGCGGACGGGCTCGTAGCGCGCGCCGCCTCGGTCAGCTTCATCGCGCGGCTGCCCGAGGACGAGCGGGCCGCACTGCTCGGGCGCATCCGCGCGCTTGCTCCGCCGGGGACGTTCGAGTTCCCCTACATGACCAAAGTCTTTACGGGCCACAGCCGCTGACTCGGGCAAAATCGGGCGCGGTGAAGGCCCCGAAGATCCTCGCGGTCGCCTCGGCGATCGACCTCGACTTCCGGTACGGCTGCACGCCGGCGTGGTGGCAGCTCTGGAAGGGTCTCTACGAGGTCGGCGTCGACCTGATCGTGACCCCCTACCGCGGCCGAGCTGTCGAGTCCCCGTGGTGGCGGACCGCACCGAACCCGGCCTACTTCGAGGGCGAGAGCTTCGCCCGAGCGCGCGACACGTGGGCGCGCCTCAAGGGCGACCGCTATCTCCGCCGCGAGGAGTCCGACCCGGGCGACACCGACAAGTTCATCCGCGAAGTCGTCTGGCGCTGGGTCACGCCGCGCTGGCAGCGGCACGTCGAGCGGATCCTCGAGCGCGAGGGCGACGTCGACGCCGTGCTCGTCTTCACGGTGCCGATGTCGCACCTGCGCGGCATCCCGACCGCGCTTCGCGAGCGCTTCGGCGTGCCCGTCGTCTTCTACGACGGCGACGTCCCGATGAGCCTGCCCGAGTTCGGCGGGATGGACACCGGCTTCAACTACTACTACGGCGCCGACCCGGGTGAGTACGACCTCGTCGTCTCGAACTCGGAGGGCGGGCTCGACCGGCTGCGCGAGCTCGGCGCGCGCCGCGCCGAGGCGCTCTTCTGGGCGGCCGACCCGGAGCTCTTCAAGCCGCTGCCGGTCGAGAAGGAGCACGACGTCTTCTTCTACGGCTACGGGGACAAGTTCCGCCGCGAGTGGATGCGCGAGCTCGTCGGCGAGCCGTCGCGCCGTTTGCCCGAGGTGGACTTCGCACTCGGCGGCGAGGACTTCCAGGGCGACATCGGCCGCGCCCGCCAACTCGGCGTGATCCCGTTCAACGCGTTCAACCGCGCGATCTCGTCGACGCGCATCGCGCTCAACGTGACGCGCCGCGCGCACGCGACCGTGCGTGCGTCGTCGACCGCGCGCCCGTTCGAGCTCGCGATGGCGGGCGCGGCGATCGTCTCGAACCCGCACGACGGGATCGAGACGTGGTTCGAGCCCGGCCGCGAGCTCCTCGTGGTCGAAGACGCCGACGGTGCGACCGCGGCGTACCGCGAGCTGCTCGGCGATCCCGGCGCTGCGGAGGAGCTCGGCGCGCGGGCGCGCGAGCGCGCTCTCGACGAGCACACGTACGCGCACCGTGCGCGACGCCTCTTGGACTTGATCGGGCTGGGCGTGCGGGAGCCGGTCGCGTGACCGAGGTGCTGGAGGTTCCGGCGCTGGACACGGAACGGCTGCGGGCGCTGCGCCGCGTCGCGATCGTCCCCGCGTTCAACGAGGAGGCTTCGATCGCGAGCGTCGTCGGCGAGCTCGCGGCCTACGACCCCGGGCTTCGCGTCGTCGTCGTCGACGACGGCTCGACCGACCGCACCGCGGAGATCGCGCAGGTCTGCGGGCGCGAAGGTGATCTCGCTTCCGTTCAACCTCGGCATCGGCGGCGCGGTGCAGACCGGCTTTCGCTACGCGTGGGAGCAGGGGTTCGACGTCGCGGTCCGCGCCGACGGCGACGGCCAGCACGACCCAGCGGAGCTCGACGCGATCCTGCGCCCGGTGCTCGCCGACGAGGCGGACGTCGCCGTCGGCTCGCGCTTCATGGGCGGGGACGGGTATCGCTCGTCGCGGTCGCGGCGCGCGGGGATCCGCCTGCTTGCGTGGATCGTCTCTGCGCTGACGCGGCAGCGCATCACCGATCCGACGTCGGGTTTCCAGGCCGCGAACCGGCTCGGGATCCGGCTGTTCGCCGCCGACTACCCGCACGACTACCCCGAGGCCGAGGCAACCGTCATGGTCTTCAAGCACAGACTGCGCCTGCAGGAGGTGCCCGTCGCGATGCGCGCGCGCGAGAGCGGCCGCTCGTCGATCACCACCGTCCAGTCGGTGTACTACATGGTCAAGGTCGTGCTCGCGATCTTCGTCGCGCTGTTCCGGCGCAAGGCGGTCCCGCTCGATTGACCCCTTTGCGCGTCTCGATCGCGGCGGCGATCGCGTCGCTGCTCCTGCTGCTCGTCGTCTTCGAGCTGATCCGCTCGCGGCGCCTGCGCGAGCGCTACGCGCTGCTCTGGCTGCTGACGGGCGTCGTGCTGCTCGTCCTGTCGCATCTGGCGCGGCGGGCTGAACACGATCGCCGGCTGGTTCGGGATCAGCGGCTACCCGCCGGCGATCCTCTTCGCGGTCGGGATCCTCTTCATCCTGCTCGTGCTGCTGCACTACTCGACCGTGATCTCACGGCTCTCCGACCAGAGCACGATCCTCGCGCAGCGACTCGCGCTGCTGGAGGAACGATTCCGCTGAGGAGCAGGGATCGGCAGCACGTCCCGTAGGAGAAACGCTGTCAGGCCGAGCGACAGCGCCTCGGCAGCGTCGTCCTCCTCGATGGCTGCCAGCGGCACGCACCAGAGGATGTACCACGGTCCTAGCCACGCGACCGAGCAGAGCAGGAGCGCCGTGGCGAGTGCCCTTCGCGATCGGCCACGCCACGCCTGGATGAGGAGCGCGCAGTAGGCGGCGACGAAGAGCACGAGGAAGCCTCGGCCGACCCAGAGCACCGGTACGTCGACGAGCGACGCGACGTGAAACGTGATGCTCGTCGAGCTCGAGAGGCCGAGTTGGTCGCCGATCGGAGAGAACGAATCGAGCCATGAGAGACCGAAGAGCCAGGTAGCCATGACCGCGACGGCTCCGAGCCCGAGCGCGAGCCCGAGCCACGGGGGCCGCGCGCCAGTCTTCCGGTTCGCGAGCACGTCGAGCGGCACCCACATCAGGGGCACCCACTTGATCGCGATCGACAGCACCCAGAGGACGCCGGCGATCTGTCGTCGGCCGCTCCTCCAGGCGGCTAAGGACCCGAGAAAGAGCGCGATCATCCAAACGTCGTTGTGGCCCCCGCCTGCGAAGTGCAGCGCGAGGAGCGGGTTCCAACCGACGAACGCGGCTCGCGTAGGCCTTTCGCCGGGCGCAGTACGCGGTGAGCCCCACGACCGCGAGCATCGCGAGCGCGGCGAGGAGCTTGTAGAACCGGACGACACCTGCCCGGGTGTCGACGAGCTCGGCCTGCGCTTCGGTTGCCGCCACGAAGACGGGGCCGTACCAGGTCGGGTAGTCGTTCCAGGCTGCACCACGGTGCGCGTTTGCCGGGTTCTCGAGAAACTCGCCTGGAGGGTGGTCGTACGGGCTCTTGTCGGCGACCGCGGCGATCCAGCCTGACTCCCAGTAGCCGTACACATCCGTCGAAAGGAGCAGCGGCACCGCCAGTGGGGCCATCTGGATCGCCGCGGCAATCGCCACCACGGCTGCGAGCGGTGCGCCTCTTCGTCGTACGAGCCAAAGACCCAACAGAAACAGCAGAAAAGCCCCTGCGATCGAGCCGACCAGGACCCAACGCCAGACTCCTTCCGGCCGAATGGGGGAGTGCACGACCTCGTCCGCCGCAAACGTCGAACCAAGCGCGCAGCAGAGCAGCGCGAACGTGCCGACGCCGGCCGCAAGAGCGAGTCGGCTCACCGCAATAACCGGTCCGCAAGGACGGGGACGAAGACGGCGGCGGTTAACACGATCGGATCGATCGTCCGGTAGGCGGAGGTCGCCAAGAGAAAGCCGATCGCGTCGCGATTGACCCAGTACGCCCACACGAGAAAGGCAAAGGTCAGCGTGAGCCAGAGCAGCCCTGCGGACCAGGCCAGCCGTCTGGTCCGGATCAGTCCGACGAGCGAAAGCGAGACGAATAGCGGCACGACAAGCAGCCAGCGTCGGGTCGAGCATCGGCCTGGCGAGGTCGCCGACCGCTGGGCGTAGCCGGTCGGCACTCGATGACAGCACGCTCGGGGAGATCCAATCCAGCACGGGTGAGCGACCCGGCACGTCGTGCAGACACGCCAGCGGAGCCACGGCAGCCACGGCAGCGCCACCAGCGTGGCGCGCAGCGGCGCCCACACGGCACGCCGGCGCGCGAAGAGGACGCGCGACGAGCACGAGCGCAGCCACCTCGACCAGCGCCTCGGTCTTGATCTGCAGCGCGACGCGAGCGAGACCGGCGAGCGCGAGCAGGAACGGCTCGCGCGTCCGCAGCCACCGCGCGCCCGCCAGCACCGCGAGCGCGAGGTAGATCGCGAGCGGGAGGTCCGCGAGGCCGCCCTGGACGTGCCGCCACAGTTCGGGGGAGAGGACGAGCAAGAGCAGCGAGCCCGCCAGCGACGGGGCGGCCGGACGCAGTCCCAGAGCAGCCGCGCGACCGCGCCGACGAACGCGACCGTCAGCAGCGCGAGCTGCGCGCACACGACGCGCACGTCGAGGCTGCCCACCGCCTGCACGTCCAGGCTCGTGACCACCGACCACCAGAGCGGGTAGTCGGGAACGCCGAACGTCACGTACTCGCCGTTCGGCGCGAAGAGCCGCTCGTCGAGCCCGTGGTGCCAGAGCGCGAGCCCCTTCGGCAGCCAGATCCCCCACACGTCGTCGAGCCAGGGGCTCGAGCGGAAGCCGCCGACGACGCCGACGGCGCACACCGCCGCGACGACGCCGAACGCGGCTCCCGTCAGCGGGCCCAGAGCGCGGGCAGGAGACGCCTCTCCGCGTGCGCTCGGCGCACGTCGCCAGAAGACCAGTCCGCCGGCGGCAACGAGCAGCCGCAATCGCCGCCGCGACCGCGAGGTTCGCCCGGAGCCCGACGATCGTCGCGAAGAAGACCAGCGTGCCCACGCTGCCGGCGCCGACGAGCAGCGCGACACCCGCCCAGGAGGCGCGCCACCGCGCCGGGCCGAGGAGCGCGTAGCCGACGGCGAGGAACGCCGCGTTGACCGCGAGGACGCCGGCGACGAGGCTCATCGCGTGCGCGCGACGACGACGCGCCCGTCGCGCGCGACGACGATCCACTCGGCGCGCGCGCGTTCGAGCACCGGAAGTCCGCGGGCGAAGTACAGCTGGCCGGCTGCCTTGAGGTTGCCCTGCTGAGCGGCGACGCCGCCGGGCCAGTCAGTCAGGTACGCGCTGCTGCCGACGAGCGGCGCGGCCGCGCGCAGGGCGTCGGCGTCGAGCTGCGACGTCGAACGTGGGATCGGGCCCTTCGCCCTCGCCGCCCGCCAGGCGCCTCAGCGGGCCGTCGGACCACGGAACGGCCGCCGCCGCGAGCACGGCGACGGCCGCGGCGGCGAATGCCTGCCTACTCGACACTGATGTTGAGGGGGCGCGAGATCACGAAAGGGTCGCCGCGGCTCTCGTCGTCCAGCCAGTTCGCTGCGGTCCCGATCCTGTACGTCCACTGTCCGGTTCCGACCCGGTCGACGAAGCGCGACCCGCGCGTGCGCCCGACCTCGGTCATCTCGATCGTGCACCGCGGCGCGTGACCGGTCGGCTCGCAGAGCTTTCCCTGCCGGATCACGCGGGGGTCGCCCTCGGACAGCGTGTACTCGAGCGGGGAGCGGTAGACGATGAAGAAGGACTCCGCCGAGCGGGGCTTCGGCGCCTGCCAGCTCAGGTCGAGCCCGCCCTCGAGCGGCGCGACCGCGAGGCCGACGTCCTGGTCGACGGGCAGGAACAGCGACTGGAGCGGCAGCTTCGCGGCGTCTGCCCTTCGACGGCGGGAGCAGCGCCGAGCCGACGAGGGGGATGGCGAGCAGGACCGCGACTGGGATGAGCGCGCGGCGCGGCCACCGCACGACCCGAAGCGGCGCGGGAAACCGCTCCGGCAGACGCGCGCCCCAGACCGGCACGAGCAGCGGCAGCGACACGGCGAGGAAGAAGTACGCCGGCCAGGCCGGCATCAGCAGCCGCCAGATGGTCGCCGTCTCCACGCTCACCGCGGGCGACGATCCCTTGACGACGAAGAACGCGGCGAGCCAGACGGCGAAGAAGGCGGCCTTCGGGATCGAGCGCCGCGCGACCGCGATCGCGCCGGCGACCGGGATGAACTCGAGCAGCCTCGCGCTCCAGAAGTACTCGCGGAAGCCGAGGAACTGGTGGTTCAGCTGGTGGATGTCGAGCGGGACGAAGTCTCGAGCCTGCTCCCACCAGGTGATCTCCGACGGGTGCGGCGGTGGCTCCGCCGCGGCAGCGAGCACGGCGGGATCCAGCGCCAGCACCGAGATCCCGGTCCCCCGGTACTTCCAGACGAGGAGCGTCACGCAGCGCCGGGCACGAGCGCGAGGGCGAACTCGAGACCTGCACGCCAGCGACGCGCGAGCGCGAAGGCGGCGAGCGGCGCGAACACGAAGAGGCCGTTCGCGGGCTTGAGCGCGATCGCGAGCCCCACGACGAGCCCTGCGGCGATGACGTCGCCCCGCGCACCGCCGTCGAGCACGCGCATGACGAAGACCGCGGCGACCAGCAGCAGCACCATCGACGGGAAGTCGCCGAGCGCCGTGAAGCCGAGCGCCTGAGGCAGCGTCTGCTCGTTCCACCGCTCGTGGTAGCGCCCGACGAAGAGCGGCTGCACCGCGAACGGCGCCACGATCCACGCCGCGGCCGCGAAGTAGCCGAGGAGCCGTCCGCCGATGCGGGCCGCGACCCAGTAGGAACAGAGAAGGGCGAGCGGCGCCAGCAGCAGCACCTGCACGAGGATGATCACCGGCAAGCCGTCGAGGAAGTCAGGGCCGGCGGCGAACGCGAGCGGCGCGAGCGCGAACGGCCAGAGGTAGCCGACGAGCGTCTCGGGGATGCGGCCGTGGGCGAGCTCCCACGCCGAGGTGTAGAACCACGTCTGGTCGCCGCCCTGGTAGAAGAGCCAGCCGTTTCGCTGGACCGTCAGCGCGAACGCGGCGAGGACGACCCACTGCGCGACGACGAGCGGCGCGAGGACGATCCAGGGCTCGTTGCGCGCGAGTGAGAGCCGCTCAGCGACCCGCATAAGCGGCGGCGTGCTCGCGGTACCACGCCACCGTGCGCGCGATCCCTTCGCGGAACGGTGTCTGCGCCTCGAACCCGAACAGCTCCTTGGCGCGCGTGGTGTCGAGCTTGCGTCGCGGCTGGCCGTTGGGCTTCGTCGTGTCCCAGACGATCTCGCCCTCGAAGCCCGTGGCCTCGCCGATCAGCTCGGCGAGGTCCTTGATCGTGATCTCCTCGCCCGTGCCGAGGTTGACGGGCTCAGGCCTGTCGTAGCGAAGCGCGGCGAGGACGATCCCTTCGGCAGCATCGTCGACGTACAGGAACTCGCGCGTCGGCGAGCCGTCGCCCCAGAGCACCACCTCGCGCTCGCCGTGTGCCTGCGCGTCGCTCATCTTGCGGATCAGGTCGGGGATCACGTGCGCGTTCGTCGGGTGGAAGTTGTCGCGCGGGCCGTAGAGGTTCACCGGGCAGCAGGAAGATCGCGTTCAGCCCGTACTGCTCGCGGTAGCCCTGCGCCCCGACGAGCAGCGACTTCTTCGCGACGCCGTACGGCGCGTTCGTCTCCTCCGGGTAGCCGTTCCAGAGGTCGTCCTCGTTGAACGGCACCGGCGCGAACTTCGGATACGCGCAGACCGTCCCGAGCACGAGCGAGCTTGTCGACGCCGTGCAGCCGCGACTGCTCGATCACGTGCGCGCCCATCATCAGGTTCGAGTACCAGTAGCGCCCGGGGTTGTCGCGGTTCGCGCCGATGCCGCCGACCTCGGCGGCCAGGTGCACGACCAGCTCGGGCTTCGCGTCGGCGAAGAGGCGTTCGGTGTCGTCCCAGCGCGTCAGGTCGTACTGGCGCCGCCGGGCGACGATCGGGTCGATCCCCTCCGCCTGCAGTCGCGCGACGACGTGCGCCCCGAGGAAGCCGCCGCCCCCGGTGACCAGCGTCCTCACTCGTTACCCCGTCTTGACGGTGGGCGCGGTGTACGGGAGCCAGTCGACGCGCCCGAGCCAGCGCTCGCGGTTCTCCGCGTACCACTGGATCGTCTTGCGGACACCGTCCTCCCACGAGACCTGCGGCTCCCAGCCGGTCTCGAGGTTGAGCTTCTCGTAGCCGACGCGAAGCGCCATCACGTCCGTCGCGCCGGGGCGGAAGCGCTCCTGGTTCGTGACGATCTCGCGGCGGGCTCCAGTGACCGTCCTCCTCGCCGATGCGGAGGATCATCGTCGGCCCAGTCCGCCATCGAGATGTTCTCGCCCTGCCCGTAGACGTAGACGTCGCCGGGCGTTCCCTTCGCGGCGACCATCAGGTGGCCGCGCACGCCGTCGGTGCAGAAGCAGAAGTCGCGCAGCGGGTCGAGCGCGCCGAGCTCGATGTGCTCGCGCTCGAGCGCCTGCGTGATGATCGTGCCCGGTCACGTAGCGCGGGTTCTGGCGCGGGCCGTAGTTGTTGAACATGCGCGTCACGACGCCGGGAACGCCGTAGGCGTCGTGGTAGTTCATCGTCAGGAAGTCGGCGGCGACCTTCGCGGTCGCGTAGATCGACTTCGGGTTGATCGGCGAGCGCTCGTGGAGGATCAGCGAGCCCGCGTCGTCGAAGTCGTGGTGGTGCGAGACCGACTCGCGCACGTTGCCGTACTCCTCCGACGTGCCGGCGGTGTCGAACTTCTCGAGCTCGAGCTCGTGGTCGACGACCGACTGCAGGAGGTTGAGCGTCCCGATCGTGTTCGCCATCACGGTCTCGTACGGGCGGTGCCACGACTCGCCGACGTGCGCCTGCGCGCCGAGGTGGAAGATGTACGGGCTTGTCCGGCGCGGTCTTCAGCTGCGCGGACGAGCAGGTCGATCGAGTGCTTGTCGGTCAGGTCGGCCCAGTGCACCTTCAGCCGGTCGCGGATGTGGCCGATGTTGTTCAGCGCGCCGCTCGAGGTCGCTCGGACGAAGGCGTGGACGTGGGCGCCGAGGTGGCAGAGCCCCTCGGTCAGGTGCGAGCCCATGAAGCCGTCCGCGCCCGTGACGAGGACCGTTCGGTCCTCGTAGTAGGGGCCGAAGTCCTCGCGCAGCTGCGCGAGCGACTCCTCTGTCCAGACCGAGTCGTTTCTGTTCGCCATGATCGGAAGGATGCGGACCAGCCGCAGCGGAGAGACTACCGCCCCCGAACGGCGCAGCGCCCTGGCTAGCGGAATCCTTACAGGGCTCTCGAGCCTCGTCCTCAGCGGCGTCCGCGCGCGGTCGCGGCGGCGATCCTCGCGCAGAAGTTCGGGCGCGACGCGGCGCACCGACGGGCTGCTCGCCGCGTACGGCGTCTACGTCACGCTCGTCGCTCGCCGCGCAGGCGCTGCGGCTGACCGCGGTGCCGGAGCTGACCCGGACCGAAGGCGCCGTCGCCGGCTCGTACGCGGCGGCGATCCTCGTCGTCGGCCTGCCCTCGACGCTCGTCGCGTGGCTGTTCGCGCGAGCCGCTCGCGGAGCTGCTGACCGGGCAAGCTGCCGCAGGAGGCGGCCGACCTCGCGGCGTCTGCGCTCCCGTGGCTCGTCGCGGCCGCGTTCGTCCAGGTGCTCGCCGCGCTCGCGGCGGCGACGCTCGCGGCTCGCGAACCGGTTCGGTGCCGCCGCGGTCGGCTTCTCGGCTCGGCGGCGTCGCCGGCCTCGTCGTGTTCGTCGTGCTCGCGGACGAGCACGGTCTCGTCGCGCTCGCGTGGGGGCTCGCCGTGAACGCCGCGATCTCGCTCGGCGGTGCCGCTCGCCGCGCTCGGCGGGACGCTCGGGCGGCTGCGGTTCGGCGGCGTCGCTCGAACGGCTCGTGCTGCTCGCCGAGGCCGCAGCGGTCCCGCTCGCGCTCCAGTGCCTCTACCTGATCGCGCTGCGCGGAGCCGTCCGGGCTCGGCGTCGGCGCCGTCACGTCGCTCTCGTACGCGTACTTCTTCGCCGCGGTGCTCGTCGCCGCGACCGCGACGTCGCTCTCGATCATCTCGACCGCGGAGCTGACGCGGCGCGGGGTCGAGGCGGAGGCCGCCGTCGAGCACGTCGTGCACGGCTCCTGGCTCTGCCTACCGCCGATCGCCGCCGCGGCCGGCGTCTTCGCGCTCGTCGGCGACCGGATCGCGGCTGCGGTCCTCGGCGACGCGTTCTCCGGGCGAGGTCGGAGAGGAGCTCGCGCGGCTCGTCGTCGTGCTCGCGCCGTGGACGATTGCCGCGGTCGGCTTCTCGCTCGCGTTCCCGCTGCTCTACGTGCTCGAGCGGAGCCGCGTGCTCGTGCCGGTCGCGATCGCGGCGCTCGTCCTCGACGTGGTGCTCTCGCTCGCGCTGCGCGAGCTCTGGGGGCTCGAGGGGCTCGCCCTCGCGCTCGGGCTGTCGACGCTCGCCGTGCTCGGCGCCCTGCTCCTGGCGCTGTCACGTCGCGCCTTGCTCGCGGCTGTTGCCTCGCTCGTCCGGGTCGCCGTTTCGGTCGGCGGGCTCGCGCTGCTGTCGTTCGGCGCCTTCGGGCTCATCTCGAGCGACGCGCTCGCCGCCGCGGGCGGGCTCGCGCTCTACGTCGTGCTGCTCGCGGCTCGTCCGGCCCCGCGGGCTACGCGAGGCGTGGGGCTACATGCGCGAGCTGCACTAGCGCCTCGCTCGCTGGCGGAAGCGCAGGCCGCGTGCGAGCCGGCCGCGCGCCAGCTCGACGGCGCGCAGTCCGAGGCGGTCGAGAACACGCGCTGCCGCGCGGACGCGACGACGCGCGCGCGCGGCGGGAGGTACGCGAAGCTCATGTGCGCCGCCGCCTTCCCAGTCGAACGACGGCGGCGCATCGGCGACCTTGCGCACCACGGCAGTCCGGAAGCTCGCGGGCGCGTCGACCTCCCACGACGGGTCCGCGCGGAGTGCGTCGACGATCGCGCGAACGGGCGGCATGTACGCGTCGTCGAGCAGCACTCGTCCGCCGACCTTCACCCGCGGCGCGACGTGCCACCAGTCGAGCGTCGGGTAGGGGAAGCCGTGCGCGCCGTCGACGAGCACCAGGTCGAGCGGGCGCTCGCCGAGCGTCGGCAGGACGTCGTGCGAGAGGCCGATGTGGAACGCGACCCGCGACGCGTCGATCCCGCGGGCGGCCGCCTGCGCGCGAAAGCGCTCCTCCTCGTCCGCGGCGGGCGTGACCGCCTCGTGGTCCGCGCCCCCCGCCGCGAAGACGAGCGTCGAGGCGCCCGACCCGGTCTCGAGCGTCGCCATCCCGGGCCGCACCTCGCGCTCGAGCCACTCGAGCGCCTCCCAGGCGAGCCCCCAGTACTCCGACCCGCCCGCGTGCAGACCGGGCGGATCGTGCCGTAGCTGGTCGGTCAGGGCCCCCACGCGCCTATCATCGCCGCCGATGCAGAAGCGCGCGCTCATCACCGGGATCGGCGGCCAGGACGGCTCGCTGCTCGCCGAGCTGCTGCTCGACCAGGGCTACGACGTCTCCGGGATCGTGCGGCGCGTCGGGCGCGAGCTACCCGAACCTCGAGCCGATCCGCGAGCGGATCGACCTCGTCGAGGCCGACCTGAGCGACCAGCTCGCGCTCGTCCGTGCCCTGCGCGCGGCCCGGCCGCACGAGGTCTACAACCTCGCGTCGGGCTCGTTCGTGCCCGCCTCGTGGGAGCAGCCCGTGCTGACCGCCGAGCTCGCAGCCGTCGGCGTGACCGCGCTGCTCGAGGCGATCCGCGAGGTCGACTCGACCATCCGCTTCTACCAGGCGTCGTCGAGCGAGATCTTCGGCGAGCCGCGCGAGTCGCCGCAGACCGAGGAGACGCCGCTCTCGCCGCTCACGCCCTACGGCGTCGCGAAGGCGTACGCGCACTTCATCGTCCGCTCGTACCGCATCCGCTACGGCCTGCACGCGTCGGCCGGGATCCTCTACAACCACGAGTCGCCGCGACGCCCGCTCGAGTTCGTGCCGCGCAAGGTCGCGCACGCCGCCGCGGCGATCTCGCTCGGGCTCGAGGGCGAGCTCTGGCTCGGCGACCTCGACTCGCGCCGCGACTGGGGCTACGCGGCCGACTACGTGCGCGCGATGTGGCTGATGGTGCAGCAGGACGAGGGCGACGACTACGTCGTCGCGACCGGCATCACGCGCTCCGTGCGCGACCTCGTCGAGACGGCGTTCGAGCACGTCGGGCTCGACTCGCGCGAGTACGTGCACATCGACGAGTCGCTCCAGCGCGGCACGGCGGAGCTCCACAACCTCGTCGGCGATCCGACGAAGGCGCAGCGCAAGCTCGGCTGGGAGCCGACGGTGTCGTTCGAGGGGCTCGTCCAGCTGCATGGTCGACGCCGAGCTCGAGCGGCTGCGCGGCGAAGCCGAGCGAGCCGGCAGCATCACACCTCCGTGACACGTTCCTGACCTTCGAGGCCGCGTCTGGGACCAGGTCCCAAGCCACGCCTCGCCAGGACAGGAGACGATGGAGCGAAGCGGTCCCACGACCTCAACGTCGAACGAGCTGGCGACCGCACCTGTCCCTTCGGGCGCTGTCTAGGGACCAGGTCCCTAGACGCGGCCGGCGGAGACCAGTTCGTTGTAGACCGCGTCGTGCTTCCGCGCGCACGCGTCCCACGTGAACAACGACGCGCGCTCCGGGCCGGACGCGCCACCGCGTGCGATCGCCTCGAGCGTCGCCGCCGCGATCGACTCGGGGTCGAGCGGGTCGAAGTAGGCCGCCGCCTCGCCCGCGACCTCGCGGAGCGGCGGCAGGTCGGAGCACGCGACCGGGCACGCGCACGCGAGCGCCTCGAGCACCGGCTGGCCGAACCCCTCGTAGAGGCTCGGGAAGACGAGCGCCGACGCGCGTCGGTAGAGCTCGACGAGCTCGTCCTGCGACACGCGTCCGCGGACGTCGACGTAGTCGGGGACCTCGGTCGTGCTCGCCGGTCAGCACGAGCCGCAGGTCGCGGTGCTCGCGCCGCAGCAGCGCGACCGCCTCGAACAGCCGCTCGTGGTTCTTGTGCGGCCACGCGTTCGCCGGGTAGAGCAGGAACGGCTCGCGCGGAACGTCGGCCGGCGAGAAACGCTCGAGGTCGACGCCCAGGTGGATCGTGCGCACCCGCTCGGGCTCGAGCGACAGCCGCTCGACGAGCGTCTCGCGCGCGTGCTCCGAGATCGCGATCACGATCCGCGACCTGCGGGCGCTCGCGCCGTAGAGCGCGCGCCGGTACGCGAGCTCCCAGCGCGGGAAGTTCTCCGGGAGGAACTCGTGCTGGAGGTCGAGGATCGTCGTCGCCGCGGGCGGGTCGGACGACGAGCGGCAGCATCACGCTCAGCGGGAAGTGGACGGCGTCGAGCTCGTCGAGCCCGAGCTCTCGCCGCAGCCGCCCGCCCCGGACGAGCGAGCCCGCCATCGCGCGCATCCGCCCGGGCGTCGAGAAGCTCGCCGGGTACCCCCGCACGACCCGCGACTCGAGCCCGTCGGCGGCGTCCTCGGCGATCGTCGGCACGAAGACGCGGTACTCGAGCTCCCCGACCCGCGCGAGCCCCCGGCAGAGCTCGCGGGCATAGGTCTCCGAGCCCCCGACGACCCCGGGAACCAGCGTGAGGAGCGAGATTCCGATCACGGGGGCATCTTCGCGCTAACAGCGCCGTAACCACGCCCTCCTTACACTTTCCGCAATGCCCGCTCCACCCACGGAGCAGGTCGACGTCCAGGCCCTGCTCGAACGACTCCGCGACGAGCTCCGCTGGGGGGCGAACGGCTCCCAGCTCAGCACGCGTGCCCGCGCGCGGTCCGCGGCCGAGCAATTCTGGGCCGTCACCGCCGAGCGCCCGCCCCACGGGAGCCCGCCCGTCCAGTTCCTGAAGAAAGTGCTCCGCAAGGCGATGCGCTGGTACGTCGAGCCGCTCGCCCAGCAGCAGCGGAGCTTCAACGACGCGACGCTGAAGCTGATCGACGCGCTCTTCGAGGAGCTCGACCGCGTCTCCGCAGACCGCGACACGCGCGGCAAGCTGATCGCCGAGCTCGAGGAGCGGCTCCTGCGGCTCGAGCGTCGCCCCGCCGGGTCGCAGCAGACGGTCGCCGCCCAGCCGGCCGCGGCGGCCCTCCCCGACTACTTCGCCTTCGAGAGCCGCATGCGCGGCCCGATCGAGCTCGTGCGCGAGCGCCAGCGTCCCTACGTCGACGACCTGCGAGACCACGCGCCGGTGCTCGACGTCGGCTGCGGCCGCGGCGAGCTCGTCGCGCTGCTCCGCGACGCGGGGGTCGAGGCGCGCGGAGTCGACGCCGACGGCGACATGGTCGCGTACGCGCGCGGCGAAGGGCTCGACGTCGAGCAGGCGGACCTGCTGGCGCACCTCGAGGCGCAACCCGACGAGAGCCTCGGCGCGATCTTCGCGGGGCAGGTCGTCGAGCACCTCCCGCCGCCCGCGCTCGTCCGCTTCCTCGAGCTCGCGCGCGCGAAGCTCCGCGTCGGCGGCGTCCTGATCGCCGAGACGATCAACCCGCTCTCGCCGTTCGCGCTCCGCAACTACTTCGCCGACCTGACGCACGCGCAGCCGCTCGTCCCCGAGACGCTCGCGCAGCTCGTGCGCCACGCCGGCTTCCGCGACGTCGAGACGCGCTATCTGCACGAGCCCGACCGCGGCGACGCGACGGGGCCCGTCGCGCGACGTGCTCTTCGCGCCGCTCGACTACGCGATCCACGCGCGCCGATGAGGATCGTCGTCACGCATCCGCAGGTGCCGTTCGCGCACGGCGGCGCCGAGGTGCTCGCGGAGCGCCTGACCGAGGAGCTGAACGAGCGAGGGCACCAGGCGGCGCTCGTCACCGTGCCGTTCAAGTGGTACCCGCGCGAGCGCGTGCTCGAGAGCGCGTTCGTCTGGCGGATGCTCGACCTGACGGAGGTCGAGGGCCGCAAGGTCGACCTGCTGATCGCGACGAAGTTCCCGAGCTACGCCGTGCGCCACCCGCGCAAGCGCGTCTGGCTCGTGCACCAGTTCCGCCAGGCGTACGACCTCGACCGCACCGAGCTCGCGGAGTTCGGCGAGAGCTCCGTCGACCGCGCGACGCGCCGCGCGATCCACGAGCTCGACCGGCGGACGCTCGGCGAGGCCGAGAAGCGCTTCGCGATCTCGCAGAACGTCGCCGACCGCCTGAGCTCGTCGCTCGGGCTCGACGCCGAGGTCGTGCTCCCGCCGCCGCAGGAGCTCGACTACCGCTTCGACGAGTACGGCGACTTCGTCCTCTCGGTGGGCCGGCTCGACCGGGCGAAGCGCGTCGACCTGCTGCTCGAGGCCGCCGCGGCCGACCCAGCGCTCCGCGTCGTCGTCGCCGGCGCAGGCCCCGACCGCGAGCGCCTCGAGCAAGTGGCTCAGAGCCACAAGCTCAACGGCCGCGTCGAGTTCCGCGGCCGCGTCGACGGCGAGGAGCTCGCCGACCTCTACGCGCGCTGCGGCGCCGTCTACTACGCGCCGGTCGACGAGGACTTCGGGATGGTCCCCTACGAGGCGTTCCTTTCCGGCAAGCCGGTCGTGACGACGACGGACGCAGGCGGGCCGCTCGACGTCGTCGCCGACCGCCGCACCGGGCTCGTGACCGCGCCGCGGGCCGACGAGCTCGCGACGGCGCTGCGCTACCTGCGCGACCATCCGGCGGAAGGGCAGGAGTGGGGGCGCGCCGGCAAAGCGGTCGCCGAGCGCGTGACGTGGGACGCGGCGATCGAGCGGCTGCTCGCGATGAAGGTCGCCTACTACTCGCCGCTGCCGCCCGAGCGCTCGGGCATCGCGGACTACAGCGCGCTCCTCGTGCCGGCTCTGCAGGACCGCGTCGACCTGGTCGTGCCCGCGCGCGGGACGACGAAGCCGCCTCGCGGAACCGACCTCTCCGTCTACCACGTCGGCAACAACCCCGACGTGCACGGCTGGATCGTCGACGCGCTGCGGCGCACGCCCGGCGTCGTCGTCCTGCACGACTTCGTGCTCCACCACCTCGTCGCCGGGCTCACGCTCGCGCGCAAGGACGTCGCGGGCTACCTGAACGCGATGGAGCGCGACGCCGGCCTCCCCGGCCGCCTGCTCGCGCTCGGCGTGGTCGACGGCTGCGTGCCGCCGCTCTGGTCGACGCGTCCCGAGGACTTCCCGCTCGCCGGCGAGGTGCTCGACCTGGCGAGAGCGCACGGCCTGATCGTCCACTCCGAGCACGTCCATGACCGCGCGCGCGCCGCGGGCTTCGACGGGCCGATCTGGAGGATCCCCATGCCCACTTGGCCGGAGCCGCCCGCCGAGCGCGCTGCGGTCGAAGGCGACCCGGTGATCGGCAGCTTCGGCTTCCTGAACGCGAACAAGCGGATCCCGCAGCTCCTCGAGGCGTTCGCGGTCGTCCGCGCGCGCCACCCGCGCGCGCGCCTGCTGCTGGTCGGGCCGGAGACGCCCGGGCTCGAGCTCGAGCGGCGGATCGCCGCGCTCGGGCTGGAGGACGCGGTCGAGCGCCACGGCTACGTGGACGAGGCGCGCTTCTGGGCGCTGCTCGCCGCGTGCGACATTGCCGTCTCGCTCCGCTGGCCGACGATGGGCGAGACCTCCGCCGGCGCGATCCGCGTGCTCTCGCTCGCCAAGCCGCTGGTCGTCAGCGACGTCGACGCGTACGGAGAGCTTCCCGACGGCGTCGTCGCTCAAGGTCGCGCCGGACGAGCGCGAGGTGGAGACGCTCGCCGCGTCGCTGCTCCTGCTCGCCGACGATCCCGCGCGCCGCGCGTCGTTCAGCGAGGCCGCCCGGAGCTACGCCTCGAGTGAGCACGGGCTCGACCGTGTCGCCGACCTCTACGTGCGCGCGTTCGAGGAGGCTGCCGGCGGCCCCGCGGTTCGCGAGCAGCTGCTCCGCAACGTCGCGCAGGGCGCCGCCGACGTCGGGCTCGAGGACGCAGAGGGGATCGGCTCGGCGCTCCGCGAGGTCGGCCTTGGCCGTTAGGGCCGTCACCGGCTCACCGGCACGCTCCCTCGTCCGGGCCGTCCCGGTTTGGGCGTGGCTGACCGCGATCGTCGCCGTCTCGGCGGTGGCGCGGCTCTTCTTCGCGCTCCGGATCGACGCACCCTGGATCGTCGTCGACGAGTTGATCTACTCGGAGCTCGCGCGCGGCCTCGCGGCGGGCGACGGCTTCTCGATCCGCGGCGTCGCGACAACTGGATATGGACTGGTCTACCCGCTCGTGATCGCGCCCGCGTACGTGCTCTTCGACTCGCTGCCGCAGGCGTACACCGCCGTCAAGACGATCAACGCGGTCGCGATGTCGCTCGCGGCCGTGCCTGCGTACTTCCTCGCGCGGCGCGTCCTCCCCGTCGGGCTGTCGCTCTTCGCAGCGCTGCTCGCGGTCGCGCTGCCGTCGCTCCTCTACGCGGGCGAGGTGATGACCGAGAACGTCTTCTACCCGATCTTCCTCGCGGTCGTGCTCGTGTTCGTGCTGACGCTCGAGCGGCCGACGCCCGCGCGTCAGCTGCTCCTGCTCGGCTGCTGCGTCGTCGCGTACCTGACGCGCGCGCAGGCGCTCGCGTTCTTCCCGGCGATCGTCGCCGCGCCGGTCCTGCTCGGCACGTGGCGCTCGTTCCGCGTGCTCTACGGGACGCTCGGCGGTGCCGCGCTCGTCGCGCTGGTCGCCCAGCTCGTGCGCGGAGAGTCGCCGCTCGGCCTGCTCGGCGCGTACTCGGTCGCCGGCGACTACGCGCTACGAGCCGGCAGAGGTGCTGCGCTGGCTCGTCTACCACGTCGCCGAGCTCGACCTCTACGTGGGCGTGTTCCCGTTCGCCGCGCTGCTCGTGCTGTTCGCGCTGTGGAACCGCCTGCCGCGGAGCCTGCGCCCGTTCCTCGCCGCGACCGCGTCGCTGTCGTTCTTCCTGCTGCTCGAGGTGTCCGCCTTCGCGTCGCTGCCCTCGGTGCAGCGGATCGAGGAGCGCAACCTCTTCTACCTCGCGCCGCTGATGCTGATCGGGCTGCTCGTCTGGGTCGACCAGGGGGCGCCCCGGCCGCCGCTCGCGGCAGGCGCGGCGGCCGTGCTCGCGGCGGCGCTGCCGGCGGTGATCCCCTACGAGCGGCTGATCGGCGTGCCGAGCCAGTCGGACACGCTGCTGATGCTCGCGCTGTGGCGCGTGCACGAGCGCTGGGTCGAGCTCGACGAGGTCGTCGCGGTGGTCGTCGTCTGCTCGGTCCTCGCCGCGCTCGCGTTCCTCGTCGTGCCGCGGCGGCTGGCGATCCTGCTCCCGCTCGGCGTGCTCGCGTTCTTCCTGGCGGTCGCCCGGCCGATCTCGGCGCGGATGGAGTACGCCGCTGCGGGCGCGCTCGCCGAGGGGATGCACAAGCAGGACCGCGAGTGGATCGACCACGCCGTGGCGGGGCGCGGCGAGGTCGGCGTGCTCTGGACCGGCAACGGCTCGCGCTTCTCGGTCTGGCAGAACGAGTTCTTCAACCGGAGCGTCGGCCCGGTCTTCTACGCGGGCACGCCGATGGAGGGCGGGCTGCCCGCGACGAAGGTGACGCTCGACCGCCGCACCGGCGTGCTGCACGGCGCTCCCGACGTGCCGTTCGTCCTCACCGACGGGTCGGCCGAGCTCGTCGGCGACGTCGTCGCGAAGGACGGCGCGCGCAACGTCGTCCTGTACGAGGTCGACCGTCCGCTGCGCCAGGCTGCCCTCGTCGAAGGGCTGCACCCTGCCGACACGTGGTCGGGCCCGAGCGTGACGTACACGCGCTTCGACTGCGCGGGCGGGACGGTCGCCGTCGCGCTGCAGAGCGATCCCGCCCTCTACCAGGAGCCCTCGCGTGTGCGCGTTCTCGGCACGAGCGTCTCGGCGACGGTTCCGCCGGACGGCCGCCCGCACGTCTCGTCGCGCCGCTCGACGCCGGTGCGAGGGCCGCTGCGTCGCGCGCTTCGCCGTCTCGCCGGTCACGGTGCCCGGCCCGAACGACCCGCGGCCCCTCGGCCTCCACTTCAACTCGTTCCGCTACTCGCGCTGAGAATCGTCGTCGACGTCTCGCCGCTCTCGCACCCGCGCACCGGGATCGGCAACTACATTCGCGGGATGCTGAGCGGCCTCGTCGAGGCCGGCGCGGACGACGTCGTCGCCTTCGCGCCGGCGAGCGAGCGCGGGGCGCGGATGATCGACGCGTCGCTCGACGGGATTCCGATCGAGCGCCACCTGCGCACGTTGCCCGTGTCGTACGCGTGGCGCGAGGCGTGGTCTGCCGTGAAGCGACCACGCCTCGAGCGCGTCCTCGGCGACTTCGACGTCTTCCACCTCTCGGACTGGCTCCACGTCCCGCAGCGCGGTGGCCTGCGCGCGATGACGATCTACGACCTCGCGCCGCTGCACTTTCCCGAGTGGTCGCACCGGCGCACGCGCAGGCTCCACGGCCGCAGCTACCGCGAGGCGAAGCGGGCGGACGTCCTGTTCGCGATCTCGGAGTTCACCGCGAGCGACGTCGAGCAGCGGCTCGGCGTGCGGCCCGCGCGTCGCCTACCCGGGAGTCGACGAGCGCTACACGCCCGACGGGCCGCGCGCAGAAGGCGTCGACGTGCTCGCGATCGGCACGCGCGAGCCGCGCAAGAACCTCGAGGTGCTCGACGGGCTCGGCGTGCGCGTCGTCGACTACGTCACGGACGACGAGCTGCCGCGGCTCTACCGCGGTGCCTCGGTGTTCGTCTTCCCCTCGCGCTTCGAGGGCTTCGGGATGCCCGTCGTCGAGGCGATGGCGAGCGGGACGCCGGTCGTCTGCTCGAACCACCCGTCGCTCGACGAGGCGGCGGGCGATGCGGCCGTGCGGGTCGATCCCCAAGACGCAACTGCAATCGCGCAGGGGATCGACGAGGCGCGCGAGCGGCGCGAGGAGCTCGTCCCGAAGGGGCTCGAGCACGCGCGCAGGTTCACGTGGCGCGCGACGGGCGAGGCGCTGCTCGCCGGGTACCGGGCGGCCGCGTGAAGGTCGCGCTCGACGTCTCGCCGCTCCGGCTCACGCGTGCGGGGTCCGCGCGCTACGTCGAGGGCCTGAGGCGCGAGCTGCCGAAGCACGTCGAGCTCCGCGAGCTCGCGTGGGGCGGCTCGGGACGCGCGACGGCCGCGCTCCGCGACTCCCTTTGGTATCCGGTGGGGCTGCGGCGCGCGTCACGCGGCGCCGACGTGCTCCACTGCCCGACCTTTCGCGCCCCGCTCGCCTCGTCCGTCCCGATGGTCGTCACCGTCCTCGACCTCGCGGTACTGCGGCACCCGGAGCTCTTCAACCGGTGGAACCGCACGTACAGCAAGGTGACGGTGCCGCGCGTCGTACGCGCCGCGCGCCGCGTGATCGCGATCTCCGAGTTCACGAAGGGCGAGCTCGTGGAGCTCGCTCGGCGTCGACCCCGCCAAGGTGACCGTGATCGGCGTGCCGCCGCTCCGAGGTCTCTCCCCGGACGGCCCTCGCACGGAGGGCGACTACGTGCTCGCGGTCGGGACGCTCGAGCCGCGCAAGAACCTCGAGCGCGCCGCGGAGGCGGCGTCGCGGGCCGGCGTGGAGCTGCGCGTCGTCGGCGCGCGCGGGTGGGGCGGTGTCGCCCCCAACGGCGTCCGCTGGCTCGGCGAGGTGGGCGACGACGAGCTCGCCCGCCTGCTTCGCGGGGCGCGTGCGCTCGTCTACCCGTCGCTGTACGAAGGCTTCGGGATCCCGATCCTCGAGGCGATGTCCGTCGGTACGCCGGTCGTCACGTCTCGGGGCGGCGCGACGGAAGAGGTCGCCGGAGGCGCTGCGGTGCTCGTCGACCCGCTCGACCCGGCCTCGATCGCCGCGGGGATCGACGACGCGGACCGCCGGCACGACGAGCTCCGTGCGTTGGGTCTTGCACGCGCGAAGTCGTTTTCGTGGGACGACGTCGCCCGGCAGACCGTCGAGGTCTACGAGGCGGCGCTGTGATCGTCGTCGACGCCGACGTGCTCGGCCGCGGCCGCACGGGCGACGAGACGTACGTCGCGAACCTGCTGCGCGCGCTCGGCGAGCAGAAGGGCGACCTTCGGATCGGGGCGATCACCCGCGATGCGTCGCTCGTGCCGGCCGGGATCGAGCCGCTCGTGCTGACGACCGGCTCGCAGGAGCTACGCATGGCGTGGTCGGTGGCGAGGCTCCTCCGGCGCGTCAAGCCGCGCCTCGTGCACTTCGTCCACGCGCTGCCGCTCGGCCTCGACCGTCCGGCGGTGCTCACGGTGCAGGACCTGAGCTTCGAGCGCGACCGGGCGCTCATGGGGTGGAAGGACCGCGCGATCTTTCGTCGGGTCGTCCCCCGCTCGGTGCGCCGCGCGGCGCGCGTGCTCGCGATCTCCGAGCGGACGAAGCGCGACCTCGTCGAGCTGTACGACGTTGCGGGGGACAAGATCGTCGTCACCCCGCTCGGCGTCGACCCGGCGTTCCGCCCCGGCCCCGACGGGCGGGGGACCTACCTCCTCTTCGTGGGGGCGATTCAGCAGCGCAAGGACCCGCTCGCCGCCGCCGCCGCCGCGTCGGCGAACGGGCTGCGGCTCGTGGTCGTCGGCCCCGAGAAGGACGCGAGCCTCGCGAGCGAGCTGCGCCTCGCCGGCGCCGACGTTCGTGGCTACGTGCCCAAGGAGGAGCTCGCGCAGCTGTACCGAGGTGCGGCCGCGCTCGTCCTCCCGTCGCGCTACGAGGGCTTCGGCCTGCCGGTCGTCGAGGCGATGGCGAGCGGTACGCCGGTCGTCGCCGCGCCCGACGAGGCGCTCCGCGAGGTCGCGGGCGACGCGGCGGTCTTCGCGGAGCCGTCCGAGCTCGGAGGCGCCGTCAGGGCTGCGCTCGACGATCGCGAGCGTCTCGCCGCCGCGGGGCTCGAGCGCGCGCGCCTGTTCACGTGGGAGGCGACCGCGCGCCGCACCCTCGACGTCTACCGGGAGCTGCTGTGAGCGTCTCGGCGATCGTCGCGTCCCACGGCCACGCGGAGCAGGTCGAGGAGCTCGTGCCGCTCCTGCTTCCCCAGGTCGACGAGCTCGTGCTGATCGAGAACCTGCCGGGCAGCGTGCGCGGCGAGCCCGGCGCGGCGCGCGTGCTGCGGAACGCGCGGCCGCTCCCGTTCGCGGCCAACGTCAACCAGGGGATCGCCGCGACGAGCGGCGAGTTCGTCCTCGTCGCGAACCCGGACGCCGTCCCTGCGCCGGATGCCGTCTCGACGTTGCGGGCGTTCATGGAGTCGCACCCGCGCGCCGGGATCGCTGGACCGCAGATGCAGTGGCCCGACGGACGCTGGCAGCCGTCGCGTCGACGCTTCCCGACGGTGGGCGGGACGCTCGTTCGCCGCACCCCGCTGCGCTCGCTCTTCGGGACGTACACCCAGCGCGGCCACTACGAGCTCGACCAGCAGCCGATCGAGCCGGTGCAGGCCGATTGGCTCCTCGGCGCATTCCTCCTGATGCGGCGCGCGATGCTCGACGAGCTCGGCGGCTGGGACGGCGGCTTCCGACACTACGGGGAGGACATCGACCTCTCGTATCGGGCGGCTCGCGCGGGGTGGGAGCGGTGGTACGTGCCGGCAGCGCGCGTGACGCACGACTACGCGGCGGTGATCGACCGCGGGTTCCTCACCCGCCATACGTGGTGGCACCTGCGTGGGATGGCGCGGTTCGTGCGCAAGCACCCCGAGCGTCTGCTGCGGCTCGTCTAGCCGAGAGTGCGCCGAGTTCGTGTCGGGAGCGTGACGAACCGGTAACGGACACTTTCGCGCCGCTTCGCCGGCGGCTACCACGGACGGACACACCTGTCCCCTGCCACGAAACGGAGCCGCCGATGACCCGTGTCCGCCTGCTCGTCCTGCTTGCCCTGCTCGTTCTCTTCGTCCAACCCGCCGCCGCGAGCGGCACGACCGCGCTCGTCGTCAGCCAGGTCTACGGCGGCGGCGGAAACGCGGGCGCGCCGTACGCGAACGACTACGTGGAGCTCTTCAACTCAGGAGCGACACCCGTCAGCATCGCGGGGTGGTCGGTTCAGTACGCGACCGCGGCCGGTACCAGCTGGTCCGCCACACCGTTGTCGGGAACGGTGCAGCCGGGCAAGTACTACTTGGTGCAGCTCGCAGGGGGAACGGTCGGGAGCGCGCTCCCTGCTCCGGACGCGACGGGCACGACGAACCTCAGCGCGGCGAGCGGGAAGATCGCGCTCGTCCGCGACACGGCCGACCTCACGTGCGGCGCGACGCCGGGGAGTTGCAGCGCGGCTGCGCTCGTCGAAGACCTCGTCGGCTTCGGCACCGCGGGCGACTACGAGGGCAGCGGCGCGGCGCCCGCGCTGAGCAGCACGACCGCGGCCGTCCGCGGCGGATCCGGCTGCTCCGACACCGATGCGAACGCTGCCGACTTCAGCGCCGAGGCTCCCGCGCCGCGCAACGCTGCGTCGGCGGCGCATGCGTGCTCGACGCCGCCGCCGCCGGGACCGAGCGCCACTCAGACGGCGGCGGTCGAGGTGCAGGTCGACGCCGCGCTTTCGCTGTCGCTCGAGAAGGCGACGCTCAACTTCGGCACGACGACTGCCGGCGCCGCGCCCGCCCCGGTCTCCGAGCGCGTGACGGTGCTCAGCAACCACCCGGCGGGGTACGCGCTCACCGTCCACCGCAGCGCCTTCGCGCCCGCAGACCTGCCGCTGGCGCTTCAGGCGAACGCGCCTTCGGGCGGCACCCTCGGGTCGGCGCTTGCCGGCGGCGCGCTCGCGCCGGTGCCGATCGGGCCGTCCGTGCTGACGATCGGGCAGACGAGCGCGATCAGCGCTTCGAGCGGTGACGTCTGGCCGACGAACGTCGGGTTCGCCGCGCCGTTCCCGACGGTCGCGCCGGGGCGCTACTCCGCGACGATCACGTTCACGGTGATCGGCCGGTGATCCTCGCGCCGGGCGCGGCGATCGCCGTTCTGGCGCTCGCCGCCGCAGGCGCACCGACTGGGCCGAGCCGAGAGCGACCGCTCGCGTCGCTCTCGGCCTCGCCCACGCGGATCGCGCTGAGCGGCTCGAGCCGGACGTCGGTCACGCTGACGAACTTCGGCGCGACGCGGCTCAGGTGAGCGTCGGGCCGGGGAAGCTTCACGTTCGACCTGCGGGGACGGCCCGCGATCGGGCGACCGGGCCGGCGCAGCGCCCAGTCGTGGCTCGCGTTTCGCCCCTCCGTGCTCTCGATCGGACCCGGCGGGAAAGCCGAGCTCGAGGTGGCTGCGCGCGTTCCCGCCCGCGCGGCGCCGGGCGACCACCACGCACTCGTTCTCCTGGCCACTCGACCGAGCCGCGTCGGCGGAGTCGGAGTCCGGATGCGCCTGGGCGTTCGCGTCGCTGTCCGAGTGCCGGGGAAGATCGTTCGGCGCGTTGTCGTGCGGGAGCTTCGCGTGCGCCGGAGCGGCCGCTTCCGCAACCTCGAGGTCACGATCGCGAACCTCGGCGACCTGATCGAGACGAGCGGCGTGGCCGTCGTCGCTGTCCGGCGGTGGACGCGTCGAACGGGTCTACGCCGAGCTTCGCGAGATCCTGCCCCGACACGCGCGCGATCCTGACCGCGCGCTACGGAGGTCGACTACGAGGCGCGTGTGGTCGCGCGCGTCGAGGTCGACGGCGTCGCGAGGCGGAGCTTCAGGCCGCGACTGTGAACGGCTCAGCGGCCGGGCGCGCGCAGCCCTGCAGCGCAGCCTCGGCGAGCCGCCGGCACGCTCGGCAGCCGGCGAGAAGCTGTAGCCGACCTGCGCGCCGAGCTCGCGGGTGTCCGGGTCGCGTCGGGTCGATGCTCGCGCGGCACGAAGGTGGGGTCGATCCTGACGTCGACGTGGAACGGCGGCGGCGGAGTCTGCAGCAGGAAGGTGCGGTCCTCGAGCCGGTTGATCTTGAACGTGCAGCGTGCCGTGACTGCGTCCGAGCGCCGGCTGTTTGTCCTTCCGGACGAGCTCGCCGACGCGGATCACGACGCGCGAGCCGCCCTTCGGCTTGTCTTTCCGCCCCAGCCGAGGCGGTGGACCCGGACGACCGCGAACCCCGGCCGGTTCCCCGGCGTCGTGAACTGCGTGTAGTCGGTCTGGTCGGCCGCCCACCCGTCCTGCGTGACGCCTCGCGTCGAGTTCTGAAGCCGAAGCGGCGGCGCGATCTTGACGAGCCGCCAGAACGTCTTCGTCCCGGCCGCGTAGTGCACATGGCTCTCGACGGGCGTCGCCGACGATGTCGATTCCCGGGTCGACGACGACGTACTCGACCGCGGTGGGGGGCTGCGTGATCTCGCCGGTCGCGGCGTCGACCAGATCCGGGCGACAGCGTCGGCCCAGGCCCCGGCGCGCTGCCGTCGGTCGACCAGACGTGCTTGAGCGACCGGTTCCAGAACTCCATCTGCCAGATCCCGTTGTAGTCGGTGAGCCGCTGCCCGAGGTAGAGCGTCGGCGCCCCGCCGGTCGCGCGGTCGATCCAGTCGAACGGCGGGTCGATGTCCGCGGAGATCTCCTCGGAGAAGGTGTTCGACGCGCTCGCGGCCGACATCTGGCCGGCGACGCCCCAGACGAGGAGCAGCACGGCGACGAGCGCAAGGACCTGACGCGTTCCCCACGGGAGCACGCGCGGCAGCACGATGACCACGAGCGACAGCGACGACGAAGCCGATCATCACGTTGCGCGCGTGGTCCGGCGTCCACGCATAGCTCCGGTTCGCCGCCTGGAGCAGCGAGAGCCCCGGCGCGTCCGAGTAGACGCGGACGTCGCATCTTGTACGGGTAGACGAGCAGGATCGCGGCGAGCGTCAACCCCGCCGCGCCGGCGACCGCCCACCACCGTGTGATCGGCCGCTCGAAGAACATCGCCGTCCCGACGAACAGAAGCGGCGCGATGTAGATCAGGTTCCGCTCGACGACGAGCGTCGAGAACGTGGTCGAGATGTACGCCGCCTTGACGGCCGTGTACCAGCCGAACCCGACGATGAGCGAGCCTGCGGTGGCGACGACGGCGCGCAACTCGCGCGACCACGGTTCGCCGCGCGGCCTGACCAGCCCCGCGATGCCGGCGATCATCGGCAGCACGCCGATGCCGACCGCGAGCGCGCCCGACGGCCCAGAGGCCGTTTTCCAGCATGCGGTCCTTGTAGTGCTGCGTCGAGACCAGCCACGCGAACGAGATGTGCGAGACCGCCGCGTTGACGACGATCACGCCGCCGACGAGCAGCAGGACGCCGCCGACCCAGTCCCAGCGCGACCAGCGCGCGTACTCCCGCTTCGCGCGCGGGCTGGTCGCCAGCGAGCGCCAGCGCCGCGATCACGAACGCGGCGGGTACGACGGCGAGCTGCTCGCGCACCAGCGGAGCGACGAGCGACGCCGGCACGGCGGCGCCGATCCACCACCGTGTCCGGAACGCGAGCGCCTTGGCGATCAGGTACGCGCAAAGCGTCGCCCACGGGTAGGCGAGCGGCTCCTCCACGAGCATCGACGAGTAGTAGAGCGCGCGGGATCACGCCGGCTCCGGCCGCGGCGAAGAGCGCCCACGGCTTCGACACGACCATCCGCGCGAGGCCGTAGGTGGGGAAGACCACCGACGTCATCAGCAGCACGTTGAGGAACTTCGCGACGCCGTACGCCTGGCCGACGTCCTGCGACCCACCACACCGGAGCGAGCACATACGGATAGAGCCCGTGCGACGGGTATGGCACGCCGCGCCGCGCGGTCTCGCCCGTCTCGGCCACAGCGCGCGAGAGCTGCGCGGTCTCGAGCTCGTCGCTGTTCAGCCAGGGCGTCACGTGGCCCCACGCCTCCCAGCCGTACAGCACGCAGAGCCAGAGGTAGATCGACAGGATCGGCACGGCCGCGAGCAGCCGGCCGACCCACGGCCCCGGTACGGCCGCGGCGCGTGCGGTTGCGACGCTCACTCGGCTGCCGACCCGAGAACGACGACCGGGTCGAGGTCGAGCTCGCGTCGAACGAACCGACAGGGCACGTCCGCCTCCGCGCACGCCGCGACGATCGGGTCGAGCCGCTCGCGCCCCGCGTCGGGGATCGTCACCAGCACGATGTCGGGACGCGTCCGTTCGACGACCCGCTCGATGTCCGCGCTCCCGCCGACGACGGGCACGCCCTGAAGCCGCCTGCGCCGAAGCCGCGGATCGTCGTCGACGAAGCCGACGACGTGCTCGCCTGGAGTCTCGCGCAGCTCGCGCAGAAGGCTGCGCCCGCCGCGCCCCGCACCGACGATCAGCGTTCGGCGGCGCGTCGTTTGGAATGACGAGAGCCCGCGCGCCGCCGCCCGCTCCCAGAAGCGCGACGCACCGACGAGGACGATGCAGATGAGCGCGTCGATCACGAACACGCTCTTCGGGAAGTCCCCGAGGTCGCGGGTCGCAGCGAGCACGCCGAAAGCGACGAACTCGGACGTGACGACCGCCGCCACGACGGCCGTCGCATCGCGCGCGCCTGCGTACCGCCAGACGCCGCGGTAGAGCCCGAACGGGATGAACGCGAGGTAGCGCGCGACGAGCAGGATCGGCAGGGCAGTCGTGAAGATGAACCGCTGCGTCACCGTCCCTTCGCCCTCGACGCGAAGCAGATACGCAGCGAGGAAGGCCGCGCAGATCAACGCGAAGTCGACGACGACCTCGACGAAGCGCCTGCGGTGGACAGCGAAGAACGACGTTCCCGACGATCGGTCGCGGTCGGCGTCGGAGAGGAGGCTCGCGAACTGCACGAGCAGCGCGAACGTCAACAGGACGCCGAACAGCGTCACGAGCGTGTTGTTCAGGACGGAGTAGGCGAAGCTCGTCCCGCCGAGCGCAGCCGCGACGAGGGCCAGCAAGACGACCGACCGCTTCTCCGAGAGCCCGTGGTAGACGAGGCGGTGCGACGCGTGATCGCGCCCACCCTGGTGAACCGGCCGCCCCTCGAGCAACCGCACCACGGTGACGAGCGTCGTGTCGAGGATCGGCACGGCGAGGATCAGGATCGGGAGCAGGAGCGTCGCCGCGGTCGACCCGGCGACCTTGTAGCTCGTCAGGAGCCCGAAGCACGCGACGGCGAACCCGAGCACCTGCGAGCCGGAATCACCCATGAACGCCTCGGCCGTGCCACGCACGCGGAGGTTGAAGCGCAAGAACCCGACGCAGGCGAACGCGAGCGAGAGCGCCAGCACGAGCACCGTGTCGTTCGGGTGCACGGTCACGGCGTCGAGCGCGAAGTAGCCGGCCGCGATCGCGGCGAGCGTCGCGGCGAGCCCGTCCATGTTGTCGAGCAGGTTGAACGCGTTCGTCATCCCGACGAGCCAGATCACGCCGAGCGGCACCGCGATCCAGTCGCTCCCGACGATCTCGACCGTCAACCCGCTCCACAAAACGATCGCAGCGGCGCCGAACTGCGCCGCGAGCTTGGCCCACGCGGGGAGCGCATATAGGTCGTCGATGAACCCCGCGAGGAAGAGCACCGCGCACCCGACGAGCACTCCCCAGAGCTCCGAGCTCGGCTCGAGCGCTCCGGTCGCGACCGCGACCAACGCACCGGCGAGGAGCCCCGCGAAGATGCCGAGGCCGCCCACGAGCGGGGTCTCTCGCTCGTGCCAGCGATCGGCGCTAGGCGCAGCGGACAGGCGGCGGAAGAGGGGGGAGCGGAGCGCCGCCCAGATCACCACGTACGAGGCGGCCAGAGCGGCGATCGCGGCGAGCGCAATCACGAAAGGAAAGGGTAAAGAAGGGCTGTTAGCGGGTTGTGTGCCTAACCTAGCTTCGTGCGGCCTTCGCTCCTCGCGGTTCTCCGCTGCCCCGTGTGCTCGTCCGAGCTCGACTTCGACGGCGACGGCCTCGCCTGTCCCGGCTGCGGCGGCGCCTTCGAGATCGAGGGCGGCGTGCCCCGCATGCTCGACGACCGGCTCCCGGGCATGGCGGAGAAGCGCCGGGAGATCGACGCCTGGCCGGCCAAGGCCAAGGAAGAGGGGTGGTACGGCGAGGACGACACGACCGACCTTCTCCTGCCCGCCGTGCCCTGGGACGATCCGACGTGGTCGGCGAACGAGCACTCCTTCAACCTGCTGCTCCGCAACTACGTGAAGCCGGGCCAGCGGGTGCTCGAGGTCGGCGCCGCTCGCTGTTGGGGGGCGCTGCACATGGTCCCGCGGGGCGTGGACTACGTCGCGACCGACATCCTCGCCGACCCGGTGATCGGGCTCGGGCGTGGGGAGTTCTACGAGCGCCACGTCGGCCCGTTCGAGCGCGTCCAGGCCGACGGCGAGAACCTTCCCTTTGCCGATCGCTCGTTCGACCTCGTCTACTGCGTCGCGAGCCTGCACCACGCCATCGACGCGCGGAAGATGGTCAAGGAGATGGCGCGGGTCGCGCGTCGCGGCGGCGTCGTCGCGGCGCTGAACGAGGGAACGCGCGCGCCCGGCGCGAGCGACGACAACCCGCAGCAGTCTTCCGAGAAGGCGTACGGGATCAACGAGCACGTGCACACGATGTGGGCGTATGTCGGCGCGTTCCTCTCCGCGGGTGTCGCGATCACGCGGCTCGAACAGGCGGAGGGCTACGACGTGATCCGGCAGCGTCGCAAGCTGCGCCACGTGCTGCGCGTGCCGCTCGTCGGCCGCACCGCGGCGACGCTCGCAACACAGAACCTGAGCGAGTACTCGGGGATCACGATCTTCGGGCGGCGCGCGCTGTGAGCACGTACTCCGACGTCCTGCGCTACCGCGAGCTGTTCTCGTCGCTGTTCCGGCGCGATCTCGAAGCGAAGTACAAGGGCACCGCGCTCGGCGTGCTCTGGTCGCTCGCGAACCCGCTGCTCCTGATGGCGATCTATCTCGTCGTCTTCTCGCTGCTCTGGCAGGTGATCGACCAGGACTATCCCGGGCTGTTCCTGCTCACCGGGCTCGTGCTCTGGGTCTTCTTCGCGAACTCCATGCAGGCGGCGTCAAAGAGCCTGCTGGAAGCGGCGGCGCTGATCCGCAAGACGCGCTTTCCGCGTCAACTCGTGCCGCTCTCGTCTGTCGCGTCGAACCTCGTCGCGTTCGTCGTGATGCTCGTGGTCGTGCTTGCGCTCAACTTCGCGTTCCTGCCGCGCGTGCGCACGACGGAGTGGGTCGCGATCCCGCTTGCGGCGGTGTTCGTGCTGCTCGTCGCGGGGCTCGCGCTCGCGGTCGCGTGCGCCACGGTCGTGTTCCGCGACGTCGAGCACCTCGTCAGCGCGTTGCTGCTCCCGTTGTTCTTCCTCACGCCGATCCTCTACACGATCGAGAACCTGCCGGGCGCGGCGGCAGACTACGACTGGCTCGCCGACCTGTTGCGTTGGGTGAACTTCCTCGCGCCGCCGGTGAACGCGATCCGCGACCCGCTCTTCTTCGGCGAATGGCCGGCGGTGGGCGACGTCGTCTATCTCTGCGTCGCCGCGGTCGCTGCGCTCGCGCTCGGCGCGTGGGCGTTCAACCGCGTCGACGACCGGATGGCAGTCGAACTGTGATCCGCCCGTCGTAGAGCGCCGGCTCGCCGTCGAGTGGGACGGCCGCGGGAAGCCCCGCCACCTCGGTCCAGCGCACGGCCGCACCCTCGAGCACCGAGGGGCAAACGAACGGGTGCGCGAATCCCGGCACTCGCCCGGGCGACACATATGCAGCGAGCTCGGGCGGCCGGCGGCGGCCTTCCACGGAGCCGCCGACGATCGCGTAGCCCTCCCGGTGCGCGGCGAGCACGCGCGCGTGCCAGTCGGGAGCGGCGATCGCCTCGCCGAGGTGCGCTACGGGCGCGCCTTCCCGCTCGAGCACGTCGACGTCGAAGTCGAGCGTCGCCTCGCCGAGCTCGCCGAACCAGAAGCGGCTCTCATCGACGAGGTCGACGGAGAGTCGATATCGCCCCGGCGGGATCGGCGCGCGGACCGCCACGTCGACGACGCGGTACCGCCGGGCTCCGCCGCGACCGGTGTGCGCAGCCCGTCCCAGACGATCGCGTTGCCGAGCTCGTCGAGCCAGTGGTAGGAAACCGTGAACCGATCGCTGCGCCACGGCGTGTCGCCGGCGTTCTGGAGCTCGACGCGCATGCTCGCGAGCACGCCTGCGTGCAGCTCGGGCAGCTCGTGGGCCCCCCATCTGACCGCGAGCGGCCGTCCCATCCGGCACTAGTGTAGGGAGCATGGAACCGCTACTCGTGCGCGCCGCCCGGCGCGAGCCGGTCGAGCGCACGCCGGTCTGGTTCATGCGGCAGGCGGGCCGCTCGCTGCCGGAGTACCGCGAGATCCGCCGAGGGCGGACGCTCTTCGACGTTGTTCGAGACCCGGAGCTGTGTGCGGAGGTGACCCTGCAACCGGTCCGACGCCACGACGTCGACGCCGCGGTGATGTTCGCGGACATCATGCTGCCGGTGCTCGGGATGGGCGTCGACGTCGAGCTCGTCGAGAACGTCGGCCCGGTCGTTCAGCAGCCGATCGTGAGCGCCGCGGATGTCGAGCGCCTGCGCGTCGGCGAGCCCGATCCGTCGATCCTGGAGGCGATCGGGATCGTTCGTCGAGAGCTGCGCGACGACCAGGCCGTGGTCGGCTTCTGCGGCGGCGTCTTCACGGTCGCGGGCTATCTCGTCGAGGGGAAACCGAGTCGCGACTTCACGAAGGTCAAGACGCTGATGTACAGCGAACCGCAGGTTTGGCACGCGCTCTGCGACAAGCTCGCGGAGACATTCGCGACGTACGTACGGGCGAAGGCCGACGCGGGAGCGGACGTCGTCCAGCTCTTCGACTCATGGGTCGGCGCGCTCTCGGTCGCCGACTACCTGGAGTTCGTCGCGCCGTACTCGGCGCGCATCCTCGCGGCGCTCGACGTCCCGACGATCCACTTCGGCACCGGGACGACGCACCTGCTGGGTGCGATGTCCGACGCGGGCGGCGACGTGATCGGGCTCGATTGGCGCATTGCCCTCGACGAGGGTTGGTCGCTCGTCGGCGACGACCGGGGAGTCCAGGGGAACCTCGACCCGACGCTTCTGCTCGGCCCGTGGGAGCGGATCGAGTCCGGCACGCGGGACGTGGTCGACCGCGCGGGTGCCCGTCCGGGCCACATCTTCAACCTCGGCCACGGGGTCTTGCCCGGGACCGATCCTGCGGTGCTGACCCGGTTGAGAGAGCTGGTGCACGAGCTGACGGCGGAGGTTCGAGTCTGACCTCCGCAGTCGTCCTGATGGCCTACGGGTCGCCGGAGCGTCTGCAGGACGTCCCGGACTACTACGCGGACATCCGCGGTGGACGCCCGATCAAGCCGGAGCGTCTCGCCGATCTCGTCGAGCGGTATCGGCGACTCGGCATCGAGGACGGGTCCCGGCTGAATGCGATCACCGAGGAAACGCGCGCCTCGCTCGAGCGCGAGCTCGGCGTCCCGGTGTTCACGGGGATGAAGCACTGGACGCCGCGGATCGCGGAGGCGGTCGCGCAAGCGCTCGAGACAGGCGCTTCGACGATCGTCGGTCTCGTGCTCGCGCCGCACTATTCACCTCTCTCGATCGCGGGTTACCGGCGTCAGGTCGAAGAGGCGCTCGGTGGCGCCGCGGAGCTCGCGTTCGTCGAGCGCTGGGGAATCGAGCCGGGGTTCGTCGACCTGCTCGCAGACCGGGTGCGCGGGACGGAAGCGCACGTGGTCTTCACCGCGCACAGCCTCCCGGTGGAGGGGGCCGGCGACTACGAGGAACAGCTGCTCGAGACCTCGTCGGCCGTCGCCGAGCGCGCGGCGCTCGGCGAGTGGTCGTTCTCGTTCCAGTCCGAGTCGCCGACCGGTGTCCCGTGGCTCGGCCCGGACATCCTCGACCACCTCCGCGCGCTTCACGAACAGGGTGTGCCGCGCGTGCTCGCATGTCCGGTCGGCTTCGTCGCCGACCACCTCGAGATTCGGTGGGACCTCGACGTCGAGGCCGCTGAGCTTGCGCAGGAGCTAGGCCTCGACTTCGAGCGGATCGAGATGCCGAACGCCGATCCTCGCTTCGTCGACGTGCTCGCGGGTCTGGTGCGACGGGCCCTTTCGGTACCGTCGAGAGCGTGATCCGCCCCGGCGAGATCCGGATCGAGGAGGTGTCGCGCCGCTTTCGGGTCTATCCCAAGGATGCGCGCACGCTCAAGGAGTTGATCGTCACGCGCGGTCGCGGGCGAGGGGAGGACGTCTGGGCGCTCTCGGGCGTGGACCTCGCGGTCGAGCCCGGCGAGGCGGTCGGTTTGGTGGGACGGAACGGCTCCGGCAAGACGACGTTGCTGAAGTTGATCGGCGGGATCATCAAGCCGAGCCTCGGTCGGCTCGAGGTCGGCGGACGGGTCGCGTCGCTCCTCGAGCTCGGCGCAGGCTTCCACCCCGAGTTCACCGGGCGCGAGAACGTGTTCCTGAACGGTGCGCTGCACGGCCTCTCCCGCGCGCAGATCCGGGAGCGGATGGACGAGATCGTCGAGTTCGCCGGCATCGGCCACTACGTCGACCTCCCGGTTCGCACCTACTCGGCCGGGATGTACATGCGGCTCGGCTTCGCGGTTGCGGCGCACGTCGACGCGGATGTGCTCCTGCTCGACGAGATCTTCGCCGTCGGCGACGAGGAGTTCCAGCGCAAGTGCTTCGGCCGGATCTCCCACTTCAAGCAGCAAGGCGGCACGATCGTCTTCGTCTCGCACGACGCTGCGTCGGTCGAGCGGCTCTGCGAACGTGCGGTCTTGCTGCGCGGCGGGCTGGTCGACTTCGACGGCCCGACGCACGAGGCGATCCTGCGCTACCGCTCGCACCTCGCCGAGGACCGAGATCCGGCCGAGCGTGGCGCCGGGTTGACCGAGTGGGGGAGCGGCGAGGCGCGAATCGCCGACGTCTCGCTCCAGGGTGCGGACGGCGAGGAGCGGATGCAGTTCGTCGCGGGCGAGCAGTTGACCGTGCGCCTCCGCGTGGTTTCCGATCACTCGGTGCCGCCTCCGAAACTCCAGTTCGAGTTGCGCGAGTGGGGCGGCGCGCTGATCGCAGGCGGCTCGCACGACACCTCCGTCCTCGGCTGGGACGGCGCCGGCGAGCAGGTCTTCCGCTTCGACGTGGACGAGCTCCCGCTCGCCGAGGGGCGTTTCAAGCTCCGGTTCGGACTCGTCTCGGCCGACGGGGCGCATCTGTACCACTGGCTCGACGATGCGCTGCGGCTCTACGTGATTCCGCAGGAGCGCGACGCCGGGCTCGTCAGGCTCGAGGGGCGCTGGACGAGGGAGGAGATCGGCGCGCCCGCCGAACTCCACTCCCGATGAGCTCCCGGACCTGCCCCGACTGGCCGCGGCTGATGGAGCTCGCACCCGAGCTTCAGTTCAAGCACTACACGCTTGCCGAGGCGAAGCTCCCGAGCGAGGCGGTGGTGGACATCGGCGACGTCTCGCAGGACACGGTCGCGATCTGTTGCGATCTCGAGCGCCACGTCTTCTACGGCGAGCACACGGACCCGGGCGTGGCGGCAGCGCTGCGCGCGACGCACTGGTACGACCTGGCGGAGTGGTCCACGTCAGGCCAGGGCGAACCGGGCGCGTCCTGATCCAAGACGCTCCCCACCCCTTGGGGTGGGGAATGGCGGTTCCACCCGCCTCCCGGCGACGACGGTACCCCCGAACTCGTGCCGTGTCTGTGCCGGTTCGCGCCGGCTTCGTGACGATCGTTCCACGCCCGCCGAAGCGGCTTGGCTAGCGCTTGCGCAGTGCCAGCACCTGCTCGAGCGGCTTCGTGTTCAGCACGTCTCCGAGCTGTGCTGCACCGCGCCGCGCCGTCGCCACTGCGAGCCGCATGTTGCCGAGCCCGCGCACGGAATGCGCGTCCGTGTTGACGCAGACCTGCACGCCGGCCTCGACCGCGAGCCGGACGTGCTCGTCGCGCAGGTCGAGCCGGGCTGGCAGCCCGTTCACCTCTAGCGCGACGCCCTCCTCGAGCGCGACCTCGATCGCGCGCTCGACGTCGAGTGCGTTCGGCGGCCGGTGGCTGATCAGTCGGCCGGTCGGGTGCGAGAGGCAGCGGACGGCCGGGTGGCGCATCGCCTCCGTCACCTTCCGCGTCAGCTCGGGCCCGGCCTGGCGCTGCCCCGCGTGGAGCGAAAGCTGCACCCAGTCGAGCTCGGCGAGCACGTCGTCGGGCAGGTCGAGCGAGCCGTCGGGGAGGATGTCGCACTCGATTCCGCGCAGGACGCGGAACGGAGCCAGCCGCTCGTTCGCCTCCGCGATCTCGTCTCCCTGCCGGCGCACGGCATCGGTGTCGAGCCCGGGCACGACTCGCACGTTCGTCGTGTGGTCACAGATCGCGACGTACTCGTACCCGAGCGCGATCGCAGCCTCACCCATCTCGAGCACACTGGCCTTGCCGTCCGACCACGTCGTGTGCACGTGGAGGTCGCCGCGCACGTCGTCGAGCCGGAGGAGGAACGGCGGCGGCTCGTCTCGATGCGGGCGCTCGCGTAGCTCCGGTGGGCACCACGGCACGCCGAGCGTTTCGTACACGCCCGCCTCGTCGGCTGCATCCGGCAACGGCTCCAAGGCGCGCACGTACTCGACCGAGCCCGTCGCGCGCGTGAGAGCGGTCCCGAACGTCGCCGCCGCGGGAACGACGAGCTCGACCGGAACGCCCTCGACCGTGACGCCGATCGCGCGACGCTCGGCTCGCTCGACGATCGAGACGATCTGCGAGAGCGACTCGAACGCCTCGAGCATCGGCTCGGCGTCGTCCGCAGCGACGACCACGGCGAAGTCCTCGCACGAGTCCTTCCAACGCCGGGGCTCGCCGGCCACCTCTCCGCCGAGCGCGTCGGCGACCCCGCTCGCGAGCGCCCACGCCCGGTTGAGCAGCAAGCCTCGGCGGGGCTTCGGCTTCCCCGCGCGCTCGAGACCGGCGCGGAGCTTCGCCTCGGTCTTCGGCCCGATGCCCGAAACGGAGCGCAGCCGTCCCTCCTGGACCGCCGACCGGAACTCGTCCGTCGTTCGCACGCCGAGCGCTTCTGCGAGCTCGCGCATCCGCTTGGGGCCGACGCCGAGCAGGTGCCCGAGCCCGACGAGCTCCGGCATCAGCGTCTCTCGCAGCTCCCGAAGCTCCTCGAGCTCACCCGTCTCGACGAGCTCCCTCAGCCGCCCTTCGATCCCGGGCCCGATGCCGCGCAGCTCACGCGCGCGGCCTTGCTCCACGAGCTCGGCGACGGGCGAGGGCGTGTCGCGGATCAGCTCCGCGGCACGTCGGTAGGCGCGCGCCGTGTAGTAGCTCGCGCCGTTCAGCTCGAGCAGCGCGGCGAATGCCTCGAGCTGCGCCGCGATCTCTGCGTTGCCCACGCGGATAGTGTCCACGAGCGATGGCCGCGATCGTCGTTCCCTTCCGCGGGGCGGGTGGCAAGCAGCGGCTCGGCTCCCTCCCCGACGACGAGCGCCAGGCGCTCGTCTTCGCCATGCTCGCGGACGTCCTTGCCGCCTGCCGCGGCGTCGGGACGACCGTCGTCGTGACGCCGGACGAGGAGGCCGCCCGCGTCGCGGCCGAGCACGATGCGGAAGTCGTCCACGACCCGGGAAGTGGCCAGGGCGACGCCGTTGCGGCCGCGCTGCGCAGCGTCGTCGGTCCCGTCCTGGTCGTGAACGCAGACGTACCGTGCGTCGTCGCTCAGGATCTGCGCTCGCTCGAGGCGGCGACGCCGAAGCACGGGCTCGCGTACGTCGCTGCAAGCGACGGGACGACGAACGCCCTCGGGTTGTCCACTCCGGCGCTCTTCGCGCCGCTCTACGGTCCGGGCAGCGCCGAGCGCTTCCACCGGCACGCCCACACCATGGGCGCCGACGTCGTACCCGCGACGATCCCGAACCTCGCCGACGACGTCGACTCGATCGCCGATCTCGAACGGCTCGACGCTCCGCGTCGGGCCGCGCACCCTCGGCGGCACGCGCACGATGAAGATCACGGTCCTCAGTGGCGGCGTCGGCGGCGCCCGATTCCTCCGCGGCCTCGTGGATGTCGTCGACCCCGCGGAGCTCACGGTGATCGGGAACGTCGGGGACGACATCGAGATCCTCGGCCTTCACGTCTCGCCCGACCTCGACAGCATCGTCTACGCGCTCGCCGGTCTCTCCGACGAGGAGCGTGGCTGGGGTCGCGCCGACGAGAGCTGGCACGCGCTCGAGTCGGCTGTCGCCTTCGGCGGCGCGGGTTGGTTCCGGCTCGGCGACCGTGACATCGGGCTGCACCTCGTCCGCACGGAGCTGCTCCGCGGCGGCTCGCCCCTCTCGGCCGTCACCGCGCAGCTCGTCGAGCGTGCAGGGCTCGCGCTGACGCTGCTCCCTGCGACGGACGACGAGCTTCGCACGTGGCTCGACACCCCGGCGGGGAGCTTCACCTTCCAGGAGTGGTTCGTCGAACGGGGGCACCGCGACGAGGTCGACGCCGTCCGCTACGTCGGCGCTGACACGGCGGCGCCCGCCCCGGGCGCGGTGGAGCGCTGCGCGACGCCGACCTGATCCTGATCGCGCCGAGCAACCCGTACGTCAGCATCGGCCCGATCCTCGCGGTCGCGGAGCTCGAGGCTGCGCTCCGCGCGCGCACCGCACCCGTCGTGGCCGTCAGCCCGCTGATCGGTGGCCGCGCCGTGAAGGGCCCGGCCGACCGCATGCTCGCCAGGCTTGCGGGCGGAACGAGCCCCGCGCACGTCGCCTCCTGCTACGCGGGCCTGATCGACGCGCTCGTTCTCGACGAGGCGGACGCCCACGACGTGGAGAATCTCGCCGTGCGCCCCGTGATCGCGAAGACGCTGATGTCCGACGCCGCCGCCCGACGCCGCCTCGCAGAGGCGGTGCTCGCGGCGTGAAGGTCGCCATCGTCGGGGGAACCGGGGCGTTCGGCACGGCGCTCGCACGCCGGCTTGCCGCGCAGGGCGACGAGGTCGTCATCGGGTCGCGGGACGCCGAGCGCGGGCGAGCCGCCGCTGCGGAGCTCGGGGTGAACGGTACGAGCAACGCGGACTCGGTAGCCGGAGTCGATCTCGTCGTGCTCGCCTGTGAAGCCCACGCGCTGGTCGACATCGCACGGGAGCTTCGCGCCGCGATCGGCACGACACCGGTGCTCTCCGTCGCGAGCGAGCTCACGGTGAAGGGCGAGCGCTCGCTCGCGGAGCGGATCGCCGACCAGCTCGACGCCCCTGTGACCGCGGGCCTCCACACCGTCGCGGCGAGCACGATCGGCGAGGACCAGGACGCACTCGTCTGCGGCGACGACGACGACGCGAAGGCGCTCGCGCTCGAGCTCGCCGGCCGCGCCGTGGCGGGCCGCGCGATCGACGCAGGCAAGCTGCGGAACGCGCGCGCGCTCGAAGGCCTGACCGGCGTGATCGTCGCCGTCAACAAGCGCTACAAGGCGCACGCAGGGATCCAGCTCACCGGCCTCGAGTGAACATCTTCCCCGTCACGGGTCTCCCCGAGATCCGCGAGGGCGACGACCTCGCCGCGCTCGTCGCCGAACGCGTGTCGCTCGAGGACGGCGACGTGCTCGTCGTCGCGCAGAAGGCGGTCTCGAAAGCAGAGGGACGGATCGTCCGGCTCGACGACATCGAGCCGTCGCCGCGCGCGCTCGAGCTGGCGGTCGACGGCGAGGACCCGCGCCGCACCGAGGTGATCCTGCGCGAAGCGGTCGACATCGTCCGCGTCAGACCGCCGCTGCTGATCGTCGAGACCAGCCACGGCTTCATCTGCGCCTCTGCGGGCGTCGACGCCTCGAACGCGCCGGAGCCGGGAACGCTCGTGCTCCTCCCGCTCGACCCCGACGCGTCCGCTGCACGGATCCGCGACCGCGTCCGCGAGCTGGCCGGCGTCAGTGTCGGCGTGATCGTCAGCGACTCGTTCGGACGTCCGTGGCGCCAGGGGACGACCGACGTCGCGCTCGGAGCTGCCGGCATCCGCGTCATGGAAGATCTGCGCGGCACGCGCGACCGCATCGGCTACGAGCTCAAGTCGACCCAGATCGCGATCGCGGACGAGCTGGCGGGTGCCGCCCAGCTCGTGATGGGCAAGGCCGACGGGATCCCCGTCGCGGTCGTCCGCGGCCTCGACGTGGCGGGGGAGGGCACGGCGAGCGAGCTCGTCATGCCTGCGGAACGCGACCTGTTTCGCTGGTAAGCCACTAGCCTTCCAGCCGTGCCGGAGGAGTTCCTCGCAGCGATCAAGGATGGAAACGGTGCGCGCGTGCGCGAGCTGCTCGCCGCCGACCCGATCCTCGCCGACGCACGCGACGAGAACGGCGTGTCCGCGCTGATGCTCTCGCGATACCACGGTGCGCACGACGCGACGACGGCGATTCGCGAGGCTCGCACCGAGCTCGATGTGTTCGAGGCCGCGACGCTCGGCGAAGTCGACACGCTTCACGACCTGCTCCACGTAGATCCGTCGCTCCTCGACGCACGCTCGCCCGACGATGCCACCGCGCTCCACTTCGCAGCGTTCTTTGCGCAACCGGAGACCGCGAGCCTGCTCGTCGAGCACGGGGCTAACGTCCACGGAGTGTCGCCGACGTTCGGCAACGTCACGCCGCTGCACAGCGCCGCCGCGGGCGGCTCGGCCGAGATCGTCCAGCTCCTGCTTGCTGCCGGTGCCGATGCGAATGCTCGTCAGAACCTCGGCTTCACGGCGCTCCACGCCGCGGCTCAGAACGACGACGCCGCGATGGCACGCGACCTCCTCGACCACGGCGCCACGGACGAACCGACCGACGACGGCCGCACGGCGCTCGCGATCGCGGAGGAGCAGGGCCACAACGAGGTCGCAGCCCTGCTCCGTGAGCGAGCCTAGGTCGCGTCGACCAGCTTGCCGAGCACGACGTCCCAGCCCTGGTCGTAGCTCGAACGGTCGTCCGGGCTGCTCTGCTCCCAGCCGCGGTGCTCGAGCTCGACGCGCGTCGCGTCGCCGTCAGCGGCGAACCGCACCTCGAGTTCGGTCTCCGGTCGCGCCGGGTTGACGCGCCAGTTGAGCAGGAACCGATTCGGCGGCTCCCAGGCCACGATGTCGGCCCAGTCGTGCTCCGACCCGTCGGCTTGACGCTCGTACAGGCGCTTCGCCTCGACGTCGAAGACCGCCGACTCGGTCTTCTCGCCGCCGATCGAGTGCGACTCGAACGGCCACCACGTGTCGACCCCGGCGGTGAAGAGGTTGAACGCCTTCTCCACGGGGAGCGGCACTGTCACCGTCTTGCGGATCGCGTCGGTCTCCGTCGCATGCATCGTCATTCGTCCTCCTTCTCCGCCTCGGCCCCGGCGGCAGCCTCGAAGGCGGCCAGCACGTCGGTCCAGAAGCTCTCGAGATAGTCGCGCACCTCGGCCAGGCCGTCGGTGTCGACCCGGTACAGGCGTCGCGTGCCGTTCCTGCGCTCGGTCACGAGCCCGGCCTCCTTCAGGACGCGCAGGTGCTGCGAGACGGCCGGCCGGCTCACCGGCAGCTCGGCCGCGAGCTCGCCGACGGCGCGCGGGCCGCTCCTCAGGCGTTCGAGGATCAGGCGGCGCGTGCCGTCTCCGAGTGCGTCCATCGCCGTTGCGTAAGTCACCACTTACGTAAGTGTACGCTTACGATTGCTGCCCGTCAAGTCCTGCCTAGGCTCGCCGGCGTGGAGCTGCTCGAGAGCCAGGTCGACCCCGATCCGCTGCGCCAGTTCGCGCGCTGGCGCGAGGAAGCCGGCGACGAGGTCGGGCGCCGTCGCGCTCGCGACCGCGACCCCGGACGGCGCCCCGTCGCTGCGCATGGTGCTGCTGAAGGCTGCCGACGAGCAGGGGCTCACCTTCTTCAGCAACTACGAGAGCCGGAAGGGCCAGGAGCTCGCGTCGAACCCTCGCGCCGCCGCTTCTCGTCTACTGGCCGGCTGCGGGCAGGCAGGTCCGCGTCGAGGGCGAGGTGACCCGTCTCGACCCGGCCGAGTCGGACGCGTACTTCTCGACCCGCCCCGCCGGGAGCCGCCTGAGCGCGGCCGCCTCGCCGCAGAGCGCTGTCGTCGCCGACCGGGCCGAGCTCGAGCGACGAGTCGACGAGCTGCGCGGCCTTTACGGCGACGACCCGCCGCGCCCCGAGAGCTGGGGCGGCTACCGGCTCGTCCCCGCGACCTGGGAGTTCTGGCAGCACCGGGAGGACCGCCTGCACGACCGACTGCGCTATCGCCGCGACGGCACGAGCTGGCTCGTCGAGAGGCTCGCTCCGTAGAGTCCCGGTGTGGCCGAGCAAAGGTCGAAGGAGGACCTCAACCGGGAGCTGATCGAGCTCCTCAACGAGCTTCGCGTCACGCTCCCCGGCGTGCAGGTGCTGTTCGCCTTCCTGCTCATCGCACCGTTTTCGCAGCGCTTCGGCGACATCAACGACCTGCAGAAGTACGCCTATCTCGCCGCGCTGACGTTCACGGCGCTCGGCTCGGCGCTCCTGATCGCGCCGACGCCGTACCACCGGATCAGGTTCCGCGACGAAGACAAGGACGCGTTGCTCCGGATCGCGAACAATCTCGCGCTCGCCGGCACGCTCTGCGTTGCGATCGCCATGTGCTGCGCCTTGTTCCTCGTCACGGACTTTCTCTTCACCTCGCCCGTGCCGGCGCTGCTGACCGCGCTCGTCGCAGGCGTGATCGTGGCGTTTTGGTACGCGCTGCCGCTCACGCGCAAGCTTCGCGAGTAACGACGATGCGCTTCTGCGACGAACAGGACTTCGGGTTCGGCTGGCACGACGACGAGCGGATGCAGCGCACGTCGCATGCGCTCGTCGCCGACGGCGGCGTGTGGCTGATCGACCCTGTCGCGTGGACCGAGGCTGAGGATCGGGCCCGCGCAGCCGGAGACCCTCGCGGAGTGCTGCAGCTGCTCGACCGTCACAACCGCGACTGCGCGTCGGTCGCCGAGCGGCTCGGCGTGCCGCACCACGTCGTGCCGACCTGGAGGGTCGGTGGCGCGCCGTTCGAGTTCCTCCGGGTCTCGCGCAGCCGCTTCTGGCGCGAGGTCGCCCTCTGGTGGCCGGAGCAGCGGGTGCTCGCCTGCGCGGACGCGCTCGGGACGATCCCCTTCTTCTGCGCACCCGGTGAGCGCCTCGGGGTGCATCCACTCCTGCGGCTGCGCCCGCCCCGGGCGCTCCGGCGGGTCTTTCCCGAGCACGTCCTGACCGGCCACGGCGAAGGAGTGCACGAGGACGCGTCGGCTGCGCTGCACGAAGCGCTCCGGACGTCGCGGCGCCGACTGCCGGCCGCGCTCCGGGGCGTGTTCCGCAGGGGCTAGCGCTTACGACGCTCGCCGCGCGCCGCGGCGACGACTCGCTCGACCGCCTCGACGAGCTCCTCCGGCACCGGGCGGCCGCCGCTGAAGCGCCGGTAGGCCCGCTCCGGCTTTCGGCTGCGCCGGCTGCGCAGCTTCAGCCCGATCACGCTCTCGAAGTCCGGGGCGAGCTGGACGATGCGTGCGCGCCCCGCGACGTCGGCGATCGCCTGGTTCGTGACGCGCTCGGATTCGTTGGGCGCCTTCCCGCGCGGCGCGTCGCGGTCGTGCAGGACGACGTATGGAATCCCGCACTCGTTGCAGATCCGGGCGAAGAGCGACATGTTGGCCTTGCCGCCCGTCTCGAGGATCAGGATCCCTTCGCGGTCGGGCTCGTAGCCGAGCGCCTCGAACACGAAGGGCAACGCGAGCTTCTCGGTCAGCCCCTCGACGAGCAGCACCGCACGCGAGAGAAACATCTCGGCGCGCTCGGCGTCGAACTCGGCGAGAGCGCGGAAGCTCTCGTCCGACGGGAGCGGCTCGGGCTGCAGAAGCGCCATCCCCGACGCGGTCCCCTGTCTGACGAGCGCAAGCTCGTCGAGATGCGCCACGCTGAGAAACGTCGACGCGTGGGTCGAGTAGAGCACCTGGTTGCCGTGCTCGGCCAGGGAGCGGAGCAGGCGATACACGTGACGCTGAGCCTGCGGAATGAGATAGAGCTCCGGCTCCTCGATCAGCACGACGAGCCCGCGCACGCGCGACTCCACGAGCCGCTGGACTGCGCTGCCGAGGTCGCCGGCCGTCTGGATCAGCTCGACCGACCTCGATGCCCTTGGGTGGGTCGAGACCGAGACGAGGTCGCCGCCGCGGCGTGCCGTTGGGAGGAACACGACAGGCGGTGCACCCTCCCGGTTCAGGTTCAACGTTGCGGGCGGCCGGGCGTCGAGGAAGAACGTCTGCTCGCCCGCGTACGCCTCGAGCCGGATGCGGCCGCTGTCCGTCCCGCGCGTCACGTCGGTGGCGTTCGGGACCGGCGCCCCAGACTCGAGCAGCATCCAGATCGCCGTCAGGACGGTCGACTTGCCCCCGGACGCCTCGCCGACGAGCGCGCAGAGCTTCGGCGGCGCGAGCTCGACGTCGCGCGCGCCGCGGAAGCCGTAGATCGAGACACGGTCGAGGAGAGTCACAGAGGCAACGTGTACCCCCTGGGTGCGGGCTCTATGCTCCGCGACGTGCGCGCGCTGCTCGCTTTCGCGCTCCTCGGCGCGCTCGCCGGCTGCGGCGGTGCCGACGGCGCCGACCGCCCGACCGGCCCGCTGGAGGTCGTCGACCGACTGCGGGACGGCGGCTACGTCGTCTACCTACGGCACGCGGCGACCGATCACTCCCAGAAGGACCGCCTAGGCGTGCCTCTGACCGACTGCCGCGGGCAGCGCAACCTGAACGACGCCGGTCGTGCCCAGGCGCGCTCGATCGGCGAGTCCTGGCGCGCGCTCGAGCTCCCGCTCGGCGACGTGCGGTCGAGCGGCTACTGCCGCACGCGTCAGACGGCCGAGCTGGCGTTCGGCGAAGCGACGATCGTTCCCACGCTGACCGGCATCCCGGCGGAGATGGTCGCGGCGACGGAGGTCGAGATCGAGGAGGGCGACGCTGCGGTCTTCGAGCCGCTGGGCGACAGCCGCTACCGGCTGCTCGCGAAGCTCCCCGCGTCGGCGTGGCCGCAGTTGGTCGAGCCGTGACGCAGGTCGCCGAAGAACTGCGCGCGTTGCTCGGCGAGGCGAAGGTCGCGACGAGCGAGTCAGTGCTCGACCTGCACGCCGGCGACCTCAGCTACCACCCTCGCCGCTCGCCGGCGGCCGTCGTCTTCCCGGAGTCGACCGAAGACGTCTCGCGCACGCTCGCGTGGGCGAACGAGCACGGCGTTCCCGTCGTGCCGTTCGGCGCGGGAACTTCGCTCGAAGGTCACGTGATCCCGACGGATGGCGCGGTCACGGTCGACCTTGGGCGGCTGAACCGCGTGCTCGAGGTCCTGCCGGGCGACCTGCAGGCGCGCGCGCAGCCCGGCGTGCTGCGCAGCGAGCTCAACGCGGCTGTGGTCGAGCACGGCCTGTGGTTCCCGGTCGACCCCGGGGCCGACGCGTCGCTCGGCGGGATGGCGGCGACCAACGCAAGCGGAACGACGACCGTCCGCTACGGCGGCATGCGCGCGAACGTGCTCGCGCTCGAGGTCGTGCTCGCCGACGGGACGGTGATCAGGCCGGGCTCGCGCACCGTCAAGACGTCCGCGGGCTACGACCTCCGCTCGCTCTTCGTCGGCTCCGAAGGGACGCTGGGCGTGATCACCGAGCTGACGCTGCGCCTGCACGGCCTGCCCGAGCGCCCGGTGGCGATTCGCGCCGCGTTCCCGGACGTCGGCGCGGCCTGCCGCTCCGCGGTTGCGCTCGTCGGCGCGGGGTTGACCGTGACCCGCTGCGAGCTGCTCGACGAAGCGACCCTCCGCGCGGTGAACGCGTACAAGGGCACGTCGTACGCCGAGCTGCCGAGCCTCTTCGTCGAGCTCGACGGTGGCGACGACGAGATCGCATCGGTGCGCGAGGTCTTCGGCTGGGAAGGAGCAACCGCCTTCGAGGCCGTGACGGCGGCCGAAGAGCGCACGAGGCTGTGGGAGGCGCGCCACCACGCTGCGTTCGCGGTCGCCGCAGCGGAGCCCGGGAAGCGGTGGTTCGCGACGGACGTCTGCGTGCCGCTTTCCGTCCTGCCGGCTGCCGTGGAGCACGGCCGGGCCTGCTGCCGACCGACGGGGCATCCCTGCCGCGGTGGTCGCGCACGCGGCCGACGGGAACTACCACCTCGTGCTCATGGTCGACCCCGAGGATGCGGACGAGGTCGCTGCCACGCAGGCGCTCTACGGCGAGCTCGTGGACTGGGCGCTCGAGCGGGGCGGCACCTCGACGGGCGAGCACGGGATCGGCCTCGGCAAGCTCGACTACCTCGAGCGCGAGCACGGCGACCTCCTGCCGTACCTCCGCGCAGTGAAGGACGCGTTCGACCCGAACGGGATCCTCAACCCCGGCAAAGTCGTGCGCTGAGCCGAGGGAACAAACCGGGTCGCTCGGCTGTCCTGAAGAGACCATGTATCCAGCACCGAAACAACTCGACACTCGCGTTCGAGAGCTGATCGAGGAGATCGCCGAGGTCAAGCTGTACCTCGACGCGCTCGACGAGCACGACGACTGTCCCGACCGAGAAGCTCCGCAGCTGAGCTGCTAGCGAGGCCTGCTGTGAAGTCGCTACGGCGGCGGCCGCGGAGCGGCCGCCTTTAGGGGTCTTCGCGACTTGCGCAGCTAGTAGCCTGCCGGGCCATGCGGACCCGCTCACTCGGCGTCGGCGGACCTGACGTCTCCGTCGTCGGTCTCGGCTGCAACAACTTCGGCTCACGCGTCGACGAGCAGGGAACGCGCGCGGTCGTAGACGCGGCGCTCGAGGTCGGCGTCACGTTCTTCGACACCGCGGACGTCTACGGCAACCAGGGCGGGAGCGAAGAGTTGCTCGGCAAGGCGCTGGAGGGCCGCCGCGACCGCGTGGTGCTCGCCACGAAGTTCGGGCACGAGATGTCCGACGACGCGCCACCCAATCGCGGCTCGCGCGACTACGTTCGCTCGCGATCGAAGCGTCGCTGAAGCGCCTCCGCACCGATGTCGTCGATCTCTACCAGTACCACCGTCCCGACGGCGTGACGCCGATCGAGGAGACGCTCGGCGCGATGAACGAGCTCGTCGACGAGGGCAAGGTGCGCTTCATCGGCTCGTCCAACTTCGACGCCGCGCTGATCGCCGAGGCCAACGAGCTCGCGCGCGCACATTCGTGGCATCGCTACGTCAGCGCCCAGAACGAGTACTCGCTGCTCGAGCGGAGGGTGGAGGAGGAGTTGCTCCCGGTCTGTGAGCGACTCGGGGTCGGCGTGCTGCCGTACTTCCCGCTCGCGAGCGGCCTGCTGACGGGCAAGTACCGCCGCGGTGAGCCCGCGCCCGCCGGCACCCGCCTCGCCCTGCGGCCCGAACGTCTCACCGACGAGGTCTTCGACCAGGTCGAGGCGCTCGAGGCGTTCGCGAAGGAGCGCGGGCACACGCTGCTCGAGCTCGGGTTCGCAGGACTGCTCGCGCAGCCTCCCGTGTCGTCGGTGATCGCCGGGGCGACGAAGCCCGAGCAGGTGCGCGCGAACGCCGCCGCGGGCAGCTGGGAGCTCGACCAGCACGACTTTCGGGCGCTGGTCCTGCGCTAACGCGGAACCGCGTACCGTTTGATGAACGCGAGGACGCGCTTCCAGGCGTCCGCTGATGCGTCGGCGAACTCCTCCTGCTTGCGGTCGAAGAAGCTGTGCGGCGCGCCGGGGTACGTCACGAGCTCGTGCTCCACGCCGGCTTTTTCGAGCGCCCGCTCGAACGCCGCGACGTCCTCCGGCGGGATCGCCGGGTCGTCGCCGCCCATCAGCCCGAGGATCGGCGCCTGCATCTCGCCCGCCAGGTCGATCGCTCCGCGCGATCCGTCCTGGCCGGTGCCGGGACGTCCGTAGAACCCGATCGCACCGTGGAGGTCGTGGCCGCTGGCGGCAGCGATCCACGAGTGCCGCCCGCCGGCGCAGAAGCCGACCGTGAAGATGACGCTGCAGGTCTCGCGCAGCTTCGCCACGACCGCCGCGACGTCCGTCTGGACGCCGTCGGACGTCGTCTGGCGCGCATGCTCCATGTAGTCGAAGTCGTCGTCGCGCTTGCCGACGCCCGCGGTCCGGCCGAAGTAGTCGAACGCGACCGCGGTGTAGCCGCGCTCCGCGAAGCGCAGCGCGAGCTCCTCGTAGAAGTGGTACAGCCCGCGGACGTCGGGGAGGACCGCGATGCCGATCCCGGTCGGCTCGTCGGGGTGCGCCGCGAAGGCGGCGAAGCGATTGCCGTCGCGCCCCTCGAGGACCAGGTCCTCGTGGGAGACGGCCGCACCGCGAAGCACGGGGATCGGCGGCGCCGAGTCGAGCTCGAAACACACGCCGGGAATGTACTTCTTAGGCCTCGACTGCGAGCCGCAGGCGAAGCGTGTACGTCAGCCGTACGCCCGCCGTGCTGACGAGCCGCGCGCTGCACTCGCCGGGGCCGAGGTTCGGCACGTTGATGGTGCGCGTCGAGCGGCCCTTCGTGAACGTCTGGCTAGCGACGCGCGTGCCGTTGCACGTGACGTCGATCCGCGCACGGGTCCCGGCGCGGGTGGGGCGGTTGACCGTCGCCGTGAAGGTGACGCGGCGGCCCGGGCCAAGCAGACCGAACGGCACGACCTGGGAGCGCCTGGCGGCGAGCGTGCCGCTGCGGTTGATCACGAGCGGGCCGGCCGCCGGAATCTCGGGGAACTGGGTCGTCGGCTGGCCGCCGAGCTCCGCGAACATGGCGGTGCGAAGCGCGTCGTCCGGCGGCGCGAGCCACGGAATCGCGTGCTGATACTGGATGTGGATCCACGCGTAGTCCTCGGCGAAGATCTCACCGATGCTGCGGCTCCAGCCGCGTGAGTAGTCGAACGACACGGTGCCCTGCTGGAAGAGCGTGGCCATGCCGCGGAGCTGCCACCAGACCGGCGTCCCGTTCAGTTCCGGGACGCTGCTCACGCTCCACGCGCGGTCGAGGTGGTGGCCGTACTCGTGCAGGAACGTGCTCGCGACCCTGAGGTCTTTGCCTGCCGGCACGACGATCCTGCCGCCGTTCCTGCCGGGTGAGTAGCAGGCGGCCGCAGCGGCGCCGCAAAGCATCGGCACTTGCTCCTCCGGGACGATGCGGATCGTCACGCGGGTGATCTCGTCGCCGTGGGCCGCGGCGCGGAGGAGCGCGGCGTACCAGTCGACGTCGACGCCCGGCGCCTGCACGTCGAAGGTGATCGTGCGGCCTTCGGAGTCGGCTTTGGTGACGATCTCGGCGCCGGCGCCTGTCGCGAGGGCCAAGGCAGCCACGAGGGCGACGAGGAGGGAAGCAGACCGGCGCCGAGACGTCATCCGGGAAGCAGTATCAGCACCGTCCCTAAGAAGAAGCTGGGAAACCGGTAAAGAAACGGGGGCTCCCGACCCTCGTTGCCGACCGGCCGGGAGAGGAGTAGCGTCGCCCTACCAGTCTTCGAAAGGGGCTCTCTTGCGCATTCTCCGCCGCGCGGCGCTGCTCGCAGTCGTCGCACTCGTCCTGCCCACAGCCGCCCTCGCCGCTTCGGCAGGTCAGCCCTTCCCAAGCAACCTCTACACGACGCCGGACGCGAGCCAGGCCACCGGCGTCCAGGTCGCGCTCGCGAAGCCGAACTGTGCGGTGCGTCCGTCCGACTGCGCCGACATCGACGTGCTCAACACGCTCGACGGTTTCAACATCCAGCCGCGGATGTCGGTCCCGTTCTCGGGCCTGATCGACCTTGCGACTGCCACGAGCGACAACATCTTCCTCGTCGGGCCCGGCTATCACGTGGTCGGGATCAACCAGGTCGTGTGGGAGCCGGCGGCGAACACGCTCCACTTCGAGAGCGACGAGCAGCTCGATCAGAGCTCGACGTATCTGCTCGTCGTGACGAACGGCGTCCACGGTGCGGACGGCGCGCCGCTGGACACGACGACGTTCCGCCACGACCTGAACTACGGCCAGACGAAGGATCCGGCGTTGAAGGCGTACCGCAAGGCGTTGCTCGACGGGCTTTCGATGGCCCGCGCCGTCGGCGTGCACTCCGACGACATCGCCGCGGCGAGCCTGTTCACGACGCAGACGATCACCGCGATCTCGAAGAAGATCCGCGCGCAGATCCAGGCGTCGTCGCCGGGGCCTGTCTCGTTCACGCTCGGCAGTGCAGGCGAGCGCACGGTCTTCCCGCTCGCGACCACCTCGTCGATCGTCTGGCATCGACAGACCGGCACCGCGACCTTCGTCGACTCGCCGTTGTCACTCGCTGCGCTCTCGGTCTTCCCAGGCTCGATCGCGTCGGTCGCGTTCGGGTCGTACTCCTCGCCCGACTATGAGAACGCGAGCAAAGTGATCCCGGCCTACGGGACGGCGACCGGGACGCCCGTGGCGCTGTCGACGAACACGATCGGCCTCACGCTCTTCACGCCCACCGGGACGAAGCCCGCGGGCGGCTGGCCGGTCGCGATCTTTGGACACGGGTTCACCGACAGCCGGAACGGCGCGCCGTGGGCGGTCGCGTCGTCGCTCGCCCGCGCGGGCATCGCGTCGGTTGCGATCAACGTGGTCGGCCACGGCTTCGGGCCCGCAGGGACGTACATCGCCACGACGTCGACGGGGACCGTCACCGTGCCCGCCGGCGGACGGGCGATCGACCAGAACGGCAGCGGCACCTTCGACTCCACGGAGGGAGTCAACGCAGCCGCTCCGCAGACGTTGATCGGCAACCGCGACGGGTTGCGCCAGACCGTGGTCGACATCATGCAGCTCGTCCGGCAGCTCCAGGCCGGCGTGGACGTCGACGGCGACGGCGCGAGCGACCTCAGCACGTCGAGGGTCTATTACGGCGGCCAGTCGTTCGGTGGGATCTACGGAACGCAGCTGCTCGGCGTCGAGCCGGCCATTCGCGCAGGTCTCGTGAACGTGCCGGGCGGCCCGATCATCGAGATCGCGCGCCTCTCGCCGAGCTTCCGCCCGCTCGTTGGCATCCCGCTCTTCACGCGGGTGCCGTCGGTCTACAACGTGCTGCCCCCGAACGCGTCGTTCACGAACTTCAACGAGAACATCCCGCTCCGCAACCTGCCGCTCCTCGTCGACACCGTGCCCGGCGCGTCCGCGATCCAGCAGGTGATCGACCGGACCGAGTGGGCTCAGCAGTCGGCGAACCCGGCCGCGTACGCACCGCACTTGACGAGCCCGATAATCCTCCAGTTCGCTCGCGGCGACCAGACCGTGCCGAACCCGACGACGAGCGCGATCATCCGGGCAGGCGGCCTTGCGCTTCGCACGACCGTCTTCCGGAACGACCTCGCCTGGGCGGCGAACAACGCCGTGCCGAAGAACCCGCACGGGTTCATCACGAGCATCGCGAGCGCGTCAGCCGGGATCTACGCGTTGCTGGGCCAGGCGCAGATGGCGACGTTCTTCGCGAGCGACGGCGCGACGACGATCGACCCGGACACGGCGGCCGGTCCGTACTTCGAGACGCCCACGTCGACGGTTTGGGAGGACCTGGCCTACATCCCGTAACTGCGTCAGTCAGATTCGGCCCGAACGGGTGATGCGAGCAGGGGCCGACTTCAGCGACGCTGAGTCGGCTCCTGTGGCTTCTGCGGCCCACCCGTTGAGCAGCTTCGTGCTGCTGCAGTACCTCGACCTGTCCGGCTGGCAGGTCGACATCCGCGAGTCCGGCTCCGCGTACTCGGCCGTCGCCGATCGCGGGAAGGATCGCCTCGCCGCCTGGGGCTTGTCTCGCTCAGCCGTCGTCACGTTGCTCTTCGAGCAAGCGCGCGGCGCCCCGCATCCCGAGGGGCAAGAAACGCTCTCCTAGGCGAGCGGCGCTCGAAAGAGCTGCCGCTCCTTCTCGCGTGGCGAGTCCTTGACGTAGAAGCGCCGCGCCCAGCCGTCGTCGTTCCAGAGGTACTTCTTGCCGCTCCTCGAGGGCGTGACGGTCGGACCGCCCGGACCCGGCGCCGGCGCGTCGTCCCGGGTCTCGGTCTTACCTCGGAACCTGAAGTGCGTGAAAAGCCGCATGAACTCGCCGAGGTAGATGTCGGCGACGCGCGTGTTCCCGCGGATCACGAGCATGTTCTCGTCGTTCACGTTCGTCGAAGGACGGCTGAAGTTCGCCGAGCCGCTGACGACGATCGGGTCCTTGCCGAGCGGGTCGATCAGCATGAACTTCGTGTGGATGTACTGCACGTGGTTGTTGAGACCGAGCCGGCGCGTCGTCACCTCCTCCAGCCACTGGCGCCAGCCGCCCTTCCCGAGGTACGCACCCGCGGTCACCCGGTTGCTCGGGTTCCGCGCGATCGCGAGCACGTTCGCCTTCCGCTTGTCCAGCAGCAGGTAGCGGAGGTACGGCTTCTCCTTGTTGAAGATCTCCGTCAGCTCCTTGCTGACGCCGAACGCGCCGGTGAGGAAGACGCTGGTCTCGGCACCGTCCATCAGCCGCGCGTACCAGTTGAGCGCTCCGAAGCCGCGGCGAGGGCTGAAGACGGACGTGATCGACCGACGACGGGGCCGCCCTTGAGGGATGACGGTCTCCTGCTCCGTCCAATCCCTGAGCACGGCTGCCTTGGGGTCGCTGCGAAGCTGCTTCCAGTACGCGAGGTAACGAGCGGCGACCCGCGGGCTGCGGACGATGTGTCCGAGGTTCGAGTGCCCGTAGATCCCGCCTTCGGTGAAGTTCGTCGAGCCGGTCCACACCTCCTTCGGCTTTCCCTCGTAGAGGAGGACGATGAACTTGTTGTGCGCGATCTTTGCCTGGGTCCGGCGCGCACAGAGTGCGTCGAGCTCCTCCGAGCGGATAGCGGTGAGGTTGCTCCTGCCGGGCGGAGCGGCCACGTCGGCGCAGTCGAAGAGGATCTCCACGTCGGCACCACGGTCGCTCGCGCGGCCGAAAGCGTCGAGGGTGTCGCGATGCGTGAACTCGTACACCGCCGCGCGGATCGCGTACCGGGAGTTCTTGGCCTGACCGATGAACTCGTCCATCGCCTCGAAGAGGCCGCGCGAGAGCCACTCGTAGGCCTCGGGTCCGACCTCGTGCGGAGGCTTGTTGTCGAACCGGTTCGCGTAGGCCTGTGAGGCGACGACACCTCGGTTGAAGAAGATCGCGTGCGTCCCGTCGTCCTCGCTCTCGGTTCGCACGTCGAGGTCGACCGACGACTTCTTCCGCACGTCGCCGGGAACGCCGTACATGGCTGAAACCGTGTATGTGTAGTCGCGGTCCGGGAAGCAGGTGTAGTCGCCCCAGAGGAACTCCTGGAACGGGTTCCGCAGGCTCGAGTGGTTCGTGTCATCGCCTTCGTCGTTCACCTTGAAGACGAGGAAGTTCGGGAGGTAGCGGGTCCGTTTGCGGCCCTGGTGCTCGCGCCGCTTGATCGCGAAGCCCAGGAGTCCGTCGACACGGTCGTCTGGCACGTCCATGCCGAAGAGCACGACGTGGGTCCCGGCGACTGCGTGGGCCGAGAGACCGTCAGCGCGGGCAGCTACGCGCATGCGGATGGCATATCGCACCGACGCACACGAGTCAACGGGTTGATGCAGGGCCGCGACGCGGCCCTGCATCTATTGGCTTCCTAGGCCGCGTCTGCGAGCTCGTCGGCGATGCCGGCCAGCTCGTTCTGCAGGCGTGCGAAGGCCTGGGTCTCGAGCTGCCGCACGCGTTCGCGCGTCAGCCCGACCTCCTTGCCGATCGCCTCGAGCGACTGCGGCTCGCCGTCGAGCCCGAACCGGAGCTTGACGATGCGCGCCTCGCGCTCGGGCAGCTTTGCGACCGCCTTGCGCACGAGGTGGCGCCGGTACGAATCCGCGGCCTCCTCGGACGGGTCCGCCGACGTCTGGTCGGCGAACAGGTCGCCGAGCTCGCCGTCGTTGTCGCCGCCGACCGTCTGGTTCAGCGAAACGTTCGCCTGCGCCGCGTCGAGTGCCTCCTCGACGTGCTGCAGTGGCAGCTGCGTCGCCTCGGCGAGCTCCTCGCGCGTCGGCTCGCGGCCGAGCCTGGCCTCGAGCTTTCCGCGCTCGCGGGAGATCTTCACGCGCCGCTCGTGCACGTGCACGGGGACGCGGATCACGGTGGACTGGTTCGAGACCGCGCGCTGGCAGGCCTGACGGATCCACCAGGTCGCGTAGGTCGAGAACTTGAACCCACGCCGCCAGTCGAACTTCTCGACCGCGCGGTTCAGGCCGATCACGCCGTCCTGGACCAGGTCGAGCAGGCTCAGCCCGTGGCCCTGGTAGCGCTTCGCGATCGAGACCACGAGGCGGAGGTTCGAGTTGATCATCCGCTCCTTGGCCGCCGCGTCGCCGCGCTCGATCAGCTTCGCGAGCGCGACCTCCTCGGCCGCCGTGAGCAGCTGGTAACGGCCGGCCCGGTTCATGAACAGGGTCAGCGCGTCGGCCGTGCCGGTGGTCGGCCCGGCCTCGTAGACGACTTCCTCGACGGGAGCCGGGGCGAGGATCTCGACGTCGCGGGAATCGAGCTCAGCGCGAAGCGCCGCGACCTCGTCCTCGTCGAGGTCGTGCTCGACCGCGAACGCCTCGATCGCGGCCTCGTCGATCTGTCCGCGCTCCTCGGCTTCGTCCAGGAGCGCCTGAAACGGTGCTTCAAGCAGGGTGCTCAGTTCGGTTCAACTCCTTACGTTCGTAGAAAGGGGGCGCGCGCGGCGTGCGCACTGCCCCGTACAAGAGGGAACGCCTGGCGCTTCTGGGGTATTCCCGCCCCGAGCACCTTGACCTTCCTACCCGCTAGTCGGAGACTAGAAGCAACGAGTAAAGATTTCGTGGGCGCCGGGGGCTGGAAAGGCGTGGAGCAGGGTCAGGGCACAGGGGGGATCCGGCCGATTCCCAAGGGACTCGGGGCAGGAGTCGAGCGTGCGCTCGGAGACGTGAACGTCCCTGCCTACGTGATCGACCCCGAGGGAATCCTGATCTGGCTGAACCCCGCCGCCGAGAGGCTCGTGGGCGACGCCCGCGGCCGACGGTTCACCGAGGTGGTCGCGTCCACGGACCGCCCTCGGGCGAGAGACGAGTTCACCAAGAAGATCATCGGCACAGTCCCGAGTACGGACGCGAGCGTCAACATCCTCAGGCCCGACGGGAGCGAGGCCCGAATCGAGATCAGCTCGGCCCCCCTCCGCGACGGACACAAGATCGTCGGGGTCTTCGGACTCGTCTCCCGCCCGGCGGAGACGTCGGCCCGGACGGCGAAGCACTCGAAGCTGACGCCCCGCGAGGTGGAGATCCTGCGCTTGCTCTCCCACGGGGCGTCGACCGACCAGATCGCCGAGCAGCTGCACATCGCCCGCGAGACGGTTCGGAACCACGTCCGCTCGAGCCTGAGGAAGCTCGACGCTCACTCGCGGCTCGAGGCGATGGCCGTCGCCCGGGCGGAGGGCATCCTCGACGATTGACCCAGACGGGTCATGGAACTCGCATCCCCCCGCAGGGAACGATGGTGTCCCGTCGGACTTGGCCTCCCCATGCACCGACGCGGGCTCCAAAAGAAGACGAGGCCGCCCTCGGAGCCCAGACCAGCGAGCCGAGCACGCCGCCCCCCGCGGCGTGCTCGGCCGCTGGATCTGACCCAAACGCGTTACAGACTCCTGCGCTCGAAGCGCGCAGCATTCCAGTGCGTACGGCGTCTTCGGGTTTTGTCGACGGCACCCGGGGGCGCCGTACAGATCGGCCAGCCACCTCGAAGAGCGCTACTCGGGCGGGACGAGCTCGGTGCGCAGCTCGTGGCTCTCGTCCGGTAGCCGCGCTTCGTAGTAGGTGCGGTAGCCGCCGCCAGGAAGCGGGACGACGTCGAGGTAGCGGGCGTCGTAGACGGCGTCGTCACTCGTCTGCTCGATCGTGTTGTCCGGGCCGAGTTGCGCGAGCCCGATGCGCTCGAACCAGTTCTCTTCTTTCGAGGCACGCCCGTCGTACGCGACGCGGCCGTCAGCGAGCACCGCGGTGACGCGAGCACCCCGCTGATCCCAGGTTCCGGGCCGCGGCGTCATGACGGTTCCGTGCCACGTCCAGTCGAGCCCGTCCGCGCTCGTCGCGTACGCGGTCGTCATGCGGTCCTCCTCGTCGGGCTCGTCGAGCGGGTGACAGCAGATCCACGCGCGCCAACCGCCGTCGACGCGCTGCACGAGCGGGTCCTTGACGCCGGTGTGCTCGTCGCCCGGAAAGACGGTGCGCGCCTCGGCGTCGCCGAAGTCGGCGGGGTCGTCCGCTTCGAGCACGTCGATCCACCAATGCTTGCTCGGCGCCCGCGAAGCCGAGCAGACGTAGAGCCGCCAGCGCCCGTCAGCGGTGCGAACGAGCGAAGGGCGCTCCATCGAGTCCGCGTCGAAGCGCGCCTGATCGAGGTTGGCGACGGTCGTGAAGCGCTCGCCGTCCTCGGAGCGCGCGACGACCGTCGAGCCGCGTCCTTTCTCCCCGGTGCGAACGCGATACGCGACGACGAACGTCCCGTCCTCGTCGAGTGCCGCGCTCGACGATCCGGCCCACCAGCCGACGCCTTCGCCCGGTGCCGGCACGGCGACGACGGCGTTGCTCGACCCGGGTAGCGGGAACCCGTTCACGGCCGGACTTCTAGTAGGAAGCAGGCAGAGGCTCGATGTGAACCGCTGCGGCAGCGGCCGCGAACGCGGCCGCCTTTAGGTGCCAAGCGGTCGCGGATCCGCGCGAGCGGATTCGCGACTTGCGCCTCACCACTACTAGCGCGAGCCACGCCGGCGGGCGCGGCGCGGCGAGATGTCTTCGACGAAGCGGGTCGACTCGGCGAAGCGTCCGCCGGGGCCTTCGACGATCCTGAACTCGACGACGAGACCGGCGACGGGGCCTTCGGGAGGGTCGGCGACAAAGCCGGTGCCCTCGACGTAGAGGCGCTCGCCCTCCTCGGTTTCGATGTAGCCGTGACCCTTCTCCTCGTTGAACCACAGCATCTTGCCGCGCGGGTTCTTGCCGAGCATCCTCACGACAGCCTGTAGACGATCCGGCCGCGCTCGAGGTCGTACGGCGACAGCTCGATCTTCACGCGATCACCGAGCCCGATCCGGATTCGGTATCGCTTCATCTTCCCGGCCATGTAGCCGAGTGTCTCATGTCCGTTGTCGAGCTGGATGCGGTACATCCGGTTGCGGAGAGCCTCGATCACCTCGCCCTCCATCTCGACCTTCGCTTCCTTTTCGGCGATGACTGCCTTTCGTATTCGGATGGCTGTGGCCGCCGAAGCGGCCACAGCCGGTTACTCAATCTCGCTCCTCGTTACGAGGAGGCGAGAACGACGTTGGTCGCCTCGGGGCCCTTATCGCCCTGGCGCGACTCGTACTCAACCTTCGCGCCCTCAGCGAGGGTCTTGAAGCCGTCACCACTGATGCTGCTGTGATGAACGAAGAGATCCTTGCCACCGTCCTCAGGGGCGATGAACCCGTATCCCTTGCTGTCGTTGAACCACTTAACGGTTCCGCTAGCCATATGAAACACCTCCTTACATCACTTCACGAACAAGTAAGGGAGGCGCACAAGCGCGAACACCGACTCGCTCTAGATCGTGGGCATACGGTAGCAGGCATTGGATCCGGTTGGTGTCCAGACCGCTTTACTCCACTCCTTGCCTTTGGTCAGGCTCGCGGTGGACGGCAACCGCGGCGACCACGAGCCCGACGCCGAGCGCCTCGAGCGGCGAGGGAACCTGCGAGAGCACGAGCACGCCGATCACGGTTGCCGTCGCGGGCAGGAGCGAGACCATCAGCGAGTACGTCGCGCGGGTCAGTCGCGCCATCGCGAGCTGGTCGAACACGTAGGGGATCACCGACGACGCGAGACCGACGCCGATTCCCGCGGCGAGCGCGACCGGGTCGAGCAGAGCCGGTGCGGCGGCCCAGCCGCCGATCGGCGTGATCGCGATCGTCGCGACGAGCATTGCGGCCGCGAGCCCGTCGATCCGGTTCAGGGCGGTGCTGCGAGAGATGCGGTGCGCGAGCACGATGTAGAGCGCGAAGAGGGCGGCGTTCGCGAACGCGAACGCGACGCCGACCGGTTCTCCCTCGAGCTGGACGTCCGTGAGGACGTAGACACCCGGAACGGCGAGGGCGAGTGCGAGCGCGTTCCGGACGGTGCGCGCGCCGAGCGCCGCGAGCCCGATCACCGGGAGGAACTCGATCGCCGCGACGGTGCCGAGCGGAAGCCGGTCGATCGCGACGTAGAAGCAGCTGTTCATCACCGCGAACACGAGCCCGAGCGCGAAGACGAGGCGCTTCGTCTCGCGGTCTGCGGCGCGGAGCGCGCGCCATGGCCGGCGCCAGAGCGCGAACACGAGGCCGGCGCTCGCGATCCGCAGCCAGGCGACCCCGAGCGGCTCGATTCGCGCGAAGAGGAGCACGGCGAACGCAGGCCCGAGGTAGTGGAAGATCGCGCTCCCGACGAAGTAGAGCTCGGGCCGCACCCGCTCGGATCGCACGGCCGTCATACTGGTCGCGTCGAGGTTCTCGCGGAAGACGAAAACGAAGGGATCGGTGGCTCGAATGGCTCGCAATGCACGGACCCGCGACGCGAACGCCTACGAAGCGAACCTGCTCGACCCGATCAACCTTCGCTTGCTCAGGGAGCTTCAGGCGGACGGCCGGCTCACGGTCGCCGAGCTCGGCCGCAGGATCTCGATGTCCGCGCCTGCCGTCGCCGAGCGCGTGCAGCGGCTCGAGCGCGCCGGCGTGATCACCGGCTACCACGCAGAGATCGACCCGCGCGCGGTCGGTTTCCCGATCTCGGCAGTCGTGCGGATCAGGCCGTCACCGGGGCAGCTCGCGAGGATCCCCGAGCTCGCACGCGAGACGCCCGAGGTGGCCGAGTGCCACCGCATCACCGGGGAGGACTGCTACCTGCTGAAGCTGTACCTCCGTGCGATCGACGACCTCGAAGAGCTGCTCGACCGCTTCACGCCCTACGGGCTGACGACGACGTCGATCATCCACTCGGCGCCGGTGCCGCGGCGCGGTCCTCCGCTAGGCGACGAACGGCTTCCCGGCGCGCTCGAGCGGCAGCCCTAGGGCTCTCCACTCGTCCTTGCCGCCGGGGTAGTGCCGGACGTTCGTGAAACCAAGCGCGAGCAGTCGGCGCGCCGGTGTCGATCGAGCTCTCGCACTCGGGGTTCGCGCAGTAGACGACGATCTCGGCGTCCTTGTTCGGGAATCCGCTTGGCGTCGACCCGCTCGGGCGGCAGGTTGATCGCGCCGGGCAGGTGCGAGTGCGCAAACGACATCGGCGGGAGCGCGTCGACGATGACGACGCGGTCGTCGCTCTCGAGCTTGCGCTGGATCTCGTCGCAGCTGATCGTTGGTAGCTCCACCGCCGAAACCCTAGACTCGAGGCGGCATGGAAGGTCTCGACGAACGCTTTCGCCGTCAGGCGCGAAACGAGGCGCTCTTCCGCGAGGTGAACGAGCGGATCGCGCAGCTCGGGGAGGCCGCGCAGGCGTGGTCGCCGGACGGCGCCGTGGAGTTCATGTGCGAGTGCGGCGTCGAGGGGGGCTGCGGCGAGCGAGTCCGGATGCCGCTCGACGTCTACGAGACCGTCCGGTCGCAGGATGATCGCTTCGTCGTTCGTCCGGGCCACGAGACGATCGAGCTCGAGCGCGCGGTCACCTGGACGGACGAGTACGTGATCGTCGACAAGGTCGACGCCGCGGAGCCGATCGTCGCGGACGATCCGCGCGGAGCGCCGTCGGCCTGACGGGCGTGCAACTGCTCGGCTTCGTCCTCGTCGCGGCGCTTGTGATCGTCACGCCGGGCCAGGACACCGCGCTGACGATCCGGAACACGCTCGCGGGCGCCCGCCGCGCCGGTGTTGCGACGGCGGCCGGCGTGTCGGCCGGGCAGGCGGTCTGGACGCTGGCGACGAGCGTCGGCCTGGCCGCGGTGATCGCCGCGTCGGAGCCGGTGTTCCGCGCGGTCAAGCTCGCCGGTGCTGCCTACCTCGTGCTGCTCGGGCTCCAATCGCTGCGCGACGCACTGCGCAGACGGACTCGTGCGTCCGAACGTGCGGAGCCGAGCGTCCGGACGACGCAGGCGTTTCGGCAGGGTTTGCTCAGCAACCTCGGCAACCCGAAGATGGCCGTCTTCTTCACAAGCCTGCTGCCGCAGTTCGGCGGCGAGTCGTTCGCCGCACTTCTCGCGCTTGGGCTCGCCTTCTGCGCCATGACGTTCGCGTGGCTGTCGGCGTACGCCGCGGCGGTCGCGAAGGTGGGAGACGTTCTGCGACGCCCCGCGATTCGCCGGGTCGTGGATGCGATCGTCGGCGCGGTTCTGGTCGGACTCGGGCTTCGACTTGCGACCGAACGTCGCTAGCCTTTGGAGCGTGACGCGCTCGGGGGTCGCACTCCTGGTCGCCGCGACGCTCGCCCTCGCCGCGCTCGTCGGCTGGGTTGGAAGCGGTCTTGCCGCCGTACCCGATCGACTCACGGTTCGCGAGTACCGGGTGCCGGCCGGGTCCCACCCACACGACGTCGCACCCGCGACCGATGGGACGGTTTGGTACACGGGGCAGCACACCGGCGAGCTCGGCCGGCTCGACCCGCGAACCGGCCAGATCCGTCGCGTGCCGCTCGGCTCGGGTTCGTCGCCGCACGGCGTGATCGTCGGGCCCGACGGCGCCGCGTGGGTGACCGACAGCGGCCTGAACGCCATCGTCCGCGTCGACGCCGGCACGCATCAGGTGCGGCGTTTCCCGCTCCCGACCGCTCGGTATGCGAACCTCAACACGGCGACGTTCGACCGTCGCGGGATTCTCTGGTTCACGGGACAGAGCGGCGTGTACGGCAGCGTCGACCCGCGCACGGGTCGCGTGCGCGTGGTCGCTGCGCCTCGTGGCGCCGGTCCGTACGGCATCACCACGACGCCTTCCGGAGCGGTCTACTACGCGTCGCTCGCGGGGAGCCACATCGCGCGCATCAACACCGGGACGGGCCGTGCGACGGTGCTGCAGCCGCCGCGGCGGGGCCAGGGTGCGCGCCGGGTCTGGTCGGACTCGCGCGGTCGGATCTGGGTGAGCGAGTGGAACGTCGCCAGGGTCGCGCGCTACGAGCCGAGCGCGCGACGCTGGCGCGAATGGCGGTTGCCGGGGACGAACCCGCAGCCGTACGCGGTCTACGTCGACAACCGCGACGTCGTCTGGCTCACCGACTTCGGCGCGAACGCGATCGTCCGCTTCGACCCTCGAACGTCGCGGTTCAGGGTCGTCCGGCTGCCGACGGCCGGTGCGGCCGTGCGCCAGCTGCTTGGGCGTCCGGGCGAGGTGTGGGGTGCGGAATCCGGCGCGGACAAGCTCGTCGTCGTCCGCACCGGGTAGTCACTCTTTGAGAGCCAGCGAGGCGAGGACCTCGATGCCTTCGTCGATCTGAGACTCGTCGACCATGCTGAACGACAGGCGCACCTTGTCCGTGCCGCTTCCGTCCACGTAGAAGAGGCCGCCGGGGACGATCCCGACACCGTTCTCGACCGCGCGTTGCGCCAGGCCGGACGAGTCGACGCCGTCCGGGAGCGTGAGCCACGAGAAGAAGCCGCCCTGCGGACGCGTCCACGTGGTGGCGGGCGGCATGAACCGCTCGAGCGCGGCGAGCATGCGCTCCGACTTGCGCTGGTAGAGCGCGCGCGACTGCGCGAGCTGCTCCTCGATCCAGCCGCGGCGCACGTACTCCTCGAACAGCCTCTGCCCGAGCGCGCCTGCGCACTGATCGGTGTTCTGCTTCGCGTTGACGAGCTGCGCGGAGATCTCGGCCGGCCCGACTGCCCACCCGAGCCGCACGCCGGGGAAGAACGTCTTCGAAGTCGTCCCGAGCTGCACGACCGTGTCCGGCGCGAGGCTCCAGAGGCTCGGTAGCGCATCGCCCTCGAACCCGAGCTCGCGGTAGGCGACGTCCTCGACGATCAGGAACCCGTAGCGGCGCGCGAACTCGACGAGTTGCTCGCGACGCTCGGTCGACATGCTCACGCCCGCCGGGTTCTGGTGGTCGGGGATCGTGTAGAGCAGCTTCGGGCGCAAACCGTCTGCGAGTTGGCGCTCGAGCTCGTCGACCCGCAGTCCGTGCTCGTCCAGCGGGACGGCGACCAGCGTGGCGTCGTAGCCGCGGAACGCCATGATCGCGCCGAGGTACGTCGGCGCCTCGACGACGGCGACATCGCCAGCGTCGAGGAACGTCTTCGAGACGAGCTCGAGGCCTTCGATCGCGCCGCTCGCGATCAGCAGCTCGTCCTCGGCGGGCCTGCGGCCCTGCGTCGCCTCGAGGCGCGACGCGACCGCGTCGAGCGTTCCGGTGAGGCCGCGGGTGGGTGCGTACTGGAACGCGCTCGTCTCGCCGCTCGCCGCGAACTCGGTGAGCAGCGCGGCCGCGCGTTCGCGCGGAAACGTCGAGGGATCCGGGAAGCCGCCGGCGAACGAGACCAGCCCGGGGAGGCCGAGCAGCGAGAGAATCGCGGCGATACCCTCGCCTACATCACCTCCCGTCCGCCGGGCGAAGCGCTGCGCGTCAGGCGTGACGGCCACGAGGCGAATCTAGCGCAGCTTGACATCGCACCGGCGAGAGGCGGATAGTCACCTCGCCGTCCCACGGAAACCGAGGAGGAGAGGTGAAGTCATTCCGTAGGCGTGCCGTCGGCCTGGTCGTCGCCGTCGCCGCCTTGACCGCGCTAGCTGCGCCTTCGTCCGCAGGGGCGAGCGCCGCGACGCGATGGAACCTCAACGCGACCAACGTCACTGATCGGCCCCAACTCCTGCGCAGGCACCGCCTGTCTCGATGTTGCACCTCGCGATGGTGCACGGTGCGATGTACGACGCGGTGAACGCGATCGACGGCGGCTACACGCCGTACCTCGTGTCGCCGAGTGCGACGCCGTTCGACTCGCAGGACGCGGCGGCGGCGTCAGCCGCGTACTACGTCCTGAAGAGCATCCTGCCGTCGCAGCTGGGGCGCTCAGTCGACGGTGTACAACGACGCCCCTGCGATCGTACATGGCTGCGCTTGGTCGCCGTTCCCGACGGTCCCGGCGAAGACCGGGGGATCGCCGTCGGGTTGGCCGCCGCGAACGCGATGATCGCTGGCGAGGACGGGCGACGGCCGCCTCGGGCCGCCGCTGCCCGCTTCACCGTGCCCGCCGTGCTCGAGCCCGGCGACTGGCGCCCGGTAGCGCCGGGCGCGAACGACCCGAACGGGTGGATCCGCAACGTGACGCCGTTCATGATCCGAGCTCGGCGCAGTTCCGCACGAAGGGTCCCTACGCGCTGACGAGCCCGCAGTACGCACGGGAGTTCAACGAGGTGAAGTCGCTCGGGGCCAAGACGAACTCGACGCGGACTCAGCACCAGAGCGACGCGGCGGTGTACTGGGCGCAGCACCCGCGAGGACGTGGTCCCGATCGTCCGTGGTCTCGAAACGGAGCGGGGGCTCTCGACCGCCGACGGTGCCCGCCTCTACGCCCAGATCTACCTGACCGCTGCAGACGCGGCGATCAGCGTCTGGGCCGACAAGGAGTACTGGGGCTTCTGGAGGCCGATCACGGCGATCCGGGAGGCCGCGACCGACGGCAACCCGAAGACAGTGGCTGATCCGGCCTGGAACTCGTGGATCGCGAACCCGCCGTACCCGGACCACCCGTCCGGCCACCTCGGGATGAGCGGGAGTCACGTCGAGACGCTGCACGAGTTCTTCCACACCGACCAGATGGCGTGGACGGACACGCTCCCGGCACCGGCAACGACACCGGCGATCACGATGTCGTACTCGAGGCTCTCGGACGCGCTCAACGAGATCATCAGCGTGCGCGTCTGGTCGGGCATCCACTTCCGCAACGCGGACGAGCAGTCTGCTCGCTCGCGAAGGAGTCGCGAAGTGGCGCAAGCACCACTACTTCAAGAAGGCGCACTGAGGTAGAGACGGAAGCAGCGGGGAGGGCGGACGAGCGTCCGCCCTCCCCGCTCACCTGCACAGCTGTCTGTCGAGGAAGCGGCCCATCTCCAGGATCGCGTTCCCGCCCACGCCGTTGATCGTCAGCACGACGACGCGTCGCGCGTCGCGCGTCGCGGCAGCGAACGTCACGTAGCCGGGCGTGCCGCCCGTGTGGCCCCAGTAGAAGCGTCCGCACGGCGACGGCAGCCGGTAGATGCCGAGCCCCTCGCCGTGCGAGCCCGGCACGATCCGCGTCATCTGCGCGAAGAGGCGCGGCGGCACGAGCTTCGCGCGGACGAGTGCGCCGATGAAGACCGCGAGATCGCGCGCATTCGACACGATCGCACCGTCGGACCACGGGCCGCCGAGGCCCCAGAGCGAGACGTCCTGCGGCGGTCCGTCGACGTTGTAGCCGTGCATCTGGTCAGCGTTCACCTTGCGGCCGCCACTCTCGTAGCGCGTCGACCGCAAGCCGAGCGGCGCGAAGATCCGCTCCCGGAGCACGCGGGCGAGCGGCTTGTGCGTGACGCGTTCGACGAGCTCTCCCAAGATGATGTAGTTCGTGTTCGAGTAGGACGCTCGTGTGCCGGGCGGAAACTCGAGCCGCAGCCGCACGGCCGAAGCGATCAGCCGACGTGGCGGGATGACGACGCGAGGGTTGCGTCCCGTCGCGCTCCTGAAGGGCTCGAGCGCCATGTACTCCGGGATCCCGCTCGTGTGGTTGAGGAGGTTGCGGATGTGGACACGTCGCCCCTCGCGCACGAGTCCCGGCAGATGCTTCTCGATCGCGTCGTCGAGGGACAGCCGGCGCTCCGCGACGAGTTGCATGACAGCGGTCGCGACGAAGGCCTTGGTGATGCTGCCGACCCAGAAACGGTCGGCAGGGCGCGCTTTGCGACGCTGCTTCAGGTCGGCGAGGCCCGCCGCGGCGACGTGACGAACACCGTCCTGTTCGAACAGCACGACGGCCGCTGGGATGTCGCTCGTCGCGACGAGCCGGTCGGTCTCGCGCTGGAGCTCGCTCTGGGAAGGCGGTGAGGCGAGCGCCGCGATCCCTGCGGCAAGCGAGACGGCCAGAAAGCGCATGCCCCCCCACTACTCACCGAGCGATCCCCCTTGTTACAGCCGCCCCCTTCGGCGTGTAATAGGAACGTGTCCGCAAACGCGAGCGCCTTGCCGTTTCGCCGCCTGGCCGACGACGAATCGGCGCTGATCGCGGCCGCGCTCGCCGGTGACGGCGACGCCTACGCGCGGCTGATCCGGCCGTACGAGGGTGTGGCCTACCGCGTCGCCGCGGCGGTTGCCGGCTCGGCCGCGGACGGCGAGGAGGCGGTGCAGAACGCGTACGTCAAGGCGCATCGCTCGCTCGCGCGCTTCCGTCGCGGCGCGCCGTTTCGGCCCTGGCTGCTCCGGATCGTGGTGAACGAGGCCCGCAATGTCCGTCGCTCCGAGCTGCGCCACGTGCGGCTCGCGGTCCGGGCGACCGAGCTGCGCGACCCTGCAGCCGACGAGCTGGAGGATCGCGAGGACGTTGCGGAAGTGCTCGCCGCGCTCCGCCGGCTCTCTCAGCACGACCGTGTGGCGCTCTCGCTCCGGTACTTCGCCGCCCTTTCGGACCGCGACGCGGCGAGCGTCGCCGGCGTGAACGAGGGCGCCTACCGCGTGCGCGTCATGCGAGCGCTGCGGCGCCTACGGGCCGAGCTGGAGGATCCCGATGACTGACCACGCGCTCGAGCAGCGGCTGCACGCGGCGTCAGACGCGCTGGACGCGGTCGCGCCGGCGTTCGACGCACGGCGGATCGTGCGACCGCGTCGCCGGCTGCGCTGGGCGCTGGCGGTCGCGCTTGCGACCGTCGTCGTCGGCGCCGCCGTCCAACCGTCCGCGCTATCGGCCGTCGCACGCTTCCTCGGGGTGACTCAGGTCGATGAGCTCGCACCGCTCGAAGGCGTCGCGCCGCCGTTTCTCGGCGAGCCCTTCCCGCGCGAGGGCGCGCAGCGGCTCGTGGACTTCCGCGTCCGTACGATCGCAGTCCTCGGCGAGCCTCGCGAGTTCCACGCTCGGAACGACCTCGTCGGCGGGATGGTCTCCGTGACGTATCCCGGCGGGATCGTGCTCAGCCAGTGGTCGGCGCGTGACGTCGCCGCGACCGTCGAGGTCGTGCCGGCGAACGGCGTCGCCGAAAACGCGGGCGACGCGGTCTGGATCGCCGGCGAGGCGCGCGGTACGTTCGCCGTCACCGGCGCGGACGGAGCGCTGCACCGCGAAGAGTTCCTGGTGCGGTCGGGCGCGCTCGTCTGGGACCACGCGGGCGTCGGCTTTCTCTTGCAGGGCGCGGGCTCCAAGGCCGACGCGGTGCGACTCGCGTCGTCCGTCAACTGACGGGAGACCGGGCGATCGTGGCCGCGACGATCGCCCGCAAACCCTGTCTACGGATGCGCCGCGCGCGGGTCGTTGACCCGTGCCGCCGCAAGCACGAACCCGAGCATGAGCGCGGCTGCAACGCCGAGACCGATCGCCACGCTGCGGAGATTCGAGTCGCCTGAAGTGCGCGCGTCCGACTTCGCAACCGTCTCTGCGGGCCCGACCTGCATGTCGATTACGAACTTCGGCCCCGAGTGCACGCGACTCGACACGCCGCCCGACCCGTCGAGGCGCCTGGTGTCGAACTCGGGCTTGTAGCTGTCCGGATACGCGGTCGCGCTCGGTGCGAGTACCGCCGCGGTCGCGAGGCCGACAACGAGGATGCGGCTGAAGAATCGCGTCCGCTCCCTCCTGGTGATGGCATTCATTGTCTTCCCCCTGCAGTTAGCTGCCGATCGCAGAGATCGTGCGGCTGCCTGCTTACGCTGCAGCGTGCAAGCGGCTTAAGCAGCGCTAAATCGCGCTCGCTTCCCAGCTACGCTCCGAGCAATGGTGACGCGCTCGGGTTTGGTCGTTCGCACGGGATGAGCGAGCTCGACGCAGGCCGCAAGGCGTACGCGAGCCGCGCGTGGCTGGATGCCTACACGGCTCTGTCGAATGCCGACCGAGCGGGGTCCTTGGAGGCGGCAGACGACGTCGAGCGGCTCGCGATCTCGGCCTCCATGGTCGGGCAGATGGACGAGCTGCTGTCCTTCCTCGAGCGGGCGCACGACGCGTTCCTGGACGCCGGCGACGCGCTCCACGCCGCGCGCTGCGCGTTCTGGCTCGGCATGAACCTGGCGCTCCGGGGCGAGGTCGGCTCGGCGGGGGGATGGTTCGGCCGCGCCGAGCGGCTGGTCGAGCGCGAGGGGCAAGAGAGTGTCGAGCAGGGCTATCTGCTGCTGCCGGTAGCGCTTCAGGCCGAGATGAGCGGGGACTTCGAGGGTGCGTACGACGCCGCTGCCGCGGCCGCCGCGATCGGCGAGCGGTTCGGCGACACAGATCTCTCCGTCGTAGCGCTGCACGTGCAGGGACTGGCCCGAATCAGCCAGGCGCGGGTCGCCGAGGGTCTCCGTCTGCTGGACGAGGCAATGGTCGCGGTCACCGCCGGAAACGTGTCTCCGCTCTTCACCGGCATCGTCTACTGCGGCGTGATCGCGGGCTGTGAAGCGGCGTACGATCCGCGCCGCGCCCACGAGTGGACCAACGCCCTGGCCCGTTGGTGCGAGGAGCAGCCGCAGATGGTCGCGTTCAGCGGCCGTTGCCTCGCGCATCGCGCAGGGATCATGCAACTGCACGGCGAGTGGCGGGACGCGCTCGCGGAGGCGCGGCTCGCGCGGGAGCGCTGCGAGCAGGCGATGAACCGCGCGGCAACCGGGCAGGCGCTCTACCAACAAGGGGAGCTCCATCGCCTGCAAGGGGACTTCGCCGCCGCCGAGGCCGCGTACCGCGACGCGAACCGGTTCGGGCGGGAGCCGCAGCCCGGCCTGGCGCTGTTGCGGCTCGGCCAGGGCGACGAGGAGGCGGCGGCTGCGGCGATTCGACGCCTTGTCGGCGAGACGAGCCAGCCCATGTCCCGTGCGGGGATTCTGCCGGCCTACGTGGAGATCATGCTCGCGGTCGGAAATGCTGCGGAGGCGCGCAGCGCGTCCGGTGAGCTCGCGGAGATCGCCGCCGCGAGCGAGAGTGCGATGCTGCGCGCAATCGCGTCACACGTCGAGGGAGCGGTCGCCCTCGTGGAGGGCGATGCGCAGGGCGCACTCGTCTCGCTGCGCGGCGCGTGGCACGTGTGGGAGGAGCTCGACGCGCCGTACGAGGCGGCGCGCGTGCGCGTGCTCGTCGGGCTCGCGTGCCGCGAGCTCGGCGACGAGGACGGCGCCGTGCTGGAGCTGGACGCCGCGCGCAGCGTCTTCGAGGAGCTGGGTGCGGCGCCGGACCTGGTCCGGGTGCGTTCATCGATGCGGAGCGCCGGTCCTGGTGACACGCATGGATTGAGCGAGCGTGAGCTCGAAGTGCTTCGCCTGGTCGCCGCGGGAAAGACGAACCGCGAGATTGCCTCGGTGCTCGTCGTCAGTCAGCACACCGTCGCGCGGCACGTGCAGAACATCTTCGGCAAGCTCGGCGTGTCGTCGCGAACCGCGGCGACCGCGTTCGCGTTCGAGCACGAGCTCGTCTGACGCATCGCGTGGTCAGAAATGACCACGCGCCCTCGCCTCCAACGTGGTCGATCCGCGCGATGCGGGCCGGCCTTGCACTTCCTACGTTGCTCGGAGGTCGACGGACGCAGAGGAGGCAACCATGGCGATCGCGATCATGGTGGACAACCCGGAAGGGTCGCAGGAGGTGTACGAGAAGATTCGAGCGCGGCTGGGCCTCGAGAAGCCTGCGGGCGGCATCTTCCACGTCGCCGGTCCGAGCCCAAACGGCGGCTGGCGCGTGATCGAGGTCTGGGAGTCCGAAGAGGCTGCGCAACGGTTCCTCGAGGACCGCTTCTTTCCGGCGCTCCAAGAGCTCGGGCTCATGGGTCCGGCCCCGAAGCCGGAGCTCTGGTCCGTGCACAGCGCAATGTCGTGAGGAGCAGCCAGCCCGCGTGGTCAGAAATGACCACGCGGCTCTGCAGAGCGAATTGGTGGATCCGCGCGATGCCGGCTCGGCCTTCCGAGTCCTAGCGTGCTCGGTATCGAACCGACGCACCAAGGAGGCACGGAGATGAGCACCAAGGAACCTGCAGAGCGCTTCGAGACCGTGATCGTCGGCGGCGGTCAGGCGGGCCTGATGGCCGGATATCACCTGGCGAAACGTGGACGGTCGTTCGTGATCCTCGACGCGAACGAGCGTGTCGGCGACGCCTGGCGGAAGCGCTGGGACTCGCTTCGCCTGTTCACGCCTGCGCGGTTCAGCGGGCTCCCGGGCATGCCCTTGCCCGTGCCCGCCTGGTCGTTCGTCACGAAGGACGAGCTGGCCGACCACCTCGAGCGCTACGCAGAGCACTTCGAGCTCCCGGTGCGAACCGGGGTCAGCGTCGACGGGCTCACCAAAGCCACCGACGGGCTGTTCGTCGTTTCGGCGGGTGATCTTCGCTTCGAAGCAGAGAACGTCGTCGTGGCGACTGGAGCCCACCAGATCCAGAAGGTTCCGGCTTTCGCGTCGGAGCTCGATCCTCGAATCGTGCAGCTGCACTCGCGCGATTACCGGTCTCCGTCGCAGCTGCAGGACGGAGACGTTCTGCTGGTCGGCGCAGGCAACTCGGGAGCCGAGATCGCGATGGACCTGGCGCCTGCCCATCGTGTGTGGCTGTCGGGACCGAGCACGGGCCAGATCCCCGTCCGGCACGGCACCCGGCCCGGACGCCTCGGATTTCGCGTCTTCCGATTCTTCGGCCACCACGTCCTCAGGGTCGACACTCGGATCGGCCGGAAGCTCGGGCCGAAGCTGCTTGCGACGGGCGATCCGCTGATCCGGACGAAGCTGAAGGACCTGCTCGCGGCCGGCGTCGAGCGCGTCCCGCGGGTCGTGGGCGTGCGGGACGGCCTGCCGGTGCTCGAGGACGACCGCGTCGTCGACGTGGCGAACGTCGTCTGGTGCACGGGCTTTCGCACGGACTTCGGCTGGATCGAACTCCCGGTGTTCGACGACGACGGCCAGCCGATGCACTACCGGGGAGTGGTCGACTCCGAGCCGGGGCTGTGCTTCCTCGGGCTCGTCTTCCAGTACGCGCTCTCGTCCGACGTGCTGCCGGGTGGCGGCAGGGACGCGGAGTACATCGCGAAGCACATCGCGTCGCGCGCGCAACACGAGTCGGCGGCGAGCGGCGAGCGGGTGATGGCGGGAGTCTGAGCCGCGGCGGATCCGCTACGAAGCGAGGTCGTGCAGGACGGCGGCCGTGGCCGACGGGTGTGTCAACTGCGGATCGTGAGGAGCGGCGAGTTCTCGGTAAGTCCAGCCCTCGGCTTCTGCGCGCGCCGCCATGGGCGCGATGGGGTCATCGCCGAGGTCGCCATCGAGCTGGCCACCCGTGCAGCGGACGAACGCGCGCGGCGGCTCGGTGCGGGCCTGGAGCCGGACGGGATCGGCGAACGTCCTGAGCGGCTGGTCGCAGAGTCGCTCGACGTAGCTCATCCACTTCGCCTCGGGCACGAGGCCCTTCGGCGGGAGTAGCGCAGTGGGGATGGGAACGCACAACATGCCTCCCCGATCGACCGCGTTCGTGTGCGCGTCCGTGCAGAACCGCGCTGGGAGGAGGTCGAATGTCGACTGGCCGTCGCGAGGCACGAGGGCGTCGACGTACACGACGAGCCCGATCCGGTGAGGCACGCGGTCGGCTGCGCCGGTCACTGGGACGCCGCCGTAGCTGTGACCGCAGAGGACGACGTCGTGCAGGTCCTCGTGCTCGAGCACGTCGACGACGTCCTGCACGTGCGTCTCGAGGCCGATGTCCGGAACTCGCTCCTCTGCACGGTCGCCCATGCCCGCCAACGTCGGGGTGAAGACCCGGTGCCCTCGCTCACAGAGAAGTTGTGCGACCTCGCTCCACTCCCAGCCGCCGCCCCAACCGCCGTGCACGATGACGTACGTCGCGATTCCCGAGTCTCGCACACGCCCCTCGATGCGGTGGCGCGCGATAATCGCTCCGTGGCCGGCTTCGACGACCTCCGCGAGCTCCCTCTACGCCAGATCTGGGACGGAATCACCGCGCGCGTGATCAGCGGCGAGCGGCTGTCGCTCGGCATTGTCGAGCTCGATCCGGGCGCCGTCGCGCGAGAGCACAGCCACGAGCACGAGCAGCTCGGGATCGTCCTGAGCGGCACGATCACGTTCCGGGTCGGCAACGAGACGCGAGAGCTCGGGCCGGGCGAGACCTGGACGATTCCGTCGAACGTTCCGCACGAGGCGACGGCGGGGCCGGAGGGGGCCGTGGTGCTCGACGTGTTCGCGCCGGTGCGTGGGGACTGGGTCGCGCTCGAGCCGGCGCAGCCGCGCGACCCGCGCTGGCCGTGAGCCTGACGCAGTACTACACCGCGACCAGTCTCGACGGCTTCATCGCCGATCAGGACAACTCGCTGGACTGGCTGTTCACGCGCGACCAGGATCGCGCCGGCCTGCTGAACTACGCGGAGTTCTTCGAGAGCGTCGGCGCGCTGGCGATGGGCTCGACGACGTACGAGTGGATCCTCGACCACGAGTTCAAGGACAAGGATCCCTCGGAGTGGAAGTGGCCGTACGAGATCCCGTGCTGGGTGTTCACGCACCGGGAGCTGCCGGTCGTCCCGGACGCGCAGATCGAGTTCACGAGCGCGGACGTCGCGAGCGTGCACGCGGAGCTGGTTCGCGCCGCGGGTGACCGAAACGTCTGGATCGTCGGCGGGGGAGACCTCGCGGGTCAGTTCGCGGACGCCGGTCTGCTGGACGAAGTGATCGTCTACATCGCGCCGGTCACGCTCGGTGGGGGAGCGCCGCTGCTGCCACGCCGCCTCGAGCTGCGCCTGGAAGAGCTCGGGCGAAACGGCGACTTCGCGGCTGCGCGGTACGCCGTCGTCCGTCCCTCTGGCTGACGGATCTGCGAACATGTGTTCGCATGGAGGCGACGATTCTCCACGCAGATCTGGACTCGTTCTACGCGTCGGTCGAGCAACGCGACGACCCGAGCCTGCGCGGGCGGCCGGTGATCGTCGGCGCGGGCGTCGTTCTCGCGGCGAGCTACGAGGCCAAGGCCTTCGGCGTGCGGACGCCGATGCCACTCGGTGTGGCGCGGCGCCTCTGCCCGCAAGCCGTCGTCGTCCCGCCTCGGATGGCGGCGTACTCCGCGGCGAGCAAGGCGGCGTACCGCGTCTTCGACGACATGTCGCCGCTCGTCGAGGGGCTGTCGATCGACGAGGCCTTCATCGATGTGCGCGGCATGCGCCGGATCGCCGGCGATCCCGTCGAGATCGCCGAACGCCTCCGACGCGCGGTGCGCGAGCGCGTCGGTTTGCCGATCACGGTCGGTGTCGCCCGGACGAAGTTCCTCGCGAAGGTCGCGAGCGGCGTCGCGAAGCCCGATGGGCTGCTCCTGGTCCCGCCGGATCGGGAGCTCGAGTTCCTCCATCGGCTTCCGGTCGAGAGCCTCTGGGGTGTCGGCGCCGTGACCGCCGAGAAGCTCCACAGCCTCGGAATACACACCGTCGGCGAGCTGGCGAGCTTCCCGGAAAGCGCGCTCGAGGCGATGCTCGGCCGCGCGCAGGGCCGCCACCTGAACGCGCTCGCCCACAACCGCGACCCACGTCCCGTCAACCCGCGCCGGCGGCGCCGCTCGATCGGCTCGCAGCGCGCGCTCGGCCGCTCGCCGAAGTCACCGGGCGAGATCGACACCGTCGCTGTCGGCCTCGTCGAGCGAGTCACCCGCCGGATGAGAACCGCGGGTCGCGTCGGCCGCACGGTCGTGTTGCGGCTGCGCTTCGACGACTTCTCCCGCGCGACCCGTTCGCACACGCTCCCTCGCCCGACCGCGCACAGCGGCACGATCCTCGAGACGACGCGCGAGCTCCTGGCAGCGGCGATGCCGACCATCGAGCGCGAGGGCATCACGCTCGTCGGGATCTCGGTCGCGAACCTGGACGACGACGGGGCGCTCCAGCTCGTGCTCCCCCTCGAAGGGCACGACGGCGTGGCCCTCGACGAAGCGCTGGACGAGATCCGCGAGCGCTTCGGCCCGAACGCGGTCGTCCGGGCCGTGTTGCTCGGCCGCGATCACGGCCTGACGGTCCCGCTGCTCCCGGACTGACGTTCTACGCGATGAGTTTGACTCCCTGCGAAGGTCTTAGCACCGAACCCGTACAAAGGAGACCCGATGGGCAAGTTGGTCGTGACCGAGTTCGTGTCCCTCGACGGCGTGATGGAATCGCCGGGCGGCGAGGACTTCAAGTACCCCGGTTGGAGCTTCGCCTTCGACCGCGGCGAGGACGGCAATCAGTTCAAGCTCGACGAGACGATGCAATCCGATGTGCTGCTGCTCGGACGTGTGACGTACGAGGGCTTCGCCGGCGCGTGGCCGGAGCGCGAAGGCGAGTTCGCCGACAAGTTCAACACGATGCCCAAGTACGTCGTCTCGTCGACGCTCGAGGATCCGGAGTGGAACAACACCACGGTCCTCAAGGGCGACGTCATCGATGAAGTCTCGAGCCTCAAGGAGCAGGTCGACGGGATCGTCCAGGCTCCCGGGAGCCTTCGGCTCGTGCAAGAGCTGCTGGAGCACGATCTGGTCGACGAGCTCCACCTGATGGTGTTCCCCGTCATGCTCGGAACCGGGCGGCGCCTGTTCGGTGAGCTGACGGAGAAGATGGACTGGCGGCTCACCGAGGCGAAGCCGGTCGGGCCCGACGGCGTGCTGGTCGTGATCTACGAGCGAGCGCGGTAGTTGAAGGTCTCAGCCGAAGCGGCGCGCCGGTTCCTCGTCGCGCGTCAACTGCTCGCGCCGGCGCGCTCGCTCGAGGGCGGTCGCGACGCCGTGCTCGAGGTCTTCCGCCGGTACGGCTCGGTCCAGTACGACCCGATCGACGTCGCCGGCCGCACGCACGACCTCATGCTGCACGCGCGCGTCGCCGACTACGACCCCGCCTGGTGCGACGAGCTCTACGAGCGGCGCGAGATCTTCGAGGCGTTCAACAAGGGGCTCTCCTTCGTCATCGCGAGCGAGTTCCCCTGGTTCCGCGGACGGTCGCGGTCGACCGCGCCGGCCGTGATCGAGGAGAACCCCGAGGCGGGCGAGCGGGTGCTCGAGCGGATCCGCGCCGAGGGCCCGCTGTCGTCGCTCGACTTCGAACGCGAGCGTGGCAGCACGACCGACTGGTTCGGCGTCCCGACCAACACCGTCCGCGCGCTGCTCGAGGCGTACACGCTCACGGGCGTGCTCGGGCTCGCGCGACGCGACGGCAAGCGCCGGTACTACGACCTGCTCGAGCGACTGCTCCCGGCGAAGCTGCTTCGGCAAGACGTCCCGCTGGTGGAGCAGATGCGGCACAAGCTCCACTCGCGCTACCGCGCGCACGGCCTGCTCGGCGTCGGCGGCGGCGGAGACATCTTCAGCGGCATCGGTCCGGCGAAGCCCGACCCGCGGGTCCCCGGGCATCCGGGCCGGACCGCGCTCCGCGAGGAGCTCGTCGAGAACGGCGACCTCGTTCCCGTCAGACGTCGAGGGCGTGCGCGGCAAGCGCTTCGTTCTCCGCGAGGAGGTCGCGCTCCTGGAGGCGCCGCCGGAGCCGCCGCCGTCCGTCGCGTTCCTGCCGCCGTTCGACCCGGTGGTCTGGGACCGCGCCCTCCTCGGCTCGCTGTTCGAGTTCGACTACGTGTGGGAGCTCTTCCACCCGCCGGCCAAGCGGCGGTGGGGGTGGTACGTGCTGCCGATCCTCTTCCGCGACCGGCTCGTCGGCCGCATCGAGCCGCGAATCGACCGCGCTGCCGGCAGCGTGGAGGTGATCGGCCTCTGGTGGGAGGAAGCCTTCGCGCCGGCCCGCGTGGACGGCTTCGTCGATGCGATGAACGACGCGCTTCGCGCCTACCTCCGCTTCGCGGGCGCCGAGCGGCTCGAGTGGGCGCCGCAGCTCGCGAAGGAGAAACGTCTCTTCGGTCGGACCTGACGTCTGCCGGACGCTCTTGTGCGAGCGGCGATGAGGGGCGTACGCTGAATTCGCCGATGCGCATACTCTCTGACCCGCGTCGCTTCGGTCGGCTCGGCTCCGGCCTCTGCATGATTGCCGCTCCGCTGACGCTGCTCGTCGGCGCCCTCCTTCATCCGGATCCGGGTGACTCGGCGAGCGCGCACGTCGCTGCCATCGCCGACAACCCGAGTCGAAACTACGCGTCGCACACCCTGATCCTCGTGGGGCTCGCGCTCTTCCTTGGTGCGATTCTCGGACTCGTCCACCTGCTCGAGGAGCGATCGCCGGCGGTGGCGAACCTCGGCGGTGTGCTCGCGACGGTCGGTGTCCTCGGCGCGACTTCGATCGTCGCCGTCGACGGAATCGCCTTCACGCAGATCGGTCAGGCGGACGCGAATGCGGAGCAGATGGTCGCCCTGCTCGACCGAATCATGGAGTCCACCGGCGCGCGCGCGATCGCAGTCGTCGGTGCACTGTCGTTCCTGCTCGGGATGCTCCTGCTCGCGTACGGGCTGTGGCGGGCGCGAGTCGCGCGGTTGTGGATTGCGCCGGCCGTCGCAGCCGCCGCAATCGGATTCTTCCTCGGCCAAGTGACAGACGACCCGGTCATCTTCGCGAGTGCGTTCGCGCTCTACCTCGTCGCCCTCGCGCCGCTCGGTTGGGCGGCTCTGAGCAAGTCAGATGACGAGTGGGCGGGCGACCAGGCGCCTACCGCGGTGGCCTGACGCGTCGCGGAAGTGTCCGGGCCGACGCGTCTGCGATTCGTGGTCAGCGAACCTCGACCCGCTCGGTCACGAGGCCGTGGGTACTGCGTCGATCAGCGTGTTTCGAGAGGGAGGTGGCGGGTGGCGAACAGTTCGAGTCGAGAAGGCGATCCTCGCCGGCGGGTGCTTCTGGGGGATGCAGGACCTGATCCGGAAGCGGCCCGGTGTCCTGTCGACGAGGGTCGGTTATTCGGGCGGTGACGTCCCGAACGCGACGTACCGCAACCACGGCACGCATGCGGAGGCGATCGAGATCGTCTTCGATCCCGAGCAGACGTCCTACCGCGACCAGCTCGAGTTCTTCTTCCAGATCCACGACCCGACGACGCGGAACCGCCAGGGCAACGACATCGGCATGAGCTATCGCTCGGCGATCTTCTACCTCGACGACGAGCAGCGCCGCGTCGCGGAGGACACGATCGCGGACGTCGAAGCGTCGGGCATCTGGCCCGGCAAGGTCGTGACCGAGGTCGCACCGGCCGGGCCGTTCTGGGAGGCCGAGCCCGAGCATCAGGACTATCTCGAGCGGTATCCCAACGGGTACACGTGCCACTTCCCGCGGCCGAATTGGGTCCTGCCGCGGCGCTCGGTCGCAGCCGCCGGCTAGGGGCGCGCCCGCAGAACACGGAGCGCCCGCAGCGTGTTCCAGCGGCTGTCCTGGCCGGGCTTCTCCATCTCGACGAGCAGCGTTCCGGGGATGCGTTTCTGAAGCGGCCAGCGCCCGTTCGACTTCCGCTGTCTCCGTGAGCAAGTCGATGGAGTCGGTGAGTCGCTCGTCGGCGATCGAGGGCGTTAGTCGCAGGTAGTCGAGGCCGCGCAGGAACGTGTAGTGCCAGTGTCACGGGTACGTGAGGGTTGTGAACCGCTCCGAGATGACCTCGCCCATGCGGTCGGATCGATACAGCCGGTGCGCGAGCATGAACTCTGCTGCCCGTGCTTCCGCCTCGCGGAAGGCCTGGTTCGGAACGATTCCTTGTGTCGGCCGCGAGGCGAAGGTTCTCGAGCACGTTGAAGGTCGTGTGGAACGAGCTGTGACTCGTGCTCGGACGGCTACGAAACTGGCAGTTCCACCCGCCGTCCTCGAGTTGTGCACTCAACACCGCCGCGCCAAGTGGAGGAAGCCGCGGATCCTCGGGCAGGAAATGCGCGCCGAGCCCGAGCCAGAAGCCGAGGTGGCAGAGATCCACGCGCTTGAGCAGGAACGCGCCGTCGACGCTCGCTCCGGTCGGCATGAACCGCCCGAGCAGGCGCTCGATCGGCGGACGTCCGGCGGGATGGCCTTCGGGGCCGAACGCGGCGAGCAGCAGCGGCGTCCAGGGAGCGTCCGTCCAACGCCCTTTCGGCCACTCGCCGTCGGGTCCCCGAAACCCGAGGAGCTGAGCCACCCAGCCGCTCTTGACCACTCGTCGTCGTTCCTGCTGCCATGTCTCGGCAGGCTCGTCGAGCAAGTCGCGCATCACCTGCCAGAGGATCGCAGGGTCGCCTTCGAGCAGCCAGTCGACCACCGACTCTTCGCTCGCCATCTCAACCGGGCACGATACGCGCCGTACGATCTCCGTTACCGACAGCAGAGGTGCGCAGTGGCCCAACCTGGATTCACCGACCACATCGCGGTCCGGTAGCCCCGATGATCCGCTTCGCGCTGAAAAGCCTCGCGGGGCGCAAGCTGCGCACGACCCTGACTGCGTTCGCGATCGTCCTCGGGGTCGCGATGATGAGCGGCAGCTACGTCCTGACGGACACGATCGACAAGGCGTTCGACGCCATCTTCGTCGACTCGTATGCCGGGACCGACGCAGTCGTGACGGGCAAGAAGCCCGGCTTCGGCTTCGAGGGCGAGTCGGCTCTGGCCCCGCCGATCCCCGAGTCGACGCTCGAGCGGGTCCGTGCAGTCGACGGCGTCGAGGTGGCCACAGGCTCGCTCCAGGACCTCAACACGAAGCTGTTGCAGCCCGACGGCGACCCGATCTCCACCGGCGGAGCACCGTCCTTCGCCTTCGGCATCGAGACAGCGCCCGAGTACGCGCGCTTCAACCCGCTCAAGCTCGTCGAGGGCCGGTGGCCGCACGGCGGCGAGGTCGTCGTCGACGAAGGCGTCGCAGACGACGAGGGCCTGAACGTCGGAGACCGGGTGGGCATTGCAGCGCTTGGCCCCGCGCAGGAGTTCGAGATCGTGGGCATCGCCAGGTACGGCGACCTGAGCTCGCTCGGGGGCGCCACCTTCGCGGTCCTCGACATCCCGACGGCCCAACGGCTGCTCGAGAAGGAAGGGCAGCTCGATGCGGTCCAGGTGGCGGCCGAGGAGGGCACGACGCCCGAGGAGCTGACGCAGCGGATCGGTGCGGCGCTCGGCGACGAGTTCACGGTCCGAACGGGTGTCGAGCAGGCCGACGAGCAGTCGGGCGAGATCGCCACCTTCACGACGATCATCCGCTACTTCCTGCTCTCGTTCGCGGGGATCGCGCTCTTCGTCGGGGCGTTCGTGATCTTCAACACGCTTTCGATCACGGTCGCCCAACGGACGCGGGAGTTCGCCATCGTCCGGACGCTCGGCGCGTCGCGACGGCAAGTCCTGCGGTCAGTCGTCCTCGAAGCGCTCGTGATCGGCCTCGGCGCTTCGATCGTCGGCCTGTTCGCCGGGCTCGGGCTCGCGGTTGGGCTGAACGCCCTATTCAAGGCGCTGAACCTCGAGCTCCCGCAGACCGAGACGGTCTTCGCGACCCGCACGATCGTCGTCTCGTTGCTGGTGGGGACGCTCGTCACGCTGGTGGCCGGTCTTCTTCCGGCGCTCCGCGCGACGCGTGTGCCGCCGATCGCGGCGGTCCGTGAGGGCGCGACGCTGCCCCGCGGGCGCTTCGCGCGCTTCACTCCGTACGTCGCCGCGGTGCTCGTCGTGATCGCCGTCCTCGCGCTCGGCTACGGAACCCTGGCGAGCGGCGTCCCCGTCGGCGACCGGTTCGCGCTGCTCGGGGTCGGCGTCCTGGCGCTGTTCGTCGGGGTCGCGATGCTCTCGTCGAAGTTCGTGCGTCCGCTCGTGCGCGTTGTGGGGCTTCCCGCGCGTCGTCTGGGCGGCGCGGCGGGACAGCTGGCCGAGCGCAACGCACAGCGAAATACCGGGCGCACGGCCGCGACCGCGGCCGCGCTGATGATCGGGATCGCGCTGGTGACGTTCGTCTCCGTCCTGGCGAACGGCGTGCGCGTCACGAACAGCGACGCCATCGAGCGCCAGATCCAGTCCGACCTGATCGTCACCTCGCAGGACGGCTACTCGGAGTTCCCCGCCGCCGCGGGCGGCGCGGTCGCGGGGGCCGAGGGGGTCGAGCTCGTCAGCAACGTCCGGCAGGAGCTGGCGGAGATCGCCGGCGGCGGTGGCAACCTGACCGGTCTGGACGCGCGGATCAACGAGGTCTACGACCTCCGCTGGGAGCAGGGATCCGACGACGTGGCAGCGCAGCTCGGCGCCGACGGCGCTGTGATGCCGAACAACGTCGCCGAGGACAAGGGCATCGCGCTCGGTGACACGGTGACCGTGCTCTCGACGGACAACAGGCGGAAGGAGTTCGTCGTCCGCGGCATCTACGAGGGCAGTCCGTTCTACCCGCTGCTCGGCTCGCTGAGCGTGTCACAGGCGGCGTTCGACGAGCTCTACGATCGGCCGCGGAACCGCTTCACGCTGATCAACGTCTCGGGCGACAACGAGGCGGCGAAGCCGAGGGTCGAGCTCGCGCTCGAGGGCTTTCCGGACACGCGCATCTTCACGCGACCCGAGTGGATCGAGAAGGAGGACCGCGAGATCCAGCAGTTCCTGCTGCTGCTCTACGTCCTGCTCGCGCTCTCCGTGATCATCAGTCTGTTCGGCATGGTGAACACGCTCGCGCTGTCCGTCTTCGAGCGGACGCGCGAGCTGGGCATGCTCCGCGCGGTCGGCATGACGAGGCGTCAGACGCGGCGGATGATCCGCCACGAGAGCGTGATCACGGCGCTGATCGGCGCGGCGCTCGGGCTCCCGCTCGGAATCTTCCTGGCAGGGCTGGTGACGAACGCGCTCGGCCAGTACGACCTCCGGTTCGCGCTGCCTGCCGTGCAGCTCGTCGTGCTCGCGATCGTCGCGGTGATCGCGGGGATCCTCGCGGCGATCACCCCCGCCCGCCGGGCGGCGAAGCTCGATCCGCTGCGAGCGCTGCAGTACGAGTAGCGACGGGCCGGCCCCCGAACCAGGTCGTTAGCGCGTCGCGCAAGTCCGGTGTCTGTGCCGTCCCCGACCCAGGCGACGTAGCCGTCGGGTCTGATCAGCACGGCAGCGGGGGCTGCTACCTGGCCCAGCGCCGGAAGCTCCCAGTCGCCGTCATAGGTGGCGTCGATCGACTGAACGCGATCCGCCCAGGCGTGATGTCGAAGCCGCCGGGCTCACCGAGGTTGAGGAGCACCGGCCGGGCGTCGTGCAGCAGCGTGAAGACCCGCAGCGGGCCGTCGGCAGTGACCAGGTCGAGGTCGGGCATGCGGCGTCCGAGCAGCGGGTGGCCCTCGCCGAGGTCGTAGTGAATGTCGAGGCCGGACATCATCGCGGCGAACCGCTTGCGCGGCTCGTCCATGCTGAGCAGCTCGGACACGGTGTCGCGCAACGCCTCGATGCGATCGTCGACGCGCATGAGCGCGACCTGCGCCATCGTGTTGCGCAGCACGCGGGCGGCGACCGGGTGGCGCTCGGCGTGGTACGTGTCGAGGAGGCTGTCCGGCGCTGTCTGCTTGACCACCTGCGCCAGCTTCCAGCCGAGATTCACCGCGTCCTGCACACCGGTGTTGAGGCCCTGTCCACCGACCGGGGAGTGCACGTGCGCCGCGTCGCCGGCCAGCAGGACCCGTCGGTCGCGGTAGGCCGCGGCCTGCCGAGTCGTGTCGGTGAACCTGGAGATGAACGTGGGACTGTGGATCCCGTAGTCGGTCCCGTAGACGGCGATGAGGCCCTCGCTGAGATCGCGCAGCGTGGGCTCGCTCGTGCCGACCTCGGACTCGGTCAGCATGACCCCGACCGTTCCGCCCTTCCCGTAGACCACCTCGCCGTCCTTGATCTCGTACTCGACCTTGCCCAGGGCAAACATGCCCGAGGGAGTCCGGCGAACGCCCAACTCCGGCTCCTCGGCCATCTCGACCTGGGCGATCAGGCTGCTCGTTGTCGCGATCCCACCCGGGGAACTCGATGCCGGCTGCCTTGCGGACCACGCTGCGTCCTCCGTCGCACCCGACGAGATACTCCGCGCGTAGCGACTGACCGTCGGACAGCTCCACGTCGACGCCGGTGTCGTCCTGCGCGAAACCGGTGACCTCGGTGCCGTAGGAGATCGGCACCGCCAGCTCGTCGACCCAGCCGGCGAGGATGCGCTCGATGTGGTTCTGCCACAGCGCGAGCCCGTAGGGGTGACGGGTGGGAAAGTCGCTGATGTCCAAACGCGCGCTGGCGAACGCCGCGACCTGAGCCACCTGTCCCTCCGAGAGGAACCGATCGGCGATTCCGCGCTGGTCGAGGACCTCGATGGTGCGTGCGTGCAGGCCGCCCGCGCGCGAGCCGGGGCGGTCCTGGCCGGCGCGCCGCTCGACGATCGCAACGTCGACCCCCGCCAACGCCAGCTCGCCCGCCAACATCATCCCCGTCGGGCCGCATCCGGCTACTACGACCGCATGCTCGGCCATGCGCGCTACCGCAGGACGCGGTACTCGAGGTGCGTCACGTCGTCGTCCCGGCTGAGCCCGGTCTGTTCCAGCTCGACTCGCTCCGGGAGAACGTCGAACAGCCGACGACCCCCTCCGAGCAGGACGTCGACGACGTGGATCCTGAGCTCGTCCACGAGCCCCGCGGCGAGGTACTGCTGGTCGATGTTCGCGCCCATGAGCCCGATCCGCTTCTCGCCGGCGGCCTCCCGCGCCTTCGCCAGCGCACTCTCGATCCCGTCGGTGACGAACGTGAAGATCGGGTCCGCGTCCGCGAGCGGCTTGTGCGTGACGACGAAGCACGGGACCTCGCCGAGCGGGCCCTTGCCGCCCCAGTTGTCGATCGAGTTGTCGTACGAGCGGCGGCCCATGATCACGGCGCCGGTCCCTTCGGTCAGATCGCGGAGGAAGCGCTCGAACACGGCCGGGTCGTCGAACGCCCAGTTGTGGAGCCTCATCCCGTCCTCGCCCAGTCCCTGCTCGGGGTTGTCGTTCGGCGCTGCGATGTAGCCGTCCAACGACATGCTCATGTCGATCACCACGCTGCCCATCTGGCCTCCTCGGTGTCTGTGAGAGAGACTAGTGGCGTGCCCCCGGAGACGCACTACGCGCGCAGCGGCGACGTCAGCATCGCCTACCAGGTGCTCGGCGACGGCCCGTTCGACGTCGTGTTCGTTCCGCCGACGGTCTCGAATGTCGAGCTCGGGTGGGACGTGCCGGGCACGCGCGCGTTTCTCGAGCGGCTTGCGTCGTTCTCACGTCTGATCCATTTCGACAAGCGCGGCACCGGCATGTCCGACCGCGTCGCCGGCGCTCCGACGCTCGAGACGCGGATGGACGATGTGCGCGCGGTCATGGACGCCGCCGGCTCCGAACGCGCGGCGCTCGTGGGCTGGTCCGAGGGCGTCGCGATGAGTGCACTCTTCGCGGCGACGTACCCCGAGCGCGCGTGGGCGCTCGTTCTCTACGGCGGGAAGGCGCGGGAGCTGCGTGCGCCGGACTATCCGTGGGGGCCGACGGAGGCGGAGGCGCAGCGCGCGATCGCCGAGGAACGCGCCGGCGACCCGTCGGCGCTTGTCGAGGGGCTGGCGCGCTCCGGAATGCCGACGGCGAGCGCAGCGGAAGTCGCCGCGCTGGCGCGGATGGTGCGTCAGAGCGCGAGCCCCGGAGCGTTCGAAGCGCTCGATCGGATGAACATCCAGATCGACATCCGCAATGTCCTCCCCGCCATCCGTGTCCCGACGCTCGTCCTGCACAACACGCGCGACCGCTGGGTCGACGTGGAGCGGGGCAGAGACCTGGCGCGGCGGATACCAGGTGCCGCGTTCGTCGAGTTTCCGATCGACGGCCACATCACGGCCGTCGCCGATGTTCCGCCGGTCAGTCGACGAGATCGAGCGCTTCCTCCGCGACGTCTGGGAGACAGTCGGAGTCGTGCAGGAACCCGATCGGGTGCTCGCGACGGTGATGTTCACCGACATCGTCGGCTCCACCGCGAAAGCGGCCGAAGTGGGCGACGCGGGGTGGCGGGAGCTGGTCGAGCGCCACCATCTGCTCGTCCGGCGCCAGCTCGCACGCGCCCGCGGCAGGGAGGTCGACACCGCGGGCGACGGATTCTTCGCCGCCTTCGACGGCCCCGCGCGCGCGATTCGGTGCGCGCGCGAGATCGCCGAGTCCGTGAAGGAGCTCGGCTTGGATGTCCGGGTCGGCCTGCACACCGGCGAATGCGAGCTGATCGACGGAAAGGTGGCGGGAATCGCCGTGCACACCGGCGCGCGTGTCGCGGCCAAAGCCGATCCCGGAGAAGTGCTCGTCTCGAGCACCGTCAAGGACCTGGTGGCGGGCTCAGGTCTGGTGTTCGAGGATCGCGGAGCCCATGAGCTCAGTGGTATCCCGGGCGAGTGGCACCTGTACTCGGTGGTCGACTAACAACCGCCATGCTTGTGTACCTTGTGCTGCTATGTATAGTACTGCGAGCTATGCACATCGACAAGGACCTCGTCGCGGCCTCGGCGACCCCGCTCGTGCTCTCGATCCTGGCGGAGGATGAGAGCTACGGCTACGCGATCCTCAAGCGCGTGCGCGCGCTTTCGGGCGGCGAGCTCGAGTGGACGGACGGGATGCTCTACCCGCTGCTCCATCGCCTCGAGCGGCTCGGGCACGTGAAGACGGACTGGCGGACGCCGCCGGAAGGGCGACGCCGCAGGTACTACGTGATCACCAAGGACGGGCGCGCAGCGCTCGCGGACCAGCAGACGGCAGTGGGAGACCGTGACGCGTGCGCTGAACGACGTCTGGCGGCTGGCGGCGGTGGGAGGCTTGATGGAGAGCGTGGAGTCGCAGATCAAAGAGTGGCGCGCGTACGTCGCGGGCGCGCCCGGTGTGAACGGCCGCGACGTCGACGAGCTCGAGGATCACCTTCGCGGCCAGATCGCCGAGCTGAACGAGGCCGGCCTCGCGGACGACGAGGCGTTCCTCGTCGCGGTGAAGCGGATGGGCGACGTCGACAGCCTCTCGCGCGAGTTCGCGCGCGAGCACAGCGGCCGGCTCTGGAAGCAGCTCGTCCTGAGCGGCGGCGACGAGCCCACGCGCGCGATGGGCGGCTGGCTCGAGGCGTTCCTGTTCGGCCTCGGCCGCCGCCGTGGCGCTCCAGATCGCGCGCCTCGCGGCCGACTTCCCCGACGAGGAGCCGAAATGGTTCTTCGCGGAACCTCGGCCTCTTCGTGCTGCCGTTCCTCGCCGGCTACTTCGCGCGCCGGCGGGAGCTCGACGTGCGCGGCTGGCTGCTGACTGCGGTGCCGTTCGCGCTCGCGGCGCTCGTGGTCAACGTCTATCCGTGGGACGCCGACTCGAACACCGAGATGCTCGCCGCGGTCCACCTGCCCGTCGTCGCTCTGGTTCGTCGTCGCGTACCCGTACATGGGCGGCACGCTCCGTCGCACGAGCGGCGCATGGACTTCGTCCGCTTCACGGGCGAGTGGTTCATCTACTACGTGCTGATCGCGCTCGGCGGCGGCGTGCTCATGGGGCTGACCGCGGGAATCCTGGAGCCCGCGGGCGTCGACGTCGAGCGGGTCTTCGAGTGGGTGATTCCTTCGGGCGCAGCGGGCGCCGTCGTCGTGGCCGCGTGGCTCGTCGAGTCGAAGCAGCGCGTCGTGGAGAACATGGCGCCGGTGCTCGGGATGATCTTCACGCCGCTGTTCGCGGTGATGCTGGTCGCCGCCGCCGTCACCTACGCCGCGACCGGGCTGGGCGACGCGTTCGACCGCGACCTCGTCAGCATCTTCGACGCGCTGCTGGTCGTCGTGCTCGCGCTCGTCCTGTACGGGATGTCGGCGCGCGACCCGTCGGAGTCGCCGGGCTGGATGGACCGCATCCAGCTGGTCGCCGTCGTCAGCGCCCTCGTGCTCGACGTGATGGTGCTCGGCACGATGATCGCCCGGATCGGCGACCTCGGGTTCACCCCGAACCGAACGGCAGCGCTCGGGCCTCAACCTCGTCCTGCTGGTGAACCTGGCCGGGGCCGCCTGGCTCTCCGCGCGATTCCTCACCGGGCGCAGCAGGCTCCACCGGCTCGAGCGCTGGCAGACGACCTACCTGCCAGTCTTCGCCCTGTGGGCCGCCGCGGTCGTGGTCGTCCTCCCGCCGCTGTTCGGCTTTAGCTGATCGCGTCTCGACTCTGATCACACCCCCTCGGGGACGAGGTCGTCGCTCTCGGGCGCTTGCCTCGACGCCTGCATCGAGGCCTGACAGCGCGGGCGGTTCGGACACCGCAAATCCCTCCAGACGAAAGGCGCCTGGGGGCAGGTGTGGGTTAGCGCAGTTGGAGCATTGACAGGTGCCCGCGAATATGTAACGACTCGCACATAAGCGTGGACATCCACCCAAGCAGGTCACTGCTTCTTCGAGAATCGCTTGGGTGCATCTGGCCTCTGAAAGGAGGACTTGATGGAGCGTGAGCCTCGGATGCGCCACCGGCCCGCGATCTGGGCACTGCTTGCTCTCGTAGGCCTTTTCGTCGGCGCCGCATCGGGTGGGCGGGCGGAAGCCGCGTTCCCCGGTGCCAATGGGAAGATCGTTTTCGGCTCGCAGCACGCGGGCGAAGACGAGATCTGGGTCATGAACGCTGACGGGAGCGGCAAGACCAACCTGACGCGTCACGACGGCGCGAAGATCTCGGACCTCGATCCGAGCTGGTCACCAGACGGGCGTCAGATCGCGTTCGCCAGTGACCCGGGCGGCAACATGCAGATCTGGCTGATGAATGCTGATGGCTCGAACCCGCATCAGCTCACGAACGCGCCGCCGGGACGTAACCGGCTGCCGAGTTGGTCGGCCGATGGGAAGTCGATTGTGTTCGTCTCAAACAGCGGCGGGAACGCTGAGATCTACCGGGTGCGCGTCAGCGACGGGCAGCTTACGAACCTGACCAACGATCCTGCCTTCGATTACTCACCGGCCGCTTCGTCGCGCGGAAACAAGATCGTGTTCAGCAGCGACCGGGACGGCAATGGCCACCTGTATGTGCTCAGCGGCGATGGGACACTGCAGCGGATCACGAACGGCCCCGGGTACGACTACTTCCCGAACTGGTCGCCGCACGGGAACGACATCGTGTTTACGAGGGAGGAAGCCTCGGGGGAGACTGAGCTCTACATCGTTCATGCAGACGGAAGCGGTCAGCGGAGACTGACGAACACCGCTGGGCTGATCGAGTATTTCCCTGCCTTCGCGCCGGACGGCACGAAGGTCGTCTATTCGTCCTGCACCTTCGTGCCAGGGCCGCTGCTTCCGAATCTCCGCTGCCAGGTGCACACCATCAACCTCGACGGCACGGGCGACACGAGCCTTGGTTTCCCGCCTCTGTCGTTCCCGATCTTCGACGACTTCAACAGCGACACGCGCAACGTCGACATGTGGAGCATCATTCACGACGGCAACGGCGGAACGCTCCAGTGGACAAACGGCCGACTGGAGATGTCCATCGCGGCTGACGCCTCTCCCACTCCGGGTCAGTCGAGCATTGGCGCCCACGTCGGGGCGAACTGCCTACTCAACGGCGACTATGTCGCTCAGGTCGATTACCAGCTGATCGACTGGCCAGTGGGAGACAACGTCAACGTCGGCCTGCAGGCGTATCCGAATCAGGGCGCGATCCACCGCTCAACACAGAGCGTCAGCTTGGGCACGGGCATATACGACTCGTACAACGGATTCGTTCCCCCTGCCGCGTTTGCTTCGACAACCACGACAGATCAGAGCGGCTCGCTCCGCCTGGTCCGCAGCGGCACAACGACGACGACCTACTACAAGAGCGGCAATGACTGGGTGCCGTTTGCCACCGATGTCGCGACGCCGACTCCCGCGATCATCCTCTTGTCATTCAAGAGTTTCAGCGACTTCGGTCATCAGGCGGCAAAGGTCGGCTTCGACAACTTCAGCCTCACCGGGACGGACGTCGACTGCTCCGACATCCGACCCAACTTCCACCCCGACTGGGCACCAACGGCGAAGAAGTAGACACTCAAGGCGCATGATCGGGAGGCCCGGCCAGGCGCGCCGGGCCTCCCGAGGCGCACCCACGTCGCTGGCGCTGCTCGCCGTGCGAGATGGCGGAGAAGTCCAATTCCAGAGCACGCTCCAGCTCGACGTGAGGATTGGGCTTTCCGATTCGGCCTGACGTGATCTAGCAGCGGGAACTGCATCTACGACGAGGATCAGCGCTGACAGTCCCATGAGCACCCCGCCCCCGAGCGCGATCAGCACGAGCCCACGGGTGTCGACGTCGACCGGATCGTCGAGTGGGGTGCTGCCGTCAGGCGCCGCGGGTGCTGTGACTGTGGCTGCGTGGCTCGTCGAGTGGAAGCAGCGGGACGTGGAGAACATGGCGCCGGTGCTCACGATGCTCTTCACGCCGCTGTTCGCGGTGATGCTGGCCGGCGCCGCGGTCACCTACGCCGCGACGGGGTTCGGCGACGCGTTCGACCGTGAGCTGCTCAGCGTCTTCGACGCGCTGCTGGTGGTCGTGCTTGCGCTCGTCCCGTACGGGATGTCAGCGCGCGACCCGTCGACGTCGCCGAACTGGATGGACCGCATCCAGCTGGTCGCCGTCGTGAGCGCTCTCGTGCTCGACCTGATGGTGCTCGGCTCGATGATCGCCCGATCGGCGACCTCGGGTTCACCCCGAACCGAACGGCAGCGCTCGGCCTCAACCTCGTCCTCCTCGTGAACCTGGCCGGGGCCACTTGGCTGTCGGCGCGGTTCCTTATGGGGCGCAGCAGGCTCCACCGGCTCGAGCGCTGGCAGACGACCTACCTTCCCGTGTTCGCCCTGTGGGCGGCCGCAGTCGTTCTCGTCCTCCCGCTGGCGTTCACGTTCAGCTGATCAGTCGGCCGAGGTTCTGGGCCAGGATCGTCCACGATGTGGCCGTCTGCTCCGTACGCGAGTGGGGTTGGCGGAACACATGAACGAATGTCGTGATGTCGGACAGCTCCCACCAGTGCCGGTAGAGACGAAGCGTCTGCTCGTCAAGCTCGGACGGCGCGATAGCGACGTACTCCTGCCAACCGGTGCGATCGTCGTCGAGCACCATGTGGAGGTCGCGTTCGCGCGGGGCAAGGAGCGCCGTGTCCCAATCGACGAGGTGGCGACGGCCGCCCGCGGCTCGGATCACGTTCGCGCGATGCGGCTCACCATGCGTGATGACCCACCCGTCGGAGCGGGCACCCGCACTGTCGGCAAGCGCGTCGTATTCCTGGAGCAGGTCTTCGACGCTGCTCGCGGTCTCGACCAGTAGGCGCCTTGTGGACTCGGCGAACGGACCCGTCGTCCAGGCTCGCTGAAGGTCGGACAGTGCGTCCTCGAATGCGGCTCTGGCCGGTACGGCGAACTCCTCGACTCGCGGCAGGCCGGCGGGTAGCAGCTCAGTCGCCATGTGGAGGCGACCAAGGACAGCGGTCATCGCCCGTCGCTCGCCGTCGCTCTCGTAGGGCCCCCACTCGCTCGAAGCTCCCTCGACGAACGGAAAGACCGTGACCGCATAACGGTCGCTGAGCCGCCGGATGATCGCGCCGTCATAGTCGGCCAGCGGGGCGACGACGAACTCGAGACCTCCGTCGTCGCGAAGGGCGGCCGCGGTTCGATACGCGCGCTCCAGTGCCGCGAATGAAGCATCGGGATCAGGGTCCGGCTGATGACCTGCCGCGAGGTCATCCACGGTGATGAACGAGTCGCCCGCGCGCCAATGGTGACTGCCGAAGCCGACGGGAAGGTAGTCGAAACGAAGTCCGCTCAGCGCCCAGTGTCGCTCGACGGCGGCTGCAAGCTCAGCGCTGTCGAGGTCGACGGGCTCCGTCAGCACCACGACGACAGTACGAGAAGTTGCCGGCACGTGTAGGGCCCGCGTCGGTGCTCGCGATGCCGTTCACCCAGCTGTTCGCGGTGATGCCGGCCGGCGCCAAAACGCGCTCGGAACATCGTCCGCTTGCGCCTCCATGATCTAGCACGATGCCCCGCCCTCGTCGTCCTTCGCGTGCGACCACGCCGGGCCGCGGATTCATCCACGCCTACGGCTTGTTCTGGAGTGCCCACGAGGTCACCTGGACCGGTCGCGGCCAGTTCCGCCTGCTCGGGCACATCGGAACCCGTCGGCCAGACGTCTGCGACTTCCGACCGCAGCGCGGGATCTACATCCTCCACGACGACTACGGCCCGTATTACGTGGGCCTAACGACGTAAAGCGCCTCTCGGCGATCGACTCAAACAGCACCTGTCTGACTACCACGAGGAGCGGTGGGACAGGTTCTCATGGTTCGGCTTCCGCGCGGTCGGCGGCGGGCGTCTGGCCGACGGCACTCTGACGTTGCGAGCTCTTCCCGCGGCACCGCGCGCGGACTCCGTCTCGGCGATTCGTGACATCGAGGCGCTGCTGATTCAGTCGCTCGGAACACACCACCGCGGAAACAAGCATCAAGAGCACTTTCGCAATGGCGTGCGCTGGGAGCAGGTGATGCTCCACGATTACGACCACTACCTAGACCGACTAGACCTACCGCCGCCTTCTCGAACGCGCGAGCCGGAACCTTCGCGACGTCGTAAGGCCTCCTAGATTCGCGACTTCTGCTCGAACGCTGGGCTGCTGTGCCGAAGCGTCTTGCCCTTTGAGCTTCCATTGCCGACGCTCGGCGTGGACACAGAGTTACAGAGTCGTGGCAACGACACCCTTGACAGACGCCCCGACGCTCTCCCGGTGTCGGACACCTGAGATCCCGATTGACGCCGGTCGGTCGGTTCCTGGAGGTGATCCGCGTCTTCGTCCGTACAACATCGCACTTGCGCGACTCGCGCAGCGCTGCACAAATCCAAAGATGCGGCTTGCGGATTTCACCGCGACGTCAACGCGATCCTGTGCATCATCGGTTCCTCACCGCTACGGTCGAGTGATAGTTACGGCAAAGGGGCCTGGGCGAGGCGCGACGATCCGAAGGCGAATGGTTCGTTGGCCGCAGACAGTCAGACTAAGAGCCGCGCCAGTCGCAATCGGGCCACCGCTCGCGGGATCGACGGCCACGAGGGTTGCACCGGGAGACACGTCCAACACTGCGTGGAAATCACCATCGAGCTGTGTGGCAACGTCTGTGACGACCGGCAGCACCGGCCCGCGCCGTTCAAGACGCCACCGGCCGTTGTGGCGAACGCGGATTGCCTTGCGGACGAGCCGTCCTGTCCACTGGTCTGACCACCCCGAGCCATACGGTGACACCGCGTCCTGCCGAGCAAAGTCGATTGAGCCGGGATCGGCTGCAAATGTGGGGTCGTAGCTCCATGACCACACTGGCCACCAGTTGTTCAACCACCCGCCTACGCGGTTGACGGCCCTTGCGTACGTCTCGGCGAAGACCTCGCCCGGATTCGACCAGTACAAGCCGCCGCGCCCGCCAGGAAAGGCGGTCCCACCCGCGACACGCGCGCAGACGTTGACGTACGAGGCCCACCGCTTCGGCCCCCATGTCCCCGCGAGCCACGGCGGATTGGTGCGACTCGACGCGACGTGATGACCGTATTCGTGAGCGATGACGGTCATCCAGTGCGTTCCGTCGGGAAACGAATTCCAGGGAACGTACAGCGAAGCACTCGAAGGTTCATAGCACCCGTACGTGCTGGCGCCGCAGTACTGAGCGATGTACTCGGGCGGGATGAGAAGGAAGGTTGCTCGCGACAGCTCCGGCCCGAAATACAGGTAAGAGGCGAGCCAGTTGGCGTTACTCTGAACTTCCTCGCGCGCATAGTTGTACCGCGGATGCACGTAAATGGTGAGGCGCTGGCCGCCGGGCGTGACGAATGCCCCGCCGTTCCAGTTAGTCGCCCGTGTGGCCCGAAGAGCATTCGTTGGCGACGCCAGGACATCTGAGACGCGATCGCCGACACCCACCCCGACATCGGCGCTCGCTAGCGCTGCGGAACTGCTTACCGCGAGGGTGGCCGACGTGAGCACGAGGTTCAGGGCGGTGATCGTGGCTATCGGGCCGATTCGTTTCATGTCTCCACCGACCTAGCGGACTACGAAGGACGTTTGGAGAGTTCCGGCTGAGCCGCACGAAACGGTGATCGCCCAACGACCGGACGTTGTGTTCGTGCCGACCTTCCACGTCCAACTCACGCGACCCGCGTTCGAATTCTTCGCGTACAGCCCCTGCGCCCGCGAAGGTCCACTCTTGTAGTTGACGACGATCGAGCACCTCCGCGCAGGAGATACAGCCGCCGTCAGCGTCGCGTAATCACCAGGGTAAGACGTCGAAACCCGCACGAGCTTGACACTCGCCTGCGCACTCGCGGGTATGACCAGCGCCACCGCTGCGAGCGCGGCCACGATGAAGCCAGCAGCTCGCGGCAAACCGCGCGAACGCATAGCTCGTTGCCGAAAGATCTTCATCTCCATCTCCTTGCATACGGTCGGGAGAAGGGAAAGGCTTCCCCTCTACACCAGAGCCCGTTTGGAGCCGGAGACGCTCTACCGCTGCCGCGCGAGGTCTAACGCACGACCAGTAGAGCACAGATTGTGACGACTCGCGCAAAATGCCTTGTACGGATTTCGTGCACGGGCACGGCGAACCTCTGGCCCTGAACGTTGAAGGGGCCTACGCGGCCCCTTCAGTCAATCCACCTTGAAGCGTGGGCTAGCTACAGCCGGTGTTCGTGCCGCAGTCGCGGCACGTGTAGCAGCTACCCGTCCGCACCATCCGCCCGCCGCACCTCGCGCACTCGACCGCGTCTTCCCACGCGTTGAAGAGCGCCGTCTGGCCCGGTGACGCGGCCTCAACCGGCGACGCAGCCGTCTCCGCGCCCGCCGCGTACCCCGCCGCGAGCTTCGCCTTGACCTCCGCCGAGAGGATCCCCGCCTCCTCCTGCTGCTCCGTCGTCAGGAACTTCTTGCCGAACCAGCGGAAGATGTAGTCCACGATCGACTTCGCCGCGCGGATGTCCGCGTCGTTCGTGAGGCCGCTCGGCTCGAAGCGCATGTGCGAGAGCTTCGAGACGTAGACCTCCGGCGGGACGCCGTACTGCAGCCCCATCGAGACGGCGATCATCAGCGAGTTCATCAGGCCGGCCATCGTCGTGCCGTCCTTCGCGATGTCGACGAAGATGTCGCCGGGCGAACCGTCGTCGTACAGGCCGACGTGGATGTAGCCCTCGTACTCGCCGACGCTGAACTTGCGGCCGACCTCGACGCGGTCCAACGGCAGCCGGCGGCGCTGCGTCAGCGGCGCGGGTGCGATCGCCGGCAGCTGCGCGGACTTGTCGCCCTTGCCCGACAGCGGCTGCGCGACCTTGCAGTTGTCGCGGTAGATCGCGATCGCCTTGACGCCGAGCTGCCACGCCTCGATCCAGAGCTGCGAGATCTCCGCGACCGTCGTCTCCTCGGGGAGGTTGACCGTCTTCGAGATCGCGCCCGAGATGAACGGCTGGACCGCGCCCATCATCTTGACGTGGCCCATGTAGTGGATCGCGCGCTCGCCGACGGCGCAGTCGAAGACCGGGTAGTGCTCGGTCTTCAGGTACGGCGCGCCGACCATCGTGTTCCGCTCGTCGATGAACGCGACGATCTCGCCCGTCTCGTTCGGCGTGTAGCCGAGCTTGTCGAGCGCCATCGGCACCGTCCGGTTGACGATCGTGATCTCGCCGCCGCCGACGAGCTTCTTCGACTTGACGAGCGAGAAGTCGGGCTCGACGCCCGTGGTGTCGCAATCCATCATGAAGCTGATCGTGTTGTGGCTGACGAACCCGTTGGCGACGTACGTGACGTTGTCGGGCACGGAGATGTCGTACGTCGGCTGGTCGTCGAGGGTCTCGACCGTTGAGACCTCGTCGTAATAGAAGCCGAGCAGTTGCTCGAGCTCTGGACTCTCGGTCCGCTCGAGCAATGCGGTTGCCGATCGCCGCGACACGTCTCCGCGCCGCGAGAGAGACATCAACATCGTCTTCCGAAGAGAGTCGTTCTCGGGGGTGAGCCGGTCGACGAGTTCACGTGGCACCGGAATGTGATCGTGCCGGGCGGCCTGCGCGTGGTCGCCGGTGCCGAGGGAGGCCTCCTTGCGGATGGACATGAAGCCGATCTCGCTGAGATAGCGGTCGCCGGCGGCGACGTTCAGCAGACGCAGAACGAACCGGTCGTTCGCGCCCCAGTTCGAGCCGGCACCGTCCACCTTCCGCGTGGTGACGAACCCGAGCGCGAGCAGGAGGCTCTGGACGTCGCGGCTGAAGGTCTCGGTGATCGTGCTCCAGGACACGTATCCGTTGTTCGTCGTCCCGTCGGCCTCGAAGAGGCCACGAACGAACGCGGTGTAGATCTCGCGGTCGTTCGCGTGCAGGACGGCGTCGGGGATGTGCGGATGCCAGCCCTTGCCCTTGTGCTCGGCCGCCGGCGGCAGCTTCGCGAACCCGCACGCCTCCCACCAGAGCGCGAGCGGAACCGAGTGGAAAGCGACCTCGGTGTAACCCTTCTTCTCCGACACCTTTGCGTCGAGACCGAACAGCGCCGCGCCGAGGTCGGCGAGGCGCTCGACGACGTCGTCGTCGCCGCTGGAGACGCAGAGCCGGATGCCCTTCGCGTGCAGCGAGCCGTCGCCCATGAAGTACCCGACGAACTCGGCGAGCTCCGCGGTCAGCTCGCGAGGCACGCGCGTGGCGTGATCGGCGGTCCAGTACAGCTCGCCGAGCGGCGGCAGCGCGACCGTTTGTGGCTCGCCAACCATGCTGTTCAGTGTCAGCGGAACGCGGTCGCCCTCGCTGATCTCGGCGAAGCGCTTCCACACCCACTCGCCGGCAGAGTCGACGACCTTGATCCGGTGCGTCGGCGTCCCTTGGATGCGATAACCACGGCCGGTCTCGATCGAGACGACCTGCTCGAACCCGTTGACGTAGAACTGCGTCGCCTGGCGCGCTCCTTCGTCGGTTGCGACCTCGACGTCGAGCGGCTGCCACTTCTGGCCTACCGGATCACCGAGGGTGCGCAGCCGCACAAGCCCGCGGCTCGTGGAGACGAGGCTGTCTCCGACGAGGCAGCCGGTCGGCGCGAGCACCGTTGCCTGCGCGTTCCGGAAGCCGGCGACCTCGCCCAGGTCGAGCGCGTCGTCCCACGACTTGCGCGCGGCGACCAGCAGATCGGACGCGATCGTCGTCTGGTTCTCGATGTTCCCGACCGAGGCGCGGTGCTTCGCGATCACGCCGAGCATCGCCGCCGCGTTCTTCTGGTACCCGGCGAACGAGCCCATCCGCGCTGCGATCTCCGCGGACTTGCGGTACGCGCGGCCCGTCATCAGCGCCGTGATCGCCGCCGCGTAGGCGCGGCCCTCGTCGCTGTCGTACGGGAGCCCGCGCGCCATCAGCAGCGCGCCGAGGTTCGCGTAGCCGAGGCCGAGCTGGCGGTACGCCTTCGCGTTGCCCTCGATCTCGGGCGTCGGGTACGACGAGTAGCCGACGAGGATCTCCTGCGCGAGGAAGACCGTGTCGCAGGTGTGCTCGAACGCCTCGACGTCGAACTCGCCGTCCTCCTTGCGGAACTTCAGAAGATTTATCGATGCGAGGTTGCACGCACTAGTTATCGATCTACATGTACTCCGAGCACGGATTAGACGCGTTGATCCGCCCGGTGTTCGGCAGCGTGTGCCACGAGTTGATCGTCGTGTCGTACTGCACGCCCGGGTCGGCGCACTCCCACGCGGCCTCGGACATCTGGTCGAGCAGCGTGCGCGCCTGGACGGTGTCGACGACGGTGCCGTCGGTGCGCGCGATCAGGTTCCACTCGGCTTCGGCAGCGGCCGCCTCCATGAACGCGTCGGTGACGCGCACCGAGTTGTTGGCGTTCTGGTACTGGATCGAGGCCCAGTCGGACGAGTCGAGCGACATGTCGTAGCCCGCCTGCTCGAGGACGCGCGCCTTGCGCTCCTCCTTGGCCTTGCACCAGATGAACTCCTCGACGTCGGGGTGGTCGATGTCGAGCACGACCATCTTCGCCGCGCGCCGCGTCTTGCCGCCGGACTTGATCGTGCCGGCGGACGCGTCGGCGCCGCGCATGAAGGAGACCGGGCCGCTCGCGTACCCGCCCTTCGAGAGCTGCTCCTTGGAGGAGCGCAGCCTCGAGAGGTTGACGCCCGAGCCCGAGCCGCCGCGGAAGATGACGCCCTCGCGGCGGATCCAGTCGAGGATGTCCTCCATCGAGTCCTCGATCGAGAGGATGAAGCACGCGCTACATTGAGGCCTGTCCTCGAAGCCCACGTTGAACCACACCGGCGAGTTGAACGCCGCCATCTGGTTGACGAGGATCGCCTTGAGCTCGTCCTCGAACGTCTTCGCCTCGGCCTCGTCCGCGAAGTAGCCGCCCTCGCGGCCCCACGCGCCCGTGGTGTCGACGATCCGCCCGATCATCTGCTTGACCGAGCCCTCGCGCTCCGGCGAGGTCATGCGGCCGCGGAAGTACTTCTGCGCGACGATGTTGGTCGCGGTCTGCGACCAGAACTTCGGGAATTCCACGCCCTTTTGCTCGAAGACCGGCTTGTCCTTGCCGGGGATGAAGGCGTCGCGGATCTCCCACTCGATCTCGTCGAAGGGGTCGCGATCCTCGATCGTGAAATAGCGGCGAACGCCGACGGTCCGACCTTCGTCGACGACGGTGTTGACGACCTCCTCGGGGGCCGCGTCCGGGGTCTTGGTCTCTGCTGCGCTCGCCATTTCTGTCTCCTCCAAGGCTAACTGCGGGGGTGGGTTCGCCGCGTGCGGCGGACCAAGCAAGGTAGGAGGTGAGTCGGACGGAACCGCGAGGGTTCCGGAGCCCTACGGGCGGGGCTCGGGGACGTCCAGGCGGCGGGCCTGGAGGTACCGGGCGAGATAGCTCACACCGGCTGCGCCCATGAGGAGGAGCGCGATCGAGCCGAGCACCAGGAGGGGCACGGGGATCGAGTCGGCGTTCTTCGGGCCGAGCTTGTCGAGCACCTCGGAGAAGAAGCCCTTGGGGCCTTCGTCGTCGCCCGCGGCCGTCGGCGGAACCGCTGCCTGGTCACCTTCGTCGAAGCTGCTGCCGCCGCTGTCGCGCTCGTCGCGAATCGCAAGGAGGAGGGCACGGCGGAGGTCGTCCTGCGCGTCCGAGTACTCCTGAACGTCGCGCGGCAGTTTCTCCATCGCCTCGCGGTAGCAGGAGATCGGGTACGAGCTGTCCACGCGGTTGTCGGCCCAGTAGTCGTTGACCAGTTCCTTCCAGCAGGTCGCCGCCGACGCCGTTCCCGGCACGAGTGCAACCAGGCCGGCAAGGACGATCGTGAGGAGGGTCAGGCGCTTGAGCATGCTGGGGTACGGGCAGGGCCCGAAAGGCGAGTGTTGCCGCTCCGGGTGAGCCAGCAGTAATACCCAAGTAAGCGCTTTGTAAGCGGCAGTGGCCGCTGGTAGCGTCGCCGCGTGCGCAGCGGCGGCAACGCGGTCCTCGCCGCCCTCGGGATTCTGCTCGCGGCGGCGCTCGTCCTCGGGGAGGGACGGTTCTTCTGGGTCGGCGTCGGGGCGGTCGTCTGTGCGGCCTGCGTGCTCGGCGCGTCGCTCTGGGGGCTGCTGCCGCGGCCGGAGCTGACGCGGGCGGGGGCCGTCTGCCTCGCGCTCTTCGGGGCGTTCGCGCTCTGGAGCGCGTCGTCGATTCTCTGGTCTGAGGCTCCCGACCGGTCGTGGGACTTCTTCAACCGCACCTTTGTCTATCTCGCGTTTCTCGCGTTGGGGCTGTTCGTCGAGCGCCGGCGCTTCGCAGACGCGCTCTCGGGGCTCGTCGCGCTGCTCGTCACGTGGTCGCTCTTCGTGAAGGTGTTCGCGCTCGACGACGGACGGCGTGCGCGGTTGAACGAGCCCATCGGGTACTGGAACACGCTCGGGCTCGTCGCGGCGTTCGGGGTGCCGCTTGCGCTGCGGCTCTCTTCGCGGCTCATGGCTGCGCTGCTTCTGTACGGCTCGGTCGTCGCGATCCTGCTGACGCAGTCGCGCGGCGGGTTGCTGCTCGCGACGCTCGCCGGCGCCGGGTGGCTCGTGCTCGAGCGCTCGCGGTACGAGCCCGCGCTGCGGCTTGGCGATCTCGGTGCCGCCGGCGTTGGTGGTCGGGGTCTTCGGCCTGTCGTTCGACGGGCTCTCCAAGGACGGCCAGGCGCACTCGGAGCGCCTGTCCGCTGGTCTGTGGCTCGGGCTCGCTTTGGTCGCCGGCGCCGCGGTCGTCGCGGTGCTCGCGCGGCGGGAGCTGCCGTGGCCGTTGCTGCGGCGCGCGGCGTGGGTCGTCGTGCCGCTCGGCGCCGCGGCGTTCCTCTTCTTCGGCGTGCGTGCCGTGCTCGACTTCTCCGACCCGGTGACGCCCGAGAGCCCGAGCCGTTTCGCCGAGGGCAGCGGCAACAATCGCGCACAGTGGTGGGGCGAGGCCGTGCACGGGTTTGCGGACAACCCGATCATCGGGAACGGCGCGGGCGCGTTCCAGGTGACGCACCGCCGGTATCGCGAGTCGAACGTCGAGGTGCGCGAGCCGCACTCGCTGCCGCTGCAGCTCTCGAGCGAGACGGGGCTCGTCGGGTTCGCGCTCTTCGCGGGGGCGGTGGTCGCTGCGGCGTTGGGAGTGCGCCGTGACGAGCGCGCGCTGCTGTTCGTGCTCGTGCTGTTCGGGGTCGGCGTGTTGTACGACATCCACTGGGACTTCACGGCCGCGGGCGCGGTGGCGTTCGCGACGCTCGGGGCGCTGCTCGCGCGCGGCTGGAAGGAGGGGGGACGCGAGACGCTCTGGGCCGCGGGCGTCGTCGCGCTCGCGCTCGCAGGCGTCTACTCACTCTCGGCGCCGTGGCTCGCCGATCGGCGCATCGACGACGCGTATCGCGCGATCAACCAGGGCGACCTCGCGCTCGCGGCCGACAATGCGCGGCAGGCGCGCACGTTGAACCCGACGTCCGTGGAGCCGTTGTTCGCACTCGGCTTCATCCAGGACGCGCTTGGCCAGTTCGACCGCGCGCGCGAGTACTACGCGCGGGCCACCGAGGTGCAGCCGGAGAACCGCGAGACGTGGTTCCAGCTCGGCTCGCTCGAGTACGAGTTCGAGCGGTACGAGGACGCGTACGTTCGGTTCAACCGGATGTACGCGCTCGACCCGCACGGGCCGCACGTGGAGTGGGTCGAGAAGGCGCGCTGCAAGTTGAACCCGACGGGCTGCTAGTCCCAGTCGTCGAGGATCGGGAAGCGGCGCGAGCGTCGAGGCAGTCGGCGGCGTAGAGCGCGACGCCGACGTCGCCGGTGAAGAGCGAGTGACGCGGGCGGCTTTGACGCTCGACTTGCTCGAGGGCGTGCATCGCGAAGCGCCGGGCGCGCTCGAGCCAGAGCTCGTCGCCGGTGCGCTCGAAGGCCTTCAGCAGCGCGTAGCCGTTGCCCGCCGTGCCGTGGCAAAGCCCGGGCCCTTTCCCGTGGGGGCCTGCCTGCCACGTGAGCTCCGCGCCGGCGAGGAAGAGCTCCTCCGGCAAGTACGAGGCCGCGGAGATGACGATGCCCGGTGCGCCGTGGCACCACTGCACCCGGATCGAGCCGTCGGGCTCGAGGTCAGCTCGCCCGTCGGCCAGTTGGCGAGCGGTCCCTCGACGATCGCTGCGCGCTCGAGCATCTCGCCGACGTCGCGTGCGTCCTCGGTCGGTGCGGCCTGCAGAAGCGCGAGCTGGTTTCCGACGGCGCCGTGGGCCGCGCCGAGCAGCCGCTGCTCTCTGTCACCGAAGCGCTGCGTCCAGAGTCCGTCCGCGCCTCGCCGTCTCCGAAGCTCGTCGGCGCTCTCCGTCCAGGCGTCGCGCCAACGCTGTTCGCCGGTCCACGCGTGCATCGCGTGCGCGGCGAGCATCGTTCCGGGTGAGCCCCACGCGAGCTCGTTCGACTTCGTTGTGCACGTTCTCGCGACGCGCGCGAACAGTCGGTCGGCCAGCTCGTCGCTCGGTGCGAGGCGAAACGCGACCGCGAGGACTCCGGCTTCGCCGCAGAGCAGGCTGGAGTCGCTCGGTGCCGGCTTCGCCGCGTAGTCGGCGTAGTCCGGTGCGCTGCTGCCACAGCTCGAGCGCGCGGAGCGTCGCGCCGGCGAGGTCGATGCCGACGTCTGCCTGACCGCGGCGGCGCAGCGCGTCGAGCGCGAACGCCACGCCGGCAGCACCGGTGTAGAGATCCTTGACCGGCGGCTCGGAGTAGGCGAGGTCTCGCTCGTCCGTCGGCCAGAGGTCGTCGGGATCGAACGCGGCCTCGGAGCGCGCGACGATTGCGCAGACCGCTTCGCGAACGCGCTCGGCGTCCCACGGGTCGTCGGTCAGCGGCTCGAAGTCTTCGGGGCGGTAGAGCAACGGCTGCTAGCCCAAGCCGTCGAGAATCGGGAAGCGCGCGCGCGCGTCGAGGCAGTCCGACGGCGTAGAGCGCGACGCCGACGTCGCCGGTGAAGAGCGAGTAGCTGCCGCGGCCGCGGCGCTCGACCTGCTCGAGCGCGTGCACGGCGAAGCGCCGCGCGCGTCGAGCCAGCGCTCGTCGCCGGTGCGCTCGAACATCTTCAGGAACGCGTAGCCGTTGCCCGCCGTGCCGTGGCAGAGCCCGGGCCCTCTCTGCGTGGGGGCCGGCCCGCCACGTGAGCTCCGCGCCGGCGAGGAGGAGCTCCTCCGGCAGGTACGAGGCCGCCGTGGCGACGATCCCCGGCGCGCCGTGGCACCACTGCACGCGGATCTCGCCGTCGTGCTCGACGAGGTCCTGGCCCTCGGTCGGTCGGCCAGTTCGCGAGCTCCGCCCTCGACGACCGCGGTCGCGCTCGAGCATCGCGGCGACGTCGCGCGCGTCCTCGGTCGGGGTCCCCTGCAGGAGCGCGAGCACGTTGCCGACGCGCGCCGTGCGCCGCGCCGAGGTAGCGCGTCGGCGCGTGCCGGCAGAAGTGCTGTGTCCAGAGCCCGTCCTCGTCTCGCCGGCTGCCGAAGCTCGTCGGCGCTCTCGCGCCACGCGTCGCGCCACCGTTGCTCGCCGGTCCACGCGTGCATCGCGTGCGCGGCGAGCATCGTTCCGGGCGCGCCCCACATGAGCTCGTTCGCGTCGTTGCGCGTGTTCTCGCGCACGTGCACGAACAGTCGGTCGGCGAGCTCGTCGCTCGGTGCGAGCCGAAACGCCACGATCAGGATTCCCGCCTCGCCGAAGAACAGGCTCGCGTGGCACGTCGGGTCGTCGGGACTGCGCGACAGCTCGAGCGTGCGGAGCGCCGCGCCGCGAGGTCGATCGTCACGTCCGCGTGGCCGCGGCGGCGCAGCGCGTCGAGCGCGAGCGCCACTCCCGCCGCGCCGGCGTAGAGATCCTTGAGCGGCGACTCGCCGTAGGGGAGGTCTCGCTCGTCCGGCGCCAGAGGTGCTCGGGATCGAACGCTGCCTCCGCGTTCGCGACGATTGCGCGGACGGCGTCGCGAACGCGCTCGGCGTCCCACGGCTCCGTCCGTCAGCGGCTCGAAGTCTTCGGGGTGAAGAGCGTCAGCGGGCCCTCGCGCGCAGCCAGACCTGCGTCCAGAACGGCGCGAGCAGCCGGTAGGTCAGCGGCTCGGCGAGGTGCGCGAGCACGTCGGCCGGGCGGTTGCCGAAGAGGCGCTTGCGGTTGTTGTGGAAGCGGCGGATCTCGGTGAAGCCGGCGTCCTTGAGCAGGCGCTTGAGGCGGCGCGGTGAGTAGCCGAGCTCGGTCGTGCCGTACTCGGCGGTTGCGTCGCGGCCCTGGAAGCGCTGCTTCCAGTTCGGCTCGGAGACGAGGAGCGCGCCGCCGGGCTTGAGGGCGCGGTGCGCGCTTGCGAGCACGCGCTCCGGGTTCGGGCTGTGGTGGAGCGCGTCGTAGGTGAGGCACGCGTCGAAGGCGTGCCCGAGGTCGAGCTGCTCGTAGTCGGCGGTGTCGAAGTGCGCTTCGACGTTCTCCCGCGCGGGCCTCCTCGCGCGCGATCTCGATCATCGCGGGCGAGATGTCGTAGCCGTGCGCGTCGAGGCCGTGGCGCGCCATGAAGCGCGTCATCCAGCCCGGGCCGCAGCCGAGCTCGACGAAGCGCTGGCCGGCTCGGAGGTCGAGGAGCTCGATCACGTAGCCGGCGTCGATCAGGTGCCGTGCGGTCTCGCGCGGCTCGTTCGCGAACGGTTTCGAGCGGAGCCACTCGCGCCCCGCCTCGCCGATCCGCTCCGGGTACTCGACCTCGGCCTGCTTGCGCTCGTCCACGCGGCCGATTATGGGCACTTGACACTCGTCGCCCGCTGGCTTTATATTACCGACTGGTTATGGAAGCCACAGCGACACTCGACGCGACCTTCGCCGCGCTCGCCGATCCCACGCGGCGGGCGATCCTCGCCCGGCTCGCCTCGGGCGAGGCGTCGGTGACCGAGCTGGCCGAGCCGTTCGCCATGAGCCAGCCCGCGATCTCCAAGCACCTCAAGGTGCTCGAGCGCGCCGGGCTGATCTCGCGCGGCCGCGACGCGCAGCGCCGGCCGCGCCGGCTCGAGGCGCAGCCGCTCGCGGAGGCCACCGAGTGGCTGGAGCGGCTACCGGCGGTTCTGGGAGGACAGCTTCCAGCGCCTCGACGCGCTGCTCGAGGAGCTGAAGGAGACGAAGCGGACGACAAGCGGAAGGAGACGAGCGATGACGAACACGGAAACACTGCAGGTCACGACGCCGACCGAGCGCGAGATCGTGATGACGCGCGTCTTCGACGCGCCGCGCGAGCTGGTCTTCGACGCCTGGACGAAGCCCGAGCTGCTCAAGCGCTGGCTCGGCGTCCGCAACGGCTGGTCGCTGGCGGTGTGCGAGGTCGACCTGAGGGTCGGCGGCGCGTACCGCTTCGTGTGGCGCGGGCCGGACGGCGCGGAGATGGGCATGGGCGGCGTCTACCGCGAGATCGTGGCGCCCGAGCGGCTCGTCGCCACCGAGAAGTTCGACGACCCGTGGTACGAGGGCGAGGCGCTCGACACGCTGGTCTTCGAGGAGGAGGACGGCAAGACGACCGTCACGACGACGGTGCTCTACGAGTCGCAGCAGATCCGCGACGCGCGTCCTCGAGTCCGGCATGGCGACCGGAGTCGCGGAGAGCTACGACGTGCTCGAGGAGCTGCTGGCGTCTTAGCGGCCGAGGACGAGCGCGACGTGCGCGCCCATCAGGTCTTTCGCGCGGAGTCCGTCGAGGGGCCCGACGAGCTTGACGCCGACATCGGCGGCGAGCCGGCGGGCCTCTCGCTCGTAGCCGGGCGCGGTACTCGACGATCGTCTTCGCGTAGTCGGTGCGCGGCGCGTTGCCCGCGCCCGCGACGACGTAGGTGAGCGTGCGGAGCCGTCCCGCTGCCTCGCCCGCGGCGCCGGAGATGCCGTTGCCGTTCAGGACCACGACCGACGTCTCGGAGCGCTCGAGCACGGGCGCTTGGGGGACGTCGGGGCCGGCGTGTCGCGCTTCGTCGCCGGGAGCTCCCGCGCCCGCGCCGCCGTCTCGACCTCCCCCGCCAGCAGCCGGGCCGCAACGAGCGAGCCGACCCCGACGAGCGCAAGCAACTCGAGCATCGCGATCGCCGCGAAGAGCAGCGCGCGCGTCCGCCAGCGGTTGGCCTGAACGGGGTAGTCCACGGGCGGTCCAGATTCGCCCCACTCGTCGCGCCTCCTTCCTCCCTATGCTGGCCCGCGTGTTCATCACCTTCGAGGGCCTCGACGGCTCGGGCAAGACGACGCAGGTCGAGCTCCTCGAGCGCGCGCTCGAGGCGGACGGGCCGCGAGGTCGTCGCGACGCGCGAGCCGGGCGGCACCGAGCTCGGCGAGCACGTCCGCGAGGTCGTCCTCCACCGCCACGAGGAGATCGTCGCCCTGGGCCGAGGCCGCGCTGTTCGCCGCCGCGCGCGCGCAGCTCGTCGAGCGGTGATCGCGCCGGCCCTCGAGCGCGGCGCCACCGTGCTCTGCGACCGCTACATCGACTCGTCGCTCGCCTACCAGGGGATCGCGCGCGGCCTCGGCGTCGAGCCCGTGCTCGAGCTGAACCTCCAGGCGACGCGCGGCCTGCTCCCCGACCAGACCGTTCCTCCTGCTCGTCGACCCGGCCAAGTCCCGCCAGCGCTACATCGGGAGCGCCCGACCGGATCGAGCGCGAGGACGACGAGTTCGTCGCGCAGGTCGACCGCGCCTACCGCGAGCTCGCGGAGCTCTTCCCGAGCCGTATCCTCGCCGTCGACGGCTCGCGGAGCCCGACGAGCTCGCGCGCACGATCTATGGACAGCTTCGAGACCTTTCCTGAGCAGCCCGAGGCGAAGCGCCTGCTCGCGCGCCGCGCTCGCGGACGGGCCGCGCGCACGCGTACCTCTTCCACGGGCCGCGCGGCGTCGGCAAGCGCGCGGCGGCGCTCGCGTTCGCCGCCGAGCTGATCGGCGAGCCCGACCGCGTGCTCCGCCACGCGCACCCCGACGTCTACGAGCTCGAGCCGCTCGGCGACCAGATCCGGATCGACGACATCCGCACGCTGCGCCACGACCTGCACATGCGCCCGTTCGAGGCGCAGCGCCGCGTCTACCTCGCTCTCGACGCCGACACGCATGAACGAGGACGCCGCCGACGCGCTGCTCAAGGACCTCGAGGAGCCGCCGCCGTACGCGGTGATCGTGCTGGTCGCCGACGAGCTCGGCCCGCTGCCGGAGACGATCCGCTCGCGCTGCCAGCACGTGCCGTTCCGGCGCCTGTCGCGAGCGCGCCGTGCGCGAGGAGATCGAGTCGCGCGCGCCGGAGCTCGCCGCCGAGAGCTGACCGCGCTCGCGCGCGTCGCCGGCGGGCGGCTCGACCGCGTCGAGCGCCTGCTCGACCCCGCCGCCGCCGAGCGACGCGACGCGCTGCTCGAGCTCGCGCGCGACGTCTACCGCGATCCCGAGTTCGAGCCGGCGGACGCGGCGGCGCGGCTCCTCGACGCCGCGGCCGAGCGCGGGGCCGAGGCGCGCGCGAGGCGCGAGGCAGGCGCTCGAGCGGCTCGACCTGACGCAGCGCGAGGCCGACCAGCGCGCTTCGCCGCGCGCAGCGCGGCGCCGAGCGCGAGGAGCTGCTCGCGTCGCTCGAGGAGCTCGCGGCCTGGTACCGCGACCTCGTCGTCGTCGCGGCGGGCGCCGAGCGCGCCGCGATCCACTCCGACCGGCTCGCCGAGCTGCGCGAGGACGCGACGCGTCGAGCGGCTCGCCGGCGCCGAGCGCGCGTGCGAGCTCGTCCGCCAGGTCTGGCGCGAGCTCGAGGAGTTCAACCTGAACCCGGAGCTCGCGCTCGAGGCGCTCTTCGTCCGCCTGCGGCGGGAGCTCGGGCGCCGAACCTGGTTTACGAGTCATAGCCGTACGACTTTCGCGGCCACTTGCAGCTCGCGCGGTGGCTGAACCACACTGCGTCCGGTCCTCCAGGCGGATTGCGGCTCGTCCCAGTCGACGAGTCTGGAGGTCGGCATCGCCGCAGTCCCGTCCTATCGGTCGTGCAGCACACGTTGAGCGCGGCAGCCCGCGACGCCGACGCGACCCACGATCTCTACGAGCGATACTCGGCCAGATCTTCGGCTTCTGCGTGAACCAGCTCGGCTCGCGCGACGAGGCCGAGGACGCGCTCCAGTCGACGTTCCTGAACGCGCATCGCGCGCTCCAGCGCGGCGTCACGCCCGAAGCGGAGCTCGCCCTGGCTGTTCAAGATCGCGCACAACGTTCTGTCTGACGCGCCGCCGTTCGACGCGACGCCGCGGCCGTGTCGAGTCGCCGAGCGACTTCGAGGCCGTGCAGGACGTCGTGCCCGCACCGCCGCGCGAGTCGCGCGACGACCTGATCGCCTGACCGAGGCGCTCGAGCACATGCCCGACAACCAGCGCCGCGCGATCCTGCTCCGCGAGTGGCAGGGTCTCTCGTACCACGAGATCGCCGACGAGCTCGAGCTCTCACAGTCGGCGGTCGAGACGCTGATCTTCCGCGCGCGGCGACGCTCGCGGCGAACCTCGAGTCCGAGCCGCGGCCCGGCCTGCTCGCGCGGCTGCGCAGGCGCTCGACGCCGGCGGGCTGGTCGCCATGCTCAAGGGCTCTTCGAGGGCGGGGTCGCGGTGAAGGTCGCCGCGGCGGCGGTCGCGGTCTCGGGCGACCGTCGTGGTCGCGACCGCTCCGCCGAGCGCCGGTCTCGAAGCCCGCGCCCGAGAAGCGAGGCGGTGACGCGCGCGTCGCGGAGGCGGTACCGGCGCGCCGGGTCGCGCTCGACCGGCCGACGCCCGCAGCGCGACGTCGCGAGCGCGCGAGCCGCGGCGTCCGCCGGAGCGCCGGCCAGTCGAGTCCGCGCCGGTCGTCGAGGCGCCCAGCCGCGGGCGCAGCGCAGGCTCCGGCGGCTCGACCGGCGCCGCCGACGACGCAGACGCCGAAGCCCAAGGCCACTCCGCCCGGTCAGGCCAAGAAGCAGCAGCCCGCAGGCCCAGGCGAACGGCAACGCGCGCAAGGAGAAGCCGAAGGCGAGGGCAAGAGCGCGACGCGACCCGCAGCCGGAGCCCGCCCGCCGCCGAACAACGCCGCGCCCGTCGCATCCCCACGCCGCAGCGACAGCGGCCAGGGCGACGACGAAGAAAAGGACAACGCCCGAAGAAGTAGCCGGGCCGGCCCGAAAACCGCGGGCTACACTAGGCCGACGCGCCGACGTAGCTCAGCTGGTAGAGCACTTCACTCGTAATGAAGGGGTCCCGGTTCGAGTCCGGGCGTCGGCTTCCTCAGGCTCGCGTTACGCCGCGGGCGTAGCGAAGAACTCGTCGGGGTTCACCGTTTCGGCGTTCAGCCCGCAGTAGCGGTTCGCCCACTCCTGATCCGCGGCCATCGTGATCAAGAAGTCGCGCATCGGTGGCGTGAGCGCGTCGAAGCGGGCAAACCGGAGACCGCCCATCGGAACCAGGGCATCGGCTCGCCTCGTCCCGGCTGCGCGCATCAGTCGGCAAGCGCTTCGTCCACCGGGCGGGACTCGGTGAAGGCCCGATCGAGCATCATCGGTGAGCATCTCGGCGTCCCGAAACGCGTCCGTGATCCCGCTGGTGCTGCGGCCGGGATCCTTGTGGTAGCCGGTCGTCACCTACCAGGGCCCAACCGGGGCCTGCCGACTGTCGGAACAGGTTCGGTGATGCTCGCCATCTCCGGCGAACCGCTCGACGCGCTCGCCCGTCAAGACTCGCTCGGCCAGGGCCGGGAACTGTGCGCAACGCGGCCAGGTAGTTGCCCTCTGGATCGTCGCGAGCGCACACCTTCGGGGTAGTCATAGGCAGACCACGCGAGGCTGACGCACTCATCGAGGCCGTGCGTTCGTGGGGAAGACGGCTCGCGCCCGAGCCCCGGGACCTTGTGGTACTCCAGACGGTCGATCTGGACCCCGGACGAGTACGTCGTCGTACGCGATGGGTGCTCGGCGAGTGCTCCTCGTGCACGGGGTTGCCGCCACCGCCCTGGCGACGGTCGACCGGAGTCCGTCGGCACGCGATCACCACGCCGGCTCGCTCGGTGACCGTCGCGCCTCGGTGCAGAAGGCCCGTTATGCCGACGACGCGCCCGTCGTCTCGGACGAGCTCCTTGACGGTGAAGGTCTCGCGGAACTCGGCGCCGGCCTCCACCGCTGCCTGCACCAGGATCGCGTCCAGGACCGACCGGCGCGGACCGAAGGCTTCCGCGACGCCATCCGGCGCAGGCGGATGACCGCGAGAACGTGATGCCCTCGATGTCCCAGCCCACTTCCTCGATCGGTGGGCAGCCGGTGGCGCGGACCTGATCGAGCAGTCCCCACGCCTTCGAGCGTGCGCCACGCCGGGCTGGTGGATGTAGTGCGTGGACACGGTGTCGCTCGGGAAGCGCGCTCGGTCGAGGAGCAAGACGCGGTACCCGCGGCGGGCAAGAAGCATTGCCAGCGGAGACCCGGCACATCGCGCCCCCACCACGATCACGTCGTACACAGCGGCCAAGTGTTACCACGCGCCACCTGGCTCTGATCGACCGGACTCCATCGGACTCCATACACTCTCGACGTGGTCGTCCAGGGCCCTGCCTCCGGGAGGATGGAGGTTCGAGGATGAAGCACGTTCCGATTGCAGTGGCACTCGTGCTGGTCCTTGCGCTGCCCGCGGGGCTGAGCGCAGCGGAGGTCGCGCAGACGCAGGGCCCGCAGCCGATCTACGCGGCGTTCTCGCTGGTAAGAGGGGAACCTCGCAGCAACGCTGCGGCACCTACTCGATCACCGCGGGACCTACACCGGCACCTCGTCAGCCCCGACCCGCGGATGGCGGGCGAGGCCACGTACGTCGGCCAGATCTCGGCCCGCCCGTCGGGCCAGACGGGAATCGCGAACGGCACGCTGACGATCCGCAACGGCGCCCGCCGGCGCATGCGCGCCACGGTCTCGGGCGTTTTCACCGACGCTCGGTCGTGAACGGCATGGCCGCGGGCGGTTTACACCGAACGCGCGCCTGCGCGCGAACGTGACGATGGTCTACGACGACCGCTCTCGTTCCGTCTTCCGGCTCGGTCTCGAGAGCGGCGCCAACACCGCGGTGGCCTACCCCGCGGTGCCCAAGTGCTCGTAGGGCGGCGGCTGCCTCCCGCGCGAGCGGTAGCTCGACTTAGAACGACGCGCCGCGGCCGCGCTCCGACTCGGCCCAGATCCGGCCGCCCATGCGCCGGACCAGCTCCCGCGAGATGTAGAGCCCGAGGCCGGTGCCGCCGATGCCGCGCGTCTGATGCGGGTCGAGGCGGCGGAAGCGGTCGAAGATCGCCTCGGCGGCCGACGGGTCGAAGCCGATGCCCGCGTCGTGGACGCCGAAGCGGGCGGCGTCGTCGTCGACGGCGACTCGACGCGCACGTGGCCGCCCTCGGGCGAGTACTTGATCGCGTTGTCGACGATGTTCCCGAGCACCTGGCGCAGCCGGTCGGGGTCGCAGTCGATCTCGAGCCGCGGGACGTTTGACGTCGAGCTCGATCTCGTCGGGGCGCGGCGTGGCGCGCGCTCGACCACCGAGCGCACGATCTCGGCGGCGTCCGTGCGCTCGAACGTGACGTCGATCCGGCCCGCCTCGATCCGGCTCGCGACCAGGATCTGGTCGACGATCCGCGAGAGCCGGTCCGACTCCGCGACGATCATCTCGAGGAAGTCTGGTGCCGCGCCGCCGAGTCGGTCGCCGTGCCGGAGCAGCGTCCGCGCGGCTCCCGAGATCGACGTCATCGGCGTGCGCAGCTCGTGCGAGGCGGTCGTGACGAACTCGCTGCGGAGCGTGTCGAGCGCGCGCTCCTCGGTCACGTCGCGGACCGCGTAGACGACGCCCTCGCCGAAGTCGGCGCTCATCACCGAGAGCCAGCGTTCGTGGCCGAGTGGATCGGCAGCACCGCCGCGCCGCCCAGTCCGGACTGCGCCTCCGGCTGCCGGGCGAGCCGCTCCCAGCCCGGCAGCAGCCGCGCGAGCTGGCGACCGATCGCGCCGTCCTCGTCGATGCCCGTGAGCTCCTCGGCGGCCGGGTTCCAGAAGCGCACGCGGCCCTCCGAGTCGGTGAGGATGACGCCGTCGCTGACGTGTGCGAGCGCGCGCGCCGCGTCCGCGCGCGACTCGGCCTCGCGGCGGGACGTCTGCTCGGCTGTCGTACAGCTGACCGACCCGGCGCGGCACGAAGACGAACAGGACCAGCCCGATGCCGAGGGCGAGGAAGCCGAGCGACGCGAGCACGACGAGCAGCTGCTCGAGCGGCGACTTCTGCTCGGCCTGGGCGTCGGCACGTACTCGTCCGTCTCGCTCGAGCATCGCGTCGACGGTGCTCTTCGCCGCGTTGAACGCCGTCGCCTCGAGCTCCCGCTTCGCCTCGCTCGCCGGGTTGGCCCGCGGTGATCCCGGCGCAGGTTCAGCCCCGGAGACCTCGCCGATCTGAGTGGTGGCGCGCCTGAGCAGCGGCGCGATCTCGGGGTGGCGGCCGACGTGGCGGCCGCACGAGCGCGAGATCGGCGTTGGCCGAGTCGGCGGCGCCGATGAACCGTTCGGCGCTGCCCCTCGTCGCGGTCCGGAGGTAGCCTCGACCGCGGCCTCCTGCTCGAGCAGCTGCTGCTTGAGGTCGAGCACGTACCCGCGGAGCGGGATCACGTCCTCGACGTACTCCTCGTTCGCGCTCGAGTACAGCTGCGAGGGCACGTAGAACGCAGCCAGGAGGATCGCGGTGAGCGCGATCACGAGCAGGGCGATCGCCACTCGAAGCTGGGCGGCGACGGTCATTGGGTTTCCTCGATTCGTCGGTCAAGCCAGGGGCGGAGGGGCCGCGAGCTGACCCGCTAGGACACGACTAGCCTAGCGACCCGCCCAGGCGTTTCCTCAGTCAACGGACAGCAGATCGACCACGAACACGAGCGGCTCGTGCGGCTTGATCACGCGCCGCCGGCGCCTCGCGCGCCGTAGGCCAGGTCGCGGACGGGATCGTGAGCTTGCGGCGCCCGCCGACCTTCATGCCCTGCGACGCCCGCGTCCCAGCCGGGGATGACCTGGCCCTTGCCGAGCTTGAACTCGAACGGCTGGCCGCGGTTCCACGACGCGTCGAACTCCTCGCCGGTCGAGAAGGCGACCCCGACGTAGTGCACCGCGACCTTCGTGCCCTTGGTGGCCTCGTCTCCCTCGCCGACGGCGAGGTCGTCGATGCCGAGCTCGAAGGGGACGTCTCCCTCGGGCTTCTCGATCTGCGGTCGTTCGAGCGCCACGTCGGGTCGACTCTACGTAACCGGCGGGCCGTGAACGGTGTATCGGGACGGTGGCGCGGACGACTCTCTCCCTCTGCCTCCTCGCGCTGCTGCTGCTCCCGCCGCGCCGGGGCGTGCCGTCACGCCCCGGCGGACGAGCAACGACTGCTGATCCTCCGCCTGACGTGGGGGCCCGAGACCGCCGAGCTCTCCGACGGCGCTGATCACAGCGTCGGTCGAGCGCGCATCGACGCATATCCGCGCCGCCTCGTATGGGAGGACCTGGCTCTCGCACTACACGACCCCGTGGCTGCACGTCTGGGACGCAGAGCCGCCCACTTGCGACTACTCACAGCTGAATGCGTTCACGACCGGCGTCGCGCAGCGCTCCGGCTACGACCTCGGCCGCGTACTCACACCGTGTTCGTCTGGCCGCACATCAGGGCGTGCCGCTGGGGCGGGAGCTACTTCGGCCGCGTGATCTGGATCAACTGGGCGATTCCCTGGACGACGCTCGCGCACGAGCTCGGCCACACGTACGGACTCCCCGAGGGAGGAGCCGGCGTTGTCCGGCGGGCAGCCGCAGAACTACGCGAACCCGTACACCGTGATGGGTCGCGGCGCAAGAGGACTTCACGGCGTGGGAGAAGTGGATCTTCGGCTGGCTCCAGCGCGTGTCACGGCCGGGACGCGCCGGGACCTTCACGATCGACGCGCTCGAGCGACCGTCGTCGCGCGCTCAGGCGCTCGTCGTGACCGCGGCCCGCGACGAGTACTGGTTCGAGTACCGACCTGCGACGGCGTGCTCGCCTACGGAGGCGCAAACGGGCTCGCGAGCGGAGGCCGGTTCTCCGGCGAAACGTCCTCCTCGGCCCGGTAGCCCCGAACTTCCGCGTCGCCGACCTTCTCGACGTGCGCGTCGTCTCACTAACGACGAACGTGCGACGCTCGCTCTCCGCTGGCTCGACCGTACGCGGCCCTCGCGGCCGCGCGTTCGCGTCCGCGGCGCCTTCGTCGAGTGGGAGCCCGCCGTCGATCGCGGCAGCGGCGTCGACCGCTACGAGGTTCGCGCGGGCGGCCCCGTCCGGGTCGTGCGAGCGACGGAGCGGGTGGGCCGGCTCGTCGACGCACCGACGACGACCCGCAGGCCGGGCCCGGGGCCCGTTCGCGTCGTCGCCGTCGACCGTGCGGGGAACCGAAGCCGGTGACCGCGGCGGCGCTCGCGGTGTATGAGGCGTGGGTGGTGGGCCGGCCGCCGGAGACCGACATCGTCGCGCGTGCCAAACGCGGCGACGAGGATGCCTACGAGGCCCTCCTTCGCATGCACGAGCACGTCGCCTTTCGCACTGCCTACGCGATCGTGGATCCGCGGCGGACGCCGAGGAGGTCACGCAAGAGGCCTTCGTCAAGGCCTACAACGCCCTCTCGCGGTTCCGGCGGCTCGCCCTTTCGGCCGTGGCTCCTCCGAATCGTGGCCAACGAGGCTCGCAACAGACGCCGGACGCTCGGCCGCGGGGCCCACCTCCTCAACCGCGCTGCGGACGAGGCCGCCTGGGTGATCCGGCCCGGTCGCCCGAGACGGAACTCGTCGACGCCGAGCAGCGGGACGAGCTCTTCGCCGCGCTCGCGCGCCTCAAGGAGGAGGAACGCACAGCGATCGTCGCGCGCTACTTCATCGGGCTCACCGACGAGGAGACGGCCGCCGCGCTCGGCGTCCGCAGAGGCGCGGTGAAGATGCGGGTGTTCCGCGCGCTCGAGCACCTGCGCGAGGAGCTGGGGGTGGTCGTCGATGCATGAGCTCGAGCTCCGCCTCCAGGCCGCTGCGGCGGACTATCCGTTCCCGGCGACGCCGGATCTCGCCGGCGCGGTACGAGCTCGGCTGTCCGAGCGAAGGCGTCGCTCACGCGGCCGTCGCGCGGTCGCGTTCGCCGTCGCGCTGGCCGCGGTCGCCGGCGCGGTGCTGACGCTGTCGCCCGGGGCGCGAAGCGGCGCCGTCGACCTGCTCGACCGGATCCCCGGAATTCACATCGAGCGGCGCATCCGCTCCCGCTGGGCGGGTTCAACGTCCGCGCCGTACTACGGCATCGAGATGCCGCTCGGAGCGCAGGCGGCTTCGGCCGGCCGCTCCCCTGCCGCGGGGGCTCGGCGAGCCGAGAGGGCGTGTACCTGGCTCCAGTACCCGCCGGGGGACATGATCACCGCGATCTACGGCGGCGACGATCGCCGCGCCGAGCTCGTCTTCAGCCAGTGGAAAAGGTCGGTCCCGACGACTCTTTACAAGTCGCTGGGTTGACAACGCTCGAGCTTGAGTCTCGTCGACGACGGCAGCAAAATAAGGATCTGGATCACGGGCGCGGAGACTGGGTCTACCTACCTCTCGCCCGAAAAAAGAGGAGCGAAGACCCGTCCCCCACTACGCGATGCGCGGCTACCTCGCCGGCGAACGTGCTCGCCTGGCGTACGAGGCGACATTGATGCTACCGGCTCAAAGCGGACGTGACGGAGGAGGGCGCGATAAGCTCGCCCGGCTCGGTTGAAGGGCTTGTGAGAGCTGCTCGCGCTCTCGCGGTCGTGCCGCTCCTCGTCGCCGCCGCGCCCGGCGAAGAAGCCGCGCTCGAGGGAACGATGGACGTCGCGGTCGCGCGCGACGGCTCGCTCGTGATCAGGGGCAACTCGAACCGCATGTTCCGACTGCGTCGCGGCAAGCTCAGCGGTACGGCGTCGATTCGGTTCCCGGTCGAGATCGCGGTCGACCCACGCGGCGGGTTCGCCGTCGCCGAGCGACGAGAGGCGCGGATTCGCCGGGTCGATTCGCGGGTCGCGCGACGACGCTCGCGTCCGGCCTCGCCCAGATCACCGCGCTCACCTTCGACGCCGCAGGCGAACGTTTCTACTTCTCGGAGCTCGGCGGCCGCGTTCGCCGGCTCGACGCGCGACGCGCGCGATCACGACCGTCGATCGACGCCGGGCTCGACCGTCCGCACGCATCTCGTCGTGGACGGCCGGAGATGGCTTGTGGTCTGCGACACCCTTCGACGATCGCCTGGTCGCGATCGAGCTCGCGAGTCGGGCCATGCGAACGCACGCCTCGGGGTTCCAGTCCCAGCCGGTCGACGTCGAGCGCCGGAGCCGGACGGCGCCCCTTTACGTCGCCGACAACGGCGAACAACCGGATCGCCCGCGTGTCGAAGGCGGCGCCATAACTACGGTCGGGGGAGGTCATCGGCCCGAACGGCGTCGGGGTCGGCCGTGACGGGACGATCTACGTGACCGAGCGGCTGCTGCCGCGGGTCCACGCGGTCAACGCCTCGACCGGCGCGATCCGCACGACGTCGGCTCACCGTGACCGGCAAAAGCATGCCGATAAAGCGCGACGCATGCGGAGGTTCGCCGATCGTCCTTCTCGCTCTCGCTTGGCGTCGTCGCCGAGTCCTCGATGCGCTGCCAAGCCGCAAGCCGAAGCCGAAGCCGATCCGGATCGCCGACCCGGGCCGCTCGCGCTTGCCCCGACGGCGCGCCTCGTCGTCGGCGACCGGCGTCTCCGCCGCGTCGTGCGCGTCGACCCGAGACGCGGCGCGGACGCATCTTCGCGGCGGGCTTCCCGGACGCCGATCGTCGGCCTGGGCTACGACGACACGGACCGTCTCTACGTGCGCCTCGGCTCGACCGGTCTACCGCCTCGAAGGCGAGCAGAAGGTGATCGTCGCAGGCACCGGTAGCGCGGACACTCGGGCGACGGCGGCCGCGGCCGCCGCGCAGCTCGCCGGAGCGAGCGGCATCGACGTCGACCACGACGAGAAGATCGCGATCGCGGAGTACGACAACTGGATCCGCGTCGTCTCCGCGGACGGCACGATCTCGCCCGTCGCGGGGAACGGCGGGACCGGCCGCGAGGGCGACGGCGGTGCGGCGAGCGCAGCGCTGCTGGCCATCCGCACGACGTCGTCTGGCGGCGCGACGACTCTTCCTCGTCGCCGACTCCACAACGGCGTCCTCCGGACGGTCGATGCCGCGGGGACGATCACGACGTTCGCGTCCAGGCTCGGCGACCGGTCGACCTCGTCGGCGCGCCCGGCGACGCGGTCTACGTCGCCGACGCGCGGCGGGGGGTCTCCGCCTCGGTCCCGACCGGCGGGGCGCCGCACCGGATCGCTCGGGTCGCGAGCGCCGTTCGCGGTGGCGGTCGACGACAGCGGGAACGCGTACGTTCGCAGCTCGAGGCTTCGACGCATCGTCAAGGTGACACCGAGGCACGTCACTGTGTTCGTGCCTTGGTCGAGAGCTGGGACTGACGGGGGCCCCTCGAACAGCAGCTTCAGCACCCTGCTCGTCTTCGGCTCGCCGAGGACGTGCAGCTCGTCGCCGACGGGGAACACGTACGAGCCGCGCGCCTGCGCGCCTCGCCCTCCTGCACGACGAGGGTGACCCACGTGTCCTCGCCGAGCGGCAGGTCGCGGATCGCGCTGCCCGACGCACGCGCGAGCCGGCGCCGACGACGAAGCGCCGGATCGCCCGGCACGCGAGCGCAGACGGATCGAGACGTCCCACGGGCTCGGCTCGACGATCCGCATCGGCACGCCGAGGCGCCGCGCGGCGAGCGGGATCGTCGATCCCTGCACGATCACCGAGAACGCGACGACGACGAAGACGATGTTGTAGATCGGCCGGCGAGTCCTCGACGTCGGCGAGCAGGACGAACGCGGCAAGCAGAATCGGCACCGCCCCCTTGAGGCCGCCCCACATGATGAACAGGCGCTCGCCCCAGCGCAGCGGGACGCGCGGGAGCAGGAGCAGCACGGCGATCGGCCGCGCGACGAGCGCGAGCACGAGCGCGAGCACGAGCCCCTCGGGCAGGTCGTCGCCAACAGGTCGCTCGGCCCCGTCGATCGCCAGCCCGAGCGCGATGAACACCGCGATCTCGGCGAGGCTCGCGAGCGCGGTGTGGAAGCGCTCGATCTCGGTCTTGTACGGCGCGTGCACGTCGCCGATCAGCAGGCCCGCGATGAAGACCGCGAGGAAGCCCGAGCCGTGCAGTACCGACGCGACGCCGTAGACGAACCCGGCCGCGACAGGACGCGGATCGGGTAGAGGCCCTCGCGCGGCAGCGCGAGCTGCGCATCACGCGCGCGAGCACGAGGCCCGCCGCGACGCCGACGGCGAGCCCGACGACCATCTGGAGCGCGAACTCCTGGGCGATGTCCCAGACGACCCGTCGTCGGCGTCGCGAACTCGATCATCCCGATCATCAGCGCGATCCCGACCGGGTCGTTCGACGCCGGACTCGCCCTCGAGGATCGTGCCGCTGCGGCCGCCGACCTCGCTGTTGCCGAGCACCGAGAACATCACGGCCGGGTCGGTCGGGGCGAGGGCGGCGCCGAGCAGCCACGACGTCGTCCACGAGAAGTCGAGCAGGTAGTGCGCGCGACCGCGACGACCGCCGGCGGTCACGAACGTCCCGACCATCCCGAGCGCCGCGATCGGGACGGCGGAGCCGCGGAAGCGGCGCCAGCCGACGTGCATGCCGCCGTCGAGCAGGATCACGATCAGCGCGACGACGCCGATCCGCTCGACGGTGACGATCTGATCCCGAGCGCCGGGCGCGAGGTCGGACGCGACCGCGGCGGCGAGCAGCAGCAGCGCCGGCGCCGGAATCGGCACCCAGCGCGTGACGAAGAACGCCGCCAACGCGAACAACAGGGCGACGGAGACGATCAGGATGTCCGTGTTGAACTCTTCGACGACGTTCACGCGCGCGAGTATCGCGGCTAAACAGCCGCTCTCGTCGTCTTAGATAGGAGCGATGCGGACAGCGCTCGTCGGCTCGCCCTCTTCGGGCTCCTCGTCTCTCGCGGCCGTGGGGAGCGCCGACGAGCGCTGGGGCGGAGGCGTCGAGGAGCGCGGGGTTCCGACCGGATTCGATCGACTACTCGTTCACGATCCTCGTGCTCCTGCTCGTCGCGCTGTTCGTCGTGATCGTCGACGCGCTGCGCGACCGCGGAGAACCTGACGCAAGCTGCCCGAGGGCAGCGGCGTCTCCGCTCTCATCTTCCTGCTCGTGCTCGCCGCGCTCGCCGCGTACGGCGCGCTCACGCGACCGCGACTCCGCGCGGCGATGGCGGAGGAGCAGCGGAGGCGGCGCAGGCAGCGCGGACGGCCGGGCGTCGAGCGGCGGCGGGGGCGAGGAGCACGGGCATCGAGTTCCAGTGGTGGCTCGCGATCACCGTCGGCGTGCTCCTCGCCGGGCTACCTGCTCTACCGGCGCCAGCAGCGCCGGCGCGGCCCGGCCGACTGCCGCCGAGGAGCTCGAGGCGGTCCTGACCGAGACGCTCGACGAGCTCGAGCTCGATCCGGACCCGCGGCGCGCGGTGATCCAGGCGTACGTGCGGATGGAGTCGGTGCTCGCGGCGCACGGACACGCGCCGGCTCCCGCACGAGGCGCCGCTCGAGTACCTCGCGCGCGTGCTGCGCGAGCTCGACGTCCGCGCGGACGCGGCGCACGCGCTGACCGAGCTGTTCGAGCGCGCGCGCTTCAGCCAGCACGAGATCGACCTGGCGATGCGCGCGGAGGCGGTCGCCTCCCTCGAGGCCGTGCGCGACGACCTGCGGGCCGCGGCGTGAGGAGCTCCTCCTTCGCCGGGTGCCGCTCGCGGCGCTCGCCGACGTCGCGGCTCGGGGTCACGCTCGCGCTCGTGCCGGTCGATCGCGAGCTCGTGCTCCGCATCTACGCGCTCGTCCTCGGCGCGCTCGCGCTCGCGACGATCGACGCGCGGCGACCGCCGTTCGCCGCGCGGCAGACGCGCTCGCCGTTCGCGGAGGCGCTGCGGCGGCGCCCGAGCGCGCAGACGCGCCCGAGGCGCTGGAGCGGCTCGAGCGCCAGGTCGTGCTCTCGGCTCGCAGGACGCGTCCGACTTCCACTTCCGGCTCCGCCCGTCGCTCGTCGAGGCGGCGGACGCGCGCGGTCTGGCGGCACTACGGCGCTCCCGCTCGAGCGCGCGGAGAGCCACGTCTCGCCCGAGCTCTGGGAGGTCGTCCGGCCCGACCGCCAGCCGCCCGAGGATCGCCGCGCGCCGGGTCCGCCGCTCGAGCCGGATCGAGGCGCTGCTGGACGAGATCGAGAGAATAGGCCCGTGACGGCTCCGACCAGGTCGGCGAGCACGCCGACCGGATCCTCGACGAGGTCGAGAGGGCGGTCGTCGGCAAGCGCGACGCGCTCGAGCTCGTGCCTGCTCGGGCTGCTCGCCGACGGCCACGTCCTGATCGAGGACTTCCCCGGCCTCGCGAAGACGCTGGTCGCGCGCTCGTTCGCGCAGGTCTACGACGCTGCGCTTCTCGCGGATCCAGTTCACGCCCGACCTGATGCCGTCCGACGTCACCGGCTCGTCGATCTACAACCAGCGCGACGGCCGACTTCGAGTTCCGGCCGGGCCCGATCTTCACCAACCTCCTGCTCGCCGACGAGATCAACCGCGCCCCGCCGAAGACGCAGGCCGCGCTGCTCGAGGCGATGCAGGAGCGGCAGGTGACGATCGAGGGCACGACGCACCGCGCTCGAGCGGCCGTTCCTCGTGCTCGCGACGCAGAACCCGATCGAGTACGAGGGCACGTACCCGCTGCCCGAGGCGCAGCTCGACCGCTTCCTGCTGCGGATCGGCGTCGGCTACCCGGACGCGCGAGGACGAGTGGCGCGTGCTCGAGCGCCGCGTCGAGCGCGCGCGACGGACGAGGTCGAGCTCGAGCGCGGTCGTCGACGCGCCCGACGCTGCTCGCGATGCAGCGCGCGATCGAGGAGGTGCACGTCTCCGAGAGCGATCGGCCGCTACATGGTCGACCTCGTCGCGCGCGACGCGCGACGAGCCGCCAGCGTCGAGGTCGGCGCGAGCCCGCGCGGCTCGCTCGCGCTGCTGAAGCTCGCGCGCTGCCGCGCGGCGCTCTGCGGGCCGCGACTTCGTCACGCCCGAGGACGTGAAGGCGGTCGCCGTCGCCGGCGCTCGCGCACCGCCTGACGCTGAAGCCGGAGCTCTGGGTGCGGCGGGTGCGGCCGGAGGACGTCGTCGCGCGAGGTCCTCGAGACGGTGCCGACGCCGGCGGCCGAGGACGTGCGCGCGCGCTGAGATGACCCGCGGCGCGTCGCGCGAAGCTCGCGCGGCTACGCGGGCCTCGCGGCGCTCGGGCTCTTCCTCGGCGCTCGCGCTCGGGCCTGCCCGGAGCTCGTCGCCGCTCGGCGCGCCGTTCGCGCTCGTCCTCGCGCTCGGCCTGCTCGTCGGCCGCGCGCCCGACGTCGACGCTCGCGCTGACGCCCGACCGCGAGCGGGCGCTCGAGGGCGAGACGGTCGACGCTCGAGCTCGACGTCGCGCGCGACGCGCGCCGGTCGAGCTCGAGCTCGCCCTCGCCGCCCGACGGCTCGAGCTCGGCGACGGCGCGAACCCGCTGCTCGCGGCTCGCGCCGGCGAGGACGGACGTCGAGCTGCGGCTCTGCGCGCGCGCGCTGGGGCGCCTACCGCTCGGGGACGTCGTACGTGCGCGCGCGCGACCGGCTTCGGCGTCGTTCGCTGCGAGACGCGGCTCGACGCGCCGTCGCCGCTCCGCGTCTACCCGCGCGCCGAGCGCCTGCGCTCGCTCGTCGCGCCCGCTCGAGACGCAGCCGTTCGCCGGCAACCAGGTCGCGCGCGACGAAGGGCGACGGGATCGAGTTCGCCGACCTGCGCCCGTTCGTCGCCCGGCGACCGCGTCGCGGCGGGTCAACTGGCGCGCGAGCGCGCGGCGCGGCGAGCTCTGGGTCAACGAGCACCACCCGGAGCGGAACACCGACGTGTCCTCTTCCTCGACGCTTCGCCGAGGCGCGGCGCGAGCGAGCGGAACGCTCGACCTGGCCGTGCGCGCCGCGGCCGCGCTCGCCGACGCGCTACCTCGCGCGGAAGGACCGCGTCGGCGTCGTCGGCTTCGGCGGCATGCTCAGCTGGCTGCTGCCGGCGACCGGGCTCGTGCAGCTCTACCGGATCGTCGACGCGCTGCTCGACACCGGAGGTCGTCCTCAACTACGCGTGGAAGGACATCGACGTGCTGCCGCCGCGGACGCTGCCGCCGCAGGCGCTCGTGCTCGCGCTCACGCCGCTGCTCGACGAGCGCGCGATCGGCGCGCTGCTCGACCTGCGCGCGCGCGGCTTCGACCTCGCGATCGTCGAGGTCTCGCCGCTCGCCGTTCGTCGCGCGCCGGCGCCGACGCCGGCCGACGCGCTCGCGCACCGGCTCTGGCGGCTGAAGCGCGAGGCGCTCCGCTACCGCTACGAGCGGCTCGGCGTGCCGGTCGTCGATGTGGCCCGACGGAGCGGCTCGCTCGCGCGGCGCACTCGAGGAGGTGAGGGCATTCAGGCGCTACGCGCGAAGCGCGCGCTGACGCGCCGCTCGGCGCGCTCGCGCCTCGGCGGCGCTCGCGGCGTACGCGGCGCTCGCCGCCGACGACCTCGCGCCGGCCGCTCGCCGTCGGCGGAGCGCGCCGCGGCCTGTCGCGCTCGCGCTCGGCCTCGCCGGGCGCTGGGGCGCCGCTCGTGCAGCTCGCGCTCTCGCTCGTCCGTCGTCGAGTACGCGGCCTCGCTGCTCGACCGCGGCGACGTCGACGCGCGCGCGCCGCTCGTCGCCGCCGCGCTGCTCGCGTCGGCGAGCTCGCGTACACGTCGATCGAGCCGCCGGCCCGCCGCATCTGGCCGTTCTCGGTCGGCTGGTCGTCGGCCGCCGCGCGGCGTCGCCTCGCTCCTGCTCGGCGCGGCGGGCACGGTGAGGGGGGGGCCTGCGCGACCTCGCGCTCGGCGTCGTCGCGGCGCGCGGCGCGCGCTCGCGATCGTGGCCAGGCTGGCGCTGCTAGAGCTGCGCGCCGAGCGCGCCTTCGAGCGTCTCGTGGACGCCGAAGTGCCCGTCGAGGCCGGCGATCTCGAGCGCGCGCCGCGTCTCGGCCGCGGGCGCGGCGAGGAGGAAGGCGCGGCGGTTCGGCAGCTTGGTCCGCGCCTCGATCAGCACGCCGAGCACGGTCGAGTCGATGAACGCGACGCGGAGAGGTCGACGACGACCCGCTCGGGCTCGGCTGCGCCTCCTCGCAGGACGTCGCGCACCTCGTGCGCGTTGTAGAGGTCGAGCTCGCCCGCGAGCCGGACGACGACGCCGTGCCGTTCCGTTCGACCCCCGCGACGGGAGGAACGCGCAGCCCTCGTGCTCGGATTCGTTGCCCACGGCCCGCCGAGTCTAGTCGGGCGGACGAGCCGTTCGACGTGAAGGTCGTGACGATGATCGAGCCAGCCTCGGCAGGTCGCCGAGAATGCTAGGCTACGCCACGTGGCCGCTCCCAAGGCGTTCGACGAGCTGAAGACGCGGCTCGCCCAGGTGACCGACCTGGGCCGCGTCCGGCGCGTGCTCGCCTGGGACATGCAGGTGATCATGCCGCCGGCCGGCGCCGCGGTCCGGGGCGAGCAGCAGGCGACCCTCGACCGGATCTCGTTCGACCTCTTCGTCTCGCCCGAGACCGAGCGGCTGCTCGGCGAGCTCCGTTCGTACGAGGACTCGCTCGACCCGGACTCCGACGACGCGTCGCTGATCCGGGTCGCGCGCAAGGACTACGAGAAGGCGGCGCGCGTGCCGCCCGAGCTCCGCACCGAGATCGTCAAGGCGGGCACGGAGGGCTTCATGGCGTGGCGCGAGGCGAAGCCGGCGAACGACTACGCGTCCTTCCGCCCGTTCCTCGAGCGCCACCTCGAGCTCCGCCGCCGCTACGTCGAGCTCTTCCCCGAGGCAGACGAGCAGTACGACGTCCTGCTCGACGACTACGAGCGCGGGATGAAGGCGGCGGAGGTGCGCGGCGTCTTCGACCGGCTCAAGGAGGAGCTCGTCCCGCTCGTCGCCGAGGCCGGGGAGCTCTGGGGCGAGGACGACGGCACCCTCGCCCGCTCGTTCCCCGCGGACGAGCAAGAGGCGCTCTCGCGCGAGGTCATCGACCTCTTCGGGCACCGCGAAGGGCCCTGGCGTCTCGATCCGACCGTGCACCCGTTCGCGAGCGGCGGCGGCATCAACGACGTCCGGATCACGACGAAGTACGAGCCGACCGGTCTCGAGTCGTTCTTCGCGACGATGCACGAGTACGGGCACGGCCTCTACGAGCACCAGGTCGCGGCGGAGCTCGACCGGACCCCGCTCGGCTCGCGGCGTCTCGCTCGGCATCCACGAGTCGCAGAGCCGCATGTGGGAGAACCTCGTCGGCCGCAGCCGTCCGTTCTGGCGCTTCTTCTACCCGCGGCTCCAGGAGCGCTTCCGCACGCAGCTTCGCGACGTCGACGAGGAGACGTGGTTCCGCGCAGTCAACCGCGTGCAGCCGTCGCTGATCCGGATCGCCGCCGACGAGGTCACCTACAACATGCACGTGATCCTGCGCTTCGAGCTGGAGCAGGATCTGCTCGCCGGCACGGTCGACCTACGCGACCTGCCGAACGAGTGGAACAGGCGCATGGACGAGTACCTCGGCGATCGACGTGCCTGACGACGCGCGCGGCGTGCTCCAGGACATGCACTGGGGCACCGGCACGATCGGCTACTTCCCGACGTACTCGCTCGGGAACGTGATGAGCGTGCAGATCTGGGAGCGGATCCGGGACGACATCCCGGACCTCGACGACCGGCTCGAGCGTGGGGAGTTCGGGCCGCTGCGCGAGTGGCTCGGCGAGCACATCCACCGGCACGGGCGCAAGTTCCTGCCGCAGGAGACGCTCGAGCGCGCGGTCGGCGCGCGCATCGACCCCGAGCCGTACCTTGCGCTACCTGCGCGAGAAGCACGGCGCCGCGGCTCCCGCCTAGGCGGCCCCCGATCCCTCCGTGGGCGTTCGCTGGTCGACGATGATCGCTCTTCTCGTCGGGGATGCCCGGAGCACCGTCTCGAGGTAGGAGTCGACCGCCTCCGCGAACCGACGTCGCGCGCCCCCTTCTCCGACATCAGCCAGCGATGCTCGAGCAGCTCGTGGAAGAGCTGCGCGGCCTGCCGCTTCGTCCACTTGTGGAGCGCGCACGACCGTCGGCTCGAACACCTCCGTCAGCCAGCGTCCCGCGGCGCCGCGTCCGAAACCGGCTGCTCGCCCTGCTCCTCGACCGCCTCCCGGAAGTCGTCGATGTCCTCGAGCAGCCGCCGCGCCTGGTTCTCCTGCGCGTCGAGGCCGGTCAGCCGCGCAGCCGGCGCCGGTGGTGGCCCGGGTCGACGACTGCGGCCGGATCCGCAGCCGATAGCCGCCGTCGACCGCCTCGAGCTCGAACTCGTCGACGTCGAAGCCCCGCTCGTTCAGCCGGTGGAGCCGTTCCGCCAGTCGTCGCGCGTCACTGACCGTGAGCTCCTCCTCTCCCGTCAGCTCCTCCCAGAGCCGCTCGTACTCGCGTCGACGTCCGCGCGAGCTCGACCGGATCATCGAGCCCGAGCTCTCCGACCTCCGCCTCGAGGTCGAGCAGCTCGCCCGTGATGTTCTCCTCCGCGATCTCGAGGTCGTGCTCGCGCAGCCCGGTGCTGAGCTCCTCGTGCCGCTCGCCGGTCTCGAGGTCGACGAGGTACGCGACGAGCGAGCCGCATCGCGGCGGAAGAGCGTGTTCGAGAGCGAGCAGTCGCCCCAGAAGAACCCGGCCAGGTGGAGACGGACGAGCAGCTCCGCGAGCGCGTCGCGCAGCCGGTCGCGGACGTCCGCGACCGGCCTGCGCGCGAGCACGAGCCGGTAGGGCAGCGAAAACTCGAGGTAGCGCGTCAGCAGCACGTCTTCGAGCTCGGGGGGTGGACGATCCCGACGGCCTCGACCGCCGGGAGGCCTTCCCGGGTGAGCGCGCGAAGGAGCTTGTACTCGCGGTGCGCGACCTCGTGCGGCAGCTCCTTCAAGGCGTAGAAGCGTGCCGTCGTACTCGACGAAGCGCACGACGTGCCGGCCGACGCCGCGCGCGACGACCGCGAGCCGCTCGACTGCCAGTCGTCGAGCGGCTGGTCCCAGGGCAGGTCGAGGAAGTCCGGCCGGCCCGGCTTCGGGACGAGCTGGAGGCGCATCGCGGTCATGCCAACAGGCCGAGCAATTGTTCGGCGTACAGCGGCGCCGTCGGCTCGTCCTCGTGGCGGAAGTACGCGAACACCTCGACGCCTTCGTCGAGCAGCGGGCGGATCCGCGCGGCGAAGTGCTCGAGCTCGTCGTCGGAGTACGGCGGGTCGCGGAAGCGCAGGTAGCGGAACGGCGCGTCCGCGTCCCAGTCGTCCACGCGGATGCCGGGCGAGACGTCGACGCCGTCCCAGGACTCGTGGTGGAAGTCGAAGGCGATCCGGAGCGCGGGGTCGAGCGAGCCGAAGAGGAGCACGAGGAACCCCGGGTCGGCGGCCTGCTGGACGGCGACGCGGATCGGGCCGAGCCGCTCGCCGAGCAGTGCCATGCGCTCCTCGAAAGACGCCGAGCTGCCGCGTGAAGTGGGCGGGAGCTTGACCGCGAACCGGAAGTCCGCCGGCGTCTCGGCGGCCCAGCGCTCGAAGTGCCTCTTCGGCGGGCAGGCGGTAGCCCGTCGTGTTCAGCTCGACCGACGGGAGCCGCTCCGCGTAGCGGCGCAGGAACTCGGGCGGCTTCGCGTCGGCGGGGTAGAAACCGGGCTTCCAGCTCGGGTAGGAGAAGCCCGAGGCTCCGACATACGCCCCTGTTACCCTCGTCGCCGTGGCGGTCATGCCAGAAGTGTTGCCGGACGGGAGCATCTCCGTGCTGGACCACGGTTTTGTGCGGCTCGACGGCGTGATGGCCGACGACCTCTCCGTCGTCAACTCGGCGCGGGTCAGCTTCGGGCGCAAGGTGACCGAGCTCGCGATGCCGACGCCGGCCTGATCAAGTTCCTGATGCGCGAGCAGCACGGCACGCCCTTCGAGCACAACTCGTTCCGCTTTCACGTGCGCTGCCCGATCTTCGTCGCGCGCGAGTGGTTCCGGCACCGCATCGGCTCGTTCAACGAGTTCTCGATGCGCTACGCAAGGGCGACCGACGACTTCTACGTGCCCGAGCCCGAGGACGTGCGCACGCAGGTCGGCAAGCCGGGGTCGTACTCGTTCGAGCCGGTCGACGCAGAGCTCGCCGAGACGACGCGCGAGGAGCTGCAGGCGGTGTACGACGCGGCCTACGCGGCGTACGAGCGGCTCGTCGAGCAGGGCGTCGCGCGCGAGCTCGCCCGGGCGGCGCTTCCTGTCGGCGCCTACACCGAGTTCTACTGGACGGTCAACGCGCGCGCGCTGATGAACTTCGTCTCGCTACGCGCGTCCGAGAACGCGCAGCGCGAGATCCGGCGCTACGCCGAGGCGGTCGAGCGCTTCTTCGCGGACCAGATGCCGATCACGTACGCCGCGTTCGTCGCGAACGCGCGCACGGCTCCCTAGGTCGTCAGGACGACCGTCTTGTTGAACTCGTCTCGCCCTCGCACCCACGGGCGGACGACCCAGCCGTCGAAGTTCCGCAGGTTGTAGGACGCGCCGAGGCGGACGTTCGCGTTGCCGTCGTCGCCGACGTTGAACGAGCCGCACGCGACGACAGGTTCGCCGTTCTTGGTCAGCAGCAGCTCGTAGTAGCCGCCCTCGGGCAGTGGCTCGAGCCCGGAGACCTCCACGAGCATCGGCCAGTTGCCCTCGTCGTCCCCGTAGCCGAGCTTGATCGTTCCCGAGGCCGCCGGCGTGGCGCCCGTCCCGTGCATCGCGACCGCAGCCCTGACGTCGAAGCTCCGAGTCGGACCCGCCGACGAGCCAACCCGCACCGAACGCGGCAAGCGCGAGCGCGGCGGCGATCAGCAGCGCCGCGACGCGGCGGCGCGGCAGCGCGCGCGCACCGGCGGCGAGGCGGCCAGCTCCGGCATCTCGGGCGGTGGCCCGGCCGCGACGAGCAGCTCGTGCACGCGCCGCAAGCGCTCGCGGTCGCCGGGCGGGAGGTCCGGGCCGATCAGCTCGTCGAAGTTCGGCGGCCCGCTCACGAGAACTCTCCCTCCAGCAGGTCGGCGAGCCGGTGCAGCGCCGCTGCGCGTCCGCGTCTTGACCGTCCCGAGCGGGATCTTCAGCCGCTCCGCGATCTCGCTCTGCGAGAGCCCCTTCCAGTAGGCGAGCTCGACCACGACGCGCTCGGTCTCCGGGAGCTCCTCGAGCGCGCGGTGCACGCGCCAGGAGGTCCAGCTCTGCTCGGCGCGCTCCATCGGCCCGGCGTCGGTGGAGGGCTCGTCGCGCGGATCCGCGACGACGGGCTCGACCCGGCTGCGTGCGCCGTCGACGATCGCGTTCCGGGCGACCGCGTAGAGCCACGGTGCGCCCGGGCCGCGCTCGGGCTTGTACGTTCGAGCCGACCGCCAGACGGACGTGAAGGTCTCCTGGACCGCCTCCTCCGCGCGCGTGCGGTCGCCGAGCCGGCGCAGCGCGAGCCCGAACACCGGGCGCGAGTAGCGCCGGTAAAGGGTCTCGAACGCCCCGCCGTCCCCGTTCCCGACCCGGAGCAGCAGCTCTGAGTCGGTCAGCTCGTGCTCGGTCACTAGTCGGATCCTGGCTGAGCCGGCCGCAGGCGGCAAGGCGCCCTGGAGGAGGGCGAGATTTGTGGCCACGTTCCCTGGTTCTACGAGGGAAGCGGACTTACGGTTTCGGCGCGCCTAGCCGAGGCGGTCCTGGACTGCGCTCCAGTTCACGACGTCCCACCAGGCGCCGAGGTAGTCCGGGCGGCGGTTCTGGTACCGGAGGTAGTACGCGTGCTCCCAGACGTCGATCCCGAGGATCGGCGTCCGGCCCTCCATCAGCGGCGAGTCCTGGTTCGGCGTCGACTCGACCGAGAGCGAGCCGTCGGCGCCACGGACGAGCCAGCTCCAGCCTGAGCCGAAGCGCTTCACGCCCGCGTCGTTCATCTTCGCCTTCAGCGAAGCGACGTCGCCGAACGACTGCTCGATCGCGTCCTTCAGCGGCCCGTCGGGTGGATCGCCGCCGCCGTCGGGGCTCATCCACTGCCAGAAGAGCGTGTGGTTGTAGTGGCCGCCGCCGTTGTTGCGAACCGGCGTGCGCTTGTCCTCGGGGAGCGAGTCGAGGCTCTGCAGCAGCTCCTCGATCGGCGTGTCCGCCCACTCCGTTCCGGCGAGCGCGGCGTTCAGGTTGTCCACGTAGGCCTGGTGGTGCTTGTCGTGGTGGACGCGCATCGTCTGCTCGTCGATCGCAGCCTCGAGCGCGGCGTAGTCGTAGGGGAGCGCGGGAACCTCGTGCGCCATGTCTCAGCCTCCCTCGTCGCGGGTCTTTTCGTGAGGCTAACCGTTATGCTCCGCCGCGCGCACCCGCCCCCGTCTGAAGGAGATCGATGCCTGCGCCCGCCTTCGAAGAGATCGTCCCCCGCGAGCTGAAGCCCGGCCTCCTCGAGCTCGACGGCATCTCGCGCGAGTCCGTCGAGGCGCACTACAAGCTGTACGAGGGCTACGTGAACAAGCGGAACGAGATCCTTCGCGAGCTCGGCGAGGTCGACCTCGGCGCGGCGAACCAGGTGTACTCCCGGCTCCGCGTGCTCAAGGTCGAGCTGACGTTCGCGGTCGGCGGGATCAAGAACCACGAGCTCTACTTCGAGCACCTCGGCGGGGCAGGCGGCGACCCGGACGGGGCGTTCGGGCAGCTCGTCGAGCGCGACTTCGGCTCGGCGCGAGGAGTGGCGCGCACGATCTGAAAGCGACCGGGCTCGCGGCGCGCGGCTGGGCGTGGACCGCCTACGACTGGGACGAGGCTCGCCTCTTCAACTACATCGGCGACGCGCAGAACACGTACCCGATCTGGAACGCGACGCCGCTCGTCGCGCTCGACGTGTACGAGCACGCGTACTTCCTCGACTACCGAACCGACCGGGCCACCTACATCGACAGGTTCTTCGACAATCTCGACTGGACGACCGTGAACGACTGGGTCTCCAGCTACCAGATCCCCCTGAAGTGAGCTACCTCGCCGCCGTGCTCGGCGGCTACCTCGCCGGGTCGATCCCGACGGGCTACTGGCTCGTGCGGATCTTCCGCGGGATCGACATTCGCCGCGTGGGCTCGCACTCGATCGGGGCGACGAACGTCTGGCGGGCGATGGGGTGGAAGCTCGGTGTTCCGACGATTCTCGTCGACGTCGCGAAAGGGTTCGTGCCCGTGTTGATCGCGTCGCTGCTCGTCGACGACGTCGCCGCCGTGCTCGCGGGGTTCGCTGCGATGGTCGGGCACGCGCGACCCGTCTTCTTGAAGTTCGAGAAGGGAGGCAAGGCGGTGGCGACGACGGGCGGGATGATGATCGCGCTCGCGCCGCTCGTCGCGATCGGTGCGCTCATCGTTTGGCTCGTGACGTTCGTCGTCGCGCGCTACGTGTCGGTGGCGTCGATTGCGGCGGCGCTCTCGCTGCCGGTGTTCGCGTTCGCGCTCGCCGAGACGTGGCCGGTGCGGATCGTGACCTTCCTTGCCGCCGCGCGATCGTCTTCCTGCACCGCGAGAACATCAAGCGCCTGTTCGCGCACCGCGAGCCGAAGGTGCAGCTCGCGGCGATGTTCAAGCGCTAGATCGAGCGCGGAGCGGCCGCCCGGCCGCGCCGGGGATTCCTTGACTCGGTCTGCAGAACGTGCTATACGGCGGGCAGGAGGTCGATGCGTAGGCAGCTTCGTTTCTGCGCGATGGTGTCGGTGCTCGGCGCCGTGGTTGTCGGGTCTGCCGGCGGCACGCCGCGAGCAGAGGTCCGCGAGGGGGGAGTCTTCCGGGTCAGCACCCAGGGCCTCGACTACATCGACCCAGCGCTCTCGTACTCGTTCGCGGGCTGGGCCCTGCTGGACACGACGTGCGCGCGACTCATGGCGTATCCCGACAAGCCGCCGCCCGAGGGGCTCCGCCTTCAGCCCGAGGTGGCGGCGGCTTTCCCGAAGGTCTCGCGCGACGCCAAGACGCACACGTTCACGCTCCGCAGCGGCTTTCGCTTCAGCGACGGCACGCCGGTGCGGGCGAGCGCGTTCGCCCGCGCGATCAACCGCACGCTCGCGCCCGGAGTTAGTCCCCTGCGCTGCCAGTACACGCGGGATATCGCCGGAGCGACCGACGTCCAGGCGGGAGGGCTCGGTCGGCCGCGGGCGTCGTGGCGCAGGAAACCGCCTCATCGTGCGGTTCACGCGCCCGATCCCCGACTTCGCCGCGCGGACGACGATGCCCTTCTTCTGCGCCGTGCCGCCCACGCTCCCGGCCGATCCCGAGGGCGTCCGCGCGTTCCCGGCAGCAGGTCCATACTTCGTCTCCGAGTACCGGCCCGGCGAACGGGTCGTGCTTCGGCGTAACCGCTTCTACGGTGGCAAGCGGCCGCACCACGTCGACGGCTTCCACGCCGATCTCCGGGCGACATCGCCGCAGGAAGTCCTCGACCGGGTGGAGCGGGCGCTGCCGATTGGGGCCCGCGTGGCCGCGAGTGTCTCCTTCGAGCCCGGCCGGGGGCTGGCCGCGAAGTACGGAGTCAATCGGTCGCGGTTCTTCGTCAAGCCTGGGTTCACGCTGCAGGCGGTCGCCTTGAACACATCGCGTCCGCTCTTTCGGGAGAACCCGCGGCTCAGGCGGGCCGTGAACTTCTCCCTCGATCGACGAGCGTGGGCGCGCGCCCGTGACTCCCAGCTCGCTCTCCCGCCGTCTGACCGACCAGTACCTGCCTCCCGGCCTGCCCGGAGTCCGGGACGCGAAGATCTACCCGCTCGAACGGGCGAACCTCTCCAGAGCCAGAGAGCTCGCCCGCGGAAACACACGGGACGGAAAGGCAGTCATGTACGTCCAGAACATCCAAACTGCTCTCGCGGGGGCGCAGATCGTCAAGCAGCAACTCGCGACGATCGACCTCGATGTCGAGGTGGTGGCTGTCCCTCCGGTCAGTTTCGCAGGGCGGCTTCGGGCCGAAGGGGAGCGCTGGGACCTGGCGCTCTTCCTGTGGGGCGCGACTACCTGGACCCGTACGCGTACATCAATGTCCTACTCGACGGCCGGTCGGAGGCGAATTACTCGAGGTTCAACTCGCCGACGTACAACCGCCTGATGCGGCAAGCGGGCCGCCTTCGAGGCCAGGAGCGCTATCGCGCGTACGCAGAGCTCGACATCCGGCTCGCCCGTGACGCTGCGCCGCTCGCCGCGGTCAGCTTCTTCAACGAGACCACGCTCGTCTCGGAGCGCGTCGGCTGCGTCGTGCTGCGCCCCTCGCTCGACCTCACCGCCGTCTGTCTCAAGTAGCGGTTACGGCGCCTGGACCGTCACCCAGATGAAGCCGGCGGCGACGGCAATCCCGGACGGGGCGTTGCCGAGCTCGATCGTCTCGACGACCTCGTTTGTCGTCGGATCGACTCGCGAGACAGTTCCCTCCTTCGAGTTCGCGACCCACACCGCACCCTCGCCCACCGCGACCGCTGCCGGAACTGCGCCGACGGGAATGGTGACTGCTGAACTCGTCCCGGGGTCGATGCGGCTGACGGCGTCGCCGCCGCTACTTGCGACCCAGATCGCTCCTTCGCCCGCAGCGATGGCGGCTGGAGCGAGGCCCACGGTGATCGTCCGGATCGGGCCTTCCGGAAAGGTGGTCGGGCTGAAGAGCTGAGCCGTCGCCTCTCCGAAGTTGGCCACCCAGACGGCGCCGCCGGCTACGACGATCCCGGTTGGAGTTGCGCCTGCGAAGCCCGACTCGGACACGGCTACGGATGTCGGGTCGACGTTCGCGAGCGTTGAGTCGCCGAACACGACCCACACCGAGTCAAGGCCGACTGCGACACTGCCGCCGCGGACGGCTGATCCCTGGCCCGCGATGTCGATCGTGTTCGTGACCTGGTCGAACTGGAGATCGACGCGGGAGAGCTGACCACGCAGGCCGTGCGCGACCCAGACCGCACCCGCGCCCACGGCGACTCCCGTCGGGGTTCGACTCTCGAGCGTGATGGTCGCGGCGACTGAACGCTGCTCGGTATCGATCCGCGTCAACGTGCGGTCCTGAAGGTTTCCGACCCAGACCGAGCCGGCGCCGGCTGCGATCGGCCCCGGACGGATCCCGACAGGAATCTCGGCCACGATCCGATTCGTCGCCGGATCGATGACTCCCACGGCGTTTACGCTGATGCCGGGAAGACCTTCAGGGGAGTCTCGCGTCGCCAGAACGGCTGCTGCCGCGAACACGGCGAGGATGATCGCCGCGGCGGCGAGGACCCTGGGCCGCCGCCAGACCGCCGGCTGGATCGCCCCCGCTGCGGCGGGCGCCGGCTCCGCGTCGTGGCGAAGGGACGGGAACTCGTCAGGCAGACCATCGGCCTCGGCCTGGTACACGCGGACCGCGCGATCGAGGCCCTTCAGCTGCTGCTTGCCAAGGTCACGCAGGGAGACGTGTAGGTCCTCCTCCTCGTCCTCGAGCAACGTTTGCGTCGCCTGGGACACCAGGACTTGCCCGCCGTGCCCGGCCGCGCCGATTCGCGCGGCGCGATGGACTGCGAGGCCCGTGTAGCGGTCGCCCGAAGCCACAACTTGTCCGGTGTGCAGTCCCATCCGCACCTTGACCTGCACGCCCTCAGGCCAGCGATGAGACGACAGTGCGAGTTGCCCCTCGACGGCCGCGAGCAGCGCGTCTCGTGCGCTCGCGAAGGCGACGAAGAAGGAGTCGCCCTGAGTGTCGACCTCGTGACCTCCGTGCGCGACGAATGCCGCCCGCAGCAGCCGTTGGTGCTCTTGCAAGACCTCGCCGTAACGCTCCCTTAGCAGCTTGACGAGACGGTCGACCCTTCGATGTCGGTGAAGAGAAAGGTGACCGCTCCGCTCGGCAAGTCAGCCATGCCACGCGCAGCGTGACACTGTCCCAGATCGAGGTCTAGCCCGCGAGCCAGTCGCGCAGCTCGGTGTGGCGCGGCGCGGGCTCGCCGGACTCGAGCTCCGCCCGCAGTTCCCCGACGGTGCCGTAGCGCTCCGCGAGGACGTCGTGGTCGTGGATCGTCTCGAAGTTGACCTGGCGCGCGAGCAGGAAGTCGCCGTCGTCGAGCGCGGGGTAGCGCTCGAGTGCGCCTGCGAGCGAGAAGCGGACGGAGTCCTCGACGAAGCGCGGCTGCAGGTGCGCGTGCTCGACGACGAACAGCTCGTCCGGGCGCTTCAACAGCGCGTACACCGGCGCGCTCATCGATCCCTCCACGACGTTTGCGAGCTGCTCCGCGTTCACGGTCGCTTGCGTCCCGACGTAGAGCGTCCCGAGACCGCGCTGGTTGTGCGTCGCGAGTGGTACGAGCTCGAGGATCCGCTCGACGTCGCCCTCGTCGAAGCCGGCCTCCGAGAGTCGCTCCGACGCCCGTCCGCGGACGAGCCCCTGCGCGCAAGGGCAGGCGTTGATCCCCGGCGCCTCGACCCCGACGACCCGGCGCGTGCCGCGCTCGGTCGCCGCGGCGATCCCGATCAGCGTGATCAGCTCCTGCGTCGGGAGCCCGGTCACGGGCGTCCTGCGCTCCCGCGGATACCGCGTGACGATGCGCACCTCGGCGCGGCCGGCGCGCTGCCGCTCGACGATGTGCTGCGCGATGTGCTCGGCCAGCTCCTCGACGAGGAACGACTCGCCGATCACGACCTCGTCGATCGCCTCCTCGAAGAGCTCGGGGAAGCGCGACATGTGAACGCCCTTCTGCGCCGGGTCGAGGTCGACGGTGCAGTCGATCTCGGCCGGGATGAGCTTCTCCACGCCGCCGAACCGCAGCCGAATCGCCTTCTGGACGCGCGTCACTCCGGCGCGCGACAGGCCGATCCGAACCTCCGGCGAGGAGGCCTGCAGGTCCGGTGTGAGAAGGTTCTTACTGCCGTCCATGGCTTCGACTGAGGATACGTTCGCACGGCTGGTCTCGCTCGCCGTCCACGACCTGCGCACGCCGCTCGCGACCGTGTCGGGCTTCGCCCGCACGCTCCAGCGCACGCCGCTCGGCGACCCCGCCGACAAGTACGTGCAGATGATGGTCGCGGCGAGCGACCAGCTCGCCGAGTTGCTCGAGGAAGTCGCCCTCGTCGCGCGGATCGAGAGCGGACGCTGGGAGCCGAACGTCCAGGAGGTCGACTCGCTCGAGCTCGCGCGGAACGCGGCCGGCGCGGTCGAGGGAGCACGCGCAGAGGGCAGCGGCGCGCCCGTCCGCGTCGACCGCGACGCCGCCGAGACCGCGCTCCGGCAGCTGGCGCGCTGCGCCCTGCGACACGGCGGTCTGCAGGAGCTCGACGTTGCGGTCGCCGGGTCGGAGGTCGCGATCGCGCCGATCACCGAAGCCGCAGCGCCGATCCTGCTCGGCCAGGAGGCGCGCGACCTCGGTGCGCTGATCGCGCTGCGCGTCGTCGCGCGCGATCGGCGGGACCGTCGAGCTCGATGGCGGCCGCCTGCTCGTCCGCCTGCCCGCCTAGTGCCGGTCTCGGCGTCTCGGGTCAGCCTGCTCCGGTGGCTCCGGCGGCAACTCCGTCAGCCTGTCGCGCTGCGTGAGCACCTCGAGGCCGCGGTGCAGAACGACGACCCGGCGGAAGCGCGCAGGCTCGTCGAGCAGATGCCGGACTTCTCCGACGCGCAGCGCCGACATGTCCTCTCGCTCGTCGAGGCCTGGGAAGAGGAGCGCGCTAGCGAAGGAGACGCGACAACCGGCGGTCCTTGAGGACGCGTCCGCCGGTCTGGCACTGCGGGCAGTAGAAGATCGTGTGCTCCTCGAAGTCGACCTGCGCGATCGGCGTCGCGCACACGTCGCACGGCTGGCCGAGTTTCTTGTGCACGCGATAGGTCTTGTCGTCCTTCGCGCCCTGCTCGCGAAGCGCGAGCCCGCGCGCGAGCTCGCTGTCGATCGCCGTCGCCAGGCGCTCGACCTCCTCGCGTGAGAGGTCGGGAGCGAGCGCGTACGGCGAGAGCTTCGCCTCGTGGAGGATCTCGTTCGCCCACGCGCGGCCGATGCCGGCGATCAGCTTCTGGTCGCGCAGGAGCGAGTGCAGCCGTCGTGACTCCGCCGCGCAGATCTCGGCCAGCCGGTCGGCGCCGAGCCCGAGCGCTTCCGGGCCGAGGTGCGCGAGCTCCGCCTCGGCCTGCTCCGGCGTCAGCAGCCACACGCCGGCGCGCTTCTTCGAGCCGGCTTCCGTGAGGACGAGTCGCGCACCGCCTTCGAAGACGAGCTGGAACGCGGGCACCTTCGGTCCTTTCTCACGGGCGAGCAGGTAGCGAAGCCGTCCCGCTGTCATCAGGTGCACGAGCAGCACGAGCTCACCGTCCTCCGTCGGAAAGAGGAGGCGCTTCGCTCGCCGCTCGGCGCCGGCGAGCCGCCGTCCGTCGAGCGTCGCGAGCGGTGGGTCGAACGTCTTCAAAGTCGCGACGTGCGCCGGCCCGGCCTTCTCGATCGGGAACGCAGAGACGGGGTCGTTCAGCTGGCGCCGCCACGCCTCCATCTCGGGCAGCTCAGGCATCTGGTGCTATGGGAGCAGACGGGACCGTGGCGATGTCGCCGGGCCCGACGTCACTGACCTCGGGCTCGTCCGGCCCCGGGAACTCGACGAGCGTGCGCTGCGCGCGGGAGAGAAGGATCGGAAGCGTTGAGAGGAGCCCTCCGGCGGCGCCGACGAACAGTGTCGGCCGCAGCCCGATCGTCGAGGCCAGGACGCCGCCCGTCAGCGATCCGAGCGGAATCGTCCCCCAGACGAGGAAGCGCATGACCGAGTTCATGCGGCCCTGAATCCGCTGGGCGCGATCGCCTGGCGCAGGCTGACCTGCGTGATGTTGTAGACGACGATCGCGAACGAGGAGACCAGTAACCCTGCGATCAGGAACGGGTACGGGAAGTCCACTGGCGCGAGGGGCACGAGGAAGCCGGCGGTGCCGAAGATGAACGTCATCGCGATCGTGGTGCGCCCCACGCCGAAGCGCTTCGACACCCGCTGCGACACCAGCGCCCCGAGCAGACCGCCGAGACTGCCGAGCGTGAAGATGATCCCGATCTCCGCAGCCGAGAGGTCGAGCGTGCGGACTGCGTACACGAGGAAGATCGAGAACATCACGTTCGAAAAGAAGTTGGAGGTGCCCGTGCAGATCGCCTGTGGTCGCAGCAGCGGGTGCCGGACGACGTACTGCAGCCCCTCCCAGAGCTCGGTGCGCATCCGCGGCTTGCCGCCCTCCGGGACGGCGGGCTTCTCTTCCTGCTTTCGGATCGCGGTCAGGAACGCGCCGGACGCGAGGAAGCTGATCGCGTCGACGAGCACCGCGTACGGCGCCGTGATCAGGCCGATGAGTCCGCCGGCCACGCCCGGGCCGGCGATCTGCGCCGTCGTCTGGCTGGCCACGAGCTTCGAGTTGCCTTCGACGATCTGCCCGCGTTCGACGAGGGATGGGAGATACGACTGGTACGCGACGTCGAAGAAGACGGTGAAGGTCCCGACCAGGAACCCGACGACGTAGAGCTGTCCGAGCGTCAACGCGTCGAACGCGTACGCGATCGGGACTGTGAAGCAGGAGCGCCGCACGGCCGTAGTCGGCGACGATCAAGATCGCGCGACGGGGCAGACGGTCGACCCAGACGCCGGCGGGCAGCGTGAAGAGCAGGAACGGCAGGAACTCGACGGTCCCGAGCGCAGCGACCGCGAATGGGCTCGCGTCCAAGACCACGATCGCGACGAACGGCAACGCGAGCTGCGACACCTGCGTGCCGAACACGCTGATCGTCTCGGCCGACCACAGCTTCAGGAAGTCGGGGTGCCGCCAGAGGCCGCCCGAGGGCCAGAACGCTCTCACCGCTTCTTGGCTCCTTTCTTCTTCTTCGGCAGGTCGCGCAGGTCGGTCGCGTAGACGCCTGTGACGAACCCGAACACGCGCCCGTCTTCGTCGTCGTACGACTGGAAGTCGCTCGCGAGCTCCTCGAGGCGCTGCGCGAATCGGCGCGCGTCTCTGTTCGACACCCTGGCGTGCACGACGACGAGGCTCGACGGGTCGTCGTCCTGGCCTGCGTCCGGCGCGACCTCGTCCGCGGCCTGGCGAAGCATCATCGCCTCCGATCCCCGCGGGGTCGTAGGGCTCGGCCTCGTCCGCCACGATCCGGTACAGGCGTGCGAGCCGGCCGTAGTAGCTCTCGGTCATCGCGCGCACCTTGCGCGTGCGCACGACGCGGATCAGCTTCGCCTCCTCGAGCACCTTGACGTGGTGCCCGGCAGTCCCCTTGGGCTGTCCGAGCGCCTCGGCGAGCTCGGTCGTCGACGCCGCGCGCTCACGCAGGAGTGAGAGGATGCGACGGCGCGTCGGATCGGCCACGGCGTGCAGCTGCTCCTGCGAGCGGACCTCGAGCACGTCCTCGAGCGAATAGTCGGGAATGGCCGGACGTTCGACGATCGCCGGACATTAGCGCCGCAGTAGGGTTCCGTCAATGGGCCCGATCGAAGTCGTGGTGCGTCGCGGCTCGGTCGTCGAGGCCCGGCACCGAGTGCATGCGGTCGCCTGGCGTGACGGGGTCGTGGTCGAGCAGGCGGGAGACGGGGAGCTCGTCTCGTTCCTCCGCTCGTCGTCGAAGCCGATCCTGGCCCTCCCGCTCGTCCGCGCCCGCGACGACCTCGACCCGCGCGACGTCGCGATCGCGTGCGCGTCCCACCGCGCCGAGCCCGCGCAGCTCGAGGCGGTCCGCCGCCTGCTCGCGAAGGCGCCGGCCCGGGAGCGGGAGCTCGAGTGCGGGGTCCAGGAGGGCAGGCCGCCGGACCCGCTCCACCACAACTGCTCCGGGAAGCACGCCGGGATGCTCGCCCTCTGCCGCGCCCGGGGGTGGCGCTCAGAGGGCTACCGCCACGCAGCGCACCGCGTGCAGCGCGCCGGGGCCAAGGCTCACGCGGAGGCGGCCGGCGTCGACGAGGACTCGATGCCGACGGGTGTCGACGGCTGCGGCATCGTCACGTTCGCGCTCCCGCTCGAACGAGCGGCCGAGGCGTTCGCCACGCTGCGCGTCCTCTCCGGCGCCTCGCGCATCGTCGAGGCCATGACCACACACCCTGAGCTCGTCGGCGGCGCCGGCCAAGCCGACACCGACCTGATGCTGGCGCTTCCGGGCTGGATCGCGAAGGGCGGCGCCGAGGGGCTGGGGTGCGCGGCAGGCCCGGACGGGCTCGGGGTCGCGCTCAAGGTCGAGGACGGCAGCCTCCGCGCAATGCGACCCGCCCTGCACGTGTTCTTCGGCCGGCTCGGCCTGGAACTGCCCGACGAATTCGCCCGCGTGCCGGTCCTGAACGCGCACGGAGAACACGTCGGAGAAGTCGTGAACGTGTTGTAAGAGAACCTCTACCGATTCGTGAAGAACCGGTGTAACATCCGGCCCTTGAGAGGGTGAGCCGGGGAACTGCGCCGGCTCTTTGCGTGCCTATAGGCGTCGTTTATCCGTCCCCGCGCGAGGAGGTCCATGCTCACCGTCGACATCGCGCTCCCTGAGGTCGAGGAGCTTCAGAAGCTCGTTCAGGATGGCATCGAGAAGGGGTTTCTGAACTACGACGAGATCGCAACGGGGCTCGAGGAAGTCGAGCTCACCAAGGAGCAGATCGAGGACTTCTACACCTACTTGATCGACCACGGCGTCGAGCTGCTCGAAGGCGAGACGCACAAGCGGCCTCCGCACGAGCAGCCGGAGCCCGAAGAGGAGAAGGTGTCACCCAAGCTCGACCTGACCGTCGAGCCATCGCTCGACTCGCTGCGGCTCTACCTGCGCGAGATCGGGAAGGTGCAGCTGCTGACCGCGGACGAGGAGGTCTACCTCGCGAAGCGGATCGAACGCGGCGACATGTCGGCGAAGACGCAGATGATCGAGGCAAACCTGCGCCTCGTCGTCTCGATCGCGAAGTCGTACCTGGGCCGGGGGCTCACGTTCCTCGACCTGATCCAGGAGGGCTCTCTCGGCCTCATCCGAGCGGTCGAGAAGTTCGACTACCGCAAGGGCTTCAAATTCTCGACGTACGCGACGTGGTGGATCCGCCAGGCGGTCACACGTGCGATCGCCGACAAGGCGCGCACGATCCGCATCCCGGTGCACATGGTCGAGAAGCTGAACAAGGTCGTGCACATCGAGCGCCAGCTCGTGCAGCGGCTCGGGCGTGAGCCGAGCCCGGAGGAGATCGCCGAGGAGCTCGAGATCACGCCGGAAGAGGTGCGCGAGATCCAGCGCATGTCGCAGCTTCCGATCTCCTTGGAAAAGCCGATCGGCGAGGACGAGGAGTCGGAGCTCGGCGACTTCGTCGAGGACGAGAGCGCGGAGTCGCCCTACGACACCGCGACGCTGTCGCTCCGGCGCGGCGACATCGACCGGGCGCTCGACTCGCTCCCGGACCGCGAGCGCAAGGTGATCGAGATGCGCTTCGGGCTGTCGGGCGCGCAGCCGTGCACGCTCGAGGAGGTCGGGAAGGCGTTCGGCGTCACGCGCGAGCGCATCCGGCAGATCGAGAACAACACGCTGAAGAAGCTCGAGTCCCTACCGGAAGCGCAGGGTCTGAAGGACTGCGTCTAGAGACGCTTGGCCCGCTCGAGCGGGACGAACAGGCGGCAGTGCGGGCACTTGAAGCCGTTGTAACGCTCGGCGTTTCCTTCGAGGAGCGCCGCTTCGAACGACTTCTTGCAGTGAGGGCAGGTGACCTCGTGCGAGCTGGTTTCTGCCGGCTGGGCCACGTTGCCAAGCTAGCAAAGTCTGTCCGACGCGCTTTCTAGCCTTGCGCTGTGCCGATCGACTGGTTCCGCCGCGCGGTGGCCGAGTTCGTGGGCACGTTCGCGCTGATCTTCATCGGGGTGGGCTCGATCCTCTTCTCCGGCGGTCAACTGCTCCCGATCGCGCTCGCGCACGGGCTCGTGATCGCGGTGATGGCCTCCGCGGTGGGCCACATCTCGGGCGGGCACTTCAACCCGGCGGTCACCTTCGGTTTCGTCGTCACCCGGAGGATGGGGCTCCCGCTGGCCGCGGCGTACTGGTTCACGCAGTTGCTCGCGGCGACGATCGCCTCGCTTGCGCTCCGTTTCATCTTCCCCGCCCAGGCGAACCTCGACAACGGCGTGCCGGTGGTCAACGAGGCCGTCGACCTCGGCCCAGCAGTGCTCACCGAGGCGATCCTCACCTTCTTCCTCGTGTGGGTCGTGTTCGCGACTGCTGCCGACCCGGGCGGCGCCTTCAAGTCGATCGCCGGGCTCGCGATCGGGCTGACGATCACGTTCGACGTCCTCATGGGCGGACCGCTCACGGGCGCCGCGATGAACCCGGCGCGCGCGTTCGGCCCCGAGCTCGTGCAGAACCTGTGGTCCGACTGGTGGGTCTACTGGGTCGGCCCGCTCGCCGGCGGCGGCCTCGCCGCGCTGCTCTACGAGTTCCTGTACCTGCGCGGACCTGTGGTTCCGGTCGTCGGCGAGGCCGCGAGCGGCCTCGACGAGCCGCGCCCGGGCGAAGCCGCGCTCTCGTAGTTGGGGAGGCGCAAATCGCGAATCCGCTCACGCGGATCCGCGACCGCTTGCCGGCCGTCGCTAGCGGCTTCCCTGCTTTCCGTGGTAGAAGGTTGCGGTGGCGGAACCACTTGCGGCTAGCTCGACCGACCCCGTCGTGCGCCTCGACAGCGTGCGCAAGAGCTTCGGCGACAATCTCGTCCTCGACGGGATCGACCTCGAGGTCGCCTCCGGCGAAGTGCTCGTCGTGATCGGGCCGAGCGGCAGCGGCAAGAGCACGCTGCTCCGCTGCGTCAACCTCCTCGAGCCGGTCGACAGCGGCCGCATCTACTTCGAGGGTGAGGAGCTCACGGCAAAGGGCGTATCGCTGCCGGACGTACGGCAGCGCATCGGGATCGTCTTCCAGCAGTTCAACCTCTTCCCGCATCTGCGCGTGATCGACAACCTGACGCTCGCCGCGCGAAGGATCAAGAAGATGCCGCGCGCCGAGGCGGAGCAGCGCGCGCACGAGCTGCTCGCGCGGGTCGGGCTGGAGGACAAGGCGCGCAGCTACCCGCACCAGCTCTCGGGTGGTCAGCAGCAGCGGGTCGCGATCGCGCGCGCGCTCGTGATGCGCCCGCACGTGATGCTCTTCGACGAGGTCACGTCCGCGCTCGACCCGGAGCTCGTCGGCGAGGTGCTCGTCGTGATGCGCGACCTGGCCCGCGGCGGGATGACGATGCTGGTCGTCACCCACGAGATGCAGTTCGCCCGCGAGGTGGGCGACCGTTTGATCTTCATGGACGAAGGGCGGATCGTCGAGGAGGGCAAACCTCTCGACGTGCTCGATCGTCCTAGAGAGGAGAGGACGCGGAGGTTCCTGCGCCGCACTCTCCAGCTGGCGGATTCACTGGAGGAGTTGTCAATCGAGGCACAAGGAGGGGTTGGATGAAGAAGCTCATCGTCGTGATGGTCCTTGCGACCGTCGCGGCTGCGGTGGTGACCACGCTCGGAGTTGCGGCCACATCAGGGTCGGCTCCGGCGTCGCCCGTCGCGCAGAACGCGAAGCTCCCGGCGCTGCCGTCGAACATCAGGGCAGCGCAAGCGCTTCGTGATCGGCGTCAAGTGCGACGCGCCGCCGTTCGGCTACATCAACGTTCGTGGCGAGAACGCCGGCTTCGACGTCGAGGTCGCTCGCTGGTTCTCGCGCTACGCATTCGGTCGGCCGAACCGGGTCAGCTTCGTCTGCACGCCGACCCCGGCGCGTGAGCCGTCGTTGACGACGGGCCGGGTGGACATGGTGATCGCAACGTTCACCTACACGCGCGACCGAGACACGCGGATCGACTTCTCGCGTGCGTACTACCAGGCGACGGGCCGGCTGCTCGTCAAGAACAACTCGCCGATCAACGGCCTTGGCAACCTGGGCGGCCGCACGGTCGTGACCACGAGCGGCTCGATCTACGACCGCTGGGTCCGGAAGTGCTTCACGAGCACGAACCTGATCGTGACGGACAACTTCACGAACGCCGCGATCGCGTTCAACCAGGGCCGCGCGGACACGATCATGTTCGACGACACGGTGCTCGTCGGGATCGCAGCCGCCGACCCGAACTCGAAGCTGACGAACGACCTGTTCCTCTTTCTCCCGTACGGGATCGGGATCAGGCAGGGGAACACCGCACTCACGAGCTGGGTGAACTCCCGGCTCACGCTCATGAAGCAGAAGGATCAGTTCATGCAGATCCTGCGCAACAACGTGCCGGCGCGCTTCGTGCCTGCATTCTCGAAGAACATCCTGCGCCCGAAGGCGACCTTCGGCTACGCGCCGGCGTCCGCGCCTGCGGTGGAGACGGTCTGCCCGTAGCGAAGACGAGGGACGGGAGCGGCCGCGCGGTGCGGCCGCTCCCCTGCTAGATGGTCGTCGGGATCACGTACGACCTCTGGTCGTTCGTCTCCGAGAACTGGGAGCCGCTGCTCAAAGGTCTCGGCCGGACGCTCCTCGTGTCGGCGATCGCGATCGTCGGCGCCTTCGTGATCGGCGCGGTGCTCGGCGCGGCGCGTGCGCACAGGGTCCCGGTCCTCAGCCAGATCGCTGGGGTCTACGTCGAGGTCGTCCGGAACACGCCGATCCTCGTCCAGATCTTCTTCCTCTACTTCGCGCTGCCGCAGCCGATCGGACCCTGGCCGGGCGTGCGGCTCGACGCCTTCACCGTCGCCTGGCTCTCGGTGATGATCTGGGGCGGCGCGTTCAACACCGAGAACTTCCGCGCCGGCTTCGAAGCCGTCCCGCACCGCTTCCGCGAGGCAGGGCTCGCGCTCGGGTTCAGCAGGCTCGCGACCTTCTTCAACGTGACGCTTCCGATCGGCGGCCGGATCGCTCTCCCATCGTCGATCAACACGTACATCGCGGTCCTGAAGAACACCGCGCTGCTCTACGTGATCAGTTACCCGGAGCTGACCACCGTCGCGCTGCAGGTAAACGCCCTGACGCTCGAGACCGCCGAGACGTTCACCGTGCTCGCCGTCGTCTACCTCACGCTCGTCTGGTCGCTCTCCTTCGCCATCCGCCAGCTCGAGACACATCTGGCACTGCCCGAGGAGCGCTAGGTGAGCCTTCCCGACTGGGTCGAGCCCGTTGCGCGCTACATGTTCCAGGAGGGCCTGAGGGGCACGCTTCGGATCGCCGTGATCTCGGTTGTCGCGAGCACGGTGATCGGCGTCGTGCTCGGCACGCTGCTCACGATCCGCTTCTGGCCGACCCGCGCGCTGATCCGCTTCTACATCGAGGTCTGGCGAGGGCTGCCGATCATCGTGACGCTCTTCATGATCTTCTTCCTTGGCCCGCTGATCGCCGACCAGTTCGAGTTCGACCCGTTCACCGCCGCGACGATCGGCTTGACGCTGTGGGGAAGCGCGCAGGTCGCCGAGGCGACGCGCGGCGCGGTGCAGTCGATCCCGCGGGAGCAGCACGAAGCGGCGTCCGCGCTCGGCTTCGGCTGGGTCGGCAGGCACGTGTACGTGATCCTCCCGCAGGCGCTTCGGCGCCTGATCCCGCCGCTCGTCAGCCTGCTCGTCGGGATCATCCTGAACTCGACGCTCGCGCAGGTGATCGGCGCCAACGAGCTGCTCGAGTCCGCGGAGCGGTCGGTCGAGCGGCTGGCCGCGCCGCCGCCGTCGGGGAGCTTCGAGATCCACGCGATCGAGATCTATGGCGCGGTCATGGTCGTGTTCTTCCTGATCTGCTTCCCGCTGACGCGGCTCGCGGCGTACCTCGAACGTAAGCTGGTCGCGTGAGCCTCCCGTACGAGCGCGGCAGCCTGCTGCCCGACACCGCGGCGGACATGGCGAAGCTGCGCGCCGCGTGGCGCATCGTCGAGCGCCGGCACGGCGACGGCACGCTCTTCAACTTCACCGGGCTCGAGCGCTCGCTCGACCTCGGCGGCGCCGACGAGTCGGTGCTCGACGACGACCTCGCGCCGGCACTGTTCGGCGAGCGGCTGACCGAGCTCGCGCTCGAGCACCTCGGCGGCGAGCCCGGGCGCGACGACGTCTTCGTCGCGAACCGGCTGACCGCGGCGATCGTCGCGGCGATGCAGATCCTCGTCCGGCCGGGCGACACCGTGCTCGGCGTCTCCGCGCGCTACTCGCACCCCGTCGTCGTGCGCGCGGTGAAGCTGGCGGGCGGCGAGCTGCTCGACACCACCGGCTACGACGAGTTCGCGGCCCACCTCGACCGCGATCCGCAGCTCGTCGTGCTGACGCGGCTCGCGGTCTCGTACGAGGCGCTCGGCGCCGACGAGCTCGAGGCGATCGTCGCCGAGACGGAGCGCCGCGGCCTGCCGCTGTTCGTCGACGACGCCGGCGGCGCGCGGGTCGGCCCCGCGGTCTTCGGCCAGCCGCGGACGCTCGAGCTCGGCGCGGTCGCGGGCGCGACGGGCCTCGACAAGTACGGCACGACGGGGCCGCGCCTCGGCCTCCTCGCCGGGCGCGCGGAGCTCGTCGGGCGGATCCGCGCCCGCGGCGTCGAGCTCGGCCTCGAGGCGCGGCCGATGCTCTACCCCGCGGTCGTCCACTCGCTCGAGCAGTACCGGCCCGAGCGTGTGCGCGAGCTCGTCGACTCGACGATGGCGCTGGCGGACGCCCTCGAGACGCGGTTCCCGTGGGCCGTGCGAACGCCGGTCGCCGTCAAGCTCGAGGGCGAGGACGTCCTGGCCGAGGCCGCAGCCAGAGCCGGCCTTCAAGTAACACAGTGTTACTTGGTGCCGTACGAGGCCACGGCAGCGCTCGCGATGTTGCTGCTCCGCGACCACGGGATCCTGACCGTCCACTTCGCGGCGCTCCCGCCCGGGACGTCCGCGCTCCTGCTCAAGTTCCTGCCGCCCGAGACCCTGGAGCGCTTCGGCGGCCCGGAGCGCTTCGCGAGGGCGGTCGACGAGTCGCTCGACGCGCTCGCGGGCCTCGTCGGCGACCGCGAGAGCCTCGCCGGCCTGCTCGGTCTAAGCGTTCTCTCAGCCAAGTCTTAGCTTCTTCTGGTTCCTTTAGGGGCTCCCCCTCGACCAGAAGGAGCGCCGCCGTGGCCGCAGAGGCAACCGCACCGACCCCCGCCGAGGCGAAGGAGCGGCTCGAGCAAGCCCTGTTCGAGATCCGCCGGGTGATCGCCGGCCAGGACGCAATGCTCGAGCGGGTGCTCGTCTGCCTGCTCTCCCAGGGCCACCTCCTGCTCGAGGGCGTGCCCGGCCTGGCGAAGACGCTGACGATCAAGACCGCTGCGAGCGTGCTCGGCGGGACGTTCTCGCGCATTCAGTTCACGCCCGACCTCGTCCCCTCCGACCTCATCGGTACGAGGATCTTCCGGCCCGACGCCGGCTCGTTCGACACGGAGCTCGGCCCGGTCTTCTGCAACTTCCTGCTCGCGGACGAGATCAACCGCGCGCCGGCGAAGGTGCAGTCGGCGCTGCTCGAGGTGATGCAGGAGCGCCAGGTGACGATCGGCCACGGGACGTTCCCTGTTCCTTCGCCGTTCTTGGTGATGGCGACGCAGAACCCGATCGAGTCCGAGGGCACGTACCCGCTGCCCGAGGCGCAGGTCGACCGCTTCATGCTCAAGGTGCTGATCGGCTACCCCGAGCACGACGAGGAGTTGACGATCGTGCAGCGGCAGCTCGAGGAAGCTCCGGAGCTCCGGCAGGCGCTGACGCTCGACGAGCTGAAGGCACTTCAGGAGACGGTGCGCCAGGTGTACGTCGACCCGTCGCTGATCAGCTACGCGGTGGACGTCGCGACCGCGACGCGACAGCCGGTCGACAACCTCCGCGACTACGTCGCGTACGGCGTCAGCCCGCGCGGCCCGATCAGCATCGTGCAGGCGGCGCGCGCGCTCGCGGTCGTCCGCGGTCGCGACTACGTGCTCGCCGAAGACGTGCAGGCGCTGACGAAGGACGCGCTTCGCCACCGGCTCGTGCTCACCTACCAGGCGCTTGCCGAGGGGGTGACCGCCGACAGCATCCTCGAGAGCGTGCTGGCGACCGTGCCGCTGCCACAGCTCGACCTCGGACGGATGAGCGCCGCGTGACGATCCTCCGCGCACTGCGCGCCGAGCCCACGCCGGACCGCCCAGGGCCTGGCGCGATGCCGGACGCGCTGCTCCGTGCGCTCGACGTCACGATCGGGCGACGCGTCGAAGGGATGCTCGCCGGTGACTACCGCTCGTCGCTGCTCGGCGCGGGCACCGAGCTCGCGCAGATCCGGCCGTACGCACCGGGCGACGACCCGCGGCAGCTCGACTGGAACGTCACCGCACGGACGGGGCAGGCCCACGTGCGGGTGCAGCTCGCCGAGCGCGTGATGGTGACGTGGCTCGTGCTCGACACGTCGCCCTCGATGCAGTTCGGCACCGCCGACCGGCGCAAGGCCGACGTCGCAGAAGGTGTTGCGCTGGCAATCGGCCACGTCGCGACCAGGCGCGGCAATCGCCTCGGGATCGTGACGTTCGGCGGAGCTGACCCGCGATCAGAGCCGCCCCGTCAGGGGCGCGGTGGGCTGATCGGCCTGCTGCGCACGCTACGCGCGGACGAGGCGAACGAGTCGCGTGGCGCAACGTCGCTCGGCGAGGCGTTCCTGCGTGCGGGCGCTTTGGCGCGACAGCGGTCGCTCGTCGTCGTCGTCTCGGACTTTCGCGGGCCGTTCGACTGGCGCGGGCCGATGCTGCAGCTCGCCGGCCGCCACGACGTGATTGCGGTCGAGATCCGCGATCCGCGAGAGCAGGAGCTTCCGAACGTCGGCGACCTCTGGCTCGTCGATCCCGAGACCGGCGACCAGCTTCGGGTCGACACGCGCGACGCCAAGCTTCGCTCCCGCTTCGCCGCAGCCGCAGAGCAAGAGCGCAGCGGCCTCGCGCGGACGCTCGCCGCGCTCGGCGTGCGCCACGTCGTCGTGTCGACGCAGGGCGACTGGCTGCGCGCGCTCGCGGTGTTCCTCCGGGGAGGTCGGCCGCGTTGACCTTCGAGTGGCCCCTCGCGCTGCTGGCGCTGCTCATCGTGCCCGCCGTCGTCTTTCTCTACGTCCGGCGTGAGCGTCGCCGCACCGACTTCGCGAAGCGGTTCGCAAACCCGGCGCTGCTGCCCAACCTGGTCTCGCGACCCGTCGGGCGCAAGCGCCACGTCCCGCTCGTGCTGCTTCTACTCGCGCTGTCGACGATGCTCGTCGGTGTCGCGCGGCCGCAGGCGACCGTCTCGGTCCCGCTCGAGGAGGCGACGATCGTGGTCGCACTCGACGTCTCGACCTCGATGACGTCGAAGGACGTCGAACCGACGAGGCTCGTGGCCGCTCGCCGCGCCGCGCGCGCGTTCGTGCGCGACGTGCCCGAGAAGTTTCGTGTCGGCCTGGTGTCGTTCGCCGGTCGCGCGATCGCGGTCGTCCCGCCGACCGTCGATCGCGCCGCGTTCGAGGACGGGCTCGCTCTTCTGAGGCCCGCCGAGGGGACGGCGCTCGGCGACGCGATCCAGCTCTCGGTCGACGTCGCGCGGCGGTCAGGCCAACGGACCGACCGGCCGCCGCCCGCAGCGGTCGTCGTGGTGTCCGACGGCGCGCAGACCGTCGGCCGGGTGCAGGCGCCCGCGGCGGCGCGTCGAGCCCGCGCGCTGAACACTCCGGTCTACACCGTGGTGCTCGGGACTCCGAACGGCACGATCGAGCGCACCCTCGTCGGCGGGTTCAAGGAGGTCACGCGCGTTCCCGCAAACCCCCGAGCGCTCGACGCCGTTGCGCGCGCGTCCGGTGGAGCGTTCTTCACCGCGGCGAACCCCGAGGAGCTCAAGCGCGTCTACGAGGAGCTCGGCTCGCAGCTCGGGACGAGGAAGGAAGAGCGCGAGATCACCGACTATTTCTCCGCGGGTGCGGCGCTGTTCCTGCTCGTCGGGGCGATTCTCTCGACGAGTTGGTTCCGGAGGGTCCCGTGACGCGCGCCGTCGTGCTCCTCGCCTGTGTGGCTACTGCGCTCGCGGCGGGAGTGGGAGACGCGCGCGCGACGAACGAGTGCCGCGGCCTGATGGTGTGCGTCCCCGTGGCGGGGCCATGGGTGATCGTCCCGGCAACGCGGCACGTGCAATACCAGGTCGCGTGTCCGCGCGGCTACATCGTGGGCGGCCTGGACGCCGAGCTCAGCCATCGCGCGATCGACGTCACGTTTCCCGGCCGCCTCGGGAGCCCGGTCAATCCCGGGATCACGACCTCGACCTCGGCCGTCTTCGACGGGTTCTACGTCGGCGTCCCGCGGCAGGTGACGTCCTTCCGGCCGCACGTCGGCTGCATCCCCGCCTCCGGCGGCGGGGGTAGCCCGCCTGCGTTCATCTCGTTGCGGCCGGCCGCGTTCCCGCCAGGGCGTCCCGTCACGCGGCGCGTCCGAACGGTGAACGCCGTCGCCGGTCGGACGACGCGTGGCGCACAGGGCTGCGCGCGGAACGAACGGCTGGTCGGCGCCTCGCACGCGGTGGGGCTGTACACGCAGACCGCGCCGGCTGCAACCGTCGCCACCTCCGTCTCGGTTACGCGAACGGTGCGCGGCGGCCGAGCCTCAGTGGTCGTCCGAGCGGACGCCTCGCTTCGCGTCCGTGCCGTCGTCCAGGTGCACGCGCTCTGTGCGGGGGTGGGCGGGTGACCTTCGAGCGCCCATGGGCACTCGCCGCGCTGCTCGCGCTGCCGCTGCTCGCGTGGCTCTACGTCGTGCTCCAGCGTCGCCGCGCTCGGTACGCGGTCAGCTTCACGAACCTGGCGGTTCTCCGCGAGGTGGCGCGGAGGCGAGCTTGGCGGCGCTACGTCCCGCCGGTCCTGGTCCTGCTCGCACTCGCGGCGCTCGTCGGAGGCTTTGCACGACCGCATGTCCAGGGGCTCGTGCCGCAGGACCGTGCAACCGTCGTGCTCGTGCTCGACGTCTCCCGCTCGATGGAAGCCCGCGACGTCAAGCCGACGCGCCTCGGCGCGGCGAAGCGCGCGATCCGGCTCTTCCTCGACGAAGCTCCAGAGCGGCTGCGCATCGGGATGGTCGTCTTTGCCGGCGTACCGCAGGTCGCCTCGCCGCCGACCACCGACCACGAGCAGGTGAGCACGTCGCTCGACCACCTCGGGGACTACGCGACCTTCGGCGGCACCGCGATCGGCGACGCGCTGAGCATGGCAGTGGACGTCGGCCGCGAGACGCTCGAGCGCGACCGCAGCGATGCGGAGACGGCACCGGCCGGCGGGGACGACGAGGGCCTCGTCTCGATTCTCTTCCTCTCGGACGGCGCTCAGCGTGAGGGCGTCCTCCAGCCGCTCGAGGGCGCACAACTCGCGAAGGAGGCGTCGATGCCCGTCTACACCGTCGCGCTCGGAACGCCGAGCGGCACGGTCGCCGGCGGCGGCTTCTTCCCGTTCGGAGCGGACCGGATCTCCGTCCCTCCCGACCCGGTCACTCTGCGGGCGATCGCGGAGACGACCGGCGGTGAGTTCACAGAGGCACGCGACGCGGAGACGCTCGACGACGCGTACGAGAAGCTCGGCTCCAACATCGGCCGCAAGAGCGCGGACAAGGAAGTGACGTACGCGTTCCTGCTCGCGGCTGCCGTACTGCTCCTCGGCGCGGGGCTCCTCGCGGCGCGCTGGTGGCCCCGCCTTCCGTAGGTCGCGGGTCCGCTGGCGCTGCCGAGCAGCGTCAGGCGGGCCGCAGGTGCGTGACCGGGAGCGCGAACTCGGACGCGAGCCGCTCCGCGATCAGCGACCGATGACAGGCCTCCGGGTCACGCTCGACGCACATCAGCGCCGCCGATCCGTCAGTGGGCAGCTCCTCGACGATCGGCCGCAGGTCGACCTGCCCGAGGATCTCGCGGGTGTAGCGCTCGACGTACTCGGGGGCAAGGCCCTCCCGCGAGCGCTTGCCGGCGCCGAGCCGGTCGTCCTCTGCGTACTGGAGCTGCCGTAGCTCGGTCGTGGGGGCGAGCTCCTTCCGGTGCTCGTAGGAGACCCCTGCGTCGGCGAGGGCGGCCTGGAGCCGCTGCGCGTTGGCCCAGGCGTACTCGCTGCCGCGAACGCCGCGCCGCTGCCTGACGTCGAACACGAGCCGGACTTCCGCAGAGCGCAGCGCGTCCAGCCACTCGTCCAGCGTCCAGCCATAGACCCCGATGGTCGCGATCGCGGGCATACCGGGATCATCGCGCGACCGATGAGTTCTGCGTAGCGGAACCGTCTGTGCGTACGGTGAGCGATGTGACCGATCTGGCGATTCGCCTGAGGGGCGTGGTCAAGCGCTACGGCGCGATCACCGCCGTGGACGGGCTCGATCTCGACGTGCCGTACGGCACGTGCGTCGGCCTGCTGGGCCCGAACGGCGCGGGCAAGACGACGACGATGCGCATGCTCACGGCGCAGGCGATCGCCGACGAGGGCGAGCTCGAGGTGCTCGGGTTTCGGCTGCCCGAAGAGTCGAAGCAGGCACGCGCGCAACTCGGTGTCACGCCGCAGCTCGACAACCTGGACGTCACGCTCACGGTCGAGCAGAACCTGCTCGTCTTCGCGCACCTCTACCGGATCGGGCGCAGCGAGCGGCGTGAGGCGGTCGAGCGCGCGCTCCAGATGGCCAACCTGGTCGACCGCCGCGACACTCGCGTGGACAAGCTTTCCGGCGGCATGCGGCGGCGTCTGCTGATCGCTCGTGCGCTCGTCCACCGCCCGCGACTCGTGCTGCTGGACGAGCCGACGGTCGGGCTCGATCCGCAGGTGCGCCAGGAGCTCTGGGCGCTGATCGACGCCCTGCGCTCCGAGGGCACCACGATCTTGATGTCGACGCACTACATCGAGGAGGCGGAACGCCTCGCCGACACCGTGCTGATCATGTCGCATGGAAAGGCGGTCGCTGCGGGCGCGCCGGCCGACCTCGTCGCCGAGCATGCCGGGCGCCAGGCCGTCGAGGTCTACGGCCCACCGCAACGCCTCGCGGAGGCCGAGGCCGAAGCGCACTCCGCCGGCTTCCGGACGAGGAGGACCGGGACGAGCGTCTCCGTGCTCGGGATCGAGGGCGCCGACGGTCGTGCGCCCGAGGGCGAGCGTCGCCCGGCGAACCTCGAGGACGTGTTCGTGCTGCTGACGGGAGAGGAGATCGCCTGATGGCCACTGCGGCTCAGCCTCGCGCGCGGATCGGGCGGCTGGAGCGCTCCGCGCTCACCGGCGTGCTCGTGCGCGAGATCGTGAACTACTCGTCGTACTGGCGGGCATCGACGTTCTCGTCGACGGTCGAGCCCACCATCTACCTGCTGGCGTTCGGGTTCGGCTTCGGCTCGCTCGTGAGCACGATCGGCGGGTACGACTACGTCGATTTCGTCGCCACCGGCATCGTTGCCACCGCCGTCCTGTTCTCGAGTGCGTTTCCGGCGATGTTCGGGACCTTCGTCAAGTACCAGTTCCAGCACACGTACGACGCGATCCTCGCCGCGCCGGTGGACACCGAGGAGCTCGTGACAGCCGAGGCCCTGTGGATGGCCATGCGCGCAAGCGTCTACGGCTGCTTTCCGCTGATCGTCGGGATGTTCTTCGGGCTGGACCCATCGTGGGGGATGCTCACGGTGCCGGTGATCGCGTTCGTCTCCGGCTACGGGTGGGCGAGCTTCGGGATCGCCGTCGCCGGCTTCGCGAACTCGATCGACAGCTTCAGCTACATCGTCAGCGCGGTCCTCACGCCGCTCTTTCTCGTCGCCGGCACGTTCTTCCCGTTGGATCAGCTCCCAGAGTGGGCGCAGACGCTCGGTGAGCTCAACCCACTCCATCAGTGCGTCGAGCTCGTCCGCCATGCCGTGTTCGGCTTCGAGGGCTGGACCGACCTGCTGCGCCTCGGGTCGCTCGTCCTCTTCGGCGTGGCCATGTGGCGACTCGCGATCCGCGCGATGACGCGAAAGCTCGTGGACTAGCCGTGCCGACGGTCGAGGACGTGCGTTCGGTCGCGATCGGCCTGCCTCGGTCGACGGAGGCGTTCGTCCGCGGCCGCGTGAAGTTCCGCGTCGGGCGGATCGTGTACCTGGCCTTCTCGCGGGACGAGACGGAGCTCGGGTTCGCGTTCCCGAAGGACTGGCGCGAAGCGCTCGTCGAGCAGGAGCCGGACAAGTTCCGATTGCCGGACGAGTCCGACCTTCGTTACCACTGGGCGGTCGTGCGCATGGCGGCGATCGACGCAAACGAGTTGCGCGACCTCGTCGTCGACGCTTGGGCGTTCGTCGTCCCGAAGCGCGTGGCCGCGGAATACGCCGAACGAGAGGAGCGACGATGTTCAACATGATTCGACCCGAAGAGCAGCAGCGAAGCCCGCGAGGCACGGTGACGTTCGAGGGCGAGCCGCACGGCTCCGACGTCTCGATGTTCCTCGTGCACAACGAGCCCGGCGAGGGGCCGGACCTCCACCGCCATCCCTACTCGGAGACGTGGCTCGTTCGCACCGGCAACGTGCGGATGACGGCGGACGGCGTGGACATCGACGCCGGGCCGGGCGACATCGTCGTCGTCACGCCGCTGACGCCGCACAAGTTCAAGAACCTCGGCCCGGGCAAGCTCGACATCATCTGCATCCACGCGTCGCCACGGATGATCCAGGAGTCGCTCGAGGACTAGAGCACGCCTGGAAGCCAGGCCCGCACTGCCCGGGCCACCGCTTCCAGATCGGTCTTCAGGCCGTGGTCGCCCGGAACCTCGACCACCGTTCGGCGCGCACCCGGTGGTGGGATCCCGAACGGATCGCGCGCGCCTTGCACGACGAGCATCGGGACGGTCACCGCGTCGAGCTCGGACAGACGACTCGTGGAACCGGCCCGCGGCGGCTGCAGAGGGAACGCGAGGCAGAGCACCGCGACTGCGCCGGTCGCCTCGACGGTGCGGCAGGCCACCCGCGCTCCCAGCGACCGCCCGCCGGCGACGAGCGGCAAGCCGTGGAACGCGCCTGCGACGAGCTCGTCGACCACCGTGATCCAGGCGGTGTCGAGCTGTCGGGCCGGAGCGGGCGCACGCCGCCCCGCGACGCGGTACGGCTGCTCGACGAGCGCGACGCTGAGCCCCTCCGAGCGCGCGGCCTCCGTCACCGCTACGAGGTCCTGCGCCGCGACGCCTCCGCCGGCTCCGTGCCCGAGGACCAGAGCCGCGCGAGGGTTGTCGCTGGGATGGAGGTGTGCGTTCGCCCGGCCGTGCGGCGTCTCGACCTCGAGGACCGTCAACCCTCGACGACGCCGTCGAGCGAGGCGAACTCCGTTACGACGATCCGTGCCATCAGGTCTTCACACGTTATCGCCCGTGCCACCCTCTTCGGGTGATGCCCGCGCGCGCTCCGGCGTTATCGTCTCTGCTCTCGCTGCGAACGAGAAAGGAACGAATATGGCTGCAACGACAACTGCTCTGACGATGACCGACGAGGAGCGCGCGGAGCTCCTCGGGCTGATCGAGGGCGCCGACAGCGTCGAGCTCAAGCTGACCGTGTCGGTCTCGGACCGAAGCCGCCACTCGGCGGCGCTCGGCGTCGACCCGCTCGAGGGCCAGATTCGCCAGGCCTACTTCTTCGACACGCCGGACCTGAAGCTCTACGAGCGCGGCCTGGTGGTTCGGGCTCGCCGGGTCCAGCAGAAGGGCGACGACTCGGTGGTCAAGTTGCGCCCCGTCGTCCCGGACGAGCTTCCGGCGGAGCTGCGCGACTCGCCGAACTTCGCCGTCGAGGTCGACGCGATGCCGGGCGGGTTTGTCTGCTCGGGCTCGATGAAGCGCGTCCTGAAGACCCCCAACGTCAAGGACGTCGTGCTGGGAACGAAGCCGATTCGCAAGCTCTTCTCCAAGGAGCAGCGGTCGCTGTATGCGGCGCACGCGCCCGAAGGGCTCGCGCTCGACGACCTCTCGATCCTCGGCCCGATCTTCGTGCTCAAGTTGAAGTTCTCGCCCGACGGCTACGACCGCAAGCTGGTCGCGGAGCTCTGGCTCTATCCGGACAACTCGATGATCCTCGAGCTGTCGACGAAGTGTGCGCCGCCGGAGGCGTTCGTGGTCGGTGCCGACGCGCGCGCGTTTCTGACGGAACGAGGCATCGACCTCACCGGCGAGCAGGAGACCAAGACGAAGAAGGCACTGGAGTTCTTCTCAGAGCGGCTGCTGTCCGAGGACGCGTAGCGGGCAGGCCCCAGCTTCTTGACGAGGCGGTGACGAGTGGAAGGCTGGGAGCTCGCGACGATCGCGTTCGTGCTGCTCGCGTTCTCGGTCGTCTCGCGCCGGCTCGAGAGCTCGGTCGTCACGCCTGCGATCTTCTTCACGTCGGCGGGCCTGCTGGCCGGACCCGTGCTCGGGCTGATCGACCTGCGGATCGGCGGGGAGCCCGTGAAGCTGCTCGCCGAGGCGACCCTGACGCTCGTTCTCTTCGCCGACGCCTCGCGGATCTCCGTCCCGGCTCTGCGAAGCGAGTACTCGGTGCCGCTGCGCCTGCTCGGGATCGGCCTGCCGCTGACGATCCTGGGCGGCACGCTCGCCGGCGTTGCCGTACTCCCCGGCGTCAGCCTGGTCGAGGCACTCGTCCTCTCGGTCATGCTCGCCTGCACCGACGCGGCGCTCGGCCAGGCGGTCGTGACCGACGAGCGGCTTCCGTCGCGGATCCGGCAGGGCCTCAACGTCGAGAGCGGACTCAATGACGGGATCTGCGTTCCGCTCTTCTTCATCGCGCTCGCCGTCGCGGAGGCGGAGGACGGCACGCTGACGGCGACGGCGGCAGCGCACCTCGTGCTCGAGGAGATCGGCTACGGCCTCGTGGCGGGAGTGGCGGCCGGGGTCCTCGGCGCGCTCGCTCTGCGGTTCGCGGCGCGTCGGCTGCTCGCAGAGCCGCGCTGGGTGCAGATCCTGACGTTGTCCACGGCGGTCCTCTCGGCGGGGATCGCGACCGGGCTCGGGGGGAGCATCTTCATCGCCGCGTTCACGGGCGGGTTCGTGTTCGGCCTGCTCCGTCGAGGCAGCGGCGGTGAGGTGTCGTATCTGGTCGACGAGGGCGGCGAGCTGCTGAACGCCGTCACGTTCGTCGTCTTCGGCGCGGCGATCCTCGGCCCCGTGCTCGACGACCTGGGCTGGGAGGTCGTCGCCTATGCCGTGCTCAGCCTGACGATCGTGCGGATGCTGCCGGTCGCGCTCTCGCTGCTCGGAACTGGCGCACGCCGCCCGACCGTCGGGTTCGTGGGGTGGTTCGGCCCGCGCGGCCTCGCGACGATCGTCTTCGCGGTGATCCTGATCGACGAGTCGTCCCTTCCGCACGAGCGCACCTTGCTGCTCGCCGTGGTCGCGACGATCGGCATCTCGGTGTTCGCGCACGGGCTCAGCTCGCGTCCGCTGACGGATCGCTACGTGCGCTGGTACGCGTCCCACCCGCATGGGGAACTGCCGACGATGGAGAGTGTCCACGCGGCCGGGCACAGGTGGCGCACGCCTCGGGCTAGTGCTTCACGCGATAGTCGATGAACGTCGCGAAGGGCGACTGCCGCACACCGAGGTGCTCCAGGTCGAGCGAGCGCGAGAACCCCTCGAACAGCCGCTTCCCGCCGCCGAGGACGACCGGCGCCACGATGATCGTGAGCTCGTCGACGAGCCCGGCTTCGAGGGCCTGGCGGATCACATCGGCTCCGCCCATGACGTGGACGTCCTTGTCCCCTGCTGCTTCCTTCGCCCGCGCGACGGCCTCCTCCACCCCGGACACGAACGTGAACGCACCGCTCTCCGGCTCTTCCTCCGGCCTGTGCGTGACGATGAAGAACGGCAGCCCCCAGGGGTTCTCGTCGCCCCAGTGCCCGGCCGCCTCGTAGGTTCCCCGTCCGCCGACGACGGCGCCGACCCTCGAGATCGCCTCCGACAGCCAGGCGGCGTCCTCGCCCGACGGCTCGCCCCTCGGCTCGGCGTCGTAGGTCCACGGCCCTCCGAACACCCAGTAGTGCAGGCGCTCGCCACCCTCACCGAGCCCTTTGCCCGGGCCGTCGTCCGGCCCTGTGATGTACCCGTCGACCGACGTCGTGATCCCTGCGAGCACCTTGGTCATCCGAAGTCACCTCTCCTTGGTGGACAGAAGTCTCTGCACTGAGACTCTGCGGGCCGCTGAGACTCATCGGCGCGGCCCGAGCCTGCTGCTCCTGACTATGGTGGGCCTCGTTTGAGCTCCCTGGCCGGCCATGACTGACTACGTTCACGGTTACGGAACGCCGGAGCAGGAGCGGCTCGTGGAGCAGGCCGAGCACTGGCGGCACCGGCTGATCTCCGACGGCACCAAGCTCGAGCCCGGCACACGTCTGCTCGAGGTCGGTTGTGGCGTCGGCGCGGTCCTGGCGGTACTCGGGCAGGAGTATCCGGGTATCGAGCTGTTCGGTGTCGACATCGAGCAGAAGCAGCTCGACTTTGCGCGAGGACACCTCGAGCGGGCCGGTGTCGACGCAACATTGCGCCAAGCCGATGCGCTCGCGCTCCCGTTCGAGGACGGGTCGTTCGACCACGTCTGGATGATGTGGCTGCTCGAGCACGTCGCCGACCCGCCTGCCGCGCTCCGCGAGGCCAGGCGTGTGCTCGTACCCGAAGGTCGGATCACGGCGATCGAGGTCGACTATTCGACGTGCCGCGCCGAGCCGTCCACGCCCGCGCTCGAGGCGCTCTTTCGCGCGATGGTGCAGGGCATGGCGGCCTCGGGCTGGAGCGACGCCGGCACGCGGCTTCCGGGCTGGCTGCGTGAAGCCGGATTTCGTGCGGTCGACGAGGGCGAGCGAGCCTTCTGGTGGAAGGACGACGACCTCTCGAGCCAAGCGCGGTATGCCTCCGACGTGATCGAGAGCGCGCTCCCCGCGCTCGCCCAGCTGCCAGACGCCGGCGAGGACGAGCTGCGGGTGGGACTGCAGGACCTGCGTGCACTCGCAAGGCAACCGGACGCCGGCCTCGGGTGGGTCATGCACAAGTCGACCGGGGTGCGCTGACGCTGAGAGTCCGGGCCGCGAGAGCTGCAGACGTTCGCGGGCAGAGAGCTGCTCAAAGAAAGAACGCGAGCTTGTCCCAGAGCCAGCCCTGGAACCGTTCGCTCGTTCCCGACAGTGGCTCGCCTCGTTTCGAGCGGGCGATGTCGGGCTCGAACAGCCGCTCCTCGAACTGCGTTGCGGCCTCTGCGCTTCGCGCGACCATCGTGATCTCCGAGTTGCGGTAGAGAGCCCAGGAGTCGAGGTTGACGGTGCCGAAGCTGACGACGTCGTCGGCGACCACGACCTTGGCGTGGACGACGGTGCCCGGAAGCTCCCACACCTCGGCCCCCGCAGCGATCAGGTCCGGGTACCAGTGCTTCAGCGCGGCTGTCGCCTGGTCGTTGTTCGAGCTCGCGGAGACGACGAGCCGCACCTTCACGCCGCGCCGGGCGGCTGCCAGGATTCGCTCGATCATGTCGCCGTCGGTGACGTAGGGGTTCATCACGTCGAGACGCGTGCGCGCCTCGTCGATTTGCTCGCGGATCGCCTGCGAGGCCGCGACGAAGCCGCCGGGGATGACCTGGGCGACGGCGATCGGCGTCGAGCCCGGCTCGGCCTGCTCGGGAAAGTACGGAGCGAGGTCGGTCGGCAGGGGGCCACCGTGGCCGCGAAAGCTCGTCAGGAATGCCGCCTGCGCCTGTCGCACGACGTCGCCGGTGACGCGCACCATCACGTCGTGGAAGCCGCCGTTCTCGAAGTGATCCTCGATGCCCGCACCGCCCGTCCACGCGACCGCACCGTCGACGACGTAGAGCTTGCGATGGTCGGCGCGCCCGACCTCGTCCTGGCGCCAGTCGAGCTGCTGGTCGTCGGGGAAGAGGCCGTCTCGGTCGAGTGGGAACACGTCGTTGACGACGATCTGCGCTCCGGCGTCGGCCAGGCCCGTGAACATCTCGCGTGCCTCCTTGTACGGCCTGGAGCCGAACCCGTCGACGATCACTCGCACCTCGACGCCGTCGGCAAGCTTCCGCTCCAGGAGCGCGGCCATCCGCAGTCCGACGTCGCCCTCGCGCCAGCCGAACATGAGGATGTGCACGGATGAGCGTGCGGCCTCGATGTCCGCGAAGATCCGCGGGAAGAAGTTCACGCCTTCGACGAGGGGCTCGATCGTTGCCGCTGTCGACCACGCGAAGTCGAGCGTCGCGTCGTGAGGGCGAGTTCCACCACGTGCGACGAAAGACTCCGTCGCGCCCCTGGCGCCGGCCGATGTCACCGCGTCGAGCGGCGGCGGCCAACTCGACCGCTGCGTGACTCCGAGCGCCTGCCGGTACACGACGACGAAGAGCGCCGCCGCCAGCAACGCGACGAGTGCGAGAGCCTTACGCCGACCCGTGCTAGCGTCGCGACTCACTGACGGACAACGCTACACGCCGCGCTGAATTGGGACCGGCGACGCTGCGCGTCGCCTGGCTCGCGATCGCCGCCGCGGTCGTCGGTGTCTTCTTGACGTGGACGAGCGACGGCGCGGTGCGCCTCGACGGGACGCAAGGGCCGAACGGTGGGTGGCTCGTCCTGATCGTCGCAGCGTTCGCGCTCGGCTGGGCTCGCTCGATGGCTCGCGGCTCGTGGATCGGCGTCGCCGGTGTGCTCGGCGCTTCGATCGTGATGGGCTGGACTGCCGTCGAGAACTGGCTCGACAGCCGCGACGTCTTCGGCGCGTCTGCGAGCTTCGGGCTGCTCCTGGTCGTCGCCGCGAGTGTCGCGCTCGCCGGTGCGGCTGTCGTCCGCGCGGTGTGGCTCGTGAGAGACGGCGCCTAAGCTCAGGCAGGAGGCGGCCCGGCGCTCGGCGGTGGCCGCAGCACCCCCTGAAGCTGCTCGGCCTGCTGACGGATCAGCGCCGTCGAGTACGTGAGCTGCTCGTCGCTCGGTGGCGGCGAGCCCAGGCGAAGCGTTCGGTCGGCCTCGAGCGTTGCGGCGAGCTCGTCGAGCCGGCCGCGCAGGCGCCCTGCGGTTGCCTTCGCGGCATCGTCCGGAGCGCGTGACTCGAGGGAACCAGCCTCCGCTGCAAGGGCCTGGATCCGCCCGGTGACGAGCGAGCCGTCCTGGAGGACGTCGTCGAGCGTGACGAGCGTTCTGCGGGAGAGGTCGCCCAGACGCCCGGACCACGTTTCTGCGTCGACCCTTCGCCGTCGCCAGAGCAGGGCGCCGATCAGCGCCGCCGCTGCGAGTGCGACGCCGAGGACGACCCACCACCAGGACGTGTCGTCCTCCGAGGACGTCGGCGGGGCCGCTTCCGCCGTCGTGGTCGGCGTCGGCTCGGTCGTGGCCGCCTCGGTCGTGGCCGGCTCGGTCGGAACAGGCGCCTCGGTCTCCGTCTCGATCACGGTCACCGTCGGGGGCGGCGCCGTCGTCTCGGGCGGTCGTCTCGGGCTCGGTCGGCGGCAACTCCTCGGTCGTCGCGGGCTCGGTCTCCGACTCCGTCGGCGTCGGCAGGGTGGGCGCCGTTCGCGTCGGCACGGTCACGCCCGGGCGCGTGGCGGTCACTGTCGGGACCGTGGCCGTCAGGCCCGTCAGGGTCGTCAGCGCGCTTCCCTCGCCGCCCCCGCAGGACGCGAGCAGGAAGCCGGCGAGCGCCGTCGCCACGAGACCAGATGCGATGACTCCGAGTCGGCGCAACGGCTCGAAGTCCACCAGCCTCACGCCTCCGGCACACCATCCGGATCGGGTGATTAGGCCGATCCGGCGGGCTGGAAGCGGCCCGGCAGGATCACGGCGGCGACCATCAGGCCGTAGGCGATCGACGTCGCGGTGACGAATGTGTCGAAGGCGGCGGTGATGCCGCTGACCGTCTGGTTGTCCAGGAGCTGGAGAATGCTGTCGAAGCCCGCGCTCCCGGGGACGAGCATGAGCACGCCGGGGACGATGAAGACGAGGGGCGAGCGGCGGAGCCGGTTTCCGACCAGGCCGCCGGCCAGGCCGACGGCGAGCGTCGCCACGAAGGTGCCCGCATGCGCACCGACCAGCGCAGCGCCGCCCGCGTTGGCCACGAGCGCCAGAGTGGTCGCCGCGCACATCATCCAGGCGTCCCGGAACTGGGCGCGCAGCGTCAGCGTGAAGGCGAGGCCTGCCGCGACGGCCGAGAGCACGTGCGTCCCGGAGAAGGCAGCGTGCACGGCAACCTGCTCGGACGCGCCGTACCAACTTTCGCGCGATCGAACGCCCGACCTCGACTCCGAAGACGAGGCCGAGCAACTGGACGAGGGCGTTCGCCGTGTTGGCGACGCCCGACTGGAGATGCTCGCTCGACAGCTCCCGCATGCCGATCGTGAGTCTCATCCCGGGCAGGAACGTCACGAGCGCGGCCAGCGTCACGACGTTCGGCGATGCGTGGAGGCCCAGCTCGACGATCGTCGACGCGCAGAAGCTGGCGGTGACCGCGGCGAGCGGAGCCGCCATCGGCTCGGTCCGTGCGCTGCGCGTCGCGCGGAGCGTGACCGCACCGACGACGAGCCCGACGACGGCTGCGGCTACCGTCTCGCGCCAACCTCCCCCGAGCACGGGCGTCAGCGCGGCTCCCGCCAGTCCGTACGCGGCGAGCAGCACCGGCCAGGGACGGTCGAGTGGCCTGGACGTGATCTCGGCGAGAGCAGTGAGCGCGTCGCTCGCATCGAGTCGCCGCGTGAGCATGTTGCGCACGAGGTCGTCCAGGCGGGCGATCGCGTCGAGGTCGACCGCGGCCGGGCGCACGCGGACGGTGTACGTGCGCTGGTGCGGAAGCGAGCCGATCGAGACCTCGACGAGCGTCGGCGTCGCCGAGACTTGGAGGTCGTCGAGTGCGAGCACCCGGGCGAGAGCCTCGACCCGGTCCTCGAGGTCGGACGTCGGATAGCCCGCCTGGTGGCCGACGCGGACGAATCGGATCAGGAACTCGACGGCAGAGTCCGACGTGGCCACCGTCGTCACCGAGCAGCGTTCAGGCCGACGTCGGCGGCGGCCGTTCCGCCGTCGCCGGCGTGCCCTCGGGCCTCAGGTGCTTCCAGACGGCGTCGAGCACGACCGCGAGCGCCGAGATCAGCACGATCGCAATGAACGTCTGCGGCGCGTTGCGAAGGGTGTCGACGGCGAAAAAGGTGAGCACGATTGCAGTGGCCGCTATCCCGACCAGCACGATCGAGCCTCGTGCGCCCGTCACCGAACGCAGGCGGTATCCCGCCATGCCGACGAGGAGGAAGATCACGAGCGAACAGGCGCTCCCCACCGAAGCGATCGCAGAGAGGTCGACGAGGTTGGCCACGACGAGCACGATCGCGGCCGTGATCAGCAGACCGGCGTTGGCTCCGAGCCGCGAGCCTCGTCCAAAGAACGGCGGGAACTGCCCGACCTCGGCGAGCATCGCGGTCAGGCCTCCCGACGCGTAGAGCGTCGCGTTCACCGACGATGCCGTCGCCAGCAGCGCGGCGACGGCCATGATCGTGAACCCGGCGTCCCCGAGCGCCGGCCGCGCCGCCTCGGCGATCGCGGTCTCTCCGTAGCCGATGACCTCGTCGACGGTCAGCGTGCCGAACACGCCCAGCGAGATCAGGACATACGTGAGCGACGTCACGCCGAGCGCGAGATACATCGCCTTCGGCAGCTCGCGGGCCGGGTCCCGAAGGTCTCCGACGGCGAACGTGATCACGCTGAAGCCGAGGTACGCGAAGAAGGTGAGCGCAACGCTTGCGACGATGTCCGACGCGGAGGGATAGCCGCTGAACGCGAGCAGGTCGAGGTCGATGTCGACCAGGGTCACGGCGATGAAGACCGCGAAGACGGCGAGCAGCACGACCACGATCAGCGACTGCGCGCGATCGACGACCTTTGCGCCCACGAGATTGATTGCGACCATCCCGAGCACGACGGCGGAAGTGAACAGGTTGTCCCAGCCTCCGGAGGCGTCGTCGCCGACGAAGAGCGAGGTGGCGTAGCTGCCGAAGGCGACCGCGACCATCGAGCAGACGATCACGATCGCCGCGAAGTAACCGAGCCAGGAGGCGATGCCGACCATCCGCCCGTTGCCGAAGCCCTGCAGGAGGTAGGCGATCAATCCGCCGGAGGATGGGTAGCGGACGCCGAGCTTGACGACGTTGTAGCCGAGCAGCGCGGCGACGATCCCAGCGAGCAGGAACGAGAGCCAGACCGCGGATCCCGCGACCGCGCCGGCCTCGCCGAGCAGCGCGAAGATGCCGGCGCCGACCATCGCACCGATGCCGAGGAACGCTGCCCCGCGAACGCTCATGCAGAGCCGGTCGTCGGGATGGTGTGCGTCGTCGCGGCGGCGGCGGCGGCGCGGTCGACCGTTCGGAGCCGTGACGGGCGATAGCGGGCCATCAACGCGACCAGCGCGACGCCGAGGGCGGACGAGATCGCCAGCAGCACCATCGTGCGCGACAAGCCGGCAGCGAGTGCGTCGGAGGCCGACTCGCCGGCTTCGCGGTGGTTCGTCGTGACCGCGTTGCTCACCATTGCGACGGCCGCGACGGCCACGGCGGCGCCGACGTAGCGCGCCATGTTCGAGATGCCGGATGCTGCGCCGACCTCGTCGGGCGACACCGACGAGTCGACCCCGACGAGGCAGGCCCGTTCGCGATGCCGAGGCCGACTGCGAGCGCCACCATCGGTAGGACGAAGGCAGCGTAGGTCCAGGACGCCTCGACGAAGGCGAGCGCGGCGAAGCCGACCGCGGCCAGCGCGAACCCCAGCGCAACGGCCTTGCCACCGCCGATGCGCACCGCGAGCGGAGCGATGAGCGGCGTCACGGCCACCATGCCGGCCGCGGCGGGCAGCGTCGCCAGGCCGGCCTCGAGCGCGCTCAGCCCGAGCCCCGCCGGATCCTGGAAGTACAGGCTGACGACGTACATGAGCCCGTTGAGGGTTCCCGCGACGATGAGGATCGCGAGCGTCGACCCGACGAGCACCTTGTTCCGGAGCAGCTGAAGGTCGACGAGCGGAGCGCTCACACGTTTCTCGACGTAGACGAAGAGCAGGGTCGCAACGACCGAGATCGCGAGGCACCCGATCGTCGCCAGCGAGGCCCAGCCCCAGTCGTTGCCCTTGCTCAGCGCGAGCACGAGCGGCGCGAGGATCAGTGCAACGAGGACCGTGCCCGCGAAGTCGATCGAGCGCGTCCGGTCCGGGTCGCGGGACTCCTGAACCGTCGCCAGTGTCAGCGGGATGCAGGCGGCCGCGATCCCTGCGTCGATCCAGAAGAGGCCCTGCCAGCCGGTGGTGTCGACGAGCAGGCCGCCGACGAGCGGGCCGGCGGCGGCGCCGACCGCCGATGCGGCGCCCCAGAGCGTGATCGCCTTCAACTGGCCTTGTCCCGAGGACGCGACCGACAGGAGGCTCATGCCGCAGGCCAGGATCGTCGCGCCGGCGGCGCCCTGGATCATGCGCCCGCCGATCACGCCTGCCGCGTTCGTCGACAGCGCGATGAGGACGCAGCAGCCGACGAACAGCAAGAGCCCCGCCAGGAAGACCTTCCGGCGCCCGAACACATCGCCGAGCGCGCCGGAGGTCACGATCACGGCGGCGCCGACGAGCGAGTAGCCGGTCACGGCCCACTGGAGCTCCGCGATGGGAGCGCCGACGTCCTCGCTGATCGACGGCAGCAGGATCGTGACCGCCGACGTGTTGGCGTTGACGACGAGCGTCGACACGCACGCAGCAGCGAGCACCCCGCCGGCGGCCCGACGACCGGAAGCCGGCGCGACGCGGTCAGACATCAGTCCTTGATCGTGTCGTCGGTCACGCGAGGCCGCAGACGGCCATCGTCGGTGCGCTGCGCGGGCTGGCAATCGGCCGGTCGGCGGCCACATTCATCGACGACACGCGGTCACCTCCGAGTGCGAAGGGCGTCGGTGCGCGCAACACTACGATCCCGCGCCAAGTCGCTACTTCACCCGCAGCGGGTGATTGTCTACGAGCCCAGCACGTTCACCGCGCGTGCAGCAACGAGCAGCACCGTCACGGCAGAGATCGCCGCCTCCACGCCCATCACAGCCTTCGCTCGCAGCGACAGCGGCATCACGTCCGTGGGGCTGAACGCGATCGAATTCGTGAGGGACAGATACGTGTAGTCCCAGACACTCGGCACCCAGTCCTTCGGCTCGAGCTGAGCATTCTGGTCCTGCGGGAACTGGAAGTCCGGACTGGCACGCACGGGGGCCGCGATTCGCGCAACAGGCCCGCCGGCGTCGAGCTCCCAGAACAGGATGGCGAACACGATGACGTTGGTCGTCCAGATCGCGAAGCCGGTCAGCAACAGCTCGGCGCCGCCGAGGTCCTCGGTGGTCGTGGTGACGAGACCGGCGACGAGAATTGCGAGCGCGATGAAGTTGCCAAGCACGAGGAGGCCGAGCAGGAACAGGGCTGCCTCGCGCGACCGAACGAGCCCTCTCCCGCGGAACGTCAAGGAGACGTCGATCGTCAGCAAGAGCGCAGGGATACCGAGGACGAGCCAGATCCACCACGGCAGACCGAGCAGCTCCCAGCCTTTCGCCCAGCTGACGACGGCGAGCATGACGATGACGAACGACGCGACGAACGCTGCGGGAGCCGCCTCGCGGCGCCCCTCCGCGAGTGCTTGAGCCTCGCTCATCGACATGAGCGTGTATTCGCGATCTGGGCTTCAGGGTCCTCCAACCTGCGGCGCGCCTGAAGAGTTCAGTCGTTGGCGGCGTGGGCGAGCGCCGAGGTCGTCCGGCGGCCGACGATCGCCGGGGCCTCGTGGATGAGCTCGTCGTTCTCGAGGGCCTCCACCATGAACAGGGCGAAGTCGATGCGACGCGTGAGGTTGCTCTCGAGGATCGGATCGCCCACGTGCCGGCTCCAGACGGGCAGGCCCTGGCTCTCGCCCTCCTCGAGGTCGCTCCCGCGCACGACGGTCCAGCGCGTGTCGCTGGCGAATACCCGCCGGCACGCCTCCACCTGGTCGTCGAGGTCCGCGAAGCGAGCGAGGCGCGCGAGCGGGCCGCCGATCTTCACGAGCGCCTTGAGCTTCCACGAGTACACGTCCTGGCCGTCGCGTGTGATGTGCCACCCGCACGAGAACACGAGGCGTGCCCCCGGAGGCGCGTAGTCGAGCACCGCCTGGGCCGTGCCCGTCGAGTACCCGTGGACGCCTCGCGGGACCAGCACGACGAGCACGCCGTCGCATCCCGCGACCGCTCTCTTGATGACCTCGCGGTCGTCCGTCGCTCCCGGAACGACGGTGATGCGCCCCTTGAACGCGTCGAGCTTCCCCACGCTTTGCTCCCGGCACACGCCGACCACCTCGTAGCCCCGATCCAGCGCGTGCTGCACCATGTACTGCCCGAGCTTCCCGGAGGCCCCGACGATGCAGACCCTGCATAGCCGACACCGTCGCGATGTTAGTTCGCAGGCGCCGCCGGCAAGCCCGCCGACTGCGCACCGACACGTGTCAGGAATTCGCCGCGCCGAGGACTCGCGCCCGGCGGTCGAGCGCGAGGGGGGAGAAGGTTGGCGTGTATGCGATCACCAGCGCGGCGAGCCACGCGGCGACGTACCCGTAGAGGCCGATGTGGTGGTACAGGTATCCGGTCGGGCCGGTCATCGTCGAGTTCGAGCCCTCCCCCGACCAGGGTCACGAAGAGGACGACGAACCAGCCGCTGCGGCGACCCTCGCGGAAGAGCGTGAGCGCGATCACGCCTAGCAGGACGCCGGCGATGGCGGCGTAGGCGCCGGCCATGAAGTAGTGGACGGTGGCGTGCGGCTCCGACCAGGAACGTTCGTGGATCGAGAGGCGCATCGCCCAGGAGCCGTGCTCTCCGCCGGCAGCCAGGGCGCCCCAGACGACGAGTGCGCACGCCGCGTTCATCGGGCCGATTCGCCGCCGGAAGGCGATGAGCGCCAGCGTCGGCGCGAGGATGACGCCGAGAGCTACCACCTGGATCCAGAGCGGGTACGGCTGGTCGTCGTACATGCCGGCGAGGTTAGGGCCGGCGTGCGCCTCCCGCATCGATGAAAACCCCACTCTTCGCGTCGTCCGGAGCGCGGCGCGTGCCGGCCCCGAGGAAGGTGAGCACCGCGTGGACGCGCCGGTTCTCGCCGGCGTCCGCAGGGAGGTCGAGCTTGCCGAGGATGCTGCGCACGTGCGCTTCGACCGTCTTGCGGGTGACGAAGAGCTCCTCGGCGATGCCGCGGTCGGTCTTGCCCTGGGCGATCAGCGCGAGCACCTCGCGCTCGCGCGGTGTGAGCTCGGCGAGCGGGTCGCGGGCGGCGGGCGCGCGGAGAAGCTCTTCGACGAGCGACGGCTCCACCACGGTTCCTCCCGCCGCGACCTGCTCGAGCGCGGCGACGAACGCGGCGATGTCGGCGATCCGGTCCTTGAGCAGGTAGCCGACCCGCTCCGAGCGCCGGTGACGAGCTTCAGCGCGTACTCGACGTCGACGTACTGCGAGAGGACGACGGTACCCACCTCGGGTACGTCTCGCGGATCTCCTGGGCCGCCCGCAGTCCTTCGTTCGTGTAGGTGGGCGGCATGCGGATGTCGATCACGGCGACGTCGGGCGGATCGGCGGCGACGAGCCGCACGAGCTCCTCCGCGTCGACGGCCTGGGCGATGACGTCGATGCCCTGCTCGGCGAGCAGCCGGGCGAGGCCCTCGCGGATGACGACGGCGTCGTCGGCGAGGATTACGCGCATGGGATTGCGGCCGAGACGCGGGTTCCTTCGCCGGGCGGGCTCTCGACCTCGAGTCGCCCGTCGAGCGCCTCGACGCGGTCGCGGAGCCCGCGCAGCCCGGCTCCGGCCGCGTCGGCCCCGCCGACCCCGTCGTCGCTGACGTCGATCGCCAGCGCCCGTTCGTGCGTGCGACCTCGAGCCGCGCGTGCGACGCGTGCGCGTGCTTGGCGATGTTGGCGAGCGCCTCGGCGGCGACGAAGTAGGCGGTCGCCTCGACAGTCGCGGGCAGCCGTCCTGCGCAGACGTTCAGCTCGACCGGCACGGCCGCGCGTCGCGCGAGTGCGGCGAGCGCTGGAGCGAGCCCTTCCTCGGTCAGGATCGCCGGGTGAATGCCGCGCGCGAGGGCGCGCAGCTCGTCGAGGGCGCCGACGACCTCCGCATCCGCTTCGGCGAGCAGGTCGTCCACCTCGGCGACGCCGTCGGCGAGCCGGCCGCGGGCGAGTTGGAGCGCCAGCCGGATCCCGAGCAGCCGTTGTTGCGCGCCGTCGTGGAGGTCGCGCTCGAGGCGGCGCCGCTCTGCGTCTCCTGCCTCGACGATCCGTGCGCGCGAGGCGCGCACCTCCTCGAGCTGGGCGCGCAGCTCTGCCTGCAGACGCGCGTTCTCGAGCGCGAGGCTCGCGGCGGCGCCGACCGCCTGGACGAGCTCGGGTCGTCGAGGAGCGCGGGGTCGTGGACGAGGGCTGCCAGGCGTGTCCCGTCGTGCTCGAGCAGCGTGACCGCTCGTCCGGGATCGGCCTCCGGGTCGAACGCGTGTCCCGTCCGGGTCGACGTAGCGCTCGTCCTCGGGCAGCCAGAAGGCGAGCTCGAGGGACGGGTCGCCGAGCGTGCGCGCGATCGCGTCGCGCACCTGCGACGGTCGCAGCGGCGAGCCGAGCTCCACGACGAGATCCGCCACGGCCGAGCGGTGCAGTCGCGTGCGCAGCAGACCGGCGAGGAAGGCGAGCGGCACGATGCCGACGGCGACTAGGAAGAGCGACAGCAGGACCGAGCCCGCCGGCGTGTCGTAACTCGGATAGTGGGTCAGCAGGGCCGCGCCGAGGAAGAGCACGAGCGCTCCGCTCCAGAGCACGGGTGCGAGCTCGCGGCGAGCAGGCGCGCTCGCCGTACGCCAGCGACGTGCCAAGAGGACGGCGGCGGCTACGAAGAGGACCGCGAGTGCCACGTCGGCCGACAGCTCTAAGGCGTCTGCCAGACCGCGATTGTCGTCGACAAGCAGCAGATTGCGGGGCCCGTCTACGAAGAACGGATCGTCGGGGCGGCGGAAGAGTTGCTCACCGAGACCGGCGACGAGGAGAACGTCGGCGTAGATCGCTGCCACGACGACCCGCTCGATCCGCGAGGAGAGCCGTCCGCGCGGGAAGGCGACGAACAGATGCACGGCGACGGCCAGGAATAGACGGTCGATGATTCCGAAGACGGTGGACGGAAGCGACGCCTCCCAGAAGCTGGGAAGCCACGTGAAGACCAAGAAGCCTGCCGCGGTCATCAGTGCGCCCGTGTGGTTCTCCGGACGTTTCCACCAGGCGATCAGGCCGGCAAGGATCCAGAGCGACCCGAGTGCGACGAAAGCCACCACGAGCGGCTGCTCGACATTCAGCCTGCCGCCGGAGCGGAAGAACGTCAGCGTGAGCGCGGCCCAGCCCACCGCCAGCGCCCCGAGTCCGAGCAGCAGAATGTGGAGCCGACGGCTCACGGCGAGCTCCGCGCCATGGCGGCGAGCGCGGCTCCCGACAGGTCATCCTTGTGGATGAAGCCCCGCGCCGCGCTGAGCTCGAGCCGCTCGCCGAAGTCGGCCGCTTCCCGGCTCGACGTGAGGACGACGACCGGTCCGTCGCCGTTCTCCGCGAGCCGCTCGGCGACCGCGAACCCGTCCGTGTCCGGCAGCACGATGTCGAGCAGGACGAGCTCTGGCCGCAGCGCCTCGACGGCGGCGAGCGCCGAGGCGCCGTCTTCAGCCTCGCCGACGACCGTGAACCCGTCAGCCTCGAGCAGCCGGCGGGCGAAACCGCGGAAGCCGGCGTGGTCGTCCACGATCAACACCGTCTGCGGCACGTGTGGATCGTCTCATGCTAGACCCGACGCGGAGCATTGGGGAAATCCCCAATCTTCGGCCGGGCGGCGCAGGACCAGGGATTCCATCGATGCGGCTCGGCGTGTGGTGGCCTACCTTCATCGCCATGGACGACCGTCGACTCCTCCGTCTCGCGGCCGTTGCCGCCGTCGTCGGCGCCGTGGCTCAAGCTCGTGGCCGGGCTGCTGGAGCCCGATTGGGGTGGCGATCCCGGCGAGGCGATTCGCGTCGTCGCCGACAGCGGGTTCTGGATCGGCGACCGGCTGCTCGACCTCGTCGGCCTCTTCCTGACGGTCGCTGCCCTCACGGTCGTCGGCCATACATTCGCCGAGGGCCGGGGAGACGGTGGGCTCGTGTCGGCCAGCCCTTCCTCGTCCTCATGGGCGCGCTCGGAGCGGGCGGGATTGTCTCCGCTGCGCGTGATGAAGGACGTCGCCGACACCTGGGTTGCGACGCGGCGCCGGCAGCGAAGCAGCCGTATCTCGCCTCGTTCGACGCTACGAGCAGCCGCGACGGAGGATCTGATCTGGGTCGCGTTGCTCGCGCTCGGCCTGTATCTCACGGTGCTGGCGGCGGCGATCCTGAGCGGCGGCGTCTACGCGCGCTGGATCGGCTGGGTCTCGGCGGTCGGCGCCGTGCTCCTGCTCGGCGGCGAACTGCTCGAGCTCGTGTTCGAGGCCGCGTTCGTTGGCGTGCTCGCCGGCTTCGTGCTCTTCATGGTCGTGCTGATCGCCCTCGGCGTGTCGATGTGGCGTCAGGCGGCGCCAGCCGGGCAGCGACGCGCCTCGCAGGCTGCCGACCCCCACCTCGCATGAGAGCAGAAGACGGGGTCGGTCGGGCCGCTGGCGGTCCTGAGGTTCCGAGCGTGGGAATGACGTACTACGACGTTCGCGCCGCTCTGCTTCTCGGACGCGTCCCTGCTGTTGATCTGTAGCCGTGTCGATGCCTTGAACGCGCGACTCGCCGTCACGTACCCAGAGGACTGACTCTCCAGACCAATTCAGAGACGGGCGCGACGGAGATGTGGCGACGACTGCTGAGCGGCCTGGTGTCGATCTGGTGTCATTCGCTGCAAAGCCCCGCCGGCAGGAGTAATGTGGCGAGGTTCCCCGACCAGAGAGGAGGTCGTCTCCCCCGCCCTTCCAGAACGGAGGTTGTCATGAGTACTGCCGCCGAGACCGCCGTCGACATACGTCCTTTCCAGGTCGAGATTCGCAGAAGAGGAGCTCGCCGAGCTGCGACGCCGGATCGAGGCGACGCGCTGGCCCAGCAAGGAGCTCGTAGAAGACCGGTCGCACGGCGTCCAGCTGGCGACGATGAAGGAGCTCGCCCGCTACTGGACGACCGACTACGACTTGGCGCAAGGCCGAGGCGAAGCTCAACGCGCTCCCACAGTTCACGACCGAAATCGACGGGGTCGACATCCACTTCATCCACGTTCGCTCGCAACACGAGGATGCGCTGCCGCTGATCATGACGCATGGCTGGCCCGGCTCGGTGATCGAGCTGCTGGAGACGATCGGCCCGCTGACCGACCCGACCGCGCACGGTGGGCAAGCGGAGGACGCGTTCCACCTCGTCCTACCTTCCCTGCCCGGCTACGGCTTCTCGGGCGAGCCCGCCGAGCTCGGCTGGGATGCCGGCCGCACCGCACGCGCGTGGGCGGAGCTGATGCACCGCCTCGGCTACACCCGCTACGTCGCCCAGGGCGGCGACGTGGGTGCCCTCGTCACGGACCTGATGGGCCGCCAGGCGGTCGAGGGTTTGGTCGGCTACCACCTGAACCTGCTCACGGCGGTGCTCGCAATCGGCGATCAACTGCCCAAGGAATCCGAACAGGAACGCGCAGCGGCCGAGGCGGTCGCAAAGTTCAGGCAGGACGGCTTCGGCTACTTCCTCGAGATGGCAACGCGGCCACAGACGATCGGCTACGCCCTGCTGGATTCACCCGTCGCGCTGGCGGCCTGGTTGCTCGACCACGACACGGACAGCTACTACAAGATCTCCGGCGCGTTCGTCGACGGCGAGCCCGTGGGCAATCTCACCCGGGACACCATCGTCGACAACATCACGCTGTACTGGCTGACTGGCACCGCAGCGTCGGCGGCCCGGTCGTACTGGGAGGACGGACGAGCGCTGGCCGCAGCGCTTGCGAGCGGCCAGCCTCCTCCGGCGGTCACCGTGCCGGTCGGCTTCACGACGTTCCCCGACGAGATCTGGGCTTCCCCGCGCAGCTGGGTCGAGGCGGTCTACCCCGACCTCGCCTACTTCAACGAGGTCGACAGGGGCGGCCACTTCGCCGCCTGGGAGGAGCCGGAGCTGTTCTCGGAGGAGCTCCGAGCTGCCTTCAGCTCACTGCGCTGATGACACGTCCCTAGATGTTGTCGAGCTTATTCCCTCAGGACCGCCGACAGGCGGTCCTGAGGGAAACCTCGCCGGCGCCGCTCGTTTTGGGGAAACCGGACCTCTCTCCGACGAGCGTTCTTCGAAAGGTGATGCGAGTGGCACACCATCCGCAGGAAGCCCCGGACGCGTACGCGGATGCTGAGGTCGGAGGTCGTGGGACGTGAGCATCTTCGGCGCGCGCCGCCACCCACGCACGGCCCCGTTGCCCGTCGAGGGTCGCCTGCCCGGTTTCGAAGGGGCAACCGGCTGGCTGAACTCGTCCCCGCTCACTCCGGAGGGTCTGGCTGGAAAGGTCGTTCTCGTCGACTTCTGGACGTACACCTGCATCAACTGGCTTCGGACGCTGGCCTTCGTCCGCGCGTGGTCCGAGAAGTACCGCGATCGAGGCCTGGTCGTCATCGGGGTCCACACGCCGGAGTTCGCGTTCGAGCGCGAGGTCGAAAACGTCCGCGAGGCCGCGCAGGCCATGCGGGTCGAGTACCCGATCGCTCTCGACAGCGACTACGGGGTCTGGAGCGCCTTCGGGAACCGGTACTGGCCGGCCGTCTACCTCGCAGATGCGGAGGGCCGGATCCGGTACCACCACTTCGGCGAGGGCGAGTACGACGACGGCGAGTGGATGATCCAGCACCTGCTGCTCGAGGCCGGAAGCGAGGGCATCGACGAAGAGCTCGTCTCCGTCACCGCGGAGGGCTTGGAGGCGCAAGCCGACTGGACGAACCTGGGCTCGCCCGAGACCTACCTCGGTTACCAGCAGGGGCAGAGCCTCGACTCGCCCGACGGTGTCGCGTACGACGAGCCTCGCGGCTACGTCGCGCCCGAGTCGTTGCAGCTCAACACCTGGGCCGTGGCCGGAAACTGGACGATCGAGGAGCGGACGAGCGTGTTGAACGAAGCCGGCGGGCGCATCGTCTTCCGCTTTCATGCCCGCGACGTCCATCTCGTCCTGCGTTCGCGAACGGGCACGGCCGTCCCGTTCCACGTGCTCGTCGATGGGGAGCGTCCCGGCGACGCGCACGGTCTGGACGTCGACGAACAGGGCCGCGGAACCCTTGTCGAACCCCGGCTCTATCAGCTGATCCGCCAGCCGGGATCGATCGACGACCGCACATTCGAGATCGCCTTCGATGCCCCCGGCGTCGAGGCCTACGCGTTCACGTTCGGCTAGCCGTGGCCGGCGACGTGCTCAAGGTGCTCGACGTCGTGGCGACGGAGCAGGAAGCCGAGGTCATCTGCGGACTGCTTCGCAGCGCAGGTATCGCGTGCCTGACGCGCCAGACGAACGTGGGCGCCGGCGCGTCTGACGGGATGACTGTTGCGGGCCCCTACGAGGTCGTCGTCCGCGCGGAGGACCTCGAGGCGGCTCGTGAGGTCGTTCGAGGCGCGTAAGTCGGGGCGAGCCGGAACGGCTATCCGCGAGGAGTAGCCTAGAGCGATGGCCCAGCAGGCCGACGACCGCGCAGCCGAGACGACGCCGCCCGGGGCGCGAGGATCGTCGCCGACCCCGCCTCAGCGTCCCGGGTTCCGGCTCTCTCCCCGCTGGATCGTCTTCTTCCTTGCGGTGCTCGCACTCAACCTGTTCATCAGCACCCAGGCGATGGGACCTGAATCCCGGGTGCGTGTCCCGTACAGCCCGTTCTTCCTGCAACAGGTGCAGGCGCGCAACGTCGAGGAGATCACGTCCAAGGGGACGGACATCCAGGGCGCGTTCAGGAAAGAGGTGACCTTCGAGGACTCGGAGCCGACGACACGATTCCGAACGGAGATTCCCGCGTTCGCCAATACGGACGAGCTCTCCCAGCTGCTCCAGGAGAACGACGTCACGGTCAACGCCGACCCGCTCGATACCGGTGGGCCGTGGTGGCAGACGCTGCTGGTCGGCTTCGGGCCGACGATCCTGTTCGTCTTCCTGCTCTTCTGGCTGTTCCGCCGGGCGGGGAACGTGCAGAACGCTCTCGGCGCGTTCGGGCGATCGCGTGCGCGCCGCTACGAGCAGTCGGGCGACAAGGTCACGTTCGCGGACGTCGCCGGGATCGAGGAGGCCAAGGACGAGCTGAGCGAAGTCGTCGACTTCCTGCGCAACCCGGACAAGTACCGCAAGCTAGGCGCCCGGATCCCGCACGGCGTCCTGCTCTCCGGCCCTCCCGGGACGGGCAAGACGCTGCTTGCGCGCGCGGTTGCCGGGGAGGCGGACGTGCCGTTCTTCTCGCTGGCGGCGTCCGAGTTCGTCGAGGCGATCGTGGGGGTCGGGGCGGCGCGCGTGCGCGACCTGTTCAAAGAGGCGAAGGAGAGCGCACCGGCAATCGTCTTCATCGACGAGCTGGACGCAATCGGCCGCTCGCGCACGAGCGGCGTCGCCGGCTTCAGCGGCGGCAACGACGAGCGCGAGCAGACGCTCAACCAGATCCTGACCGAGATGGATGGGTTCAACCCCGCGACGAACGTGATCGTCCTCGCGGCGACGAACCGGCCTGACGTGCTCGACCGGGCACTCCTTCGGCCGGGGCGGTTCGATCGCCGGGTCGCAGTCCAGCCGCCGGACCGTGACGGGCGCGAAGCGATCCTTCGGGTGCACACCCGCGGTGTCCCGATCGGCCCCGACGTCGACCTCGCACGCATCGCCGCGACGACGCCGGGAATGGTCGGAGCCGACCTCGCCAACCTCGTGAACGAGGCCGCGCTGACCGCCGCCCGGCGCGGGCACGACGTCGTCGAGGAAGCCGACTTCACCGACGCGCTCGAGCGGATCGTCCTCGGCGCGGAGCGCCAGGTGATGATGAGCTACGAGGATCGTCGCCGGACGGCCTACCACGAGGGTGGGCACGCGCTCGTCGGGATGCTGACGCCCGGCGCCGATCCGGTGCGCAAGGTCTCGATCATCCCGCGCGGGATGGCGCTGGGAGTGACGTTCTCCGCCCCCGACGCCGACCGCTTCAGCTACCTGGAGCCGGAGATCCTCGCGAAGATCAAGGGGGCCCTCGGCGGTCGCGCCGCCGAGGAGATCGTCTTCGGGGAGATCAGCACGGGCGCGGAGTCCGACCTCGAGCAGCTGACCGCGCTCGCCCGGCAGATGGTCGGGCGCTGGGGCATGAGCGACGCGCTCGGGCCCGTCTCAGTGATCCCCCGCGACGGGTCGGGGCCGTTCCTCCCCGGCGCCGCAGAGGTGTCCCCGGAGACCCACAAGCTCCTCGACGACGAGGTGCGCCGCATAGTCGCCGAGGCGCACGACGAGGTCGTCACCCTCCTGACGGAGAATCGGGCGCGGCTCGACGCGCTTGCGAGTGCACTGCTCGAGAAGGAGACGTTGGACGAGGACGACGCCTACGCGGCTGCCGGCGTCACGCGACCCCAGGCGACCCCGGCCGGAGAGCTCGCCGCGGCGGCGCGCTCCAGGACGTAGGCGCGAGATCATCCAACGGCGCTGCGGGATGACTCGCCGCGTCTCGCTACGAACAGCTCGTCCATCCCAGAGCCCTCTGACGGACTCGAACCGTCTACCCCCTCACTACGCTGCTGTGGTTCCGACAACTAGACGGGGACCAGGACGGCTACACGGCGGCGCGGGGGGATTGCGCTGCTCGGCGAGCGTAGAGCACGCTGAGCACGATCAGAGCGACCGCAAGGAGAAGCGGCAGGAGCGCCCAGAAGATCGGGAGCGCCCCGACCACCGCTCCTATGGACACGAGTGTCGCACCGCGAGCAGGCGCACTGCGCAGCAATCGGAGTCCCGTCAGCACCAGTAGCCCGCCCGCAATGAGGAGTACGGCCCACACGATCTGGTCGCTTGCCGCAGCATCGTCCCAGTGCCCCGGCCAGATCGCGCCCGCGACGCCGACGATGAGGTACGCGACTCCCGTGAGCATGCCAAGCCCTCGAAGCGCCTTCTCCAGTCCACCCTGCTGCATCGCTGAACTCCCTCCGCTCGTCGGACTAAGCGCGCTTCCAGACGTTGCCCTCGACAACGAGCAAGCCGAGATCGGTTACGTGATCGCAGCTCGGGCACGTTCCAGTCGAGCACTCACGCAGGTACTGCTGGATCTCAGGATCGCCCCCATCCCAGCCCTCCAGATCAAGGTTGACAGAAGCTCGATGCCAGTCGGGGTACACGCGCCCGCATGCGGGACACTCGACCTCGATCTGCTCGACGGGACTCGTCAACTTGGCACCTCCTTGCCACAGAGCATCATCGCCCAGCTGTCGCAAGAAGGCCAGACGGCGAAAGAGTGCTGTTTGCAGCGCGAAGAGCGAAGCCCTCTGACGGACTCGAACCGTCGACCCCCTCCTTACCATGGAACGACTCAGGCAACCGGTCGCAAGCCACGGCAACGGTTTTCGCTTGTTTCCGAGGTTCTCGCGCCGGTGCCATTTGCGACCGAGTGCCACCGGTTGCAACCACGGGGCTCCACAAAGGCTCCATCCTTTGTTGTCCTTGCTGGCTACGGCGCCCGTCACCGTTCGTCATTGCCGTTCGGCGGTGGAGCGTCTGTGTCGGTCTAGTGTCGCGATTGTTCGACTCGACCGACAGGAGTAGGGTCGTTTGGGTCCCCGAAGCCAGAGAGGAGGGTCAGCCGAAGCCCACCCCACGGACACGGAGGTCCTCATGAGCAGCAACGTCGAGACCGCAGTCGAGATCCGCCCGTTCCACGTTGACATTCCGGATGAGGCCCTGGACGACCTCCGTCGACGCATCGCGGCCACGCAGTGGCCCGAGAACGAGACCGTCGCAGATGAGTCGCAAGGTGTGCAGCTCGCGACGATGCAGAAAGTCGCGCGCTATTGGGAAGCGGATTACGACTGGCGCACGTGCGAGGCGAAGCTCAACGCCCTACCGCAGTTCGTAACCGAGATCGACGGCCTCGACATCCACTTCATTCACGTTCGTTCGCAACATGACGCCCCGTTGCCGCTGATCGTCAATCACGGCTGGCCGGGCTCGATCATCGAGCAGCTGAAGATCATCGATCGACTGGCCGATCCCACGGCACACGGCGGCGACGCGGACGACGCGTTCCATGTGGTGATCCCGTCCATGCCGGGCTACGGCTTCTCGGGGAAGCCGACGAGCAGCGGCTGGGGCCCCGAGCGCATGGCCCAGGCCTGGGCAGAGCTGATGCAGCGCCTCGGCTACAGCCGCTACGTCGCCCAGGGAGGCGACTGGGGTGCGTTCGTCGTCGACCAGATGGGCTTGCAGGCACCTGAGGGACTGCTCGGCATCCACACCAACATGCCTGCCACGGTTCCCGCTGACGTCGACAAGGCTTCCTTGGCCGGGGACCCGCCGCCATCCGGTCTGTCAGCTGAGGAACGACGGGCCTACGAGCAGCTGATCAGGACGTACGCGCAGGTCGAGTACGCCAGGATGATGGCCGCGCGCCCGCAAACCTTGTACGGCATCGCGGACTCGCCCGTCGGCTTGGCCGCCTGGCTTCTCGACCACAACGATGCCGACGGGCAGCCGGCCGCGGCGGTCACCTCAGCGCTGGACCGGACGACGAGCGACACTGGCGAACTGACGCGTGACGAGATCCTCGACAACATCACGCTCTACTGGCTGACGAACACGGGGGTCTCTGCGTCTCGTCTCTATTGGGAATACAAGGGTGGCTTCTTCAACGCGAAGGGTGTGTCCATCCCCGTTGCCGTCACCGTCTTTCCCGGCGAGCAATATCAGGCGCCGCGGAGCTGGGCGGAGCAGGCCTACCCCAACCTCATCTACTTCAACGAGGTCGAGAAGGGCGGCCACTTCGCCGCATGGGAGCAGCCACAGCTCTTCACCGAGGAGCTCCGCGCGGCGTTCCGCTCACTGCGTTCGCAAAGGAGGTCGTCATGAGCACCGCGGTCGAGAACGCCACCGAGATCCGTCCCTTCCACGTTGAGATCCCAGAAGAGGAGCTAGCTGAGTTGCGTCGGCGCATCGCCGCAACTCGCTGGCCTCGCAAGGAGCTTGTCGCAGACCGCTCGCAGGGCGTCCCACGCCCAACCTGCGTTTCAGACCTGAAGGCTCCATAAAGGGCTCCATGACCTAGTGCACGCTGGAGAGAGTGCAACCAGGCCGGAAAGGAAAAGCTTCTGTTTTGCGGGGCTTTTGCAGAGAGCCCTCTGACGGACTCGAACCGTCGACCCCCTCCTTACCATGGAGGATTCGACCTGCTGCTATGTGATGTGAGAGTGGCGCTTGCTAGCGCGCTTTCCCTGTATTTCGCCTGGTTCGTCTGCTCGTTGCACCCTTTCCTTGAAGGACCTTGAGCCTCCCCGGAAATCCCCGAACCTGTCCCCAAAACCCATCCCCAAGGGCCGCTCGGCCGAGACGCTGATGACCTACATCGGGGAGCGTGTGAGGGGACGTCCCCGGGCGCTCACTCGTGCACCGGCGGGAGGCTAGTACCGCGAAGATGCGTTCGCAGTCGCTCATCGAGGTCGGCAACAGGTTCATATGAGCGAACGATGATCGGGTAAGACGCGGCCGCCTTCGGACGCCGTCGTGTGAGCTACACCAGGCGTCTTCGCTTCTTCGCCTGTGCCAGCCTCAGCACCAACGCGCTTCCCAGATTCCATCGGCATCAGTTTGCCCGGAGTGTCAGATGGCTCTTGGCTCGTCACCGCAATGAACCCCTCTGCCAGTCCAGGTTCGCAGGCGACTCGTTCCCGTTCGTTCGCTTCGCTGGTGGCTCCGCGAGCGGCGTCGAGGCTGTTCGAGCTGGTCGCGGCGATGAACGGCGAGGTCCCAGGGCGGAGGCGACGACTACGTCAGAAGAGTTCCACCTCGTCCGGTTCGTCGTCTGGCGCAGGATCGGCTCGTACGTCGACGATACGCGCCACGTCGGTGACCCCGTCGCCGAGCTGCACCTGTTCCGTCCATCTGCTCAGCGTGGGCTCCGTCCCGCGGCTCTTTGGATCAACACGATCTCGTCCTCGCTGTACGGGGTTCCGTCCGGAAAGAGCAGCCCCTGGAAAACAACCTCGTCGGCGACGGGGGGCGAGTTCGGCCACTGGTATCTGGTTTGGTCGGCGCCGATCATCAGCTCCCACAGGTACCAGCCGATCCTGCTCTCGTTGAAGAGAGGCAGGATCTCCCGCAGCTCGCCGTGGTTGGGGCGGCCGAGGGCTTCGGTGGCGACGACCGGCCTGCCGAACGACTTGGCCGACTCGATCGCGCGCCGAGCTTCGTCCGGTTCGCGGGTGGGGCAGACATAGAAGTGGATCGAGGTGATGTCGGAGAGCAACGCCCCGTACCAGCACGCCGTCAGAGGCTGCGACGGAGCGGCGCTGCGTGCCCACGCGAAGACGTCACGGACGAGCGCCACGCTTGAGTCCCTCGCCTGCGGCTCGTTGTACAGATCCCAGGCGATGATTTTCCGATCGCCGCCGAACCGGCCGAGAAGATCCTCGACGTAGCGGCGGAGAGCAGGACGGGCGGCGACGGCCATCCGCAGGTTGCCCGGCGAGCTCTGCCAGTACGGGTTGTGAAGACCCGGCCGCGGCTCCGGCGCCTGGTCACCCAAGAACGGCTCCGACAGCCAGCAGTCATCGAATAGCACCGGCATCACCGAAAGGCCGTGGCCCCTCGCCAGCTCGAGGAAGGCGTCGAGACGATCGAGCAGGAGCGCGGCATCGTCCTCGTAGGCCACGTACTGGATGAAGACCCGAACGCTGTTCAGCCCCAACGCCTCTGCGAAGCCCAACTCGCGATCGATCGTCGCCGGATCGAACTCCAGCCACATCTGAGTGGGGTTCACCGCGTTGGACGGGATGTAGTTGACGCCGCGGATCGACTCGATCCGGCTGGTCACGTCACCTGTCACGCCGTCCGCCAGCCCAGAGCCCCGAGCACCGACTCATCGCCTGCGTCGATCTGCGCGCCCTGACCTCGAGCGACCACCCCGCGATGAGCACATGGTTCGGATTATGTGGGGCTGGGAGCACCCAATCGGACTCGAACCGGTCGCTATCGACTCCCCCCAAATCGACCGTAAGGGGCTCATGGAGCGTGTGTGATTCGCTCGGTTTGAGGGCGCCAGGCGAGGCTGAAGTTGAGCGCACGCCTGCGAGTCCCGGGGCTCAGGCGATCAACCGCCTTTGCCTCAGCGGTCGATGGTGGACATGTTCGCCTCGTTGTGGCGCTCGCCGGTGGCTGGGGTGAGGTCGTTCAGGCGTGCGATCTGCTCCGCGCTCAGCTCGACAGCGTCGGCTGCCGTGTTCTCCTCGACGCGGGAAACGCGTTTGGTGCCGGGGATCGGGGCGATGTCGTCGCCCTGCGCGAGCAGCCAAGCCAAAGCGATCTGCGCCGAGTCGACGACGTTAGCGATCGCGTTGCCTTGCGAGGCAGCGCGGCGGTGGTCGCCCGATCGCGCCGCCCGGAGGCCGCGAGTCCTGCCCCTATCAACGACCCCTATCGAGCGCCAAGACCGGCTCGGCGGCCTCATCCACGAATACAGCCTCGCCGCATGAACACGACTTTACGCACCCACACGTTCGCACGCGTTCGCGCCCGTTCGCTGAATCGGCCTGTTATGCAGCGGTTGCCTTCACGGGACCGAACCCGAGCGAACCCGAGCGAACGCCGAACCTTGCCATCCTTGCCACGGCACGCGGGCCCCGAGTTCGGACTGACGAGCGTCACCGCGATCCACAGCACGTGTCGCCGGCGCCAGAGTCCGCAGCGCCTGGCGCGCGACGGGTGGTAGCTCGCACGGGCAGAGGTTCATCGTCATGAGCCGGAAGCTTCCTGGTCGGCCATGGCGTCAAGAGCATTGAGCCGCGCGACGATTCCGGCGTGGGCACCGTCCGGACGCTCGCTTACTCTCAGCATCCTGCCGCAGTCCCTGGCCCCGCGCCGCTCTCAGTACGTGATCGAGCCCTTTTCGGTGAAGTGGGCGACTCCGCCCTCGACGACACCCACGGTACGGGTGGCGCCCGAGGCTCCCGTGAAGCGGCCGCTGCCGCCCACGTAGATCCCGGTGAGTTCGAAGGTGATGCGCCCGGTCTGGAGATCGACCGCGCCGGTGCCCACGTAGGCCGAGCGAAGCTCGTCGCCGTTCGCGGCCACGTGCGTCGCCTGGCCGCCGACGACCGCGATCGGCAGGAGGCCGTTCACCGGCGGCCCGGTAGGTACGACGGTGTGCTCCGCTTCGAACGTCTCGCGGCCTAGGTGTGTCGCCCGGCAGGTGCCGGTGACGTGGACGTTCGGCGAGAGCGGGTCGTCGGGGACACCGACGCACGTGGCCCGGTGGGGGCGCGTCTCCTGCGACGACGACGAAGCGGTGACCGGGAGGAGGAGTGCTGCGGCTCCGAGTGCCGCCGTCAGCCTGGTGAGTCGCGCGGCTCTGGTCATGGCTTCCCCCTGTTCTGGAGCAGAACGGTGATGACGACGCCATTGTCTGAGGTCGACGCCTTCCTGTCTAGGGCACCGCGAGGCGGGCAGCGGTGGTCGGCAAGGGACAGGGCACGTTCTCCTCGGTACCGGACGTCGGCGGCACGTACTCCGGCCAGGCGCACTGCGACTGAGGAGCGACCGGGCTCGCTCCGCGCGCTGCACGTCGCGGGTCTCTTCGCCGGCGAGACGTGGGCCCAGGACGTCCCGGGCCTGCGGTGATCCGCGGCGAAGCCGATCGTGTGGCACTTGTTTCCGCAGGGTCGTACGATCCCGGTGTTCAGTGCGGCCGAAAGGAGGCCCGGTGTCCACTTCTGACGTGCCTGTCGCTGTTTCCGCACCCGGGCGTGCGGGCGAGTCCTGGATCGAGCGTTGGTCGCCGATCGGCGGTCTGCTGTTCGTGGTCGGTGCGGTCGTGGTCGCGCTGACGCCCGCTGGCGACGACACCGGCGAGACGGTGGCCGAGGTCGTCCGCTTTGCCCGCGACAACGAGGACTGGATGGCCGTCGCGCTGCTGTTCGCGCTCGCCTCGCTGCTGCTCCTGGGTTGGTTCGTGACCGGCCTCTACTTGCGACTCCGGAATGCCGGTGCGCGCAGCGAGGCCATCCTCGCGTTCGTGGGCGGCATGATCCTGACGTTGCTGTTCTTTCTCGCGCTCACGGTCTGGAGCGCACCGCTGGTCGATGTCGAGGAGAACCAGGTCGCTGCGGTCGCGCAGGGCGCGACGTACCTCGCGATCGACGACGTCGGCTGGTTCGCGCTCGGGGAGGCTGGGGTTGGTGCCGGGTTGATGGCGATCGCCGCCTCGCTCGGCGCGCTTCGCACGGGCGCCGTCCCCGCATGGGCCGCCTGGCTCGGCGTCGTGCTTGGTGTGGCAGCGTTCGGGACCGTCGCGTTTTTCGGCTTGTTCGCCTGGCTCGCGTGGATCGTTCTCGCGTCCCTGGCGATGCTGTTCGGACGCGGGGCCGCGAGGCCGGTCTAGCCTGGGTCAACCCCGGCGAACAGGACGATTAGGAGCCAGGACGGGCCCAGCACGATGCCCGCGCTCGTGAAGAGCAGGTTGGCTCGCGATTTCGGCGCCATCGCCGGGTGTGAGCGGCGCGGTGGGCATCTGGTCGAGCTGATCGAGGACGCCGGCTTATCGGCGAAGGACATGAAGCGGCTCGGTCTGCAGGAGGCGCTTCGGGCGCTCGAAGCTCGGGAAGCGACCGCGCTTGTGGTCGCGAAGCTCGACCGGCTCTCGCGCTCGATGATCGACTTCACCGCGCTGATGGGCACGGTGCGGAAGCAAAGCTGGGCGCTCGTGGCGCTCGACTGCGCCGTGGGCACCTCGACGCCGACGGGGAGGCGATGGCAAACATGCTTGGGGTCGCGGCAACCGGTGGCAATCCGCGGCAACGGATTTCGCTTGTTTTCGCCGCTTTCGCCGCCTGCCGATTTGCCAGCGATTGCTACTGGTTGCGCCCGCTTGGCTCCGTAAGTGCTCCATCCTCTGTTGTCCACTCTGGCGACGCCACACGCTTCGTCGTCCGCGTTGGTTAGAGCCCCGGAGCACTGGGAGCTCCCGCCGGCCTTTGTTGCCGCGCCGCGCCGCGCGCGTGCCTCCGTTCGCGCCGAAAGGCAGTGCTCCGGCTGTTCGCTCGGCCGTCGGATGTCGCGGGAGCGCGATCAAGCCGTCGGCGAGCCAGAGAAGCTGGAGGAACGGGGAATCTGGGCAACCTCGGGCGTGGGCGCGGTCGTTCCGGCCACGAGGAGGATCGCGACGATTGGGAGAGCAAGCTACCGAGCAAACTGCGCGCCGCCACGCGCTGAGTACCAGTAGCGCCAGAGAGCCCAGGCCAGGATGAGCAGGGTGGCCGCCCAGACCAGCAGCCCCATGCCTTCGTCGGGCGACCACTGGGCGGCGATCAGCCCGGCTGAGACGACCAGCGCCGGCCACCACGGCATCCTTCCGCCGCGCCAGGCGCCCAGCAGCGCGACGGGCAGGGTGAGGAAGAAGCCGAGGAAGCCGGTCGCGAACATGACGTTTGCCGCGGACAGCTCCTCGATGCGGTCGGTAACGGCCTCGTAGGCCTCGGCGCCCCCGTAGTCGTAGACGGCTAGGTCGACGAAGTCGATCAGCAGGAAGCCCGGCAGAGTGGTCATGCCGAGGACGAAGAGGACGCCGGCCAGGTTCGCCAGCCAGGCGCCACGCTCCCGCACGCCGACGATCAGGGCCGCCGCCGGCACGGCCAGCAGCGCGTAGGCGAAGTGCAGCGCCAACGCCGAGACCTGGATGCGACCAGGGTTCTCGGCGTACTCGCGGGCCAGCTCAACTCCATCGCCGCCGATATCGGGGTCGACGAAGGTGCCGATGACGATGCCGATCGCCGCCACGATGGGAGCGGCGACGACGGCGTAGCGGCGAAAGGCCTGGGCGGACACGCGGGGAGTCTAGGGGAGTTCCGAGCGGCGGGACCGGCGCTTTTTGCAGGGCCTATGGGGCTCCGGCCGCGGGGCGCCCGCCCTCGCAGCGAGCGTCGCAGACGCGGATCGTCGAGGAAGTGCTCGCTGAGGAGTTCTGAAGCGCCGCCGTGGCTTCGTGTCCGCGAGCTTCGGTGGGTTCATCCGCTCTGGGCGGAGCAGGCGGTGACCCTTGGTGCCGTGTCTCATCTGCGTCGGCGAAGCGGACGAGATGCACGACGAGGCCAAGAGGGCGGCCGAGGAGATCCCCGGCGCGAGGTTCGTCTCGCCCGCCGGCTACTCGCACATCTCCGCCTTCTACGAAGCAGACGACCTCCTCGGCAAACGGCGCTCTTCTAACGGCCGCGTCGTGTCGTACTTCTCGGGGGGCATGAAGCGTCGCCTGGAGATCGCGCGCGGGCTGCTCCACCATCCCTTGAGCCGGTGCTTGCGGCTCATCTCGCGCAGCAGCCGGGTGGCCATGCGCGCGAACGTGAGCCGGAAGTCGGGCTGGGAACCGACCTCCTGCACGTCGGTCCAACCGACCGCGGCCGTCACGACGTCGTCAGCGCAGCGCCCGATCGCCAATCCAGTAACGCGGGCCGGACCCCAAGCGGGCGGCACGGTCGCCGGGGTTGGCGAGCTGACAGCGGTCGAGCGAGAGGCAGCCGCAGCCGATGCACTCTGTGAGCCCGAGCTTCAGGCGCTCCAGCTCGGCGATGCGCTCGTCAATCCGCGAGCTCCATGTAGCCGAGAGACGAGACCAATCCTGACGGGTGGGAGCATGATGGGGAGGCAGCTTCGCAAGCTCGGCTCCGATCTCCTCGAGCGTCAACCCGATGCGCTGGGCGAAGACGATGAAGGCGATACGGCGGAGGACGGCGCGCGGATAGCGCCGATGGCCGGAACCGGCTCGCTCGGAGGTGATCAGGCCTCGCTGCTCGTAGAAGCGAAGCGCGGATGAGGCGACGCCGCTTCGGCGGGCGATCTCACCGATGGTCAGCACGCCGGACATGACCAGAGGCTACGTCGTTTCGGATTTGACTTCAAGTTAACTTTAACTTGTATCTTGGCTTCTCTGGGGTAGTCAGGCGGTCGAGAGGAGACAGTCATGTCGACACGACAGCGAGTGAGCGAGCGGATTACCGAACAGGTCACCTCCTGGCCGGGGGTCGCGGCGGGACCGGGCCGGCGGGGGGAGTTCGCGTTCAAGGTGGGTGGGCGGGAGATCGGCCACCTGCACGGCGACCACGCCGCCCACTTCGCCTTTCCCAAGGAGGTTTGGGGCTCCCTCTTCGAGCAGGGACGAATCGGCTACCACCCGGTCTTCCCGGGCAGGCCGGGCTTCGGCGCCCGCAGGATCGAGACCGAGGCCGACGTCGAGGATGTGATCGCGCTCATGCGCCTCAACTACGAGCGCGTGGTCGCACGCCACGGCCTCGCGACCCAGGCAGCCGCATAGCGGTATGTCCGTCGGGATCGTCACCGGCGCATCACGCGGGCTCGGCCTCGCCCTCGTCCGCGCCCTCGTCGAGCGCGAGTGGCGGCTCGTCGTCGACGCCCGAGGAGCGGCTGCCCTCGAACGAGCGGTCGCCCACCTCGAGGGCGTCGTCGCGATCCCGGGCGACGTGGCCGACCCAGAGCATCGCCGCGCGCTGGTCGAATCGGCCGGCGATCGCATCGACCTGCTCGTCAACAACGCCGGCGCGCTCGGCCCGAGCCCGCAGCCCCGACTCGCCGCGTACTCGCTCGCAGAGCTCGCGCGCGTCTACGAGGTCAACGTCTTCGCCCCGCTCGCCCTCGTCCAAGAGGCTCTTCCCCGCCTCGTACCCGACGCTGCCATCCTCGACATCACCTCGGATGCCGCGGTCGAGCCGTACGCAGGCTGGGGCGGCTACGGCTCCTCGAAAGCCGCCCTCGAGCAGCTGACCGCGATCCTCGCGACAGAGCAGCCGCAGCTGCGCGTCTACAGCGTCGACCCGGGCGACATGGGCACGCAGACCTACCAGGAGGCGTTCCCGGGCGAGGACATCTCGCACCTGCCCCTGCCAGAGGCGAGCGTGCCCGGCCTGCTCGCGCTGATCGAGGGCTCGCTTCCGGGCGGCCGCTACCGGGCGCGCGAGCTCGTAGGCGTCGAAGCGTGAGCGCGCTCGAGTTCCCCTTGCGGCTGGAGGCGCACGAGCCGCCGGAGGTACGCGGGGAAGGCCGCGACGACGTCGCCATGCTCGTCGCGACGCGCCACGACCTCGCGGTCGTCCACGCCCGTTTCCGCGACCTTCCACGGGTCCTGTCTGCGGGCGATCTGCTCGTCGTCAACGTCTCGGCGACGCTCGCAGCCGCGCTCGAGGCCCGCCTCGGCGAGCGACCGTTGCAGCTCTGGCTCTCGACGCCCGCCCCCGACGGCACCTGGCTCGTCGAGCTGCGGACCGGCGACCGGCGCCCCTACCCGCGACCGCCGATAGGTGCTCGCCTCGAGCTGCCAGCCGGTGCCCACGCCGAGCTACTCGCGCGTTTCGCCGGCAGCGAACGACTCTCCGTGGCACGCGTCGAGTGCGACGCTCCGCTCGAGGACTACCTTCGCCGCCACGGGCAGCCGATCCGGTACGGCTACGTCCCCGAGCCGTGGCCGCTCGACGCCTACCAGACCGTCTTCGCCCTCGAGCCGGGGAGCGCGGAGATGCCGAGCGCGGGCCGGCCGTTCACGGCGGCGCTCGTAACGGAGCTGGTCGCGCGCGGGGTGCTCGTGGCGCCCGTGACTCTGCACACCGGCGTCTCCTCGTTCGAGCACGGCGAGCCGCCCTTCCCCGAGCGCTACCACGTCGCGGCGGCGACCGCAAGGCTCGTCAACGCCGTCCGCGGCTGGAACGGGCGCGTGATCGCGGTCGGCACGACGGTCGTCCGCGCGCTCGAATCCGTGGTGGCCGTGGACGGCACGGTGTCGGAGGGGCAGGGATGGACGAACCTGGTCGTGACGCCGGAGCGCGGGCCGCGCGCGATCGACGGCCTCCTCACCGGATTGCACGAGAGCGAGTCCTCACACCTCGAGCTGCTCGAGGCCACGGCCGGTCGCGCGCTCCTCGAGCGCTCCTACGCGGCCGCGCTCGCACACGGCTACCTGTGGCACGAGTTCGGCGACCTCCACCTGATCCTGCCGTGACGCGCCTGGTAGGCATCAACCACGTCGCACTCGAGGTCGGTGACGTCGAGGAGGCGCTCGCCTTCTACGGCCGGTTCTTCGAGTTCACGCTGCGTGGCCGCTCGGACGGCGCTGCCTTCATCGACATCGCTGATCAATTCCTGGCGCTCATGGAGGGCCGCTCGGGTGGTCCGGACCGCGCCCGCCATTTCGGGCTCGTGGTCGACGACAAGGAGGCGACACGGCGAGAGCTCGAGGCAGCCGGCGTCGAGATTCGCCCCGGCCGCGGACTCGACTTCCTCGACCCCTGGGGCAACTTCGTCCAGGTCGTCCAGTACGACGAGGTGCAGTTCACGAAGGCCGATCGGGTGTTGCGCGGGATGGGGCTCGACCTCGGCAAGACGGAAGCGGCTCTCACGGAGCTTCGAGCTAGGGATCTCGCCTAGCCGTGCACGCGGTCACGCCACACATCGTCGTCCGCGGCGCGGCGGAGGCAGCCGAGTGGTACGTACGCGCGCTGGCGGCCGAAGAGCTGAGCCGCGTCCCGCTCCCGGACGGGAAGCTGTTGAGCGTCGAGCTCCGCTTCGGCGACTCGACCGTGATGCTGGCCGAGGAGTTTCGCGAGCTGGGCGTCCTCTCGCCGCAGACGATCGGGGGGACGGCGGTCGTCCTCCACCTCTCGACCGGGGACGTCGACACGCTCTGGCAGCGGGCGCTCGACGCCGGCGCCGAGGTGCTGCACCCGCTCGCCGATCAGTTCTGGGGCAACCGGCAGGGACAGATCGCCGATCCGTTCGGCCACCGCTGGAATCTCGCCCAGCCGCTGCGCGAGGTCTCTCCCGAGGAGCTTGCCCGCGCCGCCGCAGCCGCGTTCGGTTGACGAGCAGATCTGCGAGGGCTTGGAGGCTTCGACACCAGGCTCTGTGCTGGGGCGAGGCCGGCCAGATCCGCGCGTGCATGTTGTCGGGACCACCAATCGCTCTCGCAGACAGGATCGGCCACGTTCGTCTCGCGCGCATCGGCGCGCGGGTCGAACTTCGTCTTCGGCCGAAGGCGAACGGCGACGACCGCACTCTCCGACCTTGGGAGGACGGACACGCGCCGCCGCTGGCAATAGTCGCGCCGCTTAGGGAGAGAGTCGCGGTTGACGCCCTCTCGGTGAGAGGGGTGGTCATCATCTCGGCGCGGGTGTGATTTCTCGATCTTGTTGTCGATCGAGGAGGTTCCGCGGTGATCCAGCAGGGTCAGGTGTTCAAGCTGCAGGCGAGGTGCGCGGACGGGGAGCCGTTGTGGGCCTACCGCTATCGCGTTGCGGGCCGCGGGTCGGCAAGGCTGCAGGTGGGTGGGTTCGGCACCAGGGCTGAGGCGCAGAGGGCGCTTCAGAACAAACTGGCCCGGCTCCTCCCCGGCCGCCGTGCGGCGACGCTGACGCTCGCCGAGTGGGTCGAGGAGTACCTGCACACACATCCGGGTGAGCGGGTCACGGTCGCGAAGCTCCGCTGGCTGCTCGGGAAGGCGACCGCCGAGTTGGGGGAGGTACGCCTTGCCGAGATCTCGCCTGAGCAGGTCTGCGCGTGGCGACTCACGGTGCCCGAAGGGCACCGCTTCGAAGCGACGCAGGCCCTGCGGCAGGTGCTGAACCGGGCGGTCGCCTGGAAGCTGATCGACGAGAACCCCGCCAAGCGCGTGCCGAATCCCGGCCGGCGCTGCCGTGAGCAGCGACCGTTCGAGTCTTGGGCGCAGATCCGGTCGCTCGCCGAGCGGCTCGGGCCGACCTTCGGGCCGATGGTCGTGTTCGCGGCCGCGACCGGACTTCGACCCTCCGAGTTGTTCGCGCTCGAACAGGGCGACATCGACCGTGCGGCCGGTGTCGTCCAGATCCGACGGGCGTACGCGAACGGACGGGTCAAGCACACCAAGACACGGCTCAGCAGACGCGCGGTTCCGCTCCAAGCGATCGCGCTTGAGGCGCTCGACCAGCTACGGCTGCGGGAAGACAGCCCTCTGCTCTTCCCGAACGCTTGCGGCGGCCACCTCGACTTCCGCAACTTCAACCGCCGGCACTGGAAGCCCGTCCAGAAGACAGTCGGAATCGAGCCGCTGCGCGACCTCTACGACCTGCGCCACACCTACGCCACCTTCGCGCTCCGCGCCGGCGTCCCGGTGTTCGCGCTCTCGCGCTTCATGGGCACGAGCATCGCGATGATCGATCTGCACTACGGCCACCTCGCGGTCGACAGCTACCAGCACGCCGTTTCGCTCCTGGACGCGCTCGCGCTCGAACGGGCCGTGGACGCTGGGTGGACGTCGGCCCGCAGGCCCGCAAAGCCGCACAGCGACACAGTTCCAGGCCCGAGCGACGGCGCCTCTCGGCGGGTGGTGGACGCTCGGTGGACGTCGAGCTCAGAAGCCGTCACGACCAGCGCTGTCAGAAGGGGCTGATTAGCAGGAACTTCGCGAAGCCCTCTGACGGACTCGAACCGTCGACCCCCTCCTTACCATGGAGGTGCTCTACCAACTGAGCTAAGAGGGCAGGCCGCCGATTGTAGCTCCGCTCTAGTGATCGGTCAGGCGTCCCTCGCTCGAGGTCGAGCAAGAGCTTCGGAGGAAGGCCGTCGAGCGCGCGGCGGTTCGGCGGCTGTGAGCGAGCGCAAGAGGCGTTCCTCGTTCGCGAGATGTGCTTCGATGGCTCGGTCGATCACCCCCTTGCCTCGGCGGGTCAACCGGACGCGCGTGCCTCGGCGGTCTGCTCGAGCGCTGGCCGGCGATGGTGCGGAGTGGCGGGCGGCTCGTCTCGATAGCCGAAGAGCGTCCGCAAGCATCCGCTGCCGCGCACATCGACGCGAGCTACTTCGTGGTCGAGCCGAGTCGTGAGCAACTCGGCGAGCTCGCGCGCCTCGTCGACGAGGGCGACTTGCGGCCGGCGATCGACTCGGTGTTCTCGCTCGCCGAGGCGCGGGCGGCGTTCGAGCGTAGTCTTGCTTCCGGGAAGCGGGGCAAGGTCGTGATTCACGTGGCCGATGACTAGACAAGAGAAGGCAGAGGCCTTTCGGGCGTTGCACACCGGAGAGGCGTTCGTGCTGCCCAACCCCTGGGACGCCGGTTCGGCTCGGGTGCTCGCGGCACTCGGGTTCAAGGCGCTCGCCACGACAAGCTCGGGCTTCGCGTTCACGCTCGGACGTCCAGACGGCAGCGTCACCCTGGACGAGGTGGTCGAGCACACCGTGTCGCTCGACGGTGCCACCGACCTTCCGCTCTCGGTCGATCTCGAGAACGGGTACGGCCCGGACCCGGCAAGCGCCGCGCTGGCCATCACGCGCGTCGCCGAGGCCGGGGCGGTCGGCGGCTCGATCGAGGACTACGACCGCGAGGGACACCTCTACGGGTTCCAACACGCCGTCGAGCGAATCGTCGCTGCGGTGGAGGCCGCACGGGGCTTGGAGTTCCCGTTCACGCTGACCGCGCGAGCCGAGAACCACCTCCGAGGCAACCCAGATCTCGAAGACACCATCGCGCGTCTCCAGGCCTTCGAACAGGCTGGCGCCGATGTTCTCTACGCGCCGGGCCTCCGAAGTGCAGAGGAGATCGAAACTGTGTGCCGTGCCGTCTCGAAGCCGGTCAACGTTCTGGCGCGGCCCGGGCTGTCGCTGTCCGAGGTCGTCGAAGCCGGTGCGCAGCGGGTGAGCGTCGGGGGCGGCCTCACCTGGGTTGCGATCGCCGCGATGGCAGACGCAGCCACGGCGATCCGCGATACCGGCGACTTCTCGTCGCTGGTTGCGACTTCGCCGCTGAGCTGAGGAAACCGCGACGAGCAAGGGTTCAGATCGCGGCGCGGGCGGTGCAGCGCTCGCCGGAAGCCCGAGTCGCCACGGCGACGAAGGTTCCGATCCCGAGACGACGCGCCGGAGCTCGAACGAGCCGCTCGGCCCTCGGGTCCTGGCGGTCGCTGAGGCGACGAGCGCCCCGTTCCGGCGTAGTGTCACTCGCCACGGGACGCCGTTGCGGTTCTGGTCGACCTCGAACTCGACCTCGATGCCGCGGTCCTCGCGGCTCAGCTTGAGCTTCGCGGACGACCCCTGGGTGCAGGCGCCACGTTCGAGTTGCGGCGAACGCTGCAGGATCTGCCGGGCGACGACACGGTGACCGCAAGCGCCTGGGGCCCTCGGGGTCTCGGCTGTCGCGCAACCGCCACGCTCGCCGAAGCTTGAGCGCTAGGGGAACCGCGACGACCCTGGGTTCAGGTCGAGCTCGCCGCCGTCGCGGCACTCCGGCGGGACGAGGTACTCCGCGTTGCCGCGCGCTCGCAGTGCGTTCTCCGCCAGCTGCTGGCGCATCATGCGGCGCGCCGTGTCGTCGGTCGCGCCGAGTCGCCGCGCGAGCTCGACTCCCGACTGGAACGCGAAGCACTCCGTTCTGCCTTCGTTGCGCTCGCCCCGGAGGTGCCACGACTCGTGCGCCAGCACCGCGACCGCTCGGGCCGTCTGGCTGAACGGCCCGCCTCCCTCGAACGCTTGCCGGTAGAGGTCGTGACACCGTTCCGGCGTGAGGTACGCGAGGTCGCCGCCCACTTCTGCGACGCCGTCGGAGTGCTGCACCGCGCCGACGATCCGCCGCGACTCGTCGCAATGGATCTCGACGGGCCGCCCGACAATTCGAGACGCCTCGGCAGAGAAGCGCGTCGTCGCTCTCGCTCTCGCGTCGTCGTCGAGCCCGTCCCACCCGCCCGGACCAGCAATCCAGACGACTGCCGCAAGCGCTGCGATCACGCCGAGACCGACAAGCAGTGGGCGCACCGACCGCCGCGGTCGAGGAACGTCGGTCTCGAGCGCCGCTTCGACGTCTGCCTGCTGCGCGCGCCTGCGCGACGAGCTCCTCGACCTCGTCGGGACTCTCACCGGCGTACGGGATCCAGAACTCCTCGTCCCCGTCCCGAACGAGGAGCAGTTCCTCGCCCTCGCTCGCGTTCGCGCAAGCGGGGCCGGACTCGGCGTGCGCCTAAGAAGTAGTGCAGCTCGAGCCCGAGCGCGACGAGAAAGGCGGCCCAGATCGGCACGTAGACCCGGGCCGCAGCGACATCGAACAGCCAGAGGAGCACGAACGCCGCCAAACCGAGCCGAACCCAGACCATGCTCTTGAAGCTAGCCGCAGATGCCGCCTCCGCAGCCGAGCGGCCGAGCGAATTGTGCGTTAGCGTCTCTGCCGAAATCTCAGCGACCCGAAGGGAGTGGGTATGCATGGGAAACGGCTCGGCGCGGCACTGACCGCGCTCGCGCTCCTCTTCACCATGATTGTGGGGATCGCCGGAGCGAGCGACTTGACGCCTGGAACGCTCGTCCAGGCCTCCGGAACGAGCCCGTTCCTGAGCTGCACCGCCGACGCGATCGGCTCGCAGTCCGGCACCGTCTACTTGAACAGCGAAGTCGAGCCCTGGATCGATGTCAACCGCACCAACACGAGCAACGTGGTCGGCATCTTCCAGCAGGACCGCTGGTCGAACGGCGGCGCACGCGGGCTCGTGGCCAGCGTTAGCCTCAACGGGGGAGCGAGCTTCACGCTCGTTCCGATCCCGAAGGTGACCGTCTGCTCGGGCGGCACGGCTGCGAACAACGGCAACTACCAGCGCGCCACCGACCCGTGGGTCAGCTTCGGCCCCAGCGGCGACCTGCACCAGCTCAGCCTGTCCTTCAACGACGTCAATCCCCCGTTCACAGCGGAGGACTTCGACCACGCTCTGCTGGCCAGCAAGTCCACTGATGGTGGTCTGACCTGGAGCGACCCGGTCGTCGTGATCAGAGACACAGCGCCGTCCGTGTTCAACGACAAGCAGACGATCACCGCAGACCCGACGAACGCCGGCCTCGTCTACGCGGTCTGGGATCGGCTCGTCTTCCCGCCGGGGAAGCGGGCGAGCGTGACCGCGTCCTTCCGCGCGAGCGCGTTCAGAGGCCCGGCCTGGTTCGCCCGGAGCACGAACGGCGGCCTGTCGTGGGAGCCCGCGCGCCAGATCTACGACCCGGGCCAGAACGACCAGACGATCGGCAACCAGATCGTCGTCCAGCCAAACGGCACGCTCATCGACATCTTCACCGAGTTCAACAACGAGAACACGAACAAGCTCCGTGGTGCCACGGTGCGCGTGCTTCGCTCGACGAACAAGGGCGTGAGCTGGTCGGGCCCGTTCCTCGTCGACCGGCTAGGCACGATCGCGATCAACGATCCCGAGACCGGCGCTCCCGTCCGGACGGGCGAAATCATCCCGGACATCGCTGTCAACCGGACGAACGGGCGGCTGTACGCCGTCTGGCAGGACGCGCGCTTTAGCGATGGCCAGAACGACAGCATCGCGTTCTCGCAGTCCCTCGACGGCGGGGTCACGTGGTCGACGCCGATCAAGGTCAACCAGACGCCGACCGGCATCCCGTCCGGGAACCAGCAGGCCTTTACGGCCTCCGTCGAGGTGGCGAACGACGGCACGATCGGTGTCACCTACTACGACTTCCGCAACAACACGACTGATCCGAACACCCTGCCCACCGACTACTTCGCAGTGCACTGCCACCCGACGACGGCGACCGCGTGCACGAGCACCGTCAACTGGGGGAACGAGGACCGCCTCACGGACTCGCCCTTCGACATGCTCGACGCGCCTTTCGCCGGTGGCTTCTTCACGGGCGACTACGAGGGCCTCGCGGCGACCGGCGACTTCCTGACGTTCTTCTCGCAGCCGCACGGCAGCGATCCGTCGAGCGCCTTCTTCCGGCGCGTCGGGCCGTAGCTCCTCGAGGGCGGGGCGCCCCGGCGCCCCGCCCTCGCTCGTGCGCCGCGCCTGAGTGGGACGCGAGCCTAAGGGTTCAGGAGGAATTCCAGCAGGAGCGGGTTGACGAACTCCGGGGTGCGGATGTCGGGCCGATGCCCACCGGCTGGGACGAGTTCGAGCCGTGCGTTCGGCATCGCGGCAACGATGCTCTCTGCGAGCGCAACCGGGACGGGTGCATCGGCTTCGCCGTGGACGACGAGCGTGGGGCACGAGACCAGCCCGAGGACGCGAGCCGGGCCTCTCCAGTCGAGCTCGAGCTCCTGAGTGACGATGACCTCTGGCGACGCCTCGAGGCCGATCGCGATCATCTCGGCGATCACCTCGGCTGAGCCCGGCTCGGTGAAGACCGCGTGCATGAACGGCACGATGAATCCGCGCCAATCCGTCCGCAGGGCTTCGAGTCTTTTCGGGTCGGGAGGCGGTGGATCGGGCTCGAGGTTCATGTACGGCGCGATGACGGCGATCCGGTCGACTCGCCGCGGGTCGCCGGTGGTCACCAGCATGGCAGCGTTCACTCCTCGCGACGCCGTGACGAGCGCCGCGCGGTCGATTCCGCCGGCGTCGAGAACCGCGAGCGCGTCGGCTGCGTGGAGCGGAAAGTCGTACCCGCGTTTCGGCCGATCACTCGCGCCGGCCCCTCGCGGGTCGTACGTGAGCACTGTGGCGTACGGTTCGAGTGCGGCGACTTGATGCCCGACGACGCGCGCGTCGACGAGGTTCCACGTCGGCACGAACAGAATCGCTCGCTCACCCTCGCCGTACCGGTACCAGGCGTCTGGGTGCCGTCGGCGCTTGTCGTCATGCCGCGCTCCCGACGGCGGGGTGTCGGGATCACGCGCGGACGATACAACCCCACCTCGCGATCGTGCTCTTGGGAGCGGAGCGACCTCTTTAGGGGTCTTGGCGCGGATCGGGATCTGCGCCAGCAGATCCCGATCCTGATTGCGCCCTTAAGAATAAGGTGGGGGCGGGAGGATTCGAACCTCCGTAGGCTGAGCCGACGGGTTTACAGCCCGTTCCCTTTGGCCACTCGGGCACACCCCCGGGAGGCGGCATTCTAGCCCGGCTCAAGGCCCGCACGGCGGCTGCCGAAAAGGGGTTCATGGACCTCGACGCCCTGTTGCGGCGTGCCGTCGAGCTCGGCGCGACCGACATGCACCTGAAGGAAGGCAAGCCACCGATCCTCCGACGCGACGGCGCGCTCGGCCCGATGGAGGCCGCGGAGCCGCTGACGATCGTCGACCTCGAGGCGATCCTCGAGATCGTCGGCAAGGCCGCGCCCGCACGGCTCCAGCTCTTTCAGAACTCAGGCGACCTCGATGTCGCCTACCAGTCGCTCGACCTGCCGCGGTTCCGCGTCAACGCATTCCGCCAGCGCGGGTCGATCTCGTTCGCGTTTCGCGTGATCCCGAAGACGGTCCCGACCTTCGACGCGCTGTCGATGCCGCCCGGCGTCGCCCGCCTGACCAATGAGCATCGGGGCCTGATCCTCGTCACGGGGGCGACCGGCTCGGGCAAGACGACGACGCTCGCCGCGATGATCGGCGAGATCAACCGCACGCGGACGCAGCACATCGTCACGATCGAGGACCCGATCGAGATCCTCCACACCGACGATCGGTGCATCGTCAACCAGCGCGAGGTCGGCCTGGACACCGAGTCGTTCGAGCAGGCCCTCCGCCGCGCGCTTCGTCAGGACCCCGACGTGATCCTGATCGGTGAGCTCCGAGACGCCGAGACGGCACAGACAGCCCTCCAGGCCGCCGAGTCCGGCCACCTCGTCCTCTCGACCGTGCACACCGTCGACGCCACCGAGACGATCGCCCGGATGATCGAGTTCTTCCCCGAGGGAAAGCAGCAGCAGATCCGTTCCGTCCTGGCCGGCGTGCTCCGGGGCGTCATCAGCCAGCGCCTGATCCCGAAGCTCGACGGCGGCCGCATCGCCGCGGTCGAGGTCATGGTGAGCAACGTGCGCATCGCCGAGCTGATCCGCGAGAACAAGACCGAGCAGATCGTCGAAGCGATCGAAGAGGGCTCGTTCTTCGACATGCAGACCTTCACGAAGTCGCTGATCGAGCTCGTGATCTCGGGAACCGTCGACAGGGAGGTTGCGGCGGACGCCTCGACCAACCGGCACGACTTCCTCGTGACACTCGAGCGCTCGCTCAAGCAACAGGCTGCCGACGTGTTCGAGGCGGCCGAAGAGGCGAGCCGGCCGGATGCGAGCGAGCTCGGGATCCCCGAGTTGCGCATCGTCCAGCCGCTCGAGGGATGAAGAGGCTCGCCCTCGCCGCTGCCCTCGTCCTCGCAGTGACGGGGGGAACCGCCCGCGCGGACGTCTTCGCGCTCGTGCCCGCAGGCCCCGGCACGGGCGTGCCGTTCGTCCTTCCGAGCGCCGAGACGCCGAACACGCCCGGTTCGCTGCTCCTCCCGCTCACGTGGCGGGAGCAAGCCGCCGTTCAGCCGACGATCTCATACCGCCGAGCTCGAGGCGCTGTGGCGCAGTGCCGGCTCCGCCTACGGGATCCCGTGGGAAGTGCTCGCGGCGATCAACAAGATCGAGTCGAACTTCGGCCGGAACATGGGCCCGAGCTCTGCAGGTGCGGTCGGCTGGATGCAGTTCATGCCCGACACGTGGCTCCGCTGGGGCACCGACGGCGACGGCGATCGGATCGCCGACCCGTGGGATCCGCAGGACGGGGTCTACTCCGCTGCTCGCTACCTCGCGGCTGCCGGCGGCATGACAGACCTCCGCCGGTCGGTCTTCGCCTACAACCATGCCGAGTGGTATGTGGACGACGTGCTCGAGCTCGCGGCCGTCTTCGGCCAAGGCGGGGGAGAGGCCACGCTGACCTACGACACGATGCAGCAGGACCTCGGCGGCGCGCAGCTCGCGATCGTGCAGGCGAGCGAAGCACTGACCGCGGCGCTGGACGAACGCAGGGCGGCGGCGCGCGTCGAAGCAGATTTGCTCGCGCAGGTCGACCGTCAGAAACTCTTCTCCGACCGACTCGCCGTGCAGAAGCGCGCGACGCTCGCGGGAGTCGAGCACGCCGCCGTCCAGAGCCGGGTCGATGCGCTCCGGGAGACGCTCGCAGAGGCAGAGCAGGTTCTCGCCGACGCCCGCGCTCGCGCGCAGGGAGCCGCCTTCGCACCCGCCGCCGGGTCGCTCCTCGGCGCGCCGTCCTATTCGGGCGACTACGTCTTTCCGGTCGGCGGCGGTGCCAGCGTCGTCTCGGTCGGCGCAGACCACCACGACTACCCGGCCGCCGACATCGCCGCCCCCGCGGGCTCACCGCTCTACGCGCTCTCGAACGGCGTCGTCACGAAAGCGTGGCGCTACGACTCTCTCTGCGGGATCGGCTTCACGATCCAGACGATGGACGGACTCACCTGGGTGTACTGCCACCTCGCCTACCGCGAGCCGGCGGTCGTCGCTGGTGCGATGCTCGCGGCGGGCACGCCCGTCGGGCTCGTCGGCTCGACCGGCCACTCGACCGGCCCGCATCTGCACCTGGGGCTCAAGCCGTCGACGATGTATCCGCAGTCGATGGCCTGGTTCCAGTCGTTCGCCGGCACGGCATTCCAGTGGCAGGGCGACCCCCCGCCGCTTGCCGCCGGGGCAGTCCCTCGTTCGGGGGACGTCTTCACCGAGGCAGACGAAGCCTTCACCAAAGACGGCGTCGTCTTCTTCAACCGCTAGACGGCACTCAACCTCGAGCCGTTTTCTGCCGATTGCAGAGGTAGGTATGGCCAGACTGGCGTCACTCCTGCCGCGCTTCGTCGCGCTGCCCCTCGTCGCGCTCCTCGGCACGGCGACGCTGACGTTCGCCGCGAACACGCAGCTCACGAGCCCGAGCACCCCCGAGCAGCCCGCGGCCGCCTCGCTGCCGACCGTTCTCGTCGTCCCGGATGTCCGGCGCCAGGCCTTCGTCTTCGCGAAGGGCACGCTCGAGGATGCGGGCTTCTCCTGGAAGGTCACCGGCTCGGTCAAGGGGTTCGCCGCCAACATCGTCGCGGCGCAGCTCCCCGAGCCGGGAACGCGGGTCGTCGACACCGGCAGCCCGACGATTCAGGTCACGCTCGTCGCGAACGGCCGCTACAAGCAGGAAGGCTCGCCGGAGAATGCCGCGCCGTACCCGGGCTCCACGCTCGAGGTCGCCGGTGCTGCTGCGCCTGTCGCGACACCCGAGCCCGCCGCTGAGCCGGCTGAGCCGGTCGCGACGCCGAAGCCCGCAGCGAAGCCGAAGGCGGCCGCCTCGAAGCGTCCACCTGCGTTCGCCGTGCCCGGCGGCAAGGCCGAGCCGCTCGACGAGATGCCGCTGCCCGATCGCGTCAAGGCGCTCGGCCGCTACGTCGCGTCGCACCAGGCCAACGCCAGGAGCGTCAACCACTTTTTGTACCAGCACGCCTGGATCGTCGCCGGAGCCAAGCTCGGCTGGTGGCGCGGAGCCGAGGCGCTCGAGCTCCTCGTCGCGGTCGACCGCCGGGCCCAGCAGCGTTGGGGCCACGGCGCGAAGAGCGAGTCGGTCGCGCGCGCTGCGCTCGAACGGGTCAAGGCCAGAAGCGCGCGATGAGCTTCCCCCGCAGGTTGCGAGGGGAGCGGGGCTTCTCGCTCGTCGAGATGATCACGGTGATGGCGATCATGAGTGTCGTCCTCACCGGTCTGACGACGCTCTTCGTCCAGGGCTCGAACGCCGAGCGCGACATGAACAACCGCTTCGAGGCACAGCAGGACGCCCGCGTCGCGCTCGACAAGATCCGCCGCGAGATCCACTGCTCCCAGGGAGCGGTCACGAACCCCACGAGCGGCGCATCGCCCAGCGTCAGGCTCGACCTCCCGGGCCAGTGCCCGACCGCGGTCGGCGCCGCCCAGACGAACGTCACGTGGTGCTCGGTCCTGGTCTCGACGGGTCGCTACCGCCTCTACCGCAAGGTGGGGGTGAGCTGCGACGCGACGGGGGTTCGCTGGGCGGACTACCTGACGCAGGCGAACCTCTTCGAGTACCAGGCCGCGAGCTCGGACAGCCTCGCCAAGGTCCGGGTCTCGTTCCCGGTGGACGTCAAGAGCGGCGACGCGACCCCCGCGTACCGGCTCTGTGACCACATCGTGCTCCGGAACACCCTTCGGCTGGGCACTCCAGGCACCGCCCTGACGGCTTGCTGAACCGAATGAGGGATGCGGGGCCGGAGCGGCTCGGCCGATGCTGAGAACCGGCGTCATGCGTCTCATGCGGCTCAGGAGTGAACGTGGAATGGTTCTGCCCATCGCCCTGGGCATCCTGTCCGTGCTCTCGATCAGCGCGGTCGTCGTCCTCGAGTCCTCCAGCTCGAACGCGCGCTCGTCGACTCGAAGCAAGAGCGACAAGGTCGCATTCGCGCTCGCCGAGGCCGGGATCAACAACGCCGTGGCCGTCCTCTCGAAGACCGGGAACGACAACATGCACCAGACGCTCCTGCCGCCCTGCAAGTCCGGGCAGACCTGGACGGCGGAGTCGACCTGGAAGCTGAACGACGGCGGCACGCCGGCGATGAAGTACGAAGGCGGCGAGGTGCGCTGGTGCGCCACGTTCGACGCTGCGAACGCCGCCTGGAACGTCACCGCCCGCGGCATCGTCAGGAACCACTACGGCACCGCGGCGACGACGACGCGCCAGCTGACGGCCCAGATCCCGATCACGCCGATCGAGACCCAGCCGCTCCAGAACCAGGCGTGGAACTTCATGTTCGCGACCCGCACCGGGACCGCGAGCGGCTGCGACCTCACGTTCTCGAACAACGTGACGATCGGCAGCAACGTCTATGTCATGGGCAACTTCTGCCTCGACAACAACGTGGTCGTCGTCGCGCCGAAGGTGATCACCCTCGGCAAGATCTACATCGCGAACAACGGTCGCATCGGAGAATCGGGGACGAACAACTGGGCGACGCGCGTCGAGGTGCAGGTGGGCGGTGCCGGCGGCCAGTTCTGCAAGTACTCGGTCGACGCGTGGACGACGATCTCGTCGAGCCCGTTCTGCGGCGACGTTCAGCACGTCTACTCGAAGAATTCGACGTCGAGCGCGATGACCGTCAACCCGACGCCTCAGAACATCACTCCTCCGTCCGTCGACTGGCCTGGCTGGTACCTGAGCGCGATCCCGGGCCCGAAGCAGGTGTGCACCTCGTCGAGCGGCACGCCGCCCGTGTTCGACGGCGACACGACGCGGAACAACAGCATTGCTACGGTCTTCGACCTGACGCCCACGAACTCGAGCTACAGCTGCCGCGTTGGTCCGTCCGAGACTCCGCTCGGCGAGCTGAGCTGGAACCACACGACGAACACCCTGATCGCCCACGGGACGATCTTCATCGACGGCAGCGTGAAGATGGTGAACACGGCCGTCCTCCAGTACGACGGCTATGCGACGTTGTATGCATCGGGGACCTTCCTGATGGACAACGGGGCGAAGTTGTGCGCGGTCAAGAACGCCGGCGGAACGGACTGTGAGTACACGGGTTGGGACCCGAACACGCAGATGTTCACGATCGTGGCCGGCGGCAGCGGGGCGATCGCCGGAGCTCAGAGCCAGACCGGCTCGACGGGCGACGGCGGGGGCAACAGCACGAAGCTCTCGAACAACGTGCGCTTCCAGGGCGCGCTCTACGCGACGAACGCGATCCAGTTGGTGAACAACTCGAAGGTGGACGGCCCGATGATCGGAAGCACGGTCATCGTCGACAACAACGTGATCCCGGACGCCTTCCCGTTCATCACCACGGCGCCGGCCGGGATGCCCGGCAACACGAACGTCTTCGCCCAGACGCAGCAGCCGCGCCTGTTCTCGGGCTAAAGCGGCCCGCCCGCCCGCCCGATAGGAAGAGGGTGAACGCCGTCGCGGCCGCCTTCGTGTTCGCTCCTGCCCTCGCGTTGGGGAGCTTCCTGAACGTCGTGGCGGCCCGCGTCCCGCTCAGGCGCTCGATCGTCCGGCCGCCTTCGGCCTGCATGTCCTGCAGCGAACGGATCGCCTGGTACGACAACGTGCCGGTGCTCTCGTGGTTCCTGCTCCGAGGCCGTTGCCGGCACTGCAAGGCTGCGATTCCCTGGGTCTATCCCGGCGTCGAGATCGCGACCGCGGCGCTCGTCGCAGGCTGCGTCCTGGCCTTCGGCGTGACCTTGGACGCGCTGGTCGCGTCGTTCTTCTGCGCCGTGCTCGTCGTGATCTCGGCGATCGACCTCGAGCACAAGATCATCCCGAACCGGATCGTCATGCCCGCTTTCGGCGTCGTCCTCGTCGCCCAGACTCTGCTCCATCCGAGCCCCGAGTGGGCCCTGGCCGCGTTCGGCGCCAGCGCGTTCCTCTTGCTCGCGGCCGTCGTCTACCCGGCCGGCATGGGCATGGGAGACGTCAAGCTGGCCCTGCTGCTGGGGGCCATGCTCGGGCGTGCCGTGCCCGTCGGCCTGATGCTCGGGATGCTGCTCGCGCTCGTCCCCAGCATCTACCTGCTGGCCCGCCACGGCGCCGCCGCGCGGAAGATGGGCTTTCCCTTCGGCCCGTTCTTGGCTCTGGGAGCCATCTTGGCCCTGTTCTGGGGAGATCGGCTGCTGGAGGCGTATCTGAGCTTCCTCTAGCCGCCGAAAGTGCTCAGCACTTTCAGCGGTTGTGCCGATAACTCGTTCGAGGGATTGAAGCGGTGAACGAGTTCGAACAGCAGCAGCCGCCTTCGCTCCGCACGATCGGGAACGAGGGCCTCCAGAGCGGCGCACAGCCGCTCGGCGGCGGCATGCCGATCAACGCCGTGGCCGAGCTCGTGGTCGACCTCCTCGCCGCGACGGGTCTCGTCCCGCCTGACAAGCTCGCGCTCGTCCGCGGCCGTGCCCAACAGGGCGGCTCGCTGTCCCAGGCGATCCTCGACGAGGGCGTGGCGACGAGCGAGGGCATCGCCCGCGCGCTCGCGACCCGCTTCCAGCTCCCGCTCGTCGATCTGGCCGTCAGCCCGGTGGACGACGAGGCGGCGAAGCAGGTGCCGCTCCACGTCCTGGAGCGCGTCGTCGCGATCCCGTACCTCCTCGACAACGGCACGCTTCGCATCGCGGTCGCCGACCCGTCGAACGTCCACGCGATCGACGAGCTCCGCCTCGCGACCCGCTTCCCGCTCGAGATCGGCGTCGCCGGCCGCGAGGACATCGAGTCCGAGCTCCGCCGCCTCGTCCGCGCCTCCGAGGCGTTCGGCGCTCGCGCCATGGTCGAGGAAGAGCTCGGGCTGGTCGAGGAGGAGGAGTCCGACGACCTCGAGGTCGACGACGGCATCTCCGACGCGCCGCTCGTGCGACTCGTCAACTCCGTGATCTTCCAGGCCGCCGAGGACGGCGCCTCCGACATCCACTTCGAGCCCCAGGAGGACTCGCTTGTCGTCCGCTTCCGGATCGACGGCGTGCTCCAGGAGGTTCAGCGCATCCCGAAGCGGATGACGCCCGGCGTGACGACCCGCCTGAAGGTGCTCGCGAAGCTCGACATCGCCGAGCGCCGCAAGCCGCAGGACGGCCGCATCTCGCTGAACGCTGCCGCCGCCGGCCGAATGCTCGACGTCCGCGTCGCGACCCTGCCGACGGTCGAGGGCGAGTCCGTCGTCATGCGTCTCCTCGACAAGTCGAAGAAGCCGCCGACGCTCGAGGAGCTCGGCCTCTCGATCGACATGCAGGCGAAGCTCACCGAGCTCGTCATGCGTCCGACCGGCGCGCTCCTGGTCACCGGGCCTACGGGCTCCGGTAAGTCGACCACGCTCTACGCGGCCCTGAGCCAGATCAACCGGCCCGAGATCAACATCATCACGGTCGAAGACCCGGTCGAGTACCGGCTCGAGGGGATCAACCAGGTGCAGATCAACCAGCGCGCCGGGCTCACGTTCGCGTCAGCGCTTCGGTCGATCCTCCGCTCCGACCCCGACGTCGTGATGGTCGGCGAGGTCCGCGACGGCGAGACCGCCAAGATGGCGATCGAAGCGGCTCTCACGGGTCACTTCGTGCTCTCCACCCTCCACACGAACGACGCTCCCGGCGCGCTCACGCGGCTGAACGAGATGGGCGTCGAGCCGTTCCTCGTCGGCGCGGCCGTCACGGCGTGCTCGCCCAGCGCCTCGCGCGAAAGCTCTGCACGCACTGCTGCGAGATGTACACGCCGTCCGTCGACGAGCTCCTGAGGGCGCGTGTCTCGCCCGACGTCGCGGCTGCCTCCGACGGGATGGCCTTCTACCGCAAGCGCGGCTGCCCGCGCTGCAACCAGACGGGATACAAGGGCCGGATCGGCATCTACCAGCTGCTCGCGATGTCCGAGCAGCTCGAGTCGCTGGCCGTCCAGAAGGCCTCGCGCGAGGACCTCGAGCGCGCCGCCCTCGCCGAAGGCATGCGGACTCTCTGGGACGACGGCCTGGCAAAGGTCGCCGCCGGGCTCACGTCGGTCGAAGAGCTCGCGCGCGTTTCAGATCTGAGAAGTCGCCGGCTTCGCCGGCTCAACTTCTCAGATCACTTGTCGGTCCTAGCGCAGCGAGCGCGGACGGGCAAAGCCCGCCCGCGCTGCGTGACGGCTCAGGCGCGGCCCCGGCGGAAGTAGCCAAGGGCGGCGAGGACGACGATGACGATGATGACGATCCAGAGCCAGGTCGGCACGTGATCCTTTCGGTTGGGCGTGGCGACTCTACGGCGAGTCGACACCTGCATGCAACGTGTGCCGCCTAACGCTCGGTCTGCGGAGACGTGGCGGCGAGCCTTCGCGCGAGTGGTTCTTCGCTCGGGGCGACCGGCCGGGCTCTCGTGTCGAGGACCGTCCAGCCGTGACCGGCGCGCAGGCTGTGCTCGATCTTTTCGCGGACCGCGTCCTCCTCGGTCGCGGGCGCGACGAAGAGCGTCCGGAAGCTGGCGCCGTCGTCGGAAGGCTCGGTGGCGTTGTTGTGAGGCCATCGGCACGGTCCGTCGTGCTCCCAGTGACCGCAGAGCGCCGTCGTCACGGCCGCCCCGACCGCCGCCGGATCCGTCCCGGGCTCGAGCTGTAACTCCGCCTCGTGGACGAACGCGGTGAGCGCATCCGGCACGAGCGAGAGCCTAACGCCGACGCGGCGGTCTCGGACCTGCCCGGTGCCAGGCACCGGACGTGTCCTTCGCGCCAAGACCGCAAAGATCGTTCCACGAGCAGCAGCCCGCGCGAGGCGCATCGGTACGGTCGACACGTGGGCCGTCCCGCCCGAGTCCAGCAGCCCGGCGCGATCTATCACGTGACGGCGCAGGCAAACCGCAGCGAGGCGCTCTTCCTCGACTCGAACGACCGCCGAATGTTCTTCCTCTTCGTCTGCCGGACGGTCGACCACCACGGCTGGCAAGTCCATGCCTGGTGTGCACTCACGACGCACTACCACCTGCTGATCACGACACCGCGCGGGGATCTCGCCGCGGGCATGCACCGCTTGCAATCGCGCTACGCGCACTGGTTCAACTACGAGCACGCCGAGCTTGGCCACGTCTTTCGACGGCGATATGGCGCGCGGCACGTGCTGACCGACGAACACCTTCGCTGGTGCTATCGGTACATCGCCCTGAACCCGGTGAAGGCGGGCCTCTGCGAGCGGCCCGAGCAGTGGCGATGGAGCTCGTTCGCCTGGTTGTTCGGACGGCCGGCGATGGAGCTTCCGTCCGACGAGCGGGACTTGTTCCGGCACTTCGGCGAGGGCGAAGCGGGGCGAGCTCGGCTGCGACGCTACGTCGAGACCGGGCTTTGAGGGTCTGCTCGGGACACGGCCGGTGCCTGGCACCAGGCAGGTCCGGTGCGGGCCCGTCGGTTCTAGTCGGCCGTGATGTCGCAGCCGAGGTACATCAGCGCCTCGACCGCTTCCGTGACGAAGGCGGTCGCCTCGGTGGCGCTCGCGAACGTGTACGGGCCCGGCTGAAGTGTGCTCGCGCCCGAGCCGGCGGGATAGACCTGGGCCTCGACGACGCACGTGTCGCCGTGGTCGACCGCACGGAGGACGGCGATCGAGCGGCCGTCCCGTTTTGCGTGGCGCACGAAGAGCTGCTGCCCTGCGGTGGCCTCGCTCGCAAACATCAGCGCAGCGCGTTCAGCGCGGCTTGCCCGACGGTCTCGCGGTCGCGGAAGCCATCGAGCGTGTTGGCCAGCTTCCCGCCGCTCGTGAAGAGCAGGACCGTCGGCGCACGAAGCATGCACGCCGAGCTTGAGGGTCAGCGCCTCCGCCTCGCGTCCGCGTTCGAGCACGTTGAGCGAGACGAACCCTGCACCGACCAGCGATGCGCCGGCTGCCGCCTCGTCGCGCGACATCTCGTCGATCTTGCCGCCGGTCCCCCAGAGGGAGACGACGACGACGTTGTGACTGCGGAGCGCGACCATGATCTGCCTTGGCAGGCCGTTCGCCGCCACGCTGGAGACCGGCTTCTGCGCCGCCGGCTTGGCGGGCTTGGCCTTCGGGGCCGGAGCGTTCGCAGCCTTCGCCGCGGGCTTCGCCGTGGCCGGTGTCGCCGCGACCTTCTTGGCGGCGGCTGCCGCGTTCGCCTTCGCCGCAACCTTCTTCGCGCGGGCCGGGGCGTCGAGGACTCCCTGCTTCTTGGTCGGGAGCACCACGGCGGTGGGCTCGGCCGCGGTCTCGCCGCCCATCAGCATCATCCCCAGGCCGAGCACGAGCGCGCCGAGGACGCCAAGGAGGGCGAAGACTTTGACCGCAGGGGAGACCGCAAGGCTCACAACAGACCTATCGGCACCCGGGAAGCGAGCCTTGAACCCTCAGCGGGAGAGGGAAAGCTCGTCGGCCCGGACGCTCACCGGCCGCCCGTCGGGCAGGTAGTTCAGGGGGCCCTTCCAGCGGATCGTCCAGGGGCCGCGAGGCACCGCGAACTCGACGACGCGGGAGGAGCCGGGCTCCACGACGACCGCCTGGCTGCGGCCTTCCCAGCGGAAGACCACGCGGCTGGACGGAGCCTGCTCGGGCAGGGCGAGCCGCAGGCGGAGCGTCCCGGCCGGCCCCCAGACCCGCACGAAGCCGGAGTTCGCGAGCCAGCCGTCGTAGAAGCGGCCGCCCGCCAGCAGCCGCAGGCGCGGGGGTGCGGTGCCGGCCGGCCGCCACAGCTCGAACAATCCGTTGGTGGAGACGCTCACCGCGCCGCTCAGCTCGGCAGTCACCCCGTACTCGTTGAGCAGGAGCGCGCGCCGAAGCGGTCGGCCTTCGACCAGCAGCGCTCCGTCGCGCCGAACCACGACGCGGGGCGCCGAAAACTTGTCCGGGCCGTCGGCGCCGCGGAGCCTGGCGAGCTGGTCGATCGAGCGGTTCCAGAACATCTGCTCGAGCGGCAGCTCGCGCCGCGAACCGGCGGTGTTCACGAGCGTGACGTCACCGACATCTGCGTTGTCGATCCAGCGGGCGTCTGCGGGAAAGTACGTCTCCCGGGCCCGCTGCGCATAGCGCGAGTCGAGCGACCAGGCGCCGTACCCGACCAGCGCGAGCAGGACTCCCATCGCCGCGACGGCCGGCACGGCGAGCCGCGGGCGGTAGGCGACGGCGACCGCCAGCGCCGCCAGCAGGGCCACTGCGCCTGCGACGAGGAGGGATGCGCTCGAATAGCCCACGCCTTCGGAGAGTCGGTAGACGCCCATCAGCATCGGTGAGTCCTGTCGCCCGTGGTCGTCGACCCACCCCGCGAGCGGGAAGCGCGCCGACACGGCGACCAGCACCGCAGCGATGAGCGCGACCGCCCCACGCACGCGGCCGCCACGTCCGAGCGACAGCCCGAACGCGAGCAGGAGCAGCGGGATCAGCGTGAAGAGATAGCGCTCCTGGAAGCGGCCGCCCGGCGCGCGGTCCGCGTTCGTCGCGTAGAGCACGGCCTCGAGAAAGAGCCCGGCCGCGAAGCAGACGGTGAGCGCCGCAAACGCACGCTCGATACCGGGGCGGGGGCGAGCCAGGACGACGAGCGCGCCCGGGACGACGAGCCAGCCGGCTGCGTAGGCGAGGAGCATCGAATCGACCGCGAACCAGTGGAGGAGCGCGCTCGGGTCGACGTGGAAGTCCGCGATCCCCGAGTAGTAACCGACGCCCTTGGCGGCGACCGGGATCGCGGCCAGCGCGAAGAGACCGAACGTGAGCTTCAGCCGCCGAAGGCCGGTGCGAGCGATGAGCGCCGCGACGACGAACGCGACGGGGAGGACGATGAACTGGATCCGCGCAAACGTCGCGAGCCCGGCGAGCGCCATGAAGCCCGCCTGGTTCCAGAAGGTCGGCCGGTCGAGCGCGCGCACCCCGACGTAGACCGCCCCGAGCACGAGCGGGTAGGCGATCGGCTCCGCGAGGATGTACGCCACATAGAAGAGGTCGGGCACGAGGACCGCGATCACCGCAGCCGCGAGCGCGAAGGACTTGGCGAGGTCGAGCTTTCGAGCGAGCAGGAAGACCGGCACCGCGGCGAGCGACATCGCAACTGCGTTCAGCGCCTGCGTCAGGCGGAGCGCCACGCCCGCGTCGCCGAAGAGCCAGAACGGCGCGGTCAGGATCGGCTCGAGGAGGGCCGGAAAGCTCGCGGCGTCGCCCCGGATCGTCGGCCGGCCGGTCGTCGCGAGCTCGTGCGCGAGCGTCGAGTAGATGTACTCGTCCGCAAAGAAGAGAGGAGTGGGATGCGAGAGGGCGAGCAGGAAGCGAACCAGCGCGCTCACCCCGACGATCCCCGCGAGGAGGGCGAAGGTCGAGAGTGCGAAAGGCACCGTTCGCGCGGAAACGCCCACGCGGCGGGCTACAACGTCCACAGCGGCCACCTTCCGGCTATCGGCAGCGAGCTGCCTCGCCTTGAAAACGACGGAGGGCGCGGTCTCCCGCGCCCTCCGTCAAGCAAGCGATGGCCGGTGTTACGGGCCGGCGCAGGCCAGGGTGGTGATGTCGCCACCGGGGCCCTGCTTGTACCAGGACTTCGTCCCGACCGAGCTGCGGAGGCAGTACGAGACGGTGTTCGAAGTGCCCAGGATGACGACGTTCTTGACGCCCTGGTCGTAGGACTTCATGTCGGTCAGGTCGAGACCCGAGTAGCCCTTCGAGTTGTCGGCGTTGTAGGCCTCGACGGCCGGGATCGCTGCGCGCACGTTCGCCTTGGCGGCCGAGTTGTTCGCCCGGTCGCGGAAGGAGAGGTACGACGGCACCGCGATCGCCAGCAGGATGCCGAGGATGATGATGACAACGAGAAGCTCGATGAGCGTGAAGCCGCTCTCGTCCCGAGCCAGCCGCTGCCTGAGTGACTGAACCATTGAACGCTCCTTGGGGTGAGGTGAGTTGGTTTGTCTAGCCAGGTATCGGCCGGTGCGGAGGCGAGGCAGTAGCCCGAATGAGGGATTGCATCGCCCGCGCTGGGGGATGCCTCCCCTGAGAACGAAGCAGGGCGCGGTCTCCCGCGCCCTGCTTCGGTTCAGCTGCTGGCCGGTGTTACGGGCCGGCGCAGACCGTGGTGGTGATGTCGCCACCGGGGCCGCGCTTGTACCAGGACTTCGTCCCGACCGAGCTGCGGAGGCAGTACGAGACGGTGTTCGAAGTGCCCAGGATGACGACGTTCTTGACGCCCTGGTCGTAGGACTTCATGTCGGTCAGGTCGAGACCCGAGTAGCCCTTCGAGTTGTCGGCGTTGTAGGCCTCGACGGCCGGGATCGCTGCGCGCACGTTCGCCTTGGCGGCCGAGTTGTTCGCCCGGTCGCGGAAGGAGAGGTACGACGGCACCGCGATCGCCAGCAGGATGCCGAGGATGATGATGACAACGAGAAGCTCGATGAGCGTGAAGCCGCTCTCGTCCCGAGCCAGCCGCTGCCTGATTGACTGAACCATTGACGCTCCTTGGGGTGAGTTGGTGGGTCTAGGCAGTTGTCGGCCGGTGCGGAGGGGAGGCAGTAGCCCCGAATGAGGGATCGCATCACCCGCGGTGGGGAATGCTTCGCCAGGCATTCAAGGTGGCCCGACGCACTGCCGATAGCTCGGACGAGGGACTGACCGGCATGCGGACCAATTCAATAGACGACCTTCTGGAGCAGATGGTGGCGCGGAGCGCCTCCGACCTCCACGTCAGCGTGGGCTCGCGCCCGGCGATCCGTGTGCACGGGCAGGTCGAGCGCCTCGAGGAGTACGACGCGCTGACGCCGGCCGACACCCAGCAGCTCATGTACCAGATCCTCTCGAGCGAGCAGCAGAAGAATTTCGAGATCAAGCGGCAGCTCGACTTCGCGCACGGCGTGCCTGGTCTGGCCCGCTTCCGCGTCAACGTCTACTTCCAGCGCGGCTCCGTCGGCGCGGCCTTCCGACTCATCCCGGAGGCGATCAAGACGCTCGAGGAGCTCGGCCTCCCGCCGTCGCTCCACACGCTCGCCGAGAAGCCGCGCGGCCTCGTCCTCGTGACCGGCCCGACCGGCTCGGGGAAGTCGACGACGCTCGCCTCGCTGATCGACGAGGTGAACCGCACCCGCGCCGAGCACATCCTGACGATCGAGGATCCCATCGAGTTCGTGCACCGTCACAAGCGCTGCATCGTCAACCAGCGCGAGATCGGCGTCGACGCGCCGAGCTTCGCCGAGGGACTCCGCGCCGCGCTTCGCCAGGACCCCGACGTGATCCTCGTCGGCGAGATGCGCGACCTCGAGACGATCGCGACCGCGCTCACCGCGGCCGAGACCGGCCACCTCGTGCTCGGCACGCTGCACACGCAGAGCGCCTCGAGCACGGTCGACCGCATCATCGACGTCTTCTCGCCCGAGCAGCAGGAGCAGGTGCGGATGCAGATCGCCGGCTCGCTGCAGGGCATCGTCACGCAGGCGCTGCTGTCGACCGCAGCCGGCACCGGGCGCGTCCCTGCGCTGGAGATCCTCCTGCCCGACGACGCGACCACGGAATCTCATCCGTCAGGGGAAGGTCGAGCAGATCTACACGATCATGCAGACCGGCACCCAGCGCGGCATGCAGACGATGGAGCAGGCGCTCGCCGAGCTCACGCTGCGTCACGTCGTCACGCTCGACGCCGCGCTTGCGCGTTCGTCTCGGCCCGACCAGCTGCTCGGACTGCTCGAGCGCGCGAACTACGACACCAGCTCTGCGTACGCCGAGCCCGAGCAGGAACAGCAGCCGCTCCAGCCGCTCGGCGCCGGGCTCCGCGTGGCGGAGGCCTGAGCCGTGGTCGACTGGAAGAAAGAGGTCAAGTTCTCCGACCTCGTGGGCAAGAACAAGCAGCAGGACGCGACGGCCCCCGAGGCCGTCGAGCCCGTCGAGCAGGCCGATCGGCCGGAGCAGACCTCGATCTGGAAGAAGGAGCTCTCGTTCGGCCGCAAGAAGCAGCCGAAGGACGAGCCCGTCGAGGTCACGCACGAGCTCGAGGCGACGCCGCCGCTCGAGCCCGACGCGCCCGCAGCGGTCGAGCTCGTCCAGCACTACGCGCCCGCGCCCGCCGCCCGCGCCTGCGCCCGTTGCTCCGGTCGAGCAGACCTTCCCGGTCGCGGTGCCGGACCTCGAGCCCGACACGGACGTCCAGTTCGTCGACCTGTTGACTGCTGCACTCCCGGAGCCCGTCGCGCCGGCGCCTGCGCCGGCTCCCGCCGCCGGTCGCCGAGACCCCGGCTCCCGTCGCCCCGCCGATTGCTCCCCCAGTTGCGCCCCGCGCCGTTGCTCCTCCCGTTGCGCCCCCGTGCTCCTCCCGTTGCTCCTCCGGCACCTGCGCCCGCCCCGGTCGCCGAGGCAGTCGTCGTCCACCCGCCCGTTTCCGCGGCGCAGCTGCCGCCGCTCCCCGACGAGCCCGAGCCCGAGGCGAAGAAGACGAAAGAGAAGAAGGCCAAGCAGGGCAACGACGCGGCGCACGTGCCGTTCTACAAGCGCAACCTCTCGATCGGCCGCAAGCCGAAGCCTGAGTTCGACGAGACCGTCGAGGCGAAGCCGAAGTCGAAGCCGAAGCGCACGAGCAGGTCGTTCTCGATTCCGCGCCCCGCTCCGCGCGCAGTCCGCGGGGGGAAGACGCCGAAGCGTCTCGTCGGCCTGAAGATCGGCGCGTCGCAGCTCGCAGCCGCGACCGTCTCGAACAACGGCCACGCCGAGGTGCTCCAGCTCGCGCGCGAGCAGCTCGGCGACGGAATCGTCTCGAACGGCGAGCTCCGCGAGCCCGAACTGCTCGCCGAGGCGCTGAAGGTGTTCTTCAAGCGGCACAAGCTTCCGAAGCGCGGCGTGCGTCTCGGCATCGCGACGAACCGGATCGGCGTCCGCACCCTGGAGATCTCGGGGATCGAAGACGCGAAGCAACTCGCGAACGCGATCAAGTTCCGCGCGCAGGAGGCCCTGCCGATCCCGATCGACGAGGCCGTCCTCGACTACCAGGTGCTGAGCAAGACCGTGAACGAGGAAGGCGCGACGACCCACCGGATCCTGCTCGTGCTCGCGTACCGCGACCTTATCGACCGCTATGTCGCCGCCTGCCAGAAGGCGGGGATCCAGCTCGTAGGCATCGACCTCGAAGCATTCGCGCTCCTGCGCGCCGTCGCAGCACCGCGCGAGGAAGGCACGCCGGCGCAGGCCGCGCTCGTGGCGGTCACAGTCGGGCACGACCGCACGACGTTCGCCGTCTCGGACGGTCGAACCTGCGAGTTCACGCGCGTCCTCGACTGGGGCGGCCACACGCTCAACGTCGGGCTTGCGCGCGCTCTCGACATGGCTCCGTCGGCGGTCGGCGACATCAAGCGCGCGCTGTCACTCCGCGGCAGCGAAGTGCCGGAGGGCTTGCGCGAAGAGCAGGCTGTGAAGGCTCGGGAGGCGCTCAACCGGCAGGTGCAGTCGTTCGCACGGGAGCTCGTCTCCTCGCTGCAGTTCTACCAAAACCAACCCGGCTCTCTCGGCATCGGCGAGATCGTGCTGACGGGTGGAACCGCGCATCTCGGTGGCTTCGCCGAGGAGCTCGCTCGCCTGATCGGCGTACGGGTTCGCGTGGGCGATCCACTCGTCCGAGTCAAGATCGCCGAGAAGCTTCGCGAGCCGGAGCAACTCGGATCGCTCGCGGTCGCAATCGGACTCGGGATCGAGGATTAGTGCGCGCCGTCAATCTCCTCCCGAAGGTCGACCACCACCGCAGCACGCGGAAGCAGAACGTGCCCGTGCTCATCTCGACTGCGCTGATCGTGCTCGTCACGGGCCTCATCGGCGTGACCTACCTCTCCTCGAAGGGCACCGCGGAGTCGAAGAAGTCCGAGCTCGAGGGCGCGCAGGCCGAGCTGGCGCTGATGCCGTCGGTTGCGGACATCACCGCGAAGGACGCGCCGAGACGGACGCTGAAGACCGAGCACGACGCGCGCGTCTCGGCGCTCTCCAGCGCGCTCACCCGTCGCGTCTCCTGGGACCGGATCCTGCGTGAGATCTCGCTCGTGCTCCCGAACGACGTGTGGCTGCGAACGATGAGCGCGACCTCGCCGACGCCTGCCAGCGGGTCGTCGCCGGCCGCGACGCCGCCGGGTCTCCCGCCGACGTTGATGACGATCGAGGGCTCTACGTACTCCCACGATGCGGTCGCGCGGCTGATCACGCGGCTGTCCGTGATTCCCGACTTGAAGAACGTCTGGCTGACGAAGAGCGAGCTCGGTTCGATCGCCGGTCGCCCGATCGTCAGCTTCACCATCCTCGCCGACGTGCGGCAGTCCGGAGCGACGTCGTGAAGGTGACCAAGCGCAAGCTCTCGCCGGTCGCGACCGCGGGCGTCGGTGTCGCGATCACTCTCGTCATTGCGCTCTTCGGGTGGTTCGTGCTCGTCTCGCCGCAGCGCTCGCGCGCGTCGAAGATCGACGCGGAGCTCGTGCTCGTCGAGCAGCAGATCTCGGAGTCGCGCGCGGCTCAGATGCAGTCGAGCGGCGCACAGCCGATCCGATCCGCCGACCTCTTCCGCCTGACGAAGGCGATGCCGTCGGACAACGACATCGCGGGCGTGATGCTCGAGCTGAGCCACGTCGCCGCCGAGACCGGGATCGTCTTCGAGGCGATCAAGCCTCAGGCGACTTCAGCCGCCGGCACGAACCGCGCGCAGCTGATCGACCTGATCTTCACCGGAAACTTCTACTCGCTGTCGGACTTCCTGTACCGACTCCGCAACCTCGTCACGGTGCAGAAGGGCCGGCTGCTCGCGAACGGCCGCCTGTTCGCGGTCGAGAAGCTCGCCTTCGCGGAGTCGCCGTCGGGCTTCCCGAGCATCCGCGCCTTCCTCACGGTGAGCGCGTTCCTCTACGGCAGCGGCCCGGTTGCCGGCGCGGCGCCCCCGGCCGCGGTCGCACCCGCCTCGACCGACACGACGGCCACCACGACCGGCGAGGTCCCGCCGGTGACGCCCGAGGCGGTTGGCCCGTAATGGCGAAGAAGGTCGATCTCAAGGCGAAAGCCAAGCGCCAGAAGATCATCGCCGCGGGTGGCGGCGTGCTGCTCCTCGCAGTGCTCGCGTTCCAGGTTCCTCGCACCATGGCCATGCTGAACGCGAAGCCCGCTCCGCCCCCGCCCGCAGCAGTCGCGCCGGGTGTCGTTCCCAGCGATCCGAGCGTCCTGCCGACGCCGGGTGCGATCGGAGGGGGTGCCGCTCCCTCCGCCTCGGGCGACGGCACGTTCATCGACTCGGACCCGCTGCCGGTGGCCGTCGACGGCCAACTGATCAGCTTCGGCCGCTTCTCCAGCAAGGACCCGTTCGTCGAGCAGGTCGACGAGACGACTGCCGGTGGTGGTGGTGGTCGGCGGCGGGGCCTCGACCCCCGCGCCGAGCGGCACGGGTGCGACCCCCGCAGGGGCCGTCGTTCCGGTCAGCCCGTCGAGCGGGTCGCCAGGGGTCGCCGGCAGCGCCGTGATCTCTGTCAACGGTGTCCAGGAGACGGTCGCCGCCGGCGGGGAGTTCCCCAAGGACTCGCCCGTGTTCAGGCTCGCCAAGGTGGTCGGAGGCGAAGCCAAGATCGGCATCGCCGGCGGCGCCCTCGCGTCCGGCTCGCCCACGGTCACGCTCCGCAAGGGCAAGGTCGTGACGCTCGTGAACACCGCGGACGGCACGCGGTACGAGCTCAAGCTCGTCTCGGTCGGGTAGTCCTCCTAAGGCCCGGGGCGCGATCTGCCGATACCGGGGGTGTGCTTCTGCGCGCCCGTAAAGAGGAGTCCGGCTTCGGTCTGATCGAGCTTCTGATGTCGATGACGATGCTGAACGTCGGCATCCTCGCGCTCATCGCCGCGTTCCAGTCCGGGGCGTTCGCGCTCCAGCGTGCGAGCAAGCTCTCGACCGCCGCCGCGATCGCCGACATCCAGATGGAGCGCTACCGCGGCTACAGGTACTGCGGGATCCTCTTCGCTTCGTCCGACGTCGCCGGTGTCGACGCCACGTACACGCAAGACAGCCTCGCCTACACCGGGCCGCCGCTCACGCCGTCCAACGACCCGAAGTGCACGAGCGCGACCGCGCCGGCGGACTCGAAGCCGAGCCTGACGATCACCGGCCCGGATGCGAAGCGCTACCGCGTCGACGTCTACATCGTGGCGGACACTGTCGCTTCGGCCCGCCCCCTCAAGCGCGTGACCGTCGTGATCCGCGACGGCAACACGCCGACGAAGGTCTGGGCGCGAGTCGCCTCGACCTTCGACGAAGCCACCGGGTCTTAAGTGCCTCTCCCGGCCCCGCACCTCGTACCTCTGGCGGCTGCAAAGCGGCGCGCTGCCGCGTCCTCAGTCGTAGGCGTATTTACCAATACGCCTACTCCCTGCGTCCTTGCATCGCTTGCTTTTCGCGCGCCAGAGGCACGGGCGCGGAACCGGAAGAGGCACTAATGGCCACCTTCGCGTACGCCGCGATCAACGCGAGCGGGCTCGACTCGTCCGGTCAGATCAGCGCACCGGACGCGAACGCCGCGCGCGAGCAGCTTCGCGTCCGCGGTCTGCTCGCCAACATGCTCGAGGAGCTGCCCGCGTCGGGCGAGGACTCGGCGCGCACGTTCTTCAAGGCGGTCAAGCCGAAGTCGCTCCAGATCTTCTCGCGTCAGTTCGCGACGATGATCGAGGCCGGCCTCAACGTCGTCAGCGCGCTCGTGATCCTCGAGGAGCAGACCGACGACAAGTACCTCATGGAGGTCATCGCAGAGCTGCGCGCCGACGTCGAGGGCGGGCTGCTGCTCTCGCAGGCGCTCTCGCGTCACCCCAAGGTCTTCTCGCGCCTCTACGTCTCGATGGTCGAAGCGGGCGAGGCGGCCGGAATCCTCGACCAGGTGCTGGATCGCGTCGCGTACCAGATCGAGAAGGAAACGCAGATCAAGCGCCGCGTCAAGGGCGCGATGATCTACCCGACGATGGTCCTGATCTTCGCGACGCTCGTCCTGGTCGGGATGCTCATGTTCCTCGTCCCGATCTTCGTGAAGATCTTCGCCGACCTCGGCGGCGAGCTGCCGGTGCTGACGCAGTGGGTCGTCAAGGCGTCGAACATCATTCGCGCCTATTGGTTCATCATCATCCCCGGGATGATCGGGACGTTCGTCGCGTTCCGGCGCTGGAAGAAGTCGGAGAGCGGACGGAAGATCTGGGACCGCTTCAAGCTGAAGGTCCCGATGAAGATCGGCCAGGTCGTCCTCAAGGTGACGATGGCCCGCTTCTCGCGGACGCTCTCGACGCTCGTCGCCGCAGGCGTCGACATCATCAAGGCGCTCGAGATCACCGGGCAGACCGCCGGCAACTGGGTCGTCGAGGAGGCGCTCGCAGACGTTCGCGTCAAGGTGCACGAGGGCGTTCCGATCGCGCAGCCGTTGATCGACAACCCGATCTTCCCGCCGATGGTCGCGCAGATGGTGAAGATCGGCGAAGAGACCGGAGAGCTCGAGAAGATGCTCTCGAAGATCGCGGACTTCTACGAGGACGAGGTCGACGCGTCGATCCAGTCGCTCACCGCGATCATCGAGCCGCTGATGATGATCGGCGTCGGACTGATGGTCGGCGTGATCATCATCGCGATGTACCTGCCGATGTTCAAGATGCTGACCCTGATCCAGTAGCTCGGCGGTCGAGTCATCTTCCTCAGGGCCGCGACCGCTGTAGGGACGGCCCCCGCGACGCGACGTCGGCCGCGAGCGCCGCAGCTCGAACGGATCAAGCCGAGCCGCGCTGACGGAGCGGCCGCTGCTCCACGGGCCCGTCGTCGCGACATCCAGGGGCTGCGCGCAGTCGCCGTCCTGCTGGTGATCGCCTTCCACGCCGGGCTGCCGGTACCCGGCGGGTTCATCGGGGTCGACGTCTTCTTCGCGATCTCCGGCTTCGTGATCACGCAGATGCTGCTGACCGAGCTGGAGACCGCGGGCTCGATCGATCTCCTGCGCTTCTACGGGCGCAGGGCCAAGCGCCTGCTGCCCGCGCTTGCGGTGATGGTCGGCGGGGTGGCGCTGCTCGCCACACTCGCGGCGCCCGCCGCGTCGCAGTGGGCCACAGGACGTACCGGGATCGCTGCGGCGCTGTTCGGAGCGAACGTCGAGCTGTCGACCCGATCAGCGGGGTACTTCGACGTCGCGGCTTCCCTCGACCCTTTCCTGCACACGTGGACGTTGGCCGTCGAAGAGCAGTTCTATCTGGTCTTTCCGCTGGTGCTCCTCGCCGGTTGGTACGCGGGCAGGCGCGTTCGAAGGTCGCGCGCGTTCATCGCCGCAGCCGTCCTCGCAACGTGCGTGTGCTCGCTCGCCGTCTCGTTCCTTCTCTCCGGCGGCAGCCTCGTGCCCGACGCCGACTTCGCCGGACGGCTCGCGTTCTACGCAGCTCCTGCGCGCGCGTGGGAGTTCGGCGCGGGAGCGCTGGTCGCCTTGCTGGTGCCGCTGGCCACTCGCCTCTCGCCGGCAGCTCGTCTCGTGCTCGGGGCCGGCGGGATCGCGGCAGTCGGTGTCGCCGCGGGACGTGCCGAGGCGAACGAGTTGCTTCCGGTCATCGGCAGCTGCGTGCTCCTCGCTGCGGGTTGTGGAGCGGCGGTCGGCGTCGGTCGGGCGCTGTCGTCGCGATCGATGGTGTGGGTGGGCGACCGGTCGTACAGCCTCTACCTCTGGCACTGGCCGCTGATCGTGTTCGCGGGCGCCCTGTGGCCGGGGAGCCGGTGGGCGGCGCCTTTGGCCGCGATCGTCTCGGTCGCTCCGGCCTGGGCTTCGTATCGCTACGTCGAGAACCCACTGCGATTCAGCCCGAAGCTCGTCGGCCGCCGCGTCGTCGTGCTGGCGGCAGTCTGCGTCGCCGTCCCGGTGGCGGCGTGCGGTGCGTTGCTCCTCGCGACGGAGACTCTGAGCAGAACCGACAGCATGAAGAGCTGGAAGGGCGGGGCAGCGCTGCACGCCGACGTCCTCCGTGGCTGCGATCGGTCGTCGCCCACCGACGCGGCTGCCATTCGACGCTGCACGTGGTTCGTCGCCGGCTCGACGGGAAGCGTCGTCCTCTACGGCGACTCGAACGCGGGCCAGTTCACGGAGCCCGTCGCCCTCGCAGCCAACAGGGCGGGGCTCGACTTCTCGGTGACGACCTACTCGTCGTGTCCGCCGGTCGGTCTTCGCGTCGAGCGCGCGGATGGTGAGCTCGGAGCGTGCCCCGGCTTCAGCTCCCAGGCGCTGGAGCGGCTGATCTCGAGTCGACCGAACCTCGTGGTCGTCGCAGCTCGAACCGACAAGTACCTGGACGACCCCGCGGTCGGCCTCGCAGCGGGTGAAGGCTCGATGACGCACGACCCGACCGCGAAAGCGCAACTCTGGCTCGACGCGCTCCGCACGCTGCTCACCAGACTGGACGACGCAGGCGTGCCCGTTTTGCTCGTGCACCCCGTTCCCTCGGTTCCGCCGATGCAGGAACAGTGCGCCGTGCTCCGCATCCTGCTGGCGCGCTGCGGATCGTCGACGCCGCGCGCCGTGGCTGTCGAGCGGCTCACGCGTGCGATCCGGATCGAACGTGAAGCCGTGACCGCCGCTCCCTCGGCGCGCGCTCTCGATCTGACGGGCGTCCTGTGCCCGGACGGGCTGTGTGTCTCATCACGGGCAGGGACCCCGATCTACCGGGATGCTCGGCACCTCAGCGTCGACGGCGCGCTGGAGCTGACCGACCGCTTCTCGCGGGCGATCCGAGCGCACGCTCGCTCGAGCTAGCGCTCGCTACTCGCGGATAGGCTCGGTCGCATGAGGGGTCTGGTCGCGGTTGCGATCACCGTCGTCGCGGCGTTGTCGCTCGCGCCGGCGGGACGAGCGGCGCTCGTCGTGCGCGACGACGTCGACTCGGCGGATGTCACCTTCACCGCCGATCTCGGAGAGGCGAACCGCGTCATCGTGCGCGAGGAGCCGGGCGGCTTTCGCTTCGTCGACGCGGGCTCCGTTCTGCGAACGAGCACGTGCACCCAGGTGAACGCCCACGAAGTCTTCTGCCCGGGGATCGCCGAGACGCTGATCGTCGAGGTCGGCGACGGCGACGACTCCGTCGACGTGTCGGGCGCATCGATCGCGCTCGTCGACGGCGGTAGCGGCGCGGACGTGCTCGTCGCGGCTTTCGCGGCGGGCGGCGAAGGAGCCGACGTCCTGCGCGGGATCGGCGTCGGCGGCCGCCTGCGGGGCGGGCCGGGAGACGACACGATCGTCGGCGGGCCCGGGAACGACATCCTGGCGGTCGACGGCGGGCGCGACCGCCTCGACGGCGGCTCCGGCAACGACTCGTACGTCGTCGACGCCGGTGCGCGCGGCGTCGCGGGGACGATCGCCGACACCGGCGGCGATGCCCGCGACTCGATCTCGCTCTCGTGCAAGGGCGCGCGGCTGCTCAGCGCCAGCGGCGGCGTCCGAGAGCGGCGGGGCCGCTACTCGCTCGCCGAATGGCGCTGTGACCTTCGCAGGTCTCGACGGCGCGCTGCCCTGCGCGCTCCCGAAGGTCGTCGGGCTGACGCTCGCCCAGGCCCGTCGGGCGCTCGTCACCGCGGGCTTCCGCGTCGGCAAGGTCACCGTACGGCGCTCGCCCAGGGTCCGGCGCGGCAGGGTGATCTCGCAGCGCCGTGTCGGGTCGACGGTCTCCCTCGTCGTGAGCTCGGGCACAGGAGGCTCCGGCTAGAATCGTCCCGCTCGGCGGCGTAGCTCAGTGGTTAGAGCGACGGACTCATAACCCGTAGGTCGGTGGTTCGAATCCACCCGCCGCTATCAGAGGCTCCAACACGATGAGCCTTGTGCCGCCGGGCCGCGCTGCTCGCCCCGACGCGGCGTCCTCAGTCGCGCTCAGGCTGGCAGCCTGAGCGCTCCCTGCGTCCTTGCCTCGGAACGACCATCGCGCCCCGGCGACGAAGCGTCATCATGTTGGAGCCTCTTAGCCAGCCCGCCGATCTTCGCTACCATGCGCGATTCGCGGGGCGGTAGCCCTGGTTTTCCGCGCCCTCAGAGAGAGATCACATGGCCACTGGAGTACGAGTCGGGATCACCCTCGCATGCACCGAGTGCAAGCGACGCAACTACCAGACGATGAAGTCGAAGCGAAACGATCCCGACCGGATCGAGTTCAAGAAGTACTGCCGCTGGTGCAGCAAGCACACGCCCCATCGGGAGACCCGCTGATGGCCTCCCGCGCACAGCGGCGCGCCCAGCGGCGCGCCCAGGGCGGCGCAGCCGCCGGCGGCGCGGGTGGCACCGCCGGCACCGGTGGCGCAGCCGCGGCGGGCGACAAGTCCTTCTCGCAGCGCGCCCGCTCGCGCCAGGCGCAGGTGCGCCCGGCCGCGCAGACGCAGCGTGGGCAGACCGGTCGGCGCGAGGCCCAGCGGGGCTCCTTCATCCGCGAGTCGATCGCCGAGCTTCGCAAGGTCGAGTGGCCCGATCAGCGCCAGGTGACGACGGGCTCGGTCGTCGTGATCATCGCCTGCGCGATCACGGGTCTCTACCTCTGGCTGAACGACCTCCTCTGGCAGCGAGTCGTGGAGGCCATCCTCTGATGTTCCGCTGGTACGTCATCAACACGTACTCCGGCCACGAGAACAAGGTGAAGGCCAACCTCGAGCACCGGATCGACTCGATGAACCAGCGTCCGCGCTTCCGGCGCGTCGTCGTCCCGACCGAGCAGGTGATCGAGACGAAGGACGGCCAGAAGGTGCAGGCCGAGAAGCGCGTGCTCCCGGGCTACGTGCTCGTGAACATGGACCTGAACGACGACGCCTGGACGGTCGTCAAGAACACGCCGGGCGTGACGGGCTTCGTCGGCGCCGGCAGCAAGCCGATCCCGCTCTCGCAGCCCGAGGTCGACCGCATCCTGCACACGGGCGCCTCGACCGCCGAGCGCGCGCGCACCCTCGTCGAGTTCATCCTCGGCGAGCAGGTGAAGGTCACCTCCGGCCCGCTCAGCGACTTCGACGGCGAGATCGTCGACGTCAACCCCGACCAGCAGAAGCTGAAGGTGCTCGTCGACATCTTCGAGCGCCAGGTGCCCGTCGAGCTCGGCTTCGACCAGGTAAAGAAGATCGACTGATGGCGAAGAAGATCCTCACCACGATCAAGCTTCAGATTCCGGGCGGCCAAGCCAACCCGGCGCCGCCTGTGGGTCCGGCGCTCGGCCAGCACGGCGTCAACATCATGGAGTTCTGCAAGGCGTTCAACGCGCAGACCGCCGACCAGAACGGCCGGATCATCCCGGTCGAGATCACCGTCTTCGAGGACCGCTCGTTCACGTTCATCACCAAGACGCCGCCGGCCGCCGTCCTGATCAAGGAGGCGCTGCGGATCGAGAAGGGCTCCGGCGAGCCGAACCGGGAGAAGGTGGGCCGTCTGACGCAAGCCCAGCTCCGCTCGATCGCGGAAGCCAAGATGGAAGACCTGAACGCGCGCGACGTCGACCAGGCGATGCTCGTGATCGCCGGCACGGCGCGCTCGATGGGCGTGGAGGTGGACAAATGAAGCACGGCAAGCTCTATCGCGCGGCCCGCGCCGCGATCGACCGCGAGAAGCTCTACTCGCCGGTCGAGGCGGTCAAGGTGCTGAAGACCTTCGAGGGGACGAAGTTCGACGAGACGGTCGAGGCGCACTTTCGCCTCGGCCTGAACGTCCGGCACGCCGACCAGCAGCTCCGCGGCACCCTCGATGCTCCCGCACGGCACCGGCCGCGAGATGCGCGTCGCCGTGTTCGCCGAGGGCGACAAGGCCCGCGAGGCGCAGGAGGCCGGGGCCGACCTGATCGGCACCGCCGACCTCGCCAAGACGATCGAGGAGGGCACGATCGACTTCGACGTCGCGATCGCGACGCCCGACCAGATGGGCGTCGTCGGCCGGCTCGGCCGGGTGCTCGGCCCGCGCGGGCTGATGCCCAACCCGAAGACCGGAACGGTGACGATGGACGTCGGCAAGGCCGTCCGCGACGCGAAGGCCGGCAAGCTCGAGTACCGGACCGACCGCGGCGCGAACGTCCACGTTGCGATCGGCAAGAAGAGCTTCGGCGAGCGTGAGCTCGTCGAGAACTACGCCGCCCTAGTGGAAGAGATTGTGCGGGCGAAGCCGTCGGCGGCCAAGGGCCGCTACATCAAGGGGATCACCCTGGCCAGCACGATGGGCCCGGGGATCAAGGTCGACCCCGCGCGCACGCGCGGGATCCTGGAGGAGTTCGCGGAGTCGGACTCCTCGAGCGAGGTCGCTACAGTTACGACGTAACCGACTAGACCGCCGAAGACCACTGGCAGCCGCGAGGCAGAAGTCCAGTCGAGGTGGGGCTCGTCCGGGCGCAGCCGCGCTCGTCCTGGCCCGCCTCCGGCGGGCCTAGTCATTCCCGGAGGGAATGATTCAGTGCAGAAAGAGGACAAGCAGAAGGTCGTCGCAGACCTGACCGATCGGCTCAAGTCGAGCGAGACGCTGATCGTCGCGGACTACCGCGGGCTGACGATGCCCCAGATCGACGATCTCCGCACCGAGCTGCTGAAGCACGGCGCGAAGTTCACCGTCGTCAAGAACACGCTGACCCGCCGTGCGGCCGAGGCCGCAGGCGCCGACGCGCTGCTCGCGCTGCTCGAGGGCCCGACCGCGATCGCGTTCCTCGAGACCGACGGCGATCCCGTTGCCGTTGCCAAGGCGATCGGCGCGACGGCCCGCGACACGAAGGTGCTCGCGGTGCGCGGAGGCATCCTCGACGGCCGCCCGATCACGGCGGAGGAGATCGAGACCCTCGCCAAGCTGCCGCCGCTCGACCAGCTGCGCGGCCAGGTGGTCGGCGCGATCGCGGCACCGCTGTACGCGATCGTCGGGCTCTTCAACGCGCCGCTCCGCAACCTCGTCGGGCTGATCGACGCCCGCATCGAGCAGCTCGGCGGCGAAGCTGCAGCACCGGAGGTCCCGGAGCAAGTGGCGGAAGCGGCTGCCCCCGGGGCTGCCGCTGACGAACCAACCACGGAAACCAGTGACGAACCCGCGGAGGAAGCGGAAGCTTCCGACGCGGCGAAAGGAGTCGTAGATGGCTAGCGGTGTCGACACCGTCTTCGGCGAGCTCGGGAAGATGACCGTCCTGGAGCTCGTCGAGCTGAAGAACAAGATCGAAGAGGAGTGGGGCGTGACGGCCGCAGCGCCGGTCGCGGCCGCTGCTCCTGCAGGCGGCGGCGGCGACGCGGCGGCGGCGGAGGAGCAGAGCGCCTTCGACGTCGTGCTGACCGAGGCCGGCCAGCAGAAGATCGGCGTGATCAAGGTCGTCCGCGCGATCACGGGCCTCGGCCTCAAGGAGGCCAAGGACGTGGTCGACAGCGCGCCGAAGGCGGTCAAGGAGGGCGTGCCCCGCGAGGAGGCCGACTCGATCAAGGCCCAGCTCGAGGAGGCTGGCGCGACCGTCGAGGTGAAGTAGCCTCGCTCGTGGTTGACAGCCGGTTCCGGAGGGCGCCCCGCAAGGGCGCCCTCCCTCGTTTCAGGGATCACCGCGGGTAGAGCGCAGGTTCCCGGGCGCCGAAGCATCTAGTTGGGCGTAAGCCCCCAAAGACCCCGAGGAGACCTGAACCCGTGAAGCTCAAAGCACTCGTGATCACAGCCCTGTTCCTGGCCGGCGTCGCCGCCTCGGTGGCCGTCGCCAAGGGCCCGCCCCCCGGCAAGGGCAAGAACAAGACGGCAACGTCCTCGACGGCGTCGACTGGGACGACCACGACGGACAAGCATTCCGCCAAGAAGCTCTGGATCTGCCACCGGACCGGCAGCGGCAAGTGGGTCAAGATGCGGATCAACAAGCAGGCCTGGCCGGCGCACAAGCGCCACGGCGACCGCGCCCTCGAGGCCGCGCCCGGCTCGACCGGGACGACCTCGACGGCGAGCACCGCGTCGACCACCACGACCGGCACGACGACCGGAAAGTCCAAGGGCGCAGGAAGTTGCGCTGCGGCCGGCAGCGGAGGGACGACCTCCACCGGCACCACCACGAGCTCGCCCTAGAAGTCCGCCAACGGGGCCCTCAGGCCTCTGCGGTACCTCCCCCAGAGACGCCCGAAAGGGCGTCTCTGGCAATTCCGGAGGACACGCGCTACCATCCGGTGACCGCCGACGGCGAACCCGTCCGGAATCCCTTGCGCATGGAGGGGGTACTTCGGTACCCTGAGCGGTTCCGCGCCGTTTCCGCTCGTCCGTCCGTCCGCCCAAACACCACGCCGTTTCTCCAAGGGAGGCTGTTCGCACTTTGACCACTCAGGTCACTGCGCCCCGCGCGCGCAAGAATTTCTCTCGCCTCAAGCACGTCCTCGACCTCCCCAACCTGATCGACATCCAGAAGGCCAGTTTCGACTGGTTCCTGGACGAGGGTCTCCGCGAGACGATCGACGACATCTCGCCGATCGAGGACTACACGGGCACCCTGGCTGTCGAGTTCGGGGAGTACCGCTTTGGCGAGCCGCCGGTCTCGATCACCGAGTGCCGGGAGAAGGACATGACGTATCAGGCTCCGCTCTCGATGACCGTCCGCTTCGTGAACAAGGAGACGGGCGAGATCCGCGAGCAGACGGTCTTCATGGGGGACTTCCCGCTGATGACCGAGTGGGGCACCTTCATCATCAACGGGACGGAGCGCGTGATCGTGACGCAGCTCGTCCGGAGCCCGGGTGCCTACCTGATGGAGCCCAAGGACCCGACCAAGCAGGTCTTCACGGCGAACCTCATGCCGTCCCGCGGGTCGTGGCTCGAGCTCGAGATCGACAAGAAGGGGATCGTCTTCGCACGGATCGACCGGAAGCGCAAGCTCCCGATCACCACCCTGCTCCGGGCGCTCCCCGCCGAGGACCCCACGACCGGGGTCGCGATCGACACCTCGACGAACGAGGCGCTCCTCAAGCTGTTCGACAACTCGATGTTCATCGTCAACACGCTGGAGAAGGACCCGGCGGAGACCGAGGACCAGGCGCTGATCGAGGTCTTCAAGAAGCAGCGTCCCGGCGAGCCGCCGACGCTCGACAACGCGCGGAACCTGCTCCGGTCGCTCTTCTTCGACCCGAAGCGCTACGACCTGACGAAGGTCGGCCGCTACAAGCTGAACCAGCGCCTCGACGTCGACGTTCCGGACGACACGCGCGTGCTGACGAAGCAGGACATCGTCTCGCTCGTCCGCAAGCTCGTCGAGCTGCCAAAGCTCCTGGGGCTCGAGGAGGAGTCGAAGGACTACGCGGCAGACGCGATCTCGCTTCCGCGCGCGCCGATCGCGAGCGAGCTGGACGAGTACGAGCACTTCGGCAACCGGCGTCTCCGCACGGTCGGTGAGCTGATCCAGGAGGCGTTCCGGGTCGGCCTCTACCGGATGGAGCGCGTCGTCCGCGAGCGGATGACGACGGAGGACGTCGACACGATCACGCCGCAGACGATCATCAACATCCGCCCGGTCGTGGCGGCGCTGAAGGAGTTCTTCGGCTCCTCGCAGCTCTCGCAGTTCCTGGACCAGACGAACTCGCTCTCGAGCCTCACGCACCGCCGGCGCCTCTCGGCGCTCGGCGCCGGTGGCCTGACGCGCGAGCGCGCGCCGATCGAGGTGCGCGACGTCCACCCGACGCACTACGGGCGCATGTGCCCGATCGAGACGCCGGAGGGCCCGAACATCGGCCTCATCTCGTCGCTCGCCTCGATGGCGACGGTGTCGGAGTTCGGGTTCATCCAGACGCCCTACCGCCGAGTCACGAACGGCAAGGTGACGGACGAGATCGTCTACCTCGATGCGATCGAGGAGGCGCAGTACACGATCGCGCAGGCCTCGGAGCGGATCGACGAGCGCACGGGCAAGTTCGAGCACGAGCAGGTGCTCTCCCGCCCGGGCGGCGGCGGCGGCGAGGCGGTGATCGCCCTTCCGAAGGACGTCGACTTCATGGACGTCGCGCCGGCGCAGATCGTGTCGGTCGCGACGGCCCTGATCCCGTTCCTGGAGCACAACGACGCGAACCGCGCGCTCATGGGCGCGAACATGCAGCGGCAGGCGGTACCGCTGATGATCGCCCAGGCGCCGCTCGTCGGCACCGGCCTCGAGTACCGCGCCGCGGTCGACACCGGCGACGTCATCCTCGCGGATGCCGCCGGCCAGGTCGTCGACGTGGACGCCGAGTCGATCACCGTCGAGACGAAGGACGGCAAGGACTCCTACCCGCTGACGAAGTTCATGCGGTCGAACCAGGGCACGCTGATCCACCAGAAGCCGATCGTCGGCCTCGGTGAGCGCGTGAAGAAGGACCAGGTGCTGGCCGACGGGTCCTCGACCCGCGACGGCGAGCTCGCGCTCGGCGCGAACCTGCTGGTCGCCTTCATGCCGTGGGAGGGCTACAACTTCGAGGACGCCATCGTGCTCTCGGAGAGATTGGTCAAGGAGGACGTCCTCTCTTCGATCCACATCCACGAGTACGAGATCGACGCCCGCTCGACGAAGCTCGGCGACGAGGAGATCACGCGCGACATCCCGAACCGCTCGGAGGAGTCGCTCCGGAACCTCGACGACCGCGGCGTCGTCCGCATCGGCGCGGAAGTCGGCTCGGGCGACCTCCTGGTCGGCAAGGTCACGCCGAAGGGCGAGACCGAGCTGACGGCTGAGGAGAAGCTGATCCGCGCGATCTTCAAGGAGAAGGCGCGCGAGGTCCGCGACACCTCGCTGAAGGTCCCGCACGGCGAAGGCGGCGTCGTCATCGACGTCAAGACCTTCTCGCGCGACTCAGGCGACGACCTGAGCCCGGGCGTGAACGAGCTCGTCCGCGTCTACGTGGCCAAGAAGCGCAAGATCGCCGAGGGCGACAAGCTCGCCGGCCGCCACGGCAACAAGGGCGTGATCGCGAAGATCGTCCCCGAGGAGGACATGCCGCTCATGGAGGACGGCCGTCCGGTGGACGTCGTCCTGAACCCGCTCGGCGTGCCGTCGCGCATGAACATCGGCCAGATCCTCGAGACGCACCTCGGCTGGGCCGCCGCGCACGGCGTGTTCGCCGAGAACGGCGAGGAGCGCAACGGGCCGACGCCCGTCGCATCGCCCGTCTTCGACGGCGCGACGCCGCTCGACGTCGACGAGGCGCTGATCGAGTGGACGCGCCAGAACCCGGATCACCCGATCAAGTTCAACTACGACGCGAACGGGCCTGAGGGACGACAGGTCTCGGGCAAGGTGCGGCTGTTCGACGGACGGACCGGCGACGCCTTCAAGCAGACCGTCACCGTCGGCTACATGTACATCCTGAAGCTGCTCCACCTCGTGGACGACAAGATCCACGCGCGCAGCACCGGCCCGTACTCGCTCGTCACCCAGCAGCCGCTGGGCGGCAAGGCGCAGTTCGGTGGCCAGCGCTTCGGCGAGATGGAGGTGTGGGCGCTCGAGGCGTACGGCGCCGCGTACACGCTGCAGGAGATGCTCACGATCAAGTCCGACGACACGGTCGGCCGCGTGAAGGCCTACGAGGCGATCGTCAAGGGCGAGAACATCGCGGAGCCCTCGATCCCCGAGAGCTTCAAGGTGCTGCTGAAGGAGATGCAGTCGCTCGCGCTGGACGTGCACGTGATCTCCGAGGACGGCGGCGAGGTCGAGGTGAGGGAAGAGGACGACGAGCTGCTCCGCGCTGCGGAAGAGCTCGGGATCGACCTCTCGCCCGGCTCGCTGCGCGCGGCCGCGCGTCAGCCCACGGCCGAGGAGGCCGAGGAGGGCCAGGAGCGCGCCGACAACGACGGCGAGCTCGCCCTGCCGGCCGACGAGGTGCTCACCGACCTCGACGAGGTCGAAGTGACGGCGGACGACGAAGCGGAAGAAGAGGCCGAGGCCCAGGTCGGGCCGTTGGCCGAAGTTGACCTGGTGGATCTGGAAAAAGAGGAGTAGGGAGCGACTTGATCGATATCAACGACTTCGACGCAATTCGGATCGGCCTCGCGTCGTCGAAGCAGATCCGCGACTGGTCCTCGGGCGAGGTCACCAAGCCCGAGACGATCAACTACCGCACGCTCAAGCCCGAGCGTGACGGTCTCTTCTGCGAGCGCATCTTCGGTCCGACCAAGGACTGGGAGTGCTACTGCGGCAAGTACAAGCGCGTCCGCTACAAGGGGATCATCTGCGAGCGCTGCGGCGTCGAGGTGACGCGGCAGAAGGTGCGCCGCGAGCGCATGGGTCACATCGACCTGGCGGCGCCGGTCTCGCACATCTGGTTCTTCAAGGGAGTCCCGAGCCGCATCGGCTACCTGCTCGACATCGCCCCGCGCGAGCTCGAGAAGGTCCTCTACTTCGCGGCCTCGATCGTCACGGCGGTCGACAAGGAGGCCCGCGCGAAGGACCTGGCGACGCTCGAGGACCAGGTCAAGGCCGAGTCCGAGCGCATCTACGTCGATCGCGACGAGGCGCTTGCCGCGCTCGAGGACCGGCTCGCCCGGCGCCGCGACTACTTCGTGAAGGGCAAGGAGGCACGCAGCTTCGACGAGGACGACGACTTCTGGGTCCGCGGCCTGTCGAACTGGGCCGAGGAGGCGCTGCTCCCGCCGCTCGACGAGGCGCGTGGCCTCGTCGGCGGGATGTTCAAGGACCTCGGCAAGACGATCACGACCGAGGACTCGAAGAAGATCCGCGAGCTCGTCCGGGACGGCGCGATCCGCCCCGACCGCAAGCTGAACGCGCGCGAGCTCGAGCAGGTCGCGAGTGCCGCCGAGCAGATCCGCAACGCCATCGCGCCGCTCACCAAGACGCTCGACAAGGCGGCGGGCGCGAAGAAGGGCGCGATCACCAAGCACATCAACCGCATCCTCGATGCGTTGCTCGACGGCGCCGAGCCGCACGACGAGGACATCGACATCGTCAAGGCGGTCGACCAGAAGAACCTCGAGAAGGCGCGCACGCTCGGCAAGGGCCTGCTCGCCGAGACGCTCGAGCGCGACGCCGACGTCGAGACGCCCGAGCAGCTTCGCGAGCTCGTCAACGACCTCTGCCTGAAGACCGACGGGAAGATCCGGAAGGAAGATCTCGACGCGCTCGTGCAGTGGGCGCTGAAGGTGCGCGAGATGTACCAGGACATCGAGCAGCGCCGCGCTGACGCGCGCGAGGCTGCCGAGGACTCGCGCGACCGGCTCGAGCGCACGTGGCTGCTGTTCAAGGACCTCGAGGTCAAGCACATCGAGGGCGACGAGCAGCTCTTCCGCGAGCTCAAGGACCGGTTCGGCTCTCCGTACGGCTTCGGCGTCTACTTCCGCGGCGGCATGGGCGCGGAGTCGATCCGCGAGCTGCTGAAGGACCTCGACCTGAACAACGAGGCGGCGATCCTCCGCGAGACGATCCGCACCTCGAAGGGTCAGAAGCAGCAGCGCGGGATCAAGCGCCTGAAGGTCGTGAACGCGTTCATCACGAGCGAGAACCGGCCCGAGTGGATGATCCTCGAAGCGGTCCCGGTGATTCCGCCGGAGCTCCGCCCGATGGTCCAGCTCGACGGCGGCCGCTTCGCGACGAGTGACCTGAACGACCTCTACCGGCGCGTGATCAACCGGAACAACCGGCTGAAGCGCCTGCTCGACCTCGGCGCGCCCGAGATCATCGTGAACAACGAAAAGCGCATGCTCCAGGAGGCCGTCGACGCGCTGTTCGACAACGGCCGCCGCGGGCGCGCGGTCACGGGCCCGGGCAACCGCCCGCTGAAGTCGCTCAGCGACATGCTGAAGGGCAAGCAGGGCCGGTTCCGCCAGAACCTGCTCGGCAAGCGCGTCGACTACTCCGGCCGCTCGGTGATCGTGTCGGGCCCGTACCTGAAGCTGCACCAGTGCGGCCTGCCGAAGCTGATGGCGCTCGAGCTCTTCAAGCCGTTCATCATGAGCCGGCTCGTCGAGCGGAAGACCGTCCAGAACATCAAGGCGGCGAAGAAGTACGTCGACTCGATGACGCCCGAGGTCTGGGACGTCCTGGAAGAGGTGATCACCGAGCACCCGGTGCTGCTGAACCGCGCGCCGACGCTCCACCGCCTCGGGATCCAGGCGTTCGAGCCCGTGCTCGTCGAGGGCAAGGCGATCCAGGTCCACCCGCTCGTCTGCCACGCGTTCAACGCTGACTTCGACGGCGACCAGATGGCCGTCCACGTCCCGCTGTCCGCGGAGGCGCAGGCGGAGGCCCGGATCCTGATGCTCTCGTCGAACAACATCTTCTCGCCGGCGCACGGGCGCCTGCTCGCGACGCCGTCGAAGGACATGGTGCTCGGCCTGTACTACCTCACCTACTCGGATCAGGACCTCACGAGTCCTCGAGGCGGCGAAGCTCAAGCCGAGGCCGAAGCGCTTCCAGTCCGAGGAGGAGATCGAGCTCGCGCTCGACGCAGAGCAGGTCGGGATCCAGCAGCCGATCGAGTTCCGGTTCGAGAGCGGCGAGTCGATCGTCACCACGGCCGGCCGCGTGATCTTCAATCAGGAGGTCGAGCGGGTGCTCTCCGAGGCCGTCGGCATGGGCAGCGACGAGGAGTGGCTGCACGACTTCGCGAACGAGACGCTCTCCAAGCGCGAGATGGACACCTTCCTCCTGCTGCTCGCGGAGAACTACGGCCCGCACGTCATGGCCGCGGTGCTCGACAAGGTGAAGTCGCTCGGCTTCCACTACGCGACGCAGGCCGGTGTGACGATCTCGAAGAACGACGTCGTCATCCCGCCGGACAAGGAAGAGATCCTCGAGGGCTTCGAGGGTGAGGTTCGCACGATCGAGGATCAGTACTTCCGCGGCCTGATCACCGACGAGGAGCGCAAGGAGGCCGTCGTCAGCAAGTGGACGGAGGCCACCGACGCCGTCGCCGACGCGATGGAGCGGAACCTCGACGAGCTGAACCCCATCTTCATGATGGCCAACTCGGGTGCACGAGGCTCGATGAAGCAGATCCGCCAGCTGGCCGGTATGCGCGGCCTGATGGCGAATCCGAAGGGCGACATCATCGAGCGGCCGATCAAGGCGAACTTCATGGAGGGCCTGTCGGTGCTCGAGTACTTCATCTCGACGCACGGCGCCCGCAAGGGTCTCGCCGACACGGCGCTCCGCACCGCCGACTCCGGCTACCTGACCCGGCGTCTCGTCGACGTCGCGCAGGACGTGATCATCCGGATCGAGGACTGCAAGACGGAAGAGGGGATCATCCTCCCGCTCACGTCCGTCGACGGCCCGAACCGCAGCCTCTACGGCCGGCTGCTCGCCGAGGACGTGCGCAAGCCGCTCGCTTCGGGGAGGCCCGGCAAGACGGTGCTCGCGGAGCGCGGCGACGTGCTCACGAAGACGCTCGTCGACGAGCTGATGGAAGAGCTCGACGACGACACGCTGATCTCGGCGCGGAGCGTCTTGAAGTGCCGCTCCGAGCACGGCGTGTGCCGCGCTTGCTACGGCATCTTCCTCGCCACCGGTGAGATCGCCGAGATCGGCGACGCGGTCGGGATCATCGCCGCGCAGTCGATCGGCGAGCCGGGCACGCAGCTGACGATGCGGACGTTCCACACCGGCGGTGTCGCCGGTGCGGACATCACGCACGGCCTGCCGCGCGTCGTCGAGATCTTCGAGGCGCGCAACCCGAAGGGTGCTGCTGTGCTCGCAGAGATCGCGGGCCGCATCACGGTCGAGGAGACCGAGCGCGGGCCGAAGATCACGATCACGCCGGACGACTCCGAGGCGGACGAGAAGGAGTACGCACTCCCGCGCCGCACGCGGCTGCTCGTCAAGAAGGGCGACGTCGTCGCTCCGGGCGACCCGCTGAACGAGGGCTCGATCGCTCCGGCCGAGCTGCTCGAGCTGCACGCGCACTCGGGCAGGGCGTCGACGGAGACCGAGGTCTACCTCGTCGGCGAGGTGCAGAAGGTGTACCGCTCGCAGGGCGTCGACATCCACGACAAGCACATCGAGCTGATCGTGCGGCAGATGCTGAAGAAGGTGCGCGTCGACAACTCCGGCGACACCAACTTGCTGCCCGGGCAGCTCGTGGACAAGGTCGTGCTGGAGCGCGAGAACCTGCGTGTGAAGAAGGAGAAGGGCAAGAAGGAGCAGGCGACCTTCGAGCCGCTGATCCTCGGGATCACGAAGGCGTCGCTCGCGACCGAGTCGTTCCTCTCGGCGGCCTCGTTCCAGGAGACGACGAAGGTGCTGACCGACGCGTCGATCGAGGGCAAGGTCGACCGGCTGCTCGGGCTGAAGGAGAACGTGATCATCGGGAAGCTGATCCCGGCGGCCACGGGGCTGAAGCGGTACCGGGGGATCGAGATCGGCCCGTCCTCGAAGGTGCCGGCGTCGGCGTACACGCGGCCGGCCACCGAGGAGCAGCTGCTCGCCGCGTTGCAGGAGATCGGCGGCGACGGCGATGGGATCGACCTGCAGTCGCTCGGCCTGGACTTCGGCGGCACGCCGGGTTCGGACACGACCTCGTCGCACGAGGCGGGCGAGGCCGAGGAGACGCCCGAGGTGGAGTCGCCGCTCGACGAGGATTGACGGAGATCCGGCGCCTTCGGCGCCATGACGATCTCCCTCAATTAGGTAGTGAGTGAGGCCCGGCTAAGCCGGGCCTCACGCTTCTCGGAGTCTTTCCGCAGGTCCGGTGTCGGACACGCAAGAGCTCGCATCCCTACTGATGTGCGGGTACAGCGGAACAGTCGTGCTCGGGAGCAACGCACCTGGGGACGTCGCGCGCAACTATCAGGGGCGACGCGTGCCACGTTCGTGAACTTCGGTGTCGGCGCACAGCTCGACGTCGGCAATGTGCTACAGTGTGACGCACATGATTCCCTCCGTCGGCGTTCGCGAACTGCGGCAGAACCTCAGCCGGTATCTCCGGCGGGTGAAGCTGGGCGAGCCGCTGGCCGTGACCGAGCGCGGCCGCGTCGTCGCGAGGCTCGTCCCGGCCGGATCGGGGCTCGATCGCTACACGGAGCTCTCCGCGACGTTCGGCGCCACCGTTCCGCGCGAGCGGCTCGGCACCATCGCGGCGCGGATTGATGCTCCCGGTGCTCCGGCCGGTACGACGGACGCGACGCTCGCCGAGGGCCGCGACGAGCGCTCCTAGCTCGTGGCAGGCGTGTACGTCGACACGAGCGCGCTCGGCCGCGTCCTGCTCGCGGAACCGGACGCGGCGTCAGTGCTGCGGGCGCTCGAGGAGTACGACGAGCATGTGGCCAGCCGCCTTCTCGGCGTCGAGCTGCGTCGGCTCGCCCTTCGCTTCGGGGTGACAGGCCAGGCCGACGAGTTGCTCGGCGGCATTGCGCTCGTGCCGCTCGACGAGGCGTTGCTCGAAGACGCCGAGTCGGTCGAGCCGCTCACCGTCGCCACGCTCGACGCGCTCCATCTCGCTACTGCGATCCGGCTGGCCGTCGCCGGCTTCATCGACGCGGTGATGACCTACGACGCGCGGCTGGCGGCGGGAGCCCGCCACCACGGCCTGGCAGTCGTCTCCCCGACCTGACGGGAGCGAGAGCCGCCTCACGCGTTAGGGAACCGTGAACTGGGGGGTCACGGTCCGCTGCCTTTGCTACACCGTGTCCCTGTGAGGGCACTTGTCGTCGCGCTGGCCGCGCTTGCCTTTCCCGCCTCCGCGCTTCGCGGGGCCCTGCGGGCTGCCCGACGGCGCTCCCGTTTGGGTCGACTTCGGGGCAGTCGAGGTCGAGAGCGTGCTCGCGAGGCCCGGGATCGTCGCCGCGACCTCGACGGGCGAGTACCCGGCGCGCCTGCGCGCCCAGGGAGCCCAGACCATCTACTGGGACATGAACCTCCGCTCGCGCGTCGGCACGACGACCGAGCCGTTCGACCCCGCGACGATCGAGGAGCGCGCGAATCGCCTGTTCGTGTTCGCGGCCTCGCAGACGCAGTGCGCGACCCCGTGGATCGCGCTCAACGAGCTGAACGGCGCGAACCTCGAGACGCCGTGGACGCCGAACAACGCGCAGTACCGCGACAACGTGCTCAGGCTCGTCCGCGCGCTCGCCGCGCGCGGCGCGCGGCCGTTCCTTCTGATCAGCTCGACGCCGTACACCGGGACCGACGAGGCGGCGGCGTGGTGGCGCAACGTCGCGGCGGTCTCCGACGTCGTGCCGGAGGTCTACTTCAACGGCCGCTCGCTCGCCGCCCAAGGCCCCTTGGTCGCGAACCGCCGCCTGCGCGCCGGGCTTCGCCGCGGGGTCGCGCGCCTCGTCGAGATCGGCATCCCGGTCACGCGCATCGGCCTGATGCTCGGCTTCCAGAGCGCGGCCGGCACCGGTGGGCGCGAAGGGCTGCGCCCGCGCGAGGAGTGGTTCCGCGTCATCAAGTGGCAGGCGCTGGCCGCGCGCGAGATCGCGGCCGAGATGAACGTCGCGACGGTCTGGTCGTGGGGGTGGGGGACGTACAGCGAGGCAGGCCGCGACCCCGACAAGCCGGACGCCGTGTGCGCCTACCTCTGGGCGAGAAACGCGCAACTCTGCAACGCGCCCGCAAAGCTCGGGCCTGACTTCAACGCTTCGCGCGTCGAGGGACAGCTCCGGCTGCCGGGCACCGCGATGTGCAAGGTCGGCGCGAGCACGATCGGCATGAACGCGATCGCGCAGCTGAATCGCGTCGTGCAAGACCGCGACGTTGCCTACAGCGCGCTGCTCGCACGACTCGCGGGCATGTACGGCGCCAAAGCGACGGCGCGCGAGATTCTCGCGGCCGAGCGGGCAGTGATCGCGCTCCGCTTCGGTCGGCAACCGCTCGTCGTACGTCGCAGCCCTGGCGAGGTCCCGCGCGACGGTCGACGTCGCGCGCAGCGTCCTCGCCGACCAGCTACGGCAGCGTCACCTCGCTGCGAAGCTGCGCGTGGCCGGCCCGAGCGCCGCGAGCATCGCCGGCTTCTACTTCTCGTACCCGGAGCTGCTCGTGCGGACGGTGGAGGCGGCGCCGTCTCCCTGGTGGCTCGCCGGCCGGCGCACCGGCATCGCCATCTCCTCGTTCGCACCGGAGCGGCTCTTCTCGGTGCCCGCCGGCCAGCGCGCGAACGTCGCGACGCTCGAGGGCTCCTTCGCGGTGAGGCCGCTGGACCTCGCACGCCCGCTCGGGACGGTCTCCTTCTCCGAGCTTCGGCCCACCATCTCGGCTGTGCTGAAGCAGCACGCGCGGCTGGAAGCGGCCGGGCGCTGGAGCACGTCCCGGCAGTCGGCGCTGCTGAACGACGCCACCTGCCGCCGCGACGACCTCCCACAGCCGGCGTTGATCGAGCTCACCGACTTCTTGCCGTTCCTCGAGCTTCCCGGCTAGCGCCAGGGAAACGCGGCGCCGTAGCGGAGCTCGGCCGCAGCGGGCCCTCGTAGCGCGAACACGCGCACGCGCTGCTCGCTGCCGGGCTTCGGCAGCAGGCTCGGCGGCAGCTCGAACTCGAAGCCGGTCTTGCCGAGCTCGGGCTCGCCGAGGATGGCGTGCGGCTTCAGGTTCTCGGCCCGTCCGACGTACACGGCGCGATCGCCCGCGAAGACGACCAGCGTGTCGACGCGCTTCGTCGTTCCACGTTGCGCGGCTGATCCGCTGAACACCCAGCCCGTCGCCGTCCGCTTGGCGCGGACCACGCCCTGGAGCGCACCCCGGCTCACCTCGACCCGGTTCGTGCCGACCTGGACGGCCGCGCCGCCGTCCAGCAGGGAGAAGCTGACGTCGCTGCCTCGCAGGCGTGCGAGCGCGACCGACCCGCCGGCTGTCTCGACGGCGAACACCTCGACGGCGTTTCGTCCGTTGCGGAACGCCTCTTCCGGAACCAGCGCCGAGAAGCGCGTCTGTCCGTGTTGGTCGAACGTTCTCGTGACGGCGGCGATCTTGCCGTTCAGCGCGACTGCGAGATCGGTCGTGCCGGTCGCGCCATCGACCGAGCCCTCGATGAACGACGGCACGAAGCTCGAGCCCAGGTCGACCGCGTCGAGCAGCGTCGCACCGTCGATCTTCACCGCGAGCGAGCCCGGTCGGCGCCGCGGGCAGCGAGGACGGCGTGCGGCCGAGCAGCTCGCGGTGCGGCCCGATCTCGTAGACGCGCTCGAAGGAGCCGGTCCCGAACTGGGCGACGCGCTCGCGGGCCGCTCGCGCGCGGCGTTCGCGCAGGACGGAGAGCTGCTCCGAGACGAGCGAGCCGTCCTGCTTCATCACCGAGACCGTTCCGTCCTGCTCCAGGCGCCTCCCGACCAAGGGGCGCCCGTCGACCTTCCAGTCGAACGGGACGCCGAGTACCTCCGCGATCGTCGGGAGGATGTCGATCGTCTGCGCGATGCCGTCGACCGTGCGTCCTCGCTGCTGCCGGGGAGCTTGACGAACAGCGGCACGAACGCGATCTCGTCGAGGTTCGTCGGCGTGGGCAGGCGGCGCTGGTCACCGAGCCGAAAGCCGGCGCCGTGATCCGCCGTCACGATCACGAGCGCACGGTCGTAGAGCCCGGTCTCGCGGAGCCGGCGCAGGAGGATCCCGAGCGCGGCATCCGTGTACCCGAGCTGCAGGAGATACCGCTGGTGGCCCTGCAGTGCCGGCCACTCCTCGAGCCAGCGCCCGTTGTCGATTCCGCGCAGGAGCCGCGCGTCGACCGCGTAGCGCCGCCCCGACGGCAGGTAGACGTAGGGCACGTGCGGCAGGAGCGAGTCGAGGAAGTACAGCGTCGGCCGCCCTCCGCTCGACAGGCGCTCCGAGAATCCGCAGATGCTTCGGGCGCACGCTTCGAACGTGCCGTCCGGGGTGCGCTGCGCGGGCGCTTCCTCCTCGGACTCGCTGCGCCCGAAGTTGCCCCACGAGTCGTCGATCGCAGGCACACGCCGGACGTACTGATCGGGCAGGACGAGGTGCAGGTACACGACCCCGGTGTCGGAAGCGAGCGAGCCGGCTTTCCCGGCGACGACCTCTCCCTCGGCGGCGGGGGCGTCACGGCAGAGCGACGGAGGGCACAGGCGGGTGAGCGACTCCTGCACGACGAGCCGGTAGCTCCCACCGAGCAAGGTGAAGAGGTTGCGCGGGTACTCCGACGCGACCGGAAGCTTCTTCGGATCGGGGAGGAGGCCGCTCAGGATCGAGGGTTGCGCGACCTCGCTCAGCCAGTAGACCGTCGTCGCATCGCGGTACCAGTTGGACCCGCGTGCGAGCGCGGCGAAGTTCGGGAAGCGCTCTGCGTCGATCTGCCCTCGGGCGTCCATCAGCGAGGTCGTGTTGAGCTCGTCGAATGCGATGAGCACGACCGGCGTGCGCGCGTCGACGGTGGCGGCTTGCACCTTCGGCGCGTCGGCGCGCACGAGCTTGGAGACCGGCGAGCTGAACAGAAAGAGGGCGACGAGCAGAAACGGCGCCGGCGCGAGCACGGTGAGGACGAACCGCGCGGTCGGCGCGCGCGCGTAGACGAACGCCGCAGCGCCACCGGCCAGCAAGGCGGCGACGATCGACGTCGGACCGTCGAGCAGCTCCAACCTTGTCAACAGATAGAGCGCGAGTAGCGCCGAGAGTGCGCCCACGAAGACCAGGTGCAAAGCTGCCGCAAGCGACTTGCTCAACAACCCGACGACCAGCTCGACCGCGACGAGGAGGAGCGCCGGCCCGAACGTCAGGGCCAGCGCGAAGAGCACGATCTCGGTGTCCGACGACCCGCGAACGACGAAGAACGCGGGGTTCTTCCCGAGGATGTCGAGGACCGGCTGCGCGACAGCGAGCGCCGACAGCACGGCCAGGTGGAGGCCGTTCCGCAGCACCGCTGCGCTACCCGAGCGGTCGGGCACGGTAGAGGACGCGGCTCGCACCGGCGAGCTCGAGCGCGTCGAGCACCTCGAAGCGCTCCGCGAGACTGCGCTCGAACCAGTCGCGGCGGTAGTCCGGGTGGTCGTGCGCACGCTTGCGCGCGAGCAGCCTCGCCACCATCGGGTCCTCCGGCGTCGGGAACTCGATCACGACCGAGCCGCCGAGGTCGCGCAGCCAGTCGAGGAACGACGCAACGGGGACGTTCCCCGAGATCGAGACATGGTGCAGGACCGCGAGGCAGAGCGTGAGGTCCGGCCGGCCGCGCTCATGCAGCGGGCCGCGCTCCGACCCCCGCCAGCCGAGGCCGGGCGAGGGGTCGACGACGTCCACGACCAGCGGCAGCACGTTTCCCGCCCGCTCCTCGGCCAGCGCGCCGTAGAGCCGGTCGACGACGACGGCATCGGCGTCCATCGCGACGACGTAGTCGGCGACCTCGGCCGCGTCGCGCGAATGCTGCCCCTCGTTCGCCCCGACGTCCCAGACCAGCCGGGGCGACTCCGCTCGCACGGCGTCGGCGACGAACCGCCGCTTGCGCGCCGCGTCGTCCTCGGAGTAGGTGGTCGTCAGTCCGTAGTCGCTCCACGTCGAGTCGGACCGCGGAGGCTGCAGCCGCGAGACGAGACGTTCCAGGCGACCCACGTTCGCCACGATCAACTCCTTGCGGAACCCCGCCCGCTTGAGCTCGCCCTTCACGTCGCGCGTGCTGCTCGCGTAGCGGCGCTCGAGGCGGTTGTGCAGCACGACGTCCGTGAGGACGCCACGGCGGAACAGGTCGCGGAACGACAGCAGATTTCGGGCCTCCGCCGGTGAGATGCCGTCGATCGCACCGCGCAGGCGGGGCTGGAAGGGGACGTCCTTCCAGGCCTGGATCATCAGCGGGTAGAGGAAGAGCATGCAGAACTGCCGGTAGCCGGCCCACGGCTCGCCTTCCCGGAGCGGCTCGAACGACCCGACATCGACGAAGACCGGGCGTGCGCCCACGAACTGGACGTTGTACGGCGACGAGTCCTTCAGCATCCAACCGGCCTCGACCGAGCGGCGGACGAGCTCGAGCTGCAGCAGCGCCGCGGCGCGCAGCATCCCGAACGTCCACTCGTACGGGTACGAGACGAACGGGACCCGGTCGTGCTCGAGGACTCCGGCCGCGGGGCTGTGCAGCCCGGCGTCGCCGAGCTCGACGCCGTCGGCTTCGCGCGTGCCGATCAGCTTGCTCTCGTCGATCAGCTCGGCGAAGAGCGGCGCGGCCGAGAACGCCCGCCAGTCCGCGAGGCCGCGCTCGGACAGGACGCGAAAGATCCGGCCCTCGGACCGAACGACCCGGCTATCCGGGTCGCGAAAGGATCCGGGCTCGAGGTCGGCGGCCGCGCGGGTCTGCTCGTCCACCTGACCCCGCGTGTTCAGCTCGGCGTGCCTTCGTCCTCGGGTCGCCGGACGCGGAAGACGCTCTTGACGCGCCGCCAGTACAGCTTCGCCGTCACAGCGGCGGCGGCGACGCCCCCGGCGATCATCTGGAGCACGAGGCTCCCGGTCCCTGGATCGATGTAACTCAAAGTGGTGATCATCGTGTTGCGAGAAGGATACCCCGCGCGAAGGCACGCTACCCTCTTCGGGTCTTCGGGCGCTCAAGCGGCGCCGCGAAGCCGCCGATATCCCTCATGGTGTACTGCGCCCGCCTCATCCTCCCGCTCGCGACCCTGGCCGCTCTCCTGCTGCCCGCCACCGCCGGGGCGAGCGAGCAGTTCGCGGACATGAACCTGCGCAAGCCGACCCTCAAAGTCAACTCGAAGCGTCAGGCGCTCGTCGAGTACACGACCGAGCAGGGCCTCCGCCGACACGTGCTCATGTGGGGCGCGGTCAACGCGAACCATCCCCTGCGTGACGTGAACCAGGTGCGCTTCCGCAGGGACTTCAGCGGCGGGCTCGCCACCTACAAGCGGGCTGTGTGGCGGCGCTTCCCGAACGTCTGCCGCCGCTACGACGGGCCGGCGCTCGCCTACTTCGTCGCGGGCTGCAAGGCGCCCGACGGTTCGTACTGGGCCCTCCAGTCCTGGCAGCGCAGGCTGCCGCTTCTCGGCTTCGACCCGTGGCTGCCGACCCATGACGACTACGAATTGCACCTCTCCCACTGGAGCGGGCCGCTGCCCGTGCTCGAGGCTCACGTGAACTGGACGTACGGGCTCCGGTTCCAGGGCGTCTTCGGCCGGCTCAGCTATCTGGGACAGCCTGTGTTCGGCTTCGCGAGCTCGAGCGAGGGGAACCCGCGCGACCGCTACAGCCGCAACATCTACATCGACACGTTCAACTCGGCATACGGCTCCGGGTGGAAGCGCGAGTCCGGGATCCTCACGCACCAGAACACCGGGACCTTCTGTCACAGCTTCGTGCCGGGCCAGAAGCCCTTCGCCGGCTACCCGTCGCAGACGCCGCGTCCCGCGGCGCCGGGATCGCGCTACCGCATCAGCGTGATGGGTCCGGGGGTGACGCCGGTCCTCATGTGGGAGGGCTCAGGTCTCCCGAACTTCAACGGCGGCGACAAGAACCATCACGCCGTCGAGGCCGAAGCGAACGCCGCGTTCGACCGCGTAATGGCGGGCGACCGCATCTGCCGCAACGAGCGGTAGCTTCTGGCCGCGGTGGCGGGCTTTGCCCGTCACCGCTCACACACGAAGGGCAGAAATTCCCGGCTGAAATTGAGGCCGCAGGCCGATTTCAGCCGGCCGTCGCGCCGACGACCTGGCCCTTGCCGGCTTCCTTTGCGCGGTAGAGCGCGTCGTCGGCCCGCTGGAAGAACGCAACAGCATCGTCCTCCGGGCGTAGCTCGGTGACACCGGCCGAGAAGATGATGTGCCCGAGCTGGGCGATCGGCTGCGCGGAGACCGCGTGCTGGATCCGCCGGTAGAGCTGCTCGGCGTCGCGGAGCGTCGACTCGGGAAGCACCACTGCGAACTCGTCCCCGCCGATGCGGCACGCGATGTCGGCGGTGCGCACCACGTCGCGCACGCGCGCCGCAGCGTCCGCGAGCACGCCGTCCCCCGCGAGGTGCCCGATCTGGTCGTTGATCGCCTTGAAGTCGTCGAGGTCGAAGACGACGAGCGCCAGGTCGCGGTTGTAGCGGTGGGCGCGCGCGACCTCACGGGCGAGCGTCTCGTGGAAGTAGCGGCGGTTGTGGAGGCCCGTCAGCGCGTCGAGGTCGGCCAGCTGCCGCGCCTCCCGGAACCGCTGGGCGTTCTCGATCGCGGGCCCGGCACGGAGCGCGAGCTGCTCGAGCTCCTCGATCTCGTCGTCTCCGAGCTCGGCCTCGTCGCGTGAGAAGACGACGAGGTAGCGCTCCTCGTCCCCCTCGGGCAGCGCGGGCATCGGCACGGCGAGGCCCGAGCGGATCAGGTCGCCGTTCTGCGAGAGCTCGTCGGGGCCGTACCGGTAGCTGATCCCGATCGCGCGGGCCCTGCGGCCGTTCGGCGGCCCGGCGATCGCCTGGCGCTCGGCCTCCTCCTGGGACAAGCCGAGCGTCGCGACCATCGGCGGGCCTGTGGCGTTCCCGATCCAGACGAGGGCGGCATCGGAGCCGGTCGCCTGCGTGGCCGCCTCGAGCGTCCGGGTCAGCACCTCGTCGAGGTCGATCGAGCCGCCGAGGTCGCTGAGGACGCGATTCCGGCGGAGCTCGCCCTCGGCCTGCTCTCGCGCGCCGGCGAGCTCTCTCGCCAACTCGTCGATCCGGACGTTTAGGTTCTCGACGAGCTCGGCGACCCGGGTGTCGGCCCGTTTCGAGGAGCGGCGTGCCAGAACCGTCGCGGAGACGACCGCGACGATCACCAGAACTGCCACAGCAAGGGCGATCAGCAGAGTCATTTGGGGTGCTTCGACGCCATCCCTGCGAGGTGCCAGGGGCCGTCTGACTGTAGTCCCGCCTAGACCAGAGGTCTATGGCTTGTAACCGGGAAAATCGAGGGCCGCAGAGCACCGCGACAACGCGGAACGAGACCCGAAAGTTCGCTCCAGGAGCGGGTTTGCTCGTTTGCCCCCCAACCCATCCTTCGCTACCATGGCCAGCGCGGTTGGCGGGGCTCGACCCCTGCCAGCCTTCTCTGCGTCTAGACAAGGATCGATATTCCCGCATGCCCACCGTGAACCAACTGATCCGCAAGCCCCGCACTGCGCCCAAGGCGAAGACGAAGACGCCGGCGCTCCGCGGAGCCCCGCAGAAGCGGGGGGTGTGCACGCGCGTCTACACGACGACCCCGAAGAAGCCGAACTCGGCCCTCCGGAAGGTCGCCCGTGTGCGGCTCACGAACCAGATGGAGGTCGGGGCCTACATCCCGGGCGAGGGACACAACCTGCAGGAGCACTCGGTCGTCCTGATCCGCGGCGGCCGCGTCAAGGACCTGCCGGGCTTCCGCTACAAGGTGATCCGCGCCGCGCTCGACACGTCGGGCGTCTCGGACCGCAAGCAGGGCCGCTCCAAGTACGGCGCGAAGCGGGGTAGCTGATGCCACGCCGTGGCGAAGTGCAGGCGCGGCCCGTCGAGGCCGACGCCGTCTACGAGAGCCCGCTCGTGACGCAGGTGATCAACAAGGTGATGCTCGACGGCAAGAAGTCGCTCGCCGAGCAGATCGTCTACGGCGCGCTGACCGAGATCGGCGAGAAGACCGGCAAGCCGCCGGTCGAGGCGCTCGAGCAGGCCGTCAAGACCGTGACCCCCGTGCTCGAGGTCCGCTCACGCCGCGTCGGCGGCGCGAACTACCAGGTGCCCGTCGAGGTGCCGCAGCGCCGCGCCCGGACGCTCGCAGTCCGCTGGCTCGTCCAGTACGCGCGCGATCGGCGCGAGAAGGGGATGCAGGCCAAGCTCGTCGGCGAGATCCTCGACGCGATCAACCAGCAGGGCGGCGCTTTCAAGAAAAAGGACGACATCTACCGGATGGCGCAGGCCAACAAGGCCTTCGCGCACTATCGCTGGTAGAGGGGGAAACGACTCAGTGGCTGTAACGCAACAAGCAATCGCGCTCGACCGCGTCCGGAACATCGGGATCATGGCCCACATCGATGCGGGCAAGACCACGACGACCGAGCGGATCCTCTACTACACCGGCCGCACCCACAAGATGGGCGAGGTCCACGAGGGCGCCGCGACGATGGACTGGATGGCGCAGGAGCAGGAGCGCGGGATCACGATCACCTCCGCGGCGACGACTGCGGAGTGGAAGAACCATCGAATCAACATTATCGATACGCCCGGGCACGTGGACTTTACGGTCGAGGTGGAGCGGAGCCTGCGCGTGCTCGACGGCGCGATCGCCGTCTTCGACTCGGTCGCCGGCGTCGAGCCCCAGTCCGAGACGGTCTGGCGCCAGGCCGACCGCTACAAGGTTCCGCGGATCGCCTTCATCAACAAGATGGACCGCACCGGCGCAGACTTCTTCGCCTCGGTGCAGTCGATGATCGACCGCCTCGGCGCGAAGCCCGTTCCGATCCAGCTCCCGATCGGCCAGGAGGAGCACCACCGCGGCGTGATCGACCTCGTCGAGATGCGCGCGATCACCTTCCCGGACGACCTCGGGACGAAGATGGACGTCGAGGAGATTCCCGCCGAGCTCCTGGAGCAGGCGCAGGAGTACCACCACCAGCTGATCGAGTCGGTCGCGGACCACGACGACGAGCTGACGGAGACGTACCTCGGCGACGAGAACGCGGTCACGCCCGAGATGCTGAAGCGCGCGCTTCGCGCTGCGACGCTCGACAACTCGATCACGCCCGTGCTCGCCGGCTCGGCGTTCAAGAACAAGGGCGTCCAGCCGCTGCTCGACGCAGTGGTCGACTACCTGCCGAGCCCGCTCGACGTGCCGCCGATCCACGGGATCGACCCGCGCACCGACCACGAGCTCTCGCGTCGCCCCGCGCTCGACGAGCCGTTCGCCGCGCTCGCGTTCAAGGTCATGTCGGATCCCTACGTCGGGAAGCTGACCTACATCCGCGCGTACTCCGGCGTCCTCAAGGCCGGCGACAAGGTCATGAACACGACGACGGGCAAGACCGAGCGCATCTCGCGCATCCTCCAGATGCACGCGAACCATCGCGAGGAGCGCGAGGAGATCGTCGCGGGCGAGATCGCGGCGCTCGTCGGCGTGAAGAACACGACGACCGGCGACACGCTGTCCGTCGAGACCGCCCCGATCAAGCTCGAGGCGATGGAGTTCCCGGACCCGGTGATCTCGGTCGCCGTCGAGCCGAAGACGAAGGGCGACCAGGACAAGCTCGGCCAGGGCCTCCAACGGCTCTCGGAGGAGGACCCCACGTTCCGCGTGCGGACCGACGAGGAGACTGGACAGACGCTCATCTCGGGGATGGGCGAGCTGCACCTGGAGATCATCGTCGACCGCCTCAAGCGCGAGTTCAGCGTCGACGCGAACGTCGGCCGCCCGCAGGTCGCCTACCGCGAGACGATCTCGAAGCCCGTCGAGAAGATCTCGGGCAAGTTCGTCCGTCAGACCGGCGGCCGCGGCCAGTACGGCCACGCCGTGATCAACGTCGAGCCGACGCAGGGCGAGGGCTACGAGTTCGTCGACAAGATCGTCGGCGGGAAGATCCCGAAGGAGTACATCCCGTCGATCGACCTCGGGATCCAGGAGGCGATGGAGTCCGGCGTCCTCGCCGGTTACCCCGTCGTGGACATCCGGGTCGAGCTCGTCGACGGGTCGTACCACGACGTCGACTCGAGCGAGATCGCCTTCAAGGTCGCCGGTTCGATGGCGGTCAAGGAAGCGATGAAGCGCGCGAAGCCGAAGCTCCTCGAGCCGGTCATGACCGTCGAGGTCGTGACGCCCGAGGACTACCTCGGCGACGTGATGGGCAACCTCAATTCTCGCCGCGGCCGGGTGGAGCACCTCGAGCCGCGCGGCAACGCCCAGGCGATCAAGGCGATGGTCCCGCTGTCGGAGATGTTCGGATACGCAACCGACCTGCGCTCGATGACGCAGGGTCGGGCAACCTTCACGATGCAGTTCGAGCGCTACGAGGACGTCCCGCAGGGGATCGCCTCGGAGCTCGTCACTGCAGAGGCATAGAAAAGGAGAACCGGAGGAGCAATGGCAAAGCAGAAGTTCGAGCGCACAAAGCCGCACGTCAACGTCGGCACCATCGGTCACATCGACCACGGGAAGACGACGCTCACGGCGGCGATCACGAAGGTCCTCGCCGAGCAGGGCGGCGGCACGGCGATGAGCTTCGAGGAGATCGACAACGCTCCCGAGGAGCGTCAGCGCGGCATCACGATCAACACGACGCACGTCGAGTACGAGACGGCGAACCGTCACTACGCGCACGTCGACTGCCCGGGGCACGCCGACTACATCAAGAACATGATCACGGGCGCCGCCCAGATGGACGGCGCGATCCTCGTGGTCTCCGCGGCCGACGGCCCGATGCCGCAGACGCGCGAGCACATCCTGCTCGCCCGCCAGGTCGAGGTGCCGGCGATCGTCGTCGCGCTGAACAAGGCCGACATGGTCGACGATCCCGAGCTGCTCGAGCTCGTCGAGATGGAGGTGCGCGAGCTCCTCACGAAGTACGAGTTCCCGGGCGACGACATCCCCGTCATCCAGGTCTCGGCGCTGAAGGCGCTCGAGGGGGACGAGGCAGCGGTCAAGCAGGTGCTCGAGTTGATGGAGGCAGTCGACTCCTACATCCCGGAGCCGACCCGCGACGTCGACAAGCCCTTCCTGATGCCGATCGAGGACGTGTTCACGATCACCGGCCGCGGCACCGTCGTGACCGGCCGCATCGAGCAGGGCAAGATCGAGAGCGGCAACGAGGTCGAGATCGTCGGCATCCACGAGAAGGTGGAGAAGACGGTCGTCACCGGGCTCGAGATGTTCCAGAAGACGCTCGACTACGCGCAGGCAGGCGACAACGCCGGCGCGCTGCTCCGCGGCACGAAGCGCGAGGAGGTCGAGCGTGGCCAGGTGCTCGCGAAGCCGGGCTCGATCACGCCGCACACGCACTTCAACGCCGAGGTCTACGTCCTCTCGAAGGAGGAGGGTGGCCGCCACACGCCGTTCTTCAACGGCTACCGGCCGCAGTTCTACTTCCGCACGACGGACGTGACCGGCTCGATCAAGCTCCCGGAGGGCCAGGAGATGGTCATGCCGGGCGACAACACGAACATGGTGATCGAGCTGATCCAGCCGATCGCGATGGATCAGGGCCTGCGCTTCGCGATCCGCGAGGGCGGCCGCACCGTCGGTGCGGGCGTCGTGACCGAGATCAAGGCCTAGGAACGGGAACGGGGACCGGTGGCACAGTCGAAGATCCGAATCCGCCTGAAGGGCTACGACCATCAGGCGCTCGACCGCTCGGCGGCGTCGATCGTCGAGACGGCGACGCGTACCGGCGCGACGATCACCGGTCCCGTTCCGCTTCCGACCGAGAAGAACGTCTACGTCGTGATCCGCAGTCCGTTCAAGGACAAGGACTCACGCGAGCACTTCGAGGTCCGGACGCACAAGCGGCTGATCGACATCCACTCGCCGACGCCGAAGACGGTCGACTCGCTGATGCGGCTCGACCTCCCGGCCGGCGTCGACATCGAGATCAAGCTCTAGCGCGATGAAGGGAATCTTGGGACGCAAGCTCGGCATGACCCAGATCTTCGACCCGGAGACCGGCGGCGTCACCCCGGTCACCGTGATCGAGGCGGGGCCGTGCCCGGTCGTGACCGTGAGGACGCAGGCCGAGGACGGCTACGACGCCGTTCAGCTCGCGTACGAGCCGGTCGCGGAGCGAAAGCTCAGCGGCGGCGAGATCGGCCACCTGCGCAAGAACGGCGTCGAGCCGCACCGGCACATGGTCGAGTTCCGCGGTGCGAGCGAGCTCGTCCCGGGCGAGACGGTCACCGTCGAGGTCTTCGAGGCGGGCGACAAGGTGAAGGTGGCCGGGATCGGGATCGGCAAGGGCTTCGCCGGCACGATCAAGCGGCACAACTTCCACCGTGGCCCGGTCTCGCACGGCTCGCACAACGTGCGCGCGCCGGGCTCGATCGGCGCGTCGGCGACGCCGAGCCGCGTGTTCAAGGGCCAGAAGATGGCCGGCCGGATGGGCGGCAAGCGCCGCACGCAGACCGGCCTGACCGTGCACTCGATCGAGGCGGAGCGGAACCTCCTGCTCGTCAAGGGCGCGATACCCGGCCCGAAGAACGGGATCGTCGAAGTCAGGGAGCAGAAGTAATGGCGGCTCCCAAGGCCCCCATGCTCGACGGGACCGGCAAGAAGTCGAAGGATCTGACGCTCGACGCCGACGTGTTCGGCGCCGAGGTGAAGCCGCACCTCGTGCACGAGACCGTGCGCGCGGAGTTCGCGGCGGCCCGCGCCGGGACGAAGAAGGTCAAGAGCCGCGGTCTCGTCCGCGGCGGTCGTGCGAAGCCGTGGCGCCAGAAGGGCACCGGTCGCGCACGCCAGGGCACGATTCGCGCCGTGCAGTGGCGCGGAGGCGGCGTCGCGTTCACACCGCGCACGAACTTCGAGGTCAAGGTGAACCGCAAGGAGCGCCGCGCGGCATTCCGCGCCGCGCTCTCCGATCACGTGCAGGCCGGCACCATCGCCGTGCTGGGAGCGGGCTTCGACGAGCCGTCGGCCAAGGGCGCCTCGTCGTTGATCGGAACCTGGGGCCAGGAGCTGCCGCTGCTGGTCGTCGCCGCGCCCGACGAGGAGGCGCTGATCAAGTCGTTCCGCAACCTCTCCAAGGTGCTGGTGACGGTGCCGGGCGAGCTCGAGGTGTCGGAGCTCGTGTGGGCGCGCTCGCTGCTCGTCAGCGAGGCTGCGCTCGAGCAGGTCCAGAAGAAGGCGGGTGTGGCATGAGCCTCCACCCGAACGAAGTGCTCCTCGCGCCCGTCGTCTCCGAGAAGAGCTACTCGCTGATCAACGACAACAAGTACTCGTTCCGCGTGCATCCGGACGCGCACAAGACGCAGGTCCGACAAGCGGTCGAGGAGCTCTTCGAGGTCAAGGTTCAGAAGGTGAACATCGTCAAGGTGCAGGCGAAGCCGAAGCGGCGCGGCATGTTCCAGGGCACGCGCCCCGGTTGGAAGAAGGCGATCGTGCAGCTGGCCGAGGGCGAGACGATCGAGATCTTCGAAGGAGCGCAGGTCTAGCCATGCCGGTCAGAAAATTCAAGCCCACATCACCAGGTCGCCGCTTCATGACGGTCTCGACGTTCGAGGACGTCACGAAGAAGGCACCCGAGAAGTCGCTGCTCGAGCCCGTCAAGCGCAAGGGCGGCCGCAACAACATGGGCCGGATCACGACGCGGCATCAGGGCGGCGGCCACAAGCGCCGCTACCGCGTGGTCGACTTCAAGCGCACGAAGGACGGCGTGCCGGCGAAGGTCGCCGCGATCGAGTACGACCCGAACCGCTCCGCGCGGATCGCGCTGCTGCACTACGCGGACGGCGCGAAGGCGTACATCATCGCGCCCGCCCGCCTGCGCCCCGGCGCGATGGTCGAGTCAGGCCCGGGCGCCGACATCAAGCCGGGCAACGCGCTTCCGCTCGAGAACATCCCGACCGGCACGCTCGTGCACAACGTCGAGCTGAAGCCCGGGCAGGGCGGCAAGATGGCGCGCTCCGCCGGCTCCGGCGTGCAGCTCGTCGCGAAAGACATGGGCTACGCGGTGCTCCGGCTCCCCTCGGGCGAGATGCGGAGGGTGCCGCTAACCTGTCGAGCCACCGTCGGGCAGGTCGGAAACCTCGACCACGAGAACGAGTCCGGGGGCAAGGCGGGGCGCAGCAGGTGGAAGGGCAAGCGTCCGACCGTGCGCGGCTCGGCGATGAACCCGGTCGACCATCCGCACGGCGGCGGCGAGGGCAAGTCGAAGGGCGGCCGCCACCCGGTCACGCCGTGGGGCGTGCCGACGCTCGGCAAGCCGACGCGCCGCAAGCACAAGGAATCCGACAAGTTGATCGTCCGCAGTCGTAAGAGAGGTCGCAAGTGAGCCGAAGTTCGAAGAAGGGGCCGTTCGTGGAGGAGCGCCTGTTGCAGCGCATCGAGGCGATGAACACGGCGGGCTCCAAGCAGATGATCCGCACCTGGTCGCGGACGTCGACCGTGTTCCCCGAGATGATCGGGCACACGATCGCGGTCCACGACGGGCGCAAGCACGTTCCCGTGTTCATCTCCGACCAGATGGTCGGACACAAGCTCGGCGAGTTCGCACCGACGCGGACGTTCCGCGGCCATTCGGGCGACCGCAAGGCGACGGTGAAGAAGTAGGTGTCGACGACCGCGACAGAGATGCAGGTCGTACGGGCGCAGGCCAAGTGGGTGCGCTCGTCGGCCCGGAAGGCGCGGCTCGTGCTCGAGCACATCCGCGGCCGCACCGTGCCGGAAGCACGCACGGTGCTCGCGTTCAGCGAGCGCGCGATCGCGCACGACATCGAGCAAGTGCTTCGGTCCGCCGTCGCGAACGCCGAGGCGAACCACGGCCTCGTCGGCGACGAGCTCGTAGTCCTCACCGCCTACGCGGACGAGGGCCCGACGCTCAAGCGCTGGCGCGCACGCGCGCGTGGTCGCGTTGCCCGCATCCGCAAGCGCACGTGCCACATCACGATCGAGCTCGCGGCGACGAACGGCGCGACCGTCACCAAGCCGAAGAAGAGCGACGAACCGAAGACCGACTCGCCGAAGCCGCGCTCGGAGCGCCGCGGACGGCAGCGCCCCGACCAGGGCACGGCGTCGACGCCGAAGCCTTCCGCGGCGAACCGGCCGCAGCCGACCAGGCGCACTCAGAAGAAGGGAAGTTAAGGCTCACATGGGTCAAAAAGTCCATCCGGGCGCCATGCGCGTCGGCGTGATCCACGACTGGAAGTCGAACTGGTACACGGACAAGAAGCAGTACCCGCAGTACCTGATCGAGGACATCAGGATCCGCGACCACATCCAGGGGAAGCTCGGTCACGCGGGGATCTCCGACATCCTGATCCGCAAGGACAAGCAGCGGATCACCGTGGACATCTACACCGCGCGTCCCGGCATCGTGATCGGCAAGTCGGGCGTGGAGGTCGACGCGCTCCGTAAGGAGCTGCACGCGATCACCCAGAAGAACGTCCACATCAACATCAACGAGATCAAGCGCCCCGAGCTCGACGCGAAGCTCGTCGCGCAGTCGATCGCCGAGCAGCTGCAGAACCGCGTGAGCTTCCGACGCGCGATGAAGCGCGCGCTCGCGTCGGCCGTTCGCTCCGGCGCCGAGGGCATCCGCATCCAGTGCGGCGGCCGGCTCGGCGGCGGCGAGATGTCGCGCTCCGAGAGCTACTCCGAGGGTCGGGTCCCGCTGCACACGATCCGCGCGGATATCGACTACGGCTTCGTCGAGGCGAAGACGACGTTCGGCCGAATCGGCGTCAAGGTCTGGATCAACAAGGGCGAGATCATGCCCGAGGGCTTCGAGGGGAACATCGGCGGCAAGGAGCAGCGGCTCGGCGAGCAGGACACGCGCCGGCGCCGCGGCGGCGTCACCGAGGGGCTCGGCGCCTCGCGCGAAGGCGGCCGCGACCGTCAGCGCGACCGCGAGGGGCTCGGTCCGGTGCGTCAGCGCCGCCGACCCGGTGGCGGTCCCGGTGGCGCGAAGACCGGAGCGGCGCGCGGCCGCGGCAGCAGCGGCTCGCGTCCGCGCTCCCGCAAGGCCCAGCAGGACAACGTCGAGCGTCCGAAGACCGATGACCAGGCCGTTCCGGCCGAGGGCGCGAGCAGCCGGTGATCGAGGCGGAGGTCGTGACGACCCCGGCTCCCGTCGCCGAGGCTCCGGACACGACGGCCACCGAGCAGCAGACCGAGGCCCCGGCCAAGGCCGAGGCCGAGAAGGCCCCGGCCGAGGAGAAGCCGAAGAAGCCCCGCGCGCCGCGGAAGAAGAAGGAGACCGAATAACCGATGCTGCTGCCGAAGAAGACCAAGTACAGAAAGGTCCAGCGCGGGCGCCGGCGCGGCACCGCGAAAGGCCAGACCACCGTGCAGTTCGGCGACTACGGGCTGAAGGCGCTCGAGAACGGCTGGCTGACGAACCGGCAGATCGAGGCCGCCCGAATCGCGATGACGCGCAAGATCAAGCGCGGCGGCAAGGTCTGGATCAACCTCTTCCCCGACAAGCCGGTGACGCAGAAGCCGGCCGAGACGCGGATGGGCTCCGGCAAGGGCTCACCCGAGCACTGGGTCGCCGTCGTCAAGCCCGGTCGCGTGATGTTCGAGCTCGCCGGTGTGCCCGAGGCGCTCGCCAAGGAAGCGCTGCAGCTCGCCGGGAGCAAGCTGTCGGTCAAGACCAAGATCGTGAAGCGGGAGGCTGATCTCTTTGAAGCCTAGGGAGCTGCGTGAGCTGAGCGACGACGAGCTCGAGCAGAAGCTGCACGACCGGCGCCAGGAGCTGTTCAACCTCCGGTTCCAGTCGGCGACCGGAGCGCTGGAGAACCCGTCGCGCATCCGGCTGGCGAAGCGCGAGATCGCGCGGATCCTGACCGTGCGGATCGAGCGCTCGACCATGGAGAGGACAGGAACGTGAGCGAGACCGAGAACGAGACAACCGAGACGCCCGAGACTCCCGAGCCCGAAGCGGTCGAGGAGCAGGTCGCCGACGAGCCGGTCGCCGAGGCGCCCGAGCCCGCGGCCGACGAGCCGGCTGAGACCGAGGCCGAGTCGACGGAGTCGCCCGAGGAGCCCGAGCCGGCCGCGGCAGAAGCCGAGGCTCCGGCCGCGCCTGTGAAGAAGCAGCGCCCGCGCAAGCACGTCCCGCGGACGCTTCGCAAGCAGCGCCCGAAGCCCCAGCGCGAGCGCCCCGCGCAGCGCCGGCCGATCGTCCGGCTCCCGAAGCCCGACGGCGAGCGTGGCCGCCGCCAGGAGCGGCGCGGCATCGTCGTCTCGAGCGCGATGGACAAGACGATCGTCGTCAAGGTCGACATGATCAAGATCCACCCGCGCTACAAGAAGGTGATCCGCCGCTCGAAGAAGTTCCACGCTCACGACGAGCAGAACAAGGCGAACGTCGGTGACGTCGTGCGCATCGTCGAGACGCGCCCGCTCTCGAAGACGAAGAACTGGCGGCTCGCGGAAGTGGTGGAGGTCGCGAAGTGATCCAGCAGGAATCTCGTCTCCGTGTCGCGGACAACACCGGCGCGCGCGAGCTGCTCTGCATCCGCGTGAAGGGCGGCTCACACCGCCGCTACGCACGCGTGGGCGACATCATCACGGCGACGGTCAAGTCAGCCACGCCGCAGGGCGCGATCAAGAAGGGCGAGGTCGTGCAGGCGGTCGTCGTGCGGACGAAGAAGCCGTTCGCGCGCGACGACGGCACGCTGATCGGCTTCGACGAGAACGCGGCCGTGATCATCGACGCGCAGCGGAACCCGCGCGGTACCCGAATCTTCGGGCCGGTCGCGCGTGAGCTGCGCGAGAAGAACTTCATGAAGATCGTCTCGCTCGCCCCGGAGGTGCTTTGAGTTGTCCGTCAAGCTGAAGGTGAAGAAGGGCGACCTGGTGCAGATGCTGACGGGCAAGGACCGCGGCAAGCAGGGGCGCGTGCTCGAGGTGCGCAAGGACGACCGGCGCGTGATCGTCGAGAACCTGAACGTCGTGAAGCGCCACTCACGCCCGAAGCCGATGAAGGACCCGAGCCGGATGGGTGCCCCGCAGGTGATCCCGGGCGGGATCATCGAGAAGGCGTCCGCGGTGGCCGTCTCCAACGTGATGGTCGTCTGCCCGGTCTGCAACCGGCCGACCCGCGTCGGCATGGCGGAGAAGGAAGCGAAGGGCGGCATCGTCCACGTGCGCGTCTGCAAGCGCGCGGACTGCGGCCAGGAGATCGATCGCTGATGGCTACCCGCGAAGCACCCACGCGCGACACGGCTGCCGAGGCCCGCGACTACAAGCCGCGCCTCAAGCAGCTGTACAACAGCGAGCTCCGCGGGCGGCTGAAGGACGAGCTCGAGCTGTCGCTGATGCAGGTGCCGCGCGTCTCGAAGATCACGCTCAACATGGGTGTCGGCGAGGCGAAGACCGACGCGAAGCAGCTCGACGCGGCGATCGAGGAGCTGACGATCATCGCCGGGCAGCGCGCGCAGGTGCGCAAGGCGCGCAAGTCGATCGCGCAGTTCAAGATTCGCGAGGGGATGCCGATCGGCGCGAAGGTGACGCTCCGCGGCGACCGCATGTGGGAGTTCCTCGACCGGCTCGTGTCGATCGCGCTGCCGCGGATCCGCGACTTCCGCGGACTGAACCCGAAGTCGTTCGACGGGCGAGGAAACTACTCGCTCGGCATCCGCGAGCAGCTCATCTTCCCGGAGATCAACTACGACGACGTGTCGCAGGTGCGCGGGCTCGACGTCGCGATCACGACCACTGCCGAGACGGACGACCAGGCGCTCGCGTTGCTGCGCGCGCTCGGCCTGCCGTTCGCCGGCGAGCAAAGGGAGCAGGAGTAAATGGCTAAGAAGTCGTTGGTTGTCAAGCAGGCCCGGCCGCAGAAGTTCAAGACGCGCGCGTACTCGCGCTGCAACCGCTGCGGGCGCCCGCGTGCGGTCTTTCGCAAGTTCGGCCTGTGCCGGATCTGCTTGCGGGAGCTCGCGCACAACGGCGCGATTCCCGGAATGACGAAGAGCAGCTGGTAGGAGGACGACGTGGTTACCGATCCGATCGCGGACATGCTCACGCGAATCCGCAACGCGAACAAGGCGCTCCACGAGAGCGCGCGCATGCCGACGTCCAAGGTGAAGGTGGAGATCGCGCGGCTGCTCAAGGACGAGGGCTACATCAAGGACTACCGCGTCGAACGCGGCGACCCGTTCGACGTGCTCGTCGTCGACCTGAAGTACGGTCGCAGCCGCGAGCGGATCCTCACGGATCTGAAGCGCGTCTCCAAGCCCGGACGCCGCGTGTACGCTCGCAAGGATCGTCTGCCGCGCGTGCTCGGCGGCATGGGTACCGCGATCATGTCCACCCCGCAGGGGCTCATCACGAGCCGCACCGCCGAGCGCGAAGGCATCGGCGGCGAAGTCATCTGCTTCGTTTGGTAAAGCCATGAGTCGAATCGGAAAACGCCCCATCGAACTGCCCACCTCGGTCAACGTTGCGATCTCCCCTGGGCGCGTGCAGGTGAACGGGCCGCTCGGGGAGCTCTCGCAGGTCGTGCCGAGCCGGATGAAGATCGAGCAGCGCGACGGCGAGATCGTCGTCGAGCGGCCGACCGAGCGCGGCGACGACCGCGCGCTGCACGGGCTGACCCGCACGCTCGTCGCGAACATGGTCGAGGGCGTCACGAAGGGCTTCGAAAAGCGCCTCGAGCTGCAGGGCGTCGGTTACCGCGCCGCGCTCAGGGGCGACTCGCTCGAGCTGAGCGTCGGCTACTCGCACCCCGTCACGATCGAGCCGCGCCAGGGAGTCTCGTTCGAGGTTCCCGTGCCGACGCAGATCGTCGTGAAGGGGATCGACAAGCAGGCGGTCGGCCAGCTCGCTGCGGAGATCCGCAAGGTCCGCCCCCCCGAGCCGTACAAGGGCAAGGGCATCCGGTACGAGGGCGAGTACGTCCGCCGCAAGGTCGGGAAGCGAGCGTAATGGCTACCGCTGTCAGAGAAGCACGGCTTCGGCGCCATCGGCGCGTGCGCGGGCAAGGTCTCCGGCACCGCCGAGCGGCCGCGGCTCGCCGTCTTTCGCTCGAACCGCGGGATCGTGGCGCAGGTGATCGACGACACGAGCGGCAAGACGCTCGCGGCGGCGAGCTGGCTCGACACGAAGACATTCAAGGGCAACAAGTCGGAGCAGGCGGTCGAGGTCGGCAGGCTGCTCGCAGAGGCCGCGAAGAAGGCAGGCGTCGAGTCCGTCGTCTTCGATCGTGCGGGCTACCTGTACCACGGCCGCGTCAAAGCGCTGGCGAACGCCGCGCGCGAAGGAGGACTCAAGTTTTGAGCGACGTGCAGTTTCAGGAGAGCCGCGAGCTCAAGGAGCGCGTGGTCGAGATCAACCGCGTCGCGAAGGTCGTCAAGGGCGGCCGTCGCTTCTCGTTCACCGCGCTCGTGGTGATCGGCGACGAGCACGACCGCGTCGGCGTCGGCTACGGAAAGGCGCGCGAGGTTCCGCTCGCGATCACGAAGGCGGTCGACGACGCGAAGAAGAACATGTTCACGGTGCCGAAGCACGGCACGACCATCACCCACGGCGTGATCGGCAAGTTCGACGCCGCGCGCGTGATGCTCCGCCCCGCGAGCGAGGGCACCGGCGTGATCGCCGGCGGCGGCGTCCGTGCCGTGCTGGAGCTCGCCGGGATCCGCGACATCCTCGCGAAGAGCCTCGGCACCACGAACCCGATCAACATGGCGAAGGCGACGGTCAACGCGCTTCAGTCGCTGCGGCGTCCCGAGGACGTCGCGCGTGCGCGCGGCAAGACGATCGCCGAAGTGCTCCCGTACAAGCATCCAAAGCCGGAGGACGTAGCCGCGGCGCCGATCGCAGTTGAGGCTGCGCCGGCCGCTGAAAGTCCGGAGGACTCGCAGCAGTGACGCAGCTGAAGATCACGCAGACGCGCAGCCAGATCGGCCAGAGCCAGCGGCACCGCGGCACGCTGCGGGCGCTCGGCCTCGGCAAGATCGGCAGCTCCGTCGAGAAGCCGGAGAGCCCGGTGCTCGCCGGTATGCTCCGCAAGGTCCGCCACCTCGTGCAGGTGGAGGAGGTCTAGGTCTTGGCGGATCGCAAGCTCTCACTCAGCAACCTCTCGCCCGCGCAGCCGCGGCAGGACCGCAAGCGCATCGGCCGCGGCCTGGGCTCCGGCAAGGGGCGCTATTCCGGCCGCGGTCTGAAGGGCCAGAAATCGCGCGCCGGGTCGCACAAGATGCCCGCCGGGTTCGAAGGCGGCCAGATGCCGATGTACATGCGGCTCCCGAAGCAGCGCGGCCCGACGTCGAAGGACGCGATGCCGGTCGGCCCGTTCCGGACGTTCACGCAGGGCGTCAACGTTCGCGACCTCGAGACGCGTTTCGACGCCGGAGCGGACGTCACACCGGAAGCGCTGAAGAAGCTCGGGCTGATCCGCAACCTCCGCACCGACGTGAAGATCCTCGGCTACGGCGACCTCTCGAAGAAGCTGACCGTGACCGCCCACCGCTTCTCGTCGACTGCGCGCGAGAAGATCGAGTCGGCCGGCGGAACCGTCGTCGCGCTCCGTGAGGAGCCGGCGCCGACGCGTTCGCGCAAGCGCCGCAAGATCGCCGCGAAGAAGCGCGCAGCGGGCATCGTCCCGTCGTCGCCAGACGACGCCGACGCCGAGCCGGAGACTCCGGAGGCGGGCGCGGAGGCCGAGGCTCCCCAGCAGGAAAGTCAGTAAGTGTTTTCCTGGCTGACGAACGCCTGGCGCGTCCCCGAGCTGCGCCAGCGGCTGCTCTTCACGGCCGGCATCCTCGCGGTCTACCGCTTCGGCTCGTGGCTGCCCGCTCCAGGTGTGAGCTCCGACCAGATCACGAACTACTTCGACCAGGGCGGCGGCAGCGGCACGATCCTGGGCCTGCTCTCGCTCTTCTCCGGCGGTGCGCTGTCGCGGTTCAGCGTCTTCGCGCTCGGGATCATGCCGTACATCACGGCGTCGATCATCCTGCAGCTGCTGACCGTCGTGATCCCGCGGCTCGAGCAGCTCCAGAAGGAAGGCGAGTCGGGCTACGCGAAGATCAACCAGTACACCCGCTACCTGACCGTGGCGCTGTCGGCGATGCAGGCGATCGGCTACACGTACCTGTTCAAGCGGCAGGGCGCGCTCGAAGCATCGACGGCACGGGTGATCCTGATCGTTCTCACCTTGACCGCCGGCGCGACGCTGCTGATGTGGTTCGGCGAGCAGATCACGAAGCGCGGCATCGGCAACGGCATCTCGCTCCTGATCTTCGCGTCGATCCTCACCGCGCTACCGACGGGCATCAACGCGTGGGTGAACGGCGGGCCGGTCGAGAAGATCATGTTCCCGCTGATCGCGCTCGGCGTGATCGTGGCGGTCGTGTTCGTCCAGGAGGGCCAGCGGCGAATCCCGATCCAGTACGCGAAGCGCATGGTTGGCCGCCGCATGACTACCGGGGGTTCGACGTACATGCCGCTCCGCGTGAACATGGCCGGCGTGATCCCGGTGATCTTCGCCGCGGCGATCATGGCCTTCCCGCCGACGATCGGGACGTTCTTCCCGCAGACGCAGGAGTTCGTCAACTCGTACTTCACGCCGAACAACCTGCCGTACCTGCTGTTCCAGGCGCTCCTGATCGTGATCTTCACCTACTTCTACACCGCGGTCCAGTTCAACCCGGTCGACCAGGCCGACAACCTGCGCAAGCACGGCGGCTACATCCCGGGCATCCGTCCCGGTCCGCCGACCGCGCAGTACCTCGACCGCGTGCTGACCCGGCTCACGCTGCCCGGTGCGCTGTACCTCGCCGTCATCGCGACGCTGCCGTCGCTCTTCATCGTCTACGGCGGCTTCTCCCAGGCCACGGCCGGCGCGCTCGGCGGTACCTCGGTGCTGATCGCCGTCGGCGTGGCACTCGACACGATGCGGCAGATGGAGTCGCAGATGATGATGCGCTCGTACGAGGGCTTCCTCAGATAGTGAACATCTTGCTCCTGGGAATCCAGGGGTCGGGCAAGGGGACTCAGGCGAAGCGGATCGCCGCCGAGTACGACAGTCCCCACGTCGCGACCGGAGACATCCTGCGCAAGGCGATCGAAGACGGAACGCCGCTCGGCAAGCAGGTCGAGGACATCCTCGCGCGCGGCGAGCTCGTTCCCGACGCGACGATGATCGAGCTGATCCGCGACCGGCTCACCGACTCCGACGGTTTCGTGCTCGACGGCTTTCCCCGCACGATGGCGCAGGCCGAGGCGCTCGACGACATGCTCGCCGAGATCAACCGGCCACTCGACGTGGTGTTCGTGCTCCAGGTGCCGGACGACGTAGCCCGCGAGCGGCTCGCCAAGCGCGGGCTCGAGGAAGGCCGCGCCGACGACACGCCGGCCGCCATCGACACCAGGATCGCGACGTACCACCGCGAGACCGAGCCGATCGTCGAGCACTACCGGGCGCGCGGCAGCCTCGTTTCCATCCCCGGGACGGGTACCGTTGAGGAAGTGTTCAGGCAGGTTCAGGACGCACTCGAGCAGGTCGCATCGCGGCCGGCGAGGACCGGGGCGTGATCGTCCGCAAGTCCGAGCGCGAGATCGAGCTGATCGCGGCCGCCGGAAGAGTCGCCGCTGACGCGATCGCGCACGTCGGCCGCCACATCGAGCCCGGTGTGACGACGGACGAGCTCGACCGCATCGCCGAGGAGTTCATCCGCTCGCAGGGCGGGTTCCCCACCTCGAAGGGCTACCGGGGCTTCCCGAAGGCGATCTGCATCTCGCCGAACGACATGATCGTGCACGGGATCCCGGGTGAGTACCGCGTCCAGGACGGCGATCTCCTGACGATCGACGTGGGCGTCACGCTCGACGGCTACGTCGCGGACACCGCCTACACGTTCGCGGTCGGGGAGGTCTCGGCCGAAGCCGAGCGGCTGCTCGAGGTCGCCCAGGCGGCGCTGGCGGCCGGGATCGAGCAGGCCCAGGTGGAGAACCGGGTCGGCGACGTCTCGGCAGCGATCCAGCGGGTGGTCGAGGAGGCCGGCTTCGCCGTCGTCCGCGCCCTCGTCGGGCACGGGGTCGGGCGGGCCTACCACGAGGATCCCCAGATCCCGAACTACGGCACCCCCGGCCGGGGCGCTCGGCTCTCCTCCGGCATGACGCTGGCGATCGAGCCGATGATCACGGCGGGCGGGGTGGACATCGTCGTCGACGACGACCAGTGGTCGGTCTACACCGCCGACGGGTCGCTCTCGGCCCATTTCGAGCACACCGTGGCCGTCACGGAGGTCGGGCCGAGGATCCTGACGCCGGCCGGGGCCGCTTTGCTACAGTAGTCGTCGGCCGAAAGGCCATCTTTTCGTGTTCTTTTCCGGGCTCGAGGGGGCCCGGTTCGTGAGAGGAAATGCCGGAGAAGGAAGAGAAGATCGAGGCAGAAGGTGAGGTCGTCGAGGCGCTCCCGAGCACGATGTTCAGGGTGCAACTCGAGTCAGGCCAAAACGTTCTGGCCAAGATCAGCGGGAAGATGCGGAAGAACTACATCCGGATCCTCCCCGGCGACAAGGTCAAGGTCGAGCTCAGCCCATACGACCTGAACCGAGGACGCATCACCTACAGACACCGATGAAAGTCAGACCTTCAGTCAAGCCCATGTGTGAGCGCTGCCGCGTGATCAAGCGGCACGGTCGCACCATGGTCATCTGCACGAACCCTCGCCACAAGCAGGCAGGCAGGGCTACCCGGCGACAGTCGGCGGCGCCGCCCGCGACCACGCGGCGCGCTGCCGCGTCCTCATCGCGCCCGTGCTTGTCAGCACGAGCGCTCCCTGCGTCCTTGCATCGCTTGGTGCTCGCGACCCGGGCATCCACCACTGCCACCGGGTGAGCCACTGATGGCGCGCAGGAGTCAACCTTCCGAACCAGAAGCGGCTCGAGGTCGGGCTGACCTACATCTTCGGCATCGGCCGCTCGACGGCGCAGCAGATCGCGTCCGAGCTCGGCATCTCCCAGGACACCAAGATCCGCGACCTCACCGACGACGAGGTCACGAAGCTCCGCAACTACATCGACGACAAGGTCACCGTCGAGGGCGATCTCCGCCGCGACCGGCAGCAGGCGATCAAGCGGCTCGGCGAGATCGGCGCCTACCGCGGAGTCCGCCACCGCCGTGGGCTACCGGTGAACGGTCAGCGCACGAAGACGAACGCGCGCACCCGCAAGGGTGTCAAGAAGACCGTCGGACGCGGCAAGAAGGCGAAGCCGTAGCGTGGCGCCTCCTCGCAAGACAGCGGCCCGCGGCCGCGGGCGTCGCCGCGTCAAGAAGAACATCGCCATCGGCCAGGCGCACATCAAGACGTCGTTCAACAACACGATCGTTGCGCTGACCGACAAGGACGGGAACGTGATCGCGTGGGAGTCCGCCGGCTCGGCCGGCTTCAAGGGCTCGCGCAAGTCGACGCCCGTTCGCCGCGCAGGTCACCGCCGACAACTGCGCGCGGAAGGGCATGGAGCACGGCCTGCAGAAGGTCGAGGTCTTCGTCAAGGGCCCGGGCTCCGGGCGTGAGACGGCGATCCGCTCGCTCCAGGCCGCCGGTCTCGAGATCCTCGGCGTCAAGGACGTCACCCCGCAGGCGCACAACGGCGTGCGGCAGAAGAAGAGGCGCAGGGTCTAATGGCTAGCGATCTCGGACCGAAGTGCCGCGTCTGCCGCCGCGAGGGCATGAAGCTCTTCCTCAAGGGCGAGCGCTGCCTCACGGAGAAGTGCGCGATCGAGCGCCGCTCCTATCCGCCGGGTGAGCACGGCCGCGGCCGCATCAAGCAGAGCGAGTACCTGTTGCAGCTGCGCGAGAAGCAGAAGGCGCGCCGCTACTACGGGCTGCTCGAGAAGCAGTTCCGCAACTACTACGAGAAGGCGTCGAAGCAGCAGGGAATCACCGGCGAGGTGCTGCTCCGCATGCTCGAGCTGCGTCTCGACAACGTCGTCTACCGCCTCGGCTTCGCCGCCTCTCGCTCGCAGGCTCGGCAGCTCGTGCGCCACGGTCACTTCCAGGTGAACGGCCGGCGCGTGAACATCCCGAGCTTCCAGGTCCGCGCCGACCAGATCATCTCGACGCGCCCCGGCAGCTCCGCGGAGCAGGTGATCCGCGACGCGACCGACCTGACCGCGTCCGTGGCGCCCTGGCTCCAGGCAGACCACGACAACTTGACCGGCAAGGTGCTCCGCGCCCCGGAGCGAACCGAGATCGACACGCCGGTCTCCGAACAGCTCATCGTCGAGCTTTACTCCAAGTAGTCACGAAGGAAGGGAACCCGCTTTGGCAGTCCGCTCCAGCCTGATGGAATTTCAAATTCCGAAGATCGTCCACGAGGAGATCAACGAGAACCGTGGCGTCTTCGAGATCGAGCCGCTCGACCGCGGCTTCGGTTACACGTTCGGCAACTCGCTGCGCCGCGTCCTGCTCTCGTCGCTCGAGGGCGCTGCGGTCACGTCCGTCAAGCTCGAGGGCGTGCAGCACGAGTTCTCGACGCTCCCGGGCGTCCGTGAGGACGTGACCGACATCATCCTCAACCTCAAGAACCTCGTCGCGATCCTGCACGGCGACTCGCCCGAGATCGAGGTGCGCCTCTCGAAGAAGGGTCCGGGCGTCGTCAAGGCGAGCGACCTCGAGGCACCCGCGGAACTGGAGATCCTGAACCCGGATCTCGAGATCGCGAACCTGGCCGATCGTGGCCGCCTCGAGATCACGCTGACGATCGGCCGCGGCCGTGGCTACGTCCCGTCGGAGAACAACCGCGGGCCGGAGCACACGATCGGCGTCATCCCGATCGACTCGATCTTCTCCCCGGTGCGCCGCGTCTCGTACGACGTCGAGGCCGCTCGCGTCGGGCAGCGGACGGACTACGACAAGCTCCGCCTCGACGTGACCACCGACGGGTCCGTCAACCCGAAGGACGCGATCGCGGAAGCCGCCGAGATCCTCATCCGGCAGCTCGCCATCTTCACCGACCTCGAGAAGATCGAGGGCTTCGGCGAGACCGCCGTGGCCGAGGGTGCCGGCGCTGAGCCGTCGCTCGCGCACGGGATGGAGAACTTCCCGATCGAGGAGCTCGAGCTCGGTGTGCGCTCGTACAACTGCCTCAAGCGCGTCGGGATCGAGACGATCGGAGATCTGGTCACGAAGACGGAGGGCGAGCTCGCGGCGATCCCGAACTTCGGCCGGAAGTCGATCGAAGAGGTCAAGGAGACGCTCGCGACGCACGGTCTGAACCTGCGCGGGGAGGACGGAACCGCCTGATGCGTCACCAGCGCGCCGGCAAAAAGCTCGGCCGCAACGCCGCCCAGCGTCGCGCGCTGTACTCGAACCTCGCCGGTGCGCTGATCGAGCACGGCCGGATCAAGACGACCGAGGCCAAGGCGAAGGCGGTCAAGCCGATCGCCGAGCAGATGATCACGCTTGGGCGGCGCGGCGATCTCCACGCCCGCCGCCAGGCGCTCTCTTTCCTGCGCTCGCAGGACGTCGTGCACAAGCTGTTCGCCGATGTCGGCCCGCGATTTGCGGAACGGCCCGGCGGCTACTCGCGGATCGTGAAGATCGGCCCGCGCGCGGGCGACGCCGCGGTGATGGTCTACCTCGAGCTCGTGGACTTCGTGCCGGAGGCGTCGGGCGCACCCGTCGCCACGTCACGCACGCCCGCCGCAGCCGCCGCCGAGTAGGGCCCAGTGGCCCCCGCCCGCCCATCGCGCACCCACTGGGGCGCGCAGGGCGGCCGCTCGCCACGTCCTCAGTCGCGCCCGTACGTTCGACGTACGAACGCTCCCTGCGTCCTTGCGAGCGACCACCCTGCGCGGCCATTGGGCACGCGCCGGACATGCGGTGACCACTAACCCGTGGCGCTCGTCGTCGCGCTCCTGCTCGCCTTCTTCGTCCTCGACGGGCCTTGGGACGTTCTCGTCGTCGTCGGGGCGCTCGTCCTCGAGGTCGGGGAGATCCTGTTCTGGTTCTGGTACAGCAAGCGCCGCCACGTTCAGGTCGGCGCCGAGACGCTGATCGGGCGTTCGCGGAGTCGTGATCACCGCTTGCCGGCCGCTCGGCCAGGTTCGGGTCGGCGGCGAGATCTGGGCGGCACGCTGCGAGGCGGGCGCCGACATCGGAACGCCGGTTCGCGTCGAGGGCGCGACGACCTGACGCTCGATCGTGGAACCGTCGGCCGTAGGTCGACTCCGCGATCTCTCGCTTCCGCCACGGGACGACGACCTCGCGACGAAGAGGTCGACGATCGCGGCGAGCGGCACAGCGACGAACGCGCCGGCGAAGCCGCCGAGCGTCGCGCCGACGAGCACGGCCACGAAGACCAGCAGCGGGTGGATGTCGAGCTGGTCGCCCTCGACGTAGGGCGAGATGAAGTAGCCCTTCCCGTTCTCGATCACGACCGACGCGGCGAACACGAGGCCGAACGTGGCCAACCCCTCGAGTGCGGCGATGCCGAGCAGCGGGATACGGGCGAGCCATGGGCCCGCTCGCGGGATCGTCTCGCCGAGCGCGACGATGATTGCGAGCACGAGCGCAAACGGGACGCCGATCACGAGCAGTGCGACGTACGTCAGCGCGCCCACGATCGTCATCACGATCAGCTTGGCGCGGAGGTACGCGCCGACCCGAGTCCACATCTTCTCGAGGAGCCCGCCGACGAACTTCCGGTCGTCAGGGTGGACGAGCGTCAGCGTGAAGCCGAGGATCCGCTCCCGGTTCGTGACGAGCAGCAGCGAGATCACGAACACGCTCAGCGCGTCCAGGAAGAGCGCGAACAGCGCGCCGGGCAGCTCGAGCGCACGTTGGCCGGCGCGCTCGAGGATCGCGTTCCCCAACCGCTCGACCTGCACGTCGAACGGCGGCAGGCTGCCGTAGTTCGCGCGGATCTCCTCGTACGCCTCCTGCAGCCGGTCGTAGCGCTCGGCGTACTCGGGAGCGCGGTCGCCGAGGCTCGCGACCTGGTCGAAGAGCGGCGGCGTGACGAACCAGAGCAGCCCGACGACGAGCAAGAGCGAGACGAGGTAGATGAGGATCACCGAGATCGCCCGAGGCACTCGCCGGCGCTCGAGCAGCCGCACCGGTCCCGTCAGCGCGGCTGCGAAGAGGATCGAGACGAAGAGGATGAGCAGGACGTGGGTGAGCCGGCCGAGCGCCTGGAGCGCGATCCAGGTGAGGATCGCGAGCAGCAACGCGACGTAGATCGGCTTCGCCTTGTCCCACACGGAGGCCACGGCGGCACTATGGCCGTCGCGGAGGACGGCTCCGCTCATGCTGATGAGCTGTGAAGGAAAGGCGAACCGCGCTGCGTGAAGGAGTAGGTTGCCGCGCGTGCGGCTGAAGCTCACCCTCGAGTACGACGGGATCGACTTCTCCGGCTGGGCGATGCAGCCCGGGCTCCGCACGGTCGAGGGCGAGGTTCGCGAGGCGCTCGGGAACGTGTTCCCGCGCTGGTTCGAGCTCGTCGTCGCCGGTCGCACCGACACGGGTGTTCACGCGCGCGGGCAGGTCGTCTCGGTCGACGTCGAAGGCGGGCCTCCGTCGGAGCGCACCGCGGGAGCACTCAACGCCGAGCTTCCGGACGACGTTGCGGTTGTCGCCGTTGAGGAGGTCGCGCCCGGCTTCCACGCTCGACACGACGCTCGGTCGCGGAGCTACCGCTACCGGATCTGGCGACGCCGGACGCCCTCGCCCTTCGAGCGCGGCCGAAGCTGGTGGCTCCCGAGGCCCTTCGACGAGGAGGGGCTCGCCGACGCCGCGGACGTCCTGCTCGGCGAGCACGACTTCCGCGCGTTCACGCCGACGGAGACGCAGCACCGCGACTTCGTCCGCGACGTGCACTCGGTGGTGTGGCACCGGCGCGGCGACGCGCTCGAGCTCGAGATCACGGCGAACGGCTTCCTGCGCCACATGGTGCGGGCGCTCGTCGGGACGATGGTCGAGCGCTCACCCGATGAGCTCGCCGCGTTGCTCGAGGACGGTGTGCGCGCCGACGCCGGGACGACGGCCCCGCCCTGGGGCCTCTACCTCGAGCGCGTCGACTACGCGGGCTAGCGAACTTCGACCGGGAAGACGGCGCGCTGTGTGCCGCCGTCGCCCTCGACCTCGGCCTGGAGCTCGGCGGATTCGCCGCGCAGCGACCGGGGCCAGACGTGCGTCCTCACCAGCTGTCCTTCGAACGTGAAGAACCCCAACGTGTCGACGAGCTCGCCGTCGACGAAGATGCGCATCTTCGCGGTGCCGTCGGCGGGACCGCCGTCCTCCGACTTCGCGCGAACGGTGTAGCGCCACGGACGCCCTGCCGTCGGCGTGTGGCTCTCGCCGGCCAGCGTGACGGTGAACGTCGGGGCGCCGGTCGGATCCTCACCGGGCATGGCCGTGTTGTCCGGCTGGGTGACCGTGAGCACGTCCGTGCTCGTGGGGGCGGTCGTGCCCGGCGGTGAGGTCTGATCGGCGCCGCCGCCTCCGCAGCCGGGGGCGAGTGCGAGCAGCAGCAACAGCAGCGAGGAGCGGCGCACGGGCTGCATTGTGCCCACTTCGCAGGTCGATACGATCGGGTACGTGCGTTACCGCTCGGTTCTGTTCGATCTGGACGGCACGCTCGTGGACTCGGGAGCGATCATCCTGGCCTCGTTCCGGCATGCCACGAGCACGGTGCTGCGCCGCGAGATCCCCGACCACGAGCTCCTCGCGGCGGTCGGCGGACCCGGGCTCCGGGAGCAGATGGAGGCGCTCGACCCCGAGCGGGCCGAGGAGCTGATCGCGGTCTACAGCGCCCACAACGCCGAGCTCCACGACGGGCTGGAGCCCTGCGCGGGCATGCTCGACGCACTCGAGACGCTGCGCTCGGAAGGCAGGCGCCTCGCAGTCGTCACGGCCAAGCGGCGCGCGTCGCTCACCCTCGCCTTCGAGGCGCTTCCGGAGCTCGAGCGCTTCTTCGCGGTCGCCGTCGTCGCGGAGGACACCGAGCGCCACAAGCCGAACCCGGAGCCGCTGCTGCTCGCGCTCGAGCGGCTCGGCGAGGATCCCGCGAACGCGGTCTACGTCGGCGACTCGCCCTTCGACATCCAGGCGGCAAAGGCGGCGGGCGATGGGTTCCATCGCCGTCACGTGGGGGCGGATCCACTCGCGCGGGCGCCTGGAGCGCGAGGCGCCGGACGCGATCGTCGAGAACGTGGAGGAGCTGCTTGGCGCGCTCTGACGACGGGAAGAGGCGCGCGGCCGAGCTGCGCGACCTCGTCGACTACCACCTCTACCGCTACCACGTCCTCGACGACCCCGAGATCTCGGACGCGAAGTTCGACAAGCTCTTCGACGAGCTGCTCGAGCTCGAGCGGAAGAACCCGGAGCTCGTAACGCCCGACTCGCCGACGCAGCGCGTCGGCGCACCGCCGTCGGACAAGTTCGAGAAGGTCGACCACCCGTCGCCGATGGGCTCGCTCGAGAAAGTCACGACCGAGGAGTCGCTCGAGAAGTGGCACACCGACGTCACGAAGCGGCTCGGCACCGACGACGTCGTGTACGTGACGGAGCCGAAGATCGACGGCCTCTCGATCAACCTCATCTACCAGGACGGGAAGCTCGTGCGCGGCGCGACGCGCGGTGACGGTCGCCGCGGCGAGGACGTGACGACGAACCTGAAGACGATCAAGTCGATCTCGACGCGCATGCAGCTCCCGAAGGGCGAGAAGCCGCTGCCGCTGCTCGAAGTACGCGGCGAGGTGTACATGCCGCTGTCGGGCTTCGTCGAGCTGAACGAGCGGCTCGCCGCCGAGGGCAAGAAGACGACGCCGAACCCGCGGAACGCAGCTGCCGGCTCGCTCCGGCAGAAGAACTCGCAGATCACCGCCGAGCGCCCGCTCAACATCTGGGTCCACGGTCTCGGCCATCGCGGCAAGCTCCCGACCGCCGGCCACTGGGATGCGTTGCAGTGGCTGCGCGAGCGGGGCTTCCGAACGAATCCCCTCGCGGAGCGTCATGAGTCGATCGAGTCGGTCGCGCGCGCGATCGCCGAGTGGGAGCAGCGTCGCATGGAGCTCGACTACGAGATCGACGGGCTCGTGATCAAGGTCGACTCGTTCGCGCAGCAGGAGCGACTCGGCGCGCTGCACGACCGGCCGCGCTGGGCGCGAGCCTTCAAGTGGGCGCCGACGAAGGCGTCGACGACGCTCCAGAAGATCGCGATCCGCGTCGGGCGCACGGGTGCGTTGAACCCCTGGGGGATTCTCGAGCCCGTCGAGGTCGGCGGCGTGACCATCTCGCGCGCGACGCTGCACAACGAAGAGGACATCAACCGGAAGGACATCCGCGAGGGCGACGAGGTGATCGTCCAGCGCGCCGGCGACGTGATCCCGCAGGTCGTCGGCCCGGTGCTGCCGCACAAGCGAGGGACGAAGCCGTTCCGGATGCCGACGCACTGTCCCCTCTGCGGCGCAGAGATCGTCAAGCCCGAGGGCGAGGCGATGCACCGGTGCCCGAACCGCGCGTGCCCCTCGCGCGGGCTCGAGTCGCTCATCAACTGGGTGCAGGCGGCAGCGGACATCGAGGGTGTCGGCGAGCAATCGGTGCGCAGGCTCTGGGAGCTCGGGCTCGTGCGCTCGCTCCCCGAGCTGTACCGGCTGACCAAGGACCAGCTGATCGAGCTCGAAGGCTACGGCGAGATCTCGGCGACGAACGCGATCGAGTCGATCCAGGCGTCGAAGGCGATTCCCTTCAGCCGCGTGCTGTTCGGGCTCAACATCCCCGACGTCGGCTGGGTGACCGCGCAGAACCTTGCGCGCCACTTCGAGCAGGTCGACCGGCTGCTCGACGCGACGCAGGAGGAGATCACCGAGGTCGACGGGATCGGCGCCGACCGTGCCGAGTCGATCGCAGAGTGGTTCGCCGACGAGCAGAACCGCGCGCTCGTCGCCGAGCTCCGAGACCTCGGACTGCGCTTTCAGATCGGGGAGGAGGACAAGCCGAAGGAGGGCCCGCTCAGCGGGAACACGTACGTCGTCACAGGGACGCTCGAGGCGTTCTCGCGCGAACAGGCGGCCGCGGCGCTCGAGGCGCTCGGCGCGAAGGTGACGAACTCCGTCTCGAAGAAGACGACCGGTCTCGTCGTCGGCGAGGAGCCCGGCAACTCGAAGCTGACCAAGGCTCAGCGCGAGGGAGTGCCCCTCCTCGACGAGGCCGCACTCGTGACGCTTCTAGGGACCCGCTAGCACGAGCACGAAGCGGTCCTGCGCGAGCCGAGCCCACGTCGTCGACACGGGTCGTCCGTTGTGCAGGATCGCGAACGCGTAGCGCCCGGTCACGTAGCCCGCGAGCGTCGACGCCGTGTTCGTCGTCCCGGTCTTCGCCTGCACGCGCCCACGGACGGGAGCGAGCCGGCGCTTCATCGTCCCGCTGATCCCCGCGACCGGCAGCACGCGAACGAACACGGGCCGCAAGGCCGAGTCGGTCCACGCGATCTGCAGGAGCGAGACGAGCGACGTCGCGGTCAGCCGGTTCAGCAGCGAGAGCCCGGAGCCGTCGACGAGGCGCACGCCGCCGAGCGGAACGCCGAGCACGCGCAGCACCGCCGTCGCGGCGGCTGCGCCGCGGGCGCTCGTGCCGGGGTCGCCCTCCTGCGCGCCGAGCTGCTTGAGGAGCATCTCCGCGGTGAAGTTGTCGCTCTCGACGCCCATGTAGCGGACGATCTGGCCGAGCGTCGCCGAGTGCACGAACGCAAGCGGGAAGTCGGCCGCCGGGGTCGTGCCGACGCGCGCGCCGCGCGCCGACGGCGACTCCGGCCGCGTGCAGCTCGATGCGGAAGAGCTGCGCTGCGACGAGCGCGGGGTTCGCAGCGATCCCCCGGCCGTAGTGTCCGCGGTCGACGATCAGTGCGGAGAGCGGGGGCGACTCCTCGATCAGATAGGAGGGCTTCCAGCCCGAGACGACGCGGCGCGAGTCGAAGTACGACTCGTCTCCGACCACGCCGCCCGTGACGCGTCGGATCCCGAAGGCCCGCACGCCGCGGGCCAGTGTGCGCAGGTCGGCACGGGACAGCGTGGGGTCGCCGAATCCCTTCAACACGAGCTCACCGCGCCACGTCGTGCCTTCGAGCGCACCGTCGCCGAGCACGTCCGTCTCGATCCGGAAGCCTGAACCGAGGTCGTGGAGCGCCGCGAAGGCGAGGGCGAGCTTCTCGGTCGAGGCGGGCAGGAAGCCGCGCTGCTCGTTGAGCGCGAAGACCTTGCGGCCGGTGCGCAGGTCGATCGCGACCGCGCCGGTCTGGTCGCTTTGGACGTGCGGGACGGCCAGGGCCTTCGCCAGACGGGCCTGGAGCGGGGGCGCGGCCTGTGCCGATCCCGGGGCCACGAGCGCTGCGAGGGCGATTACGACCCACCAACGTGGGCCTGTCCGCCGGTCAAGATGGGCCGCCCGGCCCATGCCCCTCGTCACGTCGGAACCCATAATCGTTTGCGACCCCTCCCGGTCACCCATGACGGACGTGAATCCCATCATCGCTGAGATCGAGGCTGTGCTCGACGACGAAATCGCGCCTCGGGCACTCGACGAGATCGAGGATACGTTGACCTCCGGATACGCCGCTGCGCTCGCGCTCGAGGGCGAGCGGTGGCGCATCGAGCGCCGGATCACCGAGCTCGCGGCCGCGCTCGGCGCGGAAACGGACTTCGAGCTGCACCGCACCGAGGAGATCGTCGGGCTTGCACAACGGCTGAGCGCCGCCGACGCCGAGCTCGTCCGGCTGCGCGAGGTGCTCGGTTCGCTGCGCGAGCGAGCAGACGCCGCCCGCGCTGCGGCTTAGCGGCCCAAAGGGCGATGCGAGGTACCAAGCGGTCGCGGATCCGCGCAAGCGGATTCGCGACTTGCGCCTCTCCAGCTAATCAGACGATCCCGGACTTGACTGCGTAGACAGCCGCCTGGATGCGGTTGTCGATCTGCAGCTTCATCAGGATGTTCGAGATGTGATTCTTGACCGTCTTCGGGCTGATGTGCAGCTCGCCGGCGATCACCGCGTTGTCCTTGCCGTTCGCGATCAGCTTCAGCACCTCGATCTCACGGTCCGAGAGCTCGGCGCGGATCGTTGCCGCGATCGAGGGGACGCTGCTCGTCGAGCGGACCCGCTGCAGGACCTTCGACGCGATGTTGGGGGAGATGAGCGACTCGCCGATCGACGCCGCCCGGATCCCGGTCATCAGGTCCTGGATCGACGAGTCCTTGAGCAGGTAGCCGCACGCCCCGGCGAGGATCGCGTCGAGCACGTCGCTGTCCTGGTCGGAGATCGTCAGCACGAGCACGCGCGTCAGCGGCGCGATGCCGGTGATCTGTCGCGTCGCCTCGACGCCCGTCATTCCGGGCATGTTGAGATCCATCACGACGACGTCGGGGGCGAGCTCACGGACCGACCGAACGGCGTCGCCCCCTGCTGCCGCCTCGCCGACCACGAGAATCCCCTGCTCCTCGAGCAGGTTGCGCAACCCTGTGCGAAAGAGGTCGTGGTCGTCCACGATCACGACTCTGAGCGCGTCTTGGCGCGGCTCGGTCGACTCCAGCTGCTGCGTCATGTCCCCCCGCGTCGTGTTGCGCCGAGTCTAGCCGTGAAGCGTGATCGTCACAGTCCTCCGGCCCCAGGCCTGCGCCTGCGCGACCGTCGGGAACCAGAGGTCGATCGTCGCACCGCGGACAGCCCCGCCGGTGTCGGCGGCGACGCCCTCCCCGTAGCCGGGGATCGTCAGCCGCGTGCCGAGCGGGATCACCGACGGGTCGACCGCCACGATCCCCCAAGCGGTCGGCAGGCCGCTGGCGGTTCGCCCGCGGAGCACATAGCCGGTCGAGGACACCGTCAACGTTTGCTCGCCGCCGGTGTAGGCGGCCGTAGGTGCCGCTACCGGACCGGGCGCCGGTGCCGCAGCCGCCTCGGCGGGGGTCGCGAGCGCCTCGGTCCGTTCGCCCGCGGCGCGGGCAATCCTGCGCACGCGGTCGAGCCGTCGCGCATTGAAGCCGCGCTGTCGGGCCAACTGAGCGAGGTAGGCCGTGCGCTCGGTGCGCGCAGCGGCGAGGGAGGCTGCCGTCGCCTCGGCCGCGGACTCGGCCTCCCGCAGCGCCGCGACGCGCGCCACCACGTGCGTCTTCGCCTGGGTCAGGTCAGCCCGCGCCTGCCGGACCGTGGTGAGAAGGTCCCGGTCGCCGGCGGCGATGCTGCGGAGCCCGTCGAGCCCGCCGATCGCCTCGTTGAGCGTTTCGGCGCCGAGCAGGATCGCCACCGGGTCGAGCTGCCCCTGCTCGTAGAGCTGACGGATCCGCGCCCCGAGGCGCTCCTCGGCGATGTAGGCGGACTGCCACGCCACGTTGAGCTCGATCCGCAGGCGGGTCAGGCGCGCCTCCGCGGCCTCGCGCTCCGCCGTCAACGCATCGAGGCGCGAGCGGGCGGCGACGAGCTGGGCCTCCAGGGAGTAGAGCTCCTGGGTGGCCGTCCGCTCCTTCGCTGCGAGCGAGGTGCCCCGCTCCCTCAGCTCGTCGGCCCCGCCCGCGGGCGAGGCGGCGCCGCCCGCTGTCGGGAGCGCCAGAATCGCGGTCAGACCCAGCAGAACAGCGACCTGGCGCGTTGCGAGCTGGCTCGAGCACCCGCGCACGAAGCCGGACGCTACCAGACCCCCAGAGCTTGTAACACCCGTGATTTGCCCGTACGCAGCGGTTTTTGGCCTGGGAATGCGTTGCAGGTGTCCGCCAGGGTTGGTAGCCTCCTCCCCTTGTGACGGCCCCCGCCCCGTGGGTCGCGCATTTTTAGGAGCTGGAGACTATTCGACCAATCCGCCGAATCCTCCCAGCGCTCTTGCTCGGTCTGGTCGCAACGCTTTCGACCGCCGGTGGAGCGACTGCGGAGCCGTCGCAGGTCGAGCAGCAGCAGGCGCGCGCGGAGAGCGTGCTTGCGCAGATCCAGCAGATCGACTCGGATCTGAGCCACGCGGTCGAGGCCTACAACCTCGCCAACGTGAAGCTCGACCGGATCAAGAGCGACCTCGTCCGAAACACGCGCCACCTCGGTCTCGCGAAGCAGAACCTCGGCAGCGCCGAGAAGCGTCTCGCCGACCGCGTCGTTTCGCTCTACACCACCGGCGAGGGGAACTCGACGGTCGAGGTGCTGCTCGGGGCGTCGAGCCTGGACGAGCTGCTCGACCGCATCGAGACCGCCAACCGCGTGTCCGACCAGGACGCGACCACGCTCGGACAGGTGATCCGCTACCGGGCGCAGGTCAAGCGCGAGCGCTTGCAGCTCAAGCAGGCGCGCACCGCCCAGGCGCAGATCGTCGCGACGAAGGCTTCGCAAAAGGCCTCGATCGAGAGCCAGCTCCAGCAGCGTCAGTCGATGCTCGCCGGGATCCGCAGCGAGATCCGCCGGATCCAGGCGGCGGAACGCCGCCGCTCGCTCGCGATCGCCGCGAGCCTGCAGGGTCAGACCTTCGCGAGCTCGGCCTCGGGCGTCGGTGCCGTGGGCGCCACGCCGGACGGTGCAGTCGTTGCGCCCCCGTCGCGCTACGGCGGTGTCGTCGGGATCGCGATGCGCTACTTGGGTACGCCCTATCGCTGGGGCGGCTCGTCGCCCGGTGGGTTCGACTGCTCGGGCTTCACGATGTACGTCTTCGCGCAGATCGGCGTCTCGCTGCCGCACTACACCGGCTCCCAGTGGGGGATGGGCACGCCGGTCTCGCGCGACCAGCTCGAGGCGGGCGACCTCGTCTTCTTCAACGGGCTCGGGCACGTCGGGATCTACGTCGGTGGCGGCAACTTCATCCACGCGCCGCACACCGGCGACGTCGTGAAGATCTCCAGCATGTCCGGTTGGTACTCGTCCACCTTCATGGGCGGTCGCCGGCTCTAGCGCGAATGAGCTAGTGGTGAGGCACGACCGCGTGACCGCGGCCGCGCGCGATCAACCAGCGGTTGACTGGGTACGCGACGACGAAGGCCGCCGCGAGCGCGAGCGCCAGGCTGCCCCAGAAGAGCGGGTCGCACGAGCCCCGCCTCCATCGCGCCCGGAATGACCAGAAGCACGACATTGTCGACGATCTCCATCACCGCGATCGAGATCGTGTCGGCCGCCAGCGCGATCCCCGCCGCGGCGCCGAGCGCAAGCCCGGAGCGAAGCAACGGCACCACCGTGAACGAATAGCCGAAGAGAAACGCGAGCACGACCGCGAGCACGATCGTCGGTGCATTGCTCCAACCGAGCGCGGTCCCGATCGCGACGCCGAGCACCTCGCCGATCGCGCAGCCGGTCAGGCAGTGCCAGGTCGCGCTGAAGGCGAGCCGGTTCAGGCTCGCACCGTGGGCGTGCATCAGCCCGCGTAGAGCGCGGTGATCTCGTCCGCGAAGTGCTCCTGGCAGACGCGCCGCTTGAGCTTCAGCGTGGCCGTGAGCTCGTCGTCGGCCATCGTGAAGTCGCGCGGAAGGATCGTGAACTTCTTGACCTGCTCGTAGCGCGAGTGGTCGGCGTTCATGCGCTCGACGATTCCGTCGACGAGCTCGCGGACGTCCGCGTCGCCCGACAGCGCAGCCAGCGACAGCTCACCCTTCAGCCCGCGCGCCTGCGCCCACTTGACGAGCTCCGGCTCGTCGAGCGTGATCAGCGCGATGCAGTAGGGCCGCTTGTCCCCGACGACGAGCGCCTGCGAGACGAACTTCGACGCCTTCAGCTCGTTCTCGAGGTTCTGCGGCGCGACGTTCTTGCCGCCCGCGGTGACGATGATGTCCTTCTTGCGGTCGGTGATCGTCAGGAAGCCGTCGCCGTCCAGTTGGCCGATGTCGCCCGAGCGAAGCCAGCCGTCGGGCCCGAGGACCTCGCGGGTCGCTTCCTCGTCCTTGTAGTAGCCGGCGAACACCGTCGGCGACGAGATCAGCACCTCACCGTCCTCCGCGATCCGAAGCTCGGTCCCGGGCAGCGCCGGGCCGACCGTCCCGAAGCGGAACCTGGAAGGGCGGTTCACGGTCGCCGCGGTCGTGCACTCCGTGAGCCCGTAGCCCTCGAGAATGAGGACGTCGAGCGAGTGGAAGAACTCGGCGATCTCCTTCGAGAGCGGCGCGCCGCCGGAGATCCCGAGCCGGAACTTGCCGCCGAGCTGCGCCTTGACCTTCGAGAAGACGAGCTTGTCGGCGAGGCGGTGCTGCACGCCGAGCGCGGGGCCGAGCGGCTTGCCTGCCGCACGACGCTCCGACGCCTTTCGCCCGACGCCGAGTGCCCAGTCGACGATCTTCCGCTTGGCGCCGGTCTCGTCGTCGAACTTCGCCAGCACCGCGGTGTGGACTTTCTCGAAGACGCGCGGCACGCTCGGGAACAGCGTCGGCTGGACCGCCTTCAGCGCCTCGCCGGCGCGCAGCGGATCGGCGAGGAACGCGAGCGTGAACCCGACGTACGGTCCTTGCAGGTGCATCAGCCGACCGAAGTTGTGCGCGAGCGGCAAGTAGAGAAGCATCGTGTCGTCCGCCATCGTGAAGTCGTCGATCTCGTCGACGACGGCGGCCATCGCGTAGTAGTTGCGGTGCAGGATGATGCAGGCCTTCGGCGGGCCGGTCGTCCCCGACGTGTAGATGTAGGTGAAGACGTCGTCGGGGCTCACGGTGGCGACGACGCGCTCGAGGTCACCGGGGTTGACACGTGCGTAGTCGCGACCTCGCGCGCGCAACTCGTCGAGATCGGCGAACGTCAGCACGTGCTCGAGCCTCGGGTTGCGGGCGCGATAGTCGTCGAGCTTCTCGAGCTGCACCGCGTCCTCGACGAGCACGCCGACCGACTCCGAGTGGTCGAGGATGTACTCGCAGTCCTTCGCGGCGCTGTTCGCGTAGATCGCGGCGCCGACCGCGCCGACGTGCGCGAGCGCGAAGTCGAAGAGCGCCCACTCGAGGCTCGTCTGCCCGAGGATCCCGAACGCGTCCCCCTTCTTGACGCCCAGGGCCAGGAGCCCGTTGGCGAGCTCCTCGACCGCGGTCGCCGCCTCTGCCCACGAGACCGGCTCCCAGGCCTCGTCGCGCTCGACGAGATAGGCCGGGCGGCTCCGCCCCTTGGCGACCGCGTCCTGCCAGAGCCGCGGGATCGTGGTGGGTTGGGCGCCCTGCGCCTCGGGCCGCGTCTCGGGGGCCGACCTGGGTTGCCATTCGCGCCTAACTGTAGATGGAGGAAACCCCCCTCGAAGGGCCGAACTTCCCCGGTCCGCGATTAGACTTTTGGAGTAGCCCCTATGCGCACGATCTGGAACGGATCCATCTCCTTCGGCCTGGTCAGCATCCCGGTCGGACTGGCCCTGGCCACGAAGCCGGCGGCGCGCCAGAGCGACGTCAGCTTCCGCCAGCTCCACCGCGAGTGCCTGACGCCGATCAAGCAGAAGAAGTGGTGTCCCACGCACGACCGCGAGGTCGGGGCCGACGAGATCGTCCGGGGCTGGGAGGTCGCGAAGGGCGAGTTCGTCGTCGTCGAGGACGCCGATCTCGAGGCGATCGAGCAGAACGACGACTCGCGCTCGATCGAGATCACCCGGTTCGTCCCGCTCGAGTCGATCGACCCGATCTACTTCGACCGCACGTACTTCCTGGCGCCCGCGAGCAACGCGGCCCAGCGCCGCCCGTACGTGCTGCTGCTCGAGGCGATGAAGGACACGGAGATGGCGGCGCTCGGCCGCTTCATCCTGCGCGGCCAGGAGCACTCCTCGCTGATCCGCTCGCGCGGCGAGCGCACTCGTGCTCGAGACGCTGTTCATCGCGGAGGACGTGCACTCGCAGGCCGAGATCGAGGAGGCGGTCGCGGACACGAAGGTCAAGGACGCGGAGCTCGCGCTCGCGCGCCAGGTGATCGAGAGCCTCGAGGGCGAGTTCGACCCGGAGGAGCTCCAGAGCGAGTACCGGCGCGACCTGCGCGCGATGCTCGAGGCGAAGCTCGCCGGCGAGGAGATCGCGCGCCCGGAGCCCGTCGCCGAGGACGCACCCGTCGTCGACCTGCTCGAGGCGCTCCGGCAGAGCGTCGCCGAGGTCTCCTCGAAGAAGGACAACGGGCGCAAGGCGCCCGCGAAGAAAAAGGCGGCGGCCCGCCCGAAGGCGAAGACCGCCGCCAGGAAAAGCGCGTAGCCGGCCCTAATGCTGTTGGGGCATTGCCCCCAGTGCTTGCAGCTGCGCTTGGAAGAGCGTCTTGTCGATCTTCCCCTGGTAGATCGGCACGCCCTCCTGCAAGCAGACGCGGATCACCTCCTGCCGTTCGATCCCGAGCTCTTTCGACAGCTCCTCGGGAGTGAGGTGATTTGCCATTCCGCTCCTTTCGCCGGTGGTTCCGGATACAAAAAACCCCGCCTCGCGCAGGCGCGCGGACGGGGCTAGAAATTCCTCTCGGACGGGACAGGCATCAGCGGGCGCCTGCTTTCCGTGAACTGCTCATCGAGTGAAGAATAGACGGCCTCCATGACGGTTGCCAGCAGGTTCGACGGATTCGAGGAGCGGACGCTCGGTGTTCCGGGGGACGCGGCTCCAGGCGCTCGTCGGGGGGCCGCCGGATGGCCCCTCCGATCGTGCTCCTGCACGGCCTCGGCGGTTCCCGCTCCAACTGGGCGTTTCTGGCCCCGGAGCTGGCCAGAGCCCGCCGGGTGCTCGTCGTCGACCTGCCCGGCCACGGCCGCTCGAGCGCCCTCCCGGCGGCGCCCGGGCTCGGCCCGTACGCAGACCGGGTGGCGAAGCTGCTCGAGGAGGAGGGCCACGCCCCGGCGGACGTCGTCGGCCACTCGTTGGGCGGCCTCGTCGGGATCCGTCTCGCCGCCCGCCGGCCCGAGCTCGTGCGAAGCCTCGTGCTCACCGCTGCGGCGGGGATCACCTCGAGCACGCGTCGGGCGGAGCGAACGCTCGCGCTCGTCGGGTGGATCCAGCCGGGCCGCAAGGTCTCGCCGTACTGGCGCGCCGTCGCCCGGAGCACGGCGCTGAAGCGGATCGTCTTCGGCCACTGGTTCGCCGCCGACCCCGCTTCGCTCTCGGACGACGCGGTGGAGGCGCTGCTCGTCGACATCAACCTGCACTCCGACACGCAGAGCGCGTTTCGAGCTCTCGCCGGCGACGACCCGCGCGCAGACCTCCACCTCGTGCAGTGCCCCACACTCATGCTGTGGGGCGCGAAGGACAACCAGCTGCCGCTGGACGACGCCTTCGACTACGCGCGGCGCCTGCGCGCGCCGCTCCGGACGATCGCGGACTGCGGGCACCTCCTGATCGTCGAGCGCCCCGCGGCGTGCCTCGACGCGGTCGAGAGCTTCCTGGCGGCGCACTGAAAGCGGAAGGGCCGCACGAGGCGGCCCTTCCAGTTCCCATCGGGGTGCCGAGATTTGAACTCGGGACCTCTCCGACCCGAACGGAGCGCGCTACCAGGCTGCGCCACACCCCGGGACAGCGGCAAAGGGTAGCGGCTCAGATTCGGCGGTGGACGATCGCCGTGCACTCGTCCTCGACGTAGTCGAGGCCGGCCTCCTCGCAGATCGCGCGGGCCTCGGGCGAGCGCAGGTCGAGCTGGAGCCAGAACGCCTTCGCGCCGGCCTCGACCGCCTCCCGCGCGTGCCCGGGCGCGGCCTCCTCGTTCCGGAAGACGTCCACGAGGTCGATCGGTTCGTCGATCTCGGCGAGCGAGGCGACGCAGGGGACGCCGAGCACCTCGGTGCGATGCGGCCGGACGGGAATCACGCGGTAGCCGTGGTGCAGGAGGTAGCGCATGACGCCGTGGCTCGGCCGGGCGGGGTTCGGAGAGGCGCCGACGAGCGCGATCGTCTTGGCGTCCCGCAGGATCTGCTCGGGCGACCGCACGTGCCAAGGCTATCCTCGCGCCGTGTCGCTCGCGGCCGTGCTCTTCGACGTCGACTTCACGCTTGCGAAGCCCGGCCCCGACCTCGGGCCTGAGGGCTACACGCGCCTCGGTGCACGCTACGGGCTCGACCTCGACCCGTCGCGCTACGACGAGGCGCGCCTCGCGGCCTTCGACACGCTCGAGCTGCACCCGGAGCTCGAGCACGACGAAGAGGTGTGGGTGCTCTTCACCGAGCGGATCATCCGCGGCATGGGCGGAGACTCGGAGCGCGCGTACGAATGTGCCGCCGAGATGACGCGCGCCTGGGAGCACGCGCACAACTTCGACCTCTACGACGACGTGCTCCCGACGCTGGAGTCGCTGCGGTCACGCGGTCTGAAGCTCGCCCTGATCTCGAACACCGCTCGCGACCTCGACGCGTTCGTCGCGCATCACGCGCTCGATGTCGATGTCGCGCTCTCGTCGCGCGCGCACGGCAAGGTAAAGCCGCACGAGTCGATCTTCCTCGCCGTGCTGGAGCAGCTCGGAGTTCGCGCCGCAGACACGGCGATGGTCGGCGACACGCCGACGGACGACGTGGAAGGTGCGCGTGCTCTCGGGATCCGCGCGTTCCTGCTCGACCGCGAGGGGCGGTTCCCGGACGCGGACGCCCGCCTCACCGATCTTCGTGAGCTGCCCGCCGCGCTCGGTCTCGTGCCCTAGAGGGTCAGCACCGCTCGGCGTCCTCGCACGACCTGAGCACCTGCACGCGCGGAAGGCCGACCGCGCGCGTCAGCCGGAGGCGAACGGAGGCTGTGTTGTTGTGGTAGCTCCGCTCCCGCAACCAGCGGTCGGGGTTCGCGCGGTGCACGAGCACGTAAACGCCGGCGGCGACTCCTGTCAGGTCGATGTTCTGGCCGTGGAAGTGCGCGGGGTAACGGTCGGTGTATCCGACCGAGGAGCCCTGCTCGACGGTCCGCGCGCCCGGAGCGCCCTGGGCGCAGTTGCCGAGGAAGAAGGGCCGGCCGGGTCGTGCTCGTCTCGCCGTGCCGTAGTGGTCTGCGAGGCAGAAGCCGCTCTTCCGATCGCGCCCGACGAGCGAGAAGTCGCGCGCGCGGCGGAGCTCGTAGCGCTCGAAGTGGATCAGATGCCAATGCGTGTGCGTCGACGACCAGGTGTAGCGGAGCAACCCGGCATCGACGTGCGACTCGAGCCCGCCCGCTGCGACGCGCACGAGCTGCCGCACCGTCATCGTTCGGCCGGCGCGCGTCCCCCGGATCCAGACGGGCCCACGACCCACGTTGTCGACCGCGGACGTGAAGCCGAGCTTGTAGCGGCCCGCGATGCTTGCGACCGCGACCTGGCTCGGCGGACGTTGGTCGAGGTCGGGCAGCAGCTCGCTGCGGACGGGCACGCGTCGCACGTCGACGCGCGTGCCGACGCCGAGCGCGCGCGACGCCCCGTCGGACGCGTACGCGGTGACGTTTCCGTCGCGGACGACGACCATCGACATGTCGGGAACGAACGTGGGAGAGGTCGCGCCCGCCTCGAGCGTGACGATGCGAACATCGGTCCCGTCCGCGGCCGCCGTCGCGACTCCCGCCGCAGCGGCAAAGGCGATCCTCCGGCCGTCGGGTGACCAGTCCGGGTCGACTCCCGCGAGCAGGGTGGAGACGGTGCCCCCAGACGACGAGACGACCGAGACCATGCCATCGCGGACGAACGCGAGGCGACGCCCGTCGGGTGCCCAGGACGGTCGCGCGTCGGCGGGGCCTGACGTGATCGCGCGCGCCGAGCTCCCGTTGCGGCGGGCGACGACGATCCGGCCGCCGCGCACGAAGGCGAGCCTGCTGCCGTCGGCCGACCACGAGGGGTCGCTCCCCCGCACCAGCAGCCGGACGCCGGTCCCGTCCGCGTTGACGGCGTGGACGGCTCCGGCGCGCTCGAAGGCCAGCTCACGGCCGCTCGAGGCCCAGGCTGCTGCGATCGCGCCCCGGGTGCCCGGCACGCGTCGTGCCGCGCCGTCCTCGACCGGCACGCGCCAGACGCCGTCCTCGCGGACGACGAGGAGCTCCGTGCGCGCCGGTCCCGGCCGGGCGGCGGTCGTCGCGGTCGCGACGATGCCGATCGCACCGAGGAGCGGCACCAGTGCGGCGATCAGAAACCGAGCTTTGTGCGCCACTCCTCCGTATGTTGTCCGAGCCGGGGGACGGGCTGCAGCGACTCGTTCGTGCCCAAGTCGTCGACTGCCTCCGCGAGGGTCGCGACGGGGCCGACCGCGACATCCTCGGCCTCGAAGAGCTCGAGCCAATCGGCGAGCGTACGAGTGGCGAAGATTGCGGCGAGCTCGTCGGCGAGCTCCTGCTGGTCGGCCGCGAACTGCAGCGGCGAGAGCTCGGGCCTGCCGAGCAGCGCGCAGAGCCGTTCGAAGAAGCGAGCCTCGAGCGCCCCGACGGTGAGCCAGCGCCCGTCGGCGGTCGCGTAGATCCGATAGCACGCAAGCCCGCCCGTCAAGAGGTGCGGTCGCGGGTCGCCGGCGACGCGGTGCGAGACGAACCGGTGGGCTCCGTGCGTCATCGAGACGACCAGCCGCGCGCCGCGCCCCGTGCGCTCACGTTCGAGCAGCGCGGCGAGGACCTCGGCGACCGCGGCAAGCGCGCCCGCTCCGAGGTCGGCCGCCTGGATCGGTGGCAGGGCCGGCGCCGTGTCCGCGAGGGCGCCTGCCCAGCCGAGGTAGTTCAGGTCGTGGCCGACTCGGAGCGCGTGGCGCCCCTCGAGCCCGAATCCGGTCAGCGAGCAGTAGACGACGCGGTCGGGCACGTCGTCCGGCCCGACGCCGAGCCTGGCGGCCACGCCGGGCCTGAAGCCCTCGAGCACGACGTCGGCGCGGGCACAGAGCGCGCGGCCGAACTCGGGCTCCGCCTTGAGGTCGCAGACGACCGACTCCTTGCCGGCGTTGAGAGCCGCATCCCACTGAGGGGCGATGGCGCGCAGCGGATCGCCGTCGGGCGACTCGAGCCGGACGATGCGGGCTCCGAGGCGGAGCAGCTCGCGGCTGGCAAAGGGCCCCGGCAGGTGCCGCGTCAGATCGACGACGAGGAGCCCCGCCAGCGGTTGCACCGGCGCGAACTTACACTACGGTTCGCAAGCCTTGACCAACAGCTCGCTCACGATCGACAAGCGTCGCCTGCTGCTCCAAGCCGCGGTTCGCGTGTTCGCGCGGCGCGGCTTCCACGCGGCGCGCGTCGGCGACATCGCAGAGGAGGCCGGCGTCGCGCATGGGCTCCTCTACCACTACTTCAGCTCGAAGGAAGAGGTGCTCGAGACGATCTTCCGCGAGACGTGGGCCGACCTGCTCGCCGCGGTGCGCGACGTCGAGGAATCGGGCGAGCCTGCGCGCGAGCAGCTGCGGCAGGTCGCGGCGATCCTGCTCCGCTCGTGGCGGCGAGATCCCGACCTCGTCCGTGTGCTCGTGCGCGGCGTCACGCGGAGCTCGGAGCTCGACCGCCGCGTCGGCGACGTCGGCGACGCGTTCGCCGCGATCGAGCGAATCGTCCGGCGCGGCCAGGAGGTGGGCGACCTGCGCCCCGAGCTGGACGCACGCCTGGCGAGCGTCGTCTTCTACGGCGCGATCGAGGAGATCCTCACCGCCTGGGTGCTCGAGCTGCTGCCCGACGGCGACGAGGACGTCGCGCGCGCAGAGCTGACCGTCGTCGAGATCCTGGGCGGTGGGCTAACGGCAGGCGGGCTCTGACGAACGCTGGAGCGCGAAGGCCCAGAGCAGATCGTCCTTGAAGTAGAACGCGCTCGTGACAGCCGCCTCGCCGCTGCACCAGCACCGAGTAGTGCCCACACTCGAAGCGCGGCATCGTCCCGTACACGCCGTTCACGCTGAGCGGCGTGTCGCCGAGCCGGACGCCCTTGTCGGTCCGCCAGCCGGTGGGCACCCAGAGCGTGTAGAGCGCGACGGCGCGGCCTCCCTTGAACTCGGCGCCGGTGCCGACCTGGTTGAACTTGCCGTAGGTGAAGTAGAGCGTCCGCTGCCGGCAGCCGCGGCAGACGCCGACGTGCGGGCCCCACGCCGCGCGCACCTGGGCCTCCGTCGCTCCGAGCCGCACTCCGGCCAGGCTCTTGCCGGGCACGAAGACACCGGCCTGCGGCAGGGCGAGTACCAACGAGAGCACGGCGGCGAGCACGACCGGCAATGTAGAACACAGCGGTGAGCGACTACGAGCGCCTCGCCGGTCTCGAGCTCCTCGTCGAGTCCGTCGACCTGGAGCGCGGCGAGCTCGCCGTCTCCAGCGGTTTCAAGCGGGTGACGACGACGGTGCGGATCTCCGGCGACGGATCGACCGGCGAGGGTGAGGACGTCACCTACGAGGCGGACCACCACGACGGGTTCTCGCCGCCGGACCTCTCCGGCACGTGGACCTTCGACGACCTCTCGGAGCGGCTGGACTCGCTCGACCTCGCGGGCTATCGGCGCTGGGCCTTCGAGAGCGCGGCGCTCGACCTCGCGCTGCGCCAGCGCGGCACGTCGCTCGGGGAAGCGGTCGGCCGGGAGTACCGACCGGTTCGCTTCGTCGTCTCGACGCGCGAGGACATCGAGCGCTACCTCGCCGTGCAGCCGACGCTCGAGTTCAAGGTCGACCCGACGAGTGAGTGGTCACGCGCCTTGATCGACGAGCTCGCCGCGACCGGCCGGATCCGTGTTACCGACCTGAAGGGTTACTACCGCGGCACCGTCGTCGACCAGCCGGCCGACCCGCGGCTCTATCGCGACGTGGTCGAGGGGTTCCCGGACGCCGTGATCGAGGACGCTGCGTTCACGGACGAAACGCGGCCGATTCTCGAAGCCGCCGCGGACCGGTTGAGCTTCGATGCGCCGATCCACTCGGTCGAGGACGTGCAGGCGCTCGAGCTCGACCCGCGCTGGCTGAACATCAAGCCGTCGCGCTTCGACAGTGTGCGCCGGCTGCTCGACACGATCGCCTACGCTGAGGAGCGCGGCATCACGCTGTACGGCGGCGGTCAGTACGAGCTCGGCATCGGGCGCTCGCACATCCAGGCATTGGCGAGCGTGTACTACGCGGACTCTGCGAACGATGTCGCGCCGAGCCTCTACAACGAGCCGCAGTTAACGGACGATGCGCCCGCCAGCCCGCTCCCTGCGCCGAGCGAGCCCAAGGGATTGGCGTTCGCGGAGGGCGCGACGCCCTAGGCGCGCGCCGCGCGCCGCCGTATCCTCGCAGCATGGCCGCATGCCGCCAATGCGGCTCGGAGCTGCCCGAGGTCGCCCGTTTCTGCCCCGCCTGCGGGACGGCCGTCGAAGGCCGTAGCGGCGAGGAGCGCAAGGTCGTGACGGTGCTCTTCGCCGATCTCGTCGACTCGACGGGGCTCGGCGACGGTCGCGACCCGGAAGAGCTGCGCGCCGCGGTCAGGCCGCACCTGTCTCGGATGCGCTCAGCGCTCGAGGACCACGGGGGCACGTTCGAGAAGTTCGTCGGCGACGCGGCGATGGCGGTCTTCGGCGCGCCGGTCGCCCACGAGGACGATCCCGAACGTGCGGTCCGGGCTGCGCTTGCGATCCGCGACTCGATTCCCGGCGTCCGCATCGGCGTCAACACCGGCGAGGCCGTCGTCCAGCTCGGTGCGAGCTCCGGGGCGGGCGAGGGAATTGCGACCGGCGACGTCGTCACGACGACGTTTCGCATCGAGGAGGCAGCCGATGTCGACTCAGTGCTCGTCGGTGAGTCGACGTACCGGGCCACGCAAGGGGCGATCGAGTACAGCGAGCGTCGGCTCCTCCACGCTCGTGGGAAGGCCGAGCCGGTCGTCGTCTACGAGGCGTTGCGGGCGACCGCCGACCTGAGGGCGTCGCACGAGAGTACGCCGCTCGCGCCGCTGGTCGGCCGCAAGGAGGAGCTGAGCCTGATCCTCGACACGCTCGCTCGCGCGCGCCGCGACCGCACCGTTCAGCTGGTGACCCTGACCGGTGTTCCCGGGATCGGGAAGAGCAGGCTCGTCTGGGAGCTCCAGCGGGCTCTCGAGCACGAGCCGGGCCTCGTCACCTGGCGCCGCGGCCGGTGTCTCCCGTACGGCGATGGAGTCACGTTCTGGGCTCTCGGTGAGATGGTCAAGGCCCAGGCCGGGATCCTCGAGACGGACGATGCGGCGACGGCGGAGGCGAAGCTCCACCGCGCAGTACGCGACCTCGTGGCCGACCCGCGAGAGGCCGAGTGGGTCGAGGGGCACTTGCGACTGCTGCTCGCGCTCGATGCTCCCGCGGGCGAGCGTCGAGAAGAGGCCTTTGCGGCGTGGCGTTCGCTGTTCGAGGCGCTCTCGGCGTGGGGCCCACTCGTGTTGGTGGTCGAAGACCTCCACTGGGCCGACGAGGGCCTGCTCGACTTCCTCGACCATCTGGCCGACTGGGCGACGAGTGCGCCGCTCGTCCTGATCTGCACGGCGCGGCCCGAGCTGCGCGAGCGGCGCCCGACGTGGGGTGCTCGGGCGAACGCGGTCACGATCGCGCTCGCCCCGCTGAGCGACGTCGAGACGGGCGCGCTCGTCGGGTATCTGTTGCGGCAGACGCTCGTTCCGGGCGAGTTCCAGGAGGCGCTCCTGGCGCGCGCAGAGGGGAACCCGCTGTACGCCGAGGAGTTCGTCCGCATGCTCGTCGACCGCGGCTTCCTCTACCGCAACGGCGGCGGCTGGCAGCTGCGCGAAGGCGAACTACCGCTGCCCGAATCGGTCCAGGGGATCATCGCCGCGCGGATCGACGCGCTGCAGCGGGACGAGAAGCTCGTTCTCCAGGATGCGGCCGTGATCGGCCGCGGGTTCTGGCCGGACGCGGTCGCGGCGGTCGGCGGTCTCGAGCGCGCAGAGGTCGGGCACATCCTCCGGTCGCTGGAGCAGAAAGAGCTCGTCCGGCGACTCGGCACGAGCGCTGTTGCGGGCGAGCTCCAATACTCGTTCCGGCACGCGCTCGTACGCGACGTCGCGTACGGGCAGATTCCCCGTGCCGAGCGAACGCGCCGGCATCTGCTCGCCGCGACCTGGATCGAGTCGCTCGGGCGACGCGAGGATCATGCCGAGACGCTCGCCCATCACTACCTCGCCGCGGTGGAGTACGCAGATGCGGGCGGACAGGAGAGCTCGTCCTTCGCTCCTCGGGCGCAGAAGGCCCTCCGGGAGGCGGGTGACCGAGCGCTTTCGCTCAGCGCGTTCGCGACCGCAGCGCGATTCTTCCAGGGGGCGCTCGACCTCTGGCCCCAGGACGATCCCGAGCGGCCGGTAGTGCTGTTCTCCCTCGGAAAAGCGCTTTCGCGGAGTGCCGCGCCTGACGAGGACGTGCTGAAGGACGCGCGCGATGCGCTTCTCGCTGCGGGTGACGTCGATCGTGCCGGCGAGTGCGACGTCATCATCGGGGAGCTGCTGTGGCGCAGTGGTCAGCGCGAGCAGGCGTTCGAGCGAATGAACGCCGGCGTCGAACGGCTCGAAGGCCGTCCGGCGTCGTACTCGAAGGCGTACGCGCTCAGCACGCTGTCACGGTTCCAGATCGCCGCCGACGAGGCCGAGTCGGCGATCGAGCTCGCGCGTGCAGCGATGGAGATCGCGGAGGAGCTGGAGCTCGACGAGCTTCGAGCGCACACGCTGAACACGGTGGGCGTCGCACGAGCGACGAAGGGCGACCGCGGGGGACTGGCCGATCTGGAGCGAAGCATCGAAATCGCCGTCGCCGCGAGCTCGCCCGAGAGCATCCGGGGCTACTTCAACCTCGGGGGCATGGAGGCGAATTTCGGCGACCTGCGGCGCGCGGCCGAGCTCCATACGCAGGCGCGGGTGCTCGCCGATCGTTACGGCGACGCGGCCTGGACCGACTGGCTCGAGGCCGAGCGCGTCTACCAGCACTACTGGGCCGGCGAGTGGGACGACGCGCAGAAGCTCGCCGAGCGACTACTCGGCAAGGTCCGCGACGGGGCCACGGGCCGGCTCGAGCTCGACGGCTCGCTCGTGAGCGGCTGGATCGCGCTCGCCCGCGGGGACGTCGAGTCGGCCGTCGTGAACGCCGACCGCGCGCATGCCTTCAGCCGCATTGCGGACGACCCGCAGAACCTGTACCCGGCGCTCGCGTTTCGCGCCCGGGCGTTGCTCGAGGCGGGTCGACGCACCGAGGCCGCGCAGAACGTCGAGGAGCTGCTTGCGGCGCTCGCGACCACGCCGTCGCTTCCCTCCTTCTGGGTCCTCGACCTCGCTGTCGCGTTCGGGCGGCTGGGCGGTGGGTCGGAGCTCGCGCAGGCGTTGAGCTCGACACCGTCCACCCGTTGGCTCGAGGCCGCGCTCGCCTATGCCGAGGGAGACTTCAGCAAGGCGGTCGACATCTGCAGCGAGATCGGAGCGTCGCCCGAGGAGGCGTATGCTCGACTCGCCGCCGCGGGCGCTGCTCTCGCGGACGGCGGGCGGGCCGAGGCCGAGGCCCAGATCGCCGGCGCACTCGAGTTCTACCGTCGAGTAGGCGCGGCCGCATACAGCCGTGAGGCCGAAGCGCTGCTCGCCGGGTAAGGCTCGCTATCCCTTCTGGCTCTTCCGCTCTCGCGCCGAGAGGAGCTGCTCCACTCCCTTCGCCTCCAGCGTGTTCGTGAGGAACGCCTGAGCGTTGGGGCCTTCGACGGTCACCCGTGCCTTGTCCTTGCCGTCCTCCCAGCTGATCGCCACGACGTTCGCGCCTTGCGGTGCCTCAGCCATGATCTTCTCGCGTACGCGGACGGGATCCCCATTGCAGTCCTTGAGGATCGGTGGTGAGTCCGTGTCGACAACGCCGTTCCAGTGCGGCAAGCCGCCTCCCTTCGTTACCCCTATTCCGCTTCGCGACCCTCCGCGTCCTTTTCGTCCGACGTCTTGAGCTTGCGAGGACTCTTCGCCGCGAAGTACTCCAGGACGTGCTTCGCATGCGTCCCGGTCACGGTGACGTGCGCGCGACGGTTCCACTTCCCCGACTCCCATGAGACGGCGAGCACCTGGGTGTCGTCGCCGTACGACTCCGCCTTGGCGTTCATCTCCGCCTCGATCTCGCTCGGGGTCCCGTTGAAGATGTCGACGAGGTGCGGTGGCGTACCCGCATCCACATATCCGTTCCAGTGGGGCATCCTGCTCCTCCCGTTGGTACGAGAGGTGATCTTCCGGCACCGAGCCGCCGGTTGCAAGTGCGGGGTGCTCAGCCGGCTGCGACGGGGGGGCCCGGCTCGCGCGCCAGTAGCGCGGGGCCCCAGGCCGCCAGCGGCGAGATCGCGCCGTCGCGGCCGTTCAGCTGCCGGTAGCCGAGCGCGTGCTCGGCCTGCATCAGCTTGTGGATCTGCGTCGTGCCCTCGTAGATGATCGGGGCGCGCGCGTTCCGGAAGTAGCGCTCGATCCCGTACTCGGCGCTGTAGCCGTACGAGCCGTGGATCTGGATCGCGTTGTGCGCGGACTTGAACGCCGACTCCGTCGCGTGCCACTTCGCGAGTGACGTCTCCCGCGTGTTCCGCACGCCCTCGTTCTTCAGCCACGCCGCCTGCATCACGAGCAGCTTCGACGTCTCGTAGTCGAGCACCATCTGCGCGATCAGGTCTTGCACGAACTGGTACCTGCCGATCGGCTGACCGAACGTCTGACGCTCGCGCGCGTATTCGACCGAGCGCTCGAGACACGCGCGAATCACTCCGCACGCGCCCGCGGCCACGGTGAAGCGGCCCTGGTCGAGCGAGTACATCGCGATCTCGAAGCCCTGGCCGTCGTCGCCGATGAGGTTCTCGGCCGGCACTTCGACGTTCTCGAAGAAGAGCTCGCCGGTCGAGCCCGCCCAGATGCCGAGCTTGTGCTCGGTCTCGCGCGAGGTGAAGCCCTTCATCCCCTTCTCGAGCACGAACGCAGAGATGCCCTTGTGCTTCGCGCCCGGGTCGGTCTTCGCGAACACGAGCGCGTGGTCGGCGACGGTCGCGTACGAGATCCAGTTCTTCTGTCCGTTCAGCACGTAGACGTCGCCTTCGCGGCGAGCCGTCGTTCGCATCGCCGCGACGTCCGAGCCGGCTTCGGGCTCGGTCAGCCCGAAGCATGCGAGCTTCTCGCCCTTCGCCTGAGGCGTCAGCCAGCGCTGCTTCTGCTCCTCGGTGCCGTAGCGGAGGAGCGACAGCGAATTCAGCCCAACATGCACGGAGATCAGCGTGCGGAACGCCGCTTCGCCGCGCTCGATCTCCTCGCAAGAGAGCGCCTCGGCGACGAAGTCGAGCCCCGCGCCGCCGTACTCCTCGGGGATCACGATCCCGAGCAGCCCGAGCTCGGCCATGCCCTCGATCAGCTCGAGGTCGAGCTTGTGGTCGATGTCGTTCTGGACCGCGACGGGCAGCACGCGCTCGTCGACGAAGGCCCTGACGGTGTCCTGGATCAGACGCTGCTCGTCGGTGAGGGAGAAGTCCATCGGCTGTCGAGTCTAGATGGCTGACCGGCAATTCCCGCACGCGCATTACCGATCAGCCATCTAGTGTCCGACACCGTGTCGCTGGCACTCACCGCGGCCTCCATGCTGGCCGCCGCGTCGCTGACGCCCCAGCAGCAGGCCGCGCTCGTCGTCGTCTCCGGGCTGCCGTCCCCGCCGGGCGTGGGTGGGGTGATCGTGCAGGGCTGGAGCAGGCAGCTACCGCGGCCGAAGGGGGCGCTCGTCTACGTCGACCAGGAGGGCGGAGAGGCGCGTGCGTTCAAGGCCGATCCACCCGGCTCGCCCGCCTCCTCCTACCGATCTGGTCCCGCCGCCTTCGCGGCCGGTCGCGCCGCCGGGCGTTCCCTGAAGGCGCGCGGCGTGCACGTCGATCTCGCCCCTGTCGTCGACCTCCCCGACGGACCCCTTGGCTCGCGCCACTTCCGGCGGCCGGAGTTCGCCGCGTCGTTCGCGCGTGGCTTGGCCGCAGCGGGCGTTGGCGCCTGCGCGAAACACTTTCCGGGCCTCGGCTCGACGCCGATCTCCACAGACGACCGACCGCACGTCGACGGCACCATCCGCGCGACCGAGATCGCCGCCTTCCGCGCCGCGATTCGCGCCGGCGTTCCGTGCGTGATGACGAGCAACGCGTTCTACGACGGCGCGCCGTACCGCGCGTCGATCTCGCCGGACACCTACCGTCGACTGCGCGGGCTCGGGTTCGACGGGGTTGCGATCACGGACTCCCTCTCGATCGTGAAGTCCGCGCCCGTCGAGCGCTGGGCGCCGCAGGCGATGCTCGCCGGCGCAGACCTCTTGCTCTTCACGAGCAGCGCGCACGCACGCCGGGCGATCGCCGCGCTTCTGCCGCTCGCTCGCGCCGGCAAGCTCGACGCTAGCGTCGAGCGGGTGCTGCGCTTCCGATCCCGGCAGCTGCGAGCTCGGCGTCCGTGAGCTCGTAGCCGCGCTGGATCAGGGCGCGCTTCGCCGGTTCTGTCCACTCGCCGCCGCGTCGAAGGCGCGACTCGAGCGCAACGCCCTCCGCTCCTGCGCGCACCGTGATCCGCGGCAGCGCTCGCTCTCGCTGAAACGGGAACTCGGAGCCGAGCACGCGACGCTCGACCGCCTGCGCCAGCTCTTCGGACGCTCCATGGTCGCGAACGAGTTGCGGCAGCTCGCGCGCGAGCCGCTCGAGCTCGTGGATCGACTGGTCGGTCTGGTCGGCGTGTCGCTCCTCGAGCGCCGTGCCGCGCAGCACGGAGAGCCGCATCAGGCGCGTGATCATGTCGATGTAGTGCGCCGGCTCGCCGCGGCGGTCGCGCGACTCCGCCTCCTCGAGCTCGGCGATCAGCGCGCGCACCGGCGGGACGCGCCGGAACGGACGCAGTCGGCGCTTGAGCGTCGTCGAGCGCGCGGACGTCGAAGCGCGGGTACTCGGCGATGTAGCGGAACGCGACGATCGTGCTGACCTCCTGGCGAGCGTAGGCATGCGCGAGCGGGAAGTTGCGCGTCCACGCGCCGTCGGTCGCGATCCGGTCGCCGACGCGCAGCGGCAGCACCAGCGTCGAGATCGCCGCCGAGGCCAGGATCGCCTGCGCCATCACGTCGGGCGGCGTCTCGCGCGACGAGTACGCGAGCTCGAAGTCGTTCTCCGAGGCCCGCTCGGTCTGCGTGACGTCGGACGCGAAGACGACGAGCTCCTTGTCGGCGTGCGAGAGCTCCTCCGAGAGCGCGACGAGGTCGCCGACTTTGCGGTCGATCGTCGCGGGGAGCGTGTACTCGTGCAGCCCGATCAACGGCAGCTGCCAGAGCCGGTTCGGCCGGAAGACCTCGTCGGGGCGCAGGCCGATCAGGAACTCCTCGAGCTCGTCGAGGCGGTCGACTGCGGCCATCACCCCGGCGAGCGCGCCCGCCGACGTGCCGAAGATCCACCCGACCCGCGGCCAGAGCTCGCTCTCGGCCAGGCGCTTCAGGAAGCCGGCCTCCATCAGCACCCCGTTGATCGCGCCGCCGGAGAGGACGACCGCGACGTCCCGCTCGTTCCCCATCTCCACAGGATGCACTACGATTGACTGACTAGTCAATCGAACCTGGACGGAGCGGCATGGCGACGATCGATGCAGGCGTCGGGACAGGGGTTTCCTTCGCCCTGACGGACGAGCAGAAGGCCCTCCGCGAGCTCGCGCGCGAGTTCGCGGCCAACGAGATCCGGCCGAAGGCGGCCGAGTACGACGAGCACTCGACCCACCCTGCGGACGTGGTTGCGAAGGCCCACGAGCTCGGGCTGATGAACCTCCACGTCTCCGAGGAGCTCGGCGGGCTCGGGCTCTCGGCGTTCGACGGGATGCTCGTCGGCGAGGAGCTCAACTGGGGCTGCTCCGGCATCGGAACCGCGATCGGCGCCAACGGGCTCGGCGCGGGCCCGGTCATCCTCGCCGGCTCGGAGGAGCAGAAGGCGCACTGGTTGCCGCCGCTCCTCGAGGAGCCGATCCTCTGCTCGTTCGGGCTGAGCGAGCCCGACGCCGGCTCGGATGTCGCGCGGATGAAGACGACCGCCGTCCGACGCGGCGACGAGTACGTCCTGAACGGCTCGAAGACGTTCATCACGAACGCGGGCTACGCGGCGTGGACGGTCGTGTTCGCGAAGACCGACCCGTCGAAGGGCCACAGAGGCATCTCGGCGTTCATCGTCCCGATGGACACGCCGGGCGTGACGATCGAGAAGCACCTGGACAAGATGGGCCAGCGCTCGACCGACACGTCGGCGTTCGCGCTCACCGACGTCGTCATCCCGGCGGCGAACCTGCTCGGCGAGGAGGGCGACGGCTTCAAGATCGCGATGCGCACGCTCGACTTCACGCGACCCGGCACCGCGGCCGGCGCGGTCGGCGTCGCGCAAGCGGCCTACGAGCACGCGGTCGAGTATGCGAAGGAGCGCGTCACCTTCGATGTGCCGATCGCGATGCACCAGGGCGTCAACTTCATGATCGCCGACATGGCGACGCAGATCGAGGCCGCGCGCCTGCTCGTCTGGCAGTCGGCCTGGTTGCACGACATGGGCCAACGTGCGACGCTGCAGTCGTCGTTCGCGAAGCTTTTCGCGGCCGACACGGTGATGAAGGTGACGACGGACGCCGTGCAGGTCTTCGGCGGCTACGGCTACATCAAGGAGTATCCGGTCGAGAAGCTGATGCGCGACGCGAAGCTGTTCCAGATCTACGAGGGCACCTCGCAGATCCAGCGGCTCGTGATCGCGAAAGAGATTTTCCTGCCGCGTGGCGCTTGAGATCGACCTGTCCGGGCGGGTCGCTCTCGTCACGGGCGGGTCGCGCGGGCTCGGGCGTGCCGACGCGCTGACGCTGGCGCGCGCGGGCGCGGACGTCGTGATCGCCGACATCCAGGTCGAGTCCGACGACTCGGACGTCGCCGGGTGGGGGCCGCTCGCCCAGGTCGCGAAGGCGCAGGGGATCGTCTACACCGAGGCGACCGCGCGAGAGATCCAGGAGCTCGGCCGGCGCGCCGCCGCGATCAAGTGCGACGTGACCGACCGCGAGCAGGTCGACGCGACGGTCGCGCGCGCGGTCGAGGAGTTCGGCTCGGTCGACATCCTCGTCAACAATGCGGGCACTCTCGACCACGCCGCGCAGTTCCACAACCAGTCGCCCGGCCTCTGGCAGCGCGACCTCGACGTCAACCTGACCGGAGCGTTCAACTGCTCGCAGGCTGTGTGGCCGCACATGCGGGAGCGTGGCTGGGGCCGGATCGTGAACATGGCGTCGGTCGCCGGCACGCTCGGCGGGCTTCGGCCAGGCGAGCTACTCGACGACGAAGGCGGGGCTCCTCGGCCTGACCAAGACGCTAGCGATGGAGGGCGGCCGCCACGGGATCACCTGCAACGCGATCGTGCCCGGCGTGATCGGCACCGAGGCGTTCCACTTCGCGAACGCCGAGATGAACGAGCGGATCGTCAACCGCACGGTGTTCAAGCACGCGGGAGACCCCGAGGACGTCGCGAACGCGATCGCCTTCCTCTGCTCCGACCTCGCCGCCTACATCACCGGCGTCGGCCTCAACGTGAGCGGCGGGATCGAGCTGTTCGCGTTCTGAGAAGGCCGCCCGGGGGCGGCTACTCTTGCTCCGTTGGCGGTCAGGGCGCAGAAGGGCGTGCTCAACGCGCGCAGGCGACGCGCGCGCTCTCGGCTGCTCCTGCAGGCCCTCGCGGCGGCGGTCGCGGTGGCGCTCGCGCTCGCCGCGCTCTTCGGCGCCGTCTTCGCCGGCTCGCCTTCGAAGATCCCGGCCGGCGTCACGATCGCGGGCGTCAGCGTCGGTGGGCTGACCCCTTCGGCCGCCCAGCAGCTCCTGGAGCGGCGAGCGGCGGCGCTCGAGAACGTGCCGGTCACCTTCTTCAGCGGCTCGAAGCGCTGGAAGATCACGCCGCACCGGCTCGGCGTCGAGGCTGACTGGGCCGCGGCGGTGGACGCCGCGCGGCGCCAGGGGGAGGGCCTGGGCCCCTTGCGCGGGTTCCAGCGCGTCCGGGTCAGGGTCTTCGGGGCAGACATCGCCCCGCCCGCCCAGGTCTACGAGCCGGCGCTCGAGTACCAGCTCGGCCAGATCGCGCTCGAGCTCGACCAGCCGAACCGCGAGGCGGCGATCGTGCTCAACGGGTTGAAGCCCGTGCTCGTCGAGGGGCAGCCGGGCAGAAGGCTGAACAGCGAGCGGGCGGCGGCGACGATGGTCGGCGCGCTCGCCTCGCTCTCCCGCGCTGAGACGCCGCTCCCCGTCGAGGTCGAGCGGGTCACGGTGACCGCCGCCGACCTCCAGCCCGTGCTCGCCCAGACGCGTCGCGCGCTCTCGGCGCCGATCCGGCTCGAGCTCGGAAAGACCTGGTGGCGATTGCGGCAGCCGAGGATCGCGGAGCTGCTCGCGCTCCCGCACGACGGCTCGCGCAAGCTCGCCATCGGCGGGCCCCGGGCCGAGGCCTGGTTCGAGCGTTTCGGGAGGCGCGTGGGGCGGCCGCCGAGCGATGCCGGCTTTCGTTCGACCAGCGCCGGCGCCATCGTGATCACTCCCAGCTCCGACGGGCTCAAGCTCGACGTCGAGGCGACCAGCCGCAGAATCCTCGCGGCTGCGCTTGCACCGGCCGCGGCGCGGGTCGGCGACGTCGTTGTGGTGAAGCACTCGCCGGAACTGACGACCGAGAAGGCACGCGGGCTCGGGATCACGCGCGTCCTCGCGTCGTACTCGACCTTCTACTCCGGCACCGCCGACCGGATCCAGAACCTGCAGCGCGCCGTGCAGCTCCTCGACGGGACCCTCGTCGCGCCCGGCGGACACGTTCTCGCTGAACGAGGCGGTCGGCCCGCGCACGCTCGAGCGCGGCTTCCGCTCGGCACCGGTGATCATCGGCAACGAGTACGAAGAAGACGTCGGCGGCGGGGTCTCGCAGGTCGCGACGACCGTCTTCAACGCAGCGTGGGAAGCGGGCGTCAAGGTGCTCGAGCGAAACCCGCACTCGCTCTACATCAGCCGCTACCAGCTCGGTCGAGACGCCACGGTCAACTATCCCGACCTCGACCTGAAGTTCCGCAACGACACCGGCAGGTGGATGGTCGTGCTCGGAGCGTCGGGAAGCAACGGGATCGCGATCACCCTGGCGGGAGTGCCGACCGGGCGCCGCGTGGTCAGCGAGGCCGGCCCGCTGGTGGTGACCGGCAAGCCGCCGGTGAAGCGAATCAAGGACCCGACGCTCACCGTCGGCACCGAAGTCGTCGAAGAGCTCGGCTCGTCGCCGCAGTCGGTCACGGTCACGCGCACCGTCTACAACAGGGACGGGAGCGTGCTCTACGACGAGACGTGGCGGACGAACTACCGCGGCGAGAAGCGCGTCCTCCGAATCGGTACGAAGAAGAAGGAAAAGCCGCCCACGACGTCGACGCCGACCACGACGACACCGACGACGCCGACGACGCCGACGAGCCCGAAGCCACCGCCACCGGCACCGCCGCCGCCTACGCCGTAGCCTCGGCCTTCGCGATCGCCTCGGCGAGCCACGTCGGTACGCGCGTCGGCAGGAAGGTCTCGGAGCTCACGCACGCGTGCGCCGTCTCGCCGTCGGCGATCGTCGTGCCGTCCCGGTCGACCTCGTACACGAACCGGAAGCGCGCGCCGCGAATGTCGCGGCAGCTCGTCTTGACGACCAACCGGTCGTCGAAGCGCGCCGGCTCGCGGTACCGGACGTGCGACTCGGTCACGATCGCCTCGACGCCCAGGTCGCGAAGCGCCGAATAGCCGCCGGTGAAGCGCTCGAGATACTCGACGCGGGCGAGCTCGAACCAGACGAGATAGACGCTGTTGTGGATGATCCCCTGCGCGTCGGTCTCGGCGAAGCGGGCCCGGATCTCGGTCGTGGATGCGTACGGCACGCGGCCATCTTCGCGCAAGCCCCTCGGCAGTGAGCGGTGAGCTAGGCGGCCGCGCGGCGGAGCGGCTTCTCGTCCAGCACACGCTGGCAGGCCGAGCAGATCTTCCGCTCGATCTCGTACGGGACACCGCTACGCTGACGAATCGCGCGGAGGGTAACGCTCGTGTGCTTGTGCGGGTCGGTCCGGGTCTGCTGCACGGTCATCTCCGTCTAAAGGTAGGACGCTCTTCGGTGACTACGACGCTCAAAAGGGTCATTGGTCTCCTGTTGGGGACGAGTTCTTACGCACTGCTTACAGTCCTGCTCGCCGGCTGCGGCGGTGGGAGCGCCGAAGAGGCACCGCCCGTGCCGGCGGCGCCGATCACGGCCGCGACCACTTCCTCGCCCGCCTGTTCGGCCGCGGTGGAGGCCCAGGGCTCCGACGAGCTGGCGTACGGGGCGGCCGCGCGGCGCGCGCTTCGGATCTACGACCGCCCGGGCGGTCGCCCGGGGGAGCGCTTCGGGAAGCTCAACCTGAACGGCGTGCCGACGGTCTTCGGGGTCGTCGCCCGACGGGTCGAGGAGGACTGCGAGCCGAGCTGGTACCAGGTGCGCCTGCCCCGCCGGCCGAACCGGCGGCTCGGGTGGGTACGCGCCGCGGATGTGACGGTCGGCGAGGTCCGGACGCGGCTGCTCGTCGATCTCTCCGAGCGGCGGGTGACGCTCTACCGCTCGGGCCGGCGCGTGCTCTCCACGCGCGCGGCGGTGGGGGCGAGCTCGACGCCGACGCCGACCGGGACGTTCCACGTCGACCAGCGCCTGCACTCGAACGACGCGGGCGGCCCGTTCGGGCCGTCTGCGGTCGGGATCGCCGCCTACTCGGAGGTGCTGACCGGCTGGACGCAGGGGGGCCCGATCGCGATCCACGGGACGAACCGGCCCGACCTGATCGGGCAGGCGGTGTCGAACGGGTGCATCCGGGTCCGCAACGAGGTCGTGCGGCGGATCTTCGCCGCGACGCTCTCGGGCACGCCCGTCGTGATTCAGGAGTAGGGGTTCCGCACGATCAGCTCGACATTCCGGTCGGCCGGCGTCCCCCGCCGGTCGTCGAGCCCGTCGCGCCCATTGTCCGCCTGCGGATCGTTGTAGGAAAGCTCGCGCGCGATCGACGCGAGCCACTCGACCTCTCGCGCGCTCAGCCGAGGCCCGCGACGCGCCGGGCGAGGGCCTGGCCGCGCGGGCGCTCCCTGGTCGAAGATCGTCCCGAAGATCGAGAGCGTGCCGTCGGCGTTGTCGACCAGGTCGAGCAAGCGCGACTGCTGTGGCCAGTCCGCGTGCGATGCGGTGACGATCTCCCAGAAGCCGCCGCCGGGACGCAGGTGCGCGGCGATCCGGTTGCGGTGCTGGTGACCCGCGACGAACGCCACGACGCCGCGGTGCCGCAGGAACAGGCACTCGACGGGCTCCGGAGCATTGCGAGCACGAGCCGCTGCCCAGGTGCACGTCGGGCGCGCCGTTCGTCATGCTCGCGAGCGGGTGGTGTCCGAACGCGAGGATCACCTCGCGGCGGGCTTCCGCCGCTGTCAGCTCCGCGTCGAGCCACAGGAACTGCGTCCGGTCGATGTTCCCCTGGTCGCCGCTGTCGGCGACGGTGTCGAGGACGACGAAGCGCACGCCCGGCTTCGGGGTGAACGCGTAGTAGCCGATGCCTCGCGGCGCGTCGGCGGCGCCGTAGCCGTGTCCGTTGGGAAGCCCGCGCGTTCGAAAGTGCTCTTGCAGGTACTCGGCGCGCGACAACAGCTTGCGCCGCACGTCGCGTAGCACCGGGCTCCAGCGGCCGCCGGTGATCTGCGGACCGAAGACGACCTCCACGAGGTCGCGGGAGAGGATCTCCACGAGCCTCGAGCGCTCGACGAGCGTGAGCCCGTCGACGAGCAAGCCGCGGATCTCGGTCAGCCCGCGCGCGGACAGCTTCGTCGGCTTCACGCACCCGACCGCGGCGAGCGCGAACAGATCGTTGTTCGGCACGTTGCCCTGCACGAGCCCGTCGTGGTTCCCGAAGACGGAGTACCACGGAAGACCCAGCCCGGTCGCGCGGAAGGGCCGGTTCATCAGCTCGTAGATGCCGGGGTAGTCGCGCATGACGTTGGTACGCCCGATCGCGCGTCGGTTAGCAGCGGCGCTCGGCGCGTAGCCGGGACCGTCGGCGCCGCGCCCGCTCTTGTCGGGGTCGTAGTACACCCCGCCGCCCTTGACGCCCTGGTAGAGACGGTTGCGCGCGGGCACCTTGCACGTACCGGGATCGGTGCCGGAGTTCGGGTTGACGACGACGCCGCCGTCGAGGAGGTCGATGTACCAGCGCGTCTCGTTCAGCTGCGTGTTGTCCACGTTGTCGCCGGTCGCGATCGCGAGCGCGGGCGCGCTGCCGTCGATCGGGCTCCGCAACCGGCGCACCTGCTGCGCCGACTCCTCCATCACGAATGGAAGCAGCCCTTCCTGCGGCCGGTAGCCGGCATCGAGCGAGCCGCCGTACCGGTCGACGAGCTCGACTCGTGCCGGAGACTCTTCGTCGACGAGCTGGAAGTCGGACAGCTGGACGAAGGAGAGCATGAGGCGGCGGCGTGATTCCCGACCGCTCTGCGCCGTGCCGAGCTCGGTGCGCACGAGCCGCTGCTCGCCCGCGGCCGGGTCGAGGCGCCCGTCGCGGTTCAGATCGACGATCGTGCCGGCGAGCGTCGTCGGCGGGGGCGGGGCCGCACCTGCGGCGAGCGCTGCCAGGCCCGCGGCGAGGCACGCCGCGATCAGACTGCGTGCGCGCACGTCTGGCAGGGTACGGGAGCGGAAAACAAACGCAAAGGAGCCTCGATGGCGAAGACCAAACAGACGGATGTGTTGACGAGACTGGCCGATGCAGGAGAAGAGGTGCTGAGCCGGCTCGTTTCCTCTTCGGGGATGGACCGCGTCACCGGCGCCGTGACGAACCTGAAGGACCAGGTCGACGCGCTCGCGAGCAAGGTGCGCGGGATGGAGAAGCTCGAGAAGCGCGTCGAGGACCTCGAACGCAAGGTCGAGCGCCTCTCGAAGTCCTCCGGCTCCAGCTCACGGAAGACCGCGACCGCCCGTAAGACGTCGTCGTCGAGCAAGAAGACCTAAGGAGGGTCTGGTGAAACAGGCGCTGAGCCGCCGGGCCGCGCTGGGCGGCGCGATGCGGCGTCCTCAGTCGCGCTCGTATCCACCGGATACGAGCGCTCCCTGCGTCCTTGCCTCGCACCACCCATCGCACCCCGACGACGAGGCCCGTTCCACCAGACCCTCCTAAGCCGGAACGCGCACCCGCAGAGCGCGCGGCACGATCTCGAAGCGCGCCGGCGTGGTTCCGGGCTGCTCCCCGTCGAGCTCGATGGGGAGCGGCTCGTCTGCGTCGATCTCGACCCGCGCGCCGCGCAGCTGCTCGATCTTCGGGTGCGAGAGGTGCGTCCCCCGGTAGATCTTCCCGACGTTCCGCACGAAGTCCGTCTTCGTCAGGTCGCCGAAGACGAGCACGTCGAAGAGGCCGTCGTCCGGCTGCGCCTCGGGCGCGAGCCACATGCCGCCGCCGTGGTACTGCCCGTTCGCGACGACGGTGTTGTTGAACACGCCGCGGCGCTCCTCGCCGTCGACCCGGACGCGCATCTCGACGTTTCGCCAGCCGAAGAAGACCTCGACGAGCGCGACGAAGAAGCTCGCCTTTCCGCCCATCGCCTTCGACTTCGTGTTCGCACGTCGCGCGACCGCGGCGCTCATGCCCGCGCTGCCGATGTTCGCGAAGTACTCCGTCTCCTCGACACCCGCCCACGAGCGGAAGGTGACCTTGCCGAGGTCGATCTCGCGCGGAACGCCGTTCGCCGCGACACGCGCGGCTTCTTCCGGCTTCGTCGGGATCCCGTACGTGCGCGGGAAGTCCATCCCCGTGCCGCGCATCATCAGCGCGACCTCGACGTCGCGGCCGACGATGCCGTTCACGACCTCGTGGAACGCGCCGTCGCCGCCGACGACGACGAGCAGCTCGGCACCGTCGTCCACCGCCTGCGCGCGCGAGCTTCGTCAGATGCCCGGGCTCTCCGAGAAGAGCACGTCGCCGACGAGCCCCTCGCCCGCGGCGATGTGCGCGAGCTCGGGCCAGCGCTTGCCCGTCGAGCCGTTCGCCGACGCCGGGTTGACGAGAAAGACCGTCTTGCTAATGGCCGGTCGCAGTGCGCAGCGCGAGCTGCGTCATCTGGTCGACCGCTTTTCGCATCTCCTCGTCTGAGATGCGCACGAACTCGCCCTCGATCACCACGTCACTGACGGTGAGCAGGCAGCCGGCGTGCACTTTCCGGAGCGCGCCGATGGTGAACAGCACCGCGGCCTCCATCTCGACCGCGAGCACCCCGCGGTCGGACCAGCGCTGGTACTGCCCGCCGTCGGGGTTGTAGAAGAGATCGCTCGAGACGATCGGGCCGACGCGCACCTGCTTGCCCATCTCCTTCGCGGAGTGGACGGCCGCGTGGACGAGCCCCCAGTCGGCGGTCGGGACGTGCGGCTCGTTGACGAGGTGGACGGCCGTGGAGTCCGCCGGGATCGCCGACACCGCGACGATCAGGTCGCCCAGCTTCAGGTCGGGCTGCAGCCCTCCGCAGGTGCCGACGCGGAGCAGCCGCTTGACGCCGAGCTGGACGAGCTCCTCGATCACGATCGCCGCCGAGGGACAGCCCATGCCGGTCGCCTGGACCGAGACCGGCTTGCCCTCGAACTCGCCCGTGTAGCCGTACATCGCCCGTTCCTCGTTCCGGAGCACGGGATTGTCGAAGTACGTCTCGGCGATGTACTTGGCGCGGAGCGGGTCTCCCGGAAGGAGACAGGCCTCTGCGTAGTCGCCTGGCTCTGCGCGGACGTGGATCGGCATCGGGCGAGAACCTATCTTCTCATCGGTGGGAGAGCTCTTCGAACCGCGGCTGGAGCAGATCCTCGCGTTCTGCGCGCGCGAGCCGGTCGAGCGCGTCTTCCTCGAGGACGTCGCCCGGCGCGGGCTGGGCCGGTTCACCGCGGTTCGCGGGGAGGACGGGCTTGCCGCGCTCTGCCACCTCGGCGCGAACGTCGTTCCCGCTGGGGAGGGCTGCGATCGCTTCGCCCGGCGCGTCGAACGCTCGCGCGCGCGGATGATCATCGGCGAGGAGCGCGCGGTCGACGAGCTGTGGGCGGCCGCGGGAAGGCGGTTCGGCGTTCCGCGCGAGGACCGGCCCGGCCAGCCGGTCTTCTCGCTCGAGGACACGCCCGAGCCCGGGGGCACGGGGCTACGTGCCGCTGCGTCGGGCGACCTCGACCGGCTTCTCCCAGCGTGCGCGCTCGCGCACGAGGAAGAGCTCGGCGTGAACCCGCTCGCGCGCGACCCGGACGGCTTCCGCTGGCGAACTCGCGCGCAGATCGAGGACGGCCGCTCCTGGGTCTGGCTCGAGGACGACGTGATCCTCTTCAAGGCGGAGGCGTCCGCGTGGACTCCGGCCGCGGTTCAGCTCCAGCAGGTGTGGGTCGACCCGGAGGCGCGGCGGCGCGGCTACGCGAAGCGGGCGCTGCGGGATCTCTGCCGGCTCCTGCTCGAGCGAACGCCGTCGGTCTGCCTGTTCGTCCGGCCGGAGAACACGTGCCGCGCTCGGCCTCTACCGCAGCATCGGGATGCGCCACGTGCTCGACTACCGCAGCGTGATCCTGTGACCCTTCGTCGCGCAGCTACCCTGAGACGCGTTGAACTGGTTGCTCGAGACGTTGCGCGCCGGAGACGGCGCGGCCTCTTCTTTCGGTGAGGACATCCGTTGGGGGCCGGCGACCTTCCTGCTTCTGCTGGCGTCCGCGTGGTGGGTCAAGTGGCCGTTGATTGCGGCGCTCGCCGCCGCGGGCGACTGCCGGCGCAAGTGCCTGCCGCGCGCGACGTTCGCCGCACTCGGCGCGGTTGCGGCCGCGGGGGCGCTCGTGACGGTCTTCAAGGAGCTCTTCGACCGCCCCCGGCCACCTGTGGCCGGTGTCGAAGCGATCGGCGTCATCCCTGCGTCGGCGTCGTTCCCGTCGGGCCACGCGGCCACCGCGTTCGCGGCCGCGGTCGCCGTCGGCGCGTTCTACCCTCGCCTCAGACGGCCGTTGCTCGGGCTGGCTGCGGTCGTAGCACTGTCCCGCGTGTACCTGGGAGTGCACTACGCCACCGACGTGCTTGCGGGAACCGCGCTCGGCGTGGCTCTCGGCCTGGCGTCGGTGTGGCTGGTTCGAGCGGTCGCACCAGCGCCCACAGCACCTTCGCCGAGTCCAGCCCAGGCCGGAACGAGCTTCGCTCGTCTCCGTAGATCGCCGGGATAGCGACCCACTCGACCGGCACGCCTTCGCTGAGGACGCGGCGGAGGTGCAAGGTTTCCGCCTCGTAGCCGCCCGAGGGCAGCAGCTCCAGCGCACGTCCTCTGAGCAGGCGCATGCCGTTCTGCGTGTCGCGCACTTCGCGACCGGTCACGAGCTCGAAGAGCCTTCGGGTCGCGCGGTTCGCGAGACGGCGTGGCAGGGGCATCTCGGCGAGGTCGTCGAAGCGGTCGCCGATCACAAGCTCGGCGTCGCGGGCGGCGCGGACGAACGACGGGATCGCCTCGGGCGGATGCTGCCCGTCCGCGTCGATCACGAGCACGGCGTCGGCGCCTCGAGCATGGTCGATGCCCGCGCGAACCGCAGAGCCCTTGCCGCTTTGCTCCGGCTGCCGGACGAGCTGCGCGCCGAACGCTTCCGCGAGCGCGTCGAGCTGCTCCGCCACGTCGGGCCGTGAGCCGTCGTCGACGATCACGAGCGAGTCGACGTGCTCGAGCACCGTCCGAACGAGCGCACGCTCGGGGACGTCGTTGTGCGAAGGCATCACTGCGACGAGCTTGTGGTTCTCGTCGAGAGGCTCGGCGGGTGAGATCCGTGTGTGGCGGCGGCGTCGATCGAAGGCGATCGCGACCAGCAGCGCGCTCGCGGTGCCGAGCGCAGTGCCGGCCACGGTGTCGAGCGGGAAGTGCGCACCGAACATCACACGCGTGAACGCGACGGCCGCGATGTACGCCCAGAGCACGAACCGCAACCGCGGGAAGGCGAGCGCGACCGACACGCTGAGCGCTGCGGTGATCGCCATGTGGCCGCTCGGGAACGAGTTCAGGTGCGCCCAGGAGTGGCCGTTCAGGATCGCATGCTCGACGACTTCCTCCGGGCGGGCGCGGTCGTAGACCGCGTACACGGCCTCGAGCAGGCCCCACGCGAGGACCGCCGAGCCGAAAACGCGCGCGAAGACGCGGGGGACGCCGCGGACGTTGCTCACCGCGCCGGCGACGACGGCCAGCCCGATCAGGAGCAGGTAGTTCCGCGTGTGCGGGTCGAGGGCCTTCCAGAGCAGCTCCGGTCCGGGGCCGAGCCCGTTGATCGCGCGGTAGAGCCACTCGTCGGCGCGGTGCACGTCGGTGTGGGCGACGAGGACGCCGAGGACGGGCACGACAGCCAGCAGTCCGAGCGCGGTGCGGAAGCGGCTGCGGCTGCGCGGGCGCCGGACCCCGACGAGCGGCACGAGCGCCGTCAGCGTCGCGATCCCGCCGAGCAGGAACAGCGAGCGGTAGCTGCCCGTCGCCTGAACCGTCAAGCCAGCCACGGGGAGCGCGATCGTCGAGGAGATCGCTCTCACCGAGAAGTACAGCGCCGTGTACGCGCCGGCCTCGCGCTCGGGGATCAGCGACGAGAAGAGCGGGAAGCCGAGGGTCGACACCAGCCCGAAGCCCGCCGCGCCGAGGATGAGCGCGCCGCCGACGGGGACGAGGCTCGTCGAGGCGCCGACACCGAGGAAGCCGCCGCCGAGCAGCGCGATCCCCACGAGCAGCAGCGGGCGATGGAGCGCCGGGTTCTTCACGCGGCCGGCGAGGACGATCCCCATTCCGGTTGCGAGCCCGAACCCTGCGAGCCAGAGCGACGCCACGCTCGGACCCAGCCCGAGCTCGTCCTCCGCGTAGAGGAGGAAAAACGCGGGCAGGGCGGCGTAGCCGAGGACCCAAAGGATCTGCGCGAGCAGGAAGCCGCGGACGCCGGGGCGCAGCGCCGCGCGGACGTAGTACGACGTCGGGTTCCCCGGAGCAACGGCCGTCGTCGGCGCGTGACCCTCGGGCTCCGCCACGCGACGGATCGTCGGCAGCGCGAGCAGCGGGACGAGCACGGCGGTGAGCGCGAACGGCGCCCAGATGGCGAGGCCGGTGAGCGCGCCGCCGACGGCCAGGCCGAGCAGGCCGCCGACGAGCATCGCGAGCTCCTGGGCGCTCGTCGCCTTGGGGCGACCGGAGGCGTCGAAGGCTTCCGGGATCAGCGCGCGATGCGCCGTCGTGACGGCGTTCAGGCCGATGTAGACGACGGCCGCGGAGAGCGCGAGCACGAGGTACGAGCTCGACGAGCCGAGCGCGATCGCGACCAGCCCGCCCGCGGTGACGATCGCGCCGCCGAGGATGAACGGCATGCCGGCGACCGCGGCCGCTGCGCGCGAGCCGGTCGCTCCAGATCCCGACGACCAGCGGCACAGCCATTCCGGCCGCGGCGTTCACGAGCATGACCATCCCGATCAGGCCGGGAGCGTCGTTGATCCGCTCGAGCATGAGCGGCAGGTAGCTCGTCGTGACCGCACGGCCGAGCCCGGCGGCAAGCGCGGCGGCCGCGAAGGCGACGACGTACGGGAGCCGGAGGAAGGGGAGGCCGGCGGGGCGGCTGAAGGCGATGCTGGTCATGCCGCCGCTCCGACGATGTCGAGCGCACGCGGTGCGATCGAGAGCTCCACGGTGTCGCCGACGTTGGTCGTGTCGGCGATCACGGGCGAGCGTCCGCGGGTCGCGATCCTGATCGTGCGGGCCTGTGTGTGCGTGACGCCGGGGCGGCCGAGGTGCGTGCCGCGACGGAGCCGGGGCAGGAGGCCGAGCAGGGCGCCGCGGCCGGCGTCGATCGTGACGACGTCGAGCAGGCCGTCGCGGGGATCCGCCGGGGCGACCCGCAGACCGGGGCCGAAGAGCGGCATGTTCGCGACGAAGAGCTGACCGATGCGCACGAGGGCGCACTCGCCGTCCAGCCCAAGCGCGATCGTGAACGGCTCGAAGCGTGCGATCGCGCCGAGTCCTGCGCGGATGCCGGCGCGGACGTCGGCGGAGTTCACCGCGGTGTACCGCGAGCGGGCGAGCGCGTGGAACCCGGCGCTGACGCCCTCGACCGCGAGGTAGCGCTGCGTCGGCGTCTCGACGGCGATCGCGTCGATCGGCCGTGCGCGCCCCTCGACTGCGAGGCGTGCCGCGGCGGCGAAGTCGGCCGGGATGCCGAGGCTGCGAGCGACGTTGTTCGCGCCGCCGGCCGGGATCAGCGCGAGCTCGGTCCTGAAGCGCGAGTTCGCCGCCGCGTGGAGAGACCCATCGCCCCCGAGGAGCACGACCCGCCGCTCAGCCGTGGCGAGCGCGTGGTCGAGCTCCTCGAGGGACGCCGTGATGCGGGTCTCGACGCGCGCTCCGGCTGAGCGGAGCAGCTGCGCCGAGTCTTTGACAAGAGAGGGGCGACGGCTCAGGCCACTCGCGTTTCCGTTCGCAACCAGCAGCAGATGGGGGGAGAGCGACCGAAGGCGCCGAGGAGCTGCTGCGGGCGATGCGGGAGCGAATGCGCTGGGGGCGAGTGCCTGAGCCGTCGACATGGGAGGAGGCTCGCACCACGCGCCGTTCCCGAACAGGCGGCGTGCAGGCGTCTCGGGGTGCGGCTGGCCGCACCCCGGCACGCGTAGGATCCGCCGCCGTGAAGACGGCGATCCTGGCCCGGCACGGGGAGAGCGAGTTCTCGGTGCAGGGCGTGATGAACGGCGATCCCGGGCTCGCCGGGCCGCTCACCGAGGAGGGCGTCGAGCAGGCCCGGGCGCTCGGGGAGGCGCTCCGGGAGACGCCGATCGACCTCTGCGTCGTCACGGAGTTCGAGCGGACGAGGCAGACCGCCGACGTGGCGCTGGCAGGCCGTGACGTCCCGCGGCTCGTCCTGCCGGAGCTGAACGACATCCACGTCGGCGAGTTCGAGGGCGGGCTGCTCGAGACGTACCGGGCCTGGGCGCGTGACCGCTCGCCCGTCGAGATCCCCGCCGGCGGCGAGAGCCGCGCCGGGGTCGCCGAGCGCTTCGCCCGCGGCTTCCGGCAGGTGCTCGGGCGGCCGGAGGAGACCGTGCTCGTGGTCGCGCACGGGCTCCCGATCCGCTACGTCCTGCTCGCGATCGAGGGCACCGAGCCGCGGCCGGTGGTCGAGAGCGTCGACTACGCGACTCCCTACCGCCTGAGCGCGCCCCGACCTCGAGCACGCCGTGGAGCGGCTGGAGCTCTGGGTCATGGATCCAATTTGGAGGACCTAGCCCGAATGGGGTATCGACCGGGCGCCCGATCCGCCCGAAGATGACCTTGCGGTGCGTACTGGCCTGATTGCGGCAGGGCTGGCGTCATTCGCTGCGGTGGTGCTCCTCACGAGCGGAGGGCATGGGCGCGGCGCGACGGTGGAACACACCTGCTCTGCGACGGACAAGCAGTTCATCGCGAGGACCGAGCTGAGCATGACCGCGCTCGGGATCTGGGGCGACGACTACCGCCGCGGCGAGGCGAGCGCGGCCGAAGTGGTCGCCGAGGCACGCAAGGCGACCGTCCGCGTCGAGACGTCGAACCCGAGCGACCCCGCACTGCGCGCAACGAAGACCTTCATGGCGGGGATGCTCACGGAGTACGGGCGAGCGATGCTGGCAAAGTCGAAGCAGAAGGACGCTTCGTCGCACATGTACCGCGCGTATGGCCTGGCGAACTTCGCGCACGACACCCTCGTGGACGCGGCGCCGGAGCTCCGGCGCCGCGGTTGCGACGTGTCGTCCTTGCTCTAGTACGAGCCGCTCACCCAAGCAGCACGCGGTCGAAGAAGCTGACGATGCGGCGCTCGTATTCCTTCGGTTGCGCCTCGATGCCGCCCATGTGCCCGGAGCCGGGGACCTCCCAGATCTCCTTCTCCCCGCGCGCAGCCGCGTAGAACGCGTCGTTCGCGGGCTTCTCCGGGGCCTGGCCGCGCTCGCCGTAGACGAAGAACACCGCGCCCGAGATCTTCGGTACGAGGCTCTGGAGATCGGCCGGCGGCACGTTGTCGGTGAAGAGCGCCGTCGCCGCGGTCGCCACACCGGTGCCGATCAGCTCCTGCCACCTGCCGCCCGGGTTCGCGAGCTCGTCGCGGACCGACCGACCGCTCGCGCCCTCGGAGACGATCGCCTTGAGCGCGGTGGACTCTGCGGCCGCCTCGATCATCATCTCGCCGCCGACCGAGAGGCCGATGCCGCCGATCCGATCCGGGTCGACGTCGGGACGCCCCTGCAGGAACTTGACTGCCGCGTGGACGTCTCGCTCTCCCTGCCAGCCGAAGAGGTTCGGGTCTCCTTCGCTTTCGCCTTCACCGCGGCGGTCGAAGAGCAGGACGCCGTAGCCGTGGCGGGCGAGCAGCTTGGCTCGCTTCTGGGAGGACGCGCGGCCTGGGAACGAGATCACCGCGGCTCCGTTCTTGGACTCGATGTACCAACCCTTCAGGAGGAGCCCGTCGCTCGTTCGGAACTCGACCTGCTCGTAGGCGGCGCCGAGATCGGCGGTCGGGACGTGGTCGCGCCCGGCGTGGGTGACGACGTAGGAGACCGTGATCGGGAATGAGGACGGCGGCCGCGGCGAACAGGACGGCCGCGGTGATGAGCAGCCGGCGGCCGTAGCGCCACCAGAGCCGGTCGTCGCGACGCCGTGATCTCCACAGCGTCACCACGCCGAGGCCGAGCAACGTGAGGCCGGCGGGGACCGACAACAGACCGGTGTAGTCGTCGCCGGACGGGCCGACGCCGAGCGTGTAGTGGATCGCCTCCGTGCCGGCGAGGACGCCGAAGAACCCGATGAGGAGCGCGATCGCCGCGCGCGCTCCGGCGCGCACGCGGCCGTAGAACGCCGCTGCGGCGACGAGCACCGCGAGCGGGACGAGCCCGCCGAACAGATGGTCGCCGGCCGAGGTCCCCGGGTTCGGCTGCAAGAAGTTGTCGTCGACGACGTGCAGAGCGACGACGCCGATCGCGAGGCGCGCAACCGCGACTTCGTTTCGAACAGCGCCGGCGACCCTTGTCCACGTCGCCGTTCGTGACTCGTTGCCGAGCGTGATGCTGGTCATGGGAAGCACTCCTGTCGATCGAAAGAGGGAGCGCCCCGGCCTCGCTGCTGCGAGACCGGGGCGCGTTGGAGGGTGGAGCTAGGCCGCGGCGGGAGCGGGAGGGGCCTCAGGGGCCGGCTCCGAGTGCTCCAGCTTCGGCAGCCACTCGAGCCACGTCGGCAGGTACCAGTTGCGGTCGCCGAGCAGCTTCATCGTCGCGGGCAGCAGCACTGCGCGGACGAGCGTGGCGTCGATGAGCACTGCGGCCGCGAGGCCGATGCCCATCTCCTTCATGTCGATGAGCGGCAGCAGCGCGAACACCGAGAAGGTGCCGACCATCACGACGGCGGCGCTGGTGACCACGCCGGCGGTCGTCTTGATCCCGTGCATGACTGCCTGCTCGTTCGAGAGGCCGCGGTCATAGGCCTCGCGGATGCGGCTGATGATGAACACGTGGTAGTCCATCGAGAGCCCGAACAGGATCACGAACAGGAACATCGGCAACCACGGGGTGATGCCGCCGTTCGACTCGAAGTCGAGCAGGTTCTCGCCCCAGCCCCACTGGAAGACCGCGACGAGGACACCGTACGCGGCTGCCACGGAGAGCAGGTTGAGGACGATCGCCTTGGCTGCGACCACGATCGAGCGGAACGAGATCAGCATCAGGAGGAACGCGAAGAGCAGGACGAAGCCGAAGACGATCGGCACGGAGCGCTTCATGCCTGCGCTCCAGTCCTGGTCGGCCGCGGTCATGCCGCCGACGGCGTACTCGACACCTTCGACGCTGCCGACCGTCTGCGGGACCAACTCGTCCCTCAGAGTCGAGAGGGCCGCGAGCGACGCGTCGTCGGTGCCGTTCCCGGCGAGCGGGATGTCGACCACGGCGACGGTCTTGTCGGCGCTGACCTCGACCTCGATCGGGTTGCTCATCTGGCCGCTGGCGAGCGCCTTCCGCTCCAGCTCGGCGATTGCCTGCCGGACCGGCTCGGAGGTGACGTCGTTCGCCTGGATCGCGACCTGCGCGGGCTCGTTGCCACCGGGGAAGGCGGCCTCGAGGTGCTTGATCGGCTCGATCTCGGCGATCGAGATGTCGTCGATGCTGGTCGTCGCCGTGTTGAGCGTCAGCGCCGGCGCTGCGAGGGCGACGAGGATCGCCGTCGATGCGACGACCGAGACGACCGGCCGGCGGAGGACGCGAGTGAGGATCGCTCCCCAGACGCGCGACTCGCCGTCCTTGCGGCGGAGCCGATGCACGAAGGGGACACGGCCCTTCTCGACGCGATCGCCGAGCTTCGAGAGCAGTGCGGGCAGCACGGTGAGCGAGCCGATCATCGCGACCGCGACGACCATCATCGTGCCGATCGAGAAGGACATGAACGTCTTGTCGCCGGAGAAGAACATGCCGGCCATCGCGATCAGGACGGTCACGCCGGAGATCAGGACTGCCCGGCCCGAAGTGGCCGCGGCGGCCTCGAGCGCTGCGCTCTCGCTCCGCCCGGCTGCGCGCTCTTCGCGCTCACGCCGGAGATAGAAGAGCGAGTAGTCGATGCCGACCGCGAGGCCGATCAGGAGGATGACCTCCGCGATCGACTCGTCGACCGGGATGAACTGGCTCGGGATTGCGATCAACGCGGTGGTCGTGAAGACGGCCGTGATCGCCAGCAGCAGCGGGACCGCGGCCGCGACGAACGAGCCGAACACGAGCAGCAGGATCACGAGGGTCAGCGGGATGGCGATCATCCCGGCCTTCGCGAGCATGCTGTTGAAGGCTGCGTTGAGGTCACGCTCGGTCGTGACGCTGCCGAGCTCCTCGACCGAGAAGCCGGGGTGGCGCTTCTCTGCCTTGTCGACGGCGGTCTCGATCGTGGCGATGTAGGTGAGCGCCTGGTCGTAGTCGCCCTTCGGGCTGAACGTGACCATCACGGAGCGGCCGTCCTTCGAGACGAGGTCGGCGTGACCGGTTTCGAGGGGAGAGTCCAGCTTCGTGACTTGCGGGAACGCGTCGAGCGTCTTCGTCACGTCCGTGATCACGGCGCGGAAGGCGGGATCGCTCGCGTTCAGCGTCTTCGACTGGATGAGCACGATCTCGCCCATCTCGTCGTTGGTCTGCGGGAAGCCGGCCTCGATGATCTTGTCGGCCTGCCGGGCCTCGCCGACGTTGGTGTCGCTCGTCTCGAGGTACTTCGTGCCGACGGCGTTGCCGATCACGAAGGACGCGACGACGAACGCAAGCCAGCCGAAGACCGCGGTCTTCCAGTGGCTCGCACTCCAGCGGCCCATGCGGGCGGCGAAGTTGTTCGAATGCTTCAGGGGGGACACTGTGGCTCCTTTTGAGCGGGGGTTGGTGGTAGAGCTCAGGCTGCTGGAACAGCGGCGCGACGGACATCGCGCTGCCTGGCGTCTCGCGGTGCGGCTACCCGCACTCGCGTAGAGGGGACGAGCGCGCGCGCGACGACCCAGGCGGCGAGGACGACGAGGCCGCCCATCGCTGCGTCGAACAGGAAGTGGTTCCCCGTCGCGACGATGTCGAAGAGCATGAAAGGCGGGTAGAGCGCGCCGGCGATGCGGACGGCGGGGCGCCGTGCGTACGCGACGAGGGCGACGCCCACGATCAGCGAGTAGCCGAAGTGCATGCTCGGGACGGCCGCAAACGGGTTGTAGAGGCTCCCGAGCAGGTCCGAGCTGAGATTCACGTGCGTGTGCGACGAGACCGTGTCGACGAACCCGTGACCCGAGAGCCGCGGCGGTGCGGCGGGGTAGAGCGACGTAGCCGACGAGCGAGATCGCCGTCGAGAAGACGAGCGTGTTCCGAACGAGCGGGAAGCGCGCAGGGTGGCTCCGGTAGAGCCAGACGAGCGCAGCGCCGGTCGCGCCGAGGTGCATCGTGACGTAGAACGCGCCCAGAAAGCCGGGCAGCGTCGGGATGGTGGCGGCCCAGTCCTGGACGGCCTGTTCGATGAAGACGTTGAAGAGGCGCTCGAGCTCGACGATGTCGCCGGCGTGGTCGCGGGCGACCGCGAGGCTCGCATCGCCGACGCCGCGGAGGAGCTCGTAGGCGGCGTAGAGGACGATCACGGCGCCGAGCTCGGCGAAGCCGGTCTGGCGCCGGGAGGTGTAGGTGCGGAGCGCTGCCGTCATGCCCGGAGCCTCGCGCCGCCAGGCGTGCAGCGGAATGCGGCGGGCCTGTGTCCCGCGGTGCGGGCAGCCGTACTAGGGGGCTACGGGCTGAGCGCGGGCTCGGCCGCGATGCGCTCGCCGGCTGGAGCGCGGCGGTAGCGGAACTCGAGCAGGGCGAACCCGACGAGCATGAGCCCCATGCCGGTCGGCCCGAACGGGAACGGGTGCCCGACGGCGAAGACGAGGCCGCCGATCCCGATCAGGAGCGAGACGAAGATCGGTGCCAGCTGCCTGACTGCGATCGCGACCGAGAAGATCGACACGATCCACAGAAGCGCGGCCGCGGCGGCGATCGCGATCACGACGATCGTGTCGAGGTTCTCGAGCAAGGTCGCCACGGCGGCCTGGTCGGCGGCCGGCAGCTGGCCCCCCTCACGGGCGATCAGGCCGGTCGCGATCCCGGCGAGCGAGTCGAAGATCGAGTACGTGATCGCCCACGGGACGACGGCGACGCGGGCGACCTTGGCCGCTCGACCGGGTAGGCCTTCGACCGTCAGCCAGAGGCCCCAGGCCAGCAGCACGATCAGGAGCGGCTGGAACACGTGCAGCCCGATGAAGAACGTGGCCGAGTCGCCGACCTCGGGGTCGGCCGGGTGGACCAATCCGAGGACGCCGTAGCCGATCACGGCCGAGAAGATCACGATGCGCCGCAGCGTGGTCTTGCTCATGCGACCCCTCCGCGCTCGAGGGGAACAGCTTGCCACCAGGCCAACCGGCGGGTCAAGAGGCAGGCTACGCGTTCAGGAAGGTGATCACCGCGAGCACGCGGCGGTGGTCCTCCGCGCTCGCAGGCAGGCCGAGCTTCGTGAAGATGCTCGTCACGTGCTTCTCGACCGCGCGGGCGGTGACGACGAGCTTCTCGGCGATCGCCTGGTTCGATCTGCCCTCCGCCATCAGCTCGAGCACCTCCCGCTCGCGCGGGGTCAGCGCGTCGAGCGGGTCGTCGCCGCGTCGTCGCCCCACGAGCCGCGAGACGACGGTCGGGTCGAGCGCCGAGCCGCCCTCGGCGACGCGACGGACCGCGTCTGCGAACTCGGCCACGTCGGCGACGCGGTCCTTGAGCAGGTAGCCGACGCCTTCCGCGCTGCCCTGGAGCAGCTCGAGCGCGTAGCCGGCCTCCACGTACGAGGAGAGCACGAGCACGCCGACGTCGGGATGGCGCTCGCGGATCTCCTTCGCGGCGCGGAGCCCCTCGTCGGTGTGCGTCGGCGGCATGCGGATGTCGACGATCGCGACGTCGGGCTTGTAGCTCCGCACCTTCAGCAGCAGGTCGTCGGCGGTGCTCGACTGCCCGGCGACCTCGAAGCCTGCGTCCTCGAGGAGCTTCGCGATCCCCTCGCGGAGAAGCACCGAGTCGTCTGCGATCACAACGCGCATGGCGAGTCCTTTCGCGGGGCGGTCGTCTGCCGGCGGCCGAAGCTCGCCCGGCAGATCCTCGTGGAGCACCTGGAAGATTCTCTCGCGTTCCGCCGAAGCCGGGGAGGCGCTGCTCGCCGAGGTCGGCGAACTCGAAGTGCCCGGCGGGCACCCGCGAGCGCGCGGACGACGAGACGAGGATCTGGCCGCCGGCCGCCGCGGCGCTCGACCCGCGCCGCGCGGTGCACCTCGAGCCCGACGTAGCTCCCGTCCCCGAGCTCGGCCTGACCGGCGTGGATGCCCATCCGGACCCGGGGCAGCGCGCCCTGCGGCCACGTCGTGGCCGGCCAGGGCCCGCTGAGCGGCAACCGCGGCGGCCACGGCGGCCGCCGTCTCGGCGAACGCGGCGAAGTACTCGTCCGCACGGCAGTCGATCTCGTGGCCGTCTCGCGTCGCCGACGGCCTCCCGGATCAGCCGCCGGTGCTCCTCGAGCAGGCCGGCGTAGGCCTCCCCGAGCCCCCGGGCGAGCGACGTGGAGACCTCGATGTCGGTGAAGAGAAAGGTGACGATCCCGCTCGGGAGCTCCACGCGACGATCTAAGCACGCGTTGTCCTCGCGGCCGATCGCGGCGTACGATCGAGGCGGATGAGCGGGAAGGCTGAAACGAGGGGAGCCGGAGCAGGTCGAGCGGCTGCAGGCGCTGACCGAGGTGTTCCGGCCGGCCGCGCCGATCGATCGCCAGAGCCTCTTCTCGGGCAGGACGCGCCAGCTCGGCGATCTCTTCGCCGTGGCCGAGCAGCCGGGTCAGCACGCGGTCGTCTACGGCGAGCGCGGGCGTCGGCAAGACCTCGCTCGTCAGCGTCGCCGCGGAGGTGCTCGCGGCGGCGGGCGTCGTCACCGCGCGGACGACCTGCGACCGGAGCGACGACTACGAGAGCGTGTGGCGCAAGGCGCTCGGCGAGCTCCAGCTTCACCGTCACACGTCCGGGAGTCGGCTTCACGGGGCAAGCGCGCGACGTGCGCGTGAGCGCGTCGGCGCTGCTGTCCGACGATGCGACGCCGCACGACGTCCGGCGCGGGCTCCAGTCGCTCGCGGGCGGACGCCGGGTCGCGGTCTTCATCGACGAGTTCGACCGGCTTGCGTCGAACGACGACCGCCTGCTGTTCGCGGACACGATCAAGACGCTCTCCGACGAGCTTCCCGACGCGACCGTCGTCCTCGTCGGCGTCGCCGACGACGTCGAGCAGCTGATCGCAGAGCACCTCTCGATCGAGCGCGCGCTCGTGCAGATCCACATGCCCCGGATGTCGCACGCCGAGCTCGCGGAGATCGTCGCGCGCGGGATCGAGCGCGCGCGGCTGACGATCGCGCGGGACGCGGTCGACACGATCGCGCGCCTGGGGCAGGGGCTTCCGCACTACGCGCACCTGCTCGGGCAGCTCTCGTCGCGCAACGCGCTCGAGGACCTTCGCACCAACGTTCGACTCGGCGACGTCAACGACGCGGTCGCGGAGGCGATCGAGAAGACCCAGCAGACCGTCCGCGAGAGCTACCGACGCGCGACGGAGGAGAACGGCGACGCGCTCTACCCGAAGGTCGTGCTCGCGTGCGCGCTCGCGCAGTCGGACGAGTACGGCTTCTTCGGCGCCGACGGACGTGCACCTGCATGGAGGAGGACGTCGACCCGCGCGGGCTACCTCGACTCGCTCGCCGGCGGCGAGCACGGCGGCCTGCTCCAGCGGCAGAGGCGTCGCGAACCCGCGCTACCGCTTCGTCAACCCGCTCCTGCAGCCGTACGTGCTGATGCGCGGGCTCGCGGACGGGACGCGTCGCGCCCGGAGCTCCTGCCGACGAGCTAGACGGGCAGCTCCGCGCGGACGGTCGTGCCGCGGCCGGCTTCGCTCGACACGCGGAGCGTGCCGCCGAGCGCCTCGACGCGGTCGGTCAGCCCTCGGAGCCCCGAGCCCTTCGTCGAGTCGGCTCCGCCGACGCCGTCGTCGGAGACCTCGACGACCAGCAGGCCGTCGTCGCGCGCGAGGTCGACTCGCGCGCTGCTGCGCCGACGCGTACTTCGCGACGTTCGTCAGCGACTCGGCGACGACGTAGAACGCGGCCGCCTCGATCGGCTCCGGCAGCCGCTCGGTCGGCAGGCCGTTGACGCACGACCGGCACCGTTGCGCGTGCCGCGAGGGCCTCGAGCGCGGGAGCGAGGCCGCGGTCGCTGAGGATCGCGGGGTGGATCCCGCGGGCGAGCTCGCGGAGCTCCTCCAGCCCGAGCGCGAGCTCCTCGCTCGCGCGGTCCAGCAGCTCGTCGCGCAGCGCCGGGATCGTCCGGGAGCTTTGCCTGCGCGAGTCGGAGCGCGAGCGCAAGCGCGACGAGCCGCTGCTGCGCGCCGTCGTGGAGGTTCCGCTCGAGCCGGCGGCGCTCGGCGTCGCCGGCCTGGACGATGCGCGCGCGCGACGCCGTCAGCTCCTCGCGCGCCTCGGCGTTCGGCGAGCGCCACGGCGACGAGCCGCGTGAACTTCCCGAGCCGCTGCTCGGCGTCCGAGGGGAACCGGTCGGGCGGTCCGATCGAGATCGACGTCGCGCCCCAGAGTCGTCCCGAGACGACGATCGGCGCGGCGACCCGCGAGGAGACGCCTTCCACGGTCATCAGGGCCTGCACCTCGGGCGGCATGTTCTCGATGTCGATCCGCTCGGGGCGGCCGCTGTCGTAGACGCGCGCGATCGCGCCGCCCTGGAACGGCACGCGCACGCCCTTGCGGTCGAACGCTCCGTCGCGGTCCCACCCTCCGACGATCACGGTCGCGCTCTCACCATCGAGGTAGCGCACCGTCGCGGCCGAACGCGCGCCGAAGAGGCGCCCGACCTCCTCCGAGACCGTGTCGAAGAGCCGCTCCGGGCGCTCTTCCGTCGCGACGTCGACCGCGACGCGGCTGAGCGCAGCCTGCTCGTCGGCGAGCGCGGCCAGCTCCTCGCGTGCCTGCGCGTTCGCGAGCGCGACCGAGACGAGCTTCCCGAACTGCACGAGGCGCTCCTCCGCGTCCTCGGCGAACTCCTGGTCCCCCGTCAGCGTGACGACGACCGCGCCCCAGAGCGTCGCCGGACACCTCGATCGGGGCCGCGACGAGCGACCTGATCCCGAGGTCGCGAAGCAGCCGCGACGAGCTCGGGCTGCGAGTTGTCCGCGTCGTCGATGTGGCCTCTGGACGGCTGGCCGGTGCGACGCACGCGCGTGACCGCCCCGCCGAGCAGCTCGACCCGCGTGCCGACCGGTGAGATGCCGGCTCCCTCGCGGCTCCAACGGCCGACGACGAGGCCTTCGTTCTCGTCCAGCCGGTCGAAGCGCACGAGGTTCGCCGCGTCCGCGCCGAGCAGGCGACCCACCTCCTCGGTGACGGTCTCGAAGACCGACTCGGGTCGCGTCGCCGTCGCGACGGCGACCGCAACGCGGCTGAGCGCCGCGCGTCCCTCGGCGAGGTTCTGTGACCTGCTCGCGCGCCTCGGCGTTCGCGAGCGCGACGGCGACGAGGTTCGCGAACTCGCCGATCCGCTCCTCGTCGTCGGCCGCGAACGTCTTGTCCCCGGTGACCGAGACGACGACCGCGCCCCACAGCGAGCCGGACACCGTGATCGGAGCGGCGACCAGCGACGTGACTCCGAGCATCTGCAGCCGGGCGGCGAGACGCGGGGACATGTCGGGGTCGTCCGCACCGCCCCTCGCCGGGCGCCCGGTCCGCCGGACGCGCTCGAGCGGGCCCCGGTCGACCTGGATCACCGTGCCGACCCCGGCGATCGGGATGTCCGGCTCGCTCCACTTGCCCACGATCACGCCTTCGTCCGCGGCCAGGTCCTCGAAGCGGACGAGGTTCGCGGCGTCGGCGCCGAGCAGCCGCGCGACTTCCTCGGTCACGACGTCGAAGACGGCTTCCGGGCGCTCGGCCTTTGCGACGGCGACCGCAACGCGGCTGAGCGCCGCGCGACTCTCCGCGAGCGTCTCGAGTGCTTGCTCCTGCACCTTGCGCGCGGTGATGTCGCGAACGATCGCGACGGCCTCGTCCTCGCCGCTGCGGACGATCCGCGCCTCGAGGTGGCGCACCGGGTCGTCGTCCCACTGCAACGTGTAGTTGACGACCTCGACGGTGTCGTTCTCGAGCGCACGCTCCATCGCGACGAAGACGGCGTCGGAGGCCTCGGCCGAGAGGACGTCGCGGACGTTCATGCCGACGAGGTCGTCGGAGTCGATCGGGAGCCGCGCGGTCTCGCCCAGCCGGAACTCGAGGAACGTTCCGTCCGCGGCGACGCGGTACATGCTGTCGGGGATCGCCTCGAGCAGCGCAGTGGCTCGGCGTTCGCTGGCGGCGAGCGAGCGCAGCGACAGTCCGCGCTCGAGCGCGATTCGCGCGGCGTCGAGCACCTCCTCCAGCTCGGGCTGGTCCTGCAGCGACGCGTCGTGCACGATCGAACTCGTCGCCGACGCGCGTGGCGATGCGGTCCGACGTCCGCCTGCGGGAAGCTTGAGGGGCCGACCCGAGACGTCGACGTACCCGGGACGATCCGGCGAGAGATACCCGAGCTCGAGGGTCGGGTCGCGAAGCGCGCGGCGAAGCACGTCCTGAACTTCCTCCGGCGTGCGCTTCTCGGACAGCTCCGCGACGAGCCGTCGGGTCGTCGCCCCGAACCGCGAGCGCAGGAGCCCGTACAGGAACGAGAGGGGCACCAGGAGGATCGCGGCGAGCGTCGCCCAGTTCACCACGTCGGCGGCCCGGTCGGAGACGAACGTCGACCAGCGTTCTGAACGAGCACGATCGCGATCAGCACCCCGGCGGACGCGAAGACGGGCGCGAGCGCGCGGCGAAGCGCGGGCGACGCGCCTGCGCCAACGCCGGACGAGGCGGACGAGGACGGCGAGCGCGAGCGCCAGCGCGAGCGAGCGACGTACACGAGCCGCGATTGCGTTCGCGATCGTCTGGTTCGGCGCAATCGCCAGCACGTTGTCCGGGCACGGCCCGTCGCAGGCGGCGGTCGAGAGATCGCCCTCGTCGAACGCGTACGCGAGCGGCGGGCCGACTGCGCCGCGACCGCGTAGAACGCGATCGCGATCGCCCTGTCGATCCGCGTCGCCAGCTCGCCGGTCGGGAACGCGAGCAGCAGGTGCGCGAGCAGCGCGGTGAAGAACGTGCCGAGCAGCGAGGCCCGCGGTGAACACGTACTCGTTGTTGGCCGACGGAAGCGCGCCGAAGAACCAGCTGAACCCGACGATGATCAGCAGCAGCCCGGTTCGGTTGTGCGGGCGCTGCGCGCGCGCGACGAGACCGCTCGCGACGAAGGCGAGCTCGATCGGCACGGCGAGCAGGATCAGCGCGAGCTTGTCGTTCGTGTGATCGCTCGTCGCGATGATGAGGATCGCGATCGCCGCAAGGGCGAGCGCGAGCGTCCAGACCCCCAGGATGGAGCGTGTCTTCACTCCAGAAGCGCTGCCAGTCTCCCCCCGGAGAGCTCGCCCTTCGGGATGAACCCGCGCGAGCCGCAGCCGTCGACGAGGTCGCCGAACTCGCTCACGTCCCGGCTCGAGGTCAGCACGATCTTCGGGCTGCGCGCCGTTGCCGCAGAGCCGCCTGGAGATCTCGAAGCCGTCCATGTCGGGCAGCTGGACGTCGAGCAGGACGATGTCCGGGCGGAGCCGGGCGACGGCCTCGAGCGCGGAGGCGCCGTCCGCGGCCTCGCCGACCACCTCGTACCCCTCGGCCTCGAGCAGCTGGCGCGCGGTGGCGCGGAACTGGCGTGGTCGTCGACGATCAGGACTCTGGGCATGCCGAAATGGTGTCACGGGGCCGTTCGCGCCGCCATACGGGTAGCCGTACTCTTGGCGAGATGGACGTCGCGGGCCCGCGTGGAGGCCCAGATCAGGGCGAACGACCTCCTGCCGCCCGGCGGCGAGGTCACGGCGCTCGTCTCGGGCGGAGCCGACTCGACCTGTCTCTGGCACGTGCTCGGCGCGCTCGGCTACCGGGTCTCGGCGCTCCACGTCGACCACGGCCTGCGCGGCCGGCGAGTCCGACGAGGACGCGCGCTTCTGCCGCGAGGTGCTCGGCGCCGAGGTCGTCGACGGGCGCGGCGGCTCGACCGAGGACGAGCTGCGCACGATCCGCTACTCGTTCGCGACCGACCGCGTGCGCGCGACCGGGCACACCGCCTCCGACCAGGTCGAGACCGTCCTCTACCGGCTCGTCTCCCGCGGTGCCGCTTCGGGGATCGAGGCGAAGCGCGCCGACGGCGTCGTTCGCCCGCTGCTCGACCCTGACGCGCGAGGAGACCGCGGCCTACTGCGCGGCGGTCGGGCTTGCGTTTCGCACCGACAGCTCGAACCCCGACACGAAGCGCGGTCTGATCCGCGAGCGGATCTTGCCCCTCTTGAAGCGAGCTCCACCCCGGCGCCGAGCGGAACCTCCTCTCGCTCCTCGACGAGGACGACTCGCTGCGCGAGCTCCTCGCCGGCACGGGTGTGACGCGCCGGCTCGACCTCGGCGGCGGCGTGAGCGCCGTCCGCGAGTACGACTCGGTCTGGCTCGAGCGCTCGGCCACCACGCTCGACCGGGAGGTCGCCTGGGGAGCGTGGCGGATCAGCGCCGAGGAGAAAGGGCTTAAGGTACGAGGCTGGCGCCCGGGCGACCGGCTCGCGGGGCGCGGGAGGAAGATCCAAGACGTGTTCGTCGACGCCAAGATTCCACGTTCGCAACGCGAGGCCTGGCCGCTCGTGGTGCGCGGCGACGAGGTCGTCGCGGTGCCGGGGATCGTCGACGCGCCGGGCGTGAAGGCGGAGCGTGTCGCAGGCTGAGCTCGAGCGCGCGATCAGCGAGACGCTGATCGACGAGGAGACGCTGAAGCGGCGGATCGCCGAGCTCGGCGAGGAGATCTCGAACGACTACGCGGGACACGACCTGCTGCTCGTCGGCGTCCTCAAGGGCGCGGTCTTCTTCATGAGCGACCTGATGCGCCACCTGAGCGTTCCCTGTGAGATCGACTTCATGGCGATCTCGAGCTACGCGGGGGCGACCGAGTCGTCGGGCGTCGTCCGGATTCTCAAGGACCTCGACATGAACATCGAGGGCCGGGACGTCCTCGTCGTCGAGGACATCATCGACTCCGGGCTCACCCTCTCCTATCTGATGCGCAACCTGGAGTCGCGGGAGCCCGCCTCGCTCGAGATCTGCGCGCTCCTGACGAAGCCGGAGCGACGCGAGATCGACGTGCCTGTGCGCTACGTCGGGTTCGAGATTCCGAACCGATTCGTCGTTGGTTACGGATTGGATTTCGATGAGAAGTACAGAAACCTCCCGTACGTGGGCGTTCTGGACGAAGCGCTCATCCCGAACGCCGAAAACCTCCCCTGAAAGGGCCAGGTAGCCCCGAAGGGGGCTGCTACCCTCAACTGGCGTGAATCGCTTCTTTCGCAGCGCGTTTTTTCCCCTACTCGTGATCGTGGCGCTCGCCTGGCTGGCGAGCGAGACGCTCCGCGGGGACAACTCGAAGCAGCGCGACGTGACCTACTCGCAGGTCCAGGACCAGGTCAAGGAGAACCCCAACCAGATCGAGAGCGTCCTCTTCGATCCGAAGAAGCACGGGATCACCGTCGAGTACAAGGACGACACGACCGCGAAGGTCAACTATCCGACCGATCAGTCGCAGGAGGCCTTCGAGCAGCTTCTGGTGACGGAGGGCGTCCCCTTCGACTCGAAGGGCACGGGCTCCTCGGCGATCTGGATCCTGCTCTCGACGTTGCTGCCGTTCCTCCTGCTGATCGGTTTCTGGATCTTCCTGATGAACCAGGTGCAGGGCGGCGGCTCGAAGGTGATGTCGTTCGGGAAGTCGCGCGCGAAGCGGATGACGCCCGACACGCCGAAGATCGGCTTCAAGGACGTCGCGGGCGCGGACGAGGCTGTCGAGGAGCTGCACGAGATCAAGGAGTTCCTCGAGAACCCGAAGAAGTTCCAGGCGCTCGGCGCGCGCATCCCGAAGGGCGTGCTGCTCTACGGTCCGCCCGGCACCGGCAAGACGCTCCTCGCGCGCGCGGTCGCGGGCGAGGCAGGCGTGCCGTTCTTCTCGATCTCGGGCTCCGACTTCGTGGAGATGTTCGTCGGCGTCGGCGCGTCGCGCGTGCGCGACCTGTTCGAGCAGGCGAAGCAGGCGTCGCCCTGCATCATCTTCATGGACGAGATCGACGCTGTCGGCCGCCATCGCGGCGCCGGCCTCGGCGGCGGCCACGACGAGCGCGAGCAGACGCTGAACCAGCTCCTCGTCGAGATGGACGGGTTCGAGCTGAAGGACAACATCATCTTGATCGCCGCGACGAACCGCCCCGACATCCTCGACCCGGCGCTGCTCCGCCCCGGACGCTTCGACCGGCAGATCGTCGTCGACCGTCCCGACCGCAGTGGCCGCAAGAAGATCTTGGAGGTGCATTCGAAGGGCAAGCCGCTCGAGCCGTCGATCGACCTCGAGACGCTCGCAGCGGGGACGCCCGGTTTCACCGGCGCGGACCTCGCGAACCTGATCAACGAGGCCGCGCTGCTCGCAGCGCGCCGCGGCAAGAAGATGATCGAGCAGGAAGAGCTCGAGGAAGGCGTGATGCGCGTCATCGCCGGCCCGGAGAAGAAGACTCGCCTGTTCTCGGAAGAGGAGCGGCGGATCACCGCGTACCACGAGCTCGGCCACGCGATCGTCGGCCACTACCTCGACCAGGACACGGACGTCCACAAGATCTCGATCATCGGCCGCGGTCAGGCGCTCGGGTACACGATCTCGCTCCCGCGCGAGGACCGCTACCTGACGACCAAGAAGTCGCTGATGGGCAACCTGGCGATGACGCTCGGCGGCCGTGCCGCCGAGGAGATCGTCTTCAACGAGGTGACGACGGGTGCGGCGAACGACCTCGAGAAGGTCACGTCGACCTCGAAGCAGATGGTGATGCGCTTCGGGATGAGCGAGAAGCTCGGCCCGCGCGTCCTCGGCCGCAACCACGAACTGCCGTTCCTCGGCCGCGAGATGCACGCCGAGCCGGACTACTCCGAGGAGGTCGCGCGCGAGATCGACGACGAGATCCGCCGGATCATCCTCGAGGCGCACGAGATGGCGCACACCGTGCTCCGGGAGCACATGGAGGAGCTCCACCGGATCTCGAACATCCTGATCGAGCGCGAGACGATCGACAAGGAACAGTTCCTCCGCCTGCTCGCCGGGGACCCCGAAGAGGACGTCTTCCCCGACGCAGAGCCGGAGCCGGCGCCCGAGGCGAAGCCCGCCGGAGAGCCTCGTCGCCAGCCGAAGCCGCGGCCGTTCCCGCTCCCCGGGGCGACCATGCAGCCCCCGGCCGAGCCCGAACCCTCGTAACCCGCAGCTACGACGTCAAGACGTAGCCGTCGCCGCGCTGCCGGAACGCGTGCGAGCGCGCCGAAGCGGCCGTCCGCTCGCCTGCGACGATCTCGCCCGGCTTCGCGGTGCGGACCCGCCGCGCCGCCAAGACCGCCGCGACGCCTTCAACTCGCTCGCCCAGCGTGACCTCCGCCGTTGCGAGCCCGGCGCGCGGGAGCACGGAGACTCCGAGCTCGTTCGTCAGCCTCTCGCACGCTCGCACTGCGGCCGCGACCGCGTTGTCGGCGTCGGCGTAGACGGCGAGCACGGCGTCCGCAAGCCCGCGCTCGACGCGCTCGGCCGTGGCGGAGAGCTCCTCGGTCGCAAGCGCGAACGCACGGCCCGCGACGGCTTCGACCTCGCCCTGAATCCCGAGGTCGAGGAACACCGCGGTCGCCGTGAGCGTCCGCTCCGTAGCTGCCGCGAGCGAGTCGTCCTGGCGGAGGATCGCCTGCTCGAGCTGCTGGAGGCGGGGGCTCGGCTCGATGCCGAGCTCGCCGAGGAGGGTCGCGCGGGCGGCTCGGTACGAGTCGAGCGCCTCGGCCTGGCGACCCGCACGGTAGAGCGCGAGCATCAGCTGCGCCCGGAACGGCTCGCGGAGCGGGTGCTCGGCGACGAGCGACTCGAGCTCCCCGACGAGCTCCGACGAACGGCCGGCTGCCAGGTCGGCCTCGATCCGCTGCTCGAGCGCCGCGACGCGCTGCTCCTCGAGCCTGCGCCGCCTCCAGCGGGAGCTCGCAGTCGCAGAGCGCTGCGCCGCGCCAGAGGCCCAGCGCCTCGCTCAGCAGCTCGGCGGTGCGAGGAGGCTCGCTGCGTCGCGCTTCCGAGACGAGCGCGTCGAAGTGCCGCACGTCGACGTCGCCCTCGACGAGGTAGCCCGGTGCGCGCGTCTCGATCGCCTCCTCGCCGAGCGACTTGCGCAGGCGCGAGATGTAGACCTGGAGCGCCGTGGCCGCGGTCGCCGGCGGTTCGTCGCCCCAGAGCTCGTCGATCAGCCGCTCGGCTGAGACGACGCGCCCCGCGTTCAGCGCGAGCACTGCGAGCAGCGCGCGCTGCTTGCCACGGCCGATGGCGATCGGCCGTCCTTCGCTCCGCACCTCCAGCGGGCCGAGCAGGGCGTAGTCCACGGCTCAGTTTTAGCGGTCGTTTAGGTCCAGAGCCAACGTTCTTTTAGCGCCTGGGCGGATCCTCCTCCCATTCCGCAAGACAAGACCGAAGCAGGAGGAGGCAGAGCAATGAGTTGGACTCGGAGAAATCATCGGAAGGCCCTGAAGGCACTGGTGCTCTCGCTGGCGACTGCTGCGGTGGTCGCCAGCCCCGCGACAGCGGCACAGATGCACGACGGGGGCAGCATGGTGACGCCCACGTTCGCGCCGATCACAAGCGTCGCGCAGCAGTACGGTGGCACCGCCGAGCTGCCGGCGGCCGTGCAGGCCGAGATCTCGTACCTCAGCTGGGGCGCCACGGCCGAGAGCAAGCTGCCGTTCCAGAGCACCCGCGAAGGTGGGCCGGTGTTCATGAACGGGCTCCCCGACGGGTACGTCGGCTCCCAGACCACGCAGGGCGGCGTCACCCCGGCGAACCTCGCTCGGGCCTACGCGCCGCAGGTCCTGGGCGTCTCGAACCCGGACGGCTACCAGCCGCAGCTCCGCGGCGTCGAGCAGATCCTGATCCGGGACACGCCGGACGGCTACCAGCCGCAGACGAAGCACGCCGACGTCGTCTCGATCTCGGCGGACTCGGGCAGCCTCGAAGCAGGCGACCTCGCGCTGGGCTTCGGGCTCGGGCTGATCCTGGCGACGGCGGCGGCGATCGCGTTCGCGATGGTTCGCGACCGGGAGCGCGTGGCGCACTCGTAAGACGGAGGGGGTCTCCGAGGAGAAACGGCTCGCCTGGGACGGCGGGCCGTTTCTGTGTCACGGGGGAACCCAGGGTTCCCCCGTGAGCCCCCTCCTTCTTTCGCACGCCTACACCGGCCGAAGTCGAGGCTCTCGGCGGGGCAAAGCCCCGCCTCCGCGGCGCCGCGCATCGCTCACTCCTTGTCAGGCGGCTTGCGTGCCGGCCTCCCAGCTCGCCCACAAGGCCGCATAGCGCTCGCCCTGCGCGACGAGCTCGTCGTGGGTTGCGAGCTCGACGAGCCGGCCGCCCTCGATCACCGCGACCCGGTCGGCTCGCTGCGCGGTCGAAAGCCGGTGCGCGATCGTGATCACGGTCCGCCCCTGCGAGACGGCTGTGAGCGCCCGCTCGACCAGCGCTTCCGTTGCCGGGTCGAGCGACGACGTCGCCTCGTCGAGCACGATCACCGTCGGGTCGGCGAGCGCGACGCGGGCGAGCCCGACGAGCTGCCGCTCGCCCGACGAGAGCCGCACGCCGCGCGTCCGCACGTCGGTCTGGAGCCCGTTCGGCAGCGCCTCGAAGCGCGTCAGCGCCCCGATCCGGCGCAGCGCCTCCGCGACCTGCTCGTCGCTCGCGTTGGGAAGCGCGAGCCGGATGTTGTCGGCGAGCGTTCCGGAGAAGAGATGCCCTTCCTGTGGCAGGAACACGATCTGTCGTCGGAGCGACTCGAGGGTCGCTTCGCGGAGGTCGACGCCGCCGAGCCGCACGATGCCCTCGGTCGGGTCGTACTGGCGCGTGAGTAGCTTCGCGAGCGTCGACTTGCCCGCGCCGGTCGGCCCGACGAGTGCGAGCTGCTCCCCCTGGCGCACCGTCAGCGAGACGTCGTGCAGGACGGGCTCGTCGCCGTAGCCGAACGTCAGCTTCTCGGCTCGCAGGGCCCCGCCCTCCGGAAGCTCGACGGCGCCGCCGAGCACCGTCGCCGGCGTCTCGAGCAACGCGACGAGCTTGGTGAGCGCGGCGCGCCCGGACTGGAACTGCGACAACCAGTCGCCGAGCCGGCCGATCGGGTCGAAGAGCGAGAAGAGGTAGAGCGTGATCGCGACGACGGTCCCGATCGTCGTCTCGCCACGCCAGTAGAGCCAGCCGCCGACCAGCACGACCGCGGCGCTCGAGAGCGCCTGCGCGAACGAGATCACGGAGAAGAACGAGATGTTCACGAGCGAGATCCGCCGCCAGGCGCGGACCTGCGCGCGAGACCGGTCGCGGTACTGCTCGAACTGCTCCTGCTCTCGCCCGTACGCCTTGACGACGCGCACGCCGGTCAGTCCTTCCTGCAGGGAGGTCATCGTGTCGCCGACGCGCTCCCGCAGTGACAGATACGACGGGTGCGAGCGCCGCTGGTACACGATCGCCGAGACGACGATCAGCGGGAACGAGACGAGGATCACCGCGGCGAGCACGGGGGAGAGCAGCACGATCGCGACTCCCGTGAGCACGAGCAGCAGGATGCTTCCGACGACCTCGATCAGCACGTGCCGAGTGAAGGTGGTCAGCGTCTGCACGTCCGACGTCAGCCGCGCGATGAGCACGCCGGCGCGCTCGCTCTCGAAGAAGGGCATCGAAAGCTGTTGCAGATGCTCGTATGCTGCGACCCGCAGGCGGCCGAGGAAGCGCTCCCCCGCCCGCGCGGAGCACACGACCACGAGCCGCTCGAGCAGCGGGCGCGCGAGCACGAGACAGAGGTAGGCCAGCGCGGCGCGCCGGATCGCCCCCTCGTCGCCGCCCTCGATTCCCTCGTCGATCGCGTACTTGAGGAGCGCAGGCCCCGCGACCGTGATCAGCGTCGAGCCGACGATCCCGAGCGCTGCGAGCGCGATCAAGCCGCGGTACGGGCGCATGAAGCCCCACGAGCGCGCGAGGACGGGCAGCTTCACGCGGCCTCGATCGCCAGCAGCGTCCGGTAGCGCGTCGAGCGGCCGAGCAACTCGGCGTGTGTGCCCTCCTCGACGATGCGGCCCGCCTCGAGCACGACGACTCGGTCCGCCAGGGCGATCGTCGCGGCGCGGTGCGCGATCACGAGCGTCGTGCGACCCTCCATCACGGTCGAGAGTGCGGCGCGAATCTCGTGCTCCTTCGTCGCGTCGACCGCTGACGTCGCGTCGTCCAAAATCAAGACTGCAGGATCGGCGAGGATCGCGCGTGCGATCGCGAGCCGCTGCCGCTGGCCGCCCGAGAGCGAGTAGCCGCGCTCGCCGAGCACCGTGTCGTAGCCGAGCGGAAGCGAGGCGACGAACTCGTGGGCGCCGCCGAGGCGCGCGGCAGACTCGATGTCCTCGCGCGACGCATCGGGGCGCGCGAACGCGATGTTCGCGGCGACCGTGTCGGAGAAGAGAAAGGTGTCCTCGAACACGATCCCCACCGTGTGGCGGAGATCGTCGACGCGGAGCTCGCGGACGTCGACGCCGCCGACGACGACGCGCCCGAACTGCGGGTCGTAGAAGCGTGCGAGCAGCGCGGCCGCCGTGGTCTTTCCCGAGCCGGTGCCGCCGACGAGGGCGACCGAGCTGCCTGCGGGAATCTCCAGCGAGAAGCCGTCGAGCACCGGGCGTCGGGGCTCGTAGCCGAAGACGACGTCCTCGAACGCGACGTCGGCGGCGCCTCTGTGCTCGAGCCGCCTCGGGCTCGCCGGCTCGACGACCGCCGGCTCCGACTCGAGCACCTCGGTGATCCGCATCGCCGCCGCCACCGCCTGCTGCACCGTCTGCACGCGCTGGCCGAGCGTTCGCAGAGGCCACACGAGGATCGCGAGGTAGAGGTTGAAGGCGGCGAGCTGGCCGAGCGTGAGCTCGCCGTCGACCACGCGTTGGGTCCCGAACCAGAGCGTCGCGAGGATCCCGAGCAGCGGCAGTGCCTCGAGCGCCGGCAGGAAGACCGCATCGACGCGGGCGACGTCGAGCGCCCGGTCGACGACACGGTCGCTCGCGGTGCGGAAGCGTGCGTTGAGCGCGTCGCCGGCTCCGAGCCCCTTCGCGACGCGGATCCCGGCGATCGTCTCCTCCGCGAGCGCGGTCGTCTTGCCGAGCTCCTCCTGCAGCCGCCTCGTCGTGCCGCCGTAGCGCGAGGAATAGCGCCAGAAGCCGATCGAGACGAGCGGCAGCGGCAGCAGCACGATCAGCGCGAGCGGCAGGTCGATCGTCAGCAGGATGACCGAGACCGCGACGACGGTGAGGACGTAGCCGACCGTGTGGCCGGCCGCGTCGAGCAGCCGCGCGATCAGCTCTGCGTCGTTCGACGCGCGGCTCATCAGCTCGCCTGCGCCGACGCGGTCGTGGAAGCGCGCGTCGAGCTCCAACGCACGGGTGAAGAGTCCGTCTCTCACCGCGGCGTCGGCGTTCGCGCGGTTGCGGATCGCGAAGAAGTGCCGCATCCCGCCGGCACTCGCCTCGACCACCCCGAGCAGGACGAGCGCACCGCACCACAGGAGGAGCGCCTGCCGGTTCTCGGGGAGGATCCCGCGGTCGATCGCGCGCTCGACCACGAGCGGCGTCAAGACCGCCGCCCCCTGCCAGATGAGCCCGCCTGCGATGGCGCCGAGCACACCCCGGCGCTCGCGCACGATCAAGCGCCGGAGGTACCGCCAGGCAGCGCGTCGTCGCTCGGCCTCGTGCTCCTCCACCGGGCAAACTCTGCACGAACGTGCCAAATCGGCTCCCGATCGAGCAGCGCTTCCCGCGGCCGTCCGTGATGGGCGTCGTCAACGTCACGCCCGACTCGTTCTCGACGGCGGCGTGCACTTTCGCGCGGAGGACGCGATCGCGTCCGCGCGTCGCATGGTGGCCGACGGTGCGGCGATCGTCGACGTCGGAGGCGAGTCGACGCGGCCGGGCTCCGAGGGCGTCGAGGGCGGCGAGGAGCTGCGCCGGGTGCTGCCGGTGGTCGAAGCCGTCGCGAACGAGCTCCCGGTCTCGATCGACACCGCGAAGGCGGAGGTCGCCCGCCGCGCGCTCGAGCTCGGCGCGGAGCTCGTGAACGACGTGACCGCGCTTCGGGGCGACCCGGCGTTGGGCGCGGTCGTCGCCGACGCGGGCGCCTACCTCTGTCTGATGCACATGCAGGGGGAGCCGCGAACCATGCAGGTCGACCCACGCTACGGCGACGTCGCGTCCGAGGTCGCGTCGTTTCTCGAGCAGCGAATCGCCTTCGCCGTCCGGGAGGGAGTCCAGGAGGACCGCATCTGCGTCGACCCCGGGATCGGCTTCGGCAAGACGACCGAGCACAACTTCGAGCTGCTGCGCCGGCTCGACGTGATCGTCTCGCTCGGGAGGCCCGTCGTGATCGGGTTCTCTCGCAAGCGGTCGCTCGGCCGGGTGTTGGGCGACCCCGACGCCACGACGGGGCCGCTCTCGGCGAGCCTCGGCGCCGCGGTGGCGGCTTACGACCGCGGCGCGACGATCCTCCGCGTGCACGACGTGCGCGAGCATGTCGAGGCACTTGCGGTGGCCCGCGCGGTCGGCGCATGATCGAGCTGGAGCTCCACGCGCTCGAGGTGCGCGGCTTCCACGGCGCCTTGCCGGAGGAGCGCGAGCGCGGCCAGCGCTTTCTCTTCGACATCTGGCTCGTGGTGCCTGAAGCGGTGCTCTCCGACCGCCTCGAGGACGCGATCGACTACCGCGACGTCGCGCTGGCCGTGCGTGAGGTCTCCGACCGGCGCGCGTACCACCTGCTCGAAGCGCTGGCGGCGGGCGTTGCCGACGAGCTGCTGTCGCGCTTTCCGGTCGAGCGGGCTCGCGTGCGCGTACGCAAGCCGGATGTCGAGCTCGACTCTCCGGTCGAGTACAGCGCGGCTATGGTCGAACGGTCGAGGCGGTGAGCGTGTACCGCGCGTCCAGCGCGCCGTCGCGGGGCAGGTAGACGTCGAGGTACGCGTAGAAGCCGGTCTTCGCACGGTTGCGGACCGAGACGCGCTCGGCCGCCTGCCCGTCCCTGCCGCTCGTGGCGAGCACGTTCCGCGTGCGGGCCGTGCCGCGTAGGAACACGGAGGACGCGCTCGTCCTCCAGACGTCGACGTCCACGTCGGTGTCCGGCGTCACGGTGATCCGCACGGTCCGTCCCGCCGGCACGAACACGCGGTAGACGTCCTCGGGGTCCTCCGTGACGTCGAGCCGCGCCCGGAATGTCGTGCGCGATCGGTTCGGTCCCGTGATCGGCGCGGTCGCGGCCCGGAAGAGACCACCAGCGCGTACGAGGCGGATGTCGTCGTTCGGCTCGCCGGGGTCCTTGATCGGCGCCTGCGCGGTCAGCGCATTCGGGATGCTGAGGACGCCGAAGCCGGTGTCGCGGTCGAAGCCCGGGCTTGCGACGTCGGTCGCGGTCGCACGCATCAGCTCGACGATTTGCGTGTTGTCCAGCGTCGGTCGCGCCGTCCAGACCCACGCGGTCGCGCCCGTGACGATCGGCGCCGAGAAGCTCGTCCCGCTCATCGACACGTCGTAGCCGGTCGGGTCGAAGAACCGCGGGACCGCGCCGGGGATCTCAACTCCCGGAGCCGCGAGGTCGACGCCGAGCGAAGGCGTCGAGAAGTCCGCCGGCCGGTTCCGCCGGTCGGTCGCGGCCACGGTGAGCACGTGGGCCAGGCTGCCGGGAGGACCTGCGGCTGTGCCCTCCTGACGCTCGTTCCCCGAGGACGCGACGAGGATCGAGCCGGTGCGAAACGCCGTCAGCAATGTGTCCTCGAGCAGGCGCGTGAAGGGCACGCCGAAGCTCATGTTGATCACGCTCGGGCCCGCCCGCATGGCCTGGGTGAGCGCGTCGATGACGTTCGCGACGTTGAGCCCGCCGACGTCGATGGAGCGGAGCACCGCCCGCGGGTAGACGCCGACGACGCCGAGCCCGTTCTCCGGCGCGGCGGCGACGGACGAGACCGCGGTCCCGTGGAAGTCCTCGTCCGAGTCGATCAGGGTCTGCGGGCCGAGCGGGATGGTGTTCGGGCGCCCCGCGAACTCCTCGTGGGTCACGTCGAGGCCCGTGTCGACCACGGTGATCGCCTTGCCCGGGCCCGGTGGGGTCGCGGCGTCGGCGCCGACGAGCGTGCGCCAGTACTCGAGCCCGATCAGCGGCTCGGCGCTCGCGCGGGCGAGCTCGATCGGCCGGTCCGGCTCGACCGCCCGCACCAGTCCGCGGGCGAGCAGTGACGGCAGGGCTCGCTGGGCCGCTCGAGTCGGGAGCACCCAGATGTTCTGTGGGCCTGAGACGAGCGTGCCACCCTCCGCTGCGAGCGAGCCTCGCTCGAGTTGAACGATCGTGCGCTCGTACGCGCCGATCGAGAGCAGGCCCGGCGTCTCGGGCGGCGGCGAGGCGGCTCGGGCGGCAAGCGCCGAGGGCGAGAGGACGAGCGCGAGCAAGCTGACGGCGAGAGCAGCGCGAGCCAAGTCCGCAGGGTAGCCCGGGAGGGTTAACGTCGCATGATGGCGCGCGCCTATATCGGCCTCGGCGCGAACCTCGGGGAGCGCGAGGCCTCGCTCCGGGCAGCGGTCGCGGCGCTGGGAGCGACGGACGGAATCGAGGTGGTCGCGGTGTCGGCGTTCCGTGAGACCGACCCGGTGGACTATCTCGACCAGCCGCGCTTCCTGAACGGAGCCGCCGCCGTCGACACGGCGCTCGCGCCGCGGGAGCTGCTGGACGCCCTCCTGGCCGTCGAACGCTCGCTCGGGCGAACCCGCGAGGGCCCGCGGTTCGGACCGAGGACGATCGACCTCGACCTGCTCCTCTACGGCGACGAATCGCTCGACGAACCGGGGCTGACCGTCCCGCATCCGCGGCTCCACGAGCGGGCTTTCGCCCTCGAGCCGCTGGCCGAGCTCGACCCGGGGCTGGTCGTCCCCGGGCACGGGCCGCTGGAGACCTTGCTGCGAAAACTAGACTGAGCGCATGTCCCACCTCGACGACCTGGACGAGTTCGAGGCCGAGGCCGAGCTGCTTCTGAAGAAGGAGTACTCCGCCGTCTTCGGTCTCTTCAAGTACTGCGTGCTGACGCAGGACGCGACGTACCTCTGCAACCGGCTCGACCTGCAGTACGTCCCGCAGGGGAACTACCCGTTCTTCCACCTGACGATGGACGACGTCTGGGTCTGGGACAAGGCCCGGCCGACGCGGATGATCCCGCGCGCAGAGATCTACACCTCGGGCGACGTCTCGGTGGAGGAGCTGCGCGGCGAGGACGATCCGGCTCTGTCTGCGGATGCGCTCGCAGAGCGGATGCGCGAGGCCTTGTCGTCTGACGATCCGGAATAAGTGCCTCTCCAGGCGATGCCTTCCGGCCTCTGGCCCGCGAGCACGCGGCGCGCTGCGGCGTCCTCAGTCGCGCCCATGCCTTCTGGCATGAACGCTCCCTGCGTCCTTGCATCGCTTGGTGCTCGCGACCCAGAGTCTCGGAAACATCACCTGAAGAGGCACTGATGCTCCTCGCAATCGACGCGGGCAACACGCAAACGGTTTACGGCGTGTTCGACGACGATCGGCTCGCGGAGCACTATCGAGTCGCGACCGAGCGGCGCCGGACCGCCGACGAGCTCTACGTCCTGATCAACGGGCTGCTCGACCTCGACGCGATCGACGGCGTCTGCCTGTCGTCGACGGTGCCGGACCTCGTCCGCGAGTACGAGGAGTTCGCCGGCCGGGCCGGTGTGCCCGTGCTCGTCATGGGTCCCGGCGTGAGCACGGGGATCGCGATCCGCTACGACGACCCGCGTGAGGTCGGGCCCGACCGGATCGCGAACGCCGTGGCCGCCAAGGAGCGCTACGGCTCGCCGTGCATCGTCGTCGACTTCGGAACGTCGACGAACTTCGACGTCGTCTCAGCGGACGGCGAGTACGTCGGCGGCGTCCTCGCGCCCGGGATCGAGATCTCGATGGACGCGTTGTTCTCGCGGGCGGCGCGGCTCTTCCGCGTCGACTTCACCGCGCCCCCGTCCGTGATCGGCAAGACGACGCAGACTGCGCTGCAGTCCGGCCTCGTCTACGGCTTCGTCGGGCAAGTGGACGAGATCGTGACTCGCATCCGTGCGGAGCTCGGCGTCGACGCGCAGGCGATCGCGACCGGGGGCCTCGCCGAGCTCGTCGCGTCGCACTCGCGGACGCTCGCGAAGGTCGACCTGTTCCTCACGCTCGAAGGTCTGCGGCTCGTCTACGCAAAAAACAGTTGATGTGGGAGCGGCTTGGCGCCGCCCCCACGTCGTTCGTCTAGACCTCGACTTCGTGCAGCTCTTGCGCGTCGAGCAGCGTCTGGTCTGCGAGACGGTGGTAGCGCGTGCCCCACAATCCGCCGAGCAGGCCCGCGACGAGCATCGTCGCGACGGCCGCGAGGCCGGAGGTGAGCGCAGCGCTCGTCAGCGCGTCGCGGTCGAACCACTGCGGTAGCTCGACGTTCGCGAACACGTCGTACTCGCTGCCGAACCAGGCCGCGAGGACGGACAGCGCTCCCGCGAGCACGATCGTCCACACCGCGGTCATGAGGCCGTTTCGCGCACCGTCGTACCGGGCGATGCGGCCGGCGGTCCAGCCGCCGACGAGGTACGCGATTGCGATGACGACGAGCCCGCCGATCAGGCTCGCGAGCGAGATGTCCTCGACGTTGTCCCCACTCAGCCCTGTCTGGTACCCGATCGCGCCGATCGCTGCACCGACGATCCCACCGAGCAGGATCAGCACCGCGATCGCGGTCAGCATCCCCACGAGGCCTGCAGGCAGGTCGATCCCGCCGAACCGGTCTCGAGCTGCAGCGATCGGGTGGGGAGGAGGAGCGGTCTCGCGCCGCTCGATCTCCTCGACCTCACGCGCCTCACGTTCGGCCGCCTCGCTGTCGGTCTCGCTCAGCGCCTCCGGCCGCTTTTCGTAAACGCTCATAACCCCCCTTTGGTGGTTGGGGTGAGCGTTCCCGGCACCTGCGAGCCGCTAACCGCCTCCGTAGATCGAGATCGGGAGGTCGAGCGTGACCTCGTCGGCCGTCGGCTGCTCCTCCTCCAGCCGCGCGAGGACGAAGCGCGCGCCCGGAGCGGCCGCGAAGAGCCTCCGCTCGACCTCGGCGAAGTCGTCCAGCTGCGTCAGCTCGGCCTTGAAGGCTCGCGGGAAGCGCCCTCGCCCGAGGTACCAGCCGTAGAACTTCTTCAGGAAGCCCTGCGCCTTGCGCTCCCCGAGCTCGCGGACGGTCTCGCGCATGAACAGCACGAGCTCGGCGACGACCTCCTCCCGGCTCGGGTCGCCGGTGCCCTCGTCGAGGATCTCCCGCAGAACCCAAGGGTTGCCCTGCGCGGCCCGGCCGATCATCACGGCCGAGGCTCCGGTCGTTGCGAGGACGGCCTGGGCCCGCGCGCGGGAAGTGACGTCGCCCGAGGCGATGATCGGCACGTCGACGAGGTCGACCAGTTCGGCCGTGAGCGCGTGATCCGCGGTCCCGGTGTACATCTGCTTCGCCGAGCGAGGGTGGAGGGTCAGGGTCGCGGCCCCGACGCCGACGAGCCGGGGCGCGATGTCGAGGCAGGTCCTCGAGCCGTCGGCGAGCCCACGGCGCATCTTCACGCTCACGGGCAGGTCGACCGCCGACGCGACCGCGGCCACGATCGCGCAGGCGCGGTCCGGGTCGTCGAGCAAGGTCGCGCCCGCGCCGGTCTTCGTCACCTTGCGGACGGGGCAGCCGAAGTTGATGTCGACGATGTCCGCTCCCGCGTCGGCGACCATCCGGGCCGCCTCGGCCATCACCACCGGGTCGGACCCGAAGATCTGCACGGCGAGCGGGTGCTCGTCGCCGGCGATCCTCAGATAGCCGAGCGTGCGCTCGTTCCCGTGGTGGAGCCCCGCGCAGCTGACCATCTCCGAGCAGACCAGCCCGGCTCCGTAGCGGCGGCCCTGGCGCCGGAAGGCCTGCACGCTGACGCCCGCCATCGGGGCGAGGACGAGCCGGGTTGGGATCTCGACGTCCCGGATCCGCCAGGACTCGTGGAGATTTACCTGCGTCGGCTCTCGTTTTGCCTGCATAGAGCGGGAAATCGTAGCTTCTCCTGGTGTTGACGAGCCTTGTCCCACGAGGCTACACTTCTCGATTCGCGGCGGCGCCTGAGCGCCGCGCTTTGCACATCTAAAGGGGCAGTCTTTGAAGGAAGTCGTCCTCACCAAAGAGGGGTACGAGAAGCTGAAGCAAGAGATCGACGTCCTACGCGGCGACAAGCGCCGCGAGGTGGCCGACCGCATCCGGATCGCCCGGGAGTTCGGCGACATCGCCGAGAACGCGGAGTACGACGACGCGAAGAACGAGCAGGCGATGCTCGAGCACCGGATCGCACAGCTCGAGGAGCGGCTCCTGTCCGCGCGGGTGATCGAGAAGAAGGAGATCTCGAAGGACGTCGTCTCCCTCGGCTCGCACGTGAAGCTCCGCGACGTCGAGGCGAAGAAGACGTTCGAGTACCACATCGTCGGCTCGGCGGAAGCGAATCCGGCGGAGAACAAGCTCTCGAACGAGTCGCCGGTCGGCAAGGCGATCATCGGCCACAAGAAAGGCGAGACCGTCGAGGTCTCGACGCCGAGGGGCTCGCTCAAGTTCAAGATCATGGAGATCAGGGCCGCCTAGTCCTCGGCGTTGGCCGCGTAGGATCGCGGCGCGATGTCTCTTCCGAAACGTTTCCCCGACCGCGTCGACGTCGCGTCCGTCCGCGCGGAGGCCGAGGAGCTCGAGCCCGGCGAGGAGCGCGGCGAGACGCGGCGGCTCGCCGGCCGCGTGATGGCCCGGCGCGACATGGGCAAGCTCGCCTTCCTCGATCTCGTCGACCGCTCGGGGCGGATCCAGCTGCTCGTCCGCGAGGAGAAGACCGGGACGCTCGACCTCGACCTCGGCGACGTGATCGGCGTCTCGGGCGTCCCCGCGCGAACGAAGAAGGGCGAGCCGTCGCTGGCGGTGGAGACGCTCGAGCTGCTCGCGAAGAACCGCAAGCCGCTGCCCGACACGTTCCACGGCCTGCAGGACGTCGAGACCCGGTACCGGCAGCGCTACCTCGATCTGCTGATGAACGAGGAGTCGCGCCGGCTGACGCATGACACGGACGCGGATGGTCGCGGCTGTCCGCGAGTACCTCGACAGTGAGGGCTTCATCGAGGTCGAGACGCCGATCCTTCAGCCGCGCTACGGCGGTGGCTTCGCGGAGCCCTTCGTCACACACTAGAACGAGCTGGACGCAGACGTCTATCTACGCATCGCCGACGAGCTCTACTTGAAGCGGCTGATCGTGGGCGGACTCGAGAAGGTGTACGAGCTCGCGCAAAGACTTTCGGAACGAGAGCATCTCGTACAAGCACTCGCCTGAGTTCACGCAGGTCGAGTGGTACGAGGCGTACGCCGACTACCGCGACACGATGGAGCGAACGGAAGCGCTCGTCGAGCACGCTGCGCTCGCCGCGATTGGCCGAACGAAGACGACATTCCGTGGGCACGACATCGACCTGGCGCGCCCTTGGCAACGCGTGAAGTTCGTCGATGCGCTCGACGAAAGAGGCGTCTGGTCGCGTGACGCGGAAGAGCTGCGCTCGAAGTTGACAGGCGGCGGGCGTCGACACCGCGCGCGACAAGACGCTCGCCCAGCTCGCCGACCACGCGTACTCAGCACCTCGTTGAGCCGGAGCTGATCCAGCCCACGATCGTCTACGACTAGCCGATCGAGCTGTCACCGTTCGCGCGGACCACCGACGACGACCCGACGATCGTCGAGCGCTTTGAGTGCTTCGTCGGCGGGATGGAGTTCGGCGAATGCGTTCACCGAGATCAACGACAGCGAGGAGCAGGAGGAGCGCTTCGCGGCCCAGGAGGCCGAGCGTGAGGCGGGCGACGTCGAGGCGGAGCTCTGGCGATCCGGACTTCGTCGAGGCACTCGCTTACGGGATGCCGCCGACGGGCGGCTGCGGTATCGGCATCGACCGCTTGGCGATTGTGCTCACCGGGAGTGACTCGATCCGCGACGTGATCCTCTTCCCGGCGCTGCGCGAGCGCGGCTAGGTCTCGGCGAACGCGCGGAAGGTCTGAGGCATGCCCTGCTCGACCTGGATCTCGGCCCGCCAGCCGAGCTCGCGCTCGATCGCGTCGGGATCGAGGGCGCTCCGCTCGAGCTCGCCGGGGCGGAGCGGCTGCAGCTCCGGCTGGACCTCGGTGCCGGCCTCGCGCTGCAAGAGCTCGAGCAGCTCCAGCACGCTCGTCTCTCGAGCGGTACCGACGTTGAACGTTCCCGACCGTTCGGCCGCGGCCGCTGTGACGAACGCACGCGCGACGTCCCCGACGTGCACGTAGTCCCGAGTCGGCTCGCCGAAGCCGTACACGACGAGCTGCGTGCCACGAACCAGCCGGTTGGAGAAGATCGCCACGACGCCGGCCTCACCATGCGGCTGTTGCCGCGGTCCGTACACGTTGCCGAGCCGCAGCACGACGTTCGGGAGACCGTGAAGTCGCCCCCAGGTTGCGACGTACGCTTCCCCGCCGAGCTTCGACGCCCCGTAGGGCGCGAGCGGTGCGGGCGGAAACGACTCCGGTGTGGGCAGCGGCGCGTCGTTCCCGTAGAGCGCGCCGCCGGTCGACGCAAAGACCACCGGTGCGCCGACGGCGCGCGCCGCTTCGCACACGAGCAGGGTGCCCCGGACGTTCACGTCGAGGTCGTGCTCCGGACGCTCCACCGACACGGTGACGCTGGCCTGCGCTGCGAGGTGGCAGACCACGTCGGGGTCGAAGTCGTCGATGGCTTGCCTGAGATGCGGCGCATCGACGATGTTCACACGTTGGAGCTCCGCCTCGGCAGGGACGTTCGCCTCCAGGCCGGTCGAGAGATCGTCGATCACGAGCACCGCGGCGCCGTCCGCGAGGAACGCGTCGGCGACGTGCGAGCCGATGAAGCCGGCTCCTCCCGTGATGACGACGCGTCCAGGCTTGCCGGGCACGTGCGGAATACTGCCCGCAGGACGGGCGCGCCGCGGCTGGAAGAGGTCACGAGCAGATGAGGGTTCTCTCGCACTGGAAGCCGATCGTCGTCGCCGTCGTGCTCGGCCTTGCCGCCGGGGTCGCCTATCTGATGCTGGCGAAAGACCGCTACGCGGCGGAGGCGAAGCTGCAGGTCGTGCCGCTTCGCGCGAGCGACGATACGTTCGAGGGCTTCGCGCTCCCGCGCGTCGCCGACGGCGCAAGTGCCGCCGAGACGGTCGCCGACCTCGTCGAGCGCCCGTCCGTCGTCGACCGGGCAGCCGTGCAGTTGCGGCTCGACCGCGAAGACGTGCTCGACGCGGTGACCGTGCAGGCGGACGACGACTCGAACGTCGTGACCGTGCACGCCGAGGCCGACGATCCCCTCCGGGCGGCGCAGATCGCGAACGCCGTCGCCGAGGAGTTCGTCGCCGAGCGCTCGGGAGTATTTCAGGGAGAGCTGAACCGAACGATCGCGCAGCTGCGCGAGGAGCTTCGAGGCATTCCGGCGTCCGAGCGAGAAGTCCCACCGGCCGACGTGCTTGTCGCGCGCCTGACGGCCCTGAGGGCAATGCTCGGCGAGCGCGATCCGACGGTGCGCGTCGCGGGCAACGCCGTCGCGCGCGATCGTGTCGTCTGGCCCCGACCGGTGCCGATCATCGTCGTGGCGCTGCTCGGCTCGCTCGCGCTCGGCCTCGCCGTCGCTGCGCTTCTGGCCGCCGCCGCCGGACGAAGATCGACCGCGCCACCGACGGAGGATCCACTCGCGCAGCGCGAGGCCCTGCTCGGCGAGCGGGTGCGAGCCGTCACCAAGCGCGAGCGCGCGCTCGCGAAGGGCCAGGCGACGCTCGGTGAACGCGAGCGAGGCGTCACGGAACGCGAGGGCTCCCTCGCGAAGCGCGGGACGGCCCTCGGCGAACGGGTGCGACGCGTCACGGAACGCGAGCGCGCGGTCACGCGTGCCGCCGGCGAGCTCGCTGCGCGCGAACGCGAGCTGGAGCGCGAGCTGGAGCGCCTTGCGGAGATCCAGGCCGCCCCGCCCGAGCCCGAACCGGAACCCGAGCCCGAGCCCGAGCCCGTCGCTCGAGCGGAACCGTTCGGCCGGACCGGAGCCTGGAACCTCGTCGCGCTGGAGCGGCTCGTGGCCGAGCGCGGGCCTGAGTTCCCGGACCGCGTCGAGGAGTGGCAGGCGTACCTGTTCTTCCTGCGCGAGCACGCGTCGATGGAGGGCACGCTGCCGCCGTCGTTCGACGCGCTCGTCGAAGACGCGTTCCAAGAGCTCCTCGGTTGAAGCCGCTCGTCCTCTGCTACCACGCCGTCGTCGAAGGGGAACCGCAGCGGCTCGCGATCGGGCGAGCGACCTTCGAGTGGCAGCTCAGGTCGCTGCTACGCCGCGGCTACAGGTCCGTCACGGCGACCGACGCGGTCGAGCGAAGTGGCCGCCTGTTCCACGTGACGTTCGACGACGCGTACCGGAGCGTCGCCGACACGCTGCCGCTCCTGGCCGAGCTCGGCGTCCCGGCCACGATCTTCGCCAGCACGGGCTATGCGCGGGACGGCCGCCCGTTCGACGTGCCGGAGCTCCGGGAGGATGCAGCCGCCGACCCGGCCGCGTTCGCGACGATGGACTGGGCAGCGCTCCGGGACGCGGCATCGGGCGGAGTGGAGGTCGGCTCGCACACTGTTTCGCATCCACATCTGCCGCAGCTCTCCGACGCGGACCTGGATCGGGAGCTTCGCGAGTCGAAGGCCGAGCTCGAGGACGAGCTCGGCGCACCGTGCCGGCACCTCGCCTACCCCTACGGCGACGAGGACGACCGGGTGCGGGAAGCTGCGCGCCGCGCCGGCTACGACGCGGCGTTCGCGGTCGCCCCCGGCCGAGGACGCAGTGACCGCTTCGCAGTGCCGAGGCTCGCGGTGTACCGGCACGACACGACCGCCGGCTTCCGGCTCAGGACGTCACCGTTGGTGCGACGACTGAGCTAGGGAGTCGCGACGGGCTCGGCCTCTGGCAGCACCGGCGCACGTCGCGCGTGCTCGATCACGTCGCGCAGGATGTCCTCGAGGTTCCGCGTCGGCGCCCAGCCGATCGCTCCGCCGACCTTCTCGATCGCCGGCTCGCGATGGAGCGTGTCCTCGATCCCCTGGCCGTAGACCTGGTCGTACGGGATGAAGACGTTCTCCGATCTCGAGCCGGTCAGTTCCTTGATCCGCTCCGCGAGCTCGAGGATCGTGATGCGATCCGTCGACCCGACGTTGAAGATCTCGCCGTTGATCGAGCGGTCGTCCATCAGTTCTTTCAGCGCGCGCGCCGTGTCCTCGACGTGGCAGAACGAACGGGTTTGCTTCCCGTCCCCGTGGATCTCGAGCGGAGCGCCGGACAGCGCGTTCTGCACGAAGCGCGGGATGACCATCCCGTACTGGCCGCTCTGACGCGGGCCGACCGTGTTGAACAGCCGCACGATCACGCAGTCGAGGCCGCGCTCCTGGTGGTACGCGAGCGCCAGGAACTCGTCGACCGCCTTCGAGTCCGCGTACCCCCAGCGCTTTTCGGTCGTCGGCCCGTACACGCGGCGCGCGTTCTCGTCGAGTGGCTTCTCCTCGCGGTGGTCGCCGTAGACCTCCGACGTCGACGCGACGAGCACGCGCCGCCCGAAGCGGTTGCAGTACTCGAGGACGGTCTCGGTCCCCTGGATGTTCGTGATCGAGCGTGCGCACGGGCTGCTCGACGATCAGCCGGACGCCCACCGCGGCAGCCAGGTGGAACACGACATCGCAACGGTGCACGAGCTCGCTGACGACCGCCTGGTTCAGGACCGAGTCGACGACGAGGTGGTACTCCGGCCGGTCGCGCAGGTGTGCGACGTTCCGCTGCGAGCCCGTCGAGAGGTCGTCGAGCGCGTAGACCTCCCAGCCGTCGGCGAGCAGCAGCTCGGTGAGGTGGGAGCCGATGAACCCGGCGCCGCCGGTCACGAGTGCGGTTCCGGTCGCCTCCATGGGGGTCGAGCCTAGCGGGGATCTGTGAAGAGCTGTTGGGCCAGACGAGCGACGAGCGACTCGACGCGGAGCGCGAGGTCGTGCTGAATGTTCGGTGCTCGGCCGAGGGGATCGGCCAGTTCGTCGTTGCCTGTCGACTCGAATGGCCGCCGCAGGTCGAGGAGCGCGAGAGCTCGTCGCGCAGACGCAATCCGATCGGCAGGTGGCGCGACCCGGATTCCGTCGAGGATCGCTACGAGCTCGGTCAGAGTGAACGTCCGCTCGCGCCTCGCCCGCGCATCGACGACTGCCGCGAGCACATGCGCCCGCTCGAATCCGACCACCAGGTCTGCGCGTGCAAGGTCGACCCCCGAGAGAGCGCGCGCGACGTGGCCGGACAGGTCCAGCTCGAGGTGGCGGGCCGCTTCCTGCGCCGCTTCGAGCGGAGGGACGGGGCCTAGATCGACGGTGCCGAACGACTCCGTCCGCACGCCCGGAGGCGCGGCGCGGCGGAAGACTGCCTCGGCGAGAGGGCTACGAAAGCGATTCCCCGTACAAACAAAGACGACGTGGAGTCCGTTATTCCGCTCCTCTCGTGACATCGTCAAAGCTTAGAGCGCGAGCAAAAGGCGCCCGATGCGCCCTTCACGAACTCGCTAGGACGGAAAGCCGCTCGAGTAGATGTGTGCATCAGAGACCGGCACGGCCCCGGGCGCGAGACCGCGGTAGTCGTTGCCGTACGTGTCTCCGAGGTTGTTGATGCCGCGGTAGTCGCCGATCGCGGCCCACTTCTGGTTGACGAAGATCGAACGGCGGACTGTCGTGCGCGTCGTCCCCTCGTCGAGGTAGACGCCTGCGACTCGCGTGTCGAAGTAGCTGTCCTGGATCAGGTTGTCCGTGCAGCCGGGAAGAGAGTCCCATGAGGGATCGGCCCACTCGCAGTTCACGCCCTTGTCGACATTCGGGCCGATGCGCATCCGCTGGAAGGTTGCTCCCTGGGTGAAGTGCTCCATGTAGATGCCGGTGCTGCTGCCGTCGATGTCGAGATGCTCGAAGAGCGCACCGCGCGCTGACGATCCCGTCCAGATGCCCTCCCACGCGCAGTCGCGTGTTCGGACGCGTCGGACCACGGCCGTGTTACCGATCCAGAGGCAGGCTTCGGCGCGACCGTTGGACGAGCGTCGCACCGGGCGGGAGACGTGTGCGAGGTCGAGGTCTTCGAGCAACGGGACGTCCGAAACGTGCGCGGCGACGGAGTTCTGGTCGACGAGAACGCCGTAGCCGGTGAAGTTTCGAGCGACCACGCGGGCGACGACGAGGCCCTCGGGCTGCCGGGCGAGCACGCCGGTCTCGATCACCCCGTGACCGTCAAGCGAGACGTCGAGCACGCTCGAGCCTCGGCCGGTGCCCCAGACGTGGATGATCCCGCCGTGCAGGACCTTCGTCGGATCTTCGACGTCGAAGGCGATCCCGCGGACCAGCCCGTGCCCGGCTCCCCAGTTGCCGCCGAGCGAGATGCCCGCCTTCAGCGTGGCACCCCCGACATGGGCTGCCCAGAGGCGGTGGCCGCTGGGATTGAGGAACGGCCCGAGGTTGTCGTACACACCGTCGGCCAGCGCGATGTCGAGCTGGCCCGACGCACTGAGCGCGGCGGCGAGCCCCGCAGAGCTGCTCACATAGACGGCGCCCGCAGGTACGTCGTACGCAGCCGGCGGGGCGGGGGGTTGAACGTCGGGCAGATCGGCAGCCGCCTTCGCCTGACGTTGCCGGACGAGAACGAGCCGTGCGAGGAGTCGGCCCGTGTGCGCGTCCCGGACGATCAGCCGGGTGCGAACGCCCGGGCGGCCCGGACGAGCCAGACCCGCGCCCTGCACGACCGCGCGATACGGAGCCTTGCGCACGTGTGCGATTCGGCGGCCGTCGAGCGTGAAGAGGATCGAGTTGGTCCCTGCCCGGACGACGTTCACGCTTACGCCGTTCTTCAACGCGTGAACCTTCAGACGGGCAGCAGCCTCGGCGCCCGCAGGAAGAATCGTCGCCGCGAGGCCGAGCGCTGCGACTACCCGAAGCAGGCGCGCGAAGCTCGTGTGGGCAGATCCGCAGCGTCCACTCATACCTTGTCAATCGGCCCGATCCGCTCCCTTCGGGACGCGCGGGTGTCCCTCGTCCGAGGGATCCCGGGCGCGGCGGGACCGAGACGGACTTCTGCCGTGGGCTATCGTGCGCGACGTGGCCGAACACGGCGCGGCGACGGGTCAATCCCGCTCCTACGCATCGCGAGACCTGATTCCCGACGAGCCGATCGAGCTCCGGCGGAATCTCGACGCGCTGCGACGGTCGCGCGTCTTCATGCTCGCTCTCATCGTCGGCATCACCTCCGTGGTCGTCGTCGTCTCGCTCCTCGTTCCGAAGACGTACCGAGCCACGGCGACGCTCGTGCTCCAGGAGACCCTCAACCCGTTCGGCTCGACGGACGTGGATACCGTCGTCCGTCGCCTCGAGACGATCGAGCGGTTGCTGCGCACGAACGCCGTCCTCGAGCAGGCTGCCGAGCGTGTGCCGGGCGAGACGAGGCAGTCGCTCGAGTCGAACGTGACGTCATCCGTCGATCCTGACGCAAACATCATCCGGATCTCGGCGTTCGACGGGACCCCGGAAGGCGCCGCCGCAATCGCCAACGCCGTCGCGGCGACGTTTCTGGAAGAGCAGGCGGAGGCTGAACGCCAACGGCTGAGAGACGCCCGCGCCAGCCTCGAGGCGGAACTTGCGCGGCTGCAGGCGACGGGCGGGAGCGAAGCGGGGATCGCGGCAATCACCGAGCGGATCACAGAGCTCGGGGTGAGCGAGGTCGGTGCCGGCTCGGAGCTACAGCTCGCGCAAGCCGCAGAGCCACCGGACGCTCCGTTCACGCCACGGCCGGTGCGGAACGGTGTGCTGGCGTTCTTTGCGGCGTCCTTCCTGGCGGTGTTGATCGCCCTCGGCCGGGACCGGCTCGTGCCGCGCGTCGGCGATGCCCGAGAGCTCGGTCGCCTGATGAATCTGCCTGTGCTCGCCGGGATTCCGTACCTGCGAGGTCGGTTCGGGCGACCACCCCGGCTTCTGCAGGTGATCACGAACGAGGCCCACCAGACGCTGCAGACCGCGATCCGTTTCGAGCTTCCGCCCGACCGACAGCGCGTCATCCTCGTGACGAGCGCCGTGGAGGGTGAAGGCAAGAGTCACGTCGCCGCGGGCCTCGCGCGGGCGCTCGCGCACGCAGAGCAGAAGACGCTGCTCGTCTCGGCCGACCTGCGGTTTCCGACACTCCACGAGTTGTTCGGGACCAGCCGCTCGCCGGGGCTCTCCGAGCTGCTCCGGGCCGGCACGAACGGAGCCTCGGAGTCGTCGAGGTTGGAGGACCTGCTGGCCTCGCTGAAGACGAGCCTCGACGGCGGGTTGGGAAAGCTGGACTTCCTCCCGAGCGGAAGCAAGGCGCCCAACCCATCCTCGCTTCTGTTCAGCGAGTCGGTCGACCGCGTCTTCGCATCGATCGCGAAGCTCGACTACAGCTATGTGATCGTCGACGGCGCGCCGCTGATCGGAATCTCCGACAGCCACTCACTGGCCAGGCGTGCCGACGGCGTGCTCATCGTCTCGCGGCTCGAACGCATAACGCTCGACGACGTGATCGAGCTGCGCGACGTTCTCGACCGGCTCGCCAGTCGTACGCTCGGCCTGGTCGTGGTCGGTACCCGCCGGGTCGGCTCATACGCGTACGCCGGCTCGGATCTCTCGCCGGCCGGCGACATCGATTTGGCCGCGTCCTCGTCACGCCGCGGTCGGTAGCGGCGATCAGAGCAGAGCGCGGTACTCGGACGCCAGGTGGTCCATCTGCGCGGCGCGATCGCGATGGTCTTCCGCCAGGCGGCGGCCGGACTGTGCCAGCCGAGTCGCGAGCTCCCGGTCGGTGAGGATCCGACGAACGGCGTCGGCGACCGATCGAGCGTCGATCGGGACCACGAGCGCGTCCCGCTCGGGCTCGATCAGCTCATGGACCCACGGTAGATCGGAGAGGACACACGGTGTCCCGCAGGCCATCGCTTCCCAGACCGAACGCGGCGAGCTGTCGGAGGAAGCGATCGAGACGCACACCTCGGCCGCGCGGTAGTAGTCCGGCATCCGCTCGTAGGGAACGTTTTCGACGATGTGGACTCTCGCGGAGTGCGGAACCTGCCCAAGCTGCATCGTCACGACCCCCATGTGCTTGACGACGAGCTGGACGTCTTGGAACTCGTCCCCGAGGATCCCGAACGCGTCGAGAATGGTCTGCGGGTTGTAGACGGGCATCAGCGAGCGCGTGCTCAGGATCACCGGCCCGGACATCAAGCCGAGCGAGCGCTTGAGCGCCGCACGATCAGCGTCCCCGGCCGGCGCGAAGCGCTCGAGATCGACTCCCCAGTTGACGAGGACGGTGCGGTCCCTGGGCGCCCCGAGGTCGACGAGCCGGTCGAGCAGCGCCTGTGAGTCGGCCATTGCGATGGCAGCTCGGCGGAGCGCGAAGCGGTTCGCCAGCGTCTTCACCCGCCCGGCGCCGAAGACGTCCGACCCCCAGGCCATCGCGACGAGGGGCGAGGCACCGGCCAGAGCCGCGAAGAACGCGAAGCCGCAGAGCCAGTGCGCGTGCACGATGTCCGGCTCCAGGCGCCTCAGCAGCGCCCTGATCCAGCGGACGTGTTCGACCAGCCCACGGATCGAACCTCGCCGCGCCGCGGGAGCGGAAACCACGCGGACCCCGACGCCCGGCAGGGTCGACGGAGGCAGGTCGGGCACGGTGTCGCCGGCGACCGTCACCTCGAAGCCGCGCTCGCTCATCGCGATGGCCAGATGCTCGACGTGCGGATGGTTGACGCTGCCGAGCATGAGCAGCCGCGGCGGCCTCACCTGCGCAAGTGCTCCAGCCCGTCGATCAACCCGGAGATCACTCGGTCCTGAATCGCGTCGGACAGATGGGGAAACAGTGGGATCGTCAGTTCTGTTCGTGCGGCGTGCTCGCTCCGCGACAGCGGGTGCGTCCGTTGACCGCGATAGGCGGTGAACTCGTGGATCGCCGGGTACAGCACGCTCGTCTGCACGCCGTGGCGTTCGAGCAGGTGGACGCGCAGCGGGTCCCGCAGAGACGGATCGTCGATCATCACGGGCATCACGTAGCAGGCGCTCTGATCGACCGCATTGTCGTCATAGGGGAGCGTTACCCCCGGCACGCCGGCGAGCGCCTCTCGGTAGCGGTGCACGAGCCGCCGTCGCTGCGCGATGTCTTCCTGGAGACGCGGCAGCCGAGCTGAGAGCAGCGCCGCGCGCGGTTCGTCAAGGCGGTAGTTGTATCCGGTGCCGACGACGTCGTAACTGGCGGAGTGGCCGAGGTGGCGGTCCCACGTGCCCGACGTCATGGCATGGGAGCGCAGCAGGCGCGTGAGCTCTGCCACAGCGTCGTCGTTCGTGGCGAGCAAGCCGCCCTCGCCGCACGAGAGCACCTTGTTGGAGAAGAAGCTATAGACGCTCGTGAGGCCGGTGGGCGGAAGGTGGGGCGAGTGTGCCGCATCCTCGATCAGCGCTACGGAGTGCTCAGTGCACCACGCTCGAAGCGCCTCGACAGCGGCGGGATAGCCCGCGTAGTGCACCGCGCACACCGCCTTGGTTCGTGCTGTGGCCCGGTAGTCGAGATCGCCCACGTCGAGCCCGAGGTCGTGCTGGCCGTGGATGTCCGCGAGCACAGGGACAGCGCCGCAGTACCGTGCGGCCGCCGCACCGGCGACGAACGTGATCGCCGGCACGATCACCTCGTCGCCCGGCCCGACCCCCGCGGCGATGTACGCCAAGTGGAGAGCCGCCGTTGCGCTCGAGACCGCGACGGCGTGGCGGACGCCCAGATGCTCTGCGAATTCCGCCTCGAACGCCTGCGTGCGCGGCCCCATCGTGAGCCACCCGGAGCGCAGCGTCTCCGAGACGGCGGCGACGTCGTCGTCGGTGATCCGCAGGTCGAACAACGGCACGAGGGAGGATCCGCCTTCCACGTTGCTAGTTCTCGTACCTCGGGTCGAAAGGGTCCCCGAACCGGCGCTCTTCGAGCGCGCCGACGATCTCGTCGATGCCGTCCGACACCCGGTGCGACGGCACGTAGCCGAGCTCGTCGCGAATCCGCGCGAACGAGACCCTGTAGTCCCGCGGGTCCTCCTCGCGGTGGACGTAGCTCACCTCTCCGCGCCCGAGCCGCGACACGATCAACTCGGCCAGGTCGCGCTTGCGGTAGTTCTCGTCGGAGTCGCCCACGTTGAAGACTCGGCCGGCGACTTCCCCGGTCGCTCGGCCGAGAATCGTCGCGACGGCTCGCGCGGCGTCTCGCACGTGGACGTACGGCCGCCAGAAGAGCTCGCCGTAGATCTCCAGTGGGCGCTCCGCCCAGAGGTCGCGTGTGAACTGGTTGACCGTGAGGTCGAACCGCATCCGGTCAGCGACGCCGTACACGGTGGCAAAGCGTAGGCAGCTCCGAGCCAAACCGTCGTCGTCTTCCGAGAACAACGCACGCTCGATGGCGACCTTCTGCTCGGCGTACAGCGACACGGGGCGAAGGTCCGCCGTCTCGTCGACCGGGATGGTGGGGTCGGCCATCCGCCCGTAGTTGCTGCACGTCGAGGCGAAGACGAAGCGTGCGACTCCAAGCGCCACAGCGTCGGCCACGAGCGCGCTGGTTGCCTCGACGTTGACTGCGTGCGACAGCTCGGGCTGCCTCGCGCACGCAGGATCGCCGACGATCGCGGCCAGGTGGACGACAGCTTCCGCGTTCTCGAGCGCCTCCCGTCTCGCTGCGGCGTCACGGACGTCGGCCACGACCAACCGGACACCGCGTGAACGGAGCAGCTCGGCCACGTCCGCCTGCTCGTGCAGCAGCGAGTCGAGCACCGTCACCTCGTGCGCTGCGTCCTGGAGCTCCGCGACGACAGGGGCACCGACGTAGCCGGCGCCGCCGGTCACGAGGACCTTCATGCGCGGGGTCCGGCGTCTGAGAAGAGCTGTGGCAGCAAGGCCGGGTAGTCCTCGAGCGCCTGTTCGTAGTCGTCGGGCCGGCCGATGTCGAGCCAGTAGCCGTCGAACATGTAGGCGCCGACCGGTTCGTGGGCCGCGAGCAGCCCCGTGACGAGGTCCGGGAAGTCGAACCGCTTGTCGGTCGGGACGTGCTCGCGACACCGAGGCTCGACCACGTACACGCCCATGCTCACGGTGTAGTCGAGCTCCGGCTTCTCCTCGTACGCAACGACGCGGGACACAGGGCCTGTCGCGGCGTCGACGTGCACGATTCCGTAGTCGGTACGTACAACCCGGCGATGCGTTGCGATTGTCAATGCGTTGTCGGTCTGGCGGTGCGCCTGGAAGAGCTCCCCGTAGTCGAGCGTCGTGAGCACGTCACCGTTCATCATCAGGAACGTCTCCTCGAGGCCGTCGATCCCGGCGAGAGCCCCGGCAGTCCCTGCCGGCTGTGCCTCCTCGTGATAGCGGATCTTCACGCCGTAACGTGAGCCGTCTCCGATCACCGCTCGGATCAGGTGCGCGAGGTGCCCGACGGCGAGAACGAGCTCCGAGAACCCGCGCGCCGCGAGCTGTTGGATCACGACGTCCAGGATCGCCTGATCCCCGAGCGGCATCAGCGGCTTCGGGAGGATCGTCGTGAGCGGGCCGAGGCGTGAGCCCTTGCCTCCCGCGAGGATGACGGCGCGCTTCACCACTTCGGACGCGGAGCCTACTCGTGTCGGGCGGACGACCTGCGAGCCGGATCGGGACGGATCGGGTGGGTCGCCGGTACGCTTGGCCACCGGATGGCGGTCGCAGAGACAGCCTTCTCCCGATCCGTCTCCGCGAGCGGCGGCCGCGTCTCCCGAGCACTGCTCGGCGCCTGCGCGCTCTCTCTGTCGGCGGCCGGCCTTGGCCTTCTCCTCGCGGCCGTGTACCGCCCTCCACCGTTGCCGGTCACGATCGCCGGCGGAGTTGCGCTGCTCGCCGTGCTCGGCCTCACGCTCGTCCGCTACGACGCAGCTGTCTTTCTCGGTGTCCTGCTGCTCGGCGTGATCCTGGCCGAGCCCGCTCCTCCCGATGCAATCTTCGCCGTTGCGATCGCCGTCGCCCTGGTGACGGGCCGCTTCCGCGTCCAGCGAGTCCCCCTGATCGTCGGCGGTCTGGTGGGCGCATTGCTCGCGTTGAACTTGCTCTCGGCGATCTTCGCCGTCGAGCCGCTGCGAATGGGCATGTACCTCCTCATCACGTTCTACCTTGCGGCCCTCGGCCTGTGGTTCGCGAGCTATGTCGATTCGACCGCGCGGGCCCGCTTGGTCACCGTTGCGCTCATCGCCGGGAGCACCGCATCAGCCTTGCTCGGGACGCTTGCACTGTTCGTGTCGCTTCCGGGCCGCGACATCTTCGTGCTGAGTGAGCGAGCAAGAGGACTCTTCGAGGACCCCAACGTGTTCGGTCCCTTCATGGTCGTACCCGCGTTGATCGTCGCCAGCGAGCTGCTCGAGCCACGACTTCTCCGGGTTGGCCGGGCCGTCAAGGTTGCGTTGTTCGTCGTCCTCGGTGCGGGCGTGCTCTTCTCGTATTCTCGCGCCGCGTGGCTCAACGCCGCGGTCGCCTTCTCGATCATGCTCGTTGTCTATGGGCTCAGGCGAGGTGGAGGACGCCGCGTCTTCAGGCTGCTGTTCACCGTCGTCACCGCGCTCGCGCTCCTGGCGGTCGCGCTGGCAGTGACGGGATCGGTTGCCTTCCTCGAAGAGCGTGCGAGGCTCCAGACGTACGACGCCGAGCGGTTCGGCGCGCAACAGTCGGGAATCAGCCTCGTGGAGCAATTTCCGTTCGGCGTTGGGCCTGGGCAGTTCGAGCAGTACGTCGACATCTCGGCCCACAGCCTCTACGTGCGTCTGCTGGCCGAGCAAGGCGTCCTGGGCCTCATGGTGGGGCTCGCGCTCGTGATCACGACACTTGCCTTCGCGGCGCGGAACGTCGTCACCGGGACGGACACCTACGGGATCGGGTCGGCCCCGTTGCTCGCCGCGTGGTGCGGTCTTGTCGTCAACAGCGCCTTCGTGGATACGCTCCACTGGCGCCACTTCTGGCTTGTCGCCGCACTCATCTGGGCGGCGACGATGCGCCCAGTGCCCCTCGGACACAGATCGTGACCAACACTCCCGAGCAGCCCCGTGACACGGACCTCAGGATCGCCGTGATCGTTCCGTGTCACGGCGAGGGGCGTCTGCTTGGAGACGCCGTGCGGTCGGTCCAGGAGACCGCCTCGGTCGAGCTCGTGGTCATCGACGACGCTTCGACCGACGAGGAGACCGTGCAGACGCTTGCCGCGCTGGAGGCCGACGGCCACCAGATCATTCGCTTCGAGGAGAATCGAGGGGTCGCCGAGGCACGGATGGCCGGTCTCGCGGCCACGACCGCGCCGTATGTCGCTCCGTTGGATGCGGACGACCTGGCCGAGCCGGGAGCACTGACGTCCATGGCTCGACTCCTCGACTCGACGCCGTGGGCTGCCGCCGCTGTGGGAGACGTGCTCGAGTTCGGCGACCGCGAGACTCTGCGTGCCGTGCCGGCTCGGCTCGACCCGTATCGAGTCGCCTACACCAACGAGTACCCGATCACCGCTGTCTTTCGCCGCGACGCGCTCGAGGCGGCCGGCGCATGGCGGCGATCTCGAACCCGTCAGCAGGGGTACGAGGATTGGAGCCTCTGGATGGGGCTCGCGGAACGAGGTGAGCAAATCGTCCATCTCGGCCCAGGGCACATCGGGTATCGGCGGCGGCTCCACGGGAGACGATTGAACGCCGAGGCGCGCGCCGCCCACGTCGAGATCTATCGCTCGATCCGTGCCGACCATCCCGACCTCTTCGCACGGATCAAGGAACATCGCCGGCGCTCCGACCTGTCGGCTGTTCGGCGCGCTCTCTACCCACTGGTGTACGGCGAACGCGAGTCGGTGCCGTTCCAGCACCTGCTGAAACCGTGGGCCGACCGCTTCGGGCTCTGGACACTCACGCGGCGGTCGTGAGCGGGCTCTAGCGCGGGGCTGGCGAGGGCCGGAACGCAACTGCGTTCCAGATCGCCTTGGTGTCGTCGACGAAGACCGCGCGCTCGAATCCGACCAGCACAACGAGGTACGCGACGAGTGCTGATGCCGCACGGAGCGCGAGCGGCCCGGGTACCGCCACGGCGACCGCCGCCATCGCGAGCGCGGCCAGAAGCGGGCCCCCGAAAGCCCGAAGCGGACGGACGTGACCTATCCGCCGGCGGACGAGACCGAGGCCGAGGATCGTCAACAGCAGACTCGACGCGAGAGCGGCGCCGGCGGCTCCGCCGGCCCCGTAGCGGGGAATCAGCAGGAGGTTGGCGACGACGTTGAGCGCTACGGCCGCGCCCACGAGGCGCGCGAACGCCCATGGTGAATCTCGGGCGATGAACGCCGTGCTCAGCAGTGCCTGGACGCCGTAGAGCGTGCACGTCAGCGCGAGCAACTGAAGCGGTACGACGCTGTCGCGAAACGCGGCTCCGTAGAGCAGGTCGATGAGTTGCTCGGCGAAGACGACGAACGCCACGGCGACCGGCAGCAGCAGAGCAGCCAGCACCTTGAGGCCGAGCTCGAGTCCGCGGGAGAGGGTGAACCACGACTCCGTTCGCTCTGCGCGGGCGAGCCAAGGAAGCATCGCGGCGCTGGCGGCCCAGGCGACGAACTGCGTCCCTTCGACCAGGCGATACGCCGCCGCGTAGATGCCTACCTCCGCCTCGCCGGCCATGAACGAGAGCAGTGTCACGTCGAGGCGGAGCAGCAAGACGAAGAGGAGGCCGGCCAAGCCGATCGGCAGGCCGGCGCGTACGAGCGCGGGCCAGGACCGCGGCTCAGGCGTCGTGCGTCGCACGCCGAGCCTTCTGACGGACAGCTCTGCCACGATCAGGCCCCCGAGGGCACCGGCCGCGAACACGATCGAGACGGCAACGACACCGCCGCCGGAGCGCAGCACAGCGATCCCGACGATCGCCGTCAGCAGCCGCTGGAGGATCACGGAGCGTGAGACGAGCCCGAGCCGCTCGTGAGCCTCGAACAACGCGTACGAGGTCCTGCTCATCACCTCCAGCGCGACGCCGACGCCGACGATGCCAACGGCCAGACGGGTTTCGGAGGAGTAGTCACCCAGAACCACGAGGACGCCGGCGACGCCGAGCAGCGCGATCGAGGAGAGCACCTTGATCGCGGTCACGTTGCTGAGGTACCGGGACGCGCGGGATCGGTCTCGTGCGACCTCTCGAGCCGTGAGCTCGTCGGTTCCGAAGCCGGCTCCGATGATGAGCGCGCCCGTGAGTGCGAGCGCGAACATGAACGTCCCGAACCCTTCGCTGCCGAGTTCTCGGGCCATGGTCACGTAGAACACGAACGAGGCGGCTTTGGCGACCACTTCGCCGGAAGCGCGGGAGAACGTGTTTCGCGCGATCCGACGCGAGGTGCCGGAGTCCGAGCTCACGATCCCGCTACCCGGGCCGGCGAACTCTCGAGGAGATCGAGATACACGGATGCGGTCTCGGCGACCATCCGTTCGACGGTGAAACGCCGGGCGACGAGCTCACGTGCGGCAGCACCCAGCTGCGCGGCGCGTGGAGGATCGGAGAGCAACGCGACGATCGCGTCTGCAAGCGCGATCGAGTCTCGCGGCGGGACCAGCAGGCCGGTGCGTCCGTGCAGCACCGCCTCTCTGACTCCACCGACGTCGGTGGCCACGACGGGACGTCCGGCGGCCATCGCTTCGAGCACGGTGTACGGAAACGACTCCGCCCATGACGGCGACACGAACACGTCCGCCATCTGCATGACGCCGGTGACGCTCGTTGTCGACCCGACGAAGCGAACGGCATGGTTGAAGCGCTTCGCGCGGGCCTCGAGCAGCGCACGATCGACCCCGTCCCCCACGATCAAGAGGCGGGTAGTCGGCATCGCGTCGAGAACGCGGGGCATCGCGTCCAGAAGCGTGTCGACTCCCTTGCCGGGGCGGAGTTGCGAAACGGCGCAGAGCAAGGGACCTCCGCCGCTGAGATCAGGGACGTCTTCCGGGACGCCCACGTCCGTCGAGCCGGGCGTCGCGACGCCGTTGTGAACCAGTCGCGTGCGTCCGGCTCGCCCGAGCTCGGCCGCCAGTCGCAGCTCCGCCTCGCAGACGCAGATCACGCGGTCCGCGAGCGGTGCGAGGACCCGCTCGGCGAGCCCGTACGCGGACCGCGCGGCGCGACTCGGGAAGAAGCCGGCGGAGGCGTAACCGTGCGGTGTGTAGACGACCGGCACTCGCGGATGGGCGACTCGAGCCAAGCGGGCGACGGCTCCGGCCTTCGAAGAGTGCGCGTGGATCAGGTCGGGGCGGACCCCGCTCACCGCACGAGCGAACGCTGCGACCGAACGTGCGTCCCTCGCGGGAGAGACGGCGCGCACGAGCTCGAGCCGTACGGTCGGAACGCCGAGCAGAGCTGCATCGTCGCGGTCGAACGGTCCTGCGACGACGACGTCGAACCGATGACCGGGCAAGCCGGCGACCAGGTCGCGCACGTGCCGAAAGACGCCGCCGTCCGTGGGCTGGCTGACGAACAGGATGCGCGGCGTAGCATCGGAGCTTGGCCGGCTGCCGCTGCGCCGCCGTTTCGCCATCGGTCGATCGTACCCGCCTCCGCGGGCGTCACATCCGGCGACAGCAGGTCAAGCCGCGGGTCGCCGCGAGCCGTCGCTTAAGCTCGATCGATGTCGGGAGCCCGTTCGCGGGATGCGCGGGAGGACGCCGCGGCTGCAGCATTGGGGCTCGCGCTGGTCGGGCTCTTCGTGGTGTTCGCCGTTGCCGACGCCGGGTTCGACCCGTTGGTCTGGCTTCCAGGCGGCTTGTTCGCGCTCGGGCTGCTCGCAGTCGTGATCGTCGGTCGGCCCGCCATCCTCGACGGCGTTCCGCGCGCGACAAGCGTGGCCATCGCGCTGTTCGCGGCGTTCGCAATCTGGAGCTTCCTCTCGATCAGCTGGGCCGACGTGAAGGGGATTGCCTGGGAGGGAGCCAACCGCACGCTGCTGTACGCGATCGTCTATGCGCTCGTCGCGATCTGGCCGTGGCGGGCAAACGTCGCGGCTGCGATCCTCGGAGCCTTCTCCGTCTCGGTTGCTGTGATCGGAGCGGCTGCGGTGCTGTTGACGGTGCGTTCGGACGCACCGCTCGGTGCGTTCGTGGGCGGGCTCTTCTCCGAGCCGGTCGGGTATCACAACGCGAACGCTGCGCTCTTCCTCGTCGCGTTCTGGCCGGCGCTCATGCTTGCGTCGCGTCGAGAGGTTCCTCCGCTCGCCAGAGGGCTCTTCCTGGCGACGGCGGGGCTCTTGCTCCCACTCGCGGTCCTGCCTCAGAGCCGCGGCTCGCTGATCGCGTTTCCGCTGACGCTTCTGGTCTTCTTCGCGATCGCGCCGAATCGTGCGCGCTTGTTACTCACCCTCGCGCCGGTCGTCGTCGCGACGCTGCTCGCTCGTGGCCCGCTGCTCGATGTCTACGGCCCGGACGGGGAACTGGAGGCGGCCCGCGCGCTGGCAGAGGCCCGCGACACCGTCGCGCCCTTGGTCGCGGCGCTCTTCGTTGTCGGGCTGCTCGCGGCGCTCGTCGATCGGCGAGTCCAGATTCCGCCGGGGTTCGCGCGCTTCGCGGGACGCAGTCTGGGAGCCGCCGCGCTCGTCGGCTGCGCCGTGAGCATCCTGGTCCTGCTCCCGCCGGACCCTGCCGGCCGCGCTGCGGATGCGTGGCAGGAGTTCAAGGCGGGGCACCGCCCGGACACCGGCTCGTCGCACTTCACGAGCGGATTCGGCTCGAATCGCTACGACTTCTGGCGGGTCGGGCTCGCGGAGTTCGCCCGTTCGCCGCTCCAGGGCATCGGAGCCGACAACTTCGCCGCACCGTACGTGCGCGAGCGGCGGAGCGACGAAGAGCCGCTCTATCCCCACAGCGTGGAAGTGCAGGTCCTTTCCCAGACGGGGCTTGTCGGGGCCGCGCTCTTCCTCGGGTTTCTCGTCTCAGCGGGGTTCGCGGCGGCGCGCGCGCGGCACCTCGATCCGTTCGGCCGTGCCCTCGCCGTCTCGGGCGTCACCGCCTGTGTCTACTGGCTCGGGCACGGGTCGGCCGACTGGCTGTGGGAGCTGCCGGGCCTGGGGGCGCCCGCGCTGGCCGGCCTCGCGCTCGCCGCCGGCCTCGCTCGGCCTCCACCTCAGGCGGGACGAGGCCGATTAGGGCGACGCAGCGTCGTCCTCGGCGCTGTCATCTCGATCTTCGCGCTCGTCTCGTTCGCCGGCCCCTGGCTCGCCGCCAGGGAGGTCGAGTCCGCGACCGCGTCGTGGCGTCGAAGCCCGGGCCTCGCCTTCGACCGGCTCGAGCAGGCCCGGCGGCTCGACCCGCTCAGCGAGCGGCCGGACCTCGTAGCGGGGGCGATTGCCAGCCGGTTGGGCGACCGGCAGCGGATGCGTGCGTCCTTCGAACGCGCGCGAGACCGTAACCCGGAGAGCTGGTACGCAGAGCTCGAGCTGGCCGTGCTCGACGGACTCGAGGGCCGGCGATCCGACGCGCTCGAGCATCTCGAGCGTGCTCGGGAGCTGAATCCACGCGAGTCCGCCATCGTGGTCGTCGGGCGTCGGCTACGGTCAGGCCGACCAATCAGTCCGGCGTTTCTCGATCGACTCCTCGCCGGCCGATTTGACGCTCGGAGCGACTAGAGCGAGGCGAGAAACTTGCAGACTGACTAGTTTTGGCCTATATCTAAAAAGGGTGTTGGGACTCCCAACGAATTGGGTTTTTGTCTGCGGCGAAGGGAAGGGAAGGGGCATCTGTGGCTAATCGACTGTGGCTCTCTGCGAGCGCAGCTCTCGTTGGGATTCTCGTCTTCTCGGCATCGGCTCTCGCACAAACGCCGGCGGAGCGGGTGTACGGCGGTGAAGGCGGCAACATCCAGGCAGAAGTGACGGGCGGCGGTGCGGCAGGAGGAATCCTTCCGTTCACCGGCCTCGACCTTCTGCTGATGGCGCTGGCAGCAGTGCTGCTGGTCGGCACTGGGGTCACCATGCGGCTACTCGCGGGCGCGAAGACCTAGGCCCCGGACTAGTACCCCGACCTGCGGTGGTCGAGTTGCGCTCTGGCGTCGTTTCCGACGCTCCAAGTGGAACCTCAATCCTGGGGGACGATACGCTCGCCCTGGATCAGTCTGCGGCGTCGGCGGCGGTTACTCCGGGCATCGCATGGCCGACCCCTGCGGCGCGGCCGATCGGGGAACTGCCGTGGCTGCGCGCCTGTCTCACGGTGGACGCTCTCATGCTCGCCGGTGCCGTGGCGACCGCGGAGCTCGGGGCTGCGCGTGCCGACGTACCGTCGATGCCGCGTCTGTGGATGGCGGTCTTCCCCCTCCTCGTCGTTGCCCTTCTGTGGACGCGGCGGATGTACGCGTCCCGCCTCTCGCTTCGAACGCTCGAGGATCTTCGTTCGATCTTGTTCGCGACGTCGATCGCCGCGATGTCGATCGTCACGGTCCGCGTCCTCGTCGAAGCCGACCTCGCTGCAGCAGACGAAACGGTGCGCCTTTGGGCGTTCGCCGCCGTATTCCTGGTCGGCGGCCGTGCGCTGCTCTCCTGGTCGGAGGTGGCAGCGCGCCGTCGCGGGGAGACGTTGAGGCCGACATTGATCGTGGGAGCCGGCCACGTCGGGCGTCTGACGGCGAAGCGTCTCATCGCGCACCCCGAACTCGGACTTCGGCCTGTCGGGTTCCTGGACAAGGACCCGATCGATGCTGGGAGCGACGACGTCGCACCGCCGGTCCTCGGGGCCAGCTGGGATCTCGAGCGCGTCGTTCGAGACCATGGCATCGAGCAGGTCATCGTCACGTTCTCGAAAGCCCCCCACGAGGTGCTTCTCCGGCTTGCCCGGAGCTGCGAGGAGCTCGGTGTCCGCATCGCGTTCGTCCCGCGGCTCTTCGATCGGATGACGGAGCGGATCCACGTCGACCACGTCGTCGGTCTGCCGTTGCTCAGCGCCCGGATCACGGATCCGAAGGGTTCGGAATTCGCGGTGAAGCACGCTCTCGACCGCGTTATCGCCGCCCTGGGGCTGATCTGCTTGGCCCCTGTTCTCGCGGCTGTCGCCGTAGGCGTCCTGATCTCGCTCGGGCGGCCGATCTTCTTCCGGCAGACGCGCATCGGAAGAGATGGACGGACCTTCGACATGCTGAAGTTCCGCTCGATGCGCGCTGCCGACGGTCCGACCCGGTTCGAGCTTTCGCCGGACACCGCGCCGGGCGGTGTCGAGGGCGTGGACCTGCGGACCAGGCTCGGCGACTTTCTCCGGCGAACGTCGCTGGACGAGCTGCCTCAGTTGATCAACGTGCTCAGAAACGAAATGAGCCTCGTCGGTCCCCGCCCGGAGCGGCCCGAGTTCGTCGGCCTCTTCGGTGACGCGATCAACCGCTACGACGACCGCCATCGGGTCAGGGCCGGCATCACCGGCTGGGCCCAGGTCAACGGGCTGCGCGGCAAAACGTCGATCTCCGAGCGCGTCGAGCTCGACAATTACTACGTGCAGAACTGGTCGCTCTGGCTCGACGTCAAGATCGTGTTGATGACGCTCGTCGCGGTCTTCAGCTCGTACCGCTCCGTGGAATAGCCGGATAGATCCCGCGCCTGAAGGCGACGCCGCGGCAACGGGAGGGGAGAGGACCTTCACGACGGTGAAGCCCGTCGCCGCAGACGCCGTCCGGCTCCCATTTCCGGATCGCCCTTCGAAAACCGAGGGCCGACCCCGTCAGGGCGCCTCCAGGGCGCCCTCGGCTGCCGCCGTACCCTCCGCTACCATCTTGAGACCTTGTTCGAGCGTTTCACCGAGCGGGCGCGTCAGGTGGTCGTACTGGCCCAGGACGAGGCGCGCGCCCTCAAGCACAACTACATCGGGACCGAGCACATCCTGCTGGGGCTCCTTCGTGAGGAGGAGGGTCTCGCCGCGCGTGTGCTCGAGTCGCTCGACATCACCGTCGAGGAGGTCCGGGCGCAGGTGGCGCGGATCGTCGGGCAGGGCGACGAGGTCACGACCGGGCAGATCCCGTTCACGCCGCGGGCGAAGAAAGTCCTGGAGCTTGCGCTCCGCGAGGCGCTCTCGCTCGGACACAACTACATCGGCACCGAGCACATCCTGCTCGGCCTCGTCCGCGAGAACGAAGGCGTCGCAGCGCGGATCCTGCTCGACTTCGACGCCGACGCCGAGAAGATCCGCAACGAGATCATCCGCATGCTCTCGGGGCCCGGCCGACGGCAGGGCGGCGGCGGAGCGCCCGGCGAGAAGTCGAAGAGCTCGAAGCTGCTCGACCAGTTCGGCCGCAACCTGACGAAGCTCGCGGCCGAGGGGAAGCTCGACCCGGTCGTCGGCCGGCAGACCGAGATCGAGCGCGTGATGCAGATCCTGTCGCGCCGCACGAAGAACAACCCAGTGCTGATCGGCGAGCCCGGCGTCGGCAAGACCGCCGTCGTCGAGGGTCTCGCGGCACGCATCTCGGGCGGCCAGGTGCCGGAGCTGCTCAAGGGCAAGCAGATCTACACGCTCGACCTTGCCGCGCTCGTCGCCGGGTCGAAGTACCGCGGCGAGTTCGAGGAGCGCCTGAAGAAGGTGATGAAGGAGATCACCCAGCGCGGCGACATCATCCTGTTCATCGACGAGCTGCACAATCTCGTCGGCGCCGGCGCGGCCGAGGGCGCGATCGACGCAGCGTCGATCTTGAAGCCCGCGCTCGCTCGCGGCGAGTTGCAGACGATCGGCGCGACGACGCTCGACGAGTACCGCAAGTACCTGGAGCGCGACGCCGCGCTCGAGCGCCGCTTCCAGCAGATCCGCGTCGACGAGCCGTCGACCGACGACAGCGTGCAGATCCTGCGCGGCCTACGCGACCGTTACGAGGCGCACCACCGCGTGAAGATCACCGACGAGGCGCTCGAAGCAGCAGCCGTCCTCGCAGACCGCTACATCCAGGACCGGCACCTGCCCGACAAGGCGATCGACCTCATCGACGAAGCCGCGTCCCGCATGCGCATCAAGACGATGAGCGCCCCGCCGCGCTATCGCGAGCTCGAGGAGGAGATCGAGAAGGTCCGCAAGGACAAGGAAGACTCGATCGAGAACCAGGAGTTCGAGAAGGCCGCGTCGCTGCGCGACAAGGAGCGCAAGCTGACGCAGAAGAAGCGCGAGCTCGAGGATCAGTGGCGCTCGTCGGCCGAGGCCGAGGAGCAGCCGGAGATCGGCGAGGAGGAGATCGCCGACATCGTCTCGATGTGGACGGGCATCCCCGTCTTCAAGCTGACCGAGGCAGAGTCGGCGCGACTGGTGCGGATGGAGGAGGAGCTGCACAAGCGCCTCGTCGGCCAGCAGGAGGCGATCGTCTCCGTCTCCAAGGCGATCCGTCGCGCGCGCGCCGGGATCAAGGACCCGAAGCGGCCGACCGGCTCCTTCATCTTCCTCGGGCCGTCCGGCGTCGGGAAGACGGAGCTCGCGCGCACGCTCGCGGAGTTCCTCTTCGGCGACGAGGACGCGATGATCAAGCTCGACATGTCGGAGTACATGGAGAAGCACTCCGTGTCGCGGCTCGTCGGCTCGCCGCCCGGCTACATCGGCTACGACGAGGGCGGCCAGCTCACCGAGGCCGTGCGCCGGAAGCCGTACTCGGTCGTCGTGCTCGACGAGGTCGAGAAGGCGCACCCGGACGTGTTCAACATCCTCCTGCAGATCCTCGAGGACGGGAAGCTCACGGACTCGCAGGGCCGCAAGGTCGACTTCCGCAACACGATCGTGATCATGACGTCGAACATCGGCGCGGCCACGATCTCGAAGAACCAGACGCTCGGCTTCTCGATCGGCGACGAGGTCGGCCTCTCCTACGACGAGATGAAGTCACGGATCATGGGCGAGCTGAAGAAAGTCTTCCGCCCGGAGCTCCTGAACCGAATCGACGAGGTGATCGTCTTCCACAAGCTGACCAAGGACGAGATCCTCGTGATCGTCGAACTGATGCTGCGCCGGCTGCGCGAGCAGATGGCGCTGCACGAGGTGACGATCGAGCTCACCGACGAGGCGAGGGAGTTGCTCGTCGACAAGGGCTACGACCCGGCGATGGGCGCCCGCCCGCTGCGTCGCGCGATCCAGCGCCACATCGAGGACCCGCTCGCCGACTTCGTGCTCGGCCGTTCGCTCGAGGCCGGGTCGACGATCCTCGTCGCGCGCAAGGGCGACACGGAGGAGGTCGACATCACGATCATCCCCGGGTCGATGTCGGTCGAAGCGGTCACCGTGCCGCCCGAGGCTCCCGCAGAGCCCGAGCACAGCTCGGAAGACTAGGCCCCGGAAACATCGACGGCGACCCGGGTAGTCCCGAGCCGCCGTCTGCCGCGAGAGAGTGGGCTGCGGCCCCCCTCTACTCTCGCTGGCCTCACTGTGCGACAGGTTTTCGCGTCGCGCCTACCCCATGTGGGTGAGAAAGTGAACCGAACGAGTGAATCAGCGAAAGGGGGAGGAATCAACCGAGCCCGCCGTGGGAGACTCCTTCCAGACTGAACAACGGGGCGCCGATGCGGCGGGCGCCCCCGACGAAGCGAGAGAGCGGGCGATGTGGCGGCCCGCTTTTTCGTTTCCGGACTCGCAGCGAGAAGCTTCCCGGTAGAACCCGGGGGTGCCCGCGACGGCGCTCGGCCGGCGACCGATCCCGCTCGTGCTCGCGGGAGCGCTCGCGATCTCGTTCTCGGCGATCCTCTACCGGTACTCCGAGGTCTCCCCGAGCACCGGCGCGTTCTTCCGCTGTTTCTGGGCGCTGCCGCCGCTCTGGCTCATCGCTTGGCTGGAGGACCGGCGCTTCGGCCCGCGCCCACGCCGGGCGCGGTTGATCGCGTGGGGGGCGGGGGTGTTCTTCGCGGCCGACCTGATCCTCTGGCACCACGCGATCGAGCAGGTCGGGGCCGGCCTGGCGACCGTGCTCGGGAACACGCAGGTCGTGCTGGTCGCGGTGCTCGCCTGGGCCGTGCTCGGAGAGCGGCCGCCGCGTGCCGCGCTCGCGTCGATCCCGATCGTCGGCGTGGGGGTGATCCTGATCTCGGGCATCTTCGAGACAGGCGCGTACGGCGCGAACCCCGCGCTCGGCGCGGTCTTCGGGGTGCTGACCGGCGTCGCCTACTCGGGGTTCCTGCTCGCGCTGCGCGAGGCAGGCGGTGACCTGCGCAGGCCGGCCGGTCCGCTCTTCGACGCCACGCTGGCGTCGGCGATCGGCTGCGGCGTCTACGGCGCGATCACCGGCGACCTCGACCTGACGCCGTCGCTCGATGCGACCGGTTGGCTGATCGTGCTCGCGCTCAGCTCGCAGGTCTTCGGCTGGCTGCTGATCACGATCTCGCTCCCGCGCCTGCCCGCGGCGCTGAGCTCGGTGATGCTGACCTTCCAGCCGCTCTGCGCGGTCCTCTTTGCGGCGCTGCTCCTCGATGAGACGCCGTCGCACGCGCAGCTCCTGGGGGCGGCCTGCATCCTCGCCGGCCTGATCGTGGCGTCGGTGACACAGCGGACGCCTGTGCTCGAACCGGCACAGAGCTGACACCGTGACCGTCCTGCGCGGCGGTTACGGTGGGCGAGTGGCGAAGGCGGCGACGGTCTACGCGTGCTCGGAGTGCGGCTATTCGGCCGGGCGCTGGTTCGGCAAGTGCCCCGGCTGCGGCACGTTCGGAAGCCTGGTCGAGGAGGCGCCGCCCGAGGTGCGAGCCGCGGCGGCACGTGCGAAACCGCTCCTGCGGCTCGTCGACGTCGACGTCCAGGAGGCAGAGCGCATCAGCACCGGCGTGCCCGAGCTCGACCGCGTGCTCGGCGGCGGGCTCGTCCCCGCCTCGCTCGTCCTGGTCGGCGGCGAGCCCGGGGTCGGCAAGTCCACGCTGCTGCTCTCCGCGCTGAGCGCGATCTCGGTCGACCGGCGCGCGCTGCTCGTCACCGGCGAGGAGTCCACCGCGCAGGTGAAGCTCCGCGCGCAGCGGCTCGGCGGTGCGGAGCAGGTCGAGATCCTCGCGGAAACCGAGCTCGAGACCGTGTGCGCGACGCTCGAGCGCGAGCGGCCCGACGTCTGCGTGATCGATTCCGTGCAGACGCTCTACTCGTCGGAGCTCGGGTCCGCGCCCGGCTCGGTCGCGCAGGTGCGGGAGGCGGCCTCGCGACTGCTCCGCGTCGCCAAGGAGTCGGGCGTCGCGACGATCCTCGTCGGCCACGTGACGAAGGACGGCGCCGTCGCGGGCCCGCGCGTGCTCGAGCATCTCGTCGACTGCGTGCTCCAGTTCGAGGGCGACCGGTACCACGCGCACCGCGTGCTGCGTGCGACCAAGAACCGCTTCGGCTCGACGAACGAGCTCGGCGTCTTCGAGATGACCGGCGCCGGCCTCGTCGGTGTTCCCGATCCGTCGGAGCTCTTCGGGCGCACCGTCGCCGGCGAGCCGGGCAGCGCCGTCGCCTGCGCGCTGGAAGGCACGCGGCCGATCCTGCTCGAGGTGCAGGCGCTCGTCTCGCCCACCGACCTCGCGATGCCGCGCCGCGTGGGCACCGGCGTCGACCCGAAGCGGCTCGCCATGATCGTCGCGGTGCTCTCTCGCCACGCCGGGCTCGCGCTCGGTCAGGCGGACGTCTTCGTGAACGTCGCCGGCGGCGTGCGCGTCGACGAGCCGGGCGCGGATCTGCCGATCGCGCTCGCGATCGCATCAGCGGCGAAGAGCCAGCCGGTGCACGAAGGGCTCGCCACGTTCGGCGAGATCGGGCTGACCGGGCGGCTCCGTCCGGCCGCCCAGGCCGAGCGGCGCCTGGAGGAATGCACGAAGCTCGGATTGAAGACCGCTCTCGTGCCGAGCGGCACCACCGAGCGCGGGACGCTAGCCTTGCTCACCGTAGAGACGTTGCGGGAAGCGACGAGAGCAGGGCTTGATGAGCGCAGAGCGCAAGACGACTGAACGCGCAGGCTGGGCGCCCGAAGTCGGCGTGCCCCGCACCCGCGCCGAGGTCGACCAGCGCCGTGACCCGATCCTCCTCGCCGCGATCGCCCAGGTCGCGCCGGGCACCGAGCTGCGCGGCGGCATCGACGACATCATCCGCTCGAAGGAGGGCGCGCTGATCGTGATCGGCGATCCCGACGAGCTGTCGTTCCTTTACTCCGGCGGGATGAAGCTCGACCTGCCGTTCACGCCGCAGCTGCTGTACGAGGTCTCGAAGATGGACGGAGCGATCATCGTCAGCGCCGACATCGGCCGGCTCGCCTACGCGAACGTCCAACTGATGCCCGACCCGACGATCGCCTCGTCGGAGACGGGAACCCGGCACCGCACGGCCGAGCGCGTCGCCAAGCAGACCGAGGCGCTCGTGATCTCGATCTCGCAGCAGCGCGAGACCGTGACGGTGTTCCTCGGCAGGCGCCGGTACCAGCTCGAGGTGGTCGCCGACGTGCTCGCCAAGACGAACCAGGCGCTGGCGACGCTCGAGACGTACCGGCAGCGCCTCGATCACGTGCTGACGCGCCTGACGGCGCTCGAGTTCCAGAACGCCGTCGTGCTCGACGACGTGCTCGTCGTCCTCCAGCGCGCCGAGTTGACCACGCGGATGGCCGAGGAGATCGAGCGGGCCTGCGTGGAGCTCGGCAGCGAGGGGCGGATGATCCGGATGCAGCTCGAGGAGCTCGTGGGCGAGGTCCCGCGCGAGAAGGCCGCCGTCGTCTACGACTACCACGGGCAGGGCGGGGTCGACTCCACGCGCGGGGGCCTCCAGGCGCTCACCGAGCTGGCCTACAAGGAACTGCTCGAGTTCGAGCTCCTCGCAGTCCTCGGCTACCCCGCGACGACGAACCCGCTCGACCACTCGGTGCAGCCCCGTGGCTACCGCGTCCTCTCGCACATTCCGCGCCTCCCGGACAGCGTGATCCGGCACGTGGTCGAGCAAATGGCGAACCTCGAGGCGATCGTCAGGGCATCCCAGCGGGACCTGGAAGCGGTGGACGGGGTGGGGGCCGTTCGGGCCAGGGACATCCGGGAGGGCCTCCGGCGTCTCCAGGAGCACAATTTGGTCGACAGATACCTTCAGCTCTAGACCGAAGTTCGCAACGAGCAGGGGTTTTGCCGAAAACCCCTGGAAATGCTACGATTCTGTAACTGTCGCCGGCGCAGCACGAAGCGCCGGCTTCTTGGCGGATGAGGCATTCCAGAACGGGAGGACGCGGCTTGTTCAAGGTCGGCGCGAAGGTGGTCTACCCCCATCACGGGGCGGGAACAGTTGTCAAGAAGGAATCACGCGAGGTGCTGGGTCAGAAGCGCGACTACCTGACGATCCGGATCCTCCACAACGACATGACCGTTCAGGTTCCCGCCGAGAACGCCGAGGCCGTAGGCCTTCGGCCCGTGATCGACGAGAAGATGGTCGAGGTCGTGGTGAAGGCGCTCAGGGGCGGCGGCACGCAGATGCCGAAGAACTGGAATCGTCGCTTCAAGCACAACCGCGACAAGATGAAGACCGGCGACGTGCTGGAGCTTGCAGAGGTCGTTCGGAACCTCTCGCTCCGGGATCACGAGAAGGGTCTGTCGACCGGCGAGAAGCAGATGTTCGTGAAGGCGAAGAAGATCCTCGCCTCCGAGCTGATGTACGCGAAGGGCATGGACGCCGAAGAGGCCGCCGAGTGGCTCGAGGACGTCCTGTCCAACGTCGGCGCCAACGGCGGCAAGAAGCGCACCACCCGCGCCAAGACCGCCACCGCCGCTAGCTAGTCCTGCATGTCTGTCTGGGCCGTGCTCGCCGCTGCAGGAAGCGGCGAGCGGCTCGGGCTGGACCGGCCGAAGGCGTTCGCGAACCTGCGCGACCGTCCGCTGCTCGCCGAGCCGCTCGAGCGGCTCGAGGCGTGCGAGTGGATCGACGCGATCGTCGTCGCCGTGCCCGAGGGTTGGGAGGAGCCCGCCATCCTGCTTGCCGAGGAGCTCGGCACCGGCAAGGTCGTCGCGTGCGTCACGGGCGGCTCCACGCGGGCCGAGTCGGTGCGCGCCGCGGTCGCCGAGGTGCCTGAAGACGCGTCGGTGATCGTCGTCCACGATGCGGCGCGCCCGCTCGTAAGCGACGAGTTGGTCGAGCGCGTGCTGAAGCCGCTCGCTGAGGGATTCCACGGTGCGGTTCCCGCGCTCCCCGTCGCGGACACGATCAAGCGAGTGAAAGGCGGCGAGGTCGTCGAGACCGTCGACCGCGCGGATCTCGTCGCCGTGCAGACGCCGCAGGCGTTCCTGGCCGACATCCTGCGCGCCGCGCTCGGCGACGACGTCGGCGAGGCGACCGACTGCTCGTCGCTCGTCGAGGCGGCCGGGGGCCGCGTCGCGGTGGTAGAGGGCGATCACCGCCTGCTCAAGGTGACCGAGCCGGGCGACCTCGAGCTCGTCGAACGGCTGCTCTAGGCGGCGAGGTACAGGCGCTGCGGTGGCTCGGCGGCCGCGGCCGGTGACTCGACGAGCTGCCTGCCGTTCGAGGGGCAGAATGGCTCGATGCTCGTCGACTACCACACGCATCTCCGGGCTCCCGGGGGCGGGGCGGAGCAGCCCGACCAGAGTGTCGGGGCGGTCGAGCGGTACGTCGAACAGGCCCTGGAGCGCGGCGTGAGCGAGATCGGGGTCAGCGAGCACGTCTACTACTTCCGCCAGACCGAAGCGGTCTGGGACGCCGCCGACCAGTTGGCTTGGTGCCGGTACGACCTCGGCGAGTACTGCGACGTGATCGTCGAGGCCAAACGGCAGGGACTGCCGGTCAAGCTCGGGCTCGAGGTCGACTGGGTTCCTGCTCGCGCTGACGAGCTCGCGGAAATCCTGGCGCCGTATCCGTGGGACTACCTGCTCGGGTCGGTGCACTGGATCGACGGCCTCGCCATCGACTCCAGGCCGGGGCTCTGGGAGGAGCGTCCGCCCCAGGAGGTCTGGGCGCTCTACACCCGTGAGCTAGCAGCGGCGGCGCTGAGCGGACACTTCGACGTGCTGGCGCACCCGGATCTCGTCAAGATCTTCGGCGACCGTGTCCACTGGGACTGGCAGCCGGTGATCGACGCCCTCGACGGGGTCGCGCTCGAGGTGTCGACGGCCGGGCTACACAAGCCGGTCGGCGAGCTGTACCCGGCCGCCGAGTTGCTCCGCGGTGCGAGCAGGATCACGCTCGCGTCCGACGCGCATCTCGCCGAGAACGTCGGGCGAGACTTCGAGGCGGCGGTCGAGCACGCGCGAGCTGCGGGGTTCGAGACGGTCACGGTGTTCGACGGGCGCTCGTCGCGCCAGGAGCCGCTCGGGTGAACGACTACCGCGTCGGCATCGGCGTCGACGCGCACGCGCTCGTCGACGGCGAACGGCTCGTGCTCGGCGGGGTCGAGATCCCGTCGCCGCGCGGGCTCGCCGGCCATTCGGACGGCGACGTGCTCACGCACGCGGTGATCGACGCGATCCTCGGTGCGGCAGGTCTCGACGACATCGGGGCGATGTTCCCGTCGGGCGATCCTCGCTGGGAGGGCGCTTCGTCGATCGACCTGCTGGCGCGCGCGTACGGCGGAGTGCAGGCGCTCGGGTTGAAGCTCGTGAACGTCGATTGCATCCTGATCGGCGAGGAGCCGCGCCTCGCGCCGTACCGGGAACAGATGCGCAAGCGGATCGCCGGAGCGTTCGGCGTCGACGAGGAATGGATCGCGGTGCGCGCGACGACGACGGACGGCCTCGGCTTCACTGGGCGCGGCGAGGGGCTCGCAGCGCAGGCGGTCGCGCTGCTAGGCCGGTAGCCGGACGGTCCCGTTCGCCGTCGCGACGAGACCGTCCCGCTCGAGCGCTTCCACGACCTCACCGTCGAGCTCGTCGACCGGGCGCGGCGACTCGGCGACGAGCCGCAACAGCGCCGCGCGGCGCTGCCTGAACGATCCCTCGAAGCGCGACTGCTTGCGTAGCGGCTCGTAGCGCCGGCCACGCGAAGGACAGCGCTCGGCGAGCGGGCACTCGTCGCAGCGCGGGATGCGCGCGAGACACACGGTTCGACCGAGGTCCATGAGCGCCTGTCCGCAAACAGGGTCGAAGCTGTGGCCGGTCCGCCCCTCGATCCGCAGCACGTTCGTGTCGCGCGGCAGCACCGCGTCGCCGAACGCGAACGCGCGCACCGCGGAGGCGGTGTACGGCCCGACGCCCGGCAGCTCGGTCAGGTCGTTCGGCCAGCCGTGCTCGGCGACGTGGCGAGCGGCGCGGTGCAGATTGAGGCCGCGGCGGTTGTACCCGAGCCCCTGCCACTCGCGGATCACGTCGGCGGGGGAAGCCGCGGCGAGAGCGTGGACGTCGGGCCAGCGCTCGAGCCAGGCGTCGTAGCGCGGCGCCACCCGGCTCACCTGCGTCTGCTGGAGCATCACCTCGGAGACGAGGATCGCGTACGGGTCGCGCGTCCTGCGCCACGGGAGATCGGCGCCGTTTTCGCTGAACCAGGCCAAGAGCAACTCGTCCACGGTGCTCAGCCTACGCGAGCCACGGAGCGTGGCCGGCGCCTGGAGGGCCTGGCTACAGCGGAATAGAGTGAACACGTGGCCGACGTCGTCAGGTGTTCGTCCTGCGGCTCCGAGAACGAGGCGGGACGGAAGTTCTGCGGTGAGTGCGGCAACGCGCTCGCACAGACCTGCCCGAGCTGTGGGACCGCGAACCCGCCGACCATAAAGTTCTGCGGCGAATGCGGAACGCGCGCTCGGTGCCGCGGCCGCGTCGCGCCACTCCAGCGCCCATCGGGCCTGCGGCCGAGCGTCGGCTCGTCTCCGTCCTCTTCGCCGACCTCGTCGGCTTCACGACGCTCTCCGAGAGCCGCGACTCAGAGGAGGTGCGCGAACTCCTCTCCCGCTACTTCGACACCTGCCGCAGGCTGATCGAGCTGTACGGCGGGACGGTCGAGAAGTTCATCGGCGACGCCGTCATGGCCGTGTGGGGCACGCCGACTGCAACGGAGGACGATGCCGAGCGCGCCGTTCGGGCAGCGCTCGACCTGGTCGCCGCGGTGTCGACGCTCGGAAACGAGGTCGGCGCGCCCGAGCTCGCAGCTCGTGCGGGCGTCCTCACCGGCGAAGCCGCAGTCACGCATCGGCGCCGAAGGGCAGGGCATGGTCGCGGGCGACATGGTCAACACAGCAGCCCGCATCCAGTCGGCAGCAGAGCCAGGGACCGTGCTCGTCGGAGAATCGACGAAGCGCGCGTCGGAGGCGTCCATCGCGTACGCGTCGGCGGGAACGCACGAGCTCAAGGGCAAGGAGGAGCTCGTTCCCCTCTGGCAAGCGCAACGCATCGTGGCGCACAGGGGCGGCGAACGACGGGCGAACACGCTCGAGGCGCCGTTCGTCGGACGTGACTACGAGCTCCGCGTCGTGAAGGACGCCTATCCTCGGGACGGCACACGACGCCCGGGCAACTCTCGTCACCATCCTCGGCATCGGCGGGATCGGCAAGTCGCGGCTGGCCTGGGAGCTCGAGAAGCATCTCGACGGTCTCGTCGAGAACGTCTCGTGGCACCGCGGTCGCTGTCTCGCGTACGGCGAAGGCGTCGCATTCTGGGCGCTCGCCGAGATGGTGCGCATGCGAGCCGGAATCGCGGAGCACGAGCCGGAGGAGAGCGCGACGGCGAAGCTCGGCGAGATGGTGCGGCAATACGTCGCCGATCACGGCGAGCGCGAGTGGGTGGAGCCGATGCTCCGCCACCTGCTCGGCCTCGGCGAACGGCTGCAGGTGGAGCGGACAGATCTGTTCGCAGCCTGGCGCCTCTTCCTCGAGCGGATGAGCGAGACGTCGCCCGTCGCGCTCGTCTTCGAGGACCTCCACTGGGGCGACACGGCGCTGCTCGATTTCATCGAGCACCTCGTCGAGTGGTCACGGGCGCGGCCGATCTTCGTGCTCGCGCTGTCTCGACCCGAGCTCCTCGAGCGACGCGGCGACTTCGGTGCGAGTGGCCGGAGCTCCACGCGCCTAGCGCTCGAGCCGTTGTCCGACGACGCGATGAACCAACTGCTGGACGGCCTCGTCCCCGGCCTTCCCGACGACGTTCGCTCCGAGATTCGCGATCGCGCCGACGGTATTCCGCTCTATGCGGTCGAAACGGTGCGCATGCTCCTCGACCGCGGAGCGCTCGAGCGCGACGGCGAGATCCTTCGCCTCGTGGGGCGCCTCGACAACCTCGACGTACCGGAGACGCTGCACGCCCTCATCGCGGCTCGCCTCGATGGTCTTCCCTCTGACGAGCGACGCGTGATCGAGCACGCGGCAGTCCTGGGAAAGACATTCCCGGCGCGCGGTGTGGCCGCGCTCGGCGGTGTCGAGCCCGATGCGGTCGAGCCCGTGTTGGAGCGGCTGGTTCGCAAGGAGCTCCTCGTCCTCGATGCGAACCCACGCTCCCCCGAGCGCGGGCAGTACGGCTTCCTCCAGGCGCTCGTCCAGCGAGTGGCTTACGAGACGCAGTCGAAGAAGGAGCGCGGGCGTCTTCATCGCCTCGCGGCCGTGCACCTCGAGAACGACGTCGGCGTCGACCCTGACGAGATCTCCGAGGTCATCGCGGCGCACTATCGGGATGCGGCGCAGTTCGACCCGACCGGCGAGAGCGCAGCTGGAGACCGCGCGTCGGCACGCGGCTGGCTCGCGCGGGCGGGAGAACGCGCCGCCGCACTTGGCGCTCCGGAGGATGCGCAGCGCGCTTTCGACGACGCTGCGACTCTGACCGACGAGCCGCTCGAACAGGCGGCTCTCCTCGAGCGCGCCGGTGAGCTCGCCTTCCTCGCGGACCGGATGACCGAATCGCAGGACCGGCTCGGCGAGGCGGTGGCCATCTTCAGGGAAGCTGGAGACACGCATGGCGCGGCACGTGCGGCCGCCGCACTCGGGCTCACGCTCTGGCAGCTCAATCAGCTCGACGATGCACTCGCCACGCTGACTCCGGCATTCGAGGCGCTCTCCGCGGACGAGCGCGATCTCGACGTCGGGAAGCTCGCCGCCGAGATCGCGAGGATCGAGCACTTCGCCGGCAACCCGGACGCTGCGCGCGGATACATCGAGATCGCGCTGGACGTGGCCGAGCGCTATTCGGACGCGTCGCTCCTTTCGCACTCGCTGAACACGAAGAGCCTGCTCATCCCGTCCACGCATCCACACGAGCGCCACGCCCTCCTCCGGGAGGCGCTTCGGGTGGCGGAGGAGAATGACCGCCTCGAGGCGACGCTCAGGGCGATGAACAACCTGATCGCCCTGATGGGAGAGTGGGATCGGCCGGACGAGGGCTGGGCTCTCACGGAGCGAGGGCTCGAGCTCGCGCGTGCTCGCGGCCATCGCTACTTCGCAACGTGGTTCGGCGCAGGGCTCATCATGCATCAGCTCGGGCTCGGCGAGTGGGACGACGCGTTCGTCGTGGGCGAGGAAGCCCTCGGGGAGGACGTCCTCACTACACCGAACGGCATCGCCGCCGCGCTCTGGCTAGCCAAGGCGAGCTGGGAACGCGGCGACGAAGCGCGGTCGCGGGCCTGGCTCGAACGCATCCCGCACGACCTCGTCGAGTCGACGGATCAGATCCGGATGGCACAGGGGCGATTCGCACAGGCCATGGATGCGCTGCTCGCGCATCGGCTCGGGGAGGTCGTCGACTACGCCCAGCGCGCTTACGGGGACATGGCGGACGGCACCGCGGCGGTCGAGGCAATGTTCATGTACGCCGCCGACGGGGCTCTTCTGCTCGGCGACCGGTCCGCCGCAGCCCACCTGGCGGCCGTCTACGAGGGACTACCGGAGGCGATCACCACGCGAGCCATCCAGGCGAACGGCGAGCGCATCGTGGCGTTCAAGGCGATCGCTGACGGGGATGAGGGTGCTGCGGCGGACGCATTCGCCAGGGCTCTAGCGGCCGCGCGGAGCTACGGACGCGCCCAGACGATCGCGGCCGTGCTCGCGGACTACGGCACGTGGCTCGTCGAGTGCGGCCGGGAATCCGAGGCCGAGCCGCTCCTCGACGAGGCACGTGCCCTGTGGGAGCACATGGGCGGGACTCGGTGGCTCGAGCTCATCGAAGGCGCACGATCGGAGGTCGAGGTTTCGGCGTGAACTGCCCTTCTCTTCTCGGCTTTCTTCGCTGAACCAGGCCAAGAGCAACTCGTCCATCGAGGCGAGCCTACGGGCTCGGGCGGCGCGCGCATGTGCGGACCTGAGACGCTGCTGAAACCGAACCCCCGCAGTCGTGACGACCACCGATTCGAGCCCCGAGCCGAAGGCAGCGCCGGCAGAGCGCTCGTGGCAGCTCGCGCTACTCACGCCGGCCGAGCCGGGCCGAAGGAACAGGCGTCCGATCGACGGTGTGCTGTTGGGCGGGCGGCGATCGGGATCGGGCTGACGGCGGCGATCGCGCGGCCTGCACCCGAGCGGGACGGGGACGTCGCGCAGGCGCTCAGGACTGTCCTCGGTTGGACTGACGCGCTCTGGCCGGTCGCGTTCGTCGGGGTGATCGTGTTCTTGCTCGTAGCGATCGTCGTGCTCGTGCTGGTCGTGCTTTCTCTACGCGAGAAAGTCGTGCCGTCTGTGCGCGAGGGTCTTTCGAGTCTTTGGGCCGTTACGAAGGATCGCGGCAAGCGGATCGAGCTCTTCGGAGGCAACCTCGGGACGGAGGTGCTCTTCGCGCTCGCACTCGGGGCGGTGTGTCACCCTACGGCGTCGACCTGCTGTTGATCCAGCTGCTGGTGATCAACATGGCCGCCAGCGCGCTCTCGAGCCTCATTCCCGTGCCGGCTCAACGGCGAGACGCGAGTCGTCCCCTTCCGGCCCAACCCAGTGTACGTCGGGTACTCGCTCGACTTCTAGAGTGGCCCGGTGAAGAGAGTCCGCTTCGCCCCGAGCCCGACGGGCTCGCTCCACGTCGGGAACGCGCTCAGCGCCGTCGCCAACCGTACTGCGGGCGACTGGATGCTCCTGCGGATCGACGACACCGACGCCGCTCGCAACGTCGAGGGCGGCGAGGACGAGATCCTGCGCGACCTCGAGTGGCTCGGGGTCGACTGGGACGAGGGGCCGGTGCGCCAGAGCGAGCGCGTCGACCGTTACCGCGAGGCCGCGGCGAAGCTCGGCGACCGCTTCGACGGGATCACGCTCGTACGCGAGGACGGACGGCCGACGTACCACCTCGCAAGCGTCGTCGACGACATCGACTTCGGGATCACGCACGTCATCCGCGGCAACGATCACCGGCCCAACGAGGCGCTGCACCGGCGGCTGACCGAAGCGCTCGGCGCGACCCCGCCCGAGTACGTCCACCACGGGCTGATCCTCGGCGAGGACGGCAAGAAGCTCTCGAAGCGCGCCGAGGGTGCGACCGTCGCGTCGCTTCGCGAAGCCGGGATCCCGGCGGAGGCGGTGCGCGCGTACCTCGAGGAGCTCGGCGTTCCGGCGCACGACGTCCACTACGACCTGCCGCGGATCCGGCGGCTCGCGATCGACACGATCGGCGCGCTCTCGGACGAGGAGCTGAGCGCGCGCGTCGGCGTTCCCGTGTCGGTCGCGCCGGCGCTCCGGGGCGCGCGCGACCTGAACGAGGCGCGCGACTACGCTGGGTCGATCTTGGAGACGCCGCCGCCCGCCGAGGTCGAGCCCGAGACGCTGCTCCGGTTCCGCGAGCTCGTCGACCTCGAGCCGAAGGCGATCTGGTGCGGGAGCTGAAGGCGGTCGGGGGCGACCTGCGGGCGCTGCGGCTCGTGCTGACCGGGCGCGAGCGCGGCCCCGAGCTCTGGGCGGTGCTCGCCGCGCTGCCGAGGGACGAGCAGCTGCGGAGGGTCGATGCGTCTCTCTGACACGCTCACCCGCGGGCCGGCCGAGCTGCCCGAGCCGCCGGGGCCCGTGCGCATCTACTCGTGCGGACCGACCGTCTACCAGCGCATCCACGTCGGCAACGCGGTCCCGTTCGTGTTCGCGATGTGGCTGCGCCGCTGGTTGCAGCGCACCGGCTACGAGGTTCAGCTCGCGATCAACATCACCGACATCAACGACAAGATCTACGAGGCCGCGCCGGTGCGAGCGCGGAGCTCGCCGCGCAACGCGAGCGAGTGGTACCTCGAGGACACGAGCGGCCTCGGCCTCGGCCGCCCCGACTTCGAGCCGCGTGCGACCGAGACCGTCCCCGAGCAGATCGCGATGATCGAGCAGCTGATCGAGGCGGGGTTCGCCTACGAGGTCGAGGGCGACGTCTACTACCGCGTGGCGCGTTTCCCGGAGTACGGCCGGCTCTCGGGCCAGCGTCCGGACAAGGTCGAGGAGCAGGAGCCGAACCCGCGCAAGGAGGACCCGCGCGACTTCGCGCTCTGGAAGGCGAACAAGCCGGGCGAGGACACGTCATGGGAATCGCCGTGGGGCCGCGGCCGTCCCGGCTGGCACATCGAGTGCTCGGCGATGAGCGAGCTGCACCTCGGCACCGAGTTCGAGGTGCACGGCGGCGGCCTCGACCTCGTCTTCCCGCACCACGAGAACGAGCTCGCGCAGTCCCGTGCGCTCGGCCACCGCTTCGCGAAGATCTGGATGCACAACGGGATGCTCAGGCTCGGCGACGCGGAGATGCACAAGTCGATCGGCAACGTCGTGTCGCTCCAGAACGCGCTCGCGACGTGGGGGCGGGAGACGCTCCTCGCTCTTCTACGCAACCGGCCACTGGCGCAAGCCGCTCGACTTCACGGACGAGACGCTCGCGTCGGCGGCGCGCGCGGGCCGAGGGCTTTCGCGACGTCTTCCGCTCGCCGTCCCAGCCTGCGCCGGACGGCTCGTGGGAGCGCTTCGCCGCTGCTCTCGACGACGACTTCAACACCGCCGGAGGCGCTCGCGGTCATGCACGAGTGGCGCGACCACGACCTGCTGCGCCGCGCGCTCGAGGTCTTCGGCCTCGAGTCGCTCGCCGAGCTGCCGGAGGCGCCGCCGGAGGTCGTCGAGCTCGCTCGCGAGCGGGCGCGGGCCCGTGCCGAGCGACGCTTCGACGACGCGGACGAGCTGCGCCGGGGGATCGAAGAGGCAGGGTGGATCGTCCGCGACTCGGACGCGGAGTTCCAGCTCGTGCCCAAGTCGTGACCCGCGAGCAGGTCTACGGGCGGCGGCCGGTGCGCGAGGCGCTTCGGGGGCGGCGCGCGGTCCTCGAGCTCTGGGCCACCGAGCGGGCGCTCGCCGCCGAACCCTGGCTGGGCGAGAACGGCAAGCGCGTCCATGTGAAGCAGGAGCGGGAGCTGAACGAGGCGGCCGACACCCGAGACCACCAGGGCGTGCTCGCGTGGGTCGAGCCCTACAAGTACGCCGATGCGCACGAGCTCGCCGCGGTCGCCAAGCCGCTGATCGTCGCGCTCGACCAGGTCTCCGACCCGCACAACCTCGGCGCCGTGATCCGGACGGCCGAGGCCGCGGGGGCGACCGGGGTCGTCGTCCCGGCGCACGGGTCGGCGCGGGTGACTCCCGCCGTCGCGCGGGCCTCCGCCGGAGCGGTCGAGCATCTGCCGGTCGCGGTCGTGACGAACCTTGCGCGCTACCTCGGCGAGGTGAAGAGCGGCGACCTCTGGGTCGTCGGCGCGGCCGGAGACGCGCCCCGGTCGATGTGGGAGTCCGATCTCTCCGGGGGGCTTGCGCTCGTCTTCGGCGCGGAGGGCAAAGGGTTGCGACCTTTGGTGCGGCGCACCTGCGACGAGCTCGTGTCGATCCCGCTCGAGGGGACGGTGGAGTCGCTCAACGTCAGCGTCGCGGCCGGCGTCCTCGTCTACGAGGCCCTACGCCAACGTGCCTGACCCCACCCTCTACCTGTTCGACGGGTGGAACCTGCTCCACGCGGGCTCCTTCAAGGAGCCGACGGAACTGATCGACCGGCTGGCGAGCTTCGTGGGCACGACCGGGGCGCGCGGGATCCTCGTCTTCGACGGCACCGGCCCGGACGAGCGGATCGGCCCGCTCGAGATCCGCTTCGCCGAGCACGCAGACACGCTGCTCGAGCGCCTGGCGGCGGAGCACCGCGGGTCCGAGTCCGTCTGCATCGTCTCCTCGGACAGCGTGATCCGAGGCGTGTCTGGACAGGAGGTGCGGACGGTCTCCTCGCAGCGCTTCCTGGCCGACGCGGAGGCCACGGCTCACTCGGAGGAGCGGCCGCACAGGCTGGGCGACCGCCTCGACGAGCGCACGCGCGCGGCACTCGAGCGACTGCGCCGCGGGCAGTAAACGGGACGTCCCCGCAAAGAGCGAACATCTGTTCGTATCACATTAGGTCCGCTGCAATACCCTTGTAACTTGGACCAGCCGTTGCTATCTTCCACCTCAAGTTCAGGGTGAGACTTCACCCTTCGCGCCATGGCAGCCCGCCCAGCCCACTACGCCCAGACGCCGGCCCGGGCCGCTCGAGAGCTCGCCGACCTGCAGCTCGTGATGCGCGCGCGGAACGGCGACTCGACAGCGCTCGACGCGCTGATCAAGCGGTACGCGGGCTTCGTGCGCCTGAAGGCGAGCTCGTACTTCCTCGCCGGCGGCGACTCGGAGGACCTGATCCAGGAAGGCCTGATCGGGCTCTACAAGGCCGTCCGAGACTTCCGGGCCGACAAGGAGACGTCGTTCCGCTCGTTCGCAGAGCTCTGCGTCACGCGGCAGATCATCACCGCGATCAAGACGGCGACCCGCTTCAAGCACCAGCCGCTCAACGGCTACGTCTCGTTCAGCCAGACCCCGGCCGGCCAGGACTCCGAGAGCGACTGCACGCTCGGCGACGCGCTCCCGGGCCCGGCGGTGGACGAGCCGCCGATCGTCGTGATCTCGAGCGAGGAGCTCCAGAGCCTCGTCTTCACGCTCGGAACCGGGTTGTCGCACCTCGAGGCCGAGGCGCTCCGCCTCTACCTCGAGGGAAGCTCCTACGAGGACATGTCCGTCGAGCTCGGCTGCGACACGAAGACGATCGACAACGCGCTCCAGCGCGTCAAGCGCAAGGTGCTCCAGCACCAGCGCGGTCGGCAAGTTCTCAGCTAAAACGCTGCGCGTTTTCGCTGATGACGAGGCTACGATGGGCCGTGCGCCGGAGTAGCTCAGTTGGTAGAGCAATTCACTTGTAATGAATAGGCCGCCGGTTCGAGTCCGGCCTCCGGCTCTGGGCGAGTCCTACCAGTCACGTCGACCCCCGGTCGGAGGCCGAAGCTACCTGCTCAAGGCGCGATTCAGGTCGTCCCAGAGCTCGTCGAGCGGCTCGAGTCCCACACTCAGCCGGACGAGGTTGTCCGGGACGCGCTCGCCCTCCCAGCGGCGGCGCGTCTCGAGGGTCGAGCGCACGCCGCCGAGGCTCGTCGCGTTGACGATCGAGCGCGTGCCGGTCTCGACCTTGCGGGCGGCCGCGGCACCGCCGGCGACGTCGAACGAGAGCAGTCCGGCGAAGCCCGGGTAGCGCACGCGCTCGACGGCTTCATGGGCGGCGAGGCGCTCGGCGATCTCGGTCGCGGTCTCCGTGTGGCGGCGCATGCGGACGTCGAGGGTGGCGAGACCGCGGTGGAGGAGCCACGCCGACTCGGGGGACGCGACGATGCCGGTGCGGCTGCGTAGCTCGAGCAGGCGCTCCGCGTCCCCTGGGTTGCGGCACGCAACTGCCCCGAGCGTCACGTCGTGGTGCCCCGTGAGGTACTTGGTCGCGGAGTGCAGGACGTAGTCAGCACCTCGCTCGAGCGCCCGCAGATAGATGGGCGTCGAGGCCGTCGAGTCGACGAGCACGCGTGCCTGATGTCGGCCGGCCGCGTCGAGGTCGGGCATCGTCAGGAACGGGTTCGACGGCGCCTCGAGCCACACCAGGTCGACGCCGTCCGGCGGCGCGCCCGTCTGGTCGAACTCGACGAACCGGAGTCCCCACGTCTCGAGCTCGCGAAAGAGGACCGAGGTCCCGTAGTAGGCGCCTTCGGCCAGCGCGATCGTGGCACCCGGGCGGAGGAAGGCGAGCACGACCGCCGTACACGCACCCGTCCCAGACGCGAACAGGAGCGCGTCGCCGCCCTCGAGCTCGCCGAGCGCCTCCTCGGCGGCGGACTGGGTGGGGTTGCCGAAGCGCCCGTAGTGGAACTCGCCGGGCTCGCCGTCCTCGTACGGCCAGATCGTCGACCGGTCGAGCGGCGGCACCGTCACGCCACGACTCTAAACGGCAGCGAGTGCCTGATCCGACACGCCCGTCGCGGCCGCGCCTCGGGACCTGGTCCCAAAGACGCGGCTCGGAGGGATATGAACCTGTCACGGATCGCGAACGGTCGGGTTCGCGGCGGTCGAGGCGCCCGCACTCCACCTGCCCATACCGTCGGTCCGAGACCCGTCTCGGGACCTGGTCCCGAGACGCGGCCGCTGGGGACGGCGAACGCCGGTGGAGTACGCTCCGCGCCATGGCCACGACGGACGAGAGCCCGCCGCCCACGCACGACTCGACGCGGGGGAAGCTCGAGCAGCTGCGCGAGTTGCGCGACCGGGCGCTCCACGCGGGGAACGAGAGCGCCGTCGAGAAGCACCACGCGGCGGGCAAGCTCCTCGCCCGCGAGCGCGTCGTCCGTCTCCTCGACCCGGGCTCCTTCGTCGAGCTCGACCGGTACGTACGGCATCGCGAGTCCAACTTCGGGATGCTCGAGCGCCGCCCGTACGGCGACGCGGTCGTCACCGGCTACGGGACGATCTTCGGCCGGAAGGTCTTCGTCTTCTCGCAGGACTTCACGGTCTTCGGCGGGAGCCTGTCCGAGGTCTTCGCGGAGAAGATCTGCAAGGTGATGGACCTCGCGGCGAAGTTCGGCTGCCCCGTGATCGGGATCAACGACTCGGGCGGGGCGCGGATCCAGGAGGGTGTCGTCTCGCTGGCCGGCTACGCGGAGATCTTCTGGCGCAACGTCCAGTGCTCCGGCGTGATCCCGCAGATCAGCCTGGTGATGGGCCCGTCCGCCGGCGGCGCCGTCTACTCGCCGGCGATCACCGACTTCGTGCTGATGGTCGAGGGAACGTCGTACATGTTCATCACCGGCCCCGACGTCGTGAAGACGGTGACGGGCGAGGAGGTGAGCTTCGAGGAGCTCGGCGGCGCCGCGACGCACGCGAGCCGCTCCGGCGTGGCGCACTTCAGCTCCCCAGACGAGGAGTCAGCCCTCGACGACGCCCGCTACCTGCTCAGCTTCCTGCCGCAGAACAATCTCGATCCACCGCCGTTCACCGAGCCGACCGACCCCGTCGACCGCGAGGACCCGGAGCTCGACACGATCGTCCCGGACGACCCCGCTCATCCCTACGACATCAAGCACGTGATCGCGCGCGTCGTCGACGGCGGCGAGTTCCTCGAGGTGCACGAGCGCTGGGCGCAGAACATCGTCGTCGGGTTCGCGCGCCTCGGCGGCCACTCGGTGGGCGTCGTCGGCAACCAGCCGCGCGCGCTCGCCGGTGTGCTCGACATCGACAGCTCCGTGAAGGCCGCGCGGTTCGTGCGCTTCTGCGACGCCTTCAACATCCCGCTCGTGACCTTCGTCGACGTACCGGGCTTTCTGCCCGGAACGGCGCAGGAGTGGGGCGGGATCATCCGCCACGGCGCCAAGCTGCTCTACGCCTATGCCGAGGCCACCGTTCCGAAGCTCGCCGTGATCACGCGCAAGGCGTACGGCGGCGCCTACGACGTCATGAGCTCGAAGCACATCCGCGCCGACTTCAACTTCGCCTGGCCGACAGCTGAGGTCGCGGTGATGGGGCCGGAGGGCGCAGTGAACATCGTGTTCCGCCGCGAGCTCGCAGACGCGGCCGACCCCGAGGCGCGCCGCGAGGAGCTGATCGCTGACTACAAGGAGCGCTTCGCGAATCCCTACGCCGCGGCCGAGCGCGGGTACGTCGACGACGTGATCGAGCCTCGTCGCACGCGCCCCGTGCTGATCAACGCGCTCGAAACGGCGCTCACGAAGCGCGAAGAGCGCCCACAGCGCAAGCACGGCAATATTCCGCTCTAGGCAGCTGCCGTAGCCCCGAGGGGCCGGGGACCGTCAGGCCGGTACACGTGGGGGCGGCAGAGCCCCTCGCGCTTGGACGCGTACAGCGCCTCGTCCGCAGCGCGGTAGAGGTCGTGACGCGGTGCCGCCGGGAACACGGCGAGCCCGCACGAGAGCCGCAGTCGCTCACCGTCGATGCCTTCGAGCGCGGCGATCCGGTCGAGCACCGCCGTTGCGGTCTCGAGCGCCGCGGGCTCCGGCGTGTTGGGTAGCAGCAGAGCGAACTCGTCGCCACCGACGCGGAACGCCTCGCCGCCATGGCGCAGCGTCGACGCGGCCAGCGCGAGGAGCTGATCGCCGACCAGGTGGCCGCGCGTGTCGTTGACGCGCTTGAGACCGTCGACGTCGAGGAGACAGACTGCGAGCGGCGCGCCGCTGCCTGCTGCCGTGTCGAGCTCGGCCTGCAGCCGCTCGTGAAAGTGGCGGTGGTTCCCGAGGCCGGTGAGCCCGTCGGTGAGCGCGAGCTGGGTCGCGACGAGCGCCGCCTGCATCGACCGCTCGTAGAGGGCGACCGCGAGCAGGGGACCGACGAGCGCCAGTGCGAGGAGCGGCGAGCGCTCCCAGAGCACGACGAGCATCAGTGCACCCGAGGCCATGATCGCGAACGGGAACAACGTCGCGCGAGCGATCGCTGCGATCAGCGGGACGAACGCACGCTGCTCGACCCGCGCGATCGCCGCCGTCACGAGCAGGACGTTGACGATGTAGTAGGCGGCGGTGGCCGCCGCGACAGCGATGACGAGCCGCGGGACGGAGTCGCCTTCGAGTTGCGAGGCGACACCCCCGGCCGCGGCCGCCGAGAGTGCATAGACCGGGCCGTTGTAGAGCAGCCGAAGCGGTGGATGGCGTTGGGCGACGTCGATCGTGACCCGGACCGCGAGTGCGACGACGGTCGCCTCGGCGGTGCCGAACATCACCGCCGCACCGATGAAGAAGACCGCCGAGAGCGCGACCCGGCCGGCCGGCAGGCCCCGAAGCCGAATGGGCGACGCCTCGACGAGGACGCCCGCAGCGAACACGGCGGCCAGAGCGGCCCACGTCGACGCCGGCGGTGGGTCGAGAGCGAGGATCGTCAGCGACGCGAGGGTGGCCGCCAGGCCCGCGAGGGCGACGGGCGCAAGCAGAGGCAGGACCCGTCGAAACGACGTGCGTTCGTGGTCCTGGACGTTCACTTGCCTAACCTCTCGTCGACGCCGCTCTGATCTTGCAGCCTCGGAGGCCGCAGCGGATCACCCGGACGAGTAGATCTACGGATCGAGGTCTTTAGACAGCGACCGCGGGCACGAGCCGCAAAGTGCCGCTGAGCTCGTCTGCGAAGGCCGCGACGACCTCGGGGTCGAACTGCGAGCCCGAGCAGCGCTGAAGCTCTGCGAGTGCATCGTGCGCCGAGAGCCGGCGGCGGTAGACGCGGTCGGAGGTCATCGCGTCGTAGGCGTCGGCGACGAAGATGATCCGCGCGCCGAGCGGGATCCGCTCCGCGGGGAGGCCGTCGGGATACCCGCCGCCGTCCCAACGCTCGTGGTGGTGCAGGACCCAGTCCGCGACCGGGTCGACGCCCAGGCTCTCGAGCATCCGGAAGCCGATCTGCGGGTGACGCTCGAGCACGAGCCGCTCGGCCTCGGTCAGGGGGGCCGGCTTGCGAAGGATCTCCTCGGGGATCGCGAGCTTGCCGAGGTCGTGCAGCGAGCCGGCGAGCCGGATCAGCTCGATCAGCTCGGCATCAGCACCCATGCGTGTCGCGATGCGCGCGGCGAGCTCGCCAACGCGCTCGGAATGGGAACCGGTGTACACGTCGCGTGCGTCGACAGCCTTTGCGAGGCTGGCCGCAGCCCGGTAGCGGGCCGCCCGGTCGGGGCCGGCCGCGAGACGCCGCAACTCCGCGAGCTCGACCACGTCCGGGCGATAGGCCCGCACCTGGTTCTTGCCGTGCTCCTTCGCCCAGTAGAGCGCGGAGTCGGCAAGCCTGATCAGCTCGTCGCGGCCGACGCCCTGGACCGGGTAGGTCGCAAGGCCGGCGCTGACGGTGATCGTTCCAATGTGTTCGAGGTCGAGTGAAGCGACCCGCTCGACGATCGAGTTCGCGGCAGAGAACGCCTGCTGGCCCTTCAGGCCCGGCATCAGTACGGCGAACTCGTCGCCGCCGAGCCGGAACGCCTCGCCGCCCTGCCGCAGGCGCTTGCCCACCTGGCCGAGCACGCCGTCACCTGCGGGATGCCCGAAGCGGTCGTTGATGCGCTTGAAGTCGTCGATGTCGATCAAGCAGAGCGAGAGCGACTGGTTCTTCTCCTCGGCCAGAGCGAGCTCGCGCTGCAGGCGCTCGTGGAAATGCCGGTGGTTGCCGAGGTTCGTGAGCGGGTCGGTGAGCGCGAGCCGCATCGCGCGAAGCGCGCGGTAGGTCGAGCGCTGGTAGAGCGCGATCGCGAGCAGCGGGCCGATCAGCACGAACGAGAGGAACGGCGAACGTTGCCACAGCACGATCAGCATCACCGACGCCGAGGCCATCAGCGCGAACGGGACGATCGAAGTCTTGACCGTCGCGTGCACGATCGTGCGGTACGGCTTGTCGGTGCTGAGCGCGACCGCGCCGCTGATGAACGCCGTGTCGACGATGTTGTAGATGAACGCGCAGAGAGCGACCGCGCCGACGCTGGCCGCGAGGCTCTCACCGTTGATCGCCTCGATCGCGAGGCCGCCCGCCGCCGTCGCCAGGGCGAACACCGCGGAGTTGAACGCAACGCGGAGCGGGGGCCGGTGCTGAAGGGTGTGCACGGTCACCGTCGCCGCGAAGACGATCAGCGTTGCCGCGGCCCAACCGAAGAGAACGGCGGCCGCGACGCCGAAGACGAACGAGAGCGTCACGCCTCCGACGTCGACACCCTCGATCGGCACCGGGTACCTCTCCGCAAGCATCAGCGCAGCCAGGAACACGACCAGAGACGCGACCAGGGCCGTGTCGAGCGGCCCGGTCGCGACCGAGTAGGCAGCTACGCCGACGACACCGATCGCCGTGAGGCAGACCGGAGCGACGAGCGCGGCGAGTCGCCGAGGCGGCAGCGCCGTTTTCAAGGCGACTGCGCTACCAGCCCAGGCTGCGAAGCCAGTCGAAGTCGCCACCGACCACTGAAAGCGCAAGGGCCGCAGCCACTACGAAACGGATCTTCCAAGAAAACATGATTTCGAACCTCCCCAGGTTCAGATGGGACGAGCAGACATGCGGATTCTCCTGTCGCGCAGGGGGCTGAGCATCACCCGAAGGAGTGATTTAGCCCACCGGAGGTCGTTTACCCCTTCTGAGCGAGATCTGGCGTGAGTTTCGCCTCTGCAAGCGGCCTGCGGGCCCAGGCGAAGCGGTTCTCGTACCACCCGGAGAGCAGTTCGAGTGCGACTCCGTAGCGGGACGAGTGGACGAACCAGCCGTTCCCGACGTAGATGCCCATGTGGTCGACCTCGGCCGGCTTGGAGCGCGGACCCTTGGCTCCGAAGAAGATGACGTCCGCGGGCTGGAGGGCGGCAGCTGCGATCCGTTTCGCCTTCGGCACCTCGCCGCTCATCGCATAGGTCGTGCGGCCCTTGAGCGTCGCCGAGAGTGTGCCGGAGGATGGGTAGGCCTGGAGTTTGTAGACCCGCCAGACGAAACCCGAGCAGTCGTAGCCGCCGGGGACGGACTTGCCGCCGTAGACCTGGCGCGCGTCGCTCGTGCCGCCCCAGACGTAGGGGTAGCCGACGAGCTTGAAGGCAGTGGCGAGGATCCGGCGCTGCCAGTCGGTCAATGCGGGCAGCTGGAAGGTCATCGACGCGAGCCGGAGCCGCTCGACCTCGTCGCCGCGGAAGCGGACGATCTGGGCGAGCGAGTACGCAGCCTCGGCACGGGAGGCGGGCTCGGCGGGCAGGCGCTCGAGGACGTCGTTCTTCGCTGCGTGGTTCTTGCGGAGGCCGAGCAGCCGGGCGACGGCCTCGGTGCCGAAGCGCGACGGCGGCGCGAGGCCGGCGGCCTTGGCCCCGGCGGCGAACGCCTTCGCGTCAGGGGCCAACCCCAGCGCGGCGACGAGCCGTGCGTCGAGGTCCTGGATCGAGAGCGCCACCTCTGGCTTGGCGATCGCCGACGGAGCCGTGCCGGTCGCCGCGGCAAGGAGCTCGGCGAGCTCCCCACGGGTGACGGTGTCGTCGGCGCGGAAGGCTGCGGGATCCTCTCCGAGGAGGCGGATCTCGGCCCCGGCCCACGAGGCGGGCTTCGCAGCCGAGGCGACCCCGGCCGGGACCAGCGCGATGACGGCGACGAGGAGGAGACGGCGGCGCATTCGTGTTGCATCGGCGGGGGAGAGCGGGCCTTTAGGCTCTCGCCCATGAGGTTCGAGATTCGCCCGGTCCCCGACTCCGGCGTCCGCGCGGCGATCGAGCGGGCCGTCGAGGCAAGTAACACTGTGTTACTTGCTCCATCCGCCTACCGCTCCCGCTGGCGGAAAGCCGGGCTCGACTACGCGGCCGCTCGGCCGCGGAAGAGGCGCGGCGCGACCCGCGCGTAGTCCAGGGCCGAGACCCACGTCAGCACGAGCGCGACGAGGAGCGCCCACCAGGCGGCGTCGTCGCTCCAGACGTCTGCAGCGGCGAGACCGCCGACGCCGGCCGCGATCGCCTGCGACCACGTCTTCAGCTTTCCGAGGTCGCGTGCCTCCATGACGACTCCTCGCTCGATCGCCGCCTGCCGCAGCCCTGAGACGAGGAACTCGCGCGCGACGATCGCAGCGACCATCCAGCCGGGGAACACCCCCTCGCCGACGAGGACGATCAGCACGGCGAGGACGAGGATCTTGTCCGCGATCGGGTCGAGCAGCGACCCCAGGGGAGAGGTTCGCCCCCGGCTCCGCGCGATCCGCCCGTCGAACCAGTCCGTCGCCATCGCGACCGCGAAGAGCGCGGTCGCCCAGATGGCGTGGTCCTCGAAGTTCCAGACGTAGAGGAGGACAACGAAGGGGACGGAGAGGACCCGGCCGACGGTCAGGTAATCGGGCAGGCTCATCCGCGGGGAGAATACGCCGCGAGGTGGCGGGCTTCTCCAACGTCCTCGTCGCGAACCGCGGCGAAATCGCGATCCGGATCTTCCGGACCCTGCGCGAGCTCGGGCTCGGGTCGGTCGCCGTCTACTCGGACGAGGACCGCGGAGCCCTCCACGTGCGGGTCGCCGATCAGGCTGTTCCCGCTGGGCGGCGAGACGGCGGCCGAGAGCTATCTCTCGGTCGAGAAGCTGTTGAGCGCTGCGCGCACGAGTGGCGCGGAGGCCGTGCATCCGGGCTACGGCTTCCTCGCTGAAAACGCCGGCTTCGCCCGAGCGGTCGAGCAGGCCGGCCTCGTCTGGATCGGTCCGCCGCCCGAGGCGATCGAGCTGATGGGGCACAAGACTGCCGCTCGAACCAGGATGCGAGAAGCGGGCGTGCCGATCATCCCGGGCACGACCGACCCGGTCCGCTCCGCAGCCGAGATCGAGGCGCTCGGAGCGGAGATCGGCTATCCGCTGATCGTCAAGGCCGCGGCGGGCGGCGGCGGCAAGGGCATGAAGATCGTCCACGCGCCGAACGAGGCGGAGCGCGCGTTCGAGTCGGCGAGTCGCGAGGGGCAGTCGTACTTCGCCGACCCTGCCGTCTACGTCGAGCGCTACCTGGAGGACCCGCGCCACGTCGAGGTGCAGGTCCTCGCGGACGCGCACGGGAACGTGATCCACCTCGGCGAGCGCGACTGCACGATCCAGCGACGTCACCAGAAGCTCATCGAGGAAACCCCGTCGCCCGCAGTGGACGAGGAGCTGCGCGAGCGGATCGGGAAGATCGCCGTCGACGCCGCGCGTGCCGCCGGCTACCGCTCCGCCGGGACGATCGAAGGGCTGCTCGCGCCGGACGGCTCCTACTACTTCATGGAGATGAACACGCGGATCCAGGTCGAGCACACCGTGACCGAGGAAGTGACCGGCCTCGACCTCGTGCGTGAGCAGATCCTGATCGCCGCGGGCGAGCCGCTGTCGGTGCGACAGGAGGATGTCGTCCTGCGCGGCCACGCGATCGAGTGCCGGATCAACGCGGAGGACGTCTCCAGGGGCTTCCTCCCTGCGCCGGGAAGGATCACGCGCTACCGCGAGCCGTCCGGGCCCGGCGTCCGCGTGGACTCGGGCGTCGTCGCGGGCTCGGAGATCTCGCCGCTCTACGACCCGATGATCGCGAAGCTGATCGTGCGCGATGTCGACCGCGAGCGTGCACGCCGGCGGATGCTGCGGGCGCTCGAGGAGTTCGAGATCGGCGGGGTGAAGACGCTGCTCGGGTTCCACCGCGCGCTGCTCGAGCACCCCTGCTTCGTCGAAGGCGCGACGTGTCACGGCGTCGTCGAGTCCGAGCAGCTCGCCGCCCGGGCCGAGGAGCTGACCGTCGAGCACGCGTCGTCGCTCGACGGCACCGGGCGGCTGGTCGAGCGCGTCACGCCGGTCGAGGTCGACGGCCGCCGCTTCGAGGTGAGCGTGCTCGCGTCCGAGCCGCCGTGGCTCGAGCTCGCGCGCAGCCGTCGCGAGCGCGCGGGCGCGTCTGGGCACGGTGGCTCCGGCGCTGTCGTGAGCCCGATGCAGGGGACGGTCCTGTCGGTGGCAGTCGCCGAAGGCGACGCCGTCGACGCGGGCACCGTGCTCTGCATCGTCGAGGCGATGAAGATGGAGAACGAGATCACCGCGCACCGAGCAGGCGTCGTGACCGAGCTGTCGGTCGCCGAGGGCCAGCCGGTCCAGAACGGGCAAGTGATCTGCGTGCTCGCCGGGATGAGTAGGCACCGTCCCTTCTGCAGCGACGTCTCGCTGGAGCACGGCGAGGCACTCGCTGCCACTGCGAGCCGGATCGACCACTGGCTGATCGTCGAGTACCGCGGGCTCTGGGGTCCCGACGCGCTGCGCGCTTCGGGGCTCTCGGATCAGGTGAAGCACAGCCTCCGTGAGCAGGTGAGCGCGCGTCCACGCACCCGCCTGTTGTTCGTGCGCCGCCCCGATCGTCGCGGGCGGGACGAGCTGCGCGGGTACGCGGCGACGTCGCGCGAGGGAGAGGAGAGCCTGCGCTGCACGTCCTTCTCGACGTACGAGGACCTCCGCGACCTCGACCTCGCGCACGCGGGCGAGCCGCTCGACCGACCGCTCTTCCTCGTCTGCACGCACGGCAAGCACGACCCCTGCTGCGCACGCCGTGGCCGCCCGCTCTTCGAGGCGCTCGCCGAGCAGGTCGAAGAGGAGGCCGTCTGGCAGACGACGCACATCGGCGGCGATCGGTTCGCCGGCAACCTCCTCTGTCTCGCGCGCGGCGTGTTCTACGGACGCGTCGAGCGCAAGGACTCGGGCCGCGTGCTCGACGCGCACCTCGGCGAGACGATCGACCTCGAGCACTACCGCGGCCGGTCGTGCTACTCGTTCGCTGCGCAGGCGGTCGAGCGCGACATCCGTGAGCGCACGGGGTTGTTGCGCCTCGACGACCTCCGTCTCGTCTCGGAGCAAGGTTCCCGGATCGCCTTCGAGGACCGCGACGGCCGGGTGCACGAACGCGAGGTGTCGCTCGTGCTCGGCCCCGAGGACTACCTCACCTGCACCGCGAGCGAGCTGCACCGCGCGCGGCGCTACGTGGTCAGCGGCTGACGAGCAACCCTTCGCGCACGAGGCGCGCGACGAGCGCCAGCCGGCCGTCGTCGTCCAGGCTGCCCGGCAGGTCCGACGGGCGAAACGGCTCGTCCGTGCGCAGCACGAACTCCAGGACCTCGCCGACGTGCGTCGGGAATTCGAGCGTGCGGCCCTCGAACGTGAGCTCCGCCCGGTCTCCACGGAGCTCGAGGTCCGCGAGCACCGTCGGTCGCCGCTCGAGCTCGGTCTCCACGTCCAGGTCGCGAAGCGCGCGCAGGTGCCCCAGCTGGCCCTCGAGCACGGGACGACGCGTGCGCACGAGCTTGGCGCGCATCCGCCGGCGGACGTCGTGGTCACCGAGCCGTTCGCCGAGTCGCGCGAGGAGCTCGGCGGGCGAGCCCTGCGGCGAGCGGCGAAAGTCCGGATCGTCGGCGCACTCGTCGAGTGCCGCCTTGAATGCGTCCAGCCAGGAGTAGACGTTGGCGCCGATCGTGAGGTGCAGCGAGTCGGAGTCGGACGTCTTCGCCTCGTGGAGCCAGCCGCGCGGGAGGTAGAGCGTGTCGCCCGGCTGGAGCGTGACGTCCAGGACGGGCTCACCGGGGGCGCCGAGCTTCTTGTCGTAGCGCTGGTTCTTCAGCGGCAGCTCCCAGACCGGCTCGTACACGAGCCAGCGTTTCTCGCCCGCGATCTGCAAACAGAAGACGTCGTGCGTGTCGTGGTGCACCGGTAGTCCCTGCGCGGCGCGCGGCGTGTAGTACGCGTTCGCCTGCGCTGGGTGGCCGAGCGACGCCTCGAGCGAGCGGCAGAACGTCGAGAGCGCGGGCCACCAGTGGTGCAGGCCCTGGATCACGAGCGTCGCGCCCGAGTCGAAGGCCTCGGCGACACGTGCGACGTCGGCGACGCCCTTGAAGGAAACGGGTCGCCAGGGCACGTCGACGAGGTAGTCGCTCGCGCGCAGCTTCTCGTCGGCGCGCACGAGGCGGAAAGCGGGGGAGCGCAGGCCGCCCGACTCGAGCAGCCCCTCGACATCCTCCGTGGTCAGGAGGTCGTCGAAGCGCCCGGGCTCGTCGCGCTCGACGACGAGCGGCTTGCGCTCCCAGTGCTCGGCGAGGAAGGCCGATTCCTCGACAGGCTCGACGCAGCGCGCGAGTGCGCTACGAAGCGTCCGTGCCGTCTGCGTCTGCGTCGGTGTCGTCGCTATCTGCGTCGGTGGGCTCGGCGTCGGTGCCGTCTGAGTCCGGCTCTTCGTCCGCGACCTCGCTGCTGTACTGGTCGGTCCGGATCTGGTCGTCGGTGAGCGTGGTCGTGCGCTCGTCCATTGATCCTCCCTGCGTGGGTTGGCGGCGAGCCACGAGGTTACAAGGTGTGCATGGGTAGAGTCCGCCGCCGGTGGACCTCTACGAGTACCAGGGCAAGGAGCTCTTCAAGCGCTTCGGGATCCCCGTGTCGGAGGGGAGACTCGCAACCACCCCCGACGAAGCGCGCGCGGCGGCGGAGGAGATCGGCGGCCAGGTCGTCGTGAAGGCGCAGGTCCTCACCGGCGGCCGCGGCAAGGCCGGCGGGATCAAGCTCGCCGAGAATCCCGACGACGCGCGCGAGAAGGCCGAGCAGATCCTCGGGCTCGACATTCGCGGCCACGTCGTGCGCAAGCTCTGGATCGAGAGCGCGTCCGACATCGCGAAGGAGTACTACCTCTCGCTGACGTTCGACCGTGGCGCGAAGCAACCGCTCTTCATGTTCACCAAGGAAGGCGGAATCGACATCGAAGAGGTCGCAGAGTCCACGCCGGAGAAGCTCGTGCGCCTGCACGTCGACCCGTTCGAGGGCTTCCAGCCGTGGCAGGCGCGCCGGCTCGTCTACGGCGCCGGGGTCGAGGACCCGAGCGAGCAGAAGCAGATCCTCGCGATCGTCGGGAAGCTCTACGAGGCATTCGTCGCGACCGACGCGATGCTCACTGAGATCAACCCGCTGATCGTCACGCCCGACGGCGAGGTCAAGGCGCTCGACTCGAAGTTCACGGTCGACGACGCCGCGCTCTTCCGGCATCCCGACATCGCGGAGATGCGCGACCTCGAAGCGGTGCCGCCGGAGGAGCGGGCGGCGCGCGAGAAGGGCGTCACGTACGTGAAGCTCGACGGAGAGGTCGGGATCCTCGGGAACGGCGCAGGCCTCGTCATGTCGACGCTCGACGTGATCGCGCTCGCCGGCGGGCGCCCCGCGAACTTCTGCGACCTCGGCGGCGGCGGCGACGCCGAGGGCGTGGTCGACGCGCTCGAGGTGATCACGGCCGACCCGCAGGTGAAGTCGATCTTCTTCAACGTCTTCGGCGGGATCACGCGCTGCGACGAGGTCGCGCGCGGCATCCTCGCCGCGCTCGACCGGATGACGATCGAGCACCCGATCGTCGTGCGGCTCGACGGGACGAACGCGGAGGAAGGCCGGGAGATCCTCGAGGAGGCCTCGCCGCCGAACCTCCACGTCGAGCCGACGATGCTCGACGCGGCGCGCCGCGCAGTGGAGCTGGCGGCATGACCGACGTCTGGTCCGAGCGCGCCGAGGCGTTCCGCGAGAGCGCGGTTCATCGCGAGGGCCCCGACCTCGACCTGCTGGTCGAGTGGTGCGAGCCCGGCGTGGGCGTGCAGGCTCTCGATGTCGCGACCGGCGGCGGACACGTCGCGCGACGGTTGCGGGAGGCCGGCTGCGAGGTCGTCTCGCTCGACCCCGCGCCGGGCATGAAACCGACCGTCGTCGCGCGCGCCGAGGAGATCCCGTTCGCGGACGGGAGCTTCGACGTCGTCGCGTGCCGGATCGCGCCGCATCACTTCGACGACGTGCGTGCGGCGATGAGCGAGATGGCGCGGGTCACGCGCGACCGCGTGGTTGTCGAGGACAATCTGTTCACGAGCGAGGAGTTCGAGGAGGCGGAACGCCTCCACGATCCAACCCATGTCCGCTGCTACTCGCAGGAGGAGTGGCGGACGTTCTTTGGTGAAGCGGGCCTCGACGTCGAGGAGACCGAGACGTTCGAGCGCTGGCTCGACGTGGAGGCGTGGCTTGCGCGGGTCGAGACTCCCCAGGCCGACGCTGCGCGCGCGCGCGAACTGCTTGCCGACCGCATCGAAGAGGGCCGCGTGATGTTCCGATCGCTGTTGCTCAAGGGCAGAAAGACGTAATGGCGATCGTCGTCGACCAGGACACGCGGCTCGTCGTGCAGGGCCTGACCGGGAGCGAGGGCCGCTTCCACGGCCTCCGCAACCGCAACTACGGCACGAACGTCGTCGCCGGCGTCACGCCGGGGAAGGGCGGCCAGGACGTCGAGGGCATCCCGGTCTACGACACCGTCGCCGAGGCCGTCGAGCAGGCCGAGGCGAACACCTCGCTCATCTTCGTGCCCGCGCGCTTCGCCGCGGACGCCGTGTACGAGGCGGTCGACAGCGGCATCGGCACCGTGATCGTGATCACCGAGCACATCCCGGCGCACGAGATGCTCCGCGTCTACACGTACGTGCGCCCGAAGGGGATCACGATGATCGGCCCGAACTGCCCGGCGTGCTCTCGCCGGGCAAGGCGAACGTCGGGATCATCCCCGCGGAGGTCTTCGCGGAGGGCGCGATCGGGCTCGTCTCGCGCTCGGGGACGCTCACGTACCAGATCGGCTACGAGCTGGCCCAGCTCGGTCTCGGCAACTCGTCGATCGTCGGGATCGGCGGCGACCCGGTGCCCGGCTCGTCGTTCATCGACATCCTCGAGAAGTTCGAGGCCGACCCGCAGACCGAGATGGTCGTCATGGTCGGCGAGATCGGCGGCAATGAAGAGGAGAAGGCCGCAGAGTTCATCCGCGACCGGATGTCGAAGCCCGTGCTCGCGTACATCGCCGGCTTCACCGCGCCGCCCGGCAAGACGATGGGCCACGCCGGAGCGATCATCTCCGGCTCGTCCGGCACCGCGCAGGCGAAGAAGGAAGCGCTCGAGGCCTGCGGCGTTCGTGTCGGCACGACGCCGACCGAAGTCGCGCAGCTCGTCGCCGACGCCGTCGCGGCCCGCGCCTAGCCTCAGCCCTTGAGGCTCGCGCAGGCGTCGCTCGACTCGAGCGCCTGCTTCAACTCGCCTGCTGGATCGAGCGCGCGGAGCTTCTCGATCGTCAGCTCGATGGTCGCCGCAGCGGCGGCGAGCTCGCGCGAGAGCGCGGCGAGCCGGGCCAGCGCCTCGCTGACGCTGCCCGCGGGCTGGTCGATGCCCGCCCGCGCGTTGGACGCGCGCTCGCGAAGGACCCCTTCGAGGTGGTCGAGCTCCTGCTCGATCTCGTCGCGCGCCTCGAGGTCCGGCAGCCCCAGCTCGCCGAGATCGGCGAGCAGGTCGTCCGAGGCGGCCACCGCCTCCCGGATCGACTCGTCGAGCTGCTCCTCGGAGAGGGTCGCCGGCTCCGCGAGCTCGGCCGCGGCGTCCTGAACCCGCTCGCGCCAGTCCTCGACGGCCGTGCAGAAGTCGTCCGCCCAGGCCTCGGCACTCGAATCGTCGCCTCCACAGCCCGCGGCGAGCACGGCGAGACAGAAGGCGGCGATGAGAACGGCTCGCCTCATCCCGATAGTGAAGCGCCCGGATCGGCCGGAGCCGCCGAAGGGGGTAGACAGCTCCCGGTTTCCGGCTAGGGTGCGGTGCTTACGAACAGCCCAGGGCCGCGCATCGCCTGCTGGCGGTGGCCCGCCGTTCATCCCTCGTTATGCCCATTCACCCCCGCAGACTCCTGCTGGTGGTCGCTCTTGCCGCGACCGTCTTCGCGATCGCAGCGCCGACCGCCTTCGCGGGCCACGACCCGCACCCGTTCGTCCGGAAGGCGAAGCCCACCCTGGGCGCGCGCGCGGCGAAGGTCGCCCTGAAGGCGGTCGGCGTTCCGTATCGATGGGGAGGCAGCTCGCTCGCCGGCGGCTTCGACTGCTCCGGGCTCGTCTACTGGGCCTACGCACGACTCGGCGTCGAGCTACCGCACAGCTCGTACGCCCTGTACGACCGGGGTCGGCGAGTGGCGCGCTCCGGTCTGAAGCCCGGCGACTTGCTCTTCTTCTACGGGCTCGGGCACGTCGGCATCTACCTCGGCCGCGGGCGCATGGTGCATGCACCGAACTCCGGCCGCCTGGTCGAGGTCGTCAGCCTGGGTCGCTCGGGCTACGGCGGAAGACTCGTCGGCGCGCGACGCATCGCTCCCAGCTGATTGGCCGCGGCCATCTCTACACTCGAAGCGTGGAGACGATCTCGTTCGCGCGCGGGATTCCCGCCCCCGAGTGCCTCCCCGTCGAAGAGCTGGCGGACTGCGCGCGCGTCGCGATCGAGCGGGACGGGCGCACCGTTCTCTCGTACGGCCCCGGGGGCGGGTACGCGCCGCTTCGTGCCCTGGCTCGGCGAGCGGCACGGCGTCGACCCGGCCCGGGTTCTCGTCACGAACGGCTCCCTCCAGGGGTTCGTCTTCCTCGCCAACCGCTTCGTCGGTGAGCGGCGCTTCCTCGTCGAGGCTCCGACCTACGACCGGCCGTTGAAGATCCTGCGCGAGCTCGGGGCGGACGTCGTCGCGATCCCGCAGGACGACGACGGGCTCGACGTCGACGCGCTCGAGGACGAGCTCCGGCGCGGCCCGGCGGTCCTCTACACGATCCCGACCTTCCAGAACCCGAGCGGGCGGACGCTCACGACGGAACGCCGCCGCCGCGTCGCCGAGCTCGCGGCCGAGCACGACGTCCTCGTTTACGAGGACGACCCGTACGGTCTCGTGCGGTTCGAGGGCGAGGCACCGCCGAGCCTGCTCGAGCTCGCGGGCGGAGAGCACGTGCTCTACAGCTCGTCGTTCTCGAAGACGATCGCCCCGGGCGTCCGGGTCGGCTACTTCGTCCTGCCCGAGGAGCTCGCGGCCGAGCTCGAGGCGCTGGCGGTGTCGACGTACATCACACCCGCGCTGCTCGGGGAGGCGACCGTCTACGAGTTCCTCCGGCGCGGCGCCTTCGAGCCGAACCTCGAGCGCGTCTGCGGCCTGCTCCGCGAGCGCCGCGACGCGATGCTCGGAGCCCTCGAGTCGGAGCTCGCCGGCCGCGCTTCCTGGAGCAGGCCCGAGGGCGGGTACTTCCTGTGGCTCGACCTCGGCGTCGACACCTCCGAGCTGCTGGGCCGCGCCGAGCAGGCGGGGGTCACCTTCATCAAGGGGGCGGACTTCTTCCCGCCCGGTGAGGGCGGCGAGCGGTCGGCGCGGCTCGCGTTCAGCTTCGTCTCGCCCGCCGAGATCGTGGACAGGGATCGGGCGTCTCGCCGCGCTCGTCCCGTCGGCGGCGAGGGTCTAGGGCCTCCTAGGCGGCCGCAGGGCTCGCCGCGACCGTCCGCGGCACGAGCGCGGGCTGGCGGGGCGGCACGAGCGAGCCACGCTGGGCCGCTCGGAAGGTGGGGCAGACGTCGTCGCCGGCGAGTGCGCAGAGGCCTGCTCGGCGGAAGTAGCAATCATCGCACGTTGGTTTGATGCTTTTGCTCATCGCTCCCCTTGTTCGCCCAAAACTCAGCTTGCAAACAGGCGTGGAGTCTACGGCCCCTGCTCGGTCGTTCAAGTCCCGGCCGGATGAAAGCTGTGCACTTTGCGGCGCATTCGAACGTGACGAAATCTGCTCAATCTTGGCGCGCGGGCGGCAATGTTGCCAGCGCCCGCAACGCCTGTTGAAAACTGGTCACAGGCACGATCCGAATCCCATCCGCGTATTTGCGCGCCTCGGCTGCGTTATCCCCAGCCGGAACGAGGAAGACGTCGATCCCTGCGCGCTCGACGCCGATCGTCTTCTGCTTGACGCCGCCGATCTCGCCGACGGTGCCGTCGAGGTCGAGCGCGCCGGTCACCGCGATGCGGTTCCCGTTGTCGACGTCGCGCCCCAGCTCCTCGAGCAGATCGAGGGCGAAGGCGAGCCCCGCGGACGGCCCGCCGACCCCGTCCGTGTCGATCTTCACGTCGACCGGCAGCTCGATGTCGGCGGCCTGCGAGACGACGACGCCGATCATCGGAGCCCCCTGCGGCCCGCGCTTCGGCCGGACGCTGACCTCCATTTGCTTGTCTCCGCGCTTCGCGACAAGGGGCACGTCTCGAGCTGTCCCGCTCTCGCGGATCGCGCGCCTGAGCCCCGCCGGGCCTTGGACCGGCTTCCCGCCTGCGCTCGTGACGATGTCGCCTGGAAGCAGCTTGCCCGCGGCCGGCGATTCGGGATCGACGAACTCGATCCGTGCGCCGGTCGGTTTTGCGACGACCTTGTAGCCGAGCTCGCGCAGCGCGACGGCTGCCGCGACACGCTGCGACAACTGCATCTCCTGCAGCTCCTCGCGTCGCCGCTCGCCCTCGCTGACTCCGGGTGGGCGGACCTGCTCGGCGGGGACGACCGACGCACCCTCGCGGAGGCTCGGGAACAGCCGCTCGATGAGCGTCGCCTTGCGAACGAGCACGTCGACGTAGTAGATGCCGCCGTCCTTCGGCTCCTTGCCACCCTTGACCTCGACCAGCGGCGCGACCGGGTGCGCGCGGTTCGGGAGGAAGATGTAGCTCTCGGTCGGGAGGATCCAGAACGCGACCGCGACTGCCGCGACGAGCCGCAAGAAGAGCGAACCGGCGACAGCCGAACCGAGCCGAGACCGGCAGTAGAACAGCCGCACGCACGCGAGACCGAGGCGCTCGGCCGCTGGTACGTCACCAGCGAGGACCAGCGGGTCAATCCCCCGTCGAGGGGTATGACGGTGCCGGTCACGTACGACGCCCGCGTCGAGGCGAGGAAGCAGACGACGTCGCCCACCTCGCGCGGTGAGCCGAGGCGCCCAATCGGGATCGTCGCGAGATCCTCGGCCGTCGGGCCGTCTGGGTAGACCTCGCGGATCCTCGCTGTGTCGATCCGCCCCGGAGCGATCGAGTTCACCGTGATCCCCTGGGGGCCGAGCTCGCGCGAGAGCGTCTTCGCCCAGCCGATCACGCCCGGCCGCACGACGTTGGAGAGCGCCAGGTTGTCGACGGGCTCCTTCACCGTGCTCGAGGTGATGTTCACGATGCGGCCGTGGTCGCTCTTGCCGAGGTAGGGGAGGCAGAGCCGCGTCAACCTGATCGCAGACAAGAGCAGCAGCTCGACGGCTTCCTCGACGAGCTCGTCCGTGAGGTCGACCCCTCGCGTCCGCGGCGGCCCACCCGAGTTGTTCACGAGCACGTCGATGCCACCGAATGCCTGGACGGTCTTCTCGACGAGCCGCTGGAGGTCGGCAGGGTTCGTGACGTCGCCGCGCACCGCGAGCGCTCCCAGGCGGTCGGCCTCGCGGTCGAGCGGCTCTCGCCGCCGCGCGAACATCGCGACGTTGGCGCCTTCGCCCGCGAGCGCTTCGGCGACGCCGAGACCGATCCCCTCAGAAGCGCCGCAGACGATCGCTGTCTTTCCACGGAGGCCGAAGTCCATGGTGCCTTTACTCCATCACCTGAAAATGCGCAGCATTTTCAGGTGGTCAAGACGCCGACGACGTCGCGTACGGCTGCCGTCGACTCGTCGAACCAGCCGCGCTCCTCGTCGGTCAGGTCGAGCTCGACGATCTGCTCGATCCCGGCCGCGCCGAGCTTCACCGGCACGCCCATGTACAGGCCGTCGATCCCGTACTCCCCCTCGAGATACGCCGTGCACGGGAGCACGCGCTTCTCGTCGAGGCAGATCGCGTCGACCATCTGCGCGGCCGCGGCACCCGGTGCGTACCAGGCGGACGTCCCGAGCAGGTTGACGAGCTCGCCGCCGCCCTTGCGCGTGCGCTCGACCATCGACTCGATCCGGTCCTTCGGCACGAGCTTCGTGAGCGGGACGCCGCCGACCGTCGTGGCGCTGACGACGGGGACCATCTGGTCACCGTGACCGCCGAGCACCATCGCCGTGACGTCCTTCACCGACGCGCGGGTCTCCCACGCGATGAACGTCGAGAAGCGCGCGGTGTCGAGGATGCCCGCCATTCCGAAGACGCGCTCCCGCGACCAGCCCGAGACGCTCTTCGCGACGTGGCACATCGCGTCGAGCGGGTTCGAAACGACGATCAGGATCGCGTCCGGCGACGCCGCGACGACCGCTTCGGTGACCGACTTGACGATCTTCTCGTTCGTCGTGACGAGGTCGTCGCGGCTCATCCCAGGCGAGCGAGGCAGCCCCGCGGTGATCACGACGACGGACGAACCGGCGCTCTCCTCGTAGCTGTTCGAGCCGACGACCTTCGGCTCGAAGCCGAGCACTGCGCCCATCTGGTCGATGTCCAGCGCCTTGCCCTGCGGCAGGCCTTCCTTGATGTCGACCAGGACGACGTCCGCGTAGTCGCGCTGCGCGAGCACCTGCGCGCACGTGGCACCGACGTTCCCGGCCCCGACGACGGTCACCTTCTGTCTCAAGCTCGCACCGCCATACCCGGGGCCGGACTGTATCGATACAGTCCGCGCCGATGAGCGCCACCACCGACTTCCGGCCGGGGCTCGAAGGCGTCGTCGCGGTCGAGACGGAGATCGCGGAGCCGGACCGCGAGGGGGGCCAGCTCAGGTACCGCGGCATCGACATCGAAGAGCTGGTCGGGACGTATCCCTACGAGTACGTGTGGGGCCTCCTCGTCGACAACGACCTGAGCTCGAAGATGCCGGACCCCGAGCCGTACGAGCCGGCGGGTCTCACGGGCAACGCGCCGGCCGACCTGCAGGCCGAGACCGCACGCCTCGCCGGCGAGTGGAAGCTCGGCAAGCTGAGCGAGATCTCGGACGAGCAGGCGCGGAGCGACCTCGGCCGCCTCTCCGCGCAGATGATGGAGATCGTCGCGCGTTCCGCCGCCGTCGCCGACGGGCGCGAGCCCGCGCCGGACGACGTCGTCGCGAAGGGAAAGACGGCCGCCGAGAAGTTCCTGCTCCGCTGGCGCGGCGAGGCAGACCCGAAGCACGTCAAGGCGATCGACACGTACTGGATCTGCACCGCCGAGCACGGCCTGAACGCGTCGACGTTCACTGCGCGCGTCGTCGCGTCGACAGGTGCGGACTCCGGTGCAGCGCTCTCGTCTGCGGTCGGTGCCCTCTCGGGCCCGCTGCACGGCGGCGCGCCCGCGTACGTGAAGCCGATGCTCGAGGAGGTCGCGAAGCTCGGCGACGCGGAGCGCTGGGTGAAGGAAGCGCTCGAGAGCGGCAAGCGGATCATGGGCTTCGGCCACCGCGTCTACCGCGCAGAGGACCCACGCTCGCGCGTGCTGAAGCGAACGGCGAAGGAGCTCGGCGCGGCGAACATCGACGTCGCCGAGGAGCTCGAAGCAGTTGCGCTCCGCGTGCTCCAGGAGCGTCATCCCGAGCGCGTGCTCGCGACGAACGTCGAGTACTACTCGGCGGTCGTGCTCGACAGCGCGGAGATCCCGCCGCCGCTCGCGCCCGCGATGTTCGCGTGCTCGCGCGTCGCCGGCTGGTCGGCGCACATCCTCGAGCAGAAGCGGACCGGCCGTCTCTTCCGGCCCTCGGCCCGCTACGTCGGCCCGGAACCCCGCTCGCTCGCTTGACCCTCGCGGAGGCGGCGGCGAAGGCGGAGGAGCTGGTCGCGGCGGGCGACGAGAAGGGGCTCGCCACGCTGCGGCACGAGTGGGACGACGACCTCGAGATGTCGGCCCGGGACCCGGACTTCCGCGTTCGCGCGCAGGCCTACCGGGCGATCGCGCAGTTCCAGTTCCGCCAGAAGATCGAGCTCCTGCGCAGGGGGCTCGAGGACGACAGCCCGGCCTGCCGCGGCTCCGCGCTCGTGGCGCTCGAGTCGCTCTCACGCGACCATCCCGGCGTCGCCAACCAGGTGCGCCCGAAGCTGCACTCGCTGGCCGACAGCGACGGCAACCAGGCCGTTCGGCGCCTCGCGATCGTCTGCCTGAAGAACGCGTCGCCGCAGCCCGACACGATCCGGCTGCTCAAGGGGCTGTCCGAGGACGACGAGCAAGACCGGGAGCTGCGCGACATCGCGCGCAAGGTCGCGGAGCTGCTCCGCAAGAAGTCCGGCGCCGCGAAGAGCTAGCTATGAACGTGGCCGCAGGTGCGGCCGTTGATCGCCCGTCCGCAAGAAGGGCAGGTGCGCTTGCGGCGCCGCCACTCGAGCGCGTGCTTCTGCACGCCTGCGATCGCCATCCAGACGCCCACTCCCGTGGACGCGAGGAGGGCGAGGACCAGCGGTGAGATCCCGTTCAGTCCGATTCGGGTTTGTTTACGGTTCGGCGCGCCGCCAAACGCCTCCGCGCGTGCGGATGCGCCTGGAAGTACAGCTCGCGGCGCCGCTTGTCGGAGACGTGCGTGTAGAGCTCGGTCGTCGCAAGGTCGGCGTGGCCGAGCATCTCCTGGACGCTGCGCAGGTCGGCTCCGCCCTCGAGCAGGTGGGTGGCGAAGGAGTGCCTCAGAAGGTGCGGATGCACGCGTCCGGGCTCGAGCCCCGCCTTCTCCGCGAGCTTGCGCAGGATGAGGAAGACGCCTGAGCGCGTCAGCGGCCCGCCCTTCGCGTTCAGGAACAGCTCGGGGCGCTGGCGGCGCTCGAGGTACGGGCGGCCGCGCGAGAGGTAGCGGCGCAGCGCCTCGGCGGCGCGCCGGCCGACCGGCACGATCCGTTCCTTCGATCCCTTGCCGAGCGCCCTGACGATGCGCTGGTCGAGGTCGACGCTGCCGCGCTCGAGCGAGACGAGCTCGCTGACCCGAAGCCCCGCGCCGTAGAGGAGCTCGACGATCGCGGAGTCGCGGAGCGAGCGCGGCGTCGTCCCGTTCGCGGCGTCGATCAGGCGCTCGGCCTCCGACGGCGAGAGCGTGCGCGGAAGGCGTCGCACGCGTCGCGGTGAGGCCAGCTCGGCCGCGGGGTTGTCAGCGCGAGCACCGAGGAGCATCAGGTGCCGGTACAGGCTCTTGAGCGCGGACAGTCGCCGCGCGATCGTTGCGGCGGAGAGTCCGTCCGCGCGGAGCTGCGCGACGTAGCGCTCGAGCTCCTCCGTCGTCGCGCGCGAGGGCGCCGAGCCGAGGAACCGCGCGAAGTGCTCGAGATCGCGCCGGTAGGCGTCGACGGTCCGCGGCGCACGCTGCGCTGCGAGCACGGCGAGGAAGCCGTCGAGCTCAGGATCGGGGGTGCGAGCTGTCGTAGACACGGCGCAGCCTCTTTCCGTCGACGTGGCTGTAGACCTGCGTGGTCGAGAGTGACGAGTGCCCGAGGAGCTCCTGGATCGTGCGGAGGTCAGCGCCGCCCTCGAGCAGGTGCGTCGCGAACGCGTGGCGGAGCTTGTGCGGGTTCGGGCAGATCCGCCGCAGCGTGCTCGTGTCGAGTCGCTTGCCGCGCGTGGACAGGAACAGCGCCGCCTCGGCACCACGAACGAGTTGAGGACGCGCGTCGCGGACGTACAGCGAGATCCAGTAGGCGGCCTCCTCGCCGAGCGGCACCACGCGCTCCTTGTCGCCCTTGCCGTGCACCCGCACGAGCTCCTGCTCGAAGTCGACGTCGGCGAGGTCGAGGAGCACGGCTTCTCTTGAGCGCAGTCCGGCCGAGTAGATGAGCTCGAGCAGCGCACGGTTGCGGAGCGGGAGGGGGCCGTCGCCCTCGAGCGCGTCGAGCAGTGCCTCGATGTCCTTCGTCACCGGCGTGTTCGGGAGTCGCCGTGCTCGGCGAGGCGAGAACGATCCCTCGGGGACACGCGACGGGCCGAGCGCATGGCGGAGGAACGAGCGGATCGCGGCGAGCTTGCGCGAGATCGTCGCGGGGGCGAGCTTGCGCCGGTCGCGCCCGAGCTCGCGCCGCGTAGTCGGCCAGTGCGCGTGAGTCGACGTCGTCGAGCGCGGTGCCGCGCTTGTCGAGCCACGCGGCGAACGGCTCCAGGTCGAAGCGGTACGAGCGGCGGGTCGCCCTCGGACAGGGACGGCGAAGCCAGGAAGCGCTCGACGGCATCCACGCTGACCGTGTTCGGCGCCTCGCTAGGATCGCCTGCCGATGGAGGCCAGAAACGAGCTACGAGACCGTCTCGCCCGGGTGGCCGTGGAGTACGGCGCGAACATCCAGCCGGGGCAGGTCGTCAACGTCAACGCCGAGCACGGCCAGCACGAGTTCGCGCGGGCGATCGCGACGCATGCGTACCGGCAGGGCGCACGGTTCGTCGACGTCTTCTACTTCGACCCGCACGTCAAGCGCGCGCGAATCGAGCACGCGGACGAGAACACACTCGACTACGTGCCGCCGTGGTACGGACAACGTGCCGTCGAAGTCGGTGAGCTGGGTGGCTCCCTGATCTCGATCGCGGGGTCAACCGCGCCGGGGCTCCTCGGCGACCTCGACCCCGCTCGCGTCGGGCGTGACCTGCTTCCGCGCATCAAGGAGAACTTCGAGGTGATCAACCGGAACGCCTCGAGCTGGCTCGTCATCCCAGGCCCGGTCGAGGGCTGGGCGCGGCAGGTCTACCCGGACGCCGACGAACCGCTCGACAAGCTCTGGGAGCAGATCGCGCACGTCTGCCGGCTCGATACGGACGACCCGGTCGCGGCCTGGCGTGAGCGGTTCGGCCAGACGGCCGAGGTGGGGCGCCGCTTGATGGAGCTCGAGCTCGACGCAGTGCACTTCGAGGGTCCCGGCACCGATCTCACAATCGGCCTGCTGCCGACGTCCAAATGGCGGAACGCGAACGAGACGACCACCGGCGGCATCGACTACGTCCCCAACCTCCCGTCGGAGGAGCTGACCGCGACGCCGGACCCGCAGCGCGCGGACGGCGTCGTTCGTTCGACGCGGCCGCTCGTGCTGAGCGACGGCACGCTGATCGACGGGATCACCGTGCGCTTCGAGGGCGGCTACGCGGTCGAGCTCGACGCGGAGGTGGGCGGCGACGCGCTTCGGGGACGAACGTCGGTCGACGAGGGAGCACGGCGCCTCGGCGAGGTCGCGCTCGTCGACCGCGAAGGCCGGATCGGCCCGCTTGGCACCGTCTTCTACAACACGCTGCTCGACGAGAACGCGGCGAGCCACCTCGCGCTCGGCGGCGCGTACGAGTCACTCGTCGGCGCCGAGGACATCGACAAGATCAACCGCTCCGACCTGCACCTGGACTTCATGATCGGCAGCGACGAGGTCGCCGTGACGGGAGTCACGCGCGACGGTGCGCGCGCGCCGATCCTCCGCGACGGCTCGTGGCAGATCTAGCGGGCTAGCCGCCGGCGACGACGAGCGTGCCTTCCATGCCGTTCGCACGGTGGCCGTCGATCGGGCAGTAGAGCTCGTACTCGCCCGCGGCGAGCTCGACCGTGACCTCGCCCGAGTCTCCCGGTCCGAGCGTGTCCGTCTCCTCCTCGATGCCGTTGCCCTCGATCTCGAGCGCGTGCTGCGCCTGACCGTCGTTCTTCACCATGAAGGTGTAGGTCCCCGGTGCGTCGAGCTGCACCGTCTTGGGCTCGAGCGCGAAGTCGACGAGGGAGACGGCGACCGGCGTCCCCGTGGCTGCGCTCGTCGTCGTGGCGCCGGCTGAGTCGTCTCCGTCGCCTCCACAGCCGGCGAGCACCAGCACCGCGATCGGTAACAGGACGTACCGCACACCCGGGATACGACCCAGGCCCTGATTCGGATTCGGCTACCGGACTGCGGCGACGATCTCGTCGGACAGGCTCGGAAAAGCTTTCAAGAACTCCCCGCGCTCGGCTTTGAAGCGCTCAGCGAGCGCGCGGTAGTCCTCCGCGCGTCCCGCCGCCTCGTAGAGCCGCCGCGGCTGCAGCACGTCGATGTCGTCCGCGTCGATCCCCGGCACGGAGCTCGCGACGGAGTAGTGGAAGTCGGGGTCGACCTCCCACTCGATCGTGCCCTCCGCGATGCCCTTGACGATCGCGGACGAGTGCTTGATCTTGACCTTCTTCGAGCGCTCGTCGCTCTCCGGTCCGCCGACGCGCCCGGTGTTCATCAGATACACCTCGAGCGGGTGGTCCTCGAGCAGCTCGAGGAAGCGGTTGCCCTGCAGGTCGTGCGGCATCGGGAAGAACGGGTTCGTCCCCGGCACGCGCAGGAACTTGCCCGCCTCGTCGGCGCCCCCGGCGCTCGTGCCCTGCGTCTCGCCGAGCATGAAGAAGGCCGCTGCCTGCGGCCCTTCGAGCTTCGCGACGGCGGGGATGATGTTCTCGTTGCGGTTCAGGATGAGCAGGAAGTGCGCGTCCGCGATGTGGCGGTCGGCGCCGGCCTCGATCACGCCGAACGGGAACGTCGCGCGCCCGTTCTGCGTGTACGACGTGTCGTAGAAGTCGACCTCGTCGCCGTGCTGCGAGACGTTCTCGAGGTACGAGTCCGGCTGCGTGACGGCGCCGTAGATCGTCGGCTCGTCGTCGGGGTTCGAGCCCGAACGTCTTCGCGAAGCAGCCGTTCTCGGTCACGTAGACGTGGCCGTTCGGCATCCACGCGACGAAGTCGTCCTGCACCGGGATCGAGCCGTTCTGGCGCGTGAACGTCGTCGTCGTCTTGCCGGTGCCCGAGAGGCCGACGATCAGCCCCACCCTCTCGCCGCTGCTCGGTCGGGATGATCTTGCAGCCGGCGTGCAGCGGGAGCCCGCCACGGTCGTAGACGAGCTTGTTCCACATCCGCAGCCCGCCCTTCTTCGACTCGCCGAAGTAGTCGGAGTTGAAGACGCGCGTGACGCCCTGCTCGAGGTCGACGGCGATCAGCCGGTCGTCGGGGAAGCCTTCGGTCTTCAGGTTCGGCGTGTAGATGACGGTCAGCTCGGGCTCGAAGTCCTCGCCCGGCTCGAGGTCGAAGTAGAGCTGTTGCTGCATCGCGGCGATGTTCGCGTTCGCGGCCTCGATGTACAGGCGCGTCGGCGTGCGGAACTCGGGGTCGTTGCCGATGTAGCCGTCGATCACGACCATCTCCTGCCCCGAGATGTAGTCGTCCTGGAGCTCGGCCCACTTCAGCCCGTCCTCGCGGGTCATCGCCTGGTTCTGCCCGTCGGGCTCGTCCGTGACGAGGAAGGTCGAGCGCTTCGAGCGAGAGACGACCTCGGTCGAGATGTTCAGGTTCCCGAAGCGAGTGGGCCGCGCGTTCGGCATCCGCGCCGTCAGCTCCTTCGCCTCCGCAGGGCTCGGGTTCTCGATCACCGAGGCCGCAGGGGGCAGCCGGAACGCCATCTTCGCCACGCGTACTCCTTCGCTCGCTCGCCGGGACGCGCCGGATCTTATCGCCCCCTCACGCCAAGCGGCTGACGTTACGAGGCGTTGCCCAGGCCGCATCCGATAGCGTCCGAGCCGGTGGACGCCAAGCACGACGTGCTCGTCGTCGGTGCCGGCTGCGCGGGCATGCGCGCGGCCATCGAGGCATTCGACGTCGGCGCCGACGTGGCCATGATCTCCAAGATCCACCCGACCCGGAGCCACTCCGGCGCGGCCGAGGGCGGGATCAACGCGGCGCTCGGGAACGCCTCCGAGGACGACCCCGAGCAGCACGCCTACGACACGGTCAAGGGCTCCGACTACCTCGGCGACCAGGACGCGATCGAGATCCTCTGCAACGAGGCTCCGGACGACGTCTACCAGCTCGAGCACTGGGGAGCCGTCTTTTCGCGGACCGAGGACGGCCGCATCGCGCAGCGACCCTTCGGCGCCGCCGGAGCGCCCCGCACGGCGTACGCCGCCGACATCACCGGCCACGTGCTCGTCCAGGTGCTCTACGAGCAGGTGGTCAAGCGCGACATCCTCACCTACGAGGAGTACTTCGCCTGGAAGCTCGTCGTCGACGACGGCCGCTGCCAGGGCGTCATCTGCTGGGACCTCCTGAACGGCGGGCTGAAGGTGATCGGCGCGAAGACGGTGATCCTCGCGACCGGCGGCGCCGGCCGGCTCTACACCGGCACGACGAACGCGTACGCGTGCACGGGCGACGGCATGGCGCTGGCGCTCCGCGTCGGCGTCCCGCTGAAGGACATGGAGATGATGCAGTTCCACCCGACGACGCTCGCGCCGACCGGGGTGCTGATCACCGAGGGCTGCCGCGGCGAGGGCGCCTACCTCTTGAACGCGGACGGCGAGCGCTTCCTGAAGCGCTACGCACCGAACGCGATGGAGCTCGCGTCGCGCGACGTCATCTCGCGCGCCGAGCAGACCGAGATCGACGAGGGCCGCGGCGTCGACGGCAACGTCCTGCTCGACCTGCGCCACCTCGGCGCGGAGAAGATCATCGAGCGGCTGCACGGCACGCGTGAGCTCGCGCAGACCTTCGCGGGCATCGACCCGATCTACGAGCCGATCCCCGTTCGCCCGGGTGCCCACTACCACATGGGCGGCGTCGACACCGACGTCTGGGGCCTCACGTCGCTCGAGGGCCTGTACTGCGCCGGCGAGGCTGCGTGCGTGTCGGTGCACGGCGCGAACCGCCTCGGCGGCAACGCGCTGATGGAGACGATCACGTTCGGCAAGCGCTCGGGGCGGCACGCGGCCGAGTGGGCGCTCTCGAACACGACGGTCACCGTCCCCGGCGGCGTCGTGAGCGACGCCGACCGCGAGCTGCGCGAGCTGCTCGGGCGCAACGAGGGCGAGCGTCCGTGGAAGATCCGCGACGAGCTCGCGACGACGATGCACGAGAACTTCGGCGTCTTCCGGCGCGAGGACCAGATGCAGCGTCAGGGTGAGATCGTCGACGGGCTGCGCGAACGCTACGAACGCGTCGTCGTCGAGGACAAGGGGACGCTCTTCAACAGCGACCTCACGCAGGCGCTCGAGCTCGGCTTCCTGCTGGAGCTCGCGCAGTGCATGGTCGTCTGCGGGATCGCGCGCAAGGAGAGTCGGGGCGCGCATGCACGGCCGCACGACTATCCGGAGCGAGACGACGAGAACTTCATGAAGCACACGCTCGTCACGTGGCGTGACGGTCCGCAGCTCGACTGGAAGCCCGTGACGATGACGAAATGGCAGCCCCAGGAAAGGACCTATTAGTGGAAGCGGCGACGCAACCTCGCGAGAAGACCATGCAGGTCAAGATCAAGATCTGGCGCTTCGACTCCCAGACGGGGGAGCGCGCGCTGAAGGAGTACGAGATCGAGGCGCCCGAGTGGGTCACGCTGCTCGACGTGCTCGACATGATCAAGGACCAGCAGGACGGCTCGCTCGCGTACCGCAAGAGCTGCCGGATGATGATCTGCGGCTCCTGCGGGATGCGCATGGACGGCGCCGCGGTGCTCGCGTGCAAGACGCGGATGTACGACATCGTGCAGGCCGGTCACGTGCCGGTGATCTCTGCGATGGGGAACCTGCCGATCGTCAAGGACCTCGTCGTCGACATGGACCCGTTCTGGGAGAAGTTCAAGGCGATGAAGCCCTGGCTCCAGCCCGGGCTACGAGGAGCCGCCCGAGGGCAAGGAGTACCGCGTCTCGCAGGAGCGGATGGACGTGATCCACAAGGAGGCGCTCTGCATCAACTGCGGCTGCTGCGTCTCGGAGTGCAACGCGATGGAGTCCTCCCCGGAGTTCCTCGGTCCGCAGGCGCTCGCCAAGGGGATGCGCTTCGTCGGTGACGCGCGCGACGGGGCAACCGTCGAGCGCCTCGAGGACTACTCCACCGAGCACGGGATCTGGGAGTGCACGCGGTGCTACTTCTGCAACGAGCGCTGCCCGAAGGGCGTCGACCCGCGCGACGCGATCGCGAAGCTCGGCGCCGAGGCGGTCAAGGAGGGGATCGACCGCGACATGGGCGCGAAGCACGCCAAGTGGTTCATCAAGTCGACGGAGACGACGGGGTGGCTGCGCGAGACGGAGCTCGTGCCGAAGACGCAGGGCGTGATCACTGCGATCTCGCAGATGAAGTTCGCGATGGGCCTCGCAACGAAGGGAAAGGTGCCGCTGCCGTTCCCGCCGCACGTGGCGGAGAAGGTCGACGAGGCGCGCGGCCTGCACAAGCTCGTGCACGAGCAGGGCCGCCTCGGCTACGAGGGCATCGTCCAGGGCGAGCACGCGCTCGCGAAGCTCGACTACCACCTCCGCGAGGACGAAGACGGGGAGGAAGAGGCGTGAAGCAGGTCGCCTACTACAAGGGCTGTCTCGCGTCCCTCTCCGCGAAAGAGCTCGACACCTCGACCCAGGCGCTCGCGCCGAAAGTCGGGCTCGAGCTGCTCGACCTCGAGTCGGTCACGTGCTGCGGCGCGGGCGACATCCACGAGGCGGAGCCCGACTACTACCTCCACCTGAACGCGCGCATCCTCGCGTACGCGGAGGCGACGGGCTCCGACACGCTGATGACGATCTGCAACGTCTGCACGCTGAACCTCCGGCAGGCCGACTTCATGCTGAAGGGCGACGACGCGCTGCTCGCGCGCGTGAACACCAACCTCGAGGCAGTCGGCGTGCCGCCCTACAGCGGCGCGGTCGAGGTGAAGCACTTCCTCTGGCTCGTCGCCGACGGTGAGGGCTTCGAGCTGCTGAAGGCCTCCGCCCACAAGGGGCTGAAGGGGATCAAGATCGCGCCGTTCTACGGCTGTCAGATCCTCCGGCCGTCGAAGCTGCTCGGGTTCGAGAACCCGGACGAGCCGTGGTCGCTCGAGCGGATCATCGAGGCGTGCGGCGGCGAGGTCGTCGACTACCCGGCGAAGATCAAGTGCTGCGGCTTCCCGATCATCCAGGCGCGCGAGGACACTGCGCTCGGCGAGCTGATCCAGCCGATCGAGCAGGCGATCGAGCGCGGCGCCGACGCGATCGTGACGCCGTGCCCGCTCTGTCACCTGTCGCTCGACGCGTGGCAGTCGAAGCTGAACGCGCAGCGGAAGAAGGAGGGCCTCGAGCCGCTGAAGCCGATGCCGATCATGCACCTCTCGCAGCTGATCGGTGTCGCGGCCGGCCTCGAGGACTCCGAGCTGAAGTTCAGGCGCCACGTGGTCTCGATGAAGCCGGTGCTCGACAAGCTCGCGGTGTAGAGCGCAAGTCTCGCGTCCCTCCGGCATCTAGCTGGTGTGGAGGGGCGGTTTCGGGCCCGGCTTCGGCCGGGCCCGAGCCATCTCTAAGGTCTCGGGATGCTCACGCGCTTCGTCGGCGGCCTGGGCGCCGCCGCCGCGGCGCTGCTCGGCTGGGGTTGGTTCGAGGCCGGTTGGGTGCGGCTCCGGACGCTCGACGTGGAGGTTCCCGAGCTTCCTCCCGAGCTCGACGGCCTGCGAGTCGCCCATCTCTCGGACTTCCACCTCGGGGTCCCTTCCGGGAGCGCGCGCGCGGTCGAGCGAGCCGTGGCGTGGGTCGAGGAGCGGCGGCCGGATCTCGTCCTCCTGACGGGCGATCTGCTCACACATCCTCGTGGCGAGCCGAAGCTCCGCAGGCTCCTGGAGCGCCTCGGCCCGAGCACGTACGCCGTGCTCGGGAACCACGACTTCGGCGACGCCCGCGATCCGCTCGCCGCCCCGAGCCGGCTCGACGACCTCTCACCCGCGCACCTGCTCCGCGACGACTCGGTCGAGCTGGAGCTGCGGGGCCGGCGCGTGCAGCTGGTGGGAATCGACCCCGTTTCGTACCGCTCCGGTCGTGCGGATCCCGAAGGTCGCGCGGACCCCGACGCGGACCTCCGAATCCTGCTCTGCCATTACCCGTACGTCTTCGACCGCGTGCGGCCGGGCGTCTACCAGCTCGTGCTCTCCGGCCACCTGCACGACGGCCAAATCGCGATTCCCTACGGTCGAGGGAAGGTGCGGCTCGCCCATGCCAACTGGCGCTACACGAAGGGCCTGTATCGCCGTGGCTCCTCGACGCTGCACGTGTCGCCCGGGCTCGGCACGACGTTCGTGCCGTTTCGCTTCTTCGCGCGCCCCGAGGCGACGGAGCTCGTGCTGCGCCGGGCCTAGAATCGACCCGTGGAAGGTCACGCGTCGATCTCGGGTGAGGTGTTGAGCCGTTATGCGGCCGACGCAGCGCTCGGCGTCGAGGGCGTCCGCGGTCTCGTCGACCGAGCGCTTCCGTACCGGCGCGGAGTCAAGCTGGACGACGAGGACGGGCGCGTCACCGTCGAGCTTCGCCTCGCCGTCGAGTGGGGGGCATCCATCCCGGCGGTCGGCAGAGAGGTGCAGCAGCGCGTCCGCGAGTACCTCAAGCGCATGGCAGACGTCGACGCCGAACGCGTCGACGTGGTCGTCGACGAGGTCGCCTAGTGCCCCACCAGGAAGCGCTCGGGCAGCTGCGGCACTGAGCGGCGCACCTCTCCGGGCTTGACGCGCGAGCGACGCCTGCTGCCGGCGACCCCGACCCGTCTGCCACACGTGCGTCTGGTGGCAGTCGCGTGACGCGCGGACGGCGAACAAGGACCGCTGGGCGGACAAGATCGAGGACGACTGGGGGGCGTGGGGCACCGTGTACCGCGACGAGCACGGCAACACGCTCGGGTCGATGCAGTACGGCCCGGCCGAGCTCTTCCCGCGAGCAGCGGAGCTCCCCGCGGGACCGCCCTCGGAGGACGCGGTACTCGTGACGTGCGCGTACCTCGTCGCGTCGTCGAGCCCCTGGGTGATGCAGTCGCTCTTCCTCGCGGCGATCGGCGATGCGCGAGACAAGGGAGCACGCGCGCTCGAGGCGTTCGCCTATCGCTATCCGGAGGGGGAGAGCGCGTACGAGCGCTTCCAGGTGCACAAGACGATCTTCCCGCGCGACTTCCTGTCCGACTTCGGCTTCCTCACCGTCCGAACTTCTGGTCGAGTCGAGCTCGCGCGGCTCGAGCTCGGTGGCCTGCAACCTGTGGCCGAAGGCTCGCGCGCCAAGGTGCTCCGCGCGGTCAAGGAGGCGTTCTCTCCCGAGCCGGTGCCGGCGCCGCGACGACCCTGAGGCCGTCCGGATGGCAGCGCGGCCAAGTGACGACCGGAGAGGATAGGGGCCGCCCTGTCCTTTCCGGTCGTCGCACCATGATGCCCCTTTGCAGGCACGGTTGTCCAGAGGCGCGCGCCGGGCGAGGAAGGAGAGGGGACCGCGGCTTGCCCTGCGGCCCGGTCAGCCGAGGCCCCCTCACGACATGGCTGGCGCGCACGCGGCCGGGTCTGGGCGAACACGCAGCCGTCGCCACCCTACTCCAATCGAATGGCCTGAGAAGCTGGTCTTTCGACCGTGGCAGGCGCTGTGAGTGGAGTCGATCCTTCGTCCACGGCAATGCGCGTGCGGCTCGAGGAACCGGACGACCTGGGCGACATCATCGTCTTCCTGCGCAGCTGCGACTGCCGCGCGCGCCACGTTGCGAACGACATGATCGACGTCGGGTTCGTGGCGGAGACGGAGATCCAGCGCTCGCTCGATCTCGTCGCCGCCGGGCGGTGCTATGGCTGTGCCGCAGTCGTCACAGAAGCGCTCGCCGAGCTCGGTTCCCCGCTGTGCCAGGACTGCCGCGACAGCGGCCGCGGCCGCGCTGACGGCCTCGACCGGCTGCGGATCGAGGCCTACCTCCGCATCTGGAACGCGCTTCACCCGGCAGCGCGCGCGTCGATCCTCGAAGACTCGGCCGCGCTCTCCGGCTGAGCCGATCCGCGCGCGTTCGCTGCGACGGAGCTCTTGGCCGCTAGGACGAGCAGCTCGAAATCGGGACGGAGATCCCCATGAAGGTGAACCCGTCCGACCCGCCGAGTTGCTTCCCCCAGAAGCAGCCGTGCAGGGTCTCGTCGACGACGAGCCCGAGCTCCGCGAGAGCCGGCGGCTCGTACGGAAGAACGATCGACGGCGAGGAAGCCCCTGAGTCCATGTGCAGACCGTATGCCAAGGCCGGCGCGGCCGCACCGGCCGCTTGGATGGTTTTTCACGAGGGAGAAAACGCAAGAGCCCGGGTTCCCTTAGTGCCTAACGGCACCAGGGCTCCCGGGCCCCTGCTTCTAAACGTGAAGCCTTACCCTGAAGAGCAGACGATCGACTGGCCCATGAAGGTGAAGCCATCAGATGAGCCAAACGTCTTGTCGCACCCCAGCGTCAGCTCCTGGAGAGCACCGAGTTCCACGAGCTCCGGAGCCTCGTAGGCGGCGGTGCTCTTCCTCGGTCCTTGAAGCATCAGTGTCTCCTTCGCTGTGTGGAGCTCCACGAAGCACGAAAGTAGCTCCCACCGGCCGGACACACAACTAGCCGCCGGGACAGGGTGGACAAAGGGTTTGCTCCATGATGGGCGCTCCTTGTGGACGAGCAACGTAACATTCCGCACGATCCGGGCCAACTGGGCGACCGCATAGGCGCCTACGGGCTGCAGCTCGAAAATGTGGCTGCCGCCCGCGACCTGCTCGTCGACGCCTCTCCCGAATGGCCCCGCCTCCGCATCGGCTATCGAAACGGGACGACGAGTGCACCCCAGGAGTGGATGACCGAGAAGGCGGCCCTGCTGAAGCTCCAGAGCGGTGGGGAGATCGCGCTCGACCGGGATCGCGGGGAGGCGATCTTCACGCTGCCGAGGCCCGCCGACGCCGACGAGCTCGTTCATCCGCTGCTCGCGCCGGTCGCGGCCGTGACCGCGTACTGGTACGGGCGCGAGAGCTTCCACGCCGGCGCCTTCGTCGTCGAGGGGAGGGCGTGGGCGCTGCTCGGCGAGCGCGGCGTCGGCAAGAGCACCCTGGTCGCGCGGCTTGCGCTGGACGAGATCCCAATCGCGGCGGACGACATGCTCATCCTCGAGGAGGACCTGGTCCATGTCGCTCCCCGCTCGGTTGACCTGCGACGCGAGGCCGCCGAGGTGCTCGGCGTCGGCGAGGAGCTCGGCGTGGTCGGCGCCCGCGAGCGTTGGCGGCTGCGCGTCCCGCCGATCGTGGGCGAAGCCCGCCTTGCCGGTTGGATCTTTCTCGCCTGGGGAGAGCGGACCGAGACGGTTGCCGTGCGTGGCTCGGACCGGCTGATGCGGCTGACTGCCAACCGTGGCACCACCGTCCCGCCCCGCGACGCCGAGGCGCTGCTCGAGCTCGCTTCCCTGCCTGCGTATGAGCTCAGGCGCCCGCGGTCCTGGGAGTCGCTGACGTCGTCCGTCGATTGTCTGCTGGACGCCGTGCGCTGACGTCGCGCGGTGCTGCGAGCCAGAGCGCCTGCGCAAGCAGGAACGATCGAGGTTCGGGATCGTCGCGCTTCCACTCGTCGGCCAGTGCGTCTGCGTCGACGTAGTCGGCGTCCACGCCTGACCCGTCCCAGGTCTTTCCGAACCGACGGCTCGACCGGCTCCAGAACGCTCGGTCGAAGGATGCCTTCGACGACCTCCCCACCAGGTCGTCCGGGAGGAGGTCGCCGAACAGGGCGCGGACCGCGTGGGTCCTGTCTGCGTACCGCTCCCGAGGCGGGAGCGAGGCGAGCGCGGATGCGAAGCCGGGGTCGAGGAACGGGTGGTCGATCTGCACGTCCGCGTCAGCCGCGAGAAGGCGCGAGGCTCCAGCTGCCCGACGCTGAGGTATCGGAATCGCCGGGCCCACTTCGCATGGCTTGCCCAGCCCGCCGGCTCACCCGCGGCGTCGCGCGCGAGCGCATCGAGGAATTCGCGCCGACCCCTCGCCGTGAGCCAACCAAGCGTCAGGGACGCACGGTGCCGGAGGACTCTCCGCTTGACGACGTTCGGCGACATGACGAAGCCGGCGCGGAGGAAGTCGCGTGCCGTGGGCGTCGCACGTCCGGTGAACGCCTTCGCAAGCTGCGGCCAGGGCGGTCCCGTCAGCAGCTCGTCCCCACCGATCCCTGTCAGGAACGAGCCGCCGGACACGGTCCGGAGCAGCGGGACGTGGAAGTGCGCGTTGAACGGCCAGAGAAGCCCGTGGCGGGCGAGTGTCTCTTGCGCGATCGGCCCGACACAGTCGAGCTCGTCGTCGTGCTCGAGACGCACCCACTCCTCGAGTCCGAGGTGCGTGACCACGCGCTCCTGCCACTCCGTCTCGTCCGAGGACTCGACCGCCGGGAAGCGGTTCGTCGCGGGGATCGGCAACGGAAGCCCTTCGCGACGCGCGAGGTGCGTGGCGAGCGCGAGAACGGCGGACGAGTCGCGTCCGCCGGAGAAGCTGACTGCGCAGGGTGGCCGTTGCAGCAAGCGCAGAACGGCGCTCTCGAGCGCCAAGCGCGGCGTCTCCGGGGCGTCGTGAGCGACCGTGAAGTCGGGAGCCGAGCCGAAGACGAGGCCCGTCGCGAGCTCGAGGGGCGTCAAGTTCGGCCGTCGCCTGCATCAGCGAGGAGGCAGTCGCATCAGCTCGGCGAACGCCGACGTGTCGCCGTCCGGCTCGCCGTCGAGCCACGCGTGTGCGGAGAAGTCGATCGTCGGCCCACGCACCGCGACGATCACGTCGCGCGGCGCCCCGTGCGCCTCGTGCCAGCGCTGGAGCACGAGCGCGCGCTCTAGACACGTGCTCGGCGTGCGCCTGAGGACCGCGAGGACGCCACGTCGTGCGTGGTCGGGGAGCGGGGGCGGCTTCGGCGCCGGCGTGTACTCGAGGCCGCGCGCCTGCAGGTCGGCGTGCACCCGTCGCAGCGCCCGCCGCGTCCACCAAGCAGCGCGCAGCGTCGGGACGTCGAGCCCGCGAACGTTCATCGTTCCAGCAGGTCGCGCTCCGCCAGGCTGGTCCACGAACGCCTTCGCGTCGGCCTGGGCGCGGTCCTCGATCGATCCCGAACGTCTCCACGAGGCGTTCGGCGAGGGAATCGAGCGTCGTGCCGGTCGCCAGCATCTGCCAGAGGATCGCACCCGCACTCGTTCGCGCTCAGGTACTTCGAGCTCGGGATGTCGACGGCGACGACCTCGCTGTCGATCTCGCGCCACCTGAGCTGGTCTCGGTTCGCAGGCGCAATTGCTCCATCAGTAGAGCCCCAGCGTTCCGTTGCGCCGCTCGCGGCGGACAGCGAGTCGGAACGCCGTCAAGCCGACGGCGAGCGAGGCCGCCGAGAGCGGGAGGAGGAGGACGACCGTCGGCGCGACGTCCGCGAAGTGTCGCGCCGCCGAGCAGCGCATCACGCATTGCCGTCGATCGCCTTCGCGATCGGGTTCTCGGCCGCGATAGTCGCAAGCCAACCCGGCAGGAGACTGATCGGGAAGTACACCCCGGAGAGGAGCCCGAGGACGACCGCGCCGAGGCCGACGACGCCCGCGCCGCGCCGGAACGTGAGGATCGCACCGGCGGTCAGGACGCCGAGGCCCCACACGAACGGGATCAGTGCGAGCAGGAGTGCGAGCGCGGGCAGGATGCCGGAAGCCGAGAAGTTCGAGGCCGAACGCGAGCGTCGCTCCGCCGAGGAAGATCGCGGTCCGGAGCGGCACGTAGACGAGGTCAAACGCGACGGAACCGAGCTGGATCGTCCCCGGGGCCGTCGGGGTGACGAGCACCGCCTCGAGCGTCCCCATCAGTTGCTCGCCGCGCATCGCGGCGGAAACGCGGTCGAGGCCGAACTGGATGAACACACCGACCGCGATCCCGACGGCTGCGAACTCGAGATAGCGTCACCTCGGTTCCGCCGAACGTCGGCAGGCGGCTCGGGTCGACGAGCATGCCGATGAAGTAGAAGACGACGATCTGGCCCGACGAGGTTCACGATGTCGGACACGAAGCCCATGCGGTAGCTCCAGGCGACGAGGAAGTCGCGGCGAACGAACGCGGGGAGCTTCCGAAACTCGCCGAGGATCGTGGCCGGAGGCGCTGCTTCGACGCCGAGCGCGCTCACGACCGCCCACCCGCAAGGGAGAGGAACGCTTCCTCGATCTCCGACCGTTCCTCGCGACACGCCAGGACGCGAACGCCGGACGACGTCAGGTGCGCAAGGGCATCGCCGAGAATCACGCTCGTCGGCGAGGTGGAGCACGTAGTGCTCCTCGTCGCCCTTGCCCATCGGCGCCAGCGTCCCGAGGTGCGTCATCCCCGTGAGGGTCGCGACCCGCTGAAGCCGAAGGACGTAGCGCCGCGGAACCGCATGCGCCATCAGCTGCGGGACGGTGCCGGCGAAGGCCGTGTGACCGCGCGAGAGCAGCGTGACGACGTCGGCGAGACCCCGGATTTCCTCCAGTCGCTGCGTCGTCCAGACGACCGCCGCACCCTGAGCAGCTCGGGCCACGACCAGATCCGCGCACTCTTCGCGCGCCGTCAGGATCGAGATCGTGCGTCGCTTCGTCCACGAGCAGGATCGGCGGGTCCGTCAGGAGTGCGCGCGCGACGCTCAGCCGCTTCTGCATTCCGTGGGAGTAGAGGCCGACGCGCTTGGCTTGCTTCGTCCGCGAGATCGACCTCGGCGAGCACCTCGCGGCCCTCCGCACTGCATCGCGTCGGCGCATCCCCTGCAGGCGCGCGAAGAAGACGAGGTTCTCGAGGCCGAGATGCGGAGATAGAACGACCGATCACCGGACGGAACGAGGCCGACCAGTCGGCGGAACGAGCGCGACATGTCGACGTCCGATCCGAGAATTTGGACCGCACCCGAGCGCGGGACGAGAAGGCCCGCCAGGATTCGGAGGAGCGTTGTCTTGCCGGCACCGTTGGGCCCGAGCAAGGCGTGGATCGACCCGGATGCGACGTCGAGCGACACCGAGTCGAGCACGACCGCTTCGTCGAACTGGTGGACGACGGAGTCGACACGAATCGCCGGCTGCAGCGGCGGCCGCGACGGTTTCGTCGGTGTGCGAGCGCGGTCCAACTCGGGCGCAAGAACGGCTGCCATGCAGACCATGATCGTTACGGCTCCGGTTCCTGGGCAACTGCCCGAGTGGCTAGGTTTGCCGTATCCGGGCGGGTGATGTGGCGCTGCCGCGCCGCTGGCACGATGGTCGTGTGACTCCGAGCTCCGACAGGGCGCGGGACGGCCTCTGGAGGCGCGTCGACGAGCTGATCGATCAGGCCCCGAACCTGGACGATCTACGCAGCCACCGGCTCGAACCGCTCGCCGCGAAACGCTTTCGGGCAGCTCGGTCGTCCCGTGCCCGACGACTTTGCAGCCGAGGCGCGCGGCGCGGCGATCGCGAGCCTGGCCGCGCCGCTGCTGCTCGAGCGCGTACGAGCGGTCTACGACGGCCCTGCGATCGTGCTGAAGGGCCCCGAGGTCGCCGCCGTCTATCCGGACCCGTCGCTTCGCCGTTACGGGGACGTGGACGTGCTCGTCCGCGATGCGCCGGCAGTCCACCGCGCCTTGATCGACGCGGGGTTCGAGCCGGTCGGCGATCCTCGGCTGTACGTCGACATCCACCACCTGCGGCCGCTCGCCGTCGCCGGGATCCCGCTCCACCTCGAACTGCACACGTCACCGAAATGGGTCGACGGACGCGACGCACCGTCTGCGGCCGATCTGTTCGCGGACGTGATCCCGTCGCGGACGACTGATGGGATGCTGACGCTCGCACCCGGAGCACACGCGCTGGTCCTGGCAGCGCACTCGTGGGCCCACGAGCCGCTTCGCCGGCTCAGGGACATGATCGACATCGCAGCGATCGCGGCCGATGCAGACCTCGACGAGGTCGACCTCCGCGCAGCCGACTGGGGAATCCAGCGCTTATGGCGGACGACGATTGCCGCCGTGGACTCGCTGTTCCACGAGCGTGGGACACCATGGGCACTGCGGCTCTGGGCCCAGAATCTCGCGCGTGTCCGCGAGCGCACCGTGCTCGAGAACCACCTGCAGCGTCTGATGAGCGACTTCTGGGCATTCCCGCTCCACCAAGCGGTTGGTCGCGCGCCGCAGAGAGTTGCGCAGGACATCCGACCGGAGCCGGGCGAGAGCTGGGGTTCGAAGCTGTCGCGTTCCAGCCTCGCGCTTCGGAATGCGTTTCGGCCGCGATCGCGTCACGACCGCCAGCTCGACGACGGCTCCTCGAAGCCGCACTGAGGATCTATCTGTCGTCGGTGAAGACGACGTCGACCCAGTAGTTGCTGGCCTGCATACGTCGCCGTCGGGAACGCGGGCTCGACCGAGTAGCTGTACACGCCGTTGCCGCCGTCGACTCCGTCCGCGATGGCCCTGCAGCGGCGGAGCCGCGTGTCGATTGAGACGCCAAGCAGGTCGACGGCGTAGCCGCCGTTCGGCGCGTGGTACGAGACGACGTACGTCGTGCCCGGCTGGACCGCGACCGGCTCGGAGAACGAGACCTGCTGCCAGCCCGACGCGGTCTCGTTGGCGAACGTCGCGCGGCCGAGCAGCGTGCCCGAGAGCGTCCAGAGGCTGCCCACGTGCGTTCCGGTGTTCCCGGACCCTTGTAGAAGCGGACCCCGGTGATGCGTCCCGGGACGTCGACCCGGAACTTGAGGCCCAGCTCGACGGCCGCCGTGCCCGCCCGCCGACGCGAGCGAGCGGTTGAGCAGTCGCCGAGAAGATCGAGCACGGACACGCCTTCGTCGTGAAGGCCCAGCGTAATCGACCGCGATCGGGTTTCCGGACTCGTCCGTCACTCCCGCCGCAGCCCCCGACGATCGTGCGGCGTACGTCTCGCCGAGCTCGAGTGCGGCGGCGGGGACGAACGTCGCCTCCCGGGCCGCTGAGTCGTACGACACGGCCCCGGGAACGAGGCGCTCCGGCGGCGTTGCGCAGCTGGAAGGTCGCGTCGCTCACCGAGGCAGCATCAACCGCCTCGCTGAACGACGCGCGGATGGTGGTCCCAGACGGGACGCCTGTCGCTCCACTGTTCGGCGATGCTGCTGAGACGGTGGGCGGAAGGCTGTCCGTCGGGGCGGCCGTGTCGAAAGCGACGTCGACCCAGTAGTTGCTCGACTCGTAGGCTCGAGCCGGGGAAGACGGGGGTGCTGCGTACGCGTAGACGCCGTTGCCGCCGTCGACGCCGTCGCGAGCGCGTGCAGGGGCGGGTTGTCGAGTGCCGCAGCGAACGCACCGACGGTCGACGGCGTACCCGCCTGGGGGGCGTGGTACGAGGCGACGTAGGTCGTGCCCGCAGAGACGGCGACCGGGCGCGCCGAAACGACCTCCTGCCAGCCGGTGCGCTCTCGTCGGCGAAGGTCGCGCGAGCGAGGAGGGCGCCGGTGCCGACCACAGACTGCCGGTGTGCATGCCGGTGTTGCGGCTGCCCTTGTAGAAGCGGACGCCGCGTGACGTAGCCGGCGATGTCGGCGCCGGAAGCGAATTCCGAGCTCGACCGCCCGCTGTCGCTGCTCGACTCGAGCGCGGGCGCGTCGCCCGACGACGAACAGCGAGCACGGGCATGCCTTGTCGCGAACGACCACGCCAGTCGTCGGGCAGCGGGTTGCCGGCTCGTCCTTGACGCCGGCGGAGCCGCCCCTGACGGTCGCGATGTACGTCGCTCCGAGCGCGAGCGCTCGTGGGCTGGAGCGTCGCCGTGCGCGTCTCGCGGCGCGTAGCTGACGGTCGGCGGCGAACGCGACGCGCCGCCCGCGTCCCGCAGCTCGAAGGTGGCCGAGCTGAGCGTCGTCGAGTCCATCGGCTCGCTGAACGTCGCCGTGACCGCGGCTGCTCGTCGGCACCGCCGGTCGCGCCGTCGGCGGGGCGTCCGTGACCTGGGGCGGGCTGTCGTCGTCGGGGCGGACGGTCGGGAAGACGACGTCGACCCAGTAGTTGGTGGCCTGGAGGTCTGGTCGGGAACGCGGGCGCGTGCGCGTACGGGTAGACGCCGTTGCCGCCTTCGAGGCCGCTCGCGCAGCGCACGCAGCGGCGGGTTGTCGACGCCTGCGCCGCGAAGCATTGCCGGTGACGCGCGTAGCGGCCCGTTGGGGGCGTGGTACGAGGCGACGTAGGTGGTGCCGGCGCGTGATCGGGACCGGGCCGGAAGGCGACCTGCTGCCAGCCGGAGGCCGTCTCGCTCGTGAAGGTGGCGCGGCGCGAGCAGCGCGCCGCCGCGGTCCAGAGGCTGCCGATGTGGGTGCCGGTGTTGCCTGGCCCCTTGTAGAAGCGGACTCCGGTCGATCCAGCCGTCGACGTCGGCGCTGGAACTTGACGCCGAGCTCGACCGCGTTGCGTGTCGGCGCTCGCCGTCGTCGCGGGCACCGCGGTGGAGTACCAGAGCGGCACGGGCACGTCGCGGCGCGGCGGTCGTGAACGACCAGCTGACGTCGGCAGCGAGCATGTTGCCCGGCGAGTCCTGCACGCCGCGCTGGCCGCCCTTGACCGTCGCCGTGTACGTCGCGGAGAGCGCGAGCGGCGCGTCGGGCTCGAACGTCGCGGTGCGGGTCGCCGCGTCGTACGAGACGATCGCCGGGCACGAGCGTGCCGTCGGGGCGTCGCGGAGCTCGACTGTGCCGCGGAGATCGTCGCCGGCTCCATTCGCCTCGCTGAACGTCGCCGTGATCGCGCCGCGCGCGTCGGCATCGCGCTGCTCGCCGTGGGCGTCACCGCGACTGACGCGGCGGTCGCCGTATCGGCGGGCGTCGCGTGTCGAAGACGACGTCGACCCAGTAGTTGCTCGCCGGTAGCGGCTGCGTCGGGAAGTCGGCGCTGCGCCGTACGCGTAGACGCCGTTGCCGCCGTCGACGCCGCTCGCGGAGCGCGGTGAGCGGCGTCGTGCGTCGAGCCCGCGCTGCGAAGTACCGGCGGTCGAGCGCGTAGCGGCCGTTCGGCGCGTGGTACGAGGCGACGTACGTCGTCCCGGCGGCGATCGCGACCGGCGCGTCGAAGCTGCACCTCCTGCCAACCCGAGGCCGTCTCGCCGGTGAACGTCGCCGCGCGCGAGCAGCGTCCCGCCGGTCGTCCAGAGGCTGCCGATGTGCGTGCCGGTGTTCGCCGCGCCCTTGTAGAAGCGGACGCCCGGTGATCTAGCCGGCGACGTCGGCGCGGAACTTGACGCCGAGCTCGACCGGCCTTCGTGTCGGTCGTCGACGGGGTCGGCGGACGTCGTCGTCGGGCCAGATGCGTGCAGGGGCAGAGGACGTCGACGGTGATGCCCGCTGCGCGGGCGTCTCGAGGTTGCCGCTGTCGTCGACCGCGCGCGAGCGGATCGCGGCGGTCCGTCGCCGCCGGCGTCCAGCTGTAGGTCCAGTAGCTGCGGCCCGTGGCGGGGTGCCACGTCGCGCCGCCGTCGGTCGAGACCTCGACCGCCGGCGACGAGGCCGCCGCGTGTCGGTGGCGGTGCCCGGATCGTGTACCGTCGTACCGTCGGGAGACGTCGCGCCGCTCGCGGGCGCGGTGATCGTCGACGCGGGCGCCGCGGTGTCGGTGGAGCTCGCGCTGGCGACGAGCCCGACTGGAGCGTCGCCGGCTGCACGCCCATGTCGGCGAACAGGTTCACCGTCGCCTGCTGCATCCGGACGATCCGGCGGCTGCGGCGCGCGATCGAGAACACGTCGTGTACGTCGTCGAGGCCCCACGCCACTGCACGGTGCCCGGCGCCGAAGACGAGCGCGCCGCTCGGTGCGCGGTAGAGCGTCAGGCGTGCGTCGCGGTGCCTGGCGCGTAGGTGGTGCCGTGTCCTGGAGATGCTTCGTGCGACGGTGAGCGTCGTCGACGAGAGCCGCAACAGGCCGGCGGGACGGAAGCCGTTGTCGACGTCCTCGTCCCACTCGTGCCCGAGCGTGCCGGCGGGCAGCGTCGCCGTCTGCGCCGGCGGCGAGCGTCGCGACGCTGGTGTTGCGCCAGAAGCGCAGCTTGCCCGAGGTCGGCCGGGACCTTGATCGCATCCTCGCCGGTACGCGTTGACCGTGAAGAGTCGTCCCGGTCAGCGCGTTCTCGGGCCGGCCGCCGTCGGCGGGCGGGCTGAAGCGCGGGTCGCGCCAGGTGCCGGTCCACGCCGGGATCGGGTCGATCTTCGCGCTCGGCGTGCGTCTCCTTGTAGCGAGACGAGCGTGCGGTACGGCGTGCTCGAGCCGTCGATGCTCGGCTCCCAGCGCGTCTTCCAGAACACCTCGTTGCCGCTGAAGAACGCCGAGGTTGACGCCGGCGTCGCGCGCCGCCTCGACGTTCGCGCGCTGCTCGCCGGACCAGTACTCGTCGTGGCCCGACCGAGAGGAACACCTTGTGCTCGAGCAGCTCCGCGCCGCGGCGGTCCGTGTCGATGCCCGTCGTGTAGCTGACGTCGTAGCCGTTTCGCTCGAGCCAGCGGATCATCGGGTACTCGGCGTTGAAGAGCCACGACTCATCGCGCGTGAGCCGCGCGTCGTGAACGGGCGGTTGTAGCTCACCTTGTAGGCGCGGCCCGCGGGCGAGCCCGACGTACAGGCTGTTGCCGCCGTAGCGGTTGTAGGCCTGCCACGTCGTGTCGGACGTCTGGAAGAGGACGTCGGAGTGCGCCGTCGTCGTCGCGGACGACGAAGACGATGTGGCTCTCGCCGCCGCGTGTCCGTCGCGCACGAGCTTCGCGAGGTACACGCCGGACACGGCGTCGGCGGGCACGTGCCCAGCGACGCCGACGCCGCCCAGTTCGCCGCAGTCGACGAGGCCGGTCGCGGCGTCGCTCAGGCACTCCGGCTGGGTCTGGGGCAGCGATGCGCGGACGGCGCCACCGTGGCGACCTTCCGCGCGCCGAGGCCGCCGTACCAGCCGAGCCGGTAGATGTCGATCCGGTAGTCGCTCGCGTCGGTCTTGATCTTGAAGCGGACGGTCTCGCCCTGGTCGACGCTGAACTCGGTCGCGAAGCCCTGGATCGTCGGGTCGCCGGCGCCCTCGACGTCCCACTCGGAGCGCGGACTGCCGGGCAGCGAGTTCTCGCAGGCCACCTGGTTGACGACCGGCGCGCAGGCGTCGGACATCGCCCCGACGGCGCCGGTCGTTCCCACCGATGAGCGCAGACGAGGCCAGCGCGAGCGCCGCGACGACGCGGATCGGGCGCACGCTGCGCCAACGTCCGCTTCCCCCTCGCGTCAAGCAAAGCACCCGGCCCACCTCCAGCACTATGTTGAGCGCATTGGCTGCGGGGGCCAACCCGCCGATCGGCTAGTTGGAGCAGTGACGCCCTCGCCGGGCAGGGAGTCCCGAAAGTCTGGTCTATAAAGCGCCCAGCGCCCTTCCTAGACTCGAGGCATCGCTCCGAGGAGGAAGCGCGTGACCGTGGCTGCCAACGCAGGAAGGACGACCGAGGTGACGACCGGGCTCGAGCAGATCGCCGCGCCTGCCGCCTCGAGCGGCCAGCACGCGGCTGCGCCGCGGTCGCACCTGGATCCTCGATCGCCGGAGACCTCGATCGCCGCTTACGGTCGCGTACGCCGCCGCGTACGTCGTCGCCGACCAGATGGCACCGCTCCCACCGGTCTCCGCCGCCCCGTGGTTCCTGTCGCTCTTCGCCGTCACGGCGCCGGTTCGTCTGGCTCGGGATCTTCACCGCGTACAACCTGTACGACAACGACAGCCTGCGCATCTCCGTCTCGAGCTTCGACGAGGTCCGCGATCTCTTCCACGCGATGCTCGTCGGGTCGCTGTTCTACCTGCTCCTGTCGCAGGCCGTGGACTTCTTCTTCGACTGGTGGATCTACACCGCGGTCGAGGCCGCGCTTTTCCTGGCCGGCAGCCCTCGTGCTCGTCCCGGTCGTCCGCGGCTCGATCCGCAGTTGGGTCTTCCCACGCGTGATGACCGCCGCGGCGGACGCTGATCGTGGGCAGCGGGCGACGACGCGCGCCTCGTGCACCGGAAGATCCTGGCGCACCCCGAGTACGGCCTCGAGGTCATCGGCTTCCTCGACGGCGACGCCGACGAGCCGCTGCCGGCGCCGATGCTCGGGTCGCCCGCGGAGATCGCTCGCGATCGTCGACGAGTACGAGATCGACCGCGTGCTGCTCGCGTCGTCGGTCGGCAGCCACGAGGCGACGCTCGACCTCGTGCGGACCGTCCGGCGCCCCGACGTCCAGGTGTCGATCGTGCCGCGCTACTTCGAGATCTTCACCTCCCATGCGACCCTCGACGACGTCGAGGGCATGCCGGTCGTGACGCTGCCGCCGATGCGCCTCGGCCGCAGCTCGCGGCTGCTCAAGCGGTCGGTCGACGTCGTCGTCTCCGGGCTCGCGCTGCTCCTCCTCGCGCCCGTCCTCGCCGCGATCGCCGTCGCGATCCGTCTCGACAGCAAGGGCACGGCGCTCTACCGGCAGCCTCGCCGAGGGCGCCTCGGCTCGACGTTCCACATCGTCAAGTTCCGCACGATGCACGTCGGCGCCGAGCAGCGAGCGGAGCGAGGTCCTGCACATGAACGAGGTCGACGGGCCGCTCTTCAAGATCAAGGGCACGGACCCGCGCGTAACGCGAGTCGGCGCGCTTCCTCCGCCGGACGAGCCTCGACGAGCTGCCGCAGCTCTGGAACGTGCTGCAAGGGCGAGATGAGCCTCGTCGGGCCGCGGCCGTTCGTCGTCTACGAGGCGGACAAGATCACGGGCTGGGCATCGCGCCGGCTCGACATGACGCCGGGGATCACGGGGCTCTGGCAGGTGCTCGGGCGGAACGACATCCCGTTCGAGGAGATGACGAAGCTCGACTACCTCTACGTCACCAACTGGTCGCTCTGGTGGGACCTGAAGATCCTGTGCCAGACGATCCCGGTCGTGCTCGGCCGGCGCGGCGCGTACTGGCGGCAGCGGCAGCCGCGGGCCGAGCACCTCGTCGAAGACCCCGGCAGCCGCGCGGCCAGGCGGCGGTATTCGAACCGCGCCACGACGGTCGGGTGGGCCGGCAACGGAGCGGACCGCCCGCTCGATATCGCTCGATGTCACCCTGGAGGACGCTCGGACCATAGCCTCGACATCGTCCGGGCCGGCAAAGCCGCGCGTTCCCGGCCGCCCCGAGGATGTCGCGCGCGTCACCATCTGGCACGGCGCCGAGAATGGGCGTACCCGAGGCGAGGTACTCGTACGTCTTGCCGGGCACGATGGTCGCGCGCGCGCCCGGCGGGAGATCATGCATCGGAAGGAAGAGGAGATCGGCGGTCCTCATCAGCTCGATCGACTGCGCGTCGTGGTTACCCGTGGAGCTTGCGCCGGGCAGCGTGCGGCAACGGCGAGGTCGCCTCGTTCAGCACTCCGGCAAGGTGGAGCTCGAGCACGTCGCCGCAGACGGCTCCGACTCGCGAGCACCGTCGTCGATCGCCTCGACAAGAAGACGTGCGACCGCGTCAGGATGTCGAGTCCGGGAAGGCTCCGTCCAGTGCCCGCCGTAAGGCGGCGTTGTCGGCGCAGACTCCCCGAACTCGGTGTGGAGGTAGCCGGTGTGAACGATGCGGAAACTCCCATCGGTTCGCGCGTTCAGTTCGCCGCGAAGTCGCCGGCGTCGAAACCGTTGGGAATACACGACCTTGCGTCCCGAGAGTTCGGGGTACGCAGCCAAGAGCCGCTCGACCGCCTCGGGCGTGCTCATCACGATCGCGGAGGCGCTGCCGAGCAGCGGCCTCATTTCGCCGCCGTCGAAGAATGACGATGGAGGGCGATGGGAACGCCGCATCTCGTCCAGCGCCCATGGATCGCCGAGATCCGCCACCCAGGGTTTGGCGCAGCTGCCTGGAGAAGCGCGGCCCCCGCTGCGGGAGGCGTAGGGCTGCATCCAGACGTAGATCAGATCGACGTCTTCGCTCGCCTGGAGCGCAAGGTCGACCGAGCCGTGGACCCACCATCGGTCCCAGGGGGATCTGATCGCGAGCCAACGCTTCAGCACGCACGCGCCAGCCGCTCGAAGCCGGAGGGCTCGGGTGGGGCACTGGATCGATCTTCGGTCTGCCGCGGGATCTCGGAGACGAGTGACTCGTCGGTCAGGTGACCACGGGTCGGCTGCGCCCCCGGTGCCGTGAGACGACCACGGACGGGTAGCCGGCCTAGTGAGAGATACCGCACGAGCTTGCAGAGGCCGCTGAGCTCCTGCCCCTCCTGTCGGAGGGAAGTAGTAGGAATGGAAGAGAATCCGCGTCAACTCCGTCCAGTTCGAGTTCCGGCTCGAATTGACGCACGAAACGCGTACCGACGGCGCACCGACCGCGACTGCGTGGTCAGGAACGTACTTCGAACCACTTCCAGTGGCGCCGATCACCGCGCGCCAACCGTCGAACGCTCGTTGCCAACGCGCGTTCTAGCCCTGTACAGGCGCCGGCGCGGGGTCTGACGGGAGCGACCGGCGTGATCCCCTGGTCGAGGACCGCCGCTTCGCGGTCCTCATAGGCGTGCATGTGGTCGGAGTGTAGTGATGTTGCGCGCCGAGCAGCACACGTCGCCAAGTCGGACCGACTGTGCTGCGGACAACACACATCCGCCCACGATACTGGCCCCATCACCGACCTCGAGTGTCGGCGCTCGCGGTCCTCCCCGATACTCAGCCAGACCCGGCCGCCGTGAAGTCGCCCGATCCATCGAAATCCATCGCTGCCCGCCAGGCCGGACAGGAGGTTGAACGACGCTCCGTTGCCCGAAGGCTGCGAACGACCCGGCAGCCGCGACCGAAAAGGCCTTCGCTGCCCCCCGAGAGCCTGTGCGGTAGAGCGCGAGGAACACACGCCCGAGGATGCGCCGAATCGGCCGCACGTACACGATGATAGGTGCCGCGCGACGACTATCGCTCCCCCAATCGATGAGGATCCGGCAAAGTGCCAATACAAACCAGCTTCCCTCGGTGCTAGAAATTTGGCCGCGTGCCACGCCGGGAACTCTTCGATCCACTCAGATCTTGGGCAGCCGGGAGCAAGACCGTCCAACGGTGGCGCACGCAGCGGTACCGGATGTTCATCGAGCTTTGCAACGTGAGGCCGGAGGATCGCATCATTGACGTGGGCGCCGGCTGGGGGGCAGCTCTCGAGCGGTTCAATAAGGTCAACGAAATCGTTGCCGTCGACCTGCTCCCCGACGGCAGCAGATGGCTCGGCGCCGACAACGTCACCGTTGTGCAGGCCGATGGAACCGATCTGCCATTCGCGGACGGTGAGTTCGACGTTGCGTTCTCGAACTCGGTCATCGAGCACGTCCCACCCGAGCTTCAGCCGGCGTTCGCATCGGAGATCCGCCGCGTCTCGAAGCGGTACTTCGTCCAGACGCCGAACCGGCACTTCCCGATCGAGCCGCACTACCAACTCCCGCTCTTTCAGTTCGTTCCCAAGCGTGTACAGCGTGAGCTCAACCGACGGTTCACGCTCGGCTGGCGGGCAAAGGGGGGATGGGAGGAGATCAACCTCCTGACCACGGCGGACATGAGGCGGCTGTTCCCCGACGCAGAGATCCACCATGAGCGAATCGTGGGACTCGCGAAGAGCCTGATGGTGGTCCGAGGCGCTTAGCGGACCTCGTCTGCGCCCGCGTCGACGCGTTTGCCTTTCGGCCGTCGCTCGCCCTGGATGTCGAACCGTGGGAAGTCCTTGGGGTCGCCCCTGTTGATGGCGCGGGCGTTCGTCATCAGGCGGAGGTCGAGCCTTGCGGGATCGCGGGCGGCCGGCGCGTTCACGTCCGTGCTCGCACAGCGGGCGCCGCGCCAAACGTTGTACCGGTACTTGGCACCCTGAGCACCCCCAGGGCTCCAGCGGCGCACGTTCGCGACGATTCTGAAGTTGATCAGCTGGGGCTTCGTGTCGACATTTATCGGCTCGAGAGCGGAGTTGTGGCGGACGAGTACGTTCTCCCAGACTGGCGCGTGGTCAGCAAAGCGAACCGAGTAGAAACCGCCGTCCCCGCCGCCGTCGAAGAAGTTGTTTTCGATCGTGATGTTGCGCGGGTGCGGCCCGCCGCCCCAATAGCTGAGGAACAGTGCCATCACGGAGCAGTTCCAGAAGCGGCTACGTCGGATGACGAGACCATCGGCGCCGCCCACTTGCAGACATTCGGTGTGCACGTCCGCGTTCGAGCGCGTCCAGTCGTGGAAGAACTCGGTCGATCACAATGTTTCGCGGTGGCTGAGGGCCGTCAGGGCCGATGATCGGGTGATAGTCGATACCTGGACCGACGCTGCCGCGGATGATCGACACGTTGGACGAGCCCTCGATCCAGAACCCTGCGTTCCTGATGTTCACGAAGCTCACGTTGTCTGCGGTCGACTTCGTGATCCACGAGCCGATACTGAGGTTGCGGAACTCAACGTGCGATCCTCTGACGGTCACGCCTGCAACCGAGACGCGTGCGCCGGGCGCCGGCTGAAAGGAGACGCGGGGAGCCGCGCCGGCAGCTTTGAGCTCGATTGTCTGCTCTGGGTAGTCGCCCCCGGCGATCTCGACGATCGCGCCCGGCTTGGCGATCATGTGCGCGTGAGCGAACCGGAGGCAAGGTGTGGCGCGCGCGCAGCGCGGATTGTCGACACCGGAGGCGCTGACGAAGAGGGTCGGCCGCGGGGCGGGGGCGCCGGTCGCCGAATCCCCCGATGAGAGGGCCACACTGCCGAGGACCACGGCCGCGCTGGTCCGACCAAATGCGTTTTTGCCGATGCGCAACGGAGAGCGGCCGCGAGCGTAGCACCCTCGACTGCGCTCGCTACACGGCCGAAAGACCAGGCCGGCCTTTTTATCGCAGCTGCTACTGAGGAGCTTGGCTAGCGTTCGTCAGCACCGGCGTCACAGGGCGCCGAGCGCGATTGTCCGTCGAAGTCGATCGACGGGCAACTGGAGCCGCCGCGACCGAGCGCCGGGGCACCGTCGATGAGATGCAGGTCGAGCGCGCCTGCGTTCACAAAGCCGAGACTACTCGCCGCGAAGTCGGACGAACCGCAAGTGCCGCCGGTCCAGACGTTGTTGGAGTAGCTGACGTTGCCGGGCGCGTCGCAGACGGGTCTAGGAGCAAGGTTGCCGCTGACGATCGCATTCTGGAGCGGAACGACGTTCTTGAGTAGGAACAGCTGAGGTGAGGAGTTGTGCCGGAGAACGAGCCGTACGATCGCAGATGCGTTCGAGTTGACGTGGAAGGAGTAGCTGCCACCATTGACGGAAGGCCCGAAGAAGTTGTTCTCGACCACATAGTCGGTCGGTGGGCCGGAGTTGTTGTATTCGGTTAGCGAGAGGTCGAAGATCCCGCAGCCGCTCCAACGATTGCCGCGGAACGTGACGCGTGTGCCGCCGACGGACTGCATGCATTCGACGTGATAGGTGGCTGCGTTAGTCGTGGTCACGTCGTGGAAGTAGACGCCCTGGAAGAGGATGTCGGTCATCCACCCTGCGCCGATCCCGTTCGCCGGAGCGAGTTGCGGGTGGCTATTCACCACCGGGCCAACGTCTCCGCCGATCATGGAGATGTTGCTCATCGGTGCTCCTGAGTAGAACACGCTGCGGACATCGCAGTTGCGGCAGATGACGTGGTCAACGTTGCCGGCCGTTACGCTCCAATCCTGCTGGACGACGAAGTCGTTGAACTCGACGTAGTCGGCGTTTCCGTCCAGATCGCCGAGGGTTACTTGCTCACCGGTCGCCTCGGAGAACTTGACACACAGGTCGCAGGTCGCCTGCGTCCATCCGCCACCACACGACCGCTGACCCGTCACGGCTTGGCCTCCGTAGCTGCCACCCTTGACTCGCACCATGTCGCCGCAAGACGCGTTGTCATACGCTGCGTCGAAGTTGCCGCACGCGGTCGTGTCGGCGTAGCCAGCCTGTGAA
>CAWCVL010000008.1:0-127855 GCA_963798985.1 uncultured Actinomycetes bacterium | reverse complement strand
AAAGACGACGAGCGACCCACCCGACCCTCTGAACAAGGCAGCGAGACTGGGTACGGGGGAACGGCAGCTTTCCGGCCCGCGAAGAAGGAGCCGCTGCTCGTGCGCGCGGTTCCCGTCCTCGAGGACGTCCCGCTTTACCGGGGATCGAGCGCCGGCCGTGACCTCCTTGCCGGGCTGACAGTCGCGGCGCTGGCGCTCCCCTCGGCGATGGCCTACGGCCAACTCGCCGGTCTCTCGCCGGTCAACGGCCTGTACACGCTGCTGCTTCCGACGGTCGCGTATGTGCTGCTCGGCTCGTCCCGCCGGCTGGTGATCGGTCCGGAGGGCGCGACTTCGACGCTGGTCGCCGCGGCGGTTCTCCCGCTCGCAATCGCGGGCAGCGACGACGCGGCCGAGTTGGCGGCGATGCTCGCGCTGCTCGTCGCAGCCTGCTTCCTGCTCGCGCGAGTGCTACGGCTGGGCTGGATCGCCGACTACTTCTCCCGTCCGGTGCTGATCGGGTACCTCCACGGTGTCGCCGTCACGCTCGTGATCGCCCAGCTGGGCAAGCTCCTGGGTATCGAGGTCGACGCGCGCGGGTCGCTGGATCGGCTCTTGGAGGTCTTGCAAGAGCTTGGCGATGTGAGCGGCGTCACGCTCGCTGTCAGCGTCGCCTCGCTCAGCGCGATGTTCGGTCTTCGCCGTTTCCTGCCCATCGTGCCGGGAGCGCTGATCGTGGTCGTCGCGGCGATCGCCCTCTCCTGGCTGCTCGACTTGGCGAGCCACGGTGTCGCGACCGTCGGCCCATTGCCGGGCGGCCTGCCCCGCCCCACGTTGCCGACACCGCACCTTTCAGATGTCCTGGCGCTCGCGCCGGCGGCGCTCGGCCTCTTCCTCGTCTCCTTTGCGGACGAGATCCTGACCGCGCGAGCCTTTGCGGGCAAGCGCAGAGAGCACGTACGCGCCTCGCAGGAACTCCTGACGATGGGGGCAGCGAACGCGGCCGCCGGTTTCACGCAGGGCTTCTCGGTCGGTGCGAGCGGTGCGCGAACCGCAGTGAACGACGCGATTGGCGCGCGTACCCAGATCGCGGGCCTGTTCTCCGCCGGCGCGATCGTGGTGGTCCTCCTCTTCCTGACCGAGCCCGTCCAGTACCTGCCCCAGGCCGTCCTCGGCGCAGTCATCGTCGCGGCGGGGATCAAGATCGTCGAGCCGGCCGCCTGGCGAGCCCTCGCGTCGATCGACCGAGTCGAGGTCGCGATCGCGGCGGTCACCACAGGCTGCGTCGTCTTCTTCGGCGTGCTCGAGGCGCTCGTCGTCGCTGTCGGGCTCTCGATCATCGACACGGTACGTCGCAGCGCTCGCCCCTACGACGCCGTCCTCGGCTGGGTCCCTCACCTCGAGGGCTACCGCGACGTCGCGCTGCACCCATCAGCTCAGGTCACGCCGGGCGTTGTCGTCTACCGACTCGACGACCGGCTCTTCTTCGCAAACGCGGAGTACGTCAAGGGCCGTGTGCGCGAGGCGATCCACGCCGCGCCCACCGAGACCTCGTGGTTCGTGTTCGACGCGGAAGCAGTCGGCCACATCGACTCGACCGGGATGGAGGCGCTCCTCGACCTGACCCGTGAGCTGATGGGGGAGCAGATCAGGCTCGTCGTCGCGCGGCTCCGGACGCGCATGCGACCCGACTTCGAGGCGGCGGGCCTCACCGACGCGATCGGGCCGGAGCACTTCTATCCTTCGGTGAAGCTCGCAGTCGCGGCGTTTTAGTGCTCCATCGACAACGTCGGAGCAGTAGCGCGCATCGTTCTTGGGCCCGCCTAAAGGGCTACACAATGTCGACGAACGAGACCTCGATCGCGTTGTTGCCGTAGCCGAGGCGGTTCCACGGTGGGACCTCGGGTTGGACGTTGCCGGCGGCGTCGGTTGCACGCGCACGCAGGCTGTGCCGTCCGACGCCGGTTGCCTCCCAGTCGAGGGACCAGTCCTGCCACTGGGATGGGTCTTTCGGAGGTTCGAGTTTTGCTGGATGCCACTCGCCTTCGCCCGTGAAGCTGACGTCGACTGCGCTCACTGGGCCTGTGCCGGACCAGGCCTTTCCGCGCACGGTGTAGGTGCCGGCGGCGATGATCGTGCCGGGCGCTGGATCGGTAATGCGGGCTCGGACGCGCATCAGGCCGACGGGCTCGTGCGGACGATCGGGCCACTCGTAGATGTAGTGGCCGGTTTGGAACTCGCCGGAGAATGGCTCGGTGAGAACGTCGATTCGTTTCAGCCACTTGACGGAGGCGACGGCATACCAATGGGGCACGATCAGCCGGAACGGAGCACCGTGGTCGGGGGTCAGTGGTTCGCCGTTCATCTCGTAGGCGATCAGGATCTCCGCTTCCGGATCGACCGCGTGCTCGAGTGCGAGCGAACGCACGAAGGCCAGGTCTTCGCGGTTTGTCTCCGGAAGGACGGGGTCGAGGTGGTACGGGCCATGGTCGGCGCCTTCGAACAGAACCTCGACGCCGTCCGTCGCCGGTTGCGCCTGCTCGAGGACGTCGCGCAGGAGCGCGCCGGTCCAGCGCGAGGTTGAGACGGCGTAGTCGCCCCAGGGCTCGCCGACGGGCAGGGGCCGGGTCGCCAGTCGTCCGTTGCCGGCGCACTCGAGCGTGACGGCACGCTCGACCGCAGGCAGCCGGCGCAGGTCGTCGAGCGTCAACCTGGTCGGGTTTGCGATTGCGCCGCCGACTTCCAGGCTGCCGTCGTGGGTCGGCACGGCGAAGTTGCTCCGGACGTAGTGGAGCGCGACGGGCGTGATCTCATCCGCGAGTGCCTCCGGCGGTGCCTCCGCGTTGTATGGCGCCGGGTTGATCATCTTGAGCGCGGCACGCTCTTGTTCGAGGTCGTCTGCCACTGCCATGTCTCAGCCTCCTCGCCGATGAAGGCGCATCAGAAGTCAGGGTCCTGAAAGGTCGGGTCGCGGCCTTCGTTGAAAGCGCCGATTCCTTCGCTGCGGTCGGGATGGACGGCCGAGCGCCAGTGGGCCGCCATCATGATCGCGATCGCCTGCTCGACCGGCTGTCCTTCGCCCATTCGCACGGCGCCCTTGACCGCCTGTACCGCCGTCGGCGAGTTGCTCGCGATCTTCGCCGCGATCCGCCGCGCCGCACCCATCAGTTCGCTCGGCGCGTGGAGCTCGTTGACCATGCCGAGCCGGTGGGCCTCCTGCGCGGTGATCGGGTCGCCGGTCATCAGCATCTGGAGCGCCTTGCCGGGTGGAAGAACGCGAGGGAGGAACACCGGCGAGCCGCCGCCTGCGGCGAGGCCGATCATCGCTTCGGGCTGGCCGAAGGTGGCGTTGTCGGACGCGATGATGAAGTCGGTGCTCTGAGCCAGCTCGGAGCCGCCGCCGTAGGCGATCCCGTTCACAGCCGCGAAGATCGGCTTGCGCAGCTGCCGCACCGTGTACAGGGTGCGATCGAAGTCCTGGCGCTGGCGCAGCCAGTCCTCCTTCGTCATGTTCTTGCGCTGGCGAAGGTCGCTGCCGACGGAGAACGCGCGGTCACCTGCACCGGTGAGGATCACGGCGCGGAGGGAGGTGCGGACGGCGATCGACTCCAGGATCTCGGTCAGTCGGGCGCCCATCTCGGTGGTGATCGCGTTGTCCGCATGCGGGCGATTCAGCGTGATCACGGCCACACGCTCATCCGCGCTGTACTCCACGAGGACCGGCTCATCGGGCTCGGGGGCATCCGCCGGAGGAGCGGCGAAGTCGAGTGCTTTCCAACGGTCTGTGCTTGTCTTGGCTGCCACGTCCGTCCTCTCTCGATCCGTGCCGGTCAGGTGTCCAGTTCAGCGAGCCAGCGCATCGCGCGTAGCCCTGGGGCGAAGCAGTACTCGCCGCCGCGAGTGACCACGAACGGCGGCAGGGTCTGCAGCCGGCGGCGGATCGGCCGCTGCGGGATCGTGAACATCCCCGAGCCGTCGTTCGGTCCGACGAGCGGGTCGCTCTCGCTCGGCGCGCCGATGAAGATGCCGTCGTTCAGCCACTGGGTCTTCACGAACTCGAACTGCCGCTTCGGATGCGCGCCGGCGAAGACGAAGACGATGCCCCGTTCGGCGCCGTCGTCCTCGAGCACGCCCTCGGGCAGCATTGGGCCGTAGCTCGTGCCGCGCCGGATCATCCGATGGAGGCGGACGTCGACGCTGCCTTCGTCGTCGAGCGCGTCGCGCGGGTTGGCGCGGCGTGCGTGGGCGCCCGCCGGACACTTGAAGCCGCGCAGATCGTCTTTGTAGAGGAAGTCGTTGTTCCGCTGCGGATCCGCGCCGAGCTCGGGATCGTCCCGCTCGGGGCAGAGGACGAACGGCGCGCCGCTCTGCCAGCGACCGACCATCTTGGCACCGAGCAGCGCCTCCTCTTCGCGGCTCGCCGCCGTCTCGCGCAGATAGCGCCGGTAGGCGGCGACGCGGGTGTGCAGCTTGCGGAAGACGACGTAGGTGCCGTTCCGGCCGAGCACATCCGGGCTCGGCATTGGCGGCAGGCTCCCGGTCTCGTCCGGGTAGCCGAGGATGATCTCGCCCGCCTTGAGCGGCGCCTCGCCGGGGTTGGAGCCGGGGATCCCGCTGCCCTCGACGGCGGGCTGTCCGATCCCGTCCTTGAAACCGAAGGAGGTTCGTCCTGTGGGCAGCTGGTAGCAGTCCTGACGCCAGATGACCTCGATCCCGGCGAGCTCTTCGTACGTCTTGCGCGCGCGCGCGAGCACGGCTTCCAGCCGGGCTGCGTCAGGCGACAATGCGGCGAGGGCAATGTGGACGTCTGCCGTCCCGAGCGGTTTCTCCCAGTTGGCCGGGCCGCTCTCGCCGACGTCGCCCAACTCGGCTGCCCGCGCGGCCATCCCCTGCCGAAACTCCGGCGCGAAGCTGTCCAGCGAGTCCTCCGGCACACCGAGCGCCTTCAACCCCTGGTAGGTGAAGGCAGCGGTCACCCAGGCGTCCTGGGCCGGATCGGCGGTCGGTCGGCCGGAATCGACGACTGAGAGCAGCCGATGCACCAACTCGCGGCCCGCGGTGCGATCGTCCACGCGAATCAGCAGGTAGGCACCGACGTAAGGGGTCGGCCGTTCGTGCAGCGCGCCGCTCTGGATGTCGTCCAGCTCCAGGCTGACGCTCTCGCCGGAGGTCACGTTCACCGCGGGAACACCCATCCTCAGTGGTGGTGCTCAGGGAGCGCTGGAGGATCCGGGTTCGCCGGCGCGAGGTAGGGGAACGTGCGCGCGGCGGGCCGCGTGGCGTGGTCGACGCCGTCGCGGATGATCGGCCCGTTGCCGGCGTTCACGAGCAGCGTGAAGATCCTGTCCATCACGTCGTCATTCGGCGAACGCCCACCGCAGGTCTCATGCGGGCGGCCCTCCATGGCGGCGCGTTCGATCTCGAGGAAGGAACCCTGCTCGGCGTACGGCTTGCCGACGTCGATGACGAGATAGTCGGCGAGCACGAACTCGGTCAGCGGGTGAGCGCCGTTCCCGTCCACGGGCCAGTCGGTCTTGCCGTCGAGACCGTCCCAGAAGGCGAGGTTGGCATCGAGCCGCGCACGATAGGCGCCCTGGTAGCCGTCCGCGAGGTGGAACGCGTCCTCCATGTTGTAGAGATCGCGGATCTCGAGGTCTCGATTGACGGAATCAAACTGCTTCGGCGCGAGCATCATGTTCTTCACCTCGGGCCTTCCGACACGCTCGATCCGGACGTTGAGTCTGCCGCGGGTCAGCGTCTCTGCGACCACCCCGACCAGCTCAATGCCATCGAGCAGCTGCGCGCAGTCGACCTCGACGACGAGGGAGAGGACGTTCTTTCCGTCCATGTAGATCGAGCCGGAGTCCGTGAAGGCGAGCTCTCCCGTCGCGATCGTCTTCAGCATCGCCGGCGCGTCCATGATGAACGGATCCCAGCGCGGGCCGGCAAAGACGCGAACCCCGTGACCGGAGCCGCCCTCCTCGTCGTTCACGCGGAACCTGACGACGTCGCCCGCCGGAGTCGTGATCGTGCCTTCCTGCCCGTGGGCACCGTTGTCTGCCGAGGGATCGGAGAACACGCAGTCGAACGTGCGCTCCTCCTGTCCGACAGCGAACGGTGTCGGATCGGTCGCTGCCCGCGCCGCGAGCGGGCGCATGCGGAAGCGGTAGACGAGGCCGTCCGAAAGGAGCGCTGACGGCGGGGCAAACGGCAGCGTGTTCATCACGAGCACGAGCTGTCCCGGCCGCTCGGGACTCGGGAACGCGTAGACATCGGTGATGTCAGCGATCGGGTCGGCGAGCGCCCGCGGCCCTGAGATGTGATCCGACACCTGCCTTAGTCCGCCGCCTCGTCGAGGAGCGGCTTCAGCGCCGGGTGCTGCAGCGCCTCTGCGGCTTCCGGGTCGTCGAGCACTTGCTGGAACGCCTTGTTCACACGTTCGGCCTTCCGGATCTCCTTCACCGTGCCTCCGTAGTTGCGCGCGTACGCGGCCGCGGTCACCTGGGCGCCGAGGACGAACGACTGCACGGCGGCAAGGTCAGGCAGCCCGTCGTAGCCGTCGACGTGCTTGAAGATGACGTCGAAGAGCGCCAACGTCGGCCCCGACGTGAAGAAGTCCTCCATGTAGGAGTCCCACGGGCCGTCGAAGCTCGTTGCGAACAGCAGCCGCGTGTCGTCGTCGAACAGCACGAACCTGGCCTCGTGAATCGTGGCGACCGCCATGTTGTGCTCTCCGGGCCGGTAGCCCGGTGCGTCCTGGAGATCGCGCAACGCCTCTCGCAGAGCGGGCGCTTGGCCCGGCTTCACCTGGAAGAACAAGCTGAACTCGCTCGTCGAGCCGACGTTCGCGCCTGGTCGGGCCGTTGCGGGTGCGGTCACGATTCCTCACTCCCTCGGATTTGGCTGGTCGGCCATTAGCGGCTGCAGGAACTGTGCCATCCCCGGGATCAGTCCTCATCACCCCATTGGCACGATGCCGCGACGCACTCAGCGGACGAGCGACAGAAACGCCTCGCTTTCGGGGCTTTCAGTAGCGGGGCGCGCGGCGGATCCTGATTGCGCGACGGTTCGTGGTGCCCTTGATCTGATCGCGAAGGCGGGCGGCGGCGTGGTCGAGGGCTACCCGCACGACCTGCAGGGCGAGAAGATCCGGTCGTAGTTCCTGTACAGCACTACACGCAGCCTCTTCGAGGAAGTCGGCTTCAGCTACGAGCGACCCAAGGGGAAGAAGAATTGCGTGATGCGCATGACCGTTTCACCTGTCGCAGCGTCTCGACGCGCTCGCGTCGGGTGAACACTCGCTTTGGATTGACTCGGCATGTTGAGATGCTTGGGTTTCAGGGACCTCGTCAGGAGGAGTTCGTGGAACGATTCAGCTTCGCCTCGGACGTCGCGTTCGTACCGCGTGGCGACCTACTCGATCATGTGACGATCGCGCCTCTGACATCCCCGATCTCCGAGGGGTCACTCATCCAAGCGGCGATCTTCCGCTTTGCGCCGGGTGGCAGCCTGCGTCGACATCTGACTACCGGCCCGGAGATTTTCGCCATTCTGGAAGGCTCAGGCGTGGTCAGCGGCACTGACGGGATCGAGGAGCCCATTGTCGCCGGTGAACGGTCTTCTGGCACGAGGGCGAAGAGCAGGAGATGAAGTCTACGAACGGCCTAACTGCACTCATCATCGAGGGCCAGAATCTCGATCGGTTTCGAGGACGACCGACCGCACCATCACCAGAGGCCTCGTCCTAGCCAGCGAACTCGAGAGACATTCCCGCACAGTGGCGCACGCCAGAATGATCTCCTTGCACCGGCGGCGATTTGAGACGGAGGAGCCATGCACCGCTTGAACTTCCTGGCCGACGAACCCTGGGATGAGACGAGCGACGACGATCGGACGCGCGTCCGTTGGTTCGGGCACTCGTTTGGAGCGGACATCCTCGGAGCCTCTCTGCGCGAGCTTCTGCCAGGCTCGCCAGGAGGCCCGTTGCACATGCACTACGGCGTGGAGGAGATGTTCTTCGTCCTCGCCGGCACACCGACCGTTCGCACTCAGGAGGGCGAAGAGCAGCTCTCGCCCGGAGATGTCGTGTACTTCCCTGAAGGCCCAGACGGGCTGCACGACTTCTCGAACCCGACAGACGAGCCGGTTCGGCTGCTCGCCATCTCCTCGAAGCGATTTCCGGATGTTGTCGCTTACCCCGAGCAGGGGTACGCATGGGTGGCGACCCGCCATCCCGAACGTCCGGTGCCCGAAGACGGCGACAGCGGAATCATCGCTCGGTTCGACCTACCCCCGAGTCAGGTGACTCGAACGTCGGGGGACACTCCCGAACCACCCGTGGCCGAAGAGATGATCATCCGTGAGTTCCGCGAGGACGACCTTGGGGCAATCGTTGACTTCTCCCTGCGCGCCTGGGAGCCAATCTTCGATTCACTGCGCCGAGTCCTAGGCGACGACGTCTTCCTGCGCCTGCATCCGGACTGGAGGGAGGATCAGGCTGACGCGGTGCGATCGGCCTGCAGGAACGATGAACGGGATGTGTTCGTCGCGGTAGCTCACGGCCGTCCGGTCGGTTTCACCGCAGTCGTGCTGAATGCATTCCATGAAGGGATGGGCGCGATCGAGATCATCGGCGTCGATCCTGACTATCAACGGCGCGGCATCGGCTCGCGGCTCACCACGTTCGCGACCGAGCACATGCGAGGCCGTGGCATGACCATCGCCGTCGTCGAGACTGGCGGCGACCCCGGCCACGAACCTGCACGGGCGGCCTACGAGGCAGCGGGGTTCACGCTCCTGCCAATCGCGCGTTACTTCCGACTACTCGACTAGGGGATGCCTTGGAAGTCATGTGATTTGTGCGGTTTCCGACGGCCCAGCGCCGACTGACGCTCGTTGCAGCGTCCACGTCCGGCTCTCCTCTGCGAGCCACCGAAAGTTCGGCCAGTAGATGGCGTCTAGCCCGGGCTGGTTGCCCGCCAGCGCGGGAAACGCCTTGCCTGCCTCTTCCATGATGTGCGTTCGGATCGGCTGGAAGGTGGTCCAATCCGCCATCGGCTGAGCCGAGACGGCGGCCAGCACATCCTGAAGGTCGACCACCCCTTTTTGAGCGATCAGGCCAAGTTGCTCATAGACGTTCGCGAAATTCCTCACCTCGAAGTCCTGCAGACTCCGGTCGAAGCCCGTCCAATTGCCGCCGGCGTGCTTCTCCGCAACCTCGTACAGCAGATGCCGTCGGTGCGCAAATGAGGGATCGACCACTTTCGCGATCAGGTCGAACGCATTACGCGATCTGACGTTATTCGCGTTCACCCGAAGCTGGAGCACCACCAGGATCGTCCCACGATCACCGCGATGGCGCCGGTCGTGCGGAGAATCGACTCGATCTCGGCGATAGGCGATGCTAAGTCACCGGTTGGAGCGCGGTCAACTAGCCGGCCAGGCGGTCGTCAGTCCTTCGCCGCCTCGGACATCGACCGTGGCGCAGGAACGTTCTCGAAGCGGACGTTGCCCGCGGGAACCATCCAGGTCATCACCTCGACCGCGAGCCGGCCCCGCCCGCACCGCCGGGTCGTCGTTCATCAGGCCGAAGCACGAGCAGCACGAGCGTGTGCCGGTCGAACTGCAAGCGGAGCTATTCCTCGCCTTCCCAGAACTCGGCCGTGGGTCCGGGCCTCGCGAACATGATGTCTTCGTCCTCGACGCCCTTGGCGAGAACCTTTCCGGTGTCGAGGTACTCAATGATCTCGCCGCGGATCATCGAGGAGAGCATGAGTACGCGAACAGGCGAGTCTGTTCGGTTGATGATCTGATGCGCACCGTCCGTGCCCCGCGGAAAGCAGACGACGTCGCGCTCCTTCAACACATGCTCGCCTTCGGGCGTGCGCAGCGTCGGCTCGCCGCGGAGCACGATCACCCATTCCTCGTTCAGGTAGTGCGTGTGGTAGGGCCAGAGCTTGTCGCCAGGCTCGACCTCGGACATGGTCGCGCCGATGAGCTCACCGCCGATGCGTTGGCCGACAAGCGCGCCCTTGACGCGCCAGCCCTCGCGATCCCTCGTCCCGTCCCACTCGTCGCTGTTGAGGTTGAAAGTCTTCATTCCGTAAACGATAGCCTGCATCTCAAGGGACATTTCACACGCTGGTCCAGGCGGGATCAGAGCTGACCTCCTACGCCAATTGCACGAGCAGCCCGGCAGCTGATGCGACTGTGGCGCCTCACCCGCGCGGGTAACACGGCGCTCGACGGCGCGGGAACCGTTGGGCACGGCGGGCGCTATTCACCGCCGGGCGCCCCGGTGGTGAACTTCGCCTCCGAAGCCGGGCTCGCGGTGCTGGTGGCGCTGCGTTACCTGCCGAGCGATCCGGCCGAGGCGCCGGAGGACTATGTCCTCGGCTGGACTGAGATCGACGCCGTTCCCGAGCGCGTGCCCGATGCGGACGAAGAAGTGATCCGCGCCTTCGTCACACGCTGGCTCGACGAGCGCCGCTCGCTGCTCGCTGCGGTGCGCTCACGAGTGCTGCCCGAGGCGGATGTGGTGCTGATGAACTTGCAGCATCCCGATGCGACGTCCGTGCCGCCCCTCACCACGCGTCCGTTCAGCTTCGCCGAGTGCCTTCACACCCCGCCGATGCTGGCGCGCTATCGGGATGGCCGCTGACCGTCGCCGATGACGTGTGGAAGACGGCCTCGACGTTGTTGCCGTCAGGGTCGAGGACGAACGCGGCGTAGTAGTAACCGCTGTACTCGGGACGCACACCTGGGGGTCCGATGTCTGATCCGCCGTGGTTCACCGCAGCTTCGTGCCAGCGCATGACTGAGTCGGCGTCGCTTGCGCGGAAGGCAATGTGCGCACCGGTGGTCACGCGGTCGCGGCCGGGCTTGCTGCCGACCGTGTGCAGGCAGAAATCATCGCTGTCGCCGCGCCCGAACAAGACGTAAGTGTCACCGTCGAACTCGCCTTCGGACAGCGCCACGAATCCGAGTTCCGCCAGCGCTGCTTCGTACATCCGCCGGCTCGCCGGCAGGTCGCTGACTCGGATACCGACGTGGTCGATGACCTCGCTCACCGGCCGTTCAACCCGCTCCGGTGGACAGGTCGAGGCTGAGGATGATCTCTCCCGCTGCGTCGCGCTCACCCGTCGGGACGAAGCCGAAGCGTTCGTAGAACGGCCACGGTTCGCCCTCGCCGGTCGTGTAGCTCGTCAAGAGCTCAGTGGCACCGGCGTTCCGTATGAGCTCGACGACCTGACGCAGCGCCGCGCGCCCGTACCCGCGCCGCTGGTGTCGCTCGTCGATGAGCAGCTTCCAGAGAAACCACGGACCGATGATCTTGCCGGGCACAGGCGTGACGTCCCAGCTCAGCATGACGAACCCGACCGGCTCTTCGCCGTCGTAGATCGCCCGATACCACGCGTTGGCCTCGGGATAGTCCTCGGCATCCTGCGAGCGCGGCCGCCACCGACCCGACGAAGCGGTGCTGCTCGGGCGCGACCCGCAGGGCGAGGACGTCGTCACGATTCGCGCTGCTCAACTCGCGCAAGGTCACGGCGTCGGCCGTCATGGTCCTCAGTCTGATGGACGAACTCGAAGAGAGCCCCGCACACTCGCCCAAGCCACGTCTTTCCGTACTCCGAGGCGCGCAGCAGCCAATCCGCGAACTGAGCGAGCGGCGAGTGAGACAGAGACAGCTCCTGTTCGAGCACGAGGTCTCCGTCGGCCTGTGTTGCGTTGTCGAGTGCGCGGTAGCGCGCTGCCAAGAAGTCCTTGTCCTTCGAGATTCCGCGCGTCAGGGTCGGCCATGGCCCGTCGCGACGCCTCATCGAAATCGACGGTGAGGGTGACGAAGCTCGCGCGCCACTCATGCGGCAGCTCATCGCAGAAGTCGGCCCGCTGCATGTCAGTTCCGAACTCGCCTTCAACAACGACAGCCGATCGTTGCCCTCCGAGCCCAGCGGCGATCTTCCCGGCCAGCCGCCGTGCCTCGCTCCATCGAGCCTCTTCGGTCTTCGGCCCGCGACTTGGGTCGAGCATCTCGTAGACCAGATCCAGATCGACCACTGCGGAATCGGATCCACGGCCAGCGAGCTCGATCGCGACCGCACGACCCAGGGTCGACTTTCCACTAGCGATGGGACCGGTGATGACGACAACGATCATCGCCGTAGCTTGACGGTTCGCACCGATGACTTCCGGGCGGCAGTAGCGTCTGATTACAAGTAGCCGCGCGCTTGTTGCGAAAGGAGCTGCACCATGAGCAAGGTTGTCGCAATCATGTCGATGTCTCTCGACGGGTACGTCGCCGACGCGAACGACGGGGTCGCCGAGGTTTTCGACTGGTACTTCTCGGGCGACGTCGATGTCCCCGATGCCGATCCCGACACCGGACTTCACGTTCCACGTCTCGGCGCCGAGCGCCGACCACCTGCGGGGCTTGATGGCTGAGGTCGGCGCCATGCTCACCGGTCGGCGCACGTTCGAGGTCGCCGGCGGCTGGGGCGGCCAGCACCCGTGGGATATTCCCGCTGTCGTCGTCACCCACCAGGTGCCCGACGGCTGGCCACGGCCCGGCTCGACGGTCCAGTTCGTCACCGACGGCATCGAAAGCGCCGTTGCTCGAGCGAAGTCGGCTGCCGGCCCGAAGTCCGTGGGAGTGCACGGCGCCCAAACGATCCAGCAGTGCCTGGACGCCGGGCTGCTCGACGAGATCCACATCGATCTGGCTGCCGTGTTGCTAGGCGCAGGAGTGCGGCTGTTCGACCACCTCGCGAACACACCGGCCGTCCTCGGGAATCCGACAGCCGTCGCCGGTGTGGGTGTCACGCATCTGCGCTATCCCGTGCACACGTCGTAGACCAAGTGACGCATCTCGAATACCGCGTCGTTGAATAGCGTCCAGCGGACTGGGTATGGGCGCTTCGTGTAGAAGGGAGGCAAGTGGCAGTGGGACTGGGCGACCTGGCCAAGCTAACTGACGGATTTGCGGGCGAGATCGTGCGCCCCGACGACCCGGGCTACGACGCCGCTCGCGCAGTCTGGAACAGCATGATCGACCGCCGGCCGGCGCTGATCGTGCGACCGACGTCCCCCGATGACGTCGTCGCCGCCCTTCGCTTCGCCCGTGAGCAGGAGCTCATCATCGCCATCCGGTCCGGCGGCCACAGCATCCCCGGCTTCTCGACGTGCGACGACGGCATCGTGATCGACCTCTCACGGATGCGCGGCGTGGAAGTCGATCCAAAAACGCGCACCGCCCGCGTGCGGGGCGGCTCGCTGCTTGCCGAGCTCGACGACGCGGCGCAGACTCACCGGCTCGTCTGCCCGGTCGGTGTCGTCTCCCACACGGGGGTGGCCGGCCTCACGCTTGGCGGCGGGATGGGCCGGCTGCAGTGCAAGCTCGGCCTGACGATCGACAGCCTGCGTGCGGTCGAGCTCGTGACCGCTGACGGCCAGGTCGTACGGGCAAGCGAGGACGAGAACCCCGAGCTCTTCTGGGGCATGCGAGGAGCCGGCGCGAACTTCGGGATCGTGACGTCGTTCGAATTCCTCCTGCATGCCTTCGAGGGCGTGGTGGTGCACGGCACGGTCACCCATCCGATCGAGCGGGCCGAAGAGCTGGCCGAGACCTACCGCGAGCTCGTGAAGGACGGGCCCGACGAGCTGTGGACGTCCTTCGGCATGGCGGTCGGAGGAGATGCTCGTGGGCCGACCGCGTCCGTATCCGTGCTCCACAGCGGGTTGCCGGCCGACGCGGAGCGCGACCTCGCGGGGCTCCGCGCCCTCGCCGATCCGCTCGAGGACTCGGTCGAGTCGAAGCCCTACCTGGCGTCGCAGCGTCTGTTCGACGCGCCGATGGAATGGGGGCAGCGCTTCTCGATGAAGAGCTCGTTCCTTGCGTCGCTTCCCGAGGCGCTCGTGCGCGACTGGGCCGACCAGGTCTCCCGGGTGCCCGACGGAGCCGAGGGTGGCTTTTCGGTCTGGGCCTGGGGTCGCGCGATCGCGGCCGTGTCCGAGGAGGACACCGCGTTCACGGGTCGCGACGCTGCCTTCTGGGCAGGCGCCGAGATCGGCTGGAACGACGGCGCACTCGACGATGCGTGCCGTTCCTGGGCGCGGGCCGCCCTAGACACGGCGGCGCCGCACGCATCTGTCGGGCGCTACGTCAACGACGTCACCGAGGTCGGAGGCGACGTCGCGCGCGGGATCTACGGGGACGGGAAGTACAAGCGGCTCGTGGCGCTCAAGCGCGAGTGGGACCCCGACAACGTCTTCCGCCTCAACCAGAACATCAGACCGTAGCGCGCGCCTAGCGCAGCCCTACGACGAAGGCCCGGTCAAGCTCTTCGGTGTCCCGACACCGCTGTAAACGCAGCGTCGCGGAACTGCTCTTCGCACAAGAAGTTCCCGCGCGGGCTACCGGCGATACCCCCGCACGTAGTCGACCGTGAACTCCTTGGGGTAGACGCCTGCGTTCGGCTCGGACGCCGTCTCCGGTGGGAACTCGTAGATGCCGAGCATGAGCTGCATCGGGTAGGACGGCGACTGCTCGACGGTCTTGATCACCTCGCCGTCGATGGTGAAGACGACGTGCTCCGGCGTCCACTCGGCCGCGTAGACGTGGAACTCGCGAACGTCGATGGCCACCGTCTCGGTGGAGAACCCGTCGACGATCTCCGGGTCGGCGAAAGGGCGGACGCCCATACCGATCGCGGCATGATCCGGGCCGACGTCGCGTCCGAAGATCTCGCACACGCAGATCTCTGCGGACCGCTGGGGCTCGTCCTCGTAGCCGATCATCCACAGAGCGATCATGTTGCGCGGGTCGTCGATCGCCTTCGCCCGCAGTTCGATTAGACCGTACTGCGGCGTGTAGAGCCGGACGTTCTGCTGAGCCTCGCGAACGACGGCGTCGGGGTTGAAGCGTTGCTGACCGATCGTGCTGCCGACCGGGCCGGCGAACATGCCCGTCTGCAGCGAGGACACCTTGACCGCGCCGTCGTACTCCGGACACCACGACGGTTAGTCAGCCTCGATCAACAGCCGCAGGCAGCCACCGCCGATCTGAAACCGCGCGGCGGAGCGCTCCCGGCTGCTCCGCTGAGTGAGGTAGTGCGGAATCCAGCGGCGTTCGTCGAGCGAGCTGCCGTCGAACGTGTCTTCGAACTCGAGCTCGTATCCGGCTTTGCTCATGATCGTTCGGAGCGGGAGTGAATCGTCGACACGCCAACCCAGGTTGCCGTGTCGAAGACCATTAGATCACTCGAGGCTCTTTGTCGGGTAATCGTATGAGCATGGGCTACTGCATCCACGACGACCAGCTCTCGAACGCACTGCAATGCCTCCACACCGAGTACTCGCGCCACCACAACCGTCGACACCGACGACGAGCGCACCTCTTCCGCGCCCACTTGCCTCGCCCGCCGAATCAACGACGACAACGACCTCCTCGGCGCCTACCTCTACCTCGCCCGCACCCCGGTCGCGGCTGGCCTCGCCCGCACCCCGGTCGCGGCTGGCCTCGCCCGCGACCCCTGGACTGGCCCTGGGCGAGCACCCGCGCGCACGCCGGCCTCGAAACAGCCCGCAACGCATCGTCGCCGAGACCAGACCTTCGTCCGGCGGTGGAGTCACGATGACGGACCGGTTCAGCACCATCACTCGGGCGGAGGGAGAGATGAGGAGGATCAGCTGGGAGCGGTTGGCGGGACTGACCGCGGTTGTGTTCGTCGGTCTCTACGTCGTGGCCTTCGCACTCGGCATCGAGGTCGGGGCAAGCGACCGGGAGATCCTCGAGCACTACGCGGACAACGGCAAACGGGTGCAGGAGGTCGTCGCCTTCTTCCTCATCGCGGCCGCCGCGCTGATGCTCGTTGTCTTCGCTGGCGCGCTCCGGGCCTTGATCGCGAGAACAGAGCGTGAAACCTCGATGCTCGCCGCTCTCGCCTGGGCGGGGGGCATCGTGGCTGCCGGCCTCGTGCTCGTCGGTAACGCCGTGTCACGAGCGACAGCCTTCATCGCCATGTCGGACGAGTTCGTGCTCGACCCCAACACGCGCCGACTCGTCGATCAGGCCGGTTTCCTGATCCTCGTGAGCGGTGCGTTCGCAGCAATTCTCCTCGTCGCCGCCACCTCGCTCGCCGCTCTCCGATACAGGGTGCTTCCCCGTTGGCTCGGCTGGGCAGGATTCCCCGCGGCGGTGCTGCTAGCCGTCCCGTTCCTGGGCTTCCTCGTCTTCGTCGCTTGGATGCTCACCGTCGGCGCGATCCTCGCCCTGCGCCGAACGCCTCAAGACGCTCCGAGGCCAGTCGCAGGCTCGTAGCGCGCCAATCCCGCGAGAACAGAAGCCTCGCGAGACCGCGCATCTGCGCCAGACCGTCCGACGTTTGAGCCCGGCCTCGAACTCCCCGCGATCCCGCGCGAGCACGGCCCGCTCCAAGCCGCGCTCAACCACAATCCGAACTGGCAACAGCGGCTACCTCGACCTGTCCGAGACAACCCGCCGTGGGTTGGAGGGGGAGATCGAAAGAGGGGGAACCTACGGTTCCCCCTCTTGGACTCACATAGCGGGGGCAGGATTTGAACCTGCGACCTCCGGGTTATGAGCCCGGCGAGCTACCTGACTGCTCCACCCCGCGTCGCTGGGGGCATGATAGCAGCGGCTTGTCGCTCGTCACAGTCGCACTCCTCGTCGGTTTTGCCGCGATAGCAGGGTCTTTGGCCCTCGTCGGTACGCGCTCGTACGAGCTGTGGCGGACGAGCCGCGCGTTCTTTCGCATGTTCGGCGAGGCGAACGACGCGTTGAGTGCTTCGCTCGAACGACTCTCCGCGTTCGAGCCGCGCGGCGTCGACCGGCTCTCGACGTCGGCCGCCCGCCTCGCAGCGTCACGCGCGCGGCTCGAGATCCTCATGGGTGCGCTCGGGCGCGTTCGCGGGCAATGGGCCGCGCTGATGGGCGTCTACCCGAGCAAGTAGTGCGCGTCGCGGCCATCGATCAGGGGACGAACACGACGCGCCTGCTCGTCGCCGACGTCGATGGCGACCGGCTCGAAGAAGTCGTGCGCCGCACCGAGATCACGCGGTTGGGCGAGGGCGTCGACGAGCGCCACCGCCTCCTCCCCGTCCCGATCGCGCGCGTCCGCAACTGCCTGACGGAGTACCGGTGCGAGGCGGAGCGGCTCGGTGCGAAGCGAACGCTGCTCGTCGCGACGAGCGCGGTGCGTGACGCCGAGAACGGCGAAGCGTTTCTCGGCGAGATCGAGTGGTCGTACGGGTTCGTGACGCGGCTGCTGAGCGGCGACGAAGAGGCAGACCTGATGCTGCGAGGCGTCGGGACGATTGCGCCGGGAACGCTCGTGCTCGACATCGGCGGGGGCTCGACCGAGCTCGTCACGCTGGACTCGCGCGTGAGCATCGACATCGGATCGGTGCGTCTGACCGAGCGCTTCCTGCACACGGACCCGCCGACCCGCGGCGAGCTCGATGCAGCTGCCGAGCAGGTCCGCGCACTCCTCCCCCAGCTCGATGCGAACCGCGCGATCGGCGTCGCCGGAACGATCACGTCGCTGGCTGCGCTCGACCTTGGGCTTGACGAGTACGACCGCGAACGTGTGCACGGGCACGAGCTCTCGCTCGCAGGCGTCGAGCGCCAGCTCGAGCGCCTCGCAGCGCTTCCGCTCGCCGAACGGCGCGAGGTCCCTGCGCTGGAACCGGAGCGCGCGCCGGTCATCGTCGCCGGCGCCGTGATCGCCCGCGAGGTTCTCGTCGCGTACGGGCTCGGCGCGCTGCGGGTGAGTGAGAACGACATCCTCGACGGCGTCGCGCTCGCCGCAGCCGAGTTGCCTGAGCCGGTCGAGGGCGACGCGCCCCCGGGCGCCTACACCTGCTGCTAGCACTGGTCAGGGTCACTCGTCCGAGTGATACGAGGAGCCGCTGGTCGTGACACCCTTGGGAGGTGACTGCGGCACACCTCCATCGGCGTGCGGTCCTGTTCGGGGCCGGAGTGGGCTACGCCGTGATCTTTCTCGCGCTCGTGTTCTTGGAGACGCCAGGCCTCGGCCTCGCTCACTTCTTCTACCTGCCGATCGCGTTGATCGCGATCGCGAGCGGGCCGCGGGGCGGGGCAACGGCCGGCGTGGTCGCGGCGGCGCTCTACACCGTCGCGGTCGTCTCGAACGCGAACCTTCCGACGCTCGACCTCCTGACCGTGAGCACGCCGATCCGCTTGCTCGCCTACGCACTGACCGGCGCGCTCATCGGTTGGTTCGCGGCACGCAACCGCGAGCTGATCGAACGGCTCGAGCTGCTCGCGACGCGCGACCGGCTGACCGGACTCCCGAACGCTCGCGGGTTCGAGATCGAGGTCGACAAGCGCTTCGCCGTTCAGGAACCGTTCGCGATCCTCCTCGCCGACCTCGACGGCCTGCGCGAGCTGAACTCGGAGGACGGGCACGGGAGGGGCGATCTCGTGCTCGTGCAACTCGCCGACACGCTCGGCCGTCTGCTCGAGCCTGAAGAGCGGATCGCGCGGGTCGGCGGCGACGAGTTCGCCATCTTGGCGTCGGTCCGCGGCAAGGACGCAGCTGGGGATCGGGCGATGCGGCTCGAGCAGCGGATGACCGCGCACGGCCTCGCCGTCACGTTCGGCTGGGCCGCCTACCCCGCCGAAGGCTCGAACGCGCTCGGCCTGATCCGCATCGCCAACGAGCGGCTCTATGCGCGCAAGCTCGTCCGCGGGCGCCGCACGGGCGCCCCGCAGACCGCCGCCGGCTAGAGGCTTGATGTGGAATTCACGTGCCTGTGGGGACGGGCCAGACCAAGCAGCTGAGTTCGAGCGGCCGGAGCTCGTACTGGTAGTACGTGCTTCGGACGATCGGGCTCAGATGCGCCGTGTCTGGGCCGCCAGCCACGGGTGCGCGACTTTCACATCAAGCCTCTAGGCGTCGGGTTCGTCCACGGCCGGCTCGTCCTCCGCGAGCCGGCGCTGCACGACCGAGCGTGAGAGCACGCCGACGAGGCGTTCGCCCTCGACGACCGGAACGCGCTCGAAGTCGCGCTCCTCGAGCTCGCGGAACGCCTCCTCGAGCTCCGCGTCCGCGTCGATCGTGAAGAGCGGCTCCTCGGCGATGTCGCGAAGCAGCGTCGCTCTCGGGTCGGATCCAGTCGCGACGACCTCGCGGACGAGCGTCTTGCGCGTGACGATCCCGGTCAGCCGGCCGCTTTCGCAGACCAGCACGTTCCGCACCTCCGGCCGCAGGAAGAGCTGCCCCGCCTCCTGCGCGCTCGCCGACCCCTCGAGCGCGGGCGGGTCGACGATCATCGCGTCGCGGACTCTCGAGCTCACGGGTAGATGCCGCGCGCTTCGAGTGCCGCCGCGACCTCGCGGATCCCTCCGACGAGTGCAGCGTTGCGGAGTGTCAGGTCGCGCTGCTCGGAGAGATTCCAGACCCGGTCGAACGCGTCGCCCAGCTTCTCCGCGAGTCGCGCGCGAATCTCGTCGCGCGTCCAGAACAGCCGGCCGAGGTCCTGCACCCATTCGAAGTAGGAAACCGTGACCCCGCCCGCGTTCGTCAACACGTCGGGAAGAACGGGGATCCCCCGCTCGACGAGGATCGCGTCCGCCTCGTTGTCGGTCGGCCCGTTCGCACCCTCCGCGACGAGCTTCGTCTCGATGCGCGGCGCGTTCTCGGCGGTCAGCTGATCCTCGAGCGCCGCGAGCACGAGGATGTCGTTCGGAAGCTCGAGCAGCTCGGCGTTCGTAACGCGCTCGCAGTCGGGGAAGTCGGCGAGCGAACCGTGCGCCGCGACCCATTCGTGTGCGGTCGCGATGTCGATCCCGTTCGGCGAGTAGATCCCGCCGGAGATGTCGGAGACCGCGATCACGACCGCGCCGCGGTCGGCGAGCTCCTGCGCGGCGACGCCGCCGACGTTCCCGAAGCCCTGCACGACGCAGCGCTGTCCGGCGAGGTTCCACCCGAGCCTCGCGCACGCGCGCTCGATCACCATCACGACGCCCGCACCTGTCGCCTCGCGGCGAAAGACGGAGCCGCCGAGCGGGATCGGCTTCCCGGTCACGACCTCGGGGACCGCGTAGCCGTGCTGCATCGAGTAGGTGTCCATCATCCAGGCCATCGTCTGCTCGTTCGTCGCCATGTCGGGCGCGGGGATGTCCTCCTGCGGACCGATGAAGTCGCGGAGCTCGATCGTGTAGCGCCGCGTGAGCCGCTGCAGCTCGGCCTGGCTCAGCGCGCGCGGGTTGCAGCGCACGCCGCCTTTCGCACCGCCGTAGGGAAGCTTGAGCAGCGAGCACTTCCACGTCATCCACATCGCGAGCGCGGCGCACTCGCCGAGCGAGACGTTCTCGTCGTAACGGATCCCGCCCTTCGTCGGCCCGAGCACGCTCGAGTGCTGAACGCGGTACCCGGCGAAGACGCTGAGGCTGCCGTCGTCGCGCCGCACCGGGATGCTCGAGACGAGCGAGCGCTCCGGGTAGCGGAGCCGCTCTGCCACCTCGTCCGGGACGTCCGCGAACGGGAGCGCCTGCTCGAACTGCGTCAGCGCCTGCCGGAAGAGCGGCGTGTCCCACTCGAGGGTTTGCTCCGGCGCGTGCATCGGCGGGCTGGCCACGCGCTGAGTCTACGTTTGGCAGGTTCCACCCGTTGCGGCCGCGCGGACGTTCGAGAGCCGCACGCCGACGTCCCGAAAACGCTCGCTGTAGGGCGGCGCAATCGGGATCGCGCGAATGGACGTCGAGCCCTCGACTCGGATCGGAACCTCGGCGAAGCCGCCCTCCGGAACACAGACCTCGAGGGTGAGCTCGCGCGTCTCCGTGGAACCGAGCGCGAACGACTGCGTCCCGATCTGCACCGGACGAGGCGTTTCCACGTCGGGTGCGCTCACCGACAGGCGTGACCGTCGCGGCGCCGGCAGGCGGGTAGATCCGGAGCACCGCGGAGCGGTCCGGCCGCGTCCAGCCGTCCGGGTGCAGCCCGAGCGTGAGCCACTGCGCGCGCAAGCGGAACCTCGAGGTCGACGAGCTCGAGTTGCGGCCCCGCAGCGACCGCCGTCCCCGCGGGACCGAAGCGCGCGTCGAGCGGCGTGCGGACGATGAAGTCCGGCGTGCCGGCGCCGACGAAGAGACCGGTGCGCGGGTCGACGCGCACGCTCGGCGTCGGGAAGCTGTCCGGCGTGTACGTGATGTACCCGTCGAGGCGGTAGGCACGGTCGACGCGAGCGTTCCAGAACTCGACGTCCCACCAGGCGACCGCACTCGGGTACCACTCCTGGCCGAAGGGGTACGCGAACATCGCGACTGAGCCGTCTTCGACGGCGGCGTCGATCCACGACAGCTGGGGCGCCTGCTTCACAGCGAGTGCGCGTCCGCTCGGGCCCGAGCTGTCGAGCAACCGGTTCCACGTGTACGCCGTCTCGGCGAACACGAACGCGACGAGTGCCACGAGGACGGTCGCCGCGACCGGCCTCCGTGGCAGGCGGCGGAGTGCGAGGACGAGCGCAAGCCCGAGCAGCCCGCCGACGATCGCGAGCAGCTCCGCCGACCTCGAGCCCCACGTCGTTGCCGAAGCTCGTCAGCGCCTCGTGCGTCGACGAGGCGGGCGAGTCGACGTTGACGCCGAAGATCGGCTCGAAATCCTCCAGTCCGACGGTGAGCACGAAGAGCGCCGTGAGCACGAGCACTCCGGCAACGCGCGGTCGCGGGTCCTCGAGCGCGCACGCGGTCGCGAGAAACAGCAGCGGCGCGATGTAGAAGAGGTAGCGATCCTTGACGTCGAGCCCGAGGCCGAACCGCACGACGACCGAGCCCGACTCGACGGCGAGCACGATCACCGCCGCGACCACGAGCCCGGCGAACGCGGACCGCTCCTGCTCCGCCGGCGGACGCACGAGCGCGGCGATCGCCCAGCCGCCGCCGAGGAGCAGTGGCACGATCCCGAGCGCGACGGCGGTCACGTTCACGTGGACGAGCGCCGAGCGGAACGCGTCGAGCGAGAACACGTCTCCTTCGATGGCCGGCGCGTAGCTCCCGAGCAGTCCCGCGCCGCCGAGCAGCACCACGGGCACGGCGAGCGCGGCCACGCCGAACGCGACCGCGTGCGCCCGCCAGCGACCCAGACGTGCCTCGTGAACAGCGGCTGCGGCGACGAGCACGACACCGAGCGCGGCGAGCTGCGGACGGGCGAGAGTGGCGACGAGGATCGCAGCGAGCGCGACGAGGTCGCGCCGGGGCGAAGGCAGCACGACCGCCCGCTGGATCGCGAGCAGCTGCCCACAGCGCAGCCGGGTACGCGGCCGCCTCGGTCATCACGAAGCCACCGATCACCGTCCACGGAAGCGCGACCGCGAAGAACCCGGAGGCCAGCGCCGCGAGCCGCGAGAGCGCGAGCTCACGAGCGAGCAGCCAGGTCGGGATCGCGGCGCTCGCGAAGAGCACGCCGTTCAAGCCGTGCGCAACCCGAACGGCATCGGGAAGGTCGACGAGCGCGAAGACCGGCATGAGCAGGAACGGGTAGAGCACGGCGTAGACGTCGGCGTGCGCGCCGTGCAGCGTCGGCAGGAACGCCCCGTCGACGAACGAGAGCGCGAGCCGCTCGTACAGGAGCTCGTCGGTCATCACCGCCCAGTCGGAAACGCGCGAGCAGAGCACGACGAGCGCGACCGCCGAGACGACGAAGAGCGCGATCTCGGGGACGTACTCGAGCCTGTCCGCCGGCGATGCCGGCTCTGCCGGCGTCGCCTCAGAGACCATCGAGCGCAAGACGATGCCAGGAAAGGTCGAGCCGCGCACCGGCGATCTTTCGTGGCGAGTGCCGGGGGCGGGACTCGAACCCGCACGCCCGCGAGCGGGCACCCGATTTTAAGTCGGGCGCGTCTGACCAGTTCCGCCACCCCGGCGGAACCAGGCTACTAAGAGCCGGGCTGGAGGCTCTCCGGCGGGATTCGCTCGGGACCCTGGAACCGGTACGCGTCGCGGAACGCCTCGAACGCGTTGTCGTCGAAGCGCGTGCACTCGGCGAGGATTCCCTGCGCGTCGTCGAGCTGGATCTGGTCGCCCTCGCCGGGGGCGTACCAGGCTGTGAGCGCGATCTTGTCGCCGAGCCGCGGCAGCGGCGAGAGCAGCATCGCGGCCGGGTCGGAGCGGTAGAAGCTCCGGAGCTTCGAGACCTCCGCGGCCGGCACGTCGCTGCCGTAGTACATGACGATCCCGCCGTGCTCGAGGTTGTGCACCGCCTGAGCGAGCCGCACCGGCTCGTCGTACTCGCCCCAGATCACCCACTGCCCGAAGTGCGGCCCGCTCGTGGGTGGGAAGGAGTTCCATTCCTTCGGCGTCGCGGCCGGGTTCGCAATGTGCACTCCGGAGGGCTCGGCCTCGAACGTGCGATACGTGCACCCGGCGTCGGTCATTGCCTGCTGGACCGACTCCGTCTTCGACTCGTCGCCACCGAGGAGCAAGAACGCGGCGGCGCCGGCTACGGCGGCCAGAACGAGCACGGCAGCGACGATCACCCAGAGGCCGCGCCGGTCACGCTGGTCCTTACGCGTCTTCGGGGCCTGTACTCGCCGCGGTGGTGCGGGCGTCCGGGCTTTCCTGGCCAAACTGGCGGCGATGGTACCAGCGCGGCTCCGTCCGACCGGCTCTCTACCGTTCGTTGGCCCGATGCTCATCCAGGTCCTGATCGCGCTCGTCCTGGCTGCCGCCGCCCTGGCGGGCGGTGTCGTGCTCATGCGCGCGATCGTCCGGGAGCTTCGTACGCTACGCGACGACACGGGCGTGGAGCTCACCACGCGGAGCGCGGAGGTCGATCGCCGACTGCTGGCGATCGACGAGAAGCTCGACCGGCGGCTGTCCGACCTCGACACGAAGGTCGACCGGCGGCTCGAGAGCGCCTCGAAGCAGTCGGTAGCGATCCACGAGCAATTGACGAGGGTCGGCGAGACGACGGCGCAGGTACTGGAGCAGGCGAAGGCATTCGGGCGGCTCGAGCAGGCGCTCCGCCCGCCGAAGGCGCGCGGTGGCTTCGGCGAGCTGCTGCTCGAAAACCTGCTGCGCGATCGGCTGCCCCGGGACTCGTACCAGCTTCAGTACAGCTTCGCGAGCGGTGAACGGGTCGACGCGATCCTGCGTGTCGACCGGCTCGTCCCGATCGACGCGAAGTTCCCGCTCGACAACTTCGAGCGGCTTGCTGCGGCAGAGACCGACGAGGAACGCCTTCTGTTCGAGAAAGCGTTCGCGCGCGACCTCAAGGGCCACGTCGACGCGATTTCGACGAAGTACATCCGGCCGGACGAGGGGACGTACGACTTCGCGCTCATGTACCTCCCTGCGGAGTCCGTCTACTACGAGCTCGTGTGCGGCAAGACCGGCTCGCTGCTGCAGTACGCGCACGAGAAGCGCGTGTTCCCGGTCTCCCCTACGACGTTCACGGCTCAGCTGCAGGTGATCGCGCTCGGGCTCAAGGGGCTGCAGATCGAGCAGCACGCGCACGAAGTCATGGCCTACGTCGCTCAGCTTGGAAACGACTTCGACCGGTTCAAGGCCGACTTCGACGTCGTTGGCAAGCACATCGGCAACGCCCAGACCAAGTACGGCGAGGCCGAGAGGCGCCTCGACCGCTTTGAGGCGAAGCTCGAGCGCGCGAGCGATCAAGAGGAGCTCGAAACGGAGCCGCTCGACCTCCCGCGAGCGCTCGACGCCGCGTAGCCCGGCGTCGTACGATCCTGGGCGATGCCACTGCGCGACCTGTTCCGACGGCGGCGGCGCGAGCGCCGCGCTGTCTCGGACGAGCAGACGTCGCTCACGGAGGAGGACGTCCAGCGACTCCTCCGGTCGCAGCGGACCGCCGCGTCGTCCGTCCGCGTCGTGCGCGGGCGGCGGCGCTAATAACGCAGGAGAGCGCCGACGCCTTCGACCGGCGCGAGGTCGACCTGGTGGCGCACGTCGAGCAGCGAGCCGCCGTGCAGCAGCGTCTGTCGGAGGGCGAGGTCGAAGGCGGAGTCGTGCGGCTCGAGCGTCGTGCCGTCGAGTGGGCACTCACCTCCGTCCAGCGACGCGCGCCCGCACTCAGGACACTCGTGCGCCGGCTTGTCTGCGCCCTCCTGGTGCAGGAGCAGATCGACGCGCGAGTCGGAGGCCGCCGTCAGCGTCTCGGCCCAGCCCGACGCCGCGCGACCGTTCGTTCCGGCCTCCTCGTGCCAACGCTCGAGCGCCTCGTGCTCGTCGGCGGCCTCGGCTTCCTCGAGCAGCGGCTGCACGAGCCCGAGCAGCTCGTTCGGGCCGGCGTGCGCCTCTGCCTCGGTCGTGCCGACGACGACGCTCTTGACCTCGTGCGGCAGCGCGTCGAGGAACTCCGTGCGCGTCTCCTCCGAGCCGACGACGACGACCTTCGGCGTGCGCAGCCGCCGAACGGCGCGGTCGAGCTCCGTGGCGACATCCTTCAGGTGCTCGCCGACGAGCTTCTCGAGGTGGCGCTGGTAGCCCGCGTCCGACGCGCCGACCGGGTCGCCGCGACCCGACTGGTCCTCCGTTCGGTCGACGATCTCCTCCAGCCGCCCCGCGCGGAGACGAAAGACCTGGCCGCGCTCGCGGCCGATGAACGCGACGATCGCACCGTCGTCGCGGCCGACGAGCTGCGCAAGGGGCGCGAGCTGGAAGCCGCGGCCGATGTGCACGTCGTCCGGAACGGAGCCGGCGACCGGGAACGGGCGGAAGAACTCGCCGGACGCGAAGACAGCCAGCCCTCGAGCACCCTCTCGACTGAACTCGTTGTCGAAGAACTCGCGGATCCGCGCGAAGTCCTGCTTCAGCCCCTCCCGCTCGCCGTGCGTCAGCTCGTCGTGGCGGGCTTCGACCCGCTTCTCGGCCTCCGAGAGGAGCGAGTTGACGCGGGTGTCGACCGCGGTCGGAGTCGGGCTGTCCGCGGGGTCGAGGTCGAGGTAGAGACTGATCGCACAGCCACCCTCCGACCGAAAGCCGGCGAGATCACGGAGGGTTGTCCAGCTGGGCTGTTCGGCCATCGAAGCGGGTCTGCCCCGGGCTGCGAGATTGTAGTCGTCCCGCTCGTGGAACATGCATCCGGTCGGTACCGTTGAATACTGCAGATGGAAGTCCGTGATCTGATCGTCATCGGCGGGGGCCCCGCCGGCTACACGGCGGCGCTTTACGCCGCCCGCGCCAACCTGGAGCCGCTCGTGATCGAGGGCTTCCAGTGGGGCGGCCAGCTGATGATCACGAGCGACGTCGAGAACTACCCCGGGTACCCCGAGGGAATCCTGGGTCCCGAGATGATGGTCGAGTTCCGCCGGCAGGCCGAGCGCTTTGGAACCGAGTTCATCACCGACGACGTGACCAAGGTGGACTTCTCCGAGCGCCCCTTCCGCGTCTGGGTCGGGGACGACGAGCATCAGGCCCGCACGGTCGTCGTGGCGACCGGCGCGAGCGCGCGCCAGCTCGGGCTCGAGTCCGAGGTCGCTCTTCAGGGCCGCGGCGTAACTTACTGCGCGACCTGCGACGGCGCCTTCTACCGCGACCGCGAGGTCGTGGTCGCCGGCGGCGGCGACTCGGCGATGGAGGAGGCGCTCTTCCTGACGCGCTTCGCCTCGAAGGTGACGATCGTCCACCGTCGCAACGAGTTCCGCGCCTCGCCGATCATGACCGACCGCGCCCGCGCACACGAGAAGATCGAGTTCCTCACGCCGTACGTCGTCGTCGACGTCCTCGGCGTCGAGGAAGGCAAGCTCAGCGGCGTGCGGCTCGAGCACGTCGAGACGGGCGAGGTGATCGACTACGCGACCGACGGGCTCTTCGTCGCGATCGGCCACGACCCGAACACGAACCTGTTCCTCGACCAACTCGAGCACGACGACGCCGGGTACCTCATCACGAACCCGCGCTCGACCGAGACCAACGTCCCCGGCGTGTTCGCGGTCGGCGACGTGCAGGACCACACGTACCGGCAAGCGGTCACCGCCGCCGGGTCCGGCTGCATGGGCGCACTCGACGCCGAGCGCTTCCTCGCGGCCGAAGAGGGACACCTGCACGACGCGCTTGCCGTGCCTCGCGTCGAGTCCTGATCGCCGCGTGCCGTACTTCATCTGCCCGAACTGCCAGAACCGGTCGCTCGACAACGACGGCCGGGAAGGCCTGCTCGACCAGGCGGCAGCGTGCCAGCGGTGCGGCTTCGGCTTCCTCTTCGAGCTGATGGACGACTACTACCCCGCCCCCGGCGCCGGCTTCGTCGTCTGCGACCGCGACGCCCGCGTGCTCGCGATCGGCAAGGGCGTGTTCGAGCTGACGGGTACCGCGAGCCCGAGCTGATCGGGCGAGACCTCGTCGAGACACTTGGGCTCCGCGGGAGCGACGGCGTCGCGAACCCGGTCGCCGTCGCGCTCGAGTGGGGAGTCCGGCGACTCGGGGAGCGACTCGCACTCCGCACGCGAGCCGGGATCGACAAGACTGTCACCGCCGACGTCTTCCCCGCGTACGACGAAGACGGCGGTCTGCTCGTGTCGCTGTCGCCCCGTTAGACGCGGCGCGACGGGCAGAGGTCGTTCAGCACGCACACCTCGCAGCGCGGGTTGCGCGCGAGGCACACACGCCGGCCGTGCCAGATGAGCAGGTGCGGGAAGCGCCCCCAGTCCTCGCGAGGCACGAGCTTCATCAGGTCACGCTCGATCTTGACCGGGTCTTCCTCTTTCGTCAGCCCGAGTCGCTGGGAGAGCCGGCGCACGTGCGTGTCGACGACGATGCCCTGCGGGCGTCCGAGCTCGGCGGCGACGACGTTCGCCGTCTTGCGGGCGACACCGGGTAGCCGCGTCAACTCCTCGAGCGTTCGCGGGACCTCCCCGTTGAAGTCCTCGAGCAGCATGCGCATCGTCCCGCGGATCGCCTTGGCCTTCTGGCGGTAGAAGCCGGTCGCGAAGACGTCGCGCTCGAGCTCCTCCTGCGGCACGGCCAGGTAGTCCTCGGGCCGGTGGTACTTCTCGAACAACGTCGCGGTGACGCGGTTCACGTTCACGTCGGTCGTCTGCGCGGAGAGCATGACCGAGACGAGCAGCTCCAGCGGGCTGCGGAACGTGAGCGCGATCGTCGCGTCCTCGTGCTCGCGCGCGAGGCGTTCGACGATCTCGCGGACTCGAATGCGCTTCAGGCCGGGGACCCGGCGGCGGGCCTCCGCGACGAAGCTGCGCACTACGCGAGCGCCGCGGCGGCGTCGCTCGCAACCGGCTGATACGGCAGCCTCGGCCCGGCGCAGACGACGTCGAGCGCGGGACAGCCGGCGCATGCGTACTCGCTCGGCGTCGGGCCGGAACTCGCCGGCGCGCAGGCGCGCGATCGCGGCCGAGAGCTCGGCCTCGAGCTCGGGAACCTGCGTGCGCGTGAACGTCGTCGCCACGGGCTCGTCCGGCCGCTCGAGGAACAGGTACGCGACCTCGACCTCCTCGGCACCCGCGCGGAAACACGCGAGCGCGTACACGAGCCGCTGGAGCTCGTACGAGCGCGCGACGATCTCGGCGGGTTCCTGGCCGTCGAGCAGGTTCGACTTGTAGTCGACGACGAGCGCGCGGTCACCGGCGCGGTGGTACGTGTCGAGGAAGCCGTGGATCAGCACGCCGTCGTGCTCGAAGGTGAAGTGCCGTTCCTTCGCGACGCCGTCGAGGGCGGCCACGCGGCCGGCGAGCTCCGACGTGCAGTACGCCTCGATCAGGCTTCGGATCCGCTCGACCTCCTCGTCGGTCGCGCTCGGGTACGCGCCGCGAACGCGCTCCTCCCAGCCGTCCGCCAGCGCAGGCGCTGCAAGGTCCACGTGCTCGAGCTCAGCGTGCACGGCGCTGCCGATCGCTGTCCCCGACAGACCTTCGTGACCGACGGGCGCGACATCGAGCGAGCGCATGCCTGCGACGCGCTCGGCGAAGTAGCGGTACGAGCACGTCTCGAAGAGAGAAAGAGCAGTGAACGACAGGCGACGGACGTGGTGGAGCGCGGGCTCGGGGATCGCGTGCAGCTCGGGGAGCGTCGGCGCCGGCGGTGGCAGCGGCTCGACCGCGCCCTCGCTGAACAGCTCGAGCTGGCCCGGCTCGCCTGCGCACCTCGAGTCGCTTCGGGCTCTTCGCGGTACCGGTCGAAGCGAACCTGCACGAGCGCATTCCCGCGGGAGAGCTCGAGCGGCGCGCCGTTTGCGGCGGCGAGCTCCTCGGCGGCATCGAGCCGCTGCAGCACCCAGCCCATCGGCGTCGAGCGGTCGGCCGTGCTCTCGCGGTCGATCGCACCGGAGACGATCAGCCGGTCGACGGCGCGCGTCATCGCGACGTAGTAGAGGCGGAGCCGTTCCGCGCGGTCCTCTTCCTCCCGAGCTTTCCGGACCTCGTCGTAGTCGAAGGCGCCGCGCCGTTTGCTCGTCGCAGGGTCGGCGACCCTGAACCCGAAGCGCCCGTCGGCGAGCGCGAGGATCTCGTCGGCGTCGGGCGCGCGTTTGTCGCGTCCCGCGTCGGCGACGACGACCACTTTGAACTCGAGGCCCTTCGCGGCGTGGATGGTGAGCAGCCGCACCGAGTCCGAGCCCTCCTCCTCCGCGACCGCCTCGAGCTCCTTCGCGCCGACGGCCTCCTGGTCGCGGACGAAGCGGACGAACCCTTCGATGTTCGGGCCGCGCAGCTCCTCGTAGGAACGCGCGAGCCGTGCGAGCTTGCGCAGGTTCGCGTAACGGCGGCGGCCGTCCCACTGCGTCAGCACCGCGAGGTCGTAGTCGTGCTCGGACGACGATCTGCTCGCAGCAGACGCTCGAGCGGCAGCCGCGGAAGCGCCCGGACGAGCCGCTCGTAGCGCTGGAGGAATGCGCGGATCAGCTGCGCGTCCCGCTCGTCGAGCTCGGGCGGCAAGCCCTTCTCGATCCCCGTGAACAGCGGCCGCTTCGATGCTGCGCGACGGATCAGCACGAGCGCGTCGTTCGAGACGCCGACGAACGGCGACGCGAGCACGGCGACGAGCGCCTGGTCGTCGTAGCGGTTCTGGAGCAGGAGCAAGTACGAGAGGAGATCGACGACCTGCTGCTGGCCGAAGTACCCGCGGCCGGTCGCTCGATACGTCGGCAGCCCTGCCTGGCGCAACTCTTCTTCGTAGGCGTCCGCGTCGGTGCCCGCCGCGAAGAGCAGCACGATCTCGCCGGGCGTCGCCGCCCCCTCGTCGACGAGCTCCCGCACTCGACGCGCGATGTGCTTCGCCTCCGCTCGCCGCCAGTGCACGCCCGTGTCGGCGTACGTCTCCTTCTCGGTGACCAGCAGCTCGACGGGGTGGCCGAACACGGGGTCCGGGAACTCGCCGGACGCCGCGAGCGGCTGGAAGCCGTCGCCGAACTCGTCCTGGAACAGGTGGTTGACCGCCGCGAGCACTTCGGGGCGCGAGCGGTAGTTGCGGACGAGCGCGAGCCCTCCGCCCTCCGCCTCGCGCCGCTCGCGGAAGACCTGAACGTCCGCGTGCCTGAACCCGTAGATCGACTGGAACTCGTCGCCGACGAAGAAGAGCTCGGGCCTCGCAGGACCGTTGGCGACGAGGTCGATCAGCTCGCACTGGAGCCGGTTCGTGTCCTGGAACTCGTCGACCATGATCCCCACGAAGCGCAGATGCTCGCGCTCGCGGATCCGCTCGTTGGAGCGTAGGAGATCCCGCGCGTTGAGCTGCAGATCCTCGAAGTCGAGTACTCCCTCGCGGCGCTTCGCCGCGTCGTACGCGCGCGCGAAACCCTCGAGCAGCGCCTGGAGCAGGTCGCGGTCGCGAACCGCGAGCTCGTCGAGCGCCGACTGCTCGACCACCTTGCGCGCCTCCTCGTACGACGCAGTGCGCTCGCTGCCTCGCACCTTGTGAGCGGAGAGGTCGACCAGCCGGTCGGGCGCGGGCGAACCGGCGAGGACGTCGAGCAGGCCGGCGGCGTTCGCGCGCTGGAGCTCTGTCGCGCCTGCGTCGATCGCGAGACAGCGCGAAGCGTCGCGGAGCGTCTCGACGCGTTCGGAGAGCGGCGCGCGTTCGCCGAGCTCCAGCACGAGCTCGCGACCGGCTGAGCGCAGCGTCTCGTAGACGCCGATCAGCATCCGCCGGAGCGCCGCGGTGCCGTAGGTCGCGAGCAGCTGCAGGCGCTCCGGCTCCTCGCGTGCACAGAACTCGTCGAGCGCCTCCGCGAACGCCTCGCTTGCGAGGACCGATGCCTGCGCGCCGTCGAGCTCGCGGAAACGCGGGTCGAGCCCGGCCTCGAAGGGGTAGGTGCGGAGCAGCCGCGCGCAGAAGCCGTGGATCGTCGCGATCCACGCGCCGTCGAGCTCGCGCGCGAGGTCGTGCCGGCCGCGCTCGCGCAGCTCACGCCGGATGCGCGCGCGGAGCTCGCCCGCGGCCTTGCGCGTGTAGGTGATCACGAGGATCGACCCGACGTCGATCCCGCGGTCGCACACAGCGCGGACGAACCGCTCGACGAGCACGGCGGTCTTGCCCGTCCCTGCACCTGCGGAGAGGAACACGCGGCCTTCGGCTTCGATCGCCGCCTGCTGCTCCGGGTTCGGGGCGAGCGTGCTCACGGCCGTCGGATCCTGCACATCGGCCAGAGCTGGCACCACTGCGGGCACTCGCCGCCGCGCGGATCGTGCCGAACGTCGCCTGCGCGGATGCGCTGCGCCAGCCCGCGCGCGTTGTCGCGCGCGGTGTCGACCTGACGCCAGAACGCGTCGTCCTCGACGTAGTCCTTCGGCGCGTACCCGGCGAGCACCTCGTCCTTCGCGTCGGCGCGCAGGAGGCCACGCGGCTTGCGATCGCCGGCGAGCGGCCGGTAGACGCCGCCGAGCGGCTCGATTCCCACGAGGTCGCGCAGCACGAGCATGTAGAGCGGGATCTGGAGCCGCAGCTCCTTCTCGATCTGGCTCGCCGAGTGCGCGCTCTTGCCGGCCTTGTAGTCCTGCACGATCCCGCGCGCGCTGAACGGGTCGGTGTCGATTCGATCGATCTTCCCGCTGAGAGTGAGTCCTTCGCCGAGGTCGAGCCCGCGCTGCAGCTCCTGGGGCGATCGCTCCATCCCGAACGAGACCTCGAAGCGCTTCGGCACCAGCTGCGAGTCGGCGTCGGCCTCGAAGTGAACGAGCGCCTCGAGGTCTCGCCAGAGCGACGCGTCGAGCTCTCGGCGCTGCATCGTCGTCATCTCCATGCGAACACCCGCGAGCGCCTTGTCGAGGCACTCACGCATCAGGCGGACGGCGTCGTCGACGCGTTCGGGCGGGACGCTGTCGCTACCGAGCTCCTTCGGCAGCGCGGCAAAGAACTTGTGCAGCGCGTTGTGCGCGACCGACCCGCGCAGCTTCGGGTCGACCTCGGCGTCGATCGTCTTCGGGTCGAGTAGCCGGTCGACGAACCACGCAGACGAGCAGTCGGCCATGCGCTCGAGCTCTGTGACGGGGAAGGTCGTGCGGGCGCCGAGCGTCGCGAGCACGATCGGGTGGCGCAGCCGCGTCGGCCGGTTCTCCGCGCGCCGCGCACGATCGAGTCGGCGCTCCCACCCGTTCGCACGGGCGATGCCGTCGGCTTCAGCTGCGTGGTCGCGCGAGATCGACGCGAGCGCGCGGAGCCGTTCGCGGTCGGTGGGCGCATCCTCCAGGCGCCACGTCAGCTCCGAGAGCCGACGACGCGTCGTCGCGCGGTCGACCTCCTCGCGGGGGAAGAGCGCGCGCACCTCGTCCCAGAAGGGGCTCGCCTCCTTCGGGCTGCCCTCGTCGTTCGCGGACTCGCGCACGAGATACAGGCGGCGCGTCGGGCGTGTGCACGCGGTGTAGAAGAGGTACCGGTCGCGGCTGGCCTGGTCGGCGCGCTGCAGGCGGCCACCGAGGCGCTCGCGCGCCTCGTCGTCGAGGAACGGCGTCCCCCCGCCACGCCGCGGCAGGCTTCCCTCCTCGAGCCCGAGCACGAAGACGACCTCGAAGCGTCCGGTGCGTGCTCGCTCGAGGTCGAGCACGGTGACCTTGCCGGGCTCGGCCCGCTCGCCGCGCAGTCGCGCCCGCTCGAGGGTGGCGATCACGTCGTCTGCGCCGATCGACTCCTCGACGCGGCGCTCCCAGCCGGCGAGCTCGTCGAGCAGACGCAGGCAGGCGTCCAGCGCGCGGAGGTCGCTCGCCGGGCTTTCCCCCACCGGCGGGTGCTCGAGCCCGTGCGCTGCGCGCAGCATCGACTGCGCGAGCGCCCGGACGGCGTCCACCGCCGGCGTCCCCGATCGAAGGCCGTCGAGTTGGCGAAGCGGGGAGCCGCGAAGCTCCTGCAGGACTGCCTCGATCCGCTCGGGCTCGGCCACCGCCCGCCCGCGCAGGCGGCCCTCGACGAAATCGACGTGCGCGCGGGTCAGCCCCGAGTAGGGCGAGCGGAGGAACGCGAAGAGATCGGCGCGCGAGCCGTCGGCCCACGCGTAGCGAAGCAGCGCGAGCAACGCGTGCCCGAAGGCCGTCTCGGCGAAGCGCCCGCGGCCGTCGAAGGCGTACGGGATGCCGAGCGTCCGGAAGGCCGTCTCGAGCGGCGCGCGCCAGCGGCCGAGCGACGGGCAGACGACGCCGATCGCGTCCGGCGCGGTTCCCGCGCGCACGAGCCGAAGCAGCTCGTCGCCGACGAGCTCGAGCGCGCCGCGCACACCGGCGCCCTCCAGGAAGGAGACGGCGCCCTCGAGCGGCGGCGCTCCGGCGCGGGGCTCCTCGAAGAGCGCTCGCTCGAGATACGCGAGGGCCGGCGGAGCCACCTCGGCGTACGCAGGCGGGAGCTCCTCGATCCGCCCGTCGGCGAGCTTCGCGAGATCCTCGGCGGTTCGCTGGAGCGAGGCGAACGCCGTGCGACCCTGCTCGTAGGGCAGCGAGACGGTGACCTCCGTACGACCGGCGAGCGCTTCCAGCAGCGACCACTCGGCGGCGGTGAGGTCCTCGAAGCCGTAGGCGAACACGGGCTCGCCGTGCCAGGCGTCGAGCTGTCCCCGCAGGCGGGCGACGGCCTCGGCCCGCAGCAGCTCGCGGTCCCAGACGCCGAGCGTGTCGAGCTCGGCCCGGTACGACGCGTAGAGGTGCGCGAGGTCGCCCTCGACGCGATCGGGCTCGAGCAGCGCGCTCTGGAGCTCGCGGATCGCCTCGCGCAGCGTGTCGGCGAACCCGGCGGAGTGCGCTGAGGCCGAGAGGCCGTTGAGCGATGCTCGCACGACGGCCCGCCGGAGCGCGAGCTGCTGCTGCGCGTCGGTGGCCAGCGGCCTCGTCGCGCCGGTGTAGGCGATCCGCTCGAAGACGTCGTCGAACGTCCCGATCGAACCGCCGAAGAGGCACCCGTGGCGGGCGACGAGTTCCCGCTCGACCCGGTCGACGTCCGACCGGCTCGGCACGATCAATGTCGGCTCCCTCCCCTCGCCGAGCACGGCGAGATACCGCTCCAGGAGCAGCGAAACCTTCCCCGCGTTCGCGGGGCCGACGAGCAGGCTCAGACCCACAACCTGCCCATCGTAGAGGCCGGTCCCGACGGCTCCGGACACGGCTCTCCGCAAAGTGCGCGAAACGTGGGGCGGGGCTACCCCGCCCCTGCGCTCAGCCCGCCGAGGCCGCCTTCGGCCTGCGGCCGCGCCTGGCCGCCGCCTGGCCCGGCATCTTCGCAGCGCAGGTGTCGCACAGGTCGGCCTGCTTCGAGCCGCGGCGCGCGTCGTTGAAGTTGATGCGCATCACGGCGCCCTTCGACTCATCGATTTCGTTGCTGCAGCTGTCGCAAACGAGCACGGTCTTTCTCGCCAACTTTTCCTCCTCGATCAGCGGGGTTCGTTGCGATTGTAGCCGACAAAGCGCCGTGGAACTATGCGGCCGCGCGAGCCTGCCGAATTCGCCATGAGCGAAGCAGAAGGTCGCACGGTAATCTCGGCCGCCGTGGAAACGAACACGATCGTCGTGCTCGAGGGCGACCAGACCGGCCAGGAACTGCTCGAGGAGTCGCTTCGCGTCCTGCAGCCCGACGTGATCGGGCTGGAGCTGGCGTTTCCCCGATTCGATCTCTCGCTCGAGAACCGACGGACGACGAAGAACGCGGTGGTGTACGAGGCTGCTGCGGCGATCCGAGAGCACGGGCTGGGCCTGAAAGCCGCGACGATCACGCCCGAGGAGCGCGGCGACGTCGGTTCGCCGAACCGGATCCTCCGCGAGGAGATCGGCGGGCGCGTGATCGTGCGCACCGGGCGCCGGATCCCCGGCGTCGTTCCGATCGGGGGCGTGTTCGCACCGATCTCGATCGTGCGGATGGCAGTCGGCGACGCCTACGGCGCGAAGGAGTGGCGCGAAGGCGAGGGCGACGACGAGGTCGCGTATCGCACGGAGAAGATCGAGCGACGAATTTGCCGGTCTGTTGCCGAGTACGCGTTTCGGCTCGCGGAGCGGACGCACGGGAAGGTCTTCGGCGGTCCGAAGTACACCGTCTCCCCGACGTACGAGGGGATGCTCAAGGAAGAGATGGACGCCGCAGCCGAGCGCCACGCCGACGTGCCGTACGAGCCGCAGCTGATCGACGCGACCTTCGCGCTGCTGATGGCGCGCGCGTCGGAGCCGCTGGTCATCCCGTCGCTGAACCGGGACGGCGACATCCTGAGCGACTTCGTGCTGCCGCTCTTCGGCTCGATCGCGGGCTCCGAGTCGCTGCTCGTCGCGTTCGACGAGATCGACGTTCCAAGCGCGCTGATGGCCGAGGCTGCGCACGGGACCGCACCGGCGCTCGAAGGAAAGAACATCGCGAACCCGATGGCGATGATCCTGGCCGGTGCCGCGCTGCTGATGCACGGCGACGAGCGGGAGCAGGAGGCCGCGCGCGCGATCCGCGAGTCGGCGCTCGAAGCGGTCGCGGAGGGCGATCGCACGGCGGATCTCGGTGGGCACTTGGGGGCGTCGGACTACACCGACGCCGTGATCAACCGCATCAAGACGAAGCTCGAGGTCTGGGCGACGCTCTAGTTAGCTGCGCAAGTCGCGAATCCGCTTGCGCGGATCCGCGACGCGCGAAGACCCCTGAAGGCGTCCGCTTCGCGGCCGCTAGACGGCGAGGAGCAGGCGAGTCGACCAGACGTCGACGCACGCGTCCGTGAGCACCGGGTCGAACTGCGTCCCGGCGCAGCGCACGAGCTCCTCGAGCGCCGCATCGGTGGTCAGAGCAGCGCGGTACGGGCGGTTCGACGTCATCGCGTCGAAGGCGTCCGCGAGACCGATCACGCGTGCCTCGATCGGGATCAGAGAGCCGTCGAGCCTCGCGGGATACCCGAGCCCGTCCCACCGCTCGTGGTGGTAGAGCACGCAGCCGATCGCGTCACGTGCTTCCGGCGAGCCCGCGATCAAGCGCGCGCCCGCCGCCGGATGCGTGCGCATCTCGTCGAGCTCGGCCTCCGTGAACGCACCGGGCTTTCCGAGCAGCTCTGTCGGGAGCAGGAGCTTGCCGACGTCGTGGAGGAGAGCACCGGCCCGGACGGCCTGAATGCGTGCTCCTCGCCACTCGAGCGTCTCGGCGACGGCGAGCGCGAGCCCGGCGACGCGACGTGCGTGACCGCGCGTCCAGGGATGGGACTCCTCCACCGCCTCAGTGAGGTCCGCCAGCACGGACGGCAGAGTTCGCTGTTGCCTCCCCCGTCCCTTCCCGGCGAGCGCAAATAGGATCGTCGCGGTGAGAGTCGGGGTCGCACGGGAGACCGCTACCGGAGAACGGCGCGTGGCGCTCGTCCCAGACTCCGTCGGCCGGCTCGCGCAGACCGGGATCGCCGTCGTCGTCGAGCCGGGTGCGGGCGTCGCGGCCTCCTACCCCGACGAGGACTACCGCGAGGCAGGCGCCGAGCTCGGGTCTGCCTGGGACGCCGACGCCGTCGTGAAGGTCCAATCGCCCGCGGCCACGGAGGTCGAGCGGCTGCGCGACGGCCAGGTGCTGATCGGGTTCCTCCAGCCCCTGACCGACCACGAGGGAATCGACCGGCTCGCCGCGCGCGGCGTGGTCGCGTTCGCCATGGAGTCGATCCCGCGAATCACGCGCGCGCAGGCGATGGACGCGCTCTCGTCGCAGGCGACGGTCTCCGGCTACAAGGCCGCGCTGATCGCTGCCGACCGGCTCCCGCGCTTTCTGCCGATGTTGATGACCGCGGCCGGCACCGTGCCACCCGCGAAGGTGCTCGTTCTCGGCGCGGGCGTCGCGGGTCTCCAGGCGATCGCGACAGCACGGCGGCTCGGTGCCGTCGTGTCGGGCTTCGACGTGCGGCCGGCCGTTCGCGAGCAGGTCGAGTCGCTCGGCGCGGCGTTCCTCGACCTCGGCGTCGTGGGAGAGGAGACCGAGGGCGGGTACGCGCGCGAGCTGACCGCGGACGAGCAGCGCACGCAGCAGGAGGAGCTCGAGAAACGGATCCCGGAGTTCGACGCCGTGATCACGACGGCCGCGATCCCGGGGCGCGCCGCGCCGAGGCTGATCCCCGCGAGCGCGGTGCACGCGATGCGCCCCGGCTCGGTGATCGTCGACCTCGCCGCGGAGACCGGTGGAAACTGCGAGCTGACCCGACCGGGCGAGGAGTTCTCCGAGGACGGCGTGACGATCGTCGGGCTGACGAATCTCCCGAGCACGATGGCGTACGACGCTTCGCGGCTCTACGCCCGAAACGTCACGTCGCTGTTGCAGCACCTGGCGCCCGAGGGTGAGCTGCACATCGACTTCGACGACGAGATCGTCGCCGGCGCGTGCGTCACGCGCCGCGAGGAGGTGCCGGCGTGAACGAGCTGCTCGTGCTCGAGCTGACGATCTTCGCGCTCGCGATCTTCGTCGGGTTCGAGATCATCTCGAAGGTGCCGGCGATGCTGCACACGCCACTGATGTCGGGCACCAACGCGATCCACGGCATCGTCCTGATCGGCGCGATGCTGATCGTCGGGACCGCGGACTCGACGATCGAGCAGGTGCTCGGCTTCGTCGCCGTCGTCTTCGGCACGATCAACGTCGTCGGCGGCTTCCTCGTCACCGACCGCATGCTCGAGATGTTCAAGCAGCGCCGGCCCGACGAGCCGGACGGCGAATGAGCCGCACCTGGATCGACGTTGCCTACCTCGTCGCCGCGATCCTGCTGATCGTCGGCGTCAAGCGGCTCTCGCACCCCCGCACGGCCCGCTCGGGCAACTGGATCGCCGCGGTCGGCATGGCGATCGCCATCGGCTTCACGTTCCTGATCGAGGAGATCGACTCGTACGGGCTGATGCTCGCGGGGATCGCCGTGGGCTCGGTGGTCGGTGTGCTCTCGGCGCGCGCGGTGAAGATGACGCAGATCCCGCAGATGGTCGCGCTGTTCAACGGCGTCGGCGGCGGTGCGGCCGCACTGATCGCAGCGTCCGAGTTCCACCGCCACGCGCCCGCGCCCGGCGGGCTCGAGGGAGAGCTGCTCGTCGGGATCCTCTTCTCCGCCGTGATCGGGTCGGTCAGCTTCTGGGGATCGCTCGTCGCGTTCGGGAAGCTGCAGGAGGTGATCACCGGGCGGCCGCTCGTCTTCCCCGGGCAGAACCTGTTCAACGCCGCGCTCGGGGTCGCGCTCGTCGCGCTCGTCGCGTTGACGGCCGTGACCGAGAACGGGCTCTGGCTCGTGCTGTTGATGGTCGCCGCCGCGGTGCTCGGCGTGCTGTTCGTGCTTCCGATCGGCGGCGCCGACATGCCGGTCGTGATCTCGCTGCTGAACGCCTGCACGGGCCTCGCGGCTGCCTCGACCGGTTTCGTGCTGCACAACACGGCGCTGATCATCGGCGGAACGATCGTCGGTGCGTCGGGCACGCTCCTCACCGTGATGATGGGCCGGGCGATGGGCCGCCCGCTCGTCCAGACGCTCTTCGGGGCGTTCGGCGCGACGGCGACCGGCGGGCCGGCGCCGGTCGGTGCGCCGACGAACGGCGCCAGCGTGCGCACGGCGTCGCCGGAGGACATCGGGTTCATGCTGGCGTACGCCAGGCGCGTGGTGTTCGTGCCGGGTTACGGGCTCGCGGTCGCGCAGGCGCAGCACGACGTGCGGAGCCTCGGGGAGCTGCTCGAGAGCAAAGGCGTCGACGTCCGCTACGCGATTCACCCCGTCGCAGGGCGAATGCCTGGGCACATGAACGTGCTGCTGGCGGAAGCCAACGTGCCGTACGACGAGCTCTTCGAGATGGACGAGATCAACCCCGAGTTCCCGCAGACGGACGTCGTCGTCGTGGTCGGCGCGAACGACGTCGTCAACCCCGCGGCGCGAAGCTCGCCCGGCAGCCCGATCTACGGCATGCCGATCCTCGACGTGGACAAGGCGCACAACGTCGTCGTGATCAAGCGCTCGCTCGCGACGGGGTTCGCGGGCGTCGACAACCCGCTCTTCTACGACCCGAAGACGGTGATGCTCTTCGACGACGCGAAGACCGCGCTCGAGCGGCTCGTCGCGGCCGTCAAGGCGGTTTGATGGTCTCCGTTCCGTTCTTCGACGGCGCCGCCGTCGAGGAGGCAGTCGCGCCGGAGCGAGCGCTCGAGGCCGTACGCGACGCGTTCGTCGCCTACGCGCGCGGCGAGTGGACGATGCCGCCGAAGGTGTACGTGCACGCCTATCCGGCGGGCGACTTCCGCGCGATGCCCGCACTCGGTGGAGGTCACGCACTTCTCAAGTGGGTGACCTCGTTTCCGGGGAATCCCGCTGCCGGGCTCCCGACGGTGATGGGGCTCGTGCTCGTCTCCGACGCGTCGAACGGAGTGCTGCGGGCGGTGCTCGACGCGGGCGCGGTGACCGCGCTCCGGACCGGCGCGGCCGCGGTGCTCGCGGCCGAAACGCTCGGTCGAAGTGACGCCGGGGGCGCCGCCGTGATCGGTGCGGGCGTCAACGGCCGCGCCGCGGCACGGACGTTTCTCGCGCGCGGCCGGGACGTCGCGCTGTGGGACGTCGATACAGAGCGAGCGCGCGGCGTCGCGTCGGAGCTCGGGGCCGACGTGGCGGCTTCGCGTGAAGATGCTCTCGCCGCGGACCTCGTCGTCACCGTCACGCCGGGTCGCGAGGTGCTTCTGGCCGAAGGCGCGCTCGCACCGGGCCAGCACGCGTCGCTGATGGGCGCCGACGGGCCCGGCAAGCAGGAGATCGCAATCGAGGAGCTCGCGCGCGTGCGCGTGTTCTCCGACGAGTGGGAGCAAGCGAGCCACGGCGGCGACATCGCCCATGCGGTGGAGGCCGGCATGCTGCAGCGAGCGGACGTGACCGAGCTCGGAGCGGTGCTGACCGGCTCGGCTGAAGGACGGCGCTCCCCCGATGAGGCGACGGTCTTCGACTCGACCGGCCTCGCGATCCAGGACCTCGCGATCGCGCTCGCCGCGCTCGAGCGCGTCGACGAGCTCGACCTGCCGCGCTTCAGCCTCTAGGCCGCTACGACGGCGCGCGCCGGGTCGAGCACGTCCAGGAGCGGGTCGCGGTCGCCGCTGAGCGCCCGCGCGACGAGCTCGCCAGACGCGAAGCCGAGCACGTTCCCGTGGCCCGAGTATCCCGCGGCCACCCAGACGCGTTCGTTCCCTGGGACCTGACCCACGAGCGGGAGCAGGTCCTCGGTGGTGCCCCAGATCCCGGCCCAGCGGTGCGTGACGCGCGGAGGTCGCCCGAGCAGCTCGAGTGCGAGCGCCTCGATCCCCGACTGGACGGCATCGGTCACGGTCTCCTCGTCGGTCCACTCGCGATCGCCCCCGGCGTCGCGCGACCCGCCGATCACGAGGCGCCGGTCACGCGTCTGGTGCCAGTAGTCGAGCCCGTGGCGCGCGTAGTGCGGCCGCTCGAACATCAGCTTCGGCAGCGACTCGGTGACCAGCACCTGGCCTCTGGTCGCTCGCACGCGGGCGTCGAGCTCGGGCACGAGCCCGTGGCCGAGCCCGTCGGTCGCGACGACCACGCGCTCCGCCTCGAGCTCGTCCAGCGAGCCCACACGGCTGTTCTCGCGCAGCTCGGCTCCGGCCTCCGACGCGCGCCGGGCCAGGCTGCGGACCCAGCGCGCAGGCTGGATCGCCCCGTCGCCCGGGTGCAAGAGCGCCGCGGCGAACCGGCCTCGCAGCGGCGGGGCGAGCGCGGGCGCGTCGAGCCACTCGGCCGCGAACCCGTCCTCGACGAGCGCCTCGTACTCCGCGCGCAGCGCCGACCGCTCCGCGTCGTCGACCGCGAGCCGAAGGCTGCCGAGCGCGCGGAACGCGTCGCCCGCGAGGGCGGCGAGCCGTCCCTGCGCCTGCTCTGTCAGTTGCCAGTACGCCCGCGCCGAGTCGTGACCGAGCTGCTTCTGAGCGGCGTCGTACGCCATCGCGCCACCGCGGAGCGCGAAGCCGCCGTTGCGACCGCTCGCACCGCCGGCGATCTCGCGCGCCTCGTGCAGCCGCACGCGGACCCCCGCTTCCGCGAGCGCGAGCGCACACGAGCAGCCGGTGACGCCGCCGCCGATGATCTCGACTTCGGGCGCCCCCGCGAGGGCGGTCCTCGGCAGCGGCTCCCCCCGCTCCTCGAGCCAGTACGACGCCATGAGGCGATCGTAGTCACCGCCCGGTCCGTCGGTACACGCCGTCGCTGGTCGACACCAGGCCGGCGAGCTCCAGCTCGGAGAGCGCCGCCGCCGCCACGCCTGCGTCCAGCCCCGAAGCCCGGACGAGCTCGTCGGCGCTCGTCGGACCTTCGAGCCGCTCGAGGATCGCTCGGGCGGGCTCGCCGAGATCGACCGCGGCTTCCACGGTCGCCTCGAGGCCGAACAGCTCGAGCACGTCGGCAGACGAGGTCAGGGGCGTGGCTCCAAGGCGAAGCAACGCGTTCGTCCCCGCGCTCAACGCGGACGTGATCTCGCCGGGACAGGCGTAGACCTCGCGTCCTTCTTCGAGCGCGAAGTCCGCGGTGATCAGTGCACCGCTTCGCTCCCGAGCCTCGACGACCACCGTGGCCTGCGCGAGCCCGGCGACGATTCGATTCCGGGCGGGGAAGCGCCACGGCGCGGGCTCGACCCGAGGCGCGTACTCGGACACGACGAGCCCGGTCGAAGCGATGCGTCCCGCCAGCTCCGCGTGCGCCGCGGGGTAGTCGCGGTCGACCCCGCAGCCGAGCACGGCGACCGTTGCGCCCGCCGCTTCGAGCGCGCCGCGGTGCGCTTCGCCGTCGACGCCGCGCGCGAGACCGCTGACCACCACGAGCCCGGCCGCCGCGAGCTCGCGCCCGAGCATCCGCGCGACCTGCGCGCCGTAGCCCGAGCAGGCACGCGCGCCGACGATCGCGACCGCGGGCCTCGCCAGGAGCTCCGGCGTAGGCGTCGCCGCGAAGAAAGAGTCCCGACGGCGAGTCGTTGATCGCTCGCAGTAGCGGCGGAAACGCGCGATCGGACCGGCCGAGCCACCGGAGCCCCTGCCGTTCGAGCGCCTCGAGGTACGCGCGCGCGTCGAACCGCTTCGAGAAGGCGGCAAAGCGAGCCGTTCGTGCCTCGGTACGCGGGTGGATCCCACGCTCCGCGGCGAAAGCCGCGAGGGCGAGCTCGCTCACTGGCCCTTCAGCTCCTTCGGCGCGCGGTACGAGAGCGCCTCCGCGACGTGCGCGGACTCGACGGCGTCGGCTCCGGCGAGCGCGGCGATGGTCGCCGCGACGCGTGCGACACGCGCACGGCCGCGTCCGGAGAGCGGCAGCTGCTCGACGGCGCGCGTGAGCAGCGCGTCGGCCTTCGCGTCTCTGGTCGGCGCATGCTCCGCGAGCCGCGAGCGCGCCGCTGCGACGCGTTCGCGCACCGCCGCTGACGCCTCGCCCTTGCCTGCCGCGAGCTCGACCGCGCGCGGCCGCGGGACCACGACGACGAGGTCGAACCGATCGAGCAGCGCGCGCGAGAGCTTGTTGCCGTACGCCGCGAGCCGCTGCGAGGAGCACGTGCACGCGACCGCCGGATCTCCACGCGCGCCGCAGGGACAGAGGTTCATCGTCCCGACGAGCTGGAACGACGCCGGGTAGAGCGCTGTCCCCTCCGCGCGGGCGACGCTGATCACGCCGTCCTCGAGCGGCTGTCGCAGCGCCTCGAGCGCAGGTCGGACGAACTCGGGCAGCTCGTCGAGCAGCAGCACCCCGTGATGCGCGAGGCTCGCCTCTCCAGGGCGAGGCCCCCGTCCACCGCCGACGATCGCCGCCGCGGACGCCGTGTGGTGCGGCGCGCGAAAGGGCGGGGTCGTGACGAGCGGATGCTCGACGCGAAGGATTCCGGCGACGGAGTGGATCCTCGTCACCTCGAGCGACGCGGATTCGTCCAGCTGCGGCAGAAGCCCGGGCAGCCGGCGCGCGAGCATCGTCTTCCCGGTGCCGGGCGGGCCGCCCAGGAGGAGGTTGTGCCGTCCGGCAGCCGCGATCTCGAGCGCGCGGCGCGCCCGTTCCTGGCCGTGGACGTCCGCGAGATCAGGGCCGGCCACGGGTGCGAAGCCGTTCCGAGGCGGGATGGGCTCGGGCTCGAGCTCGCCGCGGAGGTAGGCGACCGCCTCCGCCAGGTGCCAGACCGGGACCGGCTCGATCCCCGCGAGCGCGGCCTCTGGCGCCGTCTGCGCGGCGCAGATGATCCGGGGCAGCCTCTCCCGCTTCGCGCCCTCGGCGACGGCGAAGACGCCGGCTACGGGCCGGACACGCCCGTCGAGGGCGAGCTCGCCGTGGACGGCGTGGCGCTCGAGCTCGGCGCGTGGGATCTGACCCGACGCCGCGAGCACAGCGAGCGCGATCGGCAGGTCGAAGCCGGAGCCCTCCTTGCGCAGCGCGGCAGGCGCGAGGTTGACGGTGATCCTTCCCTCCGGCCACTGGCACTCGGCAGAGCGAACCCCGCTGCGCACGCGCTCCTTCGCTTCCTGGCACGCGCGGTCGGCGAGCCCGACGATCGTGAACGCGGGCAGCGAACCCTGGAGGTGGGCCTCGACCTCGACGCGACGAGCCTCGAGGCCGACGAGAGCGTGCGTGACTGCGCGCGCGAGCACGTCGCCACGTTAGGCGGCCGCCCGCGCCGCTTTGTGTCAGCGGTGTGTCAACTTCGCGCCGACTTGCGCGCGACCAGCACGTCTTCGAAGTATTCGCCCGCTCGCCGTCCGGTGCGTCGGTTTACGTGACGACGAACGCGATGTTCGAGACGCAACCCAGCACGTTCGAAGATCTCCGGGTAGAGATCGCGCCGGTCGTTCACGACCACGACCACGCGCGCGCCGCGGCGCAGCGTCTCCGCCGAGCGCTCGAGCACGCGAGCGACGCCTTCCGATGTACTCCGCGATCGCGCGCTTCGTCGCGCCCCGGCCCGAGCTCGAATGTCCCCCGGTCTTCGAGCCCGAGCAGCTCGTACGCGTAGCGGTGCTGCTCGTGGTAGTCGATCAGGCCCGGGTAGGGCGGCGACGTGATCACGCCGGCGTACGGGCCGCCGAGGTCGAGCTCTCGCGCGTCGCCGTGCAGCACGCTCGCGGTCCGCCCGCGCGCGCGGACCCGGGCAAAGGCGTGGACGCGTGCCAGCGTGTCGAGCGCGTAGCGGCGCAGGAAGTGGTCTGCCCGCTGCACGGGCCGGCACTCGCGCTTGTGCTTGTGGCACCAGTACGGCTCGGTCTGAGGCGCGCGCGGGAAGTCGAGGTCGAAGTGCGTCGTCAGCCGCGCCGAGCGCGCTGCGCGCGCCAGCACGACCCTGAGGACGTCCGCGTGCTCGTAGTCCGGGATCCACGAACGAAAACCGAGTAGCTGGGCGGCAGCCTCCGGCGCGAACCATCGCCGGACGTACGGCAGGCGTCCCGCGAACCGTCCGCTTCGGCTCGAGCGCGTCGAGGCGCGCGCAGGCGTCGCGGAGCTCGTGCTCGAGCGTGAAGAGGTTGTAGCGCTCGGTCTTGACCCGCATCAGCAGCGCGTTGAACGCTGCGATGTCGACGCCGGTCGCGTCGTGGCCGCTCTCGAGGGCCTGCACGAGCGTCGTCCCCGAGCCTGCGAACGGGTCGAGCACGCGCCCGCCGCGTGGGACATAGCGCTGCAGGAGCGTCTCGACGAGCTGTGGGATGAACTTGCCGAGGTATGGGTGCAGCCGGTTGACGTGCTTCGTGCGCTCGCGCTCGGGCAGGTCTCGCTCGGACCACGAGAGCTCGAGGTCGATGCCGTCGTAGAGGGCTGCCTGCGTCTGTGCCACGCCGGGCACGGACTTCGCGGCTCAGAGTGGATCTCCTAGGGGGAGCCGACGAAGGTGGCCCTCGTCCACCGCGACGACGTCGAACGAGATCCGGAGCTCACGAAGGGCTGGGTTCCGGACGAGCCAGGCTTCGGCGGCGCGGAAGAGCCGGCGCTGCTTCTCGCGGTCGACCATCTCGAGCGCGCTGCCGAACCGCGGTCCCGACTTCGACTTCACCTCGCAGAACACAAGCCGCCGCCCGCGTCGGGCGATCAGGTCGAGCTCGTAGCCCGCGCTCCAGACGTTGACGCCGAGGATGCGGTAGCCGCGGAGCCGGTAGTGCCGGACCGCGCGGCGCTCAGCCTGTTGCCCCGACCCCCGTCTCGGCAAGGTCGGCGTAGCAGAGCGCCTGGAACGAGCGCCGGTGGATGTGCGACGGCCCGCGCGCGCGAACAGCCGCAGAGTGGTTCGGCGTGATGTAGCCGACGTGCGAGGAAAACCCGTAGTGCGGGAACACGGCGTCCATGCGGCGCATCGCTCGGTCGCGCACGACCTTCGCGATGATCGACGAGGCAGCGATCGCGGCGCTCTTCGTGTCGCCGTCGACGATCGCGCGGTGCGGCGGAGCAGTCGGACCGAGGCGGAAGCCGTCGACCAGGCAGACCACGTCCTCAGGCGGCGCGAGCGCAGCGAGGCACGAGCGCATGCCGGCCAGGTTCGAGCGGTGCAGCCCGTTGCGGTCGATCTCGCGCGCCGAGTACATCCGCACGGCGATCTTCGCGGCGCACCCGACGACCGCACGGAAGAGCTCGTGCCGCTCCCCCTGGCTCAGCTGCTTCGAGTCGTTCAGGAGCGCGAGCGGGCGAACGCGATGGTCTCGCAGGCACTCGTAGTCGAGCAACACACCTGCGACGACGAGCGGCCCCGCCAGGGAGCCCCGGCCGGCCTCGTCGACACCCGCCACGAAGCGCGCGCCGAGTCGTCGGTCGAAGCGAAGGAGGCGCTGGCCGCTGCTCGGAGGCACGCGCCGAGGATAGCCCCGGCCTCAGCCGGAGCGACCTCCTGTGGAAAAGGTCTTACGCCTCGGCCTTGGCGGGCTCGGGCTCGCCCTCTGCGGCGTCCTCACCCTCGGCCACGACCTCGACCGGCTCTGCCTCTGCCTCGGCGGCGGTCGGCTCAGCCTCCGCCTCGAGCTCGTCCGGCTCGACGACGGTCAGCGGCGTCTCGATCTCCACGACCCCGCCTCGCTGCTGCTGCTTCTCGCGCACGCGCGCCTTCTTGCCCACGCGCCCGCGCAGGTAGTAGAGCTTCGCGCGCCGCACGTCGCCGATCGCCATCACCTCGAGCCGCTCGATCTTCGGCGAGTGGACCGGGAACGTCCGCTCGACGCCGACGCCGAACGACTGCTTGCGCACGGTGAACGTCTCGCGCACCCCGGCGCCCTGGCGTTTGAGCACGATCCCCTCGAACACCTGGACACGCCGGCGCTGGCCCTCGATCACCTGGAAGTGGACCCGCACGGTGTCGCCCGCCTTGAACCGCGGGATCCCGCTCCGCAACTGGGCGCGCTCGATGGAATCGATCACGTTGCTCATAAGAAAAGGAGGCCGTGGAAAGGCCGAAGCGGGATGTTAGCGGAAGGAAATCCGGTTCGGCGGCCAGTAGGTCGCGAAGACCTGGCCGATCAGATTGTCGCGTGGAACCGTCCCCCAGCGCCGGGAGTCGCACGACTGGGTGCGGTTGTCGCCCATCACGAAGTAGGCGTTCGCGGGGATCTTCTGCGGCTCGTACGTCTCGAAGTCGCGCCGGCCCTGCGGGATGTACGGCTCGATCAGCCTCCTCCCGTTGATGTACACGATGCCGTCGCGCTGCTCCCACGTCTCTCCGGGGAGGGCGACGATCCGCTTGACGAACGTGCCCGCGGGCGGGCACTGCTGCGCCGCGCGTGGCGGCGTGTTGAAGACCACGATGTCGCCCCGCTCGGGATCCTGGAAGTGGTAGATGAAGCGGTTCGCGAGCACGCGGTCGGAGAAGCGGGCGAGGCAGCCCGGCCCCGGCGCGGCGCAGTGCAGCCGCGGCTCCATCGACGAGGTCGGGATCCGGTACGGGTTCACCACCCAGGCCTTGATCGCGAGCACGATCGCGACCGCGCCGACGATCGTGACGAACCAGTCGAGCGCGACCGTCCACCCGTGCGGCAACCCCAGCCGCTCGATCGGGTTCCTCACCTGCTGAGACTCCGGAGCCGGCTCTGCTCGAGCCGCCACTCGTCGACCCGCCGGTGATCGCCGGACAGCAGCACGTCGGGCACCGCCCAGCCGCGGAACTCCGCAGGTCGCGTGTAGTGCGGGTACTCGACCCCGCGCTCGAGCTCCGCAGAGAAGCTCTCGTGCACGTTCGACTCGGCGCTCCCGAGAGCCCCCGGCAGCAACCGGACGACGGCGTCGACGAGCACCATCGCCGGCAAGTCGCCGTTCGAGAGCACGTACGGGCCGATCGAGATCGCGTCCGACGCGAGGTTCGCGACGATGCGCTCGTCGAACCCCTCGAAGCGGGCGGACAGGATCGTCAGCCGCTCCTCTCCGGCGAGCTCCTCGACCACCTCCTGCGTCAGCTGCCTCCCGCCCGGCGTCATCGCGACCACCCGGTGCTCCGGTGCCCCGCCGTAGACGGCGTCCAACGCAGCAGCGACGACGTCGACGCGAAGCACCATGCCGGCGCCGCCGCCGTACGGCTCGTCGTCGACCTGACGCGCGCTGAGCGGCGACGTGTCGCGGTAGTTGAAGAGCCGCAGCTCGAGCCCGTCACCGAGCACCGAGGCGAGCGGCCGCTGTTCCGTCATCCAGGCATAGGCATGCGGGACGAGCGTGAAGACGTCGATCTGCACGGGCCGTGAGGTTACTCAGGGTCGGCAAAGCCCCGCGAGACAAGGATCCGCCGGCCCTCCAGGTCGATTTCCCGGACGCAGGCCTCGACGAGCGGCAGGAGCGTGCCCGAGTCGAGCTCGAGCACGTCGTTCGCGGCGTAGTTCGCGACGTCCTTGACCTTCCCGAGCACCCGCCCTCCCTCCTCGACGACCTCGAGCCCGACGAGCTGGAAGACGTAGAACGAGTCCGGCTCGGGAGGCGGCAGCGACGACGCCGGCACGCGAAGCTCGGTCCCCCGCTCGACGGGACGGTCGAGTCTCACGACGAGCCGGCCGCCCGAGCGTTTCGACTCTTCGACGCGCGCCGGCGCGTCGCCCGCGACGAGCTCCGCGCCGACGGCGAAGCGCGCTGCGTCGTCGCTCGGGTGCTCGACGACGAACGCGCCGCCGATCCCGTGCGGCTTTCCGACCCGACCGACGACGACGTGCTCGCTCATCGCTCGCCGCGGTCGATCGCGAACCCTTCGAAGACCGGCACGACGTCTTCGCGGAGCATCGCCGTTCGCAGGTTCTTCTCGGCGAAGCTTTCTGCGTCCGGCCAGCCGGACTCGAGAACCGCGTCGACGCTGCGTTCGACGTCGAACGGCGTCTGTCGAAGCTCGACGTCCGGCCCGAGCAGCGCCCAGAACGCGGCCACCTCTCCCTCGTACGGCATCCCGACAGAACCGGCGTTCACCCAGCGGAAGCCGTCGACGCGCCGGTCGAGCTGCATGTGCGTGTGGCCGGCGACGACGGTCGACTCGCTCGCGCGGGCGAGAACCTTGCGCAGGTGCCGGTCCGGCGTCGCCTGCGTGACGATCTCCTCGTCGCTCCGCGGAGTCGCGTGACAGAAGCACACGTCGCCGAGCCCGTCCACTTCCAGGACGACCGTCTCCGGGAGCGAGCCGAGGAACCCGCGCTGCTCGTCGGAGAGTTGCTCCGCCGTCCAGCGAATCGTCGCCTGAATCGATGGTTCGTAGTCATCGGCCCCGCCCGACGCGAGCTCGCGGTCGCCGTTCCCTCGTACCCAGTGAACGCGGTCCCCGAGTGCACGCAGCAGCTCGAGCGTCTCGGCCGGCTGAGGCCCGCTCGCGACGTCTCCGCCGACGACGATCGCGTCCGTCTCCGCGACCTCGTCGAGCACCGCCTCCAGCGGGACGAGCATCCCGTGGATGTCGTAGAGCGCGGCGACGCGCAACGCTAGCCGGCGATCTCGAGCAGCACGCGGCGGTTCTCGCGCACTCCACCGGCGCGGACGACCGCGCGCAGCGCGCGGGCGATCCGTCCCTGACGGCCGATCACCTTGCCGACGTCGTCGGGAGCGACGTGCAGGTGCAGCACGAGCGCGTCCTCGCGCTCCTCGCGCTCGACCCGAACTGCATCCGGGTCGTCGACCAGGCTCCGCGCGAGGAACTCGACGAGCTCGGCCACGTCAGGCGTTCAGGTTCCTGATCTTGAGGAGCCTGGAGACCGTGTCCGACGGCTGCACGCCCTTGCCGAGCCACTCCTTGACCTTCTCCTCGTCGAACTCGATCGTCGACGGGTCGGTCTGCGGGTTGTAGCGACCGACGATCTCGATGAACTTGCCGTCGCGCGGCGAGCGCGAGTCGGCGACCACGACGCGGTAGATCGGGTTCTTCTTCGACCCGACCCGCGCCAACCTCATGCGAGCTGCCATTTCACCTCCGGTTCTTGGGACGCTTCTTCTTCTTGGACTTGCGAGGCACGGCGCGGGCCGGTGCTCCGTTGCCGGCCTCGGGCGTGAGGCCCGCGAACTGCGGCATCTTGCCCTTGCTCATGCCCTTCATCATCTTCTCCATCTGCTTGCGCGCCTCGAGCAGCCGGTTGACCTGCTGCACCGAGGTGCCGCTCCCGTTCGCGATGCGAAGCCTGCGCTTGCCGTCGATCACGTGCGGCGTGTTGCGCTCGTGCGGCGTCATCGAGAGCACGATCGCCTCGACCTTCTTCAGCTCGCGCTCGTCGATGTCGACGTCCTTCAGCTGAGAGCCGAGTCCCGGGATCAGCTTGAGCACGCCTTGCAGCGGCCCCATCCTCCGCAGCATGCGCTGCGCCGAGAGGAAGTCGTCGAACGTGAACTTTCCCTTGCGGATCCGGTCCTCCATCGCCTGCTGCTCGTCTTCCTCGAACGCTTGCTCCGCCTTCTCGACGAGCGAGAGGACGTCGCCCATGCCGAGGATCCGCGACGCCATCCGGTCGGGGTGGAAGTACTCGAGCTGGTCGAGCTTCTCGCCGACGGACACGAGCTTGATCGGGCGGCCGGTGACCGCCTTGACCGAGAGCGCGGCGCCGCCGCGCGCATCGCCGTCGAGCTTCGTGAGAACGACGCCGTCGAACGCGACGCGTTCCTGGAAGCTCTGCGCGACGCGCACCGCCTCCTGGCCCGTCATCGCGTCGAGGACGAGCAGGACGTTGTGCGGACGGGCCTCCTTGCGCACGCGCGCGAGCTCCTCCATCAAGTCCTCGTCGATGTGCAGGCGGCCGGCGGTGTCGAGGATGATCGTGTCGCGCCCGTCGGCCTGCGCGCGCGCGAGCCCGTCGCGGACCGCGGCGACCGGGTCGCTGCGCTCGTCGCTGTACACCGGCACCTGAATCTGCTTCCCGAGCTGCTCGAGCTGCTCGATCGCGGCCGGGCGCTGCAGGTCGGCGGCGACGAGCGCCGGCTGCTTGCCGTCCTTGCGGAGCAGCAGCGCGAGCTTCGCGGCCGCCGTCGTCTTGCCCGAGCCCTGGAGGCCCGCGAGCAGGATCACGGTCGGCTGCTTGGACGTGTAGACGAGGCGCGAGCTACCCGACCCCATCAGCGCCGTGAGCTCGTCGTGGACGATCTTGACCACCTGCTGGCCCGGCGTGACCGACTTGACCACGTCCTGGCCCATCGCGCGCTCGCGGACCTTGGCCGTGAAGTCCTTCACGACGTCGAGGTTCACATCGGCTTCGAGCAGCGCAAGGCGGATCTCGCGCATCGCGCGGGAAATCGACTCCTCGTCGAGCGTCCCGCGCTTCCTGAGATCGCCGAGTGCGCCCTGAAGGCGGTCGGAAAGCGTGTCGAACACGGCGGCAGAAGTGTACTGGCGCCCTTACGATCCCCCGGCGCACACCTAGGAAAGGAGCACCATGGCCCAGGTTGCAAAGGTGGTCACGATCATCGGCTCGTCGCCGGAGAGCTTCGCCAAGGCGGCCGACGCGGCCGTTCAAGAAGCGGCGAAGACCCTGCGTGGGATCTCGGGCGCAGCCGTCGTCTCGATGAGCGCAGAGGTGGAGGGTGACCGAATCAGCGAGTACCGCACGACGGTGAACATCGCGTTCGCGATCGAGCGGTAGCAGGAACTAGCCGGAGACCAGCGCCCGGGCGAAGTCCCTCGGGTCGAACGGGCGCAGGTCTTCGAGCCCCTCCCCCACGCCGACGAGCTTCACCGGCAGGCCCAGCTCGTGCGCGATCGCGACCGCGATCCCGCCCTTCGCCGAGCCGTCGAGCTTCGTCAGCGCGACGCCCGTCACTCCGACCGCATCGCCGAAGAGGCGCGCCTGCTGCAGCCCGTTCTGCCCGGTCGTCGCGTCCACGACCAGCAGCACCTCGTGCGGCGCGCCCTCCCGTTTCCTTTCGATGACGCGCCGGACCTTCGCGAGCTCCTCCATCAGGTTGGCCTGCGTGTGCAGGCGTCCGGCGGTGTCGACGATCACGACGTCGGCTCCGTCCCGCTCGGCGCGCTCGATCGCGTCGTAGGCGACGGCGGCGGGGTCACCGCCGCGCTCGCCGCCGACGAAGTCGGCCCCCGCGCGCTCCGCCCAGATCTCGAGCTGCTCCTCGGCGGCGGCTCGGAAGGTGTCCGCTGCACCGACGACGACGCTGCGACCGTGGTCGCGCAGGCGCATCGCGAGCTTGCCGATCGTCGTCGTCTTCCCGGTCCCGTTGACGCCGACGACGAGGATCACCGTCGGCCGCTTGCTCACGTCGAGCAGCGCGGGCTCGCCGAGCACCTCGGCCAACTCGTCGACGAGTGCGCCCTGCAGGTCGGGCAGCTCGCCGCGCTGCTCCAGCCGCCGCACGATCTCCGCGGTCGCGGGCACGCCCGACGTCGGCGGTGATCAGCGCTTCCTCGAGCCGCTCCCACGCGGCCTCGTCGGTCGGGTCGAAGACCGCGACCTCGAGCTGCTCGGTCAGCGCGCGGCGGGAACGCCCGAGCGAGTCGCGCAGCCGGCCGAAGAACCCCTGCTCCTCTTCCTGAGAGTCCGGCTGCGCACCGTCCTCACCAAGCAGCTCGCCCCATGACCTCGGCATCGCCGCGCCACGATAGCCTCCGCCTGTGGCGACGTGGGACGACGTGCGCGCGCTCGGGCTCGAGCTTCCCGAAGCCGAGGAGTCCACGACGTATCGTGAGCCGGCAATCAAAGTAGCCGGCAAGTCATTCGCGTGGCTCAGTCCGCATGAGCGCGGCGCGCTCGTCCTGCGCTGCGATCCCGAGGAGCGCCCGCTGATGGTCGAGTCGAAACCAGACGTCTACTGGGTCAGTCCCCACTACGAGCGCTGGCCGATGGTGCTCGTCCACCTCGACGCGATCGATCCGAAGGAGCTCGCCGACCGGCTCGCGGATTCGTGGCTCGAGGTCGCGCCACGGCGCCTCGCGAAGTCGTTCGCGCCCTCGTAGGCGTTCTTACGCGGCGCCGATGGCGATTGCGTCTTCGCGCGGCAGCCGGCGCGAGACGATCTGCGACACACCGTCGGCTCCCATCGTCACGCCGTAAAGCGTGTCGGCCGCTTCCATCGTTCGCTTCTGGTGCGTGATCACGATGAACTGCGCGCGGTCCGCGTAGCGGCGAAGCAGCTCGACGAAGCGCCCGATGTTCGTGTCGTCGAGCGCCGCCTCGACCTCGTCGAGGAGATAGAACGGGCACGGCCGCGCCAGGAAGAGCGCGAACAGGAACGAGATCGCGCCGAGCGCCTTCTCGCCGCCCGACAGGAGCGAGAGCCGCGTCACGCGCTTGCCCGCCGGGCGCAGCTCGACCTCGATGCCCGGCTGCTCCTCCTCGTCCTCGGGCTCGACCAGCCGGAGCCGGCCTTCGCCGCCGGGGAAGAGCGTCGTCGCGACCTCGTGGAAGTGCGACTCGACGGCGGCGTACGTCTCGGCGAAGCGCGTGCGCACCGTTTCGTCGAGCTCGGCGCGGAGCTTCTCGAGCTCGGTGAGGCTCGCCTCGAGATCGGCGCGCTGCGTCGAGAGCTCCTCGAGGCGCTCCTTCTCGGCGTCGTACTCCTGCTTCGCGAGCGGGTTCACCTGGCCGAGCGAGAGCCGGCGCTTCTCGAGCCGGTCGACGCGCTCGGCGAGCGCGTCGCGGTCGTCGCCCTCGGCAGGCACTGCGTCGGCGGCCTCGAGCCGGCGCCGCGCTTCTGCCGCGTCGGCCTCGATCCGCGCGAGCTCGACCTCGACCGCGCTCGCCCGCTCGGCGGCTTCTGCGGCCTCGCGGCGAAGCTCGACCTCCTGCGCACCGAGCGTGCGCAGCGACTCGCCGAGCTCCTGCGCGCGATGCGATCCCGCGTCGACTCGCGCGCGCATCGGCGTCTCGAGCCGCGCGCTCGACTCGACCGCGCCCTCGAGCGTGGCCACAGCGCGATCTGCGAGACGTGCGAGGCGCGCTGCCACGACTGGATCGAGCCTTCCCGACGGCAGCGAGTCGAGCGCCGCTCGGGCCTCCGCGGCCTTTGCCTGCGTCTCGGCCGCACGCGCTGTGGTTCGTGCCAGCGACGCGTCGAGCTCGTCGATCTCCCTGCGGAGCTCTCGTCCACGCGCTTCGAGCTCGAGCAGGACCGCCTCTGCGGCCTCGCCGGAGAACCACAGCTCGCCGCTCGCCGGGTCGTAGCCGAAGCCCTCCCGGGTGACGGCGCGCTCACTCTGCGCCAGCAGGTCTTCCTTCGCGACGACGCGCGCTTCGCGGAACGGATCCGGCACCTGCGTCACGACCGTGAGGCTGCCGAGCCCGGCGGCGCGCGCACGCTCGAGCAGCGCCAGCGCGGCTGCTGCATCCGGAGCGATGACCGCCGACGCGCGCGAGCGCAGCGCCGCGGCCACGGCACGCTCGTCACCGGGCGAAACGTCGAGCTGCGAGAGCGCGATCCGCTCGCCCTCCTCGGCGAGCGCGCGGGCAGCCGGAGGAAGCCCTTCGCGCTCGGCGAGCGTGCGCTCGAGCGCGTCGAGCCGCGTGCGCGCGAGCGAGAGCGCCTCGGTGAGCTCGTCGCGCTCCTTCGACGCGGCCGACGAGATCGCTGCGGCGTCGGCAGCCGACCGCCGCAGCTCCGCGCCGTCGGTGAACGTCTCCTGCGCCGTCGGCAGCCCCGCGCGCAGAGCGGCGATCGACTCGAGCCTGAGCGTCAGCCGCTCCCCGGCGCTGCGCAGGCGATAGAGCGAGGCGGTCGACTCCTCGCGCCTGCCCGCGGCGTCGGTCAACTCCTCCTCGACCTCGTTCCGCTCGGCGAGCAGTGCCTCGAGCCGCTCGTTGACGTGGCGACGCGCGAGCCCGGCTGCCGTGCGGCGCTCCTCGCCCTCGGCCAACCGGCCGCCGAGCGCGTCGAGGTCGAGCTGCGCGATCCGCGCCCGGAGCGAGGCGATCTCGCCCACGAGCTTCTCCGCGCGCTCGGCCGCGGTCGCCTGCAGCGCGAGCGGGCGCAGCCGCTTCTTGACCTCGGCCTCGACGTCGCGTGCGCGCTCCGCCTGGATCGCGACGCGCTGCAACTTCAACTCCGCGCGGTGGCGCTGGCGCTTGAAGCGCCCGAGCCCCGCGGCCTCCTCGATCATCTCGCGGCGCCGCTCCGGCGACGACGAGAGCACCTCCTCGACCTTGCCCTGCCCGATGATCGAGTGCATCCCGCCGCCGAGCCCGAGGTCGGCGAGCAGCTCGACCAGATCGATGCGACGGACGCCGGTGCGGTTGACGAGGTACTGACCCTCGCCGCCGCGGTGGAGGCGCCGGGAGATCGAGAGCTCCGCGTAGTCGAGCGGCCCGTCTCCGTCGGCGTTGTCGAACAGCAGCTCGACCTCGCAGAAGTCGGTGGCCTTCCGCCCGGCCGCGCCGGCGAAGAGCACGTCGTCGGGTTTCTCGGCGCGCAGCTCCGACGGGGCGAGCGATCCGGCCGCCCAGACGATCCCGTCCGAGACGTTCGACTTCCCGGAGCCGTTCGGCCCGACCACGACGGCCACGCCGGGCTCGAGCCGGATTTCCACCGGGTCGGGGAACGACTTGAAGCCACGCAGTTTGATCGCGCTCAGGTGCACGTGTCGGGGAGGCTAGCGATCAGCACGGATGCCGAAGGTGCGGCTAGGCGGGGAGCCCGAGCCGATCGAGAGCCATCCGTGCGGCCTCCTGCTCGGCGTCCTTCTTCGTCCGTCCGGTGCCGGTCCCCAGCTGCTCGCCGTCGACGACCGCGGCGCACTCGAAGGTGCGGTCGTGCGGCGGGCCGTCGGTCGAGAGCGTGACGTACTCGACGCGCTGGCCCCGCTTCGCCAGCTCCTCCTGGAGCGTCGTCTTCTGGTCGACGGACTCGGTCAGGGCCTCCTCGATCCGCGGCTCGAACGCCTCGATCACCGGGCCTGCGAGCTCGTCGAGGCCGCGCTCGAGGTACAGCGCGGCCAGGACGGCCTCCATGAGCGCTGCGAGGACGTTCGAGGAGCGGCGGAGATCCTCCGGGATCTCGCCGCTCTCCTCGAGTCGGCGGTCGAGCCCGAGCCCGTGCGCGACGACCGCGCACGAGCGCCGCGAGACGACGTGCGCGCGGATCTTCGACAGCTGCCCTTCGGAGAAGTCGGGGAAGCGGTCGTAGAGCGCGCGCGCGACCACGAAGCCGAGCACGCTGTCGCCGAGGAACTCGAGCCGCTCGTACGACTCGACCCGGTCCTCGGTCTGGGAGGGGTGGCGGAAGACCTGCTCGAGCCGCCCGGCCGGCAGCGAGTCGATCAGCCGCTCGAGCGCGGCTGACTCGCTACTGGTGTGTCGAGACGTAGTCGACGGCCTGCCCGACGGTCGTGATCTTCTGCGCGTCGTCGTCCGAGATCTTGATCCCGAACTGGTCCTCCAACTCCATGATCAGCTCGACGAGGTCGAGGGAGTCCGCGTCGAGGTCCTCCGTGAAGGACGCCTCCTCGATGACCTCGCCTTCGTCGATGCCGAGCTGCTCCGTCAGGACTTCCTTGACTCGCTCGAAGACTTCTTCGCGCGACGCTGCCATCTCACCTCGTTTGGTCGGGGACGTCGGGGCGCGCGGAATCTACCACCATCCGCTCCGAAAGACGATCCACGACGCCGTTCTCGACCCCCCGGGCGGCCAGCCGGATGGCGTTCGCGATCGCCGTCCGGGACGAATTGCCGTGCGCGATCACCGAGAGCCCACGGAGCCCGAGGAGGTACGCGCCGCCGTAGGTGTCCGGGTCGAGGCGGCTCCGGAGGCCGCGCGCGGCCGGCCGGATCAGCAGCCCCCCGAGCTTGCCTCGGGTCGTCGCGGAGATCTCCTCGCGCAACGCGTCCAGGAGCTCCTTGATCGTCCCCTCCAGCAGCTTCAGGGCGACGTTCCCCGTGAAGCCGTCGGCGACGACGACGTCGGCGGCGAAGCGCAGCAGCTCGCCGGCCTCGGTGTTCCCCTTGAAGTTCAACCCACTTTCCTCGAGCAGGGCGTGCGCCTCGAGGACGAGGTGGTTGCCCTTCTCCGGCTCCCCTCCGATCGAGAGCAGACGCACCTCGGGGTTCGTCCGCTCGAGGATCTCCTCGGCGAAGATCGAGCCCATGTGCGCGAACTGGACGAGGTGCTCGGGACGCGAGTCCGCGTTCGCGCCCGCGTCGATCAGCACCGAGGCGCCGTAGCGCGCCGGAATCACGACGGCGATCGCGGGGCGCTGGACGCCCTTCAGCCGCCGGATCACGAGCAGCCCCGCCGCGAGCATCGCTCCGGTGTTCCCCGCCGAGACGACGGCGTCGGCCCGTCCCTCGCCGACCGCCCGGTTCGCCGCGACGAGTGAGCTCCCCGGCTTCGCCCGCACGGCCTCGGTGGGCTTGTCGTCCATCGCGATCACGTCGGGCGCCTCGACGAGCTCGAGGCCGCCGGTGTCGAGCCCGGGCGGGCCGAACAGGATCGGCTCGATCGCGTCGCTTCGAGCTTCGAGCGCGCCGGCGACGACCTCCTCCGGGGCGCGGTCACCCCCCATCGCGTCGACCGCGATGCGAGCCACGGCTTACGGAGCCTGGATGTGGAGCGGCTCGACCTCGCGACCGTTGTAGGTCTTGCAGATCGGGCACATGCGGTGCGGCTGCTTCGGGTTGCCGCACTGCGGGCAGAGGTTCACGCGCGGCGCCTCGATCCTGTGCGTCGCGCGGCGCTTGTCCCTCCGTGCCTTGGAGGTCTTCTTCTTGGGGACGGCCATGAGCCGGAGAAGAGTAGCGGTTCTCTCCGAGCGCTAGAGCTTCTCGCGGAGCTGTTCGAGCGCCTCCCAGCGTGGGTCGGAGTGCTCCTCCTCGTGCTCGTGCGGCTCGTCGTTCAGGTCCTTGCCGCAGACGGGGCAGAGTCCCGCGCAGTCGGGGTCGTGCAGGATCTGCGCCGGCAGGTCGAGGACGAGCGCGTCGCGCGCCCAGCCGGAGAGGTCGAGCTTGTCGTCGGCGACGTACTCCGAGCGGAGCTCCTCGTCTGCGTCGGAGCTCGACGCGTGGTACTCCCGGGCGGAGATGCTGTGGTCGATCGCCGTGTCGCGGAGGCAACGCTGGCACGGGCCGTGCAACCGGCCGACGAACGACAGCTCGAAGACCGTGCCGGTGGAAGCTTGCGTGGCGCGGAACTCCGTGGGCACCTCGTCGGGGACGGGGACGTACCTCTGGCCGCCGAACTCGAGCGGCACGAGCTGTACCTCGACCTCGTCCTGAAACTGCTCGCCCGACCGGAGCTTCAACGCCCGAAGGTCGAAGCTGGTCATGCGGCCAGCGTAGCAGCGTCCTCTTCGACCACTGGCTCCGCCGGCTGGGCGCTCTGCGCCCTCACGATCAACACGACGGACGTCACGATCGCAGCCCCGGCGAGCAGCACCCACGCGGTGATCACCTCGTTCAGGAAGACGGCGCCGAGCAGCACGGCGATCACCGGGTTGACGTACGCGTACGTGCTCACGAGCTCCGTCGGCGCGACCGTGAGCAGCCACACGTAACAGGAGTACGCGACGATCGAGCCGAAGAGAACGAGCGCGGCGAGCGCGAGCCACGAACGACCTGAGATCGCGGCGACGTCGAGCCGCTCGCCCGACGCGAAGCCGACCACCGCGAGCAGCGCGCCGCCGGCGAGCATCTCCATCCCGGAGCCGAGCAGCAGGCTGTCGGGCAGCCTTGCGCCCCGCGCGTAGAGCGACCCGATCGTCCAGGAGATCGGGGCGAAGAGGCAGATGAGCGCGCCGACGAGGTCGATGTCGCCGCCCGGTCGGATCAGCAGCGCGATCCCGGCGAACCCGATGATCACGCCGACGACGGCGATCGGCCTGAGCCGCCGCCCGTTCGCGGCGAAGTCGAACGTCGCGATCCACAGCGGGAAGGTCGCAACGATCAGCGCCGCCACGCCCGTGTCGATCCGCTGCTGCGCCACCGCGACGAGCGCGTTCCCGCCGACGAGCAGGAAGGTGCCGACGATCGCCGTGGCGACCCAATGCTGGAGGGTCGGCCGCTCTCGCGGTCGAAAGATCGCGAAGAGGATCGCCCCAGCGACGAGGAACCGGATCGAGGCCATGAGGAACGGCGGGATCGACTCCATCGCGATCTCCATCCCGAGGTACGTCGCACCCCAGATGACGTAGATCGCGCCGAGCGCGGCCCAGACCGCTGCGGTCGGAGCGGAAGCCCTTTCACGGCAGGGACTCGTTCCCGGGGTGCGCGGGGTGGTGCGAGGCAAGGACGCAGGGAGCGTTCGGATCCGTGATCCGAACGCGACTGAGGACGACGCATCGCGCTGCCCCGCGCGGCCCGGGGGCACAGCTCCCTGTCGTGAAAGGGCTTCTTAGCCGGTGCGCCACGGGCCGCGTCGTTCGCGAGTGTCAGTCACACGCGAGTCCGCGCCGTAGCGAACGGCCAGTGGGCCGATCAGCAGGAGGAAGGCGAGGATCACTAGCTCCATGACACCCAGTATCGGCATCGGCTTCCATAAGCACCAATCGTGTTTTGGTACCTTTCCATCATGGACCCTGATCGTTGGCTCGGGATCGAGCTTCGCCACTTGATCGCGCTGGAGGCCGTCTCTCGTGAGGCGTCGTTCGGCCGCGCGGCGATCTCGCTCGGCTACACCCAGTCGGCGATCAGCCAGCAGATCGCGACCCTCGAGCGGATCGTCGGCGAGAAGCTCGTCGAGCGCCCCGGGGGGCCGCGCAAGGTGTCGCTCACCGAGGCGGGAGAGCTGCTGCTCCGACACGCCGAGGCGATCGTCTCGCGCCTCTCCGCGGCCAGGGCAGACATGGACGCCCTCGGCGCCGGTCAGGCGGGCACGCTCCGCGTGGGCGTCTACCAGAGCGTCGGAGAGCACATCCTCCCCACGCTCATGTCGCGCTTCGTCGAGGGCTGGCCCCGGGTCGAGGTCTCGCTGGAAGAGGCGGCGAACGACGTCGAGCTGCTCGGGCAAATCGAGCGCGGGGAGCTCGACCTCACGTTCGCCGACCTACCCCTCCCCGACGGCCCGTTCGAGCACGCCGAGGTGCTGCGCGACCCCTACGTCCTCGTGCTGCCGGCAGACGCGGACGATCCCGACACCGCGACGCTCGCCGCCGCGGCCGGGCTCGACCTGATCGGTTTCCGGCACTGCCGCGGGCCTGAACCAGCTCGAGAGCTTCTCGCCGGAGCCGCTCCGCTTCGTCTTCCGCTCCGACCACAACGGGACCGTGCAGGGCATGGTCGCTGCCGGCTTCGGCGCGGCCGTCGTCCCGCGACTGACCGTCGACCACGAAGACGAGCGCGTGCGCGCCATCGAGCTCGACGACGTCCCGCCGCGCACGATCGCCGTCGCGTGGCACCGCGACCGCCACCGCGGCCCCGCCGCGCGCGCGTTCGTCGAGCTCGCGCAGCAGGTCTGCGCAGAGCTTCGCGTTCCGGCCTAGCCGGCTACTGGTACGGGTCTTCGTTGGTGACGGCTTCGGAGACGCCCGCCATCACGTGTTCCTGCGAGCGCTCGTGCAGCCGCTCGCGACCGCGCTTGACCGCGGTGAGGAACTTCTCGAGGTTGACCTCGAGCGTCGAGAGGATCCCGTCCGCCCAGTCCTCCATCTCGAGTCGCGTCTCACGCGCTTGCCGGCGCGCCTCGTCGACGATGTCCTGAGCCTGACGCTCGGCGAGCTTGACGATCTCGGTCTGCGAGGCCTCGCGCACCGCCTGCTCGCGGGCCTCGGCCAGCAGCCGATCGACCTCCCGCTTCGCCTCGGCGAGCATGTCCTGGCGCTCCTTGACGATCCACCGCGCCTGCTTGATCTCCTCGGGGATCGTCGCCCGCATCTGGTCGAGGATGTCGTAGATCTCCTCGCGGTCGATCCGCACCTGGTCGGTGAGGGGGACGGCCTTCGCGTTGTGCACGAGGTCGTCGAGCTTGTCGATCAGAACCAGTACGTCCATGGGCTTGAAGTCTACTCCTGGGGGTTTTCGGGGGTTCCGGGTCGGCCCTGCGGGTACAGCTCGACGAACCGTCGCGCCACCGACTCGGGCACGAGTTCGTCCACCCTTCCTCCGAAGGCGGCGATCTCCTTTACGCCGCTGGAGGACACGAAGCTGACCTGGGCGCTCGCCATCACGTAGACGGTCTCGATCTCGGGGGCGAGCATCCGGTTCAGCTGGTTCATCTGGAACTCCCACTCGAAGTCGGAGATCACGCGCAGGCCCTTGACGATCGCCTTCGCCTCCCACTTGCGGGCGAACTCGACGACGAGCTCCGAGAAGACGTCGACCTCGACGTTTTCAAGGTCCCCGAGCGCCTCGCGCAGGAACCCGACGCGCTCCTCGAGATCGAAGAGCGGCGTCTTGTGGCGCGGCGCGCCGACCACTCCGACGACGACGCGGTCGAAGATCGCGGCGGCGCGGCCGATCACGTCGACGTGGCCGAACGTGACGGGGTCGTACGACCCTGGGCAGATCGCGGTGATCATTCGAAGAGCGTCACGCGCGCCGAGCCGTACCTGCGTGAGGTGCGCTGCTCGAGCGGAAGCTCCGGCTCGACGCGTGCGCCCGTCTCGACGACCACGAGGCCGCCCTCGGCGAGGACGTGCGGGAGATAGCGGGCGAGCATGGGTTCAAGGTCTTGGTAGAGGTCGTACGGGGGGTCGACCAGCACGAGATCGTACTTCCTGCCCGCGGACGCCTCGGCGGCGAGCGCACGCACGGCGTCGGAGCGAACGATCCGCGCACCGGTGAGTCGCAGCTTCACGAGGTTCTGGTCGATCGTCTCGGCGGCGTGGCGGTCGGCCTCGACGAACGTCGCGCTGTCGGCGCCGCGCGAGAGCGCTTCGAGCCCCATCGCGCCCGAGCCGGCGAAGAGGTCGAGCACCGACGCGCCGTCGACCGGGCCGATCAGGTTGAACGCGCTCTCGCGCACGCGGTCGCTCGTGGGGCGGGTGTCGAGCCCCTTGGGCGCGGCGATCCGGTGGCCCCTGTGCGTGCCGGCGATGATCCGCACGCCGGCGACGGTAGCTCAGCCCGGCTTGACGAGCCAGGCGCGAGCGCTGATCACGAGGCGTTCGTCGTAGCCTCCGACCACGAGCACGCGCCCGTCGCGCAGGCGCGTCGCGGTGGCGAACGCGAGCGCGCTGTCGATCCGGCCGGCCTGGACGAACCGGCCACGGCGTGGGTCGTAGCGCTCGAGTTGCCGAGCGCCGCCTGCGACGAGCACCGAGCCGTCGGCGAGCAGCGTCGCCGCGTCGGTGAGCTTGAAGCGGCGCGCGCTCATCGACGGAACACGCAGCGCGCCGGCGCGCTTGACGTCCAGGAGCTCCGCGGACGCGAGGCGGCCGGCGAAGTCGCGCGCGTCCGAACCGCCGAGCACGAGCACCCGGCCGCTGCGGAGTACGACGGCCGCGTGCTTGTGGCGCGCGACGCGGAGTCGCGGGCCGGCGCGTGAACCGCCCGCAGCTTCGGGTCGTAGAGCTCCGTCGTCGCGAGCACCCGCCCGCGGTTCGAGCCGCCGATCACGAGCACGCGCCCGTCGAGCAGGCGGACTGCGACGTGCGCGCCGCGCGGCGAGCGCATCGAGCCGGTCGGCGAGAAGCGACCCGGTGCGGGGGTCGTAGAGCTCCGCGCTCGCGAGCGACCCGCCGCCGGGCGCCGACCCGCCGACCACGAGCACCCGGCCGTCTCGGAGCGAGGTCGCCGTCGGCCCACCGCGCGCAACGTGCCAGCGAACCGGTGCTTCGCGAAGCGCGACCCGTCGAAGCGCTCGGCCGTCCGCGTCAGCTCGGGTGCCCAGCCACCGACGACCAGCACGTCTCCGCCCGGGAGCAGCGCGGCTGCGTGGCCGTCCCTCGGCGCCGCCAGCCGCGGCCCCGCCCTGAACCGGCTCGTCCTCGGGTCGAAGAGCTCGCTCGTCGCGCCGCGGGCGTCGAGCTCGCAGGAGTCGACGGCGCAACCGCCCACGACGAGCACCTCCCCGGAGCGAAGCAAGGTCGCGGTATGGGCGGCACGCGGGCTCTGGAGCGCGACCGACGGGACCCCGCCGGACGAGAAGGCCGGGAGCAGGAGCACGAGGACGAGCAGGCGCATGCCTTCCCTACACCCGCGCGGGAGCGGAGGTTCCCTACGCCGCAGTGCCGAAGCGCGCGACAGCGCGCGCGCGTGCACGTTCGGCCTCGTCCTCGCGGTCCTTCGGCGCGGCCGTCGTCACGAGCGAGTCGATCAGCCTGCGCGTCGCGTCGGCGACCTCGTCGACCGCGGCGTCGAAGGCCGCCTCGTTCGCCTGCGACGGCTTCGTGAAGCCGCTGACCTTGCGGACGTACTGGAGCGCGGCGCCGCGGATCTCGTCCTCGGTCGCCGGGGGCTCGAAGTTGTAGAGCGTGTGGATGTTTCGGCACATGCCGGTATTCAACCTGCAGTCAACCTTCCGCCGGAACGAGCCGCTTGTCGCTGCCATCGGCCTCCATGACGATGAGCGCGCTGGTCGCCGAAAACAAGCCCCCGACCTGCCGTATGAACGCGATCCGTCGACCGTCGGGGGAGATGGCAGGGCAGTAGTCTCCGGTGCCGCCCGCGACCGTCAGCTGCTCGTCTCGGCGGGCGTCGAGGTCGAACGCCCTCAAGTCACCGCCGTGCTGATAGAGGAGACGCCTGCCGTTCGGTGCGAAGACGGGGTTCGTGTTCTCGGCGTCTCCGTCGCCGGTAAGCACCTGGACCAGCCCCGGCCCGAGGTCCGGGCCGAGGTCGGCTCGGTAGATCCGGTTGACGCCATCTCCGCTCGCGCGCGCAAACGCCACCGCCCTCCCGTCGGGCGAGAGAGCAGGCGTGTCGCCGAGATACCCAGAACTGACGGCGGCACGACGCTCCGAAGCGAGGTCGAGGACGACGACCTGGTCGTCGGCGACGAACGCGACTCTCGCCGCGCGCTCGGCGAAGCTGCCTCCGGAGAAGAATCCATGGGCGAGGTCGACGCGCCTTCCGTCGCGGACACGAACGGCGCGGAGCACCGACTCACCGCTGGAGTCGACGCCCTCGACGACCAGGAACCGGCCCTCTTGCGACATCGAGACCAGCGTCTCGCCGCGACGGAGGCGTAGGAGCCGCTGCGGGCGCGGCGCCTCCTAATGGAGAGCGCGACGACATCGCGGCCTTGGGCGACCACCGCCTTCGTTGGATGCTCGAGCCATCCGAGCACGGCCTCGTCTTCGCGCGTGCGAGTCACTCGGCGCACTCGCGTCCCCGTGCGATCGGCGACGAACGCATCCACCCCCAGGTCAGAGCTGCGGCTGAACGCGAACATCTGGCCGTCGGGAGACCAGTAGGCACAACCGTCGGCGCTCGCGGAGGGAGGGTCGAGGTCTGAGCCGTATCCGGACTCGTTCCCGACGCCGCCGCAGGCGGCGAGGGCAAGGAGAGCGAACGGCATGGCCCCAGCAGCAGGGCGCATCCGCCGACTCTACGCCGATCACTCGGCGGGGTCACGCAGCGGCGAGTCGCGCGCGCGCTGCGATCTCGTCTTGCAGAAGTCCGTGCTTCTCCGCCAGTTCCGCCGCCTCGCGCCGGGCGAGCTCCAGCAGGTCGCGGTCGCCGCGGAGCGAGGCGAAGCGCAGGCCGAACGCGCCCGACTGGCGTGTGCCGAGCAGCTCGCCCTCGCCGCGGATCTCGAGGTCGCGCTCGGCGAGCTCGAAGCCGTCGGTCGACGCGACCATCGCCTCGAGCCGGGCGCGGGCGGAATCGGTCAGCTCGTCCTTCGCGCGCGAGACGAGCAGGCAGTACGACTGCTCTCCCCCGCGCCCCACGCGGCCGCGGAGCTGGTGCAGCTGGGCGAGCCCGAAGCGGTCGGCCTCCTGCACGATCATCACGGTCGAGTTCGGGACGTCGACGCCGACCTCGATCACCGTCGTCGCGACGAGCACGTCGAGCTCGCGCGCCTTGAACTGCGCCATCAGCGAGCGGCGGTCGGCGGGCTTGAGTCGCCCGTGGAGACAGCCGACGCGGAAGCCCTTCAGCTCACCGTGCCGGAGTCGCTCTGCTTCGACCTCCGCCGCCTTCGCCTGCCTGGTCTCCGACTCCTCGATCACCGGGCAGACCACGTACGCCTGCCGGCCCTCCTCGAGCAGGCGGCGCAGTCGGGTGTACGCCTCCGAGCTCCGCTCCTGCGGGATCCAGCGCGTGACGATCGGCTTGCGGTTCGCCGGCGGCTTCGCGATCTCGCTGACCGAGAGGTCGCCGTAGAGCGTCAGCGCGAGCGTGCGCGGGATCGGCGTCGCGGTCATGTGCAGGACGTGCGGCGAGCGTCCCTCCGAGAGCGCCTTGCGCTGCTCGACGCCGAAGCGGTGCTGCTCGTCGACGACGGCGACGCCGAGGTCCGTGAGCTCGACGCCCTCCTGGATCAGCGCGTGCGTGCCGACGACGATCTGCGCGTCGCCGACCCCGGCTCTCGCGTGGCTCGTCAGCAGCGCCGCGCGCACGCCGAGCGCGACGCAGATCGGGTCGATCGTCAGGAAGTGCTGCTCGGCGAGCGTCTCGGTCGGAGCCATCAGCGCGCCGCGGTACCCGTGCTCGACCGCGCGCAGGAGCGCGTAGAGCGCGACGACGGTCTTGCCGGAGCCGACGTCGCCCTGCAGCAGCCGCTGCATCGGCGTGCTGCGCGCGAGGTCGTGGTCGAGCTCGGCGATCGCGCGCTCCTGGTGCTCCGTGAACGCAAAGGGCAGTGCGCCGCGGTAGCGCTCGATCAGCTCGCCGGGCGCGCCGAGCTCCGGCGCTTTCGCGTCCTCGCGGTCGCGGCGCGCAAGCGCGAGCGCGAGCTGCAGCTCGAGGAGCTCGTCGAACGCGAGCCTGCGCCGGCCGCGCTCGGCGTCCTGCTCCGACTGCGGCCGGTGGATCGCGACGAGCGCGTCGCGCGCGATCGGGAGCTCGAGCCGCGCACGCAGCACCGCGGGAAGCAGGTCGCCGACGTCGCCCGCGTACGGCAGCGCCGACTCGACGAACGCTCGCAGCCGCTTCGTTGTCACGTCCTCGCTCGCCGGGTAGACCGGCGCGAAGTCGGCGGTCTGCGTCGTCTCGCCGAGGTCGTAGCTCTTGACGACGAAGTCGTTGCGGCGCCGCTGCCCGCGCAGACGCACGTGCGTGCCGGGTTGCAGCTTGTCCGCGAGCCACTCCTGGTTGAACCAGACCGCGTCGATGTGACCGCTGGCGTCCTCGACGCGCGCGGTGACGATCGTCAGCCGGCGCGCGCGCCGCTTGCGCACGCTGACCACGACACCGGAGATCGCCGCCTCCTCCTCGCCGAACAGCTCCGCGATCTGGAGCTCGGGCGCGGCCGGCTCGTAGCGGAACGGCGCGTGCCGGAGCAGATCGCCGACGGTGCCGAGACCGAGCTTGGCGAGCCGCTTCGCCACCGTGACGCCGATGCCCGGCAGGACGTCGAGCGCGCGCTCGAGCCGCTCGGGCCGGGGCGTCGATCGCGAGGGTTGCCAACGCCCGGGCGGGTCCACGCCCGAGAAACCCGCTGCGGTGCGGATGGGTGTCTCCACGACGACCAGAGCCGGTCCGAGTATAGAAACGCGGTCCGGACGGACGGAGCTACGCGTCGTCCGTGAACCAGAAGAAGCCGACCGTGCCGGGGCCGGCGTGCGTCCCGACCACCGCGCCGAGCGTCGTCACGATCTCGATCTGCGCCTTCGGCCGCTCGCCGGCGACCATCTTGCGGAGCTGCTCCGCTCGGTCCGGCGCGTCGGCGTGCGCGATGCCGACGCGGAGGTGGTCGGTGTCGATCGTCGAGTCGATGAACTGCTGCTGGAACTCGGCGAACGCCTTGGCCGCACCCCGCACGCGCTTCAGCGGAATGACCTCTCCGTCCTCGATCGTGAGGATCGGCTTCACGTGCAGCAGCTGCCCTGCGAACTTCGCTGCGCGCCCGATCCGCCCGCCCCGCTGGAGGAACTCGAGCGTGTCGACGGTGAAGAGGATCGCGGCGGTCTCCTTGAAGCGCGTGACGAGCGCGTCGATCTCCTCGTCGGTCGTGCCGCGCTCGAGCCGCCGCTGGATCGCGAAGCCGAGCATCGCCTCGCCGCCGACGCCGTGCCCGAGTCGATCGCGCGCACCTTGTCGCCGAACTCCTCGGCCGCGACGCGCGCGCTCTGGATCGTTCCCGAGAGCGACTCCGGGATGTGGATCGAGAAGATGCGGTCGTAGCCCGCGAGCTCCGTGTAGGTCGCTGCGAAGTCGCCCGGCGTCGGCTGCGAGGTCGCCGGAGTCGTCGGCGACGTCCGCAACCGCTCGTAGAACTCGTGCGGGCCGAGCTCGACGTAGTCGCGATAGCTCTCGTCGCCGAAGCGGACGTACAGCGGGACCATGCGCCAGTTCGGGAAGCGCTCCGCCGCCTCCGGGAAGTCGGCCGTCGAGTCGAGAACGACGGCGGTGTTCTTCGCGGTCAGGTTCACGAGGGCTCGCGCCCGCCCGCGCGCAGGATCGCTCCGACGATCTCGTCGAGGTCCTGGTCCTTCGTCAGGCAGGCGACCGCGCCGGCCTCCTCGAGGGCTTTCATCTCGCGGAGGTTCGCAGAAGCGGTCAGTGCGACGACGTTGGTACCGGGACAGCTCGCGACGACCGCCCTCGTCGCCTGGACGCCGTCGAGTCCCGGGCAGCCGATAGTCCATCACGACGACGTCGGGCTTGTGCTCGACGCACGCGGGCACGGCGAGGGTGCCTTCGGCCACCGACGCGACGACGTCGATGTCGTCGCGGAGGCCGAGCAGCAGCTCGAGCGCCTCGCGGAAGACCTGGTTGTCCTCCACGAGGACGACGCGGACCCGGCCGTCCGTCACTCGGCGGAGAGCAGGAGCGGGTAGTGCGGCTGGCCGCCGTCCTGGACGTCCACCTCGAGGTCGGGGTGCTGCTTCGCGAGCGAAGCGACGAGCGCGTCGAGCTCGGGCGCTTCCTCTCCGCGCAGGAGCGTCAGCATCCCGCGGGGCTCGGCGAGCAACTGCTCGACCACCTGGCGCGCGACGTCGTCGAAGCTCTCGCCGACCGCGACCGCCTTCCCGTCGGCGAGACCGAGGAACGCGCCCATCGGCACGGCGAGCCCGTTCAGCTGCGCGTCGCGCGAGGCGACGGTCACCTCGCCGGTCGCGACGGCCTCGAGCACCTCGCGCATCTCGGCTGCGTTCTCCTCGGCGCTTCGCTGCGGGTCGAAGGCGACGATCGCGGCGAGTCCGGCCGGGATCGAGTCGCTCGCGACGACGTGCACCGGCTTGCCCGCGAGCCGCGCGGCCTGTTCCGCGCTCATGATCACGTTCGAGTTGTTCGGGAGCAGGACGACCTCCGCCGCGCCGGTGCGCTCGACCGCGGCGACGAGGTCGGCGGTGGAGGGGTTCATCGTCTGACCACCCTCGACGAAGCTCGTCGCGCCGAGCGTCTCGAACAGGCGGCGGTTCCCCTCGCCCACGACGACCGCGACGACGTCGGTCCGCACATCCGGAACGGCCTCGAGTCGCGCTGACCGGTGCTGCGTCTGCACGTGCATGTTCGCGATCTCGACTCCGGCGATCGTGCCGCGCGTCGTGCCGATCGCGAGCGCCTTGCCGGGCTCGTCGGTGTGCACGTGCACCTTCATCGCCGCTGGGTCGCCGACGACGAGGAGCGAGTCGCCGAGCTGCTCCAGCTCGCCCTCGAGCTCCTCGCGCACGAGGCCGTCGCCCTCGATCACGAACGTCGTGCAGTAGCGGTACTCCGAAAGCTCCTGGTGGATCGCGTCGAAGCCGAGCGACTCGCGGGCCGGCGCTTCCGGGATCGGCTCGCCGGTCGCGGTCGCCGCGAGCCCGCGCACGATCTCGACGAGCCCCGCGCCGCCTGCGTCGACGACGCCCGCGTCGCGCAGGACGTCGAGCATGTCCTGCGTGCGCGCGAGCGACTCCTCGCCGGCATGCACGAGCTCGACGAGGAGCTCCGCGGCGGACCTGGGAGTGGTCGGCGCGCTCCGCTGCCTCGGCGAGCTCGCGGATCACGGTCAGCATCGTCCCCTCGACCGGTCGGCGAACCGCGCGGTACGCCGCGTCGCTCGCTCCTCGGAAGGCTCGCGCGAGCGCGCCCGCGTCGAAGGGCTCCGCCTCGCCCGACCACGTCGGCGAAGCCGCGCACGATCTGCGAGAGGATCACGCCGGAGTTGCCGCGCGCGCCCATCAGCGCGGCGCGGGTCACCTCCTTCGCGAGCGTCGGCCGGTCGGTCGACTCGGTCGTCTCGAGCGCGTCGACGATCGCGCGCGCGGTCAGCGTCAGGTTCGTGCCGGTGTCGCCGTCGGGCACCGGGTAGACGTTGAGGTCGTCGATCCGCTGGCGGTTCGCTTCGAGCGAGGCGAGCGCGCCGCGCGCGAGCTCGAGCGGCGTCATCCGGTCTTCACGTCCTGGATGTGCACCTCGACGGACGCCACCTTGAGACCGGTCAGCCGCTCGAGGTCGTACGCCACCCGGTTGCGAAGACCCGACGCGACCTCGGCGAGGTTGAGCCCGTACTCGACGACGACGTAGAGGTCGACGGTCACGCCGCTTGCCGTTTCCGCCGACGACGATTCCCTGCCCGATGCGGTCGCGCGACAGCAGCCGGCCGACGCGCCCGCGGGCGGACATGCCGACGACTCCGTACGACTCGAGCGCTGCTTGGCCGGCGATGCGCGCCAGCACCTCCGGCGCGATCGTGATCCTCCCGAGCGGTGCGGAGAGGGAGTGAGCCGCCTCCACGCCGGGATTAGACCGCGATCGCCGGGCGCGGGGTTGCTGGAGGGCCTAAAGCGCCTTCGTGACCTTGCCGGCCTTGAGGCAGCGGGTGCAGACGTAGGCGCGCTGGGCCTTGCCGCCCAGGTTGACGCGGACGCGCTGGAGGTTCGGGTCGAAGCGCCGCTTCGTGGCCACCATCGAGTGGCTCCGGCTGTTCCCGAACGAGGGCTTCTTCCCGCAGACTGCGCAGATCTTCGGCATGGCCGCGGCAGTGTAGCGAAGAGCTTGTAACAGTCTGTTACGTGGCCGCCGCGGCGCTCGCGCGGAGCTGGGCGAAGAGGTCGGCCATCTCCAGCGCCGTCCGCACGGCCTCGGCGCCCTTGTCGATCCGGGCCTCGGCCTGCTCGGTCGTGTCGGTCGTGAGCACGCCGAAGGCGACCGGGACGCCGGTCTCGATCGCGGCCAGCTGGAGGCCGGACGCCGCCTCGCCGGCGATGAAGTCGAAGTGCGCGGTCTCGCCGCGGATGACGCAGCCGAGCGCGACGACGCAGGAGAAGCGACGCGTCTTCGCGAGCGCGAGCGCTGCGAGCGGGAGCTCGAACGCTCCGGGCACCGGGACGACGGTCACGGACTCGCGCGGGACCTCGGCCTTGTCGAGCTCCTCGAGCGCCGACGCGAGCAGGCGGCTCGTGATCTCGCCGTTGAACTTCGAGACGAGCACGGCGACGCCGCGGCGGCCGCCGATCGGCGAGCCCTCGAGCACCTGCACGCCGTCGGGCAGCTCGAGCGCGCCCTCGGCGTGCTCCCGGCGGGCGGAGCTGCGGGACCTCGGCCGGCTCGGTCATTCCGCGTCTTCCTCGAAGCGGCGATCCTGGTGGTGCAGCCGGTGGCCCAGCTTCTCCCGCTTGGTGGCGAGGTACCGCTCGTTCTCCGCGTTCGGCGCGACCTCGATCGGCACTTGCTCCGTCACCGTGAGGCCGTAGCCCTCGAGGCCGGTCAGCTTCTTCGGATTGTTCGTCAGGATTCGAATTGTCGTCAGGCCGAGGTCGGCCAGGATCTGGTTGCCGATCCCCCACTCTCTCGCATCGGCCGGATAGCCGAGCTCGAGGTTCGCCTCGACCGTGTCGAGACCCGCCTCCTGCAGCTCGTAGGCCTGCAGCTTCGAGAGCAGCCCGATCCCGCGTCCCTCCTGCGACATGTAGAGCAGGACGCCGCGTCCCTCGTCCTCGATCCGGCGCAGCGCGAGCTCGAGCTGGTCGCCGCAGTCGCAACGGAGCGAGTGGAAGACGTCGCCGGTGAGGCACTCCGAGTGCACGCGAACGAGCACGTCCTCGCCGCCGTCGACCTCTCCCTTGACGAGCGCGACGTGCGGCTTGCCGGTCAGCGTCTCGCCGATACGCGATTGCGGTGAACTCGCCGTACGCGGTCGGCAACCGCACCTGCGCGACGCGCTCGACGAGCTTCTCCGTCGCGCGGCGATACTCGATCAGGTCGGCGATCGTCAGCAGCTTGATCCCGTGCTGCTCGCAGAACACGGTCAGATCCGGGACGCGCGCCATCGTCCCGTCCTCGTTCATGATCTCGCAGACGACGCCGGCGGGATTGAGCCCCGCGAGGCGCGCGAGATCGACGGCCGCTTCCGTTTGCCCGGACCGCTCGAGCGCACCACCTGCCCGCGCGCGAAGCGGAAAGACGTGTCCGGGACGGACCAGGTCGTGCGCGCCCTTCGACGGGTCGATCGCGACCTGGATCGTGTGCGAGCGGTCCGCGCGCGGAGATGCCCGTCGTGACGCCCTCGCGCGCCTCGACCGAAACGGTGAAGGCGGTGCCGAGCGGCGTCTCGTTCTCGCGCGCCATCTGTTCGAGGCCGAGCTCGTCGCAGCGCTCCTCGGTCAGGCAGAGGCAGATCAGGCCGCGGGCGTGCGTCGCCATGAAGTTGATCGCCTCCGGGGTCGCGAACTGCGCGGCGATCGTCAGGTCTCCCTCGTTCTCGCGGTCCTCGGCGTCGACGACGACGACGAAGCGGCCCTGCCGGATGTCCTCGATCGCCTCTTCGACGGTCGCGAACGGTGCGCGTGTCTCAACCGCGGCGGTCACGTACGAGAGCCTAGCCCCGAGCAGGCGCTCCACGTACTTCGCAAGGACGTCGACTTCCAGGTTGACCTCGTCGCCGGGCCGCTTTTCTCCAAGCGTCGTGATCTCGAGCGTATGCGGGCACGAGCGCGACCTCGAAGCTCTCGTCGTCGAGCGCCGCGATCGTCAGCGCGACGCCGTCGACCGCGATCGAGCCCTTCTCGACGCAGTAGCGCAGAAGCTCCGGCGGCGCCTCCACGGCGAGCCGCTCGCCGTCGAACGAGCGCACGCGCCCGACCGAGTCGACGTGGCCCTGGACGTAGTGGCCGCCGATCGGGTCGCCGGCGCGCACCGCGGGCTCGAGGTTCGCTTCGGTGCCGAACGGCTTGACGCGCGAGCGCGTCTCGCCGACGACGTCGAACGCGAGCGTGCCCCCGTTCGCCTGCACGACGGTCAGGCACACACCGTCGACCGAGACCGAGTCGCCGATCCCGGGCTCGAGGGTCGACTCGACGACGAGCCTCCCGTTGTCGAACGAGGCGACCCGGCCGCGCTCCTTGACGATGCCGGTGAACATCCCGAAAGGCTACGGGCCCGCCTCGACCCGCGCGAGGACGGTGTCGAGATCGCCGCGGCCGTCGTGGACCTGCTCGATCCACCACGTCGCGCCGGCCTCGGCGTAGGCGTCGTGCAGGCTCGCGCTCGCCCGGCTGCGAGTAGCCCATCACGGCCACGTCGCCGAAGGAGTAGCCGTCGAGCAGCGCGGCGAGCTCCTCGGGCGTCGTCGTCATTTCGCTCGGGCTCGCCGTGTCCGCGAACCACCCGTCGAACCGCTGCGCGCGGTCGCGCGCCTTGCGGCTCATCCCACCGATCCAGATCGGCAGGCGCTCCGGTGCCGGTCGCAGCGTCACCCCGTCCACCGTGAAGTGCTGGCCCCGGTGGTCGACGCGCTCACCGGAGAGCAGCGCGCGGATCACGTCGAGCCCCTCGTCGAGCAGCGCGGCCCGCGCCTTCGGGTCCTCGTCCTCGCCGAAGCGCTCGAACTCGCCGTGCCCGCCGCCGAGCCCCGCGCCGAAGACGACGCGCCCGGGCGCGAGCCGGTCGAGCGTCGCCAGCTCGTGCGCGACGACCTGCGGCCGGCGGCGCGCGACGGGCGTGACACCGGGGCCGATCAGGATCCGGTCGGTCGACACGGCGACCGCGCCGAGCGTCACCCACGGGTCGGCCGCGGGCTTGTCCCAGACGAAGGCGAGGTGGTCCCAGATCAGGTACGCGTCCCACCCCGCGCGCTCGGCTGCCTGCGCGACGCGGACCGCGGTTCGAGGCTCGGAGTACGAGCCGATGTTCGAGCTGAGGATCCCGAACTTCACGGTTCCCGAAGGTATCCCTCGAAGAGCATGTCCACGCCGACGTGCCGGACGGACGTGCGGGCCAACCCGACCGGTCCCGCGAAATCGTTGAAGACGTGCGGCCCTGCGCCCGAGAGCTTCGGCGCGACGAAGAGCAGGAGCTTGTCGATCAGCCCGCGCTCGAGGAACGCGGTCGCGATCGTCGGGCCGCCCTCGAGCAAGAGCGACTGCACGCCCTCGTGGGCGAGCGCACGCAGCTCCTCGACCGGCTCGCCCGAGCGCAGCTCCAACTCGGATCCTGGTGGAAGCGGGCCGAGCCCGAACGCGATCCGCCGCGGCTGACGCTCGGCCGCAACGTCGCGAGCGTCGAGCTTCGGGTCGTCGGCGCGCACGGTGCCCATCCCCACCCCGACCGCGTCCGACAGGGCGCGGAGCTCGTGCACGAGCCGCCGAGACTCATCGCCCGAGATCCAACGCGAACCCGGGATCGTCACGCGGCCGTCGAGCGTGACCGCGGCCTTGTACGTCACGAACGGCCGCTCCAGGGTCGTCCAGGTGCGCCACGCTTCGTTCTGCCGGCGTGCCTCCCAGAGGTCGAGCACGTCGACCTCGACACCGAGCTCGCGCAGCCGCTCGACACCGTCCTGCGACGGGTCGTCGGCGCCGACGACGACCTTCGCGATTCCCGCGCCGACGATCGCGTCGACGCACGGCGGCGTCCGGCCGAAGCGTGAGCACGGTTCGAGCGATGCGTAGAGCGTCGCCCCCGCCGCGCGTCCGCCGGCCGCCCGAAGCGCGACGAGCTCTGCGTGCGGCCCGCCCGCGTGCTCGTGCCAGCCCTCGCCGACCACCGTTCCTGCCGACGTGACGACGACCGCGCCGACGACGGGGTTCGGGTGCGTGGTGCCGCGCCCTCGCTCGGCGAGCTCGAGCGCCCTGTCCATGTGGCTCACGCCAACGCTTGTACCAAGCGGCGATACGACCGCGCGAGATCCTCGCGTCCGAAGACCGCGCTGGCGGAGACGAGCAGCGTCGCGCCTGCGTCGTAGGCAGCGCGGATGTTCTCCTCGTCGATCCCGCCGTCGACCTGCACGTGCACCTCCGGTGGCAGCAACTCGCGCGTCAGCGCGATCCGCTCGAGCGAGCCGGGCAGGAACTCCTGGCCCGAGTACCCGGGCTCGATGCTCATGCAGAGCACGACGTCGACGTTCTCCGCCGTCGCGACGGCTTCGGCGACGGGCGTGCCCGGCTTGAACGCCAGCCCGACGTCGAGGTCGTGCTCCCGCGCAGCCTGCACACAGCCGCGAACGTCGCGAACCGCCTCGTAGTGGAACGTCACGCTGTCCGCCCCAGCCTCCGCGAACGCACCGAAGTGCTTCGACGGGTTCTCGACCATGAGGTGGCAGTCGATCTCTCCGTCCATCGCGTGGATCTGGTCCGAGATCGACGCGAGCACGACCGGCCCCATCGTGATCGGCTCGACGAAGTGGCCGTCGCCGCAGTCGAAGTGGAAGATCCGCGCGCCGGCGTGCAGGAGCACCTCGACCTGGTCCGCCAGGTGGCCGAAGTCGGCCGCGTACAGCGACGGCTCGACCTCGACCGTGCGGACCCACTCGCGCCAGGGCACCGGCTGATCTTACGAAGCCTTGAGGCGGGCAATGAAGAACCCGGACGTCCCGTGCAGGTCGGGACGAGTCAGCAGGAACTCGGGGTGCTTGGGATGGGCGAACTGAGGCCATTCCTCGCCGAGCGGGTCGATCTCGAGGCCCGAGGCTTCGACGACCGCCTCGTTCTCGTCCGCGTTGATCGTGCAGACCGAGTAGACGACAGTCCCGCCCGGCTTCGTGCGCGCCGCCGCCTCCTGCAGGAGCGCGAGCTGGAGGTCCGGGAGGGGGCGAGCGCGCCAGCGGAGGTCGGGGCGCGCGGCGAGGACGCCCAGTCCGGAGCAGGGCGCGTCGACGAGGGCGCGGTCGAAGTCCTCGAGCTCGGGCGGCAAGGCGGTCGCGTCGGCCTCGACGACGTGGACGTGCGTGGCGCCGAGTAACGCGGCGTTGTCGCGCAGCTCGCGCGCGCGTCCCGGGTTCAACTCGACCGCTGTCACCTCTCCCGCGAGCATCGTCGCCTTCCCCCCAGGCGCGGCGCACGAGTCGAGGATCCGCTCGCCCTCGCGGGCACCGACGACGAGGCCGGCCAGCTGCGAGCCACGGCTCTGCGGCCAGACCCGTCCCTCGGCGAGCGCCTGCTCGTCGACGCGGTCGACGCGGTACGCGCCGGGAACGTCCGTCGGCTCGCCGGGCGGGTCGCCACGCACGAGACGGACGACGGTCTCGGGCGGCTCGTTCTGCGCGCGCATCAAGGCCAGCGAAGCCTCCTCACCGAGGTCGCGCCGCCACGTGTCGTGGATCCAGTCGGGGTACGAGTGCTTGAGCGGCCCTTCAGGGAGCGAGCCGAGCAGGCCGCGAAGGCGCTCGGTCAGGCGGCGCATGACGGCGTTCGTGAACGGCACCGCGCGCTCGACCCCTGCCCGCCGCACGAGCTCGACGGTGTCGTCGACGACCGCGTGCGGCGCCTGCTCCGTGTAGCCGAGCTGGTAGGCGCCGAGCCGGAGCGCCGCGAGCACGGGCGGGTCGAGCTTGCGGACCGGGCGGCGGCCGATCGCCTCGATCGCATGGTCGAGCGTGCGAACGCGCTGCACCGTTCCGTAGGCGAGCCGCTGCGCGAGCGCGCGGTCGCGGTCGTCGAGATCGGCAGCGACGGTCCGGAACGAGCGGTCGGCGTACGACTCGTCTTCGAACACGCGCCGCACGACGGAGTACGCGGCGCGTCGCGCCGGCGCGATCACCGCAGACCTCGGCGGAACTCCTCGTACGTCATGCGCTTCCGGCCGTCGGGCTGCACCTCGAGTGGGACGAGCTCGCCGTTCTCCACGCGCGCCCGCCAGATCGTCACCGGCCGGCCGTCGAGCTCCGCGCGCGCGCCGATGTGCGGCGAAAGCGCCCGGATCCGCCGCAGCGCGTCTTCGGGATCTGCGAGGTCGAGCTCGCGGTCGGCCGCCTCGAGCTTGTGGGCGTACGTCGGCTCGCCCTCCTGCTCGCGGAACGTCGGCTCCCGGAGCACGTCGTCGAGCAGGTCGACGGCGAGCTCGGCCGAGCGTTCGTAGACCGCGCCCGCGTCGTCGTCCTCGCCGACCCGGAACGCGCGCTGCGCCGCGACCGGGCCGGCGTCCAGCTCCTTCACGAGCTTGATGATCGACACGCCGGTCTCCTCGTCGCCGGCGAGCAGCGCACGCTCGACCGGCGCAGCGCCGCGCCACCTCGGAAGCAGGGACGGGTGCACGTTCAGCCAGAGCGCGGCGGCCAGCAGATCGTCGGGGATCAGCACGCCGTAGGCGACGAGGACGATCGTGTCGACGCCTGCGACGTCGTCGAGCGTGGGGCGCTCGGGCTGCCGCACCTCCAACCCGAGCTGCTCCGCCGCGACCTTCGCTGCGGGCGGGCGTTCCTTACGTCCGCGGCCTGCCGGCCGGTCCGGCCGCGTGAGCAGCCACGCGATGTCGTGCCGCGCGGCCAGACGTTCGAGCACGTCCGCTCCAAAGGGCGCCGTCGCGGCGACGCCGAGTCGGCTCAAGCGAGGGAAAGCTGTGCGCGAAGCGTCGCCATCGCCTCACGCCGTGCGTCGTCGGTGGTCCGGTCGAGGATCAACACCCCGTCGAGATGGTCGAGCTCGTGCTGCACGACGCGGGCCGGGAGCTCGTCGAGCTCGAGCCGCACGTCGTCGCCGTCGAGGTCCTTCGCCTCGATCGTGATCGTGACGCTACGCTCGACGGGCACGAGCACGCGCTGGAGCGAGAGGCAACCCTCCTCGTCCATTTCCAGTTCGTCGCTCTGGTGGACGATCCGTGGGTTGACGAGCACGCGCGCCTCGTCGTCGCCTGACTGGAAGACGAACAGCCGCTGGAGCACGCCGATCTGCGTCGCCGCGAGGCCGACGCCGTACGCGTCGGTCATGAGCGCAGTCATCCGCTCGGCGAGCTGCCGCAGCGTGTCGTCGAACTGGTCGACCTCGTTCGCCCGCATCCGCAGCGCGGAGTCGGGGTACTGGCGGATCTGCGACAGGGCGAGACGCCGACGCGCGAGAGCCTCGGCGTCGAGGTCGCCGGTGTCGCGCAGCTCGCCCGCCTCGTCAGCCACGGCGAGGAGTGTAGTCCGGTCGCGTCAGAGGCTCTGCGGGTCCACGTCGACGACCGCCGTGAGCCCGGCGCGCCGCATCGCCGGAGCCGCCTCGGCGAGCAACCGGCCCGCGCGCGCCGCGACGCGGCGCGGCTCGCCCGTCTTCGCGATCAGCTGGGCGCGATAGCGCCCGCGGAGGCGAAGCAGCGGTGCGGGGCCGAGCAGCTCGCCCTCCTGGAACCGCGACGCCAGCTCCCGCAACGCGGTGAGCGGCTGCTCCGGCTCGGGGCCGGAGACGACGACGCGGATGAGGTGGCAGAAGGGCGGGTACCCGAGCTCGCGACGGCGCTCGAGCTCGCCCGTGAGGAACCCCGCGACGTCGTGGCGCGCCGCGAACGCGACCGCGCGCGCGTCCGGCTGGAAGGTCTGCACGATCACCCGCCCCGGCGCGTCGCGGCCGGAGCGGCCGGCGAGCTGGGTCAGCAGCGCGAACGTCCGCTCTTCGGCCCGAAAGTCCGGCAGCCCGAGCTGGGTGTCGGCGTCGACGACCGCCGCGAGCGACACGCCGGCGAAGTGATGGCCCTTCGCGACCATCTGCGTGCCCGAGCAGCACGGCCCGGTCGGTCGCGGCGAAGCGCCGCAGTGCCTCGGGAACGGCTCCGCGTTCCGCGACGACGTCGGCGTCGAGCCGGATCCGCTCGAGCTCGGGCACGCGCGCGGCGAGCTCCTTCTCGAGCTTCTCGGTGCCCGCGCCGATCCGTGCCAGCTCGGGCGACGCGCAGGCCGGGCAGCGTCTCGGGCGACGGGACGGTGTGCCCGCAGTGGTGGCAGTGCAGGACGTCGTCGCGGTGGAGGACGAGCGCGACGTCGCAGTTCGGGACAGCGCAGCGTCGTCCCGCAAGCCCGGCAGTGGATCGCCGGGCGCGATGCCGCGCCGGTTGAGCAGCAGGATCGCCTTGCCGCCCTCGGCGGCGACGCGGCCGAGCGCCGCGAGCAGCGGCGCGGAGAGCGGGTAGCCGGCCTCGCGCCGCAGGTCGACGACCTTCACGGGCGGGAGCGACCCGACGAGCCGCCCGCCGAGGTCGAGCCGGTCGAGCCGCTCCCAGCTCTCCGGCCGCGGCGTCGCGCTGCCGTAGACCGCGACCGCGCCCTCGAGCGCCGCGCGCTTCGCGGCGACGGTGCGCGCGTCGTAGCGCGGGTCGGAGTCCTGCTTGTACGACTGGTCGTGCTCCTCGTCGACGCAGATCAGCCCGAGGTCGCGGACCGGCGCGAAGATCGCGGAGCGCGCGCCGACGACGATGCGCGCCTCGCCTCGCGCGATCCGCTCGCGCTCGTCGCGGCGCTCCGCGTCGGTGAGGCCGGAGTGCAGGATCGCGAGCCCGTCGCCGAAGCGCGCGGCGAAGCGACCGGCCGCCTGCGGCGTCAGCGCGATCTCCGGCACGAGCACGATCGCGCCGAGCCCGCGCTCGAGCGCCGCCGCGCACGCCTGGAGGTAGACCTCGGTCTTGCCGCTGCCGGTCGCCCCCGCGAGCAGGAAGTTCCCGCCGCTCCCGAACGCGCCGACGATCCGGTCGATCGCGGCGCGCTGCTCGTCGGTCAGCTGCTCCGGCTCCGCCTCGCCCGCGAGCCCTTCGCGCGACAGCGGCGCCGGACGCTCCCCGCGACGCTTCCGCTCCCGGGGCGCGACGAGTGCGAGCGTGCGCGCGGGGGTCGAGCCGTAGTACTCGGCGAGCCAGAGCGCGAGATCGACGAGGGCCGGCGGCAGCTCCTCCACGACCCGCTCGATCGCGGCGACGGTGATCCCCTCCGGCGCGACCCCGTCGACGTCCACGACGACGCCGCGCGCCTTGGAGCGGGCGAAGCGCACCTCGACGACCGCCCCTTTCTCGACCTCGTCGGGCACCTCGTAGGTGAAGATCCGCGAGGCCAGCGCCCTGGCGTTGACGAGCGGGTAGACCGAGGCGTAGCGGCTCACGCAGCCGAGCGTAGTCAGCCCCCCGGCGTGTCAGGCGTGCCTTACACTGAGGGAAATGGCCTGTGGAACCATCTGCACGCACGGCGTGACGAAGCACTTCGGCGACGTCGCGGCCGTGCTCGAGAGCGAGCTCTGCGTCGAGCGCGGCGAGTTCGTCGCCCTGCTCGGCCCGAGCGGCTGCGGGAAGACGACCTTGCTCAGGCTGGTGGCGGGCTTCGAGCGCCCGGACGCCGGCGAGATCGCGATCGAGGACCGCCCCGTCTTCGGCCCGGGCGTCTTCGTCCCGGCGCACGCTCGCGGGATCGGCATGGTCTTCCAGGAGTACGCGCTCTTCCCGCACCTGAGCGTCGAGCAGAACGTGGGCTTCGGCGTCCGGCGCGGCGACCGCCGCGAGCGCGTGCCCGAGCTGCTCCGCCTCGTCGGCCTGACCGAGCAGTCGCAGCGCTTCCCGCACGAGCTCTCGGGCGGACAGCAGCAGCGGGTCGCGCTCGCCCGCGCGCTCGCGCCGCGGCCGTCCGTCGTGCTGCTCGACGAGCCGTGGTCGAACATCGACCCGCTGCTCCGCGCCTCGATGCGCGCCGAGCTCGCGGAGATCCTGCGCGGGATCGACGTGACGGTGCTCTTCGTCACCCACGACCGCGAGGAGGCCTTCTCGCTCGCCGACCGGATCGCGCTGATGCGCGACGGCACGGTCGTGCAGACGGGCTCGCCGGAGGAGCTCTACCTGCGCCCCGCCGACCGCTGGGCGGCCGAGTTCGTCGGCGCGGCCAACTTCGTCCCCGGGACGATCGACGGCGGTCTCGTCGACACGCTGCTCGGCCGCTTTCCCGTCGCGAACCTGAACGGCGACACGAGCGTCGAGGCGCTGATCCGGCCCGAGCAGCTGGAGCTCTCGCTCGACGACGCGGGGATCGGCGAGGTGGTCGGCCGCGAGTTCCGCGGCCACGACGTCTTCTACCGCGTCCGGCTCACCGACGGCGCGACCGTGATCTCGCAGCGACCCTCGACCGAGGTCGTGCCGCTCGGCTCGCGCGTCGCGGTGCACCCGCACGAGCGCCGCGTGACGGTGTTCGAGCGGGTTCCCGCTTGACGCGTCAGGTCCGCCTTACATAGGCTTCCGGCGCTTGTAAGGTGGACCTGACAATCACGGGAGGGGAACGACGCATGCGGAAGGTGATGGTGTTGGCGGTTGCGGCGCTGCTCGGCGTGGCGGCCGGCTGCGGGGGCGACGACGACGCGGGCGCAGACGAGACGCTCGTCGTCTACTCGGGCCGCGAAGAGGAGCTCGTCGAGCCGCTCTTCGAGCGCTTCGAAAAGGAGACGGGCATCGACGTCGAGGTGCGCTACGGCGACAGCGCCGAGCTCGCCGCGACGATCGCCGAGGAGGGCGACAACTCGCCCGCCGACGTCTTCTTCGCGCAGGACCCGGGCTCGCTCGGCGCCGTCGAGCGCGAGGGGCGGCTCGCGAAGCTCCCGCAGGAAGCGCTCGACCGTGTGCCCGCGCGCTTCCGCGATCCGGACGGCCACTGGGTGGGCACCTCGGGCCGCTCGCGCGTGATCGCGTACAACACCGACGCGCTCTCGGAGGACGAGGTTCCCGACTCCGTCTTCGCGCTCACCGATCCGAAGTGGAAGGGCAAGATCGGCATCGCGCCCACGAACGCGTCGTTCCAGGCGTTCGTCAGCGCCATGCTGCTCGAGCTCGGCGAGGAGCGCACCCGCACCTGGCTCGAGGGGCTGAAGGCGAACGAGCCGAAGCTCTACGAGAAGAACACGCCCGTCGTCGAGGCCGTCGGCTCGGGCGAGATCGAGCTCGGCCTCGTCAACCACTACTACCTCTACCTCGTCAAGGAGGAGAACCCCGACGCGGCGGTCGCGAACCACTTCCTCACGGGCGAGGATCCCGGCGCGCTCGTGTCGGTCGCGGGCGCGGCGATCCTCGAGACCGCCGAGCATGCGGACGCAGCGCAGCAGTTCGTCGAGTTCCTGCTCTCCGAGCCGAGCCAGCGCTTCTACGTCGACGAGGCCGAGGAGGCCGAGTACCCGGTCGTGCCGGGCATCGAGGCCAAGGCCGGCCTCCCCCCGCTCGACAGCCTGGGCGGGCCGCAGATCCAGCTCGACCAGCTCGGCCCCGAGCTCGAGCGGACGCTCGAGCTGCTGAACGAGGTCGGGTTCACGACGTGAGCCGCACGAGGGCGCCCGCCGCGCTTGCCGTTCCGGCGGTTGCGGCGGTCGCCCTCGTCCTCCTGCCGCTCGTCTACCTCCTGCTCCGCACCGTCGGCTCGGGCGACGTGCTCGAGGTGCTCGGGCGCCCCGGGACGCTGACCCTCGTCGTCAAGACGTTCGTGCTCGTCGTGGCGGTGACGGGCACGGCGGTCCTCGTCGGCCTCCCGCTCGCCTGGCTCGTCACGCGCACCGACCTGCCGGCACGACGCGTGCTCGCGGTCGCGGCGCCGCTGCCGCTCGTGATCCCGAGCTACGTCGCCGCGCTTGCGCTGCTCGGCGCGTTCGGGCCGCGCGGGCTGCTGCAGCAGCTGCTCGAGCCGCTCGGCGTCGAGCGCCTACCGGAGATCTACGGCTTCGTCGGCGCGTGGCTCGCGCTCACGCTCTCGACCTACCCGTACGTCTTCCTGCTCGCGGGCGCGGCGCTTCGCGGCCTCGACCCCGCGCTCGAGGACGCTGCGCGCGGGCTCGGGCGCTCGCGCTGGGGCGTCTTCCGGCGCGTGACCCTGCCGGCGCTGCGGCCGTCGCTCGGCGCGGCGTCGCTGCTCGTTGCGCTCTACACGCTCTCCGACTTCGGCGCGGTGTCGCTGATGCAGTACAACGCGCTGACCCGGTCGATCTACGTGCAGTACCGCTCGCTGTTCGACCGGACGCCGGCCGCGGTGCTTGCACTCGTGCTGGTCGCGTTCGCCGCGGTGTTGCTCGTGCTCGAGGAACGGTCCCGGCGAGGTGTGCGTGCGTCCGCAAGCGGCGCCGAGCGGCCGCCGAAGACGATTCCGCTCGGACCGTGGCGCTGGCCCGCGTTCGCGTTCAGCGCAAGCGTCGTCGCGTTCTTCCTCGTCGTGCCGCTCGCCGTGCTCGTCTACTGGACCGCGCGCGGCGTCGAGCTCGGCCGGGGAGTCGAGATCGCCTGGGAGGCCGCGCTTTCGTCCGTCTCCGCCTCCGCCCTCGCTGCGGTGGTCGCGGTCGTCGCGGTGCTTCCCGTCGCGCTGCTCGCCGAGCGCTACCCGGCACATTGGACGCGCACGCTTGAGCGACTCGCCTACACCGGCAACGCGCTGCCCGGGATCGTGATCGCGCTGTCGCTCGTGTTCTTCGCCGCGAACTACCTGACGCCGCTCTACCAGACGCTCGCCCTACTGGTGTTCGCGTACGTCGTCCGCTTCTTCCCGCAAGCGCTCGCGGGCGTCGAGTCGGCGCTGCAGGGCGTGCACCCGCGCATCGAGGAGGCCGCGCGGAGCCTCGGGCACGGCCCCGTGCGCGTGCTTGCGACCGTGACCGTGCCGTTGATCCGCCGCGGGCTGCTCGCCGGCGCCGCGCTCGTCTTCCTGAACGCGATGAAGGAGCTGCCCGCGACGTTGCTCCTGCGGCCGATCGGCTTCGAGACGCTCGCGACCGAGATCTGGAAGTACACCGCCCTCGGGTCGTACTCGCGGGCGGCTCCGCCCGCGCTCCTGCTGATCCTGGTCTCCGCGCCGTTCGTCTACCTGCTCGCCGCAAGGCGCGGGTCGGACGTGTCGGCGCCTGGCTAGAGGCTTGAAGTGAGTCGCAGCGAGAGAGCGGCCGCGAGAGCGGCCGCCTTCAGGGGTCTTTGCGCGTCGCGGATCCGCGGGAGCGGATTCGTGACGTCGCAGCAAGCTACAGTGTGGCCGCCGTGGCGCCGCAGGGACATTCGGTCGACGAGTACCTCGAGACGATCTACTTCCTGGCCTTCCCGATCGGCGAGTACCGGCCGATGGCCGAGGGGCTCCCGACGGTTGCGGTGCGCGTCGCGGAGATGCTCGGCGTCTCTCGCGCCTCGGCGGGCGAGATGCTCAAGCGGCTCGAGTCGGAGGGGCTGATCGAGCGCGGCGAGCACAAGGAGGCCCTGCTGACGAAGACCGGACGGGCGCGCGCCGAGAAGGTCGTGCGCAAGCACCGCCTGATCGAGCGGCTGCTCACGGACTTCATGGGCTACACGGCCGCGGAAGCGCATGTGCACGCCGACGAGCTCGGCGACACCTTCAGCGACGACATGGTCGACCGCATCGCGGAGAAGCTCGGCAACCCGGAGCGCTGCCCGCACGGCTGGCCCGTCGACCCCGACTTCGAGCAGCGAGAGAACGACGAGCTCGCCCCGCTCGCGAACCTCACCCCCGGCACGAAGGCGACGATCGTCCGGCTCGCCGAGCACGACGGCGACCTGCTGCACTGGTTCTACGACCAGGGCCTCGAGCCCGGGCGCGAGCTCGAGGTTCGCTCGACCGAGCCCTTCGCGGTGCAGCTGAACGGCGGCGAGGTCGCGCTCACGGACAAGGCCGCCGAGGGCCTGTTCGTGCGGCCCGCCTAAGGCGTGACGTCGACGAACTCGATCGAGACGCTCGTGAAACCGAGCGCCTTCAACAGGCCGACCAGCATCAGGCGCGTGTTCTGCTCGGCGCGGACGACGATGCTCGGGCTCTCCTCCGCCGCGTCCATCAGCTTCTCCTCCGCGAGCACGTAGAGCTCCTGCTCGCTCGTCGGGTTGTCCTGGAAGATCGAGGCGACGCGGTCGATCAGGCCGCGGTCGCGGTCGTAGACGTAGCTGCGCGTCGGGTCGACGCGCGCACCGAAGATCTCCGCGTGGGGCAGCTCGAGGTGAACGGTGCGCCGGTTGTCCGAGACGCGTACCGCCTCATCCTCGAGCGCTGAGAAGTCGACGCCGGCGTCGACGTCTCCCACCGCGACGAACAGGACGCGCTCACCGCGAATCGGCGACGGGACGAATTGCGTGTCCTTCTCGAGGTCGACGATCACCTCGTAGTGGCCTGTCGAGGCCTGGAACCGGCGCAGGTTCTCGATCGACTTCAGCACGACCGGGCTGCTGCGGTCGACCGTCTCTTCCCGGAACGGGTTGCCGAACGACGGGAAGCAACCGCCGAGGCCGCCGAAGGCAACCCAGAGCGCGAGCACGAGGAGCGCCGCGCCCGAGAGCAGGCGAGGCAGGTCGGTGCGTGGCCGGGTCGGAGTCGGTGCCGGCGGCTCGGTCAGGCGTCGCGCTCGCCGGCGCCGACGGGCTCGCCCGCACTCACCGGAAAGGGCGGCTCGCCGTTGAGGCCGGCGGCCTCACGGAGCTCGGCGGCCTTGTCGACGCGCTCCCACGAGAAGTCGTGGTCGTCGCGCCCGAAGTGCCCGTAGGCCGCGGTCTTGGAGTAGATCGGCCGCCGCAGGTCGAGGTCGCGCAGGATCGCGGCCGGCCGCAGGTCGAAATGCTCATCGACGAGCGCCTCGATCTTCGACACCGGCACGTGCTCGGTGTTGAAGGTCTGCACGGTCACCGACACCGGATGCGCGACGCCGATCGCGTACGCGACGTTGATCTCACATCGCTCGGCGAGCCCGGCGGCGACGACGTTCTTCGCCACGTACCTCGCCGCATAGGCGGCCGAGCGGTCGACCTTCGTCGGATCCTTGCCGGAGAACGCACCGCCGCCGTGGCGCGCTGCGCCGCCGTAGGTGTCGACGATGATCTTGCGGCCGGTCAGGCCCGTGTCCCCCATCGGCCCGCCGATCACGAACTTGCCCGTCGGGTTGACGTAGACGAAGTCGCGCTCCTGAAGGCGCTTCTCGTCGAAGAGGTCGCGCGGCAGAATCGGGCGGAGCACGTACTCGATGATGTCCGGCTTGATCATCGCGTCGGCGTCGAGCCCCTCGGCGTGCTGCGTCGAAACGAGCAGCCGCTCGATCCCGCGCACACGCTGGACGCCGTTCTCGTCGATCTCGTAGCGGACGGTCACCTGTGCCTTCCCGTCCGGCCTGAGGTACGGGAGGATCCCCGCCTTGCGCACCTCGGCGAGCCGCTTGCAGATCTTGTGCGCGAGCATGATCGGCAGCGGCATCAGCTCGGGCGTCTCGCTCGACGCGTAGCCGAACATCATCCCCTGGTCGCCGGCACCGACCTTGTCGAGCGGATCGTCGTCGCCGGGGTCGTGCTGGATCTCGTACGCGGTGTCGACACCCTGCGCGATGTCGGGCGACTGCTCGTCGATCGCGACGACGACGCCGCACGTGTTCGCGTCGAAGCCCCACTCGGAGTGCGTGTAGCCGATCTGCGCGATCCGCTCGCGCACGAGCTTGGGGATGTCGACGTAGATCTCGGTCGTGATCTCGCCGGCGACGACGACGAGGCCGGTCGTGATCAGCGTCTCGCAGGCGACGCGCCCGTCCGGATCGTCGCGAAGCACCGCGTCGAGAACGCTGTCCGAGACCTGGTCGGCGATCTTGTCCGGGTGTCCTTCGGTGACCGACTCGGACGTGAAGAGGAACTCGCGGCCCGCCATCGGCGGCAGATTACCTACTGGATGCGGACGAACACGGTCTGAGCCGAGGTGTTTCCGTCCGCCTGGCTCCAGGCGACCACGGAGCTGACCGGGCGCAGGTTCTCGAGCAGTTCCTTCGGCACGTCGACGCCCGCATAACCGGCCAGAGTGAGCAGCGGGAGCGCGTCCGCAACGTCGACGTAGAGAAAGCCACCGGTCTCGTCGGGCATGCCCGCGGCGGCCTTCGCCTCGCGGAAGTCCTCGTCGTCGGCGAGCGTCCCGCCCACCCGCGCACGCTCGAGCGCCTGGGCGGGGCTCGTCGCGGTCGTGGCGACGACCTCGTCGCCCACGACGGCGACGCGGACCGGCAGCGGTGCGCCCTCGAGCAGCTGCCGTAGCTGCTGCTGCGTCCGCTCGGGCGAAGACGTGGTGAGCACCAGGGTCACCTCGGGGAAGCCCGGAGCCGGCAGGACCCAGAACGCGCCCTCGCCCTCGATGTCCGCGACGAGCTGGTCGACGCGGACGCCGAGGAGGTTCGCGAGCGGCGCGAGCGCCGAGGTCTGCCCGCGGAGGCTCTTCGTGTCGAACGAGAGGAACACCAGCGCGTCGGCCGGCGCCTCGTCGATGCGGCGCGACGTGTAGTTCGCGCCGGCTTCCGCGGTCGATCGCTCGACGAACGTCGCGGCGGCGCCGTCGTCGCGCGCTTCGATCGCGCCGGCGAGCCACTCGAACTCGAGCTTCGGGAAGTTCGAGGGCATCGCGCGCTTGCTCACCCAGCCGAAGGCGAGCCGCTCGTCCGGAAGCTCGTCGAGCGCGGCCTGATAGCCGTCGTTGTCGGCGAGCTCGCCGTCGCCCGACGTCAGCGCGTCGATCGCCGACTGCTGCTCCGCAACGACCGTCCAGCCGTCGACCTCGCCGATGACGTACTCGGTGTTTGCCTGCTCGGCGAGCTTGTCGACGAGCGCGCGAAGCTTCGCCTCGTCGTCCGGCTGCGTCGCGACGACGACGTCGTCGGCCGTGTTGCTCGCCCAGATCGCGGCGACCGTGTCGCCGAGCGCGGGTTCGACGTCGCGCTCCCACTGGAGCTGTTCCTCGGAGAGTTGCTTGTCGAGCTCGGCGACGAGCTGCGGTCGGCTCGGAAAGCGATCGAGCAGGGCCTGCACTTTGTTCCATTGGTCGGAGTCGAGGCTCGTGTCGAGCTCCACGTAACCGACTGCGTCCGCGGGCGCGAGGCCGATCGCGGACGCGCCCGCCGTGTCGTTGCCGCCGCACCCCGCGAGCGCGATCGCGCCGACCGCCGCCGCGAGCCAGACCTTCACTCCTCGGTGGGCCGCCGACCCATGAGGCTCGCGAGCAGATCGGAGAGAGGCATGCCGCTGAGAACGGTACATACGCCTTCGGTGATCGGCAGCTCGACGCCGAGACGGTGAGAAAGATCCCTCAGAACGGGGGCGGTCGTGAGCCCCTCGACCGTCTGGCCGATCTCCGCGGCCGCTTCGTCGGGCGACATCCCACGCGCGATCAGCTCACCGGCCCTGCGATTGCGACCGCTCGGGTGCCAGCACGTCACGATCAGGTCGCCCATGCCGGCGAGGCCCGCGAACGTCTCCTGATCCCCGCCGGCCGCTTCGCCGAGCCGCGCCATCTCGGCGAGGCCGCGGGTGATCAGCGCCGCCTTGGCGTTGTCTCCGAGGCCGAGCCCGTCCACGCCGCCCGCCGAGAGACCGATCACGTTCTTCGCGGCGGCGCAGAGCTCGACGCCGACGAGGTCCGTGTTGACGTAGACGCGAAACGCGAGCGAGTTGATCTCAGCCTGCAGGCGCTCGGCGAGCGGAACGTCCTCGCGACGCGATCACCGCCGCGGTCGGGAGGCCCGCCGCGATCTCCTCCGCCATGTTCGGCCCGGAGAGCACGGCAACCGGTCGATCGCGGACGAGCGTCGACAGGCGTTCGCCGGTCTCCGGGTCGAGGCCCTTCGTGAGGCTCAAGACCGGAGCCTTCCCCGGCAGGTTCGGCACGACCGAGCCGAAAACGCGGCTCGGCAGCGCAGCGACGACGAGCTCCGCGTCCTCGAGCGGCGCTTCGGCGATCGTCGACGGGCGGATCCCCTTCAGGTCGACGTTCGTCAGGTAGCGCGGGTTTCGCCCGGTCTTCTCGATCGCTTCGACTTGCTCGGGGTCGCGCGCGGCGAGTGTCACCTCGTGACCGCGATCTGCCAGCAAGCGCGAGAACGCCGTCCCCCACGAGCCCGCTCCGACGACGACGGTGTTCACTTCGGTGCGAAGTCGATCACGACCGGGACACCCGTGAGGTTGAACCGCTCGCGAAGGTTGTTCTCGACCCAGTAGCCGTAGTCACGGGTGACGAGTGCCGGGTCGTTGACGAACAGCTTGAACCGAGGCGGGCGTGTCTCGACCTGCGTGCCGTAGAGGAGGTTGAGGCTCCGGCCGTTCCGCGACGGCGGTTGACGCGCCTCGCGCAGCTCGCCGAGGAATCGGTTGAGCTCCGGGGTCGGCACGCGTGAGGTGTGCTTCTCGAAGAGCTTCTCGACCTCGTCGAGCAGGCGGTTGACGCCGCGGCCGGTCTTCGCGGAGACCGCGATGATCGGCGGGCGCTGGCGCAGACGGCGGATCAGCTGCTTTCGCGTGTCCTCGACGTCGATCGTCGTCTCGTCCCATTTCGAGAGCACGACGAGGGTCGAGTTGTTCGCCTTTCGCGCCACGTCTGCCACGGAAACGTCCTGCTCGACGATCCCCTCGCTCGAATCGATCAGGACGAGCGCCACGTCCGCCCGCTCGGCGGCCTCGATCGCTCGAAGCTCCGAGTAGTACTCGATCCCCTGCCGGTGGCGACGCTTGCGCCTGAGGCCGGCAGTGTCGACGAGCACGAACGTGCGCCCGTCCCGCTCGAGCACGGTGTCGATCGAGTCGCGCGTCGTGCCGGGCACCTCGGAGACGATCACGCGCTCGCGTCCCAGCAGCGCATTCAGGAGCGACGACTTGCCGACGTTCGGACGGCCGAGGATCGCAACGCGGATCGCGTCCTCTGGCAGCTCGGGCCGTGCGCCGCCGAGCTGCTCGAGCCGGTCGACGAGGTCGTCGAGCAGGTCGCCGGTGCCGTGGCCGTGCATCGCAGAGAGCGGGATCGGGTCGCCGAGGCCGAGTCGGTGGAACTCGAGCGCGTTCGCCTCCTGCGCGGGGTCGTCGATCTTGTTCGCGAGCACCAGGACCGGCTTGTGCGAGAGGCGAAGGATCTCCGCGACCTCCTCGTCGCCCGGCGTCGTGCCGATGCGAGCGTCGACGACGAAGAGCACGAGGTCCGCCTCCTCGACCGCTTCGCGCGCCTGGTCCGCGATCGAACGTGTGATCTCGGCGTTGTCGGCGATGTCGATGCCGCCCGTGTCGATCACGAGGAAACGGCGGCCGTTCCACTCGACCTCGAGCTCCTTGCGGTCGCGCGTGACGCCGGGCGTCTCGTGCACGACCGCCGCGCGCGTCTCGGTCAGCCGGTTGACCAGCGTGGACTTGCCGACGTTCGGGAAGCCGACGATCGCGACGGTGCCGATCAGCTCGTCGGCCCGCGTGCTCACGGCAGCTCGACCTGAGCCGGGCGCCCGGCCTCGTGCACCGCGACGAGCCAGCGCCAGAGCCGGTGGATCTCGCGCTCGACCTCGACAGAGGCTTCGCGGTAGCCCTTCCCGTTCTTCGGCAGGCCGTCGAAGCGCATCGGTGAGCCCCAGACAACGGAGACGGGCTTCCAGTTGCCGGGCCGCCACTCGTGCGTGCCGTGGATCGCGGCCGGGACGACCGGCACGTCCTCTTGCAGCGCGACCATCGCCGCACCCGGCTGGACCTTGCCCGGCACTCCGTCGCGCTGGCGCGTGCCTTCGGCGAAAAGCCCGAGCGCGTGCCCCTCGCGGACGACCTGGCGCATCAGCCGGACCGCTTCGCGGTCGGACTCACCGCGCCGCACGGAGATCGTCCCGAACAGGCGGATCAGCTGCCCAAGACCGGGCATCCGGTGCGCTTCGATCTTCGCGAGGAAGGAGATGGTGCGCGGCGACGTGGTCCCGAACACGGGCGGGTCGATCCACGAGAAGTGGTTGAACGCCATCACGAGCCCACCCTCGAGCGGGACGCGCTCCTTCCCGTAGACCCGAAGCGGAGCGAACGCGCGCACGAGCGACCCGAGCGTCAGCTGCCCGATCTTCCACGTGACGTCGACGCGGTTCATGCCGGCTGCCTCGAGCGCACGAGCTGTTCGATTCGCGCGACCACGTCGTCGATCGAGAGGGCGGTCGTGTCGATCTGCTCCGCGTCCTCTGCGGGGCGCATCTGTGCGGAGTCGCGCTCGTCGCGCAGCCGCAGGTCGGTCGCGAGCGCGTCGGCCGCGAGCCCCGGTCGCTCCGCGATGCGCCGGCGGGCACGCTCCGACTCGTTGGCGTTCAAGTACACCTTTACTTCCGCGCGCGGAGCGACGACGGTCCCGATGTCGCGCCCTTCGATCACGACGTTGCCGTGCTCGCCGAGCTCGCGTTGCCGCTCGCGCATCACCTCGCGCACCTTCGGGTGACGCGCGACCGACGAGACCACCTTGTCGATCCGCGGTGCGCGAATCTCGGCCGACACGTCGCGCCCGTCGATCAGCACGTGCTGCTCGTCCTCGAAGCTGATCGGATGCTCGCGGGCGAGCGCGCCGAGCGCCTCCGCGTCGTCGAGGTCCGCGCCGCGCTCGAGCGCGAGCCAGGTCAGCGCGCGGTACATCGCGCCGGTGTCGAGGTAGCGAAAGCCGAGCCGCGCGGCGAGCCGCATTGCCACGGTGCTCTTGCCCGCCCCAGCGGGTCCGTCGATCGCGACGATCATCGTTCTATTAGAGAGCATTTGCTCATCTGAGCGCGATGCTCTCCAGCAGCTCGAAGAAACCGGGAAAGCTCACCGCCGCCGCGTCGGCCCCCTCGAGCCGCAGCCCCTCGCGCGACACGAGCCCTGCAACCGCCCCGAGCATCGCGATCCGGTGGTCGCCCTGGGAATCAGCGCTGCCACCCCCCTTTGGGCGGGTGGGGACACCCACCACCCTCAGTTCATCTTCGCCCGCGGAGACACGGATGCCAAGGGGTTTCAGCACATCTTTCACGGTCTCGACACGATCTGTTTCCTTTACGCGCAACTCCTGGACGCCGGCGATCACGGTCTCGCCGCGCGCGAGGCCAGCGAGGAGCGCGACGAGCGGCAGCTCGTCGACCATCCGCGGCACCTCGGCCGGAGCGACGCGCGTCGCGACGAGCGAGGCGGAGGAGCGCACCTCGATGTCGGCGACCATCTCGGCGCCGAGCTTGCGCTTGTTGAAGAGGGTGACGCGCGCGCGCATGCGCTCGAGCACGTCGAGGAGACCGGTACGCGTCGGGTTGATCCCGATTCCGTGGAGGTAGAGCTCCGAGCCGGGCAGCAGCGTCGCAGCGACGATCAGCGGCGCGGCCGACGAGAAGTCGCCGGGCACTTCGACGCGGTCGAGCTCGAGCCGTTCGACACCGGCGAGGCTCACCGAGAGTCCCTTGCGCTCGACGTCGACTCCCGCGTGCTGCAGCAGCAGCTCGGTGTGATCGCGAGTAGCGATCGGTTCGACGACCGTCGTGCGACCTTTCGCGTAGAGCCCGGCCAGGAGCACGGCCGACTTCACCTGCGCGCTCGCGACCGGCAGTTCGTACGTGATCCCGCGGAGCTGGCCGCCCTCGACGACGATCGGCGCGTGGCCGTCGGTGGTCTCGATGCGCGCGCCGAGCTCGCGGAGCGGCGTCGCGACGCGCTCCATCGGCCGGCGCGAGAGCGACTCGTCGCCCGTCAGCTCGAAGCGCCCCTCCTGACCCGCGAGCAGGCCCGCGAGCAGCCGCATCAACGTTCCCGCGTTCCCGGCGTCGATCGGTTCGCCGGGCGAGGCGAGCCCACGAAGCCCGCGTCCACGCACGCGCACGATGTCGACGTCGGGCTCCTCGACCCCCGCGCCGAGCGCACGCACCGCCTGCAGGGTGGACTCGGTGTCCCCCGAGCGGCCGAAGCCGGTGATCTCGGTCTCCCCCTCGCCGACCGCGGCAAGCAGGACGGCCCGGTGCGAGATCGACTTGTCGCCGGGCACGACCGCATGCCCGACGAGCGCGCGCGCGCTTCGTGGCTCGGAGATGCGTCGTTCACACCTACTCGTCGACGACCGGCGAGACGACGACACCGTAGCCCTGCGCCTCGAGCAGCTCGGCTGCGCGGCGCGCGGGCTCCTCGCCGGTAACGAGCACGATGAGCACGCCGCCGCGCTCGGGCGACATGTGGTGCAGCTCGAAGTCCTCGATGTTGATCCGCTCGGCTCCGAGCGCCTGTGTGATCCCGGCGAGCACGCCCGGGCGATCAGGCACGTGCACGCGCAGCCGCTGCAGCGCTCCGGGGTCCTCGTACGCGTCGGCGAGCATGCGCCGCCGGTTGCCCGAGGCCTCGGCGATCCAGCGTGCGAGGAAGCCCGCGTCGCCGGACTCGAGCGCGGTCTCCAGCTGCTCGATCCGCCTCCGGTGCTCCGCCAGCGACTCCCGAACGGCGGCGGCGTTGTCGAGGAAGATGTCGATCCAGATCCGCGGGTTGGCGCCGGCGACGCGCGTCATGTCGCGCAGCGAGCCACCCGCCGCGTCGAGCGGCTCGTGCCCGTCGATGCGCGACGCTCCCGCCTGGTTGACGAGCAGATTGGCAAGCGCGTGCGGGAGGTGGCTCGTCAGCGCGACCAAGCGGTCGTGAGCGTCGGGGTCGACCGCGACGGGGACGGCGCCGACCGCAGCGACGAACGCATGCAGCGTGCGGTAGCGCTCGGGGTCGGTCTGCGCGACCGGGGTGAGGAACCACGTCGCGCCGTCGAAGAGCTCGGCGCGCGCGTTGGCCGGCCCGCGCGCTTCGGACCCGCAGACCGGATGGCCGCCGATGAAGCGGGCGTCGGAGCGTGCGGCGCGCACGACCGCGCCCTTCGTCGAGCCGACGTCGGTGACCGTGCCGGTGGATAAGTCGAGCGCCTCTGCGACCGACGCAGCGAGCCGCGCGACGGGAGCCGCCACGACCACGAGCTCGGCGTCTCCCACCGCTTCGCGGAGCGAGCCGGCAGCCTCGACCGCACCGCGCTCCACCGCGCCGGCCAGCGCCTCGTCGTCGGGGTCGAAGCCGCGCACGTCGTCGACGCCCGCGCGCCGGGCGGCGAGAGCGACTGAGGCGCCGATCAGACCGGTGCCGACGACTGCGAGTGAACGGACCGGCATGTCAACCCGCGGTCTTGCCCATCAGCTCGACGAGCGCGAACACCTCGCGCGCGAACTCGGGAAACTCGCCGGTCGGGATCTGCTGCGGCCCGTCCGAGAGCGCCTGCTCGGGATCGGGGTGCACCTCGACGATCACGCCGTCGGCGCCTGCCGCGACTGCTGCGAGCGTGAGCGGCAGCACGAGGTCCCGGCGACCGGCCGGGTGCGAAGGGTCGACGACGACCGGCAGGTGCGTCTCCTGCTTGAGCACCGGGACGGCCGCGATGTCGAGCGTGTACCGCGTCGACGTCTCGAACGTCTTGATCCCGCGCTCGCAGAGCATCACCTGATCGTTCCCCTCTCGCACCACGTACTCGGCGGCCATCAGCAACTCCTCGATCGAGGCCGACGGCGAGCGCTTCAGGAGCACGGGCTTCTCCGCGCGGCCCACCTCGGAGAGCAGCGTGAAGTTCTGCATGTTCCGCGCGCCGATCTGAATCACGTCGGCCCACGTGACGACCGCTTCGACGTCGCGTACGTCCATCAGCTCGGTGACGATCGGCAGCCCCGTCACCTCGCGCGCCTCGGCGAGGATCTCCAGCCCCGCCTGCCCGAGCCCCTGGAAGGAGTACGGCGACGAGCGCGGCTTGAACGCACCGCCGCGGAGCATCGTCGCGCCCGCGGCGGCGACGACGCGCGCCGTCTCGAGCGTCTGCTCGCGCGTCTCGACCGAACACGGCCCTGCGATCAGCCCGAAGTAGGAGTCGCCGAGGCGCCGCCCGAGGGAGTCGATCATCGTCAGGTCCGCGGCGAGTTCCCGCGAGACCAGTTTGTACGGCTTCACGATCGGCAGCACCTGGTGGACGCCCGGATAGGCCTCGAGCGGGAGCGACGCGAGCAGGTCGCGGTCGCCGATCGCGCCGATCACGGTCGCCTCGCGTCCGGTCGACACGCGCGCCGAGACGCCCACCTCCGCGAGGCGGGCGACGACGTGCTCGGTCTGGTCGGGCGTCGCGCCCGGACCCATGACGATCAGCAGCTCGGGCGCCGCCTGCGTGGCCATTCGCCAAGTCTACGGGCGGTAGTCTCAGCGGCCTGGTGAGCGAGGAGAACACGGACCGGCTGATTCAGGAGCTGCGCGGACAGATCTCCGACAACGACCGCGCGATCGTTCGTGCGCTCAACAAGCGACTCGAGCTCGTCGCGCGCCTGAAGCGCCACAAGGAGGTTGAGGGGATCGAGTTCGTCGACCCGCAGCAGGAAGAGTCCCTCCTGCGCGACCTCTCGCGCGCGAATCGCGGGCCCTTGACCGAGGAAGGTCTCAACGGCCTGTACCGGGAGATCCTCGCCCTGACGAAGCGCGAGCTGGAGCGATGAGGGTCTTCTCGGGCATCCGCGCTTCGGGCGACAAGACGCTCGGCAACTACAGCGGCGGCTTTCGACAGTACGTCCGAACGCAGGAGGAAGCGTCCGCAGCGGGCGGCGAGGCCGTCTTCTGCGTCGTCGACATGCACTCGATCACGACGCCGTTCGAGCCGGAGGTGCTGCGCGAGTCCACGCTCTCCGTCTTCGCGTGGCTGATCGCGACCGGGCTCGACCCCGACCGCTCGATCGTGTTCGTGCAGAGCCACGTGCCCGCACACACGGAAGGTGCGTGGCTGCTCGGAGGCGTGACGGCGTTCGGTGAGCTCCGGCGCATGACGCAGTTCAAGGAGCGCGCCGACGAGCAGGACTTCGTCTCCGCGGGCCTCTTCACGTACCCCGTGCTGATGGCCGCGGACATCCTGCTCTACGACACCGACGTCGTCCCGGTGGGGGACGACCAGCGCCAGCACGTCGAGCTGACACGCGACATCGCGGAACGTTTCAACCAGCGCTTCGGTGAGACGCTCGTGGTGCCGCGCGGCGTCTTTCCCGAGGAGGGCGCGCGCGTCAAGAACCTCCAAGAGCCCGAGCGCCTGATGTCGACGACGCGCGGCGCGCCGCAGGGCGTCGTTCGGATGATCGACGAGCCGGACGTGATCAGGAAGAAGTTCAAGACCGCGGTCACCGACTCCGGGCGCGAGGTCAAGCACGACCCGGAGGAGAAGGCGGGCGTCTCGAACCTGATCGAGATCATGGCGGTGGCGACCGGCGCGTCGATCGCCGAGGTCGAGTCGCGCTACGACGGCGCGGGCTACGGGCAGTTCAAGGAGGACGTGGGCGAGGCGGTGGTCACGTTGCTGACGCCGTTCAGGGAGCGCTACGGCGAGCTGCGCGCGGACGAAGCGGCGCTGTTGGGTTTGATGAAGCAGGGCGCCGAGAAGGCTGCAGCTGTCGCGAACCCGACGCTCGATCGCATGTACGAGCGGATGGGCTTCGTCCGCTCGAGCTGAGGCTCAGATCCAGCCGCGGCGTCTGAAGAGCAGATAGAGGCCGACCGAGACGGTGAGCATCATCCCGAGCGCCATCGCGTAGCCGTACCGCCAGTGCAGCTCGGGCATGTGGTCGAAGTTCATCCCGTAGACCGTCCCGACGATCGTTGGCGCGAAGAGGATCGCCGCCCACGCGGAGATCTTCTTGACCTCTTCGTTCTGCTTGTTGCCCGCCTCGCTCAACGCCTTCGTCTCGAGTGTGAGGTTGACGCTGAGGATGCTCCGAAGCAGCTCGTGGAAGGAGTCGACTTGTTCTTGAATTCGCAGCGTGTGGTCGTGCACGTCGCGTAGGTAGCGCTTCTCCTCGTCCCCGATGTCGCGGTCGCGCATGAGGTGCACGAGAATGTCGGGCAGCGGGTGAATCGCCCGCCTGAACTCGATCACCTCGCGGATCAGCTCGTACGTGCGCCGCGAGACGTTCCGAGCCCCACCGAAGACCTCGGACTCGATCTCGTCGACGTCGTTCTCGACCCCGTCGACGACGGGTCCGTAGTCGTCGACGACTCTGTCCACGACCGCATGGACGATCGCCATCGGACCCTTGCGCAACAGGTCGGGCCGAGACTCCAGCGATTGTCGAAGCCGGCCGAGCTCGGACGCCTCACCGTGCCGGATCGTGATCACGAAGTTCGGACCGACGAACACGTGGATCTCGCCGAACTCGACTGTTTCCGTCTCGTCGATGTAGCGAGCGGGCCGCAAGACCAGGAACATGACCTCGCCGTACCACTCGAGCTTGGGTCGCTGGTGGGCGTGAATCGCGTCCTCGACCGCCAACTCGTGGAGCTCGAACTCACGAGCAACCGAAGTCAGCTCTTCCTCCGTGGGCTCGTGGAGCCCCAGCCACGCCACTCCCTCGCCCTCCCGGGCCGCGCCGGCGAGCTCCGCGAAGCTCGCGGGCTCGGCAATGCGCTTGCCGTCCTTGTACACGGCGGAGTCGACGATCACGCCGGGACGCTACCTCCGGTCGCCTCACGCAGCTGCCGCACTTCCTCATCCGTGAGGTCGCGCCACTGCCCTACAGGCAGATCGCCGAGCTCGAGACCTGCGTACCGCGGCCGGTGCAGGCGGGTAACCGGCAGCCCGACCGCGTCGCACATGCGCTTGACCTGATGCTTCCGACCCTCGTGGATCGCGAGCTCGATCCGGTTCGGCCCGAGCCGCTTCGCGCGTGCAGGTGCGGTGCGCCCGTCGTCGAGGTCGACGCCTTCGCGGAGCTGTCGCAGCTGGTCGCCGTTCGGGTCGTGCTCGACGTCGACCTCGTAGATCTTCTCGACGCCGTAGCGGGGATGCGCCAGGCGGTGCGCCAGCGGCCCGTCGTTCGTCAGCACGAGCGCGCCGGTCGTGTCGGCGTCGAGGCGCCCGACCGGGACGACGCGCACGTCGTGGCGCACGAGGTCGACGACGGTCGGTCGGCGCTGAGGGTCGCGGGCGGTGGTCACGACGCCGGCGGGCTTGTGCAGGAGCACGTAGGCGAGCGGCTGCGGCGCGACGGCGCGGCCGTCGACCTCGACGCGGTCTGCCCGCTCGACGAACGTGTTCAGCTGGCCCGGCTCGCCGTTCACCGTGACCCGGCCGGCCTTGATCAGCTCGTCGGCGCTTCGGCGCGACGCGATGCCCGCGCGCGCGAGGTAGGCGTTCAGCCGCACAGCTCATAAGATTGCCCCATGCCGCACTACATCTCGCTGATGCGCTGGACGTCCCAGGGGATGGCAGGCCTCCCAGCGTGGCGGGAGCGGGTCGAAGAGGGCGAGCGGATCATCCAGGAGGCCGGCGGGAGCCTGATCGGCGTGTACGTCACGCTCGGCCGGTACGACGTGGTCGAGATCTTCGAGTGCCCCGACGACGACAAGGCTGCCGAGATCCTGATGAAGCTCCAGCGCCACGGCGCCGAGCACACGGAAACCCTCCGCGGCTTCACACGCGAGGAAGCGGAAGCGATCATCCGCCGCATCTAGCGGCGCCTGCCCCACGTTTCCCTTTCCGCAGTTCCCTTCCCCGGGGCGCATTCGCGCCCTGCCCCCGCTTTTGAGGGTAGCCGCGGAAACGTGACGTGTCTGTGCCGACTCGTGACGATTCGCTGACTTCAAGCCCACAGGTGCCGACGCCGATAGACGAGGGATGGACCGCTCCTCCTCCGGTCTCCTTTGGGCTGCGATCGCTCTCGTCACCGCCGTGCTGCTCGTCGGCGCGTACTTCGGCACGAAACTCTCGCTGGAGCGGCCACAAGCAGAACAGGCGCAACTGCAGCTCCAGTCCTCGGGCAAGTGGGCGCGCTACGTGGCACCGGAGACCTCGTGCCCGCGCGCCGACGACCTCAGCGCGAGCGTCCGGGTCGAGGAGCAGGTCGAGCTCTGTCTCCTCAACTACGCGAGAGGCGTCGCCGGCGTCGGGCCGCTGAACATCTCCCCCGCGTTGATGAACTCCGCGAAGTACAAGGCTGACGACATCGTTCGCTGCAACCAGTTCGAGCACGACGCGTGCGGCTTCGACGTCCGCCAGCGCTTCGCCGACTCGGGCTACTTCCGCACCGACGTCCAGAGTCGCTTCGGCGAGAACCTTGCCTGGGGCAGTGTCGAGGCCGGGAGCCCGCGCGGCGCGCTGCTCGGCTGGCTCGACTCGGCCGAGCACCGCGCGAACCTCTTCAAGCCGGAGTGGACGGAGCAGGGGATCGCGCTCGTCTACGTGCCGAGCTTCCGCGGCGTTGCGAACAGCCGCATCTGGGTCTCGCACTTCGGCCACCAGGGCTGACGCGCGATTAGAGTGCGCGGCGGTGCGGGTCGCGCTGATGATCGAGGGCCAGGAGGGCGTCTCCTGGGAGCAATGGGTCGCACTGGCGGAGACGTGCGAGCGCTCGGGGATCGAAGGGCTCTTCCGCTCCGACCACTATCTCTCGTTCTCCTACCCACACGAGCGCGCCGCGCACGATGCGTGGACGACGATCGCGGGTCTCGCCGCGCGCACGAGCACGCTTCGCTTCGGGACGCTCGTCTCGCCGGTCACGTTCCGCCACCCCTCGGTGCTCGCGAACGCCGTCGCGACCGTCGACCACATCTCGGACGGCCGCGTCGAGCTCGGGATGGGCGCAGGCTGGAACGAGCTCGAGCACGAAGCCTTTGGATTTGAGTTCCCGCCGCTCCGCGAGCGACTCGAGCACCTCGCCGAGCAGCTCGAGATCGTGCACCGGCTCTGGACGGAAGAGCACGTCACGTTCGAAGGGAAGCACTACGGCCTCGTCGACTGCCCCGCGCTGCCGAAGCCGGTGCAAGACCCGCACCCGCCGCTGCTCGTCGGCGGCCGCGCGAAGCCCGGCACTGCAATCCCCGCCGCCCGCTTCGCCGACGAATACAACGTGATCGGCGCGTCGCTCGAGGACTACGTCGCAGCGCGCAAGGCGCTCGACGAAGCGTGCGAGCGCGAAGGGCGCGACCCGAAGACCCTCCGCATGTCGGTCATGACGGGTGTGCTGCTGGGCACCGACGAGGACGACCTGCTCACGAAGGCGCGCCTCTCGATGGAGCGCTGGGGCTCGACGATGTCGCCGGAAGAAGCGCTGGAGCGCGGACGCGCCCGCGGCACCGCGGGCACGCCGGAGCAGCTGATCGAAGGGCTCCGCCGGCTCGAAGACGTCGGCGTCGAGCGCGTGATGTTGCAGCACATCCGACACGAAGACCTCGAGACGGTCGAGTTGCTCGGCCGCGAGGTCGTCCCGAACGTCCGCTAGAGGCTTGATGTGGAATTCACGTGCCTGTGGGGACGGGCCAGACCAAGCAGCTGAGTTCGAGCGGCCGGAGCTCGTACTGGTGGTACGGGCTTCGGACGATCGGGCTCAGATGCGCCGTGTCTGGGCCGCCAGCCACAGGTGCGCGAGTTTCACATCAGGCCTCTAACGACAGGCGCTGTGGAGCCCGGCGCCGGTGCGCGCCGCTCGAGCCTGCGCCGCGACGTACTCGCCGTGCCGCACGAACGGCGGCCTCGTCTCGAACACGACCGCCGCTCCGCGCACCAGGAGGACCTGCCCGGCGTCGGTCCCGTCCGGGAGGACGACGTAGGCCAGTAGCCGGTCGTACCGATCGCGTTCCTGCTGCGTCGAGTCGCCCAGGATCTTGACCACCGTGCCCTGCGCGAGCGTGCGGAGCAACTCTGTCGCGCGCGTGGAGTAGCACTCGCCTCGCTCTGGTGCGTCGATCCCGATCAGCCGGACGCGCTCGGTCGACCCGCCGATCTGGGCTCGCAGCGTGTCGCCGTCGACGACCCGCGTCACGAGACCCTCGCGGTCGACGACGTCGGACGTGGTCGCGCGGTCGACGAGCAGCCACGCGGCCACTCCGACGAGCAAGGCGACGCTCAGCAGCGCGAGCGCGCGCACGAAGCGGTGCCGGCTAGGCCGGGCGCTTCTCGGCGACCGACACGAGCCGGTCGCGGATCTCGTTCACGTCGCCGCCGAGGTCGTCCAGGCGCGGCAGCTCCGAAAGCGACTCGAGCCCGAACACGCGCTCGAAGAGCGGCGTCGTCCGGTAGCGGATCGCGCCGCCGGCGCCGTCGTCGCGTCCCGCCTCCGAGATCAGCCCGCGCTCGACGAGGTTCGCGACCGCCGAGTCCGCCGACACGCCGCGAATGCGCGCCACGTCCGGCCGCGTACACGGCCCGAGGTACGCGACGATCGCGAGCGTCTCCAACGACGCCTGCGAGAGCGACCGCTGCACGGGCCGCTCGAACAACCGCCCGCACGCCTCTGCCGCCTCGCGCGCTGCGCGGAACGCCCAGCCGCCCGCGACCGGCTCCAGCACGATGCCGCTCCGCCCTTCGCTGTAGCGCTCGCGCAGCAAGCCGAGCGCCGTTTCAACCCGCTCGGGGTCGTCCGCGGCCGCCTCGACGAGCTCGGCCACGGTCAGGGGCTGCGAGGCCACGACCAGGAGCGCCTCGATCGTGCGGGCGAGCTGGTCGACCGGGCTGGCGGTGATCAGGCGGAGCGGACGGTCCACGATTCGTTCCTTTCGACGTCGGGATGGGAAATCCTGATCGGCGCGAACGGCGCCGCCTGCTCGATCGCGATCTCGTTCGAGCGCTTCAGATCCAGCAGGGCGAGGAAGGCGACGGCGACCTCGATCCGCGAGAGCCCCTCGACCGCCTCCTCGAAGTCGAACCGCGTCCGCCGCGCCAGGAGCGCGCGGAAGCGCTCGACGAACTGCGAGACCGGCGGGAAGCGAAGCGACATGTGCGCCAGGGAGACGTTCGGCGGCTCCTGGCCGAGCAGCCGCAGCACCGAGGCGAGCGACTCCGGCTCCTGCGGCGCGAGCTTTCGCTCGATCCGCGGCGCGAGCGGCGCCGGCCCGAGCCGGAAGAACCGGTCGCGCTCGGCGGCGAGCCGCTCGGTCAGCCACCCGGCCGCATCCTTCATACGCCGGTACTCCTCGAGGCGCCGCGCGAGCTCTTCCGCGGCCTCCTCGGGCTCGAGCTCGGCGAGGTCGGCGTCCTCTGCGAACAGCCCGCGCGCCTTCAGCTCGAGGAGCGCCGAGACCAGCACGAGGAACTCACCGCACACTTCTAGGTCTAGTTGCTCGCGTTCAGAGAGCCGCTCGATGAAGGCGACGATGATCCCCGCGACGTCCACCTCGGCGAGGTCGAGCTCCTCTCGGAGCACGAGGCTCAACAGGAGGTCGAACGGCCCTTCGAAGGCGTCCAGATCCAGCTCGAGCTCGCGCACGACCACGGGCGTCACCCTAGCGCCGCGGGGTTGATGCGAGTCCCGGCTAGCGGCGGCCGCGCGGAACGGCCATCGCCGGCCGCTTCGTCTCGGCAGGCCCACGCCGGAACCGCGGCTTCGGCAGCTTCCCGTCGTAGATCTGCCAGTAGATGAAGAAGAGCGACGACGCGATGAACAGCACGAGCGAAACCCACGCGTTCGTGCGCATCCCCCAGAACATCCCGGACGGATCGACCCGCAGCTGCTCGAGCAGGAAGCGGCCGAACGTGTACCACGCGACGTAGAGCGAGAAGAGCGCGGGCGGCCGGATCCGCCACCGTCGCCCGACCATGATCAGAACCCCGACCCCGAGCAGGTTCCACAGCGCCTCGTAGGCGAACGTCGGGTGGAACGTCGTCCCGGGCGGGAAGTCCTGGTTGTGCGCGTCGTCGATCTCGAGCGCCCACGGTAGGTCGGTCGGCTTGCCGTAGAGCTCCTGGTTCCACCAGTTGCCGAGGCGGCCGATCGCCTGCGCCAGCAGGAGTGCGGGCGCGACGACGTCGAGCGCCCGCAGCACGCTCCCGCCCGAGCGCCTGATCACCCAGGCGCCTGCGAGGACGCCGAAGAGGATGCCGCCCCAAATCCCGAGGCCTCCCTCCCAGACCTCGAAGACGCCTTGCCACTTCGGGTCGGGGACGTCGTCCCACGATGTGGCCACGTGATAGAGCCGCGCGCCGATGATCCCGGCCGCCACGCCCCACACGGCGATCCGGAGGATCAGGTCGGTGTCGCCCTCCCGCCGTCCCCAGCGCCACCGGGTGAGCATGACGGCGGCGATGATCGCGACGAGGAGCGTCAGCCCATACGCGTGAACCGCCGGCAGCGGGCCTGGCAGATCGAACTGGCCGGACGACGGCGAGGGGATGCTGGCGAGCACGCTGGCGAGCACGGCGGCATTCTGCACGCCGCGCCAGACGCGGGGGGCGCGGAGCGCTAGATCAGGATCTGCAGGGCCAGCTCTTGCGAGCAGCCCGCCGCGAGCAGGTCGCTCGCGAGGTGGAGATCGATGTCGAGCCGGGACGCGAGCTCCGCGGCGGCACGGGGTTCGTACCCCGCACGCTCGAGCGCCTCGGCGCGCCAGCGCTCGATTCGCTCGATTTCGGTCCCTACCCTGGTGTCAGCTTCAGCCGCAGTCATTTTCGCTCCCTCTATCTACCACTTCACCTTCGTCAAAACGGCGGGAGCGGATGACCCCTTACAGGGGGATTCGTCCTGTTAACGAGAAATTCAACGGGCGGCCCCCTAGGGCGACCGCCCGCCGAAGCTAGGGCTGCGCGACCGGTGCCGTCGCCGGCCGAGACCGGCGTGCGATCAGGAAGAGCACGAGCAGCCCCGCGGCCGCCGCCGCGAGCATCCACGTCCAGTCGGGGATCGAGAAGCCGCCGTCCCCGCCGCCGGCCCCGATCTGCACCGCGGCGAACGAGTGCGTCTGGCTGAAGCCGTCGTCCACCACGTAGGTCCAGCTGCCCTCGGTCGGGAACTCGACCTTCGCCAGGTACACCCCAGCCTCACCGGTGGGGACGGCCGCGAACTCGTGCGTCTCGCCGCCCTTCGAGATCTTGACCACCGGTGAGACGCCGACGAGCGGCGTCACGCCGTGCTGGAGGATCGTCACCTCGGCGTTCCAGGTGTCCCCGGCGCCGATCCCGCTGTCGGGCGGACTGAGTCCGGCGGTCGCGAAGCCACCCGCGGCCGCAGGCGCGGCGAGGACGAGTGCCGCCGAGACGGCCAGGAGCAATGCGCGCATCGAGAGGTCTCCTTTCATTTCGCTACCCCTTCTACACCGCTAAGGGCCTTTGAGGTTCCGGGCGACCGCTCGCGCGTCCGCGACCGTCTGGGCGCCCTCGAGCCGGTAGGTGATACGACGTCCTTCCCAGATCAGGACGTTTCCGGCCAAGCGACGCGATTCCGGGACGATCTGGCCGGTCCTGGGGTCGCGGAAGAAGAACTCGTGGCGTGCTCCCGTGATCCAGAGCCCCGTGTCCCCGCGGACGTCGACGCCGACGGTCTGCGAGCCCGGGCCGAGCTGCTTCTGCGCGAACGGGAGCTGCTCCCCGCGCCACTGCGAGAGCACGTAGCGCTTCCAGCGGAGGTTGACCATCCGGCCGTCGACGTAGGCCGTGAACGGAGCGCGCGGCGAGAGCAGCGGGAAGTCGACCGTACGCTGAGCAGTCGCGAACGAGACCTCCCGTCCGAGCGCGGGCGGTCGAACCTGCGCGCGAGGCCGCGTCTCGACCCGCTGCACCTCGACGCCGCCGATCCGCAGCAGGTCGAGGATCGCCGCGCGGGTCTGCGGGATCGCGAACAGCGCACCGGCAGCGGCGAGAGCGACGAGCGCCGGCGCGAGCCACCAACGGCGCCCGGGCCGCTCGAGCCGCGCCAGCACCCGCGGAGCCAGGTCGGGCTCCTCCGGGAAGGCGACCGGCAGCGCGCGCAGCTCCTGCTCGAGGTTCACCGCTCCACCTCCTCCCGCAGTTGCGCGAGCGCGCGTGAAGTCCGCGACTTGACCGTCCCGAGCTTGAGCCCGAGCGTCTGCGCGGTCTCGTCCTCGCTGAGGCCGAGGAAGAACCGGCACGAGACGACGAGCCGCTCCTCCTCGCGCAACCCTTCGACCGCGGCGAGCAGCTCCGCGCGCTGTTCGTTGGAGAGCAGTTCCGCCTCGGGGGACGGGACCGCGTCCCCCGGGCGGGCCTCGTCGACCAGGCGCAGCGCGAGGTTCGCGCGCCGCCCCGCCGATCTCCGTCGGTTGCGAGCCTCGTTCGCGACGATCTGGAGCAGCCACGGCCGGAAGGGCGCGCCGCGCCGGAACCGCCCGAGCGCGCGGTAGGCCTTCACGAACCCGTCCTGCGCCGCCTCTTCGGCGTCCGCGGGGTCGCGGGCGATCAGGAACGCGGTTCGGAACGCGATCCCCTGGTGCGCTCTCACGAGCGCCTCGTATGCCGAAGCGTCTCCACGTTTGGCCCGTTCGATCAGCTCGTGTTCGTCGAGTGGCCGGTCCACCACCGCTGCTTCTACACCGCGTGGGCATGGCGTTCCCGCCCCATTGATGATCACGCCGCAGTGTGAAACGATTGCCGAGGCGTTCAAACAGCCGTCCGAGGACGACGGCGACAGAGGAGAGGGCACACTTGCGGCCGACTCGTACAGGACTCGGCGCGGCGGCGACCGCGCTGGCATTTCTCACATTCGGACTTCTCGGCGGAGCTGCGCAGGCCTCGACAAGCTCCGACTGCAACGACACCTGGTCGGGCGATCTGCATCCAGATCACCGACCAGGACTTCGTCACGCACTCGACGACGAGCGTGAGCCGGTACACGAAGTACACGACGCAGGTGTCCAACGGCGGCAGGCTCCGCGCTGACGAACGGAAGCGCGACGGTCACCCTGAAGGACGTCGTCGGCGGGAACCCGGTGGCGACGACAGCGAAGTTCGTCGCGACCCCGGCAGGCTGCACGACGGTGTCGACGACGGCGTTCACGTGCCCTCTGCCGAACCTCGCCGCGTTCACTGCGGCTCCCGACGATCGGCCCGTTCTTCGCGTCGACGTCGACCGAACACTGCGGCGACGGCGACTCGAGTCGTCGTGACCGCGACGTTCAAGGAGAGGGCGAACGACAACGGAGCGTCCGACCCCAATCCCGACCTGTTCAGCGTGAGCGAGGACACGATCCTCGAGCCCGGTGAGGACTTCTCCCAGTCGGTCGCCTTCCTCGGTGGTTCGACGCTGCTCGAAACGCTTCCCGGCCACCGCGGTCAGTCGAGCGTGTTCCGCGATCGCCGGTGGTTGCTGCGGTACCCGGCGGGTTCGAGCTCACCACGCTCGAAGAGTTCAGCAGCGGTGACACCGGCTACTTCTGCCCGACGGGCTTCGCCTGCTTCGGGCAGAGCGTTCGCGACGTCGGCGCCGGGCATCTTCTCCGCGTCGAACCTGGCGAACCTCGTCACGACGATGGACCTGGCGCTGCTCCCGAAGGGCGTGACCGAGAAGTCGCTCCGCGTCCACCACGACGCGGCGTCGTTCACGACCGCGTGCGGCGGAGCGCTGCTTCAGCACGCCGAGCGTCGTCCCCTGCCGGCGCGTCGTGATCGACCGCAAGGCCAGCCTGGTCACCATCGACACGCTGGGACAACCACCAGGGGGACTGGGGCTTCAGTTAGACGTCGGCAGCGGCTGGCCGAGCGCGTCGAGTGCGGCGCGCGCGGCCGCCGCCGCCACCACGTTTCCCTTCAGGTCGTAGAGCGCGATTGCCTCCTCGAGCGACCGTTCGGCGGCCTCCTTTCGACCCGCTCGCGCCGAGCACCTCGCTCAGCACCAGGAGCGCGTCGGCCTGCTTGGCCGATCCCGTCGCGTCGCCGCGAGCAGCTCGACCGCGCTCGTCCGCGAGCTCGACAGCTTCGTCGAAGCGCTCCTCGTCGCGCGAGTACCCGTGCGCGCACCGAGCGCCAGATGGCCTGCGAGATGACGTCGTCGGCGGTCGCGAGCTCCTCGGCGATGCGCCGCGAAGCGGTCGGCCTCCTCGTAGCGGCCCTGGCCGGCGAGCGCGACGGCGAGGTAGGCGGCGACCGTCGGTCGCAGCGTACGTCTCGCCCAGCGCGCTCGAGCCGGTCGTACTCGCGCCGCAGCTCGCGCCTCGGCGGCGGGCGCGTCGCCGGCGAGCAGCTCGACCGTGCGTCGCGTTGAACGTCGTCGACGCTGCGATCAGCTTGCTCGCCGATCTCCTCGAGCAGCGCTCGACCGCGCGCGTAGTGGTCGCGCGCGGCCTCGAAGCTCGCCCCGCATCGCCAGCATCGGCGCGAGCAGGCAGAGCACGAGCCCCTCGAGGCGCTTGTCGCCGCGCCGCATCCTCGAGCAGCTCCGTTCGCACCGCGCGATCGCCTCGGCGACCGGCGTCGGCCCGTGGAGCGACAGCCATGCGCGTAGCCCGACGCCGCGCGCGCCTGCTGACGCGCGTCGCCGGCGAGGCGGGCGTGGTCTCCCGCGCGCGCGGCCGCCGCGCGCCGCGTCGTCGAAGCGGTGGGCGACGCCGTGCGCGTTCATGATCAGCCGCCACGTGCGCGCCAGCGCCGCGGTGGTCGCGCAACGGCTCGAAGATCGCGATCGCGCGCTCGGCCTCGTCGAGCAGCGTCGCCGTCCAGCGGTCGAGCCGTTCGGCGTACCGCCGCTGGAGCAGGAGCGCGAGCCCGGCCTCGGCGGCGAGCCGCTCGTCGCCCGTCTCCTCGGCGGCCTCGACGGCCTCCGTCAGGAACAGCTCCGCCCAGGCGAGCTCGCCCGATCTCGGTCATCGCCTCGCCGAGGTCCGGCAGCAGCCGGAGCCGCCGCTCGTCCCGCTCCGGCAGCAGGTCGACCGAGCGGCGCAGCAGGTTCGCCGCTGCCGCCATGTCGTTGCGGGCGAACGCGCGCCGACCCGGCCGAGGTCGAGCCTGCTCCGCAGCGCGCATGCCGAGCTCGCGGCCGTGTTCGTCGCAGCGGCCCGAGCTCGCCGAGGTACCGGTGCGCCTGCTCGAGGTGGTAGCCGAGGATCTCCTCGTACTCCATCCCGCGGTCGCGCTCGCGGTTCACGCGCCTCCGCCCAGTCCGCGAACGGACTCGTGCAGCGTCGGCGCGCGTCCGCTTGAGCAGCCCGTTGTAGGCCTCTTCGCGGATCAGGACGTGGTGGAAGTGCGTACGTCTGAGTCGTCCCGAGGCTCGCGGTCGATGAGGTGCTGCTTCGACGAGCGCGTCGAGGTGCCCGTCCGACCGCTCGGCGGACGCAGGTCCGGGCGCGAGCTCGACGAGCGCGTCGCGCGGGAACACGGCTTCCGATCACGGAGGCCGGCTCGAGCACGGCCCGCTCCTCCCGCGTCAGCAGGTCGAGGCGCGCCGCCAGCAGCGCATGGATCGTCGGCGGCATCTCGAGCTCCGTCGAGGTCGCCGACCGCGACCCAGCCGCCGTTCTCACGGCGGAGCACGTCCCTGCTCGATCAGCATCGAGACGCAGCTGTCGAACGAAGAGCGGGTTGCCGGCCGCCGACCTCGGCCACGCGGTCGCTCGCACGTCCGGCGTCGAGCGTCCGCGCCGTCGAGCAGGTCGGCGATCGACGCTCGCTGCTCGTCGTCCGCGGGCAGCGGGTCGAGCTCGATCCGCGCGAGGTCGGCGCTCGCCCACTCCGGGTCGCAGCTCGTCGAGCTCGTGGCCGCGCGGCGCAGACGCATGAGAACGGCGCCGTCCTGGACCGCGCGAGACGAGATGGTCGACGAGGTCGAGAAACGTCAGTCTCTGCCCAGTGCACGTCCTCGAGGATCGACCACGACGGGCTGCTCGGCGGCCAGACGCTCGATCGAGCTTCCGCACGCCCCAGAAGAGCTCGTCCAGCTCAGAACTGCGCGCTCGAGAGCCCGACTGCCGCGGCACCCGCGTCGGCGATCTGCGTCGTCGCCGCCGACCAGCCCACGCAGCGCGCTCGGCCGCGAGCTCCGGCGAGTCCGTCCTCGAGGATTCCGGCGGCCTCCTTCACCATCTCCAGGACCGGCCAGAACGTGATCCCGCGCCCGTAGGAGAGGCAGCGGCCACGCAGCACGCGCGCAGCTCGGTGCGACGCGACTCGCGACAGCTCCTCGAGCAGCCGCGTCTTGCCCACGCCGGCGTCGCCGAGCACGGTTGACGAGTCGCGGCGGATCCTCGCCGTGGTCACGGCCTCTTCGAGCTCCGCGAGCAGCGCGGCCGAGCTCGCGCGTCGCGGCCGACGAGCGGCGACGCTCGCGACACCGACACGTCCGACGCTCGGGCTCCTTGACGCCGAGCAGCCGGTACGCCGGAACTCGCTCGCTCTTGCCCTTCAGCTCGAGCGGGTCGACCTCCTCGACCTCGACGGCGTCGCGGACGAGGCGGTACGTCGGATTCGCCGACGAGCACTTCCAGCGCCGGCGCGGCCTGCTCGAGCCGAGCCGCGACGTTGACGGCGTCGCCCGGTGACGAGGCGCTGGCCGGCGACCGGATCGCCTGCGACGACCTCGCCCGTGTTCACGCCCGTTCGGTTCGTCAGCCGGACGCCCCAGACCGCGTTCGAGCTCCTCGTTCAGCGCGCGCGAGCGCTACCTGCATCCCGGCGGCCGCGCGCACAGCCCGCAGCGCGTCGTCCTCGTGCAGCGTCGGCAGCCCGAAGACCGCCATCACCGCGTCGCCGATGTACTTCTCGACCGTGCCGCCGTGTTCCTCGAGCACGGCCCGCATCTCCTCGAAGTAGCGGGTCAGGACCTCGCGAAGCGACTCCGAGTCGAGCGCGCTCCCCCAGGCTCGTCGAGCCCTTCAGGTCGGAGAAGACGATCGTGACCGTCTTCCGGACTTCCTGCGACGGGCAGCGAGCGCTGCGAGCGGCGTTCCGCAGAAGCCGCACAGCCGGAAGCGTGTCAGGGTTTTCCTCACCGCAATTCGTACAGACGACCACGACAACGAGTGTAGGACGCTCGCCGAGTCGAGGTGGTAGCGCCGCTAGAGCGGCTGCCCGAACCCGAGCACGTACCCGTTCGGGTCGCGAACGCGGATCTCGCGCATCCGCCACGGCCGGTCGATCGGCTCGTGGAGGATGTCGGCGCCGCGCCCGCGCAGCTCCTCGAAGAGCGTCTGGACGTCGTCCGTCCAGAGGTAGACGTCGAAGAGGTCGGGCGGGCGAGCTCCGAGTTCGGGATCGCCCTCGGCCCGCGGTTGAAGAAGATCGTGCACCCGTCGCGCGTCGCCGTGCCGTTGTCCTCCGGCGCGTGCTCGTACTGCGCTCGTCTCGAACCCGAAAACATCGCGGTAGTGCTCGAGCGCGGCCGCCACGTCGGGGACGAGGAGGAACGGCGCGTGCCCCGTGAGTCTCACCGACGCAGATCGTATGCTCGCCACGACCCCAAGCAAGAGGAGGCTCCATGGCGCAGGACGTGCAGATCCCCGGCGCGAGCTCGACCGCGAGGATCCGGAACCCGATCGCGGTCGCGATCTTCTCGGTGATCACGCTCGGGATCTACGTGCTCTATTGGTGGTACTCCGCGAACCGTGAAATGGCGGACTACGGGCGCGCGAAGAGCACCGACGAGCTCGGCGACAGCCCGATGAAGTCCCTGCTCGCGGTCTTCCCGGGCGGCTTGATCATCGTCCCGGCGATCTGGACGACGTTCACGACGTTCCAGCGGGTGCAGAAGGCGCAGAAGCTAGCCGGTCAGACGCTGATCAACGGCTGGCTCGCGTTCGTCATCTACATCGTGTTCTCGCCGGCGTTCGTCGCGTACATGCAAAGCGGGCTGAACAGCGTGTGGGAGTCGGAGGGCTCCGCGGTCTAGCGCGACGACGGGCGGCGCGGCGCCCAGCCGATCGAGGACCTGCGAAGCAGCAGCACCGCCGCCGACGAGGCCGACGCCGAAGAACACGACGAGCCCGAGCGGCGCTCCGGTGAACGGCAGCGTCGGACCGCCGCCGCTGCGCCGAGAACCGCACTCTGCTCCTCGTGCGCATCCTCCGAGGCACCGGCCGCCGCGCCGCGACGTGCCCGGGATCCGCAACGGCCGGCGCCGGGCTTGGCGGGAACGGGGTTCTTCGTCCCCCGTCCGGCCTCGGCGACGACCGCAGAGAGGTCCGGGCGAACGACGCCGGGGCCGGACGGAGTCTCGTTCTCGGGAGCAGGCCCAGGCCCGGGTCCCGAAGGCTGAGGGCACGCAGCACGACCTTTTGCGCCGGCCAGTGCGTACGTGTCGCCGTGACCGTCGATGTGCGCCCGTGCGGCATGGACGTCGACCGTGATCGCGTGCCCCTTGTGACAGATGGTGAGCTTGTGGCGGCCCGAGTTGCCCGGCGCCGAGACGCTCGACTCCGGAGCAGCCTCCGCGGCCGCCGGAACGTTGTGCTTCGGCTTGCCGGCGGCGTTCACAAAACGCGGCGACTCGGCGGCCGGCTTCTGCTTCTCCGGCTCCGCCGACGGCGCGACGGCCGTGGCGACGACGACCTCGGGCGCAGCAGGCGCCTCGGTCTCGACGTGGCCGGGCGGCATCGGCTCGGCCGAAGACTTGTCGTCCTTGTCCTTCTGGTGGCCCGGGGCGTCGCCGCTCTTCCCGGGCGGCTCGGTCGGGGGCGCGGCGAGCGCCGATCCGCACGGCAGCAGCAGCGCCACTGCCAGTACGGCGATCACAGCAATGTTTCGTCTCGTCCCGACCATGCTCCCTCCCCTCACATCCCACTAAAGGGGCACACCGAGATTCCGCCTCCGCCTGACGGCTAGGTCCGGCTGCTCGAAGGTCGAGAGTCTCTACGCCGGCGGCGCCGCTACGACCGCGCGCCATGGCCGACGCACCGACCCAGCTCAAACGACGGCGGCCGGGCCGAGCAGCGCCTTGACCTCGGCGAAGAGGTCGGAGTCCGGCGTGACCCGGTAGCCCGGGCCGAGCTCGAGCGTCTGCGCGCCCGCGGAGGTCGTCATCGCGACGAAGACCGACGCCTCGCCCGGGTACGCGCGCAACACCTCGGCGAGCTCCTTGATGATCCCGGCCCGCGCAGTGCGCGCGTCGAGCTTCAGGTGCAGCGCCTTTCGCTCGGGCACCGCCTCGAACGGCGAGAGCTCCATCGCGATCAGCTTCGTCTCGCCTTCCTTGTGGTCGATGCGGCCCTTCACGACGAGCACGCGGTCGGTGGCGAGGTGCTGGTGGCTCGACGCGTAGACCGAGTTGAAGACGACGACCTCGACCGAGCCGATCACGTCGTCGAGCGTGAGGAAGACCATCGGCTCGCCGCGCTTCGTCGTCATCTGCTTGAGGTTCGCGACGATCCCGCCGACCGTGACGACGTCGCCGTCGCGGCGTGCGCCGAGCTCGGTCATCGGCGTGTCGATCTTCTTGCCGCAGCTGGTCGCGGATCGCCGACAGCGGATGGTCGGAGACGTAGAGGCCGAGCACTTCCTTCTCCAGCTTGAGCAGCTCGTTCGCGTCGAACTCGCCCGGCGGGATGGTCGGGTGGTGCCGCGGCTTCTCCTCGGCCGGCGAGTCGTCGAGGTCGAAGATCGACGACTGCCCGGCCATCTTGTCGGCCTGCCGCATGCTCCCCCACTGCACCGCCTGGTCGAGCACCGCGAGCATCCCCATCCGCGTCGCGCCGAGCCCGTCGAGCGCGCCGCACTTGACGAGCGACTCGAGCGAGCGCTTGTTCACGCACTGCGCGTCGACGCGCTCGACGAAGTCCCAGATCGACGCGAACTGCCCGCCTGACTCGCGCTCGGCGCAGATCGCGCGCGCCGCCGGCCCGCCGACGTTCTTGACCGCGTTCAGCCCGAAGCGGATCTGCCCCTCGACGACCGCGAAGTCGATCTGCGACGTGTTCACGTCGGGCGGCAGCACCTCGATCCCGAGCTCGTGGCACGCGTTCACGTAGAACGGCACGCGGTCCTTCGTGTTCATCACGGAGGAGATGAGCGCCGCCATGTACTCGCGCGGGTGGTTCGCGCGCAGCCACGCGGTGCGGTAGGCGATGAGCGCGTAGCAGGCCGCGTGCGACTTGTTGAACGAGTAGTCCTGCGAGGCCTCCATGTCCTTCCAGAGCTGGTGCGCGACCTGCGTGCTCGTGCTCGTCTTCGCGCAGCCCTCGAGGAACTTCTCCTTCAGGGAGGCCATCAGCGAGTGGATCTTCTTGCCGATCGCCTTGCGCAGGTCGTCGGCCTCGGCGGGCGTGAAGCCGGCGATCCGCTTCGCGATCTCGAGGTACTGCTCCTGGTAGATGCAGATCCCGTACGTCTTGCCGGTGATCTCCTTCAGCCGCGGGTCGATGTACGACACCTGCTCCTGGCCGTTCTTCCGCTTCGCGTAGCCGGGGATGTAGCCCATCGGCCCCGGCCGGTAGAGCGCGACGAGCGCGATCAGGTCGTCGAAGACCGTCGGCTTGACCTGCCGCAGCGCCTCGCGCATGCCCGACGACTCGAACTGGAAGACGCCGATCGCGTCGCCCTTTCGCAGCATCTCGTACGTCTTCGCGTCGTCGAGCGGGATCTTCCCGATGTCGAGGTTGCCGATCAGCGCGCAGGCCTTGTCGATCACGTCGAGGTTGCGCAGGCCGAGGAAGTCCATCTTCAGCAGCCCGATCGCGTCGACGTCGTTCATCCCGTACTGCGTCACGACCTCCTGGCCGGGACCCTTCTGCTGGAGCGGCACGATCTCCATCAGCGGCTGCGCGCCGATCACGACACCGGCGGCGTGGATCGAGTCCTGGCGCGTCAGTCCTTCGAGCGGCCGCGCGAGGTCGACCACCTCGCGCGTGATCGGGTCGGCGTCGTACGACTCCTTGAGCGGTTGGCCGTTCTTGAGCGACGCGTCGAGCGTCTGCCCCGGGCCTTCCGGGATCATTTTCGCGATCCGGTCGACGGTGCCGTAGGGGATCTCGAGCACTCGCCCGGCATCGCGCACCGCCGCGCGGGCCGCCATCGTCCCGAACGTGATGATCTGCGCGACGCGGTCGCGCCCGTACTTCTCCGCGACGTAGTTGATCACGCGGTCGCGCCCCTCGACGGCGAAGTCGATGTCCATGTCGGGCATCGTCTTGCGACCCGGGTTGAGGAAGCGCTCGAAGAGCAGGTCGTAGCGGATCGGGTCGATGTCGGTGATCTCGAGGCAGTACGCCGCGAGCGAGCCGGCTGCGCTGCCGCGACCCGGCCCGACCGAGATCCCGTTCTGGTGCGCGAAGCGGATGAAGTCCCAGACGATCAGGAAGTAATCGGAGAAGCCCATCTCGCGGATCGTCTTCAGCTCGAACTTGAGCCGCTCGTTCAGCTCGGGCGTGACCTTGTCGTAGCGCTTCGCGAGCCCCTTGTCGCAGAGCTCGACGAGGTAGTCGAACGAGTCGCGCCCGTCGGGCGTCGGGAACTCGGGCAGCAGGATGTTCCCGAGCTCGATCGTGACGTTGCAGCGCTCGGCGATCTCGAGCGTGCGCGCCATCGCATGCTCGTAGCCGGGGAAGTCGAGCGCCATCTCGGCAGCCGACTTGAAGAAGAACTGATCGGTGTCGAACTTCCAGTGGTTCGGGTTCTTGAGCGAGTCGCCGGACTGGATGCAGAGCAGCGCCTCGTGCGCGCGCGCGTCCTCGTGGCGGAGGTAGTGGACGTCGCCGGTCGCGACGAGCGGCAGGCCCGCGGTCTCGGCGGCGCGCGCGAGCACGGGGTTGATCCGCGCCTGCACGTCGAGCCCGGCGTTCTGCATCTCGACGTAGACGGAGTCCTTGCCGAAGATCTGCCCGAGCCGGTCGAGCTCCGCGGCCGCGTCGTTCTCGCGGTTCTCCTCGAGCGCCTTGCAGACCTTCCCGGAGAGGCAGCCAGAGAGCGCGATCAGACCGTTCGAGTGCTGCTGGAGGAGCTCCCAGTCGACGCGCGGCTTGTAGTAGTAGCCCTCGAGGTAGCCGAGCGAGGAGAGCTTGATCAGGTTCGAGTAGCCCGCGTTGTCCGCGGCGAGCAGCGTCAGGTGCGCGTAGCCCTTCGCCTGCGCCTTCCGGTCTTCTGCGACGTAGACCTCGCAGCCGATGATCGGCTTGACGCCGTGCTTGCCGGTCTCCTTGACGAGCTGAACCGCGCCGGCGAGCGACCCGTGGTCGGTCAGCCCGACCGCGGGCATGTCGAACTCAGCCGCCCGAGCGGCGAGCTCGGGAATGCGGCACGCCCCGTCGAGAATCGAGTACTCGGAGTGGACGTGAAGGTGAACGAACGGGGCCTGACCCATGACGCCGGGTCAGTCTAGGGTGTCCGCCAGACGCCTCCTGTAGGATATCTCGCCGTGGCGAAACAGATATCCAAACCGGACAAGACTTCCCTGGTCATCGACCGAAAGAAGGTGGCCGAGCGCGAAGAAAATCCTCGGGACAACGACGCTTGCCGAGACCGTCGACCGCTCTCTCGATGAAGTCATTCGCCTAGCCGCCCGCCGGCGACTCCTCCAGCGCATCGAGAAGAGCAAGACCGGGGGGATCGGCCCGACGCCCGAAGAGCTCCGCCGCCTTCGCGAGCCTTAGGTGCCGCACTACCTGGCCGACACGAGCGCTTGGAATCGAAGCACGGCCACGAGCGACCGCTGGGCCGAGCTCCTCGGAACGGATCTGCTCGCGACGTGCGCTCCCGTCAGGCTCGAGCTCCTCGTACTCAGCTCGCAGCCGCGCTGAGTACATCGGCCTTCGGGACGATCTCGCCGCGCTTCCGGAGTTTCCGCTCGACGCCCACGCGGTCGCACTTGCCGAGCGCGACTCAGGCCGCGCTCGCCGCGACAAGTCAGCATCGAGGGCCGAAGGCGATCGACCTCCTCGTCGCCGGAGTCGCCGAGGCTTCGGGAGCGATCGTCCTGCACTACGACCGTCACTTCGAGGCGATCGCTCGAGTCACCGGCCAGCCGACCGAGTGGCTCGCCCGCCGCGGCAGCCTGGACTGAGCGCATTCGCCAGCAACCCGGCCGTGACGGCGGGGTGACGGACGCGTGACGGCGGCGAGGGACGCTGCTGCCGATGGGCTGTTGTGGGGAGCACCGGGCGGCGTTTCGAGCGCAGCCGAGCATGTCCCACGCGCTCCCTCCACCCCGTCCCAGCCCGCCCGAGCCTAAGCAGCGCGGGCGACGTCACACGTCCAATACCTCGGCGATGCCCCGATCCTGCTCCACGGAACGGAGAGCGGTCGCCTCTACACGTTCTCGCCCGCCCGTCGCGTGCGACCGGTCGCGGGCCCCGACACCCGGCAGCTGCTCCGGAGCCCCGAGTTCGCGCTGAGCAGCGACGAAGGGAGACCAGATGGCACGCGAGCGGAAACAGCCCGTTAAAGGAAGGCCCACGGCTGGAGTACCCGGAGCCCGACAAGCTGCCGGTGACCAAACGCCAGGCGGCCTACCTCTCCGATCTGACCGGGATCGCCTCGGAGAAGCTCGCCGGGAAGACCCACGGCGCCCTCGAGGACATCCTCCGCTGGAAGATCGACCCGCACCTTCTCTTCTACCGCCGCGTGTGCGGCCAGGTGGTGCGGGCCGAGCCGGGAACCGGCGTCGCTGCAGGGCGTCCCGAACGCGACCGTCCACGTCGAGGACACCGACTGCTCGTTCCTCGGCCTCTTCCCCTGGGAGGGGCCGTGGAGCCTGGTGGTGGTGGTTCTGGCCGATCTTCTGCAACCGCGAAGAGATCGCGACGACGATGACCGACGAGTGCGGGAAGTTCTGCGTCTGGATCCCGCGCTGGGACATCGACCGGATCCTGCTGGTTCCGCAAGGAGCGCATCTGCTTCCCGGAGATCTACCGGCCGACGATCCGCGACTTCCTCGACGAGATCCGGCATCCCCGTCACGAAGCCGCCGTTCCCGGACCCGCCGAACCCGCCGGATCCGCCGCCGTTCGACCTGCTCGACGCGCGAAGTTCTCGCGCAGGTCGGCGAGCGCCTCGGCGGAAGGTCGCTCGACAGGCTCACGCAGTTCGCGCGAGCGACGCTCGTTCGGCCAGCAGACCGGTGAGCTGACCGCGCTCCTCGACGAGCCGGCGTTCATCGACACGTTCCCGCCGCCGCTCAACGACGACAAGCTGAAGCAGCTCGAGCACGCTCGACCTCAAGGAGCGGCTGTCCGAGCGCTTCGACAAGGCGAAGTTCGATCTCGCGGAGCTCAGCCCGATCAAGGCGATCGGGCCGTTCCTGCGCTGCCGCGACGTGTTACGTCGCCGAGTGGGAGTACTTCTCCGACGTGCCCGACATCACGTTCCGGGTCACGCAGGACGTCGACCTCGACGGCGACGAGGAGCTCATCTACTCGCGAGGCGCTTCTTCGACGTCCGCTGGAACGCAGGCCCCATCCCGCCGCGTCACCCTCCAGGCCTCGCCGATCGCGCGGCCGTCGCCGATCTGCGACAAGCCGATCGTCGTGTGCGGGAACAAGCCCGCGATCGTGACCGTCGGCCTGATGCCGCTGGCGCGCATCGCACCACAACAACGGCGACCGGACACGCGACGCGCGTGAACCGGCCGCGCCCCGGCGGGCTGTTCTCGGACCCGCACCGCTGGGCCCCGGCGCAGGCGCCGTACGCCGGCACGCTGCAGCTGCACGGCTGCAACCACATCGCCGGGCGGCGTTCTACCGCCTGCTCTACTCGTACAACGGCGCCGACCGAGGTCCCGTTCCTCGGGCTCGAGTGGTACCCGCCGAAGCTGACCGGCCCGCCGTGGTGGTATCCACGCCGTGCCCGACGCCGCCGGCTGGTACGAGGTGCTCCCGGAGGCGCAGCTCGTCTTCCCGCACTGGTTGCTCAACTGGCCGACGACCAACGGCCCCAACGGGCAAGTACGACGTCCGGCTGGAGCTCGGAGACGCGAGCAAGACGACGCTGGCGGCCCCCGGCGACTTCAGCAACCCGGTCCGCTTCACGATCGACAACCGGCCACCCGCTCGCGGGCTTCAACCAGATCCGCTGGCGCGTGGTCGGTGCGCCCGGTATCTCCTCCGCGAACACCTACACGTGGCCCTTCGTCGTGCATCGTGATCAAGCGGCCCAAGGCCACAGACATCGAGATCGAGGTCACGTGGTCGGCGAGTGCGGTTCACTTCCGCAGCGCCTGCGCTCAGCGCAAGCGGTTGCGGTACCGGCAACCCGACCCTCACGGGCCCATGCGCCTCCACCTCTGGAAGCCAGCCGGAGCACTGGCACGAGAACTTCCTCGACAACAACGTCACGCAGACGACGCTGTACAACCTCCCCGGCTCGCTGCCCCAGGGCTCGTACAGCTTCTCGATCGACGCCTACAGCCGGGCGTTCAACCCGGCAGGCGACGGCGGCGGCCCGGGCACGAACTGGCTGGACGACTACAGTCTACATCCATGTCAATCCGAGCGTGGCCCTCTCGGTGATCGACAGCTGACCCACAGCGCAGCCGGGGCCGCTCGAGGCCCCGGCTGCGCCGCGTTGACAACGCTGTCGGCGACCGCTCTAGTTACGTGTGGCAAGCACCACGAAAGGAAGGATCGACAGTGGCGGTTTCGCTCTCGTCGCTGCGGCGGATCGCAGCTAGCGCGTGACAGCGCCGAGCCTGCGGCTGACGCTGCTCGGCGGGTTCGAGCTCCTCCGCGAACGGCGAGCACGTCACCTCTGTCGACGAGCGCGCAGCGGCTGCTCGCCTTCGTCGCGCTGCACGAGCGTCCGCTTCAGCGCTCCTACGTCGCCGGCTCGCTCTGGCTCGACTCGCCTGAAGCGCGCGCCGGGGCGAGCCTGCGCTCGACGTTGTGGCGTCTGCATGGCTGCGGGATCCAGCTCGTGCACTGCGAAGGCCCGCAGCTCTCGCTCGATCCGGGCGTGGTCGTGGACCTGCGCGAGGCGGAGCGGTTGGCGCGCCATGCGCTCGACCGGACGAACGGCAGCGACCTCGACGTCGACACGTCGAAGCTGAGCGGCGACCTGCTGCCGGACTGGTACGACGAGTGGGTCGTCTACGAGCGCGAGCGCTTCCACCAGCTGCGCCTGCGCGCCCTCGACGCGCTCTGCAGCCGCCTGGCCGATGCGGGCCGGCTCGACGGCGCGCTCGAGATCGGCCTCGCCGCAGTCGCCGACGACCCATTGCGTGAGAGCAGCCATCGCGCGGTCATGCGCGTGCACCTGGCCGACGGCAACATCGCCGAGGCACTCCGGCAGTACCGCCTGTGCCGACGGTTGCTGAACGAACAACTCGGCGTCGAGCCCTCCGAGCGGATGAAGGAGCTCGTGCGCGACGTGAAGACGGTTCGTTGACGCACGACGAGGACGCACGCTTTGCAACGAGCTTCGCGCTCGCAGCGCTCGCGACCTGGCGCGTGACGCACCTCGTCGCCGAGGAAGACGGGCCGGCGAATCTCGTCGTCCGCGCGCGTGTGCGACTCGGTGACAGCGTCGCGGGCGAGCTGATGGACTGCTTCTACTGCCTGAGCGTCTGGGTCGCCGCCCCGCTCACGCTCACGGTGACGAGGCGGCCGCGCGACGTGCTCGGCACGTGGCTCGCGCTCTCCGGCGCCGCGTGCCTGCTCGAGCGCGCGACGGAGAAGCGTGATGCGCCCGTGACGGCGCGGTAACGGCCGCGTGACATACCCCGTGCGACGCTCGTTCCGTGATCCCGACGGCCTGGGACCCACGCGCTCCTCCGCCCGAGCTCTGACCTGAGCACCCGCCGACCGACGGTCGGCCGAGGAAGTGGAGCAGCACGATGAAGGACGACAGAAACGTTTCCGAAGCGATCAAAGAGGCCAACGAGGTCTTCGCCGCGATGGGCGAGGCGGTCGAGGCGAGCGTGCGAGAAGGCGTCATCGAGATCGACGTCCTCGACGTCGCGAAGCGCGCCGGCCTCGGGGACCTGAACGAGGACATCCTGCGCGAGCTTCAGATCCCGCGCCTCATCCCGTGCCACCCGTGGCTCCCGTGGCACTTCTGGTGGCCGTGGCGGCCGATCTGGTGCTGGTGGTGGCGCTGGCGGTATCCGTGGTACGGGTGGTGCTGTCCGTGGTGGTGGCACCGCTGCCACTGGTATCTGTAGTCGACGAACCGCGGGCGGATCAGCGGCGCCGCCCCGCGCGACTACGTCGCTCGCTGAGCCGCGGCGCGTCAGGAGACGACCTCCGAACGCTCGACTGCCTGTGCAAGGCGCCGGTCCGCGGTGACCAACACCGCGTCCTCCGCCTCCGCGAGGCTTGCGTAACAGGCGTCGTAGACGCTCAAACCGCGCTCGAGCGCAACGGCAAGGGCGGCCGGCGCGAGCACCTCGAGAGCTCGAACCTCGAACGGGAACGCCTGAACGAACTCGAGTCTTCGCATGGCGGCAGGCGGCGTGAGGGCGCGTGATCGGACGTAGCCGGCGAATGCTTGCCCAACCTCCACGAACAGGAGCGCCGGCACGACCGCCGCGACCTCCCGCTGCGCGACGCGCTCCAGCCACCGGCGCGCGTCCGGGCGGCGGTCGATCAGCCCGCGGACGACGACGTTCGCGTCAAGAACCGCGCGCACGACGCTCGAGCTCACCGACACGCGCCTCGCGTGCCTCCCGGATCACGTCTTCCGGCTTCGGCGCGTCGTCCGGCAGGAGGAACTCGGCCCGCAGTGCGTCGAGCCGACGCAGGAGCGCGCGCGACCGGCGCTCGTCCGCGACCGAGACCTCGAGCGCCTCGATCACCTCCATGTTCAACGAGCGACTGTTGCGATCGGCTCGACGCTTGAGCGCGTCGTAGATCGACTTTGGGACGTTGCGGATGTGCAAGGTCGGCACGTTCGTCATGCTAGCACTGTGCTAGCACGACGTGCCCTACACCGAAAAGTCATCACCCTCAACTCTGCTGTCGGCCGCGATACGCGATTGCGCGGTGCCGGATCGCACGCACGATCACGACCCGTTGCTCGATCGTGTAGAGCACCCGGTAGTTCCCGACGCGTGCTGACCACAGGCCGCGCAGACGGCCGACCAGCTCCTTGCCTTCGCTCTGCGGATCGATCGCAATTCGTTCGAGGGTCTCAGTGGCTGCTTCTCGAAGCGGGCTCGGAAGAGCGAGCAGTTGCTGTCGGGCGCGACGAGTGAGCCGGAGCTCAAGCAAGTCCGAGCTCGCGCCTCACCTCGTCCAACGTATGAAGTCGTCCCGCCTGGACGTCTGCCTCGCTCTGACGAAGATCCTCGAGCGTCTCGGGGTCTCCGAGGATCTCGAGCGTCTCCTGGATCACCTCGTACTCCTCGGGCGACATGAGCACGGCTGCCGGCCGGCCGTTACGCGTGATCTCGACGTGCTCGTGCGAGCGCTCCACGTCGTCGAGGAGATCGCTGAGCTCGGCTCGCGCCTTCGTGAACGAGACCTTCTTTGGCATGGCCGGATTGTACATGATTACGTACAGCTAGTGTACCGGTTTATGTACACTCGCTTTGGACACATGTTCGGTGTATATTGGACACACCATGACCGAGCTGGACGTGCTTGCTCAGGACGTCGGAGTGCATGGGCGCACGCTTCGCCGTGCCGCTGACCGCGGCTTGCTTCGCGCCTCACTCCGTGGCGCGCGGGAAGTGGTCATCCCGCCGAGCGAGCGCAGCTATGTTCGCGCGCGGTGGCCGATGCTGAGCCGGTCACTCGAGGCGTTGCGCAAGCACCCGAACGTTCGGCTGGCGGTGCTTTTCGGGAGCGTCGCCCGGGGTTCGGAGCAACCTGACAGTGACCTGGACGTGCTCGTCCGTCTCCGCCGCGACGATCATCGGGCTCGCGCCGATCTCGTCGATGCACTTCAGGAGGCGAGTGGGCGTCGCGTCCAGTTGGTCTCGTTGGAGCAGGCCGGGGAGGCCCCGCTGCTCCTGGCCGACGTCCTCAGCGACGGCCGTGTCCTCGTCGACCGCGACGGCGACTGGGCTCGGCTCAGGCGGCGCGAGCGGCAGATCATCCGGCGGGCGCGCGCGGAAGACGAGCGCCTCCAGCGCGTCGCCTGGGAAGCTCCCGATGCGCTCGACCAGATCGCAAGGGGGATGACCGCTGGCTCGCGGTAGAGGCCCTCTTCCGCGGAAGATCGCCGTGCGCCTGGCGGACATGCGCCGCCACTACGAGGCGCTGGCGTACGTCCTCGAGAGGACAACCGAAGAGCAGTTCGTCCAGGCCTCCCGGCTTACCGACCCCGAGCGACTCAGTAGCGAGGTCTACCCACTCGAGCGGGCGTTCGAGATCCTCTGCAACTACGTCGCCGAGCTGAACGAGCTCGGTCTCGAAGAGGCCGCTCTCACGCCTGGCGATCGTCCGACCAACCTGCGGCTGCTCGAGCGAGAGAAGGTGTTCGGCGCTGATCGCACTCGGCGCTGGCGCGGCATCTTGGAGGCGCGGAACCAGCTCCAGCACGAGTACCCGGACATCCGCGCAGCAGGCATCTACCAGGCGGCGGTCGAGCTCGCCGGCGACTTCCCCGCTTACGTCCGTGAATACGTCGCGTGGATGCGCCGGCTCGGGTTTGGCGGCTAGCCGATCCGGCGCCCTGGCCCTGAAACTTGTCGACGGTGCCGTGACCGAGACCACTCGAGTCGGCGACGCGGTCGTTAGGGTCTCGCCTCCGTGAATCCGGCGGCCGCGAAGTCGCCGTCGAACGCGAGCGCGCGGGCGATTCCCCAGGTTCGCATCACCGCGAAGCTCGTCGCGTCGACGAACGAGTATTCGCGGTCGTCGCGCCGCCGTAGCCACGCGAGCGCATCCACCTCGAGCTCGTGCTCGACGAACACGACCTCGACGCGCTCGGACGACTCGGCACGGTCGAGGAACGACACCGCGGCTGCGTGGCCGTAGCGGCGGTTCAGGAACGTCCAGGTCTCGCCGACGACGTGGTTCGATGTCACGAGCGTCTCGTCGTCGAGCCTGCGAAGGAGCGCGAGCGCGTCGTCGTGGTGTTCGTCCCTCCGCGCGGCCAGCGCGACCCACGCCGACGTGTCGACGAAGATCACGCTCGGCGCTTCGAGCCGTAGACGACGTCGTCGACACTGCGGGAGTCGCGCGACGCGCCTTCGACGGCACCGACGAAGCCCCAAAGCGGGTCGTCCTCCAGCTTCGGGAGGGGCTTCAGCTCCTCGGCAACGAATCGCCGTACGAGCGCGGCCTTCGAGACGCCCTGGCGCTCGCGCGGCGCGACCCAGCGCGGCGTCGAGCTCGGGCTCGATCGAGATCTGGAGCCGCTTCATTCGCGCCATGTTACATCACTTTACTGAAGTGATGTAATGTCCGCAACAGACATCTCCACGAACCGGCAGAGCGCGTTCACGAGCCGCATCTGGTCGACCGAGCGGGTGCGCACGTCGAGCAGCCGCGGGCTCCCGACCAACACCGCGAGACACTGCGCGCGCGAGATCGCGACGTTCAGCCGGTTGCGCGAGAACAGGAACTCGAGGCCGCGCGGGACCTCCTCGCCGCTCGAGCTCGTCGTCGAGTAGAAGACGACCGGCGCCTCCTGGCCCTGGAACTTGTCGACGGTGCCGACCCTCACTCCCGCCGGCAGCGCGCCGCGGAGACTGCGCACCTGCTGGTTGTAGGGCGCCACGACAGCGACTCGTGACTCGCGTGTCTCAGAACATTGTCGAAGTCGTAGAACCTAGCGACCCGCCGGCAACCGCTAGGAGGGCCGCGGTCGCAGCCCGTTGAGCAGGGACAAGAGGCCTTGCTCGTATTCCGCGATCGCGCCGAGCAGGCGCTTGTCCGTGTAGCGCAGGGCGTTGGCGTTCCTCATCGAACCGACGGCAAAGACGACGATGGGCGATCGGGTATTGGCGTTGCCTTTCGAAGTCGGCTCGTCGCTGTGGGGCACTCGAGGCGGAACAGCGCGAGACCGCTGTCGGGCGTAGCCGGCCCCCTGGCGCGCGCCGACGATCTGGGCGATGCTGCAATCTCCGCACTAGGAGGGATCGCCGGGATGTTTCACGTCCATCGAGCGGAGCGCGCGGACGGACTCGTCGCCGCGCTCGGCAGCGTCGTCAGGTCGCCGCTGGAGGATCTCATGAAGCCCGAGGTTGTCTCCGTTCCGACGCGTGGTGTCGAACGGTGGCTCGCGCAGCGGCTGTCGTCCGTCATCGGCACGTCGCCTGGCCGAGCCGACGGCGTGTGCGCGAACGTCGACTTTCAATTCCCCGGTCGGCTCGTCACCGGGGCCGTGGCCGCGGCCCTCGGCATCGATCGCGAAGTTGACCCGTGGTTGCCGGCGCGTTCCGTGTGGCCGCTGCTCGACGTGGTCGAGGAGTCGCTCGCCGAGGCCTGGCTGGCGACGCTGGCCGCCCACGTCGGCAGAGCAGGTGACGACGCGGACGAGTCGCGGCGCACTCGCCGACTGAGCGCCGTGCGCCACATCGCCGACCTGTACGACAGCTACGCCGTACATCGCCCCGCGATGCTCCACGCATGGGTGGAAGGACGCGACAACGGTTGGCAAGCGGAACTATGGAGGCGACTGAGGGCGCGAATCGGCCGGCCGAGCCTGGCTGAGCGGCTTGCCGAGGCGTGTGACGTACTGCGTGCCGATCCAACTGTCGTCGATCTGCCGGCTCGCGTGTCGCTCTTCGGCCTGACCCGATTTCCGGCTAGCTACCTCGACGTACTGTCGGCACTCGCGGTGACCCGCGACGTGCATCTCTTCCTGCTTCACCCCTCGGAGGCGCTGTGGGCGCGAATCGCCTCGATCACGCACGATCGACCGCCGATCGTGCGGCGGGCAGAGGACGAGACTGCTGCGCTGCCGCAGAACCCACTGCTCGCCTCGTGGGCGCAAGACGCCCGCGAGATGCAACTCGTGCTCGCCCTCCACAGCGACTCCGCAGTCGTGCACGATCACGTCGTCGTCGACGAACGGCGGTCGACGCTGCTTGCTCGCATCCAGGCGGACGTCCGCGCCGATCGGAGACCGCCCGGCCTGCCGCTCGCCCCGAACGCCGACGCGCGGGCCGTACTGGAGCCGACGGATCGAAGCCTGCAGGTGCACGCATGCCACGGCCGAGCACGTCAGGTTGAGGTCGTCCGCGACGCCGTCCTTCACCTACTCGCCCACGACCCGTCGCTCGAGCCACGCGACATCGTGGTCATGTGCCCCAACATCGAGGACTTCGCGTCACTGATCGATGCGACCTTCGGTGAACGGACCGAGGACGACGACTCGGACGGCGGCAGGCCCGGAGCGTCGCGCCGTGTCGACCTTCGCGTGCGCCTGGCAGACCGCTCCTTGCGCCAGACGAATCCGGTGCTCAGTGTCCTCGCCGAACTGCTTGAGGTGACGGGCGGTCGGCTGACGGCATCGCAGGTGCTCGACCTCGCCGGGCGCGCCCCGGTCCGGCAGCGCTTTCACCTCGACGACGGCGACCTCGCGGGATCGCTCAGTGGTCACGCGACGCGGGTGTTCGGTGGGGCCTCGATGCGGCGCAGCGGGCGCCGTACAAGCTCGACCGGCTTCGGGCGAACACGTGGCAGGCCGGGTGGGACCGAGTGCTCGTCGGTGTCGCGATGGCGGAGGAGGAACAGCGCCTCTTCGGTGGAGTGCTGCCGCTCGACGACGTCGGCAGCGGTGACATCGATCTCGCCGGCCGCTTCGCCGAGTTCCTCGAACGCCTCCATGCGATCGTGGGCGCATTCGCCGATCCGATGCCGCTGGACGCTTGGGCCTCTGCGATCAGCGAGGCCGTCGACAACCTCACGGCCTCTCACGGCCAAGCGGCTTGGCAGCGGGACCAACTCGGGCGGTTCTGAGGACCTCCTCGCCGAGGCCACGACGGGCGGTGCGGTCGTGCAGACGAAGCTCGCGCGGGCCGAGATCCGTGCGTTGCTGGCCGACCGTCTTCGGGGCCGACCCACGCGAGCGAGCTTTCGCACCGGACACCTCACGATCTGCACCCTCGTCCCCATGAGGTCGGTGCCGCATCGGGTGGTCTGCCTGATGGGCTTGGACGACGGTGTCTTTCCCCGCCAGACCGCGCGCGACGGCGACGACCTGTTGCTCGTCGATCCGCACGTGGGCGATCGCGACGTCCGCAGTGAGGATCGTCAGTTGCTGCTGGACGCGGTGCTCTCCGCGACCGACCACCTCGTGATCACGTACGCGGCTCGGGACGAGCGGACGAACCTCCGGCGCCCCCCGGCGGTCCCTCTCGGAGAACTGCTGGACGTCGTCGACCGCACCGCACGCGTGCCGAGCGGGTCGCCGAATGCAACCGCTCGCGACCAGGTGGTCGTCGAGCACCCGCTCCAGCCGTTCGATGTGAGGAACTTCCACGCGGGCGCGCTCATGCCGGAGTGGACGTGGAGCTTCGATCGAGTCGCGCTCGAGGGTGCGCGGGCGCTGGCGGGCGAGCGCGTGGACATGCCTCCGTTCCTCGCCAAACCGCTGTCGACCGCGTCGACGTCAGTGGTCGAGCTCGATGAGCTCGTCCGGTTCGCTCAGCAGCCGGTCAGGGCCTTCCTCCGGCAGCGACTCGGTGTCACCGGGAGCGCAAGAGACGAAGACCCGCACGACGCGCTCTCGGTCGAGTTGGACGCGCTCGAGCGCTGGCGGGTGGGCGAGCGGCTGCTCGAGGCCCGACTCGCGGGTCAGACATGGACGCTTGCATCCGCGCGGAGATCGCACGTGGCGAACTGCCGCCCGACCTGCTCGCTGACCCCGTGCTCGCGGACGTCTGTCCCGCTGTCGACCAGCTCGTCGCGGCGGCGCGGACTTCCTTCCGTTTACTCTTCGGCGCCTCGGTCGATATCCGGCTGGAGCTCCCGGGAGGTCGGACGCTCGTCGGCACCGCACCCGGCATCCGCGGCGAACTGATCGCCACCCTGACCTACTCGCGTGTCGGCCCCAGGCATCGGCTCGCCACTTGGGTCCCGACACCGCGAGTAGGTCAGGGTGGCGATCAGTTCGCCGCGAATATGCAGGGTGCGGTGCCGACGAGCGTCCGACCTCCCGGGAGCTCAAAGAAGCCGGATATGGACCGAGGCGCCCGATGAGTGAATGGAAGGAAGTCCGCTGCCGCCGCGACGAGTTGGTCGACAGCGGGACAGACGTCCGCGAGCACGGGCTGAGCGAGTTTGTCGGGCGGCAGTTCGCCACGTGGGAGGTCCGCGCGGACTGCAAGCGTCCTGGAATGACCCCGCGAGTCGGGCCTCGAGCAGCCGCTCGCCCACCCGCCAGCGCTCGACACCGTCCGATTTCATCGAACCGAGAGCGCGTCGAGTGGGTCTTGGTCTTCCGCGCGCTGCAGGGGGCGGCGCCGAGGCCGCTACCGGAGAAGCGTCCGGACCGGCTGCTGAGCGAACCGGACGAGCTCATCGAGCTCGACCACTGACGCCAACGCCGTCGACAGCGGTTTGGCGAGGAAAACGGAGAGGCATGTCCACGCGCTCGCCCGCGGCCGCGCCCGCGCCCCTCGAGCGCGACTCGATCGAAGCTCCACGTCCACTCCGGCATGAGCGCGCCCGCGTGGAAGTTCCTCACATCGAACGGCTGGAGCGGGTGCTCGACGACCACCTGGTCGCGAGCAGTTGCATTCGGCGACCCCCTCGGCCGCGCGTACGGTGCGGTCGATGACGTCCAGCAGTTCTCCGAGAGGGACCGCCCGGGGGGCGCCGGAGACCCAATTCCAAGCTCGTCCCGAGCCGCCGTACGTGATCACGAGGTGGTCGGTCGCGGAGAGCACCGCGTCCAGCCGGGACTGACGATCCCTCACCGCGGACGTCGCGATCCCCCACGTGCGGATCGACGAGCAACAGGTCGTCACCCCCCCTAGCAGTATGGCGGAGAGAGGCACCGTCATCTCGTTCCATCAGGCAGACCACCCGATGCGGCACCGAGCCTGGGATTGCCAGGAAGCGCAGGGTGCAGATCGTGAGGTGTCCGGTGCGAAAGCTCGCTCGCGTGGGTCGGCCCCGAAGACGGTCGGCCAGCAACGCACGGATCTCGGCCCGCGCGAGCTTCGTCTGCACGACCGCACCGCCCGTCGTGGCCTCGGCGAGGAGGTCCTTGTCTGAACACGCCCGAGTTGGTACCCGCTGCCAGGCCGCTTGGCCGTGAGAGGCCGTGAGGTTGTCGACGGCCTTGTTGATCGTAGAGGCCCAAGCGTCCAGCGGCATCGGATCGGCGAATGCGCCCACGATCGCATGGAGGCGTTCGAGGAACTCGGCGAAGCGGCCGGCGAGATCGATGTCGCCGCTGCCGACGTCGTGGAGGACCCGCCGAAGAGGCGCTGTTCCTCCTCCGCCATCGCGACACCGACGAGCACTCGGTCCACCAGGCCTGCCACATGTTAGCCGCCGAAGCCGGTCGAGCTTTGTACAGCACCCGCTGCGCCGCCGTGGAGGGCCCCACCGAACGTTCGCGAAGCGTGACCACTGAGCGATCCGCGCGAGGTCGCCGTCGTCGAGGTGAAATCGCTGCCGGACCGGCGCGCGCCCGGCGAGGTCGAGCACGCCTGCGATGCCGTCGGCCCGACCGCCCGTCCACCTCAAAGAGCAGTTCAGGCGACGACACTGAGCACCGGATTCGTCTGGCGCAAGGAGCGGGGTGCCAGGCGCACGCGAAGGTCGACATGGCGGGGCGCTTCCTCCCGGCCCGCCGCCGTCCGAGTCGTCGTCCTCGGTCCACTCACCGAAGGTCGCGGTCCCTCAGCGACGCGGAGTCCTCGATGTTGGGGCGCGTGAGGGCGATAGCAGGTGGATTTTGCGCCGGGTCGTGGGCGAGTAGGTGAAAGGGCCGCGTTGCGGACGACGTCGACCTGACGTGCTCGGCCGTGGCATGCGTGCGCCTGCATGCGTAGGCTGAGGTACGGCCCGGCTCCGTGAGCAGTCCGGGGCGAGAGGCAGGCCGGGCCCTGTCCGATCGGCGCGGACACTCACCTGGATGCGAGCAAGCAGCGTCGACCGCCGTTCGTCGACGACGACGTGATCGTGCACGACTGCGAAGTCGCCCTTTGGAGGGCGAGCGCGAGTTGCATCTCGCGGGCATCTTGCGCCCACGAGGCGAGCAGTGGGTTCTGCTGCAGCGCGGCAGTCTCGCTGCTCTGCCCGCCGGCACTGGCGGTGGTCGATGGTACCGTAATCGAGGCGGTTCGCCGCCGGCCCAGCGCCTCCGAGGGGTAAAGAAGGAAGGGGATCCGCGTCGCGGGTCCACCGCGAGTGCCGAAGCAGTTGCGTCGAGGTAGCTAGCCGGAAATAGGGGTTAGAGCCGAAGAGCGATACGCGAGCCGGCGGATCGACGACAGTTGAGATCGGCACGCACTCGTCACACGCCTCGGCAAGCCGCTCGGCCGGGCTCCGCCGACCGACACACCCCCTGGGCAGCCCCCATAGTTCCCGCTTTCCAACCGTTGTGGCCGTCCTTCCCACCCCGTGCGTGGAGCATCGCGGGGCGATGTACGGCGTAGCTGTTTTACAGTCGTTTTTGTGGCGCACGGCGCTCCGTGGCGAGTGCGCCGCGACTCGTCGCCGTTGGTCACCTGTCTGCCAACATGGGCGGGCCAGCCGAGTCGCCAGGCCAGGCCCTACATGCGCGATACC
>CAWCVL010000007.1:0-1036246 GCA_963798985.1 uncultured Actinomycetes bacterium | reverse complement strand
CTAGGGTGGAAAACCCGGCTTTTGCGGGGATGTTGCCCAATGTCGGCGCCGGAGTACAAGTCGCGCGTATCGGTGCTACGTTGCTCTACAGCGCGTTTGGCTGATTGTTGTTGTAGCCGCCGAGGCTTTCTGCACCATCCTCTTCGTCTGTCACGCCTGGCCTGAGCGCAAGCAGGAGTCCGTTCGGATCTTCTGCCCTGTGACATGAACCGAAGGAGCATCACATGTTCGCGACCATTCGCCGCTACGACGGTGTGGACCAGAATCGCATCGTCGAGCTCACCACCAAGGTCAACGAGACGCTCGTCCCGAAGCTCAGCAAGCTCGACGGCTTCAAGGGCTACTACATGATCGAGGCCGGCAACGGCGTCATCAGCTCGCTCGGGATCTTCGAGACTTCCGCGCAGGTCGACGAGTCGACGAAGGTCGCCTCGACCTGGATTCGTGACGAGAAGCTCGAGACGACGTTCCCGAACCCGCCGAAGATCACGACCGGCAGGGTTCTGTCGCACCGGAACGGCGTCACCGTCTAATTCACGAGTCTCGCAGGCAGCACCCGAAGGCCCCGGAAACGGGGCCTTCGGCGTTTCCCGACCGGGTCCAGGTCGCTACGCTCGGTGCTGTTCGGCCTCGACCGCTAGAGAGAGGAGACGCCGATGGCCGACGAGCAGATCCACGACGAGATCGAGCGGCTGGTGGCCGAGGAGCAGGAGCTCTGGCAGCAAGAGTCGGCAGGAAACGCGGGCGACGCGGAGCGACGACGGCTCGAGAGCATCAGGGTCTCCCTCGACCAGTGCTGGGACCTCCTGCGTCAGCGACGCGCGCTACGCGAGTCGGGTCTCGATCCGAGCGTTGCCACCGTTCGGCGGCCGGAGACCGTCGAGCGCTACGAGCAGTAGACGGAGTTCGTTGCGACGCTGGCTCACGATCGGTGCGGTCGCGTTCGCGCTGCTGCCCGCGAGCACGCCGGGAGCAGTCGGTGCGAGCCCTGCGAGCGAGCTCGACATCGCGGCAGTGGGCGACATCACGCTCGGGCGAACCGGCCAATACCCGCCCGGAGGATCGAAGCAGCTCCTCGGACGCATTGCCCGCGACCTGAGGGCACCGGTCTCGCTCGGCAACCTCGAGACGGCGCTCGTCGATCCGAGCGTCGCCGCTCGTCTGCCCGCGAAGTGCAACGCTGCGTCGCCCGACTGCTTCGTCTTCGGCGCACCGGTGGCGTACGCGCGTGGTCTGCGCGACGTCGGGCTCACGATTCTCAACCTCGCCAACAATCACACCAACGACTACGGCGAGGTCGGACACGCATGGACGGTCCTGGCGTTGGCGCGCGCCGGGCTCCGCTCGACCGGCAGACCGGAGCAGATCACGGTCCTGAAGGTGCGCGGGTTGCGCGTCGCGGTGCTTGGCTTTGCTCCGTACCCGTGGGCTTCCGACCTGCTCGACCTGAAGAAGGTCCGCGCGCTCGTGAGCGCGGCGGCGCGCCGCGCGGACCTCGTGGTCGTCACGATGCACATCGGCGCCGAAGGGGCCAAGCACGCTCGCGTCCCTCGCGGGCCGGAGACGTACCTCGGCGAGCCTCGCGGCAACTCGCGCGCCTTCAGCCACGCCGCCGTCGACGCAGGCGCCGATCTCGTCGTCGGCCACGGGCCGCACGTCCTGCGCGGCATGGAGTGGTACCGCGGACGCCTGATCGCGCACAGTCTCGGCAACCTCAGCGGGTACCGGACGTTGAACGTGGCGGGCGTCAGCGCGTACAGCGCGATCCTGAGGGTCACGCTCGACGCGGAGGGCGAGTTCGTTGACGGGCGGCTCGTTCCGCTGCGGCTCGTCGGTCAGGGGACGCCGACGCGCGACCCGGGTAGGCGCTCGCTCGCGCTCGTCCGGCAGCTCTCCAAGGCCGATTTCGGCCGCTCTGCGGTCGCCGTCGAGGCTGACGGTCGCATCGCTCCACACGCGCCCTAGCTGTCTACGATGGTCAGACGATGGCCGGGGTCGAGACACCTGCGAGCGGGGAGCTTGGAGCGCAGCTCGAGCAGCACCGCAGAGAGCTGACCGCGTACGCGTACCGGATGCTCGGCTCGTCGTTCGAGGCCGAGGACGCCGTGCAGGAGACGATGATCCGTGCGTGGCGCGGGTACGAGCGCTTCGAGGGGCGCGCCGCGCTTCGCTCGTGGCTCTACCGCATCGCGACGAACGTCTGCCTCGACATGCTGAGTGGGCGTGAGCGGCGCGCGCGTCCGATGGACCTCGGGCCCGCTCGCGAGCCCGTCGAGTCGAACCTGAACACGCTCCCCGAGGTCACGTGGATCGAGCCGGTGCCGGACGGGCTGCGTTCTGCCGGAGGGCGATCCGGCGGACGTTGCGGTCGCCCGCGAGACGATCCGGCTCGCGTTCGTCGCCGCGCTGCAGCACCTGCCGCCGCGCCAGCGTGCCGTGCTCATCCTCTGCGAGGTGCTCCGTTGGCAGGCGGCCGAGGTCGCGGAGCTTCTCGAGACGAGCGTCGCGTCGGTGAACAGCGCGCTCCAGCGCGCACGAGCAACGCTGGCCGACGGCAACGTCAGCGCGACCGACCCGTCCCCGCCGCTCGGGGAGGAGGAGCGTGAGCTGCTCGACCGCTACGTCGCGGCGTTCGAGGCCTACGACATCGACGCGCTCACGGCGTTGATCCAGGAGGACGCAACGCAGTCGATGCCGCCGTTCGACCTGTGGCTGCAGGGCCGCGACGACATCTTCGAGTGGTGGTTCGGTCCGGGGATCGGCTGCCGCGGCTCGCGCCTGGTGCCGACCGTCGGCGCGAACGGCTCGCCCGCCTACGGGCAGTACAAGCCCTCGCCCGACGGAGGCCACGAGCCGTGGGCGCTCCAGGTGATCGAGGTCTCGGACGGACGCATCGGCGAGCTCACCTTCTTCCTCGACACGAAGACGCTGTTCCCGCTCTTCGGGCTGCCCGAGCGGCTCGACGCCGCCGCTTAGTCCGGCAGAACGTCGCTCAAGCCCATGAACGCGACGAGCTCCAGCAGCTCGGGCGACGCGTCGCGGAGCCGAACCTGGCAGCTGTGCCGTTGCGCAGCCAGCTGTAGCCGCGCGAGGGCGTCGACCGTGACCGCATCGGGCTCGATCCCGCTCACCCGGCAGTAGGCGACACCGGCATCGCTACGCTCCAAGAGTCCGCAGACGCGGTCGCAGAGCCCGGGCAAGTCTGCTCTGGCGATGGGGCCTTCGATCTCGAAGACGAGCGTGCTCGTCCCACGGGGGGTCATCTGGAGAAGGACCGGTGACGCGGGCAAAACTCATCGCCGTCGGGCCGATGAGTTCAGCCGGGCCGACCGGTCCAATGCTTCGAGACCGACACCGAAAGGAACGCCGATGACCCTCGACAACCGCAAACGCTGGATCGCGCTCTACGTCCTCTGCCTGGGCGACCTCATGATCGTCCTCGACGGCACGATCGTGAACGTCGCGCTGCCGTCGATCCGCGACGACCTCGGCTTCTCGCAGACCTCGCTCGCCTGGGTGGTCAACGCGTACCTGCTGACTTTCGGCGGCTTCCTGCTCCTCGGCGGCCGGCTCGGCGATCTCTTCGGTCATCGGCGGTTGTTCCTCGTCGGCATCTCGATCTTCACAGCTGCGTCGCTTGCGTGCGGGCTCGCCACCTCCCAGGGGATGCTCATCGCCGCGCGCGCAGTGCAAGGCGTCGGGGGCGCGATCGTCTCCGCGGTCGCGCTGTCGCTGCTGATGTTGCTCTTCACGGAGACTGCGGACCGCGCGAAGGCGATGGGAGTGTTCGGCTTCGTCCTCTCGGGCGGCGGTGTCATCGGCGTGCTCGCGGGCGGGGTCCTCACCGACGTGCTCAACTGGCACTGGATCTTCCTCGTCAACATCCCGGTCGGCATCGCGGTCTTCGTCCTGTCACTGCGGCTGCTGCCGGTCGAGCACGGCCCGGCTGCGACCGGCCGCGTCGACTACGCCGGTGCAGTCACGGTGACGAGCGCACTGATCCTCGCGGTCTACGCGATCGTGAACGGCAACGAGGAAGGGTGGGGGTCGACGCAGACGCTCGGCTTGCTCGCCGTCTCCGGTGTGCTCCTCGCAGTCTTCGTCGTGATCGAGGCGCGAGTTTCTTCGCCGCTGGTGCCGCTCGGGCTGTTCAGGAACCGCAACGTCTCGACCGCCAACATCGTCGGCGTGCTGATGGCGGCCGGCATGTTCGCCTACTTCTTCTTCTCAGCGCTCTACCTCCAGCTTGTGCTCGAGTACACCCCGCTGGAGGTGGGTCTCGCCTATCTGCCCGGCACCGTGATCTGGGGAGCCTCGTCGCTGTTCCTTTCCCAGCGGCTCGTCATGCGCTACGGCATCAAGCCGCCGCTTGTCGCCGGGCTCGGGCTGATGGGGCTCGCGCTCGTCCTCCTCGCGAGGACGCCGGTCGACGGCAACTGGGCGCTCGACATCTTGCCCGCGACGATCGCGCTCGGGATCGGGGCGGGGATCGCGTTCAACCCGATCCTCCTCGCTGCGATGAGCGGCGTCGAACCGGAGCGGGCAGGGCTCGCCTCGGGCGTCGTCAATACCTCCTTCATGATGGGCGGCGCGGTTGGTCTGGCGATCCTCGCGAGCCTCGCGGCGTCGAGGAGCGACAACCGGCTCGCCGCGGGCGACGACTCGTTTGTCGCGCTGAACAGCGGTTACCACCTCGCCTTCCTCGTCGGCGCGGTGTTCATCGTCGCGGCGGGCGTCGGCGCAGCGCTCCTGCGTGTCGAGGCACCACAGGCGCACGCGAGCGAGGAGGCACTCGCGGAGGCCGCCTAAGGAGGGCTTGGCGAAACAGGCGCTGTGCCGCCGGGCCGCGCTGGGCGGCCCGATGCGGCGTCCTCAGTCGCGTCCGTATCCATCGGATACGCACGCTCCCTGCGTCCTTGCCTCGCACCACCCATCGCACCCCGGCGACGAGGCCCGTCCCGCCAAACCCGCCTAGCGTTCGCAGCTGAGATCCGACGCGAACCAGCGTCGGATCTTGCCGAGCTCGTTCGCGTTCGCGCGCTCGCGGAGCTGGTTCGTCAGGTCGTCCATCGACGCCTGAGAGAGCGTCCACCCGAGCGGCGCCGACGTGCCCGGGTGCGCGCGTGGGAACAGGTGCGCGTAGCGGACGAGCGGCGCTCCACCGGCGCTTGCCGAGATGCCCGCGTCGACGCTCGTCGAGAAGAGGAGCGCGGCCGCCTGACGCGCGCCGTTCTCGCGCGCGTCACGTGCCGCGCGGACGGCCTGCAGCGGCACACCCGACTCCCACGGCCGCCCGGTTGCACTCGAGTTTCGCGGCTCCTTGTAGTGGTTGTCGAGTTGGAGGAACACGGGCACGACACAGCGTCCGCCGGCGACGGCGTTCTGACGCGCGACGAGCGGCTCGAGCCGTGACCAGAGCTCCTGCAACGGTGAGGCCGCCGACGTGTCGAAGTAGCCGCCGTCGACGACGTACGTCGCGAACTCCGTGTCGCAGCGCGTGACGCGCCCGGCGGGTGAGACCCACGGGAACCTCGCCGACAGGAGCGCTGCCGTGGACAGACGAAGGTCGCGATCCTCGCAGAGGAGGTCTGCGATGTCGTGCGTCGCCGCCAGAGCGAAGCCGTCGGCGCTCGGCGTGGAGGCTGCCCCGAACGCGTCCATCGACAGGCAGTCCCGTGCGCGGAGCGCCTTCCCGGTCTCGACTTCCTCGACATCGACGTCGAGCACCGAGGTGTTGACGCGGCAACCGTCCTGCACGCTCGTCCCGTTCAGCAGCAAGAGCGGCGAGCGGTCGTCCGCGCGGTACGTCTCGAAGATGCCGGCCGCGAGCGGCGACGGGGCGCCCCAAGCGCGCTGCCAAGCGCGCTCGAGCACGCCTGCTCGGTCCGGCTCGAAGTCGAGCTTGATCAGCGCGTTCGGGAGATCGGCGAACAGCATCCACGCACCCGTCGCGGCGACGAAGTCGTCGCCGAGCCGCACGTCGGGCCAGTTGCCCTGTTCGCCGGTGCGAACGGCCGCGTCGTAGGCGACGAGGCCGAGGCTGCCGCCCGAGACGCCGCTCGCCGCGAACAACGAGCCCGGGTCGCCGCGGGTCGCCATCGGGCACGAAGCCGCAGCTCTCGTAGTCCGCAGCGATCGCGCAGTCGAGGGCGCGGGCGGTCCAGTACGCCGCGCGGATCCCGCCGCCTTCCGCCGCGACGAGGACGAGCGGGACCGCGTCGCGCTCCGGCTGGCGCGCGAGCCAGCGCTGCCACGCGGCGTCGAGCGTCACGGGGCCGCCTCCGCGCCGGTCGATCGTCCGCGCGTCGTGGAAACCACCCGGGTCGAGCGCAGCGGCGGCGATGGCCCACGCGAGCAGGATCAGCAGCACCGGAAAGCGCTTGATCCCGATGACGAGGAAGACGGGCGGTGAGAGCCAGCGCCGCTCGAGCGTGAGCGCGGCGTACCCGAGCAGCGCGATGCCGAGCAGGAACGCCGCCAGTGCGCCGATCGTTCCGAGGACGTTGCCTGCCCGCCACGGGTCGAGCCAGACGCCGGCCGCGATGAAGGCGACGGCGACACCCGCGGCGTACAGGGGCACGATCGATGGTGCGTCGGCTGCGGTCTGATCCTCGGTCGGGGCGCGCCGGAAGGCGAGGAAGTAGACCGCCCAGCCGAGAGCCTGGAGGAAGAGCCCGATCGCGATCAGGCCGAGGTACTCGAGGTGCTGCGCGTAGACGAGCTCGAACACGGCGGCGCGCACGGCCGCGAGCCCGAGCAGCGTCAACGGAAGCGAAGCGAGCACCGCAGGTGCGCCTGCCCAGCCGAACGTCGCGCGAGCAGGATCGGCGACGCGGCGGACATTGCGGATCGGATAGCTGAGCACGACGATCGCCACGAGGATCGCGCCGAGCGCCAGCAGGCCGAGCCCGCCGAGGTCGCCTGCCGCAAGCAGCCCGGACGCTGCGATCAGCGCGAGGCCGCCGATCAGGGTTCCGAGCAGCGGCAGGTCGCGCCCGGGTCGCCGCTGCAGCAGGAGCAGTCGCCACGACGTCGCCGCGATCACCAGGCTGAGGAGCAGCGTCAGCGCCGTGCTCGCGAGCACCTCTTCCCAGTCGGGCCGATCCAGCGCCGGACCACGTCGTCGATCTGGTCGGCCGCGACGGGGCCGAAGAGGAAGATCGCGAAGAACGCGACGAGCACGATCTGCACGCGCAACGCCACGACGGTTCGCCAGAGGTCGACGCCACCGGCCTTCGCGCGGCGCGCGAGCGCAACTGCCGCGAGCAGCAGTGCGACCAGAGTCCCGAGCGCAAGCACCCACTTCGTCGCCCAGAGCAACGTGAGCGCCCACTCGAGCAGACCGGGCGCTTCGCCCTTCTGCTGGACGAGCACGAGCGTCACCGCGTTCTCGAGCACGTCGAGGGCGACGAGCAGCGGCACGACCAGGAACGCCGTCGCCGTCAGCGTCCGGTAGGCGGGGAGCAGGGGATCCTCGTCGGTGGCCGCGCGCAGCCTGGCGAACGACGTTGCCGCCGCCACCGAGAAGACGATCGTGTACGCAGGGATGAACACGAACGTGTCGACGAGCGCGAACAGCAGCGTCACGGCCCCAGGGCCGGCAAACTGCTGCGTCGTCTCGCGCGAGTGCGCGAACCAGGTCTCGATCGCGGCGTCGGCCCGGTCGGGGAACGCAAGGTCCCGGAGCGAGTACGCCGTCTCTCCCGGGAGGTGCATCGCCGCGAGCAGCGACTGCAGCTGACCCATGACGACGAGCGCTGGAAGCCCGAAGAAGACGGCGACCGCGAGGATCAGGGGGCGACGCGGTGACCAGGCGATCGACCACAGGGCGCGGGAGGCCCACCCAAAGGGCCGGGAGATCAACCGCAGGAGCCGCGGAGCGGCCCGGACGAGGTCGTCCAGTGTGGCTAGTGCCAGGTGACGAGTATGCGTCTTACGCCGACGTCCGACAACCCCCGCGCCGGCCGCCGGATCAGACGGACGTTTCCGGGCAGAGCGCGGGGCCGTAGGGAAGCCGCTCGAGCAGCGACGCGAGCGTGTCGAGCTCGTCGTCCGAGAGGTGCTCCTCGAAGAGTGCGCGCACCGAGCCGACGTGGCCGCATGACGCGGTCGAGAGCTGCTCACGGCCGAGCTCCGTGAGCTGTGCGTAGACGATGCGGAGGTCGGCCGGACACGTCGCGCGCTCGACCAGGCCGGCCGTCTCGAGCCCCTCGAGCAGCCGCGTGACGCCGGACGGCGTCAGGACGAGCCGCTCGGCCAGCTCCACGCGCTTCAGGCGGCCGCCCTCGGCCTGCGAGAGGAGGAGCAGGGCCTCGTAGTCGTTGATCGTGAGGCCGTGCTCCTGGAGCTCGGCGCTCGAGCAGGCGGGTGGCCGCGGCGTGCCCGCGCAGGAGCTGGCCCCAGGCCCGGAGGGCCGGAGAGGCATGGAGTGGAGCGGGTTCTGGTGATTACTTGACGACTCAAGGTTTCCTCGCTATATTGCTTGCGTACTCAATAGTAGACCACTCAACAGGAGGAACGCAAGTGAGCGCAACAGAAACCCTCATCGCCCCCGCCGGCACGTGGCAGCTGGATCCCGTGCACTCGCAGGTGGGCTTCGAGGTCGCCTATCTCTCGGGCACCTTCAAGGGCTCGTTCCGGGAGTTCGACGGCAAGCTCGTCGTCGACGGCGACGAGGCGACCCTCGAGGGCACCGTGAAGGTGGCCAGCGTGGACGCCAAGGACGAAAACCTCTCCGCGCACCTGCAGTCGCCGGACTTCTTCGACGCCGAGCAGTACCCGGAGCTTCGCTTCACCGCGACCGACATCTCACTCGACGGCGAGAACGTCAACGTCCGCGGCGAGCTCACGGTCAAGGGCGTCACGCAGCCGACCGAGGTCACCGGCACCGTCGCGGCGCCGCTGACGGACTACGCCGGCCGCGAGCGCGTCGGCCTGCGGCTGACGACGACCATCGACCGGACCGCGTTCGGCGTCAGCTGGAATGCTCCGATCCCGAGCGGCGAGCCGGCCCTTGCGGACGACGTCTCGATCATCACCGAGCTCTACTTCTACAAGGAAGCGTAAGGAGATGCGCGTCCTCGCCATTCCGGGCAGCCTCCGCAACGACTCGTACAACGCAAAGCTGCTCTACAACTCGGTGGAGTTGTTCCCCGCGGATGTCACGCTCGATCTCTGGGGCGGCCTGAAGAACGTCCCGCCGTATGACGAGGACGATGACGGTGTCGATGCGCCCGCCGCGGTCGTGGAGCTTCGCGACTCGATCGCGCGGGCGGACGCCGTCCTGATCGCGACCCCGGAGTACAACAGCTCGATTCCGGGACAGCTGAAGAACGCGTTCGACTGGGTCTCACGGCCGATCGCGACGAACCCGATGCGCAACAAGCCCGTCGCCGTGATCGGCGCGAGCACGAGCGCGTTCGGCGGCGTGTGGGCACAGGCCGAGCTCCGCAAGGTGCTCGCCGCGCTCGGAGCCCGCGTGCTCGAAGTCGAGCTCGCGGTGCCACACGCGCACGACAGGTTCGACCAGTTCGGCCGCCTCACCGACGGGAACTTCCGCGAGCAGCTCGTGGCCGTGGCGGACACGATCGTCCTCGCAGCAGCAGAACGCAGCGCCCGCCTCCAAGTCACCGCATAGGCTTCCGCCGTGGTCGAGCTGCCGCTCACCGGCGGATGCCTCTGCGGCGCGGTGCGCTTCGAGGTGACCGAGCCGCTCGTCTCGTCCGACTACTGCCACTGCACGCGGTGCCAGCGGCGGACGGGGACGGCCGCGTCGCCGGGCGCCCGGATCGCGCCGGGCTCGTTGCGCGTGCTCTCGGGCGAGGAGCACATCACTGCCTACACGCCCGCTGAAGGGTTTGCGGAGGTGTTCTGCTCCGCCTGCGGCGGATCGCTTTGGAGTCGAAGCCAGGAGGATCCCGAGGTGATCTCGATCGGGCTCGGCGCGTTCGACGGCGACCCGGGGATTCGCCCGACGTACCGCCAGTTCGTCGCGTACGCGGCGCCGTGGGAGCCGATCCCGGACGACGGGCTCGAGCGGTTCCCCGAGAGCCGTCCGCGTTAGCGCGGAAAGACGAGCCACACGTCGGCTCCGCGTCCGCCAGGGCGCGACATTGCGTCCGCGTCGCCGCCGTGCGCACGCGCGATCGCACGCGCGATCGCGAGGCCGAGACCGGCACCTGCGCCCGACCGTGCATCGTCTGCTCGGCTGAAGCGGTCGAAGACGTGCTCGGCGAAGCCGTCGCTGAAGCCAAGCCCTTCGTCGAGGACGTGCAGCTCGACGAGCCCGTTCTTCGCCTCCGCGACGATGCGGACGGGACCTGCGCCGTGGACGAGGGCGTTCTCGACGAGGTTCCCGAGCGCCTGTTCGACGCGCTCGCCGTCCGCCGTGAAGGTGAGGTCCGGAGCGGCGTCGACCTCGATCGCGCCGCGACGCGCGAAGCGCGACGCGACGCGCTCTCCGAGCGCACGAGCGTCGACCTTCGCCGTGCGGAGCGGGAGTTGGCCCTCGTCCGCGCGGGCGAGGACGAGCAAATCCTCCGCGAGTCGCGACAGCCGGTCACTCTCGTCGGCCGCCGACCTGAGGGCGAGCTCGAGCTCCTCGCGGGTTCGTTCACGCCGGAGGGCGAGGTCGAGCTCCGCACGAAGGAGTGCGAGGGGGGTCCGGAGCTCGTGGCTAGCGTCGGCGACGAAGCTCCGCTCTCGCGCCAGGGCCAGCTCGAGACGCTCCAGCATGTCGTTCAACGTCGCTCCGAGTCGCGCGATCTCGTCGTTCGTCTCCGGAACCGGCAGTCGGCTGCCCGGCTCCGAGCCCGTGATCGCGGCCGCGCGACGTCGCATCGACTCGACGGGGCGAAGCGCCGCAGCCGCCAGCGCGTAGGCGAGGAGCGACGCCAGCAGGAGCGCGATCGGGGCCGCGACGAGCAGCTCCCCCAGGAGGCTCTCGAGCGCATCGGCGCGGCCTTCAGCGGACGTCCCCACGACGACGACCAGCTGCTGTCCGTCGGTCGTGATCGGGAACGCGAGCAGGCGCGCCGGGTCGTCGCCGTCGATCGTGCCGTCGGCGAAGATCGGACCGCTCGCGGCGCGCGCGAGCTCGGCGCTCGTCAGCAGAGTCGTGCCGCGAGCCTGCGCAGTGGCGTCGACCACGTTCCCGTTCTGATCGAGCAGCTGTACGAAGTCGTCTTCGGAGCTGACGTCTGCGAGCGAGCCCGTCCGGTCGACGAGCGCCGTCACGTCTCGAGCGCGGATCTCGAGCCCGTCGTCCATCGTCCTCTCGAGCTCCGCGCCGAGGCGGAGATAGAGGAGCGTCGCAGTGGCCGCGAGCACGAGCGCCATCGCGAGCGCGAACGCGGCGGTGAGTCGAAGGCGGATCGGCAGCCGTCGCACGGTCAGTCCTCGTTGCGCAGCCGGTAGCCGGCGCCGCGCACGGTCTCGATCAGCGTGAGCCCGAACCGACGGTCGATCTTCTCCCGGAGGTAGCGCACGTAGACGTCGACGACGTTCGACCGGTTCTCGTACGCGACGTCCCAAGCGTGCTCGAGCAGCTCGAACCGCGAGAGCACCTCACCCGGCCGCCGCATGAACGTCTCGAGCACCGCGAACTCCTTGGTCGAGAGCTCGAGCTCGGTCTCCTCGTGCCAGGCGCGTCGCGCGCGCGGGTCGAGTCTCAACGGTCCCACTTCCAGGACGGGCGGCCGCTCGATCGGCCCGCGTCGCGTGAGGGCACGCAGGCGGGCGAGCAGCTCGTCGAACGAGAACGGCTTCGTCAGGTAGTCGTCGGCGCCGAGGTCGAGCCCGGTCACGCGGTCCTCGGGTGCATCGCGGGCGGTCAGCAGCAGGACGGGCGACTGCACGGTCTGGTCGCGCAGCCGGCGAACGACCTCGAAGCCGTCGATGCCCGGGAGCATCACGTCGAGCACGATCACGTCGTACTCCGTCGCACCGGCGCGGACGAGCGCCTCGAGCCCGTTCGGCGCGACGTCGACCGCGTAGCCCTCCTCCGCAAGCCCTCGTCGAATCAACGACGCGAGCTTCGGTTGATCCTCGACGACGAGCGCGCGCACGATGCCATTGTCGCGCGCGAGATGAGAAGGGAATGAGGTGGCGGCCGGGAGGAGCCCGCTTCGGGCTCCTCCCGGGTCGTGCGGCGGGGCTTAGTTGTCGGCCGCGTCTTCGTGTTCGGTGTCGCCGTCCACGCTGACGACGCGGTAGCTCGAGTCGAGCCGGACGTCGACGACCGAGCCGTCGGGCTTGCGAACCTCGACCTCGAACGTCGCGCCCTTCTCGTCGTCTCGCTCCGTCTCCTGGACGGTGCCTCCTCCGGTCGCGCGGAGCGCGGCTGCGCCTGCGCGGTCGGCCTCGGAGAAGGAAAGCTGCTGCTCTGGCCCCTCGTCGTCAGCGACGACACCGGTGGCGTTGGCGATCGCAGCGCCGCCGAGAGCGAGCGCGGTGAGAGCGGCGAGGCCCGCGAGGATCATGGTCAGTCGGCGTCTCATCGTTTGATCTCCTTCGCTTGCTGGCTGGGCTCGCCCAGGCTAGGAGTACCCGATGAGACGGCGATGAGAACGCGAGGCCTTCAGTGCTGCGTGGGGCCCGAACGGACCTCGGTTCGGAACTCGCGGATGCGAACCGTCTCTGCGACGAGCCCGGCGACGAGACACGCGACGACGGTCGCCAGCAGGGCAAGACCGGGAGCATCGGCCAGGGCGAAGACCGCGACGAGGGCGGCGACCGCTGCGGCGACGCGCTCCCAGGCGATGCGCTTGAGGACCCGGTAGCGCGCGAGCGCGAAGCCGACGAGGAAGAAGCCGATGCCTGCGGCGAGCGCGAAGCGCCCGGCCCCGGTCAACGGCTCTCCGGGATGCTCGACCGTCTTCTTCGCCGCGACGGCGAAGAAGATGATCCCGAGCACGATCGGGTAGTGGCACAGCGTGAAGATGTCTCGAGCCATCGGGCCCCGCTGCTCGGGGGTCTGATTGCGCAACGTGCGGGCCATGACCGCGGCGGTGAAGTCGAAGTACGCCCACCAGATCGCGGCGACGCCGACGAAGGCGACGGCCAGCGACAGGGCGAAGGCGGCGTCGCGCGGGTGGTCGACGAGGCCCGAACCGATCGCGACGATCGACTCGCCGAGCGCGATGATGATGAACAGCGCGTAGCGCTCGGCGAAGTGGTCGGGTGAGACGCGGAAGCCCGCGCCCTCGCCGGCGCGAAGCGTTCCGAGCACGTCCAGCGCCAGGCCAGCGCACCAGAACACGATCAGCAGGCGGCCTCCCAACAAGGCGCCGGTCAGCGCGAGCGCGGGGGAGAGGGCGAACCACGGAGCGAGGGCGAGGACCGCCCGCTGCTGCACCCGGTCGTGTCGGAGCCCGCCGATGTAGAGCGCGAGGTTGAGCAGCCGCACGACCACGTACGGGATCACGAACCAGAGCGTCTGGTCGCCGAACGCGTCGGGGACCGCAACGGCCATCCCGAAGCTCGCACCCATCGCGGCGAGATAGCCGAGGCGAAGGAGCGGCGAGCTGAGGTCGATCGCGTTCGTCGCCCAGGCGTACCCCGACCACGCCCAGTAGACCATCCCGAGCACGAGCGCCGACTTCGCGTACCCGGCGGCCGTCGGCTCCGCGAGCATCAGCGACGCCACCTGGGTGATCGCGAAGACGAAGACGAGGTCGAAGAAGAGCTCGAGGTAGGAGGTCCGGCGCTCGGTCTCCTCGACGCCGGCCGCTTCCATCGGCGGATCGTACGCCTGTCCGAATCGGCGACATCGAGTCGAGTACGCTGGCCCTCGTCTCTTGACCAAGAGGTGAGCCGCGCATGAACAAGCCGCGCATCTTCCTCGGGTCGTCGGGCAAGCAGGCCAAGCTGCTCCAGGCGATCACCCGCGGGCTCCAGGACGTCGCCGACGTCGAGCCCTGGACGACCACGTTCAACCCGGGGCGCTCCACCCTCGACCGGCTCGTCGAGCTTTCCCAGGAGGTCGATTTCGCCGCGTTCGTGTTCGCCCAGGACGACTGGACCACGACGGATGCGTCCCAGTCCGGCCAGGCGTCGCCGCGCGACAACGTGGTGTTCGAGGCCGGGCTGTTCGGCGGCGCACTCGGCATCCGGCGCACGTTCATCCTCCACGCGAACGGCTCGAAGCTGCCGAGCGACCTGCTCGGTCTGACCTCCGTCCGCTACGACCCGGCGACCAGCGCGGCGGAGGTTCGCGCGATCAACCAGAAGCTCCGCAAGGCGATCGAGACCGAGGGTCGCCGCGGTCCGGTCGAGGGGCTGTGGTGGCAGCTCTCGCTCACCGTGCGGACCGAGGCCGAACCGTCGGCGGTGAGCCTGCTGCGCATCTCGCGGGACCGCGACGGTGGCCTGAACGTGAACGGCCGGTCCTGGCAGGAGGACGGCACCCTCTCGGCCCGCTACTGGAGCGAGGCTGCGAAGGAGCGCAGGGATCCGGCCGGCATCCTCTACTTCTGGAAGGGCGAGCGCCCTCGGGACCCGAACGCGCCGCAGCTCGAGGGAACCGGCGAAATCAGGGTGGAGACCGCCGAGCGCGCCACCGGGTACTGGACGACACGGTCGGATCGCGACGCCGGGCTGAATGCCCGAACCGCCGGCGTCTACCTTCGAGCCGACCCCTCGGACCTCGAGGTGCTCGACGGCGGGAGCGCGGAGGAGCGAGCCCAGCTCATCGCGCAGCGCCTTCAGGAGTGGAAGTCGGCCGCGAACGCCTTCTGAGCCGCACTTCGTTAGTGTCGGCTGACGTTCCACTCCGACCGAAAGGAGTTCGCGATGGCATCCATTTCGGAGCGGGAGAGCAGGGAGATCGAGGCGGCAAACGCCTCCGGCACCACTCCGGTCGTCTTCATCCACGGCCTCTGGCTGCTGCCGAGCAGCTGGGCCAACTGGGCGGACTTCTTCAAGCAGGCCGGGTATGCGCCGCTGACGCCGGACTGGCCGGACGATCCGGAAACGGTTGAGGAGGCGCGAGCGAACCCGGACGTCCTCGCCAGGAAGACGCTGAAGCAGATCGCCGACCACACGGCCGAGGTGATCGGCAAGCTCGAGCAGAAGCCGGCCGTCATGGGGCACTCGACCGGCGGCTTGTTGGCTCAGATGCTCGCCGGCCGTGGGCTCTCGGCGGCCACGGTTGCCATCGACCCGGGCGTGTTTCGCGGCGTCCTGCCGCTGCCCGTCTCCGTGCTCAAGGTGGCGGGACCCTTCCTGGTGAACCCCCGGTATCGAGGCCGCGCCATCACGCTCACCTTCGACCAGTTCAAGTACGGCTGGACGAACGCCCTCGATGAGGACGAGGCGAAGCGCCTGTACGACACCTACCACGTGGCCGGGTCGGGGATCGCCCTGGCCCAGATGGGCAACGCCAACCTCAACCCCAGGACCGAGTCGAAGGTCGACACGAAGAACCCCGATCGGGGCCCGCTGCTGATCCTCGACGGGGAGAAGGACCACACGGTTCCCTGGGCGATCGCCAACGCCGCCTTCAAGCGACAGAAGCGCAACCCGGGAGTCACCGAGATCAAGCAGATGCCGAACCGCGGCCACTCGCTGACCATCGACCACGGCTGGCAGGAGGTCGCGCAGACGGCGCTCGACTTCGTCAAGCGGTTCGTCCCGGCCAAGCCGACCTAGCCCGAGCTTTCACGACCTGTCCGAATCGGACGGTACGGTCTTGCCCCGTGCGCCTGATCGTCGCCCGCTGCGAGGTCACCTACACCGGCCGGCTCTCGGCCTACCTGCCCGAGTCGACGCGGCTGCTCATGGTCAAGGAAGACGGAGCGGTACTGGTCCACGCCGATGCCGGGGGGTATAAGCCGCTCAACTGGATGACACCGCCGACCGTGGTCGAGGAGTCCGGCGACCTGATCGTCGTGCGGAAACGGCAGGGTCGCACCGAGGACCGGTTGGAGATCCGCCTCGTCGAGATCCTGAGCGACCAGCAGCACGACATGGGCGAGGCGGCCGGGCTCGAGAAGGACGGTGTCGAGCGTGACCTGCAGCTCGAGCTCGCGGCGCAGCCGCACGCGATCGAGGACGAGCTGCGGCTCGTCCGGCGGGAGTGGCCCACCGACATCGGCCCGGTCGACCTGATGTGCCGCGACTGCGACGACCAGTGGGTCGCGGTCGAGATCAAGCGGATCGCGACGATGGACGCGGTCGAGCAGTTGTCCCGCTACCTCGAGCGGATCCGGCTCGACCCGGCGATGGCGGGCTGCCGCGGCATCCTCGTCGCGCAGAAGGTGCGACCGCAGGCGGCGACGCTCGCGGACGCGCGGGGGATTCTCACCTGCGAGGTCGACCTCGACCTGCTCCGCGGCCGGCGGGAACCCGATCTGACGCTCTTCGCGTAGGGTGGGCATGCCTCGGGCGCGTTGGTGCGGGACGCGGGAGCGTATCCAGTACGGACGCGATCGCGCATCGCGCACGCGGCCCTGACAGCGCTGTTTCGCCGAGCCCCTGTAGGGTCGATTTTCGATCTTCTCGTTCGTCTAACGAACGACGGAACCCTTCGGAAGGAGTCGAAATGGCGGACAAAGTCGTCCACTTCGAGGTCGTCGGCAAGGACGGCCCGAAGCTCATGCAGTTCTACGGCCAACTGTTCGGCTGGACCGTGAACGCGGACAACCCGATGAACTACGGCATGGTCGACGCCGCGGAGTCGGGCATCGGCGGCGGGATCAGCGCGGCGGAGGAGGGGAGCGACGGGCACCTCACGTTCTACGTCGGCGTCGACGACCTGCAGGCGACCCTCGACAAGGCGGAGAGCCTCGGCGGCAAGACGGTGACGCCGCCCATGGAGATCCCGAACGTGGTCACCTTCGCCATGTTCACCGATCCCGAGGGGCATCTCGTGGGGCTCGTCAAGAACTAGCGGTTGCCGTTGGGCGCTGCGAGGCGCACACTCAGTCCATGTCGAACGCCGACTTCGAGCTCAAGCACGAGGCGGTCGACGAGCTCAAGCGTCTCGCCGCGCATCCCGTGCAGGAGGTCGAGCGTCTGGAGCGGACCGCGCTCGAAGGCTCGACGGCAGCGTCGATCCTGATCATCGTCGGCGGGATCTTCCTCGCCGTCACCGTGATCGCAGCCGCGATGTACGGCTTCGTTGAGCTCGTGACCTGGCTCGTCGAGGGCTAGGCGCGCGCGCGGAGCACGCTGACCTCGCCCTCGCGGCCGATCGCCCAGTCCGCTCGGCGCCCTCGAAGAACGGCCCCGCGGTGGCGCGGCCCGGTTCTCCGAGCAGCACCTCGTCCGTCAGCTGTGGGAGGAGCTCGAGCAACGCGTCGACGTTCCGCGGCTCGTAGAGCACGTCGGCGCAGAGCACGAGGTCGAACGGCGCGCGTTCGAGCAGCGCGCGCGGGCTTCGACCAGTCCGCGAGCAGCGTCTCGACCCGTGCGCCGTTTCGCTCGGCGTTCCGCGGGTGACGTCGAGCGCCTCCGGCGCCCAGTCGGTGGCGAGGACGTCCGCGCCACCGAGCGCGGCGGCGATGCTCGGCAGGCCGAGGCCGCAGCCGAGCTCGAGCACGCGCAGGCCCCGAACGTCGCGCTCGGCGACGACTGCGGCGAGCGCGACGCCGCTGGCCCAGAGCTCCGCCCAGTACGGCATGAACTCGTCGTCGTCGAAGCGTGCCTCGTCGATCATCGCGTCCGGGTCCGGAGGCCTGAGGATGCTCAGGCGAAGCGGCCCCGCCTCGATCGTGTCCTCGACGAGCTCCAAGCCGTCAGTTCACTGAAGGATCGATCGGCATCGTCGCGAGCAGCGCAAAGTCGGAGCGGCCCTGGCGCCGGAGGACGGAGCTCCACAGCTCCTCGTCCTCGTCGCCGAAGACGTCCTCGCGCTCCGCGGGGACGACGATCCAGCCGTCGGCCTCGAGCTCCGCGTCGAGCTGCCCGGCACCCCATCCCGCATAGCCGGCAAAGACGCGAGCGCGGCCCGTCACCTCGGCGGCGACCTCGATCTCGGTGTCACCACGGACGAAGCCGACGTTCTCGAAGATCGTCGCCGCCGACTCGTCCGGATCCTCGAACTCCGCGACGACGAGCACCGAGTGCTGGTCGACCGGTCCGCCCACGAACACGGGCGCATCGTCGGGGACGAGCGGCGCGAGCCCGGGCACGGCTTCGGTGACCTTCGTCTCCGCCGGCCGGTTCAGCACCAGCCCGAGCGCGCCCTCCTCGTCGTGTTCGGTGACGAGGACGACCGAGCGCCGGAAGTGCGGGTCGAAGAGCGCGGCCCCGGCGACGAGCAGCTGCCCTTTCAGCGAGCCCATGTCAGTACAACGCTCTCGCCAGCCGACGCCGGTACTCCACCACGAGGGGATTCTCCTGCCCGAGCTCGGCGAAGAGCGCGACCATCGACTTTCGGAGCAGCTCTCGGCGCGCCGGGTCCGGCGCCGCTTCCGCTTCCTCGAGCAGGCGAGCCAACGCTCGCTCGTGGTCGCCCTGCTCGACCGCCTCCGCGACGTCGGTCAGACCGAGCTGCTCCAACAGGCCGGCGACCTCACTCGGCGCGGTCAGCTCGTCGAAGAACTGCTCGACGGCCGTGGGCGGCCTGGCGCCGACGAACTCCGCCACGACGTGGCCGTTCTTGAACGCCTTGACGGCGGGGATGCCGTTGACGCCGTAGCGCTGCGCGAGCTCGGGGTTCGCGTCGATGTCGACCTTCACCAGCTCGACGTCGTGCTCCTCGGCCGCCCGCTCGAGCACCGGCGCGAGCTGGTGGCAGGGGCCGCACCAGTCGGCCCAGAAGTCGACGACGATCGGACGCTCTTGCGAGCGTCCGATCACGTCGCTCTCGAAGGTGGTCGTGTCCACATCCACCCTCGAAGAGTGCCACGGGGTGCCTACCGGAGAGCGCTCGGGAGGCCGGCATCCAGGGCTGATCGCAGCGATTCGACGTAGCCGCGGAGGGCTTCCGGGCCGCGCTCGGCTGCCAGCAGCGCCGCCGAGCCGACGACGATGCCGTCGGCGAGCTCGGCTGCGGCGCGCGCCTGCTCGGGCGTCGAGATGCCGAAGCCAGCATGGAGCGGGACGTCGGTGAGCGCTCGCACGCGGTCGACCAGCCCGGCAAGCGCGGGTGAGAGCTCGTCCCGGGCGCCGGTCGTGCCGGTGACGGTCACGAGGTAGAGCCAGCCGTCCGTTCGCTGCGCGGCGAGCCGGATTCGCTCGTCGGTCGACGTCGGGGCGACGAGCTGCACGCGGCAAACTTCCTCGTGCGAGTCGGCCGGGAGGTCGGCGACGATCAGCGAGTCCGCCCCGGCCGATCGCGCGTCCGCCTCGAAGCGCTCCCAGCCGTATGCCTCGAGCAGTGAGGCATAGGTCATCGGAACGAGCGGGACGTCGAGGAGGGCGCGGGTGCGAGCGAGGCAGTCGAGGCACTCGCGCGTTCGCATTCCCTCGGCCAGTGCGCGCTCCGCCGCCGCACGCACGACAGGCCCGTCGGCGAGCGGGTCGGAGAACGGGAACCCGAGCTCGATCAGATCGGCGCCGCCTTCGACTGCCGCCTCGGCGAGCTCCGGCGTCTCCCGCCCGCACATCAGGTAGATCGCGAGGCGTTTCATGCGAGTTGCGAGAGATCTTTGTCGCCGCGGCCCGACAAGCAGACGACAATGAGCTCCGCGTCCAGCTCGGCGGCTCGAGCGAGCGCGTGTGCAGGTTCGAGCGCGGGGAGGATCCCCTCGGTGCGCGCGAGCCGGTGGAAGGCGGCCAGCGCCTCGGCGTCCGTCGCGCCGACGTACTCCGCGCGGCCGGTGTCGCGCAGGTGCGCGTGCTCCGGGCCGACGCCCGGGTAGTCGAGGCCCGCGGAGATCGAGTGCGCGTCGAGCACCTGTCCGTCCTCGTCCGCGAGCACCGACGAGCGCGCTCCGTGCAGGACTGCAGGGCGGCCCGTGCCGAGCGACGCCGCGCCTGCGGCCTCGACGCCGACCAGCCGAACGTCGTCGTCGACGAAGCCCGAAAAGATCCCGATCGCGTTCGACCCGCCGCCGACGCAGGCGATCACCGCGTCGGGAAGGCGATCTTCCGCAGCGAGCACCTGCTCGCGCGACTCGCTGCCGATCACCGACTGCAACTCCGCGACCAGCTCCGGGTAGGGGTGGGGCCCGACGCACGACCCGATCAGATAGTGGGTCGTCTCGACGTTCGTGATCCAGTCGCGGATCGCCTCGCTCGTCGCCTCTTTCAGCGTCTTCGTCCCGAACTCGACCGGACGCACCTCCGCGCCGAGGAGGTGCATGCGCTCGACGTTCGGGCCGCTGTCTGCGCATGTCCTCGGCGCCCATGTAGACGACGCAGTCGAAGCCGAAGCGCGCGCAGACGGTCGCGGTTGCGACGCCGTGCTGGCCCGCGCCCGTCTCCGCGACGATGCGCTGCTTGCCGAGGCGCCGCGCGAGCACCGCCTGGCCGAGCGCGTTGTTCAGCTTGTGCGCCCCGGTGTGGAGCAGGTCCTCGCGCTTGAGGTAGAGACGCTTGCCCGGGGCGAACCGGTCGGCGAGCGTCAGCGGCGTCGGGCGTCCCGCATACGTCGTGAGCAGGTGGTGCAGCTCCGCGTGAAAGCCGTCGTCCGCGAGCGCGGCGCGCCAGCCGGCCTCGAGCTCGTCCAGGGCCGGGATGAGCGTCTCGGGAACGTAGCGCCCGCCGTACTCGCCGTACGTCAGCATCGAGCAGCCTCGACGAACGCGCGGACCCTCGCCTCGTCCTTGATGCCTGGGCTCGTCTCGAGCGAGGAGCTCGCGTCGACGGCCCAAGGGCGAACAGCGTCGATCGCGTCGCGCACGTTCTCGGGGGAAAGGCCACCGGCGAGCATCACGCGACCGTCGAGCGAAGACGCACGGCTCCAGTGGAGTGGATCCTCGCGCAGCCACGGCAGGTCGACCACCGACGCGACGCGCTCGGTGCCGCGATAGAGCACGGCGTGACGCGCGCGATGTCCGTTCTCTCGTGCGTACAGCTGCACGAGGTCGGCGGGCGTCTCGTCGACGTCCTCGACGAAGACGGCGACGGAGAGAACGGTGTCGGGCACGTCGAGCACGCGCGGCGCCCGTCGCGGCGTCTCGCGGGCGAGGATGAAGCCGACGAGGTCCGCACCCGCGTCGACGGCGACCGCGACGTCCTCGTCGCGGGTCAGCCCGCAGACCTTCACGAGCGGGCGGGAGATCAGCTCGACGAGCTTCTTGCCGGGGTCGCGTGCCCGCATCAGCGCAGTGCCGACGAGGACCGCGTCCGCGCCCGCGAGCTCGGCGGCCGCTCCCTGCGCGCGCGTGTGGACGCCGCTCTCTGCGACGACGACCCGGTCGTGCGGGACGCGCGCGACGAGCTCGAGCTGCGCGCGCCGGTCGATCTCGAAGCTGCCGAGGTCACGGGCGTTCACGCCGACGATCTCGGCCTCGAGCGCGATCGCGCGGTCGAGCTCCTCCGCGTCGTGAGCCTCGACGAGGGCATCGAGCCCGAGCGTTCGTGCTGCGGCGAGCAGTGCCCGCGCACGCTCGTCGTCGACGTCGCGCAGCAAGATCAGCGCGGCGTCCGCGCCTGCCGCCTTCAGCTCAGCGAGGTCGCGCGCCTCAGTGAAGAAGCCCTTGCCGAGGATCGGGAGCGTCCGTCGCGCCGCGTGCGGCCCGGAGGTCGTCGAGCGAGCCGCCGAACCGGGCGTCGACGAGGACCGAGAGCGCGGCTGCTCCCGACTGTGCGAACTGGGTCGCGAGGAGCGCCGGGTCGGCGTCGCCGCGTAGCTCGCCCGCGGACGGAGAGCGTCGCTTGATCTCGGCGATCGCGCCGAGCCCGGGCGACGCGAGGGCGTCGCGAAACCTCACGCCGCCACCACCTCGCGCGAGAACGCGACGAGCTGCTCGAGTCTCGCCGCGGCCGCGCCGGACTCGAGCGCCTCCCGCGCGTAGCCGAGCCCGTCGCGCAGGTCGGCTGCGTGGCCACCGGCGGCGATCGCGCCTGCGGCGTTCAGCAGGATCGCGCTCTTCGCGCCGGCGTTCTCGGCGCCCTCGAAGATCGCCCGGATCCGGGCCGCGTTCTCCGCAGGCCCGCCGCCGACCAGCTCCGCGGGGTCGCAGCGCGGGACCCCGAGCTCGAGCGGGTCGATCATCGCGCTCGCGAACATCGCCGTCCACAACCTCGCCGACGAGATTCGGCCCGGCAGGGGAGAGCTCGTCGATCCCGGCCGCGCCGTGCACGACGAACGCACGGCGCGCGCCGAGGCGCGCGAGCACCTCGGCGATCGTGCGCACGAGCTCGGGCGCGTAGACGCCGACGACCTGGGCACGCGCGCCGGCCGGGTTCGTCAGCGGGCCGAGCACGTTGAACACGGTGCGCGTCGCGAGCTCGCGGCGAACAGGTGCGGCGTGGCGCATCGCAGGGTGATGCGTCGGCGCGAACATGAACCCGAAGCCCAGCTCGTCGATCGAGCTCGCGATCCGCTCCGGCGACAGCTCGAGCTCGAAGCCGAGCGCCTCGAGCACGTCCGCCGAGCCCGACGAGGACGAGACCGCGCGGTTTCCGTGCTTCGCGACCGCGGCTCCCGCCGCTGCGGCGACGAGCGCGGCCGCGGTCGAGATGTTGAGCGTGTGCGCGCCGTCGCCGCCGGTGCCCGCCGTGTCGACGAGGTCGGCGCGTTGAGGTCGCACCGGGACGACGTGGGCCCGCATCGCCTCCGCGAACCCGGCGATCTCGTCCGCGGTCTCTCCCTTCAGGCGAAGTGCGATCAGGAAGCCTGCCGATCTGCGCCGGCGTCGCGTCGCCGCGCATGATGTGGTCCATGACCGAGCGCGAGCGCGCGCGGTCGAGCGAGCGGCCCTCGATCAGCTCGGCGAGTGCCCCGGTGATCATCGGCCGCTCTGCAGGAAGTTCTTCGCGAGAGCAGGCCCGAGCGGCGTCAGCACCGACTCCGGGTGGAACTGCACGCCGTCGACGGGCAGCTCCCGGTGCCGCACGCCCATCACTTCGCCGTCCGCGGTGGTCGCGGAGACCTCGAGCTCGTCGGGAACCGACGTCGCGGCGAGCGAGTGGTAGCGGCCCGCCTCGAAGCCGTCGGGGAGCCCAGTGAAGAGGCCACGGCCGTCGTGGGTGACGCGCGCTGCCTTGCCGTGGACCAGCTCGCGCGCGAACCCGACCTCGCCGCCGAAGGCTTCGACGATCGCCTGGTGGCCGAGGCACACGCCGAGCGTGCGCGTGTTCGGTGCGAGCCGGCGGACGACGTCGATCGTCGCGCCGGCGTCGGCAGGCCGGCCGGGTCCGGGGGAGACGACGAGGTGCGAGGGCGCGAGCCGCTCCGCCTCGTCCGCGTCGAGCTCGTCGTTCCGCAGCACGACCACCTCGCAACCGAGTTCGCCGAAGAGGTGCGCGAGGTTGTAGGTGAACGAGTCGTAGTTGTCGATCAGCAGGATCACGAGCGCGCCTCCGCGAGGCGGATCGCCGTCTCGAGCGCGGCGAGCTTGTCGAGGCACTCCTGCTGCTCGGCCTGCGGGTCCGAGTCGGCGACGATGCCGGCGCCGGCCTGGAGGTACGCGACTCCCTTGTGGAGCACGAGCGTGCGAATCGCGATGCACGTGTCGAACGCCTCGCCCGGGATCGCGTAGCCGACCGCGCCGGCGTACGGGCCGCGGCGATAGCCCTCGAGCTCGGAGATGATCTGCATCGCGCGCACCTTCGGCGCGCCGGAGACCGTCCCGGCGGGAAAGCATGCGCGCAAGAGGTCGAAGTGCGAGACACCCTCGCGGAGCTCGCCGACGACCTCGGAGACGAGGTGCGTCACGTGCGAGAACTGCTCCGCCTCCATCATCCGCTCGACGTGCACGGTGCCCGGCACGCAGACGCGCGACAGGTCGTTGCGGCCGAGATCGACGAGCATCACGTGCTCCGCTCGGTCCTTCTCCGAGCCGAGCAGCCGCTCTGCGTCGCCGACTCCACGAAGAGTTGTTCCGGCGATCGGGTTGACGCTCGCGCGTCGGCCCTCGGCCTTGACGAGAGTCTCGGGCGAGGAGCCGACCAGCGCGAGGTCGTCGCCGAGCTCCAGGAGGAAGAGGTACGGCGACGGGTTGACACGGCGGAGCGAGCGGTAGAGCTGGATCGCGCCGGCGGACGTCGGCCGCTCGGCGCGCTGGGAGAGCACGATCTGGAACGCGTCGCCTGCGCGGATGTGCTCCTTCGCGACGCCGACGATGCGCTCGTACTCGTGGCGGGACGGAGTCCGGCGGAGCGCGCCCGACACCGCCCCGTTGCTCGCCGGGGATCTCTCCGAGCGGTCCGTCCAGGAGCGACTCGACCTCGGCGGGGTCGCCGCAGAGCACCTCGGCCAGGCCCGAGACGTGGTCGAAGCGGACGAGGACGTCGGCGACGACGAAGCGGGTCTCCGGGAGGTCAGGCCCGGCGTCGGGAAGCAGCGACGGAGGGCTCGAGCTTCGCGACATGGTCGTAGGCGACGTAGCCGACGACGGGCTCGCCCGTCGCCTCCGCCTCGTCGAGGTCGACGATCCGCGAGCCGGCGCCGACGAGCGAGTAGCGCCCCAGGCGTCCGTGCTCGACGGACTCGAGCAGGAACGACGCCCGGCCGGTCCCACGCAAGCGGAGGTACGCCCCGAGTGGGGTGAGGAGATCGGTTGCGATGACGGTTTGTGCGATCACGGGTACGAAAAACGCCCCTCTCGGGGCGGCTTGAAGCGAGACGGGGATGTGGCTAGCGCGTCGCTAGCGCAGGCTCCCGCCCCGCCTCGTGCGCCATGCCCACCAGCTCTGCGGGGAAGGAGTCACTGGTCGCAGGGTAGGGACCGCCTTCGGATCCGTCAAGGGTAGGCTCGCGGCGTGGCGCTGCCGTCCATCCTTCGTTCGCTGCTCACCGCACCGGGGCCGTCCGGCTACGAGAGCGCGCCGACGGCCGTATGGCGCGAGGCCGCGTCCGCGTTCGCGGAGGTGACTGGTGACTCGCTCGGCTCGTCTGTCGCGCGCGTGCCGGGAACGGGGAAGGGACCGCTGCTCGCGATCGTCGGGCACATCGACGAGATCGGCCTGATCGTCACCCACATCGACGATCAGGGGTACGTCTACTTCCGGCCGGTCGGCGGCTGGAGCGCGGAGGTGCTGCGCGCACAGCGTGTGATCGTGCTGACGAAGGACGGCGAGCTTCCGGGTGTCGTCGAACGGGCGAAGCAGAAGGTGCGCAAGGGCGCCGAGCCGCTGCTGACCACGCTCGACGACCTCCACATCGACATCGGAGCGAAGGACGGCGACGAGGCGCGGCGGCTCGTGCGACCCGGTGACGCCGTGGTGATCGCGGGCGAGCCGGTCGAGCTGCCGAACGGACGGGTCGCCTCGCGCTCGCTCGACAACCGGCTCGGCGCGTTCGTGGCGCTCGAGGCGGCCCGGCTCGTCGCTGAGGCGGGCGGCGCGCCCGGCGACGTCGCGGCGGTTGCCGCGGTGCAGGAGGAGGTCGGCGACTTCGGCGGAGCGCGTGTCGTGACGTTCGCGCTCGAGCCGGCGATCGCGATCGCGGTCGACGTCACCCACTCGACCGACGTTCCCGGCGGCGACCCGAAGGCCGAAGGCGAGCACGGGCTCGGCAGCGGGCCGGCGATCTCCCGCGGCTCGACGATCAACCCGAAGGTCTTCGAGCTGCTCGCCGAGACCGCCGAGGCCGAGGGGATCGAGTACACCCTCGAGGTCTCGGCCGGGACGACGTCCACCGACATGGACGCGATGTACCTCTCGCGCGCCGGCGTCGCGACGGGCCTCGTGTCGATCCCGCTCCGCTACATGCACACTCCGACGGAGATCGTCGACCTCGCGGACGTCGAGCAGTGCGCCCGCCTGCTCGCGGCCTTCGCCGGCCGGCTCGAGCCAGGCGTCAGCTTCACCCGCTGAAGCTAGGCTGGTTCCGTGGCCCGCTCGGTGATCGTCAGCGCCGTCCGCACGCCGTTCGGCAAACTCGGCGGCGCGCTCAAGGACTACGAGGCTCCGAAGCTCGGGGCCCACGTGATCAAGGCCGGGCTGGAGAAGGCCGGCCTCGAGCCAGACGAGGTCGAGTACGTGATCATGGGCGAGGTGCTCCAGGCCGGTGTCGGCCAGGCACCCGCGCGGCAGGCCGCGATCGGCGCCGGCCTGCCGAAGGAGCTCCCGGCGGACACGATCAACAAGGTGTGTGCGTCGTCGATCCGCGCGGTGCAGATCGCCGACGCGATGATCCGCTCGGGCGACCACCACGTCGTCGTCACCGGCGGGATGGAGTCGATGTCGAACGCGCCGTACCTGCTCAAGAAGGCGCGCTTCGGCTACAAGCTCGGCCACGGCGAGCTGATCGACCACATGGTTTTCGACGGGCTGACGTCGAGCTTCGACAACAAGCACATGGTCGAGCAGGCGTCGTTCGTCTCCCGTGAGCTCGGGATCTCCCGCGAGGATCAGGACGCCTGGGCACTGCGTTCGCACGAGCGCGCTATCGCGGCGCAGGACGCGGGCCGCTTCGCCGACGAGCTCGTGCCCGTCGACGGCTTCGAGGTCGACGAAGGCCCGCGACGCGACACGTCACTCGAGCGCCTCGGTGCGCTCAAGCCGGTGTTCGACCCGGAGGGGACGACGACCGCGGGCAATGCACCCGGCGTGAACGACGGCGCGGGCTGCGTGATCGTCACGAGCGAGGAGTTCGCACGCAAGCGCGGGCTCGAGATCCTCGCGACGATCGTCGCGCAGGCGTACGTCGCCGACGACTTCGCGTTCCTCGCACGCACGCCGGCCAGGGCCGGCGACAAGGCGCTCGCGAAGGCCGGGAAGTCGATCGACGACGTCGAGCGCGTCGAGCTGAACGAAGCGTTTTCGTCCGTCGTCGTCAACTCGATGAAGATGCTCGGCGCCGACCCGGAGAAGGTCAACGTCAACGGCGGCGCGGTCGCGCTCGGCCACCCGATCGGGGCGTCCGGCGCACGCATCGTCGGCACGATGGTGCACGACCTGCGCCGAAACGGCGGCGGGCTCGGGCTCGCGGCGATCTGCTCCGGCGGTGGCCAGGGCGACGCGCTCCTGCTCGAGGTGTGACGAAACTTCTCGTCACTCTGGCCGTAGCTGGGTTGGCGGTCGTCGGCGCGCCTTCCGCCTCGGCCTGCTCGTGCATTGCACCGGGAACGCCGCGCGCCGACCTCGCGCGTTCCGACGGCGCGTTCGTCGGTGCTTACCAGGGCCGGTACCGGCTCTCGCCGAACGCGTTCTTCTACAAGTTCACGATCGTCCGTCGGGTCAAGGGGAACCTTCCCGCGAGGACGATCCACGTCGTCGCCGGGACCAACAGCGCCTCGTGCGGCCTCCAGGTGCGGAAGGGTCAGCGCGTCGCGCTCCTGCTGCAGCGCTCGGAACGCCAATGGCGCTCCAGCCTCTGCGATCAGCGCGCCGCGAACTTCTTTCGCGGCGTCCCCTCGCGGCTCCTCGCTTCCTGCGGCTAGACCGAGGCCGACTCGGCGACGGCTGCGCGGAACGCCTCGACGAGGCGCTCGACGTCGGCCTCCGACGTCTGCCAGTTCGACACTGAGACACGGATCGCGGGGCGACCGTCCCAGATGGTGCCGCTGAGCCACGCCTCGCCGCTCCGCTGCACGGCGTCCAGCGCGTCCTGCGTCTGTTCGTCGGTCTCGAAGCGAAACAGCACCTGGTTCAGCACGACCTCGTTGAGGACATTGGCGCCGGGAAGCCGCGCGAGCTCATCCGCGGCGTGGCGTGCGTGGGCGCAGCAGCGCTCGACGAGCTCGGCGACGCCTGAACGTCCGAGCGAGCGCAGCGCCGCGTACACCGGGAACCCGCGCGCGCGGCGCGAGAACTCGGGGTTCCAGTCCAACTGATCGCGGTTCGAGCCCTCGTCGTGCACGAGGTACTCGGCGTGGACGCCCATCGCGGCTCGATGCGCTGCGGGGTGTGCGCAGAACGCCAGGCCGGAGTCGTACGGGACGTTCAGCCACTTGTGCGCGTCGGTCGCCCACGAATCGGCCTGCTCGACGCCGCGAACGAGGTGGCGGAGCGAGGGAGAGGCCGCAGCCCAGAGCCCGAACGCACCATCGACGTGCAGCCAAGCGCCGGTTCGGCGAGCGTGCGCGGCGATCGCCTCGACGTCGTCGCAAGCACCGGTGTTCACCTCCCCCACTTGCGCGCAGACGATCGTGGGGCGGTCGTCCAGCTGGAGCTCGTCGACGACCATCCGCCCCTGGTCGTCCGCTCGGATGACCTCGGGTGCGCCCATGCCCAGCAGTCGAAGCGCCCTGTCGATCGTGGCGTGACGCTTGGCGCCCACGACGACGCGCACCGGCGGTGCGCCGTAGAGCCCCCGGTCGGCGAGCTCCCAGCCGAGGGCGTGCAGGACGTGCTCGCGTGCCGCGGCGAGCGCGGTGACGTGCGCCATTTGACAGCCGGTCACGAAGGCGTACGACACGCCTCGTGGAAGCTCGAACAGCTCGCGCAGCCACTCGCCCGCAACCTCCTCGACGATCGCGGCGGCGGGCGCAGGCGCGAACAGGCCCGCGTTCTGGTCCCACGTCGAGGTCAGCCAGTCGGCCGCGAGCGCAGCCGGCAGCGAGCCGCCGAGCACGAAGCCGAACCACCGTCCGCCCGGCATGCCCGCGATACCGGGATCCGCATCGGCGACGAGTTGCTCGAGCACCTCGCGAGCGTCAACGGGCTCGTCCTGCAACGGACGTGTGAGCACTGCCCGCAGCGTGTCGAGGTCGACCGCTGGAAGTACCGGGCGCTCGTCGAGCGACTCGAGGAAGTCCGCCGAGAGCTCGGCGGTGCGGGTGAGCAGGTCGCGCGATTCGCTCATCTGCACCAACCCTACAAACGTCGGCTAGCCTCGCCCCGGATGCGGTTCGAACACGTCCTCGTCGTGGGCGCCGGCCAGATGGGCGGCGGCATCGCTCAGGTCGTCGCGGGCTCGGGACGGCGCGTTTCGCTCTACGACGAGCAGCCCGGCGCCACGGAGCGCGCGCTCGAGACGATGCGCAAGAGCCTCGCGAAGCTCGCGGAGAAGGGCGGAGCCGCACCGGATGACGTGCTCGCGCGCGTCAGCGCCGTCGGCGAGGTCGTACCCGCCGACCTGATGGTGGAGGCAGTGGTCGAGGACGCCGACGTGAAGCTCGACGTGTTCCGCCGAGCCGACGCCACTCTGCCGCCAGAGGCCGTGCTCGCCTCGAACACGTCCTCGATCCCGATCTCCTCGCTCGCCGCCGGCACACACCGACCGGACAAGGTGATCGGCATGCACTTCTTCAACCCGGTGCCCGTGCTGAAGCTCGTCGAGGTCGTCCGCGGCCGCGACACGTCTGACGAGACCGCCGGCTCGATCGTCGAGCTCGCGAAAGAGCTGGGGAAGGTGCCGGCCGAGGCGAACGACTTCCCGGGCTTCGTCTCGAATCGGATCCTGATGCCGTTCATCAACGAAGCGGTGTGGGCGCTCCACGACGGGGTGGCCGAGGCGGAGGCGATCGACACGATCGCGAAGCTCGGTTTCGCCCACCCGATGGGCCCGCTCGCACTGGCCGACCTGATCGGCCTCGACACCTGCGTTGCGATCATGAGCGTGCTCCAGGAGGGTCTCGGCGACGACCGCTACGCTCCATGCCCCCTCTTGACGGAGTACGTGGCGGAGGGCCGGCTGGGGAGGAAGACCAAGCGCGGATTTTTCGACTACTGATCCTCAAGCCGCCTCCGCTCGGTGCCGATATCTGGCCCAGGAAGGGAGGACTCAAGGGTGCGGGTGCTACTCGTTGACGACGACGCGGGTCTCAGGGCGCTCCTGCGCACGACGTTCGACGTCTTCGACCTCGACGTCGACGAAGCCGCAGGAGCCGCCGAAGCGCGCGAGCTGATCCGGGCGAATCCTCCCGACGTGATCGTGCTCGACGTCGTCATGCCGGGCATGGACGGGCTCGAGTTCTGCCGTGAGTTGAAGGCGAACCGCGAGACGCGGGACATCGCCGTCGTCCTGCTTACCGGCTCCGAAGGCGGTACGCGCGTGGGCGCGGACGCCGGCGGCGCAGAGGCGTACGTGCCGAAGCCTTTCAGCCCACTCGAGTTGCTCGCCGTTGTCGAGCGTCTCTCGGGCGGTCTCTACGGCGTTCCGTTCCGCGCGACGATGAAGAGCGGCAGCGAGGAGGAGCAGCTGCTCCTCTACGCGCGCGACCTGCGCCACCTGCTCCAGATCGAACGCGCCCAGCGCTCGCTCGTTCAGGAGGCGTACCGCGAGACTGTGGCCGCCTTCGCCAGCGCGCTCGAGTCGAAGGACACGCGCACCCGCGCCCACTCGCAGCGGGTGCAGCGCTACGCCCTCGAGCTCGCCCGAACGATGGACACCGAGCTCGCCACCGATCCGTCCGCCGAATATGGGTTCCTGCTGCACGACGTCGGCAAGATCGGGATCCCGGATCGAGTGCTGCAGAAGCCTGCCCCCCTCACGGAGCCGGAGCGCGCGCTGATGCAAACCCACACCGTCCTCGGCGAGCAGATGCTCGCCGGCGTCGCCCTGCTGCAAGGCCCCGGCATGCACATCGTGCGCTCGCACCACGAGCGCTGGGACGGCGACGGCTACCCGGACCGCCTGGCGCGGGAGGAGATCCCGACCGGGGCGAGGATCTTCGCGGTCGCCGACACCCTCGATGCGATGACGAGCGACCGCGTGTATCGCGCGGCGCTTCCCTGGTCGGCCGCGCACGACGAGATCGTCTTGCACGCCGGACGCCAGTTCGACCCCGACGTCGTCGACGCGTTTCGCGCCTGCGAGCCGTCCCTGCGCGAGGTGCGCAGGGAGTTCGACGCCGTTCCGGCCTAGACCGGCTCCTCTTCCTGCTCGATGGGCGACTCGAGCTGGTGCCAGAGCACGATCTTGCCGTCGCGCACGCGGACGAGCGCGAGTGCCCGTGCGCCGGGGCCGTCGCACTGGCTGCGACTGCGGTTCCCGAGCAGGAACGTCGCTCGCACCGTGTCGCCCCGTTCGCTGAGGCTGAGGATGCGGCCCGCGCAGGGGAGCGCGGCGTTCCACGCCTCAGCCTCGTCGACGGTCTCGAGCCGCCGGACCGAGGAGCCCTGCACGACGCGCGCGCCTTCGGCGAACAGCCGCGCCGCGCCCTCGTTGTCGTCGGAGTTGACTGCCTCGGACCAGGCGCGGACGACGCTCTGAGGCGATGGATCGCCGCCTCCGCAACCAGTCAGGACGAAGGCGGCGAGCGCGACGAGGCCGGCGGCTCGCACCGTCACTACGATAGTCCCGCCGATGCACTTCGAGCTGACCGACGACCAGCGCGAGATCCAGGCGCTCGCCCGGGACGTCGCGCAGGCCGAGATCGAGCCGAACGCCGCTGCGTGGGACCGAGAGCACCGCTTTCCGCGCGAGCTGTACGGGAAGCTCGCCGAGCTCGGGCTGATGGGCGTCTGCATCCCCGAGGAGTACGGGGGCGCTGGTGCCGACTTCCTCTCCTACATCCTCGTGCTCGAGGAGCTCTCGCGTGCCGACGCGGGGGTCGGTGTGACGGTCGCCGTCCACACGAGCGCGTGCACGCTCCCGCTGCTCACGTTCGGGACCGACGAGCAGCGCGCGCGGTTCGTGCCGCCTCTCGCTCGCGGCGAAGGGATCGGCGCGTTCGCGCTGACCGAGCCCGAGGCGGGCTCGGACGCGGGCGCGCTTCGCACGCACGCCGAGCCGGACGGGACCGGCTGGCGCATCACGGGAGCGAAGCAATGGATCACGAACGGCGCGCACGCGTCGACGTTCCTGCTCTTCGCCCGAACGGATCGGGAGACGCCGGGCGCCAAAGGTGTGTCGGCGTTCGTGCTGGACGCAGAGCACGTGCGCGTCACGCGTGACGAGGAGAAGCTCGGGCTGAACTCGTCGTGCACGAACGACATCGCGATCGAGGGTGCGACCGTCGGACGCGACCGCCTGCTGCACGAGGAGGGCAAGGGGTTCAAGGTCGCGATGGCGACGCTCGACGGGGGACGCATCGGGATCGCGGCGCAGGCGGTGGGGATCGCGCAGGCGGCGTTCGACGTCGCGCGCGAGTACGCGAAGGAGCGGCGCACGTTCGGCAAGGCGATCGGCGAGCACCAGGCGATCCAGTTCAAGCTGGCCGACATGGCGACGGAGATCGACGCCGCACGGCTGCTCGTCTACCGCGCCGCCTGGCTGAAGCAGCAGGGACGCCCACACACCGAGGAAGGCGCCAAGGCGAAGCTCTTCGCCTCCGAGATGGCGAGGCGCCAGACCGGCGAGGCGATCCAGATCCTCGGCGGATACGGGTACACGAAGGAGTTCCCGGTCGAGCGGTACTACCGCGACGCGAAGATCACGGAGATCTACGAGGGCACGAGCGAGATCCAACGGATCGTGATCGCGCGCTCGGTGCTCGGGCTCCGCCGGCACGAGCAGACGCTCGCGCAGGGCTGACCGTTCGAGGCGTGCCCTGGTGCCAGGCACCAGGTGTGTCAGCTTCGTGCCGAAGTCTAAGTACGGGGGGCAGGCCGCCGTCGGCTGACGTCATTGTGAACGCATGGGCCGCGACCCGCGTCCGCAGGCGGAGGACACCGTCTACCACGTCACGGCGCGCGGAAACCGCCGAGCGCCGATCGTGCACGACGACCTGGATTGCGCGGCGCTTCTCGGCATCTACCAAGACGTCGCGACCCTGATGGCGTGGGAGACGTACGCCTACTGCCTGATGACGAACCACTACCACTTCGTCTTCCGAACAAGCGCCGCCGACATCGCGGCCGGCATGCACCGGCTCAACTCGCGGTGGGCACGGCGCTACAACCGCCGATACCTCTTCACCGGCCACGTCTTCGAAAGGCGTTACTCGTCCAGGCTTGTCAAGAGTGACGAGCAGTTGATCGGGGCGATTCGCTACGTCGTCCTCAACCCCGTGCGAGCCGGACTGTGCGACCACCCGAGCGAGTGGGAATGGAGCAGCTACAACGCGACGTGCGGGACCGCGTGGGCGCCGGACTTCCTCTCCGTGGACAGCGTCCTCCGCCTCTTCCACCCAACCCAGCTGATTGCGCGTCGGCGGTTTCAGGCGTTCGTCGAGGCGCCGCTCGAGCTTCGCGTCTGAAACGGCCGTGCCCTGGTGCCTGGCACCGGGGCACGGCTAGGCAGGCCGCCACGCGTACTGCGCGTCGGGCTCCTTCTCCTCGTTGCCCTCGCCGTCCGTCACGTGGATCGAGCTCGAGCCCGTGGCGCTCGTAGAAGCGGCGGGCGCCCTCGTTCTTCTGGAAGACCCAGAGCGAGAAGCCGTCGGGGCGGCGCTCCTTCGCCCGGTCGAGGAGGCGGCCGCCGATGCCCTTGTTCTGCTCGTCGGGCGAGACGTGGATCTGGAGCAGCTGGTCGGCGGTGAGAATCGCGAACCCGAGGACGCCGGTGTCGCCGTTCTCCGCGACCCACACCTCGTGGGCGGCGAGGAGCCCGGCGATGTACCCGAGATCTTCCTCCGCCGTGTGGAGACGCGGGATGTACGTCATCCGGTCGTAGGTCGAGCGCATCAGCCGTGCGATCGGCGCGATGTCTTCGGTTTCACCACTTCGTAGCCGCATCGCCGCCTAATCTACGCCCGTGGCACGCGACCGCGACGAGCCCGTCCGGCTGACGAAGATCTACACGCGCGGCGGCGACCGCGGCGAGACGTCGCTCGGCGACGGGTCGCGCGCCTCGAAGCTCGACCCGCGGATCGGCGCCTACGGGGCGGTCGACGAGCTGAACTCGCTGATCGGCGTCGCGCTCGCCGGTCAGCTCGACGATCGGATCCGCGCGGTGCTCGAGCGCGTCCAGAACGAGCTGTTCGACGTGGGCGCCGACCTCTCCGTCCCGTGGGAGGCGCCGACGACAAGCTGCGCACGACGCAGAAGCAGGTCGACGCGCTCGAGGCCGACTGCGACTGCCTTCAACGCCGACCTTCCCGAGCTGAAGAGCTTCGTGCTCCCGGGCGGGGACGAAGGCGCAGCGAGGATCCACGTCGCGCGCGCCGTGTGCCGTCGCGCCGAGCGCGACGCGCTCGCAGCACCCGTCAACCCGCTCGCCGTCGTCTACCTGAACCGCCTCTCCGACCTGCTCTTCATCCTCGCGCGCGCGGCGAACGCCGCCGCCGAGCGCGGCGAGCCGCTCTGGAAGCCTGGCAGCTCGCGCTGACCTTCGCCGCGTCGTTCGCGGCGGGGTACCTCGGATCGGCCGTCGGGCTCGTGCTCGGGACGCTCCGGTTGCCCGCGATCCTGATCGCCGCCGGCAACCCGGCTGCGGCCGCGGGGACGAACATCGCGATCAGCGCGGCGGCCGCAGCGGCGGGCGGTTGGCGCCACGCGCGCGAGGGCCGCGTCGACTGGCGCGTCGTCGCCTGGATGACGCCGCCGTCCGTCGTGGGCGCGGTGGTCGGTGCCCTCGTCGGGTCGAGCGTGCCGGAGCGGCTGCTGTTCGCGGCGATCGCCGCGGTGCTCGCGTGGAACGGCATCGACCTGCTCGTGCGACCCGTGCGTGCTCGCCCGCGCGCGGTGCCGCGCCTCTGGCCGGCAGGGCTCCTCGGCTTCGCGATCGGGCTCATCGGCGGTGCGATCGGCGTCATCCTCGGGACGCTGCGGATGCCTGCGCTCCTGGGCGCAGTCGGGCTGAGCGCGCACAAGGCAGTCGGAACGAACCTCATCGTCGGCTTCGCGCTCGGCGTCGCGGCGTTCGCCACGTACGCGTCCAAGCTGGAGGTCGAGTGGGACCTCCTCGCCGTCGGCCTCGCAGGCGCCCTCCCCGGAGCGTGGCTCGGCGCGCGCGTCACCGGCGGGCTTTCGGAGGTGATGCTGCGCCGCCTGATCGGGCCGTCGCGTTGCTGATCATCGCCGTGGCTTCGCGGTGCAAGCCGCGCTGGGTTAGGCCCGACTAGTACGGACGGCGGTTCGCGAGCCGCTGGATCAGCTTCGCGAGATCCTTCGGCGGCGTCGAGCGCGGAGCCGCGATCGTCGCTCCCGCGCGAACCGACTGCGCGAGCCGGCGCGGGTCGTTCGTCAGGGCGAGGATCCGCACCGTCGGGAAGACGAGGCGCAGGTCGCGGATCAACTGGAGCCCGTAGCGGTCGACGTCGACGACGATGACTTCCACGTTCCCGCTCGATGCGCCGGTGAGGGTCCACGCGTCCTCGCCGACGGCGGCCGGCACGACCGTGATGCCCTTGCTGAGCCCGCGCTCGATCTCCTTGCCGTTGTTCCCCGTGCTGGCGAGGACGATCTGGAGCGGTTTCTTCGGCCGCACAGGCTTCGCCGTCTTCTTGACGATCTGGTCACGACGATCGACTTCTTGACCGTCTCGCGGCCCGACTGGACGGAGAACACGAGTCGGTAGCGCCCGAACTTCGTCACGCTCGGCGGCATCGTGAGCCGCTTGATCGTGATGCCGGCCTTGGCCAGGAAGCGCCAGCGGTACGCGCGCTTGCCCCTGCGGGTCGAGCAGGGTCGCCGTGACGGTCGAGGCCCGCGTCGTCTTGAGCCGCAGCGCGATCGACTTGTTCGCGGCGGGCGCGTAGCGCTTCGTCGCGACGACGTCGAAGACGAGCCGGGCCTGCGGCGCGGTCGGCGTGCCGAGCTCCAGGTCGATCTTGGCGCCCAGCGGAGCCATCGCCGCTCCGGCCGGCGCGACGACGAGCGTGCCGTTCCCGCGCACCACGCCGACCGCGAAGCCGCGGTTGACGAGGATCGCCCGAGCCTCGTCGAGCGTCTTGCCGGCGAGGACCGAGGTCGAGCGCAGCCCGGCACTCGCGGGGCTGGCCATCCCGTCGCCGTCGATCGCGACGATCGTGAAGACGCGCAGGTCGGCGGGGTCGAACGGGCCGAGGTTGACCTGGTTCTCGCCGGGCCCGAACGTCTGCGTCGCGATCCCGTCGATGTAGAGCAGGGTGGCGAACGGCTCACCCGTCGGCGTCGCGCGACGGCTTCCAGCGAAGCGTCAGCGATCCGTCGGCCTCGAGCTTGGCGACGAAGTCGGTGGGAGCAGGCACGAGCGGCAGGGCCGGATCGAACGTCCCGCCGCCGCCGGTCGACGGTGCAGGCGGCGCGGGCACGCCGACCATGAACGTGACCGAGAACGCGCTGGACTTGCCGGCTGCGTCGTGGATCGTGCCCGCGAGCGTGTGCGCACCGTCGCTCAGCGAGCCGACGTTGAACGTCGCGACCGCACCCGAGAGCATCGGCATCACGGAGGGTGCGCCGTCGAGCGTCCCGCCGGTGACGGACGCGATGTCCTCGCTCGCGGTGATCGTGATCACGTTCGCGGTCGCGACGATCGAGCCGTTGCCCGGCGACCGAGGAGACGACGATCGGGACGAAGTTGTCGATCCGCACGCCGGCGATCACCGTCCTGGCTCGTGTTGCCGACCGCGTCGTTCACGACGGCCCGCAGGTCGTAGAGCCCGTCCGCGACGGCCGTCGTGTCGAAGTTCGCGCCGTAGGGCGCCGAGCCGTCCGCGCCGATCGTCGTCCATGAAGCCGCGCCCGCCGGGCTGCGGCTGAAGGTGACGGTGACCGCGTCACCGGCAGTTGACGCGCTCAGCGCGACGGTGCCGGAGATCGGCGAGCCGGGGTTGTTGAGCGAGACCGTTGGCGCAGTCGAGTCGATGTTGACCGTGATCGAGGGCTCGTGAACGTGTTCCCGGCCAGGTCGGTGACGACGATGCGCAGGTCGTGCGCGACGCTCGGCAGCGAGGTGACGTCCCACGTCGCCGAGAACGGCGCGCTCGAGTCGCTTGCGATGTCTCCGAAGCCGCCGCCGCCGGACACGCGCGCCTGCCAGGTCACCGACGCGACGCCGGAGCCGCCGTCCGAGCCCGTGGCGGCGAGCGGCACCGCCGAGCCGCCGACGGTCGCGCCGCCGCCGGGTGCGGTCAGCAGACCGCTCGGATCGGTGTTGTCGACGCGGGTCGTGACGACGCCGCTGGTACCGGAGTTGCCGCCCGCGTCGACGGCGGTCGGCGCGGAGCTCGTAGTTCCCGTCTGCGACGGCCGTGGTGTCGAACGATGCCGACCAGGAGCCGCCGACGGCGGTTCCGATCGGTCGTCCAGCCGCCGCCGCCGGCAGGCCGCCGCTCGAAGGTCACCTGCACGGTGTCGCCGTCGGCGCTGGCGCCGAGGCTGATCGTGCCGCTGACGTTCGCAGGCGGCGCGCTCAGCGAGACGCCGGGCGCGAAGTTGTCGACCGTGATGTTGACGGTGCCGGTCGACGTCGAGTTGCCGGCGATGTCGCTGATCACGGCGGAGATCGTCGCGCCGCCGTCGCCGCCCGACGCCGAGTTCCAGCTCATCTGGAACGGCGCGCTGCCGGCGGTCCCGATCGAGCTGCCGTTGACGAAGTACTCGACACCGGCGATCGGGTTGGCGTCGGAGGCCGAGACACCGAGCGTGATGCTCCCGGAGACCGTCGAGCCGGAGAGCGGGGAGGCGACGTTCCCGGTCGGCGCCGTGTTGTCGACGATCTTCGACGCGAGGTCGGTCGTGTTCGTGTTCTCGGCCTCGTCCGTGACGATGAAGCGCAGATCCCACGAGCCGTCGTCGGCCGCGCTCGTCGCCCAGCTCGCGCTGTACGGGTCGGTCGGTGTCGACGCCGAGGGACGTCCACGTGCTGTCGCTCGAGCGCTTGTGCTGGAACTCGACCTGCGTCACGTCCGCGCCGCCGGGGCCGCCCGTGCTCGGGCTCGCGGTCAGGGTGACCGTGCCGCGCAGGTAGTTGCCGGGGTCGTTCGCGCCCGGGTCGGGCGGCGTCGAGTCGATCATCACGGTCGCGGTCTTCGGCGACTCGATGTTCCCCGCGACGTCCGTCGAGAAGAACGAGATCGTGTGGATGCCGTCGCCGGAGACGTTGACGCTCGTGCCCGAGTTCCAGCCGCCGCCGTCGACTGAGTACTGGGTGTTCGCGACACCGGAGCCGCCGTCGCTCGGGCCGAGGGCGACCGTCGTCGCGCCCGACTGCCAGCCGGCGGGCGCGTTGTGCGACGTGTCAGGCGGCGTGTTGTCGACGCGCCTGCCTGCGACGACGGCCGAGATGGTCGAGTTGCCCGCGACGTCGGCGACGACGACCCGCAGGTCGTAGACGCCGTCCGGCACCGAGGTCGTCGCCCAGGTCTGCGAGATGCCCGTCCAGACGCCGCCGATCAGCGCCTCGTACATGACCACCGACACGCCGGACGCGACGGGCGGCCCGGGCGGGTCGTCGACGACGGAGCTCAGGTTGACGGCGCCGCGGAGGTTCGCTCCGGGGTCGTTCAGCGAGGCCGTCGGCGGCGTGTTGTCGATCCGCCGCGGGCCGACCGGCGCGCCCTCGGTGACGTTGCCGGCGACGTCGGTCGCGACGGTGCGGAAGAAGTAGAGGCCGTCCGGGAATCGAGGCCGTGTCGAACGACGACTCGTACGGATCCGAGTTGTCCGAGCCGATCGTCGACCACGAGGCGCCGTCGGGGCTGATCTCGAAGACGACGTCGGCGACGCCCGAGCCGGTGTCGCTCGCGGTGCCCTTGATCGTCGACGACTGCGCGCAGGTTCGCGCCGGGATCGTCGATCGCGGTCGCGGGCGGCGAGTTGTCGACCCGGCGATCCTCGACGGCGGCAGCCTGCGTCTCGTTGCCGGCGTTGTCGGTCACGACCACGCGGAGGTCGTAGAGGCCGTCGGTGACCGTGGTCGTGTCCCAGGCAGCGGGCGCCGTGACCCACGTGTCCGCGTCGGCGACCGAGTACTGGTACTCGACCGAGGCGATGCCGGACGGGGTCGCACCGGGATCGCTCTCGACGGAGGTCAGCGCGACCGTCTGGCGCAGGTTGGCGCCCGGGTTGTTCATCGTCGCCGTCGGCGGCGTCGTGTCGAGCAGCCACGCCCAGCTCGACGGGAACGCGTCGATGTTCCCGGCCGCGTCGATCGCGCGCACGTCGAACGTGCGCGGGCCGTCGGCGAGCGCAGCGGTCGTGTGCGGCGTGGTGCAGGCCGTCCAGGCGCCGGCGTCGACGCTGCACTCGAAGGTCGAGCCGGGCTCGCTCGAGGAGAAGGTGAAGTCGGGCGTCGAGTCGCGCGACGGATCGCCCGGGGTCGTCACGAGGGTGGTGTCGGGCGATCGTCCGGTCGACGGTGACCTCGACCACGCTGCTGGCGCTCCGGCCGGCGAGGTCGCGTGCGGTCGCCTTCAGGTGGTAGACGCCGTCGGCGCCGGGCAGCGACCAGGCGGCCTCGTACGGACCGGCGTCGTCGGTGCCGAGCGAGCTCGAGGTCGTGCAGGCCACGCCTCCGGCGGTGCAGAGGAAGAACTCGACGTCGTCGACGCCGCTGCCGAGGTCGGTGGCGTCCGCGACGACCGTGAACGGGTCGGCGTCGGCCGCGTTGACGAAACCGAGGTCGACCGGCGTCGTGAAGGCGACCGTCGGGTCGGTGTTGTCGACGATCACCGAGACGACCGAGGACGTCTCGACGTTGTCGGTGTAGTCGGTCGCGATCGCGCGGAGGTCGTGCGGGCCGTCGACGAAGGTCGCGGTCGCCCACGAGGCCTGGTACGGCGCGCTCGTGTCGGTGCCGAGCGAGACCCAGGTCGCGCCGTCGAAGACCTGCAGCTCGACCTGCTTGACGCCCGAGTGCGCGTCCGCCGCGTTGGCTTTGACCGTCACCGTGCCGCTGACCGGGCCCGGGTTGACCATCGAGACGGTCGGCTTCAGGTTGTCGACCCAGCGTCCTGTGAGCGCCGGGGTGCTGCTCGAGTTGCCCGCGAAGTCGGTCGCGATCACGCGGAGGTCGTAGAGGGCATTTGCGACGCCGGTCGTGTCCCACGCCGCCGCGATGCTGGTCCAGGTGCCTGCGCCTGCGGGCGAGCGCTCGAAGCCGACGGAGGCCACGCCGCTGCCGCCGGTGTCGGTCGAGGTGGAGTTCAGACTGACCGTGCCCTTGAGGTACTGGCCGGGGTCGTCCATCGTCGCGACGGGCGGGACCGTGTCGACGACCCACGTGTGCGAGGCGGGGGAGGGATCGACGTTGCCGCCGACGTCCGTCGCCCGGACCTCGAAGGCGTGGGAGCCTTCGCCGAGCGAGGTGTAGTTCCTCGGGTTCGTGCACGCAGCCCACGCGCCGCCGTCGATGCGGCACTGGAAGGTGGAGCCCGGCTGGTCGGCCGAGAAGGTGAAGGACGCGTCGGCGCTGGAGTTCGGGGTCGCCGGCGAGGTGTCGATCGTGGTCTCCGGCGGAACCGTGTCGACGGTGAACGTGCGGGACGATGGCGCCTCGACGTTGCCGGCAGCGTCGACCGCCCGCACGCGGATCGAGTAGTCACCGTCGGCCGGGAAGTTCGTCCCCGCGAACGCGAGCGACCACGTGCCCGTGCCCGTTGCGGTGCGCCAGTTCTCGGAGCCGTCCGCGAAGGCGGTGCCGTTCCAGTAGAGCGAGTCGGCCACGCGCTGGAGCGAGACCTCGACCCGGTCGAGGCCGACGCCGTCCGATGCGGTGCCGGACGGGTTGTTCCAGCCGGCGCCGTTGTAGGAGCCGCCGTTCGCCGGGAAGGCGATCGCCGAGCTCGGCGCCGTCAGGTCGATCGTCCAGGTCTGCGCCGCAGGCGTCGGGTCGAAGTTCCCGGCGCCGTCCTGCGCGCGCGCCTCGAAGGTGTGCGAGCCGGCTGCGAGCCCCGTGTAGCCCTTCGGCGACCCGCAGGCGCTCCACGAGCCGCCGTCGAGGCGGCACTCGAAGGTGACGCCGCCGGGGCCGCCGGAGAAGGCGAAGGTCGGATCCTGGCTGTTCGTCGGGTTTGCGGGCCCGGAGTCGATCGACGTGTCGGGCGGGGTCGTGTCGATCGTGAACGTGCGGCTCGCGGGCGCCTCGACGTTGCCGGCGAGATCGCGTGCGCGGACGCGGATCGTGTAGCTGCCGTCGGCCGGGAACGCGGCGGCGGCGAAGCCGAGGTTCCACGAGGCGCCGCCGGCGTTCTGCCAGTCCTCGGACGCGCTCGCGAAGGACGAGCCGTTCCAGTAGAGGCTGTCGGAGCTGCGCTGGATCGACACGTCGACGCGATCGAGGCCCGAGCCTGCGTCGGAGGCCGTGCCGCAGATGCCGCTCGGCGAGCAGCCCGCGTTCCAGCCGACGATGTTGTACGAGCCGATGTTCACCGGGAAGCTCGTGGACGAGCTCGGCGCTGCGGTGTCGATCGTCCAGGTGTAGGTGTCGGGGGAGGCGTCGGTGTTGCCTGCTGCGTCGGTGGCGCGGACCTCGAAGGTGTGCGAGCCGTCGGAGAGGCCGGTGTAGCTCTTCGGGCGGACGCAGGCGGCGAACGCGCCGCCGTCGAGTGAGCACTCGAACGTCGAGCCGCCCTCGCTGGCGCTGAAGGTGAAGTCGGCGTTCCGCCGAGTTGCTCGGGTCGCTCGGCTGGGCGGTGATCGTGGTGTTCGGGGCGGTCGTGTCGATCGTCCAGGTGAAGCTCGCCGGGGCGGGGTCGGTGTTGCCTGCGGCGTCGGTGGCGCGGACCTCGAAGGTGTGGGAGCCGTCGCTCAGGCCGGTGTAGTTCTTCGGGCTGGCGCAGGAGGACCAGCCGCCGCCGTCGAGCTGGCACTCGAAGGTCGAGCCGCCCTCGCTGGAGGTGAAGGAGAAGTCGGCGTTCGCCGAGTTGCTCGGGTCGCTCGGCTCGGCGGTGATCGTCGTGTCCGGCGCCGCCGTGTCGATCGTCCAGGTGAATGACTCGCGGGCGTCGCGTCGGTGTTGCCGGCTGCGTCGGTGGCGCGCACCTCGAAGGTGTGCGAGCCCTGGCTCAGGCCGGTGTAGCTCTTGGGCGAGGTGCAGGCGGCCCAGCCGCCGCCGTCGAGCTGGCACTCGAACGTCGAGCCGCCCTCGGACGAGCTGAAGGAGAAGGCGGGGGCCGCCGAGTTGCTCGGGTTGCCGGGCTGGGCGGTGATCGTGGTGGTCGGCGCCGCGGTGTCGACCGTCCAGGTGAACGAGGCGGGCGCCGGGTCGGTGTTGCCTGCGGAGTCGGTCGCGCGCACCTCGAAGGTGTGCGAGCCGTCGGCGAGCCCGGTGTACGTCTTCGGCGAGGTGCAGGAGGACCAGCCGCCGCCGTCGAGCTGGCACTCGAACGTCGAGCCGCCCTCGCTGGAGGTGAAGGAGAAGGACGCGCCGGTCGCGTTCGTCGGGTCGCTCGGGCGCGCGGTGATCGTCGTGTTCGGGCGCCGCGGTGTCGACCGTCCAGATGTAGCTGGCCGGAGTCGGAGTCGACGTTGCCTGCGGCGTCGGTCGCGCGGACCTCGAAGGTGTGCGAGCCGTTGCTCAAGCCGGCGTAGCCCTTCGGGGTCGAGCAGGACGACCAGCCGCCGCCGTCGAGCTGGCACTCGAACGTCGAGCCGCCCTCGGACGAGGTGAATGAGAAGCTCGGCGCGGCGTCGTTCGACGGGTCGCTCGGCTGCCCGGTGATGGTGGTGTCGGGCGCGGCCGCGTCGACCGTCCACGTGAAGCTCGCCGGAGCGGCGTCGGTGTTGCCGGCGGCGTCGGTTGCGCGGACCTGGAAGGTGTGCGAGCCGTCGCTCAGGCCGGTGTAGCTCTTCGGGCTGGCGCAGGAGGACCAGCCGCCGCCGTCGAGCCGGCACTCGAAGGTCGAGCCGCCCTCGCTGGAGGTGAAGGAGAAGTCGGCGTTCGCCGAGTTGCTCGGGTTGCTCGGCTGGGCGGTGATCGTCGTGTCCGGCGCCGCGGTGTCGATCGTCCACGTGAAGCTCGCCGGCGTTCGCATCGGTGTTCGCCGCGGCGTCGGTGGCGCGGACGTCGAAGGTGTGCGAGCCCTGGCTCAGGCCCGTGTAGCTCTTGGGCGAGGTGCAGGACGACCAGCCGCCGCCGTCGAGCTGGCACTCGAACGTCGAGCCGCCTTCGCTCGCGCTGAAGGAGAAGCGAGGCGCCGGTCGCGTTGGTCGGGTTGCTCGGCCGCGCGGTGATCGTCGTGTTGGGCGCCGCGGTGTCGTAGGTCAGCGAGTACGAGTTCGGCGTCTCCGGGTTCGCAGCAGTGTCGGTCGCGCGGACGCGAACGACGTAGTCGTCGTCGGCGGGGAAGTTGACGGTCGGGAAGGCGAGCGACCACGAGGCGGTTCCGGTCGCGAGGCGCCAGTTCTCGGTGCCGTCGGCGAAGGCGGTGCCGTTCCAGTACTGGTTGTCGGACACGCGCTTGATCGAGACCTCGACCTTGTCGAGCGCGACGCCGTCGGACGCCGTGCCTGCGATGTCCGCCCAGCCTGCGGAGCCGTAGATGCCGCCCGAGGAGGGGAAGGTCACGACCGCGCCGGTCGCGGTGCTCCAGGAGCCGTTGCCGTAGACGCCGCCGGACGTCGGGAAGGTGACCGTCGACGACGGGTTGGTCGAGTCCTCGACGTAGCCGGCCGCGCTCGAGCAGGCGGACTGATTGCCCGCCGCGTCCGTTGCTCGCGCCGTGTACGAGGTCGAGGAGTTGTCCGCGACGTCGCGGGGTTGAGCCCGGCGGCTCGCCGAAGGTTGCGGCGGTGCCGGAGGCGACGGAGCCGCCGGTGCAGTCGTTGGTGGCGTAGACGTTGACGGTGGAGCCGGCTTCGGCGGTGCCGGTGATCCGCGGGTCGTTGTCGTTCGCAGGCGACGCCGGGTTCGTCGCGAGCGAGGACGGCGCGCTCGGTGCCACGGAATCGGCCGTATAGCTGGTTACGCTCGAGCAGAGCGAGACGCCGTTCAACGCATCCGTTGCGGTCGCGCTCAAGCTCGTCGTCGCGTTGTCGGGTACCGTCATTGTGACCCCAACCGCCGGCGAACTGCGCCGCGGTACCACTCGCCGCGACGGAGCCGGCGCAGTCTGCGGTGGTGTAGAGCTCGACAGTCGATCCGCCGGGAGCCGTTCCGGTCACCTCCGGCGATGCGTCATTCGCAGGAGAGACCGGCGCGGTCGCGAGCCCTGACGGCGCGGCTGGGCGGGCGTTCACGGCAATGCTCGGCGAAGACGCGAGGTCGGTCAGCGTCCCGGACGCGAACGCTTTCTGTTGCACCTGCCAGGTCTGTGCGCCGGCGTCCGCGGGAGCGGTGGCGCCCGGTCCGCCGCCGCCGGTCTCGCCGTAAACGACGTCCCACGGTGCCAGCAGCAGCGAGCGTCAGGCTCGAGACCGTGATCGCCTGCCCGGCGACCGAGACGGCGCCCGACGTCGACGTGGTGTGGCCGGCGGCGGTCGCGGTCGTCGAAGGGGCGCTCCAGCCGGCCGGAACGTCGATGGAGATCGCGCCGCTTGTCATCGGAACGGCGACGGTGTACGTCATGGTGATCGTGTTCGCGAGGGAGCCGGAGCCGACGTTCGTAGGAGCTGCGCTTGCCGTACCGGTCCCGTCCACGGGGTCGACCGTCACAGACGGGGACGCACCGAGGTTCACGAGCGAGCCGGAGCCGGTCGAGCGCTGCGTGCCCTGCCAGGTCTGCGCGCCCGGAGTCGTGGTCGCCACCGCGCCCGGGCCACCGCCGCCGGTCCCGCCGTAGACGACGTCGACGGTGCCGCCTCCGGCCACCGCCAGGCTGGAGACGGTGATCGTCTGACCCGCGACGGAGACCGTTCCGCCGGTCGAGGTCGTGTAGCCCGCCGTGGTGCCGGTCGTCGAGGGCGCACTCCAGCCGCTCGGGACGTCGATCGAGATCGACCCGTTGAACATGCCGCCCGCGGTCGCCGTATACGTGAAGGTGAGCGTGTTGCCGCTCGTCCCGGCCAGGACGTTGCTCGTACCGGTCGTCAGGGTTCCCGAGCCGTTGGCCGCATTGACCGTCACCAACGGAGACGCGCCGAGGTTCACGAGTGAGCCGGAGCCGGTCGAGCGCTGCTTGCCCTGCCACGTCTGGGCACCGATCGACGAAGTTACGGTTGCGCCGGGGCCACCGCCACCGGTCGCGCCGTAGACGACGTCCACGGTTGCGGCACCGGCGAGCGTGAGGCTGGAGACCGTGATCGTCTGGCCTGCGACAGAGACCGAGCCCGCGGTCGAGGTCGTGTAGCCCGCCGCGGTCGCCGTGGTCGAGGGCGGACTCCACCCGCTCGGCACGTCGATCGAGATCGAGCCGCTGCCCATCCCACCCGCAGCCGCCGTATAGGTAAAGGTGAGCGTGTTCCCGGTCGAAGAGGCGGCGACGTTCGCGGTCGGTGTCGTCAGCGTTCCCGAACCGTCCGCGGCGTTCACGATGATCGAGGGCGACGCAGCGAGGTTGACGAGCGTCCCGCTGGACAGCGAGCGTTGCTTTGCCAGCCACGTCTGTGCGCCGGTCGAGGACGTCACCGTCGCGCCGGTCCCACCGCCGCCGGTCGCCCCGTACACGACGTCGACCGTTCCGGCACCGGCGAGCGTGAGGCTCGAGACGGTGATCGTCTGGCCGGCCGCGGAAACCGTCCCGGCGGTCGAGGTCGTGTAGCCTGCCGCCGTGCCGGTCGTCGAAGGCGCGCTCCAGCCGCTCGGAACGTCAATCGAGATCGAGCCGCTGTTCATGCCGCCTGCCGCGGCGGTGTAGGTGAGCGTGATCGTCTTGCCGGTCGACGAGGCGGCGACGTTCGAGACATTCGCGGTTGCCGTGCCGGAGCCGTTCGCCGCGTACTGCGTGATCGAGGGCGAGCTGGCGAGGTTGACCAGCGTGCCGACGTTGACCGACCGCTGCGCCACCGGCCACGTCGTAGCGCCCGTGGCCGAGCTCGCGGTCGCGCCGCTTCCGCCACCGGCGATGGACCCGTAGACGACGTCGAACGTCGCTGCCGCCGACAGGGTGATCCCCGACACGGTGATCTTCTGACCCGCGACCGAGACTGCACCCGCGGTGGAGGTCGTGTAGCCGTTCGCGGTGCCCGTGGTGGAAGGTGCGCTCCAACTCGCCGGAACGTCGACGGAGATCGAACCGCTCGACATCCCGCCGGTCGCGACGGTGTAGGAAAACGTCACCGTGTTGCCCGTCGAGGAGGCGGTGACTGCGCTGACGTTGGCTGACGCCGTCCCGGAGCCGTTTGGCGCGTTCTGCGTGATCGAGGGCGAGCTGGTGAGGTTGACCAGGGTGCCAACGTTGATGGACCGCTGCTTCGCCTGCCAGGTGACGGCGCCGAGTGTGGGGCTCGCGGTCGCGCCGCTCCCGCCGCCTGCGGTCGAGCCGTAGACGATGTCGAAGGTCGCCGCCGCCGCGAGCGTGACTCCGGAAACCGTGACCGTCTGGCCGACGACTGCGACGGTGCCGGTGGTGGAGGTCGTGTAGCCGTTCGCGGCTCCAGCCGTGGAGGGCGCGCTCCAGCTCGCGGGGACGTCGATCGAAACTGAGCCGCCGGCCATCCCCCCGGCGGCGGCGGTGTACGTGAGGGTGATCGTGTTCGCCGTCGAGGATGCGGCGACGTTCGAGCGCGAGGCGCTGATCGTTCCCGACCCGTTGACCGCGTTCTGCGTCACGGTCGGCTGCGTTGTGATGTTGGTCAGCGTCCCGCCGACGGTGCCCTTCTGCTGGGTCGTCCAGGTGACCGCGCCGGTGGTACCGGAAGCAGTTGCACCGGGACCGCTCGAGGCTGTCGATCCGTAGGTGATGGTGAACGCTGCGCTTCCTGCCAGGGTGAGGCTGCTGACGATGATCACCTGGGACGAGAAGGTGAGCGTCCCGGCCGAGACCTGCGTGAACCCGGCGGCGCTGCCGGTCGACGATGGGGCGCTCCAACTCGCAGGCACGGTGAGACGAACCTCGCCGTTCACGAGTCCGTCGGCGGGCGCGGTGTACGTCCACACGAGCGTGTTGCCGGTCGATGACGCGGCGACGTTCGCGCGATCCGACGACATCGTCCCGAGGCCGTCTGGCGGCTCGCGGCGGAGCGCCACGTTGTGCGCGGCCCAGGCGACCGATCCGCTGAGCGTGGCTGTCTTGGCCCCCGACCCGCCTGCGACCGCCTGGAGCCCGTCCGAGGCGCGGACGCGATCCGGGAGCTGGCGGTTCCGGTGCTGATCGCGGTGCTGAACTGCGTCACGGCCTGCAAGCCATCCTGCGTCGCCGTCGTGTTCCCCGAAGCGCTGTAGAGCGGGACAACCCTCGAGTTCGCGAAGTTCGTCGTGATGCTCGGGGCGCTGGCACTCGCGCTGGTACCGGAGCCCTGGCCCGACGCGTCGATCGGGCTCGTCGGGTGGACGTCGGCGTACGCCGCGATCTCACCCGCCGCGTGGACGGCGCCCGTCCACGTGAAGGTCGTCGAGAGCACCGCGGTGTGAGTTGCCCAGAAGACGGCCTGCGTAATGCCCGTGCCCGAGTTCTGCTGCGTCCCGACTGCGTTCCAGTTCGCCGGCGCGTTGATGGTCGCGTTGTTCCGGACGGCGATCTGTGCGATCAAGATGTTGCCGACGTTGCCGGGCTTCGTGATCGCGAGTGAGGTGACGTCGCCGGCGGCCGCGGTGTTGGACCCCGTGCGGGAGATGTTCGGGTCGATGACGTAGGGAGAGGGAGGTCGGAGTCGTCGAGCTCGAGGGCGAGCGTCCACCCGGCGTCGCTGCGTTCGAGCGACCAGCCGGCCCCCTCGGGCGTGATGTCACGACGCGCGTCATCGAAGATCTTGGCCGGCTCGACGCGGACGCCCGCGCTGCGGTTTCCGTCGAAGAAGTCCACGCCGCCGTCCGCCGCCAGGCGGGGCGCAAGCCCGTTCGAGTCCAGCGACCAACGCCACGTTCGTGTGCCCTGGTGCTCGAGGACCCTCGAGTAGTGCTCGAGGCCGTACTCGCCGCGGAAGACGATCGACTCGCTCCCCCACGGTGTCGAGCGCGTCGCGCCGCGAAGGTGGCGCTTCCACGCGCCGGTTGCACCTGTAAGCCCGAGCGCGACCGTCGCGTCACCGCGATGGAACTCGGCGGTGTCGGCGACACGCAGACGAACACCCTTCGCCGGCTTCCTGACGAGGGACGCAGTTGCTTGCGGCGCACCCAGCGCCGTCGTCAGGAAGCCGAGCTCGGGCTTTGCCTGCTGCTCCTGTCGGCTGGCGAGCTGAGCCAGGAGCAGCAAGCAGACGAGTCCCACCCCAAGGGCGGAGCGAGCGCGAACCGAGGCATGCGGAAGCGCCCGGCAGATGCCGAGCGCTTTGCCGATCGCCGCAGTTCGGAGTTGCTCGCCAAGACTCGCCTTCCATCGCACGTGCGTGCCCGCACGTAGAGAAGGCATCGGAGAAACGCCCGGGTACCTGTAGTCCGGGAGGGGCAACTCCGGAATTGCGTTAGGAAGTTCCCCCTTTTGGGTGAGCCTTCTTCGAGCGGATGGAAGCGGGGCTCCGTTACGGCTCTGCGCGGTCGACCTCGAGTCGAGGTCGAGGCTTCGATGATTACCGTCCGCGCGATGGACGATCCGTACCTCTCCCGCGTCTCGGCGAATGATCGGGACGGTGCCGACTACGCGCTCGAGATCCCGGCGATCCGCAGCCTCGTTTACACGCCGATCACCTGGACCCGCGGGTCTCGTTCTTCGTCGGGCGAGAACGGCAGCGGCAAGTCGACGCTCATCGAGGCGATCGCCGTGGCGGCGGCTTCAACGCGGAGGGCGGGAGCCGGCAACTTCAAGTTCGCGACGCGCTCGTCGCACTCGAGCTCACGAGCGCTCGGTGCGTCGAAGGCTCGAGCGGGCCGCGGAACGCGTTCTTCCTGCGGGCGGAGAGCTTCTTCAACGTCGCGACGGAGGTCGGAGCGCGCGGCGGCGATCGAGCAGCTCGTACGGCGGTCGTCCGCTGCACGAGCAGTCGCACGGCGAGTCGTTCATCGCGCTGGTGCTCAACCGCTTCGGCGCCGAGCGGCCTGTACATGCTCGACGAGCCCGAGGCGGCGCTCTCGCCGCAGCGGCCAGCTCGCGCTGCTGCGCCGGATCACGAGCTCGCCGCGCTCGAGCTCGCAGTTCGTCATCGCGACGCACTCGCCGATCCTGCTCGGCCTACCCCGACGCGGCGATCTTCGAGTTCGGCGACGGCCTCTCTGCGAGTCGGCGTACGAGGACTCCGAGCCCTACCGTCTGACGAAGGGTTTTCTCGACGACCCGAATGCGTTCTTAGGCACCTGCTCGACGAGCAGGAGTCCGTCGGTGCGCGTCAACGCAGCGCCCGGCGGCCGTAGATCCCGCCGGCGACGAGGTTGCGGATCGACTCCGCCGACGCGCCACTTTCCTCCGGGTACACCCAGCGTCCGTCGTCGAGCAGCTGCACCGTGTTCTCGCGCAGCGAGATCAAGATCACCGGCACCCGCGCGAACCGCGCGTACGTCGCCGCGACCGCGCCTTCCTGCTCGTCGTCGACGACGATCGCGTCCGGCTGGAGCGACTTCAGGAGACCGCCGAGCTCGGGCTGGCGCGCCGGGATGAACTTGCACTCTGCGAGGCCGTCGAGCGCGCCCGTCACCGCCTCGCCGAGCAGCGGCACCGCGCAGATCACGGCGACGAGCGGCGCCTCGCGCTCGCTCATGCCGACCTCCCCTCCGCGACCGCTTCGTCGCGGTACGCCGAGACGTAGAACGCCGCCGCCGCGCGCCTCGAAGGCACGTCCAGTTTCTGGAGGATGTTCTGCATGTGCCGCTTGACCGTGAACTCGGAGATCTCGAGCTCCTCGGCGATCTCGCGATTCCGCGCGCCGCGCGCGACGAACGCGAGCACTTCCTTCTCCCGCTCCGAGAGCACCGCCGCGCGCTCGCGCGCCTGCGACCGTGCTTCGAGCGTGTGGATCGCGTCGATCATCAGCGCCGCCATGTCGCGCGACAGCGGCGCTTCGCCGTTCACGGTTCCCCGCAGCGCACGCACGAGCCCGGTCGGCGAGATCTCCTTGTGCAAGAAGCCGTGGGCGCCCGCGGTGATCGACTCGAGCACTGCGTCGCGGGACGGCTCGAGCGACCAGACGATCATCGCCGCGCGGGTCCGCGAACGTACGCGGCGGACCAGGTCGATGCCTCCAGTAGGAGGCAGGCCGAGGTCGATGAGGGCGATCTCCGCAGAGCCGCCCGCGAGCAGTACAGCGGCCTCGTCGGAGCTGCTCGCCTCGAGCACCTCGAGGTCGCTCTCACGCCTGAGCAGGTTGCGGACGCCCGTCCGGAACAGGGGCAGCGGGTCGGCGACCAGGACGCGCGCGCGCCTCATCGGCGGCTCCGTTTCGGCCGGAGGACCATGCGTCCGTGGTCCTCGGCTGTGGCCCCCGTCATGAAGTCATCGTGGGTCAGTAAGCGGGATCCGGCAAGGGTCCCGTGGAGATCGCTCGACCGAGTCGGTTCCGCAGAAGGTTTGAGTAGATTTCGCGCCGCTAGCGGGCCATCGCCCCGTGGTTCTCCGCTCACAGGCGCATGTGCGACGACCGAGGCGGCGTTTCCCCGTCCGTACAATCGCTCGGCGATGGCGACGACCGAAGATCGGCGCTCGGCCTCGGGCCTCGAAGCCTGGAAAGAGCTCTACGAGGCGACGGCGGAGCGCGAGGGCGAGCTCTCCTCGACGATCTCGGGGGTCGAGAACGAGGCCCTCTACACGGCCGACAACGTCGACGTCGAGGAAACGAGCTACCCGGGCGTCTATCCGTTCACGCGCGGCGTGTACCCGTCGATGTACCGCGGGAAGCTCTGGACGATGCGGCAGTTCGCCGGCTTCGGCACGGCGGAGGAGACGAACGAGCGCTTCCGGTACCTGCTCGACCACGGTCAGACGGGGCTCTCGACGGCGTTCGACATGCCGACGCTGATGGGCTACGACTCGGATCACGAGCGGTCGATCGGCGAGGTCGGGCGCGAAGGCGTCGCGATCGATTCGCTGGAGGACATGGAGACGCTGTTCGCGGGGATCCCGCTCGGCGACGTCTCGACGTCGATGACGATCAACTCACCGGCCGCGGTGCTGCTCGCGTTCTACGCGGTGGTCGGCGAGGAGCAGGGCGTGCCGATGTCGGAGCTCCGCGGGACCGTCCAGACGGACATCCTCAAGGAGTACATCGCGCAGAAGGAGTACATCTTCCCGCCCGAGCCGTCGATGCGGCTCGTCACCGACATGGTCGAGTTCTGCTCGACGGCGATGCCGAAGTGGCATCCGATCTCGATCTCTGGGTACCACATCCGCGAGGCCGGATCGACGGCTGCCCAGGAGCTCGCGTTCACGCTGGCCGACGGCTTCACGTACGTCGAGTGGGCAATCGAACGCGGTCTGGACGTCGATGCGTTCGCGCCGCGGCTCTCGTTCTTCTTCAACGCGCATCTCGACTTCTTCGAGGAGATCGCGAAGTACCGCGCGGCACGCCGCATCTGGGCGCGCGAGCTGCGCGACCGGTTCGGTGCGAAGTCGCCGCGGTCGTGGCTGATGCGGTTCCACACGCAGACGGCCGGTGTCTCGCTGACCGCGCAGCAGCCCGAGGTGAACATCGTCCGGACCGCGCTCGAGGCGCTCGCGGCCGTGTTGGGTGGGACGCAGTCGTTGCACACGAACTCCTTCGACGAGGCGCTTGCGCTGCCGACGGAAGATGCGGTCCGAATCGCGCTGCGGACCCAGCAGGTGATCGCGCACGAGACCGGCGTCGTGAACACGATCGATCCGCTCGGCGGGTCGTACTACGTCGAGCATCTGACGAACGAGCTCGAGCGGCAGGCCTACGAGTACTTCTCGCAGATCGACGCCCTGGGCGGGGTGGTCGAGGCGATCAAGGAGAACTTCCTCCAGCAAGAGATCGCCGACGCATCGTTCCGCTACCAGGCGGAGGTCGAGGCGAAGCAGCGGATCATCGTCGGGGTCAACCGGTACCAGTTGGACGACGAGCAGCCGCTCGAGATCCTGAAGATCGATCCGGCTCTGGAGCCGCAGCAGATCGAGCGCGTGAAGGCCCTGCGTGGGAGGCGGGACTCGGCGAAGGTCGAGGCGGCGCTCGCCGCGTTGAAGGCGGCCTCCGCGCGTGACGACGTGAACCTGATGCCGGTGATCGTGGACGCCGCACGCGTCTACGTGACGATGGGCGAGATGTGCGACGTCTGGCGCGAGGTGTGGGGCGTCTGGCGCGAGACCCCGGTCTTCTGAGGCCGAAGCCCTAGAGCTCCACGTCGAGGCCGTCGCGGGCCTGCTCGAAGCGCGCGTCGAGTGCTCGCTCCGCAGGTCGGTGAGTGAGCAGAAGGCGCTTCGCGCCTGCCGCCACCGAGATGCTCTCTGCCTCGCGCGCCGAGAGGTGGCCGCGCGGCGGGCCTTCGCGCTCCTCGTTGCCGTCCGCCAGCGTCGCCTCGCAGACGAAGAGGTCGGCGTCTCGAGCCAGCTCCGCCAGGCCACCGTTCGGCCCGCTGTCCCCCGAGTACGCGAGCACCGACCCGTTCGCCGAGACCCGGAAGCCGTAGGCCTCGAGCTGGTAGTGGAGGACCTTCACCGGTGTCACTTCCATCCCCGCGGTCTCGAACGGCGTTCCGCGTTCGTACTCGTGCACGTCGAACGCCTGCTCGAACATCTGCGGTTGACCGAGGCGCCCACCGAGCTCGGCCAAGAAGTCGCGTCCGTCGGGCGGCACCCAGAGCTCTGGCGCAGCGAGCTCGCTCGCCGGTCCGAACTGCGCCGCCCAGACCCAGGGCACGACATCGCCCCAGTGGTCGAGATGCCAGTGCGTGATCGCGATCGCTTCGACGCGCGGCCAGTCCTCCCACTCGCGCAGCCGAGCGAGCACACCGGGCCCGCAGTCGAGCAGCAGCCGCCTTCCCGCGTCCTCGACGAGATAGCCGGACTGAGCTCCGCCAGGGTTCGGCCAGGCGGGCGAGCACCCCACGATTCTGAGCTTCACCTCCATATACTTGCGCAGCCGTGGCCAGCAAGATCCGTGTGGTGATCGCGAAGCCCGGCCTCGACGGGCACGACCGTGGCGCGAAGATCATCGCTCGGGCGCTCCGGGACGCCGGCATGGAGGTCATCTACACCGGTCTCCACCAGACGCCGGAGCAGATCGTCGAGACCGCGATCCAGGAGGATGCGGACGCGGTCGGCATCTCGATTCTCTCCGGCGCTCACATGACGCTCGTCCCGAAGATCCTCCAGGGCCTGCGGGCGCAGGGCGCCGAGGACGTGCTGGTGGTTCTGGGCGGGACGATCCCGGCCGAGGACGCGGCCGAGCTGCAGAGCCAGGGCGTCGCCGCCGTCTTCACCCCGGGCGCGCCGACGAGTGAGATCGTCGACTTCCTGCGCGCCGGCGTCCCCGCGTGAGATGAGCGTCCTCGTCGAGCGCGACGACGCTGTCGCGATCGTGACCGTCGACCGGCCCGACGCGCTGAACGCACTCGACGTCGCGACGCTCACCGAGCTGCGCGACCAGCTGAAGAACCTCGCGGCCGACGCGGACGCGCGCGTGGTCGTGTTGACCGGAGCCGGCGAGCGCGCGTTCATCGCCGGCGCCGACATCAAGTACATGAGCGCGCTCGACGTCACGCAGGCTAAGGCCTGGGGGGCGCTCGGCCACGAGGCCGCGCGGCTGCTCGAGACGATGCCGCAGCCGACGATCGCTGCGATCAACGGCTTCGCGCTCGGCGGCGGCTGCGAGCTGGCGCTTGCGTGCGACCTCCGCTACGCCTCTGCCAAGGCGAAGCTCGGCCAGCCGGAGATCAAGCTCGGGATCATCCCGGGCTGGGGTGGGACTCAGCGGCTGGCGCGCGCGACCACGATCGGTTTCGCGAAGGAGCTGATCCTCACCGGCCGCACGATCGACGCTGCCGAAGCGCAAGAACATGGGCTCGTGAACGCCGTCTACGAGCCGCAGGAGCTGATGGCGAAGACGCTCGAGACCGCTCGTGCGCTCGCGAAGCTCAGCCCGATCGCGCTGGCGGCGGCCAAGGCCGCTGCGAACCGCGCGCTCCAGGGCGACCACGCGGACAACCTCGCGTCCGAGGCCGACCACTTCGGCGAGCTCTTCGCGAGCGACGATGCGAAAGAGGGCTTGTCGGCGTTCGTCGAGAAGCGCGACGCGCGCTTCACCGGCCGCTAGCCGACGACGAGACGCTCAGTCGAAAGCAGCAACGGCGTGCCGAGCGCAAACTCGATCGTCGCCGGGGCCAGCGCCGTCCACGCGACCGCGCGCTGTCCCTTCTTGAGCGCCGCGAGCTTTGCGGAGGCGATCAGCGCGCCGAGCGGATTCGAGATCACGACGCTTGGCGGCACCGACAGCTGGACGACGCGCTTGACGTCGGTGACGCGCATTCCGCCCGGCCAGGACTGCAAGTTGTCGACCATGAGCGTCAGTGACCGCGCAACGCCGTCGGCCGAGACGACCTTGCCGCGCAGCGCGGCGGTGAAGTTCGCCTCGGGCTGGACCGGGAACAGGAGCTTCTTCGCGCGATTCAGATATTTGAACGGGCTGACTGCCGCGCCGCCGCCAGGGTGTACCTCGAAGTGCAGGTGGTACCCCGCCTGGTCGGCGTCGCCCGAGTTCCCGTTGTACGCGATCGGCTGACCGGCCACGACGCGGGCGCCGTCCTTCAGGCCCTTCCAGTACGACCCACCCGCGACGCATTTGCCCTTGTTGTCGTTCTTCGCGGTGAGGTCGTTGTTCAGGTGGATGTAGACGTACGTCGTGCCGCTCGCGCCGTCGAGGTAGAGCATGCAGCCCGCGCGCGCCGACGTCGTGTGGAACTTGACCTTGCCCGCCTCTGCCGCGACGGCCGGCGAGCGCCACGTCGTCATGAGGTCGTTCCCCTGGTGTCCCCCTTGACCGCGTGCCGCACCGAAGTCGTCGAAGTACGTCGCTTTGCCGACCACCGGAAAGATGAGTTGCGGGACCTTGGACGTTGCCGCTCCAGGACCCGACGCGGCTGCGAGCCCGACGATGAGGGCGAGAACGACGAGTGTGAGCAGGCGGCGCATCGGGGTGCGGTTTCGCGATTCCGGGCGGGGTGCCTTCATTAGAGTGCCACGGCTCCATGAAGATTGCTGTCTGCATCAAGCAAGTGCCGGAAGGTACGAAGCGCATCGACCGCGCAACCATGCGGCTGGACCGCTCCGGTGAGGGGGCTTTGAACGCCTTCGACGCACATGCCGTCGAGGAGGCGCTTCGCGTCAAGGATGGGGCGGGCGGCGGCGAGATCGTGCTCGTCTCGATGGGTCCGGCGAAAGCCGCCGACGCGCTTCGCAAGGCGCTCGCGATGGGCGCCGACAGATCGGTGCTCGTCACCGACGACGCGGCAGCGGGCGCAGACCTCGTCGGCACGAGCCGCGTGCTCGCTGCGGTGCTCGAGCGCGAGCAAGCGGACCTCGTGCTCTTCGGCCAGCAAGCCGCAGACGCCGACGGCGCGGTGCTCTGGTCGGCCGTCGCCGAGCGGCTGCGTCGCCCGGTGATCTCGCAGGTCGCCGAGTTGACCGTCGCCGACGGCAAGGCGCGCGGAAAGCGGCAGACCGAGTTCGGCTACGACGTGATCGAGGCGCCGCTACCGGCGGTCATCGCGGTCTCGGACGCGATCAACGAGCCGCGTTACCCGTCGCTGAAGGGGATCATGGGCGCGAAGTCGAAACCGCAGGAGACGCTCACGCTCGCCGACCTCGGGGTCGAGGCCGGCGCGAAGACCGAGGTGCTCGCGCTGAGCGATCCACCGCCGCGCGGCGACACGACGAAGATCGAAGACGACGGCAGCGCCGCCGCAAAGATCGTCGAGTTCCTCGCCGAGAAGCGCCTGCTGTGAGCACGCTCGTCTTCCTCGAGCACCACGACGGCGAGATCCAGAAGGGTGCGCTCGGCGTGCTCGCCAAGGCGGCGCAGCTCGGCGACGCGTCGGGAGTGGTCGTCGGCTCGGGCGTGCGCTCGCTCGCGGAGCAGGCCGGCAAGTACGGGGCGAGCAAGGTGTTCGTCGCCGACGATGCGGCGCTCGACGCACCCTTGCCGCAGCCGCGCGTCGACGTGCTCGCCTCGCTCGTTCGCGACCAGGGCTTCGACGCCGTGCTCTTCGCGGCGTCGGTCCTCGCGGCGGACGTTGCTGCCGGCCTCGCCGCGCGACTCGACGCCGGCCTCAACTGGGATCTCGCCGACCTGACCGAGCAGGACGGAAGACTCGTCGGCAAGCGTCCGGCACTCGGCGACTCGGTCTTCGTCGACGTCGGCTGGAGTGACGGCCCGAAGCTCGCGCTCTTTCGGTCCGGCACGTTCGACCCGGTCGAGACGGGCGGGAGCGCGCAGGTCGAGGACGCCGCCGTGCAGCTCGAGGAGCACTCGAAGGCCGCGACGATGATCGAGCAGGCCCACGCTGAGAGCGAAGGTCCGAACCTCGAGGAGGCGGACGTGATCGTCGCCGGCGGGCGCGGGCTCGGCGGGCCGGAGAACTTCACGCTCGTCGAGGAGCTCGCGAAGGCGCTCGGCGGTGCCGTTGGCGCAACGCGCGCGGTCGTCGATGCGGGTTGGTACCCGTACTCGACGCAGATCGGCCAGACCGGCAAGACCGTCGCACCGAAGCTCTACGTCGCGTGCGGGATCTCGGGCGCGATCCAGCACAAGGTCGGCATGCAAAGCTCGGGCACGATCGTCGCGATCAACAAGGATCCGAACGCGCCGATCTTCGAGTTCGCAGACTTCGGCGTCGTCGGCGACATCCACCAGGTCGTCCCGAAGCTGACCGAGCTCGTGCGCGAACGCCGCGGCGGATGACCCGTCCGTCCGACTACCCGCCGCCTTTCTCGCTCGGCGAAGCGATCGGGGCGCCCACCGATCCGCCCGACGAGCGGATCGACGTCGGCGTGCTGATCGTCGGCGCAGGCCCCGCGGGCCTCGCGTGCGCGATCCGTCTCGGCCAGCTGCTCGAGGAGGCGCCCGAGCTCCGAGCGCGCCTCGGCGACGTGCCGGTCGCCGTGCTCGAGAAGGGCAAGCAGCCCGGCTCGCACCTCCTCTCCGGCGCCGTCGTCAACCCGCGCGGGCTCCGGCGGCTCTTCCGCGGGCGACAACAGCTCGACGAGCTGCCGTTGCTCGGCCCGGTCGAGGGCGAGTCCGTCTACTTCCTCACCGCGGGCGCCGCGTTCCGCATCCCGACCCCTCCGACGATGAAGAACGAGGGCAACTACGTCGCGTCGCTGTCGCAGCTCGGCCGCTGGCTCGCCTCGCAGGCCGAGGAAGGCGGCTCGATGATCCTGCCCGAGACGGCAGCGACGAAGCTGCTCGTCGAGCACGGCCGCGTCGTCGGCGTCCGCACGGGCGACAAGGGTCGCGGCCGCAGCGGCGAGCCGCTGCCGAATTTCGAGCCCGGCTCCGACCTCGTCGCGCGCGTGACGGTGCTCGCCGAGGGAACGCAGGGACACCTGACCGGCGCCGCGATCGAACGCTTCGGACTCGAGGGCGACAACCCGCAGGTCTGGGCGCTGGGCGTGAAGGAGATCTGGCGCGTCGCGAAGCCACTCGACCGCGTGATCCACACGATGGGCTGGCCGCTGCGCGGCGGCGCACGCTTCCGTGAGTTCGGCGGCTCGTTCATCTACCCGATGGGCGACGACCAAGTCGCGGTTGGCATGGTGGTCGGCCTCGACTACCGCGATGCCGAGCTCTCCGTGCACGACGTGCTGCAGGAGTTGAAGACGCATCCGCTCGTCCGGAAGATCCTGGCCGGAGGCGAGCGCGTCGAGTGGGGCGCGAAGACGATCCCCGAGGGCGGCTTCCTCGCGCTGCCGAAGCAGCTCCACGCTCCCGGCCTCCTGCTCTGCGGTGACGGAGTCGGGATGGTCAACGTGCCGGCGTTGAAGGGCATCCACTACGCGATCGAGTCCGGCCGCCTCGCGGCGGAGACGGCGTTCGAGGCGCTGCAACGTGGGACGACGGCGGCGACGCCGGGTGCGCTCGAGTCATACGACCGCGCCGTACGTGACAGCTATATCTGGCGCGACCTCGAACAGGTGAGAAACATGCGGCCCGCTTTCAGCCGCGGCTTCTGGGTCGGCGGAGCGCTCGCCGGGATGATGACCGCGACGCGTGGCAAGCTGCCCGCCGTTCGCGTTCAGCACGGAACGCGATGCCGACGTCGAGTTGATCGTCACCGACCGTGCGAAGCACTACCCCGCGCCCGACGGGAAGCTCACCTTCGACAAGCTCTCCTCGGTCTTCCTCTCGGGGAACAAGACGCGCGACGACCAGCCGGACCACATCCGCATCCAGCGGAACGTCCCGAACGAGCTCGCGCAGTTGTGGGTGCGCATGTGTCCGGCGCACGTGTACGAGGTCGGCGCCGCCGACGGCGACGAGACGGTCGAGGTGGAGGTCAACCCGTCGAACTGCGTGCAGTGTGGCGCGATCACGGCGAAGGGCGGTCGGCTGACGCCACCCGAGGGCGGCTCCGGCCCCGAGTACCAGCGCACGTAGCAGTGATCTCGCTGGACGACGTCCGCAGCGCGCGCGAGACGATCGCCGACAGGCTGCACCGCACCCCGACATTTTCCTCCGCGTCGCTCTCTCAGCTGACCGGTGCGCACGTGCATCTGAAGGCGGAGCTCTTTCAGCGGACAGGCTCGTTCAAGCCGCGCGGCGTCCTCACCAAGCTCGCCTCGCTCACCACAGAGGAGAAGTCGCGCGGTGTGATCGGGATCTCCGCGGGCAACCACGCTCAGGCGCTCGCGTACTGCGCAGCGCTCGACGGAATCGACGCCCTCCTCGTCATGTGGCAGGGCGCGAGCGAGCAGAAGATCGCCGCGACCCGCGCGTACGGCGCGGAGGTCGACCTCGAGAGCGCCGACCCGACCGAGGCGTTCGAGCGGCTTGACCGGCTCCTCGAGCAGACCGGGCGGACGCTCGTGCACCCGTTCGACGACCCGTTCACGCAGGCCGGCCAGGGAACGGTGGGGCTCGAGCTGGTCGAGGACGTGGAAGCCGACGTCGTCGTCGTCCCGATCGGCGGCGGCGGGTTGATCGCCGGCGTGGCGACCGCAGTCAAGGGTCTGCGGCCGTCGGCCCGCGTGATCGGCGTCGAGCCCGAGACATCGGCCGCGATGAAGCTCGCGGTCGAGGCCGGTGCGCCGGTCCCGATCACGCCCGTCTCGCTCGCTGACGGACTCAACGCGCCCTTCGCGGGGACGCTTGCGCTGGAGGTGGTGCGCGAGCGGGTCGACGAGGTCGTCCTCGTCACCGAGTCGGAGATCGAGGAGGCGTTCCGCTTCCTCTACGGTCGCGCGAAGCTCGCCGTGGAGGGTGCCGGGGCCGCCTCGACCGCGGCTTTGCTCGCCGGAAAGATCGCCCACGAGCAGGGCGAACGCATCGTGCTTGTCGTCTCAGGAGGCAACGTAGCCCCCGAAACCGCCTCTGCTATCCTGGCTTCGCGATGAAGACTGGCATCCATCCCGAGTACGTGCTCTCGAACGTGACGTGCTCCTGCGGGAACACGTTCCAGACGCGGTCCACGAAGCCCGAGCTGCACGTCGAGATCTGCTCGAACTGCCACCCGTTCTACACGGGCAAGCAGAAGCTGATGGACACCGGCGGTCGTGTCGAGCGCTTCCAGCGTCGGCTCGAGCGCGCCGGCGGCGCGCCCCGCAAGGGCTAGCTCCCCTACCGCGATGCAGACGATCGGAGGCCAGGCGGTCCTCGAAGGCGTGATGATGCGCAGTCCTGCGCATTGGGCGCTCGCGGTGCGGAAGCCGAACGGCGAGATCGCGGAGCACACGACCTCGATCTCCTCGCCGATGGCGCGCCACCGCGTCTTCCGGCTCCCGGTGATCCGCGGGATCGTCGCGCTCGGCGAGTCGCTCGCGATCGGCTTCCGCGCGCTCGCGATCTCGGCGAACTACGCGGCGCAGGACGCGGACGCGGACGAGAAGGAAGAGGTCGAGACCGAGCTCTCGCGCGGCGCGATCTTCTTCGCGTTCGCGATCGCGATCGGCTTCGCGCTCGCGCTCTTCAAGGTCACGCCCGCGTTGATCACGAGCTGGCTCCCGATCGAGACAGACGGGCTGGTTCGTGATCGTCGAAGGGCTGATCCGCGTGACCATCTTCATCCTCTACATCCTCGTCATCTCGCTGCTTCCCGACCTCAGGCGCGTCTTCCAGTACCACGGCGCCGAGCACAAGGCGATCAACGCGCTCGAAGCCGGTGCGGACCTGACCCCCGAGAACGTGCAGCGCTTCTCGCTGATCCACCCACGCTGCGGCACGGCGTTCCTGCTCTGGGTGATGGTGATCGCGATCTTCGTCTTCGCGTTCATCGGCCAGCCCTCGTGGCCGTGGCTGATCGCGAGCCGGATCCTGCTGCTGCCGGTGATCGCCGGCCTCGCCTACGAGGTGATCCGGTTCGCGGGCAAGCACACCGACAACCGGCTGCTGATGGCGCTGCTCGCGCCCGGGCTCTGGCTGCAGCGGCTGACGACGCGCGAGCCTTCGCTCGACCAGCTCGAGGTCTCGATCCGCGCGCTGCGCGAGGTGCTCCGGCTCGAAGGGCAGGAGCGCCCAGCCGAAGCGCGTCGCGTCGAAGTCATGGCCTGACGCCGATGGCGATCGATGCGCTGATCGACGAGCTCGAGCGCAAGTACCGCGAGACGCAGGAGCGGATGTCCGATCCTGCGGTCTACAACGACCATCGCGAGGCGGCGGACACGGGCCGCCGGCTGAAAGAGCTCGAAGGCCCGTACAAGCTCACGCAGGAGTGGCGTGAGGTGACCGCCGATCTCGAGGCCGCCCGTGACGACGGCGACCTACGCGAGCTCGTTCCCGACCTCGAGACGCGGCTCGCTGCGCTCGAAGAGGAGTTGAAGCTCGCACTCGTCGAGACCGACCCGGCCGACAGCAAGGACGTGATCCTCGAGGTGCGCCAGGGCGTCGGCGGCGACGAGGCCGCCCTCTGGGCGGCCGAGGTGCTCCGGATGCTGACCCGCTACGCCGAGCGGCGTGGCTGGAAGACCGAGACGCTCGGCGGCTCGCCGAACGAGTTCGGCGGAATCAAGGAGATGACGATCGCGGTCAAGGGCGACGGGGCGTACTCGGTGTTCAAGTGGGAGGGCGGCACGCACCGGGTGCAACGCGTTCCCGAGACCGAGTCGCAGGGACGCATCCACACCTCGACCGCGACCGTCGCCGTGATGCCGGAGGCCGAAGAGGTGGAGATCGAGATCGACCCGAACGACCTGAAGATCGACGTCTACCGCTCGACCGGGCCGGGCGGTCAGAGCGTCAACACGACCGACTCGGCCGTCCGCATCACGCACGCTCCGACGGGCACGGTCGTCTCGATGCAGGACGAGAAGTCGCAGCTCCAGAACAAGGCCAAGGCGATGCGCGTCCTCCGGGCGCGGCTCTACGAGCTCGAGCGCGAAAAGCAGCAGGCTGCGCTTGCTGCGACGCGCCGCTCGCAGATCGGGACCGGAGAGCGCGCCGAGAAGATCCGCACGTACAACTTCGCCGAGAATCGCGTGACCGACCATCGCATCCACCTGACGCAGCACAAGCTCGACCGCGTCCTCGAAGGTGAGCTCGACGACTTCACCGAGGCGCTCGCCGCGGAAGAGCGGCGCCGCGCGCTCGAAGCCCAGCCGCCGGCGTGACCGTCGGCGAGGTGCTTCGCCGGGCGACGGAGTTCCTCGCCGGCAAGGGAGTGGACAGCCCGCGGCTGGACGCAGAGCACCTGCTCGGGAAGGCCGTCGGCCTGTCGCGCGTCGAGTTGTACATGCACCACGACCGGCCGCTCTCCGACGCAGAGCGCGACGCCTATCGCGAGCTCGTGCGCAGGCGGGGCGAGCGGGAGCCGCTCGCGTACGTGCTCGGCGAGTGGGGCTTCCGGCGACTGACGCTGAAGACCGACCGCCGCGCGCTCGTGCCGCGGCCCGAGACCGAGGTCGTCGTCGAGCGCTGCCTCGCGCTGCTCAACGGGGGGACGCCGCGCGTGCTCGACGTCGGCACGGGGACGGGCGCGATCGCGTTGGCGATCGCGGACGAGCATCCGGGGGCGAAGGTCCGCGGGCTCGACGTTTCGCCCGACGCTCTCGCGCTGGCCCGCGAGAACGCCGAGCTGACGGGGTTGGAGATCGAGCTCGTCGAGGGAGATCTGGTCGGCGGTCTGGGCGACCGCGAATACGATCTGATCGTGTCGAACCCGCCGTACATCGCGCAGGAGGAGATCGGCACCCTCGAGCCGGAAGTCAGGGACTGGGAGCCGCGCCTCGCGACGGTTGGGGGCGAGCACACCGCGCAGATCGCCGAGCACGCGCTCGAGGCACTCGTGCCGGGCGGGCATCTCGTGCTCGAGGTCGCCGACGCGCGTGCCGGCGCGGCGGCCGAGCTGCTCGAGCGCCTCGGCTACGACGAGGTCGGCGTGACGGAGGATCTCGCCGGCCGGGATCGGATCGTCGAGGGGAAGCGGCCGTGATCGAGACCGCCGTCGACGCCCTGAACGCCGGCAAGGTCATCGTCCTGCCGACCGACACCGTGTACGGGCTCGCCGTGGCGCCGTACCGGGAGGAGCCCGCGCGGAAGCTGTTCGAGCTCAAGGGCCGCGAGAACCAGCAGGCGATCGCCCTCGTCGTGGCCGACGTCGAGATGCTGTTCGAGTGCGTCCCCGAGCTTCGCGGCCGATCGGGGACGATCGCGCGCGAGCTGCTCCCCGGCCCCTACACCTTGATCTTCCCGAACCCGGCACAGCGGTACCCGTGGCTGACGGGAAGCCGGCCCGACACGATCGGGGTGCGCGTCCCCGTCCTCGAGGGCTACGGCAAGCAGGTCCTCGACCGCGTCGGCGCGGTCGCTGCGACGAGCGCGAACGTCCACGGCGGGCCTGACCCGCAGACGGTCGCCGAGATTCCCCAGGAGATCCTGAACGGCGTCGCCGAGGTCGTCGACGCCGGCGAGCTTCCGGGCGTCCCCTCGACCGTGATCGACTTCACCGGCGAGCGCCCGGTCGTCCTGCGCGAGGGCGCCGGCGACGTCGAGCGGGCCCTCGCAGCGCTGGCCTGAGGCGCCAGTAGCATCCCTGGGGACTTCCCGGGAAGGAGAGCCGCATGGCCGTCGCGCAGGAAACCCTCCAGCACCTCCGCACCGCCGGCCTCGCAGAGGTCGATCCTGAGATCGCGGAGCTGCTCACCGCGGAGCTCGAGCGCCAGCGCGGTCAGATCGAGCTGATCGCGTCGGAGAACTTCACCTGGCCGAGCGTCTTCGAGGCGGTCGGGTCGGTGCCGACGAACAAGTACGCCGAGGGGTACCCGGGGAAGCGCTACTACGGCGGCTGCGAGGTCGTCGACGAGATCGAGTCGATCGCGATCGAGCGCGCGAAGTCGCTCTTCGGTGCCGAGCACGCGAACGTGCAGCCCCACGCGGGCGCGCAGGCGAACATGGGCGTGTACTTCGCCGCGCTCCAGCCCGGCGACACGATCCTGTCGATGAAGCTCGACTCGGGCGGGCACCTCTCGCACGGGCTCAAGGTCAACTTCTCCGGGCGGCTCTACACGATCGCCGGTTACGGAGTCGACCGCGACACGTCGCTCATCGACTACGACGAGGTGCTCGCGCTGGCGAAGGAGCACCGGCCGAAGCTGATCATCTGCGGCGGCTCCGCGTATCCACGCGCGATCGAGGCGGACCGCTTCCGCGAGATCGCCGACGAGGTCGACGCGCTGCTGATGTGCGACATGGCGCACTTCGCAGGTCTCGTCGCGGCCGGTCTTCACCCCAACCCGATCCCGCACTGCGACTTCGTCACCTCGACGACGCACAAGACGCTCGCAGGCCCGCGCGCGGGATTCATCCTCTGCAAGGAGGAGTTCGCGAAGGACGTCGACCGCGCGATCTTCCCCGGCATGCAGGGCGGCCCGCTCGAGCACACGATCGCCGCGAAGGCGGCGTGCTTCAAGATCGCGATGACCGATGCGTTCCGCGACTACCAGTCGCAGGTCCGTGCGAACGCCGACGTGCTCGGCGAGACGTTGCTGCAGGGCGGGCTCGACCTGCTCACCGGTGGCACCGACACGCATCTCCTGCAGATCGACCTTCGGAGCTCGGAGTGGACGGGCAAGGACGCGGAGGAGCGGCTGCACGAGGTGAAGCTGACCGTCAACCGCAACACGGTGCCGTACGACGAGCGGCCGCCCACGGTCGGCTCCGGCGTGCGCGTCGGCACTCCTGCGGCGACGATGCGCGGCTTCGACGAGGACGACTTCCGCGAGGTCGGCTCGGTGATGGTCGACGCGCTCGCGGACGCACCCGACCTGGCAGGGCTGAACGAGCGCATCGACGCGCTCTGCGCAAAGCGGCCGCTCTATCCGGGGTTCCGCGGCTACACGACGTACGCGGCGTGAGCGTGAGCGCGACCGCGACCGGCCGCGTCACGCACGTGACGCACCCGCTCGTGCAGCACAAGCTGTCGTACCTGCGGGACAAGGACACGCCGACCGTCCACTTCCGGAAGCTCGTCGAGGAGGTCACGCTGCTCCTGACCTACGAGGCGACGAAGGAGTTCCCGACGGAGGACGTCGTGATCGAGACGCCGCTGGAGACCGCTTCGTTTCCGCGGATCGCCGGCAAGAAGGTCGCCGTCACCCCGGTCCTCCGCGCGGGGGTCGGGATGCTCGACGGCGTGCTCTCGCTGATCTCGAGCGCACGCGTCGGGTTCATCGGTATGTACCGCGACGAGGAGACGCTCCAGCCGGTGCAGTACTTCGTGAAGCTGCCGGCCGACATGAACGACCGCGACGCGATCGTGCTCGACCCGATGCTCGCGACCGGCAACTCGAGTGCCGCCGCGATCGAAGTGGTCAAGGAAGCGGGTGCCCGGACGGTGGCGCTCGTCTGCCTCGTCGCGGTGCAGGAGGGCATCGATCGCGTGCACCGCGACCACCCCGACGTGCACATCGTGTGCGCTGCGATCGACCGCGAGCTGAACGAGCGGGGCTTCATCGTTCCCGGTCTCGGCGACGCGGGCGACCGGCTCTACGGCACGAAGTAGGTCAGGTCGTGATGCTGGACGAGCTGAGGGAGACGCCCGAGGTCGTCTGGGGCTTCGCGCTCGCGCTCGGGATCGTGCTGCTGCTCACGCCCGCGATCGGGCAGATGGCGCGCCGGATCGGCGCGGTCGACGCGCCCGAGGCGCGGCGGCTGAACGAGCTGCCGGTGCCGCGGCTCGGCGGGCTCGCGCTCTTCGTCGGGATCCTCGTGCCGGCGCTCGCGTTCCTCGAGCTGAACCGCGAGGCGCGCGGACTGCTGCTCGGAGCGGCGATCGCGACGACGGTCGGAGCGATCGACGACTTCCGCGGCCTCGCGTGGTGGCAGAAGCTCGGGGGCCAGGTGACCGCTGCCGCGGTGCCCGCAGCGTTCGGGATCTACATCGACCGCTTCAACTTCCCGCTCCTCGCCGATCCCTACATCGAGCTGCCGACCTGGCTCGGCGTCGGCGCCACGATCGTCTGGGTCGTCGCGCTGATGAACATGGTCAACTTCCTCGACGGGATGGACGGCCTGGCGGCCGGGGTCTGCGGGATCGCCGGCTTCACGTTCGCCGTGATCGCGCTCTCGCTCGGCAAGCCGACCGCGGCCGTGTTCTCTGCGATCGTCGCCGGGGCGTGCTTCGGCTTCCTGCGCCACAACTTCTTCCCGGCGCGGATCTTCATGGGCGACTCGGGGGCGCTGCTGCTCGGCTACGCCCTTGCGACGATCGCGATCCAGGGGCTGCTGAAAACGGCGTCGACCGTCGTGCTGTTCTTCCCGCTCGTCATGCTCGCGATCCCGATCCTCGACACGACCTTCGTCCTGGCCCGGAGGATCAAGCACGGCCAGAAGCTCTACGCGGCCGACCAGTCGCACCTGCACTTCCGCTTCCTGCGGCGCGGATTCTCGCAGCGTCGCGCCGCGCTCACGATGTACGCCTGGTGCGTCACGCTCGCGGGTGCGGCGTTCGCGACGCGCTTCGTCCCCTTCCGCGAAGGCGGCGAGTGGCACCTGTGGCCGACGCTCCTCGCGGTGGCGATCGGTCTCGTCGCGGTCGCGTTCTCGGTCTACGTCGTCTACGTCCTCGAGATCGTGAAGCTCTCGAACCTTCGCGGCCGCCGGCGTGAGGAAGCCGAGCCCGAGCGCCGAAGCGCCTAGCGCGAGACGAACCCTTCCAGCAACGCGTTGAACGGCTCGCCGAGGCGGGGGATCGAGTGACCGGCGCCCGGGAGCACGGCCCGCTGCGCGCCGAGGCGCTGCTCGAGGACGTCGCAGACCGCGTCGAAGGCCGCGTTGTGGCCGCCGGAGACGACGAGCTTCGGGAACGGCGCCGCCGCAAGCTCCGCCAGGGGGATGACCGCCTCGTGGGGGAAGCGCTCCGCAATCGCTGCCCGGGCGCCGGCCTCGATCGCGGGCGAGAGCGGTTCGCGCAGGTTCAGCGACGAGCCGACGAGCGGGAGGAAGAACTCGAGGTACGCCCGCGGCTCCGTCGGCACTCCCGCCTCGAAGTGGCCGAGGAACTCCTCGACCGCCGGGTCGCCGCGCGCCACGCCGAAGGCCGGCGGCTCGACGACCGTCAGCGAGGCGAGCGGCGCTCGCGCCGCGGCAAGGAGCGAGACCACCGCGCCGTAGGAGTGGGCCGCGAGGTGGTCGCCCGGCTCGAGCAGCGCGGCGAGCTCCTTCGCCTGCGACTCGAAGTCGATCTCCTCGAGTGGGGCGTTCGGCGGGTAGCCGGACCGGGTGGGCACGACCAGCTCGAAGCGCTCGGCAAGTGGCTTCTGCGCGTTCCACGTGAGCCAACCGGGCGCGACCGAGCCGTGGACGAGCACGAGCCGGGGACCCGAGCCGAGACGCTCGACATGCATCGCACAATCATTAGCTGAAACCCGCTTGGGAAGCGGGTTTTCGGTGTTACGAGCTTTGGTATGCTCGCCTCGAGTGGTTGAACCCGCCCGCCCGTCTCTTCAGCTCGCCGGCGCAGGGGGAACCCTGATCGGGACGACGACTGCATGCGGCATCGTCGGCACGGTCGTCGGCTGGGCGCTCGGCTCCTGGCCGCTCGGCCTGATGGTCGGGCTCGTGGTCGGGATCCCGGTCGGGATCTTCGCGGTGTACCGGCGCTACCGGGAGGCGATGTGAGACTGGCGATGTTCGAGACCCCGCGTGCCGCACCCGGCCGGTTGCTCCCCGCGCTCGCCACGGCGGGCCTCTTCGTGCTTGCGCTGCCCGTCTTCATCGTCGCCGACCTGCCGATCGGCGGCTGGGTGCTCGCCCTCGTTCTCTGGCTCGCGTCGCAGGGCCTCGCGCTGCTGCTGGCGCGGCTCGGGGTGGGCGCCGATAAGCTCGCGGCCTCGGGCGTGGTGGGGATCGGAATGACTTTGCGCTCGGTCGCGGTCGGCGTCGTGCTGATCGCGGTCGCGGCGTCTGACGCACGGCTCGGCCTCTCGGCTGCGCTTCTCTATGCCCTCGCGTACACGCTCGAGCTCGGCGTCTCGCTCGCGACGTACTTCGGGCAGGAGTCGACGCGATGAAGTTGCTGCTCCTGAACGCGCTCACACTCGCCGCGGAGGCACCCGCGGGCGAGGAGGCGAAGTTCGACCCCTCGACCGAGTTCGAGCTGCACCCGTGGGTGTCGATCCACATCGGCCCGCTCGACATGTCGATCAACAAGGCGGTCGTCTACCTCTGGCTCGGATCGTTGCTGACGATGGCGATCGGGATCCTGCTCATGCGCTTCCGCCTCCGCGTCACGCCGGACCGCCGCCAGACGATCGGCGAGCAGATCTACGACGTCGCGCAAACGCAGGTCGCCGAACAGGGCCTCCCGACGAAGGCGATCGGTCGCTGGTTCCCGTACGTCGCGTCCCTGATGCTCTTCATCTGGACGATCAACATGCTCGGCTTCATCCCGCTCCCGATCACCGGCGAGACGTTCGAGCTCTTCGGGGTCGAGCTCCCGGTGTGGGGCATCTACGCCGCGACCTCGTCCATCTCCGTCACGCTGGCCTTGGCCCTCATGACCTTCGTGTTCACGCACATCGAAGGCATCCGGGCGAACGGCCCCGTCGGGTACTTCAAGAGCTGGATCCCCGAGGTCCCGAAAGCGATGTTGCCGATGCTCGTGCCACTCGAGATCCTCGGGCAGTTCATGCGGCTGGTGTCGCTCTCAGTCCGTCTCTTCGCCAACATGCTCGCAGGCCACATGCTGATCCTGACCTTCATCGGGCTGATCTTCGTCCTCGAGTCGGTCGTCCTCGCGGTGGTCGCGGTGCCTGCCGCAACCGCCTTCTACCTCTTCGAGGTCGTGATCGTCGTCTCGATCCAGGCGTTCATCTTCGCCGCCCTGTCAGCCATCTACATCGGCTCGGCGATCGAGCCGGACCACTAAAGGAGAGGGAATGTCCAATCTCGTTCTTGCCGCCACCGAGGGGAACGTCGTCGACCTCGGCAAGGCGATCGCACTCGCGCTCGGGATCGGGCTCGGCTCGCTCGGCGCGGGTATCGGCATCGGCAACATCTTCGGCTCGATGATCCAGTCGGTCGCGCGTCAGCCCGAGCTCCGCGGCGAGCTGACCGGGATCATGTGGCTCGGCTTCGCGCTGACCGAGGCCGTCGTCTTCTACGGCCTGATCGGCGGCCTGCTGGCGTTCGTCCTCGTCTAGATGCTGGCCAGTCTGCTCCCACTCGCCGCGGAGGCCTCGACCGAGGACAGCGGCTCATCGCTGATCGAGCCCATTCCGGGGCTGATGATCTGGACCCTCCTCTGCTTCGCGATCACGTTCTTCGTGCTGCGAAAGTGGGCGTTCGGGCCGATCCAGCAGATCATCGACCAGCGCCGCGAGCGGATCGCGGAGGCGCTTCGCGAAGCCGACAACGCCCGCGACGAGGCACGCAGGCTGCTGGAGGAGCACAGGAGCCTGATGCAGCAGGCGCGCAGCCAGGCCGAGGAGATCCTCACCGAGGCGCGCCGCGTCGCCGAGTCGCAGCGCGAGCGCGTGCGCGTGGAGACCGAGGAGGACCGGCAGCGGCGGCTCGAGGAGACCAAGCGCCAGATCGAGGCAGAGACGCAGCGCGCGCTCGGAGAGATCCGGCGGGCTGTCGCGGACCTCGCGCTCGTCGCTGCGGCGCGGGTCACGCGCGGCGCACTCGACCCGAAGGCGCACCGCACGCTGATCGACGACGCGATCAAGGAGCTCGACTTCTCGAAGCTGGAGAAGGAGCCCGTGGCCTAGGTGGCCGTCGCGCACCGCATCTACGCCAGCGCGCTCTTCGCCGCAGCGAAGGACCAGAGCCGCCTCGCGCAGGTACACGAGGAGCTCGCCGACTTCGTCGCGGCCACGCGAGACGTGCCGGAGCTGCGCGCGCTGCTCGAGAACCCCGAGATCGACCACCGCACGAAGCAGGCCGCGCTCGGCGAGCTGCTCGCGGGCGGTGAAGAGATCGTGCGCAACTTCCTGCTCCTGCTGATCGAGAAGGGACGCGCGACCGAGCTCGAGGAGATCACGCGCGAGTTCGAGGCGCTCGTCGCCGCCGAGGAGAAGCGGCTCGCGGTCGACCTGACCACTGCGTACGAGCTCTCGGACGACGAAGCGAAGGAGATCCTCGCGCAGATCGAGCAGCAGTCGGGCCGCCACGTCGAGGCGACTCGCAGCGTCGACCCCGACCTGATCGGCGGCTTCGTGCTTCGTGCCGGCCCGATGCTCGTGGACGCAAGCGTCCGCGGAAGACTTGAACGCCTACGACAAGACCTCAAGAGGAGCTGACACCGTTGAAGCTACGCCCCGAAGAGATCACCTCGATCCTGAAGCAGCGGATCGAGCAGTACGACGTCCAGACCGATCTCTCCGAGGTCGGCACGGTCCTGCAGGTCGGCGACGGCATCGCGCGCGTCCACGGCCTCGACAACTGCGTCGCGCTCGAGATGCTCGACTTCGACCACGGGGTGACCGGGCTTCGCGTTCAACCTCGAAGAGGACAACGTCGGGGCGGCGCTCGTCGGCGAGTGGGAGCAGGTCGCCGAGGGCCAGCCGGTCCGGCGCACGGGCAACGTCGCGTCGGTGCCGGTCGGCGAGGCGCTGCTCGGCCGCGTGGTCGACCCGCTCGGCAACCCGCTCGACGGCCTCGGCCCGATCGAGACGTCGGAGCGCCGGCCGCTCGAGTTCAAGGCGCCGGGCGTCGTCGACCGCCAGCCGGTGAAGGAGCCCGTGCAGACGGGGATCAAGGCGATCGACTCGATGATCCCGATCGGCCGCGGCCAGCGCGAGCTGATCATCGGCGACCGCGGCACCGGCAAGACGGCGCTCGTCGTCGACACGATCCTGAACCAGCGCGGGGGCGACCTGTTCTGCGTCTACGTCGCGATCGGGCAGAAGTCGTCGACCGTCGCGCAGGTCGTCGACCGGCTCCGCGACGAGGGCGCTCTCGAGTACACGATCATCGTCTCCGCCGCGGCGCACGAAGCCGCGCCGATCAAGTGGATGGCGCCGTACGCGGGCACCGCGATGGGCGAGCACTTCCTGTTCCAGGGCAAGCACGCCGCCGTCTTCTACGACGACCTCTCGAAGCACGCCGACGCGTACCGCCAGCTCTCGCTGCTGCTGCGCCGCCCGCCGGGCCGCGAGGCGTTCCCCGGCGACGTCTTCTACCTCCACTCCCGCCTGCTCGAGCGGAGCTGCAAGCTGAACGACGAGCTGGGCGGCGGCTCGCTCACCGGGATCCCGATCGTCGAGACGCAGGCCGGCGACGTCGCCGCCTACATCCCGACGAACGTGATCTCGATCACCGACGGGCAGATCTTCCTCGAGTCCGACCTCTTCTATTCGGGCATCCGCCCGGCGATCAACGTCGGCATCTCGGTGTCGCGCGTCGGCGGCAGCGCCCGCACGAAGGCGATGAACAAGGTGGCCGGCCGCCTGCGCCTCGACTTGTCGCAGTACCGCGAGCTCGAGGCGTTCGCGCAGTTCGGCTCGGAGCTCGACGAGGCCACGCGCGCGACCCTGAACCGCGGCGAGAAGCTCGTCGCGACCCTCAACCAGCCGCAGTACCAGCCGTGGCCGGTCGAGGAGCAGGTCGTCGCGATCTACGCGGGCGTGAACGGTTACCTCGACGACATCCCGACGTCGGACGTCGTGCGCTTCCAGGAGGAGCTCCGCGAGTACCTGCGGTCGTCCGGGGACGTCTACAAGCAGATCCGCGAGACGGGCGAGCTCCCCGACGACCTCGAGGAGAAGCTCAAGGCGGAGATCGAGAAGTTCAAGCAGGGCTTCAACGTCGAGACGTCGTAGATGGCGTCGACCCAAGACCTGAAGCGCCGAGTCCGCTCGGTTCAGAACACGCAGAAGATCACGAAGGCGTTCGAGCTCGTCGCCTCCGCCCGGCTCAGGCGCGCGCAGGCGCGGATCGAGACGATGCGTCCCTACGCCGACAAGATGCTCGAGCTGATGAGCGGCGTCGCGCGCGCATCCGTCTCGACGCAGCGGCTCCCACTGCTCCAGCGCCGCGAACCGCAGACGACGGCGATCCTCGCGATGACCGGAGACCGCGGCCTCGCGGGCGCCTTCAACTCCCAGGTCCTGCGGAGGGCACTTGCGCTCGGCCGCGAGCTCGAAGCGGAGGGGCAGACGATCCGTTGGCTCGTCGCGGGGAAGAAGGGCCGGTCGACGCTCCGCTTCCGCGGCTACGACGTCGCGAGCGACTGGACCGGCTTCAGCGACCGGCCGGCGTACACCGACGCGCAGGCGATCGCGCACACGCTGACCGAGCAGTACGTGGACAGCGAGTTCGACCGCGTGATCCTGGTCTACAACCACTTCGATTCGCCGCTCGTTCAGAAGGTGACCGAGCAGGAGGTGCTGCCGATCCCCGAGCACCTGCTCGAGACCGACGACGAGGAGCGCCGCGACGACGCGATGCGCGGCGACTTCATCTACGAGCCCGAGCCGGAGGAGATTCTCGCCCGGCTGCTGCCCGTCTACCTCGAGACCGAGGTCTACCGCGCGCTGCTCGAGTCGGCCGCCTCCGAGCAGGGCGCGCGGATGACCGCGATGCGGAACGCGTCGAAGAACGCCGGCGAGCTGATCGACAGCCTCACGCTCGCGATGAACCGAGCCCGGCAGGCCGAGATCACCCAGGAGATCCTGGAAGTCGTGGCCGGCGCCGATGCGCTCGAAGGCTAGCGCGTTTCCCAACAATCCCGGCTCGCGCCCACGTCTTAGAAGTCACTCTGGACACCTACAATCGATCCGCGATGGAGACCGAGGCCGCACCACTCGAGCAAGAGTCCGCGCTGGACCGGGCGACTCAGATCGCCGACCGGATCGTCCGCGAACATCGAGACGGTCGTCCACGGCAAGTCGGAGGAGATCAAGCTCGTCGTCGCCGCGCTCGCCTGCGGCGGGCACGTGCTGCTCGAGGACGTGCCGGGGACCGCCAAGACCGTGCTCGCGCGCGCGATGGCGCGCTCGATCGAGGGCGCGACCGCGATCGCGCATCCAGTGCACGCCCGACCTGCAGCCGACGGACGTCACCGGGCTCTCGCGATCTTCGACCAGAAGGAGCGCGAGTTCGAGTTTCGTCCAGGCCCGATCTTCGCGAACGTCGTGCTCGTCGACGAGATCAACCGCGCGATGCCGAAGACGCAGTCGGCGCTGCTCGAGGCGATGGCCGAGCAGCAGGTCACGGTCGACGGCGTGACGCGCCTGCTGCCCGCACCCGTTCCTGCTGCTCGCGACGGAGAACCCGATCGAGTACGAGGGCACGTTCCCGCTCCCCGAGGCGCAGCTCGACCGCTTCTTCCTGAAGCACCGCGCTGGGCTACCCGTCGGCGGACGACGAGCTGCAGATCCTCGACGAGCAGCGGTACTGCCACCCCGCTCGAGCATCTCGGCCCGGTCGTCGGCCTCGAGGAGATCCTCGAGCTGCGCGGTCGCGCGTCCGAGACATCTACGTCGACGCGGTTATCCAGCGCTGGATCGTCGATCTCGTCCGCGCGACGCGCGAGTCGAGGACGTCTCGATGGGCGCGTCGGTGCGCGCGAGCGCTCGCGCTCGAGCGTGCGCGTCGCGCGCGTGGGCGCTTCTGCGCGGCCGGTCTATGTCGTGCCCGAGGACGTCGAGCGGCTTGTTCGACTCCCGTGCGTCGCGCACCGGCTCGTCTTCCGCCGGCGGCTTCCTCGCGGAGGCGCGCGCGGCGGCGGGACGCCGCGATCGAGGATGCTCCGGCGGCGCTGCCTCGAGCTCGCGCCGCGGCCGCAGCTCCGAGGACTACCACGCTCTTCGGCCTGCCCCAGTACCGCTTGCCGAGCCGTCGAGCAGCCGTGACCGTTCCCGCTCGTCCCGCGGCGGCGGCTGATCGGCCTCTCGTTCGGAACGATGCGCGAGCTTCCGGCGCGGCACCCGGCTCCGACGTCGTCGGCTCGCGGCCGTACCGCCGGGCGACGACGTCGCACTCGATCGACTGGGCTGCGTCGGCGCGTCGCTCGGCCGCGCTGCACAGCGACGAGTTCATCGTGCGCGAGCAGCTACGCGGAAGAGGCGCCGCGTGTCGTGATCGCCTGCGACCGACGCCCGGGGATGTCCTTCTTCCCTTCGCCGCTGCCGTGGCTCGACAAGCCGCGCGCGACGCTGCACGCGACCGCCGAGCTGCTCGATGCGCGAGCGCCGTCGGCGCCGGCGGGTTCGCCGGCTACCTCGACCATCGCGGAGGGCGACGGCGTACTGGGAGCCGCCGCGCGGCGGGCGCAGGCCGCGCGAGGTGATGGAGAAGCGCTTCGACCGGGCAGCCGTTCGGCCGCGCCGCACGGACAGCCTCGAGCGCTGCGCTCGACCACCTCGCCGAGCACCGGCGCGTCGTCACCTCCGGCAGCGTTCGTCTTCGTGCTCTCCGACTTCCTCGCCCCCGCCGTCCGACGAGACGTGGCTCCAGGCTGCTCGAGCATCGCTGGGACCTCGTGCCCGGTCGTGATCCAGGACCCGGTCTGGGAGCAGAGCTTCCCCGACGTGCACGGGCTCGTCGCTCCCGCTGCGCGACCCGCGCACGGGCCGCATCGCGCCGGTTCGGCTGACCGCTCGCGAGGCGGCCGCACGGCGCGAGGCGAACGAGGAGCGCTTCGCGCGGGCTGCTCGACGTCTTTCGCGGTCTCGACCTCGACCCGGTCGTCGTCTCGTCGAGCGACCCGGCGGAGATCCTCTCGTCGTTCCTCGGCTGGTCCGAGGGACGCCGGACGAGGCAGGTGGTGCGCGCGTGAGCTCGCGCCGCCTGCTCGTCGGAGCGCTCGCTGCGCTCGTGGTCGGCGCGTGCTCGTCGCCGTGTTCGTCGCTGCGGGACGACGGCTCGTCGACCGAGGCGCTCGACCGCGCGCAGGCGCTCGAGGCGCGCGTCGTCGTGTCGCCGCGCGTCGTGCTCTTCGGCGACACGGTCACCGCGCGTGTCCAGGTCGCGCTCGACCGCGCGCGCATCGACCCGGACTCGCTGCGCGTCGAGGCGGCGTTCGCGCCGTGGCAGCTCGTGCGAGCGCCGCAGCGGATCCGCCGCGACGACGACCGCGCGACCTACGTGGAGACGGTCTACGTGCATTCGCTGCCTGGGACCGACGTGCGTTCCGAATCGCGCGTCGTCGTCGCGCGAGTTCCAGGCGGTCAAGCTCACGTACGACCAGGTCGGCGGCGGCCGTGCGTCGACCGAGGTGCGCTGGCCGGTGCTCGTCGATGAACACGCGGCTCGTCTCGGACGACTTCGGTCGCCGCGACGAGTACGGGACGGCCTGGCGCGCCGACCTCGCGACGCTGCCGGCCGTGTCGTACCGGCTGCCGCCGGCGCTGCTGCTCGCGCTGCTCCTCGCGGGTGCGGCTGCGCTGCTGCTCGGCGGCGGCAGGCTCGTGTACGCGGCGCTCCCGCGCCGGGAGGAGCCGCCGCCGCCGGAGCCGCCGGCCCCGCCGCCGCCTGCCGGACCTGACGCCGCTCGAGCGCGCGCTCGCGCTGCTCGAGGAGCCGAGCCCGCTCGACGGCGGCGGCCGAGCGCCGCCGGGCGCTCGAGTTCGTCGCCGAGCACTTCGACGGACGAGACCGGTCGCTCGCCGCGTCGGCGCGCGCGCTCGCGTGGCGCTCCGGGCAGCCCGCAGCCCGTCGAGTCGGTCGGGCTCGCCGCGCGCGTGCGCGAGCACCTCGACCGGGAAGCCGCGAGCGACGAGACCGAGGAGGACGATGCGACGCAGGCGTAGGCTCGCGATCGACACGCACGACGTTGCCGCCCTCCGCGGCGTCGCGCGGCGCACGAGGCTCGTGCGGCTCGGTGCTCGCGGCTCGCCGCCGTCGCGGCGCTCGCCGCGACGGTCGCTCGCGTGCGCTCGTTCGACGTGCATCGCCGCACGATCGTCCCCGCGGGCTCGTCGGGCGTGATCGTGGTCGACGTCTCGCTGAGCATCGCCGAACAGCTACGGCGACGTGCGCCGCTCGCTCCGGAACGTCGTCGACGGTGACGCGCCGGTCGGGCTCGTCGTCTTCTCCGACGTCGCCTACGAGCTGCTCCCGCCGGGAACGCCCGCGAGCGAGCTCGAGCCGGTCCTGCGCGTGCTCACGCCGCCGGAACGCGGCGACCCGCCGACGCCGTGGACGCAGAGCTTCCGCGGCGGCACGCGCATCTCCGACGCGCTCGAGCTCGCCGGCCGGATGCTCGACCGCGAGCACGTCGAGAACGGCTCGATCGTGCTGATCAGCGACCTGCAGACGGCGCCCGACGACGTCGCCGCGCTGACGCGGACGATCGACGGGCTGCAAGAGCCGCGGTGTCGCCGTCCGCGTCGTGCCGATCGGCGCGCTGAGCGACGGCCGGCTCCTCTTCACGCCGGCTCCTCGGCGAGGACGCGTTCTCCGAGCCGACGCGCTCGATCGGACAACGAGGCGCGACCGCTGCGGAACGCCGACAGCGCCGGGCTCGCCGATCGGGCTGCTCACGCTGGCCACACTGTTCTTCTTGGCGCTCGCGGCGCACGAGCGCTACGCGTCGCGGCTCGCGCTGCCGAGGGCGACGTGAAGCGCGTCGCGGCGATCCTCGGCGCCGCTCGCCTGCTTCGCCCTCGCCGCCGTGCTGCTCCTCACGCGCTCGACGTCGCGCGCTGGCAGAGCGCGCTCGAGAGCGGCGACGTCCGCTACCGCGCCGCGCCGCAGGAGCGCGACCTCTGGCAGCCCGCGCAGTCCGTCCCGTTCGGCGCCGGCCGAGGCGCTGCTCGGCGTCGACGACGACGTCGACTTCCGCGAGGCGCTCCGCACGCTCCGGCTCGCCGGCGTCGCGCAGGCGGAGTCGTCCGACCCGCGGCTCGCGCTCCGGCGCAGCGAGGCGCGCTCGCTGATCGCCGCGATCGCCGAGGACGACGCCGACCGTCGGCGGCGCTCGCGCGCGATGACGCTGCTCGGCGTGATCAGCTTCGCGAGCGCGCTGTCCGACTCCCAGGACCAGGACGCCCTGCAGCGCGACGCCCTGGCGAGGTTCCGCGGCGCGATCGCGCTCGACCCGGACAACGACGAGGCGAAGGCGAACCTCGAGATCGCCCTCCGTCGCGACGCCGAGGCCGGCGAGAGCGGCGGCGGCGACGACCCGACCCCGGGCGGCCAGGGTGCGCGCGGAGCGGGCGCGGGCGAGGCCGGAGGCGGGTACTGAGTTGACCGTCGACTTCCTGACGCCGCTCGCCGCGCTCGTCGCGCTCGCCGTCGTCGTCCCGCTGGCGATCGCGCTGCTCGTCTCGCGCCGCGCGGCGGGGATCCGGGGCACGCTCCGCCTCCCGTCGCCGCGCCTGCGGTCGCGGGCCTTTCCGGTCGTCGCGCTCGTCTTGGCCGGGGCGCTCGTCGGGGTGGCGGCGGCGCAGCCGGTCCTCGAGCGCACGACGCCCGCACACGTTCGCACGGACGCGGAGGTCTACGTCGTCCTCGACGTCTCCCGCTCGATGCTCGCGCGGTCGGAACGAAGCCTCGCCGGCGCGGATCGAGCGCGCGAAGTCGGCCGCGGTCGAGGTCCGGGAGCAGCTCGTCGGGATCAAGGTCGGGATCGCTTCGCTGACCGACCGCGTCCTGCCGCACCTCTTCCCGAGCGCGAACGAGGACGTGTTCCGGGCGACCATCGAGCAGTCGATCGGGATCGACCGGCCGCCGCCGCAGGAACGACTGTCCGCGAACGGGACGACCCTCGAGGCGCTCGGCCCCGTCGCGACCCGCAGGTTCTTCTCGCCGACCGTCGAGCACCGCCTGCTCGTCGTCGTCACCGACGGCGAGACCCGGCCGCTGAACGAGGGGGCGGTCGCGGCGAGCGCTGGCCGCGCCCGCCGGGGATCGAGACCGTCTTCGTCCATGTCTGGGGCCCGAGCGAGCGGGTCTTCGTCCGGGGCATCGCCGCGCCGGACTACAAGCCCGACCCGACCTCCCGCGCCTCGCTCGACCGGCTCGCGAGCGCCACCCGCGGCGCCGTCTACTCCGAGGACGAGGTCGGAGCCGCGGCACGGGAGGCCCGGCGGCGCCTCGGCACCGGTCCCACGGTCGTCCAGCGAGACCGCCGCGAGCGGAAGCCGCTCGCGCCCCTCGCCGCGCTGGCCGCCTTTTTGCCTCTGGGGCTGCTCCTGGCCGCCCCGGCCGCTGACTACCAGCTCGCTAACAAACCTCTCAGCAAGGCGTCATACTCACCGGCCCGCTCTCACCAACGGCGTAGAAGAGGCACTCCGGATCTGGCACGTCTGCGGTCTTCGAGGGCGGGTAGGAAGCATCTACAGGAGGGGATACATGCGTACGAAAGCTGTTTGGCTCTTCGCCGCAGCGCTTGTGATCACAAGCCTCGTCGTCGGGCCTGCTGCAACCGCGAAGCCGAGTCGTTCGGCTGCGGGCACGGTGGTGATCGGCCACGACCAGGAGCCGGCCACCCTGAACAACCTGATCACCCCTGGCAACGCGTACACGACGAGCCTCGTCACGAACCTCGTGCTTGCGAGTGGTCAGCGCTACAACCAGAAGGCGATCCTCGTTCCGCAGCTCTTCCAGGGTAAGCCGAAGCTCGTCAAGGCGAATCCGTTGACCGTTCGCTTCACGATCAAGGCCGCTGCGAAGTGGAGCAACGGCAGCCAGGTGACGGGCAACGACTTCCGCGCCACCTACCAGGCCATCATGAACAAGAACTGGGACATCACGTCCCGTGAGGGCTGGGAGGACATCCGCCGCATGCCAGGTCCGCGGCAAGACCGTCACGGTCATCTTCCGCAAGCCGTACGCGGCCTGGGAAGCGCTGATCTCCGGCAACATCTACCCGGCGGCGTCCCTCCGTGGTGCGAACGTCAACACGCTCTACCAGAGCAGCCTTGACGTCTCCAGCGGTCCGTACCGGTTCAGCAGCTGGCAGAAGGGCACGCAGCTCGTGCTCGTCAAGAACGCGACGTTCCGCGCAGGGCCGCAGGCCCGGCTCGATCGTCTCGTGTTCCGCTACATCCCGAACACGGCGTCGCTCTTCCAGTCGCTGCGCTCGAACGAGATCCAGGTGACGGAGCCGCAGCCGCAGCTCCAGATCGTGGAGATCCGGCGCAACAGCTCGTACCGGGTCCAGTCCGGCCCCGGGTACTTCTTCGAGCACATGGACCTGCAGCAGGGCCCGCAGGGCCATCCGGCGCTGAAGCGGAAGTACGTCCGCCAGGCGCTCATCCAGAGCATCAACCGCGCTGACGTGCGGAACGCTCTGTACGTCAACTCCGGCCTGGTCGCATCGGCCGCTCAGCTGCCCGTGCTCCAGAGCCTGATCTGGAAGCCGTTCGAGGCCAACTACCGGCCGTTCTTCGCCCGGTGGGCGCTTCAACCAGCGGGCTGCGATCGCGCAGCTCCGCGCGAACGGCTGCACCGGTGGTCCGACCACGCCGAACCGCAACAACACGAACATCTGGACCTGCCCCGGTGTCGGGAAGCTGTCGTTCCGCTTCAACACCACCGCCGGCAACCAGCTTCGTGCGCTGACGTTCGAGATCGCCCAGAGCCAGACTGAAGGCCATCGGGCATCGAGCTCCTGCCGCGGTTCGCGGCGAACGCGCTGACCCAGATCCTGCCTTCGCGCGACTGGGACATCAGCATGTTCACGTGGCTCGGCGGACCGACGAGCTCGATCACCGCGTTCGGCCTCTACGGCTGCGGTGGTGACCAGAACTACATGACGTACTGCAACCGGACGGCCTCCAGCGCGCTTCAGAAGGCGCAGTTCACGCCGAACAACGCGGCGCGCCGGAACCTGCTCCACAGCGCGGAGCGGATCATGGCCGAGGACGTCATCTCGATTCCGATGTACGTCCGGCCCGGGTTCCTGATCAACAACCGCAGCGTCAGCGGGCCTGCTGCTCAACCCGACGCAGCAGGGCTCGACCTGGAACTCCGAGCTCTGGCGGACCCAGTAACACCGTAGGGAGGGTGGCCGATCAGCCACGCTCAGCTCGACAGAAGGGGGGTCCCGCTTCGGCGGGACCTCCCTTCTCGCTTTAGACTCGCTTCGTGAACCGGAGGAGGCCCGTGCCGTGCTGACCTACATCATCCGCCGCCTGCTCTACAGCGTCGTCGTGCTGCTCGTGGCGAGCTTCCTGATCTTCACGTTCGTGACCATCTCGGGTGACCCGCTGGCGTTCCTGAAGATGTCGCCCGGCGTCGATCCGGCGACGATCGCGAACATCGAGGCCGCAAGCACCTGAACGACCCGATCGTCGTCCAGTACGTCTACTGGCTGCAGGACGCCGTCACCAACCAGTTCGGCACGACGATCATCGGCGAGCGCAAGATCATGCCGGACATCCAGCGCGTCGTGGGCCACACGCTGCAGCTGGTGTTTGTGGCGGAGTTTTTCGCGATCCTGATCGCGATCGTGATCGGCGTCTACTCCGCGCTGCGGCAATACAGCGCGTTCGACTACACGGCGACGACCTTCAGCTTCCTCGGTCTGGCGACGCCCGTCTTCTGGCTGGCGCTGATGCTCCAGATCCTGTTCGTCAACATCTACTTGTGGTTCGACATCCGCATCTTCTACACGGCGAACCTGAGCGGCGTGGACCCGGGAACGGCATCTACTTCCTGCTCGACCGCGCCGCAGCATCTCGCGCTGCCGGTGATCGTCCTCTGCGTCGCGAGCATCGCCACGTACTCGCGCTTCATGCGCGCGTGCGATGCTCGAGGTGATCAACTCCGACTACGTGCGCACGGCGCGCGCGAAGGGGCTTCAAAGAGCGCTCGGTGATCATGAGGCACGCGTTCCGAAACGCGCTCATCCCGCTGACGACGGTGATCGCGCTGAACTTCGGCGCGCTGATCGGCGGCGTCGTCGTCACCGAGACGGTCTTCGGGCTCGACGGGATGGGCCCCTACTTCATCAACGCGCTCAACTCCGGCGACCCCTACCCGGTGATGGCGTGGCTGATGATCATGTCGGCAGCGATCATCTTCTTCAACCTGCTCGCCGACATCACCTACGGCCTCCTGGACCCGCGGGTCCGTCATGACTGATCTGATCCGCACGACGGAGGGCACGAAGGAGCTCGACCACGACGGGCCGGGCGGCGACGAGCTCCCGGAGCCGATGACGCTCGCAGCGAGGACGCCGACGCTCGCGCACGAGTCGGGCGTCGACCGATCAAGCCGCGCAGCCAGTGGGACTACGTGCGAACGCGCTTCCTCCGCCACCGCCTCGCGGTCGCGAGCCTCCTCGTGCTGGTCTTCTTCGCGCTGCTCGCGATCTTCGCGGAGCGAGTGTCGCCCGTACGCCTACGACGAGCTCGACCTGTTCAACATCGCGCAGGCGCCGACGCAGCGAGGGGAATCACTGTTCGGCACCGACCTGCTCGGGCGCGACTACCTGAGCCGCGTGATCTACGGGCTGCGGACGTCGCTCTGGGTCGCGATCCTCGTGGCCGGCCTGACGACGCTGATCGGCACGACGATCGGCGCGATCGCCGGCTACTACGGCGGAACGGTCGACAACCTGCTCATGCGCTTCACCGACCTCATCCTGACGCTGCCGGCTGCTGGCCGTCCTGCTGACCGCGTCGGTGTTCCTCGGCAACGGCGACCCGGTCCGGGTCGGGATCATCCTGGCGCTGCTCTTCTGGACGGGTCTCGCGCGAATCGTGCGCGGCATCTTCCTCTCGCTGCGAGAGAAGGAGTTCGTCGAGGCGGCGAAGGCCGCCGGCGCCGGGGACGCCCGGATCATCGTCCGGCACATGCTGCCCGAACGCGGTCGGGCCGATCATCGTCTCGATGACGCTGATCATCGCCGCGGCGATCCTCATCGAGGCGGCGCTCTCCTTCCTCGGCTTCGGGATCCAGCCGCCGACGCCGGCGCTCGGCAAGCTGATCGCGGACGGCCAGACGCAGGGCTTCGAGGCCTGGTGGCTCGTCACGTTCCCGGGCTCGTGATCGTGCTGATCGCGCTCGGCGTCAACTTCATCGGCGACGGCCTCCGCGACGCGCTCGACCCGACGCAGCGGAGGCTGCCGTGCCTGAGCCGGTTCTCTCGATTCGCGACCTGACGGTCGAGTTCGGCGACCGAGGACGGCGTCGTCCACGCCGTCGACCGGGGTGAGCTACGACGTCTTCCCGGCGAGACGCTCGGGGTCGTCGGCGAGTCGGGCTCCGGCAAGAGCGTGTCGGTGATGACGATGCTCGGCCTGATCCCGCAAGCCGCCCGGCCGAGTCGTCTCGGGCGAGGCGTTCTTCAAGGGCCGCGACCTGCTGACGATGTCGAAGAGCGAGCTGCGGGACGTCCGCGGCGGCGACATCGCGATGATCTTCCAGGACCCGATGACGTCGCTGAACCCCGTGCTCAAGGTCGGCGACCAGATCGCGCGAGGCCATGCTCGCGCACAACCCGAGGCGCGAGCGACGAGGAGGCCGCGCAAGCGCGCGTCGAGCTGCTGGAGCTCGTCGGCGTCCCGAACGCCGAGCAGCGCTACGACCAGTACCCGCACGAGTTCTCGGGCGGGATGCGCCAGCGCGCGATGATCGCGATGGCGATCGCGAACGCGCCGCAGCTGCTGATCGCCGACGAGCCGACCACTGCGCTCGACGTGACGATCCAGGCGCAGATCCTCGAGGTGCTGAAGACCGCGCAGGAGGAGACGCACGCCGCGACGATCCTGATCACCCACGACCTCGGGCTGATCGCCGAGCTCGCGGACCGCGTCGTCGTCATGTACGCCGGCCGCGTCGTCGAGCTCACGGACGTGTTCACGATCTTCAACTCGCCGCGGCACCCGTACACGGTCGGCCTGATGAACAGCCTGCCGCGGCTCGACAGTCGACGAGGAGTCGCTCCGTCCGATCCCAGGGCAGCCGCCGAGCCTGATCACACCGCCGCCGGGCTGCGCGTTCCACCCGCGCTGCTGCACTCTCGCGGGCGGGCGCGCTGCCGCGAGGAGATGCCGCCGCTGCGGCCGTTCGGCGAGGGCGGCGACCATGTCTCGGCGTGCCACTTCGCCGAGGAGCTCGGTCGAGGCGGCATGTCGCGGAGATCCGGAGGCCGGATGCGTCGGCGTGAGCCGAGACGGCGCAGCACGACGGCCGCGCGACGTCACGGCGTCGCGCCGACAGGCCCGCGCTGCTCCGGATCGAGGGCCTCGTCAAGCACTTCCCGATCGGCGCGGGCTCTTCCGGCGACAGGTCGGCGCAGGTGCGCGCCGTCGACGGCGTCGACCTGACCGTGCACCGCGGCGAGACGCTCGGCGTCGTCGGCGAGTCGGGCTGCGGCAAGACGACGCTCGGGCGCACGATCATCAAGCTGACCGAGCCGACCGCCGGCACGATCGTCTTCGAGGGTCAGGACATCACGAACCTCACCCGGCGGCAGATGCGCCCGGTCAGGCGCGAGCTGCAGATCGTCTTCCAGGATCCGTACGCGTCGCTGAACCCGCGGATGACGGTGCGCGAGATCGTCGCGGAGCCGCTGCGGATCCACGGCGTGTACCGCGGGCGCGAGGGCGCGGCCCGCGTCGAGGAGCTGCTGCGCACGGTCGGTCTCAGCCCGGAGCACGCGAACCGGTTCCCGCACGAGTTCTCGGGCGGCCAGCGCCAGCGCATCGGCGTCGCCCGCGCGCTCGCGCTCAACCCGACGATGATGGTGCTCGACGAGCCCGTCTCGGCGCTCGACGTCTCGATCCAGGCGCAGGTCGTCAACCTGCTCGAATCGCTACAGAAGCGAGTTCAGGCTCACCTACCTCTTCATCGCGCACGACCTCTCGGTCGTCCGCCACATCTCCGACCGCGTCGCGGTCATGTATCTCGGCAAGATCGTGGAGATCGGGACGCGGCGACGAGATCTACGACGGCCGACGCACCCGTACACGCAGGCCCTCCTCTCGGCCGTGCCGATCGAGTCGCCGAACTAGCGCGGCAAGCGCGAGCGGATCGTGCTCACGGGCGACGTCCCGAGCCCGGCCAATCCGCCGTCCGGCTGCCGCTTCCGCACCCGCTGCTGGAAGGCACAGCCAGATCTGCGCCGAGGAGGTGCCGCCGCTGATCGACCACGGGCACGGGCACCCGAGCGCCTGCCACTTCGCCGAGGTCTGGCAAGCCGCTCGCCGTCGAGAGCCGGCCTGGCCGGCCGTCGCCGACGTCGAGCCCGCTCGCCTGCTCAACTCTCCAGCCTGCGCTGCCGATGACGTTTCTGGGCGAGATTCGCCGGATCCCGGACTCGCCTAACCATTTTGCGCGATGTCGTCAGAACTAGCGTGACCGCGTGCGAACTGAACGAGGCCAGATGCGAACGCGCTCGAGCGTCTGACCGCGAGTTCTCTGCAGCCCGAGCGGCGCGGCGGGCAGCACCTCGACGAGGCGTGCGCTCGACTGCCGCACCTTCCGACTGTGCGAGGTTGCGCGAGCCTACGCCGACGCAGTGGCTGCCTCGACGACGGCGTCCGCCACGGAGCTGCTCGAAGCGGCCGATCGCGTTCGCCCTCCTCAGCCGGCTGCGCCGCCGGATACGCCATCGCGCGCGTCGCAGGCGGCCGCGGCGGCGGTCATCGTCGCCGCTGCAGGCTTTCGGGCCTCGGCGGGCTCGCACAGCAGCAGCTCGACGACGTCCGTACCTCGCCGCACGCAGCGGCCGACGGTCTACCCGACTCGGCCAGGCCTACGAGTCAGAGCTTATCGAGTCATCGAGGCGCTCGTCGGTCCGAGCCCGCGCCTATGGCCGACGGATCGCCAACCTTCGTCTGACGCAGCTCGAACACCGCTCTCGATAGACTTGCGTTCGGGCCGTCGCCTCTCGCGCCCTCGTTCTGACCGCACGAGCTTCGTAGGAGGCGCATGCCCGACCAGAACAACGGCCGCAACGTCGGCAAGATCGTCGAGATCAAGGGCGTCGTGATCGACGCCGTCTTCCCCGACACTCTGCCCTCGATCAACAACGCCGTCTCGATCCAGACTGCCGGCGACGGCGGGACGCTGATCGCAGAGGTGCAGCAGCACCTCGGCGACGACCGCGTTCGCGTCGTGGCGATGGACTCGACCGACGGCCTCGCCCGAGGCATCGACGTCGTCGACACCGGCGCCCCGATCAGCGTGCCGGTCGGCGAGCCGACCCTCGGACGGCTGTGGAACGTGATCGGCGATCCCGTCGACAACGGCGACGCCGCTCCCCGAGGGCAGCGAGCGCTGGCCGATCCACCGCGACCCGCCGGAGTTCCGCGAGCTGTCGCCGACGATGGAGATCTTCGAGACGGGCATGAAGGTGATCGACCTCGTCGCGCCGTTCGTGCGCGGCGGCAAGATCGGCCTCTTCGGCGGTGCCGGGCTCGGCAAGACCGTGCTGATCCAGGAGCTGATCAACAACGTCGCGACGCAGCACGGCGGCGTGTCGGTCTTCGCCGGAGTCGGCGAGCGCACGCGTGAGGGCAACGACCTCTGGCGCGAGATGACCGAGACGGGCGTGATCGACAAGGTCGCGCTGGTCTACGGCCAGATGAACGAGCCGCCGGGCGCGCGCCTGCGCGTCGGCCTCTCAGCGCTGACGATGGCGGAGTACTTCCGCGACGAGGGTCAGGACGTGCTCCTGTTCATCGACAACATCTTCCGCTTCGTGCAGGCGGGCTCCGAGGTGTCGGCGCTGCTCGGCCGGATGCCGAGCGCCGTCGGCTACCAGCCGACGCTCGCCACCGAGATGGGCCAGCTCCAGGAACGCATCACGTCCACGCGGACGGGCTCTGTCACGTCGGTGCAGGCGATCTACGTCCCGGCGGACGACCTGACCGACCCCGCGCCGGCCAACACGTTCGCGCACCTCGACGCGTTCATCGTGCTCTCCCGGCCGATCTCGGAGAAGGGGATCTACCCGGCGATCGACCCGCTCGACTCGTCGTCGCGCGCGCTCGACCGCACCGTCGTCGGCGACGAGCACTACGACACCGCGACGCGCGTGCAGGAGATCCTCCAGCGCTACAAGGACCTCCAGGACATCATCGCGATCCTCGGCATGGACGAGCTCTCCGACGAGGACAAGGTGGTTGTCCAGCGGGCGAGGAAGGTCGAACGGTTCCTCTCGCAGCCGATGAACGTCGCCGAGGCCTTCACCGGCCAGCCCGGCGTCTACGTCCGCGTCGAGGACACGATCAAGGGCTTCCAGGAGATCATCGAGGGCCAGCACGACGACTTGCCCGAGCAGGCGTTCTACATGGTCGGCTCGATCGACGAGGCGACTGATGAAGGCGCGCGGCGAGGATCCGGTCGCGGCTCGGCGCGCCGCCCGCGAGACGGCCGGCGCGGCCGCCTAAATCGTGTCGGCTCGGCCGCGCTTCGACGTCTCGCTGGTCACACCGGACGGCACGGTGTTCGAGGGCGATGCGGAGATGCTGATCGTCCCGGGGGCGGCCGGCGAGATCGGCGTGCTCGCACGGCACGCGCCGCTCGTCGCGACGCTGAAGTCCGGCGCGACCCGTGTGCACCTCGGCGGCGAGCGCGTCGAGGAGTTCGCAACCGGGCCGGGGTTCTTCACCGTGCAGCTCGACCGGGCGATCGCGATCGTCGACCACGCGGTCAAGGCTTCCGAGATCGACCGCGAGGCGGCCGAGCGGATGCTCGAGGAGGCGAAGGCCGAGCTCGAGCGGATCGAGAGCGGCGAGTCGTCGGCGGACCGCTGGGTGGTCGAGCAGCGGATCATCCATGCGGAGACCCAGCTCGAGGTCGCAACGGGCGGCGCCAACCTCCGCGACGTGCGGGTAAAGCTGAGCGCTGGTGAGCGCCGCGACTAGAGGCTTGATGTGAAGTCGCTGCGGCAGCGGCCGCGAAGCGGCCGCCTTCAGGTGCCAAGCGGTCGCGGATCCGCGTGAGCGGATTCGCGACTTGCGCCTCTTCGAACGAAGTAGCCTGCTACGCTTTTTGCTCCCTGGAGAGCTTTGAAGGCAGCTTGGCGACCAGGATAAAAAACGCCTAAAGAGCCCGGAGCCCACGCTCCCGATCCTCTTTAGGTAGGGAGCGCTTGTGAGCGAACGAATCGAACAGCTGAAGGACCTGCTGGAGCGGCGGATCGCCGTTCTCGACGGCTCCTGGGGCGTGCTGATCCAGCGCGAGGTCAAGGGGGAGGAGGCGTACCGCGGCGAGCGGTTCCGGGACCACCCGCGCGACGTCGCCGGCGACCCCGACCTGCTCAACATCACGCGACCCGAGGTCGTCCTCGGCATCCACCGCGACTACTTCGCGGCCGGCGCTGACATCGCGACGACGAACACCTTCACGGCGACCACGATCGGCCAGGCCGACTACGCACTCGAGGACGCCGCCTACGAGATGAACGTCCAGGGCGCGCGACTGGCCCGCCAGGCAGCGGACGAGCTCGACCGCCCGGCCTGGGTTGCCGGCTCGGTCGGCCCGCTCAACGTCTCGCTCTCAGTGTCGCCGCGCGTCGACGACCCGATGTACCGCTCGCACACTTTCGACCAGGTCGTCGAGACGTACGCCGAGCAGATCCGGGCGCTCGTCGAGGGCGGCGTCGACCTGCTCCTGATCGAGACGATCTTCGACACGCTGAACGCGAAGGCCGCCGTCGCGGCGGCGCTCGACGTCGCCCCCGACGTACCGCGTTGGATCTCGTTCACCGCGATCGACAAGAGCGGCCGCAACCTCTCCGGCCAGACCGTCGAGGCGTTCTGGGCTTCGGTCGAGCACGCCGAGCCGCTGATCGTCGGCGTCAACTGCTCGCTCGGCGCGACCGAGATGCGCCCGTTCGTCGAGGGCCTCGCGCGAATCGCGCCGACCTACGTCTCGTGCCATCCGAACGCCGGGCTTCCGAACGAGATGGGCCTGCACGACGAGCAGCCGGGCGACACGAGCCGCTTCCTGCACGACTTCGCGGCGGAGCGGCTGCTCAACGTGGTCGGCGGCTGCTGCGGCACGACGCCGGAGCACGTCCGGGCGATCGTCGCCGCGACCGAAGGCCTGTCTGCGCGCGAGGTCCCGACGCGGAGAGAGCGTCCGTCGTTCAGCGGCATGGAGCCGTTCGAGATCGGCCCCGACACCGGCTTCGTCCTGATCGGGGAACGGACGAACGTCACCGGCAGCGCGCGCTTCCGCCGCATGGTCGAGGCTGACGACTGGCAGGGCGCGCTCGAGGTCGCGCTCGAGCAGGTGCGCGGAGGCGCGAACCTCCTCGACGTGAACATGGACGCCGACCTGCTCGACGGTGTTCAGGCGATGACGACGTTCCTCAACCTGATCGCGACCGAGCCCGAGGTCGCGCGGATCCCGATCATGGTCGACAGCTCGCGCTGGGAGGTGCTCGAGGCCGGGATGAAGTGCACCCAGGGCAAGGGCGTCGTCAATTCGATCTCGCTCAAGGAAGGCGAGGAAGCGTTCCTCGAGCAGGCCCGCCGGGTCCGCCGCTATGGCGCGGCGGTGATCGTGATGGCGTTCGACGAGCAGGGCCAGGCCGACACGGTCGAGCGCAAGGTCGAGATCTGCGGCCGCGCCTACGACCTGCTGACAAAGCAGGCCGACTATCCGCCCGAGGACATCGTCTTCGACCCGAACGTGCTCGCGGTCGCGACCGGGATCGAGGAGCACGACGAGTACGCGAAGAACTTCATCGCGGCGCTGCCGCTGATCAAGGAGCGCTGCCCCGGTGCGCGCACCTCCGGTGGCATCTCGAACCTCAGCTTCAGCTTCCGTGGCAACGACGCCGTCCGCGAGGCGATGCACGCGGCGTTCCTCTACCACGCGATCCAGGCGGGGCTCGACATGGGCATCGTCAACGCCGGGCAGCTCGCTGTCTACGAGGACATCGAGCCGGAGCTCAAGGAGCACGTCGAGGACGTGATCTGGAACCGTCGGCCCGACGCGACCGAGCGCCTCGTCGAGCTCGCGAGCCGCGTCAAGGGCCAAGGCGCGACGAGGGAGCGCGATCTCTCGTGGCGCGAGGACTCCGTCGAGAAGCGGCTCGAGCATGCGCTCGTCCACGGGATCGTCGACTTCATCGAGGACGACACCGAGGAGGCGAGGCAGAAGCTCGACCGCCCGATCGACGTCATCGAGGGCCCGCTGATGGAGGGCATGAAGGTCGTCGGCGACCTCTTCGGGTCGGGCCGCATGTTCCTGCCACAGGTGGTGAAGAGCGCGCGCGCGATGAAGCGCGCCGTCGCGTACCTCGAGCCGTACATGGATCTCGAGAAGCAACAAGGGAACGGCGGGCCGCAGGGGCGTGCGGTGCTCGCGACGGTCAAGGGCGACGTGCACGACATCGGCAAGAACATCGTCGGCGTCGTGCTCGGCTGCAACAACTACGACGTCGTCGATCTCGGCGTGATGGTGCCCGCGGCGAAGATCCTCGACACCGCGCTCGAGGTCGGCGCGGACGTCGTCGGGCTCTCAGGGCTGATCACACCGTCGCTCGACGAGATGGTCAGCGTCGCGCACGAGATGGAGCGCCGCGGCCTCGACCTGCCGCTGCTGATCGGTGGCGCGACGACGTCGAAGCAGCACACCGCCGTCAAGATCGCGCCGGAGTACTCGCAACCCGGTCGTGCACGTGCTCGACGCGTCGCGCGTGATCGGGGTGATGTCCGATCTCCTCGACAGCGAGGGCCGCAAGCGCCTGGACACCGAGAACCGGGAGCTGCAGGACCGGCTCCGCACGCAGCACGCAGAGAAGGAGCGCAAGCCGCTGCTGCCGTTCGCCGACGCGCGCGCGAACCCGCAGCGACCCGACTTCAGCGACCTCCCGATCCCCGTCGTTCACCGGACGACGCGTGGTCGAGCCCGACCTCGAGACGATCGTCCGCTACATCGACTGGCAGTTCTTCTTCCACGCCTGGGAGCTGAAGGGAAAGTTCCCGGCGCTGCTCGAGCAGCCGGCCGCGCGCGAGCTCTACGACGACGCGCTCGCCGTCCTCGACCAGATCGTCTCGACGCGCGCGTTCCAGCCTCGCGGCGTGTACGGCTTCTGGCCGGCGCGCTCCGACGGCGACGACGTCGTGCTCGACGACGGGAGGCGCTTCCACTTCCTGCGCCAGCAGAGCGCGTACGGAGACTCGCGCCCGAACCGCTCGCTCGCAGACGTCGTGGCGCCGAGTGGCGACCACGTCGGTGCGTTCGCGGTCACGATCCACGGCGCCGACGAGCTCGCCGCCGGGTACGAGTCCGAGCACGACGACTACAACTCGATCATCGTCAAGGCGCTCGCCGACCGGCTTGCGGAGGCCTTCGCCGAGCAGCTGCACGCGGTCGCCAGGCGCGAGTGGTACGAGACCGGCCCGGAGCCCTCGGACGAAGAGCTGCGGGCGGAGCGCTACCGCGGAATCAGGCCTGCGTTCGGCTACCCGGCCTGCCCCGACCACTCGGAGAAGCGGATGCTCTTCGACGTGCTAGGCGCCGAAGAGGTCGGCCTGGAGCTCACCGAGAGCTTCGCGATGCTTCCGGCCGCAGCGGTCAGCGGGATGTACCTGGCGCACCCGGATGCCCGCTACTTCAGCGTCGGCCGGATCGGCCGCGACCAGGCCGAAGACTACGCGGCCCGCAAGGGCATCCCGCTCGAGCAGGTGGAGCGCTGGCTCGCGCCGAACCTTGCCTCGGCGCCGCGGCCGGAGCCGGCGCTATCCTGACCGCTGGGACGCCTTCGCGGCGTCTTCCGCTTTTCACATGAAGACGACGCTGAAGAGAGGCATCGGCCGCGCCGCAGAGCTGAACGGGAACGGTCACGCCGTCTACCCGCCCGAGATCGGCGCTCCGATGCGCCGCTATCGCCAGCCCGAGCCCGACCCACGGAGCCTGGCGGGCCTCTTCGGCCGGATCTTCTTGTGGCTCGTGATCGTCGCGCTCATGCTCGCTGCCGGGATCGCGGGCGGGACGTACCTGTACGTCGAGCAGGACATCGCGAGCAGCCTCAGTCCGCGCTCGGCCGACGTCAAGGAGGCGCAGGAGACCCTCGACGTCGTGATCCCGGGCTCGCCGACGACCGCCCTCGTCCTCGGCTACGACAAGCGAGCCGGGGTCGAGGCCGGGCAGACGGGGCACTCGGACACGCTGATGCTCGTCCGCGCCGACCCGGCCCTCGAGACGGTGACGATGCTGTCCTTCCCGCGCGACCTGCTCGTCGAGATCCAAGGCTGCCCGAACGGCACGTTCGTGTCGAGAATCAACAACGCGTACGGCGAGTGCGGGTCGTCCGCGGCGATCGAGACCGTGCGGAAGCTGACCGGCGTTCCGATCAACTTCCTCGTCACCGTCAACTTCCGCGGGTTCAAGCAGGTCGTCAGCCGGATGGGCGGTGTGTGGATCGACGTCGACCGGCGGTACTTCAACGACAACTCGTCCGGCGGCGACCGCTACGCGGTGATCGACCTCCAGCCCGGCTATCAGAAGCTGAACGGCACGGACGCGCTCGAGTACGTGCGCTACCGCCACCTCGACTCCGACTTCTTCCGAATCGCGCGGCAGCAGCAGTTCCTGCGGGGCGTCAAGCAGCGCGCGACCGACTTCCCGCTCATCGACCTTCCCAAGCTCGTCAAGACCCTGACGACGAACGTCGAGGTCGGCAAGGGCGACGGCACGCGCTTCGACGCCCGCACGCTGCTCGACTACGCGGCTCTCGTCTACGGCCTGCCGGCGCGGCATGTGATCCAGACCAGGATCGACCTCAGCTGCTACCAGGGGTTCAACGAGGTCGTCGTCCCCCAGTCGTGCATCCAGGCCGCCGTCAACGACTTCATCCAGCCCGACGTCGACGCGCCGCTGAAGGCGACTGACGTGGCCTTGAACCGCCGCCGCGCCGACACCGCTCTACCGCCGTCCCGGACGACGGTGACGGTCTTGAACGGGAACGGCCAGGTCGGCTCCGCGACCTCCGCCGCGTCGCAACTGGGGGCACGCGGCTACAAGATCGCCACGAGCGGCGACGGGAACGCGCCGAGCTGGGAATACTTCCGTACCGAGGTCTACTTCCAGGGCGGCGCCGCCGCGCGTGCCTCGGCGAACAAGCTCGCCAAGCTCTTCGGCGACGCGCGCGTTTCCGCGATCCCGGCGGAGATCGTCCCGCTGTCCAACGGCGCCGCCGTGACCGTGATCGTGGGCCAGACCTACCACGGGTCGATCGCGGCCGCGCCCGCCGACAAGACGCCGGCGCGCTCCGCGCCTGCCGTGCGCTCGGACTCGGCCGCGAGGCCGCTCCTACAGGCGGTCGCGAAGCGCGTCCCGTACCCGCTGATGGTGCCGACGAAGGTCGAGCAGAGCTCGTCGCTCAGCACGATCACTCCGATTCGCGTGCACGGGCTCGGAGGCAGCAACGCCGTGCGGTTGACGTACTCGCTCGGCGGGATCGACTACTGGGGCATCCAGATGACCAACTGGGAGGACGCGCCGATTCTCGAGGATCCGAACGAGGTCACGAAGGTCGGCGGTCGGACGTACCGGCTCTACTACAACGGCTCGCACCTCCACATGGTGGTGCTCGAATCCGGGGGCGCGACCTACTGGGTCGTGAACTCGCTGCTCGACAAGCTCTCCAACGAGACCATGCTCGCGATCGCCAAGGGTCTCCGTCCGCTCGGGCCGGGGTAGGCTTCGCGCCCGTGAGCAGGATCGGCGTCTTCGGGGCGGGGTACGTCGGGCTCGTCACTGCTGCCTGCCTCGCGGAGCTCGGCAACGACGTGGTCGTCCGCGACGTCATCCCCGAGAAGGTCGAGCGGCTCCGGCGGGGCGAGGTGCCGATCTTCGAGCCGGGCCTCGACGAGCTCCTCGCGAAGAACGCGGGTCGGCTGACGTTCACGCTCGATGCCGGCGAGGCGGTGGACGGCGCCGAGTTCCTGTTCGTCTGCGTCGACACTCCGCCGGTCGCGTATTCCGGCGATGCCGACCTCTCCCGCGTTTGGACGGTCGTCGACGAGCTCCCGAGCGTCGAAGGCAACCTCGTGCTCGTGCTGAAGAGCACGGTCCCCGTCGGCACCGGGGAGAAGGTGCGCGCCGCGCTCGATCAGCGCGGGCTCGAGCACGTCGGCTACGCCTCGAACCCGGAGTTCACCGCCGAGGGACGCGCGATCCGCGACTTCATGGAGCCCGACCGGATCGTGATCGGCGCCTTCGACCCGGACGACGCGGAACGGGTCGCGGGTCTGTATGCGTCGCTCGACGCGACGGTCGTGCAGATGGACGTCAACTCGGCCGAGATGGTCAAGCTCGCCTCGAACGCGTTCCTGATGACGCGGATCAGCTTCATCAACGAGATCGCGAACGTCTGCGAGGCGACAGGCGCGGACGTCGTGCGCGTCGCGGAGGGCGTGGGGCTCGACAAGCGCCTCGGCCCGCATTTCCTCCGTGCGGGCGTGGGTTGGGGCGGTTCGTGCTTCCCAAAAGACTCGCTCGCGCTCAAGCAGCTCGCGGCGAACTCCGGCTACCACTTCCAGTTGCTGAACGCCGTGATCGAGGTGAACGAGCTGCAGAAGCGCCGCGTGATCGGGAAGCTCGAGCGCCATCTCGGAAAGCTCCGCGGCAAGCGCGTCGCGCTGCTCGGGCTCGCGTTCAAGGCGGGCACCGACGACATCCGCGAGGCGCCGAGCCTCGTGCTCGCGTCGCGGCTGATCGCCGAGGGTGCGGACGTCCGCGCCTGGGACCCCGTCGTCGACGGCAAGCGGGTGATGCCCCAGGCGGAGTTCTGCTCGACCGTCCAGGAGGCGGTGCGCGACGCCGACGCGGCGGTGATCGTCACCGAGTGGGACGAGCTGCGCGACCTCGCGCGCCCGGAGATTCGCGAATTGATGGCGCGGCCGCTGATCGTGGACGGGCGGAACCTGCTCGACCCCGCGCAGGCGCGCGCCGCAGGGTTCGCGTACGAGGGGATCGGGCGGCCCGTCTCGCCGTCCGACGTGCTGCCGGAAACCCCCGAGCGCGACCGCGAGCCCTCCACTTCCTAGTGGAAGCGATCCTTCTCGCGGGAGGCCGGGCCGAGCGGCTCGGCGAAGCTGCGCAGGGGCGCCCGAAGGCACTCGTCGATGTCGGCGGCAAGCCGCTCGCGGAGCACCAGATCCTCCGGCTGGCGCGGTCCGGCGTCGAGCGGGTGATCGTGAGCTGCCGAGCCGGGCAGGAGGACGAGTTCGCCCGGGCGCTCGCAGGCGTCGGCGTCGAGCTCGCGTTCGCCGGCGAGGCGGAGCCGCTCGGGCGTGGGGGAGGGCTGAAGTTCGCCGCGCGTGAGCGGCGCGAATCGGGCCCCTGCTTCGCGCTGAACGGCGACGAGCTCTTCGACGTCGAGCTCGAGGCGCTGCTCGCGCTCCACCGGGAGCGCTCGCCGGCGGCGACGATCACGGTTGCCCCGCTTCCGTCGCCGTTCGGTGTCGTCGACGTTGCGGACGACGGGACGGTCGAGGGCTTTCGCGAGGCACCGAAGCTGCCGCACTGGGTGAACATGGGCCTCTACGTGCTCGACGACGAGGCGATCGAGCGGTTGCCCGAGAAAGGCGACCACGAGACGTCGACGTTTCCGGAGCTCGCGGAGGAGCGGAAGCTGCTCGCGTTCAGGCACGAAGGCCTGTGGCTGACCGTCAACACGCCCAAGGACCTGCGACGCGCCGAGGAGCACTTCGCCACCTCGGAACCGGCGTAGGATCGCCGAATCGACGCCTCGCCGAACTTGAACAGCCTCGACGCTTGGACCTTCGACCCGAGGCGGGTCGTGAAGCCCTGGGGCTGGGAGCTGATCTGGGCAGAGACCGGCGACTACGTCGGCAAGATCCTCTTCGTCGCCGCCGGGCACTCCCTGAGCCTCCAGTACCACGAGCGAAAGGACGAGTCGTGGTACGTCCAGTCGGGCGCAGCCAAGCTCGAGCTCGGGACCTCGGGCGACGCGGTGCTGAACGAGGTGGTGATCGGGGCCGGCGAGGCCTTCCACTACCCGCCGGGTACCGTCCACAGGGTCACGGCGCTCGAGGACACGACGATCCTGGAGGTCTCGACCCCCGACCTCGACGACGTCGTCCGCCTCGCAGACGCCTACGGGCGCGAGGGCACCTCAGAACCTTAACACTCTCGTGGTAAGGTCACGCACGTGGATGCGCTCACGGTCTCAGACGCCGCCGCCCGCACGGGCTGGTCGGCGCGGATGCTGCGGTACCTCGAGGCCTCGGGCCTCGTCGAGCCGCGGCGGACGGACGCCGGGTACCGCCTCTACGGGCTCCGGGAGCTGAACCAGCTGAGGTCTCTAAGGGAGCTGCGCCGCCGCTTCGGCGTCGAGCTCGCGGAGATGGCCTTCGCTCTGCGCATGCGGCGTGATCCCGAGCTCCGCGCCGCCGTCGACACGTGGCTGCACGGCAGCGGCGTCGACGCGCTCGACTGGGAGCAGCGCAAGCACGAGCGGCTGCTCGCCGCCTGACCCATACCTTCACCCGACCACTCCCAACGGAAGAGGACGCATTGGCTACGACACGCAGACACGACGTAAAGGACTTGTCGCTCGCCCCCGAGGGCGTGCGGCGCATCGAGTGGGCCGACCGGCAGATGCCGGTGCTCGCCGCGATCCGGGAACGCTTCGAGAGCGAGCAGCCGCTGGCCGGCTATCGCGTCGCGGCGTGCCTCCACGTGACGACCGAGACCGCGAACCTGATGCGGACGCTGAAGGCGGGGGGCGCCGACGTGGTGCTCTGCGCGTCGAACCCGCTCTCGACGCAGGACGACGTCGCCGCGGCGCTCGTCGACGAGTACGACATCGCCGTCTTCGCGATCAAGGGCGAGGACAACGACACCTACTACCAGCACATCGAGGCGGCGGTCGACCACAAGCCGCAGATCACGATGGACGACGGCGCCGACGTGATCGGCGTGCTCCACTCCGCTCGGCGTGAGCAGCTCGGCGACGTGATCGCGGGCACGGAGGAGACGACGACCGGCGTGATCCGGCTCAAGGCGCTCGAGCGCGACGGTGCGCTCGGGTTCCCCGTGATCGCCGTCAACGACGCCTTCACGAAGCACATGTTCGACAACCGCTACGGCACGGGCCAGTCGACGATCGACGGGATCATTCGCGCGACGAACGTCCTGCTCGGAGGGAAGCGCTTCGTGATTTCCGGCTACGGCTGGGTCGGCAAGGGCGTCGCGATGCGCGCAAAGGGCATGGGCTCGCACGTGATCATCACCGAGGTCGATCCGCTGAAGGCGCTCGAGGCGATCATGGATGGGTTCGAGGTGATGCCGATGGAGCGGGCCGCCAAGGTCGGCGACATCTTCTGCACCGCGACCGGCGACAAGTCCGTGATCCGGCGTGAGCATATGGAGCAGATGAAGGACGGTGCGATCCTCTCGAACACCGGCCACTTCAACGTGGAGATCGACATCCCCGCGCTTCGGGCGCTCGCGAGCGAGACGCGCGAGGCACGGCAGTTCGTCGAGGAGTTCACCCTCTCCGACGGCCGCCGGCTCTACCTGCTCGGCGAGGGCCGACTGATCAACCTCGCAGCTGCGGAAGGTCATCCCGCGATCGTCATGGACATGTCGTTTGCGAACCAGGCGCTCGCCGCCGAGTATGCGATTCAGCATGCTGCGGAGCTCGAGCGGAAGGTCTACCCGGTCCCCGCGGCAATCGACGCCGAGATCGCGAAGCTCAAGCTCGCGACGATGGGAGTCGAGGTCGACATCCTGACCGACGAGCAGGAGCGCTACCTCGCGTCCTGGGACGAGGGCACCTGATCCGACCGACATGAAGGCGCTGGTTCTGGCAGCGGGTTACGCCACACGGCTGTACCCGTTGACCGAGACGATCGCGAAGCCGCTCCTGCCGATCGGCGGGCGGCCGATGGTGGATCACATTCTCGATCGGATCCGCGAGGCGGATCCGGTCGAGATCCACGTCGTGACGAACTCGAAGTTCGCGGGCGCCTTCTCCGAGTGGGCGCCTGCGGACGTCACTGTTCACGACGACGGGACGACGAGCGAGAACGACCGGCTCGGCGCGATCGGCGACCTGCGCTTCGTGCTCGACCGCGCGGGCATCGACGACGACTGGCTCGTCGTCGCAGGCGACAACCTCTTCGACTACAGCCTCGGCGACTACGTGCGCTGGTGGGGCTCCAAGGGGGTCGCGAGCGCGGTCGCGCTTTACGAGCACCCCGACCGCGAGCTCGTGAAGCAGTACGGCGTCGTCGAGCTCGACGAGCGCGAGCGCGTCGTGTCCTTCATCGAGAAGCCGCCCGACCCGCCGTCGAACCTCGCCGCGACGGCGTGCTACCTCTTCCACCGCGAGCATCTGAAGCTCGTCGCCACCTACCTCGACGAGGGGAACGTGCCTGACCAGCCGGGACGCTTCGTCGAGTGGCTCTACCGGCGTGCCCCGGTGTACGGGTACCGCTTCAGCGGCGAGTGGCTCGACATCGGCGATCGCGCGCAGCTCCTCGAGGCCGACAATCGAGCCCGTACCGCGGCCGGCCTGTCCCCGCGAGCCGAGTACGCGCCGGCCTGAGCCGCTCGAAGCGCACCCCCACCCTCAAATTGGGTGGGGTCGCTTCCCTCCGCCCACGGCGGAGACGCTACCTCCGTCGCACCGAGTCGACCGTCACAAGATCGTGCCGGCTGGTATCGGCGGTGTGACGATCGCTCCACGACTGACCCGAATCGTCCCGGTCGCTCGTACCGTCGAGTCGTGGTCTCGGTCCTGCTCGACCTCCTGCTGCCCCAGCGCTGCGTCACCTGCGGGTTCCCCGGCGTGCAGGTGTGCGGCAGGTGCCTTCGCGCGCTGCCGCGGCTCCGCGGCCCGCGCTGCGAGCGGTGTTGCGCGCCGACCGCCTGGCCGGTCCGTCGCTGCCGCGAGTGCGCCGGCCGGCGCCTGGCCTTCGCGCACGCCCGCTCGGCGGTCGCGTACGACGAGTCCGTGCGGACGCTCGTTCACGCCTGGAAGGAGCGCGGCCTCCGGCGCCTCTCCGAGGCTGCGGCGGCGGTGACCGTCGAGGCGCTCGAGCACGGCGGGGAGCCGCTCGCCTTCGTGCCCCCGGATCCTGAGCGTGCCCGCGACCGCGGGCATCACCCGGCGGAGGCGCTCGCGCGAGAGCTCGGCGCCCGCTGGAACGTTCCCGTGCTCCGACTCCTCGCCCGCGCGAGCGGTGGCGCTCGACAGCGCGGCCTCACGCTCGCCGAGCGACGGGCGAACGTGCGCGGAGCGTTCTCGGCCGCGCGGTCTCCGCCGGCCGTCGTCCTCGTCGACGACGTCTACACGACGGGCGCGACCGTCAACGCGGCAGCCTCGGCGCTCCGCCGGGCGGGCGCGCGCCGGGTCGAAGTCGTGACGTTCGCTCGCGCGGTCCGCGGGTATACAGTGACGACCCAGGTTTGACTCAGCCCGAGGAGGACGCGTTGCGACTTCAGGTGAAGGGCAAGAACGTCGACGTCACCGACTCCATCCGCAGCTACGCCGAGCAGAAGCTCAAGAAGCTCGACAAGCAGCTGAACGAGTCGACGGAGGTCGAGCTCGAGCTCGCCGTCGAGAAGAACCCGTCGATCGCCGCGAACCAGATCGCCGAGGCGACCGTCTGGACGAAGGGCCCGACGCTACGTGCGCGCGAGGCGTCCGAGGACATGCGCGCCTCGATCGACCAGCTGACCGAGAAGCTCGTGCGCCAGGTCAGGCACTACCGCGACAAGCGAAGCCGCCGCGGCTCGCGCAACCACGCTCCCGTCGACGAAGGAGTCCCGGCCGTTGCAGGACGACCAGCTGGACCAGCAGATCGTCAAGACGAAGCAGTTCCCGGTGAAGCCGATGACCGCCCGAGGAAGCCGTGCTCCAGCTCGAGCTGATCGGCCACGACTTCTTCGTCTTCCGGAACGCCGACACCGACGAGGTGAACGTCGTCTACCGCCGCAAGGACGGCGGGTACGGCCTGATCGAGCCCGGGACGTGAGCTTCCGGCGGCGCGAGAAGCCGCTGCACGAACGCCTCGCCGAGGAGGGCGGCATGGCGACGCCGACCGAGAGCGACCACGTCGCGCCGTGGAACCAGGCAGGCGTGACCGGCATCCCGCGGCCGCGTCAATGGGACGCCGTCGTCACCGCCGAAGCTGACCTCCCGGGCGACTCCGTCCACTTCGTCACCCTCGAGGATCGAACGGTGGTCGTCGACGAGGACGTCCCGGACGACCAGCTGGCGCCACTGGCCGACGCCGTCGAGACGCAGCTCAACCCCCCGTACCGCGCCGAGGGCACGAGGCGCGACGACCGGCTGTGGGCGGTCGGCGCGAGCAAGATCGCCGTCCTCTCGATCGACGAGGAGATCGGCGGAGACGTCGTCGAGCTCGCCGTGCGGGAGGGAGTCGTGACGCACCTCGTGGACGGCGCCCACGGCTTCGGCTCGGTCCCGGAGCTCGAGGCGCTGGGAGCCGGGATGGCGTCGTTCGTCGTGCGCGCCGACCGCATCGACGGGAACCTCTGGGAGGTCACGGTCCTGCCTCTCTAGAGGCTGATGTGAAGTGCCACGACAGCGGCCGCGAAGCGGCCGCCTTTAGGGGTCTTCGCGCGTCGCGGATCCGCGCGAGCGGATTCGCGGCCTGCGCAGCCAGCTCGGAGGGAGCCGGTACCCTTAGCCCGTATGGCCCAGAGCATGGGTTCCTTCGAGAAGGTCCTCCGCCTCGGCGAAGGACGGCGCCTGAAACGGCTGGCCGAGCAGGCCGCCTACGTCGGCACGCTCGAGCCCGAGTTCGAGGCGCTCTCCGACGAGGAGCTCGCCGGCAAGACCGCCGGGTTCAAGCAGCGCTTCGAGGGCGGGGAGTCGCTCGAGGAGCTGCTCTTCGAGGCCTTCGCGGCCGTCCGAGAGGCGTTCAAGCGCACGATCGGCGTCCGCCTCTTCGACGTGCAGCTGATGGGCGGCATCACCCTCCACGAGGGCGACATCGCCGAGATGAAGACCGGCGAGGGCAAGACGTTCGTCGCGGTCCAGCCGCTGTACCTGAACGCGCTCGAGGGCAGCGGCGTGCACCTGGTCACGGTGAACGACTACCTCGCCAAGCGCGACGCCGAGTGGATCGAGCCAGTCTTCGAGAAGCTCGGGATGCGAGTCGCCTACATCCAGAACCAGATGCCCTTCGCGGAACGCAAGCATGCGTACGACGCCGACGTCACCTACGGGACGAACTCGGAGTTCGGCTTCGACTACCTGCGCGACAACATGGCCGTCTCGCTGCCCGAGCTCGTCCAGCGCAGCCACCGCTACGCGATCGTGGACGAGGTCGACTCGATCCTGGTCGACGAGGCGCGAACGCCGCTGATCATCTCCGGCCAGCCCGAGACCGCCGCGAGCACGTACTACGACTTCGCGCGCATCGTGAAGACGCTCGAGTCCAAGCCGGCGAAGATCCTCGCCAAGGGTGAGGACCAGTTCGCGGAGGGCGGCGACTTCGTCTACGACGAGAAGTTCAAGACCGTCTCGCCGAGCGAAGACGCGATCGAGAAGGTCGAGCGCGCGCTCAAGATCGAGAACCTCTACGACCCGCGGAACGTCCAGCTCGTCAACCACCTGACGCAGTCGCTGAAGGCCGCAGTCGCTCTACAAGCGCGACATCGACTACGTGATCCAGGACGGCGAGGTCAAGATCGTCGACGAGAACACCGGCCGGATCATGGAGGGCCGCCGCTGGAGCGAGGGCCTGCACCAGGCGATCGAGGCGAAGGAAGGGCTCAAGATCCAGGAGGAGCACGTCACGCTCGCCACGATCACGCTCCAGAACTACTTCCGCCTCTACGAGAAGCTCGCCGGCATGACCGGTACGGCGAAGACCGAGGAGAAGGAGTTCGTCGAGATCTACGACCTGCACGTCGTCGAGATCCCGACGAACGTGAACGTCGCGCGCCAGGACAAGAACGACTTCATCTTCCGCACGAAGGAAGGCAAGTTCCAGGCCGTCATCCGCGACATCAAGGAGCGCAACGAGGAGGGCCAACCCATCCTGCTCGGCACGATCGCCGTCGAGACCTCGGAGTACCTCTCGCAGCTGCTCGAGCGCCAGGGGATCAAGCACAACGTCCTGAACGCGAAACAGCACGAGCGCGAGGCCGAGATCATCAAGGACGCGGGCCAGCTCGGCGCGGTGACGATCGCGACGAACATGGCCGGCCGCGGCGTCGACATCAAGCTCGGCGAGGGCGTGCGGGAGGCGGGCGGCCTCTACGTGCTCGGCACCGAGCGCCACGAGGCGCGCCGCATCGACAACCAGCTTCGCGGCCGCGCCGGCCGCCAGGGCGACCCCGGGCGAGTCGCGCTTCTACCTCTCCGGCGAGGACGAGCTCGTGCGCCTGTTCGCAGGCGACCGGATCAAGAACATCATGCAGCGCTTCAAGGTGCCCGGACGACGAGCCGATGGAGGCGTCGATCCTCTCCAAGCAGATCGAGAACGCGCAGAAGAAGGTCGAGGAGCAGAACTTCGTCATGCGCAAGAACGTCCTCAAGTACGACGACGTGATGAACACGCAGCGCCAGGTCATCTACGCGCAGCGCCGCGCCGTGCTCGACGGCCAGGACATGTCCGAGGAGATCCGCGGCTGGATCGACGACGTCGTCGAGAGCGCCGTCGACACGTACACGCAGGCCGAGTACGGGGAGGAGTGGGACCTCGGCGCGCTCACGCAGGCGATGCACGACCTCTACGGCTCCGACATCACGCCCGAGGAGCTGAAGGAGGAGGTCGCGCTCGAGCGCGACGCGCTCGTCGAGGAGTTCCAGCAGGACGCGCCGCGACGCGTACGGCGACAAGGAGCAGGAGCTCGGCGTCGAGCTGATGCGCGACCTCGAGCGCTACGTCACGCTCCAGGTCGTCGACACCCGCTGGCGCGAGCACCTCGAGAACATGGACTACCTGCGCGAGGGCGTGCACCTCCGCGCGTTCGCGCAGAAGGACCCGCTCGTCGAGTACCGCGGCGAGGGGCACAGGATGTTCGAGGAGCTCGGGCTGCAGATCCGCGAAGAGGTCGTCGGCACGCTCTTCCACGCGCAGCTCGCGCCGCAGGACGCCGACGTGCTCGAGCAGCCCGGCCAGCAGAACGGCGGCAGCGCTCTCGCTACGAGCACGAGACCGCTGCCGGCGCGGGCGCGATCGCCGGCGCGGCGGTCGGAGGCGGCTCGGTCGCCACGGCCGGCGCGCATGGCGCCCGCCCAGACGGTCAACACGCAGCAGGTCGTGAAGAACGAGAACCAGCAGCTCGGCCGCAACGACCCGTGCTGGTGCGGCTCCGGCAAGAAGTTCAAGAAGTGCCACGGCGCCTAGCGCGCCGGTGACCTTCGATGCGGAGTTCCGCCGCCGCTCGCTCGAGCGCATGGCGGAGCAAGAGCTCGACGTCCTCGTCGTGGGCGGCGGGATCACCGGCTGCGGGGTCGCGCTCGACGCGGCCTCCCGCGGGCTCTCGGTCGGGCTCGTCGGAGCGCGAGGACTTCGCGTCCGGCACTTCCGGCCGGTCCTCGCGGCTGATCCACGGCGGCGTGCGCTACCTCGCTCAGCGCGAGCTCGGGCTGGTGCGCGAGTCGCTGCGGGAGCGCGCAATCATCCTGCGCCTCGCGCCGCACCTGCTGCGGACGCTGCCGATCTACCTCCCGCGATCCGAGCTCGCCTTTCGCGCGGCGTTCACGATCTACGACCTGCTCGCGCTGGGCGTGAACGTCGCACGGCACCGCCGCGTCGACGCGGACGAGCTCGACCGTGTCGCGCCGGGTCTCGAGCACCGGGGTGGGGGCTTCGTCTACCACGAGTGTGCGACAGACGACGCGCGGCTCACGCTCGAGATCGCACGCGCAGCCGCAGCACACGGCGCCCTGGTCGCGAACCACGCGCGCGTCGACGGCCTGATCGGAGAGGGTCGCGTCACCGGGGCGACCGTGCGGGACGAGCTCACCGGCGAGACCGCTGGAGGTCCGAGCGAAGACGACCGTCAACGCGACCGGCGTGTGGTCGGAGCAGCTTCAGTCGCTTGCCACGAACCGTCCGAGGCGGCACGTCGCGAGCAAGGGGATCCACCTCGTCTTCCGCCCCGGCGCGGTCCGCGCGCGCGCAGGGCTGCTGGTTCCGTCGGGCGAGGACGACCGCCGCTTCGTGTTCGTGATCCCGTGGGAGGACCGCTACTACGCCGGCACGACCGATACCGCGTACGAGGGAGACCTCGAGACACCGGCGGTCGAGCAGAGCGATGTCGACTACGTCCTCGGCGCGGTTGCGCGTGTCGTTCCCGGACGTGAACGAGCGGTGCGTCGTCGCCTCGTGGGCGGGCCTGCGGCCGTTGGCGCACGGTGGCGACGGGCCGACCGCCGACCTCTCACGCCGCCATCAGATCTACGAGGAGCCGGCCGGCTTGCTCACGGTGACCGGCGGCAAGCTCACGACCTATCGCGCGATGGCGGAGGACGTCGTGGATCGCATCGCGCCGCACACGAAGAGCCGCACTCGCGAGCTGCTGCTCGGGCTGACCATGCCGCTCACCGAGGCGCTCGCGCGCGCGGCGCGCGCCGCTGCCGCGGTCGGGCTGTCAGAGGACGCAGGACGCCGGTTCGTCCACCGCTACGGAGACGACTGGCAGGCCGCGGTCGCGCTGATCGGAGACCGGCCGGAGCTCGCGGCTCCGGTCGCCGACAACGGGCCCGCGCTCGGAGTCGACCGCGAGCTCGCGCGGACCCGCGAGATGGCGATGACCGAGGCCGACGTGAACGAGCGGCGGCTGCGCCTGACGACGCTCGGCGTCATGGCAGCAGCGCGCCAGGGTTGAGGATCCCGTTCGGGTCGAGCGCGCGCTTGACTCGACGCAGCAGCTCGAGCCCGCCGGCGCCGAGCTCCCGCTCGAGGAACCGCGCCTTCAGCCGACCGACGCCGTGGTGGTGCGTGAGCGTGCCGCCGGTCTCGTGGCACGCGGCGACTGCGTCGTCCCAGGTCGCGAGGTAGGCGCGCACCGCGGATTCGTCGTCTTCGCCGCGGACCAGAAACGTGAAGTAGAGCGACGCGCCCGAGCGGTAGACGTGTGACAGGTGGCACGCCACCAGCTCGGCCCGTCCTGCGAGCGCCGTGCGGACACGCTCGTACAGCCCCGGGAGAGCCGCGCCAGGGCGCTGCGGTCTCGAGCGAGTCGACCACGACACCCTGACCCCAGACGCGGGTCGGGCCCATGATCCCCTCGTAGAGGTCGACGGCGTCGTTCCGGCGTGCCCACCAGTGCTCGCCGAGCGATGCGTCGAGCGCTCGTGCGTCGAGCGGCTCGCCCTCGCGGTCCGCGAAGCCGACGAGCAGCACACAGCCTTCGCGGCCGAAGTTCATCCCCGCGTCCACCGGGTCGTAGCCCCGCACGATGAACGCGCCGCGCACCTCGCGCGCGAGTGCGATCACGTCAGCGAAGTCGTCGGCCGCGTACGCCTGCCACTTCCACTCGCGCGGGCGTGGCGCGCACGCGAGCACGGCCTCGGTCACGACGCCGAGTGTCCCCTCGGAGCCGACGAACAGCCTGCGGAGGTCGGGCCCCGCGTCGGAGCGCGGAACCGATCGCAACTCGACGAGCGTGCCGTCGGCGAGCACCGCTGTCAGCCCCTGGACGAGCTGCTCGATCGCGCCGTAGCCGGAAGACGCCTGGCCGGCCGAGCCGGTCGCGATCCACCCGCCGACCGACGAGATCGCGAGCGACTGCGGGTAGTGGCCGGTCGTCAGCCCGTGCTGCTCGAGCTCGCGCTCGAGGTCGGAGCCGCGCACGCCGGCCTCAACCGTGACCGTCCGCGACTCCTCGTCGACCTCGACGATGCGGTCGAGGCGGCTGAGGTCGAGCACGACGGAGCCCCCGACGGCCGCTGCGCCGCCGCAGACGCCGGAGCCGAGCCCGCGCGGCACGACCGGGGTTCTCGACTCGTCGGCCCAACGGAGCAGCGCGGCAACCTCCTCCGTCCTCGAGGGCCGTGCGACCGCGGCGGGAAGCTCGTCGAGGGTTCGAAGCAGCGAGAGCGCCGAGCGGTCGCGCGCGAACGCCTCGAGCGTTTCCGCGTCGGTCGCGAGGAGACCGGACGGCGCGTCGAGCATCGCGGCCGCGAGGCTACCATCGAGCAGATGGCCGAGACCACCGACGCACCACTGGAGCAACAGCTCGAGGAGATCGGGACCCAGCTCGCCTGGGTCCGTGATTACCTTTGACCCCGACTCGCTGAGGGTCCGCGTCGCCGACCTCGAGGCTCGCATGGGCGAGCCCGGGTTCTGGGACGACCAGGCAGAGGCCGCGCAGGTCTCGTCCGAGCACTCGCGGCTGACGCGCCGTCTCGAGCGCTACGACCGGCTGTGCGCGAGTACGACGACGCGCGCGAGCTGCTCTCGCTGGACGGCGACATGGCGGACGACATCGTCGACCATGCTCAGGCCGCTGCGCGCCGAGCTCGACCGCCTGCAGGAGGACGCGCTGTTCACCGGCGAGTACGACACCGGCGACGCGCTGATCTTGCTGCACGCGGCGACCGGCGGGATCGACGCGCAGGACTTCACCGAGATGTTGCTGCGCATGTACCTGCGCTGGGCGGCAGACCGTGGGTTCCAGACGGACGTGCTCGAGGCGACGCCGGGGGAGGAAGCGGGGCTCAAGTCCGCGACCGTCAGCGTCGCCGGCGAGAACGCGTACGGGATCCTGAAGGCCGAGCGCGGCAAGCACCGGCTCGTCCGCCTCTCGCCGTTCGATCAGGCGCACCGTCGGCACACCTCGTTCTCGCAGGTCGTCGTCGCCCCGCTCCTCCCCGACGACGCCGAGCTCGAGCTCGACGAAGGCGACCTGCGGATCGACACGTACCGCGCGAGCGGCGCCGGCGGCCAGCACGTGAACAAGACCGACTCCGCGGTCCGGATCACGCACCTGCCGACCGGGATCGTCGTCCAGTGCCAGAACGAGCGCTCGCAGACGGCGAACAAGCAGACCGCGATGCGCATGCTCCGCTCCCGGCTCGCCGAGCTCCAGCTCGAGGAGCGCGAGGCCGAGATCGCCCGCGAGCGCGGGGTGGCCGCGGACACCGGCTTCGGGGGCACGAACATCCGCAGCTACGTCCTCCAGCCCTACCAGCAGGTCAAGGACCACCGCACGGGCCACGAGGTCGGGAACGCCCAGGGCGTCCTGGACGGCGACATCGACGGCTTCATCCACGCCTATCTGCTCGCCCAGGCCTCGGGAGAGGTCGTCTAGCAGGGTCAGCTAGACTGCCTGGCAGCGCCTCTCACGTACCGGAGCAGGCATGCCTGCCCTTCCCTTCACCGGTGACGGAGCCAGAGATCACAGACACTGCGACCCCCCCGCTCAGCGAGGCACCCGAGAGCGAGAACGGCCGCGTCCCGGTCGCGGGCGCCGCGGTCATGTTCGACTCGGTCACGAAGGTCTACGAGCCCGGCGTGACGGCGCTCTCCGACGTCTCCTTCGTGATCGAGAAGGGCGAGTTCGTCTTCGTCGTCGGCGCCTCGGGCTCGGGCAAGTCGACGATGATCCGGCTGATCCTGAAGGAGCTCGACCCGACCTCCGGGCGGATCATCGTCGGGGGCCGCGACCTCTCGCGCCTGCGCCGCAGCAAGATCCCGCAGCTCCGGCGGAACGTCGGCTGCGTCTTCCAGGACTTCAAGCTCCTGCCGAACCGCACGGCGGCCGAGAACGTCGCGTACGCCCTCAAAGTGCAGGGCGAGAGCCAGGGCTCGATCCGGCGCAAGGTGCCGGAGGTGCTGAGCCTCGTCGGGCTCTCGCACAAGATGAACTCGCTCCCCGACGAGCTCTCCGGCGGCGAGCAGCAGCGCGTCTCGATCGCGCGCGCGTTCGTCAACCATCCGCCGCTCCTGATCTGCGACGAGCCGACGGGCAACCTCGACCCCGACACGAGCGTCGGGATCATGCAGCTGCTCTACCGCATCAACCGGTCCGGCACGACGATCCTGATGGTCACGCACGACCGCGAGATGGTCGACAAGATGCGCCGGCGCGTGCTCGCGCTCTCGGAGGGCAAGCTCGAGCGCGACGAGCGGCGCGGCGGGTACGTCGGCGAATGACGCAGCTCCAGCTTCTCCTCGCCGAGTCGGTGCGCTCGCTCGCGCGCCTCGCTCTCCACGACGTTCGCCGCGACGATGACCGTGCTGATCGCGATGTTCCTGCTCGGCGTGTCGATCGCGCTCGGCTCGTGGGTCGTGCTCGTGGTCGAACAACGTGAAGAAGGACGTGCAGGTGAAGGCGTTCTTCTGCACGGAGCACACGTGCGCGACGGACGTGACCGACCAGCAGGTCGAGCGCCGTGCAGCGTTCGCTCGAATCCGACCCGAGGATCAAGGACGACGACGTTCGTCTCCAAGGCGGAGGCGCTCGAGATCATGCAGCGAGCGCTCCCCGGAGCTGGTCAAGGACCTGACCTACAACCCGCTGCCGGACGCGTTCGAGGTCCAGCCGAACCGTGCCGAAGACGTGGAGGCGATCGCGGCCGACCTCCGCGCGCAGAAGTTCGCCGGCGTCGAGAAGGTCGACTACGGCGAGCGACCGCCCGGCGGATCATCCGCGTCGGGCAGGTGATCTCGATCATCTTCTTCGGCGTCGTGATCCTGCTCCTGGTCGCGTCGTCGGCTGCTGATCGCGAACACGATCCGGCTCTCGATCTACGCCCGTCGCCGGGAGATCGAGGTGATGAAGCTCGTCGGAGCGTCGAACTGGTTCGTGCGCGGCCCGTTCATGCTCGAGGGGCTCTTCACGGGCTTCGCGGGCGCGCTGCTCGCGGTCATCCTGCTCCTGCTCGGGAAAGAGATCGCGCTGCCCGCGATCTCGGCCGGGTCGACGCCGACTCCGACGTGCAGGCGCTCGCGTTCGCCTGGACGGCGCTGATCCTGCTCGGGCTCGGGCTGCTGCTCGGAGCCGCCGGCTCCGGCCTGACGCTACGCCGCTTCCTGCGCGTCTAGGTACTCGACCGGCCGCGACAGCGTCCCGGCGAGCCAGCCGGCGTCGCGAGCGGCGGCGTCAGCAGCTCAACAGCGGATCCGAGCTGCCCGACACGCGTCCTGGAAGGCCAGAGCGCGCCCACGGCTCCGAGTGCCAGCACGCGTGCGCCGTGGACGCCAGGCCGCAGGAACGCAATCGCGCAACCGGCCCCCGCCGCAACAGTGACCGAGCGAGTCGTCGTCGAGCTCGGGCGAGCGCGGCAAGATGCGTCGTCGGGGAGCCGATCTTCACGCCCGGGGTGCCGATCCCGCTGGACAAGCACGGGCTCGGCGACCTCGGGCCGGGCGACCTGGCGGTAGTCAGGAAGCAGCGGGGGCGCGCCCGGCTCGAACGGGCGCTCGGGCCGGCCGACCGGATCGAGAACGTCCTCGAGGGGCTGCTCGAGCACGAGGGGCTTCGCGCGGAGTTCGAGCCGTTCGACCTGCCGCAGCCGAGCCTCGAGGGGCGGGTCGACCTGCGCGAGCTGCTGACGTTCACGATCGACCCCGAGACCGCGAAGGACTTCGACGACGCGATCTCCACGCGGCGCGAGGGCGACGGCGATCCGCGTCGTGGGTCCACATCGCCGACGTCTCGTGGTTCGTCCCGCGCGGCTCGCCGCTCGACCGCGGCGCCGCCGAGCGCGCGCTCTCCGTCTACGTCCCCGGCTTCGTCGCTCCGATGCTCCCGCACGAGCTCGCGGACGACGCCTGCTCGCTCCGACCGAACGTCGACCGGCTCTGCGTCACGGTCGAGGTGCTGTTCGACGGCTCGCTCGAAGCCGGCGAGCCGACCTTCTACCGCTCGGTGATCCGCTCGAACGAGCGGCTGACGTACGGGCAGGCCGAGTCGATCCTCGCCGGGCCGCGAGCGCGCGGCCGACGACGTCACCGAGGGGCTCGGCTCGCCGAGACGATCGCGCTCGAGCTGCGGCGCCGCCGGTTCGCGCGCGGCGCGCTGCGCATCGCAAGCGCGGAGATCGCGTTCGCGTTCGACGGGCGAGGGCGGCGTCGAGCAGGCGCTGGCTCGAGTCGGAGCCGCACGCGCACGCGCTGATCGAGGAGCTGATGATCCTCGCGAACGAAGCCGTCGCGCGGTCTGCTGGCCGGCCGGCGGCGCGAGGCGCTCTTCCGCGTGCACGAGCGCCCGGACCCGCTGTCGGTCACGCGGCTGCTCGCGAAGCTGACGTCGGTCGAGGTCCCGACCCCGCCGGCGCCCGACGCGGACCACATGACGCCGCAGCAGGCGGCGAGGATCGCCGCCGAGGCGAGCGAGCGGGTGAGCGAGTACGTCGCGCAGCGCGAAACGCGGGCGGGAGGCGTTTCCCTCGCTCGTCCTGCGCGCGCTCAAGCAGGCGCGCTACCACCCGCAGAACCTCGGCCACTCGGGGCTCGCGAGCACTGCGTACTGCCACTTCACGTCGCCGATCCGCCGCTACCCGGACCTCGTCGTGCACCGCGCGCTGCTCCGCGAGATCGGCGCGACCGACGAGCCCCTGCCCGAGGACTCGACGAGCCGCGGCCGAGCACTGCTCGGTGAAGGAGCGCGAGGCGGGCGAGGTCGAGTACCGCGCGGACGACATCTGCCCGCGTGGCTGCTCGAGGACGTGCTCTTCGAGCGCGGCTGGGAGGAGCCGTTCGCCGGCGAGATCACGGGGATGATCGGCTCCGGGCTCTTCATCCGCTTCGGCGACGTCTTCGAGGGCTACCTGCCCGCGCGGCGTCTCCCCGGCGACTACTACGAGATCGACGCGCTCGAGACGCGGCTCGTCGGGCGGCGCGGCGGTCGGATCTTCCGGCTCGGCGACCCGATCGACGTCCGCGTCCAGGAGATCCGCAAGAACGAGGGCAAGGTCGAGCTCTCGCTGGCAGGGTAGGAATACGCTGCAACTGCGCATCGTTAGGAGGGACATGAGACTCGAAGGCATCCACCACGTGACGGCGATCACCGGCGACGCCCCGGCGAACGTCGACTTCTACGCGGACACGCTCGGCCTCCGGCTGGTGAAGAAGACCGTCAACCAGGACGACCCGACCGTCTACCACCTCTTCTACGCCGACGAGAAGGGCAGCTCGGGCAGCGACATCACCTTCTTCGAGTACCCGGGCGCCGCGCGCGGGCGCGCAGGCGCCGGGATGGTGCACCGCGTGCTGTGGCGCGTCGGCTCGGAGGACTCGCTCGACTTCTGGGCGGATCGGCTCGGCGTCGAGCGCACCGGCGACACGCTGCGCTTCGCCGACCCCGAGGGGCTCGAGCACGAGCTCGTCGTCGACACGAGCGGGGAGGAGCCGCTGACGGCGGAGCACCCGGAGATCCCCGCCGAGCATCGCCTCCGCGGGTTCGCCGGCGTGCGCGCATATACGACCGATCCGGCGCGGAGCGACGAGTTCCTCGAGCGCGCTCGCCTTCGAGCCGGGCTGGGTCGCGCGCGGCGACAACCGGAGCGGCACGTACGAGTACGACGGCCCTCCTCCGGAGGGCGCGGGAGTGCCCGGCGCCGGGACGGTGCACCACGTCGCGTGGGGATCGAAGCCGGAGGAGCATGAGGCGTGGCGCGACCTTGTCCAGGAGACGGGCGGACGTCCGACGCCGGTGATCGAGCGCTTCTACTTCAAGTCGATCTACTTCCGCGAGCCGAGCGGCGTGCTGTTCGAGATCGCCACGCTCGGCCCGGGGTTCACGGCGGACGAGCCGCTCGAGTCGCTCGGCGAACGCCTTTCGCTGCCACCGGCCTTCGAGTCGCTTCGCGAGCAGATCGAGCCGAAGCTGACCCCGATCCGCAACCCGCGCGAGGCGTGGCAGAAGACCTGACGGTCCGGGTCCGCGAGGCGGCGGGCGAGCCGGAGGGCGCGCTCGTCCTCTTTCACGGACGCGGTGCGGACGAGCACGATCTCGTGCCGCTCTTCGACGTGCTCGACCCCGAGCGGCGCTTCGTCGGCTTCACGCCGCGCGGGCCGCTCAGCCTGCCGCCCGGCGGCGCGCACTGGTACGCGGTGCGGGAGATCGGCTACCCGGACCCTTCGACGTTCCTGCCCACGTACGAGCTCGTCGGCGAGTGGCTCGACGGGCTCGGCTTTCCGCCCGAGCGAATGATCCTCGGCGGCTTCTCCCAGGGCGCGGTGATGAGCTACGCGACTGTCGCTTGGGGCCGGACGGCCGCGCCCGGCGTCCGTGCTCGCGCTCAGCGGCTTCGTCCCGACCGTCGAGGGCTTCGAGCTCGACCTGGAGCTCCCGTTGCCGCGGTACGCGATCGGTCACGGCACGCTCGACCCGGTGATCCGCGTCGAGTTCGGCCGCCGCGCGCGAACCCTGCTCGAGGAGGCGGGGGCGGAGGTGCGCTACGCCGAGTACCCGCTCCCGCACACGATCCACCCAGGCTTCCTGCTCCAGGTGCGCGACTGGCTCACCGAGCGCGTCGGCTCGGCGGTCTGACGTGGCCGACAAGCTGATCGTCGACAACCGCCGCGCGCGGCACGACTACCACCTCACCGACCGGGTCGAGGCGGGCGTCGCGCTCGTCGGGACGGAGGTCAAGTCGCTGCGCGCAGGGCAGGCGAACCTCCAGCGGGCCTACGGCGAGATCCGAGACGGCGAAGCGTGGCTCGTAGGCGCGCACATCGCGGAGTACACCCAGGGCAACGTCGCGAACCACGACCCGGACCGCGACCGCAAGCTCCTGCTCAAGCGCCGCGAGATCGACTCGCTCGACGGCAAGGTGCGCGAGCGTGGCCTCACGCTCGTGCCGACCAAGCTCTACTTCAAGAACGGCAAGGTGAAGGTGGAGCTCGCCGTCGGCAAGGGCAAGCAAGCGCAGGACAAGCGCCGCGACATCGCGAAGCGCGACGCCGAGCGGGAGATGGAACGCGCGGTGAAAGCGCGACGCTGAGCGTGGCCTCGACGCTCCGCATCGGCTCGATCGTTCTGCGCGTCGACGATCTCCAGCTCCAGGCCGAGTTCTGGGAGGCGGCTCTCGACTATGTCCGGCGCGACCTGGACCACGACTTCATCCTGCTCCGACCCAAGGATGGTGTCGGGCCGAGCCTGTCGCTCGACCGGGTTCCCTCGACCGTGCAAGTCCCGCCGCGTATCCACCTCGATCTGTTCACGGAGGACCAGGCCGGCGAGGTGGAGCGTCTGAAGGCGCTCGGCGCGACGGAGGTGCACTGGGACAAGCGACCGCCAGACGCCGACTACGTCATCCTCGCGGACCCCGAGGGCAACCGCTTCTGCGTCGTGGACATCAGCCGCTAGTCGCGGCCCTTACGAAACCTTCATCCTGACCTCGGAATCCGCTGGGTTAGCCCGCCCGTAGGCTCGGGTACCGAGCGAACGAAGCCGTCAAGAGGGGGTTGAAACAATGATTCGGAAGCTCACGGCCACGGCAGTGGTCATGCTCACCGTGGCGAGCGGCGTTGCCGCCGCCTCGCCGTCCTACCCGTCGACGATCGCGCTGCCGCGGGCGTTCCAGCCCGAGGGGATCTCGATTCGCGCGAACACGTTCTACGTCGGCTCGATCCCGACCGGGTCGATCTACCGCGGCAACCTGCGTACCGGCACGGGGTCGGTGTTCATCCAGCGCACCGGACGGGCGGCGATCGGTGTCGAGATCGACAACCGCAACCGGCTGTTCGTCGCAGGCGGGCCGACCGGAAAGGCGTTCGTGTACAACGCCCGCACCGGTGCGGACATCGCCACGTACGAGCTCGCGCCGGGGTTCATCAACGACGTCGTGGTGACGCGCACGGGCGCGTACTTCACGAACTCGAATCTTGCCGAGCTCTACCGGATCCCGATCGGGAACGGGGGCCGGTTGGGCTCGACCGTGCAGAAGATCGCGTTGAAGCCTCCCTACGAGCAGGGCGCGGGGTTCAACGTGAACGGGATCGACGCCACGGCGAACGGGCGCTGGCTCGTGATCGTCCAGAGCAACACCGGGAAGCTGTTCCGCGTCGACCGGTCGACCGGCGCGACGACCGAGATCGCGCTCGGCGGCGAGAACGTGCTGAGAGGCGACGGCATCCTGCTCGACGGGAGAACGCTGTACGTCGTGCAGAACACGCTGAACCAGATCGCGGTGATCACCGTCAACGCGTCGCTCACGTCGGGTCGAGTCGTCACGCGCATCACCGACGGCCGCTTCGTCGTGCCGACGACGATCGACGACCTCGGCCGCCGGCTCTATGCCGTCAATGCGCGCTTCGGCTCGCCACCCGCGACGACCGACTACCAGGTCATCCAGGTTCGCAAGCCCTGAGCACGAGGGGGCGGGCGCGCTCGGCGCCCGCCCCCGCCGTCAGGGCAGCGGGACCGACGGGACCGACACGACGCCGAGCCGGACGAGCAGCTTCCGCGCGAGTGTGTCGTTCTCCTCGACGTCTTCGCCGATCTCGGCGAGCGCGCGGTGGGCGAGTGCCTGCTCGTACTCGGCCTCGGCCTCGTGCGCCGCGACGAGGCTCTCCTCGAACGCCGCGCGCGCCTGGCCGTTGTGGCCGGCCTGCGCCCGCGCGTAGCCGACGAGCCGAAGCAGCATCGTCTCGAGCGGTGAGCCGCCGCTCTTGCGCACGGCGTCGAGCGTCGCCTCCGCACGCTCGAGCGCCTGCTCCTGCCGGTCGCCGCGCAGGACGTCGAGCTCGGCCAGCCGTGCCAGCGACTCCATCACGAACGCCGCCGCGTTGAGCTCGCCGAAGCCGCTGAGTGCATCCTCCAGTGCCTGTTCCGCGTCGTCGAAGCGCCCCTCCCTCGCCGCGAGCCGTCCGAGATTGCCCGTCGCCACGTGCTCGAGGAAGCGCGCGTGCGCGCCGCGGAAGACCGCGGCTGCTTCCTCGAAGCGCTCCCGCGCCTCGTCTGTTCGCCCCTGGTCGGAGAGGATCTCGGCGATGTTCCCAACGATCTGGGCCGCGCCGACGACGTCGCCGATCCGCTCGCGCAGCTGCCTGCTCTGTTCGTAGTGATCGAGTGCATCGCCCCAGCGCCCCTCGTAGTACGCGTCGACGCCCATGTTGTTGAGGACGTTCGCCTGGCCGAGCAGGTCGCCCAGCTCTTCGTAGATCGGGAGCGCGATGCCCCGGAACTCCCGCCGCTCCGAGCTTCCGAGCGACGTGTACGAGAGGTGGAGCAAGTAGTACGCATGGGCGAGGCTCTCGAGGTCCTGCGATCTCGAACGCAACGGGCGCGTTCTCGCGGCACCAGCGGATGCACTCCTTGAGCTTTCCCTGGCGCAGACGCACGCCGGCCGTCGCGAGCCCGAACCGCACGACGTGCCGCGTCCGTTCGGCGCCTTCCGGCAGCGCTTGCGCGGCGGCACGGCCGCGCGCGTAGCGGCGAAGGGCTCCGACGTAGTCGCCCTCGCGCTCCCGAGTCACCCCTTGCTTGAGCAGCAGCCCGGGTTGACGCTCGGGCGACTGCGCAAGCCGCGCGGCCTGCCGGTATGCGTGCGACGCATCCTCGTAGTGCCCCGCGAGCTCCGACACGTCGCCCAGCGCCTCCCAGACGTCGACGATCGCGTCGGTCTCCAGGTTCGGGAGGCCCCGCTTCGCGTCGAGCGCGCGGCGGTAGAACTCCGCTGCGTCTGCGTTCGCCGACTTCGCGCGCGCGCGCTCTGCGGCTGCGAGTGAATAGCTCCACGCCTTCTCGTGCACCTCGGCGCGCAGGAAGTGCAGGGACAGGACCTCGGCGAGCTCCTCCCTCTCGTCCGCTCGCAGGCGCTCATACGCTTCTCCGACGCGCGCATGCAACTCGCGGCGGCGCCGATAGGGAAGCCCCTCGTACGCCGCGTCGCGAAAGAGCGCGTGACGGAACCGGTACGCACCCGCGACGTTCGGATCGCGCTCGACGAACTCCGTGAGCCGGTCCCACGCCTCCGAGTCCGATGCGGCCGACGGATCGTCGGCGAGCACGAGCTCGAGCACGTCGCTCGCGAACGATCGGCCCGAGCACGGACGCCCAGCGAAGCAGCGTGCGATCCGGAGCCGACAGGCGGTCGATGCGGGCGCCGATGAGCGCCTCCACGGTGTCCGGCAGCTCCTCGGGCTCCTCGGAGTCCGTGCCGCGGGCGGACACGAGCTCCTGGAGAAAGAGCGGATTGCCCCCGGCTCGTTCGGCGATCGCGTGCAGCTCGTCCCCCGCGAGCCCCTCGGGCGCGGCGGAGACCGCGAGCTTCATCGCGTCCTCGTCCGGAAGCGGGTCGAGCCTGATCGTGAACGCCGGGACGGGCGGCGTTCCTTCGGCCGCCGAGAAGCCACCCGCGACCGGCCGGCGTGTGGTGCACGCGAACCACGGCTTCCCCTGGAGCTGAAGCGCGAGATGGCGGAGCAGCTCTGCCGACGCTTCGTCCATCCAGTGGACGTCCTCGAACAGGATCATGGTCGGCGTCGCGAGGAGGGATGCGAGCAGCGTCGTGACGACGCCGTGGAGTCGCACCCTTCGGAACGCCGGCTGGAGGTCGTCGACCTCCGGGGTCGACTCGACGGGCGCGTCGAGCGCGAGCCCCAGGAGCGGGATCCACGGCACGAGCTCCGGCTCGAGCGACTCGAGCCGGCGGCGCAGCGCCGCCGAGTTCTCGACCGGATCGGCGCCCAGTGGGACGTCGAGCAGGCGGCGCAGGAGATCGCGGAACGGGAAGTACGGCGTTGTCGACTCGTACTGCTCGCAAGACGTCGCGACCGGCGAGAGATCCTCCGCCTGCGCGCGCACCTCCTCGACGAGCCGGGACTTCCCGATCCCGGGCTCCCCGATCAGCTCTGCGAGCGTGCCGAAGCCTGCGCGGGCAGGACCGAGCGCGGCGCTCAGCACCGCCAGCTCGCGCTCGCGGTCGACCATCGGCAGCCGCGGCCGGTCGGTGGTCGTACGGACGCCGAGGACGGGGCCGAGGTCGATCGCCTCGATGGGCTCCGCCTTGCCCTTGACCTGGAACGGGGGGAGGGGTGTGCCGGCGAACACCGTCTGCGAGCGCGAGACGACCTCGGCGGGCACGAGCACTTGACCACGCTCGGCTCTTGCCATCAGGCGCGCCGCCAAGGCCGCGGTGTCGCCGAGGATGGTGTACGTCCTGCGGAACGGGGCGCCGACCTCGCCGGCGAAGACCCGGCCGCGATTCACGCCGTGCTGCACGTGCAGCCGCGTCTCCGCTTCCACGATCCTGCGGACGGTGCGGAGGATCCGCTCCTCGTCGTTCTCCGACGCCATCGGCGCCCCGGCGACGAGGACGATCCGTCCGCCGTCGCGATCGATGTCGCTCTCCAGGAAGCAGACGTCGTACTCCTCCGCCGCTGCCTGCACGGACTCGACGAGCTCCGCGAGAGCCGCCGCCGCGTCGTCGGGCCCTTCGTTTGCGAGCAGCTCATCGACGCCGCCGAAGCGCACGAACGCGACCGCGGCCGCTCGATGCTCGCCCTCGGCAGCGGCGGTGGCGATGTGCCGACGCACGCCGACGGGGACGAACGCCGCGAGGTCGAGCCCCGACGTGTCGGGGAGCGGCTCCAGCGCGCCGGCGGCATCCGGTTGCGCCCGCAGGAGACGCCCTTCGCCTCGCTTCGCTCCGACGACTCGTGGATCCAGCAACGCCGCGGTCGCGGGGCTGACGAGGATCTCCCCGGCTTCCGACTCGGCTTCCATCTCGACGGTCTTGGTTGCCGCGGGACCCGTGACGAGCAGTTCACGGTGCGAGCGGCCGACGAGGAAGAAGTCGAACTCGCCGCTGTGAACGCCGACGTGCATACGCAGCGTGACCTGACCCGCAGACGTGCGCAGCTGTCCGATCTCACGCAGCGTGCTCCGCATGTCGAACGCCGCCCGGGTCGCGCGCGCCGCGTGACCTTCCCCCGAGAAGAACAGGAGGAGCGCGTCGCCGCCGAACTTCAACAGCCCGCCGCCTCTCGCGTATGCGACGTCGAGTAGGCGCGCGAACGTCGTGTTCATGACGTCGGTGACCTCCTCGGCACCGGCCTTGCCCTTCGCGGCGAGCCGCTCGGACATCGTCGTGAAGCCGGAAACGTCGACGAACGCCATCGTTCCGTCGAGGCGTCGATGGAGCGAGTCGGGCTCGGTCAGCGCCCACTCGACCACGATCCGCGGGACGTAGGCGGTCAGATCGGCGCGAGGAGGCTCCATCCGGCGATTGTGCAGACATTGACAAGGCCCGCGTAGAGGGAGATAACTCCGGGACGACGCCGAGAGGGGGCGCCAGGTGGAGGAGAGGGAGATGCGGCAGCGGGTTCGAGCAGTTATCGGGGCAGGGGCCATCGCGGCCTCACTTGGGCTTCTCGCAGGCCCTGCGCCGGCACACTCGGGGTTCGCTCTGCCGGCAGCCTCGCTCACCACCGCCGCACCGGTGCTCAACGGCGTGATGACTGCGGGCGAATGGGCGAGCGCGAGCAGCTTCGTTTTTCCGGCCGGCGAGGCCGAGGGCCGGGTCTGGGCGATGCACGACGGTGACTACGTGTACTTCGCATTCCGGCGAATCGACACGGCGCCGGGGACGTCGGCGGCGTTCCAGGTGTACTTCGACAACGCCCATGACGGCGCACTCGACCCGGGTGACGATGCCTGGAGCTCGTCGGTCAACGTCAGCACGGGCGCGTCGTTCACCAACGACGCGGCGTACACGCCGGCCAGCTGTCCAGCGTGCTGGGCAGACGACACCTCGCTCTCCGGGACGAACGACACCGAAGCCGGTGCGGCATACACACCCGGCACCGGTGAGGCCGTTTTCGAGATGCGCCATCGGCGCTGCACGACCGATGTCGGACGCGATCTCTGCCTCCCGGCTGACGGCACCCTCGCAGGGATCACGTTCCTGTACTTCAGCGGCGGTAGCACGGTGTTCTACCCGGCCGCGTTCTCAGCGCCGGCAGGTTATGGCGATTTCAGCCTCGTGCCGTCCGCACCGGAAGAGGAATCGTTCGTCGTCACGAACACGAACGACAGCGGGGCCGGGTCGCTCCGTCAGATGATCCTCGACGCGAACGCGAACGCGGGGGCCGACACGATCACGTTCGACATCCCGGGCTCCGGCGTGCACACGATCTCGCCGCTGACACCGCTGCCTGTGATCACCGAGGCAGTCACGATCGACGGATACAGCCAGCCCGGCGCGAGCGAGAGCACGGTCGGCCTCGGAGTGGCGCCGGACGCACGTCTGCTGATCGAGCTCTCCGGCGACGCGGTCGAGGCGCCGGGCCCAGTCCCGGCGGGTCTCGAGCTCAGGGGGCCGAACAGCACCGTCAAGGGGCTCGTGATCAACGGTGACTTCTAGGCCGGGATCCTGATCTTTGGAGCGAGTGCGAGCGGCAACACGATCCGTGGGAACTACATCGGCACGGACCCGACGGGGATGGAGTCGGACGGGGTGCTGGACGTCGGCGTGGACATCCAGGGCGCGTCGACCAACGTCGTCGGTGGAACGACGGCGGCGGAGCGTAACGTGATCTCCGGCAACGGGGTTGAGCCAAGCGGCGCCGGCGTCCGCATCGTCGGCTCGACTGCTACCGAGAACGCCGTCCGCGGCAACGCGATCGGCCTCAGCACCGACGGGCAGCTCGAGCTACCGAACCGGGTCGGCGTTGCTGTCGCTGGCGGGGCCAGCGACAACGTCGTCGGCGGCTCGACGTTCGAGTCGACGAACTTTATTGCCGGGAACACAGAGGACGGCGTCAGCATCCGCGCGAGCGGCAACCGCGTCCAGTCGAACTTCATCGGCTTCACGTGGAATACGGCGAGCCGGCGTCGTGCACGTCGGCAACGACGGCCACGGCGTTCGGGTCACTGCGAACGACACGGAGATCACCAACAACACGATCGCCAACAACGGTGGCGATGGGGTCTTCGTGGCCGGCGAGACGGCTGGCGTCTCGATCCGGCACACGAGGACTCGCCTGAACGCGGGCCTCGGCATCGACCTCGAGCCGGACGGCGTGACGCTCGAACGATGGCGTCGGCGACTCCGACTCCGGGGCCGAACGGGCTTCAGAACTTCCCCGAGCTCGAGGACGTCACGTTCGACGGGTCGTCCGTGACGGTCCAGGGGACGCTCGAGAGCGCACCCTCGACCACCTTCGCGCTCGACTTCTTCTCGAGCGGCGTCTCGGTCGTGAACCCCGTCGGGTGCGATCCGTCCGGGTTCGGCGAAGGTGCGGGTGAGTTCGGCTCCGACGAACGTCACCACGAATGCGGACGGTCTTCGCGACGTTCTCGACGACGTTCACGGCTCCCGAGCGTTTCCCCCGGAGCGTTCATCACTGCGACCGCCACCGCATCCGGACGGAAGCACGTCCGAGTACTCCGAGTGCTTCGCGACCGAGGCGGCGCGGCGGGTCCTTCGTCGTCACGAACACGAACGACAGCGGAGCAGGCTCGCTCCGGCAGGCGATTCTCGACGCCAACGCGGCCGAAGGCGCGGAAACGATCACGTTCGCCATCCCCGGCTCGGGCCGCCACACGATCACGGTCGCAACAGCGCTGCCGGCGGTCTCGGGCGCCACCACGATCGACGGAACGAGCCAGAGCGGCTTCATCGGCACTCCGCTGATCGAGCTCACGGGCGGCTCGGGGTTCGGCGGGCTCTCCCTGACAGGAAACGGCGCCGTCGTGCGTGCGCTCGCGGTCTATGGCTTCCACAACGCCGTCGAGATCAGCGGCTCCGACAATCGTCTCCTCGGGAGCTACGTCGGGCTCGACGGAACCGGCACCGCGCGCGGCAACGCGAACACCGGTGTCATCGTCGCGACCGGCGAGAGCAACGAGATCGGCGGCTGCAGCGGCCGGCGACCGGAACGTCGTCTCCAACAGCGGCGGCAACGGGATCATCGTCACCACTGCGACAGGCACGACGATCCGCAACAACCTGATCGGCGTGAACGCCGCCGGCAGCGTCGCGATGCCGAACGCGCTGAACGGGATCCTGATGAACCTCGGCTCGAGCTCGACGTCGATCGTCGACAACGTCGTCTCCGGAAACACCAACGACGGCGTCTTCGTGCACTCGCAGGCGACGCTTGCTCGGCAACCGGATCGGCATTGCGGCGAGCACCGACGCAGCGGTCGCGAATCACGGCGACGGCGTTCAGTTGAACGGCGGCGGGAGCGAGCTCGGAGCCGACGCGCCCGGCTCTGCGAACACGATTGCCAACAACGGCGCCGACGGTGTGTTCGTCTCGGGCGGACCGGCGAACGCGATCACCGGGAACTCGATCTACTCCAACGGCGGCCTCGGCATCGACCTGGCGCCGAACGGCGTCACCCCGAACGACGTCGAGGACGGCGACTCGGGGCCGAACGACCTTCAGAACTTCCCGGAGTTCGAGAGCGTGACCTTCGCCACGGGGATCGACCGACCACCTGCACATCGTCGCCTCGTCTCCGGTCTCGCCGGGAGCGGCGTCCTACCGCATCGACTACTACGCGAGCGACGTCTGCGATCCATCCGGCAACGGCGAAGGCGTGCGGCACCTCGGCCATGACCTCACCAACTCGGGCGGAGGAACGGTCAGCTTCGACTCCGACTCGGTCGGCCCGGTCCTGGCGGGGGAGATCCTCACCGCGACGCTCACGAGCCCGATCGGGCAACACGTCCGAGTTCTCGGAGTGCCACGAGATCGGCGAGGGGCTGGAGGACGAGCTGCTCTTCACCAGCCCGGCCGAGTGCGTGCCTGGGTTCCTCGGCGGCCACACGATCGACTTCGAGGACGCGCCCGAGAGCGGCGCCCTGACGATCTACGGCGAGCTCGGAATCACCTTCGTCGCCAGCGGCCAGGCTGTGCCGCGCGCGGTCGACAGCGACGCGCGCGTCACGAGCTCGCCGACGACGTCGCTCGTCAACGTCCCCGTGAGCATCGAGGGACCGGGGTCGAGCGACGACGTTCCGCTGCGGATCACGTTCGCCGCGCCGCAGACGGCAGTCGGCTTCTTCCTCGGTAACGGCGGCGAGACGCTCGCGACGGTGACCGCACACAACGACGGCGGCACCGTCGGGTCGGTGCAGGTCCCCGTCCGGACCGACGCCGTCGAGACCTACGTCGGGATCAAGCTGCTCGAGGGGACGTTCGACGAGGTTCGGGTCGACTACGGAGGCGAGCCTCAGCCCGAAGAGCTCGACGACCTCTGTTTCCTGACGAGCGAGGAGGAGGGTGAGGAGTCCGAGGCGCTCACGCTGACGACCGACGAGGAAACCGTCGTGGCCGGCGTCAAGCTCGTGCCGCTCGGCGACGTGCCCTCGAACCAGCTCCCGTCGTTCGCGGGTGCCCCTTCCTCGACGCCGGTGGGCTCGATCCCGGTGGGCTCGATCCCGGTGGGCTCGATCCCGGTGGGCTCGATCCCGGTGGGCTCGATCCCGGTGGGCTCGATCCCGGTGGGCTCGATCCCGGTGGGCTCGATTCCCGTCGGCTCGATCCCCGTCGGCTCGATCGGCCTCAACTCGATTCCGGTCGGCTCGATCGGGCTCGATCAGATCCTGCTCTCCCAGTTGCCCGTGAACGCCGACGAGCTGCTCGCAGGCACGCCGCTCTTCACCCGGCCGCGCCAGTCGGTCACGCTCGGTGACGTCTACGCGAACGCGACGACGCGTGCGCGGTTCAACGACCTCAACCTGCCCGAGAGCGGGCTGATGAACTCGATCCTGAACGGCGTGCCGTTCTCGGCGTTCATGCTCGGCCGTGCGACGCTGGCCCAGCTGCCGGCGCCGGGCGGCGCGTCGTCGTGGTGCGCTGCGATCACGGCTGCGGGCGGCAGTTGCGCGGGCGTGAGCGGGACGAACACGGTCGTCGGCCTGTCGATCGCCGGGCGTGCCCGTCGGCTCGATCCCGGTGGGCTCGATCCCGGTCGGCTCGATTCCGGTCGGGCTCGATCCCGGTCGGCTCGATTCCCGTGGGCAGCATCGACCTCGTCGCGAGCCGGCTCGCGGGGATCCCGGTCGGCAGCATTCCCGCGGCGACGCGGGGCGAGGTCGTCGACTCACCCTTCCCCGACGGCTGGACGCTCGGGGACGCGAAGGCGGCGGGGCGGATCAAGCCGGGAGCGCAGCTGAGACACCTCGTCGGCGCGTTCCCGGCTGGCCTCGTGCTGAACGACCTGATCATGGGGATCGTCCCGCGGTCCGCACTCGCGTGGGAAGGGTTCCCGATCGACGGCTTCCAGCTCTTCGCCGGCACGGGCGACGTCGTGCGCTACCGCCTCGCGTTCACGCTCACCTGCCCCGTCCCGTCGAACTTCGCCGCGCGCGTGCACCTCCCGGAGGGGTGGCTGTACAAGCCCGGCACGACGCGGTGGACCTACGGGACGGGGACGCCCGTCACCGGCGCGAACCCCACCACCACCTCGCGCTCCGGCGCTCGCTGGTCTGATCTGCCCGGGACGCCGTGTACGGCGGGTGCCGCTTCGCGGCCGGTCGAGCTCTCGTTCGACGCGCTCTCGGGACTGACGCTGGGCGTCGAGGAGGCGACGGCCTCGGTGACGATGGGCGCGACGACGCACTCGACCGACCCGCAGGCACCGGTGCTCGTGACGCAGAACTGGGAGAGCAACGACGTGGTGGCGAGTGCACCGACGATCCTGCCGAACAGGCTGGTCGTCGGCCACGTGGCCAAGAGCGGCGACGTCGAGGTGTTCCGGCTGGCCGTTCCGTCCGTGCGCGGAACCCGCACCACCGTCTATCTCAGCCACATCGCCGAGGGCGCGGACTTCGACCTCGTCGTCGGGAAGCCTGACGCACCGTCGCTGCAGTCGAACCCCGTGGGCTCGATCCCCGTGGGCTCGATCCCGGTGGAGGACGGCGGCAGCTCGGTGGACAACCGCAGCGACGCGCTGCCGCCCGAGACGCTGCAGGACATTCCCGTGGGCTCGATCCCGGTCGGGAGCATCTCGGCGAACCGCGGCGAGGCCGACGAGGCCGCACAGGTCGTCGCCGACGGCGAGGAGGGCTTCTACACGATCGCGGTCAGCGGCTACAACGGATCGCACAGCGACGAGCCGTTCGTCCTGCGGGTCGTGCAGACGCCACCGCCGGACCTGCCGCCGTGTCCGGCCCGTGGGCTCACGCTCGGAACGCCCGGCACGCTCGCCGCGCCCGCCGCGGGCACGAAGACGCTCTTCATCGTCAACCGGCAACGGATGACGGCGCTCCACGGCGCCCAGGCGACGGCCGACATGCTCGCCGCAGCGGGCCGGGTGGCCGGGAGGCCCGAGGTCGCCGGACAGATCCTCGAGGTCGACGGTGACGCCGCCGTGCGCGCGGCGTACGGCGCGTGGGACGCACAGCCGTGCTCGATCGACGCCGCGAACGACGTGGTCGCCTCGGTCAACGCCGTGGTCGCCCGGTTCCGCGCCGCCTCCCCGAGCGTGCGCTACGTCGTCCTCATCGGCTCCGACGACGCGCTGCCGATGATGCGGCGCCTCGACCCGGTGACGATCTCGAACGAGACGGACGAGGCTCCCGATCTGCTCTTCACGCTCCGGAACGGCAATGCGAACGCGCTCTACGCCGCCGCCGCGCTCGGCTACTTCCTGAGCGACAGTGTGTACGGCGCGTTCACGACGATGCCGTGGCTCGGCCGCGACCTGTATCTCCCGAACGTCGCGGTCGGCCGACTCGTCGAGACCGCAACCGAGATCGAGCGCCAACTCCTGCTCTACGAGAGCAAGAGCGGCGTGCTCGACCCGTCGTCGACGCTCACGACCGCGTACGACTTCCTCACGGACGGCGGCGAGGCGGTCGCGGCCGGGCTGGCGCCGCTCGGCGGTGCGAGCAGCCTGATCAACGACACCTGGACCGCAGCGAACCTCGCGACGGCATTCACGAACAACGCCGACCCGGCCGACGTCCTCTCCGTCAACGCGCACTACAGCCACTGGCTCCTGCAGCCGGCCGCCGGCACGACGCTCGTCTCGACCGACGACCTGCCCGACGTCGAGGACGCGTTCGCCGCTCGCATCCTCTTCACGATGGGCTGCCACGGCGGGCTGAACGTTCCCGACACGCTGCTCGGCCCGAACCCGACGAACTTCCAGCGCGCCCGGCTCCTCGACTGGACACAGAGCTACGCACGGGCGCGCGCTGCGGTGTACGTCGCGAACACCGGCTTCGGGTACGGCGACACCGTCGCGAACGCCTTGTCCGAGCGGCTGATGTCGATCTTCGCCGCGAAGATCCCGCGCGGCGGGACGATCGGCGAGCGCTGGCTCGATTCCGTGCACGAGTACTTCGGGACAGCAGGCGTCTACGGCGTGTACGACGAGAAGGCGCTGACCGAGGCGACGCTCTACGGGCTTCCGTTCTGGTCGCTTGGCCCCGCGGCACCGCCTCCGCCCGGCGGCAGCGGCTCGCTCGTGAACGACCCGGCCTCGGGGCTCCCCGTGGCGTCGCTCAACGTCGCGCCGTCTCTGACCGAGCGAACGACGCCGCGCGGGCGCTTCTGGGAAGCGACGAACCGGCAGACGCTCGCGATCCACTACCGGCCGATCCAGCCGCGCGTCGCGGTCGACGTCACGCGTCCCGGGCTCGTCGCGACCGGCGTGATCATCAAGTCCCTCCAGACGCACGACGTCGGGGGCGTCGATCCCGTGCACGCGACGCCGACGATCGACCTCGCGGCGAACGAGCGCGAGCGTCGCTTCCGCGAGCTGATCTTCCCCGCGAACTCGGTTTCGCTGACCCGGTCTCGCGGCGCGGGCGGCGAGCGTCAGCACGCGGTCGTCATCGCGGGGCAGTTCCGTCCGGGGAGCTCGTCCGCGAGCGGGACGGAGCGGCTGATCGACCAGATCGGGCTCGAGATCGCCTACGTTCCGTCACCGTCCGACACGACGCCGCCGGTCATCGAGCAGGTCTCGGCAGTGAACACGAGCAGCGCGACGATCTTCGTGCGCGCCAGCGAGAGCGCTGCGGGTGGCGTGAAGCGCGTCGCTGCGCTCTACGCGGACGCAGCCGCGGGAGGGACGTGGTCGTTCGTCGAGCTCGGGTTCAACAGCGCACTCGGAGGGTGGTCGGCGACCGTGCCCACCACCGGCCCCGTCCAGGTGATCGCAATGGCGCAGAACGTGAACGGCCTCGTCGCCTACAGCGCCAACAAGGGCGTGAACTTCCCCTCGGTCACCGACACGACCGGTCCGGAGGTCCTGCTCGAGTCGCCGGCGCCCGGCGCGGTCTACCTCTTGAACCAGCGAGTGCCTGCGACCTTCTCGTGCTCGGACGCGGGTGTGGTCGTGTCGTGCGTGGGCGCACCGCTGACGGGCGGCCTGCTCGACACCAGCCGCGTCGGCGACCGGACGTTCACCGTCACCGCGACGGATCTCCGCGGGAACCAGGTGGTGGAGACGATCCACTACACGGTTCGGTACGGCTTCGAGGGCTTCTTCGCGCCGATCGACAACCCGCCCGCCGTGAACGTCGGCGTGGCCGGCCGTGCCTACCCGATCAAGTGGCGGCTGAAGGACGCGAACGGTGCCGTCGTCGGAGCCCTCACCGCCGTCACCTCGATCTCGAAGGTTCGCCTGACGAGCTGTACCAACGGTGCACAGGACTCGCTCGAAGAGTCGGTCACGGTCTCGACGTCGCAGCTCAAGTTCGACGCCGCCTCCGGCCAGTTCATTTACAACTGGAAGACGGAGAGGGCAGACGCCGGCTGCCGCAGGCTCGTCGATCGAGTTCAACGACGGAACGCGCAGAAGCGCAGACTTCCTGCTGCGTTAGATCATCCGGCGCTCTGCAGCCCAGCGGGTGAGCTCGTGGCGGCTCGACAGCTGCAGCTTGCGCAGCACGCTCGAGACGTGGCTCTCGACCGTCTTGACCGAGAGGTGCAGGCTCGCCGCGATCTCCTTGTAGCGGTAGCCGCGCGCGATCAGGCGCAGCACCTCGCGCTCGCGGGCGGTCAGCTCGTCGAGCTCGGCGTCGCGTACCGGCTCGCCCGAGCCGAACGCGTCGAGCACGAAGCCCGCGAGGCGCGGCGAGAAGACGGCGTCGCCCGCAGCGACTCGCTCGATCGCCTCGACGAGCTCCTCGCCCGAGATCGTCTTCGTCACGTAGCCGCGCGCGCCGGCGCGCACGACCGCGATCACGTCCTCCGCCGCGTCCGAGACCGACAACGCGAGGAACCGCACGCCTGGCCGCTCGAGTGCGACGCCCGCGATCACGGCCTGTCCGCCGCCGTCGGGGAGGTGCACGTCGAGCAGCACGACCTCGGGGTCGGTCTCGAGAATCAGTGGGATCGCTTCGCCCACGGTTGCCGCCTCGCCGACGATCTCCACGGCGTCACCGAGCTCGGTGCGGACGCCCGCACGGAAGAGCCCGTGGTCGTCGACGATCACGATGCGGCGCGCGCTCACGACGACCTCGGCAGGGTTAGCTCGACCTCGGTGCCTTCGCCCGGCGCGGACGTGATCTTCGCGCTGCCGCCGTGGCGGGTCATGCGCCCTTCGATCGACTCTGCGAGGCCTCGGCGCTCCGCGGGTACGGCGTCACGCTCGAACCCGGCGCCGCGGTCGCGGACGAAGACGTTGATCGCCTCCGGGTCGGCCTCGGCGTAGACCGACACCTCGTCCGCTCCGGAGAAGCGTGCCGCGTTCGCCATCGCTTCGCGCGCTGCGAGCACGACTGCGCGCGCGTCGTCGTCCAGCGGCGCGTTGCCTGCGCTCGCCACCTCGACGCGCACGCCATGCAGCTCCTCGACCTCGGCCGCCGCGTTCCCGATCGCCGCGACGAGCGTGTCCTCCTGGAAGAGCTGGCCCTCGGGGTAGAGCCAGCCGCGCAGCTCGCGCTCCTGCCGCCGTGCCAGCTGTGCGACGCGCTTTGGGTCGTCGGCCTCGCGTTGGACGAGCGCGAGCGTCTGGAGCACCGAGTCGTGCACGCGCGCGGCGACCTCGGCGCGTTCCTCGGAGCGGATGCGCCGAGTCCGTTCGGCGTCGCGCTCCTGCGCGGTGCGCCAGAGCCATGGCCCGACGACGAGCAACAGCCCGCCCGCGAACGCAGCCGGCGTGAGCAGCGGCCCGTCCGAGCCGGTGTCTCCGCCGCGCGTGAGCACGAGGACGGCGGCGCCTGCCAGGAGCACCGTCCCGACCAGCCGCTGCCTCCTCCGCCAGAAGAAGAACACGCCCGCTGCCGCGAGGGCCGCGGCCGCTTGAACGAAGCCGGGAAGCCCCAGCCCATTCAGGGCTGCGATGGCGGCAAGGAGCAGCAGAACGAGCCCGATCGCGGTGCGGGTGCCACTCACGCGCGCGCCCGCCGCCTCGGGCATCAGCAGCGCGGCCGCGAGGTAGAGCAGGATCCCCGCGCCCCCGGCGAGCGTCAGGAGCGCGAACAGCAGGCGCACGAGCGTCGGGTCGACCTCGAGCGCGCGCGCGATCCCCGCGGCCACGCCCGCGACCACGCCGTTGGCGCGGTCGCGGGCCGGGATGGTGCCGACGTCGACCATCGAGCTAACGGACTTCTCTCTCGACGACGACCTGGCCGAGGCCGACGTGTGCGTCGATGTGCAGCGTGTCGCTCGCGCCGGGGTCGCCGAAGCTCCCCGACACCTTCGCGTTGGCGCCGTCGTCCTGGCGGCCGAACACCACGACGTCGCCTGCCGACGCGGTCGCGTCGACGTCGACGGCTACGCCGTACGGGACGACCACTCGCAGTTCGCCGATGCCGACGTTCGCGTCGATCTCGCGGTCGCCGGAGAGCTCGGCGTTCGTCAGGTCGACGGTCAGGCTGCCGATCGAGACGTCGTAGGTCCGCTGGACACTTGCCGCCTCGAACGGGCGGAACGTGCGGTCGCCGATCGGCCCGTCGAGGCGGACGTCGACGGCCGAGACCGTGACCGCCAGCGTCGCGAGCACGATCCCGACGACGACCAGGCCGCCGGTGCGCCGGTGCAGGAACGCTCCTGCGGCGACGACGACGCCGGTGCCGATGGCGGCGACGGCGAGCGCGATGCTCCAGGGGACGTCGACGCCCGTTGCCTCGAGCAGCGCGAGTGCACCTGCGGCGGCCAGCAGGAGGCCGAACACCGGCAGGAAGAGCGAGGGCTGCCTGGGTGCGCGGACCTCGGTGCCCGTCTCGGGGGCCGGCTCGCCGTCGTTCTGACGCCGCTGGGCAATCACGATCGCGGCACCGCCGAGCAAGAGGAGCACCCAGGCGAAGCCGCTGTTCGGCCAGAAGTCGGCCTGCGCGACGAGCGAGAGGACCGCGATCCCGACGAGCGCGACCCCGGCGAGGAGCCAGGGGCGGTCACGGTGGCGCCTGAGCGCCTCGGAGACGATCGAGTCGGTGCGGCCCTCGTCGGGGATGACGAGCGCTGCGGCGACGTAGATCAGGATCCCGGCCCCGCCGACGAGCGTCAGGATCACGAAGGCGATCCGGAAGAACGTGGGGGACAGGTCGAAGTAGCGCCCAAGCCCGCCCGCGACGCCCGCGAGGATGCGGTCGTCGCGGCTGCGGTGGAGCTCCTTGATCGAGGTGGTGGGGGATTCGGTGGTGGTCATCTCTGCCTTTCGTGGGGGACGATTCCAGGATGCGCTCCGCCGCGTCGCTGCACCATCCGGCATCCCCCTGACTCGCCCCTGATCTTCGCGTCTCCGGAGGTACGGGTAACCCCCGCTACAATTGGCTCAACAACATACGGGGGCGACCTGGTTTCGACGTGGTCGGTTCTCCGGCAGAGCTGCAAGCCGAGGTCCCGGAGGCCTCGTAAAACCCCGGGAACAACACAAGTGCGAACAAGAACAACGCACTCGCTCTCGCTGCCTAATCAGTAGCTGAGCGCGTCGCTCCCGGGCTCGGCCCGTGGCTCGGGTAGCGGCGACAACTAACGGGCTCGGCACCGATGGAACGCGATCGCCGGAGGTGCGACACCACAGGATCGCTGGCCCGGTCGGTGGGTTGCCCACCACCAGCCGGCCGGGCGAGATCACAAGGTGGGACAAGCTTGTAGATGCTCTGTCGGTGCGACTCACGGACGCGGGTTCGATTCCCGCCGCCTCCATGTTTGTCCAAGAGGGGGAACCTTGGGTTCCCCCTCTTTCGATCTCCCCCTCCACCTCAGCGGGCTCGCTCTGACGGCTCGGTTCACATGCCCGCACGGGTGAACGTCACATGCGTGACTCCGCTGGGCGAGGAGGTGGCCTCGATCTCGTAGTCCTGCTCGAGGCCCTCCAGTCCGTCCCAGATGCGGACGCCTCGGCCGAGCAGGATCGGGACCACCGCGAGGTGCATGTGGTCGACGAGCCCGGCGGCAACGAAGTCGCGGATCATGGTCGGACCCCCGCCGAGGCGCACGTCCTGGCCGCCCGCCGCCTCGCGGGCCGTCTCGAGCGCCTCGGCAGGCGAGGCATCGAGAAAGTGGAACGTCGTGCCGCCTTCCATCTCGATCGACGGGCGCGGGTGATGCGTGAGGACGAAGACCGGTGTGTGGAACGGCGGGTTGTGCCCCCACCAGCCCTTCCACTCCGGGTCCTCGTGCCATCCGGGCCAGCCGAACTTCCCGGCACCCATGATCTCGGCGCCGATCCCATCGGCGAACTGCCGCAAGAACGCATTGTCGATGCCGCCGGTGCCGCCGGGCTGGCCGACCCTCTCGCTCCACCAGCGGGTGCCGAACATCCACTCGTGCAGCCGTTCGCCGGCGTGGCCGAACGGTGCCTCGAGACTCTGACCGTCGCCGGTGGCGAAACCGTCGAGCGAGATGGAGATCTGTTGGACGCGGGTGAGAGACATCGTTCGACTCCTTCTGTCGGTCGAACTTCCTCGGATCGGCTCAACCATGATGGCGGCCCGATTCATTCATCGCTCCGCAAAGGGCCCATGACGACACGCGTCCGGCGCGTGCCCGACGCCGAGCATCGAGTCACGCCGCTCGAGCTCTTCTTCGACCTCGTCTTCGTCTTCGGGATCACGCAGGTCACGAGCCTGCTCGTGCACGACCCGACGTCACTTCGGTGTCGGGACACACCGGAGAGCTTGTTCCTGAGCTTCGCGACCGGATCGGGAGCCGCGAGGATCGTCCTAGTAGTTGGGCGTCGTCCAAGGCAGCACGGACGGCAGCGCTCAGTTCCCCACCATGGTCATCGACGGCGAGCTCGACGAGCCAGTCGTACTGCTCGTCCGTGACCCGAGTTTGGATGAGGCGCGTCAACCCGTCAAACTGCGGCCATGCATGGAGGGATCTTCCGGTGGCCGCGCCTCTACCGGATCCGTCGCACTTGCGTCGGAACCGTGGCCCACGCGCGGGGATCGTGCTCCAGTCGTTGGCGAGCAAGTGCCTTCGCCGTGTGCGCGGCCCTCGCCGCGGCGTTGACCACGGGCGTCGCGCGCGCGAACCCAATTCCGGCGGAGAACCTGCGCCCGCCGACGACGCAGTGGCTCGCGGCGGAGGCTAAGCCGCCAGCGATCGAGGGGTACTCGTCGGCAGTGAGCGCTGCGCCCGGCGAGACGATCTCGTTCCACGTCAGCACCGACCCGGCCGCGAGCTACCAGATCCTCGTCTATCGCATCGGCTGGTACGGCGGCGCGGGCGGCACCCTCGTCACCTGTCTTCCGTCCTGCGACACCCACCTCGCGGGCTCCCCGATGCCGGTCAGCCCTCCAGTCGGCATCTTCAGCGAGGTTCGGGCCGACTGGCCCGCCTCGATCGGGCTCACGATTCCTGCGACGTGGGTGAGCGGCTACTACCTGGCCAATCTCGTGCTGACGAGCGGCCCGAGCGCGGGCAGCGTCGACCGCGTCCCGTTCATCGTCCGCGAGGGGCACACGCGACGGTCACAGGTGCTCGGTCAGGTCCCCGTGAACACCTGGCAGGCGTACAACGGCTGGGGCGGTGCGAGCCTCTACGAGCACAGCAGCGTCGGCGGCAGAAGAGCCGCAGCCGTTTCGTTCGACCGTCCGTACTTCATCGGCGCCGGCTCACAGGAGATGACCGACTGGGAGATCGCGTTCGTTCGCTGGCTCGAACGCGAGGGCTACGACATCTCCTACCAGACGGACGTCGACACGCATCGCGATCCGGCCGGCCTGAACGCGCACCGCCTCGTGCTCATGCTCGGACACGACGAGTACTGGACGAAGGAAATGCGCGACGGGTTCGAGGCCGCGAGGGCTGCGGGGACCAACCTCGGCTTCCTCGGCGCGAACGCCGCGTACTGGCAGATCCGCTACGCGAACGGCGAGCGAACGATCATCAGCTACAAGTCGCTCTACGACCCCGAACCCGTTCTCGAGCTGAAGACCGCGCTCTTCCGCGAGATCGGACGCGTGGAGTGCGCGCTGCTTGGAGTCCAGCATCAAGGCGGCCTCCAGAACTGGGGACGGCACGACTACGTCGTGACTACGGCCGGCGCGAGCGATCCCTGGATGGAGGGGACTGGTTTCGTCGAGGGCGCGCGGATCGAGAACGTTGTCAGCGTCGAACGCGACACCGTCCCGTCCTCGGGCTGCGGGCGTCCGGTCACCGTCCTCTTTCGCTACGACGCGGGCAGCGACACGCTTGGTGACGCCGCCGCCGTTCGGTACACGGCGGACTCCGGTGCGCGCATTTTCAGCACGGGCACGATGGAGCTCGGTTGGGCACTCGACTCGTACCCTGGTCCTGCCGAAGGCACCGCGCGCCTCGATCTGCGGCTGCGGCGGTTCGTTGCGAACGCGATGGACGACCTGACGAGACCGGCGTCGGCTCGCCGGGTCGTCGCCCTCGCGAGCGGCAGCCGCGTCCGCGTCGTGATCGAAGCTGCGCCGGACGCGCGCGTGCGCTGGGACGTGAATCGACGCCCCGGACAGGACGACGCTCCGATCTCCGACCCGGGATGGCGTCTGATCTGCCGTGCAGTCGAGGCAACGTGCAGCGACCCCCAGGCGCCGGCCGGCTACGCCCGGTACGCCGCCGTGGCGGTCGACCAGTGGGGGAGGTCGTTTCCGACGTTCTCCGACGCGATATTCATCCGACCGCCGGCAGAGCCTCCCCTCGCGCGCGGCGAGGTCGTCGTCGCTCGGCAACAGGTCACGCAGGCCGGCCAGACGTACGACCTGTTCACCGTCGATCTGCGGCGGGGCAGCGCTCGTCGACTGACGCGCGGGCGTTTCTCGGAGGTCCAGCCGTCGTGGTCTCACGACGGCAAGCGGCTCGCACTGACGATCGCTGGGACGATCGACGGCGTCCCACCGTCGCCGATGGAGGCAGCGGCGGTGTTCGTCATGAACGCCGACGGGACGAACCTGCGCAGGCTCGCCCCCGGCCGCAGCCCTACGTGGGCGCCTGACGGCCGCTCGGTTGCGCTCGAACGCGCGGGCGCGATCTACATCGTCGACGTCTTGACGCGCCGCGCGCGCAAGCTCGCCGCCGGGCGCAACCCAGCATGGTCGAAGCGGGGGAAGATCGCGTTCGCCCGCACGGACGGGATCTGGACGATCGGGCTGGCGGGACGTCGCCAGCGGCTTCTCTTCAGGCCCGACTATCGCCTCCAGCCGGATTCGTGGCTCACCGAGCCGCCGAGCGCCGCGTACGCAGACGCGCCCGCATGGTCGCCGGACGGAAGGCGCATCGCATTCGTGAACCAGCAGGTCGGGGACGACAACGTCACGGCCAGCGAGGACTCACGAGTTCACGTCGCAAATGCGGACGGTGGCAACCGGCGCGCGTACGCCCTCGACGTCTCGCGGCCGACATGGTCATCTGACGGACGCTGGATCCTCGGCGCCGGTCACGACGGACGGGTCTGCATGACGCGGATCGGCCGTGCCGCAAGTCTGATGTGCTTGCGCCTCGCCGGCATGAACTTCGATCCAGCATGGCGGCTCGCGGAGCGCTAGTGGAGCGCGCACGTAACCCCGCCTCGCGTAGACCGCGGGGCCGGACGGGCGCGAGCAGCACGGTGTGGACGGCCGTCGCTTCCGCGGCGTAGCAGTCTCCGCTTTGGGGGCGCGTCGATCCCGATCGGCCGAACGCGTTCGCTCTTTCGGCCGATCTTGACGACGGTTGTGTCCCCGGCGCCCGCCACAGATCCGACTGATAGCAGGGGTGTTACAAGACCGCTGCCGTCCGCCGGAAAAGCCGTTACCGGCGTGGTCTACGTGATCAAGTCAGAGCAGGCGCGGCGCCCACGTCGACGGCCTTAGTCCACGCGCTGCCCATCGCCAGCCCAAGACCTCGGCGAGCGGTTTTCGCTCGAGTTGAGGGATCGAATCGCGGGTGATGCGCAGGTCGTCACTTGTCGGCCCGTCCGGTGCAAATGGCGCCTGTGTAGATCCGGTCAGCTGCTCGAGGGCCCTATGCCGCTGACGCGGGTGGTGGTCCCACTGCCGCGCGTGCCGCCTCGACCTGCTCGCGGCGCGACTTCGTCAGCTCCTGGATGAAGATTTGGATCGTCGCCGCGAGCGGGACCGCAGTGAGCGCGCCGAGCACGCCGAGCAGCGCTCCGAACAGCGTGACGGCGACGATGATGAAGAACCCGGAGAGGTTGACCGCCTTACCCTGGATCTTCGGCGTGAGGACGTTGTTCTCGAGCTGCTGGTAGACGAGCAGCACGACGAGCATGATGATCGCCGCGGTCAGCCCTTCCTCCGCCCAGAGCGCCGGGATGAGGATGAAGCCCGAGATGGTCGCGCCGAGGTTCGGGATCATGTCGAGCAGCCCTGCGATCACTCCGAGCGCGAGCGCGTAGCTCGAGCCGAGCAGCCAGGCGGTGAGCCCGAGTGTCGTGCCGGCGATCACCGCGATCACGACGACGCCGATCGCCCAGCGGGAGACGGCCGTCGTGACGCGTTCCCAGATCGCCAGCCAGCGGTCGTCCTCGCCGGGCATGAGCACGCTCGCCAGCGCTCGTTTCATATTTGCGATGTCGCTCAGCAGGAAGATGCAGATGAAGAGGATCGTGAAGGCAGCGAGGAAGATCGAGAAGAAGCTGCCGGCGATGCCGAGCACCGCGGAGATCGCATCCGGCACCGACGCCGCGACCTTCTCGGCGCCGGACTGCACGTTCTCGCCCGCCCCGCCCGAGTCGATTCCCGACAGTTCGTCGGAGCTTCTCAGCTGCTCGACCGTTGCCGGCAGATCTTGAAGGAAGTCGCGCACGCCCCCCACCATGGGGGCCAGGAAGAGGAGGCCGATGACGAGGATCGCGACCGCGGCGCCGAGCACCGTGACCGTCGCGGCGAGACCGCGAGACATTCCCGTCTTCGCCATCACCAGCCGAACCGGGTACTCGAACACGAGCGCCAGGAAGATGCCGACGAAGATGACCAGGAACGTGGAGCCGATCGCGATGAATGCCGCCATCAGGCCGATTGCCGCAGCCACGATCAGGACGGTCCGAATCGGCAGCAGGAGCTCGATGCGCCGTGGCTCGCGGGACTCCATCGGGCGGAATGTACGCCACCGGCCGGTCGGCGGTGTCACCCCGTTCAGGTGGTCATGACCGACAGGCAGAACCCGAGAGCGGTTGCCGCCCCTGCCAACGACCCGCCACGCTCGAAGGAGAAGGGGATCAGCGAGTTCGTGAGCATCGCGAGAAGCCCTCCTGCGGCGAGCGCCGCCGCACGGTCGCCCTGCACGGCGCTCGTCAAGTCGGTCGCCACGAAACCGAGGGCAGCGGCGATCCCGCAGGCGAGGACGACGAGCAGCCAGAGCTGACCGAGTCGCCGCGGGCCCCAGCCGCTCGCTGCGAGGTCGGCCGAGGGCGCCACGGCCTGCGGGATGTTCGAGATGAAGACCGCGGCGACGAAGCCGAGACTGATCGTCGCGCCGGTTCCGACCTGGATGCCGAGGATCATCGACTCGGGGACTCCGTCGACGACGGAGCCCACGACGATGCCCATCGCGCCGCCCGACCCCGAGGAGCCGAAGCGCCGCTCGACGATCTGGTCGGCCACGAGGAACACGGCGACACCGATCATCATCCACAGCCCGGTCTGCCACGGTTGGATGGAGACCTCCGACTCGGGAAGCAGGTCGAACGCCACCGCGGCGATCATCGCTCCGGCACCGAACCCGCCGAGGATGCCGACGACCTTCGTGGGAATCGTCAGCCAACAGACCACCAGGCCCGCGACGAGCAGCGACGACTGCGCGAGGAATCCCCAGCCGAACGCTTCGAGCATCCGCCGATCGTACGACTCGGCTCAAACGTGGGCAAGCACGCGATCGAGCGGCCGGGGCACTCGCAAGAGATCGAGCGCCTCGACAAGCAAGTGCGCGTACCGGATCTTCCTTCTGCCGCCGCTTCCCATGAAGCGGCGGAGTTGCTCGTCGACCGGTCGGCCATGCCACTGAGGCTGCTTCTGCAGCGTGCGGAACGACCCGAGTTCTCCCTGTGCATCGACGACCTCCTGCACCGCGTCGGTACCCAGCGCACGGATCAGCTCTCCCTCCAGGTCGGGAGTGCACACGTAGAAGCCGAGCCGCTCCAGGTCGGAGCCGAGGCCGGCTCGCTCGAGCGCGCGCCGGAAGTCACCCTCCTCGCCCGCGTCGCAGAGGCCCGCCAGCCGCACGTCGAGTCCCTGCGGGCCGAAGCGCTCGAGGTACCTCCCGATCGCGTGCGCGCCGCCGATCGACAGAACCGCGACGCCCTCCGCGTCGAGATCACGGCCACGTCGTCTGGCGAGCGTCTCCACCGCACGCTGGTCGCTGACCCCCTCGACGAGCACGACCGCGCGCGGGTCGCCTCGCTGCGCCACGCTACATCCGTTCGATCATCGCCCGGCCGAACCCGGACGAGGAGACCTCGTTCGCGTCGTCCATCAGCCGCGCGAAGTCGTAGGTCACCTGCTTGTCGGAGATCGCCGCGCCGAGCGAGTCGATGATCTTGTCCGCGGCCTCGACCCAGCCCAGGTGCCGGAGCATCATCTCGGCCGAGAGGATCAGCGAGCCGGGGTTCACCTTGTCCTGGCCGGCGTACTTCGGCGCTGTCCCGTGCGTGGCCTCGAACATCGCCACCGTGTCCGAGAGATTCGCCCCGGGTGCGATCCCGATCCCGCCGACCTGCGCTGCGAGCGCGTCCGAGATGTAGTCGCCGTTCAGGTTCAGTGTCGCGATCACGTCGTACTCGGCGGGCCGTAGGAGGATCTGCTGGAGGAACGCGTCGGCGATCGCGTCCTTGATCGTGATCGTCCGGTCGCCTGCTTCGAGCCCGAGCCACGGGCCGCCGTCGATCGGCGTGGCGCCGAACTCGCGCGCGGCGAGCGCGTAGCCCCAGTCGCGAAAGCCGCCCTCGGTGAACTTCATGATGTTGCCCTTGTGCACGAGCGTGACCGAGTCGCGCCCGTTCGCGATCGCGTACTCGATCGCCTTGCGCACCAGCCGCTCGGTGCCCTCGCGCGAGACCGGCTTGACGCCGATCGACGAGGTGTCGGGGAAGCGGATCTTGCGCACTCCCATCTCGTTCTGCAGGAAGTCGACGACCTTCTTCGCGCCGTCGGTGCCGGCCTCCCACTCGATCCCCGCGTAGATGTCCTCGGAGTTCTCGCGGAAGATGACCATGTCGGTCTTCGAAGGGTCCTTGAGCGGGCTCGGCACACCTGGGAAGTGGCGGATTGGCCGGAGGCAGACGTAGAGGTCGAGTTCCTGGCGCAGCGCGACGTTGAGGGAGCGGATCCCGCCGCCCACGGGCGTCGTCAGCGGGCCCTTGATCGAGACGGAGTACTCGCGTGCCGCCTCGAGCGTCTCGTCGGGGAGCCAGTTGTCGCTGCCGTAGACCGACGCCGCCTTCTCCCCGGCGTAGATCTCCAGCCAGTGAATCCGACGCTCGCTGCCGTAGCTGCGCTCGACGGCAGCGTCGACGACGTCCTTCATCACCGGCGTGATGTCGGCGCCGATCCCGTCACCCTCGAGGTAGGGGATGATCGGGTTGTCGGGCGTGGGCTCGCCCGGGACGATCTTCCGGCCGTCGGCCGGTACCTGGATGTGCGTGTCGACGCTCACTCGCCTACTTTTCGCTTGTGGAAGGAAGAACGATCGCTGAGGCTATCGCAGCCGTCCTGATCGAAGGCTTCGACCGTCACTACCGGCTCTTCCGGGAGACAAGCGCGCAGGCCAAGGAGCGCTTCGAGCGCGCGGCGTGGGGCGAGGTGCAGCTCGCTGTGCAGGAACGGATCCGTTTCTACGACGAGCGCGTCCGTGAGAACGTCGACCGGCTGCGCACCGAGTTCGACCTCGGCGCACTCGACGCCGCCGCCTGGCGCGAGGTCAAGCTCCGCTACATCGGGCTCCTCGTGGACCACCACCAGCCCGAGCTCGCGGAGACGTTCTTCAACTCGGTGATCACGCGCATCCTCCGTCGCACCTACTCGAACAATGACTTGATCTTCGTCCGCGCGACGATCTCGACGAAGCAGATCGAGTCCGACCCGCCGATCTACCGCAGCTACTACCCCGGCGAGAGCGGTCTCCACGACTGCTTCGTCCGGGTGTTCCGCGACTTCGACTGGGCTATCCCCTTCGCGGATCTCGACAGGGACGTCGACCGGCTACTGGAGGCCGTCGGCGAGCCGTGGGCTCACCTCGAGCCCAACTTTCAGATTCAGGTGCTCGGCTCGGCCTTCTACCGGAACAAGGCCGCGTACGTGCTCGGCAAGATCCTCAACGGGTACGAGGAGCTGCCGTTCGCCGTCCCGGTCCTCCACGACGAGGACGGACGGATCGCGCTCGACGCGATCGTGCTTGAGCAAGAGCGGCTCGGCGTGGTCTTCTCGCTCACGCGCGCCTACTTCATGGTCGACATGGAGGTGCCATCGGGCTACGTCAACTTCCTCCGGTCGATGACACCGACGTGGTCGCGGGCCGACCTCTACACGATGATCGGGCTCGGAAAGCAGGGCAAGACGCTCTTCTACCGCAACCTGCTCCAGCACCTGCAGCACTCCGAGGACGCGTTCGTCGAGGCGCCCGGCGTGCGCGGCAAGGTGATGCTCGTGTTCACGCTGCCCTCGTACCCGTACGTCTTCAAGGTGATCAGGGACGTGTTCGGCCCCGGCAAGGACACGGATCGCGCGACCGTGCGCTCGAAGTTCGAGCTGGTCAAGCACGTCGACCGCGTCGGTCGGCTGGCCGACACGCTCGAGTTCACTGCGTTGGCGCTGCCCCTCGAGCGCTTCTCGGCCGAGCTGCTCGGCGAGCTGCAGGCGCTCGCGCCGTCGATGATCGAGGTGGACGGTGACAGCCTGGTCATCCACCACTGCTACGTCGAGCGGCGGATGACGCCCCTCAACATCTTCCTCGACCGGGCGACGCACGACGAGGTCGAGCCCGCCGTGCTGGAGTACGGAAACGCGATCCGCGACCTCGCGATTGCCAACATCTTCCCGGGCGACCTGCTCTGGCGCAACTTCGGCGTCACGCGCGGCGGGCGGGTCGTCTTCTACGACTTCGACGAGCTCGAGTACCTGACCGACGTCAACTTCCGCCGGATTCCACCGCCACCAAATCCGGAGGCGGAGCTGGCGATCGAGCCGTGGTACGGCGTCGATCGCAACGACGTCTTTCCGGAGGAGTTCGCGACGTTCCTGCTCGGCGATCTCCGCCTCCGCGAGACCTTTCTCCGTCACCACGCCGAGCTGCTCGAGCCGGAGTTCTGGAAGGAGTGCCAGCGACGCGTCGAGGCGGGGGAGATCGTCGACTTCTTCCCGTACCCCGAGTCGCTGCGGTTCTCCAACCGCGTAGGGCGATGAGTCGAAGACGGGCTATCGTGGGCTCGTGCGACTCCTCGCGCTCGCGCTGACGACTCTCGCACTGGCCGGGCCTGCCTCGCCGGCGACGGCTCCTTCCGGGTTGCGCGGGATCGTCATGCGTGGACCGATCACTCCCGTGTGCAGGGTCGGTGTGCCGTGCGACCAGCCCGCAGCGAACGTCGTGCTCGTGTTCTCGCAGTCCGGCCGCATCGTCGCGCGCACCACGACCGGTCGAAACGGCAACTACCGGGTCATGCTGCGGCCGGGGAAGTACGGCGTGAGGACGGTAAAGCGCACGCTTGGCTCCGGCCTGTCGCCGCGAATCGTCTTCGTGCCGCGCTACCTGGTGGCTCGCGTCGATTTCGAGATCGACACCGGCATTCGCTGATCGACTCGTCACCGGTTGACCGTCGTCTTCAGGACGCGACATACTTTGCACGTGCGCGATGGCAACGGCCCCGAGCTGTTCGCTGCGCTCCTCATCGGGTGGGGGGTCAACGTCGTGGCGCTGCTCGTCGTCGACTCGATCTTCGCCGGCGTCGAGATCGGGCGCTGGGGCGGTGTGCTGATCGGTGCAGCCGTGCTCGGGATCGCGAACGCGATCGTCAAGCCCGTGCTTGCGCTCCTGACGCTGCCGCTGATCCTGCTCACCCTCGGGCTCGCGTACTTCGCGATCAACGTCTTGATGCTCGCGCTCGCAGAGTGGGTCGCACCCGACTTCACGATCGACGGGTTCTGGACGTACATCGGGGCGACGATCGTCGTCTGGCTCGTGAACTGGATCCTGAACAGCGCGCTCGGCTCGCTGTTCGGCGGACGCGACACGCGCCGCGTCGTCGTCTAGGCGCGAAGTTCCAAAGCCGTGAACGAGCTCGTCCGACCGATCGTGCAGGCTGCCGAGCGCGACCCAAACGTCGCCGGTGTGCTCCTGAAGGGTTCTCAGTCGATGGGAGCAGCGGACGAGGAGTCCGACTGGGACGTCGTCGTCGTCCTGCACGAGGGCGAGCCGTCGAAGACGAGGGAGGGCCGGCTCGAGCTGATCACGACGACGTTGGAGCGGGTGAAAGCCGTGTCGTCGTGGGAGCTGCCTGCGCTCGCGCACTCCCGCGTCCTGCTGGACAAGACGGGCGAGCTCGGCGAAGCGGTCGAGGCTGCCAGACACCTGACGCGAGCAGAGCTCGCCGAGCTCTACGACAACTACCTCAACGATTTCTACCGCTCGTTGAAGGCGTGGCGCCGCGGCCGCGAGCTCGGCGCGAGGATCCTCTCCGGGCGGTCGCTCTGGTGGCTCGGCGATCTCCTGATGGGGCTCGAGGGGACACGCGCGCCGTACACGGAGTACTGGGTTGGGCGGCTCGGCGAGCTCGAGCCGCTGATCCTCGAGGTCGCGCGCACCGCCGATCCAGGCAAGCAGCAGGAGCTGCAGCGAGCCGTCGAGCGGATCGCGACGGCGCACGGGTTCAGAGACGTCTACGACGCGTGGAACGGCGACATCGACCGCGTGATGGGCTTCCAGTTCGAGTGAGGCGTGCGCTCGTCGTCGACGTCGCGCTCAAGCTCGCGCTCGTCGCGGCGCTGATGTTCGGAGCCTTCTCCGGCCTCGAGCGGTTCGAGGGCAAAGCCTTCGGCGCCCGGCTGATCGCCTACCCGCTGGCGACGCTCATCGTTCCGGCAGCCTGGTGGCTCGGGTCCCGTCGACCGCCGTACCCGTACGCCGCGGACATCCTCTTCACGCTGCCGTTCCTGATCGACACGCTCGGAAACGTGTTCGACCTCTACGACACGATCGTCTGGTGGGACGACGCGAACCACTTCGTCAACTGGGGGCTGCTTACGGCTGCGTTCGGCCAGTTCCTGCTCCGTCTGAGGCTGGGCGTACTGAACACGTTCGCGCTGGCGGTGGGCTTCGGCGCGGTCACCGCGGTCCTGTGGGAGTTCGGCGAGTACTTCGCGTTCATCCGCGACTCGCCCGAGCTGGACACGGCCTACACGGACACCTTGGGCGACCTCGCGCTCGGCCTTGCCGGCTCGACGGTGGCGGCACTCGTCACGGTGGGCTTACGGCGCCGCCTATGATCCCGCGGATGCGCGGGATGAAGCCCGAGGATGTCTACGCGCTCAAGGGGGTCTCCGACCCGCGCCTGAGCCCCGACGGCACGACCGTCGCGTACGTCCAATGGTCGATCGACGGCGAGGCGAACGAGTACCGCGGCAACATCTGGCTCGCGCCGGTCGACGGCTCGGAGCCGCCGCGCCGGTTCACGACCGGGGAGCGCCGCGACGGGGAACCGCGCTGGTCGCCCGACGGGAGCAGCCTGGCGTTCGTCTCGAGCCGGGCCGAGAAGGAGCCGGGCCAGCTCTACGTCATCTCGCTCCGCGGCGGCGAGGCGCAGAAGCTCACGAAGCTGAAGGAGGACGTGCGCGGGGTCGCCTGGTCGCCGGACGGCCGCACGATCGCGTTCACCTCGCGCGTCCGCGACGAGGCGTCTGAGGAAGAGGACGAGCGCCGGAGGCCGCCTCGCCGCGTCACGCACCTCCTCTACAAGCTCGACAACGAAGGCTGGATCGCAGACCGTCGCTCGCAGGTCTTCGTCGTCCCGGCTGACGGAAGCGCCGAGCCGCGACAGCTCACCGACGCCGAGCAGGACCACGGCGCCCCGGTCTGGTCTCCCGACGGCACGCAGCTGGTCTTCTCGACGACGCGCGGCGACGACTGGGACACGCAGCTCGTCTCCGACCTCTACCTCATGTCGTCCGAGGGCGGAGAGCTCGAGCTCCTGACGCACGGCGACGGCGCCTGTGCCGATCCCGTCTGGTCGCCGGACGGAACGCGCATCGCGTATCGGTACGCGCCCGACCTGTGGGTCTGGGGGCGCCATACGCAGATCGCGGTGATCGACCTTGCGACGCGCGAGCGCACGATCCTGACCGAGAGCCTCGACCGCCAGTGCGGGCCGTACCCGCCGCAGCGGGAACCGGTCTGGAACGAAGTACGAGATCGTGTTCGGGGTCGAGGACGGCGGCAGCGTGCACGTCTACTCGGTGGCGGCGGACGGCTCAGCCGAGCCCGAGTTGGTCGTCGGCGGCGAGCGGTTCGTCAACGGGTTCGACATCAATGGCGACACGCTCGTGCACGCGGCGAGCACGCCGTCGACGTTCGGTGACCTGTACGTCGGCGACACGCGGGTCACCGACGCGACCGAGGGCTTCCCCGCGCAGGTCGTGGAGCCGGAGCGCTTCACCGCGACCTCGAAGGACGGCACCGAGGTCGAGGCGTGGATCGTTCGACCCGCGGGCTTCGAGGAAGGCAAGCGCTACCCCGTCCTGCTCTCGATTCACGGTGGGCCGTTCACGCAGTACGTCTCGAGCTTCTTCGACGAGTTCCAGGTGTACTCGGGCGCGGGCTACGCCGTCGTGTTCGCGAACCCGCGCGGCTCGTCCGGCTACAGCGAGGAGTGGGGGACGGCGATCCGCGGGCCGCTGGACGACGCCGGCCCGGGGTGGGGCACCGTCGACTACGAGGACCTGATGGCGGTGATGGACGAGGCGCTCGAGCGCTTCGACTTCCTCGACCCGGAGCGCACCGGGGTTCTGGGCGGCTCGTACGGCGGCTACATGACGTCGTGGATCGTCTCGCACACCGACCGCTTCAAGGCTGCGTGCTCCGAGCGCGCTGTGAACAACCTCTACACCGCGATGGGGTCGAGCGACATCTTCTGGGCGTTCAAGGGCTACTTCGGAGCGTTCGCGCACGAGGCAACCGACGCGTGGCTCGAGCGTTCGCCCTCGGTCTACGCGGAGAAGATCGAGACGCCGCTGCTGATCATGCACTCGGAGGGCGACCTCCGCTGCTCCGTGGAGCAGGCCGAGCACCTGTTCATCATCATGCGCCTCCTCGGCAAGGAGGTCGAGTTCGTCCGCTTCTCCGGCGAGGGGCACGAGATGTCTCGCTCTGGTTCGCCCGTGCACCGCGTGCAGCGCTTCGAGGTGCTGCTCGACTGGTTCGACCGGTACCTGAAGGGCTAGTCGGCCGCGAGCTCCTCGGCGAGGAGCGAGCACGCGTAGGCACGCCAGGCGATGTCGCGCGCCGCGAGGAGGCCGCGGACGGCCTCGCTCAAGTGCGGGAGGCCCTTCGCATCCTCGAGTAAGCGGAAGAGCCCGTCCTCGAGCGCCTCGCGCCGCTCCGGTGCGTCGAGCTCGCTCGCCAGCCCAATCACCGCCGGGCCTTCGAGGTCGAGCCCACGCGACGGATCGCCGCCTGCTGCCAGCACGAGCAGCGCCCTTCGTCCCGCCCCGCGCACCTCTTCGGGGTCGAGCTCGAGCTCGCGACCGGCCACCGACGCGACAGTCACGACGGCGGTCGCCTCGTCGGTGCCGGTCAGCAGCTCCTCGAGCTGGTCGAGCCACGCCTCCCGCATCGACCGGACGCTACGGGAGAATCGCCGCATGAGCTACGCGAGCAGGCTGCAGCGCCTCGGCGGCTGGTTGATCGAGCTCGTTGTCGTGGCGGTGATCCTCGCGCTCGGGTTGATCGTCGGCGGGAGGAGCTACTTCGCTGGGTTCGTGATCGCGCTGACCGCGATCTGGCTTTACTTCGCCGGGCTCGAGAGCTCTCGGCTGCAGGGGACCCTCTCCGGCCGGATCCTCGGGCTGCGCGTCACGGATCTCAGCGGTGAGCCGATCAGCTTCAACCGGGCGACGGTGCGACACTTCGCGATGTACTTCAGCGCGCTCACGCCGTTCGCGATCGGGTACCTGATGGCGTTCTGGACGAAGCGCCGCCAGACGCTGCACGACTACGTGTCGAGCACGCTCGTGCTGAAGAAGTGACGGGCGCTGGCCGTGGGGCCAGCGCCCGTCGTTGCGTCAGGAGCCTGCGCTCGGAGTGCTCGCGGGGCGCTCGTACTGCGCCTCGATCCGCTCGAGCTCTTCCTCGGTGCCCTGCGACACCGGTCCCTTGAACCAGTTTCTGGCCGAGACCATCCACCAGCCGCCGAACACGAGCCCGATCGCCGCGAACCAGAGGATCGTGTAGTTCGTCAGTTCCCAGCTGAAGTCGTCCTCCCACGGGAGGCCGGCCTTGTAGAGCGGGAAGATGAACAGGATCGTGATCAGCGCGACCCAGCCGATCGCAATCGCGTCGATCCACTTGTAGTTGCGCCCGAGCGTCCACGCGCCGGGCTCGAAGCGATCACCCATGCGGAACCGCAGGTACACCGGGATGATGAACGCGATGTAGAGGCCGATCACCGCGATCGCCGTTCCGGCTGCGTAGCCGACGAGGTAGTTCCAGATCGCGGGGATCATCAGGATCCCGGCGAGGACGGCGATCGCCCAGACCGCGTTTCGCGGGACACGGTTCCGGGCCACCTTGCTCCAGAGCGGATGGCCCGGGACGGCCCGGTCGCGCGAGAACGCGAACATCATCCGCGACGCCGACGTCACCGATGCGGTCACGCAGAAGAACTGCGCGACGACGCAGATGAAGAGCAGCGCCTCCGACCAGTTCTGGCTCATCGACTCGGCCCAGATCCACGGTACGACTACGCCGATGTTCTCGAGCGCCCCCTCGGTGCTCGGGATCGCCGCGGTGACCGCGAGCAGCAGGACCCAGCCGAAGATCACGGACGCGACGACCGACATGTACATCCCGACCGCCGCCATCCGTGACGCGTTGTTCGTCTCCTCCGCCAGGTGCGCGGACGCGTCGAACCCAGTGATCGTGTACTGCGCCATCAGCAGGCCGAGCCCGAACACGAACCAGAAGATGAGGTGCGAGAATCCGGTCACGCCGTCGCCGAAGCCCGAGTTGTTCACCGTCTCCGTGAACACGTAGCTCAACGACTGGTGCCGATCGGGCACGACGATCAGCACGATTACGATCACCGCGACGCCCGCCATGTGCCAGTACGCCGACACCGTGTTCAGCATCGACGTGAGGCGGACGTCGAACATGTTGATGATCGCCGCAGCGAGGAGAAACACGCAGTAGAGGAAGAAGATCCAGAAGTTCTCGTTCGGATAGTCGAACCAGAAGTTGAGCAGGATCGTTCCGAACGTCGCGAGGCCGTAGCCGATCGACGCAGTCACCGCGACCTGCCCGATCAGGTTGAACCAGCCGGTCGCCCAGCCCCAGCCGGGGCTGCCGAGCTTCGAGGCCCAGTAGTAGAGTCCGCCCGCCGTCGGGTACGCCGAGGCGATCTCGGCCATCGCGAGCGCGATGATCGTGCTCATCAGGCCGACGAGGAGCCAGCCCCACGTAACCGCAACGGGTCCTCCGCGCTCGAACGCCACCCAGTACGACGTCAGGCAGCCGGCGAGGATCGAGATGATCGTGAAGGAGATGGCGAAGTTCTGGAACCCGCCCATCGCCCTGAACAGTTGCTGCGCGTACCCGAGCCGGTGGAGCAGCCGCTCGTCGTCTTGATAGACGCCGCGATCGCCGCTCCCGCTTGGCGCGCTAGACATCCAGCCTCCCTTCGGTGGGTCGTGACAGGCGCTATTTACTCCCTCTGCGGCTCGGACTGTCAATGGGACAGCGCGTCTACGAGCGGATGCGCTCCCCGGACGGGTCGTACAACGGCTCCGCTGCGACTTCGCCGGCCACCCACTCGCCGAAGATCTCGACCTCGACCGGCTGCCCGGGCTCCGCGTTGCCTGCGGGCACGTACGCGTAGGCGATCGACCGGCCGACGGTGTAGCCGTACCCGCCGCTCGTGACGCGACCGACGGCCGCTCCGTCGATCCGGACCGGCTCGGAACCGAGCGCAACGGCGCGGGGGTCGGCCAGGACGAGGCAGGCGAGGCGGCGCTCGGGTCTGGCGTCGACGAGCGCCTCGCGGCCGATGAAGTCGCCCTTGTCCAACTTGACCGCGAAGTCGAGGCCGGCCTCGTACGGGTTGTCGTCCGGCGTGATGTCGGCGCCCCAGACGCGGTAGCCCTTCTCGAGCCGGCAGGAGTCGATCGCCTTGTACCCGCCGGCGGCGAGGCCGTGCTCGCGGCCCGCCTCCCAGATCGTGTCCCACAGCCGCAGGCCGAACTCCATCGGGCAGTACAGCTCCCAGCCGAGCTCGCCGACGTAGGTGACCCGCAGCGCGAGGCACGGCACGGGGCCGACGTCGATCTCGCGGGCGCGCATGTAGCGGAAGGCCTCGTTCGAGAGGTCGGCGGTCGAGAGCGGCTGGAGGATGTCCCGCGCCAGCGGCCCCCAGATCCCGAGGCAGGCGTAGCGCGAGGTGACGTCCTCGACCACGACCGAGCCGTCCTCCGGCGCGTGCTCGCGAATCCACGAGAGGTCGTGCAGGCCGAACGCGGTTCCGGTGACGATCCGGAAGCGCTCGGGCTCGAGCCGCGTGACCGTGAAGTCGCACTCGATCCCGCCGCGCGTGTTCAGCATCGAGGTGTACGTGATCGCACCGACGTCGCGCGCGACCTTGTTGGCGCAGAGGTGCTCGAGGAAGGCCGGCGCGCCCTCGCCGGAGACCTCGATCTTCGCGAAGCTCGTCTCGTCGAAGAGCGCGGCGGTCTCGCGCGTCGCGACGTGCTCCGCGCCGATCGCGGGCGACCAGAGCCGGCCGGCCCAGCCGCGCGGCCGCAGCGACTCGTCGCCGCGGGCCGCGTTCGGCTCGAACCAGTTCGGGCGCTCCCAGCCGGACTTCTCGCCGAACGCGGCGCCGAGCTCCTCGAGTCGCGGGTAGGTGGGGGAGGTGCGGAGCGGCCGTCCCGCCTGGCGCTCGTGCCCCGGGTACTTGACGTCGTAGTACGTCGAGTACACCTCGATCGTGCGCGCGAGCGTGTACTCGCGCGTGCGGTACGCAGTGCCGAAGCGGCGCGAGTCCATCTCCCAGACGTCGAGGCTCGGCACGCCGTCGAGGATCCACTCGGCGACGAGCTTGCCCATCCCGCCCGCGCCGGCGAGGCCGTGCGCGCAGAAGCCCGCCGCGACCCAGAACCCGCGCACGTCGGTCGGGCCGAGGATGAACTCGTTGTCGGGCGTGAACGCCTCCGGGCCGTTGATCAGGCGCACGGACTCCATCTCCGCGAGGTCGGGCACGCGCTTGATCGCGTTCTCGAGGAGGGGCTCGAAGCGCGGCCAGTCCTCGGCGAGCAGCCGGCCGTTGAAGTCGGCGGGGATCCCGTCGAGCGACCACGGCGCGGGGTCGCGCTCGTAGCCGCCCATGATCAGCCCGCCGGACTCCGGCCGGAAGTAGACGAGCAGCGACGGGTCGCGCATCGTCGGCATCTCGAGCGGCAGGCCGGACGGCTTCGTGACGAGGTACTCGTGCGCCATCGGCACGATCGGGACGTTGACGCCCGCGAGCTCGCCGAGCTCCTTCGCGAACATCCCGCCCGCGTTGACGACGACCTCGGCCTCGATCGTGCCTTTGTCGGTCTGGACGCGCGTGACGCGCCCGCGCTCGACGTCGATCGCGGTGACGCGCGTGGCCGTGTTGAGCTCCGCTCCGCCGCGCCGGGCGCCTTCCGCGAGCGCGAAGGTCAGCTGGCTCGGGTCGATGTAGCCGTCGGTGGGGAGGAACGCGGCGCCGAGCACGCCCTCGGTCGTCATCGGCGGGAACAGCCGCTGGGCCTCCGTCGGCCGAGATCAAGTCGAGCGGGAGGTCGAAGGTCTTCGCCCACCCGGACTGGCGCGAGAGCTCTTCCATCCGCTCCTGCGAGGACGCGAGCCGCAGCGAGCCGACCTCGCGCCAGCCCGTCTCGAGGCCCACCTCTTCCTGCAACGAGCGGTAGAGGTCGACCGAGCTCATCATCATCTTCGTCAGGCTCAGCGAGCCGCGCAGCTGCCCGACGAGGCCGGCGGAGTGGAACGTCGAGCCGCTCGTCAGGTCGGCGCGCTCGACGAGGACGACGTCGCGCTCCCCGAGCTTCGTCAGCCAGTACGCGATCGAGCAGCCGCCGACGCCGCCGCCGATCACGACGACGCGCGCGCGGTCTCTCACCCGAGCGCCTCTCGGAACTCAGGGTCGTCCGCGGTGGCGCGCAAGCGCTCGAAGTGCGTCGCGGCGTAGCCGGCGAAGTCGAACTCGAGCTCGGAGATCCCCTGCTGGACGACGCCCCACATCGCCTCGCGGAAGTCGGACATGAACCGCATCAAGACGAGCGAGCGAAGGTCGTCTTCCAGCAGCTCCCCGAAGTACATGCGCAGGAGCTCCTCGTTCCCGTCGGCGGAAAGCTCGTGGTTGACCGAGAAGTTCGCGAGGTCGAAGAAGCGGTCGCCCATCCCCGCGTACTCCCAGTCGACGATCCAGATGCGCTCGCCGTCGGTGATGAAGTTCGCGTTGAGGAGATCGTTGTGGCACGGCGCCGGCGGCTGCATGCCCCGCGCTTGCTCGATTCGGTCGGCGACCTCCTTCGCCGTCGTGTAGCCGTTCGGCACGGCGACACCGTGAGTCGTAGCGGTCGCGCAGTACGCCTCGACGACGCGGAACGAGTCGAACCGGCCCGGAATCGCAGGCCCGTCGTGGAAGCGTCGCAGCGCGCCTGCAATCTCCCGAAGGGCGCTGGGCCTGCGCACGTCCTCGACGGGGACCGAGCGGCCGTCGACGAAGCGCGTCACGAGGTAGCCCTCCGGCTCGACGAAGGCGACCACCTCGGGCGCGAGGCCCGCCTCGGCCGCGGCAAGCGTCGCAGCGTGCTCGTTGTCGCGGTCGATGCCGAGCAGCTCGGTGTCCTTGCCGCCGATCCGCAGCACGACGTGGGCACCGTCGAGGAGGGTCACCTTGAAGTTGCGGTTCGTGATCCCACCGCCGAGCGGCTCGAGCGACCGGATGCCGCCCGGCCAGACCCGCTCGGCGATCCGCTCCGGCTCCACGTCGCGCGATCCTAGACTGCGGCCGACGTGACCTCGGTGCTGTTCGACTTCAACGGGACGATCTCGGACGACGAGCCGCTGCTCTGCGCGATCTTCCAGGAGCTGTTCGCCGACGCGGGGAAGCCCCTCGGCGAGGAGGAGTACTTCGACCGGCTCGCCGGCCTCTCAGACCCCGAGATCGTGATCGCCTGGCTCGGGCGCGCCGACCCCGCGATCGTCGACCGGAAGATCGCGCGCTACCGCGAGCGGGCGTCAGACGGCTCGACCATCGACGACGAGACGAGGCGCGCCGTGCTCCTCGCGGCCGAACACGGCCCCGTCGCCGTCGTCTCCGGGGCGGCGCGCGCCGAGATCGAGCCGGTGCTCGCCGCCGCGGGGCTCCGCGACGCCGTGAACGCGATCGTCTCGATGGAGGACGTCCCCCGAGGCAAGCCCGAACCCGACGGCTACCTCCGGGCCCTGGAGCTGCTCGGCGTCCGGCCGGAAGACGCGGCCGCGATCGAGGACTCGCCGCCCGGGGTCGCGGCAGCGAAGGCTGCCGGCCTGCGCTGCGCCGCCCTGACCCGCACGTTCTCCGCCGAACGGCTCGCCGGCGCCGACCTCCTGGCGGCGTCGTGTTGATCGCGACTTGATCCGGCGACTAATGTCGTCTGCGTGATCTCCCTCGACGAACTGCGGGCGGAGGTCGAGTCGGGCGCGATCGACACGGTCGTCGTCGCGTTCACCGACATGCAGGGCCGCCTGATGGGCAAGCGCATGCACGCCGAGTTCTTCCTCGAGGACTCCGTCGAGCACGGCATGGAGGGCTGCAACTACCTGCTCGCGCTCGAGATGGAGATGGACCCGGTCCCCGGCTACGAGATCGCGAGCTGGGAGCGCGGCTACGGCGACTTCCGCGTGCAACCCGACCTCGCGTCGCTGCGGCGGATCCCGTGGCTCGAGGGAACCGCGCTCGTGCTCGGCGACGTCGCTCTGGCACGACGGCACGCCGGTGCGCCCGTCGCCGCGCCAGGTGCTGAACGAGCAGGTCGAGCGCGCGCGCGCCGCGGGGTACGAGCCGATGTTCGGCAGCGAGCTCGAGTTCTACTTGCTCAAGGACACCTACGCCGAGGCGCACGACGAAGAACTACCGCGACCTGACGCCGTCGGTCCCGTACATCCTCGACTACCACGTGCTCGCGACGACCTACGACGAGCCGTTCATCCGCCAGATCCGCAACGGGATGCAGGCCGCCGGGATCAAGGTCGAGAACTCGAAGGGTGAAGCGTGGCCGGGGCAGCAGGAGATCAACTTCCGCTTCGCCGACGCGGTCACGATGGCCGACAACCACGTGATCTACAAGAACGGCGCGAAGGAGCTCGCGCACCTGAACGGGATGTCGATCACGTTCATGGCGAAGCCCGACCACAGCTGGATCGGCAGCTCCTGCCACATCCACGGCTCGCTCTGGCGCGGCGACGAGCCGGCGTTCACCGACGAAGCCGTCTTCGGCTCGTGGCTCGCGGGCTGGATCGCGCACGCGAAGGAGCTCGCGATCTTCCTCGCGCCGAACGTGAACTCGTACAAGCGCTACGCGGCCGGCTCGTGGGCGCCGACGACGCTCGCGTGGGGCGAGGACAACCGAACGTGCGGCTTCCGCGTCGTCGGCCATGGGCGGACGCGGCGCGTCGAGACGCGCATCCCCGGCGGCGACGTGAACCCGTACCTCGCGTTCGCCGCGCTGATCGCCTCGGGTCTCGACGGCGTCGAGCGCGGGCTCGAGCCGCCGGCGAAGCTCGAGGGGAACGCCTACGAGTCCGACGCCGAGCGCTTCCCGCACACGCTGCGCGAGGCGATCGCCGCGCTCGAGGAAGGCTCGTTCGCGCGCGGCGCGTTCGGCGACGACGTCGTCGACCACTACCTCAACTACGCGCGCACCGAGCAGCGGCTGTTCGACCAGGTCGTGACGTCCTACGAGCGCGAGCGACTGTTCGAGCGTGGCTAGTCCACTGATCGGCATCACGACGTACGTCGAGCCCGCGCAGTGGGGTGCGTGGGAGCTTCCGTCCGCGCTGATCCCCTACATGTACGTGCAGGCGATCGAGCGTGCGGGCGGTCGCGCGCTGCTCGTGCCGCCGAGCACCGAGGCGATCGAGGAGACGCTCGACGCGCTCGACGGGCTGCTCCTCTCGGGCGGCAGCGATCTCGACCCCGCGACGTACGAACAGGAGCCGCACCCGGAGACGACCGGCACGCGCCCCGAGCGAGACCGGGGCGAGCTCGCGCTCCTCGGTGCCGCGCTCGCGCGCGACATGCCGGTGCTCGCCGTGTGCCGCGGCTCGCAGGTGCTGAACGTCGCGCGCGGCGGCGATCTCGTGCAGCACCTGCCCGGAGGTGATCGGCGACGAGCGGCACAAGCACACGCCGGGCGTGTTCGCCGACCACGACGTGAAGGTCGAGGCCGAGTCGAAGCTCGGCGGCCTGCTCGGCGACCGCGCGCCGGTCAAGTCGCACCACCACCAGGGCTACGGGCGGATCGGCGAGGGGCTCCGCGAGGTCGCCTGGGCCGACGACGGGACGGTCGAGGCGCTCGAGGATCCCGACAAGCGCTTCGCGGTCGGCGTGCTGTGGCATCCCGAAGCCGGCGAGGACCGCGCGCTCTTCGAGGCGCTCGTCGAGCAGTCGCGCGCGTACCGGGAGGACAAGTCGGCGGCGCGCACGTGACGCTGACCGTGGTGAACCCGGCGACGGAGGAGTCGATCGCCGAGCTCCCGCAGGCGGGCGTGGAGGAGACCGACGCCGCCGTCGCGCGCGCGAAGGCCGCGTACCCGGCGTGGCGGGCCGTGGCACCGAACGACCGCGCTCGACTGCTTCGCAGGCTGGCCATGCTCGTCGAGGAGCACACGGAGGAGCTCGCGCGAGATCGAGTCGCGCAACGTCGGCAAGCCGATCGCCGGGGCGCGCGGCGAGGTCGAGATGGTGGCGAACGTCTTCCACTTCTACGCGGGCGCGGTCGACAAGCACTACGGCGAGACGATTCCCGTCGCGGGAGGAGTCGACCTGACCTTCCGCGAGCCGCTCGGCGTCGTCGGCTTGATCGTGCCGTGGAACTTCCCGCTCAACATCGCATCGTGGAAGCTCGGGCCCGCGCTTGCGTGCGGGAACACGGTCGTGCTGAAGCCGGCCGAGCTGACGCCGCTCTCGGCGCTCCGGCTCGCCGAGCTCGCGCTCGAGGCGGGGATCCCGGAGGGCGTGCTGAACGTCCTCGTCGGCAAGGGCTCGATCGTCGGCGCGCGCCTCGTCGAGCACCCGGACGTCGCGAAGATCGGCTTCACGGGCTCGACCGAGGTCGGGCGCGGTGTCATGCAGGGTGCAGCGGGCACGATCAAGCGCGTCACGCTCGAGCTCGGCGGCAAGTCGGCGAACGTCGTCTTCGAGGACGCCGACCTGGAGAAGGCCGCGGCCGCCGCGCCGTACGCGGTCTTCGACAACGCCGGCCAGGACTGCTGCGCGCGTTCGAGGGTGCTCGTCCAGAGGTCGGTCTACGACCGGTTCGTGGACTCCCTCGTCACCGCGACGCGCGGGGTGAAGGTCGGAGACCCCGCAGACGAGGCCACGGAGATGGGGCCGCTGATCTCCGCGCAGCATCGTGAGACCGTGGCGTCGTTCGTGGACGGTGACGTCCTCTTCCGGGGCGACGTGCCCGAAGGGCCTGGCTACTGGTATCCGGCGACGCTGGTCGAAGCGACGAACGAGGACCGCGTCGCGCGCGAGGAGGTCTTCGGCCCGGTTGCGGCGGTGATCCCGTTCGACGACGAGGCCGATGCCGTTCGGATAGCGAACGACACGCCGTACGGCTTGTCGGGCTCGATCTGGACGCGCGACGGCGCGCGTGCGCTTGCGGGTCGCCCGTGCGCTCGAGACGGGTGTCCTGTCCGTCAACTCGAACTCGTCGGTTCGCCACTCGACGCCGTTCGGCGGCTTCAAGCAGTCGGGCTTCGGCCGGGAGCTCGGGATGCAGGCGCTCGAGGGGTACTCCGAGGTCAAGAACGTCTACGTGTCGACGGAGGTCTAGTGCCCCATCCAGCGATACACGCCGGCCTCTGGCCCGCGATCACGCGGCGCCAGAGTCCACCCTCGCCCTTGCCAAGGCTGCCAGCCTTGGCGGCGGACGAGTGCGGCCTCTGGCTTGGTGCTCGCGACCCAGAGACTCGGCAGCATCACTGGAAGGAGCACTAGTGGGCCGGCTCGACGGCAAGGTTGCGGTGATCACCGGCGCGGGCGGCGGCATGGGCCGCGACGCCACGCAGCTCTTTACGGAGGAGGGCGCGAAGGTCTGCGCCGCCGACGTACAGCTCGCCGCCGCCGAGGAGACCGTCGCGTCGTGCGCCGAGGGAACCGCCTTCGCGTTCCAGGTCGACGTCGCAAACGAGGAGCAGGTCGCGGCGATGATGCGCGCGACCTCTGAGCGCTTCGGCGGGATCGACGTCCTCTACAACAACGCCGGCATCTCGCCCGACGACGATGCGTCGGTGCTCGATACCTCGGTCGAAGCGTGGGACCGAGTTCAGGGCGTGAACACGAAGGGCGTCTTCCTCTGCTGCAAGCACGGGATCCCGTACCTGCGGGAGCGGGGTGGAGGCTCGGTGATCAACGTCGCTTCGTTCGTCGCCGTGCTCGGGGCTGCGACCTCGCAGATCTCCTACAGCGCGTCGAAGGGAGCCGTGCTCTCGATGAGCCGGGAGCTCGCAGTGCAGTTCGCGCGCGAGGGCATCCGCGTCAACGCGCTCTGCCCGGGGCCGGTCGAGACGCCGCTCCTGCTCAACATCTTCGGCGATGACCCCGCCGCGCTCGAGCGACGGCGGATCCACTGGCCAACGGGTCGACTTGCGAAGCCGCGCGAGATCGTGAACGGCGCGCTCTTCCTCGCGAGCGACGAGTCCTCGTACGTGAACGGCGCGACGTTCCTCGTCGACGGCGGGCTGACCGCGGCGTACGTCACACCCGAATGAGCGTCGAGGTCATCGAGTACGACGAGGCCTGGCCCGCGCGCTTCACGGCGGAGGCGGATCAGATCCGTGCCGCGCTGGGCTCGCAGCTGCGGAAGATCGAGCACGTCGGCTCGACGTCGGTACCGGGGCTCGCAGCGAAGCCGGTGGTGGACGTCGCGCTGTCCGTTGAGTCGTTCGACGCGCTCGACATCGCTGCGCTCGAGGAGCTCGGCTATCGGTACGTCCAGGAGTACGACGAGGAGACGCCGAACCGGCGTTACTTCAGCAAGCCGGGCTACCACGTGCACGTGTACGAGCAGGAGCACGAGGAGTTTCTCGACTACGTCCGCTTTCGCGACTACCTCCGCACGCACGACGAGGACCGCGACGCATACGGAGCGCTGAAGCTCCGGCTCGGGCGGGATCACGATCCGACGGAGTACCAGGACGCGAAAGGCCCCTTCGTGGCCCGCCTGGTCGAGATGCTGCGGCGCGGCTAGGTGCCGACGACCTGGACGACCCAGCGCCTGTCGCGCTCGCGGTCGAGCTCCAGGAAGAGCACGCGCTGCCAGGTCCCGAGCTGCAACTTTCCGTCGACCACGGGGATCGACTCGCCGGCCGACCCGAGCAGCATCGACATGCAGTGCGAGTGGCCGTTGCCGAACTCGACGTCTTCCTCGCAGATGTTCTCGGTCCGCTTGTCCCAGTCGTCGTGGGCGTAGTACTCCCCGCTCGGCACGAGGCGCTTCAGCATCGTCGCGAAGTCCTCGAGAAACCCCTTCTCGAACTCGTTGACCCGGACGCAGCAGGTCGTGTGGGGCGAGTAGACGCAGGCGATCCCCTGCGCGATCCCGCTCTCGCGAACGACGTCGTTGACCTCGTCGGTGATGTCGCGAACGGAGAGGCCCCCGGTCGTCCGGAACTGCGATTCGCGCTGGAAGACCTTCACCGCGCGAGATCCTAGCGAGGGTCTGATAGGGACTGCGGAGAACCGGTACGGGTTAGCCTTGGCGAGGCCGGGCCCGTAGCTCAGCGGTTAGAGCAGCGGACTCATAATCCGTCGGTCCCAGGTTCGAATCCTGGCGGGCCCTTTTGGCACCGCGCAGCCATGCAGGTCGGCATGGCTGCGCGGGAATGGCGTACGACACAAGGCGAGTCCGGCGTCTAGAGGGCGTACCGTCGAAGTCGGAACGGCCGAGAGGAGAACCGAGCTGGGAAAGATCGTGATCAGCGAGAACGTCACGCTCGACGGAGTCGTCCAGGACCCGGCCGGCGCGGAAGGCTTCGGGCGCGGCGGCTGGGTCGGTCGTGTCGGCGAGCGGGGTCGCGAAGGGGCGGCCAAGGTCCTGCTCGACGACGCGCTGGGCGCTGAGGCCCAGCTGTTCGGTCGGCGAACCTACGAGTTCCTCGCCGCGCGGTGGCCATCCCGGAGTGGCGAATTGGCGGACAGGTTGAACGACATGCCCAAGTACGTCGTGTCCTCGACCCTGAAGGATCCCGACTGGAACAACTCGACGGTGCTTGCGGGCGACGTCATGCAGGAGGTCTCGAAGCTGAAGGAGGAGCTAGACGGAGAGATCGTCGTCGCCGGCAGCATCCGGCTCGTCCGCACGTTGATGGAGAACGACCTGGTCGACGAGCTGCGGCTGATGATCTACCCGGTCCTGCTCGGGGCCGGCGAGCGCCTCTTCGGCGAGACCAGCGACCAAAGGCCGGTGCGCCTCGTCGAGACCCGGACCGTCGACGACCTCGCATACCTCACCTACGAGGCCGTCCGTCACGGTTGATCGAGCGCGAGAGTTAGACCTGGCGCGGCCTCGACGCGTCCCAGAGGAAATAGACGAACACTCCGACGAGTGGGACGACGAGTATGGCAACGAGCCAGAGCAACTTGCCGGCGAATCCGAGATCGCGGCGGCGGACGACTCGGACGGCAACGAGCAGCCAGACGAGGATCCACGCGACGAGCGCGGCGGCGGCAAGCCCTGTACCGAAGGTGTAAGCAAGCGTCGTCACGGTGGCCCGAAACCTATCGCGAACGATTGGGCGACGGAGCGCAGCCTGCCGCCGGCAGCCGACGTGCTAGCCGCGCTCGGCCGAACGTAGCCCGGTCAGCGCCCACAGCCCGAACAGCGCTGCGAGCGGGACACCGATGGCGAACGCGATTGCGACCTCCTCGGTCGAGCCGGCGAGCAGGCTGCGCGCACCTTCGATGAACGCCGTGAACGGGTTGACACTCGCGACCGCGTGGATCCAGCCGGTCAGCAGGTCGATCGGCACGAACACGGGGGCGAGGAAGATCACGAGGAAGATCGGGAACTGCATGATCGGCCCCGCCTGCGTCGAGCGAAGTCGCAAGGCGACGCCTGACGCCCAGAGGATGCCGATCAGGTTGACGGTCAGCCCGAGCAGCAAGAGCGCGAAGAGGTCGAGCCCGTTGCCGAGGATCTCCATCCCCATCAGCAGACCGATCGAGAACACGACCGCGGTGTTCAGGACCCACCGGAGCATCGTCGCGACTGCGTAACCGGCGACGATGCCGCTGCGTCTCGGCGCCGCGATCATCAGGCGGCGCGCGAAGCCGCGCTCGAAGTCCTGCGCGATCCCGAAACCGGTGAAGACACCGGCCATCGCCGCGGATTGCACCAGCACGAACGCGAACTGGAACGTGACATAACCGGGTTCGTAGTCGAAGCCAGGGATCTGGTCGACCGCGGACAACGCCCCAGCGAACCCGACGAAGAAGATGACGGGGAACATGAGCGCGGGCAGCAAGAAGGAGAGGTTCGTGAGCGACTTCTTCATCACCCGGTAGGCCACCGCCCACGCGACGCTCGTCATGTGCGTGTCATCCTCGCCTGGAAGGCTCGCGCCGAGATCGCCAGCGCAACCGCGATCGCTGCGAGGGCGACGCCGAAGCCGATCGCGAGCGTCTCGAGGTCCCAGCCGGCGATGACCAGCGAGCGGAGGCCCTCGATCAAATAGGAAACAGGGTTGATGGTCGCGATCCACTGGAACCACTCGTTCTCGATCAGGTTGCGCGGCATGTTCATCGACGAGAGGAACAGGGCGACGAAGAAGAGCGGAAAGATGCCCTGGACGGCCTCGGGTGAGCCGCTGCGAAGCGCGAAGGTCATGCCCGCAGCCCCGATCGCCACGGCGCCGAGCGCGGCGAGCAGGAACAGCACGGGGATCCCCAGCAGGCCGGCGTCGAAGTGCGCCCCCATCAAGAGCCCGCCGACGAAGAAGATGCAGCACTGGATCAGCACGATCGCAACGCCGCCGGCGAGGTTGCCGAGCATGATCGCGCTGCCCCGCGCTGGCGTGAGCGCAAGGCGGTTGAGGAAGCCCGTGTCGATGTCGCGGCCGAGCTCGATCGCCGAGTTGAGTGCGGCGAAGAGCGCACCGTGCACGAACGGGATCGCGAACATGAAGTCGATGTAGGAGTCGGCGGGGAAGCCCGGGAGCGCGGAGGCAGGGCTCAGCCCGTTCGAGACGACGAACAGGAAGAAGAGCGGGAAGACGAGCGCGAAGGCCATCTGCCCCGGCTGTCGGATCGAGCGCAGGAATGCCCGCCTGCCGAGGAACGCGATCTGCGCAGCGGCGCTCAAGCGCCGACGGGCTCAGGCTGCGCTTCGGACTGGCCCTCGAGCCGGTGGCCGGTCTTCGCGAGGAAGACGTCGTCGAGCGACGGCTCGTCGAGCTCGAGGTGCGCGACCTTCAGGCTGTCGGCGTCGAGTGCGCGCACGACGTCGGCGAGGTCGTAGCCGACGTCCAGCCGAACCGCGACGCGGCCGGGCTCGCCTTCGACCGGGGTGCCGAAGCGGTCGAGCGCTCTGGCGATCGCGTCGCGCTCGTCGGGGTCGTGCGGCGCGACCTGCACGGTCGGCCGCCCGATCTCGGCCTTCAGCTCCGACGGAGTGCCTTCGGCGACGATACGGCCGGAGTCGATGATCCCGACGCGGTCCGCGAGCACATCGGCCTCCTCGAGGTACTGCGTCGTCAGGAAGACGGTGACGCGGTCCTCGCGCGCGAGCCGTGCCACCTCGACCCAGAGCGCGCTCCGACTCTGCGGGTCGAGCCCGGTCGTCGGCTCGTCGAGGAAGAGGATCGAGGGCCGGTGCAGGAGTGCGAGCGCGAGGTCGAGGCGCCGCTTCATCCCGCCCGAGTACGTGCGCACCTTGCGGTCGGCGGCGTCGGTCAGGCCGACGCGCTCGAGCAGCTCGTCGCCGCGGCTGGCGCGCTCCGCGCGTGAGAGGCCGTGCAGCGACGCCTGCAGGCGGACATGGTCGCGTCCCGTCAGGAACGGGTCGAGCGCGGCCTCCTGGAGCGCTGCGCCGATCAGCTGGCGCACCCGGGGGCCGTCCTTGACGACGTCGAACCCGCCGACGATCGCGCGCCCGCCGGTGGGGGGCATCAGCGTGGTCAGCATGTGGACGGTCGTCGACTTCCCTGCCCCGTTCGGGCCGAGAAACCCGTAGATCTCGCCGTCGGCGACCTCGAGCTCGATCCCGTCGACGGCCCGAACGGCCTTGAACTCGCGGACCAGCCGCTCGGCGACGATGGCGCTCACCGTCGAAAGGTAGCGACGGCCGGTCCATCCGCGTGATCGAGGCATACTTGAGGTGTCAATGGAGCGCACCATGACCGGACAGAAGACGAAGGCCGAGACCGAGTTCGTGCCGTTCGTTCGCTTCCTGCGAGCCCACGCGGCGGTCGTCAGAGAACTCTCGTCCGAGCTCGTCGCAGCACACGGGCTCACGATCAACGACTACGAGGTGCTCATGCGGCTCGCGAGGGCCGACGGCAATCGGATGCGCAGGGTCGACCTCGCGCAGGAGGTGTTGCTCACTCCGTCGGGGATCACGCGGCTGCTCGAGGGGCTCGAGCGCGAGGGATACGTGGAGCGCGTGGCCTGCAAGGACGACCTTCGCGTCAGCTACGCCCAGTTGACCCCTGCAGGGCGCACGAAGCTCCGCGCAGCGGGCAAGACGCACGTCGCCGGCATCCACCGCCTCTTCCTCGACCACTTCGACGACGACGAGCGGGTACTCGTCGGCGAGTTGCTTGGGCGGCTCACGGAAGGCGAGGACGGCGAGGCTTGCGAGCCTGAGTAAACTGACCGCGATGCTCGACCTAGGGACGATGCGGGTCAAGACGGGCCTCGCCGAGATGCTCAAGGGCGGGGTGATCATGGACGTCGTGAACGCCGAGCAGGCGCGCGTCGCCGAGGACGCCGGCGCGGTCGCCGTCATGGCGCTCGAGCGCGTCCCCGCCGACATCCGCGTGCAGGGCGGTGTCGCGCGCATGTCGGACCCCGAGATGATCAGCGCCATCCAGGAGGCGGTCACGATCCCGGTGATGGCGAAGTGCCGTATCGGCCACTTCGCCGAGGCGCAGATCCTCGAGGCGCTCGAGATCGACTACATCGACGAGTCGGAGGTCCTGACTCCCGCCGACCTCGAGCATCACGTCGACAAGTGGAAGTTCACCGTGCCGTTCGTCTGCGGCTGCACGAACCTCGGCGAAGCGCTCCGGCGCATCTCCGAGGGCGCCGCGATGATCCGCACCAAGGGCGAGGCCGGAACGGGTGACATCGTCAACGCCGTCACGCACATGCGCGCGGTCTTCGGCGGGATCCGCCGGCTGCAGTCGCTGCGCGAGGAGGAGCTCTACTCCGAGGCGAAGGAGCTCCGCGCGCCGTACGAGCTCGTGCGGTGGGTCGCCGAGAACGGTCGGCTTCCCGTCGTGACATTCACGGCGGGCGGGATCGCGACGCCCGCCGACGCTGCGCTCTGCATGCAGCTCGGCGCGGACGGCGTCTTCGTCGGCTCGGGCATCTTCAAGTCGGGCAACCCCGAGACGCGCGCGAAGGCGATCGTCGAGGCGACGATGCACTTCAACGACCCCAAGGTGCTCGCGGACGTCTCCGCTGGTCTCGGGGAGCCGATGGTGGGGATCTCCACCGCCTCGCTGGACCCGTCGCAGCTGCTCGAGACTCGCGGCTGGTAGCAGCAGGCAACATTCGGCTGTGAAGATCGGCGTCCTCGCAGTCCAGGGGAACTTCCGCGAGCACGCGGCGATGCTGCGACGGCTCGGAGTCGAGGCGGTCGAGGTGCGCAAGCCGGAGCAGCTCGACGGGCTCGACGGGCTCGTCATCCCCGGCGGCGAGTCGACGACGTTCATGCGCCTGATGCGCCTGTACGGCCTCGACGAGGCGATCCGTGGCTTCGAGCGGCCCATGTTCGGCACCTGCGCGGGGATGATCGTCCTCGACCGCGACCACCTGGGGCTCGTCGACCTGCTCGTCGACCGCAACGCCTACGGGCGGCAGGTCGCGAGCTTCGAAGCCGACCTCGAGCTTCCCGGCGACGACCGGGTGCTCCGTGGCGTGTTCATCCGCGCGCCGCGCGTGCGCGAGCTCGGCGCGGACGTCGAAGTGCTCGCGGAGCACGAGGGCGAGCCGGTGCTCGTGCGCGACGGCCGCTTCCTCGTCGCGTCCTTCCATCCCGAGCTGACCGACGACACGCGCGTGCACGAGCGGTTTCTCGACCTCGTGAGAGAGGAGACCGGTGTCCGGGCATAGCAAGTGGTCGTCGATCAAGCACAAGAAGGGCGCCGCCGACGCGAAGCGCGGCAAGCTCTTCTCGAAGCTCTCGCGCGCGATCATCGTCGCGGCCAGGGAGGGCGGTCCGGACCCGTCGGGCAACCTGTCGCTCCAGAACGCGATCGAGAAGGCGCGCTCGTACTCGATGCCGAAGGACAACATCGAGCGCGCGATCGCGCGCGGCTCGGGTCAGGACTCCGACGCCGCCACGTTCGAGACGATCGTCTACGAGGGCTACGCGTCGGGCGGCGTCGCGGTGATCGCGGAGGCGTTGACGGACAACCGCAACCGCACCGCGGCGGACGTGCGCCACATCTTCGCCAAGTACGACGGGAACCTGGGCGAGGCCGGCTCGGTCGCGTGGCTGTTCGAGCGGCGTGGTGTGGTCGTCGTCGACGGCGGCGCGGACGAGGACGAGCTCACGCTGGTCGCGGCCGAGGGCGGTGCGGACGACGTGCAGCGCGACGGCTCGACGTGGGAGGTGACGGCTCGCGCCCGAGCATCTGAGCGCGGTGCGGGAAGCGGTCGAGAGCGCAGGCTTCGCTGTCGAGAGCGCCGAGCTCGCGATGGTCCCGAAGACGACGATCGAGGTCGACGACGAGAACCAGGCGAAGAAGGTCCTGCGGCTGATCGACGCCCTCGAGGAGAACGACGACGTGCAGGAGGTCTACGCGAACTTCGACATCCCCGAGCGGGTGCTCGAGGAAGCGATGTCCTAGCCGGCTGGCGCCTGGAAAGGAACGTCCGACCTCGCGCCTAATGTCTCCGCGTGAAGGTCGTCATCGGAATCGACCCAGGAACGGCTGCTTGCGGATACGGGATCGTCCACGAAAGCGACGGGCGCCTCCGGGCGCTGGGCCACGGCTGGTGGAAAACCGCCGCCGGGGAGCGGCCGGAACTGCGGTTGAAGACGATCTTCGAGGGGGTCGCCGGGCTCATCGAGGAGTACGAGCCGGCTGCCGTCGTCCTCGAGGAGTCGTACGTCGGCGCCGACGCCCGCATCGCGCTCTCTGTCGGACAAGCACGAGGAGCCGTGCTCGTCGCGTCCGCCGTGGCCGGCGTCGTCTGCGCTGAGTACGCGCCGGCCCGGATCAAGCAGACGGTCTGCGGCTACGGGCGCGCCGACAAGCCCCAGGTTCAGCGGATGGTGAAGACGATCCTCGCGATGCAGGCCGCGCCGACGCCGTCCCATGCGGCCGACGCGCTCGCGGTCGCGATCTGCCATCTGCTCGCCTCGCCGCTGCTGAGGGCGACCGCGTGATCGCGCGCCTGCGCGGCACGCTGGTCGCGCGCACCGCCGAAGGGCTCGTGCTCGACGTCGAACGGCGTCGGCTACCTCGTCCAGGCGACGCCGAGCGCCGCGGGGAAGGGCGGCGAGGAGATCACGGTCGAGACGTACCTGCACGTTCGCGAGGACGCGATGCAGCTCTACGGCTTCGCGGATGCGGCCGAGCGCGAGCTCTTCGTGCAGCTGCTCGGCGTGAACGGCGTGGGGCCGAAGGTGGCGCTTGCGATCGTCTCGGGCTCGCGGCCGGCCGAGCTGCGCCGCGCGATCGTGCGCGAGGATCTCGCGCGGTTCCAGGCGATCCCCGGGATCGGCAAGAAGACGGCCGAGCGGATCGTGCTCGAGCTGAAGGAGAAGGTCGTCACGGAGGGCGACGCATCTGCGCCGGGCGACCTCACGGCACGCGACGCGCTCGTCGAGCTCGGCTACAACGTCGTCGACGCCGAGCGTGCGCTGGCGGAGGTCGACCAGGAGCTGCCGATCGAAGAGCAGGTGCGCGCAGCGCTCAGGCAGGCCGCGTGAGCACGACCCAGTTCCTCGCGCCGACCGTGCGTCCCGAAGAGGACGAGCTCGACCGGTCGCTCCGGCCGCGCAGGCTCGACGACTTCGTCGGCCAGTCGCGCGTCAAGGAGCAGCTCGCGATCTCGCTCGACGCGGCGAAGGCACGTGGCGAGGCGCTCGACCACGTGCTGCTGGTCGGCCCGCCCGGGCTCGGCAAGACGAGCCTCGCGTTCATCGTCCGAGAGGAGCTCGGCGTCGGGATCCGCACCGTCGCCGGCCCGGCGCTCGAGCGCAAGGGCGACATGGCGGCGATCCTCACGGGGCTCGAGGAGCGCGACGTCCTGTTCGTGGACGAGATCCACCGCCTGAACCGCGCGGTCGAGGAGATCCTCTACCCGGCGCTCGAAGACTTCCGGCTCGACATCATCGTCGGCCAGGGGCCGGCGGCGCGGACGCTCACGCTCGACCTGCCGCCCTTCACGCTGATCGGCGCGACGACCCGCACAGGGCTGCTGACGACGCCGCTGCGTGACCGCTTCGGCATGACGTTCCGGCTCGACTACTACACGCCCGAGGAGCTCTCGACGATCGTCAACCGCTCCGCCCGCATCCTCGGCGTCGAGATCGAGCCCGAAGCGGCGGTGGAGATCGCGGGACGCTCGCGGGGAACGCCGCGCATCGCGAACCGCATCCTGCGTCGCGTGCGTGACGTCGCCGAGGTCCGGCACCAGGGAGCCGTCACGACCGCGATCGCGGCCGAGGCTCTCGCGTTGCTCGAGGTCGACGCGCTCGGGCTCGAGCGGACCGACCGCGCCCTCCTCGGCGCGATCGTCGAGAAGTTCGGCGGTGGCCCTGTCGGCCTCTCGACGCTCGCGGTCGCGCTCGGCGAGGAGCCCGACACGATCGAGGACGTGTACGAGCCCTTCCTCCTCCAGCTCGGGTTCATCCAGCGCACTCCCCGCGGCAGGATCGTCACCGACCTCGGGCGCGCGCACGTCGGCGCATCCGTCGCGCCCGACGAGAAACTCTTCTAACGCAGCGGCTGCCAGTCCGGCTGCGTCTGGTCGATCAGCAGCTCGGCGGTCGGCGCAGGGTTCCGGGTCAGCGGCGACGAGCGGCCGCCGACCGTCACGACCTGGAGCCCGAGGAAGTTCGCGCGGCCGAACTGGTCCGTGACGACGAGGAGTGTTCCGTCGGGTGACCAGGCAGGCTCGTCACCGCCGCCGAGCAGACGCGGGTCGCTGCCGTCCGCAGCGACGGTGATCAGGCCGAGGCGGGTGCCGGCCGCGAGCCGCGAGCCGTCCGGCGACCAGGTGGGTGCCGAGGGGATGAGGTCGCCGCCGAGCCCGCCGCCGACCCGCCGCGTCCCGTCCGGTGCAGAGGTCCAGAGCTCGCGCTCGCGACCGACCGTGCAGCCACGGGCGTTGCACGAGCGCGTGAGCGGTGCGACCAGGAACGCGAGCCGGTCGCCACGCGGCGCCCAGGCCGGGTCGAGCTCGAGCTCGGGGGTTCGCGTCAGCTGCCGCTGGCGCGTGCCGTCGGCGTTCATCACCCAGAGGTCGGCGCTCGGGTCGCTCGTCGTGAGCGACGAAAAGCCGCCCGCGCACGAACAGGATGCTGCGACCGTCGGGACTCCACGTCGGGCTGCCGTCCCAGAGTGCGTTCCGGGTCAGCCGGCGTTTGGCCCTCCCGTCGGCGTTCATCACCCAGATCTCCGTTCCGGCCGTCCCGCTGCCGAGCCGACTGCCCGTCGAGTGGACGTACGCGAGCCGCCGGCCGTCGGGCGACCAGGCAGGCTCGAAGTCACCCGAGGTTCGGGTCGCGGTCGTCAGCGTCTGGCGGCCGGTCCCGTCGAGCCGGACGGAGACGATCGTCGGTCCCCAGCCTGCGTTGCGGGCGCCCTGGGCCGACTCGACGTACGCGACACGGCCGTTCCTGCCCGGGTAGGCACCCTCCGCAGACGCCGAGCAGAGGAGCGTCGCGAACAGTCCCAGCGCTGCGAGGCGCAGCATGGGCCTACCGTAGCGCGCCCGCGCCCGCGCGCTCGCGTTTCGGCTTCTCGATTCCCGAGGCTCGACGAGGAGGCGGTCGGAGCCGCCCCCTCTCAGACCCGATGCTCGAGCTACCCGAGGCTCCCGCGGACCGCGCCCGCCGGATAGTCGGTCGTGTGGACGTTGTTGTAGAAGCTCGCGGGGTTCGCGAGGATCTCGTCAATCAGCGCTTGCGGCGTCGCGGTGCAGCCGCTGGCGACGCCACTCGCATCCGGTGCGTTCATCTGGACGACGATCCCGCCGGCCGCGGTGCGCGCGCCGCGGTGGATGTGCGTCCCGACCGAGGGAAGCCTGATGTTCTGCACACGTACCCGGTAGCACACCTGTCCGGGGCGGAAGCGGAACACGGTCGTGCCTGCTCCGTCCGGGTCCCCGAGGTTGCACGTCCCGGCCGCGTTGCACTCGGCCGCTCCGTTCAGCGTCACGGTGATCAGGCGGCCGACGCTGTCCGCGGACGTGCCGGCGAGCTGGCCGCGAATCGCACCCCCCGGAAACTGCGACGTGTGGACGTTGACGTAGTAGAGCGCCGGGTTCGCAAGGATCTGGGACACGAGCGCACGCGAGACGTTCACGCAGCCGCGTGCGGCGCCCTCCGCGTCGGGAGTGCGCAACGGCACGACGATCGGACCCGCCTCACTCGCACCGCCGCGATGGATGTGCGCCGCGGCCGCGGCGACGCCGAGGTTTTCGGCTTCGAGCGTGTAGCAGAGCTGTCCTTGACCGCTGCGCAGTCGAACGACGGCTTCTCCGGTCGCGACCGGATCGCCGGTCGGGGTCTCGGCCTCACCGGTGAGCGTGACGCGGAGTGCCGTTCCTCCCGTCGTCGCGGTCAGAATCGTCCGGGGGCAGGCGCGTCTCGGCGCCGGGATGATGTCCGCCGCGTGACGAAGGTGGGCGGTGCGCTGCCGCGTACTCACTCTGAGCTTGACGTAGGGTCGGCTCGCGGACGAGGTGCGGTGGCAGACCGCCACGGTGGCGGCGGCCCGAGCCTCCGGCGAGGAGGTGCGGGCCTCGGCGGTCGCGAGCAGGGCTGTCGCGGCGAGCACAGGGATCAGCAGAACCAGTAGGCGTCTCACGTCGTGTCCCCCCTTTGGTCGTCGGTCCTCTCGCCCGGTCTACGAGGCCGACGGCCGGGCGGATTCGAGGGACAGCGCGTTAGCGCCGGAACTGCAGCTCGTGCCAGCTCGGCACGGGCGCGAGCTCGAGCAGGGCCCGACCGCCGTGTGGGTCGCGGTAGCCGAAGTCGGCCGCCTCGTCGTCCCACGCGACCTCGAGCAAGCCCTCCTTGACGCGGTGGTCGAGCCACGCGCCGCGGAAGACGAGCTTGCGCAGCCAGTAGACGAGCGACTCGCCCTCGACGAGCGAGATCCGCTCCCAGTGCCGCACGACGTAGCGCCCGAGCGTCGAGCGGGGCTCCTCGATCACGCCGTCAGCCGCGAGCTCGACGAGGTCGGAGATCTCTTCTTGCTCGAGCTCGTTCCCGCCGATCAGCCCCAGCCGGACCGCGGCTGCGGTGACGCGTTGCTCGAAGTCGTCCCCGTTGAAGCTGAACCGGTAGCCGAGGAACTCGACGACGTAGTCGTCCCCCGACGTGTAGTTCGCCTCGGCCACCCAGGAAGAATAGCCCGCGACTACGCTGCGATCGTGAACCCGCGAGCCGTCATCGTGTCCGCGCTCGCCTGTGCCGTTCTCGTCGTCGGGGGCAAGTATTTCTTCGACCTCTCGTGGGAGAGCGCGCTCGTACTGGCCCCGGTCTTCGTGCTCACGCTCGGCGGAATCGCCTTCATCTTGCTGCTCTGGGCGAAGGTGATCCGCGACTCGCTACGGAGCTAGCGGCTCAGACCGCGCGCGCGACGTGCGCGCGCGTCACCTCGTCCGGAGAGCAGCAGCCGCACAGCCCGAGCGCGAGCTTCAGCTCGGCACGGAGAAGCTCGAGCACGCGCTGCGCGCCGTCCGCGCCGTCGACCGCGAGCCCCCAGAGCACCGGCCGCCCGACGAGCACCGCCCTCGCACCGAGCGCGAGCGCGACCATCACGTCGACGCCGCGCCTGATGCCCCCGTCGACGAGCACGTCGACGCGGTCGCCGACCGCCTCGACGACCTCGGGCAGCACGTCGACCGACGCAGCGACGCCGTCGAGCTGCCTGCCGCCGTGGTTCGAGACGACGACGCCCGCCGCTCCGTGCTCGACCGCGAGCGCGGCGTCCTCCGCCGTGTGGACTCCCTTGACGAGCACGGGCAGGTTCGTCTCGCTCGCGAGCCGCTCGACGTCCCGCCAGCTGATCGACGGGGAGATCAGCTTGAAGTGCTCCGACACCGACGTCGCCCGCATCGAGCCGAGCGCGGCCTCGAGCGCGGGAACGGCAGGCTCGTCGGGGATCAGCCAGCCGGTGCGGAGGTCGCGCTCGCGGCGGCCGAAGTACGGCGCGTCGATCGTCAGCACGATCGCGCGAAAGCCCGCGGCGACGGCCTGGTCGACGATCGAGCGCGTCACGCCCTCGTCGCGGAAGACGTAGAGCTGGAACCAGCGCGGAGCCTCGGGCGCTGCCGCCGCCACCTCCGCCGGCGAGGCGGTCGCCATCGTCGACATCGTCATGATCGTCCCGAACGCGGCGGCCGCCCGGGCCGTGGCGACCTCGCCCTCGGGGTGCGCGTGCCGCTGGTAGGCCATCGGCGCGACGATGATCGGCGCCGCGAGCTCGTGGCCGAGCACGGTGCGCGCCGTCGTCACCTGCGCGACGTCGCGGAGGAGCCGTGGCCGGAGCGTCCACCGGCGGTACGCGCTCACGTTCTCGCGCAGCGTCCACTCGTCGCCCGCGCCCGCCGCGAAGTACCCGAGCGGCCCCGGCGGCAGGAGCTCCGCGGCCCGGCGCTCGTAGTCGAAGACGTTCAGGAGGTCGTCCATTCGGGGGCAAACCTAGCTCCGTCCGACCCCCTCCGTACCGTGACCGCACGATGCAACAGGGCACGTGGACGATCCGTCCCTGCCCGCACGATGAGGCGAGCGCCCTCGCGGGGGCGCTCGGGATCAGCTGGGTCACCGCCAGCGTCCTCGTCCGGCGCGGGTACGGCGACCCCGGAGCGGCGCGAGCGTTTCTCGCCGCCGAACCGCCGCGCCACGACGCGGGCTTGCTCGGCGACACCGCGGCCGCGTGCGAGCGGATCCGCGCTGCGATCGCCGCGGGCGAGCGGATCTGCGTCCACGGCGACTACGACGTCGACGGGATTTGCGCGACCGCGCTAGCCGTGACCTCGCTGCGCGAGCTCGGCGCGAACGTCGATTGGCACCTCCCGAGCCGCTTCGACGAGGGCTACGGCCTGGCGGGTCAGACGATCGAGCGGCTCGCGGAAGAAGGTTGTGCCCTGGTGCTGACCGTCGACTGCGGGATCACCGCCGTCGAGGAGGTCGCGCGCGCCAAGGCGCTCGGGCTCGACGTGATCGTGACTGACCATCACCGTCCGGGCGAGACGCTTCCGGACTGCCCGATCGTCGCGACGCGCCCGTCGCGCTATCCCTTTCCCGAGCTCTGCGGCACCGGAGTCGCCTACAAGCTGCTCGGCGCGCTCGGAGCCGACGTCGACAAGCATCTCGACCTCGTCGCGCTCGCCACCGTTGCCGACGTCGTGCCGCTCCTCGACGAGAACCGCGCGCTCGCGAGCGCCGGGTTGCGCGCGCTCGCGCGAACGCAGAAGGCGGGACTGCAGGCGTTGATGCGCGCGGCGCACGTCGACCCCGCGATCGTCGACACGGGCGCGGTCGGCTTCCGGCTCGCGCCGAGGATCAACGCCGCCGGGAGGCTCGGCCACCCGGCGGCGGCGCTCGAGCTGCTGCTGACCGACGATCGCGAGGAAGCATCGCGGCTCGCGTCCAGGCTGGAAGAGCTGAACCGCGAGCGCCAGCAGGTCGAGGACAGGATCCTTCGCGAGGCGGTCGCGCAGGTCGGGGAGTGGACCGAGGCGGAGCAACGCCGCCGCGCGTACGTCGTCGCGGGCGAAGGCTGGCACGAAGGCGTGATCGGGATCGTCGCCTCTCGGCTCGTCGAGAGGTTCAACCGCCCGGTCGTGATGATCGCCGGCGGCGACGAGCTCTGGAAGGGCTCGGGCCGCTCGGTGTCCGCGTTCGACCTGCACGGCGGCCTCGCCGCCTGCTCGGACGCGCTCGAGCGCTTCGGTGGCCACCGCGCGGCCGCCGGGCTCTCGATTCGACGCGAGAACGTCGAGGAGTTCGCGCGCGCGTTCGCCGCGCACGCCGAGGAACACCTCGTCGAGGAGGACTTGCGGCCCGTCACGTACGTCGACGCGGTGCTCCCGCCGAAGACGGTCCCGACGCTCGAGCTCTGCGAGGAGCTCGCGAAGCTCGCACCCTTCGGGATGGGCAATCCCGAGGTGACGATCCTCGCCGAGAGCTGCGAGCTCCGCGACCTCGCGACCGTCGGCGAGGGGAAGCACCTGCGCTTCCGCGTGCGCGCGGGCGGGGCGATCGCGTTCGGCCTCGGCGGTCAGCTGGAACGTTTCCAGACCGACGGACGCTTCGACGTCGCCTTCCGTCTGCAGGCGAACCATTGGAACGGCACGGTCGCGCCGCAACTCGTCGTCCGACGCGTCTTCGACGCGCCGGACGGATACATCGGGCTGCGCGACTGGCTCGTCGCGGAGTTCCGAAAAGACGAACGCGACCCCGCCGCCCAGGAGATCTTCGAAGAGCTCGGGCTCGCGCCGGGCGGGGAGCCGCGCAGCCTGCTCGAGTCGGAGCGCTTCCGCGCGCTGCTCGAGCAGCCGGCGCTCGCGCGCGCTGCGTGATCGTCCGCGCGGAGCGCTCGGAGGACGACGACGCGATCGCGTCGGTCGTTGAGGCGGCGTTCGGCTCACCGGACGAGGCGCGGCTCGTCGAGGGCTTCCGGGCATCCGCGGGCTATCTGCCGGAATTGGCGCTCGTCGCCGAGATCGACGGTGCGATCGTCGGCCACGTCATGTTCACGCTCGCCGAGCTCGTCGGCGGTACGAGCATCCTCATGCTGTCGCCGCTCGCCGTCCGACCCGACCGGCAGCGCCAAGGCATCGGAAGCGCGCTCGTCCGCAAGGGGTTACGCATCTCGGCCCAGCGCACCGAGCCGCTCGTGATCGTCGAGGGGGACCCGCGCTACTACTCGCGGTTCGGCTTCGTCGCAGCCTCGGAGCTCGGGCTGGAGCGTCCCCACGAGACCATCCCGGAAGCGGCGTTCCAGGCCGTGCGCCTCCCGGCGTACGTCGACCAGGCCCGCGGACGCGTGATCTACCCGCCGCCGCTCGCGCCGTTCTACGAGGGCTTGTAACAGACTGTTACTTGACGAGCGAGACGCCCGCACGGCGCCTCGGCCGTGGGCGAGCCTCGGCGGCGGCGCGGTCGAGCGCGACGAGTGCCCGCGCGATCTCGCGTGCCGGATTTCGTCGGAGTCTGCGAATTCGGAGCATGACCATCTCTTGTTCATCGGCCGATCCGCCGATCCTCTGTAGAGAGAACCCCCGTCTACACTTGGAGAAATGACGGTCGTCGACGTCACCGAGAAGCACAAAGACCTCGTCGACCAGCTGCTCGCAGCCGTCTCGGAGTCAAATCCCGACGCCGACCTCGAGCTGCTGGCGAAGGCCTTCGCCTACGCCGCCACGGCCCACGAGGGCCAGCTGAGGCGCTCGGGCGAGGACTTCATCTGGCATCCGTGGTCGGTCGCGAAGCTCTGTGCCGAGCTCCGCCTCGACGAGCAGACCGTCGCGGCCGCCCTCCTGCACGACGTCGTCGAGGACACGGACGTCGAGCTCGACGACGTGCGCGCCGAGTTCGGCGGCGAGATCGCGCAGCTCGTCGAGGGTGTGACGAAGCTGACGCGGATCCAGTTCCAGACCCGCGAGCAGACCCAGGCCGACAACTACCGCAAGATGATCGTGGCGATGGCCGACGACCCTCGGGTCATCCCGATCAAGCTCGCGGACCGCCTGCACAACATGCGCACGATCGAGCACCTGCCGAAGCAGAAGCAGGTGCAGACGTCGAAGGAGACGCTCGAGGTCTACGCGCCGCTCGCGCACCGCCTCGGCATCCACGCGTTCAAGTGGGAGCTGGAGGACCTCGCGTTCGAGGCGCTGCACCCGCGCAAGTACGAGGAGATCAAGGCGCTCGTCTCCGACCGTCGCGCGAATCGTGAGGCGCACGTTCGCGAGGCCGCCGCGCAGCTCGAGGCGGAGCTCGCCAAGGTCGACATTCCGGCCGAGATCTCGTCTCGAGCGAAGCACTTCTACTCGATCTACGAGAAGATGGCGAAGAAGGGTCGCGAGTTCAACGAGATCTACGACCTCACCGCCATGCGCGTCATCGTCGAACGCGGCGGGGAAGAGGGGACACGCGACTGCTACGGCGCGCTCGGGCTGATCCACTCGCTGTGGAAGCCGATGCCGGGCCGCTTCAAGGACTTTCTCGCGATGCCGAAGTTCAACGGCTACCGCTCGTTGCACACGACGGTGATCGGGCCCGAGGGGCGGCCGCTCGAGATCCAGATCCGCACGCGCGAGATGCACGAGATGTCCGAGCTCGGGATCGCCGCGCACTGGGCGTACAAGCACGGCAAGGCGCCGGACGAGCAGTGGCTCGCCTGGGTCAAGCAGCTGATGGACTCGCAGGCCGAGGAGGCCGACCCGAAGGAGTTCATGCGGAACTTCCGCACCGACCTCTTCGACGACGAGGTGTTCGTCTTCACGCCGAAGGGCGAGGTGAAGACGCTGCCCGCCGGGGCGACGCCGATCGACTTCGCCTACGCAGTCCACACCGACGTCGGTCATCGCACGGTCGGCGCGAAGGTGAACGCGCGGATCGTGCCGCTGCACTACCGGCTGAAGAGCGGCGACTTCGTCGAGATCCTCACCGCGAAGACGGGGCGCGGTCCCTCGCGAGACTGGATGTCGCTCGCGGCTTCCTCGCGCGCGCGCAACAAGATCCGCCAGTGGTTCTCACGCGAGACGAAGGAGGAGACCGAGGCGAAGGGCCGCGAGGCGCTCGAGGAGGCCCTCAAGCGGCAGAACTTGCCGTACCGCAAGCTCGCGGGCTCGGCCGTCCTCGCGCAGATCATCCGCGACTCCGGCTTCAAGAAGGCGGAGGACTTCTACCTCGCGCTCGGCTCCGGGAAGCTTCCGCCCGCGCAGATCGTCAAGAAGGTGCTCCAGCGCCTCAAGTCGGAGGGCGTGGCAGAGGAGGAGACGCTCCCCAAGAAGCAGACGCGCGCCAAGCCGATCGACGACGGCGAGATGGGTGTGATCGTCAAGGGCGCGCAGGGCGTCCTCGTGAGGCTCGCGAAGTGCTGCACGCCGGTTCCCGGCGACGACATCGCCGGCTACATCTCACTGGGCAAGGGCGTCACGATTCACCGGCTCGACTGCCCGAACGTGAAGGCGTTGATGCGGAACCCCGAGCGCTTCACGGACGTCGAGTGGTCGGACGGCCACAAGACCAGCTTCCGCGTGCACATCGCGGTCGACTCGTGGGATCGCCCACGCCTGCTCGAGGACGTCGCGCGCACCTTCGCCGAGCACGGCGCGAACATCGTCTCGTACGGCGGAAGCGTCGAGGACCAGCTCGCCAAGAACTGGTACGTCGCCGAAGTCGGCGACATCAAGTCGCTCCGCAGCCTGCTCACGGCGCTCCGAAACGTGGACGCCGTGTTCGACGCGTTCCGCGTCACCCCGTCTCAGGGATAGCGGTCCACGTTCCGTGGCTCGAAGGATCCCTCGATCGAGGGACTCATCACCCGATCAAGCGCGGTACCTGAATCGAGGGATAGCGAGGCCGCGCGACCTGAGTACAACGTGACGAGGGGAGGGGGCTCCGAGGAGGCTGCGGCGCCCGGGTGCAGAGGACACACCCGGGCGCGCGGTCTTAGCCGGAGAAAATGCTCCGCATTTTCTCCGGGTCGGTGCAGTAGGCGGAGACCAGCGTTGTCACTCGTTTGACGAAGGCAGCGTCATCGGCCGTGCCGGCGCCGAGCTTGCTGACCACACCGAGGACAGCCTCCAACACCTCCTCGTCGTCGCCGCCCCGGTTCACGATTCGCTCGATCGCCTCGAGCGCGCCTGCACGCTGTTGCTCCGGCGTCACCGCTCCAGGTCGTCGCCCTCGAAGGCGCGCACGGTTTCGACGAACGATTCGGGAATCTCACAGGCTTTTCGCTCGTCGAGGTCGACGAGGACGAGCGTCTGGGTCGCGGTGACCATCAGCACGTCGTCGTCGGCGCGGTAGGCCGCGAACTCGTACGTCGCGCTGGTTCGGCCGATGCGCGCGAGCCGCACGAAGATCTCCAGCAGGTCGTCGAACACCGCGGGAGCGTGGTACTCGACGTGCATCGCGCGCATCACGAACTCGTTGCCGCCGAGCGCGTCCTTCGACAGCCCGAGGTGGCGGTGGTACTCGACACGCGCGAGGTCGAAGTACGGGACGTAGCGGCCGTAGTAGACGATCCCCTGCGCGTCGGTGTCGGAGAAGCCGACCCGCGTGCGCGCTGCGTACTTGAACGGAGGCTTCTCGTCGGTCGTGAAGCCGAGCTCGAGCGTCACTCCCGGATCACCGACAGCACCTCGTCGCGCTTGTGCTCCATCAGCTCCTCCGAGAGCGCTTCGAGGTTGAGTCGCAGCAGTGGCTCCGTGTTCGACGGCCGGACGTTGAAGTGCCAGTCGGCTGCTTCGACCGACAGCCCGTCGAGGTGAGAGATCTGTCCTTCGGGGCCGAAGCGCTCCTCGAGCTCGCGGAGCTTCGACTCGACGTCCGCGACGGGGGTGTTGAGCTCGCCCGTGAGGAAGTACCGCTCGCGATAAGGCGCGAGGAGCTCCGAGAGCTTCCGCCCACGCTTCGAGATCAGCTCGAGCATCAACAGGAACGGCACGACACCGGAGTCGGCCTGCGTGAAGTCGCGGAAGTAGTAGTGACCCGAGACCTCGCCGCCAAAAACCGCGCCCTCCTTGCGCATGCGGTGCTTGATGTACGCGTGGCCGACGCGGTTGATCAGCGGCACTCCTCCGACGCGCTCGATCGTGTCGGGCACCGCCCAACTCGCGCGGACGTCGTAGATGATCTTCGCTCCGGGCTCTCGCTCGAGAATGGACTCGGCGAGCAGCGCCGTGATGAAGTCCCCCGGCACGAAGTCGCCCGTGTCGTCGACGAAGAAGCAGCGGTCGGCGTCGCCGTCGAACGCGACGCCGAGGTCGGCGCCTTCCTCGAGCGTCTTCGCGACGATGAACTCGCGGTTCTCCGGCAGCAAGGGGTTGGGCTCGTGGTTCGGGAACGTCCCGTCGGGCTCGAAGAAGAACGGGCGCGCGTCGATCGGTAGGCGCTCGAGGATCGGCGGCAACATCACACCGGCCATCCCGTTCGCCGCGTCGATCACGACGGTGAGCGGACGGATCGCGTCGACGTCGACGAACGAGAGCACGCGCTCGACGTACGCGGGCCAGATGTCGTACGGCTCGATCGTTCCCGGGCGCGCAGCCTTCGCCGGCGGTTCGGCCGCGCGGTCGCGGATCTCGAGGAGTCCGGACTCTCCGCCGACCGGCAGCGCCCCGCTTCGCACGATCTTCAGCCCCGTGTACTCCTTCGGGTTGTGCGAGGCGGTAACCATGAACCCGCCGTCGAGCGAGAGCTCCCCGACGGCGAAGTAAACCATCTCGGTCCCGACGAGCCCGAGGTCGAGGACCTCTGCGCCGGCCGACGCGGCTCCCTCCATCACCGCGGCCGCCATCGACGGTGAGGACACGCGCATGTCGCGGCCGACGGCGATCCGCTTCGGCTCGAAGTGCTCGACGTACGCCCGCCCGATCGCCCGCGCGCCGTCCTCGTCGAGCTCGGTCGGGTAGACCCCTCGAACGTCGTATGCCTTGAAGACCTTCGGGTCGAGCATCGCGAGGATGCTAACCGGAGGAAGAAATCGGCCTCCAGAGCCGTCTAGAGGAGGATGCCTCTGAGGCGATCCAGACCGGCTGCCCGGAAGTCCCCGCGATCCTTGGGCGTTTCTACACTTATGGGAGTGGAACGCAAGCTGGCGACGGTCCTGTTCGTCGACCTGGTCGATTCGACCGGGCTCGTCTCCACGACTGACCCAGAGATCGTCCGCAGGCGCGTCGACCGTTTCTTCGAGCAGGCCTCCGAGTGCATCGAGCACCACGGCGGGCTCGTCGAGAAGTTCGCGGGGGATGCCGTGATGGCGGCCTTCGGCGTCCCGCAGGCCCATGAGGACGACGCGGAGCGCGCGATCCGCGCCGCGCTCGCCATCCTCGACGCGACCGCTGATCTCGGTCTCGAGGCGCGCGTCGGGGTCGAGGCGGGCGAGGTCGTGGTCGGAGGCGGCGACTCGACCTTCGCAACTGGCGAGGCGGTCAACCTCGCTGCGCGACTTCAGCAGAGCGCGTCCGCGAACCAGATCCTGATCGGCCCGAATGCGTACCGCCTCACTCTCGACCGGATCGAGGTCGAAGACGTGGGGCCCGTGCAAGTCCGCGGACGCGATGAGCCGATCTGGGCCTGGCGCGCGATCGCTGCCTACGACCGGGGAACGCGGATCTCCAGCCTCCAGGCACCCCTCGTCGGACGCGACATCGAGCTGAGCATGCTCGAGAACACGTACACGCGCGTCGTTCGCGACCGACGCGCGCACCTCGTGACGATCTTCGGCGAGCCCGGAGTCGGCAAGAGCCGTCTCGCACACGAGTTCCTCGACACGCTCGAAGGCGCGACGGTGCTGCAGGGTCGCTGCCTGCCGTACGGCGAGGGGATCACCTACTGGCCGCTCGCCGAGATGGTGAAAGTGTCCGCCGGCATCCACGACGACGAGCCGGTTCGCGAGGCGTTCGACAAGCTGCGCGCGTGCTGCGAGGACGAGGCGATCGCCGACCTGCTCGCGAACGCGTCCGGCGTGCTCGAGGCCGTCGAGGCCGAGGCCACCGGCCAGGAGATCGCGTGGGCCGCGCGGGAGTGGAGCGCGAAGCTCGCCGAGCCGCAGCCGCTCGTGCTCGTCTTCGAGGACATCCACTGGGCGGAAGAGCCGCTCCTCGAGTTGATCGAGCACCTCGCCGAGTACGTGCGTGACGCGCCGCTGATCATCATCGCGCTCGCGCGGCCCGAGCTGCTCGAGGTGCGACCTTCATGGGGCGGGGGCCGGTTGCGCTCGGCCGCGATCGAGCTCGAGCCGCTCGCGGACGACGAGGCCGAGCAGCTGATCGACGCGCTCATGGCGGGGACGACGCTCGAGCAGGGCTGCCGAGCCGAGATCCTCGACGTCACCGAGGGCAACCCGCTGTTCGTCGAGGAGACGATCCGGATGCTCGCAGAGTCCGACGGAACGCTCTCGATCGCTGCGGGCATGCCGAACACGCTGCAGGCGCTGATCGCCGCTCGCATCGACCGGCTGCCCGCTGCCGAGAAGCGGCTGATCCAGCGCGCCGCCCTGATCGGTCGCATCTTCTGGGAGGGCGCGCTCGCGCACCTGTCTCCCGAGCTCGACGAGATCGCGCCGCAGCTCGAGAGCCTCGTGCTCCGCGAGCTCGTCCTGCCCGAGACGCGCTCGTCGATCTCGGCCGAGCGCGCGTACAAGTTCAAGCACGTGCTGATCCGCGAGGTCGCCTACGGCGGCCTCTCGAAGTCGGCGCGCGCGGCGCAGCACGCGCGGTTCGCCGCGTGGCTCAAGGAGCGCGCCGGCGAGGAGCTGCTCGAGATCCGAGCGTTCCACCTCGACCGTGCGTCGTCGCTCCTGGCCGAGCTCGACGGGTCGACGCCGCCCGACCTCGCGGTCGAGGCGGCCGAGGCGCTCGAGACTGCGGGCCGACGCGCGATGGCGCGCGAGTCCTTCGCGACCGCGCGGAAGCTGTTCCTGCGCTCGGTCGAGCTCGACCCGAACGTCCAGCGCCGCTGGTCCGCCGCGCGCGCTGCGCAGAGGCTCGGCGACATGCACGCCGTGGCGGTGGAGATGGAGAAGGTGCGGGGACTCGCCGTCGAGCAGGGCAACAAGAAGCTCGAGGCGACCGCGCTGGCCGCGCTCGCCGAGGTCGCCCTCTATACCCACGCCGATCTCCCGCGCGCGAACGAGCTCGCGACGCAGGCGCTCGAGATCCTCCCCGACGACGCGCCGATCGGCGCGAAGATCGAGGCGCTCAACGTCCGCGCCTCGATCGCGAACTGGATCGGCGATCACGAGACGGCCGAGAAGTACCTCCGCCATGTGCTCGATGCCGCGCACGACGCGGAGCGAAAGGATCTCGAGGCCAGCGCGATCCAGGGCCTCGCATCGCTCTACATCACGAAGCTCGACCTCGATGCGGCACGGCCGTTGCTCGAGCGGGGTATGGAGCTCGCTGAGGAGAGCGGCGGCGTCCTCGTCAAGGCGGCGGTGCTGGAGCGCTGCGGCAACCTGAGCATGATCGAGGGCAACCTCGACGCTGCGGAGGACTCGTTCACGCAGGCCCTGGACCTCTACCGCGAGGTCGGGTTCGAGGCGGGGATCGCCTGGGGGCTCAAGCACCTCGGCACGCTCGCGTGGAAGCGCGGCGACCTCTCACAGGCGCAGGAGCGCTACCGGGAGGCCGTGAAGATCCTCAAGAAGCTCGGCGACCGTGCGTACCTGTGCGAAGCACAGCGTTCACTCGCCGAGTTGCTCGTCGACGAGGGGCGGATCGACGAGGCCGAGCGCGTCGCGCTCGAGGCCCGCGAGACCGTCGGACCCCAGGACGCGCTCTCGCAGATCACGACCACCTTCGCGCTCGGCGTCGTTCGCGCGGCTCAGGGACACGACGAGGAAGCCGAGACGCTCTTGCTGTCGGCGCTCGAGCGCGCAGAAGCCGGACCGTTCCGGCTGATCGAGCGCGAAGCCGTCGACCGTTACGCGCGGTTCCTGCGCGACCGCAGCCGCGACGACGAGGCGGCTCCGTTCGAGGAGCGGCTGGTGTCAGGGCCGCTCGCCGCCGCCGCGTAGCCCGGTACGTCGGTGTCAGGGGAGGCGATCACGGGTCCGGCGTCGCGACGAGCACCGTCCCCTGCGAAGAGAAGCGCAGTGCACGCCAGCCGACGCTGATCGGCGCCTTGATGTTGCGCCCGAACACGACGATCCGGAGCTGTTGCCGCTCCGCCTCGGCCAGAGGATCGCGCCGCGGAAGCGCGATCACACGACGCTCGAGCCGCGCACCGTAGAACGGGTAGTCCCAGTCCTCCTCGCCCATCACGACCCCAACAGGCTCGCCTTGCCGCGCTCGCCCGTCCACCGCCCCGATCACGTGCTCGAAGCCGGGAAGGCCAATCGACTGTGCCTGCGCTCTCTCGAGATTCCAGACGGCAGCCTTTTCGAGGCCCGTAGGTTTGTTTGCGTTGTACGCATGCACGAGCACCAGCGTGAGTGCGCCGAGAAGTGCGTATCCAGCCGCAACGAGGCGGATCCGGTAGACAGCGGCGACGAGCGGCAGCGCAAGAGCGATCGGCGCCAGGAGATAGCGCCCATACCATGAGCCTTCCTTGTAAACCAGCACGAGTGCGAGCGCGTACGCGGGAACGGCGAGCGCGTGGACGAGCACGGCTCGGTGCGCGCGGCCCGGTCGCCAGCGTAAGGCCGCGATCAAGAAGACCGGGACAATCAACAGGAATCCAAGTGGGCCGTACCAGGACGCATCCTCCTCGGATGTGATGTTCGGGTCGAAGGTGAATGGATAGGCCGACGACTCGAGCGGATACGTGTCGATGTGGAGCGCATCGAAGACCGTCTCACCCGATGAAGCGATACGTGTACGAACAGCGGGCTTCACGTGATACCCAGACAGGTCGAACATGTGCCACGTCAGCTTGGCGAGGCTCGACACCGTTCCGGGGAACGTGATCGAGGTCGGCCGGTACCCGCTCTGAGCGGTGCCAGAGCCGAAAACGGCCCCCGCATGGGTTGCATTTCGGACATAGCCGAGGGCACCTACCGCCCCAAACGACAAGACGGCCGCGACCGCGGCGATCGCAAGAGCACGTCGCGGGAGGAGCACGAGCGCGAGGGCGACGAGGATCGGTAGCGCGAGGAATGCCGTCACCTTCGTTCCCAACGCGAGCGCGAGAGCTATGGCCGCAAGCACACCTCCGACTGTCGCACGAGTGTGGAGGAAGTACGCGCTCACGACGACAAACGAGGCGACGATGAGGTCGTTCTGCGTCGTCACGGACTGCAGCGCAACCTGTGGCAACGTCAGTGCGACGAGGGCCGCGAAGGCGGCCGCGGCGCGATCGAACTCCAGCCTGCGCGCGATCCCGAAGACAGACAGGGCAAGTGCCAGGCCCGCGAGCAGCTGCGGCAGCGCTGCGAGCGCATCTCGCCCGCCGAGGAGTACAACCGTGTACAGCACCTCGATCTGGGCGACGGGCGGCCACTCGTTCTGGCGTGGAGTGTGCGCGTCGGGAATCCAGAAGATGCCGTCGTGCTGGTACCAGGCAGCTACTCGCGAAAGATGGCCACTCAGAGAGTCGCCGTTGTTCGGCGGTGTCGCGAGCACGAGAAACGCTTCGTAGGCGAACGCGAGCGCCACCACGATGGCCAGCGCGATGACGATCGGATGTCGCCGGAGCGCGCTGAGGTCGAGGTTCGGGCGCGGAGGTGTTGGCCGACCGCGCACGAGCCAGACCGACGCTGCGCCGGCCAGTACGACGATCTCGGCTGCCAGGTAACCCGTCGGGGTGACCAGCCTGCGCAGGGACAGCGCTTCGGTCAACACCACAACTTCGGCGCACGCGGCCAGGTAGGTCGCGAGGACGAACGAAACGAGCGAATCAAGACGTAGCGAGGCCGCGAGAAGTGCCGCAGTCACTACGAGTGCGCACGCGCAGACAGTCGAGATCACGACCATGCAGGAAGCGAGTAAAGCAGCTTGTTTCTACGTCGCCGCTGCGCGATGTGCCGCGAAGAGCGCAACGCGGATCGCAAGGCTCGACTCCAGGTCGGGCGCTTCGCTGATGACGGTCGCCGGCCGTTCGAAGCCGACGAGCGCCTCGCCGAGCGGTTCCGCGCGCAGTGTTCCCTCGCCGTAAGGCAGGTGCTTCGTCTCGTTGCGGTTTGCGTACGCGATGTCGGAGAAGTGGATGTGAAACGGGGCGCCCGGCTCGAGGACGGCGTCTGCACCGGCGAGCGCCTCGGCGAACAGCGACGGCTCCGTGTAGGCGCCGTCGCTCGTCGCATGCATGTGCGCGAAGTCGATCACGGGACGCACCCAGTCGAGCCGGGACGAGATCTCGAGCACGTCCTCGAGCGAGCCGAGCTCGCGGACGCGTCCCATCACCTCGATCCCGAAGGGCACGCCGCGGTCCTTCTTCTCCAGGCGCTCGCGCAGCTCCCGGAGCTGCTCGACCACGGAGTCGATCGCCGCCTCGCGCGTGCGCCCGAGCAGGAAGCCCGGGTGGAACACGACGAGCTCGGCACCCGCGGTCTTCGCGATGCCTGCGGAGTGGTCGAGCATCCCGACGGCCATATTGAGCTTCTTGCCACGTTCCGCATGGCCCATGAAGCCGGCGATCGGGGCGTGCACGGACAGGACGATCCCGTGCTCCCTTGCGAGCTCCCCGAACCGCTCGGCCCACGGGTAGTCCATCCAGAACTTGCCCTCGAAGTCGATCTCGCAGGCCGTGTAGCCCCGCTCCAGCAGGATCTCGACCGCCGCCTCGGGGCTCTCCCGCGAGGGCACCCTGGCCCCGCCGAACCGCAGCTCTCCCATGGAGCAATCATGCCGTCCGACCCAGGTCCTACGCTTTCGGCCATGCAGAAGACCCCCACCCGCATCGACCTCCTGGAGCTCGACATCGACCTCCGGCTTGCCGACCTCTGGCGCGAGGCGGGCGAGATCTCCGAGTGGAACATCGACGTCGTGGCTGCGTTCATGCGGGCCGCCTACGGCAAGGGCTACTGCGACTCGCTCACCGAGGATTCGCCGGGGTCGCTCTGCGTCGACCACGGGTACCGCGTGCCCGCCAGGCGCGCAGCTCAGGCCGAACGCTCTTAGGCAGCGGCTTGCTGTGAAATCGCTGCGACAGCGGCCGCGGAGCGGCCGCCTTTAGGGGTCTTCGCGCGTCGCGGATCCGCGCGAGCGGATTCGCGACTTGCGCAGCGAGTCGAGGGCTAGACTCTGGGCGTGGCCCGGAGGTCGAACCCGGCGCGGCTCGTGCTCGCATTGTCAGTGGCGGCCGTGCTCGCGGTCTTCCTCGTCTACGTCTCGTTTGCCGGCGGTGGTACGCCGGCCGTGGAGCCCTCCGAGCTCAAGGGGCGCACCGAAGCCGTGGTGCTCAGCGGCAAGGTCGTGCCAGGCTCCGTGCAGCCCATGGGGGAGGTCACGCGCTTCCGGCTCCGCGACGTCGAGGGCACAGCGACCGTCCCCGTGACCTACGCGGGCGGGCTGCCCGACCAGTTCAAGGCCGATCGCGACCTTCGCGTGAACGGCCGGCTGCGGCAGGGCGTCTTCGTGGGCGAGCCCGGCACGATGGTCACGAAGTGCCCCTCGAAGTACGCGCCCAAGCAACGCTCGAGCTAACGCATGGCTGAGCTCGGCCGCGCGGCACTCGTCGTCTGCCTCGGGCTCTGCCTTTACGCGCTCGTCGCGGGCTCCTGGGCGCTCGTTGCTCGGCGTCGTCGGTTGGCGGTCTCCGCGCAGAACGCGCTCGTGGCCGCGTTCGCGTCCGCGCTCGTCGGCTCGCTCGTCCTCGTCGTCGCGCTCGTGCGGCACGACTTCTCGCTCGTCTACGTCGCGAGGCTGACGAGTGAGCAACTGCCGCTCGGCTACACGCTCTCCGCCTTCTGGGGCGGTCAGGAGGGCTCGCTCCTTTTGTGGCTGCTCGTGCTCACGGGCTACGCCGCGCTCGTGGTCGCAACGTCGCGACGTCGGCGGTCCGAGCTCCTGCCGTGGGTCGTCCCGCCGCTCGCGCTCGTCGCGGTGTTCTTCGCGTTCATGCTCGTTGCGATCTCGAGCCCGTTCGACACGCAGCTCGCGCCGGCGAACGGCGCCGGGTTGAACCCGAGCCTGCAGAACCCGTACATGGTCGCGCACCCGCCGCTGCTCTACCTCGGCTACGTCGGGCTGACGGTCCCGTGGGCGTTCGGGATGGGTGCGCTCCTCGCGCGTCGCGCCGACGAGGCGTGGATCGTCGCGACCCGGCGCTGGACGCTCGTCGCCTGGACGGCACTCGGCGTCGGCCAGCTGCTCGGTGCGAAGTGGGCGTACGAGGAGATCGGCTGGGGCGGCTACTTCGCGTGGGACCCGGTCGAGAACGCCGCGCTGATGCCGTGGCTCGCAGCGACCGCGTTCCTGCACTCGGTGATGATCCAGGAGAAGCGCGGGATGCTGAAGGTCTGGAACCTGCTGCTCGTCATCCTCGCGTTCGGGCTGTCGCTCTTCGGGACGTTCCTGACGCGCTCCGGGATCCTCGACTCGATCCACTCGTTCACCGAGAGCTCGATCGGCCCGTGGTTCCTCGGTTTCATCGTGCTGGTGCTCACGCTTTCGATCGCGCTCGTGTTCTTGCGCCTGCCGCTCCTTCGCTCGCGCACTCGGCTCGAATCGCTCGTCTCGCGAGAAGCGACATTCCTCTACAACAACCTGCTGCTCGTCGCGCTTTGCCTGACGATCCTCTGGGGCGTGATCTGGCCGCTGCTCTCGGAGGCGGTGCGCGGCGAGGCCAGCGTCGTAGCAGGCCCGTACTACAACTTCTTCCTGCGCGTCTTCGGGCTGCCGCTCCTGCTGTTGATGGGGCTGGCGCCGCTCGTGGCCTGGCGGCGCGCGTCGCTGCGCTCGCTCGGTGCGTCGTTCGCCTGGCCGGCCGGCATCGCGGCGGCCGTCGCGGTCGTTCTGCTCGCGCTCGGTGCGGGCTCGTCGCCTGTCGGGCTGCTCGCGTACACCTTCTCCGCCTTCGTGCTCGGCTCGATCGGCTACGAGTTCGTCCGCGGCACGCGGGCGCGGCGCTCGCTCGAAGGCGGGAGCCGCCTGCAGGCGTTCTCGTCGCTCGTCGGTCGAAACCGCCGCCGCTACGGCGGCTACGTCGTGCACGCGGCGATCGTCCTGCTCGCGATCGGGGTCGCGGGCTCGGCCTACGACACGGTGCGCGAAGGGCGCCTGGACCGCGGCGAGCGTCTCGAGGTGGCGGGCTACACGCTCACGTACCTGGGGAAAACGGAGCGGATGAGCGCGAACGCCCGTGAGTTGCGGGCCCGAGTCGCCGTGCAGCGCGACGGGCGGGACCTCGGGATCATCGAGCCGGGCAAGAACTTCTACCCCGTCGAGCAGCAGGTCTCCGCGGAACCCGCGATCCGCGCGGACGCCATGAGCCTCGGCGACCTCTTCGTCATCCTCGAGAACTCGAACCCTGACGGAAGCGTGCGCCTGAAGGCGCTCGTCAACCCGCTCGTCAACCTGATCTGGCTCGCCGGGCTCGTCTTTCTCGCCGGTTCGCTGATCGCGCTCTGGCCTGACCCCGCCGAGGAGCGGCGGTTGCTCGAGCGCTACGCGCTCGCCCCCGCATGACCGTCGGGCTGCTGCTCGGGGCGCTGCTCGCGCTCGCCGTCGTCGTCTACGTGGCCGCACCGTTCCTGCGCGAGCCCGATGCACCGGTCGACCGCCTCGCCGAGCCCGACGGCCTCGAGCTGCGTCGGCTCGCGCTGATCGAAGAGCGCGACCGTTCACAGGACGCGCTCCGCGAGCTCGAGTTCGACCACCGCACGGGGAAGCTCTCCGACAAGGACTACCGCACGCTCGTCGGGCCGCTCCGCCGCCGCGTCGCGGAAGCGAGGCGTGCGCTCGAGCCGCGTGGGGAAGGGAGGGAGCGTGTCCGCGCCGCCGGCTAACTGCGCCAACTGCAGCGCACCGCTCCCGAGAGGAGCACGCTTCTGCTCGGCGTGCGGGACTCCGGTCCAGAGCGGTGACACCGTCCGCGCCGAGGTGCCACCGAACGAGACAGGCCCCGTCCCCGTGACCGTCGCGCACGCGACGCCTCGGTGGTTCGGGCTTCCGCCCCCGACCGCTCTCTTCGCGCTCGCCGTCGTGCTGCTCGTCGTCGCCGTCGTCCTGCTCGCGATCGGGAACTGGGTGGGCGGGCTCGTGTTGCTCGGGCTCGCGCTCCTCTTCGCGGCAGGCTTCCTCGAGGCCGGCCGCCGGAAGCCGGACACGCCGATCGTCACCGCCTCGATCGGTGCCGTCGACTCCGCGCGGGCGCGGGCCGGGTACACGGCGCAGGCGTTTCTCACACGCTCCTCGGCGCGCAAGGAGATCGTCCGGCGGCGGAACGAGGCGATGCGGCTCCAGGGCGAACGCGAGCGGCTCCTGGGCCAGTTCGGGGCGGCCGTCTACGGCGGCGCCGACGGGGCGGCCGAACGAGCGGCGGTCGCGGCCCTCGACGAGCGGGTCGCCGGCCTCGAGCGAGAGGCCACGGAGATCGCGACGAGCGCCCAGGAGCGCGTCCAGGCCGCGCGGAGGCAGGTTCAGCCGACCGAGATCAGGCCTCCGGACGGCGACTAGGGTCAGGATTCGCTACCCTCACGCAGGATTCCGCGCACGGCAGGGACAGCCGAGCGCCCGACGAAGTCAGCCCCCGCGTGGCCCGCCGAGTCCTTCCTCTCCTCTTCCTCGCCCTTCTGGTCGCCGCGCCGGCCGGCGGCCGACAACGTCACGCGCAAGCAGTCCGTCGACTCCAAGATCTCGGGTCTGCAGGACAAGATCGCCGCAGTTCGCGCAAAGGAGCAGCGACTGTCGCGGGAGATCGCCGACGTCACGGCGAGGATCCGCACCCTGGAGTCGGAGGTCGGAGACGTCTCCACCGACCTCGCCTTGCTCGAGCAGGATCTCGCGCTGCAGCGAGAGCGGCTCGCCCGCATCACCGAGCTCTGGCGCCTCCAGACGGCGAAGCTCGGTTTCCTGCGCGACCAGCACGAGCAGGCGATCGACCGGCTGAGCGACCGGATCGTCGCGATCTACCAGTCGGGCAGCCTCAGCACGGTCGACGTGCTGCTCAACTCGTCGAACTTCGGCGAGCTCATGACGCGGCTCGACTACGCGCAGGAGCTTGCGGCGCAGGACGAGCGGATCGCCGAGTCGGTCGGTCAGGCGAAGGATCGAATTCAGGTGCAGCAGAAGAACACGACGATCACGCGGAAGAAGGTCTACGCGGTCGCTCAGGCCGTCGCCGCCCGCACGCAGCAGACGCGCCAGGTCAGGGACCAGCTCGTCGCGCGCGAGAACGCGCTCTCCGGAACGAGCGCCGAGCGTCGCGAGGCGCTCGCATCCGTCCAGCAGCAGAAGGAGGAGTACCTCCACGAGGTCGTCGCCCTCGCCGCGGTCAGCGCGTCGCTCTCGTCCCGGATCCAGACCTCGCAGTACTCGTCGTCGGTCGTGCCCTCCTCGAGCGGGTTCATCTGGCCCGTGTCGGGCCCGGTCACGAGCGGCTTCGGCTGGCGCTGGGGACGGATGCACGAGGGGATCGACATCGCCGTCCCCACGGGCACTCCGGTCGCGGCTGCGGCGTCGGGACAGGTGATCGTCGCCGGCTGGATGGGCGGCTACGGCAACCTCGTCGTGATCGACCACGGAGGCGGCATCGCGACGGCCTACGGCCACAACTCGTCGTTCGCGGTCGGGAGCGGCAGCACGGTCTCGCAGGGGCAGACGATCGCCTATGCGGGCTCGACGGGGAACAGCACCGGCCCGCACGTCCACTTCGAAGTCCGCGTGAACGGGTCGCCGGTCGACCCGCTCGGCTACCTCGGCTGACGCGTTTTCGACCCGTCACCGCGGGAAATCACGTCCCCCGTCAGTCCCCCCGATAGAGGAGCCAAATGAGTCCACTCGTGCTGATCCTGATCCTCATCCTGATCCTGTTCGTCCTGGGGATCACCGGCGTCGTCAAGGTCCTGGTCTGGGTCGCGATCATCGCCTTCGTGCTCTGGCTGATCGGCCTCTTCGTCGGCCGGCGCCGGGCGCTAACTACTTGAGGACGTGCAGGTCCGGCAGGTTGCGGTACCGCTCGTCCAGGTCGAAGCCGTAGCCGACGAACAACTCGTCGGGGACCGTGAAGCCCACGTGGGCGATCGGCAGGTCCCCGACGAGCCGTCGGTACGGACGATCGAGGAGCGTCACGACCGCGAGCGACGCCGGCCTGCGCAGGCGAAGCGTCTTACAGAGGTAGTTGAGCGAGAGCCCCGTGTCGACGACGTCCTCGACGATCACGACGTCGCGCTCCTCGATCTCGGCGTCGAGGTCCTTGAGGAGGCGGATCCCAGGCCCGGCGGCGTCGTAGGGAGCAAGCTCGAGGAAGTCGAGCTCGTGCGCGACCGCGAGGGCGCGCGAGAGGTCGGTGACGAAGACGAGGCTCGCCTTGAGCGGCGCGACGAGCAGCGGGTTTCGACCCTCGTACTCGCGGGTGAGCGCGTCCCCGAGTTGGCGGACGCGGACGTCGATCTCCCGGCGCGTGAGGTAGACGTCGCCGACCCGAGGGTCGACTAGCTTGCGAGATCGAGTCTGTATCGCTCGGCCAGGCGCGAGATGTCGCGCTTGTAGAAGAGCTTGACGTTGACGTCGGGGTAGCGCTCCCGCAGCTTGCGCAGCTTGCGGTTCTTGCGCGTCACGAGGGACTGCTTCATCACGGTGATCTCGACGTAGAGCTCCTGCTCCGGGAGGTAGAAGTCGGGCGTGAACGCCTCGACGATGCGGCCTTCCTCCTCCTCGAGCACGAACGTGCGGGGCTCGTACTCCCACGGGATGCCGTAGTAGTCGAGGACGCGCGCGCACGCGACCTCGGCCTGGTTCGCGAACGTGGGCGGCTTCGAACCGCGATATGCCTGGAAATTCCAGGTTTCCGCGGGCATCTGAAAGCAGGGTAGCAACGGCCTCGGACGCCCTAGACTTGCAAAATGGCGAGCGACGGACGCGCGGGTTACACGATCGCGCACATCTCGGACCTGCACTGCGGCGATCCGCACTTCCAACCGAGCCTGCTCGAGCGGGCGATCTCGGAGATCAACGAGATGGGACCGCGCGCGGTCGTCTGCACGGGAGACCTGACCGTCTTCGGCTTCAAGGAGGAGTATCGAATGGCGCGCGAGTACCTCGACCTGATCGAGTGCCCGTCCGTCGTCGTGATCCCGGGCAACCACGACTCGCGTAACGTCGGCTATGTCCACTTCGAGGATCTCTTCGGCGACCGCAACTCGGTGCTGAAGGTGGACGACTGCACGGTCGTCGCGATCGACTCGACCGAGCCCGATCTCGATCATGGTCACGTCGGGCGCGGGCGCTACCGCTGGATCGAGGAGCAGTTCGACGGTGCAGGGCCGGGGCTTCGCGTGTTCGCGCTCCACCATCACTTGCTGCCGGTCCCGGGCACGGGTCGTGAGCGCAACGTCGTCTACGACGCCGGCGACGCGATCGAATGCCTCCAGCGCTCCCACGTCGACCTCGTGCTCTCGGGCCACAAGCACGTGCCGTACGCCTGGCGGCTCGAGGACATCTTCGTGGTGAACGCCGGGACGGTCTCGACGCTGCGGCTTCGCGGCAAGACTCGACCCTGTTACAACGTGATCGAGGTCACAGGTCCTCACGTGGACGTGTGGCGCAAGTACCCGTTCCACGGCCAGGAGAAGATCATCCAGTTCTCCACCGACACGCGTGCGTTCGAGAAGTACACCGCGCGGATCGAGGGAGAGGTCACGACCCGCTCATGACGGCCGCTCCCGCGGCAAGGAGCTGTGCCCCAGGGGCGCGCTGGGCGGCGCGATGCGGCGTCCTCAGTCGCGCTCGTATCACTGATACGAGCACTCCCTGCGTCCTTGCCTCGCACCACCCATCGCGCCCCTGCGACGAGCCCTCACCGCGGGAGCAGCCGTGAAGCGCGCGCTCGCGATCATCGACGGGGAGCACTACCTCTCGACCGTGAAGGACGCCCTCGACGAGCTGCCCTATGAGTTCGTCGCGGCTCATCTCGTCGGCGGCACCGAGAAGCTGCGGGGCGGCGAGGACTACGGCGTGCCGCTCGTCGACTCGCTGGCCGCGGCGCTCGAACACGACCCGGAGGTCGTCGTCGACCTCTCGGACGAGCCGGTGCTCGGCCCGCCCGATCGGCTTCGCCTCGCGAGCCGTGCGCTCGCGCTCGGGCTGCCGTACGTCGGCGCGGACTTTCGCTTCGACCCACCGGTGCTCGAGCCGTTCGACCTTCCGTCGATCGGGATCGTCGGCACGGGCAAGCGCGTCGGGAAGACGGCGGTCGGCGCGCACACCGCACGCGTGCTCTCGGAGCGCTACGACGTCGTGGTCGTTGCAATGGGCCGCGGCGGGCCTGCGCAGCCCGAGGTGGCGGAGACACCGCCGACCGTCGACGATCTGCTCGCGCTCTCGCGGAGTGGTCGGCACGCCGCTTCGGACTACCTCGAGGATGCCGCGCTCGCGGGCGTCGTCACCGTCGGCTGCCGGCGGGCGGGCGGAGGGCTCGCGGGAGCGCCGTTCGTCTCCAACGTTCGGGAAGGAGCCGCGCTCGCGGCCGAGCGCGCGCCGGACCTGGTGATCTTCGAGGGGAGCGGGGCGGCGTTTCCGCCGATCGACACGAGCAAGCGCGTGCTCGTCGTTGGAGGAGGCCAGTCGCCCGAGGTCGCGACGGGCTACCTGAACGCGTACCGCATCCTCGTCTCCGACCTCGTGCTCGTCGTCGGGGCGAGCGGGTCGGCTCGCGGCAATCCGCGAGCTCACCGACGCGCCGGTGCTCGAGGCCCGGCTGCGCCCGCGTCCCGCCGTCGCCGCCGAGGGCCCGGTTGCGGTGTTCACAACGGCACCCGCAGACGCGCGCGAGGCGATCCGCTTTGAACTTGCGCAGCAAGGTCTCGACGTGCGGCACGTGTCCTCCAGCCTCGCCGACCGCGACGCGCTCCGGGCGGAGCTCGACCACGTCGACGCGGAGACGTTCCTCGTCGAGTTGAAGGCGGCCGCGATCGACGTCGTTGCGGAAGCCGCGGCCGAGCGTGGCGTGCGCCTCGTGCTGCTCGGCAGCGACGTCGTCGCTGAGGGGCTCGACGAGCAGTTGCTCGCGCTCGCCGAGGCTGCCGTCCGCGAGCAGGTGCGCGCGTGACGAGCCAGCCCCGCCACCTGGACCCGCTGCCGCTCGGCGGCGACGGCGTCCCGTACTCGAAGGGCCTGATGGCGCGCTCCCTCACGGCGGTCGGTGTCCCGACGATGCGCGCGCACGATCTCGCGCGGCGGGTGGAGGAGGATCTGCGCGCACGCGGCGAGACGGTTGCCGACCTCGACCGGATCGAGGAGCTCGCCGAGGACGACGCGGCGATGGGCCGACTGCGCCGGTACTTCTCGCTTCGCGAGCTCGACCTGCCGGTGATCGTCCTGCTCGGCGGCGCGACGGGCACGGGGAAGTCGACCGTCGCCACCGAGCTCGCGTATCGGCTCGGGATCACGCGCGTGACGTCGACGGACTTCATCCGCCAGACGATGCGCGCCTTCTTCTCGCGCGACTTCATGCCGTCGATCCACTTCTCGAGCTTCGAGGCGGGGGAGGCGCTGCGCGAGCCGGAGGAGGCAGACGACCCGGCGATCGCGGGCTTTCTCGACCAGTCGCGCAACGTGCTTGCCGGCGTGCACGCCTCGCTCGACCGCGCGCTCGAGGAAGGCTGGTCGATGGTGCTCGAGGGCGTACACCTCGTCCCGGGCCTCTTCGAGCCGCCGCTGGAGGCCGAGCAGGCGGTCGTCGCGCGCTGCATCCTCGAGATTTCGGACCCCGCGGTGCACGAGACGCACTTCTACGTCCGCGACGCGTCGTCGGACGGCGTGCGACCGGTCGCGCGGTACCTCGACCGCTTCGACGAGATCAGGCGGATCCAGGACGAGCTCGTCTCGCGCGCCCGGCGCGAGGACGTCGTCGTGATCGAGTCCGCGAACGTCGACGAGGCCGTCATGCGCGTGCTCGACCTCGTGCTCGCGGGTGCCGAACAGGTCGAGCGGGTGCGGTGAGCGAACGGCCTCCCTGCCTGTGCGAGTCGTACGCGCGCGTGACGGAGCGCGCCGCGCTCGCCGGCGCGCGCTGGCTCGGGCGTGCCGACGTGGAAGGAGCCGAGGAGGCGACGTTCTCGGCGATGCGCGGTGCCCTCGACGACCTGCCGATCAGCGGCCGCATCGTGATCGGCGCGCCGGAAGGCGCTCCCCTGCTGCCGATGGGCGCAGTCGTGGGAGCCGGCGGCGAGTCGGCCGACCTCGCGCTCGACCCCCTCGAGGGGCGGGGCGTGGTCGCCCGCGGCGGGCCGGGGGCGATGTCGATGATCGCCGTCGGCGAGCCCGGCTCGCTGCTCACGCTGCCGGACATGTACATGCGCAAGATGGCGGTCGGACCGCGCGCGCGGGGGTCGATCGACCTCAACAAGCCCATCGAGGAGAACGTCCGCGCGATCGCCGATGCTTTCGGCCGAAACGTCAACGACATCACGACGATCGTCCTCGACCGCCCGCGGCACCACGACCTGATCGAGGAGATCCGCCGGGCGGGCGCGCGCATCAAGCTGATCCAGGACGGCGACGTGACCGCGTCGATCTCGGCGGCGATCCGCGGCACGAACGACCACCTCGCGATCGGGATCGGCGGCACGCGGCAGGCCGTGCTCAGCGCGGCCGCGCTGCGCTGCCTCGGCGGCGAGCTGCAGGCGCAGTTGTGGCCGACGACGCGCGGCGAGATCGACGAGGCGCGCGAGCAGGGAATCGACGACATCTACCGCGTGTTCGGCACCGAGGAGCTCGCATCGGGCGAGGTGATCGTCGCGGCCACGGGCGTCTCGAACGGCGACCTGCTCCGGGGCGTGCGCTTCTACGCGGACAGCGCGCGCACGCACTCGCTCGTGATGTGCACCCGCTGCAACTGGGTGCGCTTCGTCGACGGGATCCACTTCTTCGCCCGCGAGCGGCGCGAGGAAGTGCGGCTCCTGGGCGTTCTCAGCCCGCGCAGCTAGGCTGGGGGCATGCCGACGAAGGACGAAGTGGTCGAGGCGCTCCGCGCGGTCGAAGATCCCGAGCTCGGGATGGACATCGTCGACCTCGGGCTGCTCTACGACGTGGAGATCGACGGGCCGAAGGTGAAGGTGATCCACAGCCTCACGTCGATGGGCTGCCCCGCCGGGCCGATGATCCAGGAGGACATCGTCAACGTCGCGTCTGCGGTGGAAGGCGTCGAAGAGGTGGAGATCGAGCTGACCTGGGAGCCCCCCTGGACACCCGACCGCATGTCCGACGACGCCAAGTTCATCCTCGGCTTCGGATAACGCCGGAAAGTCCGGCGCCTTCGGCGCCATGACGACTCTCCGGCGCGGCTTCACCTAGAGGGTCTGTGTGCCGTCGGCGCGCATGTCGCCGACGGCGGCGAACTCGCGAGCGAACGCCTAACCCGGAATAGCGAGGACGATCTTGCCGAGCTGCTCGCCGGCTTCGAGGCGCTCGTGCGCTTCGCGGATCGCCTCGAGCGGATAGACGCGGTCGATCACCGGCTTCGCGCGGCCGCTGCGGACGAGCTCGTACGCCGCCTCGAAGTCTGCGCGTGTGCCCATCGTGGAACCGACGATCGTCAGCTGCTTCCACCAGACGCGGTGGAGCTGCGCGGGCGGGTTCGGGCCGCTCGTCGCGCCGCAGACCGCGATCCGGCCGCTGGGCGCGGCGACCGCGAGCGAGGTCTTCCACGTCGCCTCGCCGACATGCTCCACGACGACGTCGATGCCTGAGCCACCGGTCGCCTCCTTCGCGGCCGCGGCGACGTCGCCCGTCGCGTGGTTGACGACGGCGTCCGCGCCGAGCTCACGCGCGCGCTCGAGCTTCGCGTCGCTCGAAGAGGTCGCGAGCACGCGCGCGCCGAGCGCCTTCGCGATCGTCAGCGCGGCCGTCGCAACGCCGCCGCCGATGCCCCAGACGAGCACCCACTCGCCCTCGACGAGCCCGGCCCGTGTCCTCAGCATCCGGTACGCGGTCTCGAAGACGAGCGGGAACGCTGCCGCCTCCTCGAACGACATCGAGTCGTCGAGCGGGAAGACGTTCGTCGCGGGCACCGCGATCAACTCGGCGTTGGTGCCGTCCGTGTGCTCGCCGACCACGGTGATCGAGCCCCCGTGCTCCAGGCCCGGGTTGATCACGACGCGCTGCCCTCGTTGCAAGCCGTCGACACCCTCCCCGAGCGCCTCGACCGTCCCCGCACCGTCGGCGCCGAGGATCCGCGGCTTCGGCACGGAAGGGAGCCCCTTGCGCACCCAGAGGTCGAGGTGGTTGAGCGAGCTCGCGCGGAGGCGGACGAGCACCTCGCCGGGCGCCGGCTCGGGATCGGGGGCGTCCTCGTACCGCAGGACGTCGGGGCCTCCGTCCTCGTGGATTCGTACGGCTTTCAGGGCACAATGAGTTCGATGACGGGGGGTGAGCTTAGTCGGCTCGCGCAGGAGCTCGGTCTCGATGCCGTCGGCGCCGCACCGGTCGAGGCATACACGGAGACCGAGCGCCACATCCGTGAGCGTCGTGCCCGCGGTCTGTTCGCGGACATGCAGTTCACGATGGCGAAGCCCGAGATCTCGTGCCATCCCGAGACGCTCCTCCCCGGAGCTCGCACCGTCGTCGCGGCCGCGCTCGGCTACTACGCGCCCGATCCGGAACAAGCCGAAGGAACGGGCCGGCTGCCGCGCTACACGCGGCGTCATGCCTACGCCGACCTTCGTGAGAAGCTCGACGCGCTCGGCCGCGCGCTCGGTGGCGAGTATCGAGTGCTGGTCGACGAGAACGACCACGTCGACCGAGAGGCCGCGGCCCGCTCGGGCGTGGGCTTCTACGGCAAGAACACGCTGCTGATCACGAGGCGCCACGGCTCGTGGGTCGTCCTCGGGGCGCTCGTCACCGAAGCGGCGCTCGACGCGACGCCGCCGCTTCGCACCGACTGCGGCGAATGCCGCCTTTGCATCGACGCGTGTCCGACCGGAGCGCTCGACGAGCCGGGCGTCCTCGACTCGACGCGCTGCCTCTCCTACTGGACGCAGTCGCGCGCACCGATCCCCGTCGAGTACCGGGCGCCGCTCGAGGACCGCGTTTACGGCTGCGACATCTGCCAGGACGTCTGCCCCTGGAACCGCGGCGTCGAGAAGCGGCGCGCGGGCGAGCAGCCCGGCGAGGCGTTCGTCTCGCTCGTCGACTGGCTCGAGGCGGATGACGACGAGCTGCGCGCGCGGTACGACCGCCTGTACTTCCCGCGCAACGACCCGCGCTTCCTTCGCCGGAACGCGCTCGTCGCCGCGGGGAACGTCGGCGGAGAGCGTGAGCGCGCCGCCGTCGCGTCGTACGCGGAGTCCGACGACGAGCTGCTTCGCGAGCACGCGCTGTGGGCGCTCGAGCAAATCGAGGAGCGAACGTGAACGACGAGCGGCTCCTCGGCGTCGAGCGCTGGATCTCCTGGGTGCGCCTCGCCGCCGTCTGTCTTCGCGGCGGTCGAGGTGGGGATCTTCACCGAGCGCTACCCTCCGGGCTACGAGCGCGTCGCGTGGGCGCTGACGGCGGTGTTCGCGCTTGGCGCGGTCCTGCTGTTCGTCGCGAGCCGGCCCGGACGGATCGCGTCGCCGCTTCTGGGCGCGGTCGCTCTCGGCTTCGACACCGCCGTGATCGGCGGCTACGCGCTCCTGTTCTCGTACGAGTACGGGAGCCCGACGCGCTGGGCGCTCATCTTCCCGGTCGTCGAAGCGGCGCTTCGCTTCGGGCTGCGCGGGGGCGTGATCGTGCCGCTCTTCCTCCTGCCGACGCTCGCCTTCCTCGAGTGGTGGCGTGCGGACCGCTTTGGTCCGCCGGCGTTCAACTGGGACCAGGTGACCTTCCCGTTCGGGATTCTCCTCCTGACCGGGTTGATCGTCGGGTGGCTCGTCGGCCGCCTGCGCCAGGAGGCTGCGGCCGCAACGCGGCAGGCGGCCGAGGCCGAGCAGCTGCGCGACCGGCTCGGCCGGCGCGTCGACCTGCTCGAGGCGGCCGGGCGTTGCGCGCGGGCGCTCGGCTCCTCGCTCGACCTCGACGAGGCCTTCGGCGCATTCATCCGCGAGCTTCGCGGCCTCGTGCCGTTCGACCGGACGGCGATCGTCCTCGCAGAGGGAGGAGGTGCACACGTGATGGCCACGGCCGGCCTGGCGTCCTCCGACGTCTTCCCGCCCGGCAGCCACCGCCCGATCGCCGGGTCGCTCCTGGAAGAGGTGCTCCGCGGCGAGACGATCTACCGGGAGGAGATGCGCGACTCGCGCTTCTACGAGGAGGAAGAGCTCGTGCGGCTCGGCCTGCACTGCCGCGTGGTCGCGCCGCTGCTCGCCGGTGCGCGCACGATCGGGATGATCTCGGTCGTCCGCGAGGAGCCGCGCTCGTTCACGCAGGAGGAGGTCGAGCTCCTCTCGCTGCTCGGGCGCTTCGTCGCGACCGCGGTCGAGAACATTCGGGCCTACGACGCGGAGCGCACGACCGTCGAGGAACTGCGGCGACTCTCGGCGCTGCGCGCGGACTTCGTCTCGCTCGTCTCCCACGAGCTGCGCAGCCCGATGGCGACGGTCATCGGGTCAGCGCGCACGTTGCAGCAGCGCTGGCGCGAGCTGAAGCCCGAGCAGCGGGAGTCGTTCCTCGCGCTCATCGCGGACGAGACCAACCGCCTTGCAACGCTCGTCGCGGACGTGCTCGACACCTCGCGCATCGAGGCCGGGACGTTCAGCTACGCGTTCGCCGACGTCGACCTCGCCGAGCTCCTGCTCGACGTGGTCGCCGCGGCCGAGGTGGGGCAGGACGAGGTGCCGCTCGCGACCTCGATCCCCGATCCGGTGCCGCCGATCCGCGGCGACCGCGAACGTCTGCGTCAAGTGCTCGCGAACCTGGTCGAGAACGCCGTCAAGTACTCGCCTTCGGGGGAGCTGGTCGAGGTGAGCGCAACGGCGCTCAACGGGAACGTCGTCGTCAGCGTGCGCGACCGCGGGCCGGGCATCGCGCACGAGGACCAGTCGCTCATCTTCGAGAAGTTCGGGCGAGCGCGCTCGGGCAAGACGCTGCCCGGAACCGGGCTCGGCCTCTTCATCGCGCGGTCGATCGCCGAGGCTCACGGCGGCACGCTCGACGTGCGCTCGGCACCCGCCGAGGGCGCGACCTTCACGCTGGTCTTGCCGACTGCTTGAGGAGGCGCAAGTCGCGAATCCGCTCCTCGCGGATCCGCGCACGTTCGCGACTCCGCCTCTCACTAGGCGCTGACGCGCATGCGCGTGACGCCGAGCTCCTGGGCGAGCTCCTTCGCGCGGCGGGCGATCACGGGCCGCAGCTCGGCCGGCTCGAGGACGACGGCCTCGCCGCGCTGACCGAGCGCTTCTCCGATCAGCCACTCCTCGCTGCCGATTCGCACCTCGCGGAGCGCACTACCGTCGCGCAGCAGGACCGCGCCGCGCTCGACCTGCCAGCGTGCGACGACAGGGGAGTAGAGGATCCGTGCGAGTCGCGAGTCGCGGAACTCGTGCGGATCGAACCCCTCTCGCCGCTCGAAGCGCTCCTTCGTGAGCTTGGCCGTGCGCATCCGGTCGAGGCGGAAGCTCCGCTCCGCGTCACGCGAGCGGTCCCACGCGTGGACGAGCCAGTTCGGCAGCGCACGCTCGAGCACGTACGGCTCGACGACCCGCTGCGTCCACGTCTCCTCGCCTTCCTTCTGGTACTCGATCTCGACGAGGCGCCGCTCCCGGATCGCCCGGCTCAGCGTCTTGACGAGGTCCTCCTCCTCGGCGCCGACCTGCGTCTCGGGGCGCTGGGACAGCTCGAACTGGCCGAACGTCTCCTCGAGCTTGCGGCGGACGTTCTCGAGCGGGTTGTGCGCTTCCGCGGCGATCATCGGGCCGACGAACTCGAGCGCCAGCGTGATCGCACGCGCCTCGAGCGGCGTCAGCCGCGGGGCCGAGCGGAACGCGTCGCCGTAGAGCTCCTTGTCGACCCGAACGACGTCGCCCTGCAGTTCCGCGTAGACCGCGTAGCAGCCGCCCCCGAAGTTGACCAGCGAGAGGAGCGCGAGGTGGTCCTGGAGCTGGTCCTCCGGGATGTGGAAGTTCTCGACGAGCTCGCGGGCCGGGATCTCAGCGGACGGCTCGTCCCCGCAGCGCGCGAGCAGGTACGCGAGCAGCGCCTGGAGCAGCCCGAAGCGCTCCGGCACGACAGGCCCGGCGGGACGATCGGCGTCGTGCTCGCGTGCGCGGCGCGTCTTCGGCGCCGCGGGCTCGGCCGGGGTGCCCTCGTGCACCTCGCGCACCTTGCGCAGCGCCGAGCCGACCACGCGGCGCAGCTCGTCCGGCTCGACCGGCCGGGCCCGACCGTCCTGGCGGAGCACCCACGACGCGAGCAAGGGCAGCGACGAGTACGACGTGACGAAGACGTCGTCCTCGAAGCGTCCGTGGTCGCCAAACTCCCGCCGCACCCACCACGCAGTGTCGGGCGCCATCTCGATCCGTGCCTCGCCGGACGCGTCGCCGATCTGCCAGTTCGGACGCCCGCGATGGTCGTCGATCTCGAACTCGGCGGGGATCCGGAAGTCGCGCTCACGCCTGGTCGCGAAGCGGATGTCCCCCCGGATGCGCGACACCTTGAACGTGCGGATGTCCTTGCGCACGAGATCCTGGCCGACGACGTACCAACCCTCGCGGTCGCGGAAGAGCCCATACGGATTGACCGTGCGCTCCTGCTCGCGGTCGCTCGAGATCGACCAGTAGTGGAACTTCGCGGTCCGCTGCTTCGAGATCGCGCTCTCGAGCTTGCCGAGCCGGCCCGGCATGTCGGCGGAGTAGTCCGGGTCGTCGACCTCGACCTCGACCCGGAGCGCCGTCGGCGTCGGAGTGGAGGCGAACCCGGGCCGTCCGAGCGCGAGGTTCTGGAGCGCGAGGCGCAGAGGCTCGGCATACGCGAACTTCCCCTCGAGCATGTAGAGGGACGTCTGGAGCGCCGCGAGCTCGTCGTCCGAGAGCTCGAGCGGCGGCAGGAAGTACTGCTCCGACGTGAGCGTGTAGAGCTCCTCGCCGGTGAACTCGTCGCGCTGCGACTGGAGCGGCACGCCCAGGGCGAGCAGCTCGGCGCGGTCGGAGTAGAACCGCCGGGCGAACGCCTCGTCCGACATCTCCTGGTAGCCCTCGACGTTCTGTTTCACGTCGCGGGCCGTCAGCGGCCGCCGTTCGGCCATCAGGAACGCCACGAGCGAAAGCTGGCGGATTAACTTGTCAGTGTCGTGCGACAGGGCGCAGCGACTCTAGCGCGTCTCTACGCTGCGACCTTCGTGCGCGATTCCAGATGCTGGTGCGAAGGGCAGTAGTCGCGCTCGGGCAGGGGGGTGCGCTGGCACGGCTTGCCCTTGCGGGTGGTCGCGCGGCAGCGGGCGACGCCGCCGTCGAGGGCGCCCTGCTCGATCTGGTCCTCGATGAAGGCGCAGGCGGCGCTGACGCCCTCCTGCACCGCCCAGGCGACTTCCGCCTGCACCGTGATCGGGAAGTAGCGGCGGATGTCCTGGAAGAGCGCGCGCTCCGGCTTTGCGAAGTAGAGCGGGTCGGCAGCGATCCGCTCCATCGTCTGCTGGCACGCGTCCAGCACTTCGCGGCGGAACTCCAGCTGCGTGTCCCCGTCGACGTACGGGTCGATCAGATCCTTGATCGAGCGATAAATCGCCCGGGAGTACTGATACATGCAGTGTTGTAGCTGGAGTGTCTGCTCGTCGATCATGCTTCGTTGTCTCGCAAGAGCATCATCAAATGGCGGTTAACCCCGGGTTAAATCTCCCCGGCCAGACCCCTTGAAACCGAGTCTATACAGATCGGGGCCGTGTTACAAAGTCGCCGCCCTCGTTGCCTCGAGAGAGAACGTCAGCGGCTGATCTGGCGAATGTAGGCCGCCGGGTAGAGGCTCTGAACGCGCCCGATGCCTCTCAGCGCGGCCCGCTGATCGGCGTAGATCCCGCTGAAGACGACGTAGTAGCCGGGGTGGAGGCTCGAGAACTCGCCGGAGTCGATCACGCCGACCTCCGGCAGGTCGCTGGCGAGCACCTCGCGGGCCTTTCTGATCGCCTGGGCGCGCCCGCCGCCGGCCGGCAGCGAGGCGATGACGATCGTGTAGCCGTTCTGGCTCGGTGGCCAGTCGACGAGCTGTGGAGCCGGAGGTGGCTCGGTCGCCGTGGGCGTGGTCTCGGATTCCGTGGTGGCCGCGGTCGTGGTCGGCTCCGTCGGGACGGTCTCGGTCGTGGGCGTCGAGATCGAGCTCGGCCCGGTGGCGTCGATCACCTGCGGCCCGTCGTCGTTCCCACTGGAGATCAGGATCGCGACGCCCGTCATCACGGCGGCGACGAGGAGCGCCGCGAGGATCGGCAGGAGCCAGCCGGGGAGGCGTCTCCGCACCCGCTGCTGCCAGGCCGTCCCGACGGTCGCGGCGAGCCCGCTGCCGGGCTGACGCAGGCCACACTCGAGGCAGTACTCCTGACCCGGCTCGACGAGCGCACCGCACCTGGGGCAGAAGCCGCCCCCGCCGCCGGAGGTCACGCGTCGTGTGCCGCGACCGCGCCGCAGCTCGCGCAGAACTTGGCGTCGGCCGGGAGCGCGTGCCCGCAGCTCGCGCAGGCGACGAGCGCGTCGCCTGCCGGCCGTCCACAGTTCGCGCAGAAGTGCTGCCCCCAGAGGACGGGGGCGCCGCACGCGCACCGTGCCGACGGCGCCGAGCGGTGAACGCTCGTGGCCGCCGACAGGAGCATCTCGAGCTCGTGGAGGCGGTCTTCGAGGCCGATCAGGTCCGCCGCCTGCTCGTACACGAGATCCTCCCGGAACTCGTCCCGACGGACCATCTCGAGCACGATCCCGCCGAGGTCGCGAATGCGCTGCTCGCGGAGGCGAAGGAGCGTCCGCCGCTCGCGACGCAGCTGGCCGGTCGGCGGGAGCGGCCTGCGGGCCGGCGCCGCCGCAGCGGGCTGCGCTTCCGGCGTCGGCCGGAGCACGCGCGACAGGAACGAGCTCATAGGCGCGAGTCTACGGCGTGCTCGCGGGCTTCTGGGGAAGCTGGAAGACGACGAGCCGCTCCTCCGTCATCTCGCGCACGGCCCACGCGGGGCCTTCACGCGTGTTGCCCGAGTCCTTCACGCCGCCGTACGGCATCTGGTCTGCGCGGAAGGTCGGAGCCTCGTTGATGATCACCCCGCCGAACTCGAGCCGCTGCGCGGCGACGAGCGCGGGGCGGAGGTCGAAGCTGAAGATCGCAGCCTGGAGCCCGTAGCGCGTCGAGTTCGCGAGCTCGATCGCCTCGTCGAGCGAGTTGGTCCGTGTGAGGGTCACGACGGGGCCGAAGACCTCTTCCTTCTGCACCTTGTCGGTCGGCGCGGGGTTCGCGATCACGGTCGGGCGAAGCAGCCCGTCGGCCGTCAGCTCGCCTCCGGTGAGCACCTCGCCGGAGCTCGCGTGGATCCACTCGAGCACGCGATCGCGTTCCTTCTCCGCGATCAACGGACCGACGTCCGTTTCGTCGTCGGCCGGGTCACCGACCTTCAGCGCCTCGACCTTCGCGACGAACTCGCGCACGAAGTCGTCCCAGGCGTCCGCCATCACGTAGATGCGCTGAACGGAGATGCAGCTCTGACCTGCGAACGAGAACGAGTTCGCGGCGAGCTTGTCGGCGGTCGACGGCGGCGCGTCGCAGCACACGATCGCCGGCGTCGCGTTACCGAGCTCGAGATTGACCTTCTTGCGAGGGGCGCGCTCGCGGATTCCCCAGCCGACGTCGCCCGAGCCGGTGAACGTGATCAGCCGGACGCGCTCGTCCTCGACGAGCACGTCGCCGATCTCGGAGGCAGGCCCGACGACGACGCTGAGCCAGCCCGGCGGCAGGCCGGCCTCCTCTTCGAGCTCGGCGAGCAGCAGCGCCGAGAGCGGCGTCTGCGTGGCCGGCTTCAGCACGACGGGGCACCCCGCCGCGAGAGCGGGCGCGATCTTGTGCGCGACGAGGTTCAGCGGGAAGTTGAACGGCGAGATCGCGCCGACGACGCCGATCGGAACGCGGAGCGTGAACGCGAGCTTGCCCTCGCCTGCCTGCGACCCGTCCATCGGGACCATCTCGCCGGCGAGCGTGCGCGCGACGACCGCGGCGTAGGTGTAGGTCGACATCGCGCGCGCCGCCTCGACGCGCGCCGCCTTCATCGGCTTGCCGGCCTCCTCCGAGATCGTGCGCGCGACCTCCTCGTGGCGGCGGCCGAGCGCGCCGGCGACCTTGACGAGGATCTCCGCGCGCTTGTGCGCGGGGAGCGGATTCTCGAGCGCGCGGGCGGCAGCGTCGATCGCGCGCCGCGTCTCGTCAGCGCCGCCCTTCGCGACGCGGCCGACGACGTCGCCCGAGTACGGCGAGCGCACGTCGATCCACTCGCCGGTCTCGACCCACTCGCCGGCGACGAACAGCTTGCGCTCGGTCGCGGTCGCGGCCATGCGGCCAGTCTAGATCTATGACGTCCGCTCGAGCCGTTCGCCGAGCGCCTCGAGCACCTTGCGCTGGATCGGCGGTGACTGGTCGAGCATCCGGCGAAACGAGCGGTCGGTGATCACGAGCGCGCGCGTGGGCGAAACGGTCGTCACGCTCGCCGTGCGCGGAAGCTTCGTGATCAGCGAGATCTCGCCGAAGAAGTCGCCGTCGGAGAGCGTCCGGAGCTTCTTCTTCCCGCGGGTGACTTCGGCGGTGCCGGTGATGATCACGAAGAACTCGCGGCCCGCCGCGCCCTCGCGGGCGAGCTCCTTGCCCTCCTTGAAGTCGAGCTCGTCCGCGATCTTCCCGATTGCCTCGAGTTCCGGCCCCGAGCAGCGCGAAAAGAGCGGCACCTGCTTCAAGAGCTTCTGCTTTGCGTTCATGCGCAACGCCATGGGGCGACTCTAAACTTGTCCCATGGGCAAATGGAAGTCCGAGGCGCTGATCGTCGACGCCGTCCGGTCGCCGATCGGCCGCCGGAACGGGACGCTGGCGGGGATCCGCGGCGACGAGCTGGCCGGCCAGGTGCTGAACGGGCTGGTCGAGCGGGCCGGCCTCGAGCCGGGCGAGGTCGAGGACGTCCAGATGGGCTGCGTGACCCAGGTCGGGGAGCAAGGCTGGAATGTTGGCCGGATGGCGGTGCTGGTCGCGGGGTGGCCCGAGACCGTCGCCGGGACGACCGTCGACCGGCAGTGCGGCTCCTCGATGCAGACGAACTTCAACGCGGCGGCCGCGGTCTGGTCGGGCCAGCTCGACGTCGTCGTCTCCGCGGGTGTCGAGATGATGTCGCGGGTTCCGATGGGCTCGAACGGCGGAGACGTCTCGGACCGGCTCCACGAGCGCTGGCAGATCGTGCCGCAGGGGATCTCGGCCGAGGTGATCGCCGACGAGTGGAACATCTCGCGCGAGGAGCTCGACGAGTACTCGCTCGAGTCGCACCGGCGCGCGATCGCCGCGAGCGACGCCGGGAACTTCGTGCGCGAGATCGTGCCGATCGAGCTTCAAGGCGAGCTGCAGCCTGCGGGCGCGGCCGTGGCGACGACGACGTTCGCGGTCGACGAGACACCCCGGCGCGACACGTCGGCCGAGAAGCTCGCTTCATTGGCGCCCGCATTCCTGCCGGACGGGAAGGTGACCGCCGGAAGCTCGAGCCAGATCTGCGACGGCACGGCCGCGGTGCTGATCGCGAGCGAGGACGCCGCCTCGCGGCTCGAATCTGGAGCCGCGCGCGCGCTTCGTCTCCTTCGGCCTCTCCGGCGTCGACCCGCACCGGATGCTCCACGGCAACCCCGAGGCGTGCGCCAAGGCGCTCGCGAAGGCGGGCCTGAGCTGGGACGACATCGCCGCGGTCGAGGTGAACGAGGCGTTCGCGTCGGTCGCCATCCAGTTCATGCGCGACACCGGCCTGACCGAGCGCTGGGCGGACGTGAACCCGAACGGCGGCGGGATCTCGCTCGGCCATCCGCTCGGCGCGACCGGCGCCCGCGTGACGGCGACGCTGCTGAACGAGCTCGACCGCCGCGACGCGCAGTTATGGCGTCGCCTGCATGTGCATCGGGTTCGGCATGGCGATCGCCGGCGTGATCGAGCGCGTCTAGCTTGGCCTCGCGAGATCGAGAGAGTCGGGGTCGTCGGCCTCGGGACGATGGGCGCGGGGATCGCGCAGATCGCCTTGCTCGCCGGAAACGAGGTGGTCGGCCGCGAGGTCAGCGAGGAACTGAACGAGCGCGCACGCGGCCGGATCGAGCACTTCCTCGGTCGCGCAGTCGAAAAGGGCAAGCTCGAGGCGGCGGAGCGTGACGCCGCGCTCGGACGGCTCAGCACCACGACGGAGGTGGACGAGCTCGCCCAGTGTGACCTCGTGATCGAGGCGATCGTCGAGGAGTTGGACGCAAAGCGCGCGCTCTTCGCAGAGCTCGAGCGCGTGTGCTCGCCCGACGCGATCCTCGCCACCAACACCTCCGCGCTCTCGGTCACCGAGATCGCAGAGTCGACTCAGCGTCCAGAGCGCGTGATCGGGATGCACTTCTTCAACCCGGCCCCACTGCTGCCGCTCGTCGAGATCGTACGCACCGGGCTGAGCGACGAGTCGGCCGTCGACGCCGCGTACGCGTGGGCGGAGCGCGCAGGCAAGCAGCCGGTGCGCTGCAACGACACCCCGGGCTTCATCGTCAACCGGATCCTCATCCCGCTGCTCAACGACTGCGTGCGCGTGCTCGACGAGGCGGGGGTGAGCCCCGAGGACCTCGACAAGGCGATGACGAACGGTGCCGGCTGGCCGATGGGCCCGTGCGCGCTGATCGACCTGATCGGGATCGACATCCACATTCACGCCTCCGAGGCGCTGCACGGCAAGCTGGGGGAGCCGAGGATGGGCCCGCCGGAGCGGCTCGTCGCGATGCAGGCGGACGGGAGGCTCGGCCGCAAGAGCGGCGAGGGCTTCTACCGCTACGAGTAGCGTCCGAGGTCGGGGCTACGGTCCGAACGATGGCAGGAGAGGCCGAGACCGGCCAGAAACGGACCCACATGACGCGGCGGGCACGGACGGAGCGCACCGAGCGGATCCTGGTCGCGCGGCTCGAGGAGCTGGCGCGGGTGCTCGAGCGCTCGGGCGCACCGGCCGAGTCGGTCGGACGCCTGCTGGAGTCGGCGTCGGTGGCGACGATCAATGCGATCGCGCTCAACCTCCTCAGCGAGGAAGCGGCGAACGAGATCTGGAGCGGCGCCGCCGAGCGACATCCCGAGCTGTCGTTACGTCGGGCCGCCTGACGCTCGATGTGAAATCGCTGCGGCAAGGCGGCCGCGAAGCGGCCGCCTTTAGGTGCCAAAGCGGTCGCGGATCCGCGCGAGCGGATTCGCGACTTGCGCCTCTACCGGCTAGCCAGCCGCGCCCACACGTTGTCGACGAGCCGCGAGACCTGCGGGTCGTCGATCGACGCTGCGAAGTTCAGGACGCCTGCGGCGAAGACCTTCGCGCCCGCGGGCGTCTCGTAGTACGTCATCTCCGCGGAGCGGCCGGCGCCCATCAGGTCCTTGATCTCGGCGAGCAGCGTCGTGCCCGGAGGCGACGCGGCAGTGCGCGCGTCGAGCTCGATCCCGTAGCGGCCGAACGACGAGCCGTTCTCGAGGCCGGTGCCCTCGAACGCCCAACGCGCGGCGTCGGCGCCTCGCACGACGAACGGGCCCTGGCGCTGCCCGTAGTCCGATGCCACGTACTGCACGCCGACGAGCGCGGACTCCGGCTTTCCGAGGTCGCGCCAGAGCTGCTCCCGCACGAGCCTGCGTCCGTCGCGACGAACCCGGCAGAAGAAGTTGTTGGCCGAGAGGAACAAGAGGTTGCCGCCGAGCGCGCGGTAGCGCTCGACGATCTCGAGCCCGCGCGACGTCACGTACTCCGCGTGGCCCGGAAAGACGACGAGGTCGTACGCACGGCGCAGGCGGTCGCCCGTGCCGGCGCTCTCGACGTCGTCGTCGGACAGGAAGTCGACCTGCTTACCGGTGCGGTTCAGCCAGGCGATGAACGCCAAATCCCAGTCTCGAAACCGAAACGGCACGCCGAAGTCGAGGAAGGGCCGCGAAACGTCGACACCTCGTGTGCTGGAGCTGACGTACCAACTGTCGCCCCAGCCGTCACCGTCCGCGTCGTGGAAGTTGTAGGCCTGCCACGTGTTCGTGGAGAGGACGACTGCGACGCGGCGCTCGCCGAGCGCGCGAGGACGCAGGATGAACGGTGCGTAGCCGACGTTGCCGTCGTCGGCTCGTGCGCGGACGAAGTAGAGGCCGCTGCGCCATTCGCCGGCACGCAGGAAGCGCAGTCGCGACGGCGCGTCGCCATGCGCGCGCCAGTCGACGTGGGCGGGAGGCGTCACCGCGACGCCGTTCGTGCGCAGGTCGCGCTCGACGAACCGCTCCGGCCCCGCGTAGTGGAAGACCTGGACCTCGAGCGAAGGCGAGTCGCTCGCGATCAGCAGGTCGGTGGGCTCGCCGGGGGCGTAGCTCGTCTTCGTCAGCGCGACCTCGACGCCGAGCACCCGCACGACCGGTCCGCTCAGCTTGCTGCCCGGTCGGTGCACGCCGTAGGTCCGTCGCCGGCCGCCCGCGCTGACGACGGCGTGCACCTGGTACGTCCGCGGCTGGAGGTCGCGGGGCGGGCGCCACGCGACCTCGTGGGCTCCCGCAGCGAAGCTCCGCTCGGACGACCACACGACCTCGGCGAGCGGCTTGCCGACCCGGATCGTGTCCGTCCGGACGACCTCGAGCCGCACGCGCGCCCGGCCCGTGAGCGAGAAGCGGATCAGAGCCCGGCGCCGCGCGGTCCGCCGGGGGCTGATCGTGGTCAGGTGCCGTCCGTCGCCGGCGAACGGGCGTCCCCCGTTCGAGGCGCGCAGGCCACGCAACTCGGGAAGCGGGGTCGCAGCCCGGGAGGCCGCCGGAAGGCCGAGCGCGGCCACGACCGCCTGCAGGAACTGGCTTCGTCGCATCGACCCGCAGTACCGTAGCGCCGCCGGGGGCTGGCCCTAACGATTTCCATACTTTACGATCAGGTTGCGCATATTTCCGCGTTCGATACTCCAGCCATGCGGCGCCTCGTCGTCTTCGCGACCCTGCTCGCCCTCGCACTTCCCAGTGCGGCGTCGGCGACCGTCCGGGCTCCGGGCGACGGCACCCTGTCCGTCCGCGATCTGGACGGGTCGATCAAGGTCCTGGTGAAGGGCGGGGTGATCGGCCGCTGCAGCCAGTGCGTCCTCCTCCTCGACGAGTGGAAGACCGACGAGATCCTTCCGGTCGTCAAGGGTGCAAGAGGAACAGACCTCGACGACGACGATGCAAAAGAACGCTTCGCGGGCAAGGACCTCCGCTGGAAGGTGATGGGCGGGTCCTTCAGCATGATCGTCCGGAGCGGCGTCGACGTCGATCTCTCGCTGGTCGGCAAGGGCAGCATTCGTTGGATCCGGGGAACGAACGGCGAATACGTGCACAACGGTGGTGATCCGCAATCCGTACTGCCGATCTCACCGTTGCCATTCCAGCTGAACCCGGTCGCACCGAACCCGTAGTGGCGCAGCAGACGCAGACCGTCCTGGTGGTCGAGGACGAGTCCTCGATCGCGTCCTTCGTCTCGCTCTACCTGAAGAACGCCGGCTACGCCGTGCGCACGGCCGCGAACGGCACCGAGGCGCTGACGCAGGCTGCCAAGGGCGACCTGACGCTGATCATCCTCGACCTGATGCTTCCCGACATCGACGGGATCGAGGTCTGCCGCCGCATCCGCAAGAGCTCGGACGTGCCGATCCTGATGCTCACGGCGCGCGACGAGGACGTCGACAAGATCATCGGGCTCGAGGTCGGCGCGGACGACTACCTGACGAAGCCGTTCAACCCGCGCGAGCTCGTCGCGCGCGTGAAGTCGATCCTGCGCCGCGCGACCCCGGACCGCCGGGAGAAGGAGAGCGCGCAGCTCCAGCACGGCGACCTGAAGATCGACGCCGGCCGGCGCGAGGTTCGCGTCGGCGAGGAGGAGATCCAGCTCGCCCCGAAGGAGTTCGACCTGCTGTGGGAGCTCCTCGACCACAAGGGACTCGTGCTGACCCGCGACCAGCTGCTCGAGCGGGTGTGGGGGTACACGTTCGCGGGAGACACGAGGACGGTCGACGTCCACGTGCGCCAGCTGCGGCGGAAACTGGGCGACGCGTCGCCGATCGTGACCGTCTGGGGCGTGGGCTACAAGGTCTCGCCCGCCCGCGACGCCGCCTGAGCCCCCGGCTCCGCCCCTACCCTTAGAACCGGCATGTTCCGGTCGCTCAGCTTCAGGCTCCCGGCCCTCTTCCTCGCAGGGATCGCCCTCGCGCTCTTGATCTCGTCGGCTGTCGCGCTCCGGCTCTTCCAGGACTACGCGCGGGAACAGTCGGTGCGAGAGCTCCAACGCGAGGCGGCGGGCCTGACCGAGCTGTTCGGGCAACAGATCGCGAGAGGGGCGCAGCCGTACGGCCCGCGGGCGCTCGAGAAGTCCACCGGTGACCGGATCTACTACGTCGGCCAGTCGCTCTTCCCGGGCGAGAACTCCGGCTTCCGTCAGCTCCCCCTGAACATCGTCGACGTCAACGCGCTTCCTGCCGGGCGGGGCACGGTCTTCGAGTTCACCCCGGCCGACGACGACCGCCGCTACCTCGCCGTCGCGCGCCCGTTCGAGGAGAACGACGTGCGGTTCGGCGTGTTCGCAGTCGCGAAGCCGCGCGCCGAGCTGCAGGCGCAGTGGGTGACGCTTCTCCAGCGGCTGGCGTTCGGCATCGTCGGCGGCCTGCTCGTGCGCGGCCGGCCTCGTCTTCTACCTGTCGCGACGGATCTCGAAGCCGATGCGCCAACTCGCCGGTGCGGCCGACCAGATCGCGGAGGGCCGCTACGAGGTCGTGATCCCCGAGGTTCCGTCGGGCGACGAGATCGGGCACCTCGCCGAGCGCTTCCGTGAGATGGCCTCGCGACTCGCCGAGGCCGACGAGCGCGAGCGCAGCTTCCTGATGTCGGTCTCGCACGAGCTGCGGACGCCGCTGACCGCGATCCGCGGCCACGTCGACGCACTCCGCGAGGGCGTCGTCGAGGACCCCGAGCTGCGGAGCGCGTCGCTCGACGTGATCGCGCTCGAGGCCGACAGGCTGTCGCGGCTCGTCGGCGACATCCTCGACCTCGCGAAGCTGGACGCGCACCGCTTCACGCTCCTGCAGGAAGAGGTCGACATGCAGGCGCTCTGCGAGCAGGCGTACACGGCGTTCAGCGAGGAGGCGCGCCGGCGCGCGATCGACTACCAGCGTGACGTCGAGGCGCACCCGGTGATCGTCACCGACGGCGACCGCGTGCTGCAGATCATCTCGAACCTCCTGCAGAACGCGTTCCGCTGGACGCCCGACGGAGGAAGAATCGGGCTGAGCCTCGAGCAAGCGAACGGCAACATCCGTGTCGCCGTCGACGACACGGGGCCTGGGATCACGGCCGACGAGCGCGAGCGAATCTTCCGCCCGTTCGTCTCGCAGGACGGTGCGGGTGGGACGGGTCTCGGCCTCGCGATCGCGCGGGAGCTCGCGGCTGCGCTCGGCGGGCGAATCGACCTCGAGAGCGAGCCCGGCCGCGGCAGCCGGTTCCTGCTCGTCCTCCCGAGCTAATTAGCTGTAGATGCGCAAGTCGCGAATCCGCTCACGCGGATGCGCGACCGCTTGGCACCTAAAGGCGGCCGCTTCGCGGCCGCTGCCGCAACGACTTCACATCAACCCTTTTGGTTATTCGCCGCTGGCGGGGCGGCGCTCTTCGATGCGGTACACGACCGCACCGGCGCCCGTCTGCAGATGCTGCTCGAGCCGAGCAAGCCGTTCGTCGACGCCTTTCCAGCCGGACGTGAGCAGGTCGACGAGAAGCCCGAGGTCGTCGACGCGGGCGTGGCGCTCCGCGAGAACGTCGCCCTCGAGCCGCTCGAGCCGGCGGAGCAGCTGGTTCATCAGGCCGCGGACCTCGGCGAGCTGGCGCCCGACGGGCCGCGCTTCAGATGCGACGCCTTCCTTGACGGCCTCGCCGACCTTCGCCGGCAACGTCGCTTCGAGCTCAGCGGCAGCCGTCGCGAGGTCCTCGAGACCCTTCCGGGCGCGCTCCAGCGCTGCCTCGACGCCCGCTGCGTCGGTGCGTCCCTCGGCCGCCTCTGAAAGACGCTGCCGCGCGCGCTCGATCGCGTCCTGATCCATCGGAGGCAAGACTACCCTGCTCGTCGGATGCAAACCACGGAGCTGGACTACGAGCTGCCGCCGGAGCTGATCGCCCAACGGCCGCTCGAGCGGCGTGACGAGTCGAGGCTTCTGATCTTCGACCGGGCGAGCGGCGATGTGCGGCATCGACACTTCGGCGAGCTGCCCGCGGAGCTGCGCGGCGAGCTCGTCGTCGTCAACGACACGCGGGTCGTGCCGGCGCGGATCCCGATCTCGGAGCCCAAGGGAGAGGTTCTGTTGCTGGAGCGGGTCGAGGACGGGGTCTGGGAGGGACTTGCCCGGCCGACACGCCGTCTGCGCGCGGGCAGGCGCTACGGCCCGGTGGAGCTGCTCGAGCACCTGGGCGAGGGCCGCTGGCGGCTCCGCCTCGACGGCGAGCCGGCCGGCGAGGTGCCGCTCCCGCCGTACATCGGCGTCCCGCTCGAGGATCCTGGGCGATACCAGACGGTCTACGCGCGAGACCCCGGCTCGGCCGCGGCGCCGACCGCCGGGCTGCACTTCACGCCGGAGCTGCTCTCGTTGCTCGACGTCGAGCGCGTCACGCTCCACGTCGGGCTCGACACGTTTCGCCCGGTCGCAGCCGACACCCTCGAAGAGCACGCGCTGCACGGCGAGCGCTACGACGTTCGGCCGGAGGCGTGGGAGCGAATCCGCGCCGCCGATCGCGTGCTCGCCGTCGGCACGACGTCGGTTCGCGTCCTCGAGACCCTCGCGCGGGGAGGCTCGCCCGCGGGCCGCACGTCGCTCTTCGTCACGCCGGGCTTCGACTTCCGGCGCGTGGACGCGCTCCTCACGAACTTCCACCTGCCTCGTTCGACGCTGCTCGCGCTCGTGATGGCGTTCGCCGGCGTGGAGCAGACGCGCGAGCTCTACCGGCTGGCGGTCGAAGAGCGGTACCGCTTCTACTCGTTCGGCGATGCGATGCTGATCCTGTGAGCTACGTACTCGAGACGACGGACGGTGCGGCGCGCGCCGGCGTGCTGCGCACGGCACACGGCGACGTGCCGACGCCCGCGTTCATGCCCGTCGGAACGAAGGCGACCGTGAAGAGCCTCCATCCCGACGAGGTACGTGCGCTCGGCGCGTCGATCGTCCTCGGCAACACCTATCACCTGCACTTCCGACCTGGGGAGGACGTGATCGCAGAGCTCGGCGGCCTGCACGCGTTCATGGGCTGGGACGGGCCGATCTTGACCGACTCGGGCGGGTTCCAGGTCTTCTCGCTCCGAGACACGTTGCTCGGCGTCGACGACGACGCAGTGACGTTCCGCTCGGTCTACGACGGCGAGGCCGCGCGACTGACCCCGGAGGACGCGGCGAAGATCCAGCGCGCGCTCGGCTCCGACGTCGCGATGTGCCTCGATGTCGTCCTGCCGCCCGACGCGTCGCGCGCGGAGCTCGAGCAAGCCGTGCGCCGTACGACCGAGTGGGCGCGACGGCAGCGGAACGCACCCCGCGCGCCCGGCCAGCTCCGCTTCGGGATCGCGCAAGGCGGCGTCGATCCGGAGCTGAGACGTCGCTCGATCGAGGAGATCGTCGAGCTCGACTTCGACGGCAACGCGATCGGCGGGCTCGCGATCGGCGAGTCGCGCGAGCAGCTGTTCGAGACGACCGCGTGGGCGACCGAGCTCCTTCCGTCCGAGAAGCCGCGCTACTTCATGGGGATCGGCGACCCCGAAGGCGTGCTGGAGGTGATCGCTCGCGGCGTCGACATGTTCGACTGCGTGCTTCCGACGCGCACGGCGCGCACCGGGAGCGCCCTGACGTGGGAGGGCCGGCTGAACCTGCGGAACGCCCGCTTCGCCCGCGACCCAGCGCCGCTGGACGAGAGCTGTAGCTGCCCTGCGTGCGAGCGCTTCTCGCGCGCGTACATCCGCCATCTCGTCAACCAGCAGGAACTGCTCGGTCTGCGGCTCCTCAGCCTTCATAATCTCCGGTTCCTGATCGACCTGACCGCGGGCGCTCGTGCCGCGATCGAGCGGGGCGAGCTCGCCGCCTACCGCGCCGACGCGCTCGACCGCCTCGCCGCGGCTTCCGCAACGAAAGGCCACTGAATGGAGTTCCTTCCGCTTGTCGTGCTCGCCGTCCTGTTCTGGGTCCTGATCATCCGCCCCCAACGCCGCCGCGCGCAGCGCCAGGGCCAGCTGATCGAGGGTCTCGAGCGCGGCCAGGAGGTCGTGACTTCCGGCGGGCTCTACGGCCGGATCGACCACGTCGACGAGGATCACATCCGGCTCGAGATCGCCCCCGAGACGTTTGTGAAGGTCGACAAACGGGCTGTCTCCCAGCTCGCTCCGGGAAGCGCCGAAGCGGCGGATCCCAGCTAACCTGAGCGCGGCTTGAACACCCGCCGGTCGTACCTCGTCCTCGTATCGCTGATCGTCCTCGCCCTCGTCGGCGTGGCGCTGATCGCGCTGCCGCAATCGCCCTTCTACAAGAAGCCGGTGCTCGGCCTCGACCTCCAGGGCGGCCTCCAGGTCGTGCTGAAGGCGGATCCGCCGCCCAACCGGCAGATCACCGAAAACGACCTCAAGCGCTCCGAGACGATCATCCGGAACCGGATCGACAAGCTGGGCGTTTCCGAGCCGATCGTCGCGCGGCAGGGCGACGACCAGATCTCGGTGATGCTCGCCGGCGTCACCGACGTCAACCGGGCCCGCGAGTTGATCGGCAAGACCGCCCAGCTCGAGTTCTACGACCTCGAAGGCGACCTCGTGCCGCCGTCGATCTCGCGGGGCATCCCGATCCCGCACGAGCACGCTCTACGACCTGCTCGTCGGCCAGCAGTCGTCCATCCAGGAGGGGGGCGGCAAGGACTGGAGGGTCTTCGACGCGACGACGAAGAAGGTGATCGCCGGGCCGTTCCCGACGAAGCAGGCGGCCGAGAACAGCAAGGCGTTCAAGGAAGGTGGGGAGGACGTCCGCGCGCTCGGAGTCCCGAAGAACCGCATCGTGATCACGTGCAGTGCCGGCTCGGCCGTGGTCTGTCCGCCGGGCGCGAGCACCCCCGTGCCCGGCGTGACGTACTACTACCTCTTCAAGTACCAGCCTGAGAACGCGGAGCGCCCGATTCCCGAGATGAAGGGCGTCGACCTCAAGCTCTCGGGCACGCGGAGCGACTTCGACACGACCTCCGGCGAGCCGATCGTGCTGATGCAGTTCACGAACGACGGGACGGAAAAGTTCGGCAACATCACCCGTGAGCTCGCGCAGCGCGGCAAGCGCGTCAGCTTCGGCGGGCAGGACCAGTTCCAGCACTTTGCGATCGTGCTCGACGGCGAGATCCGCTCGTGGCCGTCGATCGACTTCAACGAGAACCCGAACGGGATCTCCGGCTCGAACGGCGCCCAGATCACCGGCATGGCCGGGGTGAACGAGGCGAAGGACCTCGCGATCGTCCTCCAGACCGGCGCGCTCCCGATCAAGTTCGTGACGCTCGAGGAGACGCAGATCTCGGCGACGCTCGGCGAGGACTCCCTCCGGCAGGCCTGGCAGGCGGCGATCGCGGGGCTCGTGCTGGTCGCACTGTTCCTGCTCGTCTTCTACCGCTTCCTCGGCCTGATCGCCGTGCTCGGCCTCGGGATCTACGCGGCGCTGCTCTACGGCGCGATCCTGATCTTCGACGTGACGATGACGCTGCCCGGCTTCGCCGGGATGATCCTGACGATCGGCGTCGCGGCCGACGCGAACATCGTCGTGTTCGAACGCATCAAGGAAGAGTCGCGCGAAGGGAAATCTGTGCGCGCTGCGATCGCCTCCGGCTATGGCAAGGGCCTCTCGACGATCATCGACGCGAACGTCGTCACCGCGATCACCGCGCTCGTCCTGTTCTCGCTCGCGACCGCAGGTGTCAAGGGCTTCGCGCTGATGCTGCTGATCGGTACCGCGATATCCGTCGTGACCGCGGTCTTCGCGACGCGCGCCATGCTCGGGCTGCTCGCCGGCTTCCGCTGGTTCGACAGTCCTGCGTTCATGGGCGCGACCGGCGCGAAGATTCCGAACTGGATCCGCCACGACTATGTCGGCAAGCGGAAGATCTGGTTTGCGATCTCCGGCGCGATCATGGCCATTGCCATCGGATCGCTCCTCATCCAAGGCCTCAATCTCGGCATCGACTTCCGGGGCGGCACGGAGTTGACGATCCAGACTGCACAGCCTGTCGCCCTCGAGGACGTTCGTACCCAGGCCGCCGCGATCGGGCAGGAAGGCGCGACGATCCAGGGCGTCGGCGCCGAGGTCGGCAACCAGGAGTACCGCGAGTTCCAGATGCGGACCCAGGCGCTGAAGCCGGCCGAGCAGCAGTCGCTGACGGCGGCGATCAAGAACGAGTTCGACGCCGAGACGAGTTTGACCACCGTCTCCGCGAGCTTCGGCAGTCAGATCGCGCGAAGCGCCCTGTGGGCGGTCGTGTTCTCGCTCCTCCTCGTCGTCGCCTACATCTGGGTCCGCTTCCAGTGGAAGTTCGCGGTCGCGACGATCGCCGCGCTCCTGCACGACGTGCTGATCGCGATCGGGATCTACTCGCTCTTCGGGCTGGAGGTCTCGACCGCCACAGTGGCCGCGATCCTGACGGTGCTCGGCTACTCGATCTACGACTCGATCATCATCCTCGACCGCGTGCGCGAGAACATTCCGCTGATGCGCCGTGCGTCGTTCCGCGAGATCGGCAACGTGTCGCTGTGGGAGACGATCCGCCGTTCGCTGGCGACGACGTTCATCACGCTGCTTCCGATCGGGGCGCTGTACTTCTTCGGCGGCGACACGCTCAAGGACTTCGCCTTCGCGCTCCTGATCGGGATCGGCTCGGGTGCGTACTCGTCGATCTTCCTCGCGGTGCCGCTGCTCTCGTGGCTGAAGGAGCGCGAGCCGGAGTATGCGAAGCGCATGGCGGCCGATGTCCCTGAAGACGACCTCGCCGTCGCCGAAGAGGCGATACACGCGGCCGCCGAGGAGCCCGTTCCCGACATCCCGCTGCTCTCCCCGACGGACGACGGGGACGGCGACGGCGACGGGGACACCGCGAGGCGCGAACGCCGGCGTCAACGTCGCAAGGCGCGACCGCATGGCCGAGCCCGTTAACTCCGCCCGGAACGTCGTCGAGGCGCTCGTCGGCTGGGCGCGCGACGAGAGCGGCCGCGTGAGCGAGCGCGCCTCGGACAACATGAGCGCGCTCCTGCGCGAGCTCGGTTTCGTCACCCAGAGCGAGCACGAAGACCTGGAGCTGCGCGTTGCCCAGCTCGAGCACCGGATCCGCCTGATGGAATCCGCGCCGCCTCCTGTCACACTTCCGGTGGATGGCGCAGACGAAGACCCGGAACCTCGGCCGGCTCTCTGAGATCGCGCAGGTCGCGGTCCGCCACGGCTTCGGCTACTTCTTCGAGCGCCACAAGCTGACCGACCTGCTCCCCTGGGGGGAGCGCCCGCCACCAGAACAAGAGGATCGCTCGGCGCGCGGCGTCCGCCTCCGCGAGCTGCTCGACGAGCTCGGACCGACGTTCGTCAAGTTCGGGCAGCTGCTCTCGACCCGTCCCGACGTCGTGCCGCCGGACATCATCGCCGAGCTCCGCGGCCTCCAGGACGACGTTCGACCGGTGCCGTTCTCCGCCGTGCGCCAGGTGATCGAGAGCGAGCTCGGGCTCGAGCTCGAGAAGCTCTTCGTCGAGTTCGAGGAACGGCCGATCGCAGCGGCGTCGATCGGCCAGGTGCACCACGCGGTGCTCCCGAACGGCGACCGCGTCGCCGTCAAGGTGCAACGGCCGCATGCACCGCGCCAGATCGAGGCCGACCTCGCGCTGCTCTACCAGGCCGCGCGGGTGATCGGGGAGCGGGTCAGGGCGCTCGACTTCATCGACGCGCACGAGCTCGTCGACGAGTTCGCCCAGCAGATCCGCGGCGAGCTGGACTACACGCGCGAGGGCCGGAACGCGGAGAAGTTCCGGCGGAACTTCCGCAACGACGAGAGCGTCCGGGTACCGAAGGTCTACTGGAGCTACTCGCGGCACCGCGTTCTGACGCTCGAGTTCATCGACGGCGTGCAGCTCGTCGACCTGCCGCCCGAGACGCCTCTCGAGCGCCGGCGCCAGATTGCGCACACGATGACCGACGCGTGGATGGCGATGATCTTCCGCCACGGCTTCTTCCACGGCGACCCGCATCCAGCGAACGTCCTCGTGCTTCCCGACGGCACGATCGGCCTCGTCGACTTCGGTGCCGTCGGCCGCCTCACGGACGAGGACATGACGAAGCTGACGCGGCTGTTCATCGACGTGGCGCAGGAGCGCGTCGATAACCTGCCGCGGCGTCTCGGCGACCTCGGCGTGCGTTACCCGCTCGACCGCGAGGACGACTTCCGCGCCCGGCTCAACGACCTCTACTACCGCTACTACGGCGCGAGCCTCGCGGAGATCGACCCGCTCGTGGTGATCCGCGAGACGTTCGACCTCATCTACTCGATGAACCTGCACCTGCCGTCGCGCTACCTCCTGCTCGACCGGTCGATCGCGACGCTCGCCTCGGTCGGCGTCGAGCTCTACCCGGACTTCAACGTCTTCGAGGTCGCGAAGCCGTACGCGCGTGCGATGCTCGTCGAGCGGTTCACGCCGGACCGAATCGCGAGCCGCGCGCGTCGCGAAGGCGTTCGCATGGGCGAGATGGCGCTCGAAATCCCGTACCAGCTGCACGACGTCCTCGAGGAGCTGCGGGACGGCCAGATGGAGGTCGGCTTCGTGCACAAGGGGCTCGACGAGTTCATGCACCGCATCGACGTCGTCTTCAACCGGCTCGTGATCGCGCTCGTCGTGACCGGCGGACTGATCGGCTCGAGCCTGATCGGGATCTTCGCGGAAGGGCCGCAGATCCTCGGCCTGAACGTCCTCTCAGTGCTCGGGTTCGTCCTCTCTGCGGTGCTCGGCGGCTGGCTCTTCTGGGGCGTGCTCAGAAGCGGGCGGCTCTAACTAGCTGCGCAAGTCGCGAATCCGCTAGCGCGGATCCGCGACGCGCGAAGACCCCTAAAGGCGGCCGCTTCGCGGCCGCTGTCGCAGCGATTCACTCAACCCTCCTGCCCGAGCCAGCGGAGCAGCTCGGCGTTCACGCGCTCCGGGGCTTCGTTCTGCACGTAGTGGCCCGCCTCCTCGATCCGCACGACCTCGACGTTCGTTGCGTGCCGGCGCAGCCGCTCGGGATCCGCGAACCCCGGCGCGAGGAAGCGGTCGCGCATGCCCCAGACGACGAGGGTCGGCGCCCGGATCGGTCCGCCGAGACCGGCACCGCGGCGGAGGACGGCGTTTCTGAACGCCGTCCGGTAGTAGGCGAGCGGGCCTTTGAGCTTGCGCGGCTCGTCGAACGCGGCCCGGTAGTGCTCGAGCTCCTCGTCGGGCCAGGCGGTGCGCACGTGTGACCCGCCGCGGAGGGCGCGCACGATGTTGGCGGCCCGGTCCTTCGAGAGTTGCCGCTCTGGGTACCACGGAATCTGGAACTGGAAGATGTAGCGCGAGCGCTTGCGCTGGTCGCCGCTCGCAAGCATCTCCTCGCGCAGGAGCCTCGGGTGCGGTGCGTTCATGACGACGAGCCGCTCGACGCGGTTCGGATGCAGGTGCGCGGCCGCCCAGGCGGTGACGCCGCCCCAGTCGTGCCCGACCACCGTCGCGCGCTCGTGGCCGAGCGCTTCGATCAGCCCGGCGGCGTCGTTGCCGAGCGTCCGCAGGTCGTATGGGCCGCGCGCTTCGGTGCCGTCGTAGCCGCGCATGTTCGGCGCGACGGCGCGGTAGCCGGCCTGCGCGAGCGCGGGCAGCTGATGACGCCACGAGCGCGCGAGCTCGGGGAAGCCGTGCAGGAGCAGGACCAGCGGGCCGTCCTCCGGTCCCTCGGCGAGCGCCTCGAACCGAATCCCGTTGGCGTGCAGGATCACGGGAGCTGCAAGTGCTCGACGGCGCCGCTCGTGGTCAGGCCGGGCTGCGGGCCGCCCGCGATCGCGTAGACGGTGCGGCCGGTCGCGACGACGCCGAGGCCGTGGCGTGGGGTGGGGAGGTCGGGGAGCCTGCGCCAGCGCTTGCTCTTCGTGTCGAAGGCGTAGACGCTCGCGATCGTGCCGCCCGGTGCCTCGCCGCCGATCGAGATGATCGTGCGGCCGACCGCGGTCGCACCGGTTCCGCCGCGTGCAGTGGGGACCGGCGGGAGGCGCGTCCAACGTCGGGCGCCCGGCCTCCAGCTCTCGAGCGTGCGCAGGTTCGTGTCGAGGCCCGCGGTGCGCCCGGCGAGCGCGTACACGCGGCCGCCCGTCGCCGTGACGGCGAGGTGCTCCCGCGGCGTCGGTCCGGGGATCTGCCGCCAGCGGTTGCGCTGCAGGTCGAGCGCGTACGACGCGCGCGTGAGGCCGGCAGGCCCGATCCCTGCGACGACGTAGAGCGTGTCGCCGATCACCGCAGCGCCTCCGGCCGCGCGTCCCGCCGGCAGTCGCGCGAGCTCGCGCCAGCGTCCGTTCTCGAGCACGAACGCGCGGTTGCTCGGCGCGTTCCGCGCGGCATAGCCGCCGACGACGACCGCCTTGCCGCGCCACGTCGCGGCCATCGCGTGGTTGACCGCCACCGGGAGGTCGGGCAGGCGCCGCCAGCGCTGCGTCGCGGGCGCGTACGCGTCGGCCTGCGCGGAGGTGTCTCCCCAGGGGACGTAGCCGCCGACGACGACGAGCTCGCTGCCGCTGCGCGCGGCCGCGACCTCGGTGCGGGGCAGCGGAAGCGGCTCGCCTCGCTGCCAGACCGGTGTCGCGGCGTGCGCGGCTGCCGGAACGACCACGGCCGCGACGAGCGCCGTTCGCAGCGGACGACTGTCGAAGAACCGTCGCACAATTGCGAAAAAGGACATCTCGACCGCCTCGGAAGTCGATGTTAGCTTCGCCCGAATGTCCGCGGCCCTTCTCCTTGCCGAGTCAGAGCACGCGACGCGTGGGTTCCTCGAGCGTCATCTCGCGCAGGATGGATTCGAGGTCGTGGGCGCACGCGCGTGCGGCGAGGCGCTCGAGCTCGCCGAGCGCTCGCGGCCGGATCTCGTCCTCGTGGGCACCCCTCTCCCTGACGCCACAGGCCTCGAGCTCTGCAGACGCCTGCGCGAGGGCGAGCCCGGCCGCTCCTGGAACCGCGACGTCCCGCTGATCCTGATGGGCCAGCCCGACGCCGATGCGGTCGATCGCGTGCGCGCGTTCGACCGCGGCTGCGACGACTACGTGCCGAAGCCGTTCGTCTACGACGAGCTGCTCGCGCGAATCCGCGCGGTGCTGCGGCGCGCGGTGCGCCCACACGGCGACGTGCTCGAGGCGGGCGAGGTCGTCGTCGACAAGCGCACGCGCCGCGTCAGCGTGCAGGGTGCAGCCGGTCACGCTGTCGGGCAAGGAGTTCGAGCTGCTCGCAAGGCTCGCGGAAGACCCGCAGCGCGTCTTCCCGAAGCAGGAGCTGTTGCGCGACGTGTGGGGCTTCCGCTCTCCGAGCGCCCGCACGAGGACGCTCGACTCGCACGCGTCACGCCTGCGGCGAAAGCTCGGCGCGGCCGGCGGCGGGCCGTACGTGCTGAATGTCTGGGGCGTGGGGTACCGGTTGCTACGCGGCTAGCGCTGGTCCGGCTGGTACTCCGGCCGGGCGACGGCAGCTCATCCCAGCAGCGTCAGCGATGCGCCTTCGAGCTGCAGAAGCCGTTCCTTGCGCTCGAGGCCGCCCCCGTAGCCGGTGAGGCTCCCGTTCGCGCCGACGACCCGGTGGCAGGGGAGGACGATCGGGATCGGGTTGCGGTTCATGAACGTCCCGACCGCCCGCGCGGCCCGCGGGTTTCCGGCTCGGGCAGCGAGGGCGCCGTACGTCGTCACCTCGCCGTAGGGGACGCGGGCGAGCTCGTCCATGACGCGGAGCCGGAAGGCATCGAAGCGGACGTCGACCGGCAGGTCGAACGCCGTTCGAGTGCCTTCGAAGTACTCGCTCAGCTCACGCCGCGTCTCGTCGACCGCCTTCGGCGCGCGGAGCACCTTCGCGCCGAACAGCTGCGCGAGCGGGTCGAGGTCGCGCTCGGGCTCGCCGTCGAACCCGATGCGGCACAGGCCGCGCTCGGTCACCGCGACGAGCAGCGCGCCGATCGGCGAGTCGACGAAGTCGTAGGCCACGTCGAGCGAGCCCTCGGAGGCAGCGCGCTCGCGGAAGCGGCGGTCGAGATCCTCGGAGACCTTCACAGCGTCACACCCTTTCGTCGGAGCCTGCGAACACCGGAGGACGTCGCCTGGCGCGCCGCCTCCTCGCTCGAGTCGAGCGCGAGCGCGATGTCCGCGTACTCGAGGTCGTAGCCGTAGCGAAGCACGACGGCCGCCCGTTCCTTCGGCGGCAGTCCGTCGGCGAGGTGCTCGAGCTCGGCGTAGGCCGGCCTGGAGTCCTCGACCACCGGCTCGCGCTCCGGAGCGGTCGGACGCCGCTTCCGAAAGTCGTCCACGGCCACTCGCGCGGCGATCGTGAACACCCAGGCGCGGAGGTTCCCCGCGTGCGCGAGCGAGTCGTAGCTCTTGAGCGCCCGGAGGAACGTCTCCTGGAAAGCGTCGTCCGCGCGATCGCGGCCCACCCGCCGGACGAGGAAGCCGAACACCCCGTCGCGATGCTCGACGTAGAAGCGCTCGAACGGGGGGATCGTCGCCACGGCTTCCATCATCCCCTTGAAACGGCAGGCCGCGCTCAAATGTGAGACTGCCCGTCGATGAACGTCGCCGTGGTCGGCCACGTCGAGTGGATCCAGTTCGCTCGGGTCGAGCGAGTTCCGGAGCCCGGGGAGATCGTCACGGCCTACGAGACCTGGGACGAGGTCGGCGGTGGCGGGGCGGTCGCCGCGGTGCAGCTGACCAAGCTGAACGGCGGGTGCACCTTCTACACGCTGCTCGGGGACGACGAGCTCGGCCGGCGTGCCCACGACGAGCTGGTCGCCCACGGCGTCCAGGTAGAGGCCGAGTTCGTGCCGCGGGCCACGCGGCGCGGCTTCACGTTCGTCGACGACACCGGCGAGCGGACGATCACCGTGCTCGGCGACAAGCTCCACCCGAGCACGAGCCATCACCTCCCCTGGCTGGAGCTCGGCCGCGCCGACGGCGTGTACTTCACGGCCGGCGACGTCAGCGCGCTCGAGGCCTCGCGACGGGCCCGGACGCTCGTCGCGACGTCGCGGGAGCTTGCGACGTTGCGACGTTCGGGAATCGAGCTCGAGGCCCTCGTCGGCAGCGGGGAGGACCTCGGCGAGCAGTACCACCCCGGTGACCTCGACCCGCCACCGAGGCTGGTGGTCTCGACCGCCGGCCCGCTCGGCGGCTGGACGCAGCCGGGAGGCCCCTTCCTGGCCGCTCCCCTGCCGGCGCCGGTCTCCGACGCGTACGGGGCGGGCGATTCCTTCGCCGCCGGGCTGACCTACGCCCTGGCGCGTGGGCTGGAGCGGGACGACGCGCTGGACCTCGCTTCCCGCTGTGGGGCCGCCGCGATGACCGGCCGGGGCCCCTACGAGGGGCAGTTGACCTCGATGTAGCCCCTCACCCTTCAGAGGGGTTGCCAAGTGGGGGAGTGTGGTTTAGAGTGGGGGAAAGTGGTGATCTACCGCACGGCCCCACCCCATGCTCCTTGGCGAATACGCACACACCCTCGATGACAAGAACCGTCTCACGCTTCCGGCCAAGTTCCGCGAATCCTTCGTGGGCGGGGGCATCGTCACGCGTGGGCTCGACGGGTGCCTGTACCTCTTCGCCAGGCAGCAGTGGGAGGACCTCGTCGCCGGCCGGCTCTCCGAGCTCGACCCGCTGCTCGAGGAGACGCGCCTGATGAATCGCTACTTCTTCTCCGGCGCTGCCGAGGCCGAGCCCGACAAGCAGGGGCGGATCAACCTTCCTGCCGCGCTGATCGAGCACGCGCGACTGGGCCGCGAGGTCGTCGTCGCGGGGGTTCAAGACCACCTGGAGATCTGGGATCGCACCGCCTGGCGCGAGCACCTGAAGCAAGTCGAAGGGAGTGCGCATCATGTTGCCGAGCGTCTTGCAGCCAAACGAGACTGAGCACATCCCCGTTCTCGCCGAGGAGGTGCGGCGCTTGCTCGCCGTGCGTCCGAACGAGACGGTGGTCGACGCCACGTTCGGCGCAGGCGGTCACGCCGCGATTCTCGCGGAGGGGCTGCGCGGCAACGGCAAGCTGATCGCCATCGACCGCGACCCGAGCGTTCGGCCGTATTTCGAACGGTTCCGGCGGCGTGCGGGAGTCCAGGCGCGGCTGCTGCGGGGGGACTTCTCGGTCGTCCTGCGCCAGCTCGCCGACAACGGCGTGCGCGCTGACGCGATCCTGCTCGACCTCGGCGTCTCGTCGATGCAGATCGATCGGCCCGAGCGCGGGTTCTCGTACGCTGCCGACGCGCCGCTCGACATGCGCATGGACCCCTCGGCCGAGCTCTCCGCGCGGGACCTCGTCAACGAGTACTCCGAAAGCGAGCTCGAGCAGATCTTCCGCCGCTACGGCGAGGAGCGTTACGCGAAGCAGATCGCCCGCGCGATCGGCCGGCGCCGACGGGAACAGCCTTTCGAACGGACACTCGACCTCGTCGAGACGATCCGCGCGGCAATCCCTGCACCTGCGCGCTTCGGCGAGGGGCACCCCGCCAAGCGCGTGTTCCAGGCGCTCCGGATCGCGGTCAACGACGAGCTCGGTGCGCTCGAGGCGGCTTTGCCCTCGGCGACCGCCATGCTCCGCCCGGGCGGGCGGCTCGCGGTGATCAGCTTCCATTCGCTCGAGGACCGACTCGTCAAGCGCTTCATGCGAGACCGCGAGCGTGGGTGCACGTGCCCGCCCGACTTCCCGATCTGCGTTTGCGGGAAGGAGCCGGAGCTGCGTTCGCTGTCCAAGCGAGCGGTGCGCCCGACCGCCGAGGAGATCGCCCACAATCCGCGTGCGTCGTCAGCGCGGCTCCGCGCGGTGGTCAAGGCCTGAGCATGGCGAGCTGGTCCTCTGCGGCGCAGGTCGAAGCACCAGCGGTTTCGCGGCCGCAACCCCGTCCTCGCCGCGCATCGGCGGCCCCCCGGCGGCGGCTCGCGGGCGGCGTCGTCTGGATCGGCGTGCTCGCGGTGCTGCTCGTCGGCGTCGTTGCGGTCAACGTTGCCGTGCTGCGCCTGAACATGCAGATCGAGAAGCTCGGTCAGGAGCGCCTCGAGCTCGAAGCACAGAACGCGCTGCTCGAGTCGCGGGTGTCGAGCACGCTCGCACCGGCCCGAATCGAGCGTGACGCGCGAACGCGGCTCGGGCTCCAGCCCGCGGAGGAATCGACGTACGTCGAGCTTCGCCCGGGCCGGTGACCTCGAAGGTCGTCAACCGCCGCATCCGGCTGCTGTTCGTCCTGCTCGCCCTCGCGCTCGCCGGGTCGCTGGCCCGCGCGGTCTGGCTACAAGGGGTGCGCGCACAGCCGCTGTCGAACCTCGCGGCGAAGCAGCAGCGGCAGACCCTGGAATTGCCCGCCCGGCGCGGCACGATCTTCGACCGCAACGGAGTTCCGCTCGCCCTCGGCGAGCAGGCGACGACCGTGTACGCCGACCCGACGCAGATCACCAACGCACGCCTCGTCGCGCTGGCGGCGGAGAAGGCGCTCGGGCTCGACGCGGAGACGATCTTCCCGCAGCTCAAGGACAAGTCGCGCGCCTTCGTCTACCTCCAGCGAAAGGCCGACTCAGCGAAGGCCGACGCGCTTCGGAAGCGTGAGCTGTCGGGCGTCGGTTTCTACGCCGAGGAGCGCCGCCGCTATCCGCAGGGCGCCGTCGGCGCGCAGGTTCTCGGTTTCGCCGGCCAGGACAACCGAGGGCTCGCCGGCATCGAGCTTCAACTGGACGACGTGCTGCGCGGGCGGCCCGGGCGCGAAACCGTGATCCGCGACCCGTTCGGTCGCGTGGTCGACGTGCTCAGCGAGACGGCTGAGCGCCAAGGTCGTGACGTCTTCCTCACGCTCGACCATCGCATTCAGGCGAAGGCCGAAGACGTATTGCGGCGCACCACGCGGCAGTGGGGCGCGAAGTCGGCGACGGCCGTCGTCCTCGACCCGAGCACGGGCGAGATCTACGCGATGGCGACCGCCCCGACCTTCGACGCAAACCGCTTCGCGGAGACGAGCGCGGACACGCAGCGCAACCGCACGGCGAGCGACACCTACGAGCCGGGCTCGACGTTCAAGCTGATCCCTGTCGCCGGCGCGCTTTCCGAGGGGCTCGTCTCGCCGCACTCCGCGTTCACGCTGGCGACGTCGATTCACGTGGCCGACCGCGTCATTCATGAGCACGAGCCGCGGTCAACGATGCGGATGACCGTCGCCGACATCGTTGCGCAATCGTCGAACGTCGGTGCGATCACGCTCGCGCAGAAGCTCGGCTCGGAGCGGCTTGCGTCCTGGGTCGATCGCTTCGGCTTCGGGAGCAAGACCGGACTCGACTTCCCGGGCGAGACGTCGGGGATCGTTCCGCCGCTCGAGACCTGGTCCGGCTCGACGATCGGCACGCTTCCGATCGGCCACGGGATCGCGGTCACGCCGGTGCAGATGGCGGCCGCCTACGCGGCAGTGGCGAACGACGGCGTCTGGTTGCAGCCGCACCTGATCGAGCACGTCGGCGGACGCGCTGCTGCGCGCGTCGAGCGACGGAGGCTCTTGGCGCCCGCCGTCGCGTCGCAGCTCGCCACGATGCTCACCGGGGTCGTCGCCGAGGGAGGCACGGGCCTCGCCGCTGCCGTGCCCGGCTACAACGTCGCGGGCAAGACCGGCACCGCCGCGAAGCCGCTCCCCGACGGCAGCGGCTACTCGACCTCTCGCTACGTCGCGTCCTTCGTCGGCTTCGTCCCGGCGACGAGGCCGCGGCTCGTGATCCTCGTCACCGTCGACGAGCCCACGACGATCTGGGGCGGCGTCGTCGCGGCCCCGGCGTTCCAGGAGCTGGCCCGCTTCGCGCTCCAGTACCTCGAGGTCCCGCCGGACAACCCGGAGAACTGACCGCAGCCCGGCCGAGAGCAGCCCCCCGCCCGGGTGGGGGCTTGGCGCCACCCGCGTTCCCCGCTGCGAGCGTACCCCCGCAGGTGTGCCGGAACAAGACGCGAACCGTCACGAACGTGGAACATCGCGGGATAGACTCGGCCGCCGAGATGCAGCTCGAGCGTTTGATTGCGGCGCTCGCACCGAAGGACGTGGTGGGGCGCACTCCGGTCGAGTTGAAGGACCTCGCGTACGACGCGGGTGCCGTCCGGCCGGGCACGCTGTTCTTCTGCGTTCCCGGCTCCCGAGCCGACGGCCACGACTTCGCCGCGGATGCGGTCGACCGCGGGGCGGTCGCGCTCGTCGTCGAGCGTCCGCTCGACCTCGCCGTTCCGCAGCTGGTGGTCGAGGACGCTCGTGCAGCGATGGCGAGTCGCCGCTACCGAGTTCTTCGGGCACCCCACGAACGAGCTCGAAGTGGCAGGCGTCACCGGGACGAACGGCAAGACGACGACCGCGTACCTCCTCTACGCGATCCTCGAAGCGGCAGGCCGGAAGCCCGGACTGCTCGGAACGGTCGAGACCCGCGTTGGCGACGAGCGGCGCGCGGCCGTGCGCACCACCGCGGAGGCGATCGACCTCCAGCGGACGTTTCGCGAGCTGCTCGACGCGGGGAACCGCAGCGTCGTTCTCGAGGCGACCTCGCACGGCTCGGAGCTGCACCGCCTCGACGGGGTCCGCTTCGCCGCGCTGGTGTTCACGAACCTCACGCAGGACCACCTCGACTTCCACGGCACGATGGAGCGCTACTACGACGCGAAGCGGCGACTGTTCGCGCGGGACGTCCCGGCTGCGGTCAACGTCGGAGACGAGTACGGGCGCCGGCTCGCCGACGAGCTGCCACACGCGCTGACGTTCGGCTTCGCCGACGACGCGGAGCTCGGGCCGAGCGCGCTCGACGGCGTCGATCTCAAGCTGCGGGGACGTTTCAACGTCGAGAACGCACTCGGCCGCGCTCGCTGCGTCGAGGCTGCTCGGGATCGACGAGGCGGCTGCACGTGCGGGGCTCGAGTCCGTTCGCGCGGTTCCGGGACGTTTCGAAGAGGTCGACGAGGGCCAACCCTTCACGGTGCTCGTCGACTACGCCCACACGCCCGACGCCCTCGCGAACGTCCTGCGAACCGCGCGCGGGCTCGGCGGGCGCGTGATCTGCGTCTTCGGCGCCGGGGGGGATCGCGACCGGGACAAGCGCCCGCAGATGGGCCGCGTCGCGTCCCAGCACGCCGACGTGGCGATCGTCACCTCCGACAACCCCCGCTCCGAGGATCCTCGCGCGATCGTCGAGGAGGTCGTCGCCGGCGCGCCCGGGCGTCTCGAAGTCGAGCTCGACCGGCGCCGTGCGATCGAGCTCGCGCTCGACGAGGCGCAGCCGGGCGACGTCGTCGTCATCGCGGGCAAGGGTCACGAGCAGGGACAGGAGTTCGCTGACCGCAAGCTGCCGTTCGACGACCGCGAGGTCGCGCGCGAGCTGCTCCGACGCGCGAGGGTGCGGGCGTGATCCCGCTCACGATCGCCGAGGTCGAGGCGCTCGCAGCCGGACGCGTCGAGGCGACCGGTGAACGGATCACCGGAGTGAAGATCGACTCACGGCAGATCGCAGCCGGGCGATCTCTTCGTCGCGATCGGCGCTGGAAAGGACTTCCTCGCGGAGGCGCGCGGGCGCGGCGCAGCAGCGACGCTCGTCCCGAAAGACGCGTTCGCGGCGATCGGTGCGCTCGGGTCGGCAGTCCGAGCGCGAAGCGACGCGCGCGTCGTCGGGATCACCGGCTCCACCGGCAAGACCTCGACGAAGGACATCCTGCACGCTCTCTGCTCGCCCGTCGCGCGCACCGTCGCGGCCGAGGCGAGCTTCAACAACGAGCTGGGCGTTCCGCTCACGCTTTGCCGCCTCGAGTCGGACACCGACGTCTGCGTCCTCGAGCTCGCGATGCGCGGGCTCGGCCAGATCGCCGCCCTCGCGTCGATCGCGCAGCCGAGGATCGGCGTGATCACCGGCGTCGGGCCGGTCCACCTCGAGCTCGTCGGGACGGTCGCTGCGGTCGCGCAGGCAAAGGCGGAGCTGATCGAGGCGCTGCCGGCGGGCGGCGTCGCGATCGTGCCTTCGAACGTGGTGGAGCTCGCTCCGTACCTCCGCCGCGGCGGACCTCGAGGTGAGGCGCTTTGGGCCCGCCGACGTGTTGAGCGCTCGCGTCGAGGGCGACCAAACGCACGCTGTGCTCTCCGTCGGCGGGCGAGAGCTCGAGCTGACCTTCAACTTCGTCGCGCGCCACCACTTGCTGAACGCACTGGCAGCGCTGCACGCGTACGACGCCCTCGGGCTGCCGCTCGACCGGGCGCACGAGGGGGCGGGCGCGATCGCGTTCTCGCGCTGGCGCGGCGAGGAGCTTCCGCTCGACGGAGGAGGACTGCTGATCAACGACGCGTACAACGCGAACCCGATGTCGATGCGCGCCGCCCTGGACCACCTCGCCGACCGCGCTGGCTCGCGGCGCCGCGTCGCCGTGCTCGGCGACATGGCCGAGCTCGGTCCCGACGCACCGCGCTACCACCGCGACGTGGGGCGCCACGCCTCGGCGGTCGGCGTCGACGTCCTGCTCACCGTCGGGCCGCTCGCCGAGCACTACGGCGACGGGCAGACGGAGATCCCGTCCGTCCGGAGTGTCGGCGGCGTCGACGAGGCGATCGCCGCGCTCGACGAGCTCCTGCAGCCCGGCGACTGCGTGCTCGTCAAGGCGTCGCGCTCGGTCGGGCTCGAGGTCGTCGCGGAAGCCCTCGCGGGAGCGCGGGTTTGAGTCGCGTCATCATCGCCGCGATCGTGGCGATGTTGCTCTCGATCCTGCTCGGCCCGCGCTTCATCGAGTTCTTGCGCCGGAAAGAGCTCGGACAGTTCGTCCGCGAAGAAGGCCCGCAGGGGCACGTCGTCAAGCAGGGCACGCCGACGATGGGCGGGCTGCTGATCATCGCCGCGGCCGCAGCCGCGTTTCTTCCGCTCAGCCGCTACTCGACCGCCGGGCTGACCGTGTTCTTCGCGACGGTCGCCTGCGGCGCGATCGGCTTCCTCGACGACTTCATCAAGCTGACGCATCGCCGCTCGCTCGGCCTGTCGGGGCGCTGGAAGCTCCTGATGCTGCTCGGGATCTCGGCCGTCATCGGCTACCTCTCCCAGGATCGCGAGCTGACGACCGAGGTCTACCTGCCGATCGTCGGCATCGACATCGACCTGTCGTGGGCCTGGTACGGGCTCGTGTTCTTCGTCATCGCCGGCGCGGCGAACGGCGCGAACCTGACCGACGGGATCGACGGGCTCGCCGCCGGCGTGTGCACGATCGCACTCTTCACTTTCACGGCGATGAACGTGCTCACGTTCGTCCGCGGTGGCCAGCGCGGCGTCGAGAGCATCGCCGCGGTCGACATGGCGACGCTCGGCGCGGCGCTGATCGGCGGCGGCGTCGGATTCCTCTGGTACAACGCTTTCCCCGCCGAGATCATCATGGGCGACACCGGGTCCTTTGCGCTGGGTGGCGCGCTCGGTGCGTTCGCGCTGATGATGAACGTGGAGCTCCTGCTGCTGCTGATCGGCGGCATCTTCGTGATCGAAGCGCTGTCGGTGATCATCCAGGTGTTCACGTTCAAGTACCTCGGCAGACGCGTGTTCCTGATGGCGCCGATCCACCATCACTTCGAGATGAAAGCCTGGTCCGAAACGAAGATCATGGTGCGCTTCTGGATCGTGACCGGGATCCTGTGCGCCTCCGCGTTCGCGCTCTACTACCGGTTCTTCTTCGACTTCCGCCCGGATCTGCGGTGACGCTCCCGGGAAGCGCGCTCGTGCTCGGCCTCGCGCGCTCCGGGCAGGCGGCGGTCGCCGCGCTCCAGCGGCGCGGCGTCCGCGTCGTCGGCGCTGACCGCGACCTCGGAAACGACGACGACGTCTCGCTGCTCGACGGCGTCGAGCTGCTCGTCAAGAGCCCCGGCGTGCCCGGCGAGGCGGTGCTCGTCGTCGAAGCTCGCCTGCGCGGGATCCCGGTCTGGAGCGAGCTCGAGCTCGGCTCCCGCGTCCTCGACAGCCCGATCGTCGCGGTCACCGGGACGAACGGCAAGACGACGACGAGCGAGCTGCTCGGCGCAATGCTCGGCGCGCCGGTCGCGGGCAACGTCGGCGTCGCGCTCTCCGAGCTCGACGGAACCGTCGAGCCTGGCTCGTGGGTCGTCGTCGAGGCGTCGAGCTTCCAACTCGAAGACATCGAGACGTTCAGGCCGCGCGTCGCCGTGCTGCTGAACCTCGAGCCCGACCACCTCGACCGTCACGCCTCGCTCGAGGCCTACGCGGCAGCGAAGCTCCGCGTGTTCGAGAACCAAGAGCTGGGAGACGTCGCGATCGTCCCCCGCGGCTTTCGTGCTGTCCCCGGTGCAGCGCGCCGCGCAGAGTTCGACGGCGACGACCCGCTCCCCGCCGAGCCGCTGATCCCCGGCGCGCACAACCGCGAGAACGCGGCCGCAGCGACCGTTGCGGCGAGGGCCGCCGGTGCGACCGAGGAAGAGATCGCGCGCGCGCTGCGCGAGTTCCCGGGCGTGCCGCACCGGCTGGAGCCGGTCGCCGAGCGGGACGGCGTCCTGTTCGTGAACGACTCGAAGGCGACGAACGTCGCCGCGGCGCTCCGCGCGCTCGCCGCCTACGAGCGGCCGCTGCTCCTGATCGCCGGCGGCAGGGCGAAGGGCGAGTCGTTCGAGCCGCTCGCCGCTGCGGCCCGGGGCAGGGTCGAGCGAGCCTTCCTGATCGGAGAGGCCGCGCCCGAGCTCGCCGAGGCGCTCGGTGAGCTTCCCCACGAGACGAGCGGCGATCTCGGGACGGCCGTCGCGGCCGCCGCCGCAGCGGCCCGGCCGGGCGACGTCGTGCTGCTCTCGCCCGCCTGCGCCAGCTACGACCAGTTTCGGGACTTCGAGGAGCGCGGAGACGAGTTCCGGCGCCTCGTGACTGCGCTCGACTAGAGCTTGGTCGCTGCGGCGGAAGCGGCCGCCTTTAGGTGCCAAGCGGTCGCGGATCCGCGTGAGCGGATTCGCGACTTGCGCCTCTACCAGCTAGTAGGGCAGGCGTCCCTCCCGCGTCGAACTCGCGGCAGGGAGATGAAGAAGGCGCATCTGGAATGGCACGTGCTCTTGCTCGTGACGCTCGCGCTGGTCGCGTTCGGGCTGGTGATGGTCTACAGCGCGACCTCCGCGCCGGCCGCGCTCGGCGGCGGGGACCCCACCGGCTACCTGGCCCGCCAGGGCGTCTACGCGCTGATCGGCGTCTGCCTGCTCGCGATCGCAGCGCGCACCGACTTCCGCATCTGGCGAAAGCTTGCGCCGCCGTTCCTCGTCGTCTCGTTCGCGCTGTGCGTCGCCGTGCTCGCGCTGGGCGACCCGGTCAACGGCGCGCGCCGCTGGCTTGCCGTCGGCCCGGCCGTCTTCCAGCCGTCCGAGCTCGCGAAGCTCGCGCTCGCCGTCTGGGCGTCCGCCTACCTCGCACGCCGCCGCGCGCCGCAGACACTCGCGGAGCTCGCGAAGCCGCTCGGTCTCGTCGCCGGCGTCTTCTGCGCGGTGATCCTGCTCGAGCCCGACCTCGGCACCGTGATCTGCATCGTGGTGATGCTCGGCGGCCTGCTGCTCGTCGCCGGAACGCCGGTGCGGCTGCTCGGCGTCACGGCCGCGATCGCGGCCGCAGTCGGGATGGCCGCGATCTGGATCGAGCCGTACCGGCGCGAGCGACTGCTGAGCTTCATGAACCCCTGGGACGATGCGCAGGGCGCAGGCTTCCAGTCCGTGCAGGCGCTGATCGGCCTCGGCTCGGGCGGTCTCTTCGGCAAGGGGCTCGGCCAGGGCGTCCAGAAGATCTTCTATCTCCCGGAAGCGCACACCGACATGATCTTCGCGATCGTCGGCGAGGAGCTGGGGCTGATCGGGTCGACGCTCGTGATCGCCGCCTACGGAGCGTTCGCCTACGCCGGGCTGCAGGTCGCGCTTCGCTGCGCTGATCCCTTCGGCAAGCGACTTGCAGCCGCGCTCACGGCGCTCGTCTGCGGCCAGGCGGCCGTCAACCTCGCCGCCGTGTTGGGAATCGCCCCGCTGACCGGAATTCCCCTCCCATTCGTCTCCGCCGGGGGCTCGAGCCTCGTGGTGATGCTCACCGGCGTCGGGGTCCTCCTTAACATCGCTTCCGGTGGAGGACGAAAGATCGCTGCAGTGCCTGATCGCGGCCGGGGGGACGGCAGGACACGTGCTGCCCGCGCTCGCAGTAGCGGAAGCGCTCCGCGCGCGCGGAGTGGCGGTGACGTTCGCCGGGTCGCCGGAGCGCGTCGAGGCTCGGCTCGTCGCTGAGGCCGGCTACCCGTTCGACGCGTTTCAGGTCAGCGGCTTCCCGCGCCGACTCGGTACCAGGCTGATCAGCGCGGCGGCGCAGGCGGTGGCTGCGCCGTTCGCTTGCCGCGCCATCCTCGAGCGTCGCCGTCCCGACGTCGTGCTCGGCGGTGGCGGCTATGTGGCGGGACCGATGGTGCTCGCGGCGTGGACGAAGGGGATCCCGGCGGCGGTGACCGAGGCCGACGCGCACGTGGGGCTCGCGAACCGGCTTGCCTCACCGTTCGCACGGCGAGTCTTCCTGGCGTATCCGACCGAGAAGGAGCGCGGCTTCGGGCGGCCGATCCCGTCGAGCTCGCGCGTTGTTCCGCGCTACGAGGCGCGGCGCGAGCTCGACCTGCCGCTCGTGGGGCACGTGCTGCTCGTCGCGGGCGCGCTCGCCGGTGCCCGCTCGCTCAACGAGGCCGCGGTCGAGGCGTTCGGGCAGAGCGGCCCGGCGGTGCTGCACCTGACCGGCGAGCGCGACTTCGCCCTCGTGCGCGCCCGCGTCTCCCGCGATGACTACGTGGTGCTCCCCTCGATCGAGCAGTTCGGCGTGGCGCTCGGCGCAGCCGACCTCGCGCTCGCGCGCGCCGGCGGATCCGTCTGGGAGCTCGCGGCCGCAGGGCTGCCCGCCGTGCTCGTCCCCTACCCGCACGCGACGGCCGACCACCAGACGCGAAACGCGGAGCACTTCGAACGCGCGGGCGGCGCGGTCGTCGTGCCGGACTCGGAGCTCCCGCGCGCGATCGACGTCGTGCGCACGCTGCTCGAGGACGAAGCGGAGCTCGCGGCCATGCGCGAGGCGATGCTCGGCGCTGCGCGTCCGGACGCCGCCGAGGAGATCGCGGAGGAGCTGGTGCAGCTTGCAACGGCCGCTCGCCGGTAGACGCCTCTGGTTCGTCGGGATCGGCGGTGCGGGGCTGTCGGGCTACGCGCTTCTCGCTCACGCGTGGGGGGCAGAGGTCGGCGGCTGGGACCGCGTCGAGACGCCGTATCTCGCGAACGTCCGCGCCGCCGGGATCGACGTGTCGATCGAGCCCGAGCCGGTCGTGCCGGACGGGTGGGAGGCGATCGTCTCGTCCGCCTTCGGCGTCCCCGGCAAGAGCCGCGCCGAGCTGCTCGCCGAGCTCGTCTCCTTGCAGCGCTCGATCGTCGTCGCCGGTGCGCACGGCAAGACGACCACGACGGCGATGATCGCGTTCGTCCTCGACCGGCTCGGGCTCGATCCGTCGTTCCTGATCGGCGGCGAGGTGCCGCAGCTCGGCGCCAACGCGCGCGCGGGGGAGGGCTGGCTCGTCGTCGAGGGCGACGAGTCGGACCGGACGATCTCGTCGCTTCGGCCGGAGATCGCCGTCGTGCTCAACGTCGACCTCGACCACCACGCGACGTTCGGCTCGCTCGCCGAGGTGCGGGCGCTCTTCGACGCCTGGCTTCCACACGTGCCGAACGTCGTGCGCGGAGAGGAGCTCGACCCAGTGGCATTCGAGCTCCAGCTTCCCGGCGAGCACAACCGTCGGAACGCGGCCGCCGCGCTCGCCGCGCTCGAGCTGGCCGGCGTGGACCGCGCGGCGGCCGAGCACACCCTGCGGGAGTTCGCAGGCGCGGGACGCCGCTTCGAGCTCAGGGGCGGCGACGGAGTGCGCGTCTACGACGACTATGCGCACAACCCGGCCAAGGTGGCCGCCGCGCTCGCCGCTGCGCGCGAGCTCGAGCCGGGTCGCGTGCTCGTACTCTTCCAGCCGCACCTCTACTCGCGGACGCGGCATCTCGCGCACGAGCTGGCCCGCGCTCTCAGTGCGGCCGACGCGGTCGCCGTGACCGACGTCTACGCGGCACGCGAGGAGCCGGTGCAGGGCGTCAGTGGAAAGCTCGTCGTCGACGCCCTCACGGAGCTTCGGCCGGGGATGCCGGTCGCGTGGACGCCGAACCTCGAGGACGGCGTGCGGTTCCTCACGGGGCGGGCGCGGCCCGGCGACCTCGTGCTGACGTTAGGCGCCGGTGACGTCGACCGCGGGGCCGACCTCCTCGTCTCGGAGCTCTCGTGACGCTCGAGGAGGGACGTCCCGCTCGGACGCTTCACCACGCTCGGCACCGGCGGCCCCGCCCGGGCGTTTGCCCGGCCGGAGAGCCTCGACGAGCTGCACGAGGCGCTCCGCTGGGCGGCGGAGCACGACACCGGTGTGGCGACCGTCGGGCTCGGCTCGAACCTGCTCGTCGCCGACGAGGGAGTGGACGCGCTCGTCCTGAAGCTCGGAGGCGACGCTCGCGAAGGTGGAGGTCGACGGCGAGCTCGTGCGTGCGGGGGGCGGCGCGGCGAACGCGGTCGTGCTGCACCGCGCGCGCGACGCCGGTCTCGGCGGGCTTCGAGTTCGCGTGCGCGATCCCGGGCACGACCGGCGGCGGCGTCTGGATGAACGCGGGCGCATACGGCGGCGACTTCGCGCAGGTGCTCGAGCGTGCGCTCGTGGTCGACCTCGACGGCGCACGGTGGCTCAGTCCGGTTGAGCTCGGCCTGCGCTACCGGCACTCGGAGCTTCGCCACGGGCAGGTCGTCGCCGAGGTCGAGCTGCGGCTCGTCCCTCGCCCGGTCGAGGAGATCAAGGCGACGGTCGCCGAGCTGCAGGCCCAGCGCAAGGCCGCGCAGCCGACGAACAAGCGCACGTTCGGCAGCGTGTTCAAGAACCCCGAGCACGAGCTCTCGGCGGGGAGGATGCTCGAAGCTTGCGGGCTCCGCGGGTTCCGGCTCGGCGGCGCACAGATCTCTCCGCGGCACGCGAACTTCATCGAGAACGCCGACGGAGCCGCGACGGCGGACGCCTTGGGCCTGATGGCCGAAGCGCGCCGGCGCGCGTGGGAGCAGTACGGCGTCGAGCTCGAGCACGAGGTCGAGTTCCTCGGTGCCGTCGAGCTGCTGCCGCTCGAGCGGTAGGAGCGCCTGACCGGGCGGCGAAGTTGCCGCAATGGCCCCTAAGGACCAGCGGTCGCCTGCGCGCGTGAAGGCTGCGGCGGCCGAACTGCCGCACCGCCGCCGGATCGACCTGCGCCGGCTCCTGCCTTCTGGGCCCTCGCTGCTCGTCGGCTTCACTCTGCTCGCGCTCGGGGTGGCGGCGTACGGCGTCGCGCGCGAGACGGGGCTCTTCGCAATTCGCCACATCGAGGTCGTGGGGGCGCCCCCCGACGTGAGCGCGCGGGTGGGAGCCGCCCTCGAGCCGCTCGAGGGGAGAAGCCTCGTCGGGCTGCGCGCAGCAGACCTCGACCGGAAGATCGTCGGCCTGCCGGACGTGGTCGGCGTCACGCACGACCGGGCGTTCCCGCACACGTTGCGCGTCTACGTCTTGCCGGAGCGCGCGCTCCTCGTGCTCCGGCGCGGTGACGAGTCGTGGCTCGTCTCGGCGCGTGCCCGGGTCGTGCGGCCGCTCGAGCGCGGCGCACTGCCGATGCTGCCCCGGATCTGGGTCCCGCGGGACGTGGACGTCGCGGCGGGCGACACGCTCGCCGACGGCCCTGCGCGGAGGGCTGTGCGCGTGCTCGTCCTCGCCCGCGACGGCCTGCCGGCCCGGGTGCAGTCGGTCCGGCTCGAAGGGCCCGAGACGACGCTCGTCCTCCGCTCCGGGATCCAGGTCCGCCTGGGTCGCGAGCACGACCTCCGGTTGAAGCTCGCGGTCGCCGCAGAGGTTCTTTCGCAGCTCCCGGACGGGTCGACGTACCTCGACGTCGCGGTACCCGAACGCCCGGTCGCCGGCTCGGCGGAGGCTCAACCTCAACTCGAGGTCGACCCCAGCCAGGGGTAGGAGTGTTGACACGATTGACAAGCACACGTACCCTCCAGAGCAGAAACGCCCTGCACAACCCCCAGGCTCCAGTCCAGCTTTACGGCGAGGGACGTCCAGAGTGAGAGACCAGACCGGTAACTATCTCGCGGTGATCAAGGTCGTCGGCGTCGGCGGCGGCGGCACGAACGCCGTTTCGCGGATGGTCGAGGCCGGGCTCTCCGGGGTCGAGTTCATCGCCGTGAACACCGACGCACAGGCGCTCGTCATGAGCGAGGCGGACGTGAAGATCCACATCGGCTCGAAGGAGACGCGAGGCCTGGGCGCCGGGGCCGACCCGGTCGTCGGCGAGGCCGCCGCGCAGGAGAGCCGCGATGAGCTGAAGGAGGCGCTCAAGGGCGCCGACATGGTCTTTGTGACCGCGGGTGAAGGCGGCGGCACCGGCACCGGCGGCGCGCCGATCGTCGCCGAGCTCGCGAAAGAGGAGCTCGGTGCGCTCACCGTCGGCGTCGTCACCCGCCCGTTCTCGTTCGAGGGCCGCCGACGCGCCGAACAGGCGCAGGTCGGGATCGGCAACCTCGGTGAGAAGGTCGACACGTTGATCGTGATCGAGAACGACCGGCTACTCCAGGTGGTCGAGAAGCGAACCTCGATCGTCGACGCGTTCGTGATGGCCGACGACATTCTCCGGCAGGGCGTGCAGGGGATCACCGACCTGATCACCGTGCCCGGGCTCGTCAACCTCGACTTCGCCGACGTGCGCACGATCATGCGCGACGCCGGCTCCGCGCTGATGGGGATCGGCGAGGCATCGGGCGAGAGCCGCGCTGCCGAAGCCGCACGGACGGCGGTCTCGTCGCCGCTCCTCGAAGCGTCGATCGAGGGCGCGACCGGCATCCTGCTCAACGTCTCGGGCGGCAGCGACATCGGGCTCTTCGAGGTCAACGAGGCGGCCGAGGTCGTCACCGGCGCCGCCGACCAGAACGCCAACGTGATCTTCGGCGCCGTGATCGACGACAAGCTCGGCGACCAGGTTCGCGTCACCGTGATCGCGACCGGGTTCGGGCCGCAGCGCAAGCGGCGCAAGCGCGAGGAGAGCCTCGTCGCGTCCGAGCCACGGGCCCGCGAGGGCTTCGAGCTCTCCGACGACGTGCTCGAAGTGCCGTCGTTCCTGCGCGACGACTGACCGCCGGGCTCAGCAGGAGCGACGCCGTTTCGGGGCGGTCGCCGAAGGGCTCTTCACCGGAGGCCTGATGTGAAACTCGCGCACCTGTGGCTGGCGGCCCAGACACGGCGCATCTGAGTCCGATCGTCCGAAGCCCGTACTACCAGTACGAGCTCCGGCCGCTCGAACTCAGCTGCTTGGTCTGGCCCGTCCCCACAGGCACGTGAATTCCACATCAAGCCTCTAGGATCGAGTCCGCATGCAGACGCTCCTTCGCACCCCGCTCCACGACCGGCACGCCGCGCTCGGGGCGCGGCTCGTCCCGTTCGCGGGCTGGGAGATGCCCGTCCAGTACGAGGGCGTGATCCCCGAGCACCGGGCAGTGCGAACCGATGCCGGCGTGTTCGACGTCTCGCACATGGGCGAGCTCGAAATCGAGGGACCCCGGGCCAAGGAGCTCCTCCAGGGGCTGCTCTCGAACGACCTCGACAAGATCGGTCCCGGCGAGGCGCAGTACACGCTCTTGACGAACGAGCGCGCCGGGATCATCGACGACCTGATCGTCTACGAGCTCGAGCCGACGCGCTTCCTGCTGATCGTCAACGCGTCGAACCGCGAGGCCGCCTACGGCTGGTTGAAGGAGCGCGAGATCCGCGGCTCCGAGGTCAGCGACCGCTCGAACGAGTACGCGCTGCTCGCCGTCCAGGGGCCGAAAGCGTTCGAGCGGCTCGGCCTGCCGTCCGGGAAGAAGGCATTCACGTGGGAGATGGGTGAGATCGACGGGATCGAGGTGATGGTCAACCGCACCGGCTACACCGGCGAGGAGGGGTGTGAGCTGCTCGCGATGGCCGAGGACGCCGGCGAGCTGTGGGACGCCGTGCTCGCGCGCGGCGTCGTGCCGTGCGGGCTCGGGGCACGCGACACCCTGCGGCTCGAGGTCTGCTACCCGCTGCACGGAAACGACATCACGCCGGACACCGATCCGATCTCCGCGGGCCTCGGCTGGGTGTGCGCGCTCGACAAGGACTTCACCGGCGCCGACGTGCTGCGCCGCATCAAGGCCGACGGCCCGGAGCGCAAGCTCGTCGCCTTCGTGATGGAGGAGAAGGCGATCCCGCGGCAGGGGATGGCGATCTCCGAGCCGCCCGGCGAGGTGACCTCCGGGTCGCACTCGCCGATGCTCGACGTCGGGATCGGGATGGGGTACGTCCCCGCCGGCGCGAGCGCCCCCGGCACCGAGTTGACGATCGACGTGCGTGGGCGCCCGAGGCGCGCGCGCATCGTCCCCAAGCCGATCTACCGACGAGAGGAGCACGCGTAGTGGCCGCCGAGGAGAGCTACCCCGACGAGCTGAAGTACCACCGCGAACACGACTGGGCGCGAATCGACGGCGACGAGGCGGTGCTCGGGATCACGTGGTTCGCGCAGGACGCGCTCGGCGAGCTCGTCCACTTCGAGCCGCCGACCGACGGGCAGCAGATCCAGCTCGGCGCGTCGTACGGCGAGGTCGAGTCGGTGAAGGCGGTCTCCGACGTCATCGCGCCGCTCTCCGGTGAGGTGCTCGAGGTGAACCGCAAGGCCGTCGACGAGCCCGAGACCGTCAACGAGGATCCCTACGGCGAGGGTTGGCTGATCCGGATCCGGCTGAGCGAGCCGGCGGAGGCGGACGAGCTGCTCGACGCTGCCGCCTACCGCGCGTTTCTGGCCGAGCAGTGACGCCGTTCGTCTCGCTGACCGAGCGCGACGAGCGCGAGATGCTCGACGCGATCGGCGTCTCGTCGGTGGACGAGCTCTTTCGCGACGTCCCCGAAGGTGTGCGCTTCCGGCGGGAGCTGGCACTCGAGCCGGCGCTCTCCGAGCCCGAGGTCGTCGCGCACCTGGAGCAGCTCGCCGCACGGAACGTGCGCGACGAGGTCTCGTTCCTCGGCGCGGGAATCTACGACCACTACGTGCCCGCGGTCGTTGACGCAGTTCTCCAGCGCGGAGAGTTCCTCACCGCGTACACGCCGTACCAGCCGGAGCTGAGCCAGGGCGTGCTCCAGGCGATCTTCGAGTACCAGACCGCGATCTGCGAGCTGACCGGGATGGATGTCTCGAACGCGTCGGGCTACGACGGGACGACCGTCGCCGCTGACGCCTGCTACGTCGCGAAGCACGTGACGGGCCGCTCGAAGGTCGTCGTCACCGAAGCGACGAACCCGCAGGTGCGCCAGGTCGTGAAGACCTTCGCCCCGGGCTTCGGGCTCGAGGTCGTCGAAGTGCCCCACCGCGACGGGGTCACCGATCCCGAGGAGCTCGCCGAGGCGGCACGCGACGCGGCGTGCGTGATCTTCCAGCAGCCGAACTTCTTCGGGAACCTCGAGGCCGCGCCGGAGCTCGCAGCCGCGGCGAACGAAGCCGGCGCGCTGGCGGTGGCGCACGTGGACCCGCTCAGCCTCGGCGTGCTCGAGGCCCCGGGCCGCTACGGCTGTGCGCTGGCGATCGGCGAAGGGCAGGGGGCCGGGAACCACCAGTCCTTCGGCGGACCGCACTACGGCTTCCTCGCAGCCAAGTCGGAGCACATCCGCCGGATGCCGGGCCGGATCGTCGGCGAGACGGTCGACGCCGCGGGTGAGCGCGGCTATGTCCTCACCCTGCAGACGCGCGAGCAGCACATCCGTCGCGAGAAGGCGACGTCGAACATCACCACCAACCAGACGCTCCTCGCGCTCGGCGGCCTCGTCTACCTCTCGTGGCTCGGTCCGCAGGGGCTTCGCGAGCTGGGGGAGACCTGCCTCGGCCTCGCCCACCATGCGAAGACACGCCTGCAAGAGGCGGGCCTCGAACCGACGTTCTCAGGACAGGCAACGTTCAAAGAGTTTGCCGTACGCGTCGGACGGAACGCCGCCGACGTCGTGCGCGACGCGCGCGCCCAGGGCGTGCACCCGGGCTACCCGCTCGGCCGCGACTACCCGGGACTCGACGACTCGCTGCTCGTCGCGCTGACGGAGAAGCGCACGCCGGCGGACATCGACCGTCTCGTCGAGGTGCTCGCATCGTGAAGCTGATCTACGAGAAGTCGCAGTCCGGCCGGACCGCGTACACGCTTCCGCGTCACGACCTCGTAACGCCCGAGCTTCCCGAGTCCCTCCGCCGCACGGAGCCGCCGCGCCTGCCCGAGCTCGCCGAGCCCGAGCTCATGCGCCACTTCACCGAGCTGTCGACGCGGAACTTCGGGATCGACACCGGCTTCTACCCGCTCGGCTCGTGCACGATGAAGTACAACCCGCGCGTCAACGAGCGGCTCGCGAACCTGCCCGGTTTCCGCGACCTGCACCCGCTGCAGGAGGAGGAAGGCGCGCAGGGCGCGCTCGAGCTGATGTGGCGCCTCCAGGAGGCGCTCGTCGAGGTCTCGGGCCTACACGCCTGCTCGCTGCAGCCTGCCGCCGGGAGCCAGGGCGAGCTGACGGGCCTGCTCCTGATGCGCGCGTACTTCACGGAGCGCGGGGAGCACGAGCAGCGCCGCAAGATCGTCATCCCCGACAGCGCGCACGGCACGAACCCCGCCTCGGTGACGATGGCCGGCTACGAGGTCACGCCGGTCAAGACCGACGCGCGCGGGAACATCGACGTCGAGGACCTGCGCGGCAAGGTCGACGAGCACACCGCTGGCCTGATGATCACGAACCCGTCGACGCTCGGGCTGTTCGACGAGCACGTCGAGGAGATCGCGCGCATCTTCCACTCCGTCGGGGCGCTCATGTACTACGACGGCGCAAACCTGAACGCGGTGTGCGGCATCTCGCGGCCCGGCGACATGGGCTTCGACATCGTCCACATCAACCTGCACAAGACGTTCTCGCAGCCGCACGGCGGCGGCGGGCCAGGCGGCGGGCCGATCGTCGTCCGCGACACGCTCGAGCCGTTCCTCCCCGTGCCGCAGATCGTGCGCGACGGTGACATCTTTCGCCTCGACTTCGATCGCCCCAAGTCGATCGGCAAGGTGCGCGGGTTCACCGGGCCGTTCGGCGTCTTCATCCGCTCGTACGCGTTCATCCGGATGTGGGGGCCGCAGCTCAAGCGAATGTCGGAGATCGCCGTCCTGAACGCCAACTACATGCTCGCCCGGCTGCGCGGCGCGTACGACCTCCCGTTCGACCGGCTGTGCATGCACGAGTTCGTCGTCTCGGCGCGAAGCCTCAAGCGCGAGCACGGCGCAAGTGCGCTCGACGTCGCGAAGCGGCTGATGGACTACGGCTTCCATCCGCCGACGGTCTACTTCCCGCTGATCGTCCCCGAGGCGTTGATGATCGAACCCACGGAGACCGAGCCGAAGGAAGTGCTCGACGAGTTCTGCGACGCGATGCTCGCGATCGCGCGCGAGGCCGCCGAGTCGCCCGAGTTGCTGAAGGAGGCGCCGCACGACCGGCCCGTGCGCCGGCTCGACGAGGTGCGCGCCGCGAAGCGGGCGATCGTCCGGTACGGCTTCGAGGACCACCCCGACCTCTCCGGCGAGCCCGTCGAGCCGCGCCAGCTCGAAGCGCAGAAGGGCGCATGATCCGCGTCTGGCGCATCCCGTTCTCGACGAACGTCGAACGGGTCGCGCTGGCGCTTGGACACAAGGGGCTCGAGGCGGAGTGGGTCGACGTCGATCGGAACGACCGCACGACGGTGATCGAGGCGAGCGGCCAGCCGCTCGTGCCGGTGCTCGAGGACGACGGGAAGCTCATCGCCGACTCGACCGCGATCCTCGAGTACCTGGAGGAGCGCTACCCCGACCCGCCGCTGTACCCGCGCGACGAGGCGCGCCGTGCCGAGGCGGTGCTGCTGATCGACTGGTTCAACCGCGTCTGGAAGAAGCCGCCGAACGAGCTGGAGCGCGCGCTCTCGGTTGAGGAACGCGTCGAGAAACGCATCCGCGCGCAGGTGGAAGAGCTCGAGCGCTCGCGCGACCGCTTCGAGGCGCTCCTCGCCGACCGGCCGTACATGTTCGGCGACGAGTTCGGCGTCGTGGACTGCGCCTTCTTCCCGTTTCTCAAGTACGGAGTGATCGACGATCCCGCCGACACCGAGCCGTTCCACCGAATCCTCGTCGAGCACCTTGCGCTCGGCGGCGCGTACCCACGGCTCGAGGCGTGGATCCGGCGGGTCGACGAGCACCCGCGGGCACAATGAGCGCATGAGCATCGAGCGACGGTCACTGGGGAGCCAAGGTCTCGAGGTCTCCGCGCAGGGGCTCGGTTGCATGGGGATGTCCGAGTTCTACGGCGCGACCGACGAGGCCGAGTCGATCGCGACGATCCACCGTGCACTCGATCTCGGCGTCACGTTCCTCGATACCGCCGACATGTACGGCGTCGGTGCGAACGAGCAGCTCGTCGGGAAGGCGATCGCCGATCGGCGTGACGAGGTCGAGCTCGCGACGAAGTTCGGCAACGAGCGGAAGCCCGACGGCTCGTGGATCAGGATCAACGGGCGACCGGAGTACGTGCTGGCGGCGTGCGAGGCGTCGCTGCAGCGGCTCGGCGTCGAGGTGATCGACCTCTACTACCAGCACCGCGTCGACAGGACCGTCCCGATCGAGGAGACCGTCGGTGCGATGGCCGCGCTCGTCGAGGCCGGCAAAGTGCGCTACCTCGGGCTCTCGGAGGCCGGCCCGGAGACGATCAGGCGAGCGCACGCCGTGCACCCGATCAGCGCGCTGCAGACGCGAGTACTCGCTCTGGTCGCGCGACGCGGAGGCAGAGATCCTGCCGACCGTGCGCGAGCTCGGGATCGGCTTCGTCGCGTACAGCCCGCTCGGCCGCGGCTTCCTCACCGGGAGCTACCGCAGTGCGGCGACCTCATCGAGGACGACCGCCGCCACGTGATGCCACGTTTCCAGGAGGAGAATCTCGAGCACAACCTCGCGCTTGCGGACGAGCTGCGTTCGCTCGCGGAGCAGAACGGCGTGACCGCGGCGCAGCTCGCGCTGGCGTGGGTGCACTCCCGTGGCGGCGACGTCGTCCCGATCCCCGGGACGAAACGGCGCCGCTACCTCGAGGAGAACGCCGGCGCGCTCGAGCTCGAGCTGACGGACGACGAGCTTCGGCAGCTCGACGACGCGTTTCCTGCGGGCGTGGCGGCCGGTGACCGCTATCCCGACATGTCGACGGTCAACCGGTAGCCGCGAGCTGGCCGCACGCGGCCGCGATGTCGCGCCCGCGCGTGAGCCGAACCGTCGCCGGGATCCGCGCGCGGTCGAGCACGTGCTTGAACGCGTCGATCGCCTTGCGCGACGAGCCGTCGTACATCCCCGTCGGGTTGTAGGGGATCAGGTTCACCTTGAAGACCTGCGGGTCGAGCAGCGCGGCGAGCTCGTGCGCCTGCTCGACGCGGTCGTTCACACCGGCGAGCATCACGTACTCGACGAAGACCTTGCGCCGCCGAAGGCCGAAGTAGCGGACGCACTCGGCGAGCACGTCCGGGAGTGGGTAGCGGTCGTTGACCGGCATGATCGTCGAGCGGAGCGCGGGATCGGCGGCGTGCAGCGAGAGCGCGAGTCGGATCGGCTCCTCGACCTCGTCCACGAAGCGCTGCAGGCCGGGCAGCCAGCCGATCGTCGAGATCGTCGTGCGCCGGTGCGTGATCCCGAGGTCCGGCAGTCGCCGCGCTGCCTCGAGCACGTTGTCGAGGTTCAGCATCGGCTCGCCCATCCCCATGAAGACGCAGTGGTCGACCGTCTCGAAGCGGCGGAAGTGGAGCGCCTGGTCGACGATCTCCCAGGCGGTCAGGTTGCGGCGAAACTGCATCGCGCCGGTCGCGCAGAACGTGCAGGTCAGCGGACACCCGGACTGTGACGAGACGCAGATCGAGCGGCGGCCGTCGCGATAGCGCATCAGCACTGCTTCGACGGGGTGTCCGTCGTGCGTGTGGAAGAGCGTCTTGACCGTCCGGTCGCGCGCCTCGTCCTGCCGCACCACGGTCAGCGTCGACAGCGGCACCGACGACGCGAGCTCGCCGCGCAGCCCGGCGGGCACGTCGGTCATCTGCTCGTAGCCCTTCGCTCCGCGCGCGACCCACGACCAGACCTGGCGGGCCCGGAACGGCGGCTCCCCGCGTGCGCTCAGCTCGGCTTCCAGCAGGGCGAGGTCCATCCGCCCACCGTAGCGACGCGAGACTAGAACAGGTCGAGCTCGTCGTCCGGCCCGGAGCCAGGTGATCGCCGCGCCTGCGCCGAACGACGAAGACCGACGCAACGAGCAGCACAGCGACCAGCAGCGGCAGCGGGCTGAACCAGGCGACCGACAGCCAGGCGAGCGCGGCCGCAGCGATCGCGGTCCAGCGCACGAGCGGCTCCCGCTCGATGAGCTTTCGCAGCAACTCGATTCGGTCCATCGGCTCCCTCCTCGGGGTCCACATCGGCCCGCGAGGCGCGGCGTGCCATCCCTGGTTCGAGTCGAACGGTGAGAGGATCCGGCGATGGCGCCCCAGACCTGGCACTACGGCCTCGTTGCCAAATGGTGGGCAGAGTTCAACGAGGGCGGCCCTGAAATCGACTACTTCAGGCGGTTCATCGAGCGCAACGGTCAGCCGGCCCTCGACGTCGCCTGCGGGACCGGCAGGCTCTTGCTCCCGTACCTTCGCGCGGGGCTGGACGTCGACGGCTGCGACGTCTCGGAGGACATGATCGCGCTCTGCCGCGAACGAGCCGAGCGCGAGGAGCTGTCGCCGACGCTCTTCGTCCAGGCGATGCACGAGCTCGACCCGCCGCGCTCGTACCGGACGATCGTCGTCTGCGGAGGCTTCGCACTCGGCAGCGACCGGGCGCAGGACCTCCAGGCGCTCTCGCGCTTCTACGAGCACCTCGAACCAGGCGGAACGCTCGTCCTCGACAACGAGGTTCCGTACGCGAACTCGCAGCAATGGCAGCGCTGGCTCCGAGAGGAGCGCACCGACCTCCCGCGTGCGTGGTCCGAAGACGACGGGGAGCGCAGGCGTGCGTCCGACGGCACCGAGCTCGCGCTCCAGTCGAGGCTCCTGGCGCTCGACCCGCTCGCGCAGCGCGCGACTCTCGAGATCCGCGCGCGCCAGTGGCGGGACGGCGAGCTGATCGCCGAGGAGAGCCATACGCTGGACATCGGCCTGTACTTCACCAACGAGCTAGTGCTGATGCTCGAGCGTGCGGGCTTCGAGGTCGACGCAGTCCACGGAAGCCACGAAGAGCGGCCGGCGACGGCCGACGACGACTTCGTCGTCTTCGTCGCGCGGAAACCGTTGTCGGTAGCCTGACGCGCCGCATGTGGTGGCGAGACGCGGTCCTGTACCAGATCTACGTCCGGTCGTTCGCGGACGCGAACGGCGACGGGCACGGTGACCTGCCGGGCATCCGCTCGAAGCTCGACTACCTCGAGTGGCTCGGCGTCGACGCGATCTGGCTGACGCCGATCCATCCGTCGCCGAACGCGGACTGGGGCTACGACGTCTCCGACTTCCACGGCGTACACCCCGACTACGGGACGCTCGACGATCTCGACGCGCTCGTCGCGGATGCCGCCGAGCGCGGGATGAAGGTGGTCCTCGACCTCGTCCCCAACCACACGAGCAGCGAGCACCCGTGGTTCTCGGATCCTGCGAAGCGCGACTGGTACGTCTGGGCCGACGAGCCGAACAACTGGACGTCGACGTTCGGCGGGTCCGCGTGGACGAAGCATCCGAAGGTCGGCAGGTACTACCTCCACAACTTCCTCCCCGAGCAACCCGACCTGAACTGGTGGAACGACGACGTCCGCCAGGAGTTCGAGGAGACGCTTCGCTTCTGGTTCGACCGGGGCATCGCGGGGTTCCGGATCGACGTCGCGCACGCGCTCGTCAAGGACAAGGAGTTGCGCGACAACCCGATCGTGGGGAAGGCGCAGGACCCGCGCGAGGAGCGCGTCTACAACATGAACAGACCCGAGGTGCACGAGATCTACCGCCGCTGGCGCGCGATCGCGCGCGAGTACGACCCCGAGCGGGTCCTCCTCGGGGAGACGTGGGTCCCGAGCCTCGAGGAGCTCGCGAAGTACTTCGGCGACGACGACGAGCTGCAGCTGCCAATGATCTTCTCGTTCACGCTTGCGCACCTCGATGCGGTGGAGCTCCGCGAGATCGTCGAGGGGGCCGAGCGGACGTTTCCCGCGGACGCGTGGCCGGTCTGGTGCGGCTCGAACCACGACATCGTCCGTTTCCCGACGCGCTGGTGCGGGGGAAACGAGGCGAAGATCCGCTGCGCGCTGATGCTGTTGCTCGGGCTGCGCGGCACGCCGATCCTCTACTACGGCGACGAGCTCGGCATGGAGCAGGTCGAGATCCCGGCGAGCGAGCAGCTCGACACCGCGCACAGTCGCGACGGCGCGCGCACGCCGATGCCGTGGGCTCCGACGGCCGACCACGAGTGGTGGATTCGCCACGGCGACTTGACCCGAAACGTCGAGGACATGCGTGCGGACGAGTCGTCGACGCTGTGGTTCACGAAGCGTTTGCTCGAGCTTCGTCGCGCGAAGCCTGAGCTCAGCCTTGGCTCGTACGCGTCCGTCGACGGTGACCCGGATGTGTGGTCTTGGCGCCGCGGCGAAGGATGCGTGGTGGCGGTCAATCTCTCCGATCGCGCACGGGCCGTCAGCGACGTGCACGGCACGATCCTGTTGGACACCGGGCTTGCTCGCGCCGGGGAGAGTGTTGGAGGAACGCTAAACCTCGCGCCGTGGGAGGGAGCACTCGTTGGAAGCTGAGCGCACATACACTTCGGCTGAGGTCATACGGGGTCAAATGGGGTTTGAAGGAGGGGGTATCAATGAAGAATTACGCGAGGAGGATCGTCCTCTTCGGTGCGCTCGTCGCGTCGCTGCTGCTCGCAGGGGTGACCGCGGCGGTGAGTCAAGGCAAGACGGACTCGCAGGCGGCGCCGGCAGCCCAGGAGGTCACGGGCAACATCAAGCTGGCCGGTTGGACATCGGGCGGCAGCACCGAAGGTGTGCTGCTCAAGCAGGTGCTAGCCGGGTTCGCAAAGAAGTATCCGAGGATCAAGGTCAGCTACACGGCCCTCGATCCGTACCAGCAGAACATGCTGGCGCAGTTCGCGGCCCGGAGGCCGCCGGACGTCTTCTACGTCGACTCGAACGACTTCCCCGACTGGGCGAAGCAGGGACTGCTCGAGCCGCTCGGTCCAGTACATCGCGAAGTACAAGTTCAGCACCAAGCCATACTTCCCGAGGCTGCTGAACGCGTTCCGGTACAAGGCCAAGCTCTACGGGTTCCCGAAGGGCTTCTCGCCGCTGTCGATGCAGGTCAACACCGCGATGCTCCAGCGAGCCGGCGTGAGTGCGCCGACGACGTGGGCGCAGCTGCGGGCGGTCGCTCAGCGGATGAAGGCGGCGAACATCCCGGCCGGCGGACGTCCGATCTGCCTGCAGCCCGAGTGGGCTCGCATGCTCGCGTTCGTGTACCAGAACGGTGGCTCACTGCTGAACGCGAGCAAGACGCGTGCAACGGTGACCACCCCCGCGGTCCGTGACGCGGTGAACTTCTACGTCGGGCTGATCAACGACGGCCTCGCCGGGACGCAGCAGCAGCTCGGCGCAGGCTGGTGCGGTGAGGCGCTCGGAAAGGAGAAGGCGGCGATCATTTTCGAGGGCAACTGGGTCATGCCGTTCATGGCCGAGCAGTTCCCGAGCGTGAACTACCGGGTCAACCGCATGGTCAGGAACAAGCAGGCGGCGACCCTGAGCTTCACGGTTTCGTACTCCATCGCGAAGGCCTCGAAGAACAAGGCCGCCGCGTGGACGCTGCTGACATACCTCGCCGGAAGGCAAGGGATGGCAACGTGGACGTCCAAGGGACTCGAGCTGCCGTCCCGCAAGGACGTCAGGCTGCGTGTCCCCGGCCGGACGGCGTTCATCGCGGATGCCGCGGTTGGACGTGCCTGGCAGTTCGCACCGGGCTTCTCGAAGGTGATGACGGTCGCGAACAACGAGCTGACCGCCGTGATCGAAGGGAAGCAGACGGTCAACGGCATGCTGGTGAAGGTCCAGGAAGCCGCGAACGAGGCGCTCCGGTAACGAGCGACGAACGAGTGGTGGAGGCTCCTTCGGGAGCCTCCACCTGATTCTCTCCGGGAGGTTCGTTGGCGATCGCCGTGGCCGAAAAGAGGCGGGACTCCCTCGGGAGCGCGAAGGTCCGCGAGGCGCTCGTCGGCTACGCGTTCGTGATCCTGCCGCTCGCGTTCTTCTTCCTCTTCTTCATCTTCCCGATGGTCTACGCGATCTACATCTCGCGCTACGACTGGGGAGTGCTCGGCCCGATCGACGCGGTCGGCTTCCAGAACTACCGCGACCTCTACGAGGACACGCTCTTCCGCAGGGCGCTGCGCAACATTCTCGTCTACACGGCGCTCGTCGTTCCCGCGCAGATGGCGCTCGGGCTGCTCGCCGCGGTTGTCGTGAACCAGAAGATCCACGGGCGGCCGTTCTTCCGCGCGGCGTTCTACTTCCCGTCGCTCGCGTCGTCCGCTGCGATCGTCGCGATCTTCATCTACCTGCTGAACGCAGACGGTCTCGTGAACGCGATCCTCGGCACCAACATCACGTTCTTCGCCGACTCTGACACGTCGCTGCCGTCGATCATGGCCCTGAACATCTGGACGACTTCGGGGACGATGATGCTCTTCTACCTCGCGGCGCTCCAGTCGATTCCGCCGGACGTGTACGAGGCGGCTGCGATCGACGGCTCCAGCCCGTGGCGCACGTTCTGGAAGATCACCTTCCCGTTGCTCAAGCCGGGGCACTTCTTCGTCCTGGTCGTGTCGATCATCGGCTGCCTGAAGGTGTTCGACCAGATGTACATCGTGTCCGGGGGCACGGGTGGCCCGAACTACTCGACGTTGACCGTCGTGCTCTACATGTACCAAACGGCGATCAGCGATCTTCGCTGGGGCTATGCGGCGACGATCGGCGTCGTGCTGTTCCTGGTGATCTTCGTCTTCACCCTCGTCCAGCGACTGCTCTTCGGCCGGGCTGAGATCTCCTGATGGCCGTGGACAAGGAAGCGGCGCCGCATCTGGCCACGATCGAGCGGCTGGCCCGGGGAGAGGATCCAGCTTCCGGGGCTCCGGTCGGGGAGATCCCTGGCCGCGGCGCCGGTTACAGGGCGACGAAGCTCCTGGTCTACACGCTGCTCGTGGCCCTCGCGCTTTTGTACTTCGTCCCGTTCTTCTGGAGTGTCTCGACGTCGCTGAAGACGATCCCAGAGAGCGTCCAGGGCTTCGACCTCATTCCGAACAACCCGACGCTCGAGGCGTATCGAGAGGTGCTGACCGAGTTCAACTTCGCCCGCTACGCCGCGAACAGCGCGTTCATGGCCACCTCGGTGACGCTGCTCAACCTCTTCCTCTGCTCCCTCGGCGGCTACGCCTTCGCGCGTCTGCGCTTTCCGGGTCGCGAGGTGCTGTTCATACTCGTGCTCGCGACGCTGATGATCCCCGACCAGCTTCGCTTCGTCCCGGTCTTCCAGATCCTCAGCGACTTCCCGCACACGTCGTGGAACCTCGACTTCCCGCCGGTGCACTACAACCTGATCGGGACGTACCAGGGGTTCATCCTGATCAATGCGGTCTTGGCGACGAACCTCTTCTTGATGCGCCAGTACTTCCTGACGATCCCGAAGGACTTCGAAGAGGCCGCGAAGCTCGACGGTGCCGGCTACTTCAAGACGTACTGGCGCGTGATGCTTCCGCTCGCCGGCCCTGCGCTCGCCGCAGTGACGATTCTGACCTTTCAGGGGATGTGGAACGACTTCTTCTGGTCGCTCGTCATCCTCCAGGATCCCGACCACTATTCGCTGACGGTCGGGCTTTCGAGCTTCATCGGGCAGTACAAGACGCTCTGGCCGCAACTGATGGCGGCGAGCGTCATCTCGATCATCCCGATCGCGCTGCTCTTCGTCGCGGCTCAGCGGTACTTCATCGCCGGCGTCACGTCGGCAGGAGTGAAGGGATGAGCGTCGGCGCGGCCCTGAGCAGCGCGGTGCGTGACTTCTACCGGCAGTCGTGGCGCTTGCTCGTGCTCAACGCGGCGCTATCGACCTTCGTGCTCGCGGTTGTCGCCATCGGATTGTGGTTTGCACCCGCGCTTGCGCTGCTGGTCCTCGTCGGCCCGTTCGCCGCGGCGCTCATGCACTGCGCTGTGACGGTCGCGCGGACGGACGAGTTGCGCCTTCACGACGCGGCGACTGGCGTCAAGTTGCACTGGCGGCGAGGGCTGGTGCTCGGACTCGCTCGTCTTCGTGGTGGTTGCCGCGGCCGTCGTCGCTGTGCCGTTCTACGCAGGAATCGGCGGTTGGTGGTGGGTGCTCGCGCTGTTCGCGCTGTACGCCGCCGCGATCTTCGGTGTCCTCCAGCTGCTCCTTTGGCCGCTGGCGGTCTTCGAGCTCGACCGGCCGCTCGCCGACGTCGCGCGCGACTCGCTCGCCCGCTTCCTTCGTCGCCCCGTGGCAGGCACCGCGCTTGCCCTCGTGCTGCTCGCGATCAACCTCGTCGGGCTGGCGGCTGCTCTCGTCCCCTTCCTGACTCTCACCGTCGCGTACTCGTTCCTTGCCGCGGCGCACTTCGCTCTGCCCCGCGAACCAGGAGGAACCGCCGCATGGCCAGCGTGAGTTTCGAGCACGTGACCAAGGTCTTCGACGGCACACCGGCGGTGAACGACTTCTCGCTCGACATCGGCGATGGGGAGTTCATGGTGCTGGTCGGTCCCTCCGGGTGCGGCAAGAGCACCGCGCTCAGGATGCTCGCCGGGCTCGAGGAGATCACGAAGGGGCGAATCCTGATCGGCGACCGCGTCGTGAACAACGTCGCGCCGGCGTCGCGCGACATCGCGATGGTGTTTCAGTCGTACGCGCTCTACCCGCACATGACCGTGTACGACAACCTCGCCTTCGGCCTGCGCAACACGGGCGTGCCGAAGCGCGAGATCGACGACCGCGTGCGGCGGGCGGCGGAGATCCTGCAGATGAACGAGCTGGTCAAGCGGAAGCCCAAGCAGCTCTCCGGCGGTCAGCGGCAACGCGTCGCGCTCGGGCGTGCGATCGTGCGCGAGCCCAAAGCGTTCCTGATGGACGAGCCACTTTCGAACCTCGACGCAAAGCTTCGGGTCGAGACCCGCGCCGAGATCCTGAAGCTTCAGGACCGCCTCGGCACCACCACGATCTACGTCACCCACGACCAGATCGAGGCGATGACGATGGGCGACCGGATCGCGGTCATGAACGCCGGGGTCCTGCAGCAGATCGGGACGCCCGAAGAGGTGTACACGAATCCCCGGAACGTCTTCGTGGCGGGGTTCATCGGCTCGCCCGCGATGAACCTCGTGCCGGCCCCGCTGGTCGACGCCGGGGGGCCCGACCGCATCGCGGGCTTCCGGCCGGAGCACTTGCGGCTCGGGCAGGACGGCGCGAACGCGTACCGCTTCGATGCGCGCGTCGAGGTCGTCGAGTACCTCGGCGACGAGCAGCTCGTTCACCTCATCGTGAAGGACACGCCGCTGCTCGCGAAGCTGCCGGTCGAGCAGCAGATCGAGACGGGACGCGACGAGCAGTTCGCGGTCGCGCGCGACAAGGTCGTGCTCTTCGACGTGGAGAGCCAGGAGCGCGTCGGGTAGGCGTCAGCAGGCGGCGAGCTTCTGCAGCGCCGCCCAGGCTGCGCGACGAAGCGCCGGTGCTCGGTCGTCGACCGCGCGCACGAGAGCTCGGGCCGCCGGTTCGAGGTGTGCGCTCAGCGACGCGTGCCGCCTGCGTCGCCGAGGCCGCGGAGGAACGGATCGACGATCTTCGCCGCGGCGTAAGCCTCCTTCTCTCGAGCGGGGACGATCTCCACGCTGATCAGCGTGTCGAGCAGCCGGCTCGCGCCTCGTCCAGCGGCGATCGCCTTCGCGGCCGACAGACGCCCGGTCGCCCTTCAGTGCATCCGCAGTCACGGAATGCGAAGCCCCACGGGCTGCCCGGTGTAAACAGGGCTTCCGCGGACGGTGTAGAGTTACACCAGGTGATGTAGAATGGACGTATGGTTCGGGCGCAGATCCACCTCGAAGAGCGCGACCTCGAGGTCCTCGAGCGGGCGAGCAGGGTCACTGGCGCGTCCCGGTCGGAGCTCATCCGCCGGGCGATCCGCGACACCTACGGCCCGAAGCGCGAGCTCTCGCCGGAGGAGAGGCTCGAGCGCTGCGCGCGAGCGCGGGGCCTGGAAGAACCGCAAGTTCACCGGCGACGAGTACGTCCGCGCGATCCGTAGCGGCGACATGAACGCCAACCTCCGCGCGCTCGAAGAGCGGTGAACCTCCTCGACACGAGCGTCGCGATCGACTTCCTCCGCGACGCACCCCCGGCGGTCGCCGCAGTGACGGCCGCGCAGGCCGCAGGGGGTCTGGCCGCCAGCGAGATCACGCGCTTCGAGGTCCTGTCGGGCATGCGGGCGGAAGAAGAAGACGAGACGGAAGAGTTCCTCGCGCTGCTCGACGTCTATCCCGTCGACGAGCGCGTCGCGCGGCGGGCCGCCGAGCTCGCGCAGCGTCACCGCGCCACGAACCGGGGCATCGAGGACGGCGACTACCTGATCGCCGCCACGGCGCTCGAGCTCGACGCAACCCTGCTCACGACGAACGTACGGCACTTCCCGATGTTCCCCGGGCTCGAGCCCGCGTACCGGCTAGCGTGACGGCGTGATCGAGCTCCGCTCCGACACGCTCACGCAGCCCAGCCCAGGCATGCGCCAGGCGATCGCGAACGCGGTCGTCGGCGACGAGCAGAAGCGCGAGGACCCGACCGTGCTCGAACTCGAGTCGCGCGCCGCCGAGCTCCTGGGTCACGAGGCGTCCGTCTACCTCCCGACCGCGACGATGGCCAACCAGATCGCGATCCGGATCCTCACCGAGCCCGGCGACGTCGTGATCGCCGAGGAGCACTCGCACCTCTTCATCGCCGAGCAGGGCGGGCCGGCGGCGCACTCGGGGCTGTTCACGCGTCCGTTGCCCGGCTATGCGGGGCGGCTCGCGCCGGAGCAGATCCGCGCCGCGATGACCGACCCGCGCTCGGGGCACGAGCCGGTGACGAAGCTCGTCTCGCTCGAGAACACGCACAACTCGTCCGGCGGGCGGGTGTGGCCGCTCGACGAGCTCGCGGCGGTGGTCGAGACCGCGCGCGAGCTCGAGCTCCGCGTGCACCTCGACGGCGCGCGCGTGGTGAACGCGGCGGTCGCGCTCGGCGTACCGGCGGCCGAGATCGGCGGTCGCTTCGACACGGTCACGCTCTGTCTCTCGAAGGGCCTCGGCTGCCCGCTCGGCGCGGTCGTCGCCGGCTCGGAGGAGCTGATGGTGAAGGCGCGGCGCGCGAAGCACCTCTTCGGCGGCGCGATGCGACAGGCCGGGATCGTCGCGGCCGCAGGCGTCTACGCGCTCGACCACAACGTCGACCGGCTCGCGGAGGACCACGCGCGGGCGCGCCGCCTTGCGGAAGGACTCGCGGCAGCCGGCGTCGCGATCGACCTCGACGCGGTCGAGACGAACTTCGTGCAGCTCGACGTCGAGCCATACGGGCTGACGAAGTGGGAAGCGCTCGCACGGCTGAAGGAGCACGGCGTCGGCCTGTCCGCGACCGTGCACCCGACGAGGCTGCGTGCGGTCACCCACCTCGACGTCTCGGACGAGGACATCGAGCGCGCGATCGACCTGATCCCGCGCGCGCTCGGCGTGCTTGTCGAAGCCTGACGTCCTCGAGCGCGCGCTCGAGGAGCACGGCCTCCCGAGCATCTCCGCCGCGGTCTTCGAGGACGGCGAGGTCACCTGGGCGGACACCGCGGGGGACGCGCGGCCGGACACGCAGTACGCGATCGCGTCGGTCACGAAGACCTTCGTTGCGGCGTCGCTCCTCGAGCTGCGGCGTCGACCTCGACGAGCCGCTGCGCTTCGGGACGCCGCGGCAGCTGCTCTCGCACACGTCGGGCCTCCAGCGCGAGCTTCCCGGGGAAGAGTGGGCGACGCTCGAGTTCCCTGCGCGCGAAGAGGTCGTCGCGCGATTCGACGAGGCCGAGCGCGTGCTGCCGCCCGGGCGCTTCCACTACTCGAACCTCGGCTACGTGGTGCTCGGTGAGCTCGTGGCGGAGCGAGCGGGCAAGCCGCTCGAGGATGCGATCCGGACGTTGCTGCTCGAGCCGCAAGGCCTGCGCCGGACGACGTGGGTGCCCCAGGAGCCCCACGCACGCGGCTTCTTGCGCGACCGCCCGGAGCGGAAGCTCGTCAAGGGCGGGACGAGCGCCTCGGGCGGGCTCTGGAGCACGGCCGGCGACGTCGCCCGCTGGGGAACGCACCTCCTCGGCCTGGAGGAGCTCCACCGGCCGTACGCCCACGCGGGTTGGGACGAGGCCTTCGGGCTCGGCGTGGAATGCGTCCGCGTCGACGGGCGCGAGCTCTGGGGGCACGAGGGCGCGACCGTCGGCTTCCGGTCGATCCTGCTCTACGACCGCGACGCGAACGCGGGCGCTGCGGTGCTGACGAACGCGACGCAGTTCGGGGGCGGTCGCGCGCTCGCGGCGTCACTCGTTCCGCAGAGCGGCAGCCGGCGCGTCGACGAGCCGTCGCCGCCGGAGCTCGAGGGGATCCTCGGCTCGTGGTGGTCGGAGGGCATCGAGCACCGCTTTCGCTGGACGGGCCGGCTCGAGACCGACGACGCGGTCTTCGTCCAGGAAGCGCCCGACCGCTTCCGCTCGGTGCAGGGCCACGAGGAGGGCGAGCTGCTCCGCGTCGTCCGTGGCGAGGACGGTGAGCCGATCCAGCTCTGGTGGGCGGGCTACCCGTTCCGCCGGGAGCCCGGCTACTCGTACTGAAGCGCCTGGAGCACGTTCAGCCGAGCTGCTCGCCGCGCCGGCCACACGGCGGCGATGATCCCGACGGCGATCGTCGCGATCGTGAACACGATCAGCGAGCCGACCGGCAGCGTGAAGTCGATGAAGTCGATTCGCGCCACCAGCAGCGCGCCGAGCACCACGCCGAGAATGATCCCGAGGAAGCCGCCGATCAGCGCGGTGATCACGCTCTCGTGGCGGATCATTCGCCGCACCTGCCGGCGGGTCATGCCGATCGCACGCAGCATCCCGATCTCGCGGGTGCGCTCGAACACCGTCAGGACGAGCGTGTTGACGATCCCGAAGAGCGAGACGACGACGGAGAGCGCGAGCAGGACGTAGAGGATGTTCAGGATCGCGCTCAGGCCCGCGATCTGGTTGTCGATGAACTCGCTCCTCGTCTGCGCCTTCGCGTTCGGGAAGTCACTGAGCGCCTGCTCGAGCTCTGCCTGGTTCGCGTCGGTCTGACCGCCTTGCATGCGCACGAAGGAGAAGAGGTTGCGCGGGTTCGCGTTGTGCTGGTCCCACTCCGCGGCGGAGATCGTGACCGGGCCGAAGGGTGATCCGCCCGCGGGCGGATCGAAGATGCCATCGACCCGGAAGGTCTCCCGGTCGCCGTTGGCGAACGTCAGGCGGATCGCCGAGCCGAGTCGAAGGTCGTGGTCGGCGGCGTAGCCGTCGTCGACGACCGCGCCGTCGTCGCCGAGCTGCGCGAGGACGTCTTCTGGGCCTTCCGCCCACGTGAGGTCGAGCATCGTGCTGAGCGCGGGGGTGACGGCGGTCGCGAAGAACGGGTTGCCGAACGCCTGAGCGTCGCCGGTGCGGACGTCGCCGACCGCTTCGACGCCGGGCACGTCGGCGATCCCCTCGCTCACGGAGGCCGGAATGGGCGAGAAGTTGTTCTGCGCCGTCACCGCGTAGTCCGCGTCCGTCCACAAGTCCTCGACCGCGCCGCGGAACGTCGACGTGATGCCCGCGGCGAGCACCGCGACGAGCGTGACCAGCGCGAGCCCGATCATCAGCGCCGAGGCCGTCGAGGCGGTGCGCTGCGGGTTCCGCCGGGCGTTGTCGCGGGCGAGCGCGCCCGCAGCGCCGCCGATCCTGGTGGCGGGCCATCCGAGGGCGTACGCGAGCGGGCGGATGAACTTGACCGAGAGCAGCGCGAAGCCCACGAAGACCAACAGCGCGCCGAGCCCGAGCCAGAGGAGCAGGCTCGTCGTCCCGAGGTCGGGTGCGAACAGCGCGTAGAGAATCGCCGCGAACCCGAAGAGGGTCAGCAGCGTTGCGCCGATCGTGCGGTAAGGCGCGAAGCGCGACTCCGGCAACGTCGCTCCTTCACGGACCGCGGCGATCGGCGGCACGCGCGTCGCGCGGATCGCCGGCCGGAGGCTGGCGACGAGCGTGACGAGGATGCCGACCAGGAGCGAGACCACGATCGTGCGCGTCTCGAAGACGAGTCCGGTGTTCGGCAGCGTGAACCCGACCGCGTCGAAGAGCTTGAAGAGAACGGTTGCGAGCCCGAGGCCGAGGAAGAGCCCGATCAAGGAAGCGAGGATCCCGACGACGAGCGACTCGAGGACGATCGAGCCGAGCACCTGCTTGCGCGACGCCCCGATCGTCCTGATCGTCGCGAACTCGCGCGTACGCTGCGCGATCGTGATCGCGAGCGAGTTCGCGATCACGAAGCTCCCGACGAAGAGCGCGATCCCTGCGAACGCGAGCAGGAAGCCCTGGAGGAACGTGATGAACTCGTTGGTCTCGGAGGCTTCCTCGGTTGCCTGGGCCTGACCGGTCCGAACCTGCGCCGTCACGGGGATCACGCCTTCGATCGCCTTGGTGAGCTGTTCGGGCGAGACGTTCGGGCGTGACGAGACGGCGATCTCGTCGAGGCGGCCCACCTTGTTGTAGAGACGCTGGGCCGTCGGAAGGTCGAAACCGGCGAGCGTCGCGTCCCCGATCGTCGACAGGGTGTCGCCGAAGCGGACGAGCCCCGAGATTCGGAACTGCTGCACGGCCCCCTCGGCCTGGACCCTGATCGTGTCCCCGACCGTGAAGTCCTCCTTCTTCGCCGTCGCCTCGTCGATCACGATCTCGTTCGGCCCGGGCCAGCCTCCCTGGACGAGCCTCAGCGGGTTGAACGGAGACTCTCCGTCGGAGATGCTGAAGCCGATGCTCGGAGCGTTGCCGACGATCGCCTCGCCTTCCTTGTCGATCAGGACCGTCGACTCGCTGTCCACGCCGCCCTCGGCCTGCTGAACCTCCGGGAGCCCGCGGACGCGCGCGAGCAGGGACTCGTCGAGCGTGGGGGCCTCGCTGCCGCTTCCGTCGGTGAGATCGAACGCGGCCCTGCCCGTGATCACGGCATCCGAGCCTTGCCGGACATCGTTGAAGATCGCGTCGAACGCCTGGTCGATCGAGTCTGTGAGCACGTAGGTGCCGCTCACCATCGCGACCCCCAGCACGATCGCGACCGCGGTCAGAGCGGTGCGCAGCTTGCGGCCGAGCAGCCCCTTCAGGGCGAACTTGATCACGCCGTCGTGATCGCGTCGAGCGCCGCGAGAATCTCGGGCTGCGTCGAGCGCGGGAGCTCTTTGACGATCTTGCCGTCCGCGAGAAAGAGCACGCGATTGGCGATCGCCGCTGCGCGGGGCTCGTGCGTGACCATCACGGTCGTCTGCCCGTACTCCTCGACGGAGTGCCTGAGGAGCTCGAGGATCTCGCTGCCGGTCTTCGAGTCGAGGTTGCCCGTCGGCTCGTCGGCGAAGACGACCGTCGGGCGGGAGACGAGCGCGCGTGCGATCGCCACCCGCTGCTGCTGGCCGCCCGAGAGCTCCGAGGGCCGGTGGGAGCGCCGGTCCGCGAGGCCGACGTCGTGGATCAGCGTCTCGAAGAACTCCGGCTCGGGCTTCTCACCGGCGATCGAGAGCGGCAGCAGGATGTTCTCTTCCGCGGTGAGCATCGGCAGCAGGTTGAAGAACTGGAACACGAAGCCGATGTGCTCGCGGCGGAGCTTCGTCAGGTCGCCGTCCCCGAGCCGCGTGATGTCGGTGCCGGCGATCGCGACGTCGCCGGCAGTCGGCTTGTCGAGGCCCGCGAGAATGTGCATCAGCGTCGACTTCCCCGAGCCGGACGGCCCCATGATCGCCGTCAGGTCGCCTTGCGGGATGTCCAGCGAGACGCCTTGCAAGGCGTTGACCGCGGTCTCGCCCTCGCCGTAGATTCGCGTCACGTCACTTGCGTGGACGACAGCTCCGTTCTGGCTCATCGGGCTCAACCTACCTGTCGCCCGCGATGAAGAACGCGGCCGCCGCGACGACGTACGTGAAGATCAGGACAACGCCCTTCAGCGCGGCTGGATTGCCCGTCGGCGAGCAGGACCGCCGTCACGGCGGTCGAGCCGAAGAGCACCGCGATCTCGACCGGGCGGAACGACAGCGCCAAGGGGTCGATCAGCCAGGAGAGCAGCGCGACGGCCGGGATCAGGAACACGGCCACCTGCGCGCTCGAGGCGAGGGCGATCTCGGCCGCCAGCTTGATGTTGCCGCGCGCAGCGACGACGACCGCCCCGCCGTGCTCGGCCGCGTTCCCGACGATCGCGATGATCACGGCCGCGACGAAGAACTCCGACAGCCCGACGCTCTCGGCGAACGCGTCGACCGACCCGACGAGGATCTCGGCGATCAGCGCGGTCACGACTGTCGCGCCGCCGAGCACGATGAGTGAAGTCCGGAGCGACCAGCCCTCCATCTCCTTCGCTTCGTCCGAGACGTGCAGCAGCCGGTGCCGGCGTAGCGAGTACCAGGTGACGAGCGACGTAGACGACGAGCAGGATCACGGACGGGATCACCGAGAGCTTCGCGAGCGAGTTCCGCTCGGGATCGCCTTCCCAGCCCGGAATCGCCGGGATCAAAAACATGACCGCCGCGAACCCGACGAGCCCGATCGACAGGAACGACGACGCGCGGTCGATTGCACCGCGTCCTCCGAAGAGCAGCGAGAAGCCGAGCACGAGCAACAGGTTGCCGACGACGCTCCCCGTGAGCGAACCGCGCACGACCTCGAACAGGCCGTCCGAGACGGCGAAGAGCGCGATGATCAGCTCGGGCGCGTTCCCGAACGTCGCGTTCAGGAAGCCGCCGACGCCCGCCCCGGTGTGGTGCGCCGCGTGCTCGGTCGCCTCGCCGATCAGCCACGCGAGCGGGATCAGGCTGATCGCGGCGAGCACGAAGTCCACGGTCGACCCCGGGTGCACGAGGAAGTGGATCGCGATCGTGAGCGGAGCGAGGCCGAGCGATGCCGTCAGGATGCGCCGCGTCACGGCCCAGTACGTTACTGACGCGATGATCGACGCCGTCCTCTTCGCCTGGGGCCACACGCTGGCGATCCCGGCGCCGGACGACGAGCCGCGCGACGCAGCGCGCCGGCTCGACTCGACGACCCACGCGCTCCTCGAGGCGCTCCGGAACCGAGGGCTGAAGCTCGGCGTCGTCTCGAACGCGTCCGACCCGCCCGCGCTCCTGCACGGCGAGCTCGCGGAGTCGGGGATCGCGGAGCGGATCGACTACGCCGTCTTCTCCTCCGAGGTGGGGTGGAGCAAGCCCGGCGCCGAGATCTTCGAGCTCGCGCTCGCCGCGCTCGGCGTCTCGGCCGGGGCCGCGCTCTTCGTCGGCGACCGGCTCTACGAGGACGTGCGCGGCGCGTCCGAGCTCGGGATGACGACCGTCCAGGCCCTCTGGTTCCGCGCGGACGACCATCCCGACGGGGCCGAGCCGGACCACCAGGCGTTCACGCAGATGGACGTCCTGAACGTGGTCCGCCGGCTCAATGGTGAGTGAGGACTCACCCGCGCTTACTCCTGAGAAGCCGTTCTGTCAAGTCTTGCGCAGCCCCTTCTTCATGCCGACAATTCAGGGAATGGCGTACGTCGAGCAGTCCGCCGCCACCCTCCCCCTGCGGCCCCAGGACGAGGTCGAATGTCGGCGCTGCGAAGTGCACTGCGACAAGGTCGTGCACCCGTCGGCCTGCATCGCGAAGGCCTGCCCGTTCCTCTACGCCTACGAGGCGCACGGGCACCGCTACGTCGGCTGCCTGCAGAAGGTCTACGCGGTCGAGATCGACCTCGACAAGCTCGAGGCGGCCGAGCGGCACGGGGGCTTCGGGGCGGTGCGTGCGATCCGCCAGCCGCTGCCGATGTGCCACACCGAGGTCGAGAGCACCTACGAGAGCCGGACGGACGACCTCGGCTGCGTCAACCCGGAGTTCTTCGAGCTGCCCGACGGGCAGCCGAACTTCCGGATCTTCGCGCGAATAACACCGAACGCCTAGGACGTCCAGCGTGCGTGGAGCTCGCGCGTCTTGCGGAGCTCGTCCGCGTTCGGGCCCTTGTCGTCCGCGCCCGGCACCTCGAGGATCGCCGGTAGCCCCTGCACCTTCGGGTGCGCGAGGAACGCGCCGAGCCCTTCGCCCATCACGCCGTCGAGGATGTTGTCGTGGCGGTCGCTGTTCGAGCCGAGCGCCGACTTCGAGTCGTTCACGTGCAGGCAGCGCAGCCGGTCGAGCCCGACCGCGTCGTCGAGCTCGGCGAGGACCGCGGCGACCGCATCGGGGTCAGTCACGTCGTAGCCGGAGACGTAGAGATGGCACGAGTCGAGGCAGACGCCGAGTCGCGGATGGCGGTCGAGCTTCTCGAAGAGCGTCGCGAGCTCCTCGATCGATCGGCCGATCGTGGCGCCGGCGCCCGCCGAGTTCTCCATCAGCAGCCACGTGCGCTCCGAGCAACGTTCGAGGACCTGCTCCATCGCGGGCAGCACGCGCTCGAGTCCGTGCTCGAAGCCGGAGCCGAGGTGCGAGCCGACGTGGAAGACGACGCCGTCGGCCTCGATCGCGCAGGCGATGTCCATCGTGCTGCACATCGCGGCGACGCTCTTCTCGTACACCTCGTCGTTCGGGGCGGCGAGGTTGACGAGATAGATCGCGTGGCAGAGGACGGCGCCCATCCCGGTCTCGTCCCGCTGCGCGCGGAACGCTTCGTACAGCTCCGGGTTCGGCGTCGGGGGTTTCCACGCGCGTGGGCTCTGCGTGAACAGCTGGACGGCGTCGGCGCCCATCTCGACCGCCTTGTCGAGCGCGCCTTCACGCCGCCCCCGCAGTGCGCGCCGATCAGCACGTGAACTCCGCGAGCTTTGCGCCCTCGTCCTCGAGCTCCCGACGGACGGCGCGGGGGAGCGGTGCGAAGGGCTCGAGCGCGACCTTGCCCCCGTCCTGCCGCCAGCGGCCGGCGACGACGCCGTCGACGAGAAACGTCTGCGCCACGTCGCCGTTCTTCGCGATCACGGTCTTGCGGTACTCCTCGGGGAGCACGCGCGTGCGATCCGCGAACGCGAGCAGCACGCTGTCCCACTTCGGGAGGAAGCGGACCGGCGCAGGCGTGTCGGCGTCCGGCAGCGGGGCACGCTGCAGGTCGAGCAGCTCGCGTCCGTTCTCGTCGCGGAAGCGCCGAAGCGGCTCGAGCGCCTCGAAGGCGCCGGCGAAGTCGGAGACCCGCATGCCGGACCAGCCTGCGAAATCCGCGCGGCTCGCGGGCCCGAAGGCGGCGAGGTAGCGCCGCACGAGCTCGGCGCGTGCGAGTGTCGTCTCGACGACCTCCGGTTCGTCGATCGCCACGAAGATCGCCTGCGGCCTCGACGACCAGAGCGCGGTGTCCGGGGCGTGCAGGACGTGCCCGCCGGTGCGTGCGGCGAACCACGCGCGCCGCCGGGTCAGCTCGTCGACCGTGCCGTGCGTCGCGCTCGAGGTGCTCGATCACCTGCTGGAACGTGAGCGGCCCGTCGGCGAAGAGCGCCCGCATCGCCGGCACGAGCTTCCGGCCGAGCTCCATCGACTCCGGGTCGCCCCAGGGACGCAAGCCCTGAAGCGCCGAGAAGAACAGCGCGTAGTCGCGTGCGGTCACCAGGTGGAGCGTGCCGCGCATCACCGTCGCCTTCAGGACCTTGCCCGACCGGATCGCACGCTCCAGCGTCTCGCGCCGAAAGCCCGGGATGCGCGACCAGAGACCGACGTACGGCGCCTGGGGCCACTGCGCCTGCATCCCCGCGAGCCGCTCGATCACGGCGGTTGCCGGCGCGCGCCTGCGCTCGAGCAGCAGCTGCCGCGCGAGCGTCGCGCGGTTGAGCTCCCGGAGCGTGAGCACGCGCGTCACGCCAGGAACACCCCGAGCCGTTCCGCCTCCTCGCCGAGCTCGCGCTTCGCCGTGCGCGGTAGCGGTGCGAACGGCTCCACGACGACGCGCCCGCCGTCCAGCTTCCACGTTCCCGCGACGAAACCGTCGACGAGCACCGTCGGCGCGCCTCCGAGCACGAGCTTCCGCACGGCGTGCTCCTCGGGCAGCACGCGACTTCGGTCGGCATGGGCGATCAGCAGCTCGTCCCAGCGGGAGAGGAAGCGGATCGGTGCCCGCTCGTCGCCGTCGGCCAGCGGCGCGCGCGGAAGGTCGATCAGCTCGCGACCCTGCTCGTCGGCGAAGCGCCTGAGCCGGATCGACTCCAGCGCCGGGTCGAGCGTCTTCAGCAGCTGCCCGCTCCAGGCGGCGAGGTCGGCCCTCGTCGCGGGCCCGAACGCTGCGAGGTACCGCTTGACGAGGTGCACGAGCGCGTCGGCGAGCGGCGGCCGGCGGAACGTGGCGGCCCGGAACCGCACGCCACGGGTGAAACCCCACTCGGCGGCGTTCGGCAGCGGCTCGAGCGGGATCAGGTGTCGAAGCCAGGCCAGGTCGCGGAGGTTCTCGACCTCGTCCGCCGGCCCACGGTGCTCCTCGAGGAACGCGACGAGCTCTCTCGCAGCGCGCGGCTCGCGGCCGACGTGCGTCCGAACCGCGGCGACGAGCTCGCGTGCGGGCTTCGGGCGGCCGTTCGACCACGGGGCGACCTCCTTCCGGAGAGCCGTGGCGTAGAGGGGGTAGTCCCGCGCGCTGACGAGATGCAGCGTCCCGCGCATCAGGGCGCCCTTGACCACCTGCTCGCGCCGGAGCGCCCGCGTCAGCTGCGCTCGCTCGAAGCCCTCGAGGCGCGACCAGAGCGCGACGTACGGCGAGGGGACCCACTGGGCCTGGAGAGCGGCGAGCCGCTCGATCGCGCGGGCCGGGCCGAGCCGCTCGCGCCGCAGGAGCAGCTGTCGCAGGAGCAGCGTTCGGTTGAGCTCTCGGAGCGTCAGGACGCGCATCGCGCCTACGCTATCCACATGGTCAAAGTCCGCTTCGCGCCGAGCCCGACCGGGATGCTCCACATCGGGGGCGTGCGCACCGCCGTGTTCAACTGGCTCTTCGCGCGCGCGCAGGGCGGCGAGTTCAAGCTGCGGATCGAGAACACCGACACGAGCCGCGAGGTCGCGCAGGCGGTCGACCAGATCCAGGAGTCGCTCCGCTGGCTCGGGCTCGACTGGGACGGCGACCACACCTTCCAGCTCGACCGGATGGACGACTGCCGCGAGGTCGCGCAACGGCTCGTCGAGGAGGGCAAGGCCTACGAGGACGAAGGCGCGATCCGCTTTCGCATGCCGGACGAGGGCACGACGGGCTGGGACGACATCGTCCGCGACCGTATCGACTTTCCGAGCGACCAGCTCGAGGACCTCGTGCTCGTCCGCTCGGACGGCCGTCCGACGTACAACTTCGCCTCGCCGATGGAAGACGTCTGGGACGGGATCACGCACGTCATCCGCGGCGACGACCACGTCTCGAACACGCCGAAGCAGATCAACCTGATCCGGGCGGTCGGTGCCGAGCCGCCGGTCTACGCGCACGTGCCGAGCGTCTTCGGTACGGACGGCAAGAAGCTCTCGAAGCGCCACGGCGCCGTCAGTGTCGAGGAGTTCCGCGACGCGGGGTACATCGCGCCGGCGCTGCTCAACTTCCTCTCGCTGCTCGGCTGGGCGCCGGACGGCGAGACGACGATCATGTCGCGCGAGGAGCTCGTCGAGCGTTTCGACCTCTCGCGCGTGCAGTCGAGCCCCGCGGCGTTCGACTTCCAGAAGCTCGACTGGATGAACGGCGTGTACCTGCGTGCGCTGCCGCCAGGCGAGTACGCGCACGAGCTGCTGCTCTACCTCGGCGAGCAGGGGTACGACTGGGACGCGGAGCTCGTCCACAAGGCGGCTCCACTCGTGCAGGAGAAGATCGAGAAGCTGGGCGACTTTCCCGCGTTCGCGGGGTTCCTGTTCGGCGACGTGTCGCTCGACGGGCAGCAGCTCGACGGGGCGCTGCTCGAGGAGGCCGAGCGCACGCTTCGCGACGTCGAGCCGTTCACCGCAGAAGCGATCGAGCCCGCACTCCGTCAGCTCGCCGAGCGGCTGGGCGTGAAGCCGCGCGACGCGTTCGCGCCGATCAGGCTCGCCGTCACCGGCTCGAAGGTGTCGCCGGGGTTGTTCGAGAGCCTCGAGCTCCTCGGCAAGGAGAAGGCGCTCGACGCGGCTCAGTGCCGCCCGATCCTGAACGGCTTGGGCTTCGACAGCGGGTCGAGCGCGCGCTGGAACCGGATCCAGGCGCGACGGCGGAAAGCCGTCGTCGGCTTTGGGAGCCCCGTGAGGACATCCCGGGTCCGGGCTGGCTCGGGACCACCGGTTTTGGCCCTCTCACGCATTGCTACTTGTAAACGGGATGGCTCGCTGCGGGGATACGGCCGCTCCGCTAGCCTCACGCGATGGCGTCGGGGGGCGGCACTGTGCTCGTCGTGGAGGACGAGCCCTCACTTCGGTTGCTCTGCCGGGCGAACCTCGAGCTGGAGGGATTCCGCGTGTTGGAAGCCGCGACACTCGAGGAGGCGCGCGCGTTGCTCGACCAGGAGCAGGTCGACGTCGTCTTGCTCGACGTCCACGTCGGTTCCGGCGACGGCCGCGACCTGCTCGACGAGCTCCGCGCTGCAGAGTCCCCGATCCGCGTCGTGATGCTGACCGGGAGCGTCGAGTCGACGCGTGGCCGACTCGCTACCGCCGACCGTGTCGTGATGAAGCCGTTCGAGCCCGTCCAGCTCGTGGCGACTGTGCGCGAGCTGGTCGGCGGTGCTCATGTAAATTCGACTACATGAGCGTCACAAAAGTCAGGACCGCCGCCGAGTTCGAGGCCGAGCTCCAGCAGTACCTCTACGAGCGCTCCGAGGAGGGACGCGCGGTGAGGGTGGGGGAGAAGGAAACGTCCGAGCAGGCGGCGATCGTCGCGCGTTACGCAAACCTCTTCTTCCGCGAGCAGATCGAGGCGCTGCGCCGGGAGGAAGAAGCCTCTTCCGGCCTCGAGCAGGAGCGCCTGTACCGCCTGCGGAAGACCTGCGAGTCCGGGATCGTCTCGGCCGAGCTCGCCGAACGGGAGGACGCGCTCGAGAACGCGCAGCTCGCCGCGCGTGTGCAGTGGCAGGGCGAGGAGTTGCCGCTCCGGGCCGCGCAGGCGAAGCTCGCCGTCCTCGCCGACTACCGCGAGCGCGAGGAGCTGGGCGAGCTGCAGGCGCTTCGCTCTGCCGACTTCAACGACGACCGCCTCGAGCTGATCACCGCCGGCGAGGAGCTCGACGCCGAGCTCTCGGGCGAGCCGGACCCGGTCGCACGCAACGAGGACGAGAAGCAGATCTCGCTGCGCGAGCTCGAGCGCGCGCTCGCCGCGGCGAGCAGGAGCGTGGACGACTCATGGGAGCGCATGCGCGCGGAGTGGTACGAGCGCCTGCTCGGCCCCGACCGCGCCGACGTCCCGACATCGGCGCACGTCTCGTGGATCCGCCGGCTTTCGCCGCTCGAGTCCACGTACACGAAGGAGCGCTCGGTCGAGGTGTGCATGGACACCCTGACGCGTCTCGGCTTCGACCTGGAGAACGACCCGAACGTGCGACTCGACCTCGAGGACCGCCCGCAGAAGTCACCTCGTGCGTGCGTGATCGCGTCCGATCCGCCGAAGGTCGTCCACCTGATCACCCGAGCGCAGGGCGGGCTCCACGACTACCAGGCGTTCATGCACGAGGCCGGGCACGCATTGCACTACGCCGGCGTTGATCCCGGGCTTCCGTACACCTTCCGCAAGATCTCGCGCGATCACGCGCTGACCGAGATCTACTCGTACATCCTCGAGGCGATCACGCGCGAGCCGGGTTGGCACGATCGGTACTTCGGCGCGCCGGAGAACGCGCAGGCGCCCGTCTTCCTCGAAGCGCTGCTCTTCCGCCGCTACACCGCCAAGCTGCAGTTCGAGCTCTCGTTCTGGTCCGACTTCCCGAACGGCGCGGGCGGCGACGAGTACTCGAAGCGGCTGACCGACGCGACCGGGATCCGCTACCGGCCCGACGCGTTCCTCTCCGACATGGACGCGGGCTTCTACTCGGCCGACTATCTCCGTGCGTGGATCCGCTCCGCCCAGCTGCGCACGTACTTCGAGCGGGAGATCGGCGAGGACTGGTGGTACAACCCGAAGACGGGCGACCACCTCCGCGAGCTCTGGCACGAGGGCACGACGCCGTCGAGCGAGGAGATCGCCAAGCGGATCGGGTTCGAGCCGTTCGACACGGGCCCGCTGGTGGCGGAGCTCGGCGGTTAGTGGCCGAGCAACAGGTCCCGGAGTCCCAGCTCCAATCGACCGAACACGGAGTCGTTCCAAAAGGGGACGGCTGGTTCGTCCTCAACGCGCGCGAGGCGCCTTGGCGCCACGCCGCGGGGCGAGGCGCGTACTGCTCGTTCGAGGGTGAGCCGAAGTTCTCGCAGCTGGGAGCTCATCTCGTCGCCCTCGGTCCGGGCGAGGCGATGGCGATGTACCACTGGGAGGCCGATCAGGAGAACTTCCTCGTGCTCGCCGGGGAGGCGGTGCTGATCGTCGAGGGCGAGGAGCGCCCGCTACGGCAGTGGGACTTCGTGCACTGTCCGGCCGGGACGAAGCACGTGATCGTCGGAGCCGGAGCCGCGTCCGTGCTTCGTGCTCGCGGTCGGCGCCCGCGACCGCTCGACTGGGCCGGACTGGGGCGGCTACACCGTGGACGAGGCTGCGCTCCGCCACGGCGCCGGCGTCGAGCAGGAGACGACCGACCCGAAGGTGGCATACGCACCCGTCGCCCGGCGCGAGCCGACCGCGTACCGCGACGGCTGGCTTCCGGACTAGCGAACCCGCTCGGCGAGGAGCCGCGCGATCGGCCACGCGCCGTCGGACGTGTTCGAGATCACGGTCGCGGTGACTGCTCGCGCCGCGGGTCGTGCGCGCTCCAGAACGAGACGCCCGCGTCGGATCCGACCAGCATCACGACGTCGCTCGACTCGTCGAGCCAGAAGCCGAGGCCGTAGCGCCTCGACTCCTCCGGCACGTCGCTGCGGGGTCGTACCAGTTCCGCCACCGAGCCTCGGGGACGATGCTCGCCGGCGAAGAAGGCGCTCCAGAACGCAGCTGACGTCCGCGACCGTGGTGTAGATCCCTCCGTCGCCGCTGCCACGCACCGGCAGGTGGAACACGTTCGTCCTCGACACGCCGTCGACCATCGAGATACCCGAGCGCAGCGCGGCCAGGCAGCTCGTCGGAGCGCAGGAACTCGGTGTCCGACCATGCCCGCCGGCTCGCAGACGCGTTGGCGTACGAGCTCGTGGAACGGAATGCCGCTCGTTCGTTCGGCGATGAGCGCGAGGACGACGTAGCCGCCGTTGTTGTACGCGAATCGCTCGCCGGGCGGAAACGCCGTGTCGTGCCCGTCGAGCACCGCGAGGTACTGCTCCGTCGTTGCGAGCTCGTGCACGGGAACCGGCATGAGGTAGTCGGCGATGTCGTGCTCTACGTTCTCGTCGAGGTAGTCGCCGATGCCGGATCGGTGCGACAGGAGGTGCTCGATCGTCACGTCGTCGCGGATGAGGGGCAGGTCCGGGCCGAGCACCGAGCGCGCAGTCGTCGAGAGCTCGAGTGCGCCCTCCTCGACGAGGCTCGCGACCGTGACCGCGGTGAGCCCCTTCGTGCCGCTCGCGGTCGCGAACAGGGTGTCGACGGTGTTCGGGATCTCGTGGCCGCGGTGCGCCAGCCCGTAGGCCCTCGCCAACTCGACGTCGCCGCCGCGATCGATCCGCACCACGCCGGAGAAGCTCGTGCCGTCGATTGCGCGCTCCAACGGATGCACTAGGCCGTCGGCTTCTTCCAGACGGAGACGTGCTTACGGCTGTTACTCGTGAACGGCTCTCGCCGCCATCCGCCCCAGCGCTCGCGAAGCCTCAGCCCCGCGAGTTGCGCCATCAGGTCGAGCTCCGAGGGCCACGCGTAGCGGAACGGAATCGAATTGCGGTGGGCCTTTCCGTCGACGATCTCGAAGTGATGTGACGTGAGCCCCTGATTCGCGACGTCGTACTCGTCGAGGCCCCACCTGGTCTCGCTCACGTGGAAGGCGAGGATGGTCTCGCCGGGCGGGAGTCGCTGGAGCTCGGGGACGCCGACCTCGATGACGAAGCAACCGCCGGGTTCGAGGTGCTCTGCGACGTTGCGGAAGCACCCGACCTGCGCCTCCTGCGTCGTCAGGTTCATGATCGTGTTGAAAACGAGGTAGGCGACTGCGAACGGCCCGTCTGCGGTCGCCGTCGCGAAGTCGCCGATCGTCACGCCGATGTCTTCGCCGCCCGGCTTCGCGCGCAACCTGGCGACCATCGCTTTCGACAGCTCGATCCCGTGCACCGGCACTCCGCGCTGCGCGAGCGGGAGCGCGATCCGACCCGTCCCGATCCCGAGCTCTAGCGCGCGCCCGCTCCCGGCCAGGTCGGCGAGGAAGTCGACGACCGGTTCAACGACGGTCGGGTCGAACATCCCAGCAGCCGACTTGTCGTAGCGCGCGGCGACGCGCTCGTCGAAGTAACCGTCCCTCTCGTCCACCGCGGGAATCTACCCCCCGAGCGATGAGTTCGGCGCCTCCGCCCAGTCTTACGATCGATGGTCCACGCAGACGAACGCCGACTCGCCGGAAAATGCGAGTGTGGCACGGTCCGGTACAGGGTCCAGGACGCATTCCGGTACGCCATGAACTGTCACTGCTCGAACTGTCGCGCCGGGACCGGCTCTGCGTTCAAGCCGTTCGCCGGCATCGAGCGGGAGCAGCTCGAGATCACGGACGGCGCGGACAGGCTCCTGATCTTCGGGGATGAAGCGGACAACCACACCCGGTGCGCGGTCTGTGGCTCCCTGCTGTTCTCCGTCGTACGAGAGGGCGCCTATGTGCACGTGGCGCTCGGATCGCTCGTCGACGCGCCCAGTCTTCGGCCGACCAAGCACATCTTCGTCGGCTCGAAGGCGCCGTGGTACGAGATCGTCGACGACCTGCCTCAGTTCGAGGAGTACGGAACGTGAGTGGGTCACTCGACACCGTTAATGCGACCACCGCGCAGGAGTTCCCGAGCTAAGGGCTCCTAGCGATCCCAGCGCGACTGTCGGCTGATCGTCCTGCTGCGCTTACCCGCCGAGTCGACGACGGCGAAGGTCACGCGGTACACGTCTCCGATCGCGATGAGCTTCGCCGGAATCGGCCAGATCACGGACAGTGAGCCACAGCCGTTCGCGCGCAACTCGTCGTCCACCACGGTCGTGGTGCGTGCGACGACCTTGCCGCCACGAAGCCGCTGCTGGCCGACGATCATCCTGAAGTCGCCCTCGTCGTCGCAGACTTGCAGCCTCGCGTTACCCGATCGACGCGTCCTGGACGCACTCCACCGGGTGGGTGGACTGAAGCACAGGGGCGACGTTCGGGATCCTCAGCGTGAGGACGTTCGACCACTCTCGCATGGGGCACTCGAAGACGAAGAAGCACGGCCAGTCGATCGCGTTCATGTGAACGTAGTAGGTGACGCCGGTCTTCAATCGTCGGTCGCTCGACCTCCAGGTCGTCTGCGAGGCCTCGAGCAGGTCGAAGAGCACGAGGTTGTCGCCGATGAACGCCCCGTCGGTGCTCAAGGCGGTTCGGTCGCGATCTCGATCAGCTGCGACTCCACGCCGGAGGGAAGCGTCCACCTCGCCGTCGGTCGCTGCCACAATGCTTCGTTCATGTTCCGCACGCACGAAAGGAGGTCAGCGTTGAACTTCATTCCGCTTGATGCGAGCTGGCCTCTCGGTGCGGACACAGTCCGCGGCTAGAAGCCCAGCCCGGCCCACATAGTTCGGCTCATCGGCCAAACCGGCCGGTTGCCGGGCTCCATCCGCCGTACGCCACGCGTGCGGCCAACCGAAGGGAGACGCGTCCGTGGGACGCCTGTTCCTTGCACCTCAAAACGCCCCTGCGACCAACGTTGGGAGGAGGAAGCATGTACTACGAAGAGCTCGAACAGCGGACCCGTGACCATCGCAGCGCACTGACCCGCGAAGCTGAGCTGGCGCGGCTCAGGGCGGCGTCACGGACGCAGCGGAAGCAGTCCAGACACCGCGCGTTGGCGGCGATGCTCCAGTTGCTCAACTCGCGCAGAACGGCGGCGCGGCTGAGGACCGACGCGTGACCGAACGATCGACGACCGCGCGCCCGGCGCCAGCCGGGCGCGCGGCGCTCGCGGCCTCACGCGCACGGATGAAGCCGAGGCGTCAGCGCAGGACCCTGCGGCCCGAGCCCGCACCGACCCCCGGCTTCACCACCCAGGGTTCCACGTCCGCAAACAACGGACAACTCACCATTCGGGGGGAAGAAAAGAAGAAGGCAGCGGGGGTCTGGTGGCCGCCCAAGAACGCCCCGCTCCCTGAGCAGCACCTTAGGCGCCGACGATCCAAAATCCAAGGCCGAAAGGCCCCAATCTGGGGAACGGACGGCAACCACACTGTCGCTGGGCTATGCCTCAGTCTTGTCGGAGGGACGCTTCAGGCGTCGTCGCCACATCGAGCGCCGCCTAGCCTCGATCGCACACGCTCCGCACCCGCGACGTTCCCTTTCTGCTCGTATGCGGCGAGGGCCTCCTCGAGCGCTGTAGTTGCGCCCGCCGAATCGCCCGAAAGCTCCCGCACGCGCGCGGCCTCCTCGAGCGTCTGGCCACGGAAGGTCAGCCAGTCGGACGCGTCTGCGCGTGCGCGCCTCGTCGGAGAGTATGCGCGCTTCCTTGAACTGCCCCTCCGAGGCTGCGACGAGCGCAAGAGCGCGTCGCCAGAGAACCTCGAGGGAAAAATCGCCAGATGAGATCGCGCGAGCATCGAGCGCGAGTTGTCTCGCTTCGCCGGCGTCACCGGACAGAGCGAGAACGCACGGGCCTCGAGCATCTCCTCGCATTCGCGGATCGCCCGTTCCACCGACATCGAACCGTCGGCCAGAGCGGGCTTCGGAGCGCTTCGAAGAGCGGAGCGACGGCAAAGGCCTCGCCGTCACAGCTTGCGGGCGAACTCGAAAAGCGCACGCCTGGCCTCGCCCGTCCGGTAGAGCGCCAGGGCGTACTCGTACAGCGACTCCGCGCGCTCGTGCGGCGACCATGGCAGGATCGCAGCCGCGCGCTCGAGCGTCCAGCCGTCAGAGACCTAGACGATTGGCATTCGCAGCAGTGCTCGTAGTTGGCCCAGGCGGCGGTTCGACCCGCTTGCGTCGCCTTGGTCGTACCTTGGCGAGCTCGATCGCTTGGGCGACGATAGCGCTCTGCCCGCGCCGGAGGAGACGAAGAGGGGCCAGAAACTCCGGGGATGAGAAGGAGCCTCTGGCCCCCTTCGACTAGAAAACTAGACGGCCAGCACTCCGCCCGTACGCACTTGGGCGAGCGTTGGGCTCATCCTTCGCGTCTTGGCGGGCCTACGGCGTGAGGGTGTCGGGGGCGAGGAGTGGCTCGTCGCGCCTTCTTGCCATCGTGACCGCGGTGGCGAGGATCCACACGTTCGTGAGGAGGAACCCCAGGAACGTCACCAAGTCGAACGGCCCCTCGGGGTTGTCGTCGACGACGGCCAACGGCGATGTGAACAAGGCGAGCCCCAGCGGCAACCCGACATACCCGAGCCACCGCGGTAGCGCGCCAGTGGTTGCGATCACCAGCGACGCCGCGGCCACGAAGACGGCGAGGCCGAAGCCCGGGACCTGATAGGCGCCGACGTCGAGGTACATCAGCGTCAGCATCCCGTCGTCGCTGAGCGTGTCGGCACCGAAGGCCAGCGCCGTCCAGGCCGCACCGGCCGCCAGCTCCGTCACGATGAAACACACGCCGCCGATCAACGACACCCGCGACCACAGCCTGGCGCCACCCTCTGCGCGACCGAGCAAGCTGGTGAACGCGACCATGAAGGGGAGCAGGAAGACCATGGCGGCGAGCAACACGACGTACTGAGCGAGGAGATAGCGCAGGCCGTGGTCAAGCCAGAACGCGCGGATCTCGTCGATCGGATCGTCGTGGACCGGAGTCACGCCCTTGCTCAGGAAGGCGGGAAGCCACACCACGATGAACGCAATACCGAGCAGGCCGCCGAGCCGCCACCACTTCCCGAGCATCACCGACTCTCCCTGATCGGACCGTGACCACCTTGATCGTATTCGACTCGGCGTGCATCACCCGGTGGGGTAGGACCGGCAACGCGGACGGTGAGCGGACAGCCCCCACCGCGATGGTTCGCGATCGACGAATGTTCGCTAGAGCTCGAACCTGTGACGCGAACCGACGCGGACCGACCCCCTCGTCTTCTTGAGGGATGGTCGGCTCGGAAGCCTTATTGTGGGGCCTCCGCACATCCCCTTTCCTTCGAGCTGCAAGGACGACGACCGACACGAACCGTCGCGCTCGACAACTGCCTTCTCACTCCGCTTCCTTGCGCTTTGCCTTCGATTCGCCGAAACTCTCCGACCGCGCAGGCGCCACAGCAAGGCCGCGTTCGCTGCGCGAGTGTGTGGGAATGTCTCTTGAGCGGTGGCGAGCCAGCGGGGCACGGAGGCGTCGGTGCTCAGGTTCGCTCGAGAACAACGACGATGTGCGTGCCACCGTCGAGGGCTCCGGGTTCGCGACACGCTTGGAGCTCGATCTCGAGGAAGCGCTCGTCCCATGCATCGTTGCGCGCGGAAAGGAAGTTCGCAGCTGATGCGGTGATGACTCGACAAGGGTGTCGGCCGAGCAACTGCTCGAGGCTGCTCCAGCGATACAGGCGAAGGACGTGGCCTTTGTTTAGCTCGCCGTCGAGGTCTCCTGTCTCGAAGACGTCGACGACGGCTCGCTGCCATCCGAACTCATCGATGAGCCCGGAGATCTGTTCGAAGAAGGCGCGTGCCGTGCCGAGCAGCGACATGACGCTTAGCAAGACCCTCCCGCCTCGCTTCGTCACGCGCAGGAGCTCGGAGAGCGCGCGGTCGGCTTCGCCGAGGACGTAGCTCAACGGGCCGCCGAAGCAGAGCGCCGCGTCGAACGAACCGTCAGGGAACCGGCCGAGGTCGGTGATGTCTAGGAGCTCGCGGGACTCGATCGAGTCCTCCACGGAGGCGGTCTTCTCGGCGTGCAGCTCGAGTTGAGCCGGTGAGATATCACCAACCACCACTCGTGCCCCGAGGCGAGCAAGCTCCAGCGTGAAGCGCCCTGGGCCTGCTCCCGCATCCAGCACGCGATTGCCTACGCGAATGTGCTCGCGGAGAAGCCGCAGATGCACCTCGCGTCCCACACGGTCCATCGCGCTGAGGTCGAAGCGCTCCCACTCGCGCGCGCCGTACTCATCGTAGAAACGTGCGATGTGCTCCGGGTTGTACTGAATGCCCGACATCTGGCGAGCATAAGACTCAGCGATCAGGAGACGCCTCCATCGACTGGGCGAGTGTCCTCTCGCTGGAGTCGGCCACTCTATATCCACCCTAAGGAGCACGACGAGACTTCGCGCGTACGTTCGGCCGCCGACCAGGATGTGGAGAGGCTGGGGCTGGTGGTTCGGGACAGTCACGGTCTGTTGGACGTTGTCTGCTGCACGGTCCGCGGGACGCGGAACTGGCTTTCGAGCCAATAGGGGAAGTCGCGGATCGCGCACGCCTGAACCCGCGATTCGTTCGGCTGAGGCTCTGCTCGTCCCACTGATCGAGCTCCTCGACCGAACCGGGCAACCGATGCTCGACGCGTTCGATCGGCTTCCCGAGCGTCTGATCCAGGTACGGAACCAGCGCCTTCGCCGCGGCGAGATCACCTTTCCCCGCAGCCTCACAGAGCAACGTCACCGCCTTCTGAATGTTCTCCGCCTGCGCGACAAGCGTCTCCGCGATCACCGTCTCTCGTACCGAGACGCTGAAGCTGGAGGACCGAGTCCGGGCCTCGGCTTCAGTCAGGGCAGCGGGGGCGGGGGAGTCTCGGCCTGCAGGACGCCCCTCGGGAAGCTCGACCACGCTCCCCACGGCGAGGGGAAGAGCGTGCTGAAGAAGTGCCCTTCCCACTCGGTCCACGCCGTCGCGATGTCCGCGGGCACGCACTCCTTCGAGCCTTGTGCAAGCGCGACGCGGTCGACCACGAGAGCACGCACGTGGCGTTTGTCGTCGCGGATGTACCCCATCTCCTCCGCCGTGCCCCAGGGGTGGCTCAGCGTCTCGTACCACACGCCCTTCGGGTACCAGTTGTTCTGGCGATGCTCGTCCCACCAGATCTGCCGCCTTAGCCGGGTGATCGCGTCCGAGCTCGTTCGGAACTGTGAGCGCAGGCTGTTGTCGGACTGCATCTCGTCGTACGCGCACATGTAGCCGTAGTCCATGTTGATCTTGATCAGCCCTGGATCGACCGCGAGGAGGTTGTGGAGCTCGATCCGCGGAGCGATCACCTTCACGGGGACTCCCCAACCCCGGAACGGCTCGAGCTGGCGGCGCGTCGATCCGTCCAGCAGGAGCTCCATCCCACGTGTCGCGACGGGCAAGAGCGTCGTGGGGGCCGCCGACGGCTGCGGCAGGGCCGCCGGGGACGGCAGGATCGCGATCACCTCATCGGCGCCCGCGCGAACCGCGGCCTCGATCGGGATGTTCTCCAGGACGCCTCCGTCCACGTAGGTCTCGCTGTCGGGCAGCGTAATGGGCGGAAACGCGATTGGGATCGCGGCGGACGCCGTCAGCGCACGGCGCAGGCCGGGCGCCGGTCCGCCGTCGACCCACGCACCGTTGCCGTCGACGTACCGCACTCGTCCGGTTCGGGCGCCGTTGACGACGATCCGCAGCTGGATGCCCGACGCGGCCACCTTGGTCGGGCTGATGTCGGACTGGATCAGCGACTCGATCGGGTCGAAGAGGAGCAGCGACGGCCGGAGGAGGAGTTGCTCGATCGCCTGCACGATCTTCCCGATCGTGAGCCCGACACTGAGCCCCATATAGAGGAGATCGCTGATCGACCCGAACACGCCCGTGCCGATCGCGCCCGTCGCGAACTTCAGCATCCCCCCTGCGATGTTGAGGTTCTGCACGGCCATGCTCGGGGGCTCGGGTGACCAGCCGAGGAGATCCTCGAGCGGCTTCGTCCGCAGGATCGTCCGCATTCCGGGCCCGAGCTGATTGAGGATCGTGTTGATCTCGCCACGGATGAGGAAGAGGTCCGCCGGCCCCATCATGTTCCGCCAGAGCTGCTCGAGCTGGGGTAGCGCGGCCGGCCCTTCGGCGAGCTTCGCGGCGTTCAGCGCGCCGACGCTGGCGCCGACGAGGAGATCGGGACGCAAGCCGAATACGTCGTAGAGACAGCGCGCCACGCCCACCTCGAAAGCGCCCTTCGAGCCGCCGCCCGAGAACGCGAGCGCGAGCGTCGACCGCACCTCCACCCGCACCGAAGCGGTCGCGTGCCCGCACTGATTGGTCGCGACGATCTCGTACGTACCCGACCACTCGGGGGTGCCGCCGGGGAGCTCCAGCAGGACGTCGCCGCGCTGCCCGCTCGCGTCGGCTGGGGGGACGGCGGGCTGTTCAGCCGGAGCGCCTGCGGCCGTGCTCACGCTCACCGAGTCGGCGTTGATCGCGCTCCACTGCAGATGGATGGTCCCGGTCGGCCGCACGATCGCGCTCAGCGCGCCGTTGGCGAGGAAGTAGTCGATCTTCGGCTTGCCGCCGCGGAAGACGTTCGTCCGCGTCTCCGTGATCGCGGCGCTCGAGACGGTGCCGAGCTTGCCGAACGTGCTCGCCGCGTGCAGCTCGGCGCCCGGCCCGAGGCACTCGCCGACCGCACCCACGAACTCCGAGACCGCGGCGCCGAGTGTCTCGTTGGCGCCCTCGCTGACCTGGATGAACCCAACAGGCCCGATGGCCACGCCCTTCGGAACGATGGTCCGGATCTCACTGTCGCTCCAGTCCTTGTCCGCGACGTCGACCGAGATCCAGCCGCCCTCGAACGCCGGGAACATGAGGACGAGGCCGTAGGTCGACGGGTCCTCTCCGAAGCCCGAGCCCGTGATGCGGATCTTCTCTCCGCCACAGCCGTGGTCAGGATCGAGCTTGTCGATCTTCGCGTTCGTCGCCTCGCGCGGCTGCCGCGAGTACGTCACGGCGAGGTTGTGCATGCTCTCGAAGACCGCGATCAGGCACGTTCGCTCGAACACGTCGTCGAGCGGGACGAACTCGTTGCCGCGTCCGGGTGGGAGCCCGCCGCCCTCGTCGACAGGAAGGAGCGCACGCCGGAGGCGGTCGGTCAGAAGCCCTTCGTCCGCGAAGTCATACGCCGTGAACGGCTGGCCGAGGATCTCGTCGCGCCCGCGTGTGTTCGGCGGGTCGAGGCCGAACGCGGTCGCGAACGCCTGCCGGGAGTCCTGCTCCGTCCAGTCGCCGACGTTGCCGGCCAGCGCCGCGGAGATCAGCGTCGACACCGCGCGCTCCACGAAGCGCGCGCCGGCGCCGAGTGGGTTCACGAGCGCGTCGTCGAGGAGGGCCGGGGCGACGACTGCCCGTGCCGCGCCGTCCGTGCCGAACGGTCTCGCGGTTCGGTCGAGAACGCGTCGCGCGCGGGCGCCCACTGCGAGCGCAACGTCTGGTGATTCGGGCAGGCCGAAGGCGAACAGGAGCGGCTGCTCGCGCCCGGGCGGCTCTTCGCCGAGCGGCTGGCCGTCTACGCCGATTCGCATCGGCATCGGCCTAGTGGCACAGCTGGATCACTCGCGTCTCGTCCGTCGGTGACGGCGGTGTGACGACGACGCGATCGATTGCGGAGCCGATAAGCGTGAACTGTTGCTCCACGGCAGGAGTCGGCGCCATCATCTGCATGTCCGCGAGCGTGCCACTCTGCTCGAACGCCTCGATCCTGACGGGGTTCGAGAAGTGCACCACGCGCATGGTCACGTTGCGAGCCGGTGGAAAGCGGAGCTCGGCCCGAGCCGCAACGTCGATCCCGACGAAGCCGCGGTCGGCGCGGACGACGATGTGCGGGCCGTCGCCGCACTCCTCGTACGTCGCGAGCGCGCCCGTTTCGTCGAACACGCGGACCACGATGTCGGAGCCGCACGGCCACGGGTTCGGCTTGCATCCGGGACCCCCGTCGCTCGGGCCGCAGCGGGTCGGGGTCTCGGGCGGTCGCGCGATCGTGATGCCGAAGACGCCGAGGACGCTCGCAACGAGCCGGACGACTCCCGTCCAGACCCTGTTCGCCAGCTGTCGGAGCGAACGTGCCATCCCCCTGGTGTCGATGATCGGTACACGCTGCGAGCTTGTCAATAGGGGCCGCGCGGTTGACCGAGTGCGAGGCCGTTCCCCGCAGGGGTACCGACCTCCTAGTCAGGCGACGTCCGGCTTGGCACCCGCACGGCCCGAACAACCCGGAGCCGCCGCATCACGGCCCGTCGCGACAGCTGCTCGATCTGCTCCTCGTCCATCCCCTACGCTGCCTGCGCCCGGAGGGAAAGCCGGTGGTTCAACACGCGCTGAACCGGTGGCCGATCCCTCCGCGACGGTCTCGGAGCTAGATGAGTGATTTCATGTCGAGAAGCTCGGACTGGCTTCGCTCACCAGGTGAAGGGCCACGACAGGCGCGGCCCACGACACCAGGAGACGCTCCATGCCGAAGTACCTGCTTCTCAAGCACTACCGTGGCGGCCCGGAGCCGCACCGTCCCGTGCCCCCGATGGACCAGTGGGCCCCCGAGGACGTGGAGGCGCACATGGCTTTCCTCAAGCACGTCAGCGAGCTGCTCGAGGAGAACGGCGAGTACGTCGACGCGCAGGCGCTCACGCCGGCGCGCAGCTGGGTGCGCTACGGCGGCCCGGAAGCCGCGCCAGTCACCACCGACGGCCCGCTGCCCGAGACCAGCGATCTCGTGGCGGGCTGGTACATGATCGACGTCGAGTCGCACGAGCGCGCGGTTGAGCTCGCGGCCTACGTCTCCTCCGAGCCCGGCCCGGGCGGGGAGCCGCTGTACGAGTGGATCGACGTCCGGGAGGTCATGTCCGGGGCGCCCTCGGACGACTGACCCGGCGTGATCGACGAGACGACGCGACGGCTGGACGAGGGCGCGCTGCGCGCCCTCGTCCCTCGGGTGCTCGCAGGGCTGGTCCGGCGGGGCGAGGACTTCGATGCCGCCGAGGACGCGCTGCAGGAGGCGCTGCTGGAGGCGCTGCGGGTGTGGCCCGAGCACCCGCCGCGCGACCCGAGCGCGTGGCTGGCGACGGTCGCGACCCGGCGGCTCGTCGACGCCCGCCGCAGCGAGGCCGCCCGGCACCGCCGCGAGGAGGCGACGTACGCCGAGCCGCGGCCCGCCGCCACCGAGGAGGGCGACGACACCCTCTTCCTGCTCTTCTGCTGCTGCCACCCTGACCTCGCGCCCGCCTCGCAGGTGGCGCTGACCCTGCGCGCCGTCGGCGGCCTCACCACCCGCGAGATCGCCGACGCCTTCTACGTGCCGGAGGCGACGATGGCGCAGCGGATCAGCCGCGCCAAGCGCATCCTGCAGGGGCGCCGCCTGGACCAGCCCGGCGACCTCGCCATCGTGCTGCGCGTGCTCTACCTCGTCTACACGGCCGGCCACGCGGGCCGGGTCGACCTGGCCGGCGAGGCGATCCGGCTCGCCCGCCAACTCACCCTCGTCACCGAGGAACCGGAGGCGCGCGGGCTGCTCGCGCTGATGCTCCTCAACCACGCCCGCCTCCCGGCGCGACTCGACTCAGAGGGTCGCATCGTCACGCTCGACCGACAGGACCGCGGCCTGTGGTACACCCGAGAGATCGCCGAGGGCGTGCGCGTCCTGCAGTCGGCGCTGACCATGCAGGCGGAAGAACGGCGCCCCGGGCGCTACCAGGTCGAGGCCGCCATCGCAGCCCTACACGACGACGCTGCAAGCGCCGAGGAGACCGACTGGCCGCAGATCCTCGCCTGGTACGACGACCTCGTCGCCCTCACCGACGACCCAGTGCGCCAGGACCCCGCCGCGGTGCTCGGGCGCGCGGTCGCGGTCGGCCACGTCCTCGGAGCCGCCGCCGGGCTGCGCGAGACCGACCGGCTGCGCGAGGTGCTCGGCGAGCGGCACCGCTGGCATGCCGTCCGCGGCTACCTGCACGAGCTGGGCGGCGACCTCCCTGCCGCCGCCACTGCGTACACGGATGCCGCCCGTCGGGCCACGAACGTCGCCGAGCGCGACCACCTGGTCCGCCAGGCCGCCCGCGCGCGAGCCGCCGCCCCGAGGTCGGGACCCCGCGCACTAGGAGAATCTCCGGGAGGGGTGCCCCCGTAACCACACTGCCGTCGCCGGTACGGAAACGGCTCGGAGGCGTCGTTTTTCGGGATTGCGCACGCCTCCTCGGACACACCGCAGTGAGCGCACCGCAGCGACAAGCGTCGCTGCGAATGGGCCACAGGATCGATCTCGCACATGCGATCCGCCAGATGACCCCTTACTTGCCCAGTAAGAGGTCACGCCTGAAGAGCGCATGAACAGACAGGCTCAGCGAGCGTGGCGCCGTCGCCGTTGGAACGCTCCGCCTCGCGCTGCAACCGCCTCGAGCGGCCCTCCGCGACGATCCGAACCAGCTCCTCCTCACTCATGAACTCCAAGTCCTCCAAACCGGTCGGCACACGGTGCTCTACGCGTTCCGTCGGCATCCCGAACGCCTGATTGAGCCACGGTATGAGGGCCTTCGCAGCCTGAATGTCGCCGTTTGCAGCGGCGCCCACGAGATGTCGCACTGCCCTGTCGACCTTCTCAGCCTCAGCGACGAGAGCTTCGGCCACTACTGCCCGTGTGCCGAGTTTCTGTAGCTGGAGGACCCGAAGCCCGGACCCGCGCACTCGAGAATTTTCGGAGGGTGGGTGCCCCGTAACCCCACTGCTGTCGCCGGTACGGGCAACACGCGGCTCGAGACGGTCGGTCGGGATCGCGCACGCGGAGCGCAATCCAACAACGCAACGCATCGACGCTGTCGCGGACGAGCGGGTGCCGCGCAGCAGGCGCGGCCCGCGCGTGGGCACGGGTTCGGCACTTGGCGTGGGGGCACCGAGGGGGCACCGCTTGCGCGCGCTGGGGCAGCTGCGGTAAGCGGCGAAGCCAGAGGTCGTGCTCATTCAGTACGCGCACGTTCTGCTCGTCCTGCAGGCGTGACACGAACCGGTGACGGACGTTAGTTCCGCACGGTGATGTCGGTGTTGTCGACGCGGGTGTTGCCTGCGGCGTCCCAGACGCGGATGCTGATCCGGCAGCTCCCGTTCGGGAGCTGCCGGGTGTTGAGGTAAGGGCGGGGGAAGAGCCTGAACCAGTAGCGGCCCTGGCAGCGGAGCGTGGCGTGGCGCCGGACGCAGCCACCGGCGGAGAGATTTTGCTCGGTGCCTGGAGCGTAGTGTTGACCAGCTGGCAGCTCCAGCATCTGTTCTGAGCGAAAGACGTCTTGGTCGTGGAAGACGTGGCCTGTCCCGTGTTGGGCGACGCTGACGGCGACGCGGAACGGGTGGTGCGGCGCGGCCAGCCACGGCTTGTCCTTGAACCAGCCGATGAAGGACTGTGGGTCAGCGATCCGAGCGCGGATGTCGACTGTTCCTGAGAGCCGCGACTTGTTGAGCCGGCGGCCGGCTTGGGGGTAGCGGGCGACGTTGACCGGGCGCCGCCCCCACGGCGGGGTCGCTGGCGTGTAGAAGCGCACCTCCTCGACGACCGGTCGTGCGGTGTCGAGGTAGGGGGCGAGCTTGCCGCCCGGTCGCAGCGGGTTGACGAAGATGCGGCGCCCATCGGGGAGATCGACGAACTCGCTCAGGTGAACATGCCAATCGCCTTTCCAGGCCCATGCGATCTGCTGACCCGGCTGGACCACGTCGCCAACGCTGACGAGCGCGTCGACATGCTCGTAGCGGAAGTGCGCGATGTCGATCAGTCCCCGCACCCCTCGCGGCGTCGCACGAATGACCTGACCGCCTTCGACCGCGTGCACACGATGCGTGCGGCCGGCAGGAGCGCCACGGCCAGGCTTGTCGTCCCGGACGGCGATGTCGACACCGTCGTGGTACACGGCCCCGAGTTGGTCGTGTGCGCGCGGGTCGAGGAAGGATCCCCGGATCGGGTGCTGCCGGTGTAACGGCAACACCGGCCACCCGCGCCACTCGTCGTCGTAGCGCTGAGCGACCTCGAGCTTTCCCGGCACAACCGGCACGCCCTTGTTCTAGCGTTCCCGCCTCGTCTCCGCCGCGTGCGATCCTCTCGCCTTGGCGACGCGAAAGTGGACCGTGCGCTACCGAGCTCACAACGGTGCACCCCGTCCGGCGATCGTGCTCGTCCCCGGCCAGTTCGGGCCTGACAAGCCCTCGCCGCCGCTCCCGCTTGTGATCTCACCCCATGGTCGCGGCGTTTCTGCTGTCCCCAACGCGCGACTCTGGGGCGAGCTGCCCGAACGTGGCGGTTTCGCCGTGATCTGCCCAGGCGGAATGGGACGCCGACTCCCGCTCCACTCCTGGGGCTATCGCGGCCAGATCACCGACCTAGCCCGGATGCACGAGATCGCCCGCCGTACCCTGCCCTGGCTCCGGATCGACCGCCGCCGAATCTACGCGCTCGGCGGCAGCATGGGCGGACAAGAAACACTGCTCCTACTTGGACAGCACCCGCAACTACTTGCAGGCGCGGTCGCCTTCGACTCGGTGACCAACTTCTACCGCCGCTACAACGACTTCGCGATCACCCCCGGCCGCCGCGGCCTCCAAGCGCTCGCACGATTCGAAGTCGGCGGCACCCCCCACACCAACCCAACCGGCTACGTGCTCCGCAGCCCCACCCACTGGATCAAGGAGATCGCCCGCTCAGGTGTCCCGCTGCAAATCTGGTGGAGCATCACCGACCAAATCGTCATCGACCAAACCCACCAATCCGCCCACTTCTACAACGAGCTTCGAAAGCTACGCCCGCGAGCTCGAGTCGAAGCCGTCACCGGTATCTGGCGACACTCCGCCGAGATGCGCCACGACACCCAACTACCGGACGCAGTCCGTTGGCTCGGGCTACTACCAGCGGTTTAGGCCAGCGACCACGTAGGCGAGCCAATCGAGTGCCGCCGAGTGTGGAGCGAAGCCACTCCAACTCGGCGACATCGCCCGCTACCCCGGGAAACAAAAAGAGCCCTAGCCCAGAGGCGAGAAGCAGGCGGGTGACAATCGCCAGTCCAGTCAGCCCTTCTGCCTCCCTAGCCCCCTAGCCCTCCTATGGAGTTCTTAACGCTCGTCCGGAGGTTGGGGCAACGGGCCGAGGGCTACCTCAGTCGGACGATGAGGACGCCGCTGAGCGTCGCGTGCGGTTTGACGTCGACCACGCGGTAGGTCTTGCCAGGACCCCAGTGGGATCGTGTCGTCGGTTTTCCAGTTCGGCATCGCCGCGGTGAAGTCGTCGACGTCCCTCACGGCTGGAGAACGAGTGGTACGACGTTTCGTGAGGGACGGTGTGCCAGGAATGCCTAGTGCTGGCCGACGATCAGGCACGCGGCGAAGTGAGGGCAAAGGGTCGCCGGTTCCGGCCGACCGTACTACGCTTCGAGCGAGGTGGGGTCCGCCGCGAGATGAGGCCGCGCACTCGGAGAAACGCGATCGCCGCGCTCTTCGGGGTTCTCGCGGTCGCGGGCATCGGCTCCGCGGTTCAGCCAGCGGCAACGCGCGAAGCGGCAACGATCCCACCCGATGAGCTCCGCAGCTACCCGCCGATCCTCGTCGTCTGGGGTGAAGCGCAGCATGCGACTCACACGGCGACAGGCGACGTGTACGTCGTGCAGCCGGACGGGAGCGGCGTCCGGCGCCTGCTGAGCTGGCCCGATCGACTGAGGGATCGGCAGGTCTACGGGGCCAGCGCAGCGGCCTGGTCGCCCAGCCGACGCCAGGTGGGGCTTCTGCTCGGCTGGTGGTGCGGCGATCCGTGCTTCACGCTTGCCCGCGTCGCGGCCGCCGGCGGGCCGGTGAAGAAGCTGAAGGTCCCGGCGGACGTCTTGTACGCGGTGTGGTCGTCTGACTGGCGGGCGCTTGTGACCACCTTCAACGGCCGCGACCTGTGGACGATCCCGATGAGCGGTGGAAAGGCCGTACGGATCTGGCGCTCGCAGAGCGGTCGTACCACCGGGGCGGACTGGTCGCCCAACGGACGACAGCTCGTGGTCTCGACGGCCGGTGGCCTGGTCAAGATGACCCGGGCAGGCAAACAGGTCGTCCGCCTGACTCGCCGTGGCACCGACGTCGCGCCCCAGTGGTCTCCCAGCGGGCGCCAGATCCTTTTCGAGCGGCAACCGCGCTGCTTCTGGGAGCCCGACTGCTCCGAGCCGACGCACCTGTACGTCATCGGATCGGACGGACGCAAGCTTCGGCGCGTTGCGTCGGCCGAGTTCCTCGTCTCGTTCCTCTGGTCTCGGGACGGCACGACGATCGCCTTCGCAACCGACCGTTCAACGGAGAGCGCGACGCGACGCGACATCGAGATCGTCCGAGCTGACGGGCGCGACCGCCGCACCCTCAGCTCGGGCGCTGCCGACGACCCGACAACCTGGTCTCGGGACGGCAGGAAGATTCTCTTCGTGCGCGAGCGGACGCGCCAGCAAGGCGGCGGGAGCGACCTCTGGGTCATGGACGCTGACGGCGGGCGACCGACACGCCTGCTCTCCCGCCCGGGCTGGACGGTGCTCTCCGCCGACTGGGGATCGTGATCGGGCCCACGCACTTCTGCCCGTAAGGGGCTACGCCGAGCAGACGCGCCCGGGGACCCTGTAACCCGAACCTAACCCTCGGTCGTCACCACGAGCAGGGCTTGGTGCGTGGGCTCGCTCGCGTTCCTGATCCCGACGACCAGCAGCGTCGGCTTGTCAGGTCCGAAGGGGATCGTGTCGCCTATCGCCCAGTTCGGAACGGCTGATCTCAGCGTGGGTGGGTGGGCCGGTGTCCCGTCGGGATGTTCGAGCTTGAGGGTGAATGCCATCGGCTCCTCCAGTCGTCAGGACTGGGGCCGGACGGCGCGACGAGCATAGCCTCGCTGGCGCTGCGCCTAGAGCGGCGAGGCTGAGGGGTTCGACGCTCAGCCGGGCTGGGTAGGAGCGGGCGATGCGCCAGGAGATCGGATAGTGAAAGCGATCCTGTTCGATCGCGAGCAGATTGATCATCTTGATGATCTGCCCCAACAGCCTGACCGGTTGAACGGTTCAAAGCTGCTGTGGGTTGATGTGGACCGGGGCAGCGGTGAGAGCGCCGAGAAGATCACAAGTGTGTTTGAGCTCGACGACGGGACGTGCGAACGGTTGGCGTCCTCGTCGGGGCGAGCTCACTTTCACGACTATGGCCGCTACATGCACATGACGACCTACTCGCCCAGCGAAGAGGAAGACGAGGACGAAGACCTGATCGCGCTCGAGTGTGTGGTCGGCAAGAATTGGGTGATCACAGCGCACGATCGTCCCATTCCCGTCCTCGAAGAGTTCTCGGAGCGGGTGTCGGGTTCGGGCGAGACCGGCGTGCTCGACGGTCCCGCGTTCCTTGCCACTCTTCTGGAGTGGGTACTGGGCGCGTACTCGCAGGCGTTCGAGCGCGTGGAGGAGCGGCTTGAGGAGTTCGACGTGCACGCAATGCGTGGTGAAGGCAAGCCCGAAGACGCTATTGAGCGGTTGGTCGCGGCCCGACGCGAAGTCGGTGTTATGCGTCGCGCACTCGCGGCGCACCGCTCGGCGTTGACGGCGCTCACTCATCCGGAACTGGAAGCATTGGGCAGCGATGCCTCCGGAGAGCGCTTCGAGTCGCTACTGCGACGTTTCGAGGCCACCGTGCAGGAAGCGCGAGACGCCCGCGAGAGCATAGTCGGCTCGTTCGACGTGCTGATCGCAAGAACGGGTCATCGCACGAACAGCATCATGAAAGTGCTGACCCTGACCTCAGTCATTCTGCTGCCCGGCGCGCTGCTCGCGGGACTGATGGGCATGAACTTCAAGCTCGGGTTTTTCGAGCTGACGTGGCCCTTCTATGTCGTCATCGCCCTCGTCGCAACAATCGCCGTCGTCGCGCTGACCATCGCGAAACTGCGCGACTGGATCTAGCAGATGGACCGCGGCGGCGCGCACCAGGCGCCAGAGGCGTCAAAACCCCGTGGAGGTTCAAGTCCTTCGCAAGGCGAGTGGGCACCGAGTGGGCACCGCGCGCGTTCTGCCGGCATCCGTGACACGCCAGACCCGCGTACCTATGAGGTTTCCGCGGAGTCAGGCGCACCGAAAAGGCCCATACGGGATTCGAACCCGTGCCGCCGCCGTGAGAGGGCGGTGTCCTAGGCCACTAGACGAATGGGCCGTCGTGGCGAGGGGTCAGTGTAGCGGGCTAGCTGATCCGGGCGAATCGCTGGACGGCCGCCAGGAGCTCCTCGCTCTTCTCGGCGGCGGCCTGCTTGTTACCCGACGCGAGCGCGTCCTTGACGCAGTGGCGGACGTGCTCGTCGAGGACCTCCAGCGCGACGCTCTCGAGCGCCTTGGAGACCGCGCCGATCTGGGTGAGGAGGTCCATGCAGTAGCGGTCGTCCTCGACCATCTTCTCGATTCCGCGGACCTGGCCCTCGATGCGGCGCAGGCGCTTGCCGAGTGCTTCCTTGTCGTAGCCGTGGCTGTCGTTGGTCATGCGCGCACGCTCCTGAATCGACGGAGACGGAGGGAGTTGGTGACGACGAAGATCGACGAGAAGGCCATCGCGGCGGCTGCGACGATCGGGTTCAAGAGGCCGGCGACGGCGAGCGGGATCGCCGCGACGTTGTAGGCGAACGCCCAGAAGAGGTTGCCCTTGATCGTGCCGAGCGTTCGGCGGGCGAGGCGGATCGCATCGCCGGCAGCACGCAGGTCGCCGGAGACGAGCGTGACGTCGCTCGCTTCGATCGCGACGTCGGTTCCGGTGCCGATAGCGATCCCGAGGTCGGCCTGGGCAAGAGCGGGTGCGTCGTTGATCCCGTCGCCGACCATCGCGACGACCTCGCCCGCAGCTTGCAACCGCTTGATCTCGTCCACCTTGCCGCCCGGAAGCACGCCGGCGACGACGCGCTCGATTCCGACCTCGCCTGCGACTCGTCTCGCCGTTGCCTCGACGTCGCCGCTCAGCAGCACGGGGGTGAGGCCGAGCGCGCGCAGCTCCGCAACCGCTTCGCGGCTCGTCGGCCTGACGGTGTCTACGAGCTCGAGCGTGCCCACGTGCGCGCCGTCGACCCGGACACCGTCGCGGCCGATCGTGACCCGCTTTCGCTCCACGACGCCGGTGACACCTTCGCCGGGGAGGTTCCGGAACTCCGTGACCGGAGGGAGTGAGGCGAAGCGGGCTCGCGCCGCCTCGGCGACCGCTCGACCCACCGGATGCTCGCTCGCCGACTCGACTGCACCCGCGAGCCGAAGCACGCCGTCGGGTAGCCCGTCGACGAGCCGCAGGCGTCCCTCCGTGACCGTGCCGGTCTTGTCGAGGACGATCGTCGTGATCCGCCGCGTCTGCTCGAGCACCTCGGGCCCCTTGATCAGGATGCCGAGCTGCGCGCCGCGCCCGGTTCCGACCATCAACGCGGTCGGCGTCGCAAGACCGAGCGCGCAAGGGCACGCGATGATCAACACCGCAACGGCCGCCTCGAACGCGTCTGAAGGAACGCCGGTGACGAGGAGCCAGCCCGCGAGCGTCGCGAGCGAGAGCACCAGGACGACCGGAACGAAGACGGCGGAAACTCGATCTGCGAGTCGCTGTACGTCGGCCTTCCCGGACTGCGCCTCGGCGACGAGTCGCGCGATCTGCGCGAGCGCAGTCTCCGAGCCGACGCGAGTGGCACGGACAACCAGTCGCCCGTAGGTGTTGACGGTCGCGCCCGCCACGTCGGAGCCGGCGAGCACCTCGACGGGCATCGGCTCGCCGGTCAGCATCGCCTGGTCGACCGCGGACTCGCCCTCCTCGACGACGCCGTCCGTTGCGATCTTCTCACCGGGGCGCACGACGAACCGGTCGCCGACGACGAGCGCGTCGATGTTGACGACGACCTCGTGCCCGTCGCGCAGCACGCGCGCCTCTCGTGCTCCGAGCTCGAGGAGCGCGCGGATCGCCGCCCCCGACCGACGCCGCGCACTCGACTCGAGCCAGCGGCCCAGCAGGATCAGCGTCGTGATGATCGCTCCGACCTCGAAATACGTCTCTCCGGTGCCGAGCGCAAGCGCGACGACCGACCAGGACCACGCGGCCAGCGTGCCGATCGAGATCAGCGTGTCCATCGTCGCGGCGCCGTGGCGCGCATTCAGCAGTGCCGCACGGTGGAACGGCAGGCCGGCCCAGAGAACGACCGGCGTCGCGAGCACGAACGAGAGCCACTCCCAGCCGGAAAACTGGAGCGGCGGAAGCATCAAGAAGACGAGCGGTGCTGAGAGCAGCGCTGCCACGACGAGCCGGACCGGGCGCGTCCGCTCGTGTGCGCGCCGCCCGGTCGTAGGCGTCGCGCGGTAGCCGGCCGCTTCCACGGCGGCCATCAGGTCTCCCAGGGCGACGCTCTCGGGATCGAACCTGACCCGGGCAGACTCGGTCGCGAGGTTGACCGCGGCGTCGACGCTGTCGAGCCCGTTCAACTTGCGCTCGACGCGGGAGACGCACGCTGCGCACGTCATTCCCTCGATCTCGAGCGTCACGGACGACGGCGCGGTCACGCCGCCTCGTACCCCGCTTCCCTGATCGCTTCGCGCACGGCGGCGTCGTCGACGCTCTCGCCGCGGACCACGACTTGCTTCGTCGAGAGCTCTGCCTCGACGAGGTCGACTCCCGGAACCTGCGAGATCTCCCGCTCCACTGCGGCCGTGCAATTGCCGCAGTGCATCGCCGGGACGGTATAGGTGAGTGTGCTCATGCGCCCACTATACCCCCTGGGGGTACTTTTCGCCCTCGGTCTTGCGCTCGCAGGCCCGAGCGCCGGTACCGGCCTGCTCCGCCCGGCGCCCGAGCTGCGCGTGCCGGGCGGATACATCGCCGAGCGCTACGCGACGGGCCTGACACGGCCGACGGCGATGGCCTTCGGCCCGGACGGGCGCCTGTACGTCGCGCAGGAGACCGGCCAAATCGTCGTCGTCGGTGTGGGGAGCGCAAAGCCGCGCGTCCTCGCGAAGGGCTTCCACGAACCGCTCGGGATCGCCTGGAGCGGCCCGCGCCTCTTCGTCTCCTCGCGCGGGCGCCTCGACAGCCTGAACCTCGTCGGGAAGAGCCTGCGAGCCCGTCGCACCGTGGTGAAGGGGCTACCCAACGGCCGCCACCAGCAGGACAACGTCGTGGTCGGCGGTGACGGGCGGCTCTATCTCGGCTCGGGATCGACGTGCGACGTCTGCAAGGAGAAGGACGCGAGGAGCGCCACGATCCTCTCCGTCCTCCCGAGCGGGCGCGACCTGCGCGTCGTCGCGAAGGGTCTGCGCAACCCGTACGGGCTGGCGTTCCAACCGGGGACGGGCCGTCTGTACGCGACGGTGAACGGGCGAGACGACCTCGGCGGCTCCGAGCCGGCCGAGATGCTCGTGCACGTCGTGCAGGGCCGCAACTTCGGCTGGCCCGACTGCTGGCCCAACTGGGCGCGGAAGCAACTCGCCGGCAACGGCTGCGCCGGAGTTACGCCGCCGGTTGCGTATCTCGAGCCGCGCTCAGGCGCCGGCGGGATCGCGTTCGCGCCCGACGGCCGCACCGCGTTCGTTGCGCTCTGGGGTCAGTACTTCGGCAGGAAGCACGGTCGAACCGTCGTGCGCCTCACGTTCGACGCGAACGGCCGTGTTGTGGGGCAGCGGGTCTTCGCACGTGGCTTCGACCATCCGCTCGCCGTTCTCGTCGCGCACGACGATGCGTTGCTCGTCGCCGACTGGGGGACTGGACGGATCTACCGAATCGCCCGGAAGCCCTAGGGAACGAGAGAGGGGGCCGAAGCCCCCTCGTCGTTCCTAGACCTTCTCGACCGGGCGGCCGAGCTGTTTCTCCCACCAGTCGGACTCGCGCTGGTCGAACTTGCCCTGCAGCTGACCCACGTAGTCCGAGAGCTGGTTCTCCTTCTTTCCGAGCCGTTCCTCGAGCTCCGCGACCTTCAGCTCCCGCCTCTCGAGCTTCTCTTCGCGAAGCTCGAGGTCGGCCTCGACGCGCGCTTCGCGCGCTTCGACTTCAGCCTCTCGCTCGTCCATCTCACGGATGCGATCCGAGAGCGATTCCTCCGTGCTGTTGAGCCGCTTCTCGCGGCGCTCGATGCGCTCGCGTTGCGACTCGAAGAGCGCCTCAGTCGACTGCAGCTCGGCCTCGCGCGCCGCGAGCTCGCGCTCGCGCTCGAGCATCGCCTGCTGCTTGTGCTCGAGCTCGGCGGCCATGCCCTCGTCCCGCTCGACGCGGCGGAGGGTGGCGAGCTGGCGGTTGAGCTCGGCCTCGCGCGCAGCGAGCTCGGTCTCCCGCTGCTGAAGATTCGCGAGCTGCTCCGCGGACTGCTCGCCGAGCTGCCCGAACGACGCAGCCTTCGTCTCGAGGTTGTTCTCGGCGAGGCGGACACGCTGCTCGACCTCCAGGAGCTCGGCCTCACGCTTCTCGATCGTCTCGACGCGTGCAACCAGCCTGCCGTCCGCCTTTGCCAGCTCGCGCTGCTTCTCGAAGACCTCCGTCTCGCGCGAAGCGAGCTCCTCGTCACGCGCGACCAGACTGGTCTCGCGGACGGCGAGCGCCGCGCCGCGGGCCTCGACCTTGGCGAGCATCTCCTGCTCGCGGAGCTCGATGTCCTGCTCGGCCCTCGCGATCGTGCGCTCGCGCTGCCCAAGTGCGGCTTCCTGCTTGGCGAGCTCGGCGGCTGCCTCGGTGCGGCCGCGGTCGACGCTCGACAGTTCGCGGAACTTCGCCTGGAGCTGGCGCTCGCGCTCGGCGGCGCGTGCCTCGGCGTCGGCGATCTCGGCCTTCTCGCTCGTGATCCGCCGCTGCTCTTCCGTGACCGCGTCTGCGCGCTCGGCCAGTTCCTGGTCGCGGGACGCGAGCTCGTTCTCACGTGCGGCGAGCGTCGCGGCGCGCTGATCGAGCTCCGACGCGCGGAGGTTCAGGCCCTGGGGGCCGGCGAGCTCGCGCTCGAGCATCGCGGCCTGCTCTGCCATCGCCGCGCGGAGGTCTCGCTCGCGCGCGAGTGCGGACGAGAGCTCGGAGCGGAACGCCTCGACGTCCGACGATGACCCGTTCTCACTCGACGCGACCGGGAGGTCGGCGAGGATCTCCTCGGCGACGACGTGCGGAGGCGTCTCGCGCGGCGCTTCGCCGTTGGTGTCCTCGCCGTCGCGGCGCCGCTCGAGCTGGCGGCGGAGGCCGGTGCCGAATCCCTTGTCGGTGTCCTGGGTCGAGTCGTCCACGAAGCCTCCTAGAAGATCTCGCGAATGGTCAGCATTGCCGGGCCGAGGATGACGAGGAACATGGCCGGGAAGATGAAGATCACCGTCGGGAAGAGCATCTTGATCGGCGCCTTCATCGCCTTCTCCTCGGCGGCGGCCTGACGGCGCTCGCGCGTGTCCGCCGCCTGCACTTTCAGGATGCGCCCGAGTGAGATCCCGAGCACGTCGGCCTGGATGATCGCCCGCGTGAAGTGGCCGACCTCGGGTGCCGCGGAGCGCTGGGCGAGCTTCTTGAGCGCGTCGTGGCGACTTTCGCCGATTCGCATCTCGTTGAGCGTCAGCGTGAACTCCTCGACGATCGGGCCGTCCAGGTGCTCTGTCAGCTTCGCGATCGCACCGTCGAAGCCAAGTCCGGCCTCGACGCTGACCGCGAGGAGGTCGAGTGCGTCCGGCAGCTGCATCCGCAACGCCTCTTTCCGACCGCGGACCTTCATGGTCAGCACCATGCCCGGTAGTGCGAAGCCGACGAACATGCACAGGAGCGCGAACGGTAGTGCTGCGAGGCTCCCGCCGACCGCGCCGCCGACGATCACGCCGAAGGCAAGACCTCCGACGGCAAGGGCTGCCTTGGTGGCGAGGAACGCGGTCGGCGTCACCTTGCGGGCGAGGCCCGCGCTGAGCAGTTTCGCCTCGACCGTCTCGACAGTCATCCGCGGGTTGAGCTTCAGTGCGATTCGGGCGAGCCGGGCGACTCCTGGCGCCAGCACACGCTCCCTAAACTTGAGTTGCTGGGCGCCGGCGCGACTGAACTCGCCGTAACGGGTGGCACGGCTGATCGCGACCGAGCGCTGGCGCGACGTCGCCGTAGCCGCCTCGGCGAAGACGTAGATCGCAACCCCGAACATCGTTAGACCGATCAGTAGCAGCAGCATCAGTTACCCCCTGAAGGAAGCGATCTTGCGAAGCATGTAGGCCCCAATGGACATCGACACCAAGCCGAAGGCGATCATCTTGTGTCCCGTGGGCGTGTGGTAAAGCGGGCTCATGTAGTCGGCGTTGATGACGGTGATGATTCCGGCGAGCGCAAACGGCATCCCGACGAGCGTGTACGCAGATGCGCGGCCCATCGCGGTCAAGCCCTTGATCTTGCGCCCGAAAGCCTGCCGTTGACGGACGGCGTCGCCGACCATGTCGAAGATCCCTGCGAGGCTGCCGCCGACACTCCGCTGGACGGTCACTGCGGTCATGACAAACGACAGGTTCTTGGACTGGACCCGTTCCGCCATCTCGGCGAGCGCATCGTCGATCGGACGGCCGAGCTGCGCTTCCGTCAACACGCGCTTGAACTCGTCGCTGACCGGAGGTTGGCCTTCGTCGACGACGGCCTGCATCGCCTGGCGGAAGCTGTGCCCTGCCTTGAGCGACGCGGCCATCGTGATCAGGAGGTCCGGAAGCTGCTCGTCGATCGCGTTGACACGTCGCTTCGCCTTGAAGGCGAGAAAGCCGAGCGGCAGGAGGCCGCCGATCACCATGGCCAGCAGGATCATGATGGGCCCCAGAGCCATCGCGGCTGCGACCAGCCCGAAGAAGAACGCCGGGATGATCATGCAGTAGAAGAACTCGGCAGTGCGAAGCGGCACGTCCGCCCGTTCGAGCATCGAGTGCAGCTTGCGCCAGAACGAGAAGCGGGCGAATGCCTGCTCCGTTGCCTTCAAGAGGCCGGAGGCGCCTTCGAAGCGTTCGCGGACCGACGCCTTCTTCGCCCGACGGCGCGGGCCTCCGACATGCGGGCTCAGCCTCCGTCGCAAGCGCGTGCTCGCGGGGGTGGCCATCGCCAGCCCGACGGCGAGGAGGATCGCGGTGCCGACTGCGAGGCTCAAGAAGAGCGACGCGACACCGGACGTGAAGAGCTGCTCCGGAAGCACGCCGGCAAGGCCGTCCCCGGGCGGTGGGGGAGTGCTGCCGGGGAGGGTGGTCTGCGTCGTGCCCGATCCGAAGCCGGGTACCGCGGCGGTCAGGGTCAGACTCTGGCCGGGGCGCGCGGCCGTCAGGTACGAGACGCGCCACGTGCGCGCGAGGTCCTTGGCAACTGCGTCGTACGCCGTTGCGAGCTCGGCCGACGAGTTGGCCCCGTAGTACCCGCCACCGGTTGCCGCAGCGATCTTCTCGAGCGGTGCCTTGGAGAAGTCTCCGCTCTCGATCCCGATCGCGTACACGGCGGCGCCTGCCTTCTTGGCAGCCGCGATGGCCTTCTCGAGCGACACGCCTTTGGCGACGTTGGCGCCGTCGGTCATGACCACGATCACGCGACCCGGGTTCACCTCGTTGGCGAGCGCGAGCGAGGAAAGGTGGACGGCGTCGTACAGGGCCGTTCCCTGCTGCTTGTCCAGCGCGAGGTGCCGAAGCGCGCTGTCGGTCTCGATCGTCGCGGAGGAGAAGCGCGTCGCCTGAACGGCACTCTCGCCAAAGGTGACTACAGCGACTCGGTCGGCCGCTGTCTTCCCCCCGACGAACGAGCGGGCGGCTGCGATGGCGTCCAGGAGTGGCTGTCCCTTCATCGACCGCGAGTGGTCGATGGCGACGACGACACTCTTCGCGCGTCCGAGATTCTGTGCCACCAACCCTGCGACCGCGTGGCCGTTCTCCTTCAGTACCGGTGCGGCGCCCGCCGGGCGGTCGGTGACCACCGACAGCTGGATCGTCGGGTGACGGCTGGCATCGACGCCGGTGAGTCCGACGGCGGCGGCCGCGGGCGTCGCCAGGATGGCTGCGGCAAGCGTGACGATCGCAGCGATCCGGATCACGATCGTCCTCCGTATGACGCGCCGGCGAACGTCGGCCGCGCGCCCAGCTCGGGCTCGAAGAACGTCGGGGCGAAGCCGATGCCGTTCGCCGCCATCTTCTCGAGGAACGTGGGCTTGAGCCCCGTGCAGGAGAGTTGGGAGAGCAGGCGACCGGCCGAAGCCGAATCCTCCTCCGGGCCCTTCGCGACGAAGATGTCCTGCAGCGTCACGACGTCCGACTCCATCCGCTGCACCTCGGTCACGGCGGTGATCCGACGTGAGCCGTCGACGAGCCTGCTGATCTGGACGAGCAGGTCGAACGCGCTCGAGGTCTGTTCGCGAATTGCGCGCAGCGGCAGGTCGACGCCGGCGGTCAGCACGAGCGTCTCGAGGCGGGAGAGTGCGTCGCGCGGAGAGTTCGCGTGGATCGTGGTCAACGAGCCCTCGTGGCCCGTGTTCATCGCCTGGAGCATGTCCAGGGTCTCGGGGCCACGCACCTCGCCGACGATGATCCGGTCGGGCCTCATGCGCAGCGCGTTGCGGACGAGCTCACGGATCCGCACCTCGCCGGAGCCCTCGATGTTCGGGGGCCTCGACTCGAGCGTGATCACGTGATCCTGCTGGAGCTGGAGCTCGGCTGCGTCCTCGATCGTGACGATGCGCTCGTCGCCGGGCACGAACGCCGACATCGCATTCAGCAGCGTCGTCTTACCGGTACCGGTACCGCCGGAGATGAGGATGTTGAGCTTGCCCTTCACGCACGACGAAAGAAACTGCGCCGCCTTGGGCGAGATCGACCCGAAGTTGATCAGGTCGTCCATGGTGTACGGGTCTCGCGCGAACTTACGGATCGTGAGCGTCGGCCCACGGAGCGCGAGCGGCGGGATGATTGCGTTGACGCGGCTTCCGTCCGGAAGGCGGGCATCGACCATCGGCGAGGACTCGTCCACGCGGCGCCCGACCTGCGACACGATCTTGTCGATGATGCGCAGGAGGTGGGCGTTGTCAGCAAACGTCGACTGCGTCCGCTCGATCCGGCCTGAGCGCTCGATGTAGATCCGATCGAATGCGTTGACCATCACTTCGGTCACGGAGTCATCGTTGAGCAGAGGCTCGAGCGGTCCATAGCCGAGAATGTCGTCTGCGATCTCGCGGACGATCTGGCGCCGCTCCTCACGGGTGAGCGGCGTGCGGTCGAGCGCGAGCTGCTCCGTGACCGCATGGAGGACGCGTTCGGAGAGGTCCTCCGTCTCGGTCTGTCGGAAGAGCTCGGGGCCGAGCTTGGCGATGCATGCGTGATGGATTCGCGTCTTCAGCTCGGCGTACGGGTCCATCGACTGCTGCTGCGGTCGCTGCGCGCGCGGCTGACTCGCCGACGACTGAGGGCCCGCGGGTGCGGTCGCGTTGTCGTCGGGAGCAACGGTGCTCCCGTTGCTTCGGATCCGCTCGTGAAGGCTCATCGTTAAGCCCTCGCGAGGGCGCCGAAGAGCCGCCGCTTCTTCTCCTGCTCGGGCTCGAGCAGGCCCTTGGCCATCGACCGAATCGAGCGCGAGAAGTCGCAACCGGCCTCCGCGAGCACCGCGGGCGTTCCGCGGTTGACGGCGAGGGGCACGGCGCGGTCACTCGGCATCTCGAAGGCGATCTTCACGCCCAGTGCGCTCTCGACCTCGCTCTGCTTCATCCCGACCTTCGAGTTCGACCGGTTCAGGACGAACCGGACGCGCGAGGCGGGGAAGGACAGCAGGTCGAGCGTGTGCTGTGCGAGCTTGACGTTCTTCAGCGTGGGCACGTCGAGCCCGCACAGGACGAGCAGCTCGTCCGTGCGGTCGAGGGTCGCGAGCATCGGGCCGTGGAAGAACGGCGACGTGTCGACGACGATCAGGTCGTAGGACCCGCGGGCAACCTCGAGCAGCCGGTTGACCTTCGGCTCCGTGACGAGCTCCGCGTCTTCCGGGCGGAGCGGGGCGGGGAGGACGTCGACGCCGGAGGCGTGGCGCGTGGTGTAGCCCGCGAGCTTCTCCGAGTCGAGCTCTCCCGGGGCGACGACGAGGTCGTAGATCGTCTTCTCGGGCTCGAGCCCGAGCATGATCGCCGCGTCTCCGAACTGGAGGTCGAGGTCGATCAGCAGCGTCCGCTTCTTCTCGTACTTTGCGAACGCCGTTGCGAGGTTCGTCGCGGTCACGGTCTTGCCCGTGCCGCCCTTCGGCGAGAACACGGTCAGGACGCGACCGCGCCTGCCGACGCCACCCTCGGCCTCGAGGCGCCGGCCGGCGTGAGCCGCCTTGCGGACCGCGAAGACGACGTTGTCGGCCAACTGAGGCAGGAGGAGCACGTCTGCCACGTCCGTCTCGAGCGCCTCGCTCAGGAGCTGCGAGGACTCTCCGGAGGCGAGCAGGATCAGCGGGGCCTGCGTGTGCTCTCGGATCGAGGCGATGTCGTGCACCGGGAGGTGCGCGTCTCTCGTTCCGTGGAGGACGACCTGGAGATGACCGCCCGCGAGCGGGGCGAACGCGTCGGCGACGTGCTCGCTGTACCCGACGACTTGGACGTCGTCGTGCTGGTTGAGCGCGTCGAGGAGCGGCTCGAGGCCGTCGCAGTTTCCGGTGACGAAGATCCGCACCGAATCACGCGTGTTGCCGTTGTCGCTCATCAGTTGCCTCCCTGGCCGCGACGGAGACCGTCGCGGAGAATCGTCGAATTCGTCTCCAGGCTCTCGGGGCTGTCGACGGCGTCGACGACCGGCCGGAGCTGGAGCGTCCACACGCCATGGCGCGTGACGTGGAACAGCTTCTGCACCTGGGTATCGGACACGGCGAGCAGAACCGACAGCTGATTCTGTCCTGCCGCGTTGTCGAGCCGCTTCGCGCCGGTCGAGGCCGCCGACTTCAAGACTTCGATGTCGCGGAGGACGACGCGGGTCGCCGAGCTCTCCTTGTCGTCGCTGATCTTCAGCGATGCGACGAGGTCGACCCGGTCACCGTTCCTGAGCGTGTCGGCGAGGAGCTGAGTGCCGTCGCCGGCGACCGCGACCGCGCGCATGTTTCCGGTCAGGCTCGAGCGAACACCGATCTCCGACGAGCTGCTGAACCGCTGCCGGCTGACCTGCTCACCGGCGTAGATCGGCTGCGAGACGACGAACTCCTCGAGCTGGGTCTTGTCGGACACCGCGCCGGGCGCGACGTTCCGCTGAGCGACCATGCGCGCTTCGACGCGTGCCACTGCGGCAGCGCCGGAGGTGCCGGCCGGGATGTCGCTCGTCGCGACGAGGACCGAAACGTCTTCCTCGCCGTTCTGAACGCGCTTCTCGTAACTCGTGACGTACATCATCGTCAGCAGCGCGGCAAAGGCGGCCAACACCACTGCAATGACGATGTTTCTGAGGCGGTATGTCATTGCGATTCCTTCCTATCGGTCAGTCGATGAGCGCAACTGAGCGCACACCGAAATCAGCGGAACTAGAAGTGGTGGAGAGCAGGCCCTCCCAGATCACTTTGGTGAAGTAACCCTCGAGCTTTCCGTGGCTGCCGTTTGCCGTGGGTAGTCGAGTCGATCACGAACCCGACCCAGCCGACCACCTCGTACTCGAAGTTGGCAGCCGCCGCCCGTGGTGCGGCGGTAGATCGGGAAGAGCATCTCGTCACCGATCCGCTGATCGATGCGTCTCTCACGTTGCTCGAGTTGAACTTCGCGCCAGGGTCGGAGCCGTACCAGTCGAGCGGCATGAAGCCCTCGTAGCCCCGCAGAATCCAGTCGGCGAGGTTCTGCGAGCCCGTCCCGCCGTGCGAGCCGTCGAGGTTCAGCAGACGGAACGCTCCGGGACCGACCTTCTCGAGGTCGAGCTCGGTCGCGTTGCTCGCGCCGAAGCACGATTCACATCGGGTTGACAGTCGAGCATCGGGTGCGTCTCGTCCACGGCGATCGGCGCGGCCCAGCGTGCTTCCGAGGGCACACCGGCACGAGCCTTGGCCGTCGACCCGACCTCGACCGAGTCGATGCCGACGATCTTCGCGAAGAAGCTGTCCGCGGGCCGGTCGACGTCGACGTTGATCGTGTCGCCGGCAAGAACCGTCGTCGAGAAGGAGACGTCGGCAGCGGCACCCCGCCGCCGTTCTTCGCCGCCGTACTCGATCGCAAGAGACTGAGCGGTGCTCTGGTTCTCAGGGAGCGCCTGCGCGCCGGCGAGCGCGGCGGCGTCGGCGACTCGCTGCGTGTCGCGATCCTCACGGAACCAGGAGCCGACGTCGATCACCGCAGCTGCAGACAAAAGAAGGACCGTCAAGAAGAGGACGGTGAGTGCCGCAGCCTGGCCGTGTTCGCGTCTCATGATCACTCCAAGCGTTCGGTCGTGACGCTCGTCAGGGTGCCGCTAGCAACAACCATTCCGAGAACGTCGATCGAATAGGGATAGGTGACGGTGCAGCTGACGTCGCTGCCGGGGGTGCTCCAGTCGTCGGCCTCGCAGTTGGCGTTCAGGTCGGGTCCGTTGAGGCTGTCTGCAGCGTTGAGGGCGGCGGCTTCGGCGGCGGCGCCGGTGTCGCCTACGTGGCGGCTGACGGCGGCTTTGCGAGCACCGACGCGTGCTGCGTCGGTGACCGTGATGTAGTCGTGGAAGACGACCCCGAACTGAATGATCCCGAAGAGGAGCAGGCAGAGCACGGGCAGCAGAGCTGCGAACTCGACCAACGTCTGGCCGCGCTCGTCGCTCGATCGCTCCTGATGTCTCTTCACTGCGGGCCTCTCCTCGATCAGTTGGTGTCGTAGATGTCGCGGAAAACAGAAGAACTTGGCGGGCTCCTCGTGTGAGGAACCCGCCGCGCTCGTTACGGCGTTAGCCGTTGATCACGTTGGTGACGGAGTTGAGCCGTCCCGTGATCGCTGCCACCAGCAGGCCGAGGGCCGCGATGACAATCGCAGCGATGACGGTCAGGATCACGGCGTACTCAGCCATGGTCTGACCCTCCTCGCGGCGCGCGAACGTGCTGATCAGGGTGAACCAATTGCGAAGCGTCATTGCAGATTCACCTCCCTTCATATGAGGTTCGGGTGCACTCCGAAAAGGCGCTGCAGATTGCAAGCCGGGAAGCCGGGAGGTGAATCTGCTGGCGTGAGTGTGATTTCTCGCTGGCAACGTGTGCGGTCACGCTTCAAACTCCCTTGGCTTCCTGGCGGCCGCAACGCCGGTGGTTCGTTACCTGCGATTCATCGTGCAACCGTCGTCGTGGTTAGACCCCCCAAAAGGGTCATCTCTAGCTCGGTGCTCCCGAAGATCACCCTGATGAGGGAGTAACGCGGCCACGCCTCGACGCGATAAGTAGGTAGTCGCGCAGCCGCGGCAGTTGTTCCAGTTAGCCAAGTACGCGTTAGAGCAGCGGACTCTGCGCCCAATCAAGGGAGCGAAACCGAGATGGATACGAACGACGGATTTCGGAAGGTGGTACTCCGAGTCGTGCTCTTCGTTCTGATCGGGTGGGCCGTCGCACTTATGCGCGCAGTCCGCCGCGAAAGGGGCTGGGACGACTGGACGGATACGAGTCGCGAATGGAAGTCCGCGCCACGGCCCGTGGAGAAAGAGTCCAACGAGCAGCCCGCACGAAGGCGCCCCTTCCGTGCACACAAGCTTGCGACGAGCATGGCGTTCGTCGTTGTCTTCTTTGCGGCTGCCTCGTTCACGGCGGGCGCCGGCGACATGGTCGCGAAGGCGTTCGACCCCGCACGTTGCGCGGCGCTGATGCAGGTCACCGGCGAGGACGACTCCGTCTGCGCCGAGATGATGCAGGACGAAGCCGCACCCGAAGCGATGCCGATGCCGGAGCCGGCCGCCGCTCCCGAAGCAGCCGAGCCGGTCGAGCCGGCCTCGGAGCTTCCCGCGGAGCTCGCCGACGACCTCGCCGCCGGCGAGGCCGGCGCAGACCTCGAGTCGGCGTCTGCTGCGGACGCGTCGCTCGCCGCTGATGCGCCCGAGCAGTCGGCGCCGTCAGCGGACGGATCGGCTGCGGCTCCCGCTGCAGACGATCCTGAGTCGTACGTGCTCGCACCCGAGCCGTCCGACGCCGCCGCCCCGGCGAAGAACGGCACGCGCCACTGGGTGGTCAAGCGTGCGAAGGAGTCGAAGCTCGCCGCCGGCGCCGTCGAAGACGAAGGCGGAGCGCCGACCGTGTGGCTGAACCGGGCCTTGCCGGACCCGACGCCGCCCGCGAAGCGCCTGTCGCCCGCGTTCGCCAAGAACCTTCAGCGGATCTCGGGGAACAACGGTGTCAGCTGGTCGCTCGTCCTCGGTGTCCTCCGCGCGGAAGGTGCACGGGATCGCGTCCCGGCAACCGTCCGTGAGCTGAACGCGCTCGCGCGCGGCCTCAGCCAGCGCGGTGCCGCCGACAGCGAGTGGAACGCCGCTTTGTCGCTCTCCGGTCGTACCGGGTTCGCCGACCGCGCAGTGGCACTCGCCCGCTACAACCGCGTCGTCGGTCTGAAGGCGTTGGTCAATGGCCTCAAGGCCGAGAGGGAGACGCTCGGTGAGCGACTGCTCCTCGACCCGCGGGTCACGATGTACGGCGGCGGTCGCGAGGACGTCAGCGAGAACAGGATCGATGTTCGCGTGATCGTGGTGGTCTCGTACCTCGCGGAGTCGTACGGCGAGGTGACCGTTTCCAGTCTGTTCAGCGGCCATCGCAAGTACTCCCGCCCGGGTGTCGTGTCCGCGCACATCTACGGGCAGGCCGTGGACGTCGCGACGGTAGGCAAGCTGCCGATCGCCGGACACCAGCAGCCGGGAAGCGTCACCGAGAAGGCCGTTCGCTCGATCCTGATGCTCCCGGTCGAGCTCCAGCCGCGACAGGTGATCTCGCTGCTCGGTCTCGGGGGTGCTTCGTTCCCGATGGCCGACCACGACGACCACATCCACGTCGGGTACTAGGACGATGAGCGGCAATCAGGTCACCATGCACATCGACGACCGCATCGTCTGCGAGCGATGCGAGGTCGCAGATCATCCCGTGGCTCGCATGCGTGGCCTCCTCGGCCGCTCGAATCTCCCGCAGGGCGAAGGGATCCTCCTTCGCCCTGCGGGCTCCATCCACACGTTCTTCATGCGCTTCCCGATCGACGTCGTCTTCCTGAACGAGGAGCATGTCGTCGTCAAGGTCGTCCACCGGCTGCCGCCTTGGCGGGCAGCGGGCATGAAGGGTGCGGAGTCTGTGCTCGAGCTGGCTGCCGGCGAGGCTGAGTCCCGCGGCATCGACGTAGGATCGACGTTGGCGTACGATCGCTCACAGGACGAAGCCTCGCTGCGAGAGGCTGCGCAGACGATGTCCGAGTACGTCGTTGTGCTGTTCGTGATCAGCGCGACGATCATGGCTGCGCTCGTGTTCATGTCCGGCGTCGTCGCCAGGCTGATCGATCTCGCGGCCGGGATCCTGGCCGGCGCGTAAAAAAGCTCTTCGTCGCTCAACATCGCAGCTCGACCTGCCGACATCTGAAGCGATGGGCAAGATCGCTCCGCCACGCTTTGTCGCGTTTCTGGACCGCGAGGCTCTCGGCATCGTCATCGTCGCCGTCTTCGGGATGTTCTCGCTCGCGGTGATCCCGCAGATGCTCGTGCAGGACACGTGGCTGACGCTCGTCAGCGGGCGGGAGATCTCGCAGCACGGTTTGCCTCAGGTCGACGCCTTGACCGTTTGGGCGAGTGGCGCGAGGTGGATCGACCAACAGTGGCTCGCGCAGCTGTTGTTCTTCTGGACGCACGAGGTCGGCGGCATCAAACTCGTTGCGCTCGCGCACGTCGCCGCAATCACGGCGGCGATCGCGTCGGCGATCGCTGCGGCGCGGTCACTCGGCGCATCCGCGCTCGCCGTATCGGTCGTCGCTGCCCCGGCAATCGTCGTAGCGCCATGGGCGTTCCAGGCGCGGGCGCAGACGTTCGCGATCCCGCTGTTCGTCTGGATCGTGTGGCTGCTCGCCGCCGATAGTCGAGCATCGTCCCGGCGTGTTCTCCTCGTCTTTCCCCTCCTTGCCCTCTGGGCGAACCTCCACGGCACCGTCGTCCTGGCCGCTGCGCTCGTTGTCGTGCGAGGGCTGACCTTCGCAGTGCAGGAGGTCCGGTCGCGCAAGCCCATGCGCGAGTGGTGGCTGCGCGCCCTCGCGCTCGTGGTCGGCCCAGTCGCCTGTCTCCTCGCTTCGCCGTACGGACTCGACCTGATCACGTACTACCGGACGATGCTCGTGAGCTCGACGTTGAGGACGTTCATCGACGAGTGGGGGCCGACGACGCCGGCGCCGGAGACCTTCCTGTTCTTCGCGCTCGCGTTCCTCACCGTCGGGCTTCTCGCCCGGTTCGGTCATCGCTTGACCCTGACCGAGCGGGTACTCCTCCTACTGACGCTCGTCAGTGGACTGCTCGCGGTCAGGAACATCATCTGGTTCGTGCTCACGGCGGTCGTGCTGGTCCCCGTCCTCGTGGACAAGGTGCTCGTCCTGCCGCCGCTGCCGATGGCTCGCCTTCGCGTGCCGGCGGCGACAGTCGCGCTCGCGGCCGTGGCCGGAGCAGCGCTTGTGGTCGCGTTCACGCCGGTGACCTGGTACGTCCGCGAGTGGCCGGCCGCTGCCGGAGACCCCATCGTGAGCTCGACCTCCGATCCCGGAACCCAGGTGCTGAGCGACGAGAGGTACTCGGACTGGCTGCTGTGGAAGCATCCCGAGCTGGTCGGGCGCGTTGCCTACGACGTCCGGTTCGAACTCCTCGATCGCGCGTCGCTCTACCGCCTGTACCGGTACCAGAATCAGATCGGAGCGGATTCGTCGCGGTTGGCCGACGACTTCGAGGTAGTCGCGTTCGACCAGAGCGTCCGGCCCGGCTTGCTCGAATCGCTCGAGAAAACCGGAGACTTTCGAATCGTCCATCGTGAGCGCAGGATCACGGTGCTCGAACGGGTCGGTTCGGGCAAGCCGAGCGAGCTCGTCCAGACGTCTTCAGCCGCCGGCAACTGACCAGGCCAAGCGCGGAGCCGCTCAAGGTCGACATCGAGGCCGTCGATAGTCGAGGTATGCCGGACTCGCGGGGCCGCCCGCTTTCGAGTCTCCGCGAGTGGGCCTTCAAGCTGTCGCTGGCGACGATCTGGTTCGCCTTCGCGCAAGCCCACATCCTCCGGTGGCACGAGACCGGCGAGGTGCGCGGAGTCGGCGCGATCGCCATCGAGACGGTCGTAGCGGTGATGTTCCTCGTGCGGCGAGCGCCGCTCGAGACGAGTGACCGGCTGGTCGCCTGGGTCGCCACGCTCGTCGGCACGTTCGGCCCGCTCCTGCTTCGGCCGACAACCGACGGCGGCGGCTCGGATATCGCGTTCCTCATCCAGCTCGCAGGCGCGGCGTTCTCGGTGATGAGCCTACTGGCCATCGGGCGATCATTCGGGCTCGTCGCGGCGAACCGAGGAGTTCGCACCGGCGGTCCGTACGCGCTCGTTCGCCACCCTGTGTATCTCGGCTATCTCGTGACGAACGCCGGCTACGTGCTCGAGAACCCCTCGCTGCGAAATGTCTCGGTTGTCTCGTGCGCGACGCTCGCACAGCTGGTCAGGATCAGCTGTGAGGAAGAGATTCTCTCGAGAGACGAGGTGTACAGCCGCTATCGCGCGCGCGTGCGCTTCAGGCTCATTCCGTATCTCTACTGAGTTCGCGCGGCGTTACGGAACGTGGCGAACTGCGGGGCTAGGATTCGAACCTAGACTACTCGGTCCAGAGCCGAGCGTCCTACCATTAGACGACCCCGCAAAGGGTCGTCCAGTGTAGCGCCTAGGTTTCGAGGCGGTACACGGAGACGAGGCTCTTCTCGGCCTCCGTGTCGATGTGTGCGACCACTTCGACGTACGGCTCGAGGCCCGACCCGGTGAGCTTCGCCTTCAGCACTTCGTCGACCTGGAAGATCCCCGACGAGTTGTTCATGACGATCTCGATCTTGACCGGGCGCTCGTCGCCGTCGGTCACGATCACGTCTTCGATCGCCGCCGCCGACAGCGAGTGGATCGAGACGCGGCCGCGCTCGAACGGGATGCGCGAGCGGCCCTGCTCCATGTCGAGCGCGTCCGCGACGCGCACGATCCCGGCCTCCAGGGTCAGCGGCTTTCCGTACTCGCGGTGGCTCGTGATCATCTGCAGCACCTCGCTCACGAGCACGGTGCGCTCGGGCTCGTCGTAGAGGCCCGTCGAGCAGCTGCTGGAGCTTCGGCTGGGCGAGGAACAGGCTGAAGTCCTCGTGGCCGTCGCGGTGCACCGACATCCCGATGCAGTGCGTCAGCGCGCCGAGCGTGACCGCGACCTCGGAGTCGTCGTTCGTCATCCCGTAGTCCCGCACGATCGACGGCTCGACCCCGTGCTTGGTCAGCTGCCGGTGGAGCTTCAGCGCGATGTTCGCGACGATCTGGATGTGCACCCATGAGTGGTCGTTGATCTCGAGGCGCCCGACCGCGTTGACGTTGGCGACGTGCCACCACGCCTTCAGCTGCGTGTCGCCGTTGACCCGGTCGATCAGCGTCCGGAGCTTGCGGTTCGCGCGCGACGGGACGTTGATCCGCATCCGCGCGACCGCTTCGGCGGGCGTGAGCTTGACCTCACGCTCGGCCTCCTCGGAGGCCGGAGACTCGATTCGCTCCTCGGTTTCGGGGTCGAGGCCGCTCACGCCTCGAAACCCTACTCCGCGCTCAGAGGGTGGTCGGGCCGTCGCTCGGCGGCGGGGGCGGAGGCGAGTACGCCTCGGGTACGCCGGCGGGTGCCGCGCTGCGGCCCTGCGCGAGCGCGAAGTACATCAGCGTCCACGCGCAGGCGATGAACGGTACGACGATCGTGTTCGAGATCAGGCTTCTGGCGAAGTCGTTGATGCCATCCGGAAGCCAGAAGGTGAGGATGCTGACGATGATGCTTGCCACGATCACCGCGCCGATCGTGATCACGATCACGCCGAACACGCTCCAGCCGTTGCCCTTGACGAGCTCGCGGCTTCGGCCGAACGACTCACCGGCCGACTTGCCCTCGACCACGATCGTCGGGACGATCAGCGACCAGATCGTCAGCAGGAAGAGCCCCGGCACGATCAGGAGGATGAGTCCGAGCGCGATCCCGAGGCCGGCGAGGATCCCGGCGACGATCAACGACGGAAGCCGCGGCTGCACGCGCCGGAACATGTCGCCGATCGAAAGGTCCTGCTTGCCATCCCGGACGTCCTGGACGGCCTCGACGAGTGCCCCCTGGAGCCAGAAGGTGCCGACGATGCTGGCGAGCCCACCGATGATCAGCCCGAGCCAGCCGAGGAGCAGGCCGAAGACGAGCGTGATCAAGCCGAGAACGATGTAGACGATCAGCGCGAGCGGTACGAAGGTGCGCCAGTGCGCCTTGTAGAGCTCCCACGCTTCGCGAACGATTGCCCCGGGCTGCACTAGGCGCGGGACCCTAACAGGTCAGGCGACTTCCGCCCAATCGCCGTACAGCGATTTGTAGAGCCCCTGCTTCGCGATCAGCTCGTCGTGCGTGCCCTGCTCGACGACCTTTCCGTGCTCGAGCACGACGATCAGGTCGGCGTCGCGGATCGTCGAGAGGCGGTGGGCGATGATGAACGCGGTCCGGCCGGCGAGGAGCCGCCGGAGCGCCCCCTCGATCCTCCGCTCGGTCCCGATGTCGACCGAGGACGTCGCCTCGTCGAGGATCAGGATCCGCGGGTTCGCGAGCAGCGCCCGCGCGAACGCGACGAGCTGGCGCTGGCCGAGCGAGAGCCGGGTGCCGCGCTCCTGGAGGTTCGTCTCGTAGCCGTCCTCGAGCCGCATCACGAAGTCGTGCGCGCCGACGGCCTGGGCAGCGGCGACGATCTCGTCGGGGCTCGCATCCGGGTTGCCGAAGGCGATGTTGTCGCGGACGGTGCCCGCGAACAGGAACCCTTCCTGCGGGACGATCCCGAGCTGGCGTCGGAGCGACTCCTGCGTCACCGTCGTCGTGTCGATCCCGTCGATCGTGATCCGCCCCTCGGTTGGGTCGTAGAAGCGGGCGAGCAGCTTCGCGATCGTCGACTTGCCGGCGCCGGTGTGGCCGACGAGCGCGACGGTCGTGCCCGGTGCGATGTCGAAGTCGATGCCGTGCAGCACTTCGGGTCCCGTCCCGTAGCGCGAACCTGACGTCCTCGAACGCGACGCGACCGTCGATCGGCGGCAGCACACGGGCATCCGGAGCGTCGCGTACCTCGGGCTCCTCGTCGAGCACGCCCAGGATCTTGTCGAGCGCAGCGACCGCGGCGAGGAACGTGTTGTAGAGCTGCGAGAGCTGCTGCACCGGGTCGAAGAAGTTCGAGAGGTAGAGGATGAACGCGAACAGCACGCCGGGCGTGGTCTGCCCGTCGAAGACGAGCCAGCCGCCGAAGCCGAGCACGATTGCCGTCGCGGCTGCAGAGAGAAAGTCGACGAAGGGGAAGTAGAGGCCGTTCAGGACGACGGTCTGCTGGTTCGCCTCGCGGTAGTGCGAGTTCACTTCCTCGAAGCGCTGCTGGTTCCGTGGCTCGCGCGTGAAAGCCTGCACGACGCGCATGCCCGCGATGTCCTCGGCGAGCGTCGCCGTCACGAGCCCGAGGCGCTCGCGCACCTGGCTGTACGCGTGCGCCGAGCGGACGCGGAAGAGGCGCGTCGCGATGATGAGCGCGGGGATCACGGTCACCGTCGCGAGCGCGAGCTTCCAGTCGAGGTAGAAGAGGATGACCGTCGTGCCGATCAACACCAGCGTGCTCTGCACGAGGGTCGTCACGCCGTCCGTGACGAGCTGATCGAGGGCGTCGACGTCGTTCGTCAGCCGGCTGATCACGACGCCCGCGCGGTTCCGTTCGTAGAAGCCGAGGGAGAGACGCTGCAGGTGGCGGAAGAGGTCGTTGCGAAGGTCCGCGAGGATGCGCTCGCCCGTCCAGCCGGTGAAGTACGTCTGCAGCGCCCCGGTCACGAGGCTGGCGAGCCCAGCGGCGATCATCAGCGCGACGGTGATCGCCAGCAGCCGGAGGTCGCCCTTGCGGATGCCGTCGTCGATTGCGTACCGCGTCAGGAACGGCGGGATGAGGAACGTGGCCGTTGCGAGCAGGAGCGAGACGATCGCGAGCGTCGTCCGGAGTCGGTAGCGCTTCGTGTAGCGCGCCAGGAAGCGGATCCGCCGCAGCGTCGCGCGCCACGACCAGTCGCGCACGTCCGCGCCGCGCTGCATGGTCAGATGGCCCACCGGGCTGCCAAACGCGCATCAGGCTCGCGCCTCCACCCGCTCGGCGAATTCCCGCTCGAGCAGACCGTGGTCGTAGATCTCGCGGTACACGGCGCTCGTCTGGAGCAGCTGCTCGTGCGTGCCGCGCGCCGCGATCCGGCCGTGGTCGAGCACGACGAGCTCGTCGGCGAGCGCGAGCGTCGAGAGCCGGTGCGCGATGATGATCGTCGTCCTGCCCTCCATCGCCTCGCGAAGGCCGGTGCGGATCCGCGCCTCCGTCGTCGCGTCGACGCTCGCGGTCGCGTCGTCGAGGATCAGGACGCGCGGCTCGAGGATCAGCGCGCGGGCGATCGCGATCCGCTGGCGCTGACCGCCCGAGAGCGTGATCCCGCGCTCGCCGATCACCGTGTCGTAGCCCTCCGGAAGCTCGGCGATGAAGTCGTCGGCCTGCGCGAGCCTCGCTGCGCGCTCGACCTGCTCGTCCGTCGCGTCGGGCCGGGCGAACGCGATGTTCTCGCGGACGGTCGCCGAGAAGAGGAACGGGTCCTGGAGGACGACGCCGATCTCGCGCCGGAGCGAGGCGACCTTCGCGTCGCGGACGTCGAGCCCGTCGACGGAGACGCGTCCCGCGGAGACGTCGTAGAAGCGCGGGACGAGCGACGCAAGCGTCGTCTTGCCCGAGCCCGTGTGTCCGATGAGCGCCACGGCCTTCCCGGGCTCGAGCTCGAGGTCGATCCTCTCGAGCACCGGCCGGCCGTCGGCGTACTGGAACGAGACCTGCTCGAAGGTCACGCGTCCCGGGCCAGGCGGGAGGTCGACGGCGCCGGGCTTGTCGGCGACGTCCTCGATCTCGTCGAGCACCTCGAAGATCCGCTCGCCCGAGGCGGTCGCGCGCTGCGCCTGACCGATCCACATCCCGAGCATCCGGAGCGGGAACACGAGCATCAGGACGAGGGCGTTGAAGAAGAAGAAGTCGGTCAGGCTGAGCTGGCCGTTGACGACCATGCGCCCGCCGACGAGGATCACCCCTGCTTGCGCGACGAGCGGCAAGAACGACAAGAGCGGGACGTAGATCGCGCGCTGCAGGTTCGCGTCCATGCTGCGCGCGAAGACGCGGTTCGATCGCGCCGAGAACTTCTCCAGCTCGTTCGACTCCTGCGCGAACGACTTGACGACGTGGACGCCGACGATGTTCTCCTCCGCCACCGTGGTCATGTCGGCCATCTTCTGCTGGACGTCCCTGAGGACGGGGTGCGAGACGTGCGAGTACCGGTAGGCGAGCAGTACGAGCACGGGGGTGATCGCGCAGGCGACGAGCGCGAGCTTCCAGTTGACGACGAGCATCACCGCCGTGACACCGACGACCGTCAGGACGTGCTGGAAGAAGAAGATGAGGCCGTACCCGAGGAAGAACCGCACGCTCTGCAGGTCGACCGTCGCGCGGGACATCAGCTGGCCCGTCTGGTGGCTGTCGTAGAAGCGGAACGAGAGGCGGAGCAGCTTTGCGTAGAGGCGGTTGCGCAGGTCGAACTCGACGCCGAGCGCCTGGCGGCCCGAGATCAGCCGCCGGCCCACCATGAAGAGGGCGCGGGCGAGCCCGACGGCGAGGAGCGCGAGGACGAGCCTCCAGAGCGCTTCGCGGTCGTTGGACTCGATTACATGCGCGAGCGCGTCTCCGGTCAGGTACGCGGCGACGATCGCGGCAGCCTGCGTTCCGACGGCGAGGACGACCGAGACCGCGAGCGACCACTTGTACGGGCGCAGGAAGCCCAGCGAGGCGGAAGAAGGTGGTGCGGTAGCGCGGTGTCTCGGCCAAGTCTTGAGCGTAGCCACCGGCTCGGGGCTCAGAGCGTGGCGAGCTCCTCGTGGATCGCCGCCACCGCCCGCTCGACGAGCGCGCGGTTCGTCGGCGAGTTCAGCCAGAGCGAGACGCCGGACGGATGCGGCAACGGGATCGCGACGGCGCGGTCCGCGAGCTCGAACCGCTCGCCGACCGTCCCGGCGAGTGGCCGCCTGCCGAGCAGGCGCCCGATCGCGAGCGTGCCCACCGGAACGACCAGCTTCGGGCGGAGCAACCGGAGCTCCCAGTCGCGCCAGAACTGGCACAGGTCCTGCTCCTCCGGCGTCGGGACGCGATCGCCCTTTCCCGTCGAGCTTCGGCCCGGATAGCAGCGCGTGACGGACGCGCAATAGAACGTCGAGTAAAAGGTGTCCTCGTCCATCCCGAGCCAGCCACGGAGCGTCTGCCCGGCCCGGCCGCGCCACGGGCGCCGCTCGAGGCCCTCGTTCGGGCCCGGCGCCTGCCCGTAGAGGTAGGCGGGCTGTCCGAGCCGCGGGTTCAGCACCGGGAGCGACTCGAGCGTGTAGCCGGCCTCGACGCAGGCGCGGCAGACTGCGAGGTCGCGCTGAAGCGACGCGAGCGAGCGGTACGACGAGCGGCGGCGCGTCAAGCTGCTCGTAGAGTAAGCGGATGGCGCTGCCGCTCGAATCGGTGCCGAACTTCTCGGAAGGCCGCGACCGCGCGACGATCGACGCGATCGGAGCGGCTCTGAGCGCACACGCGGAGCTGCTCGACGTTCACGCCGACGAGGACCACAACCGGTCGGTGTTCACGCTCGTCGGCGAGGAGAAACAGCTCGAAAACGCGCTCGTCGCCGGCGTCGCCGTGGCGAGGGAGCGGATCGACCTTCGTGAGCACGAGGGTGCCCATCCGCGCATCGGCGCAGCCGACGTCGTCCCGGTCGTCCCGATCGACCGAGTCGACCTGCCGCGCGCACGCCGCGTTGCGCGACTGGTCGCCAAGCGGCTCGCCGCGGAGCTCGGGCTCCCGGTCTTCTTCTACGGCGAGCTCGGCGGCGGAAACGGCCCGTCGTTCTTTCGGCGGGGCGGGCCGGAGGAGCTGCAGCGGCGCATCGACGACGGCGAGCTGAAACCCGACTATGGGCCTCCGTTTCTCGACGACGCGGCCGGTGGGGTGCTGGTCGGTGCCCGCCGCGCACTGATCGCGTTCAACGTCAACCTGCGCGGCGACGTTGCGGCAGCGCGCGAGATCGCCGCGCTCGTACGCGAGCGGGGTGGAGGCTTTCCCGGGGTGCGTGCGCTCGGCCTCGACCTGCCGCGCGCGGGGTTCGTCCAGGTGAGCATGAACGTCGAGGACTGGGAGGCGGCGGCGCTCCACGAGATCGTCGCCCGTGTGGAAGCAGAAGCGGCAGCTCGCGGTCTCGAGGTGGTCGGCTCGGAGCTGGTCGGGCTGATGCCGGCCGGCGCGGCTGCGACGGCGGCGGGCGCTGCGCTCCGGATCGACGGCTTCGACGCGTCCCGGGTGCTCGAGCTCCGGCTCCTCCGGTAGGGAAGCCGGGGACTACACTCGCGCCGTGATCCAGAGTCGCGCGCTGAGCGGCGAAGACCTCACCGTCGACCATGTGTGGGAGGTCGCGGTCGAGGGGGCGCCCGTCTCGCTCGCCGACTCCGCGCGCGGGCGCATGCGGGCCTCCCGCGAGCTGGTCGAGCGCGCAGCGCACGGCACGAGTGAGCACACCTACGGGATCAACACCGGGTTCGGCCGCTTCGTCTCCGCGTCGATCCCCGAGGAGCTGACCGAGGAGCTGCAATTGCGACTGCTCCGCAGCCACGCGTGCGGCGTCGGCGAGCCGTACGCACCGGAGGTCGTCCGTGGTGCGATGCTGCTGCGCGCGAACGCGCTCGCGAAGGGTTACTCGGGCGCGCGCATCGAGACGGTCGAGCTCCTGATCGAGTGCATCAACCGCGGGCTGCTGCCGAACGTGCCGAGTCGAGGCTCGGTCGGCGCGAGCGGCGACCTGGCGCCACTCGCGCATCTCGCGCTCCCGCTCGTCGGCGAAGGGCAGGCGTGGCTGGACGGCGAGCTCCTGCCCGGCGGGGTCGCGCTCGAACGAGTCGGCCTCGAGCCCGTGCGGCTGCAGGCGAAGGAGGGCCTCTCGCTGATCAACGGCACGCAGTTCATGGCCGCGGTCGGTGCGCTCGGGCTCGTTCGCGCCCGGCGGCTCGCGAAGGCCGCCGACCTCGCCTGCGCGATGTCGCTCGAGGCGCTCCAGGGGTCACGCGCGAGCTTCATGCCCGAGATCCAGGCGCTTCGCCCGCTGCGCGGTCAGGCTGCGTCGGCGGCGAACGTGCTGCGGCTGATCGACGACTCCGCGATCAACGAGTCCCATCGGTGGTGCGACAAGGTGCAGGACGCCTACTCGCTCCGCTGCGCGCCGCAGGTCCACGGTGCCTGTCGCGACCTGTTCGACCACGTTGCCTACACCGTCGGCGTCGAGGTCAACGCGGCGACCGACAACCCACTCGTGCTCGTCGAGCGCGAGGAGCTCGTCTCGAACGGGAACTTCCACGGACAGCCCGTCGCGTTCGCGCTCGACATCCTCGCGCTCGGCGTCTCCGAGCTCGCGAGCATCTCGGAGCGGCGGATCGAGCGCCTCGTCAACCCGAGCCTGTCCGACGGGCTGCCGCCGTTTCTCACCGTCGACGGTGGGCTCAACTCCGGGTTCATGATCCCGCAGTACGTCGCGGCTGCGCTCGTCAGCGAGAACAAGGTGCTCTCGCACCCGGCGAGCGTCGACTCGATTCCCGACGAGCGCGGGTCAGGAGGATCACGTTTCCATGGGGAACGCTGCAGCGCTCAAGGGCTGGCAGGTGCTCGCGAACGGCGAGCGTGCGCTCGCGATCGAGCTGCTCGCCGGCGCGCAGGGCGTGGAGTTTCTCGCGCCGCTCGAGCCGGGGGTCGGCGTCCGCGCGACGCGTGCGTTCGTGCGAACGCTCTCGCCGCGGCTCGGTGATGACCGGTCGCTCAGCGGCGACATCGAGGCGGTCGCCGCGGCGATCCGCAACGGCTCGCTGGTCGGGGCCGTCGAGTCCGAGGTGGGGGAGCTCTCGTAGTGGCGGTTGCCCGGCCGGTCGACGAGGTGGTCGAGGCGCTCTGCGGCGACCTCGCGGCGATCCGCGCGCCGCGAGGGCTCGAGTTGAACGCGCGCTCGTGGTCGACCGAGGCGCCGCTCCGGATGCTGCTCAACAACCTCGACGCAGAAGTCGCCGAGCGTCCCGAGGAGCTCGTCGTCTACGGCGGGTCCGGCAAAGCGGCGCGCTCCCACGACGCGCTGAAGGCGATCGTCGCGACGCTGCTCCGACTCGGCGACGACGAGACGCTGCTCGTGCAGAGCGGCAAGCCGGTGGGCGTCTTCCGCACGCACCCGGGTGCACCGCGCGTGCTGATCGCCAACTCCCTGCTCGTGCCGCGCTGGGCGAACTGGGAGGAGTTCCGCCGGCTCGAGGCGCTCGGCCTGACCATGTTCGGCCAGATGACGGCGGGGTCGTGGATCTACATCGGGACGCAGGGGATCCTGCAGGGGACCTTCCAGACCTTCGCCGCCGCCGGTGAGACGCACTACGGGTCGGCCGACCTCGCCGGGCGCACGATCCTGACGGCAGGGCTCGGGGGAATGGGCGGGGCGCAGCCGCTCGCTGCGACGATGACCGGCGCGGCGATCCTGTGCGTGGAGGTCGACCCGGAACGGATCGAGCGCCGGCTGAAGACGCGTTACCTCGACGAGGCGGCCGACTCCCTCGACGATGCACTGGCGCGTGTGCGGGCGGCTGCAGGGGAGGGCCGCGCGCTCTCGGTCGGACTGCTCGGGAACGCTGCCGAGGTCGTTCCCGAGCTCGTGCGACGCGGCGAGCACTTCGACCTCGTCACCGACCAGACCGCCGCGCACGATCCGTTGACCGGCTACGTGCCGGTCGGGCTCGACGTGGGCGAGGCCGCTGCACTGCGCGCGTCCGATCCGGACGAGTACCTCAGGCGCGCACGTGTGTCGATTGTGCAACATGTTCGCGCGTTGCTCGAATTCGCCGAGCGCGGCAGCTACGTTTTCGACTATGGCAACAATCTTCGCGGGGAGGCGCATGAAGCCGGCGTAGCGGAGGCCTTCTCATACCCGGGCTTCGTCCCGGCCTATATCCGGCCGCTCTTCTGTCGCGGCGTGGGGCCGTTCCGCTGGGCGGTGCTCTCGGGCGACCCGGCCGACATCGCGGTGATCGACCAGACCCTGCGCGAGCTCTTCCCCGGCGACGTGCTCCTGCAGCGCTGGCTCGAGCTGGCTCCAGAGCGGGTGGCGTTCCAGGGGCTGCCCGCGCGGATTTGCTGGCTCGGGCTCGGCGACCGCGCCAAGGCGGGGCTCGCGATCAACGAGCTCGTGCGAAGCGGGCGCGTGTCGGCGCCCGTCGCGATCGGGCGAGATCACCTCGACTCCGGCTCGGTCGCGTCCCCGTACCGGGAGACCGAGGCGATGCGAGACGGCTCCGACGCGATCGCGGACTGGCCGATCCTGAACGCGCTGCTGAACGTCGCGGCGGGAGCGACGTGGGTCAGCGTGCACCACGGCGGCGGGGTCGGGATCGGCAACTCGATCCACGCGGGCATGGTCGTCGTCGCCGACGGGACCGACGACGCCGCCGAGCGACTCGAACGCGTGCTGACCGCCGACCCCGGAACGGGGGTGATGCGGCATCTCGACGCCGGCTACCCCGAAGCGCGGGCCGCGGCTGCGGAGCACGGCTTCGAACCGCCGATGGGCGGCGCCGGGGCCGCGTGAGCGTGACCGGCGCGACGCGCCTGCTGATCCGCGACCTCGAGCAGCTCGTCACGCCCGCCGGTCGCGATGCGCCGCTTCGCGGACGCGCGCTCGCGGACGTCGACTGGCTCGACGACGCGTACGTGCTCTGCGAAGACGGCTTGATCGACTCCGTCGGTCGCATGCGCGACCTGCCGGCGCTCGACGGCGACGTCGTGGAGCTCGACGGAAGCGGACACTGCGCCATCCCCGGGCTCGTCGACTGTCACACGCACCCGGCCTTCGCGGGCGACCGCGTGGAGGAGTTCTCGCTGCGCGCGGCCGGCGCGAGCTACGAGGAGCTGCACGCGGCAGGCGGCGGAATCCTCTCGACCGTGCGCGCGACGCGCGCGGCGTCGGAGGACGAGCTCGAGCGGGCGGTCCGACGCCACGCGGCGTGGATGCTCCGCGCCGGGACGACCACGTTCGAGGGGAAGTCGGGCTACGGCCTCGATCGCGACACCGAGCTTGCGTCACTCAGGGCTGTCGCCGCGGCGGACGGCGTTCCGACGTGGCTCGGCGCGCACGCGGTTCCTCCCGAGTTCGACGATGCGGACGCGTACCTCGACTTCGCACTCTCGGAGGTGCTGCCCGCTGCCGCCGTGCTCGCAGAGGCGGCGGACGTCTTCCTCGAGCGCGGCGCCTTCGACGCGGCACAGGCACGCCGCTACCTCGAAGCGTGCCGGGACGCCGGGCTCCCGCTCCGGCTGCACGGAGACCAGTTCACCGAGTCGGGTGCCGTTCCCCTGGCGATCGAGCTGGGCGCGCGCTCCGTCGATCATCTCGAGGCGACTGGAGCCGACGGCGCTCACGCGCTCGCGGGGTCCGACGTCGTCGGCGTCCTGCTCCCCGTCAGCGCGCTCTTCCTCGGCAGGCCGATGCCGCCGGCTCGGGCGCTCGTCGACGCGGGGGCTGCGATCGCCCTCGCGACCGACTTCAACCCGGGGAGCGCGTTCTGCGAAAGCCTGCCGCTCGTCTGCTCGCTCGCGTGCACCCAGCTTCGGCTGTCGCCGGCGGAGGCGCTCGGGGCGTGCACCGTGAACGCGGCCCATGTGCTCGGGCGGGCCGACCGCGTCGGCCGGCTCGCGCCCGGCTTCGCCGCGGACGTGGTGCTGCTCGAGGCGCCGGACTGGCGCTACCTCGCGTACCACCTCGGCGGCGACGTGATCGGCGCCGTCGTTCGCGGCGGCGACCTCGCGTGGAGCCGCGGCCGGCGCACGGCGAGCTAGGCTAGAGCCAATGCCGACACGCAAGCAACGGCGCCGCCAGGCCAAGAGCAAGCGCCACGAGTACGAGTACGTCTACGTCGACGAGGAAGGGAACGAGGTCGAGGTCGCCGAGGACGGCGTCAAGGCCGAGCAAACCGCCTCACGGAACGGCCGCGCGAAGCCGAACCCCCGCGCCGCCGCCCGGGGAGCCCGCGTCCAGCCGCCGTCGTGGAGCCGAGTCGCGAAGCGGGGCTTGATCTTCGCGCCGCTGATGTTCATCACCGTGATGCTCACGAGCTCCGATGCGACGTTGCTCCAGCAGGCGCTCACCGCAGTGTGGCTCCTGGCGATCTTCCTGCCGTTCAGCTACTTCATGGACTCGTTCATGTACAAGCGCTACCTGAAGCGCACCGGCGCAGCTCCGCCCTCGAAGAACAGCTAGCGCGCTACGCCGCCGTGCTGCCGCGGTAGTGCCCGGCGCCCGGCCACGGTGCGAGCACGAGCAGCAGCCTCGCCCCCGACGCGCTCGAGATCGAGTGACGCTCGTCCGGATCGAACCTGAACACTGTGCCGGGCCCGGCCGACACCTGCTCCGCTCCCGCCTCCACTTCGACGGCGCCGTCGACCACGACGAGTAGCGCCGCCTCCTTCACCTGGTGGTCGCCGAGCCTCTGGCCCGGCTTCAGGCCGATCAAGACCGCGCGCGCCTCTCCGTCCTCGGAGTGCAGGACGACCGGAGAGCGGCTTCCCTCGGGCGTGTCGATCTCCATCAGGTTCCAACTCTGCACGGCGAGTGATCCTAACCGCCCCGAGTAGACTCAACGCCCCGATGGCGCTCGCGGTTGACACGTACCAGCTCGGCCCGATCGGCACGAATTGCTACGTCGTCCGGGCCGACCAGGCTGCGCGCGACGCGGTCGTCGTCGACCCCGGCGGGGACGCGGAGAAGCTCCAAGCTGAGCTCGCGAGCGCCGGGATCACGTGCGCCGCGATCGTCCTCACGCACACGCACTTCGACCACGTCGGGGGTGTTGCCGACCTCGCGGACGCCACCGGCGCGCCCGTCTACGTCTCGCCGGGCGCGGTGGGCGGGCTCGAGAGCCCGTTCTCGCCGCCTGGTCTGGAGGTGCGCGGCCACGAGGGTGCGCGCCACGTGTCCGGCGGAGAGAGCCTCGAGATCGGGGGGATCTCGTTCGACGTCCTCGACGTCCCCGGTCACGCCCCCGGACACCTTTCCTATTACGCAGACGGGAGCGTCTTCTCCGGCGACGTCCTGTTCGCGGGCGGCGTCGGCCGCGTCGACCTTCCCGGCGGCGACTGGGAGACGCTCCTCGACTCGATTCGCCTGCTCGTCGAGCGGTATCCGCCCGAGACCGTCGTGTACTCCGGCCACGGCCCCGCGACCACGCTCGGAGCCGAGCTCGCGCGCAACCCCTTCCTCGCAGAGCTCCGCTCCGCCTCCCAGTGAAGTTCCAGGCGCCGCGCGGGACCCACGACGTCCTGCCGTCGGCGCAGCCGCTCTGGCAGCTCGCCACGGGCACGCTCGCCGAGGTCGCCGAGACGTACGGCTACGGCCGGATCCAGACGCCCGTGTTCGAGGACGCCGAGCTCTTCCTCCGCACGTCCGGTCAGGGCTCCGACGTCGTGCAGAAGGAGATGTACGTCTTCGAGGACCGCGGCGGTCGCACGCTGGCGCTGCGACCCGAGGCGACGGCTCCGATCTGCCGCGCGTACCTCGAGCACGGGATGCAGCGCGAGCCGCAGCCCGTGAAGCTCTACACGCAGGCGACGATGTATCGCTACGCCGCGCCGCAGAAGGGCCGCTATCGCGAGCACTGGCAGCAATCCGTCGAGGCGATCGGCTCCGCCGACCCGGCGATCGACGCCGAGGTGATCCAGCTGTACGTCGAGGTGCTCCGTCGGCTCGGGGTGACGCAGTGGGAGCTGCAGCTCAACTCGATCGGCGACGCGAGCTGCCGCCCGGCGTACGTCGAGAAGCTCGTCGCGTGGCTCGACGCGAACGACGCGGTGCTCGACGACGAAGCGCGGCAGAAGCGCGCCACAAGCCCGCTCCGCGTCTTCGACGTCAAGAGCGCCGGCGTCCGGGCGGCCCTTGCCGACGCGCCGAAGATCGGCGAGTCCCTGTGTGAGCAGTGTCGCGAGCACTTCGCCGAGGTGCGTCGCTACCTCGACGCGCTCAACGTTCCGTACTCGCTCGAGCCGACGCTCGTGCGAGGCCTCGACTACTACACGCGCACCACCTTCGAGTTCGTCGGCCCCGACGAAGGCGCGCAGTCGACCATCTGCGCCGGCGGGCGCTACGACGGCCTGATCGAAGAGCTCGGCGGCCCGCCGACGCCCGGGATCGGCTTCGGTGCGGGTATCGAGCGTCTGGTGCAGGCACTCGAGCAGGAGGGCGTCACCGCGGAGCCCCGTGGGCTCGACCTGTTCTTCCTGATCGAGCCCGACGCGGACCGTGCAGCTGCGCTCGCCGAGGTGGCCAAGCTGCGCGCGGCGGGCGTCTCGTGCGACGCCGACTACGCCGGGCGCTCGCTCAAGGGGCAGCGCACCCAGCTCGCTCGCTCCGGCGCGCGCGGGTTCGTTCACGTGCGCGCGGACGGCGCGACGATCAAGCGCGGGGACGTCGAGCAGGACGTGCCCGTCGACAAGGTCGCCGCTACGGTGCTCGCGTGAACGAGTGGCGCGACACATACTGCGGCGAGGTCACCGCCGACCAGGTGGGGCAGCGGCTGACGCTTGCCGGCTGGACCGCGCGCCGGCGGGATCACGGCGGTCTCGTCTTCATCGACCTGCGCGACCACACGGGGCTCGTCCAGCTCGTCGTGAACCCCGACCGCTCGCCGGAGGCGGCGGCGGTCGCCCACGACGTTCGCAGCGAGTTCGTCCTGCGCGCGCGTGGCGAAGTCGTCCGCCGAGCGCCCGACGCGATCAACCCCAACCTCCCGACGGGCGAGATCGAGGTGCAGGTCGACGAGCTCGAGCTCGTCTCACGCTCGGATCCGCTGCCGTTCCAGCTCGACGAGGAGAACGTCGACGAGACCGTCCGGCTTCGCTATCGCTACCTCGACCTGCGGCGTGAGCGCATGCAGCGGAACCTTCGGCTGTCCGCGAACGTGATCGGCTCGATCAGGCGCACGATGGACGAGCAGGGCTTCGTCGACGTCTGGACTCCGAGCATGACCCGCGGCACGCCCGAAGGCGCACGCGACTTCCTCGTCCCCGTCCGGCTGCAGCCGGGCAAGTTCTTCGCGCTCGCGCAGTCCCCGCAGCTCTTCAAGCAGCTGTTCATGGTCGGCGGGCTCGACCGCTACTACCAGATCGCGACCTGCTGGCGTGACGAGGATCTCCGCGCCGACCGCCAGTTCGAGTTCCGGCAGCTCGACCTCGAGCTCGCGTTCCCGGTCCGCGAGGACGTGCTCGACGTGCTGGAGCGTGTCGTCGTCGCGGCGTTCGAAGTCGAGGGCAGGACCCCGCCTGCACGGCCGTTCCCTCGGCTCGCGTATGCCGAGGCGATGCTCCGCTACGGGACCGACAAGCCCGACGTGCGGTTCGGGCTCGAGATCCAGGACGCGACCGAGGTCACGCGCGGGTCGGAGTTCGGTGTCTTCGCCGGCGCCCCGGTCGTGCGGTACCTGGTCGTCCCACGCGCGTTCTCGCGCGCGGAGCTCGGGCGCCTCGAGGAGTTCGCGAAGGAGTGGGGTGCGAAGGGCCTCGCCTACCTCGTCGTCGACGAGTCCGGGGAGGTGCGCTCGCCGATCGCGAAGTTCCTCTCCGAGCGCGAGCTGGAAGCCTTCGGCGCTCCTCCGGGTTCGACCGTGCTGTTCGCGGCCGACACCGAGCCGATGGTCGAGCGCGTGCTCGGTGCGCTGCGCTCCCGCCTCGGCGCAGAGCTCGGCCTGATCGACGAGTCGCAGGAAGCGTTCCTGTGGGTCCTCGACTTCCCGCTCTTCCTGCACGACGAGGAGACGGGGCGCTGGACGTTCGTCCACCATCCGTTTACGGCCCCGACGCCCGAGCACGAGGACCTGATCGAGACCGATCCCGGCTCCGCGCTCAGCCAGCACTACGACCTGATCTGGAACGGCTGGGAGCTCGGCTCGGGGTCGATCAGGATCCACCGCCAGGAGGTGCAGGAGCGCGTCTTTCGGGCGATGGGGATGTCCGACGAGGAGGCGCAGGCGAAGTTCGGCTGGTTCCTCGACTCCCTCCGGATGGGCGCGCCGCCGCACGGCGGCTTCGCGCTCGGGATCGAACGGTTCGTCGCCCTGATGGCGGGCGAATCGAACATCCGCGAGGTGATCGCCTACCCCAAGACGGCGAGCGGCTCCGATCCTCTGACGGGCGCGCCGACCCCGATCCCGCAGGAAGTCCTTGCCGAACTCGGAATCAAGGTGACGGCAGACCCGATTTAAGCCTTTTCGGCCGTCGGGCCGATAGAAAGGTCATACTTTGGGACAGCCGTCAACGGTCACCGGTTAAGCGAAGGAGCGAGAGAGCGAGATGTCGACACCGCAGGATCCCGGCCGCGCGGCTTCGCCGGCACTGACGTCGCTGCCGCGGGTGGAAGACCTGCCGCAGGCGCCGGGCGGCGGCTATGACGCCGACCGGGTCCGGGACGCCTTCGACGCGTTCCGCCGCCACTCCGCCCAGCTCCAGGCGCAGCTCCGCGTGATTCAGGCCGCGGGACGCACGGGCAACGTCGAGCCGACCGGCCATGCCGTTCGCATGGACGCTCTGCATTTGATCCGGTCTGCCGCCGAGTTCGCCGACATCCTCGAGCGCGACGCCCAGCAGGCCTCGTCGAATCAGCTTGCCCGCACGGAGGGAGAAGTGTCGAAGCGCCAGCACGAGCTGCAGGACCGCGAGGCCGAGATCGAGCGCTACCGCCAGGAGTCGGAGCGCCAGCGGGCCGAGATCACGAACGCAGCGCGAAACGAGGCGCGCGAGCTGCTCCAGAACTCGCAGCGCGACGCGTCGCAGGAGGTCAGCGAGTCCGAGGCACGAGCCACTCGGCTGGTCGAGCAGGCGCGCCATCAGGCGACCGAGCTCACGAACGCCGCCCGCGCCGAGGTCGAGCAGACGCTCGAGTGGGCGCGCGCCCAGGCCGCGACGATCATGGCCCGCGCGCAGCAGGGAGCCGAGCAGTTCCTGGCCTCCGCCGGTCTCGGCGAGTCCGAGATCGCGCGCGTCGCCGAGTCGATCGTTCGCGCCGCCGACCACGAGTCCGGGGGTGGCAGGCAGCCTGGAACGATGCCGTCGACCGCGTCCGAGAGTGCGCAGCCTGGCGAGCCGATCCCGGTGCGGCCGTCATCGCGCAAGGCCGACGACGCGCCGCGACCCCAAGACGCCGCCCGCCGACGACGGCGAGCGCGAAGAGCCGAAGCCCTAGCGCGCCGTGAGCCGGCGGGTGTTCGGGCCGCGATTCGTCGTCGAGGCGATCTTCCTCGCCGTGGTCGCGCTCGTGGCCGGGTTCTCCGGGCTCGAGTGGACCGCGATCGTGCTCGTGATGGTGCTCGCGTACCTGCTCGTCGTCGTCTTCGACGTCGCCGTCACGCGCACCGGCGTGTGGCCGGGCGAGGGAACGGTGCAGCGCCGCCGCGAGCGCGCTGACGAGGCGCCGTCGCCTGCACCCACGAAGCCCGAGCCGAAGCACGTCCACGTGGTGCAGCGCGACCCCGATCCCGCCGCGCAGCGCGTGCTCGAACGCGTCACCGACCCGATCCCCGAGCCGGAGCTCGAGCCCGAGCCCGCGCCCGAGCCGATTCCCCCCGCGGCCGAGCTGGCCGAGCCGCCGCCGCCCGTGCCGGAGCCGGCCGGAGCCGGAGCCGGAGCCCGAACCGGAGCCGGAGCCGGAGCCCGAACCTCCGCACCTCGAGGTCGTGCCGGAGCCGGAACCCGAGCCGGAGCCCGAAGCGCCGCAGGTGGTCGCCCTGCCGCTCTCGGGAGCACCGAGGGAGTGGAACGTGTGGGAGCTCGAGCGGCTCGCGCGGGCCGGCTCCGGTGGTGATGTCGTCAAGGACGAGGAGCTCTCGTACCTGCTCGTCTACCTGCGCGGCTTCGCGACCCCCGAGGGCACCCTGTCGGCGGACTTCGACGAGCTCGTGCGCGAGTCGTTCGGCCCGCTGCTCGTGGCGCGTTGATCCGGCACGGCCTCGCCCGGCGTGGTCTCGCGCTGGCGGCGGTGGCGCTTCTGGGAGGCGTCCTCGCGTTCGCAGCCGCCTCGTGGGACGGCGACTCCGGTGGAAGCACGCAGCCTGAAGCACGACCAGTGCCCGTCCCGGGCTCCGGCTGGTACCGCGCCCTCGCGGCCCCGTACCCGGCGAGCACGACGAGGGAGCGGACCGCCTGCGGCCAGCGGCTCGGCCCCCAGACGCTCGGCGTCGCACACCCGGTGTTGCCCTGCGGCGTGAAGCTCTACATCTCATACGGAGACAAGCTCGTCCTGACGCAGGTCGTCGACCGCGGCCCGGGAGCTCCCGGCCGCGACTTCGACCTCACGCGGGCGCTCGCGGCCCGGCTCGGCCTCCAGGGCACGCAGCAAATCCGCTGGCGCTACGCCCGCTAGCTACCATGCGCAGGTCTCGCTTCCCGACCCATGATCTGGCCTCACCAACGCGGTGGCGCCAGATTTGCCGTTAAAGAACCAACACCGTTGAACAAGGGAGCGTTTGTTCGGTAGCGACGCGGGAGTGTCAGGCGCCGACGACGCACCCACCTGGCATGCCAGGTTCACATCGGCCATGGGCGGGAGGCGAGGCGCTACGGTGCTCGGATGATCGAGCTCGTCGGAGACTCGTCGCGTGGCGGTGAGTGGGCGCTCGTTCGGCTCCGCGTCGACGGCGACCGGATCGTCGAAGCAGACGCGCCCGGGCTTGCTCGCGACCTCGAAGGGCTGACGTTGCTCGAGGCGGCGGCGGTTCCCGGCGAGACCCTGGCTGCCGACGCACTCGCGAACGCGATCGGACCCGTCGTCCGAGAGGCTGCGGATCCACGGCGCGTCGCGGTCGCGATGAGCGGGGGCGTCGACAGCGCCGTTGCGCTGTTGCACGCCGGGCCCGACGCGGTCGGCGTGACGCTCAGGCTCTGGCTCGACCCAGAAGGCCCGAGCTCGGAGCGCGCGTGCTGCTCGCCGGACGCGGTCATCGCCGCGCGTGAGGCCTGTCACGCGCTCGGCCGCCCGCACGTCACGCTCGACCTTCGGGAGGAGTTCAAACGCGCGATCGTCGAGCCGTTCGTGCGGGGCTACGCGCGTGGCGAGACGCCGAACCCCTGTATCGCGTGCAACGGCAGCTTCCGGTTCGCGGAGCTCTTGCGCTTTTCCGAGCGCATCGGAGCGGCGCGGCTCGCGACCGGGCACTACGCGCGGATCGTCTCGCATCGCGGGCGGCTGCTCCTTGCGCGTGCAGCCGATCGCGACAAGGACCAGTCGTACATGCTCGGCCGGCTCGATCCCGCCTTCCTCGACCGGATCTGGTTCCCACTCGGCGAGCAGACGAAGGCCGTGACGCGGGCCGAGGCGGAGGCGGCAGGCCTGGCCGCAGCAGGGCGGGTCGAGAGTCAGGAAGCGTGCTTCCTGGCAGGCGGCGACTACCGCCAGTTCCTCGAGCGCCGTGGGCTGAACGGCGAGGGCCCGATTGTGGACGAGGCCGGGCGCGAGCTCGGTCGGCACGAAGGCGTCTGGCGCTTCACGCCCGGCCAGCGCCGGGGGCTCGGCGTCTCGTCCGCTGCGCCGCTGTACGCGCTCAGCACCGACGCCGCGACCTCGACGCTCGTCGTCGGCCCCAAGGAATCGCTCGCCACGACGAGCGTCTCGGCCCGCGGACGGCTCTTCGTCGACGTGGAGCGGGTCGAGGCGAAGCTGCGCTACCGCTCCCCCGGAGTCGGCGCCCGGGTCGTGGCGGAGGAACGCGGCTTCCGGCTCGAGCTCGACCGGCCGGCCTTCGCGGTCGCAGCCGGCCAGGCCGCCGTTCTGTACGACAACGACGCGATCGTCGGTTCAGGTCTGATCACGACCGCCGCGGACGCCTAAGATCGCCTCCGTACACGTGTCGCCATTCCTCGCCTTCAGCTGGAACGACCTCGCCGAACTCGCGCTGGCCGTCTTCCTCTTCGCCGTCGGGCTGTCGCTCGCCTACGCCTTCATCCGCCTGGGCGGAACTCTCGGGCGGCTTTCCGCGTTCATCAGGGGAACGCAGGACGAGCTCCTGCCCGTGATCAACAAGACCGGCGGGACGGTGGATCGGGTCAACGCGCAGCTCGACAAGGTCGATCTCGTCACGGACAGCGCCGTCGACGCGGCGGACAGCGTCGACACCGCCGTCCGGGCGGTGAGCTTCGCGATCCAGCGTCCCGTGCAGAAGATCGCCGGGCTCGCGGCGGGCATCGCGCACGGCTTCGCGTCCCTTCGGGTCGAACGCGACGTCGGCAGCGCCGTCCAACGTGCGAAGGAAGCTGCCGCTCGGCGTGAAGCGGAGCTCTCGGAGGAACTGCGACGCGTGGACAGCGAACGCCCTTGAGCGCAGACGAGATCACGCTCAGACTGCCGCGCGAGCGGCCGTTCTTCGGCGTCGCGCATCTGGTGGTCGGCGGCCTCGCGGTGCGGCTCAACCTGAGCTTCGAACAACTCGAGGATCTGCAGGTCGCGCTCGGCGAGCTGCTCGAGCAGCACGAGACCGAGCGCGAGATCACCGTCTCGGTGCGCGTCGAGGACGACACGATCCACGCCCTGGTCGGCCCCTTCGACGGGACGCTCGAGCAGGAGCTCGCGAAGGACTCGGGCGACGCCCTTGGTCTCCGGCGCGTGCTGGAGACCGTCGTCGACGGCGTCGAGGTGACGAACCGCGACGGTCAGCCGTGGGTCGAGCTGACGAAGGCGACAAACCGCTGATGCCGGACCGGAACGACCGCGAGCTGCTTCGCCGCTACCACGAGCACGGCGATCTCCAGGCGCGCGAGCAGCTGATCGAGCGCTACATGTCGCTCGTGCGTTCGCTCGCTCGGCGCTACTCGTACCGCGGCGAGCAGCTCGACGACCTCGTCCAGATCGGCGCGATCGGGCTGATCAAGGCGATCGACCGTTTCGACCTCGAACGCGGCGTCGAGCTGACGACGTACGCGACGCCGAACATCATCGGCGAGATCAAGCGGCACTTCCGCGACAAGGGCTGGGCGGTGCGGGTGCCGCGCGGGCTCCAGGAGCTGAACGTGCAGCTGTCGAAGCTGGTCGAGCAGCTGACCGTGCAGCTCAGTCGGTCTCCGACGATCACCGAGCTCGCGAAGGCGTCCGACTCGACCGAGGAAGAGGTGCTCGAGGCGCTGGAGAGCGGCCGCGCATACTCGTCGCTGTCGCTCTCGTCCGGCGGTGGGGAGGGTGACGACGAGCTCGACCCGCTCGAGTCGATCGGCGAGGAGGAGCACGAGTATGAAATCTCGGAGGATCGCGCCGTGCTCGAGCCCGGCATGCGTGCGCTCGACGAGCGCGAGCGCCGGATCCTGCAATTGCGCTTCTTCGACGGGCTCACGCAGTCGCAGATCGCACAGCAAGTCGGGATCTCGCAGATGCACGTCTCACGCTTGATCCGGCGCTCCCTCGACAAGATCCGCGCGGAGATCGTCGAGGAGGAAGAGACGGAACCCCGCAGGGCCGCGAACGGCTAGCCCGTTCGGGCCAGGCCCCGCCCGAAAACAGCCCCACCCATGGGTGGGGAAGTTCCGCTGTCCACCCGCCACCCGCGGTCGAGCGTACCCACGAAACCGTGCCGCGTCCGTGACGCACCGTGCCGGAAGCGCGCCGGTTTCTCCAGGACGACGCGCCCGCGATCCAACGCGTTCGCTCGCACGTCCAGGCGGCGGAGCGCCCGGAGGGCGGCCGTACACTAGAGCCGTGAAGACGACGGCTGAGCTGCGCGAGGGCTTCCTCTCCTTCTTCGAGGAGCGTGGGCACATGCGCTTCCCGTCGTGGTCGCTCATCCCGCCGCCCGACGACCCGTCGACGCTCTTCGTCTCGGCCGGCATGCATCCGCTGAAGCCCTACTTCTCGGGCCAGAAGGAGCCGCCGGCGCCGCGGTTCACGACCGTGCAGAAGGTGTTGCGCGCGGGCGGCAAGGACACGGATCTCGACGAGGTAGGGCTGACTGCGCGCCACGCGTCGATGTTCGAGATGCTCGGGAACTTCTCGTTCGGCGACTACTTCAAGGACGGCGCGATCGACTACGCCTGGGAGTTCGTCACCGAGCACATGCGCTTCGAGCCCGACCGCCTCTGGGCGTCGGTCTTCGCGGGCGACCCCGAGCTCGGGCTCGGGGAGGACGAGGTCGCCGTCGCGGGTTGGCTCCGCAAGGGTCTTCCGCGGGAGCGAATCATCGCGTTCCCGCGGTCGGAGAACTTCTGGGGGCCTGCCGGCGACACAGGCCCGTGCGGCCCGTGCTCGGAGCTCCACTACGACCGCGGCGCGGAGCATGGTTGCGGTCAGGACGACTGCGGGCCGAACTGCGAGCGTTGCGACCGCTTCATCGAGTTCTGGAACCTCGTCTTCATGGAGTACGACCTGCACGCTGACGGGTCGGTGACGCCGCTGCCGAAGCAGAACATCGACACCGGGATGGGGCTCGAGCGCGGCGCCATGCTCCTGCAGGAGGCGCCGACGATCTTCGACACGGACGGCTTCCGGCTGATCATGGACTGGATCGAGCGGGAGTCGGGCGTCCCCTACGACGCGTCGCCGACGGCTACGAAGGCGCACCGCGTGATCACCGACCATGCGCGCGGCATGACGTTCCTCGCCGCGGAGGGCATCCAGCCCTCGAACGAGGGGCGCGGGTACGTGATGCGGCGGCTGATTCGCCGAGCGGTCGTGCAGGCGCGCAGGATCGGCCTCGAAGACGTCTACCGCATCTCGCGCATCGTCGTCGAGCAGGTCGGCCCCTGGTACCCCGAGGTCGTCGAGCACGCCGACGAGATCGAGCGGGTGCTGAAAGCGGAGGAAGAACGTTTTCGCGACACGCTCGAGCGCGGCTTGCGCGAGTTCGACGCGCTCTCGGGAAGCGACGCAATCTCGGGCGAGGCGGCGTTCACCCTCGCCGCCACGTACGGGTTCCCGCTCGAGCTGACCGTGGAGCTCGCGGAGGAGCGCGGCCAGCCCGTCGACGTGGACGGCTACCGGCGCGCAATGGTCGAGCACCGTGAGATCTCGCGAGCGGGGGGTGCGTTCGACATCTCCACCTCGCTCCTCGAGGCCCCGCGCAGCGAGTTCGTCGGCTACGAGCGCACCGACGTCCTCACGGCCATCCTCGCCTACGAGGACCGCGGCGACGGCACGTTCGAGGCGAAGCTCGAGCAGTCTCCGTTCTACGCGGAGGGCGGGGGTCAGGTCTCCGACGCGGGCTACATCGAGCACGACGAGACCGGAGCGCGCGCCGAGCTGATCCGCGCGACCCGGATCGGCGACGACCAGGTCCTGACGTTCAGAGGAGAAGGGTTCGCCGAAGGATCGCGCGTTCGCGCCGTCGTTCCGCGGGCGATCCGCTACCCGACGATGGCGAACCACACGGGCACGCACCTCTTGCACAAGGCGCTCCACGAGGTGCTGGGCGAGCACGCGAAGCAGGCAGGCTCCGCCGTTCGCCCCGACAAGCTTCGCTTCGACTTCACGCACGGCCAGGCGCTCACGGCAGAGGAGCGCGAGCGGATCGAGCTGCGCGTGAACGAGAAGGTGTTCGAGAACCTACCCGTGCGCACATACGTGACGACACTCGAGGAGGCGCGCAAGCTCGGCGCGATGATGCTCTTCGGCGAGAAGTACGGCGACGAGGTTCGCGTCGTCGAGATCGACGACTACTCCCGCGAGCTCTGCGGAGGCACTCACGTCCGCACGACCGCTGAGGTCGGGCCGTTCGCGATCCTCTCCGAAGGTTCCGTCGGCTCGGGTGTGCGCCGGATCGAAGCGGTCACCGCGGGCGAAGCCTGGGCGCTGCTTCGCGCACGCGCCGAGGAGGCCGGCGAGCTTCGCCTCGAGCTCGACAAGGCGCGCAAGGAGTCACGCAAGCCGAAGGCCGACACCCCCGGTCCGGAGGTGCTCGACGAGCGCCGCAGCGAGGCCGGGGACGTACACGTGATCGTGGTCGAGGCGAAGGCCGCGTCGACCGACGACCTCCTCGAGCTCTCCGACAAGCTGAAGCAGCAGCACGCGCCGGCCGCGATCGTGCTCGGCGCGCGTGAGGACGGCACGGCGCACCTGATCCTCAACTTCGATCGCTCGCTCGAGGCGCGCGGCCTGAACGCGGGCGAGCTCGTGAAGCAGGCGGCCGCGTTGATGGGCGGCGGGGGCGGAGGCCGGCCGACCATGGCCCGCGCCGGAGGCAAGCAGCCCGAGCGACTCGGCGAGGCGCTCGCCGAGGCGGAGCGACTGATCATCTCCGCCCTCAGTTGAAAGTGCTCGCGCTCGACTACGGCGCCGCGCGCACCGGCGTGGCGGTCTCCGACCCGACAGGGACGCTGGCACGACCTCTCTGCGTCGTCCAGCGTGCGGCGTCGGAGGCGGGGCTCGCGCGACTCGCGGAGCTCGTCCGGGAGGAGCAGGCGGAACGCGTCGTCGTCGGGCTCCCGTTGACGCTCCGCGGCGAGCGTGGGGCACAGGTCGGCGAGACGGAGCGGTTCCTCGACGCGCTTCGCGAGGTGCTCGACGTCCCGGTGGATACGTTCGACGAGCGGTTCACGACCGCGCTCGCCGCCCGCAGCGGCGGCGAGACGCCCGAGGACGCGCGCGCCGCTGCACATCTCCTCTCCTCATACCTGGTGTGGGCGAGCCGGTAACACCCCCCGTCCGCGGGCGCCCGCGCTCGAACCGCCGGCAGCTCCGCACGCGGCGCGCGATCGCGCTCGCCGGGCTGCTCATCGCGCTCGCCGTCGTCGGCGTGCTCGGCTCACTCGCGTTCGGCGCGCTGCGCGAGTCGTCGCCACCGCCGCCTCCGCCGGTCGCACCTCCGCCGAAGCCGCTCAAGATCGTCTTCCCCGAGGGGTTCACGATCGACCAGATGGCCGAACGGATCGTCGCCGTGAACGCGATCGCGAAGGAACGCCGCAACGTGACTCCGAAGCTGAAGGCCGCGGAGTACAAGCGCCTCACGCGCCGCTCGAAGCTTCCGGGTGAATTCGCCGAGGACGGAAAGTCCCGACAGCTCGAGGGCTTCCTCTTTCCTGCGACGTACGAGTTCCTCCCGAAGACGACGACCAAGCAACTCGTGAACAAGCAGATCGTCGCGTTCCACAAGGCGTGGGACCAGCTCGACCTCAGCTACGCGAAGTCGAAGAACCTGACCCCATACGACGTGCTGATCATCGCCTCGATGATCGAGAAGGAGACGCTCGCGCCCGACGAGCGACCGAAGGTCGCCGCGGTGATCTACAACCGCTTGAAGGCGGGGATGTCGCTCGGGATCGACGCGACGCTCCGGTACGGGCTCGACATCCCGCCGACAGAGTCGATCAGGCAGTCGCAGCTCGACTCCGACAACCCGTACAACACGCGCAAGCTGCCCGGCCTCACACCGACCCCGATCGCGAACCCGGGGCTTGCGTCGATGCAGGCCGCCGCGCATCCGGCCGACGTCGACTACCTCTTCTTCGTGCGGAAGCCGGACAAGGTGCACCACTTCTTCACCGCGAGTGCGGCGGAGTTCGAGCAGTACCTGGCCGACAACGGCTACGGCCGGTGATCACAGCGTCCACGAGGCTGGTCGCGCTGCTCGGCCACCCCGTCGGCCACTCGCTGTCACCACGAATCCAGAACGCGGCGTTTGCAGCGCTCGCGCTCGACTGGGCCTACGTGGCGCTCGACGTTCCGCCCGAGCGCCTCGAGGAAGCCCTGCGCGGGCTCGTCGCGGCGGGCTTCGCGGGGGCGAACGTGACCGCCCCGCACAAGCTCGCGGCCGCGAAGCTGGTGGAGACGGACGCCCCGTCCGTCAACACGCTCGTCTTTCGCGACGGCCGGATCGAGGGCCGCTCGACCGACGCGGCCGTCCTCGACGGGCTCGTGGCGGAGCAGCCGGTCGTCCTGGGCGACGGGGGAGCAGCGCAGGCGTTTCTCCAGGCTCTCCCGCACGCGCGCTCGTTCGCGCGGCGCGGGGATTGGCCACCCAACGCCGACGGCGCCGACCTCGTCGTCAACGCGACAGCCGAGCGCGACGAGGTCCTCGTCGCGCTGCGCGAGGGCCAGACGCTCGTCGATCTGCCGTACCCGGCAACGGCCACCGCACGCGCTGCGCGTGACGCGGGCGCGCGCGTGCTGGACGGGCATGACGTCCTCGTTGCGCAGGGCGCGGCGTCCTTCGAGCTCTGGACGGGTTTGCCGGCACCTGTCGAGCTCATGCGCTCTGCGATTCAGAAGTAGGAAGGGGGGCCTGCGTTGCCGCAGGCCCCCCTTCGGATCGACTACGGAAGCAACGAGTTGAACGAAGGCGGTGCCGAGTCGATCGGAATCGGCTGGCCGCCCTGGTCGTGCGGGACGCCGATGCGCCCGATGCCGGAGCACTCTCCGCCCTCGCCGTCGCTTGCGGTGAACGCGACCCTGTAGACGCGTCCGTCGCCCTGTCCGGAACGCTCAGCTCGCACCCGGAAGGCGCCGCCCGAACCGATCGTGGCGTCCGGCGACGTGTTGCCGTCCGCCTCGCCGTTGACCGGCTCGTCCTGCGTGATCCCGGTGATCGTCAGCGTGATCACATCGCCGGGGTCAACGTCGGTCACTCCGGCGATCTGGCCGTTCACGAGCTTGTGGTTCGGCGGCCAGAGGAGGCCGAGCCCCGTCGTGGCGGCGGTGCAGACCGGGTTGTGGTTGATGTTGGTCGTCACCGTCGCGACGTTGTTCGCGAGGTTCGGATCGTCCTGGTCGCCGTCGATCGTCGCGGTGTTCACCACCGTGTTGCCTGAGCCCGCCTGAACGACGATCGTGAACACCTGGGTCGCCCCCGGTGCCATCGTTCCGGCCGTACAGGTCACCAATCCGGCAGCCTGAGCGCAACCCGCGCTCGCCGAGACGAACGTCGAGTTCGCGGGCACCGGGTCGGAGACCACGACACCGGTCGCCGTCGTCGGGCCGAGGTTCCTCGCCGTCAACGTGTAGGTGATGTTGTCACCCTCGGTCACCTGCGCCGGGCCCGTCTTCGCGATCGCGAGGTCGGGTGCGGGCACGGTGATCGTGATCGTCTCCCTGAAGGCGGGTCCACCAGACATTCCGTTCAGCAGGAACTGGACCGTGCAGCCGTAGGTCCCGGCCAGCGTGCCGGCGTTGACGCCGTACGTCTCGCTGAACGTGAACGTCGTACCGCTGACAGCCGTCTGGCTCGCCGGAGTGAGCGACGCGCTCACGCCCGGGTCGCACGTGACGGTGTGGGTGACCGTCACCGGCAGGTTCGAGAGGCCCTCGAGGATCGCGTCGGAGACCTCGTCGTCGCTTGCGCCCGACAGGAAGGTGCCGCCGGTCGCATTCGCGATCCTGGTGGCCTGTCCGGTGCCGTCGAGGTTGTTCGCCACGCCCGTGCTGATCGCGATCACGCGGATCCCCGCCGCGAGGAGTGCCGCCGTTGCGGTCACTTCGGTCGCGCCGGCGCACGGATCGTGCCCGACTGCATCTCCGAACCACACGAGGATGCGCGACGAGCCGGTGCGGAAGCCGGTCGCCAAGCTCGTGGCGAGCGTCTGAATTGCGAAGAGCTGGCACTCGGGGATGTTCCCGCCGCCACTCGCAAACCAGGCGTTCATCCCTGTCTGGACGTCCGCCGTGTTGGCTGTTATCGCCTGGTTGAGCCGGTAGGCGAAGGCGTCACCGGTGTCCTTGTACTCGCCGACGCCGAACTGGGCAGTCGGCTGCGCGCCGAGTACCGTGGCCATGACGTTGGCGTTGCCCGTCCGGACGTTGGCGACGGCCCCACCCATGCTGCCGGTCGTGTCGGCGAGGAAGAAGATGTCCGGGTTCGGCGGGATCGGTGATGTCTCGACGGACTTCGAAATCGTGTTCGACTGGCCCGGGAGCAGCGTGGCCGTGACCGTGCTCGGTGTGACTCCCGGTGCGGCGATCGCGGCGCCGCCGAGTGCGACCGCGATCATGGAGACGCCCGCTGTCGCGAGCAGACTCCGTGTCAGGGCACGCGTCTTCCGCGCCCAGCGATACACCTTCATATATGCCCTCCCTAGCGTCGTAGAGACTCCCACTTCCGAGCGTAGGTACGGGTGTCCTGCAACAACAGACGGTAATTCTCCGATCTCGATCGGGTGACGACCGTACGGTTCGCATTGACCTTTGCGGCTTTACCGGAGACAATTGCCTTAGAGGAGGGACTGCATGGGCGCTGACGAGAGGTTCGGCGCTGCGGCAACGGTCGTGTTGGTGGTCGACGACGACACGGCATTCCGAGAGTTCATCTGCGAGTTGCTCGCGAGCGTCGGCTACGACGCGCGCCCGGCGGCGAGCGGCATTGCGGCGCTCGAGCTGATCAAGCGGGGGCGGCCGGCAGCACTCGTGCTCGACGTAAACATGCCGGGCATGAGCGGCTACGAGGTCTGCCGGATCGTGAAGGACGACCTGCGGCTCGAAGTACCGGTGATCTTCGTCTCCGGCGACCGAACTGAGTCGTACGACCGGGTCGCCGGGTTGATGATCGGCGGCGACGACTACTTGGCGAAGCCCTTCGCGCCCGACGAGCTGCTGGCTCGCCTACGCGGCCTGCTGCGGCGCTCCGCTGTCCCCGAGCGACCAGAGACAGGGCTGTCGCGGCGCGAGCTCGAGGTGCTTTCGCTCCTCGCGGAGGGGCGACGTCAGGCAGAGATCGCACGGCTGCTGATGATCAGCCCGAAGACAGTCAGCACCCACATCGAGCGAATCCTTTCGAAGCTCGGTGCTCACAGCCGCGCTGAGGCGGTCGGCCTCGCCTATCGCCTCCAGCTCGTGCCGGTTTCCGTCTGACGAATACGCTGCCCGCGTGACCCTCCGCCTCAGCAGCGCGGGCGAATCGCACGGGCCGGCGCTCGTGGCGATCCTCGAGGGTCTACCTGCGGGGCTCGTCGTCGACAAAGCGGCGATCGACGCCGATCTACGCCGACGGCAGGAGGGTTACGGGCGCAGCCCACGGCAGCAGATCGAGCAGGACGAGGTCGAGGTGCTCGCGGGGCTTCGGCACGGGCGGACGCTCGGGACGCCGCTCGCGCTCGTCGTTCGCAACCGCGACCACGCGAACTGGGAGTGGGGGATGAGCCCGTGGCCGCCGGAAGGCGAGGCGTCCGGCAAGGGCGCGAAGCGGGTGACGCTGCCGCGGCCGGGTCACGCGGACTTCGCGGGCGCGCTCAAATTCGGTCTCGAGGATGCACGCGACGCGCTCGAGCGGGCGAGCGCTCGCCACACCGCGGTGCATGTCGCGGCGGGCGCGGTGGCGAAGGCGCTGCTCGCGTCGATCGGGATCGCGGTACGGGGATCGGTCGTCGGCGAGGAGGCGCTCCACGCACGGATCGACGAAGCGCGCGCCGACCGCGACACCGTGGGAGGGATCGTCGAGGTGCGCGCGACCGGGGTCCCTCCGGGGCTCGGGTCGTACGCGTCGAAGGCGGAGCGCCTCGACGCGCGGCTTGCCGCGGCGGTGATGGGGATCCAGGCGGTCAAGGGCGTCGAGATCGGCGACGGCTTTGCGCTCGCGACGCTGCGCGGGAGCGACGCGCACGACGAGCTCTTGCCCGGCAACGTGCGCGAGACCAACCGTGCGGGCGGGATCGAAGCCGGCGTCTCGAACGGCGAAGAGCTCGTCGTTCGCGCGGCGATGAAGCCGCTGCCGACGTTGATGAAGCCGCTGCGCTCGGTCGACCTCGCAACCGGTGAAGAAGGTCAGGCGCTCGTCGAGCGAAGCGATGTCGCGGCAGTCGAGGCGCTCGCGGTCGTCGCGGAGTCGGCCGTCGCGTTCGAGCTCGCACGCGCCGCGCGCGAGAAGTTCGGCGGCGACGCGCTCGCAGACTTCGTCGCTGCGCACCGCGCGTACCTGGAGCGGATTCCGTGGCAGGCGCCCTAGAGCGTCACATCGCGCTCGTCGGGTTCATGGGCGCCGGCAAGTCCACGCTCGGCAAGCAGGTCGCCGAACGGCTCGGCCGGAAGTTCGTCGACGTCGACGCCGAGCTCGAGAACCTGACCGGCCAGTCGATCCCGCAGCTGTTCGAGGAGGGCGAAGCGTTCTTCCGCACGAAGGAAGCAAAGGTGACCGTCGAGCGGTTGCACACGTCGCCGCCGGCGGTGCTCGCGCTTGGCGGCGGCGCGCTCGGTTCCGCGCAGGTGCGCGACACGCTTCGGGAACGTGCGTTCACCGTGCACGTCGAGGTCGAGCCCGACGAGGCGTGGCGCAGGGTTCGAGACGCGGGCAGGCCGCTTGCGCGGGACGAGCTCGACTTCCGCGCGCTCTTCACGAAGCGGGCGCCGGTGTACGCGGAGGCGGCCGCCGCGAGCGCGACCGAGGTCGACGAGGTCGTCCTCGCGGCCGCCGCGGTGCACGTCGAGGCCGGCTCGCTCGAGCGCCTCGGCGAGCTCGCGCCCGACGGCGACGCCGCGCTCGTCAGCGACGCTCGCGTCGCCGGGATCCACGGCGCGGACGCGCAGGTCGCGCTCGGCGGACGCCTCGTCTCGGTGCACGAGTTGCCGGAGGGCGAAGACGCGAAGACGGTCGACGCGGTGAATGCGCTCTGGGACGCGCTCCGGCTCGACCGCACGGGCATGCTCGTCGCGCTCGGAGGCGGCTGCACGACCGACGCCGCGGGTTTTGCCGCGGCGACCTATCTCCGCGGCATCCGCTGGGTCGCGGTCCCGACGACGCTCGTCGGCCAGGTCGACGCGGCGATCGGCGGCAAGACCGGGATCGACCTCGCCGAGGGGAAGAACCTCGTCGGCGCATTCCACTGGCCGGCGCGCACCGTGATCGACCCTGCGCTGCTCGCGACGCTGCCCGAGCGGGAGCGGCGCGAGGGCCTGGCCGAGGTCGTGAAGACCGGGCTGCTCTCGGGCGAGTCGCTCTGGGAGCTCCCCGACTCGCAGCTCGTCCGCCGCGCAGCGGCGTACAAGAGCGCCGTCTGCCTGCAAGACCCGCACGACCGGGGCGCGCGGAACGTCCTGAACCTCGGGCACACGTTTGCCCACGCCTTGGAGGCGGCCGCCGGCTACGAGCGCCTGACGCACGGGAGCGCCGTCGCACTCGGCCTGCTCGCCGCGCTGCGGCTGTCGGGGCTCGACACGTCGCCGGTCGAGGAGGTCCTCCGCCCCGAGCCCGTGGTCGTCGACCGCGATCGCGCCTGGGGCGCGCTCCAGCGCGACAAGAAGGCGGAGAACGGTCGCGTGCGCCTCGTCCTGCTCGAGGCGCCCGGGAAACCCGTCCACGGCGTCGAGCGCCCGGACGCCGAGGTGCGCGCCGCGCTCGACGAGCTGATCGCCTAGTGAAGGGGCACTAGAGTCCTCGACTTGCAGTTCGCCGTCCTCAACGGGGTCAACCTCGACGTGCTCGAGCGGCGCGACCCGGCCGTCTACGGCGGCGGCTCGCTGAACGACCTCGAGACGCAGATCTACGCGTGGGCGAAGGAGCTCGGCTGCACCGCACGCTGTCGCCAGACGAACAGCGAGGGTGAGTACGTCGACTGGTGCCACGACGCGCTCGACTGGGCCGACGGCGTGATCGTCAACCCCGGTGCGTGGTCGCACTACAGCTATGCGATCAGGGATGCGCTCGAGTTGCTGACCGTGCCGATCGTCGAGGTGCACCTCTCGAACCCCGAGGAGCGCGAAGAGTGGCGCCGCCACTCCGTCGTCGCGGACCTCGCCGCGAAGCAGAGTGCTGGGAAAGGGCGCCGACGGGTACCGTGACGCGCTCGCGTTCCTCATGGAGACCACGTGAACCGCATCGACCAGCTGCGCCGGCAGATCGAGGAGCCGCTCCTCGTGACGATGCCGGTGAACGTCTTCTACCTGACCGGGTTCCGCAGCTCGAACGCCGCGCTCCTCGTCGACGGCGAACGCGCACTGCTCTTTTCCGACTTCCGCTACGCCGAGGCCGGCCGGAAGGTTCAAGGCGTCGAGTTCGTCGAGGTCGAGCGCGCGCTGATCCGTGGCATCGCGGCGCACGTCGACGGGCGGCTCGTGTTCGAGCGCTCCCACCTGACGTACGCGAACTGGGAGGTGCTGCGGGACGCCGGCGTCGACCTCGTCCCGGGCGGCGGCCAGGTCGAGCGCCTGCGAGCGGTCAAGACCGAGGACGAGCTCGACCTCATCCGCCGCGCGACCGACATCACCAACGAGGCGTATGCGCGGCTGGCGGAGGAGCGCTTCGTGGGACGCACCGAGCGCGAGCTCGCCTTCCGCTTCGCGACGTTCATGCACGAGTGCGGCGCCGACGGCGAGGCATTCCCGACGACCGTCGCTTCCGGGCCGAACGGTGCGACGCCGCACGCGGGGACGAGCGCCCGCGTCGTCGAGCAGGGCGAGACGGTCGTCGTCGACGCCGGCGCGGTGCTCGAGGGCTACGCGTCCGACTGCACGCGCACGTTCGCGACGGGACCGCTGCCGGACGAGCTCGCCCGCGCCTACGAAGTCGTGCTCGAGGCGCAGCTCGAAGGGCTCGACGCCGTCCGGCCGGGTGTTTCCGGCAAGGACGCGGACGCCGCTGCCCGCGAGGTCATCGCCGGTGCCGGGCTCGGCGAGCGTTTCGGCCACGGCCTCGGCCACGGGGTCGGCCTGATGGTGCACGAGGCGCCGACGCTCCGGCCCGAGTCGCAGGACACGCTCGTGCCGAACAACGTCGTCACGGTCGAGCCCGGGGTCTACCTCCCGGGGGTCGGCGGGATCCGGATCGAGGACCTCGTCGTCGTGCGGGAGGGCGAGCCGGTCGTGCTGACGTCTTTCCCGAAAGAGCTCGTCACGGTCGGCTAGCCTCTTCGCGCGATGGCGGAAATGGTCTCGACCAACCAGTTCAAGAACGGCATGCACATCGAGCTCGAGGGCGGCACCTGGCGCATCATCGAGTTCCAGCACGTGAAGCCCGGCAAGGGCGGCGCCTTCGTGCGCACGAAGCTCAAGTCGACGGACAGCGGCTCGGTCGTCGACAAGACGTTCAGGGCCGGCGAGAAGTTCGCGCGCGTGCGCACCGACCTGAAGAACGTGCAGTACCTCTACGACGCGGGTGACCACGTCGTCTTCATGGACGAGCAGAACTACGAGCAGATCCAGCTCCCGCGCGAGCTGGTCGCGGACGCGCTCGAGTTCGTCGCGCCGTCGAGCTCGGTGCAGCTGCTGACGATCGGCGATCGGCCCTCCGGACTGCAGATGCCCGCATCCGTCGAGCTGGCCGTCACCGACACCGAGCCCGGCGTGAAGGGCGACACGGTCTCGAACGTGACGAAGCCGGCCACGCTGGAGACGGGGGCGATCGTCCAGGTGCCGCTCTTCGTGAACCCGGGCGACAAGATCAAGATCGACCCGCGCGAGCGGCGCTACATCAGCCGCGCGTAGTCCGGCGATAAGGTCCCGGGCGTGCCGAAGCTCGTCGACACGACGATTCGCCTGCTCGGGCAGGACCCGCTCGCGGGAACGATGGGGACGGCCGAGCTGCTCCGGCTCGCCGAGATCCTCGACCGCGCCGGGTTCGCCTACCTCGAGGTCTCCGGCGGCGGCGTCTTCGACAGCGCGGTCCGCCGCGGCGTCGAGAGCCCCTGGGAGCGGATCCGGGCGATCCAGGCGCGGGTCAAGACGCCGCTCGGGCTGGCGCTGCGCGGACGCTTCCTCGTCGGCTCCCGGCCCGTCGACGGCGAGTTCGCCCGGCGGTTCGTCGCGTCCGCCGCGGAGAACGGGATCGACGTCTTCCGGCTGCACGACCCGCTGAACGACGTCTCCAACCTGCGCGAGGCGGCCGAGGCGATCGCCGCCGCCGAACGCGAGTTCGAGGCCGGGCTCGTCTACAGCCCCGGCGTCGCGGGCGAGGTCGACACGCTCGTGGAGCAGGCGCGCAAGCTGCCCGAGCTCGGCGCCGCGCGCGTCGTCGTCCACGACCCGACCGGGTCGCTCGGCCCGCACGGGGCCGCCGAGCTCGTCGAGCGCGTCGGCGAGGCGAGCGGGCTGCCGGTCGGCGTCTACTGCCAGGGCGCCGGCGGCAACGCGATGTCCGCCGCGCTCGAGGCGATCCGCGTCGGCGCCGACCTCGCGGCGTGCGCGATCTATCCCGTGGCCCTCGCGGTGCACCGCGTCGCCGGCGAGTCGCTCGCGGAGGCGCTCAACGGTCTCGGTCTCGACACCGGCGTCGACGTCGCCGCGCTCTGGGAAGCCTCCGAGATCGTCGACCAGCACATCGGCGACGAGCCGGTCACGCCGCTCGCCCCACGCGTCGCTGTTCGCGCCGCCGAGTACCGGCTGCCGGCGGGGCTCGTCGCGGGGATCGACGCGAGCCTGCGCGCGCAGGCCGCGGGCGACCGGCTCGACGAGGTCCTTGTCGAGCTCTCGAAGATCCGCGGCGAGGTCGGCTCGCCGCCGCTCGCGGCGCCGATCGGCCAGATCCTCGGGTCGCAGGCGCTCATCCACGTGCTCTCGGCGCAGCGCTACCTGACCGTCGTCGACGAGCTGCGCGAGCTCGTCTCGGGCGCGTACGGCACGCCGCCCGGCGACGTCGACCCCGGCGTGCGACGCGCGCTCGAGCTGGTCGTCGGGGACGACGTGACCCCGGAGGAGCCGGTCACGCTCGAGGACGTGCGCGAGCAGACGCAGGGTCTCGCCTCGAGCGAGGAGGAGCTCCTCCTCGTCGGGCTCTTCGGCGACGACGCCGAGGCACTGCTGCACGGGATCCGAGCGCGCGCCGGGGGCGACGACGACGCTGTCCGTGGCGTCGACCGGTCACGCGCCGAACGGATCCGCGAGATCGTCCGCGTCGTTCAGGAGTCCGGCGTCGGCGAGGTGACGATCGAGGAGTCGGGCATGCGCGTGTCGGTCCGCCGGACGCCCGATCAGAGCTTCGCGCCGGTTCCGGTCGCCACCGAAGCGGAGTCGCAGCTCGAGCCCGCCGTCGCGTCTGCCCTCGCGAACGGCTTCGTGCGCGTCGAGGCGCCGATGGTCGGCACCTTCTACCGGGCCTCGCAGCCGGGCGCGCCGGCGTTCGTCGAGGAGGGCGACGCGGTCGCGCTGGGCCAGACGCTCTGCATCCTCGAGGCGATGAAGCTGATGAACGAGATCAAGGCGGAGACGGAGGGGATCGTCCGGAAGATCCACGTCCAGAACGCCCAGCCCGTCGAGTTCGGCCAGCTCCTGTTCGAGCTCGAGCCGCTCCCGGGCAGGCCGCTTGTTTAACCGGGTCCTCGTCGCGAACCGTGGCGAGGTCGCGGTCCGCGTGATCCGCGCGCTGCACGAGCTCGGCGTCGAGGCGGTCGCCGTCTACTCGACCGCCGACAAGGACTCGATGCACGTGCGCATGGCCGACCGCGCCGTCTGCATCGGCCCGCCGCGCGGCGAGCGAGAGCTACCTGCGCATCCCGAGCGTGATCGCGGCGGCCGAGACGACCGGCTGCGAGGCGGTGCACCCCGGCTGGGGCTTCCTCGCCGAGAACCCGGCGTTCGTGACCGCGTGCGAGGAGAACGACCTGGTTTTCGTCGGCCCCGACGCAGAGGTGATGGCGCGCATGGGCGACAAGACGCACGCGAAGGCGGCGCGTGCGGAGGCCGGCGTGCCGCTCGTCCCGGGAACGGAAGGGGCGGCGACCCTGCACCAAGCGCGGACCGCGGCCAAAGAGATCGGTTACCCGGTGCTCCTGAAGCCGAGCGCCGGCGGTGGCGGGAAGGGCATGCGGCTCGTCACCGACCCGGACGATCTCGACGACGCGTATGCGAGCGCGTCGGGCGAGGCGCAGGCGGCGTTCGGCGACGGGAGCCTCTACGTCGAGAAAGCCGTCAAGCCCGCACGCCACGTCGAGATCCAGGTGCTCTGCGACGACCACGGCAACGTGCTCACGCTCGGCGAGCGCGAGTGCTCGATCCAGCGCCGTCACCAGAAGCTCGTCGAGGAGTCGCCCTCGCCGGCGCTCGACCCTGACACGCGCGACGCGATGGAGGAGGCTGCCGAGCGTGCGTGCCGTGCGATCGGCTACCTCAACGCCGGCACGTTCGAGTTCCTGCTCGGGCCCGACCGCAGCTTCTACTTCATCGAGCTGAACTGCCGGCTGCAGGTCGAGCATCCCGTCACCGAGCTCGTGACGGGGATCGACATCGTGCGCGAGCAGCTGCGCATCGCCGCGGGCGAACCGCTCGTGCTGACCGGCCGCGCGCCGCGGAGCGGGCACGCGATCGAGCTGCGGATCAACGCGGAGGACCCGTCGCGCGGCTTCCTGCCGGCGCCCGGGACGATCGAGCGCTTCCGGCCGCCGCTCGGCCCGTTCGACCGGGTCGACACGTGCGTCGAGGACGGGACGGTCGTTCCGCCGTACTACGACTCGCTGATCGCGAAGCTGATCGTGTGGGACGCGAACCGGCCCGCCGCGATCTCGCGCGCGCTGCGTGCGCTCGGCGAGCTCGAGGTGCGAGGCGTGCCGACGACGCGCGAGGCGGCGATCGACATCCTGCGCAGCGAGGAGTTCCAGCGGGGCGACTACTCGACGACGTTCCTGGAAGAGGCCGGCGCGCGGCTGCCCGCGCTCAATCGGGAGAGCCAGTGAACGCGCACGAGCTGACCGGTCCCGGCGGCACGATCACGATCACTCCCGCCGCGCTGACCCAGATCGTCGTGCGTGCCGCTGAGCGGGCCGACGGCGCACGCGTGCGTCGTCCTCGTCGCGGGCTGGAGGTCGAGCTCGAGCACGGCCACGTGCGCGTCGAGCTGGAGCTTGCCGCCCGGTTCGGGCTCGTGCTTCCCGACCTCGCCCGAGACGTGCAGGAGCAGGTCAGCGGCGCGCTCGAAGGAATGTGCGGCCTCGTCGTCGACGCGGTCGACGTCTCGGTCGAGGAGCTCGAGACGTGACCACGACCGGTCGCCGCGCGGCCCGCCGCACGGCACTCTTCCTGCTCTATCAGTGGGACGTGACCGGTCAGCCGCTCACGTCGTTGCACGAGGGCGAGATCGACGAGTACGCGCGCTCGCTCGCGGAGTCCGTTGCGGCTCGCGCCACGGAGCTCGACGCGCTGATCACCGAGGCGGCCGACGGCTGGACCGCCGACCGGCTGGGCGCGGTCGAGCGGAACGTCTTGCGGATCGCGGTGCAGGAGCTCGAGTCGGGCGACGTGCCCGAGCCCGTCGCGATCGACGAGGCCGTGGGGCTCGCCAAGCGCTACGCGAGCGACGAGGCCGGGCGCCTCGTCAACGGGATCCTCGGTCGGATTCAGCGCGAGCGCGCAGCCTGAGCTCGTCCTCGAGCTCGCTCAGCGCCGCGCGCAGCATCGCGATCCGCTCGGCGACCGGCGCGGGGGAGATGTCGTCGCCGACGTCGGCCCCGAGCGCACGCCGACGCTCGATCTCCCGCGCCTCCTCCAGCGAGTTGAGCACGATCCCGATCAACACGTTCAGCACCATGAAGACCGCGATCAGCACGAACGTGACGAAGTAGATCCACGACCACTGGTGCACCGACATCCCAGCGTCCAGGTAGGCGGGGAAGTTCTCGAGCGTCAACATCACGAACAGCGTGAGCATCGCCGCGCCGATGTTTCCCCAGTCGTCGGGCAGCTCGTCGCCGAACAGCAGCCAGCCGATCATCCCGTAGACGAAGAGGAGCAGCGTGACGAGCACCGTCATGCTGAAGAGCGGCGGCAAGCTTCGAACGACGCCCTGGAGCAGGATCCGGAGGTCGGGCAGCAGGCGGACGATCCGGACGACGCGCAGCAACCGGGCGAGCCGCAGGAGCGTCGAGCTCTCGCGCACGACGGGGAGGAACGCGGAGCCGACGACGACGAAGTCGAAGACGTTCCAGCCGCTGCGGAAGAACGCCTGCGGGCGCCTGCCGTACGAGCCGATCCGCAGCAGCAGCTCGACGACGAAGATCCCGAGGAAGACCCCGTTCAGGAGGTCGAGCGTGTCACCGTGCTCGGCGGCGACGTCCGGGTACGTCTGGAGCCCGAGCACGACCGCGTTCGCGAGAATCACCGTGATGATCACGGTGTCGAAGGCCGTCGAGCCGACGATCCGCCGCAGCGTCTGCGCCATGGGGCGGGACGATACGCTGCGCGCCATGAGCGCCGAAGAGAGCTTGCAACGTGCCGAGAGCCTGCTCGACCGCCTCGAAGCGGCCCGCGCGCGGCTGGAGGCGACCGAGGAGCCCGAGGCCGCGCTCGAGATCCTGAGCGAGCTCTCCGAGATCGCGCGCGAGGTCGAGGCGGAGATCCAGCGGGCGAAGCGCGAGGCCGAGGCCGAGTCCGATGCGGAGCGCTGACGAGCTCCGGGCGCTCGTCGAGGACGCGCTCGCCGAGCTGAGCCCGGCCGGGCCGCCTGGTCTCGACGAAGCGTTCCGCTACGCGCTCGAGGGCGGTGGCAAGCGGGTGCGGCCGGTGCTCTGCCTGGCGGTCGGCGAGGCGCTCGGGGCCGAGCCCGAGGAGGTGCTACCGGCTGCGTGCGCGCTCGAGCTCGTGCACTCGTTCTCGCTCGTGCACGACGACCTGCCGGCGCTCGACGACGACGACACGCGGCGGGGCCGGCCGAGCACGTGGGCGCAGTTCGGCGAATCCGTCGCGGTGCTCGCGGGCGATGCGCTCCTCGTCGAGGCACTCCGGCTGGCGCTGTCGTACGAGACGCCCGCCGTCGCGCGCGAGCTCGCCGACGCGACGCTCGGGATGATCGGCGGGCAGTACCTCGACGTGACCGGCTCGGCGGACGACCTCGCGGCGCTGAACCGCCTGAAGACCGGACGGCTCTTCGAAGCCTCCGTCGCGCTCGCGCTGGCAGTTCGCGGCTCGGAGCCGGAGACCTGGCCGCGCTTCGCGCAGGAGGTCGGTGGGCTCTTCCAGCTGGTCGACGACCTCCTCGACGGTGACGGTCACGTGCTCGCCCACGGCGCGGAAGAGACCCGCCTGCGGGCCGACGAGGCGGCCGAGCGGGCGCTCGCCGCACTTGCGGAGCTCGACGCCGACACGAGCGTCCTCCGTGGCCTCGTCGACGGTCTCGCCACTCGCACGGCCTGATCCGTCCGGCGCGCCCCTCACTCTGAAGGCATGGCGATCGACCAAGCGCTCCTGCTCGAGCTCGACGCGCACCCGTGGGCGACCACCGAGGAGCTCGAGCACGCGTTGCACGGCGCCGCACCGCTGGCGGCCGTCGCGCGCTGGCTCCGCGCCCACGAGGGCTGGCTCGTCGTCCGCGAGGCGGCCGGCTGGCGGCTCTCCTCGCAGGGCGAGGGCTTTCTTACGGCGCTCGACTAGCCCGGGCCGGTCGCCTCGGCCGGGCGGTCCGGCAGCGGCACGACGACCTCCCGGTCGTGTGGCGGCTCGATCGTGATGTTCGGCAGGATCCGATCGAGCCAGCGCGGCATGTACCACGACTTCTCGCCGAGCAGCGTCAGGAACGCCGGCACGAGCGTCATCCGCACGAGCAGCGCGTCCGTGAGGATCGCGACCGCGAGCAGCAGCCCGAACTCCTTCGAGATGCGATCCGCCGTGAGGATGAAGGCCGCGAAGACGGTGCCCATGATGAGCGCCGCGGCGACGACCACGCGGCCGATCGCCGCGATCCCGTGCTCCACCGCCTCCCGCGTCGGCAGCCCGTGCACGTGCTCCTCGCGGATCCGGCTCATCAGGAAGACCATGTAGTCCATCGAGAGCCCGAAGAGGATCGCGAAGGCGATCGGTGGGACGAACGTCTCGATCGGCCCGGTCCGGTCGAGCCCGGTCAGCCCCAGCCCGTGCCCTTCCTGGATCACGAGCGTGAGCACGCCGAAGCCGACGAACGCGGACAGGAGGGTCGTGATCGCGGCCGTGAAGGAGATGACGATCGACCGGAAGGCCATCGCGAGCACCAGGAACGTGACGCCGATCACGTAGAGCAGGAACAACGGGAGCCGCTCCATGATCCGGTCGGCGATGTCGGCGAACGCCGCGGTCAGGCCCGAGACGTAGGCGACGGCGTCGCCGCCCGAGGTCGCCGCGGGGATGACGTCGTCACGCAGTCGGTGCACGAGGTCCGAGGTCGCCTCGTCCTGCGGCGCCGAATCGGGGGTCACGAAGACGATCGCGACCGTCTTCTCGTCGTTGAACTGCGGCTCGCCGGCAGAGGCGACGCCCGGCAGGTCGCGGACGCGGTCGTAGATCCGGTCCGGAGCCTGCGGGTCATCGTTGACGTCCACGACGATCGGGATGGGACCGTTGAAGCCGGGGCCGAAGCCCTCGGCGAGCAAGTCGTACGCTCGGCGGGCGGTCTGTGCCTCGGGTTGCGTGCCCTGGTCCGACGCACCGAGCCGCACGAGCGCGGACGTTGCCGCGAGGGAGACGAGCACCAGCAGCACGACCACGAACACGCCGCGCGCGTGCGCGGTGACGAACCTGCCCCAGCGCGCGACCAGGGTCGTCTCACGCGCCGCTTCGCTTTCGTCGAGCGGACGCAGGAACGGGATCTTCAGCCGGTCGATCTTGTGGCCGAGCAGGCTGAGGACCGCCAGCAGCAGCGAGTTCGCGATCAGGACCGTCGTCAGCACGCCGAGCGCGCTGCCGATCCCGAGCTTGGTCACGAAGTCCAGGCCGAAGAACGCCAGCCCGGACACCGAGATCGCGACCGTGAGGCCGGCGAAGAGCACGGCTCGGCCGGCGGACGCGCCCGCCTCGGCGGCTGCAATGCGCGGTGGGAGCCCGTCGTGCAGGAGCTGCCTGAACCGGGTGACGATGAACAGCGAGTAGTCGATGCCGACGCCGAGCCCGATCATCGAGACGAGCAGCGGCGTGATCGTGTTGATGGTGGTGAGGCCGGCGAGGATGAAGAGCAGGAGGAACGCAGTCATCAGCGCCGTGAGCGCCAGCGCGATCGGGATCATGGTCGCGACGGCGGTGCGGAAGACGACGAGCAGCACGAGGAGCGCTGCGAGGAGACCGAGCAATTCCTGGGTTCCCTGCTCGATCGGTGGGAACTCGGCATCGCCGTTGAACTCGACCGTCACACCGGTGGGCGCGACCTCGTTGCGGATCTCCTCCTGAACCGCGAGGACGGCCTCGCGATCGGTGTCGAAGATCACCCGGTCGAACTGGACCTCCGCGTAGGCGATGCGGCCGTCGTCCGAGAACGTGTTCTCGTCGAACGGATCGCCGACGCTCTCGACGCCCGCCGTGTCCTCGGTCGGCTTGAACTCGGACGTCTCGAGCTTCGCGAGCGCTTCCTCGATCGCCGCCTTGCGCTCGGGGGTGTCGAGCCGTTCCCCGGGGGGAGCTGCGAAGACGACGTTCAGCACGCCGCCCTGCTCGGAGGCGAACTCGGCCTCGATCAGGTCGGTCGCCTTCTGCGTGTCCGAACCGGGAATGTCGAACTCGTCCTTCAGGCTGCCGCCGACGGTCGCGACGAGGGCGATCAGCACGCCGATGATGGCGATCCAGCTGAAGACGACGCGCCAAGGATGCTCAGCGCAGGCTCGCGTCCACCGCGCCAGCCCGCCGGTGGCGAGCCGTTCGTGGGCCACGAGGCGTGGGTCCCCGTTGTCGTTCGCTGATCCGAGATTCTGCTCAGTCATGGTTCCGCCCCTTCCGTCGCGACCGGTTTGCACTCTAAAGACCGGCCGAGGGCGCGTGACTCATCGGTCGCACGCGAGGACGGACTTCTGGCCCAAGACGGCGAAGGCAGGGGCTTTCTTCCCCGCCACTACGCTTCCCGCGTGAAGACGTGGTGAAGAAGCGGCTGGACGTCCTGCTGGTGGAGCGCGGCCTCGCGGAGTCGCGTTCGCAGGCGCAGGCACTCGTGATGGCGGGGCTCGTGCCGGGCTACGACAAGCCGGGCGCGCAGGTGGACGAGGACGCCGAGCTCGCGCTCGACAGCCCGCCGCGGTTCGTCTCTCGTGGCGGAGAGAAGCTCGCGCACGCGCTCGACGTCCTCGCAGTCGACGTCCACGGCCGCGACGCGCTCGACGTGGGCGCGTCGACGGGCGGCTTCACCGACGTGCTGCTGCAGGGCGGGGCTGCGCGCGTGATCGCCCTCGACGTCGGCTACGGCCAGCTCCACCCGCGCCTGCGCGACGATCCGCGAGTCACCGTGCTCGAGCGGACGAACGCGCGCGAGCTGCGCGAGCTGCCCTTCGCACCCGAGCTCGTCGTCGCCGACGTCTCGTTCATCTCCGTCCGCACCGCGCTGCCTCCGGCGCTCGCGCTTGCGCGGCCGGGGTGGGAGGCGCTCGTCCTCGTGAAGCCGCAGTTCGAGGCCGGAAGGGCAGGACGTGGGGAAGGGCGGCGTCGTCCGCGACCCGGAGACCCACCGGCGCGTCCTCGCCGAGGTGGCCGGCGCCGCCCTGTCCTGGGGGGCCGAAACGCTCGCGGTCGTAGACTCAGGGCTGCCCGGACCGAAGGGAAACCGTGAGTTCTTCCTCCACCTCGCCCAGCGCGAGCACCCCGAGCGCGCCCACGACCTCGACCGCTGGATCGCCGATGCCGTCGGTTGAGCGGATCGCGGTCGTCGCGCACGACCAAGCCCGAGACGTTCGGGGATGCCGTCAAGCGCGTCGAGGAGGTCGCGCGCACCGCCGGGGTCGAAGGTCGTCCGCGGACGCTGACGCCGACCTCGTCGTCGTCCTCGGCGGAGACGGGACGATGCTGCGCGCGCTCAAGCAGAGCCTCGACGACGGGCGTCCCGGTCTTCGGGATCAACTTCGGCCGCGTCGGCTTCCTCACCGCCGTCGACGCGGACGAGCTTCGAGTCGGGCCTGGCGCGCGCGCTCGCAGGTGACTTCGTCGTCGTCGAGCTGCCGACGCTCGAGGCCGACGTCGGCGGAGAGACGCACACGGCGGTGAACGACTGCGTCGCCACGAGCTCGACGCTCGGCCGGATGGTCGACCGTCGGCTGGTCGGTCGGCGGCGAGGATCTCGGCACGCTCTCGTTGCGACGGCGTGATCGCCGCGACGCCTTCCGGCTCGACCGCGTACAACCTCTCGAACGGCGGACCGGTGCTGGTGTGGGGGCTCGACGCGCTGGTCGTGACGTTCATCGCGCCGCACTCGCTGCACGCACGCCCGCTCGTCGTCCCGCGCTCCTCCGACCTCGTCGTCCAGAACAAGACGGCCGACGTTGCGCTGACGGTCCTTGCGGACGGCCACCCGGTCGGCGAGCTCGGCGCCGAGGAGCACGTCGACGATCCGGCTCGGCCCGAAGCGCACGCGGCTCGCGACCCTGCCGGAAGCGACGTTCTTCACCCGCTACCGCGACACCTTTGCTTCGTAGCCTGAAGATCGAGAACCTCGTGCTGATCCGCGAGGCGGAGCTCGACCTCGCAGAGGGCCTGAACGCGATCACCGGCGAGACCGGGGCGGGGAAGACGATCCTCAGCCAGGCGATCGGGCTCCTGCTCGGCGCGAAGGGCGATGCCGCCGCGATCGGGGCGGACGGCGACGAGGCGTACGTCGAGGCCGAGCTCGACCTGCCCGACGGGCTGCTCGAGGAGTTCGAGTCGCTCGCGGAGCTCCGGCCCGCCGACGAGGAAGGCCTCGTGCTCGCCCGGCGGATCTTCGCCGACGGCAGGACGCGCGCGTACGCGTGGGGGCGGAGCGTGGCGCGCGAAGACGTGGCGGCGCTCGCGGAGCGGCTCGTGGCGATGTCCGGCCAGTTCGAGCAGCGGCGGCTTGCGCGCCCGGGATACCAGCTCGACGTGCTCGACGCGTTCGTCGGGGACGAGCAGCGGCGACGGCGTGCGGAGCTGCGGCGTGCGTGGCGCGAGCTGCTCGCCGCTCGGCGGCGTCACGAGGAGCTCTCCGCGAACGCCGCCGACGCAGAGGCTCGCGTCGCCGAGCTGCGCGCGCTCGTGGAGGACACCGAGGGCCTCGAGCCCGACTCGGAGGAGCGGCTCCGCACGGAGCGCGAGCGCCTGCGGCACGTCACGGAGCTCGCGGCCGGCGTCGAGGCGGCCGTCGAGGCGCTGGCGCCCGACGACGGCGAGGGGGCCGGCGCGCTCGTCGGCTCGGCCGCGCACTCGCTGGCGCCGCTCGAAGGGCTCGCGCCCGAGCTGCGCGACGCTGCCGCCGACCTCCGAGACACGGAGCACCGCCTGCGCGAGGCGGCGGGCGAGCTGCGCTCGTTCCTCGCCTCGCTCGAGGCCGAGCCGGACCGCGTCGAGCAGGTCGAGGCCGAGCTCGACCGGATCGCCGAGGCGAAGCGGCGCTTCCGCTGCGCGGGGTTCGACGAGCTGCTCGCACGTGCGGCCGAGGCCCGCGCAGAGCTCGAGGCGCTTGCAGACGGCACCGACCCGGTGGAGGCCGCGTCGGCCGCCCACGCCGCAGCGGAAGCGAAGGTGCGCGCCCTGACCGGCGAGCTCGCCCAGGCCAGGCGCGAGAGCGCGGAGCCGTTCGCGGAAGCCGTCGCGCGTGAGCTCGAGAGTGTCGGCTTCGGCGAGGGTGAGTTCGTCGCGGAGCTCGGCGAGCGGGAGCCTGGCGTCACGGGCGCGGACGACGTCCGCTTCCTGATCCGGCCGAACCCGGGCCTGCCGTTCGGCCCCGTCGCGGAGACCGCGTCGGGCGGCGAGCTCTCGCGGATCGCGCTCGCGATCGCGGCGGTCGGCGGCGGCGAGACGATGGTCTTCGACGAGATCGACGCGGGCATCGGCGGGACGACCGCACACGCCGTCGGCGAGACGCTTCGGCGGCTCGCCGAGCGGGCACAGGTGATCACGATCACGCACCTCCCGCAGATCGCGAGCCTCGCCGATCGCCACTTCCGGGTCGAGAAGATCCCCGGCGACCCGACGCACACGACGATCGAGCGCCTCGAGGAAGACGAGCGGCGTGACGAGCTGCAGCGGATGCTCGGCGGCGAGGAGTTCCTCGCGATCCTGGCCGAGGAGCAGAAGCGTTGAACCCGATCGAGTTCACCGGACCGGCACGTCTCGACCGGAAGACGAAGCACCTCGTGCGCCGGCTCTCCTCGAGCGACATCGCGATCATCCACCACCGCGACATCGACCGCGTGTCGGCGGAGGAGCTCGTCGACTCGGGCGTCCGCGTCGTCGTCAACTGCGCCGAGTCGCAGAGCGGCCGCTTCCCGAACCCCGGCCCGCTCGCGCTCGTCCGCGGCGGCGTCAAGCTCGTCGACGCGCCCGGCGCCGAGCTGTTCGAGCAGGTGTCGGACGGCGAGAAGCTCACCGTGCGAGGCGGCAGCGTCTTCCGCAACGGGGCCTGCCTCGCGTCGGGCCGCGTGCTCGAGGCGGGCGAGCTCGACCGCGTGCTGAGCGCGCAGCAGGGGCGCGTCACCGAAGCGCTCGAGGCCTTCGCGGAGAACACGATGCGCTACCTGCGCGACGAAGGACGCCTGCTCTCGGAGGGAGTCGACTTCCCGGCGCTCACGACACGCTTCCGCGACCGGCACGCGCTCGTCGTCGCGCGCGGGCCTGGGATGAAGCGCGACCTGCGGATGGTCCGGCCGTACGTGCGCGACTTCAAGCCGGTGCTGCTCGCCGTGGACGGCGGCGCCGACGCGCTGATCGAGGAAGGGTTCAAGCCCGACCTGATCGTCGGCGACATGGACTCCGTCTCGGATCGCGCGCTCCGCTCGGGCGCCGAGGTCCTCGTGCACGCGTACAGCGACGGCGTCGCGCCCGGCGCCGCGCGCTGCGAGCGTCTCGGCGTTCCGTACCAGGTCGTCTCGATGCCCGGGATCAGCGAGGACATCGCGCTCCTGCTTGGCCTATGAGAAGGGCGCGGAGCTGATCGTCGCGGTCGGGACGCACTTCAACCTGATCGAGTTCCTCGAGCGCGACCGCGCCGGAATGTCGTCGACGTTCGTCACGCGGTTGAAGGTGGGCGAGATCCTCGTGGACGCAAAGGGTCTCTCACGGCTGTTCTCGCGGCAGGTCGGGCTCTGGCCGCTCGTCCTGTTCGCGGTGGCGGGGCTGCTCGCTGTCGTCGTCGCGATCGTCGCCTCGCCGGCGCTCAGGCACCTGATCGAGCTGATCGGGATCGAGCTCCGCGGCCTCTTTTCCTGATGCCGACCGTGTCCGTGTCACGGGAGCTGCTCGCGCCGCTCGACGACGTCTGGGCGTTCGTGTCCGAGCCGCACAACTTCCCGAACTGGTGGCCGCGCGTCGGCGGCGTGCAACCCGACCGGCGCGGGCTCGTGCCGGGAGCGCGATGGCAGGTGCTCGGGGAGAACAAGCCGAGCCTGCTGCGGCGGCCGGAGGCGGTAGGGCACCTGACCGTGCTCGCGGTCGAGCCGAAGCGCCTGATCGGCTTCCACCTGAGCGGCGACAGGCTCGAGGTCGAGCTCACGCTCGAGCCTGCGGGCGACGACCGAACCCGCGCGTCCCTGAAGGTGAAGGGCCCGTGGCTCGTGGGTCTCTCGCGTGCGCTCCCGCGTGAGGCGCTCTTCCGCCTGCACGCCCTCTGCCAGACTGGCGCCGCCTGATGTTCGACTTTCGGTACCACGCGACGTCGCTCGCGGCGGTCTTCATCGCGCTCGTGATCGGCATCCTCGTCGGGGTTGCGATCTCGGGCCGAAGCCTGCTCGAGGACACCGAGCGGCGCATCCTGGAGAACGACATCGCCGAGCTTCAGGGTCAGCTCACCGACGCCGAGCGCCAGGTCGGGCAGCAGAACGCCCTCGAGGAGTACGAACGGCAGACGTATCCCGCGGTGATGGAAGGCCGTTTGGCCGATCGTCGAATCGGCGTCGTGTACGTCGGCTCGGCCGAAGGCGGGATCGCCGGCGGCATCCAGGAGACGATCGACCGCGCCGACGGCGTCCAGACCATGCGCGCGCTCCAGGTACCCATCGCGACCGGCGAGCTGCTGCGGCAGGCCTCGGAGGTGCCCGAGGCGCCGCGGACCGTCGAGGACCTCGGCCGCTCGCTGGCGCGCGAGCTGGTCGACGGCGGCGACACACCGCTCTGGGACGCGGTCGGCCCCTCGCTCGTCGAGGAGCGCGTGGGCGGAAACCTGCCGCTCGACGCCGTCGTCGTCGCACGCACAGCAGAACCGCAACGCGGCCAGACGGCGCGCTTCCTGGCGGCCTTCTACTCGGGTCTCGCCGCGGCCGGCGTTCCCGTTGTCGGCGTCGAGACGACCGACAGCGAGCCGACCGCCGTCCCGACCTACAGCGACCACGGCTTCTCCACGGTCGACCACGTCGACACGATCCCGGGACGTGTGGCCCTCGCGGTGCTCCTGACGGGCGAGAGCCCCGGCTCGTACGGGACGAAGGAGGAGAACACGCCCGTTCTGCCCCCGGTCGAGCCCGTCGTGCCGGCGACCGGGTGAAGGAGCCGCTGACGATCCTCGTCGCCGCCCGGGACGAGGAAGCGACGATCGCCGACACGGTGGCGACGCTCCGGGCACGGTTTCCACAGGCGGAGGTGCTCGTCGCGGACGACGGCTCTCGTGATCGCACGGCCGACCTCGCGGAACAGGCCGGTGCGACGGTGCTCCGTCTGCGCCGGCGGGGCAAGGGCCAGGCGCTGTCGTCGGCCGAGCGAGCGGCGCCGCCCGGCCGGTTGCTGCTCTGCGACGCCGACCTGCGCGGCGACCTGCGTCCGCTGCTCGCCGGGGACGCGGACGTCAACGTCGCGATCTTCCGCCGAGCGCGTGGGCGGCGGGTTCGGCCTGGCCAAAGGCGTCGCGCAGCGGCTGATCCGACTGCTCTCCGGGTTCGAGGCGGTCGAGCCGCTCTCGGGGCAGCGCGCGCTCTCCCCGCGAGCGCGTGCCGCGGTCTTCCCGCTCGCGCCGGGGTTCGGGTGCGAGACGCGGATGACGATCGACGCGGAGCGCGCGGGCCTCCGCATCGAGGAGGTCGAGCTCGAGCTCGAGCACCGCGCGACGGGCCGCGACGCACGCGGCTTCCTGCACCGCGGGCGCCAGCTGCTCGACCTCGTGCTCGGCTGCGGGCCGCTCGCAGTCAACTTCCGTGGCCGCAGGCTGCCGCTCGTCGGGTGGCTGGTGGGCGTCCGAGGTGGCCCCGCCGTCGCCGCGGTGGCCGCGATCGGACTGGCCGACGATCTCTGGAGCGGACCGGAGCGCGGGTTCCGCGCCCATCTCGAAGCGGGGCGGACGACGGGCGTCCTCAAGCTCGTCGGGATCCCGCTCGTCGGACTGCTCGCGACGAGGAAGCTGTCCGGCGCGCTGCTCGTCGGGCTCGCCGCGAACACCCTCAACCAGCTCGACACGCGGCCCGGTCGAGCGCTCAAGGCCTATCTCGCCGGAGCTGCGGCGACGGGCGCGCCGCTCGGCACCGCCGTCCTGCTCCTTCCCTACGATCAGCGCGAGATGGTCATGCTCGGGGACGGGGGGTCCAACGCGCTGGGGTCGATGCTAGGCTTGTATTCCGTGAGTCGTCTCACGGAACGAGGCCGGTGGTTCGCGATCGGCGCGCTTGCAGGCCTCACCCTCCTCGGAGAGCGTCGCTCACTCGGTGAGTTGATCGAGCGGACCCCGGGCCTGCGCGAGCTCGACGCCCTCGGACGGGAGCGCTAGGTGTCGACGCGCCCGACCAAGTATGTGTTCGTGACGGGCGGCGTCGTCTCCGGCCTCGGCAAGGGAATCGTCGCTGCGTCGCTCGGACGACTGCTGAAGGCGCGCGGCCTGAGCATTCAGGCGCAGAAGTTCGACCCGTACCTGAACGTCGACCCCGGCACGATGTCGCCGTTCCAGCACGGTGAGGTCTTCGTCACCGAGGACGGCGCCGAGACCGATCTCGACATCGGTCACTACGAGCGCTTCGTCGACGAGAACCTCTCGCGCAACTCCTCGCACACGGCCGGAGGCATCTGGGACGCCGTGCTCCGCAAGGAGCGCAAGGGCGAGTTCCTCGGCGCGACCGTGCAGGTGATCCCGCACATCACGAACGAGATCAAGTCGCGGATCAAGCGGATCGCCGAGACGGAGCCGGTCGACGTCGTGATCTCTGAGATCGGCGGCACGGTCGGCGACATCGAGTCGCTGCCGTTCCTCGAGGCGATCCGGCAGTTCCGCCGCGAAGCCGGCGTCGAGAACGTCTGCTACGTCCACGTGACGCTCGTGCCGTACATCGACGCTGCCGGCGAGCTGAAGACGAAGCCGACTCAACACTCCGTCAACGAGCTACGCCGCATCGGTATCCACCCCGACGTGATCGTCTGCCGGTCGCGCGAGGAGGTCTCCGAGGACATTCGAGACAAGATCGCACTCTTCGCCGACGTCGAGCTCGACGCCGTGATCGCGAACCCGGACGTACGCGACGTCTACCTCGTCCCGCAGGCCCTGCAGGCCGAGGGTCTCGACGAGCTCGTCGCCGCTCGTCTCGGGCTCGAGGTGCCGCCTGCCGAGCTCGGCGAGTGGCTCGAGCTGGAGGAGCGAATCGGCGCGCAGGAAGGAACGGTGACGATCGCGCTCGTCGGCAAGTACGTGAAGCTGCACGACGCATATCTGTCGGTGCACGAGGCGCTGAAGCACGCCGGCGTGCACCACGGCGTGCGCGTGAACGTGCGATGGGTCGACGCCGAGCACATGTCGTACGAGGAGGCTGTCGCGTCGCTCGACGAGGTCGACGGAGTGCTCGTCCCCGGTGGCTTCGGCTCGCGCGGCTGGGAGGGCAAGATCCTCGCCTGTCGCGTCGCGCGCGAGCGCGAGATCCCGTACCTCGGCATCTGCCTCGGCATGCACGTCGCGGTCAGCGAGTTCTCCCGGCACGTGCTCGGGCTGGAGGGCTCGAACTCGACGGAGATGGACCCGGAGACGCCGCACCCCGTGATCGACCTGCTCCCGGAGCAGAAGGAGGTCGAGGACCTCGGCGGGACGATGCGGCTCGGCGCGCAGGCGGTCGAGGTCGCCGCAGGCACGCGCGCGCGCGACGCGTACAGCGAGCCCGTCGTCCACGAGCGCCACCGGCACCGCTACGAGGTCAACAACCAGTACCGCCCACGGCTCGTCGAGGGCGGCCTCGTCGTGTCGGGGACGTTCCAGGAAGGGCGCCTCGTCGAGATCGTCGAGCTGCCCGACCACCCGTGGTTCGTGGCGAGCCAGTTCCACCCGGAGTTCAAGTCACGGCCGACGCGGCCCGCACCGCTCTTCCGCGACTTCGTCGGCGCGGCGCTCGACCGCTCGCGCGCGCGGCTCGAGCTCGGGCTCTCCGTGTCAGCCGGCTAGACCAGTTTGAGGTGGTCGCTGCGGCAGCGGTCGCGAAGCGACCGCCTTTAGGTGCCAAGCGGTCGCGGATCCGCGTGAGCGGATTCGCGACTTGCGCCTCTCCAGTTAAATCGGCCAGCCGACCGCGACGTACAGCGGCATCCCCGCGACGGTCGTCTCGCGCGCGCGGTAGCCGAGCTGGAACACGCTGCCGTTCTTGCGCGTCAGCAACGCGATGCCGTCTCGCTGGCGATGAGCGACCACCTCTTCGAAGTGCTCTGACGCCTCCGGTGTGCGGGCGACGTCCGTCACGCGCAGCTCGAGCAGCTCGGCGCGCGTGTAGCCGAGGAGCTCCGCCGCGTACGCGTTGACCGCCACGTAGCGCATCTGCTCGTCGGCGACGAAGATCGCGACGGGGCCGGTGTCCACGGCCTCCCCGAGTAGACTCGCCTGGATCAGCGGCTCGGCCGCGGTGGGGAAGTGCGCGTCTACCATTTTCAAGTAAGAAACTAACAGAAACGTGCAGACTTCCCAAGCTTTGAATCTCTTCCTCGAACTGGCGGCGATCCCGTCGCCGCCCGGGGGCGAGCGCGCGGTCGCCGACCGCGTGACCGCGGAGCTTCGGGAGCTCGGCCTTGCGGTCGACGAGGACGCGAGCGGCTCCGAGACCGGCTCGGAGATCGGGAACCTCTACGCAGCCCTGCCGGCGACGAACGGCGGCGGGACGCCGCTCTTCTTCTGCGCGCATCTCGACACGGTGCCTCCGCAGGGTCGAATCGAGCCCGTCGTCGAGGACGGCGTCGTCCGAAACGCGGCGGGGACGATCCTGGGCGCCGACAACAAGGCGGCAGTCGTCGCGATGGTCGAGGCCGTGCGGCGCGTCGTGCGGGAGGGCCGTTCGCACGCGGGGATCGAGCTCCTGCTGACGCCCAAGGAGGAGGTGGGGCTGATCGGCGCGACCGCGTTCGACGAGTCGCGCCTCGTCTCGCGCGTGGGCTACGTCTACGACATGGCCGCCCCGATCGGGACGGTGATCATGGCCGCGCCGTACGCGCGCAGGTTCGACGTGCGCTTCCACGGTAAGGCCGCGCACTCCGGCATGTACCCGGAGGAGGGCCGTTCGGCGATCGCAGCGGCGGCACGCGCGATCGCGGACTTCCGCCTTGGCCGGCTCGACGACGAGACGACCGCGAACGTCGGGACGATCGCGGGCGGCACGGCCACGAACATCATCCCGGAGTGGTGCTCGTTCACCGCCGAGGCGCGCTCGCTCGACGAGCGCAAGCTCGCGGACGTTGTCGAGGAGATGCTCGAGGTGGCGACCTTCGCGGCGAGCCTCGCGGAGTGCGACGTCGAGACCGAGCTGAGCGACGACTATCGCGGCTACCGCTTCAAGCGCGATGACTTGGCGGTCCGGCTCGCGGTCGCGGCGTTCGAGCACACGGGGCACGAGGTGCGCTTCGAGACGACCGGCGGAGCCGCGGACGCGAACGTCTTCAACGAGCGAGGGCTGCAGTGCCTGAACCTCGCGAACGGGATGGCGGAGATCCACACTCCGGACGAGCACATCGCGGTCGACGACCTCGACGCGATGGTCGAGGTCACGCTCGCGTTGATCGACGCCGCGCGCGATGTTGAGCCTTAGACGCGGTCGCGTCACGGCGATCCTCGAGGAGCACGACGAGCTCGTCCGGCTCGAGGTCGACGGCGCGGCGTGTATCGCCTACCCACGGTTGACCGGGCCGGTCGCCCTCGACGACGACGTCGTCGTCAACGTCCAGGCGCGAGAGCTCGGGCTCGGCTCGGGCGGGTTCGACGTGCTCCACGTGAACCTGACGCGCGGCCTCGGGCTCCCATCCGAGGAAGGCGCGCACGTGATCAAGCTGCCGTACACGTCGCTCCAGTTCGCGCGGCGCCACGCCGAGGAGGACCACGACCTTCCGGAACGGCTCGACGGCCTGCCGGTCGTCGCGTGCTCGCTCCACAGCCAGGTGACACCTGTCTGCGCCGCGCTGCGGGGCCTGCGGGTCGCGTACGTGCAGCTCGAGGGCGGGGCGCTTGCGGTCGAGCTCTCCGATGCGCTGCGCGAGCTCCGGCGCGAGGGTCTGCTGGAGACGACGATCGGGGCCGGCGCGTGCTTCGGCGGCGATCTCGACTGCGTGAACGTCTACTCGGCGCTCGCGGTCGCGCATGCACGGGGAGCCGACGTCGTCGTCTGCGCCATCGGCCCGGGGATCGTCGGCACGGGCACGCGGCTCGGGCACGGCGGAATGGCCGCAGCGGCGGCGATCGAGGCGGCGTCGGCGCTCGGCGGCCGGCCCGTCCTCGCGCTCCGCGTCTCCGACGGCGACCCGCGCGAGCGCCATCAGGGCGTGTCGCACCACAGCGACGCTGTCCTTGCGGCGACGGGCGACCGGGCGCAGGTCGGGTCCGCCGGCCGCCGGTGACTGGCGCGCCGCGTGCGAGGGGCTGACGCTCCGCCACATGGGCCGAGGGCCAGAAGATGATCCGTCGTTCTTCGCCGCCGCCTACGCCGCTGGGGTCCACGCACGGTCGCTCGTCGTGTGATGGAGGAGCGGCGGCTCGGGCCGGTGGTCGGGCTCGGAACCTGGAAGACCTTCAAGGGCGACCTGGCAACCGCCCAAGCAGTCGTCGACGCCTCGTTCGAGGCAGGCGCGCGTCTGTTCGACACGTCGCCGATGTACGGCGAGGCCGAACGGACGCTCGCCGCGGCACTCGGCCGGCGCCGCGGCGAGGCGATCGTCGCGACGAAGATCTGGACGCCCGACCCCGCCGAAGCGCGGCGGCAGTACGCCGACCAGCTCGACTGGTTCGGCGGGCACATCGAGCTCCAGCAGGTGCACAACCTCGTCGCGTGGGAGGAGCACCTGCCGTGGCTCGAGGCCGAGCGCGACGAAGGACGGATCGGGCGCGTCGGCGTGACTCACTATGCGGCGAGCGCGTTTCCCGAGCTCGCCCGCGCGCTTCGCACGGGCCGCTTCGACGCCGTTCAGCTTCCCTACAACCCCCAGGAGCGGGAGTGCGAACGCGAGTTGCTGCCGCTCGCCGCAGAGCTCGGGATTGCGGTCCTCGTGATGATGCCGCTCGGCTCGGGCCGCCTCGTTGCGCGATCGCCGGATGCCGCCGCGCTCGAGCCGCTTCGTTCGTTCGGCGTCGAGACCTGGGCGCAGGCACTCCTGAAATGGGCGCTCTCGGACGAGCGCGTCGACGCGGTGATCCCCGCCACGAAGCGCGCCGAGCGCGTGCGCGAGAACGCGGCAGCGGGGAGTCCCCCGTGGTTCGGGCCGGACGAGCGCCGCTACGTCGAGCAGCTGGCGGGGTAAGGTTCGCCCGCCCGTGAAGATCGGCGTCGCAAACGAGATCAAGACCGACGAGTACCGCGTGGCGCTCACACCTGCGGGCGCGCGTGAGCTCGTGCAACGCGGACACGAGGTGACGATCGAGACGGGCGCGGGCGTCGGCAGCTCGTTCGCCGACGATGCGTACACGGCCGCCGGTGCCGAGATCGCGTCGGTCGAGAACGTCTGGGGCGACTCCGAGCTCCTGTTGAAGGTGAAGGAGCCGATCGAGGCCGAGTACGGACGCCTGCACGAGGGGCTCGTCCTCTTCACGTATCTCCACATCGCCGCCGACGAGCCGCTCACGCGTGCGCTCGTCGAGAGCGGCATCACCGCCGTCGCCTACGAGACCGTCGAGACGGACGACCGGCGGCTGCCGCTGCTCGCGCCGATGAGCGAGATCGCCGGCCGGCTCGCGGCGCAGGCCGGCGCGTACTTCCTCGAGAAGCCGCTCGGCGGCCGCGGCATCCTGCTCGGCGGCGTGCCGGGCGTGGCGAAGGGCGACGTGGTCGTGATCGGCGGCGGCATGGTCGGCTACAACTCCGCGGTGATCGCGCTCGGCCTCGGCGCGAACGTGACGGTGCTCGAGCGGTCGATCGACCGCATGCGCGAGCTCGAGGAGATCCTCGGTGCGCGCGTCAACCTCCTGATGTCGTCGTCGCTGCAGATCGAGGAGTCGGTCGCCGAGGCGGACGTCGTGATCGGCGCGGTGCTCATCCCCGGCGCGGTGGCGCCGAAGCTCGTCACGCGCGAGATGGTGGCGGGCATGAAGGACGGCGCGGTGATCGCCGACGTCGCGATCGACCAGGGCGGCTGCTTCGAGACGTCGCGGCCGACGACCCACAGCGACCCCGTCTACACCGTCGACGGCGTCACGCACTACTGCGTCGCGAACATGCCCGGCGCAGTGCCGGTCACCTCCACGAAGGCGCTCACGAACGCGACGCTGCCCTACGTGGAAGCGATCGCGAACGAGGGGCTCCGCGAGGCCATCGCGCGCGACCGCGCGCTCGCCCGAGGCGTGAACGTGCTCGAGGGCAAGATCACCTACGAAGCCGTCGCCGAGGCACACGGCCTCGACTACACGCCCCTCGAGGACGTTCTTCCGCTCTCGCCGGTTTAGGCGGCGTCGCCGGACTCGGCCGGCTTGGCCTTGTCCGGCTTCTCGGCCGGCGAGACCTTGACGACGACCCAGGTCACCGCGGCCGCGAGCCCGATCACGCAGGCCGCGAAGACGATGATCCCGATGATCCCGAGAACGGTGTCCATGCGCCGCCTAGAATAGCCCGATGCCCCGCGCGTGCGTCATCGTGCTGGATGCGGTCGGGGTTGGCGCCCTTCCCGATGCTGACGAGTACGGCAAGGACGACCCGATCGCCGACACGCTCGGAAACGTCTCGCGGGCGGTCGGCGGGCTCGACCTGCCGAGTCTGGAGGCGCTCGGGCTCGGGAACGTCGAGCCGCTCGAGGGCTGCCCGCCGCAGGCCGGTGCGCCGGCGATCGCCGGCCGGCTCCTCGAGCGCTCGAAGGGCAAGGACACGACCACGGGCCACTGGGAGATGATGGGCATCGTCACCGCCAAGCCGTTCCCGACCTACCCGCAAGGCTTCCCGCACGACGTGATCGACCCGTTCATGCACAAGACGGGCCGCGGCGTACTCGGCAACAAGGCCGCCTCCGGGACCGAGATCATCCAGGAGCTCGGCGAGGAGCACCAGCGAACGGGCAAGTGGATCGTCTACACGTCGGCGGACTCCGTCTTTCAGATCGCGGCGCACGAGGAGACGATCCCGCTCGAGGAGCTCTACGACGCGTGCAGGTCGGCGCGCGAGATCCTCACGGGCAAGCACGAGGTCGGTCGCGTGATCGCGCGCCCGTTCGCCGGCGAGCCGGGGAACTACACGCGCACGCCGAACCGTCACGACTTCTCGGTCAAGCCGCGCACGCCGAATTACCTGACGCTGCTGCAGGACGCCGGGGTCAAGGTGCACGGCGTCGGCAAGATCGGCGACATCTTCGCGGGCGTCGGCATCGACGAATCGCACCCGACGAAGTCGAACATCGAGGGGATCAACGAGACGATTCGCCTGCTCCAGGAATCCGACGACGGGACGCTCGTCTTCGTGAACCTCGTCGAAACGGATCAGCTGTGGGGACACCGCAACGACCCGGTCAACTTCCACCGCTGCCTGCAGGACTTCGACCGCCGGCTGACGGACATCCTCGACGCGCTGCATCCGGGCGACCTGCTCGTGCTCACCTCGGACCACGGCTGCGACCCGACGACCCCGAGCACCGACCACACGCGCGAGCACGCGCTGCTCCTCGCGTACGCCGAGGGACGAAACGCGAACGGGCACGTGCACGAGGAGGGTGAGTTCGCCGACGTCGGCGCGACCGTGAACACGTGGCTCGGCGGGAAGTCGCCGCGGCGAGGGATCCCGGGCCGCTCGATCTACGACGAGTGATTCGTCCCGCCGAGCTGATCCAGCGCAAGCGCGACGGCGGCGAGCTCGAGCGCCGACGAGCTCGCCGAGCTCGTGCTCGGCTACGCGCGCGACGAGGTGCCCGACTACCAAATGGCCGCCTTCTGCATGGCGGTGTTCTTCCGCGGGCTCACGCCGGCTGAGACGTTCGCGTTCACCGACGCCATGGTGCGGAGCGGGGACACGCTCGACCTGCACGCCGCGCTCGGTCGCACCGTCGTCGACAAGCACTCGACCGGCGGCGTGGGGGACAAGACGACGATCGCCGTCGGGCCGATCGTCGCCGCATGCGGCGTCCCGTTCGGGAAGCTGAGCGGGCGCGGCCTCGGTCACACCGGCGGCACCCTCGACAAGCTCGAAGCGATCCCGGGCTTCCGCGTCGAGCTGTCGGAGGACGAGTTCGTCGCGCAGGTCAAGGACGTCGGCCTGGCGATCATCGGTCAGACCGGCGACCTCGTTCCCGCCGACAAGCGGCTGTACGCGCTGCGCGACGTCACCGCGACCGTCGACAACGTCCAGCTGATCGCGGCGAGCATCATGTCGAAGAAGATCGCCTCGGGCGCCGACGCGATCGTGCTCGACGTCAAGGTCGGCGACGGTGCGTTCATGAAGACGATCGACGAGGCGCGGACGCTCGCGAAGACGATGCGCGAGCTCGGCGAACGGGCGGGCCGGCGCGTGATCTGCCTGTTGACGGACATGGACCAGCCGCTCGGTCGCGCGGTCGGCAACGCGCTCGAGATCAAGGAGGCGCGCGCGACGCTCGTAGGGGAGGGGCCCGACGACTTCACCGAGCTGGTCCTCACCGCGTCCGCACATCTGCTCGCCCTCTCCGACCTCGGGGTCGACGAGGAAGAAGGGCGCGGCCGCGCGGAAGCAGCGGTGCGCGACGGGTCGGCGCTCGAGCGTTACGAACGCTGGGTGCGAGCGCAGGGTGGCGATCCGAGCGACGACGTGCTTCCGCGCGCAGCGGTCGTCCGAACCGTCGAGGCACCAGCGGGCGGTTACGTTCGAAGCCTTCGCGCGCTCCCGGTCGGGATCGCAGCGCTCGAGCTCGGCGCGGGGCGCGCACGCAAGGACGACGCGATCGACCATGCCGTCGGTGTCGTCTGTCTGCGCAAGCGGGGCGACGAGGTGAGGAGCGGCGAGCCGATCGCCGAGATCCACGCGCGAGACGAGGCAACCGCCGAGACAGCTGCCGACGGAGTGCTGGCCGCACTCGAGGTCGGCCCGGAACCGCCCGAGCTGCGGCCGATCGTGCTCGACGTCCTTGCCTGAGCTACCCGAGGTCGAGACCGTGCGGGCGAGCCTCGCGCCGCTCCTCACGGGCAGGACGCTCGAGCACGTCGAGATCCGCGACGGACGGCTCACGCGCCCGTTCGACCCGGAGCTCGTCGCCGCGGAGCTCCAAGGCGAGCGCGTCGCCGCCGTCGAGCGACGCGGGAAGTACCTCCTCCTCCGCTTCGACACCGGCCGCACGCTCGTCGTGCACCTCCGCATGACCGGCAGCTTCCGGGGCGACGAGACGCCGCACACCCGTGCCCTGATCACGCTGGACGACGCCACGCGGATCGTCTACCGCGACGTGCGGCGGTTCGGAACGTGGTTGCTCCTCGAGCCCGGGGAGCTCGACTCCTACCTGGACGCCAAGCTCGGCGCAGAACCGTTGGAGCGCGGCTTCGGCCCTCGGGCGCTCGCGGCCGCGCTCGACGGACGACGCGCGCCGATCAAGGCTGCTCTGCTCGACCAGCGGACGGTTGCCGGGCTCGGGAACATCTACGTCGACGAAGCGCTCTGGCGAGCGCGGATCCACCCGCTGAAGCCCGCGCGCGAGCTCGACGACGACGAAGTCCGCGCTGTGCATCGGGCGATCCGAGCTGCTCTCCGAGTAGGCATCGCGCGCCAAGGAGCCACCCTGCGCGACTACGCGCAGCCTGACGGCCGTCGTGGCTCGATGCAGCACGAGTTCAAGGTCTACGGCCGAGGCGGGGAACCGTGCGACCGTTGTGGCACGCCGATCGAGAAGACGCGGGTCGGTGGCCGCGGCACGTGGTACTGCCCCTCGTGCCAGCCCTTCTAGAACGGCCGGGACCGGAGACGGCTCCGGCCCCGCTTCTACACTGGAACGGATGGCGGGAAGGACCTACCGGACGGAAGCCGTCGTGCTCCGCTCGCTGCGGCTCGGCGAAGCCGACCGGGTGCTGCACCTGTACACGCTCGAGCGCGGCCGGGTCGGCGCGGTCGCAAAGGGGATCCGTCGGACGAAGTCGCGCTTCGGCGCCCGGCTCGAGCCGCTCTCACACGTCGAGGTGATGCTCCACCAGGGCGGCGGCGAGCTTCAGACGGTGACCGGCGCGCAGCTGAAGGCCTCTCACCACGAGGTGCGCGAGGACGGATATCGCCTGGGCGTTGGGCTCGTCGGTGCCGAGGCGATGCTCCGCCTCTTCGGTGAGCCGGAGGCGAACCCGCGCGCCTTCGAGGCGCTGACGAAGTTCCTCGACCTGCTGGACGATCTCCCGGAGCGCACGCCCGCCCGACCGGCGCTCGACCCGCTCGCGCTCTCCTTCCAGCTCAAGCTCCTCTGGCTCTCGGGCTACCTGCCGCACCTCACGAGCTGCGCGAATTGCGGCCGCGCGGACGAGCTCGTCGGCTACTCGCCGCAGGCCGGCGGCGCCGTCTGCCACACGTGCGGCGAGGGAGCGATCCCGCTCTCGCCCGCAGGCCGTGCGGGGATCGAGACGCTGCTCAGCACACCGCTCGCAGACGCCTTGGCTGCCGGGCTCACCGACCGCGGCGCGCGCGAGGCGCTCGCGGTCGTCACCTCGTCGTACGAGTTCCACGGAGGCTTCCGCCTCCGGACGCTACGAAGCGCCTAGTCGCTCGGCCAGATATCTGAGGGCGATGGGGTATCGCCAGACGATCCCGCCGTGGGTGCCTTCGAAGAGCTCGAAGAAGACGTCCGTGACGCCGATCCGCTCGAGCTCACGGCGGAACGCCTCGGCGCCGAGGTCGAGGTAGTACTCGTCGCTCTTGCCCGCGTCGATGTAGACGGCGCGCATGCTCCGGAGCGCCTCGGCGTGGCCCTCGACCATCCGCACCGGGTCACAGCGCAGCCAGCGCTCCCAGACCTCCGGGATCAGCTTGCCGGTGTCGTCGATCGGCAGCTGCACGGTCCCGTCGTCGTCCGCCGAGTAGGCAGCCGCCATGCCCCAGGTGTTCACGAGGACGAAGTCGCCCGGCTTCGTCACGAGCGGCCGTGACAGGAAGTCCTCCCAGAAGCGCTCGTACGAGCCTTCGTACTTGTCGCGGAGCAGGCGCGCCGTCTCCGGGAAGTCTTTCGCGTAGCACCCCTCGAAGAGGGCGTCGCCCGCGTGCGTCGCGAAACCGCCGAACAGATCCGGCCGGAGCATCGGGGTGACCATCGCTCCGTACCCGCCGGACGACTTGCCCTGGATCCCGCGGTGCGGCGCGTCGGCGATCGTCCGGTAGCGCTCGTCGACCCACGGGACGAGCTCGTCGCACAGGTAGGTGTGGTACTTCCCGATCGCCGGCGAGTCGATGAACTGCGAGCCGCCGAGCTTCGTCCACGCGTCGACCCAGACGACGATCGCGGGTGGCACCTCGCCCGACGCGAACACGTCGTCGCAGAGCTCCGGGTACGTCTTCGCGCCGAACGCCGGCCGGTTGCGCCACATGTCGAGCTGGCCGGTGTAGCCCTGGATCACGTAGATCGACGGGTAGCGCCGCTTCGGGTCGTCGTCGTAGCCCGGCGGGAGGTAGACCCAGAGCGGACGCTCGTGGGGGTCGCCGAGCGGGTTGCCGCGCAGCGCCTCGCTCGTGACGACGTGCTCCTCGAACCGCCCTGCCGGCGGATAGCTCCAGGGCGCGCTCATGCCTTCGGCGAGCTCCATGGCTTCCGCAGCGCGTCGGTCAGGTGCGCGCGCACCTGCGCGAGCGCGATCCTCTCCTGAGCGAGCGAGTCGCGGTCACGGATCGTCACCGTGTCGTCCGCGAGCGTCTGCTCGTCCACGGTGAACGCGAACGGCGTGCCGATCTCGTCCTGCCGGCGGTAGCGACGGCCGATCGCGCCGCTGTCGTCGTACTCGACCTGCGCGTCGATCCGCAGCTCGTCGAAGAGCGAACGCGCCTTCGCGACCATGTCGGAGTTCTTGCCGACCAACGGCAGGACTGCGGCCTTGACCGGCGCGAGCGCGGGGTGGAGGCGCAGCACCGTTCGTTCTCGCTCTGCGACGACCTCTTCGTCGTACGCGTCGATCAGGAACGCCAGGAACATCCGCTCGATGCTCACGGCGGGCTCGATCACGTGCGGGACGAAACGCTCGCCGGTCCCGGCGTCGACCCACTCGAGCTTCGTGCCGGAGTGCTCGCTGTGCTGCTTGAGGTCGAAGTCGCCGCGGTTGGCGATCCCCTCGAGCTCCGACCAGCCGATCGGATAGAGGTACTCGAGGTCGCTCGTCGCGCTCGAGTAGTGCGACAGCTCCTCGGCGGTGTGCTCGCGGACGCGCAGGTGGTTCTCGCGAAGCCCGTACCGCTTGTACCAGGCGACCCGCTCGTCGATCCAGAAGCGGTACCACTCGGCCGCCTCTGCCGGCGGGACGAAGTACTCCATCTCCATCTGCTCGAACTCGCAGCACTCGGAAGAGGAAGTTTCCCGGCGTGATCTCGTTGCGGAAGGACTTGCCGCCGACGTTCGCGATCCCGAACGGCGGCTTCCGCCGGGCGAGCTGCGCCACGTTCTTGAAGTTGATGAAGATGCCCTGCGCCGTTTCGGGTCGCAGGTAGGCCTTCGCGCCCGTCTCCTGCACCGGGCCGATCGTCGTCTCGAACATCAAGTTGAACTGCCGCGGCTCGGTCAGGTCGCAGTCGGGGATCTCGCCGGGGCGCTTCGAGGGCCGCTTGCCGCAGCGGACCTCCTCGTGCTCGGGATCCGACAGCTGGTCGGCTCGGAAGCGAAGCTTGCAGGTGCGGCAGTCGACGAGCGGGTCGGTGAACCCGGCTACGTGCCCCGACGCCTCCCAGACCCGAGGGTTGAGGATGATCGCGGTGTCGAGGGCGACGACGTCCTCGCGCTCCTGCACCATCGACTCGAGCCAGCGCGAGCGCAGGTTCGTCTTGAGCAGGACGCCGTAGTGGCCGTAGTCGTAGGCCGACCCGAGGCCGCCGTAGATCTCCGAGCTCGGGAAGACGAACCCGCGCCGGCGCGCCAGGGAGACGATCTTGTCCATCGTCACGGTGTCTGCGGCGGCCACGGAGGTCGAACGTTAGCTCCGGCCTGAGAGGGCGGCCGCCGGACCGACCGCCCTCTCGGCGCATCACAGGAGGAGTGAGACGCTTCTAGTCAAGCGCGGTTTCCTGAGAAGCGCCTGAGGACGATCTACGAAGGTGAGAAGCGGACGCGGAAGCGCGCGCCCCCGTCCGGGGCGTTCTCGGCGCTGACCGACCCGCCGTGCTCCTGGACGACCTGGCGCACGATCGCGAGGCCGAGCCCCGAGCCGGGGACGGAGCGGGCGGCCGCCGCGCGGTAGAAGCGGTCGAACACGCGGTCGAGGTCCTCGGGGGCAATCCCGGGGCCGTGGTCACGGACCCGCAGCTCGCCGTCCGCCAGCTCCACGTCGACCTTGCCGCCGTCGGGGCTCCACTTGACGGCGTTCTCGAGCAGGTTCGCGACCGCGCGCTCGAGGCGGCTGGGGACGCCGCTGATCGTGGTCGGCTCGAGGCTCGTGGTGAAGCCGACCCCGTTGGCGCTTCGGCGCGTCCGGTCGATTGCCGACGCGACCACCTCGTCGAGCTGCACGGGCTCGGGCTGCACGTGCTCGCTTCGCGAGAGGTCGAGGAGGTCGCCGAGCAGCTCGGTCAGCTCCTCCGCCTGGGAGCGGACCTCGGCGAGGATCCTCGCGCGCTCGTCCTCCGGCAGCTCCGTTCCCCGCTGGAGGACCTCGACGTTCGTCCGCAGGCTGGTGAGCGGCGTCCGGAGCTCGTGCGAGGCGTCGGCGATCAGCTGCGTCTGGGAGTGGAGCGAGTCGTCAAGCGCGCTGAGCATCGAGTTGAAGCTGCCCGCGAGACGTCCGAGCTCGTCCTTGCCGGGCGCGGCGATCCGCTGGCTGAGGTCGCGCGTCGCGGTCACGTGCTCTGCGGTCTCGGTCAGCCGCCGGACCGGCGCCACGGCGGTGCGCGAGACGAGGAGGCCGAGGATCGCCGCCAGCGCGATCCCGCTCGCGGAGATGGCGGCGAGGAACTTGGCGAGACGGTTCAGCGTCTTGTCGACCTCGTCGAGCGGCCGAGCGATCTGGACCGCGATTCCGGGCGCGTACTGCACGGTGAGGATCCGGACATGCGTGTCGGCGACGGTCGCGTCTTCGAAGAAGGGGTCGCGAGTGCCCGTAGCGACCAGCCGCGCACCTTCCGAGGGGAGCGGGATCTTCGCGTCGGGTCGGCGAAAGACACCGCCGCTCGCCGTGACGAGCTGCGCGTAGCCGCCGGCGCCGCCGAGCAGCGGATCGGGTAGGCCGAAGTCGCCGAGCGAGCCGCCGGCCGGAACCTGCACGTGCCGCGCCCGTGCGCGAAGCGCGTCGTCGATCGAGTTGCGGAGCTGCGCGCGTACGAGCCCGTAGGAGACGAGCGAGGCGACGGCGATCGCCGCCGCCACGGCGATGGCCGAAGCGAGGGCGAGGCGTGTGCGGAAGGTCACGGCTCTCGGAGAACGTAACCGACGCCGCGCACGGTGTGGATCAGGCGGGGCTCGTCTCCGGCCTCCAGCTTGCGGCGGAGATAGCTGACGTAGACCTCGAGTGCGTTCGAGCGCGGCCCGAAGTCGTAGTCCCAGACTCGGTCGAAGATGACCGAGCGGGTCAGTACCTGGCGTGCGTTGCGAAGGAACAGCTCGAGCAGGAGGAACTCGGTCCGGGTCAGCTCGATCCGGCGCTCGCCTCGGCGTACCTCGCGTGTGCCCATGTCGAGCGTGATGTCGGCGAAGCGGAGGACGTCGGTGTCCGTGCCGGCCGCCCGGCGGAGGAGCGCGCGAAGCCGCGCATGCAGCTCCTCGAGCGCGAACGGCTTCACCAAGTAGTCGTCCGCGCCGGCGTCGAGCCCGGCCACGCGATCACCTACGGAGTCGCGTGCGGTCAGCATCAGCACGGGGGTGTGGTCGTCGGCCGCGCGCAGCCGGCGGCAGACCTCGAGCCCGTCGACGTTCGGCATCAGCACGTCCAGCACCACCGCGTCAGGAGTGTGGAGCGAGAGGCGGTGCAGCGCCTCGGCACCGTCGGCGGCGAGCTCGACGTCGTAGCCCTCCAACAGGAGGGCCCGCTCGAGCGCCGTGCGGACGGCCGGCTCGTCGTCGACCACGAGAACGCGCATCCACGCAAGTGTTCCTGCGAAACCTGTGTGGCCGCTGAGAAGCGCTTAACGCCGCCTCAACAAGCCTCTCAGCCCGATCTCAGGGCGAGCCGCTTCCATGGAACCGTCACACTGACCAGGAGGATCGATGTTCCGAAAATTTCTCGTCTTCTTTCTCGCGATCGTCGCGGCCTCCGCCATCGGCGCCGGCGCGGGGATCGGGATCTGGGAGGCGACCGATGACGACGGCGCGAACGCGACTGTCGTGCAGACGGCACCGACACGGTCCGTCGCCGACGGCGCGCAGCTGTCGGTCAACGAGATCTACGAGCGTGCGAAGGACGGGGTCGTCCTCGTCACGACCAACTCCCAGGCGCAGGGACCGTTCGGCCAGGGCGGCGGTGGTGCGACCGGCAGCGGCTTCCTCATCGACGACGAGGGTCACATCCTCACGAACCAGCACGTCGTCGACAACGCCCAGAGTGTCACCGTCCGGTTCCCCGACGGCGACGAGATCGATGCGAGGGTCGTCGGCGCCGACGCGTCTTCCGACGTCGCGGTGCTCGAGCTCGAGAGCGTCCCGAGCGGCGTCACGCCCCTGGAGCTCGGTGCGTCCGAGTCGATGGAGATCGGCGACCTCGTGGTCGCGATCGGCAGCCCGTTCGGGCTCGAAGGCACGGTCACGAGCGGCATCGTCAGCGCACTGCACCGCGAGCTGACGGCACCCGACGGGTTCACGATCGACGGCGCGATCCAGACCGACGCCGCGATCAACCCCGGCAACAGCGGTGGTCCGCTGCTCGACGGCCAGGGCCGCGTCATCGGCATCAACTCGCAGATCGCATCCTCGTCCGGTGGCAACGAAGGCATCGGCTACGCGGTCCCGATCGAGACGGCGAAGGAAGTCGCGGACTCGCTGATCGCGGGCACGCCGATCGAGCGGCCCTTCCTCGGCGTCCAGCTCGCGGAGGCCGACAACGGAGCGCAGGTCGCCGCGGTCACGGACGGCAGTCCCGCAGACAAGGCCGGCCTGCAGCAGGGCGACGTGATCACCGAGGTCGACGGCGAAGCAGCGTCGGCCGACGACGTCCGCCGCGCGGTCGCCGGGCACAAGCCCGGTGACGAGCTCGAGCTCACCATCGTTCGCGACGGTGAGACCCAGACAGTGACGGCCACGCTCGGGACCCGACCCTCCCAGAGCGACTAGAAGCTCAGCAGTCGTCACAATGGCCGCGTGGCCGTCGCTGCGCCCGTGGAGCTCCACATCGTGTCGGACTCCACCGGAGAGACGGCCACGCGGCTCGTACATGCGCTCGAGGCGCAGTTCCCCGACCAGACCTTCGAGGAAGTGCGCCACCCGCGCGTCGAGTCGGTCGAGGATCTCGAGCTCGCCGTGGGGAGGGCGCGTGGGCGCCCAGCCGTCGTCTTCTACACGCTCGTCAAGCCGGAGTTGCGCGACGCGATGCGGCGCGCGTGCCGACGCGCACGGGTCCACTACTGCGACCTGCTCGGCCAGCCGATCGACGCGGTCTCGCGCGTCGCGGGCGTCGAGGCGCAGGGCCGCGCCGGCGCGCGGGCGCCGCTCGACTCGGGCTACTTCCGGCGGATCGAGGCGATCGAGTTCGCGGTGCGCTACGACGACGGGATCGGCGGCGGTCTCGACGAGGCGGACGTCGTGCTCGTCGGCGTCTCGCGAACGTCGAAGACGCCGCTCTCGATGTACCTCGGGAACCTCGGCTACAAGACCGCGAACGTTCCGATCGTCGCGGGGATCGAGCCGCCGCAAGATCTCTTCCGGATCAACCCGGTCAAGGTCGTCGGGCTGACGATCGACGCCAACCGGCTCGGCGAGATCCGCACGGCGCGAGCGCGCAACTTCGGCGGGACGGCGCGCCAGTACTCCGAGCTCGTGAAGATCTACGAGGAGCTCGCGCAGGCGGAGGTCGTGCACCGGCGGCTCGGCTGCCCCGTGATCGACGTCTCGGAGCTCTCGATCGAGGAGACGGCGCAGCGCGTGATCCGCACGGTCGAGCAGCGAACCCGCGATCTGCAAGAGGTGCAGGCGTGACGCGCGACCTGCGGCGGAAGGGCCCCGTGCCGTTTCGCTACTGGACGCTCTGGTGGACCGCGCTCGGTCTCGCGGTCGTCGCTCTTCTACGTCGTGCTGACGCCGATCTGGATGGGGATCAGGGTCGCGGGGTGGCTCGCCGCGAGGCGCTCGTAGTCGTCGTGAGCAGGCGCGCCTCGATCGGCGTCTCCGAGCCCGGCTCGACGCGGTAGGCGCGGCCGTCCGGCTGGATCGTGACCGCCTCCGCAAGCTCGGTGCCGTTGAAGTGGAGTGCCACACCGTCGTCCGCCGCCCAGCCCGGGCGGTAAGCCGCCCGCAACGAGCTCCTGGTAGCGAGGGCGGCGGAGCCCCTCGCCGTCGTAGTGCGGGCACGCGCTGCCGGGGAGGAAGCCGAGGCAGTCCATGCTCTCGAGCTGCGGCCCGAACGAGTCGGTCACGCCCGCCTCGAACCAGGCGATCATCCCGGCGCTCCAGCCGTAGAGCACGACGCCCTGCTCCCAGGCCTCGCGCACGATCCGGTCGAAGCCGTGCACGCGCCAGACCGCGAGCATGTTCGCGGTGTTTCCTCCCGGCACCAGAAGAACGTCCTGGGCAAGGGTGAACGCGCGGAGGTCCTCCGGCGGCCAGGGGTTGAAGAGGAGCCGTGAGCACTCGGCCTTGCGCGCCGAACGCCTCGTAGAAGAGCACCAGCCCCCAGTCGGGCTCCATGTTCGCCGTCGGGACCACGCAGACCCGCCGCCCGCGGGCGAGCCCGAGGACGAAGTCGTCGACGGGGGTCCCGAGGGTCCGCCCGCCGGCAGCGACGATGTGCTGTGCAGCCACTTTGTGGGAATATTGGCCGCCCTTGACCGCCCCGCGCTACGTGTACGCGTTCGACGAGGCCGTTCCGGGCGGGCGTGAGCTCCTCGGCGGCAAGGGGATCGGGCTCGCGGAGATGACGGAGCTCGGGGTTCCCGTGCCCGCCGGCTTCACGATCACCACGGAGGCGTGCCGTGCGGCGATGGTGCTCGGCCGGGTGCCCGAACGGGCTCGACGCCGAGGTCGACGAGCATGTCGAGCGACTCGAGGCGCGCGCGGAGAAGCGCTTCGGCGACCCGACGGACCCGCTGCTCGTCTCGGTCCGCTCCGGAGCGGCCGTCTCGATGCCGGGGATGATGGACACGATCCTCAACCTCGGCCTGAACGACGTCGCGGTCGAGGGTCTCGCCCGCACGACCGGCAACGCGCGCTTCGCGCGCGACTCGTACCGGCGCCTGATCCAGATGTTCGGCGTCGTGGTGGAGGGAATCGACGGTCATCGGTTCGAGCAGTCGCTCGCCGACCTCAAGTCGAAGCGCCGCGCGGCGCTGGACACGGACCTGACCGCGGAGGATCTGGCGGAGCTGATCGAGGCGTACAAGGCGACGTATCGCGAGAGCACGGGAGGCGAGTTTCCGCAGGACGCACGCGACCAGCTACGGCGTTCCGTGAGCGCGGTCTTCGACTCGTGGGGGAACCCGCGCGCGCAGGTGTACCGGCGCGCGCACCGGATCCCGGACGACCTGGGCACCGCCGTGAACGTCGTCCAGATGGTCTTCGGCAACAAGGGCGAGGACTGCGGCACGGGTGTCTGCTTCACGCGTGACCCGTCCACCGGCGAGCAGGGGCTGTACGGCGAGTTCCTCGCGAACGCCCAGGGCGAGGACGTCGTCGCCGGCATCCGCACCCCTGAGCCCCTCGAGGCGATGCAGGCGCGCCTGCCCGAAGCGTACGACCAGTTGCTCGAGACGATGCGCCGGCTCGAGGAGCACTACCGCGACATGCAGGACATCGAGTTCACCGTCGAGGAAGGGCGGCTCTACCTGCTTCAGACTCGCGCCGCGAAGCGCACCGCCGCAGCGGCGTTGAAGGCGGCGGTCGACATGGTCGACGAGGGGCTGATCTCACGTGAGGACGCGATCGCGCGGATCGACCCGGCGCAGCTCGACCAGCTGCTCCACCCGATGCTCGACCCGAACGAGGACTACGACGTCGTCGCGACGGGGTTGAACGCGAGCCCGGGCGCGGCGAGCGGCAAGGTCGTCTTCGACGCCGACACCGCGGCCGAGCGGGGCGAGCGCGAAGACGTGATCCTCGTTCGCTGGGAGACGACGCCCGACGACATCCACGGGATGATCGCGGCGAAGGGGATCCTCACCGTGCACGGCGGCATGACCTCGCACGCGGCCGTCGTGGCGCGCGGGATGGGGAAGCCGTGCGTCGCCGGCTGCGAGGCGCTCTCGCTCGACGTGAAGGCGGGCATCGCGCGGATCGGCGAGCACGAGCTCCGCGAAGGCGACCAGCTGACGATCGACGGCGGAACCGGACGCGTGATCGTCGGGCCGGTGCGCCTCGTCCCGCCGCAGATCAACGAGGACTTCCAGACGGTGCTCGCGTGGGCGGACGCCGTGCGCCGCCTGAAGGTGCGCGCGAACGCCGACACGCCGGAAGATGCCGTCCGCGCGCGCGAGTTCGGCGCCGAGGGGATCGGCCTCTGCCGCACCGAGCACATGTTCTTCGGCGACGAGCGGCTGCCCGTCGTGCAGGAGATGATCATGGCGCGCGACGAGCAGGGCCGGCGCAGCGCGCTCGAGCGCCTGCTCCCGATGCAGCAGTCCGACTTCGAGGGGATCTTCGAGGCGATGGCGGGGCTCCCCGTCACGATCCGTCTGCTCGACCCGCCGCTGCACGAGTTCCTGCCCGCGTTCGACGAGGCGCCGGACGAGATGCGCGAGCGGATCAAGCAGCTCCAGGAGTCGAACCCGATGCTCGGGACACGTGGTTGCAGGCTCGGCCTCCAGTTCCCCGAGATCTACGAGATGCAGGTGCGCGCGATCGTCCGCGCAGCGAAGGCCGTTCAGGACAAGACGGGAGAGTCGCCGCTCGTCGAGATCATGCATCCGCTCGTCGGCTTCGCCGAGGAGCTGCGCCGTCTGCGCGAGCTGACCGACGCGGTGGCGGCGGAAGAGAACGACGTCGAGTATCTCTGCGGCACGATGATCGAGCTTCCGCGCGCATGCATTCGCGCGGACGAGATCGCCGAGCACGCGGACTTCTTCTCGTTCGGCACGAACGACCTGACGCAGACGGCGCTCGGCTTCTCCCGCGACGACGCGGAAGGCAAGTTCCTCACCCACTACCTCGAGGGCGGCGTGCTCGAGCGCAACCCGTTCGAGACACTCGATGTCAGCGGGGTGGGGGACCTGATGCGGATCGCGGTCGAACGCGGCCGCGGCGCGAAAGACGACCTGAAGCTCGGGATCTGCGGCGAGCACGGCGGCGAGCCCGCGTCGGTTGCGTTCTGCCACGAGCTCGGGCTCGACTACGTGTCGTGCTCGCCGTTCCGCGTGCCGCTGGCCCGGCTCGCCGCCGCGCAGGCCGCGCTCGCCGAGACCGGCGCCACCTACGTCGCCGCCGGGGGCTGATGGAGACCCTCGAGGCCGCCCGGCGCTGGCGCGACACATGGCTGCGCGCGTGGCCGGCGCAGGACGTCGAGGCGTTGCGCGCGCTCTACAGCGAGCACATCGTCCTCCGCTCCCACCCGTTTCGCGACGCCCACGTCGGCCCCGACGATGCAGCAGCGTACGCAAGCTGGGCGTTCGACTCGGAAGAGGCTCCGGCGGAGTGCCGCTTCGGCGAGCCGATCGTCGACGGCGACCGCGCCACGTGCGAGTACTGGGCGGTCGTTCGCTCCGACGGCACCGAGCAGACGATCGCCGGCGTCTCGGTGCTTCGCTTCGACGCCGAAGGGCTCGTCGTCGTCGAGAGGGACTACTGGTCGGTCGAGGTCGGCCGGCGGGACCCTCCGGACGACTGGGGCCGCTAGCTAACGCCCGAGCGGGACGATCAACCGCTTGTACGCGGCGCGGCTACGAGGCTTCGACGCGAGGTCCCACGGCGAACCGCGCTTGCCGCTGTAGTACGCGACCAGCTCGACACGCCGGTGCGTCCTCACGAACTGCGCCATCTGCTCGACGAAGCTCGGCGCGTCGATCCCCCACAGCCCCCACTCGGCGAACGCGTACGGCTTCGACGGATGCGCCCGGTACAGCTGGTCGGCGGCTGCCCACGCCGCCTTCCCGCGGATGTAGTAGAGGTCGTTTGCCACGACGTCCACGTAGCGGTCACCCGGGTAGTAAGCCTGCGCCGAGTTGCCCGGCAGATCGGGCGAGCCGTAGCCCTGCGGGTTCCACACGATCCGGACAGCCGAGAGCGCCGGCAGGTCGCGCGACACGGGCGGCAACTTCAGGCGCGCGAGCTGCGCGTTGACGCTCGCTGCCGGGCCACCGCGCACGAGTATCGCGATGCGCGCGAACGCCTTCCTGAACGCGGCGGTCGAATACGCGGCGCCCTTGGAGCGACCGCTCTTCGTGTACGCGCAGTACGCGTTCCAGTGCCCGTTCATCTCCGGCATCGGACGCACGTACGCGACACCACCGCGGCGCGCAAGCCAGTCGTTCAACGCGAACAGGTAGTCGTCTCCCGACCCGCGCGCAATCGCGAGCGGCGAGATCGTCGTCGGGATCATCGCGATCATCGGTGTTCTTCCGTCGGCGGGGAAGTTCTGGTCGAAGCGCGTGTTGCCCCAGCCGAAGAAGATGTGGCGGACCTGCGAGTGCTGTCCGGTCAGCTGCGCGAAGCGGTCAACGGCCCCGTGGACGCCGAGCAGCGGTCGAGCAGCACCCGAAGCGGGAAACGCCAGGCAGAGGATCGCGACGACGACGAGAACGCGGCGCATCGCTCCAAGGTATCGGCGCTAGAGAGAACCCGCTACAGCCCAGAACGAGATCGCGACGCTCGCGACCCCAACGGCGAGAACGCCCGCGATCCCGGCGATGCCCGGACTTCCGTACGCTGCGTGCGCGCGACCGAGACGTGAGAGCGCGAGCGCCGAGAGCGCCCCGCCAACGAGCCCGCCCAGGTGCCCGCCGATCGAGATCCCTGGGATCGCGAACGTGAACGCGAGGTTGAGCACGATGATCGTGAGCGCGCCGCCGCCGAGCACGTAGTTGCGCTGGCGCTCGAAGACGAACGCGGCGCCGAGGATCCCGAAGAGCGCACCCGACGCGCCGACCGTGGTCGTCCCGGGCGCGCTCAGCAGCAGTGCACCCGCTGCGCCGGAGAGGCCCGACACGACGTACAGGAGCGCGAAGCGCGCCCGGCCGAGCGCCTGCTCGACCGGCGCCGCGATCCACCAGAGAAAGAGCATGTTCAACGCAAGGTGGATCACGCTGGCGTGGAGGAACATCGACGTGAACAGGCGCCACCAGTCACCGTTCGCGACGAGGATGCCGTTCAGCGCGCCGTGGAGATACGGATACCCGTAGGGCTGCGAGAGCGTGCCGCCGCTGCCGACCTGCCAGAGGAAGACGAGCACGTTGATGCCGATCAGGATCTTCGTCACCAACGCGCCCCCGCCCTCGATGCCCAAGCGGCGTGCGCCCTCGACGACCTTGGCGGTGCCGGTCGGCACCCCGGCGTGCTCGGCGCACTTGATCCCGACCGGCGTGAAGACCATGCAGTCGGGACACAGCCCGCGGCCGCAGTGGGCGCACGAGACTCCCGTCTCGCGGTTCGGGTGGCGGTAGCAGGTGAGGGCCGTCGTCGCCATCGGCGGCTAGCGTAGCGGCGTGAATGTTGCCGTCGTCTTCACGCCGTCGGAGGCCGCAGCGGCCCCTGTCGGGATCGTCGTCGACGTCCTCCGCGCGACCTCGACGATCGCGCAGGCGCTCGCGAGCGGCTGGCCGCGCGTTCTCTGCGCGCCCGGGGTCGAGGAGGCGCGGGCGGTGCGCGAACAGCTCGGTGAAGGACTGCTCGGCGGCGAGCGCAATGCCGAGCGGATCGAGGGCTTCGACGTCGGGGCCTCGCCGCGCGAGTTCCTCGACGGAGGCGACGTGCCGCTCGTCTTCTCGACGACGAACGGGACCCGGGCCATTCTCACCGCCGCCTCGAGCTGCGAGCGCGTGTCTCTCGGCAGCCTGCTGAACCTCGACGCCGTCGCTGCGGCGGCACGCGAGAGCGGGGAGGACGTCGCGATCGTCTGCGCCGGGTTCAAGGGGACGTTCGCACTCGACGACGCGTACTGCGCGGGGCGGATCGTCCAGCTGCTCGACGGCGACCGGAACGACTCCGCGAAAGCGTCGGAGCTGATCGCGCGCTCGTTCGCCGACCCGTACGAGGCCCTGACCGCGAGAACCTACGGACCGCCCGGCCTCGACGACGACATCCGCTTCTGCGCGCGGGAGAACGTCCTCGACGTCGTGCCGCGCTTCACGCGAATGGTCGGTCCCGCGGCGGAGATCACGCTGTAGCTGTTAGCCCCCTTCGAGCCGGACGTCGAAGCCTGCGGGGGCGTGGATGTTGACCATCCGGACGACGGCGTCTCCGCGGTTCGCGAAGGTGTGCGGGACACCGGGCGGGACGAGGACGAACGTGCCCGGGCCGGCGACGATCTCGTCGTCGTCGACGGTGAAGGTCAGCTCCCCCTCGAGCATGAAGAACGAGTCGTCCTCGGCCTTGTGCACGTGCTGCTCGGGGCCGTCGCGGTGCGGCTGGATCGTGATCAGCGCGAGGTTGAACCGGGGCGTGTCCGCACTGCGAGCGAGGAACTCCACGTTCCCGACGTGCCGGCCCTGGCCCGGAGGTACGACGATCGCGCGCATCGCTCGAGCGTAGCCTGGAGCGCCAATATCGTTTGCAATCACCTCTCTTTGAGGGTCGGTCCTGTGGGCCCTCGGCAACGGAGACCGCAGCTTCGCACCCTTCGGACGACTCTATGCAACGAGAGAGGCCCGGAGCGTGTCCGGGCCTCTCGTTCCTAGCGTTGTGTTGTTCGTCCGGCTTTAGCCGACGGTCACCTTGACCGGCGCCTTGTGCCAGGCGTTCCACTTGCCGTACCAGTTCGGCAGCTTGTTCGGCGTGTGCGGGCGGATGCCGCGCGTCGCCTTCGGAGCGTCCTGCCAGCGGGAGAGCTTCCAGGCCCAGGCCGGCTTGACCTTCGGCACCTTCGGTGCCGCGTAGCGGGTTACGGTCAGAAGCAGCGGGTCGCTCTGGTTGCCGGCGGCGTCGAACGCCCGCAGCTCCAGCACCAGCTTGCCCGGCTTGCCGAGCGCGACCGGCTGCTTGAAGCTGGTGCCGTCGATCGTGGCGATCGCCGTGCCGCCCTGGAAGAGCCGGTAGCCGACCACCTTGACGTTGTCGGTCGAGCTGCCGAAGCTGACCTGCAGCTGGCCGCCCGTGACCTTCGCCGCCGGGCTCGCCGGCTTGGTCGGCGCGACCGTGTCCTTCGGCGCCGGAGCGGGCGCCGGAGCGCCGGTGCCGGGGTCGGCTCGGCTCGCTCGGCGTCGGGGCGGGCGTCGGTGCCGGCGTCGGCGTCGCGTGCCGCGTCGTCGTTCAGGATCGTCGCCGTGCCCACGTGCGGAGCCCCGAGGGTGGCGTGCGTCGGTGCGGAGAGCGTGAGCGTGAAGGTCTCGTTCGCCTCGAGCCACCGTGTCGGGGCAAGAGCGCCGATCTGGAGCCGTCGTCGTCGTCTCCGCCTGCCGGTGTAGCGGAAGGTCAGCGTTGCTCGTGCCGTGCCGAGAGGAAGTCGCCGTCGCGAGTGCGTGGCGGTGCCCGAGCGGTTGCGAAGTGCACCGTGACGGGGACGCCGCTTGGGTGCGAGAGCGTGACCGGGAACTTCGCGACCGACCCGCCCGTGTTGCCCTCGACAACGCTGACGTCGCCGATCGTCACGGCCCGCGACGCGTCGTCCGAGCGCGTGACGTTGTCGAGCGCGATCGGCAGCTCATTGTTGAGGAGCCAGCCGTAGCGGTTTCCGCCCACGGTGCCGATCACGGTCGGCGGGGTCGCTCAGCGTCCACGTGGCGAGCGGGGTCGCCGTGCCGAGGGGCCGAACGGTCAGGTCGGCGGCGAGCACACCACCGTTGTTGTAGAAGTGGTGCTGGAACGTGTACCAGCCGCTCGTGTTGATCGTCTGCAGGCTTCGGCCCGAGTTGGCCGGGTTCCCACCGGCATTGTTGCTGGCGGTCACGACGAAGTCGCCGGTGCCGTCCGTGCCGACGTTGAAGATGAAGTCCCTGCCGTAGCCACCGCTCGAGTTGCTGGTCGCCGATGACCAGTCGAAAAACAGACGAGCGTCGCCCGTCGCGGCTGCCTTATCGAGGTAGATGTCAGCCGAGGTCGTGTAACCGCCGGCCGGGAAGGTCGCGCTGTAGCCACCGTACCGGGTGAACATGTCTTCCGAGCCGACGAGCGCGACGGCGTGGTAGCCGCCGCTCGCCGAGGTGATCCCGCCTGTTCCGCTGGCGACACGGGTGACGTTGAACATTTCCTCGGTTGCCCGCGCCGGTGTGTCATTCAGGACCGCGTCGGTCTCGGACTCGAACCCGTTCGCGTACGGACTCCGGAGGTGCCGCGGCCGACGCGCCCATCGCCAGAACAGTCGCCGCGAGCGTTGCCGCTCCGACGACCAGAAGCAAGCGGCTAAACAGCCGCGCTGTACCAGTGTTGCCAACTACCTTCTTCATTGTTGTTCCTTTCGGTAACCCGTTACCCGGCGGCAGGATGCCGCGGGTTCGATGAGAGGAATGTACGGGTGGCCGGGACCCGGTCGCTAGACCCAGTTGGGCTCACCTTGCATTGGCTCAGAGCGCCGGTATCAGCGCGCTTCTGACGACCTCGTTCGTCGCTCAGTGGGGTGATGCGGCGCGGGCGGCGGCGACGGCTTCGAGTCGGGAGTTGACGCCGAGGGCCCGAAAGAGGCGGCGGATGTGGTTCCTGACTGTTTCGGTGCTCAGGTGGAGCTCGGCAGCGATCTGCTTCGTCGACCGGCCCTGCTCCAGAAGACGAAGCACCTCGACTTGGCGGGGGGTGAGGTGCGGGTGCGGCGCGATGAGCGTGTCGTCAGGGCGTTCCTCCAACAGCCCGAAGACGCCGACCACCCGTTCACCGCTCTTGAGCGGCACCGCGCTGATCTCCACCGCCACCCGCTCCCCCGCGGTCGAAAGTAAGACTGTGGTCGCCTCAGTGGCCGCGGAGGTGCCGAGCACCTTCCGTGTAAACAGCTCGCGGGCTCGCCGGCTGTCCTCGGGCACGACGACGGAGGTGAAGAGGCGACCGCGAACGTCTCCGACAAGCCGCTCGGCTGCCGGATTGAGCCACCGGACGACTCCTGTCGTGTCGAGGACGTAGCTCGGGACGCCGACGCCCTCCAGAGCCCGCTCGACATCGCCGCCGACTGAGAGGCCGGTAGCCATCACGGAAGTGTGACTGAAAGGCTTCGATCCCAGGAGCTCCGTCGGCTTTGAGACGTCATGTTTTCTGGATCGGCCCTCTTGACACCGAACGTGTGTTCGTGTAGAACAGACGTTCGCATGATCGCCTGCCTCGCCATCCCGGGCTTCTCCTTGCGGGCGGCGCTGCGGTCCAGGCCCTCGCTCTTGACCGCTCCAGCCGCCCTCGCGCCTCCGGCCGGCGAAGAGCCGCTGCTCGGCCCTGTCACGGCCGTGGCGGAGGCGGAGGGGGTCAAGCCCGGCATGCGGCTGGGCGAGGCGCTCGCGATGTGCCCGCGGCTCGTGCTCGTCGAGGAAGACCCCTCGGCGGCCGAGCAGGCGTGGGAGGCGGTTCTGCTCAGGCTCGAGGACTCGGGGTTCTCGGTCGAGTCGGCCGAGCCCGGGTGCGCGTACTTCGAGACGCGCGGGGTCGAGCGGCTCTACGGGGGACTCGAGGAAGCGCTCAAGCGGGCGCTCGCGTCCGCAGGCTCGGGTTGGGACGCGCGGATCGGCGCGGCCGAGCGGCGCTTCGCCGCCCTTGCCGCCGCCAACGTCGCGCGCGCGGGTCAGGCGCTCGTCGTCTCCGACGAGCAGATGCCGGAGTTCCTGGCGCCGCTGCCGCTCTCCCTGCTGCCGCTCGACGCGCGGCGCCAACTCGAGCTCCGCGAGCTCGGGGTCAAACGATTGGGCGAGCTTGCCGGGCTCCCCAAAGCTGCCGTGGCCGAACGACTGGGGCCGGACGGCCGGCGTGCCTGGAGCCTGGCGAGAGGGGGCGCGGCGGGGCGGGTGCTGGGGCGGCGCCCGCCCGCCGAGCTCTACGAGGAGCTCGAGTTTCCGGAAGCGATCGGCAACGAGCTCACCCTGCGGCGCGCGTTCGGCGCGCTGCTCGACCGGCTGCTCGAGCGAAAGGAGCGCGATGGACGGTTCGTGCGCAAGGCCGCGATTGCAGCCCGACTCGTGGGCGGAGGCTCGTGGCGGAGGACGGTCACGATGCGAGACCCGACGGCCGAGCGCGACCGCCTGCGCCACGCCCTCGGACCGAAGCTCGCGGAGCTGCCGGCGCCGATCGTCTCGCTCCGCCTCGAGCTCGTCGAGCTGAGCGATTCGCACGGAGAGCAGTTGGAGCTCATGCAGGCGGCGGGGTCGGAGCTGCAGAGCAGGCTGAGCGAGGGCCTGCGTCAGGTGCGTGCGAGCACCGGCTCGGGCTCGGTCGCGTCGGTGGTCGAAGTGGCACCGTGGTCGCGGATCCCGGAAGCCCGGGCACTGTTCGTACCTCGCGACGACTGAACGAGCCGCAGTCGGCGCTCGTCGAGGCGCGATTCGACGGAACGCCGCGGCTCGTCAATCGTCTTGGGGTCGCGCTCGTCCGCGAAGAGTGGCGCGTGCTCGACCGCTGGTGGACCGAGGAGCCCGTCCAGCGGCGCTACTTCGAGCTCGTGCTCGAGTCGGGCCAGAACCTCGTCGTGTTCCGCGACGAGGAGCGGGGCGGATGGTTCACCCAGCGCGGGGCGTAGGGCCGCCGCTAGCCGACGGCGAAGGCGAGCGTGGTCGCGACCACCAGCAGGGTCGCCATGATCGATGCGAGCAGGGCCATGGGCGCTTCTCATTCGTCGGGGACGTTGTCTCCCCTTCAACGCAAGACACGCCCTCCGAGGTTCGGTGACGTACGCCGAGCTCCACGCGCATTCGGCCTATTCCTTCCTGGACGGCGCCTCGCTTCCGGAGGAGGTGGCGCTGCGGGCGGCCGAGCTCGGCTACGAGGCCCTAGCGCTCACCGACCACGACGGGGTCTACGGCTCGCTCGAGTTCGCCCACGCGGCGAAGACCTTCGGCGTGCGCGCGATCACCGGGGCGGAGGTGACGCTCGAAGGAGGCGCGCACGTCACCCTGCTCGTCGAGGACGCGCGCGGCTACGCGAACCTCTGCCGCCTGCTGACCGCGGCGCACGCGGGCACGAGGCCCAAGCCGGAGGACCCGCCGCTCCAGCCTGCGCTGGCGCTGCACCTGCTCGAGGAACTGAACGACGGGCTCGTCTGCCTGTCCGGCTGCGCCCGGCACGGCCTCGGCGTCGTCGACCCCAACAACGCTGCGCGGCTCGCGCGCGCGTTCGGCCGCGAGCGCTTCCTCGTCGAGCTCCAGCGGCCGTACGAGCGCGGCGACGTGCGCCGGAACGCCGCGCTCAGAGACCTCGCGGAGCTGCTGGGCGTGCAGACGGTCGCGACCGGGGACGCGCACGCGCACCATCCCCGTCGAGCGCAGCTGCAGGACGTGCTCGTCGCCATCCGCGAGTGCACCTCGCTCGACGGTTCGGAGCCCGAGCGGCGCGGTAACCACGAGTCGGTTTTGCTCGCGCCGGACGACGTGCTCGAGCGCTTCCCCGACGATCGCGAGGCCGTCGAGCGCGCCGGGGAGCTCGCCGATCGACTGCGCTTCGACCTCACCGCCGACCTCGGCTACAGCTACCCAGACTTCACCGACACGGGAGAGTCTGCGAGCGTCGCAGCTCCGCCGAATTTGCGAGCGCGCTTTGGAGGAGCGATACCCGAAGACCGATCGCACAGCGCTTGCGCGCGATCGGTTGGGCGAGGAGCTCGCGCTGATCGGCCGACTCGGCCTCGACGGGTTCTTCCTGCTCCACCACGAGGTCCTCCAGCTGGCCGCCGACTGCGCGCGCGAGGTGCGCGGCGACGACGCGCCGCGGCACGTGCTGCCGCCCGGCCGCGGGCGCGGCTCGTCGGTCGGCTCGATCGTCTGCTACCTGACCGGCCTCTCGCACGTCGACCCGGTCACCGCCGGGCTCTCGCTCGGCCGCTTCCTGAACGACGAGATGCGCGGCGTGCCCGACATCGACCTCGACTTCCCGCGCGACATCCGCGAGAAGCTGATCGTCCGCGTCACCGAGCGCTACGGACGCGAGCACGCCGCGCTCGTCGCGTCCTTCGCGACGTACCGCTCGCGCGGCGCGATCCGCGACGTCGGGAAGGCGCTCGGTCTTCCGCACGCCGAGCTCGAGCGGCTCGCGAAGATCACCGAAGGCTGGAACGCGAAGAAGGTCGCGCAAGAGCTCGCGACGCTCCCGGACGCGAAGCGGAAGCTCCTCTCGCCGCGCTGGCGCGCGTTCGTCGAGTGCTGCGCAGAGATTGCGGGCCTCCCGCGCCACATCTCGCAGCACCCGGGCGGGATGATCATCTCGTCGCGCCCGCTCGTCGAGCTCGTGCCGGTGCAGCCGGCGGCGATGGTCGGCCGCCAGCTCTGCCAGTGGGACAAGGACTCGTGCTCCGACGCGGGGTTCATGAAGATCGACCTGCTCGGGCTCGGGATGCTCTCCGCGGTCGAGGAGTGCGTGAGCGAGGTCGCGCGGGTGCGCGGCGAGTCGATCGACCTCTCCCGGATCTCGCTCGAGGATCCCGCCGTCTACGACGACATCCAGTGCGCGGACACGGTCGGCACGTTCCAGATCGAAAGCCGTGCGCAGATGCAGAGCCTCCTGCGCACGAGGCCGGAGAACCTCGACGACCTGACAGTTCAGGTCGCACTCGTTCGCCCCGGGCCGATCCAGGGGAAGGCGGTGCACCCGTACGTCAAGAACCGCGAGCTCCTGCGCGCCGACCCGACGCACAAGCCGACGTACGACCACCCGCTGCTCGAGGAGCCGCTCGGCGAGACCTACGGCGCGATCGTCTTCCAGGACCAGGTGCTGCACGTCGCGATGGCGCTCGCAGGCTTCAGCGTGGGGGAGGCGGAGGGTCTGCGCCGAGCGATGAGCCGCAAGCGCTCCCAGGAGGCGCTCGAGGCGTTCCGCGCGCGCTTCGTCGAGGGCGCGCTCGCCAAAGATGTCGACCGGGAGACCGCCGACAACGTCTACGACAAGCTGACCGGCTTCTCCGGATTCGGCTTCCCGAAGTCGCACGCCGCGGCGTTCGCGCTCCTCGCCTACCAGTCGGCGTGGCTGCGCCACTACTACCCGACCGAGTTTCTCTGCTCGCTCCTGAACGCGCAGCCGATGGGCTTCTACCCGCCGTCGACGCTCGTGCGCGACGCGCAGCGGAAAGGTGTCGAGGTGCGCTCGCCCGATGTGAACCGCTCGCGCGCCAAATGCTCGAACGAGGACGGCGCCGTGAGGATGGGGATCGAGTACGTCGCGCACGTCGGCGAGGACGACGCGCTCGCGCTCGTCGAGGAGCGCGAGCGCAACGGCCCTTTTCACGATGTGAGGGAGCTCGCGCAGCGGACCGAGCTCGGTCGCGACGAGCTGGAGGCGCTCGTCCAGTCGGGCGCGTGCGACTGCCTGGGGGAGAGCCGGCGCACGCTGCTCTGGGAGCTCGGCCTCGTCCCGCGCGCGCAGACCGTTCCCGGCTCCGGCGGCGAGGAACACCAGCTCGCGCTTCCGCTCGACCCGACGGTCGAGACGCCCGAGCTCGCGAAGCAGACGCGCTGGGAGCGGATGCTCGCGGACTATCGACTGACGAGCGTTTCCGTCGGCGTCCACCCACTCGAGCTCCTCCGCCCGCACCTGCCGGACGGAACACTCTCGTCCCGCGAGCTGCGCGAGCAGCCGCATCGCACGCGCGTTGCGGTTGCGGGCATGGCGATCGCGAGGCAGCGGCCCTCGACCGCGAAGGGGATCGTCTTCATGCTGCTCGAGGACGAGTTCGGCCAGGTGAACCTGATCGTCCCCCCGCAGGTGTACGACCGGCACCGGGCGATCGTGCGCGGCGAGCCGTTGATCCGCGCCGAAGGGCGCTTCGAGAAGATCGGGCGGAACCAGAACGTGCTCGTCGACAGCCTCGAGACGCTCGGTCCGCTCGCACGGCGTGTGTCCGGGGAGCACGCCGTCAACGACGCGCTCCCCGACGCACACCACTTCGGGCACCGCTGAGTCGCTAGAGGCGTGATGTGAAGTCACTGCGGCAGCGACTTGCGCCTCATACAGCTAGTCGTCTTCGTCGTCGCCGAGCTCGAGCGCGAACTGGGGGAAGCGGCGCAGCACGGCGAAGTCGAACGCGCCCGCGTACTCCTCGGTCGCCTGGTCGTCGAGCGTCTCGGCGTACGTGTCGCGCAACCCGACCAGTGTCTCGCCTCCTTCGGCGAGGAGCTCCTGCAGGTCGCCGAAGCGCTCCTCCGAGTCCTCACGTCCCGCCCGCCGGTACTCGTCCTCGGCATCCTCGAGGCGCTCGAACAGGTCGGCGTTGTCCTGCTCGAAGAGATCGAGCTGGCGGTCGATCAGCTCGCCGAAACGGCGGCGGAAGATCACGCGAGCTCCCGGTACAGCTCGAGGTGCGCCTGGGCCGACGCGGCCCACGTCAGCGACTCGCGCGCGCGACCGGCTCCTTCGCGCGCTGCGGCGAGCGCCTGCGGATCGTCCAGAAGCTCGCGCGCCGCTTCGGTCAACGCATCGACGTCGCCGGCGGGAACGACCCGACCCGCGCCGAAGCGCCTCACGGGCTCGGCGATCCCGCCGACGTCGTAACAAACCGCCGGCACGCCGGCCCCGAGCGCCTGCATGAGCGCCGCGCTCTGGTCGAGCTCGGGCCGGTAGGGGAAGAGCGCCACCGTTCCCTCGCCGAGCGCCCGGTCGAGCTCGGGCTCGCGACAGGTAGCCGAGCCGCCATTCGATTCGTTCGCCGCGTGTATCCACCGGCTCGCTCGGGTCTCCGGCCACGAGCAGGCGCGCGTCCTCGATCCGCCGCACGACCTCCAGCGCGTCCGGCAGGCCTTTGTACGGTCGGATCACGCCTGCGAAGAGCAGCGTGCGCCCATCGTCGCGCCGCTCGACCGTCGACGCCGAGATCGGCAACGGAATCACATGCGCGTCGACGCCGAGCTCCGCAAGCCGGTCCCGGCCGTGCTCGCTGTGCACGACGACACGATCGAAGCGCGTCAGGAGGCGCCGCCAGAGGTCGACCTTCGACGCAGTCCGGCGTGGGAGCACGTCGTGCGCGGTGAAGACCGACGGCGCGCGCAGGCGAAGCAGCCGCTCGTCGAGCTGCGGTGACGAGAGCCACTGCACGTGTACGACGTCGGCCGGCCGTCGCGCGAGCCGCAGCATCCCGAGCGGGTGCTCGAGCGCCTTCAACGGAACGCGAAGCCGCGAGCGGCGAAACGCGCGCGAGCTGAGCGGGTAGAAGAGCTCACTGCGCCGGTACCCGTTCGGTGCGGGGAGCTCTGCGAATCGGAAGCGCGACGTGACGAGCTCGACGTCCGCGCCGGCCGACGCGAGCGCCGACGCGAGGTCGTCGTCGTAGTACGGCGTGTAGGCCGGAGGATCCGCGATGACGACACGCACGCCGAATACGCTAGCCGCGTGCTCATCCGGAGTTGGAACCTCTTCCACGGACGAACGATCCCGTCGGGGAGAAAGCGCTACTTCGAGCGGATGGTGAAGCTCATCTGCGAGGACGGTCCCGCGATCGTCGCGCTGCAGGAGCTTGCCGCCGGCACGCTCCATCGACTCGAGGCGTGGTCGGGCTACCGGGCATACGGCGACGTCGCCGCCCCCGCGAGGCTGCCGCACAAGCTCGCGGCGGTCCTCACCGACGTCGACCCCAACCGGCTCCGCTCGGCGGTCGAGGGACAGGCGAACGCCGTCCTCGTCGCGCCCGGCCTCGAGCGTGATCGACCACCGGTCGATCGTCCTGAACCCGCGCGCCTTCCGAAAACGGGTCGGCGAGGAGTTGGGGCTCGGCGTCGTCGCCCGGCTCATGTGGGCGCGCGAGCGGCGGATCTGCCAGGCGCTCCGCGTGCGACTCGTCGACGGGCGAACCGCCGTGGTCGGGAACCTCCACGCGACGAGCTTCCACAGCGACAAGCGCGTGGCGGATGCCGAGCTCCTCCGAGCGGCCGCCTTCGTCGACGGGCTCGCGGAACCGGGAGAGCCCGTCGTGCTCGCGGGCGACTTCAACGTGACGGTGGTGACGTCGCCGACCCTGCGCGCGCTCGGCAGTTCCGAGTGGGGGTTCTCGCAGGCGGGCCCAGGGCTCGACCACGTCCTCGTCCGGGGGCTGATGCCGCAGGGCCCCGAGCGCCACTGGCCCGAAGACCTCCGGCGGCACGGAGACGTCCTCTTGTCCGATCATGCCCCCGTGGAGCTCGAGGTCCGATGACGTTCGACGAGGCGCGCGCCCAGTTCCCGGTCCTCGAACGCTACGCGTACCTGAACGCCGGCACGTTCGGGCCGATGCCGACAGCGGTCGCCGACGCGATCGCCGCGGAGCAGCAGCGCGCGCTCGTGGAGGGGCGGTTCAACCGCGCCGCCTTCGACAAGTACCTGGAGGACCGGCCACGCGTGCGCGCGGGGTTCGCCCAGCTCGTCGGCGTGCCCGTCGAGAACGTCGCGCTCACGACGTCGACGTCGGAGGGCTGCAACGTCGTGCTCAACGGGCTCGGCCTCGGTGAGGGCGACGAGGTCGTCACGACCGACTCGGAGCACTTCGGGTTGATCGGACCGCTGGCGGTGAGTCCCGCCACCGTCCGAATTGCACGCGTTCGCGACCGTCCTGCGGCGGACGCGTACGAGACCATCCTCGCCGAGGTCGGCCCGCGGACGAAGCTGATCGCGCTGTCCGAGGTTCTTTGGATCAACGGCCATCGTCTCCCGTGGCGGGAGTTGCGCGAGGCGACCGGCATCCCGGTGCTCGTCGACGGTGCGCAGTCGGCCGGTGCGATCCCCGTCGACGCGTCGGACGCGGACTTCTACACCGTCTCGGCGCAGAAGTGGCTCTGCGGTCCCGACCTGACCGGCGCCTTGTCGGTCCGCGATCCCGACGCGTTGCGCCTGACGCAGCCGAGCTATCTCTCGCAGCGCGAGTACGACCTCGAAGCCGGAACGTTCGAGCCGCAGGAAGGCGCCGACCCGATTCGACACGCACTTCACCCCGCTCGCGGCGACTGCCGGGCTGCTCGCCTCGTTCGACGTGCATCCCGAGTGGCGCTACGAGCGCGCCGCCGAAGCCTCTGCACGCTGCCGCGAGCTCGTCGCCGAGCGCGCGGAGGTCGTGACCGAGGCCGGCCACGCGAACCTCGTCTCGTTCCGCGACGCAAATCCCGAGGCGACGGTCGCGCGGCTGGCGGAGACCGGCGTCGATCGTTCGCGACATGCCGGGCACCGGGCTCGTGCGCGCCTCGTGCGGCTGGTGGACCAGCGACGAGGACCTCGACCGGCTTGTCGCCGCCCTCTAGCTAAAGCGGCGCGAAGAGGTCGACCACGTGACCGTCGGGGTCGCGCACCTGTGCGTAGCGCTGACCCCAGAACGCGTCCCAAGGCTCCTTGTGACTCTCGTAGCCGGCGCCGGTGAGGTCTGCATAGACCACGTCGACGTCGGCGGCCGACTCGCACAGGAACGCGAGGCCGATGCTGCTTCCGCTCGGACGCTGCCACTCGGGCTCGATCGAGCGGATCATCTCCTCGGCGTCGAGCATGAAGCGGATCCCACCGGGAAGCGTCGCCTCGACGTGCTGCTCCGACTCGGCGCCCTCGGGGAACTCGAGTCCGAGCCGCCGGTAGAACGCGAGCGCCCGTGGGATGTCCGCGACGACGACGCCGAGCGCGTCGAACCGCGCGGTCACGCCGCGTCCGCCTGTGTGCGCAGCCCGAGCTCGGCTCCGATCGGACGCATCGCTGCGATCACGAACGCGATGTGCTCGTCGAGATCGACACCGAGCTCCTCGGCGCTCTTGAAGACGTCGTCGCGGTTCACGCCGGCGGCGAACGACGGCTGCTTCAGCTTCTTCCGAACCGACTTCGGCTCCAAGGTCTCGATCCCGTCGGGTCGAACGAGTCCACACGCATGAATGAACCCCGAGAGCTCGTCGCACGCGAAGAGCGTGAGCTTGAGCGGCGTGTCGCGCGGCAGCGACAGGTGCTCGGCGTGGGAGAGCACGGCCTCGATCAACTCCTCGGGATAGCCCTGCTCCCGCAGGATCGCCGCGCCGTCCTGCGGATGCTTGTCGAGCGTGGGGTGGATCTCGTAGTCGAAGTCGTGCAGCAGCGCCGTCGCACGCCAGAACTCCTCGTTTTCCCCGAGCTTCTGCGCGTAGGCGCCGACCGAAGCCTCGACCGCGAGCGCGTGCCGCCTCAGGGCCTCGCTTTGCGTGTACTCGGTCAGCGTCTGCCAGGCGCGCTCACGGGTCACATCCACGGGGGAGCTATCCTAGCCCGCCTCTGATGACTCACATGCTGACCCAGACGGTGGCCGAGTCCTTCGTGATCGAGGGGGGACGGCCCCTGAACGGCCGCGTGCGCGCCGCCGGGAACAAGAACGGCGCGTTACCGATCCTCGCCGCGACGCTCCTCGCGTCCGAGCCGGTCACGCTCACGAACGTCCCGCGGATCCGCGACGTCGAGACGATGGTCGAGCTGCTGGACAACCTCGGCGCCGACGTGGAGTGGATCGGCCCGAACGAGGTGACCATCGACGGGACGCACGTGACGAGGACCGAGGTCGACCCGGGCCTCGCAACCCGCATCCGCGCGTCGTTCCTCGTTGCGGGGCCGCTGCTCGCGCGCTTCGGGCGGGCGCTCCTGCCGCCTCCGGGCGGCGATGTCATCGGGCGCCGACGGCTCGACGTGCACATTCACGCGTTCGAGCAGCTCGGTGCGACGGTGACGATCGACCGCGTGTTCGAGTTCCGGGCGGACCGACTGCGTGGCAAGCACGTCTTCCTCGACGAGGCGAGCGTCATGGGAACCGAGAACGCGGTCACGGCCGCGGTCCTCGCCGAGGGCGAGACGGTGATCGGCAACGCGGCGTGCGAGCCGCACGTCCAGGATCTCTGCCGGTTCCTCGTCTCGCTCGGCGCGCGGATCGAGGGGATCGAGTCGAACGTGCTCCGCATCCACGGTGTCGAGCGTCTCGGCGGCGGCGAGTACCGGATCGCGCCGGAGCACATCGAGGTCGCGAGCTTCATCGGCCTGGCGGCGGTCACCGGCGGCGACCTCTGGATCGACGAGAGCTCGCCCGACGACCTCGTGCCGATCCTTCCGCATTTCGCACGGCTCGGCGTCCGCGTGGAGATCGACGGGACGAGCGTGCACGTGCCGCCTGGGCAGGACCTGCAGGTGCAGGACGACCTCGGCGGCCAGATTCCGAAGATCGAGGACGGCCCGTGGCCTGCCTTCCCCGCGGACCTGACCTCGATCGCGCTCGCGGTCGCGACGCAGGCAAAGGGGACGATCCTGATCTTCGAGAAGATGTTCGAAAACCGTCTCTTCTTCGTCGACAAGCTCGTCGGGATGGGAGCGCGCATCATCCTCTGCGACCCGCACCGCGCCGTCGTGACCGGTCCGGCGAGGCTCTACGGCGAGCGGATGGACAGCCCCGACATCCGTGCCGGCATGGCGATGCTGATCGCGAGCCTCTGCGCAGAGGGCACGTCGACGATCGGGAACGTCGGGCAGATCGACCGCGGGTACGAGCGCATCGACGAGCGGCTGCGAGCGCTCGGCGCGCGCATCGAGCGCGTCAGCGACTAGCGAGTTGGTTGAGGCGCGGCGCCGGGGCCAGTCCGGACGTGGGCCTGCGATAGCCTCCGCGCGATGACGGCGATCGAGCATGAAGACGAGGCCCAGAGCGGAGTCCGCGTCACCGTGGATGGAAACGGCACGGCCACGGTGGCGACCGGGCTCCCCGTTCTCGACCATCTGCTCGGGTTGCTCGCGGTCCACGGCGGCTTCGACGTCCAGCTCGAGATCGCGCCGGGCGCGGCTGTCCTCGAGGCGGCGTCGGCGGGTCGTGCGCTCGGACGAGCGCTTGCCGAGCCGCTTCGCACCGGCCGCCGATACGGCACCGCGGTGATTCCCGCCGACGAGGCGCTCGCGCACGTCGTGCTCGAGGCATCCGGCCGGCCGCTGCTCGTCTCGAACGTCGACCTCTCCGACGCCCGCGTCGCCGGGCTGGACACGGACATCGTCGCCCGGTTCCTCGAGGGGCTCACCGAGGGAGCCGAATTGACGCTCCATGTCCGCCTGCTCGAAGGGCGCGACACGCAGCACGTGCTCGACGCGATCTTCAAGGCGCTCGGCATGTCGCTCGCACAGGCGTGCCGCCCGCGACATCGAAAGGAGTAACTGATGGCCGAGAAGGCCGTTGTGCACACCGACGATGCTCCCGCTCCGTTCCAAGGCGCGCCGTACTCGCAAGCGGTTCGCTACGGAGACCTCGTCTTCGTCGCGGGCCAGGTCGGGCTCACCGCCAGGGCACGACGCGATCGTCGGCGACTCGATCGAAGAGCAGACGGAGCAGGTCTGCAAGAACCTCGAAGCGATCCTCGATGCGGCAGGAAGCAGCTTCGCGCAGGTGCTGAACACGACGATCTACCTCTCGGACTTCGGCGACTTCGCCGGCGTGAACGAGGTCTACGGCCGCTACGTCGGCAACAAGCCGCCCGCGCGCGCGACCGTGCAGGTCGCGGCGCTCCCGATGGGCGCGAAGGTCGAGATCGCGGTGGTCGCGCACGTCTGAGTCGCCCGTCTCCGCCTTCGCCCATTCGCTCGGCCTCGACGCGTACCTCGTGGGAGGTGCCGTGCGCGACGAGCTGCTCGGGCGGCCTGCGAAGGATCAAGACTTCGTCGTGCCGGGCGTGGGCTACGAGGAGCTGCGCGAAGCCCTCGCGCCGCACGGACGGGTCGAGGACCTCGAGGTCGCGGGCCGGCGCGTCGGGACTGAGGCTCTACCCGACCGACCGCGCGCTCCGCTCGATGGCGCCGGCCGGGATCGAGTTCGCGCCGCCGCGCACCGAGCGCTCGACGGGGCCCGGCAGGCACGACTTCGAGATCGTCGCGTCGCCGGATGTTTCCCTGAAGCAGGACATGGAGCGCCGCGACTTCACGATCAACGCGATCGCGAAGCGGCTCGAGACCGGCGAGCTCCTCGATCCGTTCGGAGGGCAGGAAGACCTCCGGGCACGCGTGCTTCGGACGGTCTCGCCCGACAGCTTCCGCGAGGACCCGCTTCGGCTCGTCCGCGGGCTCCGCTTCGTCTCGGAGCACGACCTCGAGCCTGACGAGCAGACGCTCGCGCAGATGCGCGAGAACGCCGATTCGGTGCAGCTCGTGTCGGCCGAGCGAATCGGAGGCGGGTTGAGCGCGGATGGGCTGGGAGAGCTCTCGAAGCTGCTGCTCGGCGCACACCCGGCGAAGGCACTGCGACTCGCCCGCGACACGGGCGTGCTCGTCGCGCTGCTGCCCGAGTTCGAGCCGGCGCTCAACGGCGTCCTCGACGAGCACACCTTCTCGGTCGTCCAGGCAGCAGCGGACGCCCGCGCACCGCTCGAGGTTCGGCTGGCGGCGTTGCTCCACGATCTCGGCAAGCCGTCGGCCCCGGGGTTCGCGGAGCACGCCGAGGCCGGCGCGCGGATCGCGGCGTCGGTCCTCTCGCGTCTGCGCTATCCCACGCGCCTCCAGCAGCAGGTGACGAACCTCGTTCGCGCTCACTCGGACTCCGTCGAGCCCACACCTGAGGCAGCGCGTCGATTCCTCGCGGAGCACGGCGACGAGCTCGCGTTCCTCCTCGTCGCGCACCGGCTCGCGGATCTCGAAGCGAAGGCGTCCGACGTGCCTCCCGAATGGATCGCCGGCGCAGAGGAGTTCCGGCAGCTGCTCGAGCACGAGCGTGCTCAGCCGCATCGGATCGGCGACCTCGCGATCGACGGCGCGGACCTGCTCGAGCTCGGCTTCGAGCAGGGGCCCCGGATCGGCGAAGGACTGGCGTTGCTCCTCGACCGGGTGCTGACCGATCCCGCCCTGAACACGCGCGAACGGTTGCTCGAGGAGGCGCAATCGCTGCCCCGGTGACCTACCGCTGGGACGTCCCCGGCTACGAGGTCGTGTTCTCGACCCGCGTCGGCGGGGTCAGCGAAGGTCCGTTCGCCTCGCTGAACCTCGGCAAGCTGACGCTCGACCGCGAGGAACACGTCGAGGAGAACCGTCGACGGCTCTGCGCGGAGGTCGACGCGGACCGTCGGCAAGCTTGCGCTGAATCGCCAGCAGCACTCGGCCGTCGTCAATCGCGCGAAGGAGGGGAGCCGAGGCGAGCCGGGCGATGGGCTCTGGACCGACGAGCCCGGCGTCCCGATGCTGAAGCTCACGGCCGACTGCGTGCCCATCGCAATCGCGCGGGAAGACCGCCCGGCGCTCGCCGTGCTTCACGCCGGCTGGCGGGGGCTGCTCGAGGGAATCGTCGAAGCAGGTGCGTCCTCGCTCGGCGGGACGCTGCGCGCCGCCGTCGGCCCGGCGATCGGGCCCTGCTGCTACGAGGTCGGCCCGGAGGTGGCCGAGCCGTTCGGTCGACGCTTCGGCTCGGACGTCCTGACGGGCCGCATGCTCGACCTCTGGACCGCGGCGGAGCGCGCGCTCGTCGAAGCGGGCGTCGCGAAGGTCGAGCGCTTCGACCTCTGCACGTCGTGCAACCCCGAGCTCTTCTTTTCGCACCGTCGGGACGACGGCGTCACCGGGCGTCAAGGAGTGATCGGCGTTGTTGTCGGCTGAGGAGATCCGGCAGCGTTACGAGGCGATCCGCACCGAGGCCGGAGCGCGGGTGACCGTGGTCGCCGCGACGAAGTACGTCTCGCTCGACGACCTGGGCGTTCTCGCCGACGCGGGCATCGAGGTCGTTGGCGAGAACCGGGCGCAGGATCTCGAGACCAAGCACGAGCGGTACGGCGACGCCTTCCGCTGGCACTTCATCGGCCACCTCCAGAGCCGCAAGGCGAAGACGGTGAACGCGATCTGCGAGCTCTGCCACTCGCTCGACTCGGAGTCGGCCGCGCGGCGCCTGGAGATTCCCGCACTCGTGGAGGTGAACCTCTCGGGCGAGCACACGAAGTCGGGCGTCGAGCCGGAGGAGCTGGAGCGCTTCCTCGGCCTCTACCCGCACGTCCGCGGGCTGATGACCATGCCGCCCGCGACTGAGGACCCCGAATCGTCGCGCCCGTACTTCCGCCGCCTCCGTGAGCTGGCCGAGGCGAACGCCTTGCCGGAGCTCTCGATGGGCACGAGCCAGGACTGGCGGGTGGCCGTCGAAGAGGGCGCGACGCTGATCCGCGTCGGCTCAACGCTCTACCATTAGGCACCAATGGCTTTCGCGGACATCTGGAACCGGACGCTCGTCTACTTCGGCATCGCCGAGGAGGACGACTGGGACGAGGACGGCTTCGTGACGGAGGAGGAGCTCGAGCGGACCTACTCCGACCGGCCCAACGTCCGCAGGCTCGCCCCCCGAAGGCGCCAGGAGCAGCTCGACGACTGGACCGACTCCAGCGAGCAGCCGGCCGCCGCCACGCCGATGCGACCCAGGCTTCGCGCCGCCGACGGCCCGGGCTCGGTGCGCATGCACCTCGTCATCCCTCGGAGCTTCAACGACGCTCAGCAGATCGCCGACCGCTTCAAGCAGGACATCCCGGTGATCCTGAACCTCCAGAGCTCCGACCAGGAGCTCTCGAAGCGGCTGATCGACTTCGCCAGCGGACTGACCTACGCGCTCGACGGCGGGATGCAGCGGGTCGCCGACAAGGTCTTCCTGCTCACGCCGCGGAACGTCGAGGTCTCGGCCGAGGAGCGTGCCCGCTTGCTCGAGCGCGGCGGCTTCTTCAACCAGGCCTAGGAAATCCCCGCCCGAGGGCGAAAAACGGGCGGATGGGCGACACTGCCAGCTTGATGCTGCTCTTCGACGCCGTTGGCACGATCCAGAGCTTCCTGGACGTCTTCATCGGCGTCTACATCCTCGTCATCCTGCTCTACATCATCACGAGCTGGATCAGGCTGCCGTACTCGCCGACCCTCAACCGGACCCAGCGGTTTCTGTACGACGTCTGCGACCCGTACCTGCGCCTCTTTCGGCGCGTCGTGCCGCCCCTCGGACCGCTCGATCTCTCACCGATGCTCGCGGTCATTTCGCTGCTGATCTTCCAGCAGGTCCTGAACGCGATCCTCGACCGACTCTAAGGAGCGCACCCATGGGACTTTCGCCTGTCGAGATCAAGCACATTCGGATCGAGCGCGCGTTGTTCGGCTACAAGCGCACGTTCGTCGACGCCACGCTCGAAGAGATCGCCGAGAGCTACGAGGACGTCTGGCGCGATCGCGCCGACCTCGGAGACAAGGTCGAGCACCTCGAGCGCGAGCTCGTTCGCTTCCGCGAGCTCGAGGCACTGCTTCGCACGACGCTCGTCTCTGCAGAGCGCGCGTCGCAAGAGCTGAAGGAGCAGGCGCGCAAGGAGTCCGAGCTTCTGCTGACGGAGGCACACGCCGAGGCCCGCGCGGTCACGCGCCGCGCGCACGCCGAGCGCGAGCACCTTGCCACCGAGGCGCGACGGATCCGCTCGCTGCTCCGCTCCGCGCTCGATGCTCTCGCCGTCGAGGACGCCGAGTCGACCGAGGAGCGCGAGGCCGCCTAGCCTCGACCCGTGGCCTCGACCAGACTCCGGCTCCGCGTCGTCCCCGGCGCTGCGAAGCCGGGCCTCGTCGGGCGCCACGGCGATGCCTGGAAAGTGCGCGTGGCCGCGCCTCCGGAGCGCGGGGCCGCGAACCAGGCCGTCGTCGATCTGGTCGCCGGGACGCTCGGAGTGCACCCCCGGACGGTCAGGCTCGTTTCCGGCCTGGGCTCGCGTGACAAGATTGTGGAGGTGGACGGCCTCCGGCTCGACGAGGCGGAGGCGCGTCTGGCCACGGCGACGAGAAAGGACGCATGAGCTCGATCGACACGAACCGCTTCCGTGACACGCTGCTCACCGAGCGGGTGCGCATCGTCGCAGCGTTGGAGCACCTCAAGAACGACGGCAGCGTCGAGGACGAGACCGGCGAGGAGACGTCGGACCAGCACCTCGCCGATACCGCGACGGCGATGCACGACCGCGAGCTCGACGAAGGGCTCACCGAGAACGAGGAGGAGCTCCTCGCCGCCATCGACGCCGCGCTCCAGCGGATCGAGGACGGCACGTACGGCATCTGCTCGAACTGCGGCAAGCCGATCGGCGAAGAACGTCTCGAGGCGCTGCCGTGGGCCGACCTCTGCATCGACTGCGCGAAGCTTCGGTGAGCGCGCCTGACCCGAGACCTCCGGTCGACGTCCGGGTCGGCTCGGCGACGGACGGGCTGGCGCCGGTGTCGGTCGCGGAGCGCTCGCTTGCCGCGGGCGTCCACGAGTGGGTGGGGCTCGGGGCGGTCGCAGGGGCCGCCGTCGTCGCCGACCAGATCACGAAGCGGATCGTCGCCGGCACGCTCGACCTCGGCGAGTCGCGACACGTCGCCGGGCCGCTCGACCTGCACCACGTGCAGAACTCCGGCATCGCGTTCGGGCTCTTTCCCGACGCGACCACGATCGTGATCGTGCTGACGGCGATGGTGATCGCCTGGCTGCTCGTCGTCTTCGCGCGATCGGGGGCGCGCCACCCGGTGATGCCCGTCGGGCTCGGGCTCATCGTCGGCGGCAGCGTTTCGAACCTCGCCGACCGCGTGCGACTCGGCCACGTCACCGACTTCCTCGACCTCGACTTCTGGCCGGCGTTCAACCTCGCCGACACCTTCATCGTCGTCGGTGTCGGGTTGTTGCTGGGCGCCGCGCTGATCTCCGATCGCCCGCATCCGCGTCACCGCTGACGCCGCCGGCGAGCGGCTCGATCGGTTCCTCGCGTCGCTCGAGGAGCTCGGCTCGCGCGCCGACGTGGAGCGGCTTCTGAGCGAGCGGGGAGCGGTCACGGTCGACGGCGAGCGCCGCGCCAAGAGCTACCGCGTGCAGGAGGGAGAGGAGGTCGCCTTCGAAGTGCCCGAGCGAGCGGTGCCCGTTCCGCCGCCGGTCGAGGAGACGCCGCCACTTCGCATCGCATACGAGGACGAGCACCTGCTCGTCGTCGACAAGCCGGCGGGTCTCGTCGTGCACCCGGGCGCCGGTCACGCCTCCGGCACGCTGGCGGACGCGCTGATCAGCCACGGCGCGGCGGGGGAGAGGCGGGCCGGCTCGGGATCGTGCACCGGCTCGACCGCGACACGTCCGGCCTGCTCGCCGTCGCCCGCTCGGACGAGGCGTTCGAGCAGCTTCAGGAGCTCGTTCGTGCGCGTGCACTCGAACGGGAGTACCTCGCGCTCGTCCGCGGGAAGCCGCGATCCCGAGCCGGCCGGATCGAAGCGCCGATCGGGCGTGACCGTCGCGAGGCGACGCGACAGTCGCTCGACACCGAGACGCCGCGCGAGGCGATCACGCACTTCGAGCTCGAGGAGCGGCTACCGCGTCACGCCTTGCTCCGCGTGCGACTCGAGACGGGGAGGATGCACCAGATCCGCGTCCATCTCGCAGCGATCAACTTGCCGGTCGCCGGCGACTCGGTCTACGGGGTCGGCGGCGAGCTCGGGCTCGAGCGCCAGTTCCTGCACGCGGCGCGGCTCGCCTTCGACCATCCGATCACGGGCGAGCGCATCGAGACGACGTCGGCGCTTCCCCCGGACCTCGCGGCAGCGCTCGAGCGCGCGCGGTAGCAGAGCGGCAGCCTGACGTGAAATCACTGCTGGCAGCGGATCCGCGAAGCGCGGCCGCCTTTAGGCGTTTGCACGCGCGTCGCGGATCCGCGCGAGCGGATTCGCGGCATGCGCACGTCAGCTGGAGGTCTTCGCGCGCTTCGCTTCGTAGAGTCGCTCGTCGGCGAGGCGAAAGAGCGCGTCCGAGGAGACGGCGTCGTGGGGATACGACGCGAGCCCTGCGCTGAGCGCGAACCCTTCCGGCAGCCTCCCGGAAGCCGCCTCCTCGTCGACGAGGTCGTGCAGGCGAGCGAGGAACCGGCCGCCCGTCTCGAGGTCGCTCTCGATCAGGCAGACCGCGAACTCGTCACCACCCAGACGGCCTGCGAGGTCCGAGCCGCGGAGCGACTCGGTGAGGAGCCCGGCCACCCGCCGCAGCACCCGGTCGCCCTCCAGGTGCCCGAGCTCGTCGTTGATCGACTTGAACGCGTCGACGTCCACGTAGACAAGCGTCAGCCCGCGCTCGTAGCGCCGCGCGCGGTCGAGTTCCTCTTCGACGCCGACACCGAAGGCCGCGTGGTTCAAGAGGTCGGTCAACGGGTCCCGCCGGGCCTGATCCGCGAGCTCCGCGGTCGCACGGTCGAAGTAGGCGACGACGCACTCGGCGACGAGCTGGTCGAGGCTGTCGTTCAGGCGGCGCTCCGCCTCGAGGACCTCGCTGCCCGTCAGGCCGGGTGCCCGCGCGGAGACGAACCGCCAGAGCACGCGTCGTAGGACAAGGAGCTCCGTGACGATCTCCCGCGGCGCGAACCCGAGCGCCTCACGTTCCCGCGCGTGGTCGCGAACCAGTCCGGCCAGCGGCCCGCCCCGGCGCATCCGCCCGGGCTGAGGCTCGGCGAGCTCCTTCGAGAGCTCGACGATGAAGGTCGGCATGTCGGCGATCTGGCCGACCTGGCCGAGTCGCTGCAGCGACGGGACGGCATCCTCTCGCAGTCCTTCCTCGACGACTTCGAGGGCCAGCTCCCACGCGGCCTTCCTGATCTCCTCCGCCAGGGCGCTCAGCGGCTCCGACACGTCCTGCACGGGGCCAGGATACGGCCGATCCCGGCGGCTCCCGCTAGCATTCGCCGTTCCACTCCTTCGACCCGGCGGGGCGACTCGGGTGGCGGTGCCGGGACGACGGATGCCCCGGTTCCAGCCGAGCCCGCCGGAGGCAGTAGACAACGAAACCGGGAAACGGAGGCTAGGCCACCATGTCCGTCGTCAGCATGCGAGAGCTCCTCGAGGCCGGGGTCCACTTCGGCCACCAGACGAGGCGCTGGAACCCCAAGATGCGCCGCTTCATCTTCACCGAGCGGGGCGGCATCTACATCATCGACCTCCAGCAGACGCAGCAGCTGCTCGAGGAGGCATACGACTTCGCGAAGAACATCGCCAGCCGAAACGGCACGGTGCTCTTCGTCGGCACGAAGAAGCAGGCGCAGGACGCCGTGGAGAACCACGCGAAGCGCGTCGGGATGCCCTACGTCAACCATCGCTGGCTCGGCGGGCTGCTCACGAACTGGCGCACGATCCACAGCCGGATCGACCGGCTTCACGAGCTGCGCCGGCTCCAGGCGGAGGGGCAGCTGGAGCTGCTCCCGTCGAAGGAGCGGATCGAGCTGCTGGGCCAGCTCGAGAAGCTCGACGCGAACCTCGGCGGCGTCGCCGACATGAAGCGCCACCCCGACGCGGTGTTCATCCTCGACCTGAAAAAGGAGCAGCTCGGCGTCGCCGAGGCCCGCCGGTTGAACCTCCCGGTGATCGCGCTCGTCGACACGAACTGCGATCCCGACGAGGCCGACTACGTGATTCCCGGCAACGACGACGCGATCCGCTCCTGCGAGCTCGTCGCGCGCGTGATCGCCGACGGCATCGCGGCCGGCGCGACCGGCGTGACGGAGCAGGAGCTCAGCCGCGCGACGCCGACGGCCCCCGAGCCGACGGCGGAGACGGAGACGGAGACCGTGCCGGAGGGCGGCGAGGAGCAGGTCGCTCAAACGGAGGAGCCGGTCGCCGAAGAGGTGACCACGTGACGGCGATCTCCGCCACGCTCGTCAAGGAGCTCCGCGAGATGACCGGCGCCGGGATCATGGACGCGAAGCGCGCGCTCCAGGACACCGGCGGCGACCTCGACGCCGCGAAGACGCTCCTGCGCGAGAAGGGAATGGCCTCGGCCGACAAGCGAGCGGCGAGGGCGACGACGGAAGGCAAGGTCGGCTACCGGATCCACGAGGACGGCAGCCGCGGGACGATCGTCGGTGTCGGCTGCGAGACCGAGCCGGTCTCGAACAACGACGACTTCCTCGCCTTCGCGAAGAAGGTGCTCGAGCTGGTCGACGAGGAGGGGGTCGGAGCCGAGGCGAAGCTCGAGGACGAGCGCAAGGAGCTCACGGCCAGGCTCGGCGAGAACATCCAGATCCTCTCGCCTGCACGGTTCGAGCGGATCGACACCGGGACGCTCGAGGGCTACGCGCACCCGCCCGCGAACAAGCTGGGCGTGCTCGTGCAGCTCCGTGGCGGTTCCCCGGAGCTCGCCCGCAAGGTTGCGATGCACATCGCGGCCTCGGCGCCGCAGTACATCGCCCGCGAGGACGTACCGGAGGAGCTCGCGACGGCAGAGCGCGAGATCTACCTCGCCTCCGACGAGGTCCAGTCGAAGCCGGAGCAGGCGCGTGAGAAGATCGTCGAAGGGATGGTCAACAAGCGCTTCTTCGCCGCGCAGGTCCTGGCCGAGCAGCCGTGGATCCACGACACGGCCCAGACCGTCGGCCAGGCGCTCGAGGGCGAGGGTGCCCAGGTGGCCGAGTTCGAGCGGATCTCGCTCTCGGGGTGATGGCGGTCCGGCCGCAGGAAACGCCCGCGGCCGCAGGGGCGGCCCGCGAACCGTTCCGCCGAGTGCTGTTGAAGCTCTCGGGCGAGGCCCTGATGGGCCCCCGGGAGTACGGGCTCGACTCCGCGACCATCGACGAGCTCGCCAGCGAGATCTCGGACGTGGCGGGCGTGACCGAGCTCGCGGTCGTCGTCGGCGCGGGGAACCTCTACCGCGGGCTCGAAGCGTCCGCGGGCGGCATGGACCGCGCGACGGCCGACTACATGGGAATGTTGGCCACCGTGATGAACGCGCTCGCCCTCCAGGACGCGCTCGAGCGCGCCGGCGCGGAGACGCGCGTGCAGTCTGCGCTCGACATCGCGGACGTCGCCGAGCCGTACATCCGCCGCCGGGCGATCCGGCACCTCGAGAAGCGACGGATCGTCATCTTCGCGGCCGGCACCGGTAACCCGTACTTCACGACCGACACCGCCGCGGCGCTCCGCGCGCTGGAGATCGGCGCTGCCGCGATCCTGATGGCCAAGCACGGAGCGCGCGGCGTGTACAGCGCCGACCCGAACACCGACCCGACCGCGGAGTTCATCCCGGAGCTCACGCACCGCCAGGCGATCGAGCGCGGGCTGAAGGTGATGGACACGACCGCGCTCTCGCTCTGCATGGACAACGACCTGCCGATCTACGTCTTCGGAAGCGGCGAAGGGAACCTGCGCCGGGTCGTCGACGGCGAGCGCGTGGGAACGATCATCTCGACGGGAGAGGGGGCGGCGTGACCGTCGACGAGCTGATGCAGGACGGGCAGCGACGGATGGACCAGGCCGTGGAGCACGCGCGCAACGAGTTCAACACCGTGCGCACGGGCCGCGCCTCGGCGGCGCTCCTCGATCGAATCGTCATCGACTACTACGGCCAGGAGACGCCGCTGAAGCAGCTCGCGACGATCAACGTCCCCGAGCCGCGGATGCTGACGATCCAGCCGTTCGACCCGACGTCGACGAAGCAGATCGAGAAGGCGATCCAGGAGTCCGACCTGGGCCTCACGCCGTCCAACGACGGAAAGGTGATCCGGCTCCCGATCCCGCAGCTCACCGAGGAACGGCGCAAGGAGCTCGTCAAGGTCGTCCGCCACCTCGCGGAGGAAGGGCGCATCGCCGTGCGGAACGTTCGCCGTGACGTGCTGCACCACATGAAGGAGCTCGTGAACAAGGGCGAGGTCGGCGCGGACGAGGAGCACCGCGGCGAGGAGCGCGTGCAGAAGCTCACCGACGAGCACATCAAGTCGATCGACGACGCGCTCAAGCACAAAGAAGCCGAGATCCTGGAAGGTTCGATGCCTCTCCCGGCACTGCCCACCCCACCTCCAGCGGCGCACAGCGCGCTGCCCGAGTCCCAGTCGCCGCGGGGCTCGCAGCACGGAAAGGCACTGTGGCGACGCTCGCCCGCGCCGTCGCGGTCATCATGGACGGCAACGGCCGCTGGGCCGAGCAGCGGGGCCTGCCCGTTGCCGAGGGCCATCGCGCCGGCACCAAAGCCCTGAGACGAACGGTCGAGGCGGCGATCGACCTCGGCGTCGAATCGCTCGCGGTGTACGCGTTCTCGACGGAGAACTGGTCGCGGCCCATCGACGAAGTCGAGGACCTGATGGAGATCTTCGGCGACACGATCGAGCGGGAGCTGCCCGACCTGGCGAAGGAGGGCGTGCGCGTCCGGTTCGTCGGTCGCCGGGACCGCGCGCCGGACTCCTGCTCGCGCGCATGGTGGCGCTGGAAGAAGAGACGAGCGAGAACGACCGGCTGCGCCTCTGGATCTGCTTCGACTACGGCGGCCGCGCAGAGCTCGTGCGAGGCCGTGCGCGAGATCGCGGCGAGTCGAGCTGCGCCGGACGCGATCGACGAAGAGCTGATCGCCGAGCACCTCTACGAGCCCGAGATGCCGGACCCCGACCTGCTCGTCCGAACGTCGGGCGAGCTCAGGATCTCGAACTTCCTGCTCTGGCAGCTCGCGTACGCGGAGCTCGTGTTCACCGAAACGCTCTGGCCGGACTTCGGCGCGGACGAGCTGCGCGCGGCGCTCGAGACGTTCGCGCAGCGTCGCCGCCGTTTCGGCGCGCGATGAGAGACCTCGCCGGCCGCGTCCTCGTCGCCGTCCCGCTGCTCGTCGCGGTGCTGGCCGCCGCGTACTTCGACGGCTGGTGGCTCTTCGGAGTCGCGACGATCGGCGCACTGCTTGCGCTGCACGAGCTGTACACGACGATCCGACCGTTGCGGCCGCTCGTCCTCGCAGGCTTCGCCGGCGTTCTCGTGGGGCTGGTCGGTGCGGAGGTCGGCGGCGCCGGCTGGCTGCTCGCCGGCCTGCTCTCGACGTTCGTGTTCGCGTTCGGGCTCTACGGCGTGGCCGAGACCCGCCAGTCCGGCACGGTGACGATCGCCTCGACGATCCTGGGCGCGTTCTGGATCGGCGCCGGCATCGGTCACCTGATCCTGCTCCGCGACATCGGGGACGACACGCTCGGGCGGCTCTCGATCTTCACTGTGCTGCTCGCCGTCTGGGCGAGCGACACGGCGGCGTACTTCGCCGGGCGGTTGGTGGGCAGGCACAAGCTGGCAGCGGTGCTGTCCCCGGGGAAGACGTGGGAAGGCTTCGTCGCCGGCTTCGCGGCTTCCGTGCTCGTCGCGTTCTTCGCGCTCTACCAGGACCGCGGACACTTTCTCGAGATCTGGGAGGCACTGGTCGTCGGCGCGGTGCTCGCGCTCGCGGGCACGATCGGCGACCTCTTCGAGTCTGCGGTGAAGCGCGACATGCAGGTCAAGGACACCGGGCGCCTGCTCGGCGGGCACGGCGGCGTGCTCGATCGCATCGACTCTCTGCTCTTCGCCTCGGTGGCGGGCTACTGGACGATCGTGGCGCTGCAGGGATGACGCGCGTCGCGCTGCTCGGTGCGACGGGATCGATCGGCCGGCAGGCGATCGAGATCGTCGAGGCGAACCCCGGCCTCGAGCTGGTTGCGGCCGCGTCGGGGTCGGAGCCGATCGACGGCCTCGCGCCACTGACTCAGGTCGGCGGCGACCTGACCGAGCTGCTCGAGCGCGCGGAGCCGGACGTGGTGCTCAACGCCGTGGTCGGGTTCGCGGGGCTCCCTGCGACGCTGTGGGCACTCGAGCGGGGCGTGACGCTCGCGCTCGCGAACAAGGAGAGCCTCGTCGCGGCAGGTGACCTCGCGCTCGCGGCGCGGGAGCGTGGGGGAGGGCTCCTACTCCCCGTGGACAGCGAGCACTCCGCGCTCTTCCAGTGCCTCGAGGGGCGCCGGGCGGAGGAGATCGACTCACTCGTCCTCACTGCGTCGGGAGGGCCGTTCCGCGGCCGCAGGCGCGAAGACCTCGCCGAGGTGACGCCGGAGCAGGCCCTCCAGCATCCAACTTGGCGGATGGGCCGTAAGATCACCGTGGATTCCGCGACGCTCGCGAACAAGGGGCTCGAGCTGATCGAGGCGCACTTCCTGTTCGGCGTCGCGTACGAGCAGATCGACGTCGTCATCCACCCGACCTCCGTCGTCCACGGCCTCGCGCGCTTCCGCGACGGCGCCTCCCTCGCGCACCTCGGGCACCCGGACATGCGGGTGCCGATCTCGTTCGCGCTGACCTATCCGGAGCGAGCGCCGACGCCGGTGGCGCGACTCGAGCTCGCAGGCACGACGCTCGAGTTCGAGGCGCCAGACGTCGAGACGTTCCCACTGCTGCGTCTCGCCCGGGAGGCGGGAGAGCGGGGAGGTACCCTGCCCTGCGTGTTCAACGCGGCGAACGAGGTGGCGGTCGAGGCATTCCTCGACAGGCGCCTCCCCTTCCTGGGAATCGCCGCTGCGGTTGAGGAGGCGCTTGCCGCCTCCGACGGTGCGCCTGCGCGCGACCTGAGCGACCTCGTGGAGGCGGACGCCGCCGCTCGCCGGATCGCCGCGGGAGTGGGCGCGTGAGCTGGCTCGTCGCGATCCTCGGGCTCGCGTTCCTCGTGCTGATCCACGAGGCGGGCCATTTCTTCACGGCGCGCGCGCTCGGGATGCGCCCGCGGCGGTTCTACATCGGTTTCCCGCCCGCAGTCGCGAAGGTCAACCGCGGCGGCATCGAGTACGGGATCGGAGCGATCCCGCTCGGCGGCTACGTGAAGATCCCGGGCATGCACCGGCCCGCGCCGTCCGACCTGGACGCGCACTTCGGGCGAGCGGTGCACGAAGCACCTGAGCTCACCGGGTCGATCGAGCGCATGAAGCGGAGGCTGGAGCGCGGTGAGTACACACCGGGCGTCGAGCTTGCCGCCCTCGAGGCGAGCGTCAAAGGCGTCGAGCTGTCGCCGGCGGCGCGGCGCGGCGCGGACCGGGGGCTGAGCGAGCTCCAGGACGCACTCGGCGGCGACGCGTACTGGCGTGCAGGCACCTGGAGACGGGTCGCAGTCATCTTCGCGGGGCCCGGCACGAACCTCCTCTTCGCGATCGCGCTCCTCGCGGTCGTGTTCGCGTTCGGCGTCCGGGTGGCGACGCTCAGCGTGAACGAGGTGCAACCCGGTAGCCCGGCGGACATCGCGGGACTTCGCGCGGGTGACCGCATCGTCGGCATCGACGGGCAACAGGTGGGCGAGTTCAACGAGGTCTACGACGCGGTGCAGGCGTCGGAAGGCAAGCCGGTCACGCTCGCCGTCGACCGCGGCGGTCGCACCGAGACGATCGAGGTGACGCCGACGCACTACTTCGACCAGAACTGGGCGGTTGGCTTCCGGCCGGGAGTGCGCTGGGAGCGCTACTCGCCCGGCGAGGCGATCGCGCTCGCGTTCGGCCGGACGTGGGAGGTGACGAAGGCGATCGGCAACGGGTTCGCGCGCCTCGTCACTCCGGAAGGTCGCAAGGACATCTCCAGCCCCGTGGGGATCACGCGCGTTTCGAGCCAAGCCGTGGAGGCGGACTTCCGCGTGTACCTGCAGCTGCTCGCGTTCATCAGCCTGTCGCTCGCGCTGCTCAACCTGCTGCCGCTCCTCCCACTCGACGGCGGGCACATCGCCTTCTCGATCGTCGAAGGCCTGCGCGGCCGTGCGGTTGGTCGAGAGGTCTACGAGCGGGTCTCGGTGATCGGAATCGCACTCGTGCTGATGCTGTTCTTCATCGGTCTCTCGAACGATCTCGGGGGCAGAGGACCTGGGTAGTCGAGCCGGCGGCTCGCTGTAAGGTGGCCTCTCTGGAAGGTCGTGGCCCAATGGGCGAGCCGATCTCACCCGAGCTGGTTAGCGTCGATCCCGAGCTCGCCGCGGCCGCGCGCGCCGAACTCCCAGAAGAGCCGTGGCGGACGTTCGTCCCGGTGGCGCCGGAGCCTGTTGCCGAAGAGCCGGTGCCTGCTGCCGAAGAGCCGGTGCCTGCTGCCGAAGAGCCGGTGCCTGCTGCCGAAGAGCCGGTCGAGGTCGGGCGGCCACGTCGACGTCGACGGACGGCGATCGCACTCGGTCTCGTCGCCGCGGCCGCGGCTGGGATCGCGGCGGGGAGCAGCGACGTGTTCACACGTTCGGACGACCGGCCGTCGTTCGAGCCCGAACCGTCCCGCGCCGCGGCCTCCGCCGCCGCCACGACAGGCGTGACAGCACCGACGACGAAGAGCGCTGCCGGGGCCGGCTTCACGCCGTCCCGGACCTTCGCCTGGGTGCCGGTCGCGGGGGCAAGCGAGTACCGGATCCGCTTCTCCCGTGATGGTCGAGTCGTGCTCGAAGGCCGCGCGAAACAGCCGCGGTTCGTCTTGCCTCGGAGGTTCGAATTCCGGCCCGGGGCGTACCGTTGGACGGTCGAACCGCGGCGGGGCGAGGCGTACGGCCCGCCGGTCGTGGACTCGCGGTTCGAGGTGGGAGACTAGCGCGCGACCGCAGCTACCCTTCGCTCGATGGCCAGCGAACGCGGTATCAAAGTAGGCAACGTCGCGATCGGCGGCGGAGCGCCGGTCGTGCTCCAGTCGATGACGCTGACCCCGACGCGCGACGTCCAGGCAACGATCGCGCAGATCGCGGCACTCGCCGACGCCGGCTGCGAGGTCGTTCGCTGCGCGGTGCCGAAGACGGAAGACGCCGAGGCGCTCCGGATGATCGTCCGGCTCAGCCCGCTGCCGGTAATCGCGGACATCCACTTCAACGCGAGCCTCGCGCTCAAGGCGATCGACGCGGGCGTTGCGGCCGTCCGGATCAACCCCGGCAACATCGGCGGCCCCGATCGCGTCGCGGAGGTCGTCACCGCGGCGAAGGCGGCGGGCATCTCGATGCGGATCGGCGCGAACTCCGGCTCGCTGCCGAAGCACCTGCACGAGCTGGCGCAAGACGACCAGGCGGAGGCGCTCGTCGCCGCGGCGCTCGAGGAGGTCGAGCTGCTCGAGAAGCTCGACTACTTCGACTTCAAGATCTCGGTCAAGTCGACGCACGTTCCGACGATGATCCGCGCGTACCGGATGCTGTCCGCGAAGGTGCCCTACCCGCTGCACCTCGGCGTCACTGAAGCGGGCACGCCGTTCTCGGGTTCGATCCGCAGCGCGATCGGCATCGGCTCGCTGCTCGCCGACGGCATCGGTGACACGTTGCGGGTCAGCCTCACCGCCGACCCCGTGAAGGAGATCGAGGTCGCGTGGGAGATCCTCAAGGCGCTCGGCCTCCGTGAGCGCGGGCCGATCATGATCGCGTGCCCGAGCTGCGGGCGCGACAACGTCGGCGTCTGGAACCTCGCGGAGAAGGTCGAGGAGCGCCTGAAGGAGTACCCGCAGCACTTCGAGGTCGCGGTGATGGGCTGCGCCGTCAACGGACCGGGGGAGGCGGGCGACGCCGACTTCGGCATCGCCGGTGGCCGCGACACGGGCTTCCTCTACGCGCACGGCCGAGTCCTGAAGAAGGTGAGCTCCGACATCCTCGTCGACGAGCTCTTCTTCGAGATCGACCGGTGGATCGAGGGCGGGATGCACCGCCCGAAGCGGCTGAAGATGGCGAAGCCCGCGGCGCTCGCGATGGCCGAGGCGTCGCTGATTCCGCTCGAGTAGCCTGCCGAGGCAACATGCGCGCCTCGCAACTCTTTCTGCCGACCCTGCGCGACGATCCCGCGGACGCGGAGGCCGCGAGCCACAAGCTGCTCGTCCGCGGCGGCTTCATCCGCCAGGTCAGCGCGGGCTTCTGGTCGTTCCTGCCGCTCGGGTTCCGCGTGCACGAGAAGGTCGTCCAGATCGTCCGCGAGGAGATGAACGCGATCGGCGGTCAGGAGATGCTGATGCCGGTCTTGGCACCTGCCGAGCTCTGGCAGGCGACCGGGCGCTACGACAGTCCCGAGGTCTGGAAGGTCGAGGACCGCAACGGCCGCCCGTTCGTCCTCGCGCTGACGCACGAGGAGACGATCACGTTCCACGCGCGCGAGCTGCAGTCGTACAAGCAGCTACCGCAGATCCTCTACCACGTCCAGACGAAGGTGCGCGACGAGCCGCGCTCGCGCGGAGCGTTGCTCCGCGTGCGCGAGTTCGTGATGAAGGACGCCTACTCGTTCGACCGCGACGACGAAGGTCTCGACGTCAGTTTTCGGAAGCACTTCGACGCGTACAACCGGATGTTCGAGCGCTGCGGGCTCGAGACCTATGCCGTCCAGGCGGAGTCGGGGATGATGGGCGGCGACGAGTCGATCGACTACCTCGCGCCGGCGGGATCGGGCGAGAACGTACTCGTCACGTGCGAGCGCGGCGACTACGCAGCCGACCTCGAGATCGCGCGCGGCATTCCGAGGCCCCCGGAGTTTCCGGAGGCGCTCGGCGCACCGGCCGAGGTCGAGACGCCGGGCATCGGCACGATCGAAGGACTGGCGGAGTTCCTCGGAGTCGATCGCGCGGCGACGTCGAAGGCGATGCCCGTCGTGCGGGACGGCGCGGTCGTCCTGGCGCTCGTGCGCGGCGACGACCGGCTCGAGGAGGCAAAGCTCGCAGCGGTCCTCGGTGGCGACGTTCGGCTGGCGAGCGAAGACGAGATCCGCGCGGCGTTCGGCGCCGACCCGGGCTCGCTCGGCCCGGTGGGCTGGGCCGGGGAGGTGGTGGCCGACGAGGCGCTGCGGGAGGGCCAGTTCGTGGCCGGGGCGAACCGGACCGGCTGGCATCTCCGCGGTGTCGAGCACGGCCGCGACTTCGAGGCCCGCTTCGCGGACATCCGGCAGTCGCAAGAGGGCGACACGTGTCCGGAGTGCGGCAGCCGGCTCGTCTTTCAGACCGCGATCGAGGTTGGCCACATCTTCAAGTTGGGCACCAAGTACTCGGTGGCTCTCGACACGACCTACCTCGACGAAAACGGCAAGGAGCAACCCCTCGTCATGGGCTCGTACGGCATAGGTCCCGGTCGGGTGATGGCGGCCGCGGTTGAGCAGCACCACGACGAGCACGGGATCGTCTGGCCTGCCGCGATCGCACCCTACGACGTCCACGTCGTGACCCTCCCGGGGCTCGACGAGCAGGGCGAAGCGGTCGAGGCGGCGCTGGAGGCGCACGGACACGAGGTGGTCCTCGACGACCGTCCTCAGCGGGCGGGGGAGAAGTTCGCGGACGCCGACCTGCTCGGCTGCCCGACGCGAGTCACAGTCGGCAAGAAGACACTCGAGGACGGTGCGGTCGACGTCCGCGATCGCGCGACGGGCGAGGAGCGCCGCGTCCCGATGGCCGAGCTCGGAGCGCTCGCGTAATGGCACGCCGCCGCCGCTTCTCGACGGAGCCCTTCGGCGCGACGATCGAACGTCTGATGGACGAGAGCGGTACGACCTACCGCGGGCTCGCGGACAAGACCGGCCTTTCGGCCGGCTACCTCAACCACCTCGTGCACGGCAACCGGCCCGTCCCCTCGAACGACGTCATGCAAGCGCTCGCGGGCGCGCTCGGCGTGGAGACCGAGCACTTCCGCGAGTACCGCGTGCGTGTGATCACCGACCGGCTCGAGGCGATGCCCGAGCTGATCGACCGCCTTTACAAGCGTTTCGGCTAGCCGAGGACCCGCTTCGCCTTTTGCACGGAGGGGAGGGCGCCCTTCGCCTTCGTGAGCGCACGCGCCTTCACGTCGACGGATTCGGGCTTCGCGGAGATCGTGATCTCCTCGCCGGTGGCGGGGTTGCGGCCGGGCCGCGCAGGGCGGGCGGGCTTGAGGCGAACGGTCAACTGGACAACGCCACCGATCTTGACCTTCTCGGCCTCGCCGATCTGCTCGAGGATGACCTCCTCGAGGGCGGTGAGAGCCTTCTTCGCGTCCGCGCGTGTGAGGTCGGCGCGTTCGGCGATTGCGTCGGCGAGCTGCGTCTGAGTCAGAGCCATGTGTGGATTCTCCTTACCGGGATGGACACTCAGGCGGAATTGAACTTACCGCGGCGGACGGCGCCGCTGCGTCGATTGGCTACGATCCGCCCTCGCGGGGCGTGGCGCAGCCTGGTTAGCGCGCCAGTCTGGGGGACTGGAGGTCCCGAGTTCGAATCTCGGCGCCCCGATCGGGACGAAGGCCCTGCTACGCGGGGCTTTCGCGTCTCAAGACGCGGGTGCTTGCGCCGCAAGACCAGCCGTTCGAGGTGTTGAAGGATGGTCGTCCCGCAGCGACTGTGAAAGTCAGAGCGGTTTGGCCCGGAATGAATCGACTGCGAAGGAGTTTTCCCACAGTGAAGCGCGTCCATCTGATCACCCTGCTGGTCGTCGTGTTGGCGATCGTCGGCGCCACGGTTGTCACGTCGCCCTCCAAGGCCGGTGGGCCGGCCACGAAGCAAAACGGTTCGAGCCCAGCGGTCGGGGTGTTCACGTCGATCTGCGCGGTAGCCGGCTACGTCGACTGGGGGTTCTGCGGCGGGGACCCCACGAAGTTCACCGACGTCAAGGGCAAGATGAACGCGATTCAGGCCAAACGAGGGCTTTACAACCTCGAGTTCACGTTCACGAACCTCACGCCCGGCGTTGAGTTCCGGCTCTGGGCGACTCGTGACGGCGGATCCTTTCTCGAGGTCGGCCGAACCTTCGCCGACGAATCGGGGGCGGTGAAGTACAAGCTCCAGACCAACGCTCCGGCGGGTTTGGGCTTCGACCTGAACACCGCCCAAGGGGATGTCACGCTCGTGACGACGTGGTGGTCGGGGCAGTACTTGATCGTCAACGCCGACGGAACCTTGTCGGCCGCCGGCTCGTAAAGCCCCTCGGCGGCGTCGGCTGCAAAGGGGCGCGTCGAGACAGCAACTCGCCTTTTGGGCGGGGCCGAGGGCGTGCAGGAGCGCACAATCGTTCGGGTTGTGACCCACATCTCCAGCGCACGAAAGCTACGCTTTCACGGCTGTGCGCGCGGTCACCCATGACCCGGACGAGCTGCTGATCGCAGCGATGCGGGAGCCGCCTCCGCTCGAAGACGCGCGCGGCTCGCTCGAGTTCTGGCGACGACGGCGCTCAGGTCTCCCGATCTACCAACGCAGCGCCCGCCGCGAGGCCGACGAGATGATCCGCCGCTGGCAGGAGCATGTCCTGGCCGCCGAGCGTCGGCGGTACGGCACGGGCCTGCTGGGCTTCCTGCGCAAGCAGCTGGCGGGCGATTGGCCGTCGTTTACGCTCGCTCGGGCCGGCCTGGCGGCTTTCGTCTGGGGCCTCATCCCGCGGCGGCTCATGCTGCTCGCCGGAGCGTTCGCGACCGTCTGGCTGCTCGTCGGTGTGCTCACGCTGGTCGTGCTCGTCCGCCTGGTCGCCTGACCGGCGCGTCTAGGGCTGCCGGGGGACGCTGCGGCGTCTCGGGGTTCCGCCGCCGTCAGTGAAAGACGTCGCCTGAGGCCCCGAACACGAGCGCGGCGACGACGTCGTCGCCCTCAACACCTTCGAGCGAGACATGGCCGAGGTCGGCGTCGACATCCGGCCACGACTCGAGCCCGAGCGACCGTGCGCCTTCCTCTCTGCCGATGACCAGCAGATCGTCCAGCGGAATCACGTTTCGCCGGCCGCTTTGCCGCCGCGCGATTCCCTCGAGCTCGCGGAGCTCCTCGAGCGGGTCGACGCGCACGTTCGAGTCGGAGCCGATGCAGAGCGCGATTCCGCGCGAGCGCACGCGCTCGACGGGCAGGAAGCCGTCGCCGAGGTTCGCCTCCGTCGTGGGGCAGACGCAGATGCGCGCGCCGGCGTCGGCGAGCAGGTCGAGCTCGTCGCCGTTTGCGTGCGTCGCGTGCACGACGGTCGTCCGCTCGCCGAGGCAGCCCGTGCGTGCGAGCAGCTCGATCGGCCGGACGCCGTGCTCGGCGATGCACTCTTCGATCTCGCGAGGCTGCTCGTCCGCGTGCACGTGCAGCGGCAGTTGCTCGCGCTCGGCGTAGGCGCCGAGCTGCTCGAGCCAGTTGGCCGGGCAAGCGCGCACGGAGTGGGGGGCGACACCGACGCGCACGCCCGCGGCGCGCAGCTCCTCGAGCTCGTCGAGGTACGCGCCGACCGACGCCTGCCGGAAGCGCTCGATCCCGCCACGCGCGTACGCAACGTGGAGCAGCACGAGCTCGACGCCTGCGTCCTGCGCCGCCTCGGCGGCCGCGCGTCCCTCCGCGAGCCCGAGGTAATGGAACTCGCCGACGGCCGTGAAGCCGGCGCCGCGCATCTCCCGGTAGACGCGCGCGTACGACTTCCTGACGAGCTCCGGATTCTGTCGGGCCGCCTCCTCGAGCATCAGCTCCCGCCAGGCCCAGAAGTCGCCTCCCTCCGTGCGGCCTCTGAGCGCGCGCTGGAAGGCGTGGGAGTGGGCGTTGACGAATCCGGGGAGCCGCACGGGCGAGGACTATCCTCTCCGATATGGCCACGCGCGCCGTCTCGCGCCCGCTGGCGCAGGTGCCGAACGCGCTCACGATCCTGCGGCTGGGGCTGATCCCCGTCTTCGTGATCCTGATCCTCGGGGGCGACGAAGGCTACAGCTGGCCGGCCGCGCTCGTCTTCGCGGCGGCCGGGATCACCGACCAGGTCGACGGCTTCCTCGCGCGACGCTGGCGCGTCGAGTCCCAGTTCGGAAAGGTGGCCGACCCGCTCGCCGACCGGCTGATGATCGACGCGGCGGTGCTCCTGCTCTGGGTCGAGGGCCGGCTGCCGTTCGTCGCGCTCGCCGTCGTCCTCGCCCGCGACGCTCTGCTCCTCGGCGGGTACAAGCTCGTCGTGCCGCGCGGATACGACTTCGAGGTGAACCGCCTGGGCAAGCTCGCGACGTGGGTCCTCTACGCTTCGCTCGCCTTCACTATGGTCACGCACGACGGGACGCAGTGGCCGCTCTGGCTGTTCTGGACGGGTCTCGGCCTTGCGCTGCTCGCCGCTGCGCAATACGTCCTCAAGGCGCGACGCGAGGTGCGCGCGTGAGAGCTGTCGTCATGGCCGGCGGTGAGGGGACCCGGCTCCGTCCACTGACGTCGAACCAGCCGAAGCCGATGGTGCCGATCGTCGGCAAGCCGTGCATGGAGCACATCCTCGAGCTCCTGAGGGAACACGGCTTCGAGGACGTGATCATCACCGTGGCGTTCCTGCCGCAGGCGATCCGCTCCTACTTCGGCGACGGCGAGTCGCTCGGACTGAACATTTCGTACTCGGTCGAGGAGACGCCGCTGGGAACGGCCGGCTCGGTTCGCCTCGCGACGAGGCGCCTCGAAGAGCCGATCCTCGTCATCTCGGGCGACGCGCTGTGCGACGTCGACCTCGGCGCCATGCTCGCCGCCCACCGGGAACGGGGCGCCGCTGTGACGATCGGGCTGAAGTCGGTCGACAACCCGCTGGAGTTCGGGATCGTCGTGACCGACGAGGACTGGCGCATCGAGCGCTTCCTCGAGAAGCCTTCGTGGGGCCAGGTGTTCTCGGACACGATCAACACCGGCATCTACATCCTCGAGCCGGAGGTGTTGACGCACATCCCGGACGACGGGCCCTACGACTTCTCGAAGGAGCTCTTCCCGCTGCTTCTCGAGATGGGACGGCCTCTGTACGGCCACGTCTTCGAGGGCTACTGGCAGGACATCGGGAACCTCGAGCAGTACCGCCAGGCGAACGCCGACGCGCTCGACGAGCGCGTGCGCCTGAACGTCCCGGGGATCCGCCTGCGCGGGAACGTGTGGATCGGCGAGGGCGTCGACCTCCACGACCTCGGCGCGGTGCACGGGCCGGCGTTCATCGGCAACTACTGCCGGATCCTCCCCGAGGCGACCGTCGGGCCCTACTCGGTGTTGTCCGCGAACGTGACCCTGCGCGAGAACGCACGCACGACGCACAGCGTGATCGACTCCGGCACGCATATCGGTCGTGCAGCGGTGATCGAGGGCGCGATCGTCGGCCGCTCCTGCGACATCCGCGCGCATGTCCGCATCGGCGAGGGCGTCGCGGTGGGCGACGAGGTGACGATCGGCGAGGAGAGCGTGCTGCAGCCCGGAGTGCGCATCTACCCGTACAAGGAGATCGAGTCCGGAGCGCTGATCCACGAGAGCCTGATCTGGGAGTCGCGCGTGTCGTCGCGGCTGTTCGACCAGTGGGGCGTCTCGGGTCGCGTCAACGTCGACCTGACGCCGGAGACCGCGATCCGTCTGGCGACCGCTCTCGGGACCGCGCTGAAGAAAGGGTCGCGCGTCGTCGCGAGCAGAGACTCCTCGGCCGCGTGCCGCATGATCAAGCGCGCGGTGATCACGGGGCTGACCGCATCGGGCGTCAACGTCGCCGACCTGCGTGTGCTCCCGCAGGCGGTGAGCCGGCACCTGCTCAAGATGGAGGGGTACGACGCAGGCGTCCACGTGACGACGCACCCCACCGACCCCGAGGTGGTGCGGATCCAGTTCAGCGAGCCGCCCGGCATCTCGCTCACGCCCGGGCTCCAGAAGGAGATCGAGAAGCACTTCTCCCGCGGCGAGCTCCGGCGCGTCGGCTTCAACGAAGTCGGCTCGATCTCGTACCCGGCACGCGTGCGGGAGAGCTACGCGACCGGCCTGCTCGACTCGCTGGACGTCGAGGCGATCCGCGCGCGGGGCTTCCGGATCGTCGTCGACTACGGCTACTCCGCGGCGTCGTTCGTGCTGCCGCTCGTGCTCGGCCCGCTGGGGGTCGAGGCGGTCACCGCGCACGCGTTCATCACCGAGCGCGACGAGGGTGGGGCGGACCTGCCGGAGCTCGTCGAGCAGACGAAGCGGCTCGTCGCCGCGCTTGGGGGCGACCTCGGCGTCGTTTTCGACCGCGGGGCCGAGCGCCTCCATCTCGTGGACGAGCAGGCTCAGGAGATCCCGCTCGACCGCGCGCTGCTGCTCTTCCTCCAGCTGCTCGGCTCGGACGGACGGGTGGGCAAGCTCGCGTTCCCGGTGACGGTGACGAGCCGGGTCGAAGAGCTCCTGGAGGGCAGCGGCCTGGAGATCGTCCGCACGCCGGCCTCGCTCGCCGAGCTCACGAAGACGGCGTCGGCCGACGGCTTCATCTTCGCGGGCGCCGTGGGCGGCGGCTACGTCTTCCCCGAGTTCCTGCCGGGCTACGACGCCGTCGCGAGCCTGGTGAAGCTCCTGGAGCTGCTTGCACCCGTCGAGCGCCCGCTCTCGGAGCTCGTCGCCTCGCTCCCGGAGTCGTTGCTCGTCCACGAGCGTCTGCACTGCCCGTGGGCACTGAAGGGGACGGTGATGCGTGTCCTCCACGAGCGTCTGGAGGGTCGCGAGGTCGACCTGACGGACGGGATCAAGGTCTTCGACGAGCGCGGGACGGCGCAGGTCCTCCCGGACCCCGACGAGCCCGTCGTCCACCTCTACGCCGAGGGGCGGACCGAGGACGAATCGCGGGAGCTGGCCTCGGAACTGAGGGCAATCGTCGAGGAGATCCTCGCGGCAGAGGAATCTCTCGTCGGCGCATGAACTAAAGTCTCAAGTTCAGGTTGACCCCTGGAGAAGGGACTGCTGAAATGAGCGCCATGGAACCACTGCCGGACTTCGCCTCGCTCGCAGACGAGGACTTGAAGGAGCTGATCGAAGAGCTCGAGCGAGAGGAGAGCGACATCTCGTACAGGCGCCGCCTGATCCAGGGGCGCATCGACATCCTGCGGGCCGAGCGGACGGCGCGGCTGCGGAAGTCGATCAATGCGGGCGACCAACAGCACGTCGACATGGACGCGCTGACCGACATCCTGTCGCAGAAGGGCTCGCCGTCCACGAAGGATCCAGCCGCTTGAGCCACGTCTACTGTCCCGAGTGCGGCTTCCAGAACCCTGAGGCCGCGAACTTCTGCGCGCGCTGCGGGGCTCACCTCGTTCGGCCCGACGAGTCCGAGACGACGATGACCTTCACGCCCGAGGAAGCGGAGGAGGAGGGCTCGGGGCTCCCGGAGGGGATCGACGGGCCAGCCCTGATCATCCGCTCCGGCGGCGGCCGTGCCGGCGAGACGTTCTCGCTCGAGCGCGACAGCACGACCATCGGTCGCTCCCCGGACTGCGAGATCTTCCTCGACGACGTCACGGTCTCGCGCAAGCACTCGGTGATCGTCAAGTCGGGCGAGGCGTTCCGCATCGACGACGAGGGCAGCCTGAACGGCACCTTCGTGAACAAGAAGCGCGTCGAGTCCGCCGAGCTCGAGGACGGGGACGAGCTCCAGATCGGCAAATACCGGCTGACCTACCTCTCCCGATGAGCGTTGCGAAGACCGCCTCCCGCGAACAGGCGCTGCTGACGATCGGCGCGGTCTGCGAGCAGCTCAAGGGCGACTTCCCGGACATCTCGATCTCGAAGATCCGCTACCTCGAGGACCAGGGCCTGATCGCGCCGCGGCGCACGCGTGGCGGGTACCGGCTCTTCGGCGAGGACGACGTCGAGCGGCTGCGGCGGATCCTCGCCCTGCAGCGCGACGAGTTCCTGCCGCTCCGGGTGATCCGCCAGGAGCTCTCCGCGCCGTCGGCGAAGGATCGGAAGCGCAAGCGGGCCGCGACGCTCTCCGACCGCGAGGACGACTTCGACCTCGAGGAGCTGTGCGAGCGGACCGGCATCTCGGGCGACCTCGCGCGCGAGCTCGAGGAGTACGGGCTGCTCGCGCCGCGGACCGAGGCGCGGAAGAAGCGCTACTCGGAGACCGACGCCGGGATCGCGATCGCGTGCGGGCGCCTGGCCGACTACGGGATCAGCGCCAGGCACCTGCGGACGTTTCGCACCGCGGCCGACCGCGAGGCGAGCCTGCTCGAGGCCGTCGTCGCGCCGGCGCTCCGCGGCCGGAACGCCGAGCGCAGGCAAGAAGGGCTCCGCGAGCTCGAGGCGCTCGCCGAGGCGGCGCAGGAGCTCGCCCAGCTCCTGTTCCTCCGCGATCTGAGAGAGTTCGCCGCGCGCTGATGGCGGCGATCGACCTGAAGTCTCGAATCCGCGAGATCCCCGACTGGCCCGAGCCAGGGGTCGGGTTCAAGGACATCTCGCCGCTCCTGCGCGATCCGGACGCGCTCGGTCAGGCGATCGACGACCTTGCCTCGTGGACGCGCGAGCAGGCGCCCGACCTCGTGCTCGGCGCCGAGGCCCGAGGTTTCTGGCTCGGTGCGGCGATCGCGAACGAGGTGGGCTGCGGCTTCATCCCGGCGCGCCGGCCCGGCAAGCTCCCACCGGAGACGGTGAGCGCGACCTACGCGCTCGAGTACGGGCAGAACTCGCTCGAATTGCATGCGGACGCGATCGGCGACGGAACGCGGGTCGTGATCCACGACGACGTGCTCGCGACGGGCGGAACGGTCGAGGCGATCGCGGGCCTCGTCGAGCAGATGGGCGGGGAGGTCGTCGGCGTCTGCTTCATCATCGACCTGACGTTCCTCGGTGGCCGTGAGCGGCTCTCGCGCTACGAGTTCTTCTCGCTGATCGAGTACTGAACGAACCCTCACGCCCGGCGTCCGACCTGCCGATAAAACTGGCCAAGCGCATGTACGACGCGTTGACCAGCCGGTACGGCTTCTCGTGCCCGGTGCGGGGCGAGACGTCGGTCACGCTGTCCGCGTTCCGTTCGCTGGAGCGGCTGGAGGGAACCGCGCACCCCGTCGTCTACCGCGTCACGTTTGCGTGCTCCTGCGGGGACGAGCACCCGGGCCTCGTCACGCACGACGAGCTCGACTGGGCGCCGCTCGGCTTCGGGGGCGAGCGCTTCTTCAACCTGATGACCGCGAAGCTCGAGGACTCCTCCGGCGAATTCGGCGACCTCGCAGCTCGGCGCATCCAGAAGGGCGAGTGGCCGTGGAGCTTCTTCTGCCTGCCGGAGGAGCGGCCGCGGCCGGTCTTCCCGTCGTCGTTCGTCCTGCTCGCCGCCGCCGACGGGACGGTGGGCCTCGCGGTGCGCTGTCCGGCCTGCTCCCGAACGTCGGTCAACCTCGTGACGACGACCCACGTGGACCTGCCCTTCCACAACGACGCCGAGGTGGGAGTCGTCCGGCACGTCTTCTGGGAGGAGCCGGTCGTCGACGAGTTCCGCTCCTTTCTGGGCTCGAGCGAGTTCGACGCCCGCCGGCTTCGCCTTTAGCCCCGAAACAGGGATGAGCGGGGCGCGACGGGGCGCCGATACCAGTGGCGTGACCGCCGCAGAGCCGCAAATCCGCGGGCGGGGAGCTGAGCTCCTGCTCGACCACTGTGAAGCCCTCGACACCGAGCACCGGCGCCCGACGGCCCGTGAGCGGCTCGAGCGGATCGTCGGCGACTCGCTCGCCCGGCTGCTGATCGGCGCGCTCTCGAGCCGCCGGCCGCGTTCGAACGACGTCTAACGCTGAAGGGACGCTGCGCGAGCGGCCGCGAAGCGGACGCCTTTAGGGGTCTTGCGCGTCGCGAGTTCGCGCTAGCGAATTCGTGACCTGCGCGGCAAGATCGCGCGGCGACTCATCGCCGTAGATCCGGATGTAGAAGAAGATCCCCAACCCGAGCAGCGCGCTGAAGATCAACGCGCTCCCCTTGGCGACGCCGACCGCGAGCATCCCGAAGAAGAGGTAGAGGAAGAAGAAGAACGCCCACCAGAAGGCCGACACGCCTTTGTCGACCGAAGGAGCGCGAAGGTGCACGGCGCGATCCTAGACGAGGGGTGTGTGCGATCTCCAGTGGGCGAAAGTCCGCAGGACTTTCGCCCACAGCTTTCGGGGCGAGTGTCCCGAAGAACCCTCGCCCCGAAAGTATTCGCCGAGCCGGTTTCACTTTCGTCCACCGTCCCCGCTGGCTTTCGGCTTCCGCCTACTGCCACCGGGAGCGGTTTCGACCTACTTGCGCTCCGTGCTCGGCGCAAGAGGGAACGTAGCCGGGGACGTGTCCCGCTTCAAGAGGTCGAAAGTTGTCGTGGCCGCTATTTGCGGATAATTCAATTATCCACAATTCCACAGCCTTTCTTCCAACTTGTGGGAAAGCCTGTGGACAGCTGGACGCGGGACTCTACACCGTAGGATCGATCGCCGCATGAGCCGTGCTGCGACCGTCACGACCGCTGCGATTCTGCTCGCGCTGGCAGCCCTTCTGACCCTGCTCGGCGTGGGGGAGGTCGACGGGGCACTCCCGGACTGGCAGGCCTTCGTGCTGGGGATCGTCCAGGGGCTCACGGAGCTGCTGCCCATCTCGTCGTCCGGCCATCTGATCCTCGTCCCGTGGCTCGGGGAGTGGACGTACCTCGAGCAGCACGACGCGTTCAACCAGACCTTCGACGTCGCCCTCCACCTGGGCACGCTCGTGGCCGTGGTCGCGTACTTCCGGCGCGACATCGCAGAGCTCGCCGTCGCGCTCGTCGGCAGCATCGCGCGGAGGCGGATCCGGACGCCCGCCGAACGGACCGCGTGGGTCGTCGCCGTCGCGACCGTGCCTGCCGCGCTCGTCGGCGCTGCTGGGGAGTCGCTGATCGCGGAGCACCTCGGCGAGCCGTGGCAGATCGCGATCCTGCTCGCGGTCTTCGCGGGGGTGCTGTGGCTCGCCGACCGGCGGCCCGAGCAAAAGTCGATGGACGAGGTCGGGCTCTGGGGCGCGTTCGGGATCGGCTGCGCGCAGGCGCTCTCGTTGATGCCCGGCGTGTCGCGCTCCGGGATCACGATCTCAGCGGCACGCTTCCTCGGGCTGACCCGCGACCAGGCCGCGCGGCTCTCGTTCCTGCTCCTCGCACCGATCACCTTCGGCGCCATCCTCCTGAAGGGCGTGACGGACGTCCTGCTCGGCGACCTGCCGCCGGGGTGGGAGGGGCCCTTCCTGGTCGGCACACTCGCCGCGGCCGGCAGCGCGCTCCTTGCGATCGAGGCGCTGCTCGGCTACGTGCGCCGCCACAACTACACCGTGTTCGTGGTCTTCCGGCTGATCGTCGCGGCGATCGTCCTGCTCCTGATCGCGACCGGTGTCCGCGACGCGACCTTCTAGGGTCGGACGAGGCGCGCGTAGGGGACGCCCGTCACGGGGTCCACGTAGACAGCGCGATACGAGAAGCCCGCCGTGACGGGGACCGCGGCGTCGAACAGACCTTCCTCGCCGAGCGGGAACTCCCCAACGAGCCGCCGGGGCTGGCCTGCCCGCTCCTCGTAGAGCGAGACCGAGCCGCCCGCCGCACCCTCGACGCGGCCGCGGAGCGTGAAGTCCACGGCCACTCGCAACGTGGGCACGGTCGGCACCTCGAACCACTCGAGCCCGTCGGGCCGCGCGAGCAGCAGCTGGCGGCCGCCGGTCGGCGTCGCCGCGTAGCCGAGGACGCGACCGTCGAACTCCGTCTGCGCCGAGCCCGTCACGAAACCGGCGACCAGCCCCTGCACCGGCTCGTTCGCTGCGACCTCCGGACCCGAAGGACCGAGCACGAGCGCCGGCCGCGAACGCGTTCGGGTGCAGGACGAGCGACGTCGAGCGGTCGATCCGCGACGAGAGGACGAGATGGTTCTCGCCGAACGTGAAGTAGGGGATCGTCCACGCGACATAGATGCCGTCGGCTGCGGCAGCGGCGAAGAGGGGGAGAGGGGCGGCACCCAGGGCGCTTGCGTGCAGGACGCGGCCCCACCAGCGCTGTCCCTCGCGCCGCCAGAGGATCGCGTTCGCGCCGCGCTGCGAGAAGCTCTCGACCACGCGGATCGTCCCGTCCGGCCAGAGCACCGGCGCAGCGGCGGGCGGGACGACGCTCAGGGGGAAGCCTTTCTGCGTGATCCTGGTGCGCACGAGACGTCCGCTCGCCGCGAGGCGGACGAGGTGGAGCGACGTGCTGTCGTTCGCCTCCTGGAGCGCATAGGCAACCGCAGGCCGGCCGGACGCATCCAGCGTGAGCCCCGAGACGCCGAGCAGGGTGCGCTTCGGCGCGTTCGCGACGATGAGGACGCGCCAGCGGCTGCCCGAGCGGACGACCAGGCGGATCCAGGACCGCCGGGCCTCGACGAGGACGGCGTCCGCCGCGAGCCCCGCGACCCGTCCCTCGGTCGTCGGAAGCGTCGCGATCGGCCTCGAGCCCCAGGAACCGGTGCGGGTCGCGAGCACGAGTCGCCGACCTTCGATCCAGGCGACGCGCGGCGAACCGTCGCGCGCGACCGCAAGTGCGCCCTCGGAGATCCCCGGCGCGACGACCTCCGCCTCGGCCGTGCCCGGCAGCAGCAAGGCGAGCGCGAGGAGGGGGACGAGGCCCTTCACGCACGACACGGTAGCCGTCTTGTCCCGACTCGACATAATCACGCTTATCGTGCGTCGGCCTGGAGGGGCCGAAGCAGTTGCCAGGTAGCGGGTTTGGACACCAAGGGCATGCGGAACACGCCTATCGGTCGTGGCTGTCGACGTGGTCGAAAATGTGCTCGAGCACGAGGAGCTTCGTCCGCTCCTCGAGTCGGCCGAGGCGTCCGGCACGATCCGCCGGCTCGAGCTCACGGAGCTGCTGGAGCTGCACGAGCTCGCGCCGCTCGAGGTGGACGCGTTGGAGCGCGAGCTGGAGGCACGCGGGTTCGAGCTCGTCGACGAGCCCCAGGAGAAGCAAGAGCCGGCGCCCTCACCGCCCCCGGTCGAATCGACGACCGACGCCCTTCAGCTGTTCCTGCGCGAGGCCGGCCACCACGCGCTGCTGACCGCCGCCCAAGAGGTTTCGCTCGCGAAGCGGATCGAGCGCGGCGACGCCCTCGCCAAGCAGCGGATGATCCAGTCGAACCTTCGCCTCGTCGTCTCGATCGCGAAGAACTACCGCAACCAGGGACTGCCGTTTCTCGACCTGATCCAGGAAGGGACACTCGGTTTGATCCGCGCCGTCGAGAAGTTCGACTGGCGCCGCGGCTACAAGTTTTCGACCTACGCGACCTGGTGGATCCGGCAGGCGGTCGCGCGGGCGCTGGCGGACAAGGCTCGGACGATCCGCATGCCGGTCCATGTCGTCGAGCGGCTCCAGAAGATGAACCGCGCCGAGCGGACGCTCTGGATGGAGCTCGGCCGCGAGCCGACGCTCGAGGAGATCGCCGAGGAGGCGAACCTCCCGGTGCAGCAGGCGACGGAGGTGCGCGCCGCTGCGCGTGCTTCGACGAGCCTCGATCAGCCGGTCGGCGAAGAACAGGACGCGACGTTCGGAGACTTCGTCGCGGGTGACTCGCCGCTACCGGAAGACGTGGTCGAGATCACGCTTCGAAGCCAGGCGCTCGCCGCGGCGCTGGGCGTGCTTCCCGAGCGCGACCGCGCCGTGCTCGTCCTGCGCTACGGGCTCGACGACGCTGAGCCGAAGACGCTCGAAGAGATCGGCAAGCGGCTCGGACTGACGCGCGAGCGCGTCCGCCAGATCGAGCTGGAGTCGCTCAAGCACCTCGCGCGGCTGCACGAGATGGAAGCCGTCGCGTACTAGTTGGTCCGCAGGTCACGAATCCGCTTGCGCGGACACGTGACCGCGAGAACCCCTAAAGGCGGGCGCTTTGCGCCCGCTCGCGCACGGTCATTTCGGCGGTCGCCGTCACCCCGATCGCCGACCCGTCGAAGAGCGAGCGCGCCTGCGTCTCCCCCACTCGTACGACGACCGCTGCGTAGGCGTCGTCGAGCACCGCTGGACGCGTGCCGCGGTGCCCGTCCGAACCCACGAGGGAAACGAGCCCGTCGTCGACCAGCCCCCACGCGAGCCCTTCGATCTCCGGACCGTGCCGCGCGGTCAGTGAGCTGCCGTTCACCTGGAGGAGCCAGCCGCGCTCGACGAAGTCCCGTGCGAGTGACGGCCGCTCGAGCACCGGCTGCGTGCGCTCAGGATGCGCGATCACCGGCTGCAGCCCCTGCGTCTCCATGCGCTCGCAGATCTCGATCAGCAGGCCGGCCGAGCCGGTGAACGGCACCTCGATCAGGACGGCGTTCGTCCCCTCGAGCACGTAGCGGCTCAGGTCCTGCTCCAGGAGCGGCGGGGCCGGCGTCAGCTCGAACCCGAGCCTCAGCTCCAGCTCGGCCCGCTCGGCGACCTCCGCGAAGTTCGCGCGGATCTCCTGCGCGCGGGCGTCGGTGAGCGTGAGGTGAGGCCAGACGTGTGGGGTCGCGTAGAGGATCGCCGTCCCATGCGCTGCGGCGTCGCGGCAGAGACCGAGGCCCTCGACGACACGCTGCGCTCCGTCGTCACCGGAAGGTACGACGTGAGAGTGGACGTCGACGAAGAAGCCCATACCACGAGGGTACCCGCGGGCCGGTCGTCTACTCGGCGAGGTAGAGCTCGAGATCCGGCGCGACTGCGCGGAGCTCGCGAAGGGCGCGCGACTCGAGCTGGCGCACGCGCTCGCGCGTGATGCCGAGCCCGGCGCCGACTTCTTCGAGTGTCTGCGGCTTCTCGCCGTCGAGCCCGAAGCGCAGCGCGACGACCCTGCGCATGCGGGGGTTCAAGCTGTCGAGCGCGCGCACGAGCTCGCGGTGTCGCATCCCGTCGGCGGTCGTCAGCTCGGGACGATCGGTCTTGGTGTCCTCGATCAGGTCGCCGTAGAGCGACTCCCCGTCGCCGACCGGTGTCTCGAGGCTCACCGGCTCCTCGACGAGCTCGAGCAAGTCTTTGACCTTCTTCAACGGGAGCTCCGACGCGGCAGCGAGCTCGGCGATCGTCGGCTCGCGGTTCAGCTTCTGCGCGAGCACGCGGCGGGTGCGCATCAGTCGCCGCACCTGGTCTGCCACGTGGACGGGCAGGCGGATGATCCGGCCCTGGTCGGCGAGCGCACGCGTGATCGCCTGCCGGATCCACCAGGTGGCGTACGTCGAAAGCTTGAAGCCCATCGTGTAGTCGAACTTCTCGACTGCCCGGATCAACCCGAGATTGCCTTCCTGGATCAGGTCGAGGAGCGGCACGCCCGCCTTCGTGTAGTTCCGGGTGATCGACATGACGAGCCGGAGGTTGCACTCGATCAGGCGCCGCTTGGCGGCCTCGTCACCCAGGTCCTTCCGCCGGGCGAGCTCGCGCTCCTCGGTCTGGGTCAGGAGCCGGCCGTCGCCGATCTGGCGGACGTAGAGCTTGAGGGGGTCCTGGGTCGGTGCGGGCGCGTCGAACACGTCGACCTCCGCCCCGCTCTCTGGTTCCGCTTCGACGGGATCGAGGCTCGGCAGCAGCTCGAGCCGCGGCTCGAGGGTCTCGACCTCGACCGACTCCGCAGGCTCCGGCAAGGAGTTCCGCTCCATGCCGCACGTATCGGCCTTTTGGGGGATGCGCCTGAAACCGCTGCTCCCCCCGAACGAGGGATACCGCGGACTTACCGAATCCTTACCTAACCCCCGCTCGTGCCGATACGTCTAGCTAGAGAGAGGAAACAGTGTCGACCGTCGAGAATCCTAGGATCGAACCCTGATGTGCGGCATTGCCGGCTATAGCCTCAGCGGCTCTTCGAGCGTCGAGCGGACCCTCTCGGCCCAGTCGCTCCTCGCGGGAATCGCCGAGCGCGGAGCCGACGCCGTCGGGTACGCACACCGAGGCCCGAGCGGCCCGGTCGAGGTGCACAAGCAGCGCTCCGGGGCGAGCGCGCTCCTCGACCAGATCACGATCCCGATCGACGCGATCGAGGCGCTCGTCCACGTGCGTGACTACACGAAGGGTCATCCGTCGATCGCCGCGAACAACCACCCGGTTCGCCACGGGCCGGTCGTCGGGATCCACAACGGGATCATCGTGAACGACGACGAGCTGTTCGAGCGGCACGGCTGGCGCCGCGCGGAGCCCGAGATGACCGTCGACTCCGAGGCGATCTTTGCGCTCGCCGGGGCGACGGAGAACCGCGCCGAAGCGCTCGAGCAGCTCTACGGCGCGATGGCAACCGCCTGGGTCGACGAACGGCGTCCCGGCCTGCTCTTTCTGGCGCGCGGCATGGGCCGCCCCCTTTGGCTCGGGCGTGGTCACCGTGAGATCTTCTTCGCCTCCACCCTGCTCGCGCTCGAGACCGTCGAGCGCTTCGCCGGTGTCCGGCTCCAGAAGCGCGAAGTGCCCGAGGGCACGATGGTCGCGCTCGCCGACGGCCGCGTCGCCTGGACCGAGCGCTTCCGCCCGGATCACTCGTTCGTCGAGGACGACGTGCTGCCGCCGATCCGAACTCCGGACGAGGGCGCGCACTGCCTCAAGCGCCTCGCGGCCCTCGTCCAGGCCGCCTAACTAGCCGACCCGACCTTCGGCGCTGACCGGGACGCCCTGCTCGCGCAGGCGCTCTGAGATCAGGAACTGGAACGTCGCCCACGCGCCCCGGCGCGAGTCGAACATCCGGTAGACCTGCCACTCGGTCAGGATCGTGTCGTCGGCCTTGCGCGCCGCGGCCCAGTCGGCGAACTTGGGTAGGCGCTTGAGCTTTCGCGCCAGCCGGACGCCCTGCTCGACCGCGCGCTCCAGGCGCTCCTCTCCCACCGGGATGTCGTAGCCCGCCTCGCGAAGAGCCGTCGTGAGCGAGCCGAATGTGTGCCAGTAGAGCGACTTCGACGGCAGCCGGCCGCGGCGCTCCTCGAGGTCGCGCGCGGTCGGGGTGCGCCCGAGCTCCTCGCCGAGGTCGCGCAGCACCTGCAGGAGCTCCTCCCGCGTCGCGAAGCGGCGCGGTACGAGGCCTGCCTCCCGCTTGGCCGCGTTCCAGCTCCCGAAGTGCTCGATCACGGTCTGCGGATGAACCCGGGTCTGCGGGTCGTCCGCGAACTCCCGCATCGTCGGCGAGCGCCCGAGTCGCTCGGCGCAGGCGCGGAGCTCGGCGAGGAGCTCCTCGTCGCCGTAGCGCCTGCGGATCCCGGCCTGGAACGCCGCCAGCCGCTCGGGGTCGATGCCGTCGAGGGCGCGGAAGGCCCGCTTCCGGGCCATGTCAAGAATGGTAGAGCAAACTGACCAAGGCGCAAGAGCGCCCGATCAGCCGTGGCTGTCTCTACTACGAAACGGCGGCGAGCAGCTGGGTCGGCTCGACCGGGTGCTGCTCTTCGAGGCTCTCGATCGGGAGGATCCGCTGGAGTGCGGAGACGCACCGGGGGCAGAACTGGCTGCCGGAGGCCCGCTTGAGCTCGGAGAGGGCCTCCACGGGCGGCCTGGCGGCCCGGTAGATGCGGGTCGTGAGCATCGAGTCCAGCGCGTCGGCGACGTGGATGATCCGGGCACCGAGGGGGATCTCCTCCCCGGTCAGCCGATCGGGGTACCCCGTGCCGTCGAAGCGCTCGTGGTGATGCCGGATCGCCGGCACGGCGTCGCCGAGAAAGCCGAGCCGGTCGATGATCCTCGCGCCCTCCTCTGCGTGGCGCTGCATCAGCGCCCACTCCTCGGTCGTGAGCGAGGCGGGCTTCAGGAGGATCGCGTCGGGGATCGCGAGCTTGCCGATGTCGTGGAAGAGCGCGGCGTGGCCGAGGAGATCGAGCTCCGCCTGGGAGAGGCCGAGCTCGCGGCCGATCGCGAGCGCGAGCTGCTGCACGCGGCGCGAATGTCCGGCCGTGTAGGAGTCGCGCGCGTCGACCGTCGCTGAGAGCGACTCCATCGCCGCGGTCGAGCGCTCCTTGAGCAGACGGTTCGCCTGCTCGAGGGAGACGTTCTGCGACTGGATCGTCTCGGCGGCCTCGCGGAGCTTCTTTGCCGAGCGCTGCTGGTGGGTGAGGTAGGCCTCCTGGGTCTTGCGCATGAGGAGGAGCGGCACCACGAACACCGCGAGCCCCCAGAGCGCGGCAGCGCTGTAGGCGACGGCCATGACGCCTGCGACGAACCCGTAGACGAGGTAGTGCAGCCACAGCCACGCGAACCGCTCCCTGAAGACGGCGAGCCAGCGCTCGTGACCCTCCATCGCGAGCGCGATGCTGACGAGGCTCATGTTGACGCCGAAGTAGACGAGCCCCGCGGCGATGCCGGCGGCGATCATCGCGATCTGGCCGGGCGTGCCCGTGAAGTCGAACTGGCCGGCCAACGCGAAGACGCCGGCGGCCGAAAGCGAGGCGAGGGTCAGCGCGCCGATGTTGAAGAGCACCTGATGCGTCCAGATCCGCTGCGCGCTCCAGTCGACGACGGCAATCGTGATCGCGATCGCGAGCGCGGCTCGCGGCCCGAACAGCGCGGCGCCGGCGATCGCGCCGACAGCGCTGAGCGAAATCGAGCTGCCGCCGATCTCGTCGCTGACGGTGAGGGCGACAGCCTGGCCGATCCCGACGAGTGCGACGATCGCCAGCAAGCCGGCGATGTCGGACGAGCTGCCGAGCAGGAGGCCGTCGACGCCTGCGACGATCCCGGCGAGGCTCACCGCGCCGACGAGCATGCCGAGGCGGCGTGAGAGCGCGAGGAACCGAGGGCCCTGGACCGCGAGCGGGCGCGGGGACGACTGCGTCCGGCGGTCCTCCGGCGGGATCGCCTCGGCGGCGCGCGGCAGCGCGACGACGTGCTCCCCGTCCTCGGGGACGACGACGAGCCGCTGGGAGCGATCGGTGCTCACGAGCAGCGAGTCGTCGCTGACGCCCTGGACGCGGTTTCGGCCCTGGAGCTTCGCGCGGTAGACGGCGAGGTCCGCCTGGTGGATCAGCTCGTTTGCGTCGGTCGCGTCCTTCGGGAAGCCGGCGACGCCGATCGAGACGGTCGCGCGAATCGGCTCGCTCGAGGTCTCGACCTCGAACGACGCCTCCGCGACCGCGCGCCGGATCCGCTCGGCGATCTCGAGCGCCTGGTCGGGCGGAGTCTCCGGCAGGAGGATCGAGAACTCCTCGCCGCCGAACCGGGCGGGCACGTCGTAGTGGCGAAGCTGCGCGCGGAAGATCTGCGCGATCCCACGCAGCACCGCGTCGCCGGCGAGATGCCCGTACGTGTTGTTGATGTCGCGGAGCAGGTCGAGGTCGGCCATGATCAGCGACATCGGGCGCTCGAAGCGCACCGCGCGACCGAGCTCCTCGGCGAGCGCGGAGGCGAAGTGGCGGGCGTTGAAGAGCCCCGTCTTCGGGTCGACGCGCGCCTCTTCCTCGAGCGCCGGCACCGCGAGCGAGCGATGGATCAGCAGCATCGGGGCGATCCCGATCGGGATCAACCACGGGTTCGTGTGCCAGAAGCTGACGAGTGCGAACCCGAGCAGGCCGACGACCATCTCGTTGGAGAGGCTCTGGAACGACAAGAGGCCCGTCTCCCGCAGCCGCATCCCGCGGGCGAGGCGCAGCATGACCGCAACGATCGTATGGTTGAGCACCACGTAGACCAGGGTCGCCGCGATGCCTGCCATCGCCCAGACCCGCGATTCGGGGCCCGGCGCGACGTCGAGGATGATGTTGGCGACCGCCCAGGCCGCGAAGAGGTTGACCGTGTGGTTCGCGATGTTGAACGTCTGCATGAACCACGGGTAGCGAACGCGCAGCCACTCGGGCAGGTGCATGACGATCGGCATCAGCGCGATCAGCTCGGGCGGGAGCAGGAAGACCGCCGGGAGCATGAAGACGATCGCGGGTGTGAAGGCGTTGTTCCTGAGCGTGTGGACCGGGAACAGCTGGGCGGCTGCGGCCGCCGACCCGAAGATGGCGAAGATCAGCCAGCCCTCCGTGTCCATCGAGAGATGCGCGAGGCTCGGCACGATCGCGATCGCAGCCAGCGTGAACAGGCCGCCGAGGAAGATCTTCGCGCTCTTCGAGAGCTGGTTTTCAGTCGCCGCCACAGATGCTCCTACGCTCGTCTTTGTCGGCTAAACGCGCCGTTGGCTTGACCGTCGCAAGTGCGCAGCCGCACGTGGAACCTAAGCCGGTGAAGCAGAGGGGAACATCCCCCGCCGGAGTGACCCGAACGGGTTCCCCCATTCGGGGGAGAAAAGACGGACGGCGGCCCAGGGGCCGCCGTCCGTCTTGGAGGTACTTCCGGGTGTTACTCGACCCAGTTGGATGCGACCCAGTTGGAGGCCACCCAGTTGGACGACACCCAGTTGGACGACACCCAGTTGGATGCGACCCAGTTGGAGGCCACCCAGTTGGACGAGACCCAGTTCGCCGAGACCCAGTTCGAGGAAACCCAGTTCGACTGCGTCCAGTTCGCGTTGACCGAGACGTAGCTCGCCCACGCGTCGGCGTTGAAGTCGCCGTTCGAGACGAACGCGTAGAGGTTCTCGTTCGGGTTCGGCGGGCTCACGATCGCCGCAGCGGCGGCCGCGTCGAGCTCGCCGACACCGGCACCCGGATCCGCGGACGGGAGGTACCGGGCCGAGGCCATCAGCGCCCCCTTCACCTGGTTCGGCGTCAGGTACGGCTTGCGGGCCAGCAGCTGCGCCGCCGCACCGGCGACCATCGGCGCCGAGAACGACGTGCCGCTCATCCACATGTACCCGGGGGCGACGACGCGGGTGGACTTCTCGCCGACGAGGTACGAGCTCGACGGCACCGGCGCCGTGATGTAGCGCCCCGGAGCCGAGAGGTCCGGCTTCATGAAGCCGTCCGCCGTGGGCCCGTACGCTGACCACGAGGCACGCTCGTCGTCACTCCGGCCGATCGTGCCTTCGGTGTCGAGTGCACCGACAGTGATGATGAACGGGTCGTTGCCGGGCGCCGCGATCTTCACGGGACCCGTCGCCGAGCCATTGTTGCCCACCGAGGCGACGACGACGACGCCGCTCATCCAGAGCTCCTCGACCGCCTTGTTGAGCGGGTCGAACCGGAAGCTCGCCTCGCTCGTGCCGGCCAGCGAGAAGTTCGCGACGCGGATGTTGTACCGCGACTTGTTCGCGATCATCCAGTCGACCGCCGAGACGATGTCGCTCGTCTTGGCCTCGCCGAGTCTCGACGCCACGCGGACGTCGACGAGCGGCGCGTTCTTCGCGACGCCGGGGTAGCTGCTCGAGCCGCCTGCCGCGATGCCGGCCACCATCGTGCCGTGACCCGAAGGATCGCCGGTCGAGTTCGGCTCGATCGAGCTGAAGTTCGCCCGGGCGACGACGCGTCCGCCGAAGTCGGAGGCCTTCGAGGCGTCGATGCCCGAGTCGACGATCGCGATCGCCGGAGCCTGAGGCGCCGGAGAGCTCCAATCGCCCCACAGCTGGTTGACGTTCGTGACGTCGCGCCAGTCGACGGCCGACAGCTTGACGCTGTCGTCGCGGGTGATCACGGTGACGTGCGAGTCGTCCGCGAGCTTGAGCAGCTGCTTGCCCGTGACCGTGGCCGCCGCACCGTTGATGGAGCGGAACGCTTTCTTCAGCTGACCGCCGCTGTCCTTGAGCTCATCGATCGTGCGGTCGCTGTTCTCGTCGCGACGACCCTGGACGATGACGTCGAAGGTCGCGCTGGGATTCGCCTGCGCCGCTGCGAGCAGCTCGGCGGGAACCGAAGCGTGCAGCGTCTCGCCGGCGATGCCTGCCGCCGGGACGATCACACTGATGACGAGCGCGAGGAGCGCGATGCTGCTGCGTCCACCTCTTCCCCAGAGCGCGCTACCACGGGACTGGCCGCCAGAGCCCTTGCCCCACAGCGCACTCGAGCGAGCCTCGCCTGCGTTCGAAGGTCGTTGGTGCCGCATGTGAGTACCGCGTTCCTTTCGTTCGTTGCCGCATTTCGAGACGGCCCCACGCCGTCTCTCCGCGCCGCAACGTATGCCGGGACAGGTGACGGAACCTCCCCCGTGCGGGGGAGCGCCCGCGCGGATCCCTTGATCGAGGGAGCGGTTACCCTCGAAGCCACGATGCGCGTCCAGCTCCCACTCCCGGCGCTCTCGGCGGCGACGCGCGCCGCGGGCGCGCTCTCCCGGCTCGCCGGAACGGGCGGCGGGACGACCTTGCCCGGCAAGCTGCTCTGGAAGCTCGATCCCGTCGGCGGTCTCGCGGCTCGCGGCGCGGCTCCCCCAGGGCTCGGCGGCGCTCTCGGCCACGAACGGGAAGACGACGACCGCCGCGATGACGGCAGAGATCCTCGGTCGGTCGGGTGCGCCTCGCGCACAACCGCTCCGGGGCGAACCTCGTCTCCGGCGTCGCCTCCACCCTCCTCGCCGCCGACGGCGCCGAGCTTGGCCTGTTCGAGGTGGACGAGGCTGCGCTGCCGCAGGTGGCCTCGCTCGTGCGGCCGCGCGTGCTCTGCCTCGGCAACCTCTTCCGCGACCAGCTCGACCGCTACGGCGAGCTCGAGCTGATCGCCGAGCGCTGGCGGACGCTCGTCCGGGAGCTTCCCGCCGACGCGACGCTGGTCGTGAACGGCGACGATCCGCAGCTCGGCGACCTCGTCGCCGAGCGGCCCGACGCGGTCGTCTTCGGGATCGACGACCCGCGCCACGCGCGCCGCGGCGGGCCGCAGCACGCGGCCGACTCGACGCATTGCGTCCGCTGCGGGGCGCCGTACGTCTTCCACGCGGCGTACGTCGGCCACCTCGGCGACTACGAGTGCACGACGCTGCGGTCACCGGCGGCCGGCGCTCACGCTCTCGGCCGAGGCGATCGAGCTCGACGGGCTGGACGGGGCGTCGTTCGATCTTCGGGCGCCGGGCGAGGACGCGCCGCGTGACGCTGCGCCTGCCGGGCCTCTACAACGTCTACAACGCGCTCGCCGCGGCCGCGCTCGCCCGCGCGCTCGGCGCATCGCTCGACGAGATCGTCGTCGGGCCTCGAGCGCTTCGACGCGGCGTTCGGGCGCTTCGAGCGGATCGAGATGGACGGCCGTCGCCTGCTGATGCTCCTGATCAAGAACCCCGCCGGCGCGAACGAGGCGGTGCGGACGCTCGTCGCAGGCGCGCCTCCCACGCTGGCGGTCGTCGCGCTGAACGACGCGATCGCCGACGGGAAGGACGTGTCCTGGATCTGGGACGTCGACTTCGAGCCGCTCCTCGACGGGCTCGAGCGCGTCATCGTCACCGGCGACCGCGCGGCGGAGCTGGCGCTCCGCTTCAAGTACGCGGGGTTCGACCCCGAGGCGATCGAGGTCGTCCCTTCGCTCGAGCACGGCCTCGACCGCGGGCTCGAGCTGACGCCGGAGGGCGGGGAGCTCGTCGTGCTGCCGACGTACACCGCGATGCTCGCGCTCCGCCGGATCGTCTCCAAGCGCGGGCACGTGCCGCAGTACTGGGTGCGCGCGGCATGAAGATCGTCGTCGGGCACCTCTATCCCGAGTACCTGAACATCTACGCCGACCGCGGGAACATCGCGGTGCTCGAGCGTCGCGCCGCGTGGCGCGGGCACGAGCTCGAGGTGCGGGCCGTCTCGGCGGACGACGCCCTGGAGCCCGGCGCGCACGACCTCCTCTACATCGGCGGCGGCCAGGACCGCGAGCAGGCGCTCGTCGCGCACGACCTCGAGGGCAAGCGCGACCGGTTGCTCGCCGCGGTGGAAGGTGGCGCCGCCGTGCTCGCGGTCTGCGGCGGCTACCAGCTGCTCGGCCGCTTCTACCGCTTCGCGAACGGCGAGGAGCTGCCCGGCGTCGGCCTGTTCCCGCTCCACACGATCGCGGGTGAGCGGCGGATGATCGGCGACATCCTGCTCGACGCCGAGCTCGTCCCCGGTGAGCGCCGGACGATCGCGGGTTTCGAGAACCACGCCGGCCGCACGTTCCTGGACGACGGCGCCGAGCCGCTCGGCCGGGTCGTGGCCGGGTTCGGCAACGACGGGTCGAGCGGTGCAGAGGGTTGCCGCGTCGGCCGGGCGATCGGGACCTATCTGCACGGCCCGCTCCTCCCCCGCAACCCGTGGCTCGCCGACTGGCTGCTCGCGCAGGCGATCGCGCACCGCACCGGCGGCGAGGCACCGGTCCTCCCCCCTCTCCCGGACGAGTTGGAGCGCGACGCGCACGCGGTCTCCGCGCAGCGAGCACGTGACCGCGGCGGCCGGTTCTAGGGCACCCAGACCGCGCCGAGATAGACGACCGGATCGCCCGGTCGCCACCGCTGGAGGAAGCGCTGGATCGGCGGGTGCAGCACGATGTCGTCCAGGTCGGCGACGCGCGAAGAGCCGGTGCCCGCGGACGGCCGCGTCCTTCGAGGTGACCTGCTCGAGCGAGCGTCCGGTCAGGTCGCCGGAGAAGACGATGTGCACGACGTGCTTCGCCGCGAAGCTCCGCTCCGGCGCGATCGAGTCCGCGATCGCGATCGGCCCCTCGAGCGGGAGCTCGTCGTCGATCCCGACCTCCTCGAGCAGCTCCCGGTGCAGGGCGTCGGCCAGGCTCTCACCCGCGTCCACTCCCGCCGCCCGGCAGCAGCCAGTACTCCTTCCCGGGCTTCTCGTGGCGGCAGAGCAGGATGCGGCCCTCCCACCGCAGCAGCGCGGACACGCGGATCCGCGGCTGCATCAGGCCGACGAGCCGAACCCGCGGACGCCGCGGTCGCTCTCGGGCAGCTCGTCGACCTCGACGGGCTCGACGGCGGGCACGGCAAGCACGACGAGTTGCGCGATCCGCATGCCGGGCTCGACCACGAACCGCTCGCGCGGGTCGGTGTTCAGGAGGTTCACGAGCAGCTCGCCGCGGTACCCGGAGTCGACGAGGCCCGGCGTGTTCACGATCGAGATCCCGTGCTTGGTCGCGAGCCCGGAGCGGGGCTGCACGTAGCCCGCATAGCCCTCCGGGATCGCGATCGCGAGCCCCGTCGAGACGAGCGCGCGCTCGCCCGGAGCCAGCTCGACCCGATCGCAGGCGGCGAGGTCGATCCCGGCGTCGCCCGCGTACGCCCGCGTCGGCACCTGGGCGTCCGGCCGCAGGCGCCGGATCGGAAGCTCGATCACACGGCCTTCTCGTGCGCAGCGTCGGCGACGAGGAACTCGGCGAAGCGCCGAATCTCGCCGTGCGGGAGCCGCGCTTGCACGAGCACGCCGTCCTCGGTGTCCTCCCTCCCGTCGATCGGCGCGCCGAGCGAGTAGAGCTCCGCGAGCTTCGCGCCTTCCTCGTAGGGGACGAGCAGCTTCACAGGCTCGAATCGGTCGCGGAAGCGCGAGGCAATGCGAGCCCGCAGCTCGTCGAGGCCCTCCCCCGTCCGCGCCGACACCTGCAGCGCATCGGGGTACCGGGCCCCGAGGCGGCGACGCGCGAGCGGGTCGAGCGCGTCGACCTTGTTCAGCAGCAGCTCCCTCGGCAGCTCGGCGGCGCCGATCTCCACGAGCACGTCCTCGACAGCGTTGTGCATCTCGTCGATCTGGTGGTCGGAAGCGGTCGCGTCGAGCACGTGGAGCACGAGATCCGCGACGAGCGTCTCCTCGAGCGTCGCGGCGAACCCCTCGACGAGCTGATGGGGGAGGCGGCGGATGAAGCCGACCGTGTCGGTCATGAGGTACTTACGACCGTCGTACTCGAACCCGCGCGTCGTCGGGTCGAGCGTCTCGAACAGCCGGTCCTCGACCGAGACGGTTGCCCCGGTGAGCGCGTTCAGCAGCGTCGACTTGCCGACGTTCGTGTAGCCGGCCAACGCGACGGTCGGCGTGTGCGAACGCTCGCGCTCGCGGCGCCGCGTCGCGCGCTGCTTCGTCAGGCCGGCGAGCCGACGACGGAGCAGCGTCGCGCGCCCGCGTGCCAGGCGTCGGTCGGTCTCCAGCTGCGACTCGCCCGGGCCCCTGGTACCGACGCCGCCGCCGAGGCGCTCGAGGTGCTGCCACATGCCCCGCATGCGCGGCAGGTTGTACTCGAGCTGCGCGAGCTCGACCTGGAGCTTTCCCTCGGCCGTCACCGCGTGCTGGGCGAAGATGTCGAGGATCAGCTGCGTGCGGTCGACGACCCGCGAGTCGAGCGCATTCTCGAGCGCTCGCTGCTGCGTCGGGTCGAGCTCGGCGTCGACGAGGAGCACTTCGGCGCCCGACTCCTTGTACGCACGCTTCAGCTCCTCGAGCTTCCCCTTTCCCACATAGGTCCGAGAGTCGGGCCTGCCCCGGTGCTGGACGAGCTCGCCGATCGTCTCGACACCCGCGGTCCGGGCGAGCTCTTGGAGCTCGGCGAGCTCCTCGGCCTCGTCCACGCCCTGCGGGAACACCGCCACGGCGAAGCCGCGCTCTGCCTCCGCGCCGGGCAGAGGATCTGGCTGTCGCGTCGTCACGAGACGGATTATGCCCCGGCCCGTGCAGAATCCCCGCGTGCCCCTCGACCTAGCCGCGCGGACGCTCCAGCTCGTCGACGTCCCCTCCGAGAGCCGGCAGGAGGAGAGCCTCGCCGAGGTCGTGCGGGCCTCGGTGCCCCTGGAGCTCGTCTACGACGACGATCTCACTCTGCTCTACCGGCGGGGGAGCGGCGAGCACCCGCTCGTCGTCTTCGCTGGGCACCTCGACACCGTCCCGGAGAACGGGAACCTGCCCGGCCGAATCGACGGCGGAGCGGTGCACGGGCTCGGCGCGAGCGACATGAAAGGCGGGCTCGCGGTGATGGTCGAGCTGGCGCGGTGGGCCGCTGCCGCCGACGAACTCGCCCTCGATCCGGCGTTCCTCTTCTTCCCACGAGAGGAGATCTCGGTCGAGCACAGCCCCCTGCCGCGCCTCTTCGACGGCGGGCTGATCGCCGACGCCGCGCTCGTCGTCGTCCTCGAGCCGACGGACAACGAGCTCCAGGTCGGTTGCGTCGGGAACATCAACGCCCGGCTTCGCTTCACGGGTCGGAGCGCACATACCGCGCGGCCGTGGCTCGGCGTGAACGCGATCGACCTCGCAGTCGAGGGGCTCGCGCGCGTCGCGGGGCTCGCGCCGCACGACGTCCAGGTCGAGGGGCTGCCGTTTCGCGAGGTGTTGAGCCTGACGCGGATCGAAGGCGGCCGTGCGGACAACGTCGTCCCTGACCTCGTCGAGGCGACGCTCAACTTCCGCTACGCGCCACACCGCACGCCGGCCGAGGCAGAGGCCCGACTCCGAGAGCTGGCCGGCGAAGAGGTCGAGATCGTCAGCCACTCTCCCGCCGCGCCTGTGGTCGTCGACAACGAGCTCGTGCAGCGGCTACGGGACGTCGGCGGGTTTTCGATCACGCCGAAGCAGGCCTGGACGCCGGTCGCCCAGTTCGCCGAGCGCGGCCTGGACGCGGTCAATTTCGGGCCGGGTGCGCCACGCTTCGCGCACACGCGTGACGAGCAGATCGAGATCGCGGCGCTCGAGCGCTGCTTCGAGGCGCTTCGCGTCTTCATCAGTCCCTAGGCTCCAGGCGTGCACGTCTCCCCCGTACTCGCGGCCCAGACCGTCTACCCGTTCGTCCGAATCGAGGAGGCGAAGCGCCGGAAAGCCGCCGAAGGCGTCCGCATCTTCGACTTCGGCATGGGCGACCCGCGCGAGCCGACCGATCCGCTGATCAAGGCCGCACTGACCGCCGCGCTCGACGAGGCAACGGGCTACCCCGCTGCGGTCGGCCTGCCCGAGCTGCGTCAGGCGATCGCCGCCTGGGCCGGGCGGCGGTTCGACGTCGAGCTGGACCCCGACCGCGAGCTGATCCCGACGTACGGCTCCAAGGAGGCGATCTTCCTCTTCGCACAGGTCGTCCTCGACGCGGCGGCAGGCAAGAACCTCGTGCTGCTGCCCGAGCCCGGCTACCCCGTCTACGAACGGGGGGCGCTCTTCGCCGGCGCGGAGATCGGAACGCTACCCCTGCGCGCCGAACACGACTTCCTGCCCGATCTCGACGCCGTCGACGACGAGACCTGGTCGCGCACCGCGCTCGTCTGGGTCTGCTACCCGAACAACCCGACGGGGGCGGTCGCCCCGCTCGAGTTCTACGAACGACTGTCGGAGATCGCGCTCGAGCACGACGTGCTCGTCTGCTCCGACGAGGCGTACACCGAGCTCTGGTTCGACGAACCGCCGGCGTCCGCGCTCCAGGTCCAGAACCGGCGCAACATGGTCGTGTTCAACACGTTGTCCAAGCGTTCGTCGATGACCGGTTACCGCTGCGGGTTCGTCGCGGCGAACGAGGACGTGATCGAGGCGCTCCGGAAGTTCCGCCCGAACGTCGGCACAGCGCCCCAGGTGTTCGTCCAGCGCGCTGCGATCGCCGCGTGGGGCGACGAGGAGCACGTCGAGCGCAACCGTGCGCTGTACGGCCGCAAGCGCGCGCTGTTTCTCGATCTGTTCGCGCGCAAGGGGATCGTCCTGGCCGGGAGTCGAGCCACGATGTACCTGTGGGTCGAGACTCCCGGTGACGAGACATCGGTCTCGTTCGCCGAGCGGCTGCTCGAGCACGGTGTCGTCGTCGCTCCCGGGTCGTACTTCGGCCCGGCAGGCGAAGGCTACGTCCGGTTCGCGCTGGTTCCGACCGAGGACGAGTGCGCGGAGGCGGTCGCCGTCCTCGAGGACGTTCTCTGAGCCTCGAGTCGGAGATCGAGGCGCTCTGGGCGGACCTCGACCCTGCACGTGCCAACGTCGTCGAGGAGACGATCGCCGCGCTCGACCGCGGTGAGCTGCGCGTCGCGGAGAAGCGCGACGAGGAGTGGGTCGTCCACGAGTGGGTGAAGAAGGCGATCCTGCTCTACTTCCGGCTCCGCAAGATGGAGCCGGTCGAGCTCGGCCCCTTTCTCTACCACGACAAGATTCCGCTGAAGCGCGACTACAGCGAGCGCGGCGTTCGCGTCGTGCCGCCGGCGGCGGCGCGCTTCGGCTCCTTCCTGTCGCCCGACGTTGTGCTGATGCCGAGCTACGTGAACATCGGCGCCTGGGTCGGGCCGCGCACCATGGTCGACACCTGGGCGACGGTCGGGTCCTGCGCCCAGATCGGCGCCGACGTCCATCTCGCCGGCGGCGTCGGCATCGGAGGCGTCCTCGAGCCTCCCGGGGCACGGCCGGTGATCGTCGAGGACGGCGCGTTCGTGGGCTCGCGCTGCATCGTCACCGAGGGAACGATCGTGGGCGAAGGTGCCGTGCTCGGCGCGAACGTGGTCCTGACGTCGTCGATCCCGATCATCGATGTGACGGGCGACAAGCCCGTCGAGCATCGCGGCTACGTGCCACCTCGCTCGGTGGTGATCCCCGGCACACGTGCGAAGGAGTACGCCGCCGGGACGTTCGACATCCCCTGCGCGCTGATCGTCGGGACACGCAACGCCTCCACCGACCTGAAGACGAGCCTGAACGACGCGTTGCGGGAGCACGGGGTCGCGACGTGAACGATCGGCCGGTGCGCCTGATCGTCAACGACGACCGCGGTCGCTCCCGGCTCACGGTCTTCTTTCGGCTCTTCCTGGCGATTCCGCACTTCGTCTGGCTCGGGCTGTGGACGTTCGCGGTCTTCTTCACCGCGATCGCGCAGTGGTTCGTCACGGTTGTGCGCGGCCGTCCGGCCGACCCGCTGCAGAGCTTTCACGTCGCCTACATTCGGTACGCGACGCACGTCGGCGCGTACGTCGCGCTGGCTGCCAACCCGTTTCCCGGGTTCCTCGGTGAGCCGGGGTACCCGATCGACGTCGAGCTGGACGCGGCCGAGCTCCAGCCGAGGCTGACTGCCGGCTTCCGCTTCCTGCTCGCGATCCCGGCGCTCCTCTTCCTGGCGCTCGTAACGGGCGGCGGACCAGCCGGGGGCTTCGGTGACCGCTCCTTCGCGATCAGCGGCGGCCTGGTGCTGACGGCAGCCGTCCTGGGGTGGTTCGCGTGTCTTGCGCGAGGCGAGATGCCGCACGGTCTGCGCAACGTCGCCGCGTACGGGCTGCGCTACTCGGCGGAGACGTACGCGTACCTGCTGCTCGTCACGCCGACGTATCCGACGGGCGATCCGACGCTTCCCGCGTCTGCGGGTCCAAACCCGGAGCACCCGATCGCTCTCGAGGTGAGCGACGATCGCCGACGGTCTCGTCTGACGACCTTCTTCCGCCTCTTCCTCACCGTGCCGCACATGGTGTGGCTGTTGCTCTGGGGCATCGCCGCGTTCTTCGCGGTCATCGGCCAGTGGTTCTTCGCACTCGCGACAGGCCGCCCTGCAGCCTCGCTTCGTCGCTTCCTCGCGGCGTACGTGCGGTACCAGACTCACGTCGGTGCCTTCCTCTTCATGGTCGCGAACCCGTTTCCGGGCTTCACCGGTCAGGCCGGCTACCCCATCGAGGTGTACGTCGCCCCGCCGGAGCCGCAGAACCGCTGGGTGACGCTCTTTCGGTTCTTCCTGGGGCTGCCGGCGTTCATCCTGAACAGCGCACTCAACACGCTGTTGTTCGCGGCGGGGGTCGGCGGCTGGTTCGCCGCGCTCGCGATCGGGCGGATGCCGGAAGGCCTGCGGAATGCGGGCGCGTACGCGCTCCGCTACAACGCGCAGGTCAATGCGTATGCGACGCTCGTGACGGACCGCTATCCGTTCAGCGGCCCGCCGACGCTCGAGCCGGTCGAGACCCCGTGGGCCGAGCTACCGCCCACGCCGGTCGATGCGCCGGCTTGAGCACGTCGTCGCCGCGCTCGTCCTGATCGCCTGCGCGGCGCTCGGCGCCTGGGCGCTGTGGCCGACGGACGTTCCCGACGAGCTGAAGCTCCCGGCGCTCGACGAGCGCGCGATCTTCGAACCGGCGCAGCTGAACAGGGCGGAGCACTTCGAGACGTTCGTCCACTGGAACTCGCTCGCGTCGATGGCGGTGGTGCTGATCGTGCTCGGGCTGTACGCCTGGCGCGGGCATCGCCTCGCGCGCGAGTCGGCAGCCGGACGGATCGGCACCGGGATGCTGCTCGGGATGCTCGGGCTAGGGCATCCTCTGGATCGCGCAGATCCCGTTCGGGCTCGCCGAGCTCTGGTGGGCGCGCCGCTACGACGCTGCGGACGACGTCGGCTACCTCGAGTGGCTGTTCGCCTACTGGCTCAGCCTCACGGTCGAGTTCGCGTTTATCTGCCTCGCGCTCGTGATCGTGATGGGCTTCGCACAGCTGCTGCGCGGGCGCTGGTGGGTCGCAGGCGCTCCGGTGTTCGTCGGCCTGTACGTCCTGTTCTCCTACACCTTCCCCTGGCTGGTTCCGGACGATCGTCCGCTGCGAGACGCGGCGCTGGTGACCGCCGCGCGCGAGTACGCGCGCGAGCAGGGCACCGAGTCGATTCCCGTTCGAGTCGAGGAGGTCAGCGCGTACACCGACTCGCCGAACGCGTTCGCCGCGGGGATGGACGCGTCGCGCAAGGTCTTCATCTGGGACACGCTTCTCGACGGGCGCTTCGCCGACGACGAGGTGCGGATGGTGCTCGCGCACGAGATCGCACATCACTCGCGGGAGCACATCTGGAAGGGCGTCGGCTGGTACGCGCTCTTTGCGGTGCCCGGCACGTTCCTGATCGCGGTCGCGACGCGTCGGCGCGGCACGCTCCGTGAGGCGCAGGCGGTGCCGGTCGCGCTCTTCGCCTTCGTGGCGCTCAGCATGGCGGCTCAGCCGATCTTCAATGTGATCGGTCGCAGGATGGAAGCGGAGGCCGACTGGGTCGCGCTCCAGACGACGGAGGACCCCGACGGCGCGCGGCAGCTCTTCGTCCATTTCACGGAGTTCGCCCTCGCCGACCCGTCCCCGCCCGCGTGGGCATCCGCCCTGTTCGACACCCACCCGTCCATGCTGGACAGGATCCGAATGGCCGAGGCTTGGCGGGCGCGCTCGGAGGGCCGTTCCCATCCCTAACCCCCACCCACCCGGGGAAGCTCAGGGTATCGGGCGGAAGCGAGGTTCTTCGGGCAAATCCTGTGACGATTCGTCCACGGGAGCGGCCGGGCCGCGCAGGAAGGCGCGGCCGTTTTCGAGGCGGACGTGCAGGTCGCCGCCCGGGAAGTGGACGACGACCTCACCGCCGGCCGGGTGCGTCGCCGCGGCGACGGCGACCGCGCTCGTGCCCGACGCGCTCGTCTCGCCCACCCCACGCTCCCAGACACGTGCCGTCACCTCGCCCGGCGCGTCCACCCTCGCAACCTGCACGTTGGTGCGATTCGGAAAGCGCTCGTGATTCTCCAGTCTTGGCCCGAGAGCCGGCAGCTCCGCGGGATCGCCGAGCACGACCGCGTGCGGATTGCCGACGTCGACCGCGATCACCTCGATGCCGTCGACCACCTCGACCGCGCCCACGCGAACGTCGCCGAGCTCCTGCTCGACGTCGTCCCCGCCGAGCATCCGCGCAACGACGACGCGCGGCCCGACGCGCACCGTGACGACGTCCTCGCCCGTCCGCTCCGCGAGCCACCGGGCCGCGATCCGCGTTCCGTTCCCGGACATCTCCGCTTGCGATCCATCGGGGTTCCAGATCGTGACCTCGCCGTCGTCCGTCACCTCGAGGATGCCGTCGGCGTCGCCGACGAGCTCGCGCACTCGGTCAGCCGTCAGCCCGGAGGGCTCCGTCACCAGGTACACGTTCCCGTGCGCGTGCCAGCGCGACGATCTCATCGGCCACCTCGGTCGTGGGACGGTTCGCGTCGATGATGACGACGCCGGGGATGCGGCGCATCCACTTCCGCTGGTACGCGGCGTAGCGGCGAACGCGCCGGTTGTACGTCTCGACCGCCTCCTCGAGCGGCAGCTCGGCAAAGTCGCGCAGGCCGTGGACCGCGAGCGCGGTCTGGGAGACGGGGCCGGCGAGCGCCCGGCGCGCCTCCTCGACGACGCCGCGCTCGACCATCGAGCGCGTCCGAGCCTCGATGCGCGCTCCGAGCTCCTCACGTGGCACCTCGAGACCGACCACGACGGTCGGATGCCGGTACCCCCCGCCCCAGAGCGTGTCCGAGGTCGGAGCGAGCGACGAGCCGACCTCGACGAGCTCGAGCGCCCGGACGACCCGACGCCGGTCGTTCGCGTGAATGCGTCCCGCCGCGACCGGATCGCGCTCCGCCAGCGCCGCGTGCGCGCGCTCGGGACCGAGACTGTCGTACAGCCGCTCCAGCCGCGCGCGAGTGGCGGCAGGCGCGGGCGGCGGAAGCGCGAGCCCCGCGAGCGCCGCACGGAGGTAGAGACCGGTCCCGCCGGACACCACCGGAGTTCGCCCGTCGGCGATGACCTCGTCGACCGCCGCCTGCGCGAGCTCTTGGTACTCCGCGACCGATGCCTCGTGGTCGAGCGGCCAGACACCGACGAGCCTCGTCGGCCGGTCGGACTGGTTCGTCAGGATCGGCAACCCCCGGTACGCCTGCATCGCGTCGGCGGACACGAGCTCGCCTTCGACCCGGTCGGCCAGGACCTCGGCAACGGCGGTCTTCCCGGACGCGGTCGGCCCGAAGACACCGACGACCATCAGGGCGTCACAGGGGCGCTGCGGAGCGCAGCGCGCCGGCGCCTCCACAGCAGCGCGCCAACGAGGAGCAACACGCCTTCGACGACGGTGATCACGATGCGGTTCAGGACGACGACCCCGAGTGCGACGCCACTCGGCGCCACTGCGAGGACGAGGCCGTACATCGTCGCCTCGCGGACGCCGAGGCCCGACGGAGTGATGATCGAGAGCACGGCAACGATGGCGCCCACCGCCGCAACACCGCCCAGGAAGACGATCGTCTCGGCTCCAGCGTCGCCTCCCAGCGAGCGAATGAGGAACAGCAACGCCGCCCCTCCGACAATCCACGAGAACGCGTAGAACACGAGCAGTCCGATCAGCACCCGGTACGGGAGCTCCGGGAGATCCACTCCACCGAACGGGCGGAAGACCCGTGCCGCAAGCCAGCGAAACACGCGCGGGTGCAACGCGACGACGACGACCGCGCTGAACAGGATGAGTGGCAGGAGCGGTGCGTCGGCCCCGCCGATGATCGCGAGGCCCGCAACGAACACGCCGACGCCCGAGACCGCCGACAGACCGGCCTCGAGCAAGATCGACGAGAGCACGAGCGGCGTCGCCGCCTCGACGCCCGCCTTCCGCAGCCAGACTACGCGCGCAGCCGGCGTCCAGATGCCGCCCGGCACGTACTTCGCGAGCATCGAGGCCATCTCCGCCTGCAGTGCGACGTCGTACGTCACGCGAACGTCCAGAGCGCGAAGGATCCACTGCCAGCCGATCACGAACAGGCAGTAGTACGCGCCGACGAGCCCGGTCGCGATCAGCAGGTCGCCGACGTCCGCGTCGCGAAGCCGCGGGCCGGCGTCCGCCCAGGTGTCCTCAAGGGCGAAGGCGAGGAAGACGACCAGCGCAACGACGAAGAGCAGCTGCGCCGCGATCCAGGCGCGGCGCCGGGTCATACGGCGACGAGCGCCGTCCGCCGCCCGCCCAGCGTCGTGGAGGTCGCGCTCTCGATCTCGACCGGGACGAGCTCGCCGGGAGCCGCGTCGCCGCTGAAGTGCACGTTCGTGTTTCGGCGCGTGCGCCCACGCAAGCGGGTGTCGTCTGTGCGGCTCGAGCCCTCGACGAGTACCTCCTCGACGTTTCCGACCCGAGCCATGTTGCACTCACGAGCGATCCGCTGGACGAGCTCGACGAGCCGCTCGATCCGCTCGCGCTTCACGTCGTCGGGAACCTGGTCGGGCATCGCCGCGGCCTCCGTTCCCTGTCGAGGCGAGTAGACGAACGTGAAGGCGCTGTCGTAGCGCACCGCCTCGACGACCTCGAGCGTTTCGAGGAAGTCGTCCTCCGTCTCGCCCGGGAAGCCGACGATGATGTCGGTGCCGAGCGCGAGATCCGGGATCGCGGCGCGCAGCCGCTCCACGACCGCCAGGTAGCGCTCGCGCGAGTACGTGCGCCGCATCGCCTTGAGGATGCGCGTCGAGCCCGATTGCAGCGGCAGATGCACGTGCTCGCACACCGTTTCGCACTCGGCGATCGCGGCGATCACCGGCTCCCGAAAGTCCTTTGGGTGCGGGCTCGTGAAGCGGACCCGCTCGATCCCCTCGACCGCGTCGCAAGCCCTGAGCAGCTCGCCGAACTCCGTGTCCACGTCGGGCCGCAGGTCGCGACCCCAGGAGTTGACGTTCTGGCCGAGCAGCGTGAGCTCCTTGACGCCCTCAGTGGCGAGGCGTGTGACCTCGGCGACGATCTCCCCCGGGCGACGGCTGACCTCGCGGCCCCGCACTGCGGGAACGATGCAGTAGGCGCACTTCGAGTTGCAACCCATCGAGACCTGCACCCACGCCTGGAAGCGGCGCTCGCGGTGCACCGGCAGCGCAGCGGCGAAGCGCCGTTCGTCGGCGATCCCGAAGCTCGAGCGTGGGACGCCGGTTCCCCCGGCCCCGAGCCACTCCCCGAGGTGCGAGATCGAGCCGGGCCCGAACGCGACGTCGACGAAGGGGTACTGACCGAAGATCCGCTCGCGCTGCGCCTCCGCGTAGCACCCACCGACCGCGATCACGCGCTCCGGATCGCGCTCCTTCAGCATCTTCGCATTGCCGAGGTGCGCGGCCAGCCGCGTGTCGGGCTTCTCACGGATCGTGCACGTGTTGAAGACGAGCACGTCCGCCTCTTCGGGCGACGACGTCTCGCCGAGCCCGAGCTCCTCGAGCATGCCCTTGATCCGCTCCGAGTCGTGAGCGTTCATCTGACAGCCGAAGGTCGTGACGTGGTAGCGCCGCACCGGTGCGACAATGGTAACCATGCCGGATTCGCATCCCCTCGCCCTCTTCGCCGGGGCTGCGATCGCGATCCTGCTTCGCGCGAGCGAATCCCGACTTGCGGGGAACTAACGCGCGACGTCGATCGCGCGCGACTCCCGGATCACCGTCACTTTGACCTGGCCCGGGTACTCGAGGTTGTCCTCGATCTCGCGCGCGATCTCGTGCGAGAGCAGCGCCGCCTCGTCGTCGTCGACCTCGTTCGGCTTGACGATCACGCGAATCTCGCGTCCGGCCTGGAGCGCGTAGACCCGCTCGACCCCGCTGTGCGCCTCGGCGAGCTGCTCGAGCGCGGACAGGCGCTTGATGTAGTGCTCGAGGCTCTCGCCCCTCGCGCCCGGGCGAGCGGCAGAGATCGCGTCCGCCGAGATCAGCAGCACCGCCTCGACGGTCTGCGGCTGGACCTCGTAGTGGTGCGCCTCGATGGCGTGGACGACGCCCTGCGTCTCGTTGTAGCGGCGCGCGAGCGATGCGGAGATGAGCGCGTGCGAGCCCTCGACCTCGTGGGTCATCGCCTTGCCGACGTCGTGGAGCAGGGCGGCGCGCTTGACGGTCTTGATCCCAGCGTCGAGCTCGGTCGCCATCACGCCCGCGAGATGCACGACCTCGAGCGTGTGCTTGAGGACGTTCTGCCCGTAGCTCGTCCTGAAGCGGAGCCGGCCGAGGATCTTCACGATCTCCGGGTGGAAGTCGCCGCAGTTCGCCTCGAAGACCGCCTGCTCGCCGGCCTGCTGGATGAGGTCGTCGAGCTCCGACTTCGACTGGTAGTACGTCTCCTCGATTCGCGCCGGGTGGATGCGCCCGTCCTCGATCAGCTTCTGGAGCGTCAGCTTCGCGATCTCGCGCCGGATGCCGTCGAACGACGACAGCACGACGGCCTGCGGCGTGTCGTCGATGATGAAGTCGACGCCCGTGAGGTGCTCGAGCGCGCGGATGTTCCTCCCCTCGCGGCCGATGATCCGTCCCTTCATGTCGTCGCTCGGCAGCTCGACCATCGAGACCGTCGTCTCGGCCGCGTGGCTTGCGGCGACCCGCTGCAGCGCGTCGGCGACGAGGTTTCGCGCGCGGCGCTTCGACTCAGCGCGGGCCTCCTCGTCGAGCTGGCGCACCCGACGAGCGAGCTCATGCCGGACGAGCTCCTCCGAGCGGTCGAGCAGGTGCGCGCGCGCCTCCGGCTGGGTCATGCCCGCGAGCTTCTCGAGCACGTGCTGCTCCTGCTCTTTGACGCGCTTCAGCTCCTCGTGCAGATCCTTCGACGCGAGCTCGCGGTCGTTCACGCCCTGCTCGCGCCGTGACAGCTCGGTGAGCTTGCGGTCGAGGTCCTGCTCGAGCGTCGCGATCCGATCCTCCGTCCGCGCGATCTCCGTCCGGCGGGTCCGAACTTCGTCCTCGATCTCGGCCCGCAGCGCCAGCTCGCGTTCGCGGGTTTCGATCTGCGCCTCTCGGCGAATCGCCTCCGCCTCCCGCTCCGCCTCGGTGATCAGCAGCGTGCGACGCCGGCGGAGCTCACCGAGCCGGCTCTTCTCGAGCATCGCGATCGTGACCACGGCGGCGGCCACGCCCACCACGATCCCGATTGCGATTCCCGCGACGACGAGCAACGTTCCAGCACCTCGAAGGCCGAGTTTGGTTGTCAGCCACCCGGCAGATCTGCCGCAGGGCTCCGAGGTCGGCGAGGACGGGAGCATGCCGCCTCGCCGCGACGCTCAACGCGTCGCCGTGTGTGGGATGTTCAGCGCGTTCGCTCGGGGTGGTTCAAAAGCCTCTAGATCGTTCGAACGTCAGAGAATGCTCGGTTTCGGATCAACGGAAAAAGCCCGTATGCAGGTAGAAATGTCGGATGGAGCACCTGGAGTCTACCGCCTCAGGGGCCGTCTGCAACAGCGTGGCCGAGCGCTTCCTCGACCGCGTCCTCGCTGAAGCCCCTCCGGGCGAGCTCGCCGGCAGTGCGGGGCCCAGGCCCTCGCGCGGCCACGACCAGGCGGGCGCGTTGCCGCTCGGGCGGGAGGGCAGCGACCGCCTTCGCCGCAGTCTCGTCGGCGACCCCGTCTCGCTCGAGGCGCCAGCGGATCGCCTCGTCCCCATGTCCTCGCTCCGAGAGGGACTCCGCCCGACGCATCGCGTAGCGCTCGTCGTCCACGAGGCCGACGTGCTCCAGGCGGTTGAGGGTCTCCTCACGCAGGCCGGGCGCGAAGCCCCGTTGCTGCAGCCGCAGGTCGAGCTCAGCGGCCGACTGCTCGCGGCGCGAGACCGCTCGAAGCGCGGTGTCCACCGCACGAGCACGGCGCAGCTCGCGCGCGAGCTCGCGTAGCCGGGGACGCTCGAGCACCTCCCCCACGCCGAGTCGAGCCCGGACGACGACCTCCGCCGGGACCGTCCGCCAGCGTGCTCCGTCGAGCTCGACGGCGACCCGGCCGCCTCGAAGCTCGCGGAGCCCGGTGACGACAGGCACTACGCCGGCTCTTTGACCTTCGCCGGCTCTTTGACTTTCTCGGGCTCGGCGGCCTTCTCCGGCTCGGCGACCGCTTTGGCGGCCTCGACCGGCGCGGCCGCAGGCTCGCTGATCGGCAGGAGCCGCGCCGAGACGACCTGATCCGGGCCGGCGTCTCTCTGCAGCGCCCCGAGGATCTTCTGTGTCACGTCCGGGTGCTCGCGGAGGAACGCCGCCGCGTTGTGGCGACCCTGGCCGAGCCGTTCGTCGTCGAAGCTGAAGTACGAGCCCGACTTCTGGATCACCTTCTTGTCGACCCCGGCCTCGACGACCGTGCCTTCCCAGGAGATCCCCGAGCCGTAGATGATGTCGAACTCGGCCTGCTTGAACGGCGGCGCGACCTTGTTCTTCACGACCTTCACGCGCACGCGGTTGCCGATCGCCTCGACACCTTCCTTCAGCGTCTCGATCCGGCGGATGTCCAGGCGAATCGACGCGTAGAACTTGAGCGCGCGGCCTCCCGGCGTGACCTCCGGGCTGCCGAACATGACCCCGATCTTCTCGCGCAGCTGGTTCGTGAAGATGCAGATCGTGTCGGTGCGGTTGAGCGTGCCCGCGAGCTTGCGGAGCGCCTGGCTCATCAGCCGCGCCTGGATGCCGGGGAGCGAGTCGCCCATCTCGCCCTCGATCTCGGCCTTCGGCGTCAACGCCGCAACGGAATCGATCGCGACGACGTCGAGCGCGCCGGAGCGAATGAGCAGCTCGCAGATCTCGAGCGCCTGCTCGCCGGTGTCGGGCTGCGAGACGAGCAGGTCGTCGATGTTCACGCCGATCCGCTTCGCGTACGCCGGGTCCATCGCGTGCTCGGCGTCGATGAACGCGCAGATCCCGCCGCGGCGTTGTGCCTCGGCGATCACGTGGTAGACGAGCGTCGTCTTCCCCGACGACTCCGGGCCGAAGATCTCGACGACGCGCCCGCGTGGCAGGCCGCCGATCCCCAGCGCGAGGTCGAGCGAGAGCGAGCCCGTCGAGACGGAGCCGACGTTCACGGCCGCCGCGTCCGTCATCTTCATGACCGAGCCCTTGCCGAACTGTCGCTCGATCTGCCCGAGGGCGGTATCCAGTGCCTGCTCGCGATCCACTCTTCAGCCTCCTAGCGCAAACGATTCGAGTACCTCGTACTGCGCCCCGGATGGGTGCAGCCGAGACAGGTAAACAGCCGCGTCGGACGGACCAAACCGCCCGAGCGCGGGGAGCTCCGGATCGAGCCCGAGCGGCGTGCGGAACCGGATGACGGTCACGTGGGGCAGCCAGGGCCTCCACTCCCGCTCGTAGACGCCGAGGGTCTCCAGCCGCCCGAACAGGTCGTCCGCCAGGGCGGCGGCGTGCCCGTCCCGGTCGTCGCAGACGAGCATCCCGACGCTCCTGGTCTCCCGGTAGCGGAGCACCTCGAGCTCCGGTCGATCGGCTCGAGCGGCGGCGCCCCGCACGGCGCCGGCCACGGACTCGAGGTCGCTCCTCGAACGGGAGCCGAGGAAGGCGAGCGTGATGTGGAGGTTGGCGGCGGGCACGACCCGCCGACCGAGCTCGCGGAGCTGCCAGGCGGCGAGGGACTCCACGACGGCATCGGGCAGCCGCAGCGCGCAGAAGAGGCGAAGCCGTGCATCCGGATCGACGGTAGCGGCCGAGGTGTGATGCGCGGGTGTCAAGTCTGTGTCAACAACCGCCGGGCCAGGTGGAGCGCCGCGGCGGCGGCCCGAGAGCGCACCGCCTCCCGGTCGGAGGGGTAGCTGAAGTCGACCACGCGGGCTCCTTCGGGGGTCTCCGCGGCGACGTAACAGAGCCCGACCGGTTTCTCGGGCGTGCCGCCCGCCGGGCCTGCGACCCCGGTGATCCCGACGGCGACGTCCGCTCCAAGGCGCTCCCGCGCTCCGGACGCCATCGCCGCCGCAACCTCGGCCGAGACCGAGCCGTGCTCGCGGATCAGCGCTTCGGGAACGCCCAGCTGGGCCGCCTTGACCTCGTCCGCGTAGGCCACGATCGCGCCGAGGAAGACGTCGCTCGAGCCCGGCACCCGGGTCAGCCGCTCGGCGACGAGGCCGCCGGTGCACGACTCGGCGGTCGCGAGCGTCAGCCCGCGCGCGCGGCAGAGCGCGAGCACCTGTTCCTCGATCGTCCGCTCGTCCCTGGCGAAGAGCCAGCGCCCGAGCGACTCGGCGAGCACGGACTCGAGCGCGTCCGCCGCGTCCTCCGCGCCGGGCTCGACGACGAGGTCGACGTGGATCTCGAAGTCCCGCGCGCAGATCGTCGCCTCCACCCCCTCCGGCTCGCCTCCGGCCTCGTCGAGCGCGCGAGCGACGGCTGACTCGCTCACGCCGAAGAGCCGCAGCACCCGCCGTCCAGGCGGCCGGGCACGCGCAAGCAACTCCAGCATCGGCTCAGACTTGACCGCCGAGGCCCAGAGCCGCTGCAGCTCGCCGGGTGGCCCGGGTAGCACCACGACGACCGTCCCGCGGTGCTCGAGCACCAGGCCCGGCGCAGTGCCCGCGAGCCCGACCGAGGCGGCGCCGTCCGGCACCGATGCCTGCTTCCGTACCCCGGGCTCGAAGTCCGCGTATGGGCGCCGCAGCCGCTCGGCGACGCCTCGCGAAACCAGTTCGATCTTCCCGTGGAGCTCGTCGTCCACCCGTAGCTCACGCCCCGTGACGCGCGCGAGCAGCTCGACCGTCCGGTCGTCGTGGGTCGGGCCCAGGCCGCCCGACGTGACGAGGAGGTCTGCGGCGAGCCCCTCGCGAAGCGCCGCCTCGAGCTCGTGCTCTCCGTCGCCGACGATGGTGATCCGCGCCGGCTCGAGCCCACGCTCCAGGATCTCCCGCGCGAGGAAGGGACCGTTCCGGTCGGTCCGCTCGCCGCGGACGAGCTCGCTGCCGGTGACGACGAGGAGCGCCCGGGGGCGGCGCGTCAATTCGCGGCGGGCGCGCGCTCGACGCCCGACGCGTCGACGAGGAGCAATCGCGCCGGGGCACGGGTCGCGCGCCCGTTGACGACCAGGTCGACGGCCGCGGGGCGTTGCACGTAGAGCCAGAGCCTCTGCCCGATCTTGAACGACTGCTCGCGGCCATTGGGAATCGTGCCGGAGAAGACGAGTTCGCCTTCCTGCGAGTTGCGGCGCACCTCCATGCGCGTCGCGCCGCGCGTGCCGCGGACGACGAGCACGCGCTCGGCGGGCGCACGCACCACGGTGTCGGCGATCGGCGCGTTGCCGTTCTGGGAGTCGTCCCCCGACTTCCACGCTGCGATCACCAGCCCGAAGACGACCGCAATCCCGACGAGCGTGACGAGGACGACGCTCGACTCGAGCCGCCGATTACGTGGGCCCGGCGTGCTCCGGCGAGGCCTGAACGGTTCTTCTTCTTCCCTCGTGACGTAGCGCGAGTTGTACTCGTCGACGTAGAGCTGACCGTCGAGGCCGAGAAACTCCGCATAGGTGTTGAGAAAACCCTTGACATAGGTCTGCGCGGGCAGCAGCTCGAACTGCTCGTCCTCGAGCGCGCGCAGGTACTTGGGCCGGATCTTGGTCGCCCGCTCGACGTCGGAGAGCTCCAGGCTCTGGCGGAGCCGGGCTTCCCTGAGGCTGTTGCCGATCTCGAACATGCTCGACGATTGTAGAGACGATTCGCCCGATCGCCTACGTACGCCCCCGCCAGCTGAGGATCGCGTAGACCGCCAGGGAAATCGCACCGGTCCCCGCGAACAAGAGGCCGAAGAGTCCCAGAAACCGGCCCAGGACGGCGGTCCGGGCACCGCTGCGGCGAAGGGTCAACTGCGCGCGGCGCCGTCCTGCTCGCGCGGCGCCGAGCGCAGCGAGGCCGAGCAGCGCGGCGAAAGGCACTGCCACACCGGCCCAGATCAGCTCCACGCTCAGGCTCCGGTCGGCGTACGCCACCGCAACCGGGATCGCCGCCGCAGCGAGCACGCCGAGCAAAACCGACCAGACAGCAGGTGCATTCCGCATCGCTACTGCTTGACGTACGGTCGCCCGACGGCAGCGGGCGGGATCGAGCGCCCGATCACGCCGGCCACCGCGATCAGGGTCAGGACGTACGGAAGCGCCTGGAAGAGGACGGCGCCGGAGCTCGAGTACTCAGGCAGTCGCTGCGCGAGCGCGCTGGAGAACCCGAAGAGCAGCGCCGCCCCGAACGCGCCGAACGGCCGCCAATTCCCGAAGATGACCGCAGCGAGCGCGATGAACCCTCGCCCCGCGGTCATGTTCTCGTTGAAGGAGCCGAGAAAGCCGATCGAGAGATACGCCCCGCCGAGCGCCGCGAGCATCCCCGAGACGACGACCGCGACATACCGAGTGGTATAGACGGAGATCCCAACCGTGTCCGCGGCGCGGGGGTGCTCGCCGACCGCGCGCAGCCGCAGTCCGATCGGCGACCTGAACAGCACGAAGTACGACACGATGATCAGGACGAAGCTCAGCCAGACCATCAGGTTCAGGTGGCCGAAGACGTCTTCGAGGAAGGTCCCGATGCCCGGGATCGAGCTCAGAAAGTCGAGGTTGACCTCGGGGATGCGCGGGATTCCCTCTCCCGGCGTGCCCTGGTCGCCGTAGACGTCGATGAAGAAGTAGCCGGTGACGCCGAGCGCGAGGAAGTTGATCGCCGTGCCGCTGACGATCTGGTCCGCGCGCAGGCTGATCGAGACGAACGCGTGGATCAGCGCGGTCAGACCTCCCGCGACGAGCGCAGCGGCGATCCCGAGCGGCCACGAGTCGAGCTTGTCCGCCGCGAGGATCGCGAAGAACGCCCCGATCAGCATCATCCCCTCGAGGCCGATGTTCACCACGCCGGCGCGCTCGCTGAAGATCCCGCCGATCGCCGCGAACGTCAGCGGCGTCGCGTACCGGAGCATCGCGGCGAACAGCGCTGACCAGATGACGACTCGGTCGAGCTTCGCGTCGCCCGAGAGCGTCGCAAGGTAGCCGAGCCCGATCCCGACGACGCCGAGGATGATCGCGCCCCACGCGAGCCGGCCGACGCCCCTGGTGACCGCCCAGAGCCCGGCAAAGATCCCCAGCAGCCCGAACAGCACCGGCCAGAGCGGCGAGCGAGCCGCGATCGGCGGCAGCGCCACGAAGAACGCGAGCATCCCGAGCAGCACGCCGGCCCACGCGACGGCCCGGTTGCCGCGCGGCAAGCGGTCGAGCAAGTTGTCGCGGACGGCTGCCGACCCCGCGGTCATCCGGGAGCCCCCGCAGGCGCAGGACCCTGTCGGCGGAGCTTCCGACGCAGGTTCCAGACATAGACGACGAGGAGGTCGGCGCCGACGAAGAGCAGGACGAGCGCCTGGATCATCAGCGTCAGGTTCCCGGCGAGCTCCGGCGGGAAGACCTCGGGGTCGAGGCTGCGTGTCGACGTGCCGTACAGCAATGCGCCGAACAGCAGCGCGGAGAGCCCGACGCCGATCGCGGTGTTGCGTCCGAGGAGCGCCACGGCGATCCCGATGAAGCCGATCTGCGACGTCTGGATGTCGAGCGAGCCGAGCCGGTACTGCCAGCCGAGAATGTCGAGCGCGCCGCCGAGCCCCGCGAAGCCGCCGGCGATCGCCATCGCCAGGAAGTAGTTGCGCGCCACGTTGATGCCTGCGTACCTTGCCGCCTCCGGGTTGTAGCCGACCGCGCGCACCTCGTACCCGAGCGTCGTCCGGTTCAGGATGAACGAGTACACGAAGAGCGCCGCGATCGCGATGAAGATCCCGATGTGCAGCCCCTGGAGCTCAGCGTTCCCCCACCACACGTGCAGCTTGACGCTCTCGACGATGTCGTTCGAGATCGGCACCGACTCGTTCGCATCGTTCTGCAGCGGACCGCCCAGCCCGAAGAGGTACGTGCCGACCCAGTACGCGATCCAGTTGAGCATGATCGTCGTGATCACCTCGTGCGCACCGACGGTCGCCTTCAGGATGCCGGCGATCCCTGCCCAGAGCGCACCGGCGAGCATCGCGAACACGATCGCGAGGAACGCGTGCGGGATGCCGGGCAGGCCCGCCCACGTCGATCCGACCCAGACCGCGGTGATCGCGCCCATCGTGTACTGGCCCTGCCCGCCGATGTTGAACATCCCGCAGCGAAAGGCGAACGCAACCGCGAGCCCGGTCAAGATCAGCGGCGTCGTCACGAGCAGCGTCTGCTGGATGTTGAACTCGGCGGCGATTCGCTCGTCCCCGGAGACCCACGGGAAGAGCCAGTTCAGGCCGGTGCCGTCGAAGATGCCCTGGTAGGTCGAGATCGGGTTGTGGCCCGTGGCCGCGACGACGATCCCGCCGATGAAGAACGCGAAGAGCGTCGTGATCACCGGCGTGATGACCCCGCCGGCGCGCTGGTAGAACGCCATCCGAGCTGCGGTGCTCGGCGCGTAGTCGCCGCCGGTGGGCCGCTGGGGGACCTGGGGCTCGGGCGTCTCGGTCACGCGGCCGCCTCGCGGGTGCCGCCGACCATCGCCAGCCCGAGCTCCTCCTGCGTCGCCGTGGGCGGGAACTCCCCGACGATCCTCCCCTCGTAGACGACGAGGATCCGATCGGAGAGCGACAGGACCTCCTCGAGCTCGAAGGAGACGAGCAGGATCGCGCGTCCCTCGTCGCGCTCCTCGACGAGCCGCCGGTGCACGAACTCGATCGCGCCTACGTCGAGACCGCGCGTGGGCTGCGCGGCGACGAGCACCTTCGGGTCGCGTTCGACCTCGCGCGCGAGGACGACCTTCTGCTGGTTACCGCCCGAGAGCCCGGCCGCCCGCGTCTGCGGGCCACCGCCGCGCACGTCGTACGCGGTCAGCAGCCCCTTTGCGCGCTCGATCATGCGCCGTGGCCTGAGCCAGCCGTAGCGCGAGACCGGCGGCTGCCGGTACGCGAAGAAGGCGAGGTTCTCGGCCAGGGTGAACTCGAGCACGAGCCCGCGGCGTTGGCGATCCTCCGGGATGTGGCCGACGCCCTCGTCCAGGTGCTCGCGGACGCTCTCGCTCGTGACGTCGTGCCCACCGACCACCACGCGGCCCGTGTCGGGCTTCAGCAGACCCGCGAGCGCGTCGATCAGCTCGGACTGACCGTTGCCGTCGACGCCCGCGATGCCGACGATCTCCCCAGCCCGCACGTCGAACGACACGTCGCGCACCGCCGGCAGGCCGCGGTCGTCTTTGACGCTCAGGTTCTCGACCACGAGCATCGGCTCGCCCGGTGCCGCAGCCTTCTTGTCGACCCTGAGCAGCACCTCGCGCCCGACCATCATCTTGGCGAGGCCGGCCTCGGTCGCGCCCGCACTGTCGACCGTCTCGATCTTCTTGCCGCGGCGGAGCGTGGTGATCCGGTCCGAGATCTGCAGGACCTCGTCGAGCTTGTGGGTGATGAAGATCACGGAGAGACCCTCTGCGATCAGCTCCCGCAGGATCTGGAACAGCTCGTTCGCCTCCTGCGGCGTCAGCACCGCGGTCGGCTCGTCGAGGATGAGGATGTCGGCCTTGCGGTAGAGGGCCTTCAGGATCTCGACGCGCTGTTGCTGCGCGACCGAGATGTTCTCGATCCTGGCGCCCGGGTCGATCGCGAACTTGAAGCGCGCCGCGAGCTCGCGCACGCGGCGTTCCGCCTCCGCGTAGTCGAGCAGGACGCCGCCCTGGCGCGGCTCGTCCGCGAGCACGACGTTCTCGGCGACCGTCATCACGGGGATCAACATGAAGTGCTGGTGCACCATCCCGATGCCCTGGGAGATCGCGTCGCGGGGCGAGTGCATGACGACCTTGTCGCCGCGCACCCGGATCTCGCCCTCGTCGGGCGTGTAGAGCCCGTAGAGGATGTTCATCAGCGTCGACTTGCCCGCACCGTTCTCGCCGAGGAGCGCATGCACCTCGCCGGGCCGCAAGTCGAAGTCGACCGCGTCGTTCGCAACGATGCCCGGGAAGCGCTTCGTAATGCCGCGCATCTCGAGGACGGGGGTCTCGGACGCCACTCGGAGGCGATTCTAAGCAGATAGGGGCGGGCCATACAGCCCGCCCCTACTCGAGCGGGGTGCTACAGGCTCGACTTCGGAGTGATCGAGCCGTCGATGATCTGCTGCTTCAGCTCGTCGACCTTGTCGAGGATGTCCTGGGTCACCTTGTCGGAGGTGGTCCCGATCGCCACGCCCTCGTTCTCGAGGTTGAACAGGGAGTCGGTCCCGCCCTGGAAGTTGCCTTCCTGGATCGCCTTGACGGTGTCGAAGACCGCCACGTCGACCCGCTTGACCGCGCTCGTGAGGATGTGCGGGCCGAGGTCGGACTGGTCCTTGTCGACGCCGATCCCCCACATCCCCTTCTCCTTGGCCGCGTCGAGGGCGCCGAGGCCACAGCCGCCGGCGACCTGGAAGACGGCCTGCGAGCCCTGCGCGATCTGGTTCAGCGCGAGCTCCTTGCACTTGTCCTGTGCCCCGAAGTCCTGCGAGAACCCGATCAGGACCTTGATCGCCGGGTTGCAGGCCTTCGCGCCGTCCTGGTAGCCCGCGATGAAGATGCTCACCGTCGGGATGTCCAGGCCGCCGACCGCGGAGATCACCTGGTCGCCGCCCTGCGCCTTGACCATCATCGCGGCCATGCAGCCGATCAGGTAGCTGTTCTCGTTCGTCGCGAACGTCAGGCCCTGGACGTTGTCCGGGGTCGCGACGTTCTTCGCGGCGTCGGTGAAGGGCGGCGCCTTCACCGAGTAGTCGATGATCGCGAAGTTCGCGTCCGGGAACTGACGCGCGACCGTGTTGACGCCCTCCGCGAGGAGGAAGCCGACGCCGATCGAAACGTCGTAGCCCTGCCGCGCGAGCGACGACAGGTTCGGCACGTAATCGCCGGCCGCCCGGGACTCGATCGCCCGCGTGTCTGCGCCGAGCTCGTCCTTCGCCCGGTTCAGGCCTTCGAGCGCCGACTGGTTGAACGACTTGTCGTTGAACCGGCCGACGTCGCTGACCAGGCCCGCCTTGACGGCTTCGGCCTGCGTCTCCGCCGTTGTCGCCGCACCACTGTCGTCGTCGCCGCCGCAGGCGGCCGCGCCCATTGCCAGCAGCAGCGCTGCGAGCACCGTGAGCGCGGACGACCACTTACGCCTACTCGTCACTAGCCCTCCTCGTTCGTCTCCCAGATTGCCGGGGCGATCCTATTCGGTTCGCCCGGACAGGGGTCACGGGAGAGCAGAAGCGTGTGAGGAGGGCGGGATCGCGCCCGCCCTCCTCACACATCTGAGCCAATTGCCGACTAGAGGCTCTTCGGCGCCTTGATCTTGCCGCTGATCAACTGCGGCCTGAGCGCGTTCATCCGCGTGATGAACGCCTTCGGCACACGCCGGCTGATTTTGCCGACTGCAACACCGTTGTTCTTCAGGTTGAAGATGGCATCCACGCCGCCCTTGAACTTGCCGCTCTTGGCCGACGCCGCGGTCAAGAAGACCGCCGTGTCGACGCGCTTGACGGCGCTCGTCAGGATGTGCGCGCCGAGGTTCGACTGATCCTTGTCCACGCCGACACCCCACCGCCCCTTCTCGCGAGCTGCGTCGAGCGCGCCGAGGCCGCAACCACCGGCGACCTGGAAGACGACCCTCGAACCCTTCGCGATCTGGTTCAGCGCGAGCTCCTTGCACTTGTCCTGAGCGCCGAAGTCCTGCGAGAAGTCGATCAGGACGTTGATGCCCGGGTTGCAGCGCCTCGCGCCTGCGCGATACCCGGCGATGAAGATGTTCACGGTCGGGATCGAGAGACCGCCGACGGCGCTGATCACCTGCGGGCCACCGGCACGCTTCGTCATCAGGCCTGCGAGGCAACCGATCATGTAGCTGTTCTCGTTCGTGTTGAACGTCAGGCCGCGCACGTTCCGGGGCGTGGCGACGTTCTTCGACGCGTCGGTGAACGGCGCTGCCTTCACCGAGTAGTCGATGATCGCGAACCGCGTGGTCGGGAACTGCCGCGCGGCGGTGTTGACACCGTCGGCGAGCAGGAAGCCGACGCCGATGGTCGGGCTGTAACCGGCACGCGCCAGGCTCGCGAGGTTGGCGATGTAGTCGCTCGCCGAGCGGGACTCGACCGCGCGACCCTGGACCTTCAGGATCCTCTGCGACCGCTTCAGACCGTCGAGCGCCGACTGGTTGAACGACTTGTCGTTGAACCGGCCGACGTCCGAGACGAGACCGACCTTGATGGTCGTGGCCTGCGGTGCCGCAGTGCCCGTGCCGCCGACCACGGCCGCGATGGCCGCGACCAACACTACCGCTGCCGCGAGCGGCAGAAAACGCTTCTTGCTCAACAGACTCCTCCTGTTTCAGTTGCTGACTTCTTGGGTGGGCCCACGTCAGGGCAAGCCGATGCTAAACCCCATCGAGCCCTCTGCCTAGATGAGACTCCCGCCCGGACGGGGGGTTAGTCGGCCACGGTGACGCGCTGGAGATCGGCCTCGGAGATCAGCACCCGCCTGGGCTTGGAGCCCTCGTAGCCCGAGATGATCCCGCGGCGCTCCAGCATGTCGATCAGCCGCCCCGCCCGCGTGTAGCCGACCCGCAGCCGGCGCTGGAGCAGGCTCGTGGAGGCGGTCTGGGCCTGGACGACGATCTCGATCGCCCGGTCGAGCAGGGCGTCCTCGTCGGGGTCGAAGCCGTCCTCGTCGACCTCGACCTGGACGTCGTGGGCTTCCAGGAGCGACTCGTCGAGCTCCTGCTCGCGCTGAGCGCGGCACTGCTCGACGACGAGCGTCACCTCTTCCTCGGTCACGAACGCGCCCTGGACGCGCTGGAGCCGCGAGGTGCCGAGCGGCTTGAACAGCATGTCGCCCTGGCCGAGCAGGCTCTCCGCGCCGTTCGCGTCGAGGATCACGCGCGAGTCGGTCTGGCTCGAGACGGCGAACGCGATCCTCGAGGGGACGTTCGCCTTGATCATCCCGGTGATCACGTCCACCGAAGGGCGCTGCGTCGCGAGCACGAGGTGGATCCCGACCGCGCGTGACTTCTGCGCGAGGCGGATGATCGCGTCCTCGACCTCCTGGGGGCTCGTCATCATCAGGTCGGCGAGCTCGTCGATGACGACGAGGAGGTACGGGAGCGGCTGCTCGCCGCGGGCCTTGAGCGCGCGGTTCGCCTCCGGGAGGCTGCGCGCGCGCACGATGCTCAGCTTCTCGTAGCGACGCTCCATCTCCGCGACGACGTTGATCAGCGCCACGCTCGCCTGCTTCGGGTTCGAGACCACGGGCGTCAGCAGATGCGGGATCGACTCGTAGAAGCCGAGCTCGATCCGCTTCGGGTCGATCAGGATCATCCGGACCTCATCTGGCGTCGCCCGCAGGAGGATCGAGGTGAGGATCGTGTTGATGCAGCCCGACTTGCCCGAGCCGGTCGTGCCGGCGATCAGGATGTGCGGCATGCGCGCGAGGTCGGTCCAGACAGAGCTGCCGGAGATGTCCTTGCCCAGCCAGACCGAGAGCGGGCTCGCGGTCGCGGGCAGGTCGTCGTAGATGTCGCCGAGCGTGACGATGTTCGGGCTCAGGTTGGGAACCTCGACGCCGACGGCCTGCTTGCCGGGAATCGGCGCCAGGATCCGGATCTCAGTCGTGGCGAGCGCGTAGCTCAGGTCGTCCTTGAGCGCGGCGACCTTCGAGACCTTCGTGCCCGGCGCGAGCTGGAGCTCGTAGCGAGTGACGCGCGGCCCGGCGATCTGACCGACGATCGTCGCGTCGACCCCGAAGTTGCCGAGCGTGAGGACGAGCGCATCGGCGATGCGCGTGTCGGTCTTCGCGGGGAGCTTGGCCGGCGAGGAGCGCCGCAGCAGAGTTCGGTCTGGAAGCTCGTAGTCGCTGTGCGACTCGAGCGTGTCCTCGAAGATCGCGGGAACGTTCAACTGTGTCTGCGCTTCGTCGAGATCGTGGACGAGCGGCGGCGCCTCACCGATCACGTCCGGGTAGTCGTGCAGCACGTCGACGGGCGGCTCGTGCGGCTCGAGCACGGGCTGCGGGGCACGGACCGGGATCGTCGTCGTCGTGCGTGCGTGGGCGGCTCCGAGCAGCAGTGCGAACGGCCCGGCCGGAGCCGCGGAGGAGCGCGCCGGCCGACGCTCCGGACAGGAGCAGCGCTCCGACGACCAGGGTCGTGACGCCGACGATCGTCGCGCCGGTCGCGCCGAGCAGCGTGCCGACGATTCCTTCGAGCGCGCGACCGGCGAGCCCGCCGTGGTCGGCTCCGAGCGCGAGCAACAGCCCGAGCGAGACGACGATCAGGCCGGTCCGAAACGGGCGGACGTCGACGAGCTCGCTCCGCGAGACCATCAGCAGGCCCAGGACGAAGAGCGCAGCCGGCGCGACGTAGGCAGCCGTGCCGATGGCGCTGCGGAGGCCGTCCTCGATCGGGCCGCCGACGACGCCTCCCTCCCAACCGAACCAGAACAGCGTCGCGAGGAAGATCCCGACCGCCGCGAGGACGAGGCCCCAGAGCTCGGGATGGTGGTGCCCGCGTTGGCTCTTCTTGCCCCGACGCTTCTTGACCCGCGAGGGAACGCGCGGGCGCAGCGGAGTCTTACGCTTCTTGCGCGCCATGGGCGCGGATTCGACGCCCCGCCCTACTCCCCTGCGAGCCACGCGAGGACGGCCGCGCGAGCGAATCGCCACTCCTCCCCGAGCTTGCGCCCCGGGACGTCGCCCTGCTCGGCGAGCTCGCGCACGACCTCGACGTCGAGCTCGAGCAGGGTCGCCAGCTGGTCCAGTGTCAGTACCTCGAGCTCGTGGACCGGCGTGAACTCGTGCCGGCCGACGGGCGCGCCCTTGAGGGCGTCGATGCCGCTCGGCGGCTCGAGGTGCTCGGCGAGCAGGTCGGCGACGATCCGCCCCTTCGACCGGCCAAGCCGCACGGCCGCGCGATCGAGGCGCTCGGCCTCGGCGCGTGGGAGCCGCACGAAGAGAGCGGCGCGATCGGTTGCTAGCTTGGTGATATCAAGACGATATCACGCCGCGAGGGCCCGCAGGTCCTCGAGCGCGTGGCCGAGCAGATTCTCCCTGAGGTCGAACAGGCCGGCCCAGAGGCTCGACGGGTCGACCTCGCTTCGCCACTGCGCTGCGCTCGAGAGGCCCTCGAGCGCCCGCACGAGCACGGCCAGCTCGAGGTAGACCTGCGCGACGCGCGCTGGTGACGCGTGGACCCCGGCCCGCTGGAGGACGGGTTGCCAGTCGAGGAGCTCCGCGTGCGTCGGCTGCGCGTACCACGACCGTCCCTCGGCCCGATCCGCCTCGAGCTCGACGAGGTAGCGGGCGAGCGGCTCCTCGAGCCCCGCCAGGGCGGTCTCGACCCGTTCGGCAGCGCGCTGGAGCGCTGCCTCGCGCCGCCCGGGTGTGCAGGGCTCCGCCTCGCCGCGCGCCCAGCGCTCGAGCAGGCGGCAGAGCGCGAGCCCCGAGACCTCGGCGGCCGCGAGCTGGCCGATCACCCGCCGCGCGAGCGCGTCGTCGACGGCGTGCTCGGCGATCACGTCCGCCCAGGCCGGCCGGCGCGCGAGGACGCTCATACCTCGACCACCACGGGCAGGATCAGGGGGCGGCGCCGCGTGCGGTCATAGATCAGCTGGCCGACCGCGTCGTGCAAGTGCTCCTGGATCAGCTTGATCTCCGCTGTGTCGCTACGGAGCAGCTCCTGGAGGACACGTGCCGCTTCGTCGCGCATCTCTTCGAGCACAGGCCCGGTCTCCGGAAAACCGCGGGCGATCAATTCGGGGCGTGGGCCCGAGGCGTCGCCGTTGATGGTCGCCACGATGATCAGCACGCCGTCCTCCGAGAGGCGTCGCCGGTCGCGGAGCGCGACATCACTGAGATCGCCGACGCTCAGCCCGTCCACGAACGTGACGCCCGACTCGACCCGCTCCGCTTCTCGGACGCCCTCCCTGGAGAGCTCGATCACGGAACCGTTCTCCGCCATCACGATCGCGTTCGCGGGCACTCCCGCCTCGCGCCCGAGCTTCGCGTGCGCCGCGAGCATCCGGAACTCGCCGTGCACGGGCATCAACGCCTTCGGGTGGAGCAGCCCGATCACGGTCCGGATCTCCTCCTCGCACGCGTGGCCGGAGACGTGCACGGGCGCGATCTCCTGGTGCAGGACCTCCGCGCCGATCTTCGCGAGCCGGTTGATCGAGTCGTGCACGCGGAGCTCGTTCCCGGGGACGGGCTTCGCTGAGATGATCACGGTGTCCCCGGGCTCGACCTTGACCGCCGGGTGATCGTCGTAGGCGATCCGCGTCAGCGCCGACATCGGCTCGCCCTGGCTGCCCGTCGTGACGATCATCTGCTGGTCGGGGCGCAGGCCCTCGAGCTCCTGCGGCCGGACGATTACGCCCTCCGGCACGTCCATGTAGCCGAGGCTGCGCGCGATGTTCACGTTCTTGCGCATCGAGCGGCCGACGATCGCGACCTTGCGGTTCGTCTGGATCGCGACGTCGATCGCCTGTTGCACGCGGTGCACGTTCGACGCGAACGACGTCACGAAGATCCTGCCCGTGCGCAGCGGGATGATCTGCCGGAAGGCCTCGCCCACGACCCGCTCCGACTGTGTGTATCCGGGCCGCTCGGCGTTCGTCGAGTCGCCGAGACAGAGGTCGACGCCTCGGTTTCCGAGCTCGGCGAGCTTGCCGACGTCGGTGCGCATGCCGTCGACCGGCGTGTGGTCGAGCTTGTAGTCGCTGGTGTGGACGATCAGGCCGGCCGGGGTGTCCAGGACGACGGCGACGTTGTCCGGGATCGAGTGCGCCATCCGCACGAACTCCAGCTTGAACGGGCCGACGTCGATCGGCGGGTCGGCGGGATCGACCTCGCGGAGCGCGGTCGAGTTGCCGAGGCCGTGCTCGTCGAGCTTCGACTTGATCAGCCCGAGCGTCAGCCGGGTCGCGAGCACCTGCGCCACCTTGATCTCGCGCAACACGTACGGCAGCGAGCCGACATGGTCCTCGTGCCCGTGCGTGAGGACGATCGCGCGGACGTTGACGCTCCGGAGATAGTCGAAGTCGGGCAGCACGAGGTCGACGCCGAGGTGCTCGTCACGCGGAAACGCGAGGCCAGCGTCGACGACGACGGCCTCCCCGCGGTGCTCATACACGGTCATGTTCTTGCCGACCTCGCCGAGGCCGCCGAGCGGGATGATTCGGACTGGATCCACCGGCTGAGTGTAGGCGCGGGGCGCTAGACGCGAGCGGGCTCGAGCAGCTTCAGCCGCTCGAGGCAGCCGCGCACCGCCTCACGCTCGTCGTCCGTCGGGTCGACGAGCGGCAGGCGATGGCCCCCGACGTCGTGCCCGAGCAGGTTGAGCGCGCACTTGATCGCGATCGGGTTCCCAACCACCTTCAGCAGGTCGTACGCCGCCTCGAGTTCGCCGTCGATCGCCCGGGCTCCCTCGAGGTCGCCCGACCGCCCGAGCCGCACCTGCTCCTTCACGCGAGGCCCGACCACGTGCGTGTGCACGCACACCCCGCCGACGCCGCCGAGCTCGAGAAACGGCTGGACGATGTTGTCGTCGCCCGCGTACAGGTCGAGCCCGAGCTCGACGATCCGCTTGGCCTGGGAGAGATCGTCGTTCGCCTGCTTGACCGCGCGCACGTTCGGGATCTCGGCGAGCTCGGCGATCGTCTCCGGCTCGATGTTGATCGCGACGCGGCCGGGGATGTTGTAGACGACGATCGGCTTGTCGGTCGCCTGCGCGACCGCCTTGAAGTGCTCGACGATCCCGCGCTGCGGAGGCTTGTTGTAGTACGGCGTGACGACGAGACAGGCGTCGACCCCGAGCTCGTGCGCCAGCTCCGTCAGGTGCACGGAGTGCGCGGTCGAGTACGTACCGGTGCCCGCGACGACCGTCGCACTGCCGCCGAGCTCGTCCATCGCCGTCGCGATCAGCTCCAGGCGCTCCTCGTCGGAGAGCGTCGGCGACTCGCCGGTCGTCCCGGCGACGACGACGCCGTCGGAGCCGTTGTCGACGAGAAAGCGGCAGAGCTCACGGAACTTGTCGAAGTCGACCGCGCCGCGGGAGTCGAACGGCGTGACGGCCGCGGTCAGGACCTCGCCCAGCACGCCGCGAGTCTACCCCCGCAGCAACGCGTCGAGCCCGACGGTGAGCCCGGGAGAAAGCGTGGGCAGGCGCTCCAGCGCGAGCAGGACGCCGGGCACGAACGCCTCGCGCGAGCTCGTGTCGTGGCGGATCGTCAGCGTCTGCCCCTGCCCGCCGAAGATCACCTCCTGGTGCGCGACGAGCCCGGGCAGTCGAACCGAGTGGATCGGCACGTCTCCCCCCATCAGCTGGGCCGTCGTCTTCGCCGTGCCGGACGGCGCGTCAAGCTTCGTGTCGGCGTGGAGCTCGACGATCTCCGCGTTCGGCATCAGCTTGGCCGCCTCGGCAGCGAAGCGCATCATCAGGACGGCGCCGAGGGCGAAGTTCGGCGCGTGGAAGAGCGCGAGCCCGCGCTCGCGCGCGGCTTCGCCGAGCTGCGTCAGGTCCGACGCCGGTCGTGCCGACGACGCACGGAACGCCGGCCTCGAGCGCGCGCTCGACGTTCGCCGTCACGGCGTCCGGGGTGGTGAAGTCGATCATCGCCTCGGCGCGGTCGAGCTCGACGAGCTCGTGCCCGCCTGCCTCGAGCGCAGGGCCGAGCACCGAGCCGACCTTGCCGCCGGCTCCGAGGAGCGCGACCCTCACGCTGCCGCGAGCGCGCGCAGGCCCGGGTGCAGCCGGCCGAGCGCACGCTTGAAGCGCGCCTCGCTCGGGCCGATCCCCGACGCGGAGAGCCGCTCTGGTGCGAGCAGCAGCGCGGCCAACTCGGCGACGCCTTCGGGCTCGACCGCGTCGATCTCGGCCATGATCCGCTCGAATGACAGGAGCTCCGTGTCGGTGATGAGCGACTTGCCGAGCCTGCTCATCCGGTTCGAGGTCGACTCCATCGAGAGCGTCAACCGGCCCTTCAGGTTCTCCTTTGCACGCTCGAGCTCGTTCGGGCGAAAGTTGCCCGCGGCGATGTCGGCGATCTGCTCTGCGGCGATCTCGAGCGCAGGCCCGAGGTTCTCCTCGCGCGTGCCGACGTAGATGCCGAAGAGGCCGGTGTCCGAGTACTGCGCGCCGAAGCTGTACACGGCGTAGGCCATGCCGCGCTTCTCGCGGATCTCCTGGAAGAGACGCGACGACGCGGAGCCGCCGAGGATCCCGTCGAGCAGCGACGCGGCGAAGCGTCGGCGGTCCGAGCGTGAGATCCCGGGCGCGCCGATGCAGACGTGGTACTGCTCCGTGTTCTTGCGCTGGAAGCGGACTCCGGCCGGTGGTGTCTTCACAAGCGCCGGGCGCACGCGCGGCCCCTTCGACGGCGGCGCCTTCCGCTGTGCAGCCTCGAGCATGCGAACCAAGCGCTCGTGCTGCAGGTTGCCGGCGGCGGCGATGACGATGTTCCCCGGTGAGTACATGGTGCGGTGGTACGTCGTGATCGTGCGCTTCGGGACGGTCGAGATCACCTCGCGCGTGCCGATCACGGGCCGGCCGAGCGCGTGCGAGCCGAACACGGCCTCTGAGAAGAGGTCGTGCACGAGCTCCTGCGGCGTGTCCTCGTACATCGCGATCTCCTCGAGAACGACTTCGCGCTCGGAATCGACCTCATCGAAGCGCGGCGTGAAGACCATGTCGCTCATCACCTCGACCGCGGTCGCGAGGTGCTTGTCCGGAACGCGCGAGTAGACGACCGTGTGTTCGCGGGAGGTCGCGGCGTTCAGCTCGCCTCCGAGCCCGTCGAAGAGCTCGGCGATCTCCTGAGCGTCGAAGCGCTCCGACCCCTTGAAGAGCAGGTGCTCGATGAAGTGCGAAAGGCCGGCCTTGGCGTCCGTCTCGTCACGGGAGCCGGCGCCGATCCAGAACCCGAGCGAGACCGACCGGACCGACGGCACGCGCTCGGAGATCACGCGCTCGCCTGAATCGAGCTCGGAGAGGACGTACTTCTGCACAGGGCGATCGTAGTCGCTGGGGTAGAAATTGCCGGTCCCGGGGGACAGAATCCCCCGCACATGCGGGTCTTTCGTCGACTCGGGATCTTCGCGCTCGCCCTCCTCGCCGCCTCGGCGCTCTCCGGCGTCGCCGCTCCGTCGGCCGGTCGCTTCTCGCAGGTGCCCACGGGTGTGACGGTCGCGGGGCTGCCGGTCGGGGGCTTCACCTCCGAAGACGCGCGGGCGCTCGTCCGCGCCAGGCTGGCAGCGCCGATCGAGTTCGAGCTCGGCGCGAGAGCCTGGACCGCAACACCCGAGGAGCTCGGCGTCTCCGCGTCAGTGGACGACGCGATCGCAGCGGCGCTCGCAGGCCGCACCGGCGACGAGGTCGAGGTCGACGCGACGCCGTCGCGACCCGATCTCCTGCGCTACGTCACCCGCCTCGCCCCCAGGCTCGCGCGGAACCCAGCGAACGCTCGCCTCGCAGGCCTCGACGCCAGGCTCCGGCCCGCCGTCGCACCGGCCGTCACGGGCCGGCGTCTCGACCTGCGTGCGACTGCCGCCGCGATCGAGGCCGCCGTGGGGACCGCGCAGCGTGAGCCGGTCCGCCCCGTCTTCCGCGTCGTCGCCCCGGCGAGGCGCCGGGTCGGGTCCGTGATCGTGGTGCGGCGCGAGTCGAAGGGCCTCTACCTCTACAACGGGCGGAGGCTCGTCCGCCGGCTCGGTGTGGCAACCGGGCAGTCGCGCTACCCGACGCCGCTCGGCACGTTCGTGATCGCCGACAAGCAGTACAACCCGTGGTGGTACCCGCCGAGCTCCGACTGGGCGAAGGGGTTGAAGCCCGTCCCACCGGGACCCGGCAACCCGCTCGGGACACGCTGGATGGGATTGACCGGCGGGCTCGTGGGCATCCACGGCACACCCGACGCCGCGTCGATCGGGTACTCCGCATCGCACGGCTGCATCCGCATGCGGATCCCGGACGCCGAGTGGCTCTTCGAGCACGTCGAGCTCGGCACGCCCGTCGTCATCGTGTCGGCATAGAGAGAGGGCGCCTTTCGGCGCCCTCTCTGTTCTGCCTCAGTCGCGGCGCGGGCCGCGGTCTCGGCCGCCGCTGCGGCCGCCCCCGCGTCCACGGTCGCCGCCGCGCGGCCGCTCCTCCCGTGGCTCGCGCGGAGGTGCGTCTTTCGCCCGCTCGATCAGCTCCTCGGGCTGGACGAGCGTGCCGTTCTCGTGCTTCGCGACGAGCTTGAGCCCGATGCGGCCGCGGTCCTTGTCGACCTCCTGCACGACCACGTCGAGCACGTCGCCGCGCGAGATCACGTCTTCGATGTGGCCGACCCGACCGGGGCCGACGTTCGAGACGTGCAGCAGGCCGTCGGTCCCCTTCTTCAGCTCGACGAAGGCACCGAAGTCGGTCGTCTTGACGACCTTCCCCGTGTACTGGTCGCCGGGCTCGGGGTCCCGCGTGAGCGCGCTGATCGCTGCGATCGCGGCCTCGGCCCTGTCTCCGTCGGTCGCGTAGATCAGGATCGTGCCGTCCTCCTCGATGTCGATCTGGACGTCGTAGTCCGACTCGAGCGAACGGATCGTCTCGCCGCCCTTGCCGATCACCATCCCGATGTACTCGGGGTTGATCTTGATCGACGAGATGCGCGGCGCGTGGCCCCTGAGCTCGGTCCGCGGCTCGGGAATCGCCTCGAGCATCTTGTCGAGGATGGAGTCACGAGCCCGCTTCGCCTGGGCGAGCGCGTCGCTCATGATCTGCTGCGTGACGCCGGTGATCTTGATGTCCATCTGGAGCGCGGTGATCCCGTTGCGGGACCCGGCGACCTTGAAGTCCATGTCGCCCAGGTGGTCCTCCGCGCCCTGGATGTCCGTCAGGATCACGTACTCGTCGCCCTCCTTGACGAGGCCCATCGCGATGCCCGAGACCGGAGCCTTGAGCGGCACGCCTGCGTCGTAGAGCGAGAGCGTCGAGCCGCAGACCGAGCCCATCGACGACGAGCCGTTCGACTCGAGCGTCTCCGAGACGATGCGGATCGTGTACGGGAACTCGTCCGGCGTCGGGATCACCGGCTCGAGCGCCCGCTGTGCGAGCGCGCCGTGGCCGATGTCGCGGCGCTTCGGGCCGCGCATGAACCCTGTCTCCCCGACCGAGTACGGCGGGAAGTTGTAGTGGTGCATGTAGCGACGCTCCTCCTCGAGGGAGAGGTCGTCGATGCGCTGCCCCTCCTTCGCGGTGCCGAGCGTCAGCAGGGACATGATCTGGGTCTGACCGCGCTGGAAGAGCGCCGAGCCGTGCGTGCGCGGGCTGACGCCGACCTCGCACTCGATCGGGCGGATCTCCTCCGGGTCGCGACCGTCGGGGCGGTTCTTGTCGATCGCGATCTTCTTGCGCACGATCTCCTTGTAGATCGCCTCGCCGGCGCGCTTGATGAACTGGCGCGTGAGGCCGTCCTTCACCTGCGGAGCGTCACCGTCCACCGTCGCAGGGCCAACCGGGAACCCGAGATCGGACGTCTCCTCGATCCGGTCGAAGAGCAGGTGCCGCTTCGCGGACTTCAGCTCCTTCGAGTCCTGCTCCGCATCGGTCAGCGCGCGGAGGTCGTCGCCGAACTGCTCGAAGACGGGCCCGACGACCGACTCGAGGCGAATCTTGTCGAGAACCTGCGCGAGGCTCGACTTCACCTGCGTGCGACGGAGGATGTCCTCCTCGCCGGAGTCCATCGAGAGCGACGGCGAGAGCTCGTCGGTGAGCTCCTCGACGACCGCGCCCGACTCACGAAGCCCGGCCTCCTGGATCCGCTGGCGGATCCGGTCGCCGACCTGCTGCTCCAACTCCTGCGTGACCTCGGGATCGAGGTACTTCGGCTTGCCGATCTGGCTGCGCAGGTCCTCCTGCGCCTCGCAGAGCCGGATGATCTCGCGGTGCGCGAGCTCGAACGCTTCGAGCAGCACGTCCTCCGGGATCTCCTGCGCGCCCGCCTCGATCATCGTCAGGCCGTCCTTCGTGCCGACGACGATCAGGTCGAGCGTCGACTCCTGGAGCGCCGGCAGCGTCGGGTTGACGACGAGCTGCTCGTCGATCCGGCCGATGCGCACTGCGCCGACCGGTCCGAGGAACGGCATCGACGAGACCATCAGCGCTGCCGAGGCGCCGTTGATGCAGAGGATGTCGTGCGGGGTGACCATGTCCGCCGAGAGGACGGTCCCGATCACCTGCACCTCGTTCTTGAAGCCCTTCGGCCAGAGCGGCCGGATCGGGCGGTCGATCATACGAGCGGTCAGGATGGCGCGCTCGCTCGGGCGACCCTCGCGCTTGAAGAAGCCGCCGGGGATCTTGCCCGCTGCGTACATGCGCTCCTCGACGTCCACCGTCAACGGGAAGAAGTCCGCGCCTTCGCGCGGCTCCATCCGGCCGACGGCCGTCGCGAGCACCATCGTCTCGCCGGAGCGGACGACGACCGAGCCGTCTGCCTGCTTGGCGAGCTTGCCGCTCTCGAATGTGATCTCGGCGTCGCCGACCGTGACTGACACGGTCGCGATGCGCTGAGCCAACGTACTCACTGTGCTACCTCCATCTTCGGGGAGAGTGGAGGTTTGACCCAGCGTCGCGTCGTGGCGCGGCGCTCGCTCAAACTTCCACCCTCCGGACTGTTGTCGTTTCTTCTCTCCGCCTACCTGCGGAGCCCTAGCTCCTTGATCAACGCGCGGTAACCCTCCAGGTCGGTTCGCTGCATGTAGTTGAGGAACCGCCGCCGGCGGCCGACGAGCTTCAGCAGCCCGCGCCGCGAGTGGTGGTCGTGCGAGTGCGTGCGGAGATGCTCGGTGAGCTGGTTGATCCGCTCGGTGAGCATCGCCACCTGCACGCGCGTCGAGCCGGTATCGCTCGCGCCCGTGCCGAACTTGTCGATCAGTTCTTGCTTCGCTTCCTTGGCCAGAGCCATGGTGACCTCCTGTTTGTCGACTCCGCGGTCCCCGTACGCCGCGCGGAAGCTGCGCGAGCGACCGAGACTGCGGTCGCTGCATAGGGTAGCGGAGGATGAAAACCGGCGTTGCGGCGGGCCATCCCGCGACCTGTGAGGCCGGGATAGAGGTCCTGGAGGACGGCGGCAGCGCCGCGGATGCCGCCGTGGCTGCGTGCCTGGCCTCGTGCGTGGCCGAGACGGTGATGACGGGGCTCCTCGGCGGGGGGCACGCGATCTACTGGGACGCGGGCTCGAAGAGCGCGCGGAACCTCGACTGCTTCGTCGCCGTCCCCTCCGGAACGGGGGCGCCGATGGTCGAGTTGGCAGTGCCGTTCGGCGAGGAGCTCGTCCACTACGCGATCGGTGCTGCCTCCTGCGGCGTGCCGGGCGTCGCGGCAGGGCTCGCCGAGCTTGTGGCGCGCGCACGGTCGGCTGCAGTGGGAGCGCCTCGTCGAGCCCGCGCTTCGGCTCGCCCGCGAAGGCGTGCCGATGCCGCCCGCGCACGTTCGCTGCCTCGAGATGCTCGAGCCGGTGCTCACGCTCGACGCCGGAGCGCGCATCTACGCGCCGGGAGGGAAGCTCCTGGGCGACGGCGAGCTACTCCGGCAACCCGGGCTCGTGCTCGCACTCGAGCTGCTTCGCGACGAGGGTGCCGACAGCGTCTACTCCGGTTCGATTGCAGAGGCATTCCTGACGCTCTGCGGAGAGCGCGGAGGCGTGGTCACGCGCGAGGATCTCGCGAACTACCGAGCGACGTGGAGCGATCCCGTCGAGGTCGCCTTCGCCGGGACGCGCTTTCTCACGCGAGCAGACCTCTCGGGAGTGCCCGACACGCTTGGTTCACTGCCGCCGCGCGCTGACGTCGTCGCGCTCGTCGAAGCGCTCGAGCTGCCCGACGACCGCGGCGGCGAGACGACGAACCTCGTCACCGTCGACGGAGACGGCAACGCCTGCGTCCTGACCACGAGCCTCGGTCTCGGCTCGGGCGACTACCTTCCCAGCCTCGACCTTCATCTGAACAGCATGCTCGGGGAGGCCGACCTCGTTCGCGGCGAGGTCCGTCCTGGAAGGCACATGAGCTCGATGATGGCGCCGAGCATCGCGCTCGACGGAGACGCGCTCGCGCTCGCGATCGGCGCGGCCGGCGGAACGCGCTTGCGCACCGCGCTCGTCGGCGTGACGAGCGCGATCCTCGAGCGCGACGCTCATCCGCAGGAGGCGATCGACGCGGGACGCGCACACCCGGTCGGCGGGCTCGTGCACGCGGAGCCCGGCGTTCCCGAGGACGCGCTTGCGGAGCTCGAACGGCGTGGCAGGTCGGTGCGCCGCTGGCCCAGCCTTCACCACTACTTCGGCGGCGTCAGCGCGATTGCGCGGGGCGGCCCGGCGGCGGATCCTCGTCGGAGCGGCGCGGCGCGTTCCGTTGCTTGAGCGGAAGTTCGACCGAGAGCCAGCCGACGTAGCCGCACTCCGGGCAGCCCGGGTTCAGCCGCTCGGTCCCTCCGCGCGAAGGCTTCGCGTAGATCGTTCCGCACTCGAGGCACCGGACGCTCTCGTACACGGCGAGCTCCGGGCCCGGCGATTTGCCTTCCATGTCAACAAAGACCCCTCGCCGGGTCGAATCTTGCGGCGTGGTCCTTATGGTCTTGCGGCGTAAACCGGCCGCTCGGCGGCGCGGGTCTGCTCGACGTCACGTGCAATTTGGGCCACCAAGTCCGCTTCGCTGTCGAACGAGCGCTCGTCGCGGAGCTTCTGCCAGAGCTCGACTACGAGGCGCTGCCCGTACAGGTCGCCCTCGTAGTCGAGCAGGAACGCCTCGACGCGCTGCTCGACGCCGCCGTAGTGCGGGTTGACGCCGATCGAGATCGCCGCGCGGGTCCCGAGCGCCGCGCCGGCATAGATCCCGTACGCGGGTACGAGCAGGTCTCTCTCGACCTGCAGGTTGGCCGTCGGAAACCCGAGCGTCCCGCCCCTCGACTCGCCGGACACGACGACGCCTTCGACCTCCACGGGGCGGCCGAGCTGCGCCGCGGCGCGATCGACCTCGCCGGACTTCACGAGCGCGCGGATCGCGCTCGACGAGACGCCTTCGACGATGGGCACCGTGCGCACGTCGAAGCCGAGCGACTCGAGCAGCGCGAGATCGCCCGCTCGGCGGTGCCCGAAGCGGAAGCCCGCTCCCGCGACGACGACCTCCGCACCGATTCCTCGTAGGTAGCGGTCGGCGAACTCCTCCGGCGTCGTCCGTGCGAAGTCGAGGTCGAATTCGAGCACGAGTGCTTCGTCGAGCCCGGCGTCCGCGAGCAGCTCGAGTCGCCGCTCGCGCGTCGTCAGCAGCTCGACGCGGTTCCCGAGCGCCGTTCGGGGATGCGGGTCGAACGTGACGACGGTCGAAGTCGGCCCGGCGGCGCGCGCCGCCTCGAGTACACGACGGTGGCCGACGTGGACGCCGTCGAACATGCCGATCGCGACCGAGCGCCGCGTCGGCTCGAGCTCTTCCGGCAAGCGCACGACCTTCACGCGAGCCTCGCGAGTGCCTCGTCGGTCGGGATCACCAGGGGGCCGGCTTCCTCCACGGAGAACGGGCCGACCTCGGTTCGCCGGAGCGTCCGACAGTGACCGCCGAGGGCCTCTGCGATCGCGCGGACGTACGTACCGGACCCGACGCGCAGGTCGAGCGTCACCGTGTCGCCTGCATGGCTGACGACGTCGAGGGCGTGGACGTACGAACGCCGCAGCGGCATCTCCACCGCCACGCCTCGCCGGTGCAGACGATACGCGCGCTCGCCGTCGATCTTCACCGCTGACGCAGAGGGGATCGGGAGCTCGATCTCTCCTCGCAAAGCTGCGAGTCGCTCGTCGAGCTCCTCCCGCGCAGGCGCCTCGTGCTCTTCCACGACGTCGCCCTCCGGATCGCCGGTCGAAGTCGTCGAGGTGAGGTCGACCTCGGTCACGTAGCGCTTGTCCAGCTTCACGAAGGACGGAGCCAGCTTCGTCGCCGAGCCGGAGAGGACGACGAGCAGGCCGGTCGCGAACGGGTCGAGCGTTCCGGCGTGTCCGGTCCGCGCGCCCGTCGTCCGGCGCAGCTCTGCGATCGCGGCGAACGACGAGATGCCCGCGGGCTTGTCGAGCAGCACGATCCCCGCGGGCTCGAGCGCGCGCGGGATCTTCCGGGTCACGAAGCGGGAGGCTGCGCCGCCGCGAACTCGCGGCGCACGAAGTCGGTGATCTCCCCGATCGACGCCTCGCTCGAGAACCCCGCAGCCTGCCGATGCCCGCCGCCTTCGGACTTGCGCGCGATCGCGGAGACGTCGAGCTCGTCGTGGCTCGCGCGAAGCGACACGCGGTGCAGTGGGCCACCAGAGCGCGGCGGCTCCCGGATCAGCACGGCCATGTCGGCTCCCTCGACGGCGCGGAGGTAGTCGATGATCCCTTCCGAGTACGGCTCAGCCGCGCCGACCTCCTGAAAGTCGTCCCGAAGGAGATAGGAGACGACGAGCCGTCCGCCCTCGTAGACCTGCGCGCGTTCGAGCGCACGCGCGAGCAGCTTCAGCTTCGCGAACTGCACCGACTCGTACACGCCCTGGAAGATGCGGTGCAGGTCCGCCCCGGCCTCGACGAGCTCCGCCGCGAGGCGGAGCGACTTCGCCGTCGTGTTCGAGTACTGGAACCGACCCGTGTCCGTGACGAGGGCGATGTAGAGCGCCTCGGCGATCTGGGGCGTCAACTCGACGTGGAGCTCGCGGAAGAGGTCACGAAGAAGCTCGCCGGTCGACGACGCTTTCGCGTCGATCACGTTCACGTCGCCGAAGCGGCTGTTGTCGTGGTGGTGGTCGATGTTGACGACGAGCGGTGACAGCTGGAGCACCTCTGGATCTGGTCCGATCCGTGACTCGTTCGCGCAGTCCACCGCGAGCAGGATCCGCTCCGACGCATCGTCCGGCAAGCGGCGCAGCAGTCCCTCGAGCAGCATGAAGGAGTACTCCCCCGGGAGCGGCGCGTCGCCGACGAGGAGCATGGCGGAGTCCTTGCCGAGCTGGTCGAGCGCGAGCTTCATGGCCAGCATCGACCCGAGGGCGTCGCCATCGGGGTTCTCGTGGGTCGTGACGAGGAAGCGCTCACCGCCGCGGATCGCCTCCGCGGCCTGCGCGAGCTCAGTCGCGATCGTCGTCGTCTGGGGCGAGCTCATCGATCAACCTGGTCATTCGGACCCCCCGCTCGACCGTCGGATCGTATTCGAAGGCCAGCTGCGGTGTCCGCTTCATCCGAAGCTCTTGCGCGAGCTTCGCCTGCAGGATTCCGTGTGCCGCCTCGAGCCCCTGCAAGCTCTTGTCGCGCTTCTTCTCCGAGCCCAGCACCGAGACGAAGACTCTGGCGTGCCGGAGGTCGGGCGACGTCTCGACTCCAGTGATCGTCACGAAGCCGATCCTCGGGTCCTTCAACCCGAGCAGCGCCCTGCCCAGGACCTCCTTGACGGAGTCGTTGACGCGGCGCATGCGTGAGTTCATGTCAGGTCGGTCGCGCGCTGCCGGGTCGCGCTGGTCGAGTGCGAGGCAAGGACGCAGGGAGCGTTCATAGCGAGATGCTATGGACGCGACGGAGGACGCGGCATCGCGCCGACCAGCGCGGCCCGGTGGCCCGCCTACCGGCCTGACATGGACTCCTATTCACCGGGGACCACGACCTCTCGCTCGACCGACACGAGCTCGTACTCCTGACCGTTCAGGTACCGGACGGCTTCCTCGAGCAGCGCCTCGAGCTCGCGGTGCTCCCGCGCGACGCAGGCGACGGTGAGTCGCGAGCGCTGCCAGAGGTCGTGATGGTCGACCTCGGCGACCGAGGCCCCGAAGCGGTTCTGCAGATTCGCCTTTGCGGACTTCACGTGCTTGCGCTTGCCCTTCAACGATCCCGCCTCCGGGAAGTGCAGCTCGACCGAGAGGATGCCGACAAAGCCGGCGCCCATCATCTTCCGCAAGCGACGAATCCGCTTTCGCGGATCCGCCACGCGAAATCCCTAAAGGCGGCCGCTTCGCGGCCGCGGCCGCAGCGATCCATGGCCTTGCCTGCTAGCCGGCCGGTGCGGGCGCCGTCGGCGCCTCGCTCAGGTCGGTGCGCTCGACCTGCTTCGTCTCGTACGCCTCGAGCACGTCGCCGACCTTGACGTCGTCGTAGTTCTGGAGGTGGATGCCGCACTCGAAGCCCTCGGCCACCTCGCGCGCATCGTCCTGGAAGCGTTTCAGCGAGTCGATCGTCGTCTCGTAGACGACGGTCCCCTCGCGGATCACGCGCACCTGCGCGTTCCGCCGGATCACGCCGCTCGTGACCATGCAGCCGGCGATGACGCCGACCTTCGACGCGCGGAAGGTGTTGCGCACCTCCGCCTCGCCGAGCGTCTCCTCGGTCTCGACCGGGCGCAGCATGCCGATGAGCGCCTTCTCGATGTCCTCGGTCAGCTGGTAGATCACGCGGTACGTGCGGATCTCGACGCCCTCGCGGTCGGCGAGCGCGCGCGCCTCGGCGTTCGGGCGGACGTTGAACCCGACCACCATCGCGCTCGAAGCGGCCGCGAGCATGATGTCGCCCTCGGTGATTCCGCCGACGCCCTGGTGGATCACGGAGACGCGCACCTCCGGGTGCTGAATCTTGGCGAGCTCGGAGACGGCGGCCTCGACGGAGCCGACGACGTCGCCCTTCAGGACGAGGTTGAGGTCCTGGACCGCGCCCTCCTGGATCGAGGCGAAGAGGTTCTCGAGCGTCGGGCCGCGCTGCGAACGCTGGGCGAGCTGCTCGCGGCGGAGCCGCTCACCGCGCGACTGCGCGAGCTGCCGTGCGGCGCGCTCGTTCTCGACGACGCGGCACTGCTCGCCTGCGGGCGGCGGATGGTCGAAGCCGAGGATCTCGACCGGGTCGCCGGGGCCGGCCTCGTTCAGCTTCTCGCTCTTGTAGTTGTAGAGCGCGCGAACCTTCCCCCAGGCATCGCCCGCGACGACGGCGTCGCCGACGCGCAGGGTGCCGCGCTGCACGAGCATCGTCGCGACCGGCCCGCGCCCGACGTCGAGGCGCGACTCGATGATCGGTCCGGACGCCTCGGTGTTCGGGTTCGCCTTCAGCTCGAGCTCGGCGTCCGCGACGAGCAGCACGCGCTCGAGCAGGTCGTCGAGATTCGTCTTCTGCTTGGCGGACACCTCGGAAAACTGGGTCGTCCCGCCCCACTCCTCCGGCTGCAAGCCTTCCGCCGCGAGGTCCGCCTTGATCCGGTCGACGTTCGAGTCAGGCAGGTCGATCTTGTTCACCGCGACGACGATCGGCACCTGTGCGGCCTTCGCGTGCGAGATCGACTCCTTCGTCTGCGGCATGACACCGTCGTCGGCCGCGACCACGAGGACCGCGATGTCGGTCACCTTGGCGCCGCGTGCGCGCATCTCCGTGAACGCCTCGTGGCCCGGCGTGTCGATGAAGGTGATCTTTCGGCCCTTCTGGTCGACCTGGTACGCGCCGATGTGCTGCGTGATCCCGCCGGCCTCGGTCTCGACGACGCGGGCCGAGCGGATCGCGTCGAGCAACGTCGTCTTGCCGTGGTCGACGTGGCCCATGATCGTGACGACCGGCGGACGGTCGACGAGGTCGTCGGGCGCGTCCTCGAACTCCTCGAGGATGTCCTCCTCGTCCGCGGCGTGCCGGATCGTGATCTCGCGGTCGATCTCCGCGGCGATCAGCTCGACCTCCTCGTCGGAGAGCGACTGCGTCACCGTCTTCGGCGTGCCGATCTTCATCAGGATCTTGATGATCTCGGGCACCTTCTGGCCGAGCGCCTGCGACAGGTTCTGGACCGTGATCCCGGACTCGACGGTGACCGGACCAGTCTGCGGGACGATCTCGCGCGGGGTCTTCGGCTGGCGCGGGGTGTCGTCGCGGCGTTGCCGCGAGTCCTGGCGCGGGCGACCGGCGCCGGTGTCGATCACGACACGGCGCTTGCGCCCCGCCTGCGGGTTGCCCTGACGGGGCCGCACAGGCCGGTTGGGCTTATTTGGTCCGTTTCCGTTCGCCATTACGAAAGGTCAGTGTAGAGCCGGGAGAGCGCTGGATCGACCTGCACCGTGCGCCTCAGGGTCCGGTTGAAGGCCCGTCTGGCCCGGGCGCGCTCGAAGCACGCGAGCCGACGGCACGTGTAGGCGGAGCGCCCTGCTCCCGGCCCGGGCACGAGCTCGCCTCGCTCCGCCCGGAAGCGCAGGAGCTCCTGCTGCGGCGCCTTTCGCCCGCAGCCGGCGCACGTCCGAACCGGCATGGCGCTCACGCTGCAGGCCGGGTCTCCTCTTCGACCGCGGTCTCCGCGACCGGCTCGACAGGCGGGCCGGTCTCGGGCTCGGTCACCTCGGGCTCGGGGGACAGCTCGGTGATGGGCTCCTCGGGCGGCGAGGCCTCGGCGACCTGCTCCTCCGGCTCGGCAACTTCACCCTCGCCCTCCACCGCTTCCTCGCCCTCGACCGACGGCGGCGCCGGCTGGATGCTGCCGTCCGCAAAGCCGCCCGTCTCCGCCTCGACCTTCGCGAGCTCCTGGTGCGCGGGCACGCCGCAGAAGCGGGTGCCGGGCAGCGCGGCGTTCGGGCAGCGCTTGCCGTTCGCGAGGATCGCGGCGCAGCGGCCCGAGAACTCGTCGCCACCTTCGCCGGAGCCGCCGAAGGCCGCCTCGGCCTCGGCCGTTGCGAACTCCCGCTCGGACTGGATGTCGACCTTCCAACCGGTCAGCCGCGCCGCGAGGCGGGCGTTCATGCCCTCCTTGCCGATCGCGAGCGCCAGCTGGTCGTCCGGGACGACGACCGTCGCCTCCTTCGCGTCGTCGTCGAGGTAGACCTCGCGCACACGCGCCGGCGAGAGTGCCTTCGCGACGAAGCGCGCGGGCTCAGGGTTCCACGGGATGATGTCGATCTTCTCGCCGCGGAGCTCCGACACGACCATGCGCACGCGCGAGCCACGGGGCCCGACGCACGCGCCGACCGGGTCGACGCCCTGCGCGTGCGACTCGACCGCGATCTTCGACCGGTAGCCCGGCTCGCGGGCGACGCCACGGATCTCGACGAGCCCGTCCGCGATCTCCGGCACCTCGAGCTCGAACAGCGTCTTGATCAACTCGGGATCGCGGCGCGAGAGGATCACCTGGGGTCCCTTCGTGCCGCTGCGCACCTCGGTGATCACGGCCTTGATCCGCGAGCCCTGCTCGTACCGCTCGCCGTCGACCTGTTCGGAGCGCGGCAGCAGCGACTCGACCTTGCCGAGGTCGACGAGCACGTTGTTGCGGTCGCCGGCCTGCTGCACGATCCCGGTCACGACTTCGCCGACGCGGTCGATGTACTCGTCGTACATCATCGCGCGCTCCGCCTCGCGGATCCGCTGGAGGATCACCTGCTTCGCGGTCTGCGCGGCGATGCGCCCGAAGTCCTCAGGCGTCACGTCTTCGCGCTTGATCAGCTCCTCGGGAACCTGCTCCCAGTCGATGTCGAGGTCGTCGTCGGAGACGAGCGTGTGCTGGCGCTCGCCGGACTCCTCCTCGATCCGCTCGAGCTCGTCGATCGTGCGCTCGCGCGCCTCGTCGATCAGTCGCTCCTCGAGCTCTGCGGGCAGCTCGATCGAGAAGACGCGGAACTCCCCTTCGTCGTCGAGCTCGACGACGGCGTGGCGCGCCGCACCCGGCGTCTTCTTGTAGGCGGCCAGCAGCGCGTCCTCGAGGGCGTGGACGAGGGTTCCCTCGTCGATGCCCTTCTCGCGCTCGATCGTCTGAACCGCCTCGATGATCTCTCTGCTCATCTCGCTTACCTCTCGTCCGTCAGGTTCCCGCGCAGGATTTCCTCGTAGGGAACCTCCACGGCTTCGTTGTCCGTCTTCAGGGTCAAAGCCCGGTCGCCCGCGTCGACGACCTCGCCGCTCAGGCGCTTGCGCGCCGCGGTGCGCAGGGTGACGCGGCGGCCGACCGCGTTCCGAAAGTGTTGGGGCTTGCGAAGCGGGCGCTCGAAGCCGGGCGAGCTCACGTCGATCGTGTACTCGCGCAGGTAGTCACGGAGCTCGTCCGTCACCCGTGCGCAGAGCGCGTGGTCGACGCCGACGCCGACTCGGTCGATGAAGACCGTGAAGCGCTCGGGTCCGTTCAGCTCGACGGCGAGGACCTCGACGTCGGGCATGGCGGTTTCGACTCGACTCGCAATCTCGCGGTGCAGTGACTTCTCCTTGTCGTGGACTTTGGCCATTTTGCAGCCCTTTCACAGAAAATGGGCGCCGCGCGCCCATCTCGAAACTGCCCGAAATGTGGTGTCAGAAGGATAGCAGCGCGACCCCGGCTACGACGAGGGCGGCCCCGGCGAGACGCCGCCCACCCGAACGCTCACCCGCAGGCGGAGCAGGTGTACTGGCCGTGGGGGAGGTACGGCTCGAACGAGATCGACGTCGGCAACCCGCGTCGGTGAGTCGGTTCAGCTAGCCGGTACGCCAGGGTGACGTTGTGAAAGTCCGGGTCCGAGTCGAGCCCGGAAAGTGCTTCCGCGACTTCGCGAGTGTCCTCGGTCGCGAGCTTGGAGCAGTACGTCACCGATCGGCCCACCACGACCATGTGCCCCGGCTCCTGATCGATGTTCGTCAGCAGGTCCTCCTCGGAGCTTGTCCGGCTCTTGTCGCGGAGCAGATCCGCGGCCCGCGCCGGCAGCAAGGAGAGGAGCTGAGACGCATCCTTGGGCGGTGACGTCCGGATGCACACTGCGTAGTGCGACGGCACGTACGCTCTGACCTCGCGAACGGCCCACGCGCTCGACGGGAGCACCGCTGCCGTGTTGGTGAGGAGCGCGTCGATCTTCTGGAGAGCCGCAAGCTGCTCTGGCGTCCAGCTCGGGTCCTCAAATACATCTAGCTCGGGTCGGGGGCGGACGAGCCGGTCGCCGTCGCGCACTTCCACGCCGAACATCCGGTGTTCGTCGCCGCTCGGGACCGTCTCGAGGCGAATGCGACTGCGATCGAAGTGTCCGATGACCTCCGATCGGAGGAGTTCGGCGCCGTCTGGTGTGAGTCGTTGCTCGAGGTAGCCGGAGGTGAGCTCGCTCGCACCCTCGGGAATCCGCCCGAACCGGCTCCAGATGATTCGGCCGTCGGCATACACCCAGACGCGAACGAGGGGTCTTCCTCCAAGGGTCTCGCTTCTCCCCAACCAACGGAGGACGAGGTCGCCGCTTTCTGGCGTGCTCGGCGTCGCCCCCTAGGGGGCAGGCCGATGAAGCCCCGGTCGAGGAAGAAGCCGCGCACGCTCCCGATCGCGGATGCGGTTCCGACGGCGACGACGAGCGCCGTCGCAGCGAGCACGATGAGACGCCGACGGCGAGGGTTCTGAAAGGCAGCGGAGCGGCTCATCACGTCGTCCCAGTCGGGGGCGCCGGGCGTCGCGGGAAGCAGCCGATCGAGGCTGGCGCGGTCGAGATCCGTCATGTCCGGACTTCCTCCAGTCGGGTCTTGAGAGCCGTGTGCGCGGCGTTGAGAGTCGCGGCCACCGTGCCGGAGCTGATCCCGAGCGCCTCGCCGATTGCCGCGTAGTCCAGGTCCGCGTAGTAGCGGAGGAAGACCGCGATCCGTTGGCGCTCTGGCAGTCGCGCTAACGCGACATGGAGCTCCGCATCGCGTTCCGGCTGGCCGTTCGCAGCGGCCGTGTCCTCGTAATCGTGCGCAGGGACGCTGCGGCGCACGTCCGAGCGAGCAGCGTTGAGCACGATTCGCCAGACCCAGGCCTCGAGCGGGCCATCGCCGCGGAACGAGTGGCGCCTGCGCACCGCGGTAGCGAACGCCTCCTGCACCGCATCACGCGCTCGTTCCGAGTCGCCCGTTACGCTCGCCGCGACGCGGCCGAAGACCTCGAAGCGGCCGCGGTACAGCGCCTCGAGCTCGTCCAGCGTCGCTCCCCGGCGTTCGATCACACCTCTCTGACGCACAGGATGAGTGATTTCTTTAGTCGCGGACAGCCTGAGATCCGCGAGATGTGCCTGTGGTAGGCGAAGTCGCCGATCTGCTCAACCGCGGCGGCTCAAACGTCGACGACGATCGTCACGGGCCCGTCGTTGACGAGCTCGAGCTCCATGCGGGCGCCGAAGACCCCGGTCTGGACTGGGACGCCCAGGTCACGTAGCGCGACGCAAAAGTGCTCGTAGAGCGGCCCCGCCTGCTCGGGCCGCGCGGCGCCCGCGAACGAGGGACGGTTGCCCTTCTCGGTGTCGGCGATCAGCGTGAACTGCGAGACGACGAGCGCTTCACCACCGACGTCGAGCAGCGAGCGATCGAACTTTCCCTCGTCGTTCTCGAAGATCCGCAGTTGCGCGACCTTGCCGGCCAGCCGTTCGGCGTCCGCGGCCGTGTCGCCTTCGGCCACGCCCAGCAGCACGCAGAGCCCAGGCCCGATCTCGCCGCCGGGCGTCACCTGCGCCCTCGACACCCGCTGGACGACCGCTCTCAAGCTGCCGGACGCTACTCGTCTTCGGGCGGTTCGAGCTCTCGGATCCGCGACTCGTAGTGCGCTGTCCCGGGGCTGAGCGAGGCGGCGAGCTTGTAGTGGCCGTTCGCCTCGTGGATGCGGCCTTGCTTCTCGAGCACGCGGCCGAGCGCGTAGTGGGCGTAGTCCTCGGTCGGGGACAGCTCGAGCAGCGCCCGGAACTCTGTCTCCGCCTCGTCCCAGCGCTGGAGGCGGAAGTACGCGATCCCGAGCGCCTCGCGGATCGACGCCTTGTCCGGCTCGCGCTTCTTCGCCTTCTCGAGCGAGACGGTCGCTTGTGCCGGCATCCCCTTGCGGAGGTGGGCGCGGCCTTGTTGAAAGAGGTCGTAGGTATCGCTCATCTCATGCTGTTCAGGTACGGGAAGTTCTCCTCCACCAAGTCAAGCGGGTCCGTCAAATCGCGTGTCTTACCCACCTCGACCGCGGAAACGGCGACTCCGGATTCGATCGCGGCCTGGAACGCGTTCCCGAGCTCGTAGGGAGGCTTGTCCTTGCGGAGGTGAGGGACGATCTCGTCGCCGAGGAGCCAGAGCGGCGCGGCGGCGAACGGGTTGGCCGGGTCGTCATCGAGGACCGTCGTCACGACGCCGTTGCGCGACGCGACGGCGTAGCGGTGCGGCGGAGCCGGCGGCGGGTCGCGGCGCACGGCGATCGCCGCCCGTCCCCGAGCGGCGCGAACGAAGCGTTCGACGTCCCCGGCGCCGAACACCGTGTCGGCACCGGCGACGAGGCACGGCGCCGCGGCGCCGGCGGCGAGAGCCCGGACGACCGCGTCGGCCGACCCCTCCGGCCGGGGCTGGTCCGCGAACCGCACCTCGAGCCCCCAGGCGCTGCCGTCGCCCACGAGCGCCCGAACCTGGTCGGCGAGGTGGCCGGTGACGACGACCGCGCGCTCGATTCCGGCGGCGGCAAGCTCGCGCAGAAGCGTTCCGAGCACGGGCCGTCCGTCGATCGGCAGGACCGGCTTGGGCCAACGCTCGGTGATCGGGCGGAGCCTGCGCCCCTCGCCCGCGGCCATCACGATCGCGTGCGAGACCACTACGTGAGGCCGAGCGAGCGAACCGAGACGGTTCCGCGGAAGCGCTCCCAGGCCGACAGCCGCCGCCGCAGCGCGCGCTCGATGCGGCGAAGTTCCCGCCTCGCACGGCGAGCAGCTTCGTCTGCACGGTCGGGCGGGCCGTAGCGCGCGGCGCTGACGGCGTCGACGAAGGGCGCGACGTCGAGCGCGACCTCCTGCCTGACCACTTCGCCGAGCTCTGCCGGAGTCGCGCTCTCGGGAACCGCGATCTTCTGGTCGGCGAGAAACTCCTCGAGCTCACGCCGGCACGCGGCGGCCACCTTGCGCGGGTCCCTCGTCAGGAACCGCGCCTTGCGCAACGCGAGCTTCAAGAGCCCGATCCCGGCAGCGAGCGCGAGGGCCGCGAGCGCGAGCAGGCGAAGGAGACTGCCCTCGCTGCCACTGCTCGTCGTCCCCGAGAGGTCGCCCGGGAGGTCGCGGCCGTCGGCGGCGCGGCCCACGTCGCCCCCGCGGTCGAAGCGCTCCGTCTCGAGCTTGAAGTCCGCCGCGTCGAGGCCCGCAGCGATCGCGGCCGAGACGGCAGCGGCGTTGAAGCCGACCGAGGCCGCGCTGTAGGCGCCGTCGAGATCTCCGCGGCCGGGAGTCGGGTCGAACGGGAGCCAGCCGGAGCCGCGGAACCACACCTCGACCCAGGTGTGCGCGTCGTGGTCGGTCACCGTCCAGCGCCCCTTCTCCTGGTCGTAGGAGCCGCTCGTGAACCCCGCGCCGACGCGCGCCGGGATGCCGAGGTAGCGGAGCATGAGCGCCATCGCTCCCGCGAAGTGCTGGCAGTAGCCGCGGTGTGTCCGCGTGACGAACTCGACGAGCGGTGGAAGGTCCCCGCGGGTCGTTGGGTTCTGGTCGTAGACGTAGCTCTGGCCGTCGCGGAACGACGTCTCGAGCGCGACGACGGCCGCGTAAGGGCTCGGAGCGTCCCCGGCGATCGCGAGCGCGCGCTCGTAGAGCAGCCGGTAGGTGCCGAGCGAGGGGTTCTCGGCGAAGATCCGCTGCATCGCCTCGCGCCGCCCGGGCGACCCGAAATGCGGCGTCGGCGGCGTCGAGGTGCGCGTCTGGACGACGAGATAGCGATCGAGCGCGGCCGAGTAGATCGGCTGCGACTGCGCGAGCTCCCGCAGCGCCGGACGCGTCGCGTAGCTCCACGACGTGTACGTGGTGCCGCGCGGGACGCCTTGAGGGACGTACGCGGTTCCGGTCGACTGGTACAGCACGAACTCGTCCTCGTCGTCGAGCTCGTAGCGCACGGGCACGCTTGCGCCGATCAGCCGGTTGTCCTGGAGCGCCTCGACCTTGACGCGCGCGCGGAGCTGCTGCTGCTCGTTGCGGCCGGCGGCCGGCATCAGCGGGTCGAAGAGCGGGTCGGGCTGCACCTCCAACGTGGACTCGAGCCAGTAGTCGCCGTTGAAGACGTCGAGCGTCGTCGCGCGCCAGTAGCGCGAGATCGGCGGCGCCTCGATCGTCAGCACCGTCGTCTTGCGCTCGGGCCAGGTCAGCGCCGCGTAGTTGGAGTCCCAGACGTAGTCGACGCTGGCTGGGAGCTCGTTCTGGTTCGACGGCTCCCACGTCTCCCAGGCGAGAAACGCGCCCTTCGCGACCGCGGGCACGGCCGAGACCAGACCCGCCGCGACGACGACCACGGCCGCAGCGACCGACACCTGGCGCAGGCTGCGCCGTCCTCGAGAGCCCGCCCAGGAGCACGAGCGCCGCGAAGAGGATTACCGCGCCACGGTCGACCGTGTTCGAGCTGGTCAGGAGCGTCGCCGGCCAGGCCGCGCCCGCGACGAGTAGCCCGGTCGCCAGCAGCGGACGGCGCTCCGCGATCGCGAGTGAGATCGCGAGCGTGAAGCCGAGCACCGCGAGCACGATGATCCCGTGCATGAGCGTGTGTCCTGCCGGTACGAAAGGCAGCGGCACGTCGTAGTACAGGTAGAAGCCGTCGACGATCCGCCGCCACGCCTCGCCGGGCCGGGCGGTCCCGACTGCATGGTGGAGTCCGAGCAGCACCGCCACCGGGACGGCGGCGAGCCGCAACCGCCTTCGCGGAAGCAGGGCGGGCAGGATGCCGACGACGAACGTCCACGCGAGCAGGCTCCACGTCAGCTCGCCGTGCTCGAGCCGCAGCCAGCTCCAGCCCATCACGATCGCGGCGAGCAGCCCCAGGGCAGCGGTCCTACGCACGCACTGCCTCCCCGATCGCCGTTCCGAGCACGAACTGCAAGTCGTCGCCGCGGCGCACCACGGCGACAGGAACGCCCGATGCCTGCAGCTTGAGCAGGCCGGGCTCGCGCGAGGGGCGACCCCCCGCGAACGTCGGTGCGTCGACGTAGACGACCGAGACGCGGCGCTGAGCGAGCGAGCGGTGGATGACCCGGTCGACGAGCGCGGGTTCGAGTCGCGACGTGACGAGCGCGAGCTCGAACGCCCGCGCCGCGGGGCCGGAGTCGTCGACGAGCAGCGCGGCGAGCGGCACCTGCCCGGTGGGCTCGACCGCTGCGAGCGTCTCGAGTGCCTGTCGCCACTCGCCGAGCGCAGTCTGGACGCGCACGACCTCCTGCCGGAGCGAGTTCACGACCAACACGGCGCGGCGGTCGCGGACCACCTGCGCGCGGAGCAGCGAGCCGGCCGCCCGCACCTGTGCGTCGAAGCTGTCGCCCGCAACCGAGCGTGCGTCAGCGTCGAGCAGGATCGCCACCTCGTCGCGGGGCTCATCCTGGAGCTCCTTCACCATCAGTTGCCCGCGACGGGCGGTCGACTTCCAGTGCACCTTCCGAAGCGACTCGCCTTCCTCGTACTGGCGCACGCTGTGCACGTCGAAGCCCGAGGGCCTGCGGAGCAGGAGTCGCCGGCCGTTGTCGGCGCGGACCCCGCTCTCGGAGAAGAGCAGGTCGAGCTCGACGATCCGTGGCAGCACGAGCAGGGCGCCCTGCTCGTCCAGGGGGACCCTGCCCTGCTCGAGCCCGAACGGGTCCTCGACCAGTGCAGTTGCGTGGTCGAGCGCGTAGCGCCCGCGTGGTACCGACCGGAGCACATAGCGGCCGCGGAGGAACCGTCCGTTCCGCCGCAGCGGGATCCGGCGCTCGCCGAGACGCGCAAACCGCTCGACAACGCTCACCGAGGCGAGTCCGAGCGGGCCGCGCGGCTGGAGCTCGACGTCGAACACGACGTCGTCGCCCTCGACGTGCTCGCCCGTACCGGCTCGGCGGCGGTAGGCCATCGGGCGGGCGGCGGCGTGCACACTGACCGCGGACACCAGCACCGCGACGAGGAAGCCGACCGCGACCGGGTAGAGCGGTTGCGAGCCGAACGCCCAGGCCGCGACGTACAGCGCGCCGCCGAGGACGAGCAGCAGCCGCCCGCGGGGCGTCAGCATCAGACGGGGACGGGAGTCTTGTCGAGCGCGTCGCGGACGAGGTCGACGCTCGTCGTCCCCGCCGCGCGCGCCTCGGGCGCGACGATCAGGCGGTGCGAGAGCACGGCCTCGGCGACCGCCTTGACGTCGTCCGGGGAGAGATAGTCGCGCGCGTCGGCAAGTGCGCGGGCCTTCGCGACGCGGACGAGCGAGATTCCCGCCCTTGGACTGCCGCCGAGGTAGAGACGCGAGTCCGCGCGCGTGTGGCGGAGCAGGGCGACGACGTACCGGTTGACGCTCTCCTCGACGAAGATCGCCTGCGCCTCCGCGACCAGCGCGAGCACCTCCTGCCCGTTCGTGACCGGCTCGAGCGTCTCGAGCGGCGAGCCCGACGTCTGCTCGGAGAGCATCCGGGACTCGTCGGCGAGCGTCGGGTACCCGATCGCAACGCGCATCGCGAAGCGGTCCAGCTGCGCCTCGGGGAGCGGGTACGTCCCCTCGTACTCGATCGGGTTCTGCGTGGCCATCACCATGAAGGGCGGTGCGAGCTCGTAGGAGAAGCCGTCGATCGTGACCTGCCGCTCCTGCATGCACTCGAGGAGCGCCGACTGCGTCTTCGGCGAGGCGCGGTTGATCTCGTCGACCAGCAGGAGGTTCGCGAAGACGGGGCCGGGCCGGAACTCGAACTCGTTCTGCGCCTGGTTGAAGACGTTCACCCCGGTGACGTCCGACGGCAGCAGGTCGGGCGTGAACTGGAGGCGCGAGAAGGAGACGTCGAGCGAGCGGGCGAGCGCCTTTGCGAGCGTCGTCTTGCCGACGCCCGGCAGGTCCTCGATGATCAGGTGACCCTCGGCGACCAGGCAGAGGACGACGAGCCTGAGCGTCTCCTCGGGCGCGTGCACCACCCGCTGGAGGTTCTCGACCACCGACGCGATCGTCCGTTGTGCGTCGCCGACGCGTGACGGCCTGTCTACCGACCGCGTCCATCGGCCTCCTCGAGCTGGCGCGCGACCTCGTCGAGGATCGCCCCCGCGATGGCCCGCTTCGGGGCTTTCTCGACCTGTCGTTCCCCGTCCCTGCCGATGAGCGTCACCTCGTTCTCCTCCGAGTCGAACCCGATGTCATCCCGTGATACGTCATTGAAGACGACGAGGTTCACCTTCTTGTCAGTGAGCTTCTGCCGGGCGCGCTCGATGCCGCCCCCCGACTCGGCCGCGAACCCGACCAGGAGCGGCCCCGTCGTCGCGCTCGCCGAGGGTTCGCAGGACGTCGGTCGTCGGCTCGAGCTCGAGCGTCCAGGCACCGCCGTCCTTGCCCCGCTTGCCGGCGGCGACCTCGGCCGGCCGATAGTCCGCGACGGCTGCGGCCATCACGACCACATCGGCGTCGGCTGCCCTGGCGAGCACCTCGCGCTCGACGTCCACAGCGGTCGGCGCCGGGACGACCTCGACGCCGGCCGGAGTCGGCACCGTGAGGTTTGCGGCGACGAGCGTGACCTCGGCGCCTCGGCGACGCGCCTCCTCGGCGACTGCAACCCCCATCCGCCCGGACGAGCGGTTGCCGACGAAGCGCACGTCGTCGAGCGGCTCGCGCGTTCCGCCGGCCGTGACGAGGACGCGCTTGCCGCGCAGCTGCTCCCGCTTCGCGAGCAGGGCCGCGCACGCCTCGAAGAGCTCGTCGGGCTCCGACATCCGCCCCACGCCCCACTCGCCTTCGGCCATCTCGCCCTCGTCGGGCCCGATCAGCTCGATCCCGCGCGCGCGGATCGCGGCGACGTTCGCCTGCGTCGCAGGGCTGCGCCCACATGCGCGGGTTCATCGCCGGCGCGACGAGGAGCGGGCCACGGTGGGCGAGCGCGGCCTCGGTGACGAGGTTGTCCGCGATCCCGTGGGCGAGCTTCGCCAATGTGTTGGCCGTGAGCGGCGCGATCACGTAGAGGTCGGCGCGCGTCAGGTGCGCGTAGAGGTCCTCCCGAGGCTCCCGCCTGGCGAGCGCGAAGAAGGTCTCCCGCCGGACGAACCGGTCGGCGCCGTCGGTCACGAGCGGGACCACGTCGTGCCCGGCCTTGACGAGCAGCCGAACGAGCTCACACGACTTGTAAGCAGCAATCCCGCCGGTGACGCCAACCAGGATCTTGGCCATCGCCACATTGTGCCGACAAGCGGTAGGCAGAAACGACCGTCCGCGGCCGGAGGCGGGCTTTGCCCGCCGGGAGGCCTAGGGGGCGACAAGGGTCAGCTAGAAAGAACCAACTATCCGAAATAGCGGAGCTATTTCGGATACGTGTACTTGATCATGCCCTGGGCTGTTTCCTCCATGGCCATGGTCAAGTAGTTCTTCGAGCGTGACTCGACGAGCGGCGGCGGGAAGTCCTCGTAGGTGCCCTCACCGAGCTGCTGGTAGTAGTTGTTGATCTGGCGAGCCCGCTTGGCTGCAACGATGACCAGCGCGTAGCGCGAGTCGACGTTGTCCAGGAGCTCATCGAGGCGTGGGTGAATCACGTCGGCATGGTAGCTGCTTGTTCTAGCGCGCCGGAGGCGTGTTAATGGAGCCGGCAACGGCGCTGCCATCCAGCGCCCGTCGGACGATTCCGGACAGCTCCTCGGCGGCCCTCTCGATCTCGTCGTTGACGATCAGATGGTCGCATTGCTCCGCCTGATCGAGCTGGCGCCGCGAAAGGGCCAGCCGCTCCTCGATCTCCCCTGCGCTCTCCGTGGCGCGCTCGCGGAGGCGACGCTCGAGCTCCTCGAAGTCGGGCGCGTGGATGAAGAAGAGGACCGCGTCTGGCACTCGGCCCTTGACTGCCAACGCCCCGTTCGGCTCGAGCTCGAGCAGCGGTGCCTTGCCCTGGTCGCGGATGCGGTCGAGCTCCGACCACAGCGTCCCCGACCGCTGCCCCCACGGAAACGCGTAGTACTCGAGGAAATCGTCCTCGGCGAGCCTGCGGTCGAACTCCTCGTCGGAGATGAACCAGTAGTGGACGCCGTCGACCTCGCCCGGCCTGCGGCCACGCGTCGTGGCGGACACCGCGAGGGCCACCTCGGGCACGCGCCGGAGCAGCTCCTGCACGAGCGTCCCCTTGCCGGCACCCGAGGTGCCGGTGATCACGAAGACCGGAGGCGTCTTACCTGTTGAAGAGCCCAACGAGCTCCGACCGCTGCCGCTCCGAGAGGCCGCCGACGGTCTTCGCCTGGCTGATCCGGGCCTGGTTGAGGAACCGTGCGGCCTTCACGCGGCCGAACTTCGGGACGGCCATCAGGATGTCGAACACCTTCGCCGTCTCGACGTACTCGGGCGGATTGCGCAGAATCGAATCGATGCGCACGTTTCCGTCCTTGAGGTCTCTCTTCAGCCTCGCCCGTTTGACCCGGATGTCGTTCGCCCGCTTCAGCGCCTCCATGCGCTGATCGAGTGAGCGCAGAGGTGCTTGGGTCTGGGTCTTGGGCGACACCATGGCGCGGGAGTCTAACAAGTCGCCCGCGCCCTGCAACCTCGGCCGTCCAGGTCCTCTAGCGCACGTTCGCGTGCACGTCGGAGTGTTGTCCCGCATCTGTCCAGTGCGCGATTCCGCGCGCGTCGTCGCACGGACTCGAAGCCCCGCGCGCTCCGCTCGACGTCGAGCTCGGCACGAACGCGTGCGGGTGCGTCGATATCCGCAAACAAGACGGTGCCGAGCGCGACCGCGGATGCGCCCGCGGCGATCAACTCGAGCGCGTCGCGACCGGTGCGAACGCCGCCCATCCCGACGATCGGGAGAGTCGTCGCACGCGCACACGCGTACACCGCGGCGAGCGCGATCGGCTTCAGCGCCGGCCCCGAGTAGCCTCCCGATCCGCGCTCGAGCGTCGGTCGCAGCGTCCGCTCGTCGAGCGCGAGGCCGCGGATCGTGTTCACGAGCGACAGCCCGTCGGCCCCGGCCGCTTCCACCGCGCGCGCGGTCTCCGCGACGTCCCAGGTCGCCGGCGAGAGCTTCGCGTAGAGCGGGAGATCGGTCGCGGACCGGCACGCTGCGACGATCTCGGCCGCCGACTCGGGCGCCTCGTCGACGTTCGGGCAGGAGAGATTGAGCTCGATCGTCACGTCGGCGAGCGCTGCGCACGTCTCCGCGTACTCGTCCGCGGCGAAACCTCCGACGGAGACCCAGAGCGGGACCCCCAGCTCGCGCAGTTGCGGCAGCACGTCGTCGAGGAACTTGTCGCGGCCGGGATTGGCGAGGCCGATGGCGTTCAGCATCCCGTGCTCGGTCTCGGCGATGCGAACGGGTGCGTTGCCCTCGCGCGGGAGCGGCGTGATCGTCTTCGTCACGAAGGCGTCGAGCGAGCGGGCGACGTCCGGCGCGATGAGCGCGTCGAGGCAACCGGACCCGTTAAGCAGCAGCAAGGACCGGCCCTTCCACGCACAGCCGCTTCAGCTCGCCGCCGATCTCGACCACACAGCCGTAGCACGCGCCGTACCCGCAGGCCATCGGCGCCTCCCACGCGAGCTGCGCGTCGGGTGCAAGCGCACGTACGGCCTCGAGCATCGGCTCTGGCCCACACGCGAGGACGTCGTGCCCCGCCGGCATCGCCTCGGTGACGAAGGTCGGCTCGATCACGACCTCGGCGTTCGGGACCAGCGCGGCCGCCTCGGCGTGCCACTCGGATCGGAAGCCGAGCACAGCCGGCGGTGCGCCGAGGCGCTCCGAAACAAATGGCATTGGCGCGATCCCGATCCCGCCGCCGACGAGCAGCGGACGCTCGACGTCGAGCCGGAAGCCGTTCCCGAGCGGCCCGAGCACGTCGATCGCGTCGCCCGGCTGGAGCGCGCACAGAGCCCGCGTTCCGGGGCCGATCGGGTCGATCAGGAACGCGAGCTCACCGGGCGGCGCCAGGCAGACCGACATCGGGCGCGGCAGCACGCGACCCGGTGCCTCGAGCATGAAGAACTGTCCTGGCACACCGGCGTCCAGCCCTCCGCGCTCCATGCGCACCAGAAAGTACGGGCCGATCTGTTCGTTGCCGAGGACTCTAAGCCGAGCGCGCTTCATCGATGCGCTCCTGCAGCGACTTGGCGATCTCCGTGCGAGCGTGCGCGATCGCGTGCACCGCAGCGGACGCGCCCGAGAGCGTCGTGATGCACGGAACCCGCGCGACAAGTGCGGCTTCGCGAATCGCGTAGCCGTCGGTTCGAGCGCCGCGACCCTGCGGCGTGTTCACGACGAGGTCGACCTTGCCCTTGCGAATCTGGTCGACGACCGTGCGGCCCTTCTCGACGATCTCGACGTCGAGGCCCGCGCCCGCGAGCGTGTGCGCGGTCCCCGCGGTCGCGGTGAGCTTGAAGCCGAGGCCTGCGAGCGCGGCCGCAACCGGCACGGCGTTCTGCTTGTCGGCGTCCCGCACCGTCAAGAAAGGCAGTGCCCGCTCGTCGGCAGCTTGCGTCCGGCCGCGCGTTCGGCTTTCGCGAACGCGGTCGGCAGATCGGCGGCGGTCGCCATCACCTCGCCCGTCGAGCGCATCTCGGGACCGAGCACCGGGTCGGCGCCGGGGAAACGGTGGAACGGGAGCACCGCGGCCTTGACGCTCACCTCGTGCGGCGTCGCGCGCCGCGGCAGGCCGAGCTCCGCGATCGTCTTGCCGGCCGAGAGACGGCAGGCAGCGTCGACGAGGTTGACGCCCGTCGCCTTGCTCACGAACGGCACCGTGCGCGACGCACGCGGGTTCACTTCGAGCACGTACACCTCGCGGCCCGCGATCGCGAGCTGGACGTTCAAGAGCCCGACGACGCCGAGCGCCGGACCGAGCCGCCGCACGAACCCATCCACGTCGGCCGACTGCTGCGGTGTCAGCGACTGCGCGGGCAGGACGCACGCAGAGTCGCCGGAGTGCACGCCCGCCTCCTCGACGTGCTGCATCACCGCGCCGACGTAGGTGTCATGCCCGTCGCAGACCGCGTCGACGTCGATCTCGATTGCGTTCTCGAGGAAGCGATCGACGAGCACCTTGCCCTCGACCGACGCGATCGCATCGCGAACCTGATCCTCGTCGTAACAGACCCGCATCGCACGGCCGCCGAGGACGTACGAAGGCCGGACGAGCACGGGGTAGCCGACGCGGTCGGCGACCCCGACGGCCTCGTCGGCGGTCTCGGCCATCCCCCACGCCGGGCACTGGACGCCGAGCCGGTCGGCGAGCGCGGCGAAGCGCTCGCGGTCCTCCGCGAGGTCGACCGCGTCGAAGGGCGTGCCGAGGATCGTGAAGCCCGCGCGCTCGATCGCGCGCGCGAGCTTCAGCGGCGTCTGGCCGCCGAACTGGATCACGACGCCCACCGGCTGCTCGCGCTCGAGGACCGCGAGCACCTCCTCGATCCCGAGCGGCTCGAAGTACAGGCGGTCGGACGTGTCGTAGTCGGTGGAGACCGTCTCGGGGTTGCAGTTGACCATCACGGCCTCGTAGCCGAGCTCGCGGAAGGTCTGGGCGGCGTGCACGCAGCAGTAGTCGAACTCGATGCCCTGGCCGATCCGGTTGGGGCCCGAGCCGAGGATCACGACCGACCGGCCGGGCTCGGGAGACGCCTCGTCGGCCTCGCCCCAGGTCGAGTACAGGTAGTTCGACTCCGCCTCGACCTCGCCGCCGCACGAGTCGACCCGGCGGAAAGCGGGCCTGACGGCCCACGCTTTCCTTCGGGAGCGCGCTTCGGTCTCGGTCGTGCCACAAGCGCCTGCGATGTCGGCGTCGGAAAACCCCATTCGCTTCAGCCGAAGCCAGTCGGCCTCGACGAGATCGTCGAGCGAGCTCAGACGCTCGAGCATGTCGCGGACACGCTCGAGCTCGGCGACAAACCAGGGGTGCATGTTCTCCGGGTTCCACTCGTCGTCGATCTCGCGCGAGCGCTTGGCCTTGAGGAACGCCTCGGTGAACGTGCGGCCGATGCCCATCGTCTCCCCCACGCTCTTCATCTGCGTGCCGAGCGTGCGGTCGGCGCCCGGGAACTTCTCGAAGGCGAAGCGCGGGAACTTGACGACGACGTAGTCGAGCGTCGGCTCGAAGCTCGCAGGCGTCGTCTTGGTCAGGTCGTTCGGGATCTCGTCGAGCGTGTAGCCGACCGCGAGTTTCGCCGCGACCTTGGCGATCGGGTAGCCCGTCGCCTTCGACGCGAGCGCCGAGGAGCGCGAGACGCGCGGGTTCATCTCGATCACGCGCAGGTCGCCCGTGTCGCGGTTGCGCGCGAACTGGATGTTCGATCCGCCCGACTCGATCCCGACCGCGCGCACGATCGCGGCCGCCGCGTCGCGCAGCTCCTGGTACGCGTCGTCGGAGAGCGTCATCTGCGGCGCGACCGTGACCGAGTCGCCCGTGTGCACGCCCATCGGGTCGAGGTTCTCGATCGAGCAGACGATCACGACGTTGTCCTTCTTGTCGCGCATCACCTCGAGCTCGAACTCGTCCCAGCCGCGGATCGACTCCTCGACGAGGACCTGGTCGACCGGCGACTCGCGAAGTCCCGCCGCGACCTGGAGCCTCAGCTCGTCCATCGTCTCCGCGAAGCCGCCGCCGTGACCGCCGAGCGTGAAGGCGGGCCGGACGACCGCGGGCAGCGAGATGCCCGCGAGCTGGTCGGGCCCCGTCACGATCTTCGACTTCGGCGTCCGCAGGCCGCAGCTGTGCACGGCGTCGCGGAAGAGCTCGCGGTCCTCCGCGCGGCGGATCACGTCGAGTGGTGCGCCGATCAACTCGATCCCCAGCGCGCCGAGCAGCCCGTCGGCGGCGAGCTCCGCCGCGAGGTTGAGGCCGGTCTGCCCGCCCATCGTCGGCAGCAGCGCGTCGGGCCGCTCGCGGCCGAGCACGTCGGCGACTCCCTCGAAGTCGAGCGGCTCGATGTACGTGCGGTCGGCGAAGCCCGGGTCGGTCATGATCGTCGCCGGGTTCGAGTTGACGACGATCGTGCGGAAGCCGTCCTCGCGGAGCACCTTGAGCGCCTGCGAGCCCGAGTAGTCGAACTCGCAAGCCTGGCCGATCACGATCGGGCCCGAGCCGATCAGGCAGATCGACTTGAGGTCGTTCCTACGCGGCAACCGAGCTCAACTCCTCGATCCAGTCGTCGATGATCGTCCACCCGTCGTGCGGCCCCGGGCCGGCCTCGGGATGGAACTGCACCGAGCGCGCGCGCAGCTCGGGGAAGTCGAAACCCTCGACGGTGCCGTCGTAGAGAGAGACGTGCGTCGCCTCCTTCTCATCGGAGGGCGCAACGGCGAAGCCGTGGTTCTGGCTCGTGACGAGGACCTTGCCGGTCGCACGCTCGAGCACCGGATGGTTCGCGCCACGGTGGCCGAAGCGGAGCTTGTACGTCTCGTGCCCGGTCGCGAGCCCGAGCAGCTGGTGGCCGAGGCAGATCCCGAGCACCGGCACGCGCCCGAGCAGCTCGCGGAGCACGGCCACCTCCTGCACGAGCGGTTCCGGGTCGCCCGGGCCGTTCGTGAGCATCACGCCGTCGAACTGCGCGAGCTCGTCGGCCGATACGTCGTGCGGGAAGACCGTGACGGCCGCGCCGGCACCGGCGAGGCGGCGCAGGATCGAGCGCTTGCAGCCGTAGTCGACGACGGCGATTCGCGTGCGTCCTTCACCGACGTAGACGAAGCGACTCGGACGTCGAGACCTGGGCGACAAGCGCGCGCCCGGCCATCGCCGGTTGTTCGCCGATTGCGCGCTGCACCTCTTCGAGCGAGGCGTCGCCGGACACGACGGCCGCGCGCATCGCGCCGGCTTCGCGCAGCTTCAGGACGAGGCTGCGCGTGTCCAGGCCTGAGAGCGCGACGATCCCGCGCTCGTGCAGCCAGTCGGTCCAGGCCGGCCCACGCGCTTCGCGCATCAGCACTGCGCGCGCGTGCGCCCGCTTCGACTCGGAGCGCTCGTCGGCGACGCCGTAGTTGCCGATCATCGGCGCCGTGAAGCAGACGAGCTGCTCCGCGTAGCTCGGGTCGGTGACGACCTCCTGGTAGCCCGTCATCGCGGTCGTGAAGACGGCCTCGCCGAACGCGAAGCCTTCGGCGGCCACGGACTCGCCGCGGAAGACCGTCCCGTCCTCGAGTGCGAGGAAGCCTGTCATCCGTCGTACACCATCCTGCCGTCGGCGATCGTCGCGCGCACCTTTCCGCGGAGCGTCTCGCCGAGGAGCCACGAGTTCTTCGAGCGCGAGCGGAAGCCGGCCTCCTCGACCCGCCAGCTCGCGTTCAGGTCGAGCAGCACGAGGTTCGCGCGAGCACCGACCGCAATCGACGGCTCGTGCGAGGGCGTACGCGCGCGCGGCCCCGGCCGACATCCGCTCGAGGATCGTCTCCAGCGGGATGACGCCCGTCTCGACGAGATGCGTGTAGAGCGCGCTGAACGCCGTCTCGAGGCCCGTCACCCCGAAGGGCGCCGACTCGAACGGGACCTCCTTCTCGTGGCGCGCGTGCGGGGCGTGGTCCGACGCGACGGAACCTACGGTTCCGTCGCGTAGCGCCTGGATCAATGCCTGACGGTCGTCCTCACTGCGAAGCGGGGGGTTCATCTTGAAGTTCGGATCGAGTGTGCGAACTGCTTCATCGGTCAGACAGAGGTGGTGCGGCGTCACTTCCCCTGTCGCGGCCAAGCCGGAGGCTTGGGCGCGATAAAGCGCCGCAACCGATTCTCGCGCGGAAAGGTGAAGAAGGTGCAAGGGCCGTTCCTCGTACGCCGCGAGCGACAGGTCGCGCTCGACCATCACCGACTCGGCGATCGACGGGTAGCCGCCGAAGCCGAGCTCGGCGGACACAGCGCCCTCGTGCACGTGGCCTCCTCGTGACAGCGTCGGCTCCTCGCAGTGGAGCGCGAGCTTCAGGCCCGTGACGCTGCCGTACTGGAGCGCGCGGCGCATCAGCCCGGGCGCGGTCACCGGGTGCCCGTCGTCGGAGAACGCGACCGCGCCCGCGTCCGCGAGCTCGGCCATCTCCGTCAGCTCGCCGCCGGACTGGCCCTTGGTGATCGCAGCGAGGAAGCCGACCGGGATCTCGGCCTCGCGCCGCGCGTCCTCGAAGAGCGCGCCGAGCACGGCCGCCGAGTCGACGACCGGGATCGGTGTTCGGCATCGCGAGGATCGCGCAGAACCCGCCGGCTGCGGCGGCGGCCGTGCCGGAGGCGATCGTCTCCTCGTCCTCGCGGCCGGGGACGCGCAGGTGCACGTGCGGGTCGACGAACGCAGGCGCGAGCACGAGACCGGCTCCGTCGACGACGCGATGGCCGTTCCGCTCGAGCGAGGTGCCGAGCTGCGAGATCACGCCGTCGTCGATCAGGACGTCGACCTGCGTGTCGATGCCCTGCACGGGGTCGAGCACGCGTGCGCCTGTGATGACCAGGTTCTCCGATGGGGCGTCTCGGCTGACGAGCATCACGCGACCTCGTGGATCTCGGCGGCGGTCTGGACTGCGACCGGGCCGTGGGTGAGCAGGTCGTAGAGCACGGCCATCCGTGTGACGAGCCCGGCACGAACCTGCGTCTCGATCAACGCGTCTGCCGCGTCGGCGACGACCGGGTCGATCTCGACGCCGCGGTTCATCGGGCCGGGGTGCATCACCTTCTGCCCCGGCCGGAGCCGGTCGGGTGTCACGCCCCAGCGCGCCGCGTACTCCCGCAGCGACGGGACGTAGTTCGCGCCCTCGAGCATCCGCTCGCGCTGCATGCGGAGGACGTAGACGACGTCGGCGGCCTTGATCGCGTCGATGTCGATCGTCGTCTCGCAGCCGAGCGCCTCGATCCCGCGCGGGATCAGCGAGGGCGGCCCCACGAGCGTGACGCGCGCGCCCATCATCGTCAGTGCCTGGATGTTCGATCGTGCAACACGAGAGTGGAGCACGTCGCCGACGATCGCGACGTGGAGCCCGTCGACGCGCCCGAACTCCTCGTTCAGGGTGTAGAGGTCGAGCAAAGCCTGGGTGGGGTGCTGGTGCTTCCCGTCCCCGGCGTTCACGACGTGCGCGCCGGTCCACCGCGCGACGAGCTGCGGCGCGCCGATCTCGGCGTGCCGGATCACGATCACGTCCGGGTCGTACGCGCCGAGCGTGATCGCGGTGTCCTTCAGCGACTCGCCCTTGTCGACCGAGGACCCGCTTGCCTTGAACGACATCGTGTCTGCGGAGAGGCGCTTGGCCGCGAGCTCGAAGCTCGAGCTCGTCCGCGTCGACGACTCGAAGAAGAGGTTGAGGACGAGGCGGCCGCGCAGGGTCGGCAGCTTCTTCATCTCGCGCTCGAGCGAACGCTCGAAGCTCCGCGCCGTGCCGAGCAGCCGCTCGACGTCGTCGCGCGTCAGGTCCGCGATCGAGAGCAGGTGCCGCCGCGGCGGCGGCTTCGGTGGGAGGTACTCCTCCCGCATCACCTTCAGCTCAGCCAACGGGCTCGTCCTCCTCTTCGGACGTTGGAACCAGCAGAACGCGGTCGACCTCGTCGACCTCGAGCAGCTGCACCTGGATGCGCTCGCCGCGGGAGGTCGGAAGGTTCTTGCCGACGTAGTCGGGGCGGATCGGGAGCTCGCGATGGCCGCGGTCGACGAGGCAGGCGAGCTGGACGCGCTCGGGGCGGCCGTAGTCGAAGAGCGCCTCGATCGCGGCGCGGATCGTGCGACCCGTGTAGAGAACGTCGTCGACGAGCACGCACGTCATCCCCTCGAGCGGGAAATCGAGCGTCGTCGCGCGCACGAGCGGCTGCGCGTGCAGCGGCGCCTCGCCGCCGCGCACCTGCACGTCGTCGCGGTAGAAGGTGATGTCGAGGGAGCCGAGCTCGACCTCTTCGTCCGTGCGCTCGGCGATCAGGCGGCGCAGGCGGTGCGCGAGCGGGACGCCGCGCGTGTGGATTCCCACGAGCGCGAGCCGGTCGAGCTCCGGGTTCGCCTCGATCAGCTCGTGCGCGACGCGGCTGAGCGTGCGCGAGATCGCCTCGGCGTCGAGCAGAACCTTCTCGGTCGAGACGCGTGCAGCGGTCATCCTCGCAACTCCTTTCCGGCCTCGCTGGACCGGGTTAAAGGGGTCGGTGTCCGCGAGAACCTATCCCAACGGCCGGACGGACGCCGACGCGGTTCATCGAGCGTGAACGAAAGATCCCCCTTTCGGTGCCAACCGCCGCCGCACGGAACCGTCTGAACGTTCACTGTGGCGCGCTGGGGATTCGATCTGTCGGAGCCGCACCGGTGGGTGCCGGTGCAGCGCCACGTGAAAAGCGTCCAGCCTGCGAAGAAGAAGCAGCCGCGCCGGCTGACGCTCAGGCTCTCGCTCCGAGAGCGCCGGGCCGCCTGAACCACCACACGGCCGCCGCAGCACGCATCATGGGCGGCCGTGAGGCGGGTTCCGGCCTGGGGGGTGCTGGCCGCGCTGGTCGCGGTCTCGACGATCGCGCGCGCGTTGGCGGGGCTGCGCGTCCCCACCCCGTGGATCGCTGCCGACGAGATGATCTACGCGGAGCTCGGGCGAAGCCTCTGGGAGACCGGCCACCTCTCGATCCTCGGCGCGGACACGGCGTTCTACAGCCTCGTCTACCCCGCGCTGATCGGCCTCCCACTCGCGCTCTTCGACACCGCGCTCGGCTACGACGTTGCGCGGGTGCTGGGGGCGCTCGCGATGTCGCTCGCCGCCGTCCCGGTCTTCGCATGGGGACGGACGCTGATGTCCGAGCGCTGGGCGCTCGTCGCCGCCGCGCTCACGCTCTGCATTCCGGGACTCGCATACTCCGGACTGCTGATGAGCGAGACGGTCTTCTATCCGCTCGTCGCGCTGGCGGCTTGGCTCGCGGCGCGCGCGCTCACCAAGCCGACGCTGCGAGCGCAGGCGCTGCTCGTCGGCGTCGTCGTCCTCGCGATCCTGACGCGGCTCCAGGGCGTCGTCCTCGTGCCCGCGTTCGTACTCGCGGTCGTGATTTACGCTGCCGCTGGACGGACGACCACGCCGTTCGTCCGCCTGTGGCCGGCGCTCGCCGCGCTCGCCGTGGTCGGCGCCGGCGTCGGCGCGATCGGGCTCGGCGCGTACTCGCCCGCCGGTAGTGCCGACTACACGGTCGGGGGCGCCGTTCGTTTCGGCTTCTATCACGCCGCCGACCTCCTGCTGCTCGTCGGCATCGTCCCGGCCTGCGCGGTCGCCGCGCTCGCGCTCGCGCGTCCGGGCTCGCCGGACGTTCGCGCCTACCTGGCGGTGACGTTTGCGTTCACGGCAGGCTTCGTCGCCGAGGTCGGGCTCTTCGCCTCTCGCTACGTCGGCCGGCTTGCGGAGCGCGACCTGCTCGGGCTGGCCCCGCTGTTCTTCATCGGCCTGTGCCTCTGGCTCGACAGCGGCGCACCGCGGCGGCGCGCTTCCTCGTACGCCGTGGCGTTCGCGGCAGCCGCGCTCGTGCTGGCGCTCCCGCTCGGGCGGCTCGTCCACAAAGCGGCGCTCCCCGACGCGTTCACGCTGATCCCGATCTGGCAGCTCGGAAGCTACGACGTCGTCGTCTGGACCTTCACCGCCGTGGCCGTCCTCGCGTTCGCACTGCTGCCTCTGCGCCTGCTCGTCGCGGTCCCGGTCGCGCTCGCGCTGCTCTTCGTCGGCATGTCCATCTCCGCCTCGCGGTTCGTCGCGAAGGAGGCGTCGGTGCTCGAGACGTCGTTCTTCGGCGAGTCCGACCCGGACTGGATCGACGCCGCGGCGGACGCCGACGTCGCCTACTTCTACGACGGCGAGGCGCACTGGAACGCGGTCTGGTCGTACGTCTTCTGGAACCGCAAGGTCCGTCGGGTGTACGTGCTCGAGAACGCACGGCGCGTGCCGGGACCCCTGCCCCAGCAACGGGTCGACCCCTTTCCACTGGGCGTGATCGCCGAGGACACGCCGAGCTGGATCGTCGCGGCGTCGCCGACCTTCACCTTCCGCGGCGAGGCAGTCGCGACGGTCGCTCAGGTGGGCCTGACGCAGGCCGGGCTCACGCTCTGGCAGAACGGGCAACCGCTCCGCCTGCAGACCGTCCGCGCCGGCGTGCAGGGCAACGGCGACATCTACGGTCCGGCGTCGATGACGGTCTACGGCTGCAGCGGCGGAACCTTCGAGCTGACGCTGATCGCGAAGGGCACTCAGGCAACCGTTCGCCTCGACAACGGCCAGTCGAGCCAGGAGCGGACGCTCGCCCCCGAGGAGATCTGGCGGCCGTCCGTGCCGGCCGTCGGCCCGGCCGGCATCTGCAGCCTCGCGATTACACCGAGCGTCATCGTCGGCTCGACGCGGTTCGAGTACGTCCCCGGTTAATGGCTGCGCAGGTCGCGAATCCGCTGGCGCGGATCCGCGACGCGCGAAGATCCCTAAAGGCGGCCGCTTCGCGGCCGCTGTCGCAGCGACTTCACATCAAGCCTCTAGTCGCGGGACTGGGCCGCACGCGCGAGGTCTGCGAGCGAGATCACGCCGACCGCGTCGCCGTCGGCGACGACGACACCTCGATCGAGCCCTCCGCTGAGCGAGCTGAGCGCGTGCTCGAGCGACTCGTCACCGGCGAGCACCGGCACGACCGCGATCGGGAGCATCCGCTCGCCGACCGTTCGAGTGCTCCACTCGCCGCGTGGGACGTCGGCGATCTGGCGAAACGGGAGCAGACCGACCAAGCGGCCGTCCTCGACGACCGGATACGCGTCCTGCCGGTCGGTCCAGACGACGCCGTCCATCAGCTCGCCGATCGTCTGCCCGGGCGAGAGCGTGGTGGGCGTCGGAACCATCAGGTCGCGCACGCGCAGGCCGGCGAGCGTGCCGTACACCTTCGCGTAGCGCGCCTCCTCGGAGGCCGCGCCGTAGAGGAACCAGCCGAGGAACGCCATCCAGAGGCCGCTCGTCCCGCTCTCCAGGAAGAAGAGCGCGAGACCGCCCACGATGAAGAGCGCGCCGAACGCGCGTCCGATCGCCGCGGCGACCCTGGTCGCCCAGGTGAAGTTGTCGCGCGCGGCCCAGAGCGCCGGACCGGAGAACCCGCCCGCCGTCCAGCGGCAGCGCCGGCAGCAGGTTGAAGACGAGCAGCGCGAGGTTGATGTAGCCGAGCCAGGCGGCGATCCCGTCGACTTCCTCGACACCGCTGATCGCAACCGCGAGCCCGACGAAGCCCGCGCCGAGCACGAGCGAGACGAGCGGTCCGGCGATCGCGATCCGGAACTCCGCGCCGGCACCCGGGAACATCCCGCGGAACTGTGCGACCCCGCCGAAGAGCCAGAGGGTGATGCCGTCGATCTCCATTCCCTCGCGCCTCGCCTGGAAGGCGTGGCCGAGCTCGTGCAAGAGCAGAGAGGTGAAGAACAGCAGCGCCGCGGCGATCGCCATCGCGTAGTACGTGCCGTCGCCGAGGCCGGGGTTCTGGTCGGGGAACACGGCGGTCGCGAGCGACCAGGTGATCAGCCCGAAGACGACGAGCCAGCTCCAGTGGATGCCGATGCGGATCCCGGCGATCCGACCGAGCGTGATGCTGGAGGTCACGCCGCTCTCCCGACCGCGACGAGCCAACGCAGGTCGTACGCGACGGTCTCGGGAAGCGTTCGCTCCGCCTCCGCGAGACCGCGTTCGATCTCGTCCTCGCCGATCAGGTCGAACGTGGAGATGTGCCGCGCGCGCAGCTTCAGCAACGCTTCCTCGCGTGACAGGGTCACGCACTGGTCGAGTCGCATCGTCTCCACGCCGGCGAAGCCCGCCTCGAGCAGTTCGTCAACGAGCTGCGCGCGAGTCGGGAAGCGCGCCCGGTCGACCCGTTCGAGCGAAGGCAGGTAGTCGTTGAGCCAGTGTGCGCCGAAGTGCGACTCGTCGAAGCTCGCAATCGCGACGAGGCCGTCGGTCGTGAGCACGCGCCGCGCCTCCGCGAGCGCAGCCGGGCGGTCGACCAGATGGAGCACCAGCCAGAGCACCGCGCGCTCGAACCAGCCGTCCTTGAACGGAAGCGACTCGGCATCCGCAAGCTTGAACGCGACGCCCTGCACCTTTTCCTTTGCGACCGCGAGCATCGCCGCCGACGCGTCGACGCCCCAGACCTTTGCGTGGGCCCGCTCGACGAGCGCGACGCTCAGCCGGCCCGTGCCGCACCCCACGTCGAGCACCCGGCGACCGCGCAGGTCGGCTGCGCGCTCGACGAGCTCGTAGACCTCCCACCAGTTCTCGTCGACGGGCCGGACCTCGTCGTAGCGTCCGGCGAGCCGCCCGAAGTCGACGCTAGAGCCCGGCGACGGGCTCATCGGGCTCGGTCATCGCCTCGATCGCGTCCTGCGCGAGGTCGACCGACCCTTCCGGAACGAAGACGGCGAGCGCGTCCGCATCCTCTTCCGGCTGGAGCTCGGACTCGATCCCCGCCTCGGTGAGGATCGCCTGGATCTCCTCAGCCTCGGTGACGTCCCCTGCAATCGCCACCTGCACCATGCTTGTCATCGCGTCTCCTCGACGATCGTCACCGGTTCCGGAGGTGCGGAGTCTACGCGCCGCCCCGAGGCGCCACCTTTGATCAGGGCCGGCGAGCCGCGCTCGGCGAACGGGACCTCGATGATGTCGAAGTCCCGCGGCACGACGGTCTCGGGAAAGATCGCGCGAGCCTCCTCGGCGATCTCAGGACCGAAGTACCGGCTCGAAAGATGTGTCAGCGCGAGGAGCGTGACGTCGGCTTCGCGCGCGGCCTGAGCGGCCTGGGCCGCGGTCGAATGCAACGTTTCCTGAGCACGCGCGCGCTCCTCCTCCGCGAAGGTCGCCTCGTGCACCAGCACGTCCGCTCCCTGCGCCGCCTCCACCACGGTCGCCGCGGGAGCGGTGTCGCCGGCGAGCACGACCTTTCGCCCGGGCCGAGCGCTCACCCACCACCGAGTCGGGCGTGATCACGCGGCCGTCGGGGAGGGTCACCGCCTCGCCGCGTTGAAGCGAGCCGCGCTCCGGCCCGATCGGGATCCCGAGGCCCTCCGCGGCGTCCGGGTCGAAGCGTCCGGGCCGAGGTTCCTCGACGAGCGCGTAACCGACGGCGTTGCGGCCGTGGTTCGGAGCGAAGGCCTCGATCCGGTACTCCTCGCGCGCCAGCACGTCCCCAGGTCGAAGCGTGACGAGCTCGTAGGGATAGGTGAGCCGCCCGAACACACGCCGCAGGTCGCCGAAGAGCTCGGAGAGCCCCGCAGGCCCGTAGATCGTGATCGGCAGCTCGCGCCCGCGGAGCGCGAACGTCTTCAGCATCCCGGGCAGCCCGAGGAAGTGGTCGGCGTGGAAGTGCGTGAGGAAGATCTCGCGGAGCTCGACGAGCCCGACCGACGAGCGGAGCATCTGCCGCTGCGTTCCCTCCGCGCAGTCGAACAGGAGGCGCTCGCCGCCGCGTCGTACGAGCAGCGCGCTCGGCGCCCGATGGGCCGTCGGCATCGAGCCGGACGTGCCGAAGAAGACGATGTCGAGATCCACTAGCTCTCGAAAATGCGTCGCATTTTCGAGAGGTTACGGCTCTCTACGGCAGGACGATGCGCGCGCCGGCCACCAGCGGCCTACCCGCGAGACCGTTTCGCTGCTCGATCTTCCAGACCCCGCCGCGCGGGTCGCCCCCGTAGCGGTTGGTCGCAATCGTCCAGAGCGTGTCCCCCGGCTTGACGGTGTAGACCCGGTCGGGGCCTGCCGCGGTTGACGCTCGGGCCACTACCGCCCAGGCCACGGCCACGACGAGCACCAGCACGAGGATTCGAGCGAACATGTGTTCGGAGCGTAGCGAACACGTGTTCGTGTGTCAAGGCTAACGCAGGACGGTCTGGCGCTCCAGGTTCATCGCAGCCAGGAGCGTGACGACGGGCCGGCCAGCCGCACGGAGCGTCAGCGGCCGGTAGGCACGGAGCTTGAAGCTACGGCCGCCGAGATCGACGACGGCGTCCTCCTCGGCGGTCACGACGACGAGGCCCGGCGATCGCTTCACCTTCGCCCCGATCACCGACTCGGTGTGCTGCCAGTACGCCTGCTTCGAGCGGCAGCCGGCCCCGAGTGCCGCGCGGACCGTCGCCCAGGACGGCCGACGGCTCTTGTCGGCGCGGACGAGGCCCGCCTGCCAGCGATCGAGGTTGGCCTCGTCGATCAGCCCGAAGAACAGCATCGAGCGCACCGACGGGTCACACGCGACCGAGCGAATGAGCCGGTCGTAGATCTTGGCCTGCGTGCGCTCCGTCGTCGGCCGCACGCTCTCGCGGCCGAAATAGTGGCGGCGGGAGGCGCTCGGGATCGCGACCTGCCAGCCGACCTCGTCGAGCTTGAACGTCAACGGGCGCGGCGGCGGGGGAACCGGCTCGGGTACCGGAGGGGCGGGCGGTGGTTCGGGGATCGGCGGCACAGGCAGCACCGGAGGCTTGGGCTCCGGCTCCGGCATCGGCGGCGGCTCGGGTGAAACCGGCGGCGGAATCGGAATCGGTGCCGGGGCCGGGGCAGCGGCTCCGGTACGGGCAGCGGCGGCACGACGACGGGCCCTTCCGCGACGATCGGCTGGGCCGTCCCGTGGAACGCGTCCCAGAGCGCCTGCTTGATCCGGTCGAGGTTCGCGACGCCCGCATTCGGCCACCGGTAGCCCTTCGCAAGCGGGTCGCGGTCGCGCGCGGGGTACGGGTGGAAACCGAAGACGTCCATGATCGGCTTGTCGCGGTTGAGTCGGCGGTACCCGATCCCGAGGTCGCGGATGAACCTCACGGGCGAGGTCGAGATGTTGCTCTTCGCGCGCGGCATGTCGTTGCCACGCGGCGAGAGCCCGACGCCGACGACCGTGATCTCCGGGTTGACCTCCTTGAGCGCGTCGTACGAGCGCGCGAGGAACGACGCGAACGCGATCCCCGAGGCCCCGCGGCCGCGCCGGTCGAACTGCGGCTGCCAGAAGCGCGTCAGGTTCGGCTCGTTCCCGACGACGAACTCGGTCACCTGCGGATAGGTGCGGGCGACGAGCTGCAGCCACTCGACGAACTGGTCGATCGCGCGCGGCGAGCTCGTGATCGCGCGGGCTTTCCCGACGTGGACGCCGAAGGAGAGGTGGACTCCCTGCGCGGTCGCCCACGGGATCGAGCGGTCGAAGAACGGCTTCTCGCGAATCTCGAGCGGCCGGTCCGGGTCCCAGTTGACGGTCATCTTGTTCGCGCTCAGACCGGTCTGCCGAAGCTCCGAGAAGAACCACTCGCCGCCGTCGTCGTCGTACTTCCCGCGGTCGTCGGAAACGCCGAAGATCACCGAGTGGGCCGGCTCGTCGGCGAGATCGGCACCGCCTGCCCCGGCGAGCAAAAGTGCCGCGCCTGCGGCTGCGATGAACGTCGAAAGAACGCGCAAGAAAGACCTCACTCCTGCCTATCGGCGGCAGGCGCGGGAGTCTACAGGCGCCTCTCGACGACGGCGTCGAGCAGGTTCTCGGCGCCGAACCGCACCGGGTCGTCCGCAGGAAGGCCGGTTTCCTCGGCGGCCGCCTCGATTGCCGCACGCGCCTCCGCTTCGCCCAGGAAGCGCGTGTTCAGCGCGATGCAGGCGACGTGCGCGGGTCGAATCGGCAGGGAGAGCCGCTCGTGGAGCTCGACCAGCTCGTTCAGGGCAGGAAGCGGGTTGCCGGGGTATCCCTCGATCTCGGTCGTTCCCGCCAGGTGACACAGCACATACAGGTGCGGCGCGCTCCCGTGGATGAGGCCCATCGTCACGCCGGAGTACGCCGGGTGGACGATCGAGCCCTGGCCCTCGACGAAGAGCACGTCGGTGCCGCCGCGCCGGTACCCCTCGACCACGAGCCGCTCGGTCGCGCCCGCGAGGAAGTCCGACACGACCGCGTCGACGGCGATCCCCCACCCCGCGATCGCGATGCCGGTCTGCCCGGTCGGGACGAACTGCGATGCCAGGCCCCGTTCGCGCGCGGCGCGGTCGAGCTCGAGCGACACCGTCATCTTTCCGATCGCGCAGTCGGAGCCGACCGTCAGGACGATGCGCGTGTCGAGCTGCAGGTTCTCGCCGGTCGGAACGTCGAGGTCGGCGGGAGGCTTGCGCAGGTCGCGCAGCTCGACGCCGTGGCGCGCGGCGAGCTCGGACAGCTCGGCGTCGTCGGAGACGAACTCGTGCAGGCCGTTCTCGAGATCGAGACCCTTCGCGATGCAGCTCTTCAGCAGCTCGCGCCAGGCGGGCGGGAAGCGTCCCCCCTGCGTGGCGACGCCGACGAGCGCGGTCGTCGGGTTGAAGCAGAGCGCGTCGTTGACGCTCCCGACGATCGGGATGCCGTCGTGCAGTCTCCCCCGCGCGCGCCGAGTCGAGGATCGCGACGACCGGCTCGGCGCCGTACGCGAGCACCCCGCGCGCGGTCTTGCCGTAGTGCGGGTCGTCCGAGCGACCCTCAGCGAGGATCAGGTATCGCTTCTCTGACACCGAGCCCCGCTCGTTCGAGGGAAGCTGGACGCCGTCGACGAACTCGACGCCCGGCCATGGGTCGTACGCGAGCAACAGGTTGCCGTCGAGGTCGACGTGGTCCATCAGCGACGCGATCTGCGCACCTGCGGCGACCGAGAGTCCGGACTCGACCATGCAGCCGAGCATCACGCCGAGCCCGAGCGCCCGCGCGGCGTGCGCCATGCGCACCGCCTCGCGGATGCCGCCCGACTTCGCGAGCTTGATGTTGATCCCGTGCGCGCGCTCCGCGCACGCGGCGACGTCGGCGAGCGTGTGGCAGTCCTCGTCGACGAAGATCGGCACGGACGAGCGTCGCTTCAGCTCCGCGCCACCTGGGTCACCTGCGGGGAGCGGCTGCTCGCAGTAGTCGATCTCCAGCTGCGGCAGATTCTCGAGCGCCTCGTCGAGCGTCCAGTACTCGTTGACGTCGACCTGGAGCGGACGGTCGGTCGCGGAGCGCACCGCGCGCACGCGCTCGACGTCGAGCCCGTCTCCCCCGCCGAGCTTGAGCTTCAGCCGCCGGAACCGCGGCGCGGCCGCCTCCGCGCGGCGCGCCATGTCGTCGGGGTCGCCGAGCCAGACCGTCCACGACGTCGGCGGCCCTGCGCGGCGCAGACCGAGCAGCCGCCAGACCGGCTGGCCCGCGAGCTTCCCGCAGAGGTCGTGCAGCGCGGCGTCGAGCGCGGCGCGCGCGGCGAACTCCCGCCTCGGCAGCCGCTCGAAGATCTCGTCGAGCGCGAACGGGTCGTCGCCGAGCAGGTCCGGCGTGCTCTTCGACGTACGCGCTCGCCGACTCGGCCGACTCGCCGTAGCGGTCGATCGGCGCCGCCTCGCCGAAGCCGCTCACGTCGCCGTGCCGGAGCTCGACCTGGCAGAGCTCGACGTCGTCCTGAGAGCTGCGGGCGATCACGAACGTCTCCGCGAGGGGCACCGTCACGAGGCGGGCAGCTGACGTGCATCCGCGAAAACCTAATGGGATGTCAGGGCCACGGCGACTACGTCGACGACACTCCGACGATGTCGATCCCGCCATCCGGCTGTCCAAGCTACGCGAGCGCAGGCGCTGTGGCGCTCGGCCGAGGTTCGCCAGGCCTCGTTCTCTCCGAGTAGACTGGCTCGTTCCCGCGCCCGTAGCTCAGGGGATAGAGCGCTCGCCTCCGGAGCGAGAGGTCGCAGGTTCGAATCCTGCCGGGCGCATAGAGAGTCCGGTCGGGCGCTTCACCTTGGCCACGAGGACGGCGGCGAACTCGTCCGGAAGCTCTACGGATACCCGGACGCGAGGCTCGCCCGCGAGCGCGTCCGTGAGGCGTTCAAGACCGCCCCGCCACTCCCGATCCCACTAGCTGCGACCGCGAACTGACCCCGCGAGTCGGAGAGGATTGACAACGGCTCGGAAACGCCTGATAGTCGCGCTCCTGGAAGCAACCTGATGAGGGGAACGGGGAACATGAGGAAGCTCATGCTCGTTGCGGTGGCGCTCGTCGGCGTGTTAGGCGGGAGTGGTGTCGCGTACTCGGCGTCTTCTCAATCCGCCGGGTCGCTCGTCGGCACGTGGGCGAGGACGACGACATGCGCCGAGCTGACAAGTGCCTTCCGCAGCGCGGGCATCACCAAGCTCGTCAACGAGATGGTCGTGGGGAATGGCTTCATCCCGGGCGTTCGGAGCCCGGAGCAACTCCGTGATCCGGCAAGGCCCTGTCTCGGAGCCGTCTCTCGCAGGCACTCGCACTTCTTCCTCAAGAACGGCGAGTTCGGCTCGCTCGACTGGAATGGCGACCAAGTTGATGACGGGCGTTATCGCGTGAGCAAGCCCGGAACGGTCACGATCTTGAAGGAGTTTCCAAAGGTCTCCTTCCGGTACCAGATCCGCGGCAAGGAGATCAAGCTCACGCCTCTCATCCCCAAGGGCTGCCAGACCTTCCGCTGTGCGTGGGCAATCTCAGTCGCGTACCCCGCGAAGACCTGGAAGCGCGTCGGGTAGACACCCTTCCCCGAAAGGGCAACACTCCGATGGGACGCTGAGACACGACCCGAGACGCGAACGCGCGATTTCCAGCGATACGTCGCTATCGGGCGCACTCGCGCTTCAGGAAATCTTCATGACTCGGCGCTACCTTCCGCGAGTTCAACTTCGAAAGGACGCTTGATGAAACGCATCACCTCTGTTCTGCTCGTTCTCGGGCTGCTCGTCGGGGTCGGGGCCGCGGTCGCTGTGGCGAAGGCTCCCGGCAAGGCGAAGCCTCGGGCGGCGGCGAAGGTTCAGCAGCGTGGGTTGCTGCCCGTGGCCGCTGCGTATCTCGACCTGACGCCGGCGGCGCTCCGGGTTGAGCTTCGATCCGGGAAGTCGTTGGCCCAGGTCGCTAGCTCAAAGGGCAAGTCGGTCGACGGGCTCGAGTCGGCGCTCCTGAACGCGCTTCGCTCGAGGGTCGCGGCTGCGAAGACCGCAGGCAAGCTCGACGCTGCTCGTGCCGATCGTCTGCTGCAGCGTGCACCGCAGCTCGTCGAGCGCATCGTGAACGCAACGCCGCGCGCGCGTACCGCGCGCACGAAGGCCGCACGCGGTGGACTGCTCAAGACTGCCGCCACGTACCTCGGCGTGACGAACGCGCAACTGGTGGCCGAGCTGCGTGCAGGCAAGTCGCTCGCGCAGATCGCCGCTGCGAAGAACAAGTCGGTCGACGGCCTGAAGCAGGCGCTGTTCGCAGCCCTGAAGCAGAAGGTCGACGCGGCGGTCGCCACGGGCAGGTTCCCCGCCGCCCGCGCGCAGAAGCTGCTCGAGCGCGCACCGGCGCACATCGAGCGACTCGTCAACCGCTCGCGGAGCTAACACCGGGTCGGAGGTAGCCTCGCGCGCGTGCGGGGCTACCTTCGCTCACTCGATCCGCAGCTTCCCCGCGACGTCTGGCTGCTCCAGATCGGCGGCGTCGCGAACTCGTTCGGGAACGGGATCGTGTTCCCGTTCCTCGCGATCTACCTGACCGACGTTCGCGGGTTCGGGATCGCAACCGCGGGGATTGCGATCGCGATCTCCGCCGCGGCTCAACTCATTGCGGGGGTCGCGATGGGCCCGGTGATCGACCGGCTCGGCGCACGACGCGTGCTCCGCGCGGGGCTCGTGATCCAGGCGATCGGGTTCGGACTCCTCCCGCTCGTGAGCGAGCCGTGGCACGCGTACGCGCTGCTCGCCTTCGAGGGCGTCGGCAGCGCGGCATTCTGGCCGAGCCAGTCCACGCTCATCTCCCGGCTGACGCCGCCCGCACGACTCCACGCGGCGTTCGCGCAGCAGCGCGTCACGATGAACCTCGGCGTCGGTCTCGGCGGGCTCGTCGGCGGCCTGATCGCCAGCGTCGACTCGCCGACGTCGTTCACCGTCCTCTTCGTCCTCGACGGGCTCACCTTCCTCGCCTACGTGGGCGTGCTCACGCTCATCCGCGATCCGGGCATCCCGCCACTGCGCGAGGGCGAGTCCGCGGGCTCGTATCGGGAAGTGCTGCGCGACCGCCTCTTCCTCGGCCTGTGGTCGCTCAACTTCCTCTTCGTCGCCGCGGGCTACTCGCTCCTGAACCTCCTCCCGCCGTTCGTGAGCGACCATGGGGGCCTGAGCGAGCGCCAGATCGGCGTCGTGTTCTTCTTCAACACGATCACGATCGTGCTCGCGCAGCTCCCGATCTCCCGCTGGCTCGAGGGGAAGCGCCGTCTGCCCGCGCTTGCGCTGATGCCGCTGCTCTGGGCGGTCGCCTGGCTCGGGGTGGACGCGACCGGCTACTGGCTCGAGGCGACCGCCGCGTTCGTCGCGATCACCGTCTTCGCGATCGTCTTCGGAATCGGCGAGTGTCTCCACGGGCCCGCGCACCAGGCGCTCGTCGGAGAGCTCGGAGGCGAGCGCCTGCGCGGGCGCTACTTCGCACTGCACTCGATGTCGTGGGGCCTCGGCGGCGTCGCGGGACCGGCGATCGGCGGATTGATCCTCGCGAGCGCGCCGTTCGCGCTCTGGCCGCTCGCGGCTGCGGTCTGCCTCGTCGCAGCGGTTGGCGCGGTCGCCCTGGAGCGCCTGGTCCCGGAGCAACTCCGACGCATCCCGCGTGCGGAGCTCGAGCACGGCTTCGTCCACGGCGACCTGGAGCCCGGCCGGACCGCCGGGTAGACTGCGCGCCGATGACCGTGCACACGGACGATCCCCTCAGTACCGATGCCCAGCCTGCCTCGCATCAGGCGCTCGCGTGGCCGCACCGGTGTTGCGGAGGCCGCCGCACGGCCGCGCATCGCTGAGCTCAGCGCGCAGGGGCTCACGTGGGTGCACGTCACGGCACCCGATCAGGAAGTGGCGACGGAGCTGGCCGAGCGCTTCGGCTGGCACCCGCTCGACGTCGAGGACATCCTCTCGAAGCGCCAGCGGCCGAAGGTCGACGACTACCCCGAGTACCTCTTCGCCGTCCTGCACTTCCCGTGGTACGACAGCTCGGTCCAGCGTCTGAACGCCGCCGAGCTCGACATCGTGCTCGGGCCGGACTACCTCGTGACGATGCCGAACGTCCCGCTGCTGCCGGTCGACCGGCTGTTCAACCGCTGCGCCGAGGACGAGGGCTTCCGCAACGAGCTCTTCGCGAAAGGATCGGGCCGGCTGCTGTACGAGGTGCTCGACGACCTCTTCGACTACTGCTTTCCGATCCTCGACAAGATCGCGCACAAGCTCGACAAGATCGAGGACGACATCCACGAGGTGCGCTCCGAGGAGCTCGTGCGCGACATCTCGAACGTCAAGCAGGAGATCATCTCGTACCGCAAGATCATGAAGCCGCAGCGCCCGACGCTGCGCGTGCTCGAGCGGAAGGTCGAGCGCTTCCTGCCGGAGGACCTCGAGCTCTACTTCGACGACATCGTCGACGCGTCCGAGCGGATCTGGGACGTGCTCGACAACTACAAGGAAGTCGTCGAGGCGCTCGAGGACACGAACGAGTCGGTGATCGCACACCGGCACAACGACGTCCTGCGCGTGCTCACGGTCTTCAGCGTGATCCTGCTGCCGCTGACGCTGATCGCGAGCGTGTTCGGGATGAACGTCGTCTACCCGGGCGAGGGAACGCACGCGGCGTTCTGGGCGATCATCGCGATCATGGTGCTGACGATCTTCGCGATGCTCGGCTTCTTCCGCTGGAAGCGCTGGCTCTAGGCCGAACCGGAGTCGAAATCCGAGCCGGGACGGTTCGGCGTAGTAGCGGACAAGCGCATCGGTCTAGGAAACCTCTAGGAGGCAGGAAATGAGTGAATCGAGTCTGTACGAGCGGCTCGGTGGCGCATTCGCCATCGCAGCAGTGGTTGACCACTTCAGCGAGGCAATCGTGCGCAACCCGATCGTCGGCCAGAAATCGGAGAACCCCGAGCTACAGGAGTGGCACACCAACAATCTGGGCAGACTTCCGGGCCTCAAGTTCATGCGCACCCTTTGGGTCTGCAACGTTGCCGGTGGACCCCAGCACTATGTAGCCACAAAACCAGGCAGTACTGCTCTCGGCTTGGAAGAAGCCCATCGCGAGCTGAAGATCTCTCCCGCCGAGTTCGACGAAGTCGCGGCTGAACTTGGGCGAACGCTTGACTTCTTCAAGGTGCCCGAGCAGGAGAAAGGGGAGGTTCTGGCTGCGTTCGCCGCACACAAGGGCGAGGTGACCGAGGGCTACTCCCAGTAGCCCTAGGCCTCTCCGAGCGCCCCCTCGATCTTCGCGATCGCCGCCGCCTCGGCCTCTTCTCCGCCCTCGGCGGCCGACGCCACCGACCGGACGAGGTCGAGAACGAACGTGCGATAGCTCTCCAGTTGATCTGGCGCCTTGTCTCGGAGCAATTGCGCCGACGACCGGAGCGCCTCCAGCGTCCCGGCCTCCACCTCGGCGGGGGAGCTCGTCACGCCGAAGCCGGTGCCGCGTCCCTCCGACACCTTGCGGACGATCTCGCTGTCGGAGCCGCCCTTGGCAGCGGCGAGATGCTTCGCCATCGCCCCGGCCTCCTTGAACGTGTCGAAGAAGCTCTTGTCACTCACGGTGACGAGCAGCCCGGCACCCGTTGCGCCCTTGCGAAGGGTCTCGATCTCGGTCTCGCTCAACAGCTCTGCGCTCATGTCCACTCCTTTTGTGTCGGTCCGCTCTGAGGCAACCGGCGGTGATGTTTCCGCGACCGTAGAGCGCAAAACAGTCGCAGAACGGTCTTGCGCGCTCAGCGCACGCGGAACGCGTACGGCCTGAACGTCTCGGCCTTGCCCCCGTCGCTGTTGCAGTCATCGTGAGCACGAAGCGCTTGCCTTTTGCGGTCTTCGGCAGCTTGAACGTGCAGCCACCCCGGCCGGTACCGCGGATTCGTTTCCTGGCAAGCGTCGCGCGGCACGTGAACGCCGCGGCGGTTGCGCTCTCCGCGGTCTCGATGACCATGAGACCCCTGAAGCGCATGACGACCTTTCGTCGATGGCTTTCGACCCGGTTCTTACGTCCCTCGCGGCCCTCCTGTCAACTGCTGCTTGGATACGCCGCGTGCCGAAGCCGCTCTGGGCACCGTGGCGCCTCGAATACATCCAGTCCGCGGACGACCAGCCCGGCTGCGTCTTCTGCCTGGCGCAGGAGGGCGAGGACGAGGAGACGCTCGTGGTTCGCCGCGGAGAGCAGGCCTTCGCGCTCCTGAACCGCTTCCCCTACGCGTCCGGGCACTTCCTGGTCGCGCCCTACCGTCACGTCGGGAGCTACGGCGAGCTGACCGACGACGAGGTCCTCGAGATCCATCGCCTCGCCCAGCAAGGGCTCGACGCGCTGCGCGAGCTCTATGCGCCGCAGGGCTCCAACCTCGGCTGGAACCTCGGCCGGGTCGCCGGCGCCGGCGTCGTCGACCACGTGCACCAGCACGTCGTCCCGCGCTGGGAGGGCGACACGAACTTCATGCCCGTGCTCGCCGACGTGAAGGTGATGCCCGAGCACCTGGCGGAGACGCGCCGCCGACTCGCGGACGCCTGGCCGCGGTGAGATCGGCGGAGGCCCTGCTCTGGGCCTCCGCCTTTGCTCAGGTTCAGAAGTTCGACTTGTCGAACGCCGTGCCGGTCTCGAGCAGCGTCTTCAGATCGCTGAGGATCCAGCTCCAGCCGCCGCCGGCGCCCGTGTCTTCCAACCCGCCGGCGACCATGTTCGCCAGCTTCGGCGCGCCCTCGAGCTCGTGGATCACGGTGAGCCTCGTGGCCCCGCTCTTTCCCTCCTCGATCTCCCACGTCAGGCGCGTGAACCCTTCTGCTTCCAGTTCCGGGTCCATCAGCATGCGCCACGTCTGGACGAGCTTGTGCGGCGGGTCGACCTCGAGCAGCTCACCGTCGATGATCGGTCCGCTCACGCCGGCCGCCTGCATGCCGCTCCGGCGAGGATGCGGTAGGGGGCGCCCGGCTGCAGATCCCCCTCGACCGTGCCGCCGTAGCCGTACTTGTCCGTCCACTCGGGCTTGGTGATCGCATCCCAGATCGCCTGGGGCGTCGCGTTGATGTACACCCGGTAGACCTGGGTCGTCACCTTCGTCTCCGTCATCGTCGTCATGCACTCTCCTCCAACTCGCTCTTGAGGTTCGCGAGCGCCGACACCCGGCGCTCCGTGTACTTGTCGATCCAGCGGTCGTGGATCAGCCGGATCGGCACCGGGTTCAGGAAGTGCAGCTTCGCCCGGCCCTGCCGGCGCGTGACGACGAGGCCCGCGTCTTCGAGGACTCGCAGGTGCTTCATGACGCCGAAGCGCGTCATCTCGAGCCCGGACTCGAGCTCGGTCAGCGTGCGGCCGTCACGCTTGAAGAGCCGGTCGAGCAGGAAACGCCGCGTCGGGTCGGCGAGCGCCTTGAACACACGGTCGTCGTCGGTCACAGCCCCACTATAGGTGACCGATTAGTCACATGTCAAATCCTGTTGGCCGAGCAGGTTCTGCGGCCCGTAGCGTGGGACGATGACGAGACGCGGGCTGCTCCTGTTCGCCGCGATGTCCGTGATCTGGGGCATCCCGTACCTCCTGATCCTGGTCGCGGTCCGAGATCTCAGCCCGGCGGTGCTCGTGCTCGGACGAACCACGATCGCGGCGCTGCTGCTGCTGCCGATCGCGGCGGCCCGCGGGGAGCTCCGGCCGTTGAAGGGCCACTGGGTGCCGCTGCTCGTGTTCGCCGCGATCGAGATCGCGATCCCGTGGGTCCTGCTCGGGACGGCGGAGCAGCACATCTCGAGCTCGCTGACGGCGCTGCTCATCGCAGCCGTGCCGCTCGTCGGCGCCGTGATCGCGCGAACGACCGGCGACCGGGAGCGGCTCGGCCGATCGAGCTTGATCGGGCTCCTGATCGGTCTCGTCGGCGTCGGTGCGATCGTCGGGCTGAACCTCGAAGGCGCCGGTGTCCTCCCGATCTCCGAGGTCGCGCTCGTGGCGGTCTGCTACGCGGTCGGGCCGGTGATCCTCCAGCGGTACCTCGCCGATCTTCCGGCGCTCGGCGTGATCTCCGCGTCGCTCGCGGTGACTGCGGTGGCCTTCGTGCCGTTCGCTCTCGTCAGCCTTCCGAGCGAGACGCCGCCGTGGAGCGCCATCTGGTCGGTGCTCGCGCTCGCCGTCGTCTGCACCGCGATCGCGTTCGTGCTCTTCTTCGCGCTGATCGCCGAGGTCGGGCCCGTGCGCGCGACCGTGATCACGTACATCAACCCGGCGGTCGCGGCGCTCCTCGGCATCGCGATCCTCGACGAGCACTTCACGCTCGGCATGGCCGCGGGGTTCGCGCTCGTGCTCGTCGGCTCGGTGCTCGCGACGCGCCGGTCGCTGCCGCCGGAGGCGCCGGCCGCGGTGCTCGACCCGGCCTGTGAGACGGTCTGACGCGACGCATGGCGATCCACGAGGTACGAGCCTCGGGTCTTGACTCTCTGGCCCTTTCGACGGAGCTCTTGCAGCGTGCTCGCCTGGCGGATGCGGAGGCGGGGCAATGGGAAGCAGCCGATTTGCAGTGGTGGTGGCGCACGCCTCGACCGTCGGACACGATCGACGACCTCTTCTGGATCGATGACGAGGGACCCGTTGCAGGCGTCGTCTTGACGGATTGGGGCGAAGCATGGGGCTGCGATCCCATCGTCGTTCCGGGTGTCTCGACGGTTTCGCTTCCCACCGTTTGGGCGAGCGCCGTCGAAGCCGTCGACGCCTTGGGGCTCGAAACGGTCGACGTGCTCGCGCGTGACGACGACGTCGAGCTGCTTGGTCTGCTCGGCGACGCCGGCTTCGTGCCCGACGACGACCGAATCGACGGAGTCGACGTGGATGGATGCCGAGGATCGACCTGGTGTGGCCGCACTGCCGGAAGGCTTCGTGCTCGTGGATCGCGCCCGGGAGCAGACCGGGCCACACCCCATGCGGCAACGAAACGGCGAAGAGGTCGAGGCCCGCCTCCGGCAATGCTCCCTCTACGACGCGGCGCTCGATCTCGCCGTCGAGGCTGCTGACGGCCAGACCGCCGGCTACGCGCTCTTCTGGTTCGACCCCGTGACCAAGGTCGGGCTGGTGGAACCGATGCGAGTCGAGGACGCGTACCAGCGGCGCGGCATCGCCCGTGCCATGCTCACCGTGGGTCTCGATCGGCTGGCTGAGCGAGGGGCACGCCGCCTGAAGGTCGGCTACGCCACCGATGTGGCACGTGGGCTCTACGTCGGCGCCGGCTTTCGGGTGACCTCTACGAGCCGGTCGTACACCCGAAGGAAACAGCGGGCGTAGGTCATCCTCGGCGGCGTATGCCGGCAGGACGCGCGGTAAACTCGCTCGTCACCTGACCAGAGCCGCTAAATGGAGGGTGCAGTGAGCGAGTATGCGATCAGGGCGCTTGATGCCTCGACCTGGGATGCCTTCGCCCGCCTCGCTGAGAAGCACAACGGCATGGGGTTCGGCGGCTGCTGGTGCACGTGGTTCCATTCGCGGGTCGGCAGGCCCGAGGGAGAAATGGGCCGCCCTTGGAAGGAGCGTCTCGTTCGCGAGGGCAACGCTCACGCGGCCCTCGTCTTCGACGGCGAGGCCGCGGTGGCCTGGGCCCAGTACGGCTCTCCCGACGAGCTTCCGAACATCCACCACCGGAAGGATTACGAGGCGACCCGTACGGAGGAGTTGCCCGACTATCGCATCACGTGCATCTTCGTCGACAGGGACTATCGACGGAAAGGCGTCGCAGGTGTCGCCCTCGGTGGTGCCCTCGACCTGATCGCGAAGGCGGGCGGGGGCGTGGTGGAGGGCTATCCCCAGGATCTACCGCAGGGCAAGAAGATTTCGTCCTCGTTTCTCTACAACGTCACGCGCAGCCTCTACGAGCAGACCGGCTTCAGCTACGACCGGCCCAAGGGCAAGAACCATTGCGTGATGCGCAGAACAGTTTCACCCGTCAAGAAGCCTCGACGCGCACGCGTCGGGTGACATTCGCGAACGCTGGCCCAGCCAGAGGTACGGACGTCTGACCCCGCGTTCCCTGCGGGCACGGGCGATCTTTGCGATCCGCGACAATGGCCGCGTGGCGCTTCAACGGATGGACAACGTCGGCATCGTGGTGGAGTCGCTTGATGCCGCTATCTCTTTTTTCGCCGAGCTGGGCCTCGAACTCGAGGGGCGAGCCATGATCGAAGGAGACTGGTCAGGGCGCGTCACTGGACTGCGCGACCAGCGCGTCGAGATCGCCATGATGCGTATGCCGGACGGCCACGGCAGGATCGAACTCTCGCGCTTTCTCACGCCGCCTCCGGTCGCCGATCACCGGAACGCGCCGGTAAACGCCCTCGGCTACCTCCGCGTCATGTTCGCGGTGGACGACCTCGACGATACGCTGGCCCGGCTCCGCGCGCACGGCGCGCAACTCGTCGACGAAGTGGTCCAGTACAAAGACGTGTATCGGCTCTGCTACGTCCGAGGCCCCGAGGGCATTCTCATCGGGCTGGCCGAGCAAATCGGCTGACGCCCAAACGCGCTCGGGCGTCATTCGCGAACGCTGGCCCAGGAAGGCGTCACGTCGCCTGAGCATCTGAATCTTGCCGGAACCGCTCACGAGAGCACGCGCTCGAGCGCCGCGCGATCCTTCGGCTCGCCGTGTGCGGGCAGCACGAGCTCGACCGGCAGGTCGAGCAGCGGACGAAGCCGTTGGACGACATCGTCGCGCGTCACATGTTTGCGATCGGCGATCCAGATGTCCAGTCCGTCACCGAAGTCGGAGAGCGAGTCGCCGGTGACGATCGCGCCGATCGACGGGAGCCAGAGGATGAGATCGTTGTCCTCGCGGCCCGCGTACGCGTCGATGCCGAACGGCCACGCTCCGGGACCGTGAAAGTGTCCTTCGCCTCCGCCCGCGCGCAGCCAGGCAAGGTCCTCACTCTCCATGCCGCGCACGCGGTCGGGGTCGATGCCGAACTTCTCGACCCAGTCCTGCCAGGTGTCCGCGGGCGGCGTGTGCACCGGGAGGCCGAGTCGACGGGCATCACGCTCGTGGTACGGCGCTGTCAGGACGACGGCGGTCGCGCGCTCACGTAGCTCGTCGGGAACGGCGAGTGGATCGAACAGCACGAAGTCATTGCCAAGCTCGATCCCATACGACGAGACAGCCTCGGGCCACTCCTGCTCCTCGTTCCAATCGGGATGCGACGATTGCCAATGCCAGACGCCCGGCCGCAGCTCACGCATGGGCACAGTCTGTCACGCTGGCTTTCTGGTTCAAGCAACGAGGCTCTTCTGCCTTCGTGTCAAGGGACATTCCCGCACACTCGGGCATCCGACGGCGACGTCGCCCGGGTCGCGACACAACCTTCGCCGTCATGGCCACTGACACTGCCCCGCGAGCTGCTTTATTGAGTGCTGGTCACAGTGCGGCGAGGAAGTGCAGAGTGCGCTGCGTCACGAGTGCCGCCGCGTCGGCGTCGTAGGTGGGAAGCGAGGAGTCGATGAAGAGGTGCTCGTCGCCGGGGTAGACGAACAGTTCGGCCTGGTCTGTCCCGATCGTGGCGACCAGTTCGCGGGCAGCGTCGATGTCGCCCTCGTGTGCGAAGAACTCGTCGTCCGCCTTGCCGTGGATTTGAACGGGCAGGTCGTTGGGCCATGGGCCGAAGGCGTACTCGCCGGTGATCGGGAAGCACGCTTCATAGAGGAGCGCTCCACGCGCGCCGGCGCGCGTCTGGGCGAGCCGCTGTGCGGCGCCGACACCCCACGAAATGCCGGCGTACACCAGCCCCTCCGGCAGTGCCTGTGCGGCATCGTCCGCCTTCGCGTCGAGTGCGTCGCCCGCTTCCCGAACGAAGGCGAAGGCCTCGTCCATCGTGGCGAACGTGCGCCCGTCGAATAGATCCGGGGTGTGGACGGTGTGCCCCGCCTGCCGCAATTCGTTGGCGAACGATCGCACTCCCTCGGTCAGCCCTTGGACGTGGTGGTACAGCACAACCTCGGTCATCTCCGACCCTCCTGAACTATTGATCCACAAAATCGGAACATTCCGCGATGCTAGTCTGTTCGGCCATGGCTGTCAACCCGGCTCCCCCGGACTACGATCTCGCCGACCGGATCGCGCTCACCACGCCCTCCCAGGTGAAGGCGATCAGCCATCCCCTCCGCACCTCGATCCTGGGCCTGCTCCACGAGCGGGCGGCGACGGTTACCGAGTTGGCGGTCGCGGTCGAACGGCCGAAGAGCACCGTCGCCCACCACGTCAAGGTGCTCACCGAGGCCGGACTTGTGCAGGTCGTGAGGACCCGGCGGGTGCGGGCGATCGAGGAGCGGTTCTACGGCCGCACGGCACGGATGTTCTACGTCGGGGTCGAGCGGAGCCCGGACGGCGACGACCTGCCTCGAGACTTCAACGACTTCGAGGTAGCCGCTCGGGAGTCGGCCGCGGCGCACCGGGACGGGAAGCTGTGGGGTTTCATCCGACACGCCCGCATCTCGGAGCCGCAGGCGTCGGAGTTCTGGGAGCGGATGGCGGAACTGGTAACGGAGTTCGACCAGCTTCCGCGGTCGGGCGAGACCGTTTATGGATTCGCGGTCGGCGTCTATCCCACCGACCATCCGACCCTCCCGGGCGGCGACAACTAGAAACGCAGTCCGACGGACTCGAACACGCCTTCAGGCGAGATCGTCATGGGCGCGGCGCGGTGAACGCCTGAGCGCGCTCGGTGCGTGGTCGCCACGGCTCGCGCTCGTGCGCGAGCCAGACGAGCTCGGGGTCGAGCGCGAGGACCCGCTGCCGGCCTTCGGTGGGCGGCTCGTCGAACTCGCCGAACCACACCGCTACGTCGCCGCCGACGATGACCGGGCGCCCGCCAGTCTCGACGACGACCATCTGCATGCCGCGTGTGTGGCCCGGCGCCGGGACGAGTCGGAGCCCGGGCAGCAGCTCGTGCTCGCCGTCGACCGGCACGTACCGCACGCCGGGCGCCTCGACCCACTCGCGAATGGTGTAGTCGTCCTCGCTGCGCGCGTCGTCGAGCTCCCGACGCTGGACATAGATCGGCTTGCCGGCGAAGAGGTGGTTGCCGCCGCAGTGGTCGGGGTGCAGGTGTGTGTTGACGACGATGTCGATGCCGGCGAGATCAAAGTCCTGCTCGCTCAGCGGCTGGAGGCGGGGATCCATGTCGGCCATTGCCGGGTGCAGCTCCGTCATGCCGGTGTCGACCAGCACGCGTGCATCGGGATGGTCGATGACGTGCACGTAGACCGGCATCCGCTCGCCCTCGACGGAAAGGTCGGCAACGAAGACTGGCGTGATGGTGATCGAGGCGGGGGCGTTCATATCTCATGCTCCTCTTCTCGGCGGCCTGCTCCGGCCGCATCTCATCCCTGCCACGGATACGTTCAAAGCAGGAGACTGACAAACCACCCAAAACTCATCGCTGCCCCAGCCGATCGGGGCTCACTTCTTCAGGGGACATCAGGGCGTAGAGCCGGGCACGAACTCGCGAACCTCCTGCGCACAACGGCAGGCGACGGCGATCCTGCCAGCCCACTCCAGCGCCTCTTCGCGCGTCGGAACGTCGACAACCGAGAAGCCGCCTACGTACGCCTTGCTCTCAAGGTATGGGCCATCGGTGACCGTCCCGTCGGTGGCCACCACGCTCACCTCTTCATAGGGATGCAGCCCGCCGCCGAACACCCAAACGCCGGCGTCCTTTGCCTCTCGCACCACCGCGCGCGCTGCCTCGGCCACATCGGGGAGATCCTCCTCGGGATACGTCATCGCGCCGTCATCGAACGAGATCAGAAACCGCGCCATCTCACGACTCCCTTCTCGGCGGCCTGCTCCGGCCGCATCTCACCCTGCTACGGACACACGCGCAATGGAGACCGACAAACCACCGACAACTCATCGGTCCGGCCAGATCCAGCCGCACTTCTTCGGGCGCCGAGACCAACAGGGGCGACGGACCTCGATCCGCCGCCCCTTGGCAGCACGACTATTGCGTCGTCGTTGCCGACACCGTGGCCGGCGCCTCTGCGTGCTCGACCGCCCAGTCGAGGGCGTAGTCGGCGATCTCCTCCCAGCCGGTCTGCGAGGGCATGAGGTGCGCGCGGCCCTCGTACTCGACGACCTCGGTGATCGTGCCCTCCGCTTTGTAGTGCTTCGCGTTCGAGCGCTGGATCGACGGGGGCATGAGGTGATCCTCGCTGCCAGAGATGAAGAGCAGCGGCGCCCGGTTGGGGTTCTTGTAGTCCACGTGCGTGTCGTCGGGCCCCGGATGGATGTTCGCGAGCGCACTGCTCCAGAACACGCGGCCCGACGCGGGGATGTGGTAGCGCTCGTAGAGCCTTCGCGCCTCCTCCTCGCTGAACGTGTTCGTGAACACATAGCGCCACTGGTCGAAGGTGAACCCGACGGCCTTGTGCCGGTTGGCGGGGTTCTTGAGGACGGGGAAGCTCGACCTGATCTGTGACAGCGGCACGCGCTTGACGCCCTCGGTCGGCGCCGAGTTGATCGCGACGCCGGCGGCGCCGTAGCCCCGATCCATCAGCAGCTGCGTGAAGACGCCACCGGCCGAATGACCCATCAGGATCGGCGCCGGCTCGATCTGCGAGACGACAGACTCCAGATGCTCGATGACCGCCGGCACCGTGAGGTTCTCGATGGGGGTCGGGTCCGCATTCAGCGCCTCCACCTCCACCTCGAACCCGGGGTACGCCGGCGTGAGGACACGGTAGCCGCTGCTCTCGTAACGAGCCTTCCAGTCCTCCCAGCTTCGCGGGGTCACCCAGAAGCCGTGGATGAGGACGATGGTGTCCGGCGTGGCGGACATGAACCACTCCTTTCACGTGGGGATTGGCAGCCACGTTACACCCTCACGGATGCGGGTCAAGACACCGGAGTCAGCCAATCGACCACCGCGCGCGCAGCCTCGCCGAGCGTCGATTCGGTGGTGTCGAGACGCAGCACGTCGCGGCCGACCCACTCAGGCCGGAACTCGCGGTAGTGCCTCGACAAGAACGTCTCATCCTTCGACAGACCGCGAGTTGCATCGGCCGCTGCGCGTTTCAACGCCGTCTCGAAGTCCACGTCCAGAAGCACTAGACGCAGGTCGGCAGTGCCGGGCAACTCGCTGACGAACTCGTCGAGCGCCTGATCGCTGGCGAATTCTCCCTCCGCGACGACGCAACGATTCTCAGCAAGCAGGGCGGTCGTCAACCGACCGGCCACGCGTCGAGCCTCTGCCCAGAGGTCGGCATCGTCTTTCGTGCGTCGTCGCGGGTCGAGCGTCTCGTAGATCAGGTCGAGATCGATCACCGCCGTGGCAACCTCTTCCGCCTCTTCGAGTTGAGCCGCAACCGCACGACTCAAGGCGGACTTCCCGCTCGCAATCGGCCCACTGATGACCACCACAAGCACGCGAGCAATTTTGCCCGGGCCCTGCCCCCGGAGAACAAAAGGGCCTGTTTCCAAGCCCTTCCGTGAGAGCGGGCGATGGGACTCGAACCCACGACCCTCAGCTTGGGAAGCTGATGCTCTACCAACTGAGCTACACCCGCGTGGTCGGCGAATTCTAGCCCGGACGAAGAGAGGGGCCGCCGCCGCAGCGTGGCCCCTCGGATCGGGATCGTAGGCGGTCGGTCGGCTGAGGGGAAGCGCAATACTTGGTCCGCAGACGACTTCCGGAGGGGGACGATGACCGTGACCGCACCAGAGCTCGAGCTCACCGCCAGAGCCCTCGTCGCGCCCGGGAAGGGCATCCTGGCCGCGGACGAGAGCGACGGCACGATCAAGAAGCGCTTCGACTCGATCGGGGTCGAGTCGACGGAGGACAACCGCCGCGCCTACCGCGAGCTGCTCTTCACGACCGAAGGGGTCGAGGACTACATCTCCGGCGTGATCCTCTACGACGAGACGATCCGCCAGAAGGCCTCCGACGGGACGCCGTTCCCCGAGCTGCTCGCGTCCAAGGGGATCATCCCCGGGATCAAGGTCGACCTCGGCGCGAAGCCGCTTGGCGCTTGGCGCCGGGCGAGACGATCACCGAGGGGCTCGACGGGCTGCGCGGGCGGCTCGAGGAGTACCGCGGGCTCGGCGCGCGCTTCGCGAAGTGGCGCGCGACGTACTCGATCGGCGACGCACGTCCCGAGCGAGTACTGCGTCTGGACGAACGCGCACGCGCTCGCGCGCTACGCCGCGCTCTGCCAGGAGGCCGGGCATCGTCCCGATCGTCGAGCCGGAGGTGCTCCAGGACGGCACGCACACGATCGACGAGTCGGCGAAGGCGACCGGGCGCGTGCTCCAGGCGCGTCTACACCGAGCTGCACGACCAGCGGGTCGACTTCGCCGGGACGCTGCTCAAGCCGAACATGGTGCTCTCCGGCTACGGCGCGTCCGATCGCGCCGGCGTGGACGAGGTCGCCGAGCGGACGCTCGACGTCTTCTACCGCCACGTCCCGGCGGCGGTGCCGGGGATCGTCTTCCTCTCCGGCGGCCAGTCCGACGAGGACGCGACCGCGCACCTCAACGCGATGAACGCGCGCGGCCCGCACCCGTGGCAGCTCTCGTTCTCGTACGGGCGCGCGCTGCAGGCGCCGGCGCTGAAGGCGTGGGGCGGCACGAACGTCGAGGCGGGCCAGCGCGCGTACTACCGCCGCGCGAAGCTGAACAGCGCGGCGCGCTCGGGCGCCTACGCGCCGGAGATGGAGACCGCGTCGGTCTAGCGGTAGTCGAGGCCGGACAGGCGGGACAGCTTCTCGAAGGCGTGCTCCGCCTCGACGCGGCGCACGGTGCCGGAACGTGAGCGCATCACCATCGACTCGGTGATCACCTTGTCCTGCGTGTAGCGAACGCCGCGGAGCAGCGCGCCCGACGTGACGCCGGTCGCAGCGACGAAGACGTCCTCCCCCGCGACGAGGTCGTCGGTGGTCAGGACGCGCTCGACGTCGTAGCCGGCGTCGACGAGGCGCTGCCTCTCGTCCTCGTCGCGCGGCCAGAGCTTTCCCTGAAGCGCGCCGCCGAGGCACTTGATCGCGGCGGCTGCGATGACGCCCTCGGGCGTGCCGCCGATCCCCATCAGCAGGTCGACGTCGGCGATGCCCCCGTGCGCGGCCGCGATCGCCGGCGCGACGTCGCCGTCGCGGATCAGCACGACGCGCGCGCCCGCCTTGCGCAGGTCGGCGATCAGCTGCGCGTGGCGGTCGCGCTCGAGCACGATCACGGTCACGTCGCGCGGGTGTTTGCCCTTTGCCTCCGCGACGCGTTGCACGTTCTGCTCCGGCGTCGCGTTGATGTCGATCGCTCCGGCTGCCTCAGGCCCGGTCGCGATCTTGTCCATGTAGACCGCCGCACCGGGAAAGAACATCGTGCCGCGCTCTGCCACGGCGATCACGGCGATCGCGTTCGCCTGCCCGAGCGCGGTCAGCCGCGTGCCCTCGAGCGGGTCGACGGCGACGTCGACCGACGGGCCGAACCCCGACCCGATCGACTCGCCGTTGAAGAGCATCGGCGCTTCGTCCTTCTCCCCCTCGCCGATCACGACGACGCCGTCCATCTGCACCGTGTCGAGCATCAGCCGCATCCCGTCGACGGCGGCCTGGTCGGCGGCGTTCTTGTCGCCGCGCCCGATCCAGCGGCCGGCGCCCATCGCTGCGGCCTCGGTCACCCGCACGAGCTCGAGCGCGAGGTTCCGGTCGGGCGGAGTCCCAGCTCCGCCTGCTCGTTCGTTCGTCTCGAAGGCCTGTGTCACGACCGTGATCCTAGGGGAACGACCTCGGGCGCAGCCGCGTCCTCAGGCTCGAAGAACACGACCGTGGCGCCCGCAGCGATCACGAGCGCGCCGCCGACGACGATCTGCCGGTTGAGCGACTCGCCGAGGAACGCCCAGGCCATCAACGCGGCCGAGACAGGCTCGATGTAGGCCAGGATCCCGATCGTCTGGGCGGTCACGTGGCGGAGCGACAAGAGGTAGAGATAGCCCGAGAGCGCGGTGAAGACGACGCCGAGCGCGAGCACTGCCGGCAGCTCGTTCGCGGTCGGGAGCACCCGCTCCGCGTCGAGCAGCAACGGTGAGATCGCGACCGCCGCGATCGCGTAGTTCCAGAACGAGAGGGTCAGCACGGGCACGTTCGAGACGATCCGCTTCGTCAGCAGCACGAGCGCCGCGTACGTCGCGGCGGTGAGCAGGCCGGTGACCAGCGCGAGCGGCCGAACCGCTCCTCCCTCCTCCCCACCGAGCGCGACCAGCGCGACCCCCGCCGCGGCCGGCACGAGCGCGACGAGCGCAACTCGGCTCCGGCGCTCCGGCAGGACGAACGGAGCGAGCAGCGCGATCGCGATCGGGGCGAGGTAGGCCATCAACACCGCGACCGCGACCGACGAGAGCTTGATCGTCACGAAGTAGAGGAACCAGTGCGCCGCGAGCGTGACGCCGATCAGCACCACGCCTCCGCGGTGGTGCTGCAACCGCAGCAGCACGAGCTTTCGGAGTGCGACCGCGACGATCGCGAGCGTCACCGCCGCGAACGCGAGCCGGTAGAACGCGAGCACCTGCGCGTCGAGGTCGACCTTCCGGACGATGACCGCGATCAGCCCCCACGACGTGGCGAGCGCCGCGACGGCGAGCTTCCACCTCAACCGCTCACATCCGGTCGGGGGCCTCGACGCCGATCAGGTCGAGGCTGCGCGCGATCACCGCTTTCGTCGCCATGACGAGGCCCGAGCCGGAACGGCTGCGCGACGCCCTCGTCGATCACGCGGTGATGGTGGTAGAAGCGATGGAAGTCGTCGGCGACGCGGATCGCGTAGTTCGGCAGCGCATGCGGAGCGCGGCGCTCGGTCGCCTCGGCGACGACCCCCGGGAACTCCGCGAGCCGCTTGACGAGGTCGCGCTCCTCGCGCGCGAGCTCACCGGGCGGCTCGGCGCTCGGTTCCGCTCCCTCGACGTTCCGAAGGATCCCCGCGATCCGCGCATGCGCGTACTGGACGTAGTACACGGGGTTCTTCTCGGACTTCTCGCGCGCGAGGTCGACGTCGATCTCGATCGTCTGGTCGTGCCCGCGCGAAACGAGGTACCAGCGCGCCGCATCGACGCCGACCTCGTCGACGAACTCGTCGAGGAAGACGACGTCGCCGCGGCGCTTGGACATCTTCGTCTGCTCGCCGCCGCGCGTGAGGTGGACGAGCTGGTAGAGCAGCACCTCGACGCGCTCCGGGTCGTACCCGAGCATGCGCGCGACCGCCGCGTACCAGTTGCGCGTCCCGTGGTGGTCGGCGCCGAGCACGTAGAGCGCGTGGTCGAAGCCGCGCTCGAGCTTGTCGACGAGGTAGACGACGTCGGCGGCGCGATACGTCGGCGCGCGACCCTCCGAGCGAAGGAGCACGCGGTCGTCCTCGTCGCCGTACGCCGACGACCTGGCCCAGAGCGCGCCGTCCTTCTCGTAGGTGTCGAGCTTCGGGAGGACCTCCGGCAGCCGCCTCTCGAGCTCGCTCTGGCGCGCCCATGAGTCGAAGTGGATGCGGAACCGTTCGAGCGAAGCGTCGATCCGCTCGAGCATCTTCGGCACCGGGTCTCCGTCGACCGCGGCGAGCTCGCGGACGTAGTCGCCCTGGTAGCCGTCCTCCGGGGGCTCCTCGCCACGCCGCACTGCTTCGACCGACTCGCGAAAGCGATCCATCTGCGCGCCCGAGTCGTTGTAGTAGTACTCGCGCTCGACCTCGTGGCCCGCGAAGGAGAGCAGGCGCGCAACCGAGTCGCCGTAGGCGCCGTTCCGGGCCGCCGCGACCGTGATCGGCCCGGTCGGGTTCGCCGAGACCGCCTCGACCTGGAAGCGCTCGCGCGGCGCCGCCCAGCCGGCTCCGTAGTCGCTTCCCGCCGCGAGCATCTCGGCGAGCGCGTCGCGATACCACTCGCGTGCGACCCAGAGGTTCACGAAGCCGGGGCCGGCAACCTCGGCACGCTCGACACGCGGGCTCTGTGACACGACGTCGGCCAGCTCCTGGGCGAGATCGCGCGGCGACCGCCTCCGCTGCGGGAGCGAGCCGAAGCGCGACGTTGGTCGCGTAGTCGCCGTGCGACGCGTCGGAAGGACGCTCGAGCTCGACCGGAGACCCGGCTGCTTCCTCGACCTCGGCGGCGAGGCGCGTGACGGCATTCGTCGGAGACATGGGCTGTATCGTAGGAGCATGGTGGACGACGACGCTCAAGAGCGGCATCTCAACATCCACCTCGACCCCGAGCACCTCGCGGGCGTCTACTCGAACTTCGCCAACGTCAGCTTTTCGAGCTACGAGTTCACGATCACCTTCGCGCGGATCGACCACGAGGTCGAGGAGGGTGACGTGCCGGGGGTCGTCGTCTCGCGGATCAACATGGCGCCGCAGTTCATGCGGGAGCTCCTCGACGCGATGAACGACTCGTGGTCGCGCTACTCGACCGCGCAGGGCATCAGGGACCTTCCAGAGACCGACGACCACTAATAGCTGGGGAGGCGCAAGTCGCGAATCCGCTCGCGCGGATCCACGACCGCTTGGCACCTAAAGGCGGCCGCTTCGCGGCCGCTGCCGCGGCGATCTCACCTCGGGCTTCTATGAGCCCAGGCTTCTGCCATGCCGGCGCGCTCGGCGAGCGTCGGGTGCGTCCCGAAGGGGACCGTCCACCAGCGCGGCGGGCTCGGGTCGCGGACGCCCGCCTCGGCGAGGTCGGCGAAGAAGCGCTTCGCGGCGCCGGGCTCGCGCGTCGTCTCGAGCGCGATCCAGTCCGCCTCCGCTTCGTAGCGGCGAGAGATCGCGTTGACGATCGGGGTCGCGGCGAGCAAGAGGACGAAGGCGACGAGGAGCGCGCGCGGGAGGTCTTCGGGCGCTCGTAACGGCGCGAGCCGGGCGAGCAGCGCGAGTCCCGGCATGAGCAGCAGCACGAACCACGCAAGACCCCTTCCAGAGGTGCGCACGCTTCACGTGGGCGAGCTCGTGCGCGACGAGGAACGCTCGCTCGGCCGCTGGCAGCGCAAGCGTCGACTCCCAGAGGATCACGCGCGTCGTCGGGCCGATCCCGAGCGCCTCGGCATTGAGCAGACGCGTGCGCCCGCTCGTGCGCCGTAGTTCGACTTCGGGCCGCGGCAGACCCTCGCGGGCAGCGAGCTCCTCGACCTGCCGGACGACGTCCGGTCGCTGCACCGGCTCGAGCCGCGGGCTGAGCAGCGGCTGCACCACGATCACCAGCGACTCCGACCGCGACGAACACCGGCGCGGCCACGAGCCACCAGCGCTGGCCGAACCGCCACGCAAGCCAGAGACAGAGCGCGCACGCAAACCCGAGCAGAGCGGCGCGCACGACGAGCGGCCCGAGCAGGTCGAAGAGCCAGACGCCGTAGCCGAGCTCCGCGATGCCGTAGCGCCGCTGCCACCAGAGCGTCGCCAGCCCGAACGGCAGCCGGGCGACGAGCAGCGCTGCCGCCGCGAGCGCGCCGACCTCGGCTGCGCGAAGGAGCGTTGGACCCCGCAACGGCAGCCGAACGCGCGTCAACGCGACGAGGGCGACGAGCTCGGCAGCTAGCGCACCGAGCGCGAACAGGCGCAGCACCGCGTCGTGGCGCTCGGCCCGCGCGAGGTCGAGCGACGCGAACGGTGCGAGCGCCGGTTGGACGTCCAGCCCACCCGGCACCTCGGTGCGCCAGAGCAGGAACGCAGCGACGACCCAAACCGCCGTTAGGGTTCCGACCCCGATGCGCGTCGCCGTCATCTCCGACATTCACGCAAATCTGCACGCTCTCGAGGCGGTCCTGGGCGACATCGACCGCGAGCCGCCCGACGAGCTCTGGTGTCTCGGCGACCTCGTGGGCTACGGCGCGAGGCCGAACGAGTGCTGCCGGCTGGTGCAGGAGCGGGCGGATCTGTGCCTGATCGGCAACCACGACCTCGTCGCCCTCGGGACCCTCGGGATCGAGGACTTCAACCCCGAGGCAGCCGAGGCGGCGCGCTGGACCGCCAACGCCCTGGACGACGAGTCGCGCTCCTTCCTCTCCTCGCTCCCGTCGAGCGCTGCACCGGAGCACGCCCAGCTCTTCCACGCGAGCGCTCGCGACCCGGTCTGGGAGTACGTGCTGACGGACGAGGCGGCGACCGCCACGCTACTCCTGACGACCGCGCCCGTCGTCCTCGTGGGGCACAGCCACGTCGCCCTGGCCATCACCCTTGGCGCAGGGGTCGTGGAGGGCGGGCTTGCCCCAGGCGGGACGACCCGAGAGCTGGAGGGGCGGTGGCTCCTCAACCCGGGCTCGGTCGGTCAGCCTCGGGACGGGGACCCGAACGCCGCCTGGCTGCTCCTCGATTTCGAGGCGAGGTTTGCCTCGTTCCGTCGCGTCGCATACCCCATCCAGGAAACACAAGGGGAGCTGCGCGACGCCGGGCTGCCGGAGGCGCTCGCGTCGCGGCTCGCCGTGGGTCAATGAAAGGGGTGCAACCTACGACACGGCGTCCTAGCAAGCTCGGGCTTCTCTTCCTGCTCACGGTTGCGGGCTGCGGCGGGGGCGGCGGCGACGCCGCCCCCCGCCCGGCCCCGCGATCGAGCGGGCGACCGCGGAACGGCTCGCGTCGACGAGCGACGCGATCGCAGCTGCACTGGACAGCGGCGACGTCTGCGGCGCCGCCGGTCTCGCCGACGACCTGAACGGTCAGGTGATCGACGCGATCAACGCCGGCCGGGTCCCCTCGGAGTTCCAGGAGGACCTGCAGTCGCATTCGAACGAGCTCGTCAACACCGTCAACTGCCCGCGTCCCTCCGACGAGGACGACGAGAAGAAGAAGAAGGACAAAAAGAAGGACGAGAAGGAGGACGAGAAGAAGCACGAGCAGGAGGAGTCGGACGATGAGTTCGTCCCGACCGAGTCCGTGCCGACCGTCCCGGAGGACGAGGAGTGAGCGTCGAGACGATCGCCGGGGGTCGCTACCGGGTCGAGCGCGTGCTGGGCGTCGGCGCGATGGCCAAGGTGCTGCTCGCGCACGACGCAAAGCTCGGACGCGAGGTCGCCGTAAAGCTCCTCGACGACGGACTCGCCGCAGACCCGAGCTTCCGCGCTCGCTTCGCTCGCGAGGCGCGGTTCGCCGCCGGCCTCTCGCACCCGAACGTCGTCACGGTGTTCGACGTCGGCGAGGACGACGGGCGCCCGTTCATCGTCATGGAGCTCGTGCTCGGTCGCACGCTCGACGAACGGCTCCGCGCCGACGGCGCCCTGCGCGCGAAAGACGTGCTCGCGATCGCGCGGCAGGTGTGCGCAGGGCTCGAGCACGCGCACGGGAACGGCCTCGTGCACCGCGACCTGAAGCCAGCGAACCTGATCGAGCGAGACGACGGCACGGTCAAGATCGCGGACTTCGGGATCGCGCGCGCCGTCGAGGGCACTGAGCTCACCGAGGCGGGCACGATCGTCGGAACCGCGGCGTACCTCGCGCCCGAGCAGGCCGAGGCGGGCACGGTCACGCCTGCAACCGACCTCTTCGCCCTCGGCGCGGTGCTCTACGAGCTCCTGACGGGGCGACAGCCGTGGAAGGTCGACTCGCTCGCGGCGCTCGCCGGCCGGCGCGACGCTCCGCCGCCCGAGCTTTCCCCCGACATACCGCCTGGTCTGCGCGCGGCGATCGAGCGTTCCCTGCAGCCCGAGCCCGAAGACCGACCCTCGTCCGCTGCAGAGTTCGCACGGCTGCTCGACGACCGCGACGGCGGCGAGGACGCGACCGTCGTCATCCCGCGCGCCGCACCGCCGGGCCGCCGGAAGCGCCGCCCGCTCGCGCCGCTTCTCGCGATCGTTGCGGGCGTGATCCTCCTCACGCTGGCGGCAGTCGGGCTCGTGCTCGGCATCGGTGACGACCCGTCGACGCCGGCGCAGACGCCGGCGCAGGTGCAGCCGATCCCCGACGGGGCAACGCCCAGCGAGGACGCCCGGGCGCTTGCGGACTGGCTGCGCGAGAACGCGCGCTGACTACGCGGTGATGACCGCGGCGGCGGGCTCTTCGCCAGAGCTGCCGACCTTGATGCCCTCGCGGGCGAGCGCGAGCTGGACTTCTTCGCGCGCCTTGTAGATCCGCCACTTGACCGTCGCGAGCGTGATCTCGAGGGAGTCGGCGATCTCGGTGTACGAGAGACCGACGATGTCGCGGAGCAGCAGCGCCATCTTCAGGTCGACGTTGAGGTTCTCGACTGCACGCCAGACGGCGTCGATCGCCTCGAGCCGTTCGAACGGCGCGTCGAGCACCTCGAACGGCGGCACGTCTTCGAGCGCGACAACGGCTCTCGGTCGCCGCTCGATCGAGCGAAGCTCGTCGAGCACGCGGTTCTTCGTCACCTGAAACAACCAGGTGGTGAACTTCGAGCGCAGCGAGAACTTCGGGAGGCCCTGGAAGACGCGGAGGAAGACCTCCTGCGTCAGATCCTCGGCGAGCGACCGGTCGTTGACGAGCCGGAGGACGTAGTTGTACACGGGCGTTTCATACGCCCTGAGAATGAGGGTGAAGGCTCGTTCGTCCCCACGTTGAGCCTTCCGCAGAACCCCCAGGTCTGGCTGCTGGAGCGACACGGGACGCGGCAGTATAGCCCGGTTCAGGCCGGGCCGGCCAAGGAGTTCCCGGTCATCTCGTCCGGCTTGTCCAGTCCGAGGAGCTGGAGGGCCGTCGGGGCCAGGTCCTTGAGCTCGCCTCCCTCCCGGAGGCGTGCATCGGTGTCCGTCAGGATCAAGGGAACGGGGTTCGTCGTGTGCGCCGTGAACGGGCTGACGCCGTCCGCCTCGAGCATCTGTTCAGCATTCCCGTGATCGGCGGTGACTAGACATGCACCGCCGAGGTTTTCCACAGTTTCCACAACCTTTAGCAGGCATTCGTCCACGGTTTCCACAGCTTGCACGACGGCCGGGATGGAGCCGGTGTGGCCGACCATGTCCGGATTGGCGTAGTTGACGACGGCGAAGCCATAGCCCTCGGTCAGCTCCGTGCAGAAGCGCTCGGTGACCTCGCGGGCGGCCATCTGGGGCTTGTGGTCGTAGCTCGGGACGTCGCGCGGGCTCGGGACGAGGAGTCGGGTCTCGCCCTCCCAAGGCTCCTCGCGCCCGCCGTTGAAGAAATAGGTGACGTGGGCGTACTTCTCGGTCTCCGCGCAATGGAGCTGCCGGATGCCGTTTCCGGCGAGCACCTCCGCGAGCGTCTGCCGGACGATCTGCTCGCCGAAGGCGATCGGGCAGTCGAGGTCGTCCCGATACCGCGTCATGGTCGTCAGATCGACATCCAGCTCACGGAGCTTGATCGCTAATTGGCGGGCTCTGTCGGGCCGGAAGTTGAAGAAGATCGCGCTGTCCCGCGCCGGATCGAGCCGCGGCCGGCCCTCCATGCACACCGGCAGGAGGAACTCGTCGGTCACACCCTGCTCATAGCTGTCGCGGACGTAGCCGAGCGTGCTCGGGATCGCCGTGCACGGTCCGACGATCGCGTCCAGTGCGAGCTGCGTGCGCTCCTCGCGGTTGTCGCGGTCCATCGCGTAGTACCGGCCGGCAACCGTCGCAATCCGATCCTCCGGAAGCTCGGCGAGGTCGCGCAGCGCGGACGTCGGCGACACGTCACGGCCGTCGGTGAACGCATGGACCCACGTCCGCTCGGTCATCCCCTCGCGCCGCGCGAGCTCGAGCAGGGCGCGCAGGTGCTCGATGTGCGAGTGAACGCCACCGTACGAAACGAGCCCGAGCAAGTGCACGTTGCCGCCGCGCTCGCGCGCGCGCCGGAAGGCACCGACGAGCGCCTCGTTCTCGAAGAGGGAGCCGTCGCGCACCGCGCGGTTCACGCGCTGAAGGTCCTGATCGAGTACGCGGCCGCTGCCGATCGTCAGGTGGCCGACCTCCGAGTTCCCCATCTGACCGGGCGGCAGCCCGACCGCCTCGCCCGACGCTCCGAGCGTGGTGTGCGGGAACTCCGCCCAGAGGCGGTCGAAGACCGGCGTGCGCGCGAGCTCGACGGCGTTCCCCGGCCCGGGCGGCGCACAGCCCCACCCGTCGAGGATCACGAGCGCTACGAGCGGCATCGAGCCAAGATCTGCGCGAGCGGCCGCGAAGCGGCCGCCTTTAGGGATCTTCGCGCGGCGTCGGTCCGCGCGAGCGGATCGACGCCTTGCGCAACTAGACGCGGACGGCCGATTCGCAAATCGCCGCGAACGACTCGACCTCGAGCGATGCGCCCCCGACGAGCGCCCCGTCCACGTGCGGCTGCGACAGGAGCTCCGCCGCGTTGTCCGGCTTCACCGAGCCTCCGTAGAGCACGGGCACTTTGAGCAGCCGCTTGATCAGCTTGTGCGCTTCCTCCGCCTGCTCGGGCGTCGCCGTGCGACCGGTGCCGATCGCCCACACGGGCTCGTAGGCGATCGCGAGGCGCTCGAGGTTGTCGTCGTCGACGACGGTCCTGATCGCCTCCACGTGTCGGCGGATGACGTTCTCCGTATCTCCCGCCTCGCGCTCGGCCTCCGTCTCGCCCACGCACGCGATCACGTGCAGCCCGGCGTCGAGCGAGCCCTCGATGCGCACCGCGGCCGACTCGTCGGTTTCGCCGAAGAGCTGGCGGCGCTCCGAGTGCGCGATGAGCGTCCCACCGACGCCCAGGTCCTTGAGCGTCCAGGGCGACACCTCGCCGGTGTACGGACCCTCCTTCGCCCAGTGCGCGTTCTGGGCGAACACGCCGATCTCAGTGGCCGCGAGCATCCCGACGGCGTCGTGCAGCGACGGAAACGGCGGGCACACGATCACGTCTGCGCCCTCGAAGCCGTCGAGCCGCGCGCGGAGCCGGGCGCAAAACTCCCGCGTCTCGTCGGGGCCCTTGTACATCTTCCAGTTGCCGGCGATCAGCATCCGTCAGTTCTCCGGGATCGCGGCAACGCCGGGAAGCTCTTTGCCCGCGAGCAGCTCGAGCGACGCGCCGCCGCCTGTCGAGACCCAGTCGACGCGATCGGCCAGGCCCGCCTCGTGCAGGGCGCGCGCCGAGTCGGCTCCGCCGACGACGGTGTACCCGTCCACCTCGCCGACCGCCTCCGCGACCGCGCGCGTGCCCGCCGCGAAGCGCGGCCACTCGAAGACGCCCATCGGCCCGTTCCAGAAGACCGTCTTGGCCCGGCGGGTCCGCTCGGCGAAGTCGCGCTGCGTCTCGGGCCCGATGTCGAGCCCGAGCCACCCGTTCGGGAGCTCGTCGTACGGGACGACCTTCGTCTCGGCGTCCGGCTCGAACGCCGACGCGGCGACGACGTCCTTCGGCAGGACGACCTCGAACTCGAGGGGGTTCGACTCGCGCACCTCTTCCGCCATCTTCCCACCGATCAGCACCTCGTCGGCGCGCCCGCCGAGGTTCCTGCAGCACCTCGAGCTTGTCCTCGACCTTGGCGCCGCCGGAGATCAGCAGGAACGGCCGCTCGACCTCGCCGAGCAACCGGCCCAGCATCTCGAGCTCCTGCTCCAGCAGGAGGCCGGCGTACGCCGGAAGCAGCTGCGCCACCCCGACCGTCGAGGCGTGAGCCCGGTGAGCCGATCCGAACGCGTCGTTCACGAAGAGGTCGCAGCCCTCGGCGAGCTCACGTGCGAACGACGGGTCGTTCGCCGTCTCTCGCGGATCGAAGCGGGTGTTCTCGAGGACGACCACCCGGTCGTCGGCCAGCAGCTCGCGCAGACGCGCGCGCACCGGCTCCATCGAGTACCGCGCTCGGTCGTCCTCCGACTTCGGCCTGCCGAGGTGCGAGCAAACCCGCACCTCCTTGGCCTCGCGATCGAGGATCAGCCGCAGGGTCGGAAGCGACGCCTGGATCCGCGTGTCGTCTGCGACGCGCCCCTCCTCGAGCGGGACGTTCAGATCGGAGCGGACGAGCACGTGCTTGCCGGCGACATCGGCGTCGCGCACCGAACGGGGTCTACGCACTAGAGGCGCGTGACGACGTCGACGAGCCGGCACGAGTAGCCCCACTCGTTGTCGTACCAGCCGAAGACTTTGACCATGTGCCCGCCGCCGAGTGTGAGCCCGCTGTCGAAGATGCACGAGTACGGCGACTGCTGGATGTCCGTCGAGACGAGCGGCTCGTCGGTGTACGCGAGGATCCCTTTCATCCGGCCGGTGTCGGCCGACGCGCGGAAGACCTCGTTGACCTCGTCGACGGTGACCTCCTTCGTCAGATGGACGACGAGATCGACGATCGAGCCCGTGGGAACCGGGGCACGGATCGCAACGCCGTCGACCTTCCCCTGCAGCTCGGGCAGCACGAGGCCGATCGCGCGCGCAGCGCCGGTCGACGTCGGGATCAGGTTGATCGCGGCCGCTCGAGCACGCCGCAGGTCTTCGTGCGGCAGATCGAGGATGTTCTGGTCGTTCGTGTACGCGTGGATCGTCGTCATGTAGCCGTGCTCGATCGTGAACGCGTCGTGGAGCACCTTGGCCATCGGTGCGACGCAGTTCGTCGTGCAGGAGGCGTTCGAGATGATGCTGTGGGAAGTCTTGTCGTACGCGTCGTCGTTGACGCCGAGCACGATCGTCACGTCGGGGTCTGTGGCCGGCGCGCTGATCACGACCTTCGACGCTCCGGCGTCGAGGTGCTTCTGCGCGCCCTCGCGCTTCGTGAAGAAGCCTGTCGACTCGATCACGACGTCGACACCGAGGTCTCCCCATGGGAGGTTGGCGGGATCGCGCTCGGCAAGCACCTTGAACTCCTCGCCGGCGGCGACGATCGAGCCGTCGCGCACTTCGACGCCGCCTTCGAGGCGGCCGAGGATGGAGTCGTACTCGAGCAGGTGCGCCATCGTCTTGGCGTCGCCCAGATCGTTGATCGCGACGACGTCGATGTCCGCGCCCTTCTCCAGCTTCGCGCGGAAGAAGTTCCGCCCGATCCGCCCGAACCCGTTGATCCCCACCTTGACCGCCAACCGCCCCTCCTGGTCTTTTGATTGACCGCGGGCGAGTCTAATGACCCGAAAAACATTGTGGCGGGACGCGTCGGCATCGTTTCGTGATGCCGACTCAATGAGGGCGTGCCGGCTTCGCCGGCGCGCCCGGTAACAATCCGACGTCCCGCCAAGGGCGGGACGGAGGGGAAGCTCCGAGGACGACCCTCCCCTCCGACTTCACCACGCTCAGAACCTTGGCGCCGAACGGGGTCTGAATTCGACGCCGGACGAGCGCGGACCCGCCTGGTCAAAGTATGGACCGTCTGACCGGGCCGTTCAACTGGACCACTTTGCCTAGTCAGAAAACAGACTCGGCGAGGCGCTGCAGGGTCCTCAACCGTCTGTGAGCAGCAGCTTTCGTCGTCGGCGGCTGACATTTGAGCGCGAGCTCCCGCAGCGAGAGCGAGGGATGGTCGAGCCGGAGCGCCGCGATCTCCTGGAGCTCGGGCCGCAGCCGGTCGAGGCGCCCCGCCGCGACGAGCGCCCGGACCGCGAGGACCTGTTCGTGAGCGGCCTTGCTCGAACGGACGAGGTTGGCGTGGTCGGCGTTCGCCTGTCGGTTGGCGCGCGACCGGGTCGCGGCCACGACTGCGTGCTCGTCGAGCGCGAGGACGACGTCGCTCGCGCCGGCCTCGGCCAAGACGTCTGCGATCGTCTCCCCGCCCTTTGCGTAGGCGATTGCGTGCCGGCCGCGGTCGAGCACCGCGAGGGGCACGAGCGAGGCGAGGAACTCGGCACCGTCGAGCGAGGCCGTGCGGATCTCGAGGTGAGGCGTCCGCGGGCCGCTGAGCGAGCCGCCCCCGAGCAGAGCCCCCCGCAGGTACGCGGCGCGGCAGCACGCCCGTCCGACCACCCGGCGCGGCGGCCGCTCGGCCGGGCGCAGGCCCTGCCCGAGGATCCCCGCCTCCGTGAGCACCTTCTGCGCTCGCGGCGTTCCCGGGACGTGCACCTGATACCGGGTCGCGCGATCGAACGCGCGCCGCTTGTACGTTCTGATCTCGGCCTCGACCCCGAACGCGCGAAGGAGCCCGAACGCCCGCCGCGCGACTGCGTTGCTCGCGAGGTCGAGGTGCACGGAGACCTGTCCGCGGCCGAGCAGATGAACGCTTCCCCCGGAGTGCGCGAGACCCGACAGCTCGGCGAGGCGATCGCAGTCGCTCGTCGGCGTGATCGCCGCGAGCTCGTTGCGGAGATCCTCAGAGAGCGGCATGCTCGAGCTCCAACAGCCGGCGCTTGTACGCGACGCCGAGCGATCCGTACGAGCCGATCCCATCGGCGGCGACGACGCGATGGCACGGCACGACGATCGCGAACCGGTTCGCCGCGCAGAAGGTGCCGACTGCGCGCTGCGCGTTCGGGTGGCCGGCGAGTGCCGCGAGCTCGCCGTAGGTCACGGTCTCACCGTACGGCAGCTCTCGCAGCGCGCTGCAGACGGCGAGCTGGAACGGCGTCGCGCCGTCGAGGTCGAGCGCGACGTCGAGGAAGTCGTCCTGCGAGCCCTCGACGAAGTAGGCACGCAGACGCTCGCCGAGCCAGTGCGACCCGGGCGGTGTGGCGGCCGACGGCTTCGGCGCCTCGCTGTGGACGAGCAGGTCGCCGTCGAGCACGAGCTCGCCGACTCCCCAGCCTTCCACCACGTACCCCGCGTAGCGCACCAATAGAATCGTGCCCGATGAGCGCCCCCGGCCTCTTTCGGCCGCCTGCCCCGCAGAACGAGCCGGTCAAGGACTACGCGCCGGGCTCGCCGGAGCGCGCGAGCCTCCGCCTGCGCCTCGAGGCGATGCGAAGCGAGCGGCTCGAGATCCCGCTGGTGATCGGGGGCGAGGACGTCACCACCGGGAAGACCAAGGAGGCGATCGCGCCGCACGACAAGGCCCTCGTGCTGGCGGACGTCCACCAGGGCGGCGCGGCCGAGGTCGAGCGCGCGATCTCCGCCGCGGGTGAGGCCTGGGAGGACTGGCACCGCACGCCGTGGGAGGAGCGCGCCGCCGTCTTCCTCCGGGCAGCCGACCTGCTGGCCGGCCCCTGGCGCGACACGGTCGTCGCCGCGACGATGCTCGGCCAGTCGAAGACGTCCCACCAGGCTGAGATCGATGCCGCCGCGGAGCTGATCGACTTCTGGCGCTGGAACGTCGAGTTCATGCTCCGCATCTACGCCGAGCAGCCCGTGTCGTCGCCTGGCGTCTGGAACCGCATGGAGTACCGGCCGCTCGAAGGCTTCGTGTTCGCGGTCACGCCGTTCAACTTCACTGCAATCGCCGGCAACCTTCCCGGCAGCACGGCGCTGATGGGCAACACGGTCGTCTGGAAGCCGGCCACGACCGCGATGGTGTCCGCGCACTGGCTGATGCGACTGCTGCAGGAGGCGGGACTGCCGCCGGGGGTGATCAACCTGGTCTACGGGCCTGGGGCCGAGATCGGAGACGCCGCGCTCGCGTCCGAGCACCTCGCCGGCATCCACTTCACCGGGTCGACGCCGGTCTTCAACTCGATGTGGCAGACGATCGGCTCGAACATCGCTGAGGGCCGCTACCGGAACTACCCGAGGATCGTCGGCGAAACCGGTGGCAAGGACTTCATCGTCGCGCACCCGTCCGCCAACGTCGACGCGCTCGCCACCGCGATCCTCCGCGGCTCGTTCGAGTACCAAGGACAGAAGTGCAGCGCCGCGTCCCGCGTCTACGCGCCCTCGAACCTCTGGCCCGCGCTGCGCGAGCGACTCGAGGAGAAAGTCTCCGAGCTCAAGATGGGCGACGTCGCCGACTTCGAGAACTTCATGGGCGCCGTGATCGACCAGAAGTCGCTCGAGACGCAGCGGACCGCGATCGAGGACGCGCGCGCGCACGCCGAGACCGAGATCGTCGTCGGTGGCGGCGTCGACGACAGTCGCGGGTTCTTCGTAGAGCCCACGGTGATCGCGACGAAGGACCCGAAGTTCCGAACGATGCAGGAGGAGCTCTTCGGTCCTGTGGTGACCACGTACGTCTACCCGGAGGGCAAGTGGACGGAGACGCTCGACCTCGTCGAGTCCACCTCTCCCTACGGATTGACCGGCGCGGTCTTCTCGGAGAACCGGGCCGCGATCGACGAGGCCGACGACGTCCTTCGCTACGCGGCCGGGAACTTCTACGTGAACGACAAGCCCACGGGCGCGGTCGTCGGGCAGCAGCCCTTCGGCGGCGGGCGGGCGTCCGGGACGAACGACAAGGCCGGCTCGATGTGGAACCTGATCCGCTGGGTCAGCCCCCGGACGATCAAGGAGACCTTCGTCCCCCCGCGCGACTACCGGTACCCGTTCATGTCCCCGGACGAGTCGTCGTAGAGGCGCAAGGCGCGAATCCGCTCACGCGGATCCGCGCCCGCGTGGTACCTAAAGGCGGCCGCTTCGCGGCCGCTGCCGCTGCGGTTTCCACCTGAGCCTAAGCCTCTTCTCAGGAAGCCGCAGCTAGGCTCCCGGCGTGCGCCGGCTCCTCGTCCTCGCAGCGCTCGCCGGCGCCATCCTCGCGTCGACGGCCGGCGCAGCCGAGCGGGTCGGGACGCCCCGTGCCGAGACCATCCGGGGCACGGCACGCGCCGACTACATCGATCCGCGCGCCGGGCGCGACCGCGTGGTCGCCGGCCGCGGCGACGACCGCATCAAGGCGCAGGACCGGTTCGTCGACACGATCGGCTGCGGCCCCGGCTGGGACCTCGTGACCGCCGACCTGGGCGACCGCGTCGACGGGGCCTGCGAGGTGGTGGCGCGGCAGCTCTCGCGTGACGCGTTCACGAACCCGGAGAGCCAGCATGCGACCGAGGTCGAGCCAGACAGCTACGCGTTCGGGTCGACGATCGTCTCGACCTTCCAGGTCGGCCGGGCCCGCGACGGCGGCGCCGCGAACATCGGTTTCGCGACGTCGCGCGATGCCGGCCGCACCTGGCGGTCCGGCCTCCTCCCCTCGCTGACGCAGTACTCCCGTCCGGCCGGCGAGTGGGAGCGCGCGAGCGACCCGGTGATCGGCTACGACGCGGTGCACGGCGTCTGGCTCGCGTCGAGCCTCGCGATCTCGCCCGGACGAGAGGCAGCGCTCGTCTTCAACCGCTCGACGGACGGGATCACCTGGAGCGCGCCGGTCGTCGCGACGCGCTCGATCTCCCGGGAACTCGAGCTCGACAAGCAGTGGTTCGCGTGCGACAACTGGGCCTCGAGCCCGTTCCGCGGGCGCTGCTACCTCACCTACAGCGACTTCCGCACGAACCGGATCTCGGTCCAGACCTCCGCCGACGGCGGCCTGACCTGGTCGGCACCGGTGGCGTCGCCGGACAGCGCCGGGCGCAACGCGCTCCAGACTGGGTCGCCCGGTGTGCAGCCGGTCACGCGGCCGAACGGCGACGCGCTCGTGCTCTTTTGGGACGGCGACCAGATGTCGTCCATCCGTTCGACCGACGGCGGCGCATCGTTCTCCCGCACGAACTTCATCGGCCCCGTCGACGCGCCTGTCGCCCTGAACTTCCGCGCGTTCGCTCTTCCGGTCGCCGAGGTCGACGCGTCAGGGACCGTCTACCTCGCCTGGTCGGACTGCCAGCGCCACGCCGAGTGCGACGCGACCGACCTGATGCTCTCGCGGTCTCCGAACGGGCTCCAGTGGTCGGTGCCGGCGAGGATTCCCACGGGCGCCTCCCGCACCGGCGCACACGACGTCGTCCCCGGCCTGGCCGCGGACCCGGACAGCGCGGGCAGGCTCGCACTCGCCTGGTACCGGCTTCAGCCCGGCGGAGGGATCGACGCGCTCTTCGTCCGCTCGTCGAACGGCGGGGCGGCGTGGACGACGCCTCGCCGTCTCAACACGGAGACGATGACCCGCCAGTGGATCGCACAGACCACGCTCGGCCCGATGCTCGGCGACTACATCTCCACCTCGTTCGCGAGCGGGACGCCGGTCGCGGTGCTCGCGCTCGCCTCACGCCCGTCGGCAGCCCGCCTAGACGAGGCGATCTACGCCGCGCGCCTGCCCTAACGGAGTTCTTACTCGGCCCGAACCACGTTCGTAAAGGCGCGTCCTATGGTCAGAGGCATGAGGTTCCTCGCCATTGCCGCCTCGTTCTTCACGATCGCGGTCCTCGTCGTACCCCACCCGTAGGGCCGGCCCCTAGCCGCGACCTGCCTTGTGCAGCTGCGCGTAGATCGCGCGGGCGGTCTTCGGCGGGAGCTGCGGCACGCCCTCGAGCTCTTCCTGCGTCGCCGCGAGGAACGCGTCCGGCGAGCCGAAGTGCTGCAGGATCGCCTTGCGACGCGCGGGACCCGACTCCCCGCAGCGTGTCGAAGATCGACTCGAACGAGCGCGTCTCGCGCCGCTGCCGGTGGAAGCCGACGGCGAAGCGGTGTGCTTCGTCGCGGACCCGCTGGAGGAGCTGTAGCCCCGGCTGGTGCCTGGGCAGGCGGACCGCGTCGGGCCGCCCCGGCACGTACACCTCTTCTTCCTTCTTCGCGAGCGCGATCACGGCGACGCGCGGGAGGTCGTACGCCTGCATCGCGGCGAGCGCCGCAGAGAGCTGACCCTTGCCGCCGTCGATGACGACGAGGTTCGGCATCGCGGAGAAGCTCTCGTCGTGCTGCTCGGGGTCGGGGTTCGCAAGCCGCGCGAACCGGCGGGAGACGACCTCCGCCATCGCGGCGAAGTCGTCCTGCCCGTCCAGGCTCTGCACGCCGAACTTCCGGTAGTGCGCTTTCTTCGCAACGGCGTCCTGGAAGACGACCATCGAGCCGACGACCGACTCTCCCTGGATGTTCGAGATGTCGAAGCACTCGATCCGGATCGGCAGCGACTCGAGGTTTAGCGCCTCGCGGAGCTCCTCGAGCGCCTCGATCCGACGCTGCCGTCGTTGCTCCGTCTGCTGCGCCTCCGAAGCGAGCGCGAGCCGCGCGTTCTCCGTCGCGAGCTCCTGCAGCCGCCGCTTCTCGCCCCGCTCCGCCGCCCGGACCTCGACCCGCGCGCCCCGCCGCTCGGAGAGGAACTGCTCGAGCGCCGAGAGGTCGCCGGCGTCGCGCGGCACGACGATCTGCGGCGGGATGCTCGGCGACGAGCCGTAGTACTCGAGGCAAAACTCCTCGAGGACGGTCGTCAGGTCCTGCCCCGCGACGTTCTCGAGGTGGAAGGCGTAGCGGTCGATCATCTTCCCCTCGCGGAGCGGGAAGATCTGCACGGTGCCGCGGTCGCCCTCGAGCGCGATCCCGATCACGTCGATCGTTCCGACGGCGCGCTTGTCCGCCGCCTGCCGTTCGGCGAGGTGGCGAACCGCGAAGAGCCGGTTCCGTAGCCGTGCCGCCTCCTCGAAGCGCTCCTCCGCCGCGGCCTCCCGCATCCGCTCGTCGATCCGCGCCTGGATCGGCTCGGTGTCCCCTTCGAGGAAACCGATCACGCCGTCGATGATCTCGCCGTAGGCCTCCTTCGAGATGTAGTTGACGCAAGGCGCGTGGCAGCGCTCGATGTGAAAGTCGAGGCACGGGATCCCCGAGTGCCGCCCCGGCTTCGGGCCCTCGCACGGCCGGAACTGGAACACGCGGTTCAGTACGTCCAGCGTGCCACGTACCTTCTTCGCATTCGCATAAGGCCCGAAATAAACGACGCCCCGACGGTGCCGCTCTCGCGTGAACATCACGCGCGGGTACTCGTCCTCGACGGTGACCGCGATGTACGGGAACGACTTGTCGTCCCGCAGCCGCACGTTGAACGGCGGCCGGTGGCGCTTGACGAGGTTCTGCTCGAGGTGGAGGGCCTCGACCTCGTTGCCCGTGACGATCACCTCGATGTCTGCCACCCGTTCGGGCAGCTGCTGGATCGCCGCGCGGGCGTCCGGGTTTGCCTGGAAGTACGACCGGACGCGCGGGCGGAGCGATTTTGCCTTGCCCACGTAGAGAACCTGGCCCTTGGCGTCCTTGAAGAGGTAGACGCCCGGCTTGGTCGGGAGCGCCTTCAGGCGCGGTTCCAACGTTTTCTTCACTTCTGATGGCTAGCGTAGCCGTGTCCATCGTGCGTATCGGGGTGCTCAAGGGGTTCGTCGTAGGGGTCGCAGCGCTCACGTTGGCGCCGGCGGCGCTCGCGGGTGGACCGACGATGGTCGTCGGGGCCACGACGGACGTCGCGAGACAGAGCGACCCGGCGCTCGCCCAGGCCGAGGTGCTCCGCGCGAAGGCCGCGGGCTTCACGGCGATCCGCCTGACGCAGCACTGGCTCCCCGACCAGGTCGAGCCGCCCGGCGGCGACCTCGCCGCCCTCCGCAACGCCGTCTTCGCGGCGTCTGCGAATCAGATGCAGGCCTACCTCGTGGTCTCGCATCCCGGGAGCAGGACGACCCCGCTGACCGAGCAGTCCCGCAGGCAGTTTGCACAGTTTCTCACTGCGCTCGCGAAGGCGCTTCCGGCTGTGCGCCACTACACGATCGGCAACGAGCCGAACCTGAACGGCTTCTGGATGCCGCAGTACGGGCCGAACGGCGAGAACGTCGCCGCGCCCGCGTACCTCGCGCTCCTCGCCGAGTCGTACGACGCGCTGAAGGCGGTGTCGACGAACATCGTCGTCCTCGGGGGCGCGCTCTCGCCGCGCGGCTCCGACAACCACCTGCTGTCGCGGCACACCCACTCGCCGACCAAGTTCATCCTCGACCTGGGGACCGCGTACAAGGCGAGCGCGCGCACGAAGCCGGTCATGGACGCGCTGTCGATCAACCCGTTCCCCGACAACTCGAGCCAGTCGCCGGCGACCGCGCATCCGAACGGCACCTCAATCGGCGTTGCGGACTACGCCAAGCTCGTCAAGCTGCTCGGCCAAGCCTTCGACGGCACGGCGCAGCGAGGGTCCACGCTGCCGATCTACTACGGCGAGTTCGGGATCGAGTCGGTTCCCCCGGCGGCCAAGGCCTCGCAGTACAACGGCACAGAGCCGACGACGACGAAGCCGGTCGACGAGGCGAAGCAGGCCGCTAGCTACCGCAAGGCGCTCGAGCTCTCGTTCTGCCAGCCGAACGTCGTCGGGTTCTTCGTGTTCCTGACGATCGACGATCCGCGCCTTCCAGGCTGGCAGTCGGGCTTCTACTACCCCGACAAGACGGCAAAGACGTCGCTCGCGCTGATGAAGCAGGCCGCCCGTCAGACGCGCGGCGGGATCATCGCGACGTGCGCGGCGCTCAAGCTCACCCCCGTCGTCGACCGCTTCGGGCCGTTCGGCTCGAACGGGCGGTACGGCGTCACTCTGCGGTGCAGCGTCGACTGCGCCGTCGAGACCTCGCTTCAGCGGCTGTCCGACAACAAGGTGGTCGCGAAGCACACCGGCAAGGCACTCGCCGGCGTGTACTCGGTCGTGCGGCTTCCGAAGCTCGCGCTGGTCAAGGGCGCCTACAAGTTCAACGTTGCGTTCTACGCTCCCGTGAACCGCGGCGCGACCGTCGTCAAGAGCACCAGAGCGTTCAGCGTCCGCTAGCGTCTCGCCCGTGGAAGGCCAGTACGTCGCCTACAGCTTCTACCGGGTCGACCCCGCTTGGCGGAGGCTGCCGGTCGAGGAGCGCGCCGCCGGCAAGGATGCGTTCGCCGAGGTCGTCGAAGGCTGGACCGAGCGGATGGACTCGCTTCGCGCCTACTCCGTCTCGGGCGTTCGGCCCGACACCGACCTCTTCCTCTGGAAGATCACCTCGCGCTACCAGGATCTCGGCGAGCTCGGCGCGGAGCTGAACGCGACGCCGCTCGCCGGCTGGCTCGAGACGCCGTACTCGTACCTCGCAACGACGAAGGCCTCCGAGTACACCTCGGCGCGACGGCCCCGCAAGGTCACGCCGAAGGGGTCGCCGTACCTCGTCGTCTACCCGTTCGTGAAGACGCGACCGTGGTACGCGCTCACGCCCGAGCACCGCCAGAGCGCGATGGACGAACACATCGAGACCGGCCGTCGCTTCCCGACGATCCACAACCACACGACGTACTCGTTCGGCATCGACGACCAGGAGTTCATGACCGCGTTCGAGTGCGACGAGCCCGCCGACTTCATGCACCTGATGCTGACGCTCCGCGACAGCGAGGCCTCGAGCTACACCGAGCGCGACACGCCGATCTTCGTCGGCGAGGGAATGGAGATCCGAGCGGCACTCGACCGCCTCGACGGCGCCGCGTTGCGGGTCGAGGCCTAGTACCCGTAGGTGTGCTGGCTGCGCCACGCGCGGAACCCCGCGTAGCCGCAGATCACGAGCACGAGCAGGAACGCCACGGCGCCGAGACCGCTCGCTCCCCAGAACCCGAAGACGAGTAGGTCGAAGACGATCAGGATCGCGGCGCCGTAGAGGGCGAGCTGCGCCCGCATCGGCCAGGCCGAGATCTCCTCGCGCCGCTCGCGCCAGACGAGGAAGACGAAGAAGGCGATCGCGAGCAGGAACGCGATCTGCGCGAGGATCGCGAGCGAGGCGAGCACGTTGTAGAGGTTCAGCACGACGACCGTGAGCGCGATCGCGCCGATGATCAGGAAGCCGCGGACCGACGGGTTGAGCTTGTCCCAGTAGCGCCGCATCAGCCGGAGGTCGTCCAGGCTCGGACGGCGAGCGCGGCAGCGACGAGCGACGTGCCGGCGAACCACGCGAGCCGGCGGCGCGGATCCGCCGGAGCGTAGAACCAGGGCGCCAACACGACGAGCAGCGCGAGCGTGCCGTAGACGTAGTGGAGGTCGTCCGCGGTCCGGCGGCCGTCCCCGACGAGCAGCAGGCCGAGCGCGACCTGCGCCACGCAGACCGTCTGCACCAGCGCGAGGACGTGGCCGAGCGTCGCCCCCGCCTCCGCGCGTCGGAAGTACGTGACCCCTCCCCACACCGCCGCGAGACCCGCGACCGCGATCACCCCGTACGCGACCCAGCCGTGCGCCGTTAGCATCGCTGCGGACCCTACAGAGAGGATCGCATGGTCGAGGAAGGCAAGCCCGCACCGGACTTCGAGCTGACGAGCGACTCGGGCGAGCACGTGAAGCTGTCCGACTTCCGCGGGCAGCCGGTCGTTCTCTACTTCTATCCCAAGGACGACACGCCCGGCTGCACGACGCAGGCCTGCGGGATCCGCGACGACTACGGCGCCTTCGCCGAACGAGGAGCGGTCGTGCTCGGCGTGAGCCCCGACGAGGAGACCTCGCACGTCAAGTTCAAGGAGAAGTACGGGCTGCCGTTCACGCTGCTCGCCGACCCCGAGCACAAGGTCGCCGACGACTACGGCGTCTGGGGCGAGAAGACGGCGTACGGGAAGACGTACATGGGGGTCGAGCGCTCGACCTTCCTGATCGACTCCGACGGCAACGTCGCCAAGGTCATGCGCAAGGTCAAGCCGGACACGCACGCAGACGACGTGCTGGCCGCGCTACCGAGCTAGTAGTCGTATCCCGAGTCCGTCTGGGTGGTGTTCGTCCCGCCCCCGCCGCCACCGCTGTCGTCCCCGCCGCACCCGGCCGGAACGACGAAGGCGAGCGCCAGCAGGAGCAGTGTCAGGGTGCGTCTCACGCCTCGGGATACGGGAAGCGCCGACGGGCGGTTTTCGCGCTGCGAGCACACCGCAGGAGCCGGCTCCGTGTGGAGTCAGTAGCAGCGTCGAGCTCCTGCACCTTTGGGATCGACTGCTAGGACAACGGGATCCCCGTCAGGGCCGACGGCTCTGGCGGGGAACTCCCGTGTCGAGCCAGGAAAACGGAAAGCTCGGCGAGCTGTCGTGCGGGGCTACTGGTTCCTTGCGGCCTTGATGACGTCGAGGATCACGTTGATGACGAGTTCCGGGTCTGCTTCCTCCACGGCGTGGCCCGTGTGGACGATGGTCTGCTTGGCCCGAGGGCTGAGGGTCAGCCAGCCTCGTTGGTCCTGGACGTTCGTTCGCATCCCTCTGCGCTCGGACGGGAACGTCGCCGCGTCGATCTCGTCGTCGCTGTAGGCGTTGCTGACGATCGTGATCGGGATGTCACCAACCTCTTTTCGTGCTGCCCAAGCGTCCTTCTCGACCTGGAGATAGTCGCGTTGCTCGACGTTGGTGGGGTGGTTCCACTTCGTTTCTTCCACGATCGGTGGAGGTGGGTCGCGGAAGGGGGCAGGCACCTCGATGAAGGCCATCCCCGCAATCTGCGTTGGGTGGGCGAAGGCGTAGCCCGCGACGATGTATCCGCCACCCGAGGTCCCGACGAGGACGTACGGCTCCGGGACCTCGGCCTTCACGAGTAGCCGGTCGAGATCCTCCACGAGATCGGTGAAGCCGCGCGGCCCCGGCGCGGCATCGCTGCGGCCCAGGTTAGCCCGGTCGTAGACGCACGTTCTCGTCACCGCCGCCAGGCGGCTCTCAGCGAACGCGTAGGACTCGCTCGTGTCCCCGTCGCCTCCCTCCATCACAACCGTGGGCGAGCCGGTTCCCGAGCACCTCAGATACAGCCCACGCTCACCAGCGACGTTGACAACTCGGTCGATAGAGGCGTCGGATGAGGCGGCGGTGGTTTGTGCGGTCCCGGCGTCATCCGCGCCGCCGCATCCGCTCAGAACAACAGCCAACGCAAGGCTCGCCAGGACGAGGCGCGATGGAATGGATCTCCGGGGCTCGATCAAGCCGCCCTTCGCGTTTTCTGTCATGACGCGAACATAAACGCCGACGAGCCCACATGCACCAGAGGCTCAGGCGTCCATCGACGGCGCGCGGACTGACTGACTTCTGCACAAGCGCGGCCGGGCGATCCCCTCGCCGCGCAAGAAGCTAACCACGAGGTAGACGATCGCGACCAGCGACCCGATCACGAGCGCCAGGAACACGATCCCGACCACCGGATGGATCGCGTCGGCAGCGTCTTCGATCTGCTGCACGCCGAGCACGCCCGCGTGACGCGCCCGCCCGACCGCGGTCGGGGTCGCGCTCCCGCCCTGCTCGCCCGAAGCCCCCACGCCCTCGCCGACCGGGAGCGCGTCTCGCCGCCCAGCTCCCGCGACGAAGCCGATCGCGAACGGCGTCACCCCGGCCGGAGCGCTCGAGCAGTGCGCAACCGCCGAGTCGGCAGCGCTCCGCGGGAGGGCGCGAGCGCCAGACGCGTCGACCAGCAACGCACCCCAGCGGGTGAGCGCTGCGCGAACGGGCCGAAGTCCGACCAGATAGCTGCCCTCGGCGAGCCGCCCGCCGCCGGCGTGCCCGTTGAAGCGGAGTGCGTTCTCGCCTCGCCGACCCTGGATCACGAAGCGGACGACCCGTGAGCAGTCAGGAAGCGGACCGCGCACGGTGACGACAACGCGCCCAGGACGCGCGAGGCGGAAGACGATTCTGACCGCGCCTTTCCGTCCGCGGACGTTCGTCACCTGGATCCCCCTCGTCGTCGCGCTCGAGCCGGAGATCGGGGCGGCCGCGCTGCCGCCGGCCACGCCAGCGGCTGCCATCGTTCCGGTGTTGCCGGCAAGTGCGGAGCCGGAGCCGCCCCCAGGACCCATTCCGCCCGAGCCGAGCAGCACCACGCTGCCGGTCGGCGACAGACCTCCGGGCGACGAGGGTACGGGAGCGGGCGCCGACGGCGACGTCGGCACCGACACGCCGGGCACTGAAACCGTTGGCGTCGGCGCGGGCAAGGTCGGCGTCGGGCGGCGCCGGAAGCGTCGGCGTCGGGACAGGAACGGTCGGCGTCGGCGCCGGGAGCGTCGGCGACGGTAGCGGAGAGGTCACGGTGGGCACCGGCAGCGGCGAGGTCGTGATCGTCGGAACCGCGAGCGCGGCAGCCGACCCGGTGTAGGCAAGCGAGAACCCGAACCCTCCGGCGCCGAGCACCCCTGCGAGTGCGAGCATCCAGAGGCGACGCGAGAAACCGACGAACGACATCGGACACCACTCCTTCCGCAGCAGAAGACGCCTTCCACCCGTTCAACTCGGACGGCCGCGACTGGGATACGGCTCGCGCGACCGCTTCCTGCATGCGCTATGTCCCGGGAGAACCGAGTAGGGGCCGGGTGAATTGGCCGCCAAACCCCGGCCCCGAAGCTATGGACCCCCGCTACTCGACTTCCTTGCGCTCTGCCCTCGACTCGAGAGCGAATGTCGGAAATGGCATCGGTGTCTTCGGACCCGGTGGCGTTTGTTCCCGGGACGTTCCCAGATTCCCTGAAACTGGCTATGCGGATGAGAGGAGTCGAACCTCCACGGGGTTCGCAGAGGGGTGGCGGGCACTCCCCCGAGCTGGCGGGAAGTGGCTTAGCACCACGGATTCGGCCCGTTCAAGTGCCTTGCCACCGCTGACCTCCACGAGCTGTTTCGGAGGGGTATGGGCGCAGAGTAGGCGCAGACCACCGACACGAATCGTCGTCTACCGAAGCAACGACTCTACGCCGACATAGCAAACGCGCAATCATGCGCGGCGGTGGCGATTCGCTTCCGCATGCACACGTCGGAGCCCTTGATCGAGCGGCGCACCGCGAGCTGCTCCCTGGGCTGCGCAAGGCCAGGGACAAGCGGCTTTCCGAGCTGGAGGGTCTTCGTCCTCGGGTGGGAGACGTTGGAGCGGGTGCAGGCGATTCTGCACGGCTAACGGTCGGTCAAGGTGGGCCCTCTTCGCCTTCAGGTGGACCCACTTCTTGAAGCTGTCCCCCCTCGGTGGGCCCACTGCTGCCGCCGCACGGGTTTGCTCATACTCATTCCATCGCTGAAGCCCGGATGGTCTCGAGCGAGCACGGCCTTCGGCCCGAGGGCGATGGCTGGTTCGTCCTGAACGCACGCAACGCGGAGTGGCAGCACTCCGAGCGGCACGGCTCGGTCTGCGGCTTCGAAGGGTACGAGCCGTTCCCACAACTCGGCCTCAGCCTGAACGTGCTCGAGCCGGGGCAGCCGAAGGGCCTGTACCACGCCGAGAACGCGCAGGAGGGCTTCCTCGTCGTCGCCGGCGAGTGCCTGCTCATCGTCGAGAGTGAGGAGCGCCGGCTGACGCAATGGGACTACTTCCACTGCCCCGCGTGGACCGAGCACGTGCTGATCGGGGCGGGCGACGGGCCGTGTGTGATGCTCGCGGTCGGGTCTCGGGCAGAGCCGCTCGAGATCACGTCGCCGGTGAACGAGGTCGCGCTACGCCACGGCGCGGGCGCAAGGAAGAAGCTGCACTCGCCGGAAGAGGCGTGGCCGCTGCTCGGATTCCGCGACGGCGCGTACCGCGATCAGCTCAGTTGAGCAGCGCGTAGCCGGCCGAGATGAACAGGTTGAGCGCGCCGACTCACCCTGGCGAGCATCGCGAGCTCGTCGATCGTCAGCAACGGTTCCAGGCCGACCCGGGGAGCGAGCTCGAGGACACCTACTTCCGCTGGCTGCGCCGCACCGACGAGCGGCTGCTCGCCACCTTCGACGCCTACGACGAGCAGGCGGTTGGGCAGTGAGCAGCAGAGGTATGGGCGCGGATTGGGCGCAGGGAACGCCGGAATCGGTTATGCGGATGAGAGGACTTGAACCTCCACGGGGTTGCCCCCACACGGCCCTGAACCGTGCGCGTCTACCAATTCCGCCACATCCGCGAGCTGGCCAGTCTAGCGCCTGACTTTCAGGCCCCTAACACGTCGAACGTACCATGGCTCGCCTGAGGCTCGGGGTCGTCATCGCTGCCCTCTTCGCGCTCGTCGCGCCGGGTTCCGCGTGGGCGCAGGACGTCGAGGTCGTCGTCCGGCTCGACTCGCCGGGGGTTGCCGAAGCGAGCGCGCAGAGTCGCGTGCTCAGCGCGGCGGCCAAGCGGCAGCGGCTCGACCTTCGGAGCCCGACGAGCCGTTCGTACCTCGACGCCGTCGCGCTCGTTCAAGACCGTTTCGTGAAGCGGCTCGCGAACGAGGTGCCCGATGCGGTCGTGTACCGGCGCTACCGGATCGTCTTCAACGGGCTCGCGGTCTCGCTCCCCGCCGCGCAGGTCCCGCGGCTCGAGGGGCTCGCGGCGCTCTATCCGAACACCACGTTTCGCGGACAACTCGACCGCAGCGTCCCGATGATCGGCGCGACCGCGTTCTGGTCGGCGCCGGGCGTCGACGCGGGAGCGGGGATGAAGATCGCGATCCTCGACGACGGGCTCGACCAGTCGCACCCTTTCTTCTCCCCCGCCGCGTTCGCGATGCCCGCGGGCTTCCCGAAGGGACAGACGGCGTACACGACGGGGAAGGTGATCGCGGCGCGGGCGTTTCCGCCGCCGGGGCTGACCTGGAGAAACCGCAGCCTGCCCTTCGACCCCGTGCACTCGTCGCACGCGACACATGTCTCGGGGATCGCCGCGGGCAACGCCGGCACGCTCGCGGGGAACGTGCGCATCTCGGGCGTCGCGCCCCGCGCGTACCTCGGCAACTACAAGGTGCTGACCGTCCCGACGGAGGGCTTCGGCCTCAACGGCAACGCTCCCGAGATCGCCGCAGGAATCGAGGCCGCGGTCGCCGACGGGATGGACGTGATCAACCTCTCGCTCGGCGAGCCGGAGATCGAGCCGACGCGCGACCTCGTCGCGCTCGCGATCGAGGGCGCAGCCGCCGCGGGCGTGCCCACCGTCGCAGCGGCCGGCAACGAGTACGGCCGCTTCCAGCTCGGCTCGGTCGGCTCGCCGGCGAGCGCGGCGTCGGCGATCAGCGTCGCCTCGGTCTCGAACGGCCGCGAGAACCCTGCGGGGACGATCTCGTCGTTCTCGTCCGCAGGCCCGACGCCGCTCTCGCTCCGGCTCAAGCCGGACGTCGCCGCGCCCGGCTCGTCGATCCTCTCGTCGACGCCCGAGGGCGAGTGGGCGTTGCTCAGCGGGACGAGCATGGCTTCGCCGCACGTCGCCGGCGCGGTCGCGTTGCTCCGCAAGCGACATCCCGCCTGGACACCCGCCCAGCTGAAGTCGGCGCTCGTCACCACCGCCTCGACGCATCCGACCGGGCCGCTGCGCACCGGCGGCGGGTTGATCGCCGTCGGGCGCGCCGACGCACCGCTGCTCTTCGCCGAGCCGAGCTCGGTCTCGTTCGGACTCGTGCGGTCTGGACAGAACCCGGAGGTGGTCGTCAGGCTCGCCGACGCCGGCGGCGGCGCGGGCACCTGGACGGTGAGCGGGATCTTCGCGACCCCCCGCACGGTGACCGTGCCGGGTGAGCTGCGGATCGCGTTCGCCGACGTCGTCCGCACGGCCACGGAGCAGGCGGGGTACGTCGTCCTGCAACGCGGCGACCAGACTCGGCGGATCCCGTACTGGTTCCGAGTCTCGACGCCGCAGCTGCCCGCTCCCACGCGCACGCTGACGCGCACGGGCACCTACACCGGCTCGACCGTCGGCAAGCCGCGGCGCGTGCAGCAGTACCGCTATCCCGTCGTCACGAACAGCGCGCAGCCGGGGCCCGAGCAGGTCTTCCGCTTCGCGCTCGGCCGCGCGGTCGCGAACTTCGGCGTCGCCGTGCTGCGCGGTGGCGTGCAGCCGCGCGTCGTCCAGGCGGGGGACGAGAACCGCCTCGTCGGCATTCCCGGGCTTCCGTTCAACATCAACCCGTACGTCGACGAGTTCGGCGACGCGCGGCCGATCGCTGGCGCGATCCGCCCTGCGCCGGGAACCTACGACCTCGTCTTCGACTCGCGGATCAACGGCGACCGGTTCACGTTCCGGTTCTGGGTCGACGACGTGCGTCCGCCGAGCGCGCGACTGCTCAGCGCGACCGCGCGTGGCGGCGTCGTGCGCGTTCGAGTGGCGGACGCCGGGTCCGGCGTCGACCCGCGCTCGCTCGACGCGACCGTCGACGGCAACGCTCAGAGCGTCCGGCTGGCGAGCGGCGTCGCGTCGGTGAACGTCGAGGGGCTCGGCCCGTGGGACGCACCTGACTCGTGTTCACGGTCGCCGACCACCAGGAGGCGAAGAACATGGAGAACGTCACGCGGATCCTCCCGAACACGCGCGTCCTGCGCGCGACGATCCGCGTTCCCTAGGACCGGTCGCGCTCGTCGATCGTCGGCAAGCGGTTGAGGTCGCGCTCGACGCTCGCCGCGAACTCCTCGCTCTCCGTCTTCACGAGCCGAAGGTGTGAGGCCTTCCGGCGTTTCGTGACGACCGGAAGGCGCCGCCCGGCGACACCGAGCCGAGCACTCAGCCGCGGCCACTCCGCGGCAACGAGCACGGCGACCGCACCCGCGAGCAGCAGCGCGTAGATCCAGCCCACTGACGGGCGATTCTACCCGTGGCTCGTCCTGGGCTAGATTCACAGGGTGCGCAGGCTCGCCTTCTTGTTCACAGTCCTGGTCGCGCTCACCGCCCCGTCGGTCGCATCCGGCAGCCGTCGAGACGCTCGTCCTGCGCTCACAGGCGTTCCCGATGAAGCCGTACCAGGTCGTCCAGGGTGTCACGGCGGTTCCTTCGCCGCGCGTCGACGGCTACGTCGTCGGGATGACGGTCGAGGTCGTCGACTCGGCCGGCCGGATCCAGACGATGAACGACGTGATGCTCCACCACGCGGTGTTCGTGAAGGCGCTCGTGCCCGACTACACGTGTGGCCGCTTCTACGACTACGACCGTCGACCCTCCCCGCTGCCGGCCGAGCGGTTCTTCGGCGCCGGCGAGGAGCACATGGAGCTGCACCTCCCCCGACGGCTACGGCTACGCGAACCGCGGCAGCGACATCTGGGGGCTCGTGTACATGCTGATGAACCACCGGAACGCCGCGTCGACGGTGCACGTGCAGTACCGCGTCCAGTACGTCACCGGGGAGCCGAGGACTCCGGTGAAGCCCGTCTGGCTCGACGTCGTCAACTGCTCCGCAGACCCGATCTTCACCGTCCCCGGCACCGGCGGCCCTGGATCGAGCTTCGTGCGCACGTCGGACTTCACGATGCCGGAGAGCGGTCGCCTCGTCTCGGGCGGCGCGCACATCCACGGCGGCGGTCAACGGCTCGAGCTCCGGAACGCGAGCTGCTCGAACCGTGAGCTCTACACGTCGCGGCCGAGCTGGCCCGAGCACTACCCGCTGCCGATGATGCACGAGCCCGGACCCGCCCACATGACGTCGTGGTCCGACCCGGTCGGGATCCCGGTCGCTGCAGGCGAGACACTGCGCCTGCGCGCGGTCTACGACAACAGCAGGCCGCACATGCGCGTGATGGGGATCATGGTCGCGTGGCTCGCACCCGGTGCCACCTCGACCTGCGCACCGACGCCGACGCTCTCCGATCCGTTGCACGACCCCGCGCCGACGCCGCGCATCTTCCAACCACTGCTTCGCAGCCCCGTCGGCAAGATCGCGCGAGTCAAGCAGACGGCGGTCTCGGACTTCACGTTCCGCAACCAGCGTGTGGAGCTCAACGCTGGCGCACTGTTCCGTTGGCGCTTCGTCGGCACCGAGCGCCACGACGTCACGCTCGCAAACGGCCCCGAGGGCCTGGCATCGGCGTCCGTGCGACAGGGGAGCTTCTCGTTCAGGTTCCGCCGCAAGGGCACCTACAACCTCTACTGCTCCCTCCACCCCACCCTGATGACCCAAAGGGTTGTCGTCCGCTAAAGCCCCTGCCTAGACTGTCGATAACACGTCAATGAGTCGGACGACCGTCTTGGTGGAGCTGATCGTGGTGCTGACGCTGATGCGCAGCCTCCTCGTCGCGGCCAAGGTCGTCCCTCCGAGCTGCGCCCGCTGCGGCGTCCAGCTCGAGCGGCGGGCGCTCGGTGAGCCCGTCTGCCGCTGCGGCAGCTAGGCGCCCGCTAGCCCGGCAGCACCGGGATCTCGAACAGATACACGGCGACGGCCAAGCCGACGCCGATCGCCAACCCGAGCACCCCGAGCGCGACCTGCTGCCACGTGCTCGTTCGCTCTCGCGTGTCCTCGACCCGGTTGATGATCGCTCTCGAACAAGCGCTCCGCCCGGTCGAACTCGAGCGCCAGCATTCCGAGGCCCACGGCGACCAGCAGCAGACCCGGCCCGGGGACGCCTGGGAGCGCCAGTGCAGCCCCAGCCACGATGATCAGCACGCCGACCAGCGCGAAGGGCACACGGTAGAGCTTGCTGCGCTGCTTGTGGCGCTCCTTGCGCCGGCGAAGCGATTTGATCGCCGGCCGCGGCTCGCTCATCGCCGAAACCCTAGCGGCGGCTCCTGAATCTACGATGCAGAGGTGCAGGAATTGCTCCCCGCGCTCCGCCGCTGGCTCGAGCAAGGCGAGGATGTCGCGCTCGCGACCGTCGTCGCGACCCGCCGCTCCGCGCCACGGCCCGTCGGCTCGGTGCTCGGCGTCTCCGCGGGCGGCGAGCTCGCCGGCTCGGTCTCGGCGGGCTGCGTCGAGAACGAGGTCTACGCGGAGGCGCAGGAAGTGTTGGCGGGTGGCGCGGCTCGGCAACGGACGTACGGAATCACCGACGAGCAGGCGTTCGGAGTCGGGCTGCCCTGCGGTGGCGAGATCGACGTCTACGTCGCGAAGGCCGACGCCGGGCTGTTGCGCAGTGTCGTCGAGGAGATCGGGCGAGGTCGCGTCGTGACCGTCGAGCCGTCAGGAGAGGGGCTGGCCGTCGCCTCGCGGCCGGCGCCGCGCCTGATCGTCGTCGGCGCGATCGACACGGCCGAGGCGCTCTGCCGCGGAGCGAAGTCGCTCGGCTGGACGGCGATCGTCGTCGACCCGCGCCGGCGCTGGGCGACTGCCGAGCGCGTGCCGAGCGCCGACGAGATCCTCGTCGAGTGGCCCGACGCGGCGCTCGCACGGCTCGCACCGGACGAGGGAACCGCAGTCGTCGTGCTCGCGCACGAGGACCGGATCGACCTCCCCTCCCTCCAACTCTCCCTCGCGAGCGATGCGTTCTTCGTCGGGGCGATCGGGTCGCGGAGGACGCAGGAGCGGCGGCGCGAGGCGCTGCTCGAGCTCGGCGTCGACGAGGGCGCGATCGACCGGATCCACGGCCCGGTGGGGCTCGACGTGGGCGCCGAGTCGCCGGCCGAGACGGCCGTCGCGATCCTCGCCGAGATCCTGGCAGTGCGAGCGGGGCGCGACGGCGGCCCGCTCCGCGCGCGCGCCGACCGCATCCACGCCTGATAGCTGGTGAGGCGCAAGTCGCGAATCCGCTTGCGCGGATCCGCCACCGCTTGGCACCTAAAGGCGGCCGCTTCGCGGCCGCTGTCGGAGCGATTTCCCAATTGGCCGACTAGCCGACGACGCGCAGCTTCCCGTCCCTGATGCGGACGATCACGGCGTCCACGTCGGCGCGGTTGGTGTCGCCTGGGAACGAGATCTCGTTCAGCACCCCTCTCACCTCGAACCCCTTCTGCACTTCCGCGGCGACGAGGTTGGGCCTCGTCGACGCCGCGAGCTCGATCGCCCCGGTGAGTGCGTTCACCGCGTCGGCCCCGAGAGCCGACAGGATCGTCTCGGGTCGCCGGCCGTAAACCGCCCGGAAACGCTCGTAGAACTCGTCCGTCCTCGAGCCCGGCTCGGGGAACCCGAAGGTCGCAAAGAGCGACTCCTCGGGCGCGCCTGGAGGGGCCACCACCCGCTCCGGTGCGTCCGGCGACACGATGCTCGCATCCCCGCGCTCCAGGTCCAGAAACGCCTCCACGCGCTCTCCACGGGCGGTCTCCGGGGCCAGTTCGCGAGCAGCCTCGCCGCCGACGAAGTCGGAGAGCGCCTCGGCCTGAGCGCGCGGCGAGAGGCCTGTGAAGACGACCCGCGGCGATCCCTCCACGACCCCGTCGTCGCACGGTGCGACGGCGAACGCGCCCGCCTCCGAGACGGCCCTTGCGGCACCGACCAGGTCGAGCCGGCACGGGAGCACGAAGAGCCGGACCCCCCTTGCCAGGAGGTCGGCGACCGTCCCCCGCGCGAGCCGGATCGTCAGCGCACCCCCCACGCCCCCGGCGTTGTTCACGCGGTTCGCCTCGACGCGGGCGCCCTCTCGAACCAGACGCTCGCCGTTGACGATCCCGATCGTCACCGAGCCGCCCGGCTGGAGCTCCCGTTCTGGCTCGTCTTCCCCTCCGCAGCCCGAGACGAGGGCTGCGGCGAGGAGGACAACCGCGAGCCGGGCCATCCCGCGAGTCTACGGAGGGGGACTTCGGTCTAGGCGAGCTCGCGCGAGAGCTCGGCTCGCTCGAGCTGGATCAACCGCATCTGGGCTGCGATGCCGCGCACGCGGTTGTTGTAGGCCTGGATGGCCGCGCGCTCGGCACGACGGGTGACGGGCGTGGGGTCCGACAGCGTGCGGAGCTCCTCGGCTGCAGCGGCGGCAGCCGCGGTGTCACCCGTGCGAGCCGCTCGGGCGAGCCTTCTCGTCAGCGCAGAGGTCTCGCCGAGCTGGCGGATGAACGCCTGGTGCGTCGGCTCGAACGCCGCAGGCGGCCGAACGGCGCCCGCGTCCGCGCGGATCTCACGCACGCGAGCGGCATAGCGGGTGAAGATCTCCGCCTGGCGCAGAACGGCGTTGAGGGTGAATCAGTACGCCGCTAGCTCCCCGGGTTGGACTCGAACCAACAACCCTCCGGTTAACAGCCGGATGCTCTACCAATTGAGCTACCGGGGATCGAGCGGGGCATTGTAGCCGCTCTGTTTCGTGGTTCTCGAGGCTCGCGGCCCGCATGCTTCCTCAGACCCAGTGCGAGTTCCGGCGGCGCAAGGCCGCCTCGCCCGAGCCGGCGAGTTAGCTAGGCGAACTCTCGGATCGCGGTTCGGATTTCAGCGAGCTTGTGCTGGAGCTCGCTGAGGTCGGCTTCGTCCGCGCCTTCGAACTCTCGCCGAAGTCGCCGCTCTCGAAGCCGAAGCAGCATCTGCTTCGCAGTCTCCTCGTCGATGCCCTCCTGCTCCGCGAGCGCGTCGAGACGGGCGAGCAGCGAGACGAGCTCGGGCTCGGGCGCCTTCGAAGGTGTGAGCAGCTCGTCGCGAGCCTGTCGATGTAGCTCCGAGTCGAAGTGCTCCGGTCCGAGCTCCGCGAGCACGCGACCGAGGGCGCGATGCGCCCGAACGCCCGCGAGTGCGCTGCGCTCGAGCTTGTCCCCCACCTCGACGAGTCGCGGCGACATTGCGTCCCCCGCGCTCGCCGTGCCGCCTGCCGCGGCACGAAGCTGAACGGTGAGCCCGAGCTGGTCGTTCGCGAGCCGCCACGCCTCGTGTCGTTCGGGCGACTCGGGCAGGTCGTTGAGCACGTCCTGGACCCGTAGGTACGCGTGCTGGCGGTCGCGAGCGCGGGCCAGCTCCAACCGGACGCGGTGGACGGCGTACGACTCCGCGTCGGCGAGCCGCTGCTCGAAGGTGTCCGGGTCGTCGGCGGGATCCTTGCCCTTGGGCAGGGCGACGATCCGGACGTCGAACCCCTGACGCAGCGCGAGCTCCATTCCTCGCAGCGTCGCATCCTCGCCGGCCGCGTCCGCGTCGAAGCAGAGGAACACGCGGGAGGTCAGTCGCGAGAGCTCCGACAGCTGCCGCTCCGTGAGCGCGGTGCCCATCGAAGCGACGACAGGCTCGAGCTTCGCCTGCCGTAGCGCGATCACATCCGTGTTGCCCTCCACCACGATCGCGCGATCCTGCTTCGCGATCGCGCCGCGAGCGAGGTTGAAACCGTAGAGGACGTTCGACTTGTGGAAGAGCTCGCTCTCCGGAGAGTTCACGTACTTGCCGCGCAGGGGATCGTCCTCGTGAAGCTTGCGCGCCTGAAAGCCGATGACGCGCCCGCGTGCATCGGAAAGCGGGAACATCAGCCGGCGCTGGAAGTAGTCGGTGCCGCGGCGGGTGACGAGCCCAGCACCTGCGAGCTCGTCGGCAGAGAACTTCTCGCGTGCCTTACGGGCGAGGGTCGCGCCCGCAGGCGAGAGCCCGAGACGGAACTCGCGGCAGACCTCTTCGCCGAGGCCACGCGACGCGAGGTACTCGCGCGCGGCCGCCCCATGCTGCGAATCCCAGAGCGTGCGCTCGTAGAAGACCGCCGCCTGCTCGAGGAGCGCACGCAGCCGCTCGCGGCGTCGCCGCTGCTCGTCGGCGTGCGGCGAGGCATCGTCGTACTCGACCTGGACGTGGAAGCGGTCGGCGAGCCATTCGATCGCCCCGACGAAGTCCAGGCCCTCGGTCTCGCGCACGAACGAGATCGCGTCGCCGCCGACGCCGCAGCCGAAGCAGTGGTACGTGCCGCGGTCGGGCGACACGGAAAACGAGGGCGTCCGCTCCTCGTGGAAGGGACAGAGCCCGGTGTAGCGCCCACCGACCTTGCGGAGGCGCGTCTTTGCCTCGACGAGATCGACGATGTTCGCTGCAGCCTTGACCGCCTCGACCGATTCGTCCTTGAGCCGAGCCACCGTCAGATCCGGTCGGCGTAGTCGAGTGCGAAGCGGTCGGTCATGCCCGAGAGGTAGTCGACGATCGCATCCGGCTCGTCCCCGCGTCCGACGAGGTGCTCGAAGAGTCCGCGGATGACGGTGCTGGCACGATCGTGCTCGTCGCGGGTCTTCGGGCCGAGGTACACGCGCTCGAACATGAAGGAGCGAAGGGACAGCATCGCGCTCCCGACGGCCTCGCTCTGGACGATGTCGCCGGCCGGAGCGGAGGTCTCGATCAGGTCGTGGACGAGCGTGTCGATCCGCCTCGAGCCGGTTGGACCCAGGACGGCGATCTCTTCTGCGGGCAGGTCGTCCGCACGCAGGATCCCGAAGCGGATCGCGTCGTCGATGTCGTGGTTGATGTACGCGACGCGGTCGACGATCCGGACGATGCGTCCTTCCAGGGTCTCGGGGTCGTCCGAGCCGGTGTGCTTGAGGATTCCGTCGCGCACCTCCCACGTCAGGTTCAGCTTCTCGGCGATGCGGAGCGACTGCTCGTTGTGGCGGAACCCGCGCCCGAACCGCTCCCGCATGCACTCGTCGAGTGCCTGCTCGCCCGCGTGGCCGAAGGGCGGGTGGCCGGTGTCGTGCCCGAGGCCGATCGCCTCGGTCAGGTCCTCGTTGAGCTGGAGCGCGCGGGCGACGCCGCGGGCGATCGCGGTCGTCTCCAGCGTGTGGGTCATTCGGGTGCGGTAGTGGTCGCCCGCCGGGTCGATGAAGACCTGCGTCTTCCCCTTGAGGCGGCGGAAGGGCTTCGAGTGGAGCAGCCGGTCGCGGTCGCGCTGGAAAGGAGTCCGCACCCGGCACGGCTCCTCCTCGCGAACCCGCCCGCGCGACTCGTACGACCGGACGGCGAGCGCCGACAGCCAGCGCTCCTCGTGCTCGCGCACGCGCTGCTCGAAGGCGTCCGCAACCAGTCCGGCGAGCTCCGGCATGGGGCCTAGGGTAGTCGCTCATCCGGTCGTGGATCGAGCAGCGAAACCGGGCGGGCGTCGACGCGCGCGAGGCCGTTCCCCATCCCTAACCCCCTCCCACCCGGGGGTTCCGGCGGGGCTTCCAACGCTACCGCTCATCGCGTGACGGGTGTGTGCCGGCTCCGTGTCGAGTTGGGAACGCTTCGTCCACAGTTCAGACGATGATCGGAACGGTCCCGCCGTCGGCGCTCCAGGCCGCGCCGGTCACGTACGACGCGCGATCCGAGCACAGGAAGGCGATCACCGCCGCGATCTCCTCCGGCTGCGCGAGCCGACCGAGCGGACGCCCCGCGCCGACGGCCGCCAGCACCTCGTCGCGCGGCTTGCCGGTGCGCTCGCCCTGCTGGTCGGCGAGGCCACCGGCGCCGAGCCACGCGTCGGTCGCCGTCGGCCCCGGCGTCACCGCATTGCACCGGATCCCGTCCTTCGCGTAGAGGTCGGCGACGAGCCGGGAAAGCGACAGCACCGCCGCCTTCGTGACGGAGTAGTGCGGCATCGAGGTCGAGGGCCGCTTCGCCGCGGTCGACGAGACGTTCACGATCACGCCCTCCCCCCGCTCGCGCATCGGGGGGACGGCGGCCCGGATCGCCCGCACGAAGCTCATCACGTTGAGCTGCCAGAGCTCGTCCCACTCTCGATCCGAGACCTCGAGGAAGTCCGCCTGGGTAGCGGCCCCCACATTATTTATTAGTGCAGTCACCGGCCCGACCTCGCGCTCGACCTGCGAGAGCAGCTCCTCGGGTGCTCCAGGGTCGGCCAGATCGGCCACGACAGCCAGTCTCGAGCCCGTCTTGCGGCGTGCCACCTCTGCCCGCTCGGAGTCTCGGCCGGTGACCACGACGAGCGCGCCTTCTTCTGCGAGCAGCCGCGCGGTCGCGAGCCCGATCCCCCCCGTGGAGCCGGTCACCACACACACGCGCCCGCGGAGCCCCAGGTCCATCGGGCTACGTTACCCGGCGTGACCACGCTCATCCTCGTGCGCCACGGCGAGACCGACTGGAATGCGCAGCAACGCTGGCAGGGCCACTCGGACACTGAGTTGAACGACGCCGGCCGCGAGCAGGCGCGCCTGCTGGCCGAGGGACTCGACCGTGTCGACGCGCTGTACTCGAGCGACCTCGCCCGCGCGCGGGAGACTGCCGAGATCCTCGCAGCGACCCTCGGACTGGAGGTTCGCTTCGACCAGCGCCTGCGCGAGCGGGGCTTCGGCGCGTGGGAGGGGCTGACCATGGCGGAGATCGAGACAGCTTTCCCCGACGAGGAGCGGCGTTGGCGTGCGGGCGGCGCAGGGCCGGACGATGCGGAGACGTTCGAGGGGTTCGCCGCCCGGGTCGGCAGCTTCATCGAAGCGGTCGGGCCGCGACACGACGGCGAGAACGTGCTCGTCGTGTCGCACGGGGGCACGATCCGCGTGGTCCACGCGCTCGCCGCCGGCCTGGACTACGTCCGCGACCACCGGTCGATCCCGGCCGTGGCCAACTGCTCCTCGTCCCGTTTCGCCTTTCGGGAGGGAAAACTCGCCCCGATAGACTGACCGCCGGTGGAGGACTACACGAACAAGTACAAGGGCGAGCAGGTCGAGATCGCGCTCTTCGGGGGCGAGTACCAGGAGGGTGTCCTGACCGCCTATTGCTACATCGAGGACGTCGCGCACATCGAGCTGAACGGCCACATCCTCGTCCCGCTCCAGAACATCGCGTCGCTCCACTGCTCGAGCCGCTGCGACGCACCCGAGCCCGACTGGCCGCCGCGCGGGCTCGAGGACGAGCGCGAAGACACGTAGGCAGGCGCGAGCGATGCGACTCGCCGCGACCCGGAACCTCCTCAAGGCCTGGGGATTCGTGCTCGTGCTGTGCGCAGGACTCGGCCTGCTCGGCTGGGCGGGCGGCGGCTACCCGCTCCTCTCGAGCGTCGTCTTCTGCTCGCTGCTCGCGACGTCCGCCGCCTACTGGTACGCCGATCGCATCGTCATGGGGATGCTCGGCGCGCGCGAGCTCGCCGCTCGCCGAAGCGCCGCTCGTCCACTCGACCCTCGAGCGGCTCGCGGCTCGCGCGAACGTCGTGAAGCCGAAGCTCTACGTCATCCCGGACGGCCACCCGCGCGCGTTCGCCGCGGGTCGCGGCCCGCGCGGATCGGCGATCGCAGTGTCGCGCGGGACTCCTCGCCGCGGCGCCGCCGGCGGAGCTCGAAGGCGTGCTCGCCCACGAGCTCGCGCACGTTCGGGGACGCGACGTCGTGACGCAGGAAGGCGTGGTCGTCTTCGCCTCGACGCTCGTCGAGGCGACGCGGATCGGCGGCTTCTTCCAGCGGTTCCTGCTCTTCGTCCTCGGGCCGATCGCTGCGGCGCCCGTGCACCTGCTCCTCTCGCCGAAGCGCGAGTACGCGGCCGACCGCTTCGCGGCAGAGCTTTGCGAGTCGCCGCACGGTCTCGCGGACGCACTGCTGCGGCTCGAGCTCGCGGGCGAGCTGATCGAGTTCCGCGCCAACCCCGCCACCGAGCCGCTCTACACGATCAACCCGTTCGAGCCGACCGGCCTCGCGGCGATGTTCGCGACGCACCCGCCGACCGAAGAACGCGTTCGGCGGCTGCGAGAGCTCGACCCGGACTGGCGCGAGAAGCTCAGGGCCGCCTAGCGACGGTGATCCGCGGCGACCAACGCGACCGCGCCAAGGCCGAGCAGCGCCGGGACGATCGCGTAGGCAACCTGCAGGTCGGTTGCGTCGGCGAGGCCGCCGAGCGCGAACGGGGCGATGGCGATCGCGATGCCGGCGGCAAACGCTGCTCGCGCTGACGCCGAGTCGGTTCTTCCTCCCGCGGCGGCGATGCCGAGCGCGAGCGTGAGCGGGTAGAACAGCGCCACCCCGGTGCCGGTAACGCCGAGCCCGAAGACCGCCAGCGTCGAGGAGGGGACGAGCCAGAAGATCGCGAACCCCGCCGCGGCGACCGCCAGTGCCACGGAGAGCAGCCGCTCCGAACCGAAGCGCCGCGTCAGCGGCCCACCGAACGCGCGACCGGCTGTCATGCCGACCAAGAACACGCTCGACGACGCCGCGGCGCCGGACTCCGAGAGACCGCGCTCCGTCTCGAGGTAGTCGGTGCTCCAAAAGACGACACAGAACTCGATCGCGACGAACAGCAGCAGCGCGAACCAGTAGAACCAGTACGTGCTGGGCAGCCGCGGCTCGTGATCGTGGGGAAGCTCGGGCGCGGCGGGAAAGCAGACCGAGCCGTACGCGATCGCCATCGCAGGGACCGCGAGTAGCCCGGCAGCGACGAACACGGCGCGCCAGTCCGACCCTGCCCAGATCGCGAACGCGACCGCAACGAGCGCAAGGACGCCGAGCGCAGTGGCGATCGCGTTCGACTCGACGAGTGCGACGGGCGCCAGCGGCCCGTGCCGATCGGCGAGCGTGGCCTGGAGCGTCGCGACGACGAGCGCCCCTGCAACGCCGAGCAGCGCCGCGGCCGGCAGCGTCACTGCGAGGGAGCCGCCTGCGGCGAGCAAGAGCGCACCCGACGCGATGCCACCCGCGGCGACCCAGAACGCGACGCGACGCCCGACGCGGACGACGAAACGGTCCCCCGCGATCCCGACGGCGATCGCACCCAGGGCGATCAAGGTCGTGTGGAGGCTGACGACCGCACGCGAGACGTCGAGCTGCTCCCGCAGTGCGGGAAGCGCGGGCCCGAGCGCGTACAGCAGGAAGCCCCAGAGCCCGAGCATCCAGTAACAGAGGCGCGTGAGCTCGTCGCGCTCGAGGCGGAGGCCGCTGGTCAGCGGAGCTCGCCGGGGAGAAGCGAGAACATGACCGAGTCGCGACGACGGCCGTCGGGGTGGAGCAGGTGCGAGCGCAGCACTGCCTCTCGCCTGAACCCGACCTTCTCGGCCACTCGCTGCGACGCGAGGTTGTCCGGGTCGGTGATCAGCTCGAGCCGGCCGAGCCCGAGCTCCTCGAGGCCGAAGCGAGCGACGAGGCGAAGCGCGCGCGGGGTCAGACCACGTCCGCGCGCCTCTCTCGCGCACCAGTAGCCGATGTGGCCGGTCGCGAACTGGTTCACGCGCAGGCCGATCGAGCCGACCAACTCGCCCTGCTCGACGATCGCGAACTGGTGACCGAGATCCTCCGCCGTCACGAAGCTGCGTGCGTCCTCGTCCGTGTACGGCCTCGGGATCACCGGGATCCAGCGCTGGATCTCGGGGTCCTGGCAGGCCTGGGTGATCGCCGGCACGTCGTCGAGCGTGAACGGCCGAAGCATCAGTTCCCCGTCTCGGAGCTCCACGGACCCGAGTCTAGAAAGACGAACGCCCGCACGAGGCGGGCGTTCAAAGATTCGGCGGCGTCCTACTCTCCCGGGAGGTTGCCCTCCGAGTACCATCGGCGCTGACGGGCTTAACTTCTCTGTTCGGAATGGGAAGAGGTGTACCCCCGTCGCTATGACCGCCGAAAGTTGTCAAGGGCGCGCGGTCTCCGCACACCTTCAAAACTCCATAGCGACTAGCACGAGTTCTCAAATCAAGACCTCGGGCAATTAGTACGGGTCCGCTGAACGTATCGCTACGCGTACACGTCCCGCCTATCAACGTGGTGTTCTTCCACGGCCCTTACTCCCTCTAGGGGATGGGGAGCCTCATCTCGAGGTGGGCTTCCCGCTTAGATGCTTTCAGCGGTTATCCCATCCAGACGTGGCTAATCAGCAACGCCCTTGGCAGGACGACTGATACACCAGAGGTCCGTTCGTCTCGGTCCTCTCGTACTAGAGACGACTCCTCTCAAGCTCCCAGCGCTTGCAGCGGATAGGGACCGAACTGTCTCACGACGTTCTGAACCCAGCTCGCGTACCGCTTTAATGGGCGAACAGCCCAACCCTTGGGACCTACTCCAGCCCCAGGATGCGACGAGCCGACATCGAGGTGCCAAACCTCCCCGTCGATGTGGACTCTTGGGGGAGATAAGCCTGTTATCCCCGGAGTACCTTTTATCCGTTGAGCGACGGCAATTCCACGCTTCACCGCCGGATCACTAAGGCCTGCTTTCGCACCTGCTCGACATGTCTGTCTCGCAGTCAAGCTCCCTTATGCCTTTGCGCTCTACGCACGATTTCCAACCGTGCTGAGGGAACCTTTGCGCGCCTCCGTTACATTTTAGGAGGCGACCGCCCCAGTCAAACTACCCACCTGACGCTGTTCCTCCGCCGGATCACGGCCGGAGGTTAGAAGCCCAGAACCCGAAGGGTGGTATCCCAAGGGTGCCTCCACCGAGACTGGCGTCCCGGCTTCAAAGGCTCCCACCTATCCTGGACGACGAATCCCAGACTCCAACGTCAAGCTGTAGTAAAGGTTCACGGGGTCTTTCCGTCCAGCTGCAAGTACTCGGCATCTTCACCGAGACTACAATTTCACCGGATCCCTCGTTGAGACAGTGCCCAAGTCGTTACGCCATTCGTGCAGGTCGGAACTTACCCGACAAGGAATTTCGCTACCTTAGGACGGTTATAGTTACCGCCGCCGTTTACCGGGGCTTGGATTCGAAGCTTCGCCCGAAGGCTAACCTCTCCTCGTGACCTTCCGGCACCGGGCAGGCGTCAGCCCCTATACGTCGTCTTACGACTTCGCAGAGACCTGTGTTTTTGGTAAACAGTCGCTTGGGCCGTTTCACTGCGGCCTCCTCGGGCTGGCGGAGTAAATCCGCTTCACCCTACTGAGGCGCCCCTTCTCCCGAAGTTACGGGGCCATTTTGCCGAGTTCCTTAACGAGGGTTCTTCCGATCGCCTTGGTATTCTCTACCTGCCTACCTGTGTCGGTTTTGGTACGGGCACGCGCGACCTCCCTAGACGCTTTTCTAGGAGGCATGGCTTCGAGCACTTCGCGCTGTTCGCGCTCGGTGTCCCGTCTCAGGCTTGGTGGGTGACGGATTTCCCTATCACCCGCCCTACGCGGTTACCCCAGGACGACCATCGCCTGGGATGCTCTAGCCTACCCCGTCCCGCCATCGGTGATAGCGGTCGCTACGTGGTACAGGAATATCAACCTGTTGTCCATCGCCTACGCCTTTCGGCCTCGGCTTAGGTCCCGACTAACCCTGAGCAGATTAGCTTTACTCAGGAACCCTTAGGCATTCGGCGGAGGAGTTTCTCACTCCTCTTTCGTTACTCATGCCAGCATTCTCACTTCCCAGGCCTCCACGGCTGGCTTACGCCGCCGCTTCGCCGGCCTGGGAACGCTCCCCTACCACTCAGCAAAGCTGAGTCCGTGGCTTCGGTTCCATGCTTGAGCCCCGTTGAATTTTCCGCGCCCGACCACTTGACCAGTGAGCTGTTACGCACTCTTTGAATGGTGGCTGCTTCTAAGCCAACATCCTGGTTGTCTTTGCAATCAGACATCGTTTCCCACTTAGCATGGAATTAGGGACCTTAGCCGACGGTCTGGGCTGTTTCCCTTTTGAGCACGAAGCTTATCCCTCGCACTCTGACTGCCACGCTCTGGATTACCGGCATTCGGAGTTTGACTGAGTTCGGTAAGCTGGTAGGCCCCCTAGCCCAATCAGTGCTCTACAACCGGTAATGAACGCGTGACGCTATACCTAAATATATTTCGGGGAGAACCAGATATCTCTGAGTTTGATTAGCCTTTCACTCCGACCCACAGGTCATCCGCCCACTTTTCAACGTAGGTCGGTTCGGTCCTCCACGGGGTCTTACCCCCGCTTCAACCTGCCCATGGGTAGATCACTCAGTTTCGGGTCTACTGCCATCGACTAAATCGCCCTGTTCGGACTCGCTTTCGCTTCGGCTCCGTTTCCTTAACCTTGCCGATGACACGTAACTCGCTGGCTCATTATGCAAAAGGCACGCCGTCACAGCTTGCGCTGCTCCGACCGCTTGTAAGCACACGGTTTCAGGTACTATTTCACTCCCCTTACGGGGTACTTTTCACCTTTCCCTCACGGTACTAGTTCACTATCGGTCGCCAGGGAGTACTTAGCCTTACGGGGTGGTCCCCGCGGATTCCGACCGGGTTTCCCGTGCCCGGCCGTACTCAGGTACCTGATAAGGAAGGCTGCGCGCTTTCGCCTACGGGACGATTGCCCTTTGTAGTGCGACGTTCCAGTCGCTTCGGCTAACACGCAACTTTGTAACTTCCCGACCCGCCGGCAGACGGATCGAATCAGGCCCTACAACCCCCATACGACAACGCCTGCCGGCTGTCACGTCGTACGGGTTTAGGCTCTTCCCCTTTCGCTCGCCACTACTCAGGGAGTCGAGGTTTCTTTCCTTTCCTCGGGCTACTAAGATGTTTCAGTTCGCCCGCTTGGCTCTTCCCTGCCTATGTATTCAGCAGGGAGTACGCGCGCATTACCACGCGTGGGTTTCCCCATTCGGAAATCCCCGGGTCAAAGGTTGGTCAGCACCTCACCGGGGCTTATCGCAGCCGCCCACGTCCTTCATCGCCTCCTGGCGCCAAGGCATCCACCGTGTGCCCTTGTTCTCTTGATCAGAAGAGAACCCGTGTTTCATCGCTATGGAGTTTTCAAGGTGCGCGCGGGACGACGCCCACCAAGACCGCTCGCAGCGGTCTCTCAAAACTCAACAGTGTTCTCCACGCCGAGGTCGACGTAGTTTCTAGGCGAGCCCGAGCATCGGACGGCAAACGAACAGCCATCAAACGAGTCGGGTGCCCACCGGAGTAAGAGCTCCGGTATTCCCTAGAAAGGAGGTGATCCAGCCGCAGCTTCCGCTACGGCTACCTTGTTACGACTTCACCCCAATCATCGACCCTACCTTCGACGGCTCCCTCCCTTGCGGGTTGGGCCACCGGCTTCGGGTATTGCCAACTTTCGTGGTGTGACGGGCGGTGTGTACAAGGCCCGGGAACATATTCACCGCGGCGTTGCTGATCCGCGATTACTAGCAACTCCGCCTTCATGGAGGCGAGTTTCAGCCTCCAATCCGAACCGGGACCGACTTTTTGGGATTCGCTCCCCCTCACGGGTTTGCAGCCCTCTGTATCGGCCAATGTAGCACGTGTGTAGCCCTGGACATAAGGGGCATGATGACTTGACGTCATCCCCACCTTCCTCCGATTTGTCACCGGCAGTCTCCCTAGAGTCCCCGTCTTTCACGCTGGCAACTAGGGACAGGGGTTGCGCTCGTTGCGGGACTTAACCCAACACCTCACGGCACGAGCTGACGACAGCCATGCACCACCTGTGCACAGGCCCCGAAGGGCTGCCGTATTTCTACGACATTCCTGTGCATGTCAAGCCCAGGTAAGGTTCTTCGCGTCGCGTCGAATTAAACCACATGCTCCGCTGCTTGTGCGGGCCCCCGTCAATTCCTTTGAGTTTTAGCCTTGCGGCCGTACTCCCCAGGCGGGATGCTTAATGCGTTAGCTTCGGCACGGACGGAGTCGACACCGCCCACACCTAGCATCCATCGTTTACGGCGTGGACTACCAGGGTATCTAATCCTGTTCGCTCCCCACGCTTTCGCGTCTCAGCGTCAGTACCGTCCCAGAGTGCTGCCTTCGCCATAGGTGTTCTTCCTGATATCTGCGCATTTCACCGCTACACCAGGAATTCCACACTCCTCTTCCGGACTCTAGCCAGACGGTTTCCGTCGACGTCTCGAGGTTGAGCCTCGAGTTTTCACAACGGACCTGTCTGGCCGCCTACACGCTCTTTACGCCCAATAAATCCGGACAACGCTTGCCCCCTACGTATTACCGCGGCTGCTGGCACGTAGTTAGCCGGGGCTTCTTCTGGAGGTACCGTCACCCTCTGGGCTATTAACCCGAGTGGCTTCGTCCCTCCTGAAAGCGGTTTACAACCCGAAGGCCTTCTTCCCGCACGCGGCGTCGCTGCGTCAGGCTTTCGCCCATTGCGCAAGATTCCCCACTGCTGCCTCCCGTAGGAGTCTGGGCCGTGTCTCAGTCCCAGTGTGGCTGATCGTCCTCTCAGACCAGCTACGGATCGTCGCCTTGGTGAGCCGTTACCTCACCAACAAGCTAATCCGCCGCGAGTCCCTCCTCGGCCGGAGGCCGAAGCTACCTTTTCTGACGAGCCCGAAGACTCGAAAGGCCATCCGGTATTAATCCGGGTTTCCCCGGGCTATCCCGGTGCCGAGGACAGGTTACTCACGTGTTACTCACCCGTTCGCCACTTTCCCCAGGGCCGAAGCCCTGGTTCTCGTTCGACTTGCATGTGTTAAGCGCGCCGCCAGCGTTCGTCCTGAGCCAGGATCAAACTCTCCGTGAAAGGTGTTTTGACCGGCAAGCCGGCCAAGCCTTCATCGATGAGCTTGTGCTCAAAGGTCGGTCTCCGAAGAGACCGACGGGATTGTTAAGCCTCGACAGCCCGAAGGCTTCGAGGTCTCGACGTTTCGAACACTGTTGAGTTTTCAAAGACCGCGCTACTGGAGGTGGGCCGTAAAAAAGCCCCCGACTCGCGCCAGAGGCCTCGTAAGCTCGGAACTGCGTCGTATCCGATTCTCTCGAGGCGCTCCAGTTATCGTCGGGACAGGGACCTTCGAACGACCACCCTCTCGGGCAGCCGGGGAAGTGTAGCAGTGGCCCCTATGGTGTCAAGCGGGCAAATCGGCGCTTGCCCGCCTGCAGGAGCCGCCCCTCGAGCTGCTCCCGTGGCACGTCCAGGTCGGTCACGACCTCGCCGTCCAGGCGCACCGCCCCCTGGCCGATCAGCCGGCGGGCCTCGCTCGCGGAGCCGATCCCGAGGCCGTCGACGAGCAGGCGCGGCAGGTGGACGGGGTCGGCCCGCGGCAGCTCGAGCTCGACGACGTCCTCGGGCGCCTGGCCCTCCCGGACGACGCGGGTGAAGTGCTCCTCGGCGGCCCGGGCCGCCTCCTCCCCGTGCGCCCGCATGACGATGAAGCGGGCGAGCGCGAGCTTTGCCTCGAGCGGGTCCGGCGAGCGGGCCGTCCGATTCCATGACCAACCGGGAGTACTCGTCCAGCAGCTCGTCCGGGAGCCGCATCGCCTTGCCGAACTGCTCGTTCGGGTCCTCGACGAGCGCGATGTAGTTGCCCTTCGAGCCGCTCATCTTCGAGCCGTCCCACGAGTCGATCAGCGGCGTCGTGAGCACGACCTGCGGCTCGAGCCCGTAGGCCTCCATCACCTCCCGGCCGGCGAGCAGGTTGTAGAGCTGGTCGGTGCCGCCGAGCTCGACGTCCGCCTCGATCGCGACCGAGTCGTACGCCTGCATCAGCGGGTAGAGGAGCTCCGAGACCGAGATCGGCTGCTGCGCCGAGAAGCGCTTCGCGAAGTCGTCGCGCTCGAGCAGCCGCGCGACCGTCGCGGTGCGCGTCAGCCGGAGCACGCCGGCGAAGTCGAGCTTGCCGAGCCACTCGCCGTTGAACCGAATCTCGGTGCGCTCGGGGTCGAGGATCGTGTACGCGGACTCGAAGAAGCGTGCGGCCATCCGGTCGATCTCCTCGGGCGGAATCATCGGCCGCTCGGCCGAGGCGCCGGAGGGGTCGCCGATCCGCGCCGTGTAGTCGCCGACGATCAGGACGCCGGTGTGGCCCTCGTCCTGGAAGGCGCGCATGCGCTGCAGCGGGATCCCGTTGCCGATGTGGATGTGCGGCGCGGTGACGTCGATCCCGAGTTTCACCCGGAGCGGCCGCCCGAGCGCGAGCTTGCGCTCGAGCCCACCCTCGGGGAGGACGTCGACGGCGTTCCGGGTCAGCGACTCGATCCCCACCGCGCGAGGTTATCGGGTCGCTCGGAAAGCGAAGGCGACTCAGCGGAGACGGAACGCGGACGGCGCGATGAACGTCGGGTCGAGCGAGCGCACCCGTGACGCGTACCGCGCAGCCTCCTTGCCGTTTCCGAGGCAGCTCTCGATCAGCGAGCGGTGAGACAGCGCGCCGGTGTCGGTCGGTGCCAGCGCAAGCGCGCGATCCGAGTACGGAACCGCCTCCGTGCAGCGGCCGTTCTTGTACAGCGCCCACGCGTAGGTGTGAAGACCCTCGACACCCGGGCGGAAACGCAGGCCGACCCGCGCACGCTCGAGCGCGTCGGCGAGGTTCCGGTCGTGGTCGAGGTCGAACAGCGCCGTCTCGATCTGATTGCGACCGCCGTAGCGGGCGAACTTCGTCTCGAGCGCGTGCGAGCGCCGATACCAGTCGTTCGCCTCGTCCATGCGCCCTTGCTCTGCGAGGACGTCACCCAGCGTCGCGGCCGCTCCGGGATCGTCGACCTGCGCCAGTGCCCGGCGAAGCAGCCGCTCCGCCCGTGCTCGTTCCCCTCGCCGCTGTGCGACGTCTGCAAGGCCGACGAGCGCAGGTGCATACGCGGGAACCCGCGCGAGCGCGGCGCGGTACTGCTGCACTCCGAGCGCGAGCTCGCTCGTTCCGACCTGCAGGTTGCCGAGGTGGGTCAGCGCCCAGGCCGCCGGCTCGGAGTGTCCCGCCGCGTCGGCCGACATCTGCATCGCCTCGATCGCGCCGTCGCGTTCGCCGAGCAGCTCACGCGCGTAGGAGACTCGCGCGTAGCCGGACGGCGTCGGCTTCAGCGACATCATCCGGTCGAACGCCTCGATCGCCTGCGGGAAGCGACCGAGCTCGAGGCTCGCATCGCCGATCAGCCCGTAGACCGCCGCGTTCGCCGGGTCGAGCTTCCGCGCTCGCTGCGCGAGCTCCAGCGACTGGTCGAACCGGTGCCGTGCCGCGGCGAGACCCGCCAGGCCGCGGAGCGCCAACGCGTCGGCACCGCCGATCCGCATCGCCTCGCGGAAGCGGGCCTCGGCGACGGGGTACCGCGACGGGTCGACTTGGACACGCGCGAGCTCGAGCTCCGCGTAGCCGCGTTTCACCTCGGCCTCGGCGGCGAACGGCCCCGGTCGGGCAGCCGTGTCCTGCCCGAAGATGCCGCCGAACAGGAGGACGGTGGCGGCGATCGCCGCCACCATCCCTGCCGCCAGAAGGCGGTTTCTCGTCGTGAGAGCTGCTCCGATCGTCACGGCTTCTGCTGGCCCTTCGTGTTCGCGAAGCCGCTGAACGGATCGGCCTGGTACGGGAACGTCGTCAGGAACGGCACGTCGTTCGCGTTCACGCCGTCACCGAGCGCGTCGGCGTTCGGGTTGCCCTTGAGCTTCCCGGCCACCGCACGCTCGGCGATGTCGATCACGTCGTCCTCGAGGCGTCGCCCGTTCGGGAAGCCCGCGAGGTCGTTGCCGAAGACGCCAAGGCGGTTGCCCGCTCCGACGGCCGAGGTCGGCGCGATCGAGAGGTTCAGGCGAAGCATGTCCGCCTGCGCCTGTCCGGTGAAGTTCAGGTTCGGCACACCCGTGAGGAGCACCGAGACGAGATCATCGCGGTTCTGCTCGGGCGCATTGACGACCCCGGGGTAGAGCTGGTTGATCAGCGCTGCGAGGACGGGCTGCGTGTACAGCCCGACGTAACGCGAGTCGCCGCTGGGCGCGTCCCGGTTCCACGCGTCCTTCTGCGCGGTCGGGATGATCACCTCGTTGACGAGCGGGTTGCCGAGGCGGGAGACCTGCACCCACGGACGGCTGACGACCGTGCTCTTGACGTTCTTGAAGCCCACCTTCTTCGTCACCGTCTGAACGCGGATCTGCTGACGTTCGACCGAGGTCCACACCCCGACGATCCCGTCCGGGTCGGCCAGCCCGGCGATCGGCAGCTGCAGCGAGATGGTGTGGACGCCGTAGCCGGCGAAGAAGTCCTTGCCACCCCCTGCGTTCCCCGTCCCGCGGCGGAAGCCGAGCGAGTCGAAGATCGCTCCGATGTCGCCGAAGAAGGCGTCGTCACGCTGGCCTGCAAAGACCAGGCCGCCGCCCTCGAGCTGTCCCACGGCGTTCTGCGCGAGCTGCCGGTAGCCGGGGGTCGTCCTCGAGCCGATGTTGTTCGGCGGCGTGTTCCCGGAGGCAACGACCTGCGAGCGGCCGTTCTCGATCCTCGTCACCGTGTACGGCTGCACGGTGTTGCGCAGGAACGCGACGTTCGTGCTCGGGCGGAAGCTGAAGCGGTACGTGATCTCCGCGCGCCCATCCCCGTTCCGGTCGAGGTAGACGTTGTAGCGGGCCGACGGCGAGAACTCGTAGTACATCGGGCCCGCAGCCGGGTCCTCCGCCGGGATGACGTTCGAGATGATCGTGACCGTGTCCGGGCGATCCGGGCTGCGGAACGCGTACAGGTCGGTGTTGTCGGCCGTCGGGTCTTCCGAGATCGACGGCGCCTCGCGATGGCTGGAGGCCGTCCCTGCGGACGGAGCCAGACCCTGCACCAGCGCGGCGACGACCGCCACCGCTACGAGCGCGAGTACTGCGAGTGTGACTCTTCGCATCGAAGTGCTCCTCTCTGCGACGGCACTGGTCGATGTGGCGGCCGTCGTCGAGGGCGCATTCGCAGGCGACGCCCCGGCGGTTCACTCGAACGAGTGAGCTGGTGAACCGGCGGACCCGCGCAGCCGAACGGCTTCGAGATGACCGTCGCGGTAACCCTGCTACCTTGGGCGCGCTCTGCTCCGCCACGTAGCCGCCGCGTGCCGCCCGACGTCGTTCACCTCTCCGACGAAGCCCTGATCGCCCTCGCCGCGCGCGGCGAGGAGCCCGCGCTGGCGGCGCTCTACGACCGGTACGGACGCGTCGCCTACGGGCTCGCGCTCCGCGTGCTGCGCGACGCTGCGCTCGCGGAGGACGCCGTCCAGGAGGCGTTTCTCGCCGTCTGGCGCTCGGCTCACCGCTACGTCCCGGAGCGCTCGAAGCCGAGCACGTGGATCTTGACGTTCGTGCACCGCCGGGCCGTCGACCTCGTCCGACGCGAGGAGCGCAGGCGTGCCGACCAGCTGACGGATGCCGACTCGCCCGTCGGCGGATCGGTCGACGAGGAAGCGTGGCTGCGGCTGGAGCGCGAGCGCGTGCAGGGGGCACTTCGACAGCTCCCGGACCAGCAGCGCGAGGCGATCGAGCTCGCCTACTACGGTGGTTTCACGCAGACCGAGCTCGCGGAGCGGCTCGGGCAACCTCTCGGCACGATCAAGAGCAGGATGTTCACCGGGCTCGCGCGACTACGTGAGCTCCTCGAGGAACCCGACCAGGAACCGGAGCGATGGCAGACGAGACGAACCACGACCTGACCGCGGCCTACGCGCTCGGCGCGCTCGACGCGGACGAAGCGGAGCGCTACGAAGAGCACCTCGCTTCGTGCGAGCGCTGCCGCGAGGAGCTCGCCGGGTTCCGCGACCCCGTCGCCGCGCTCGCGTACGGCGTCGAGTCTCCGGCGCCGCCGCCCGAGCTCCGGGAACGCATCCTCGACGCCGCGCGCGCGGAGCGTTCCAACGTGGTGCCGATCCGGCGGCGACTGCCGGTCGCCCTCGGTGCAGCCGCCGCGGTCGCGGCGACGATCGCGCTCGCTCTCGGACTCTGGGCTTCCTCCGTGTCGAGCGAGCTCGATCGCGAGCGCTCGCTGCTCGCGATCCTCGCCGACCCCGACGCGAAGGCGATCCCACTCGACGGCGCGAACGGCCGCGTGGTCGTGACCGACACCGGGGAGGCGGCGCTCGTCGTCTCCGGGCTGGCGACGGCGCCCGAGGGAAAGACGTACGAGGTCTGGGTTGCGGAGGGCGACAAGCTGCTGCCCGCCGGTGTCTTCGACGCGAGCAACGAGCGCGACGTCGTTCGGTTGACGCGACCCGTCCTGCCCGGATCAGGCGTCGCCGTCACCGTCGAAGACGACGGCGGCACCGATGCGCCGACGAGCGACCCGATCTTCACCGCCGGCATCTGAAGTGACCTGGCCGGACAGGCCCCCTGCCCCGGGGCCGTCCGCACCCAGGCTAGAATCGCCGCTTCCGTGCTTCGTCGCAGACGCTCAACGGCTGCGCGCCCGAAGCCCCGGCGCAGGATTCGCAAGCTCCGTCTCCTCGTCCTCCTGGGGGTCCTGGCGCTGCTCTGCTCGACCGCCTTCACGTTCGGCTTCGTGACCGCGCTCGCAGGCGAGATCCCGAAGCTCGACCCGCGCTACCAGGTGGAGGCTGAGCGAGACGGCTACATCTTCGCGAACGACGGCAAGACGGTCCTCGCGGTTCTGCGAGGCGAGGAGAGCCGCGTGCTGCTGGAGCCGGACGAGATCGCGCCGCTGATGAAGCACGCGATCGTCGCGATCGAGGACCGGCGCTTCAACGAGCACGACGGCGTCGATCTCCGCGGGATCCTGCGCGCGGGCTGGGAGGACATCACGAACAAGAGCGTCGTGCAGGGCGGCTCGACGATCACGCAGCAGTTCGTGAAGAACGCGATCGTCAAGGACGACCGCACGATCAGCCGCAAGGTGAAGGAGGCGGCGCTTGCATGGCAGCTCGAGCAGCGCTGGGACAAGGACCAGATCCTCACCGCGTACCTGAACACGATCTACTTCGGCAACGGTGCGTACGGGGTGCAGCAGGCGGCGCTCACCTACTTCGGCCACGGGGCAGCGGAGCTGACCCTGCCGGAGGCGGCGTTGCTCGCCGCGATTCCGAAGGACCCCTCCCGCTACGACCCGGTCGCGAGCCCGCGCGAAGCGCGTTCGCGACGCAACCTGATCCTCGACCTGCTGGTCGCGCAGGGAAAGATCTCGCGTCGCGACGCGATCGCCGCGTCGGCCGCGCCGCTGCCGAAGCCCGACACGATGCAGCCGCCGTCGGTCAACACTCCGGTGGCTCCGTACTTCGCGAACTACGTGAAGCAGCAGTTGATCGACGAGTACGGCGCGGCCAAGGTGTTCGGCGGCGGATACCGCGTCACGACCTCGATCGATCTCGCGCTGCAGAAGGCTGCGCGACGGGCGATCGCGAAGTGGCTGCCCGACCCCGACGGGCCGGCCGCCGCGCTCGTCGCGATCGACCCGCGCGACGGCAGCGTTGTCGCGATGGTCGGGGGCCGGAACTTCCGCGAGAGCCAGTTCAACCTCGCTGCGCAAGCTCAGCGCCAGCCGGGCTCCGCCTTCAAGCCCTTCGTGCTCGCCGCCGCGCTCCAGCAGGGCATCGCCCCGGGCTCCACGTTCATGTCGAAGCCGATCTCGATCTCGCTCGGCGACCGCACCTGGTCGGTGCGAAACTACGAGCACACGTACCTCGGTGCGGTCAGCCTCGACGACGCCACCACGCATTCGGACAACACCGTGTACGCGCAGTTGACGGAGATCGTCGGCCCGAAAGCGGTACGAGACACCGCGAACGACCTCGGCGTGAAGAGTCGGCTCAACCCGTACTTCGCGATCGGTCTCGGGGCCGAAGCGGTCAACCCCCTCGAGCTCGCTCGCGCGTACTCGGCGTTCCCGACCGGCGGGCTCCGCGTCGACGGATCGATCTTCGGCAACGTCCCCCGCGCGGTCATCCGCGTCAAGCATCCCGACCGCGAGCAGCCGTTCGAGAACGAGGTGCGTCCCGTTTCCGTCTTGCGGAAGACGACAGCGCAGACCGTGAACTCGCTGCTGCAGCACGTCGTTCAGTCCGGCACGGGACGCCGTGCGGCGCTCAGCGACCGCCCCGTCGCCGGGAAGACCGGGACGACCGAGAACTACGGCGACGCGTGGTTCGTCGGGTACACGCCGCAACTCGTGGTCGCCGTGTGGGTCGGCGATCCGGACACGCTGAGGCCGATGCTGACCGAGTACCAGGGCGAGCCGGTCGCAGGGGGCACGTTCCCCGCACTGATCTGGAAGTCGTTCGCGGAATCGGCGCTGCGATTGCGCGGCGAGAAGCCCGAGTCGTTCAGCGCGCCGCCTTTCCTCTCCGGGACGACGAAGCGCGTCGTCCGCAGAGACGGGCGCCTCCTGCTCGACAACGGTCTCTGCCGAGGGTCACTCTCGATCGTCTACTTCACGACTTACGGCCCGAAGCGAACCGCGAACTGCAAGCCCAACGAGGTCGAAGTGCCCCGCGTCGTCGGCCAGAAGGTCGATCTCGCGCGGATCCGCTTGGCGGCGCAGCCGCTCGAGTCCGTGATCGCGTACCAACCGGCGAAGCCGCTGCAGCGCGTCGACCGCGTCGTCGACCAGGTGCCCGCGCGCGGGCGGCTCTCGTCCTACGACACGGTGACGCTGATCGTGCCGAAGCCGCTACACGGCGTGATCCCGAAGCTCACCGGGCTGACGCTGCGCGAGGCCCGCGCCAAGCTCCGAAAGCTCCAGCTGCGGGTGGACGTCGCCGGCTTCACCGACGGCAAGGCCGGACGGGTCGTCGCGCAGGCGCCGGTCGCCGGTCTCGCCGCGAAGCCGGGCATGGTCGTCAGCCTGGTCGTAGGGCGCGGCTGAGAAAGCGCGAGCCCGCGAGCCCGTAGCGCCAGGGCTGGTCAATCGCTTTGCTGATCCCGATCCGCGGGCCGCAGACGAGCTCCGGCTCGGCCTCTCGCGGCACGAGCTCGAACGGCGGGCAATCCAGAGGGAGCCCGTCGTGCGCTCCCGTGATCCCGAGCGCCTGCGTGAGCTTCCCCGGCCCGGAGCAGAGCGCGCGCACATCGTCCGTTTTGCGCCGGTCGCGCATCGACTCGATCCCGTGAGTCGGCTCGAGCGCACGGATCAACACGGCCGACGCCGACCCCTCCTCCTCGCAGACGAAGTTCACGCACCAGTGGACCCCGTACGAGCGGTAGACGTAGGCGTGGCCGGGTGGGCCGAACATCGACGCGTTCCTGGCCGTGCGGCCGCGATAGCCGTGGGCCGCCGGGTCTTCGTGGTCGTAGGCCTCGACCTCGACGATCATGCCGCCCACGCCGTCGCACAGGAACGTGACGCCGATCAGGTCGGGCGCCACCTCGTGCACCGAGCGCGCGAAGAAGCCGCGCCCGATCACGCCGGCTTCTCGTAGCGGCGGAACGCGGGCAGCGCGAGTGCGACGACCGCCGTCCCGATGACGCAGAGAACGCCGCCCGAGACCACGGACGCGCGAATCCCCACCAACGACGCGAGCAGGCCGGCCTCGAGGTTGCCGAGCGCAGGCGTTCCCGCGACCTGTGCGAGCTCGATCCCCGAGAGGCGACCGCGCATCGAGTCGGGCGTCACCTGGAGCAGGATCGTCGAGCGCAGCACCGCGCTGACGAAGTCGGCGCCGCCGGCGAACGCAAGCATCAGGAGCGCGAGCGGGATGCTCGTCGCGAACCCGAACGCCGCGATCGCCACCCCCCACCCCGCGGCCGCGACGCAGACGCCGAGCCCTTGCCTGCGCACCCGCGTCATCCAGCCCGAAAAGACCGACGCGACGAGCGCGCCGGCGGATGGCGCGGCGTACAGCAACCCCACCGTCGAGGCGCCGCCCCCGAGCGCCTCGCCGAACGCGGGGAAGAGCGCGCTCGGCATCCCGAAGATCATCGCCACCGTGTCGACGGTGAAGATCCCGAGCAGCGCGGGCTCGCGAACGACCAGCCTGAACCCGTCGAGAATCGAGCGCAGGCTCACACTTTCCGCGTCCTCGATCTTCGGCAGGCGCGGCAAGAGCCAGATCGCCACGAGCGAGGCGCCGAAGGTCGCGAGGTCGAAGGCGTAGGCGCCCGCGAAGCCGACTGTGCCGATCAGCAGGCCGGCGAGTGCAGGCCCCGCCACGCGCGAGAGGTTGAACACGACGTCCTCGACCGCGATCGCTGCGAGCAGCTGATCGTCCGGCACGAGCTTCGGCGTGAGCGCGTTCCGTGCCGGGCGCTGGAACGCGTACGCCGCCGTCGCGGCGGCCTCGCACACGAACAGGAGCGGCAGGCTCGGGTCGCCCGCGAGCGCGTTGAGGAGGAGCACGACGGTGACCGCCGCGAGCCCCAGGTCGGAGACGAGCAGGAGGCGTCTGCGGTCGACGGCGTCGGCGACCGCGCCGGCGACGATCGAGACCGTGAGCAACGGCACGAGCGCCGCGATCCCGAGCAGGCCGACCATGATCGTCGAGTGCGTCTCGTCCCAGACCTGGATCGGGATCGCGACGGTCGTGATCTGGCTGCCGATCGCCGAGATGCCGGTTCCGAACCAGAGACGGCGGAATGGTTGCGACGAGCGAAGGGGCCGGACGTCGACGGCGACCCGCGACAGCCGTGCGAGGACGCCGGGACGTTCCGGGCCTGGCTCGGTCAGAAGAGCTGGCTGTCGTCGGGCGGCTGCGCGGTCGCCTCGAGCAGGCGGCGCGCGCGGCGGCTCAGGTCGTTCAGGTCGACGCGGCCGGTGTCCGTCTGCTGCAGCAGCCGCTCGGCGAGCTCAACACCTTGGTCGATGAGCTGCGAGCGGAGGGCGAAGTCGCCGCCCATCTCGGAGACGATCGTCCGCTCGGTCCGCGAGGCGACGATCGGCTCGGGCACGCCTTCCACCCAGACGCGCGTGCGAGCGCCGTGCCCGCGATCCTTGCCGGAGAGCGGCTCGAGCGCGTAGATCTTGTCGGCGCGGGCGAACTTGCCGAAGCCGAGAAACACCATCCGGGTCGGGCCGGTGGACACCCCCTGATTATTGCGCCGCGAGCGCCCCCGAAAGCGCGGAAGCGACACGCTCCTGGTCTTCCCGTTCGAGCTGCGGGAAGAACGGCAGGGCAAGCGTCCGCCGGCTCGCGTCCTCGGCAATCGGGCAGAGGCCCTCCGCGAACCCGTACGACGCGCGCATGTACGGCTGCAGGTGGATGCACGGCAGGTACTCCCCGCACTCGATCCCCTGCTCGGCGAGCTCCGCCGCGACGCGCGTCCGGTCGATGCCCTCGTCGAGCAGGACGACGTAGACGAACCACGAGCGGGTGTGGTCGGCGTCGTCGGGCAGGGGCGTCTCGACGCCGTCCATTCCGGCAAGGAGCTCGTCGTAGCGCGCCGCCGCTGCGCTCCGAAGCGCGAGGATCTCGTCGAGCTTCTCGAGCTGCGCGACTCCCACGGCGGCCTGCAGGTCGGTCCAGCGGTAGTTGAGGCCAAGGTACGGGTGGTGGAACCAGCGGCCGCTCTCGTACGAGCGCCCCTGGTTGCTCAGACTCCGGAGCAGCCGCGACTCGTCCTCAGAGTGCGTCGTCACGACGCCGCCCTCGCCGGTGGTGATCTGCTTGTTCGGGTAGAAGGCGAAGACCGAGCTCGGCCCGTGCGAGCCGAGCGGCGCGCCCTTGTACTCGGCGCCGAGCGCTTCGCACGAGTCGTCGATCAGGACGAGGTCGTGCTTGTCGGCGAGTGCGCGCAGCTCGTCGAGCTCGCAGGGGTAGCCGAAGATGTCGACCGCAACGATCGCCTTGGTCCGCTCGGTGATCGCCGCTTCGACCGCCGCCGGGTCGAGATTGAGCGTACGCGGGTCGATGTCCGCGAAGACGGGCGTCGCACCCTCAACGACGAAGCAGTTCGCCGACGCCACAAAGGAAAAAGGTGACGTGATCGCCTCGTCCCCCGGCCCGAGGCCGGCGGCCCGCGCGAGCAGGTGCAGGCCCGCGGTGCCGCTCGAGAGCGCGACCGCGTACGGCGCGCCGGTGCGCTCCGCGATGAGCTCCTCGAAGCGCTCGATCGTCGGCCCGAGCGAGAGCCGGCCCGACCGTAGGACGTCGAGCACGAGCTCCTCCTCCCGCTCGCCCAGGTACGGGCGCGAAAGCGGAATCCGCGTCGTTGCGTGGGTCAAGCGGCCGGCGTGCGCGAAACCGTGTGGTCGAGCCACTGCGACCAGCGCTCGCTCTGGCCGCGCACCGTCGCCAGGTACGCCTTCTGGATCTCGAGCGTCACCGGCCCGACTCCGAGCTCGTAGTCGTCGACGGAGCGGAGCGGCGTCACTTCGGCGGCGGTGCCGCACATGAACACCTCGTCGGCGAGGTAGAGGTCGGAGCGGATCAGGTCGGTCTCCTCGACCGCGTACCCGAGGTCCTGAGCGATCTGGATGATCGTGTCCCGCGTGATCCCCGGAAGGATCGACGTCGAGAGCGCGGGCGTGGAGATCGTGCCGTTCTTGACGATGAAAATGTTCTCGCCGGAGCCGTCCGCGATCGTCCCTTCCGCCGTGAGCAGGATCGCTTCGTCGTAGCCGGCGCGAATCGCCTCCGTGACCGCGAGCATCGAGTTGAGGTACACGCCGGTCGCCTTGGCGACGTGCGGGATCACGTTCGGCCCGATGCGCTGCCAGCTGGAGATCTTTCCGCGGATCCCGTTCGCCATCCCGTCGTCGCCGAGGTAGGCGCCCCAGGGCCAGCTCATGATCACGGTCTCGACGGGATTGTCACGCGCAGCAACGCCGAGCTGGCCGTAGCCGTAGAACGCGATCGGGCGGAGGTAGCACTCGGGCAGGCCGTTGACGCCGATCAACTCGTGGCACGCGTCGCGCAGCTCGTCGATCGAGTACGGGAGCTCCATGTAGAGCAGGCGCGCCGAATCGTGCAGACGCTGCAGGTGGTCGTGAAGCCGGAAGACTGCCGGGCCCTTCGGGGTCTCGTAGCAGCGGATCCCCTCGAACACGCCCGAGCCATAGTGGAGTCCGTGAGTGCCGACGTGGACCTTCGCATCTGCCCAGTCGACGAGCTCGCCGTTCATCCAGATCTTCTCGGTTTCCTCCACCGCAGCGCCTCCTTCTCGGGTCGACGGTCAACCCGAATGGTATGTGTGTTCCTCGACAGCGTCCATCTGGCGGGCCCTCGAGAGGCGCAGGAGCTCGGGCGCCGGAAGCCTGGCCAGGTGGCGTTCGGAGCCCGCCCCGACCCAGACCTGGTCCTCGGCCATCAGCGTCCGTTCCAGCAGGATCGTCTCGATCTGGGGCAGCGGAAACGGGGCCACGGCCCCTGGAGGAAAGCCGGTCGCGGCCAGGACCTCGTCCCGGGTGGCCACCCTGGCCGAGGCCGCCCCGACGGCCCTTGCGACCTTGGCTCCGTCCGCCCGCCGGTCGCCCGGGACGAGGACGACGACCGGGCGGCCGTCGCAGACGAAGACCAGGGTCTTGACGATCTGGCCGGGGTCGACGCCGAGCGCCTTCGCCACGTCACGTCACGGTCGGGATCTCCTCGGGGAACTCCTCGAGGCGAGCCTCCGCCCGCGCCGTGCGGAGGAAGTCGGCCACGCGCTGGACGGGCTCGGGGAGCACGTGCGAAACCGTATCGGCCGCGCAGCCTCAATCCGCGGAAGCCGAAGCCGGCCTAGGCACGAACGCGCCGGGCACGCGGGCGCGGTAGTCGCGGTACTCGGGGTAGCGCCGCTCGAGTAGCTCCTCCTCCAGCGCCGCCTTGTTCCACCACAGCACCAGGAGCGCGACCAGCGGAACGAACGCGGCCGGGCTCGTGGCGAGCGCGTAGCCGGCGAAGAAGAGCAAGCCGGCGCTGTAGATCGGATGCCGCACATACTCGTACGGGCCGGTGTCGATCAACCGTCCGCCCTCGCGAGGTCGCGGGAACGGCGTCGCCGCTAGCTCGAGCGTGCGCAACGCCCACACGGCGACGAGTGCGCCGAGGAGCGAGCAGACCGCACCGACGGCCGGCAGCACCCAGTCGGCGAGCCCCGGCCAGCCGGGCGGAAGCCAGCCCGCGGCGAGCACGAGCGCCATCAAGACGAACTGCGCGACGACCCAGCGGTCGCCGCGAGCTTCAGCCGAGGTCGATGATTCGGGCATCGTCGAAGCCTTCCGACCGCACGGCCTCGACGAGCTCGGGGGGCGGAGTCGTGTCGAGCGAGAGCGCCATCAGCGCCTTCCCGCCCCTGCGGCTTCGCGAGACAGCCATGTTCGCGATGTTGACGTTCTGCTGCCCGAAGAGCGTGCCCACGCGACCGATCACACCCGGTACGTCGTCGTAGCGGAAGAAGACCATCAACGCCGAGAGCTCGATGTCGAGCTCGAACCCGAGCGCGTTGACGAGCCAGAAGCGGTTGTCACGTCCGATCGTCGTGCCCGCGACCGTCACTTCGTCGCCGTTCTCGCGCACTCGGACGCGGATCAGGTTCGTGTAGTCGCGCGAGCTGCGCCGGCGCTCTTCGTTGACCTCGATCCCGCGCTCCGCCGCGATCAGCGGCGCATTGACGTAGTTCACCGGCACGTCGGCGCGGCCCTGGAACGCGCCGTTCAGCGCCGCCACCGTCAGCAGGCGCGTGTCGTACTGCGCGAGTGTCCCGTAGTACGAGAGCTCGATCTGCGCGGCTCGACCCGCCGCCAGCTCCATCGCGAGTCGCCCGAGCTTCGCAGCGAGCGGAACGTACGGGCCGAGGACGTCGAGATCCTCCGGCCTGATCGCAGGGATGTTGACGGCGTTCGTGACGAGGCCGCCTTCGAGCGCGGCCGCGACCTGCTCGGCGACGATCACCCCCGCCCGGTCCTGCGCCTCCTCGGTCGAGGCGGCGAGGTGCGGAGTCACGATCACGTTGTCGAGCTCCAGCAGCGGGCCCGAGTACGGCTCGCTCGAGAAGACGTCGAGCGCGGCGCCGGCGAGCTTCCCGCTCTCGAGCGCCTCGACGAGCGCCTCCTCGTCGATGAGCTCACCGCGGGCCGCGTTCACGAGTCGCGTCCCGTCCCGCATGCGGGCGAACACGTCGCGATTGACGATCCCGCGCGTCTCCGGCCCCAGCGGGAGGTGCAGAGTCAGGAACTCCGCGTCTTGGAGCAAGGCGTCCATCGATTCCGCGCGCTCCACCCCGAGCTCGCGGTAGCGCTCCTTCGCGACGAATGGGTCGTAGGCGACGACGCGCATCCCGAGGCCACTTGCCCGGCGCGCGACCTGCTGCCCGATCCTCCCGAAGCCGAGCACGCCGAGCGTCTTCCCCGAGAGCTCGACACCGCCCCATTTCGAGCGCTCCCAGCGGCCCTGTTTGAGCGCCGCGTGCGCCTGCGGGATGTTCCGTGCGAGCGCGACGAGCAGCCCGACCGCGTGCTCCGCGGCCGAGACGACGGTCGACTCCGGCGCGTTCGCGACGACGATCCCTCGACGCGTCGCGGCCTCGACGTCGACGTTGTCCACCCCCACGCCGGCGCGCCCGATGACCTTCAGCTTCGCGCCCCGCTCGATCAGCTCGGCGGTCAGCTTCGTCGCGGAGCGGATCACGATCGCGTCGTAGTCGCCGATTCGTTCGGCAAGGTCGCCGTTCGTCTCGACGTCGACGTCGAATCGGTCCTTCAGCAGTTTCACGCCCGCGTCGGCGATGGGCTCGCGGACGAGGACGCGTTGCCGGCTCAAACCGGGGCGCCTTCGTAGACCTCGAGCGCGCGCGCGGTGGCGACGCCACGCTCGACGTCGGCGCCGAGCTCCGCGAGCGAGAGCTCGACCGCGGCCAGCGCGGTCGTGATGTCGAACACGTCGAACCAGCCGATGTGGCCGATCCGGAAGATCTGTCCCTTGAGCGCGCCCTGCCCGTTCGCGATCGTGATGCCGTGCTTGTCGCGGAGCGCCAGCACGACGTCGCCGGAGTCGATCCCCTCCGGAGCGCGGATCGCGGTGACGACCGCGGAGCTGTCGTCGTCCGGCGAGAAGAGCTCGAGCCCCATCGCCTTCGCGCCTTCTCGGCAGGCGCGGCCGAGCCGCACGTGCCGCTCGAACGCGGGCTCCAGGCCTTCGTCGAGCAGGAGCCCGAGCGCGACGTCGAGCCCCGCGATGATCGAGACCGCGGGCGTGAAGGCTGCGTCGAGCTTCTCCTGGGCCTTGCGCGTGCGCTCCCAGTCGAGGTAGAAGCGCGGCGAGGTCCCGCGCGCCGCGTCTGCCGCAGCCGAGACCGAGGCGAACGCCAGCCCCGGCGGCGTCATCAACGCCTTCTGCGAGCCGGAGCAGACGACGTCGATCCCCCACGCGTCGGTCTCGAGCGGTACGGCCCCGAGGCTCGAGATCGCATCGACGACGACGAGCGCACCGGCCTCCTTCGCGACGGCGGCAAGTGCGCGCACGTCGGCGACGACCCCGGTGGAGGTCTCCGAGTGCGTCAGGTACACCGCCTTCGCGGGGCGCTCGGCGAGTCGCGCCGCGAGCTCGTCGGCGGACGGCACCTCACCCCACTCGTAGGCGAGCGCGTCGACGTCGGCGCCGTAGGCACCGGCAATCGCCTGCCAGCGCTCGCCGAAGTAGCCGCACGAGACGACGGTCGCGCGGTCGCCGGGCGAGAGCAGGTTCGAGACTGCTGACTCCATCGCCGCGGTTCCCGACGACGTGAACATCAGCACGGGCGCCTCGGTGCGGAACACCTCGCCGAGGCGGCCGAGGCAGCGCTCGAGCACGACGCGGAAGTCGGGGCTGCGATGGTGCACGACCGGCTCGGCCATCGCGGCGAGCACTTCCGGAGGCACAGGCGTCGGCCCCGGGGTCATCAGGTAGCGCTTCTCCGGCACTCCCGTCTGAGCCTAGTCGGCCTAGCAGTCGTCAGAGGTGAGATCGCTACGGATAACGCCGCGAGACGGTGCGGATCTCCCAGGGGCGAAGCTCGAGCTGCTCCTCGCCGAGCCGCGCAGCCGCAGGCTCGGCGGTCTCGTTGACGACGCGCGCTTCGATCCCGTCACCGGTGCGCCGGAGCGCGGTCAAGACGACGCCGGCTCCCTCGAGCGCGATCCCCGCTGCCTGCGTGAGCTCACCGGCGTCGCCCGCGCCTTCGGCCGTGAGGAACGGAAGCCGGTAGCGCTCGGCCTGCTCGAGCACGTCCGGTCCGGGCCGCGTCCCCTCGTGCGGGTAGATCGCGAACGAGAACGAGTGGCGGCCACGCATCTGCGCGTCGGGAATCGCCAGCTCGGGGCCTGCCGGCTCCTCTCGGTAGGGGTTCGTGTTGCGGCTGATCCAGCCCGTCGATCGCAGCACCGTCAACGCGAGCTCGCGGCCCTCGAGCAGCTCGTACTCCGAGACGTGCTCGAGCAGCAGCGCGATGCCGCCGGCGGAGACGAAGGACGACGCCGGGAACGTCGGCAGCGGCACCTCGCCGTGCCCGCCTTCCGCCACGAGCCCGCGCTGGACGACGGCGTACTGGCCCTCGGCGTACGAGTGGGTGGCGTGCTGCCGCAGCGGCACGTGGAACCGCACGCGTTGATCGTCGGCCGGGTTGTCGAACGCGACGCGGAGGCGGGCGAACGGCTCTCCTGCGCGGAGCTCGACGTGCGTCTCGACCTCGACGAGGTGGTCGGGCAGCCAACTGTACGTCCGCCGGACGACGAGCGACGCACGCACCGGGCCGCTCTCGAGCTGCTCGACGCGCACCGACTCCGGGCGTTCGACCAGCACGTCGTCCGCGGGCGGCGCGTAGTTGTAGGAGTCGCCGACGTCGAAACCGCGGACGATGCGACCAACGCCTTCGAGGTCGCCGATCCGCAGCGTGCCGTCGTTCGCCACCTCCACGCGCAGCAGCCCGTTCTCGAGCACGCCGCCGTCGAGCTTCACGGCGTCGCCGGGCTCGCTACCTTCGACCGCGCGCACGCCGGTCCAGCCGAGCGCGGGCGCCGACACGCGCGCGGCGAGTCGACGGCGCGGTCGGGTCCGGAAGACGATCTCCCAGCGCTCGTCCTCCTTGGCTTTGGCTGCGACGAGGACCGCCGTTCGCAGCTCGACGAGGTCGATCGACGGCGGGTCCTGCACGGTGTCGAGCTCGAAGACCAGCTTCGGGCCCTGCCTCGACGACGAAGCCGTTCAGCCACTGGCCAAAGAGCTCCCGCCCGTGCAGCCGCCGCCTCACGAGCTCGGGGATGTCGCGCCCGATCAGCTCTACGCGGTACAGCTGCGGCACGTTCCGCGAGAGCTCCTGCGCGGGACAGCGAGAGCCGTCGGCCGTTTCGAGCGAGACGCCGTCCCAGTCGACGGGGACGGGAAGCTCGAGCTCGACGACGTCGTCCCGCACGTACGGCGAGGGGTTGGCGACGACGGCCGCCCCGCGAGGCGTCGCGGCGCGCGCCGGCTCGAGCGCCTCCGCCGCGAGGTCGCGGCCCAGCTGCTCGGCCTCGGCGAAGCGCACGAGGACCTGCGCAGACACGGCGTCGGCCGAGCACCCGCAGATCGAGTCGTGCGCCGAGTTCTCGATCACCCGGCGCCACGCGAGCGCGAGGAACTCGTCGGGCCACTCGCCGCCGTGCAGCGCTGCGAGCGGCTCGGCGTACCGCTCGAGCCATCGCTCGGCACGCGCGGCGGCCGCTTTGATGTCGATCCGCGCCGACGTGACGTTCATCAGGACGTTGGCGCGCGCGCCCGACCGCATCTCGCCCGTCCAGGTCGTCGGCGGGGGCCGAGCCGTTCGCCAGCGCCGCGCCGAGCGTCGTGAGCTCGATCCGGACGCGGTCGTTCTCCGCGTTCGCGCGCTCGACGACGTCGACGAGCTCCGGGAGCGGCTCCTGGTGATCGGTGCCGTACATCGCGAGCACCGGGTCGTCGCCGAAGAACGGCCGCATCGCCTCGATCAGCGCGTCGACGGCGCCGCCGAGGTTGTCGGGCGCCAGCAGGAGGTACGCGGCGTTGCCGTAGCCGGCCGGGAGGTACTCCGCGCGAACCGACGAGCCGTCGACTCCGCGCCACTCGAACACGTGTCCTTCGACCGCGGCGGGGACACCGCGCCAGACGACGGCGTTGTCGAGCCCGTGCGCGCGCAGGATCTGAGGCATCTGCGCGATGTGCCCGAACATGTCGGGCAGGTAGCCGACGCGCATCTCGCCGCCGAACTCGCGCGCGCGCTCGAGCCCGACGCTCGAGGTTCCGCCAGATCGTCTCGCCCGGAGACGAGGAACTCGTCCATCAGCACCTGCCACGGCCCGATCGCGAGCCGTCCCTCCTCGACGAGCGCGCGCAGCCGCTGTTCGTTCTCCGGCCTGATCTCGAGGTAGTCGTCGATCGTCTGGAGCTGACCGTCGAGCGTGAAGACGAACCGCTCGTCCGCCTCCATCAGGTCGAGCACCTTGTCGATCAGCCGAACGAGCTTCAGCCGGAAGCTCTGGAACGGCAGGTACCACTCGCGGTCCCAGTGCGTGTGGGGGACCAGGTTGACGATCTGCTGAGGAGCTATTTGACCGAGCCTGCCAGCAGGCCCTGCACGAAGTAGCGCTGAAGCGCGAAGAAGACGAGCAGCGGCACTCCCATCAGGAGGAACGCCCCCGCGCTCAGGAGGTGGTACTCGACGCCGTACGTGGACAGCATCTGGCTGATCCTGATCGTCATCGGCCACTGGTCGGACTCCTGGATGAACACCAGCGCCGTCAGCAGGTCGTTCCACACCCAGAGGAACTGGAAGATGCCGAACGACGCGAGCGCCGGCACCGAGAGCGGGATCACGATGCTGCGGAAGATCTTCCAGTTCGACGCTCCGTCGACGCGCGCCGCCTCGATCAGGTCGCGCGGAAGCGTGATGAAGAAGTTCCGGAGCAGGAAGATGCAGAACGGGAGCGCGAAGACCGTGTGGGCGATCCAGATTCCGAAGTACCACCCGGTGATCGCCGTCTTCGTCCCGGTCAGGAACTCGCCGAAGTCCTGGAACTCGACGAGCATCGGGACGAACGCGCTCTGAACCGGCACGACCATCAGCGCCACGATGGTGAGGAAGATCGTGTCCCGGAACGGGAAGCGGATCCAGGAGAACGCATACGCCGCCATGGAGCCGATCAGCAGCGGCAGGAGCGTCGACGGAACCGCGATCAGTGCGCTGTTGAGGAAGCTGCTGCTCATCTGGTTCGCGTTGAGGACGAGGTCGTAGTTCTTGAGCGTGAAGTCCGTGCTCGTGAACGCCGTCCACCAGCCGGTCGACGCGATGTCGGGGCGAGGCCGGAACGATGTGACGAGCAGCCCGATGGTCGGGATCAGCCAGAGACCTGCGAGAACGACGAGCACGATGTGCACCGGGCTGCGCCCGAGGAAGCCGACGACTCGCGTCGAGACGGACTCGCGTGGGCGGACGGCGATTGTCTCGGCGGCGGTGGTCGAACTCATGACACGACCGCTTCCGCGCGGAACCGACGAATCTGCCAGACCATCACCGGGATGATCAAGAGGAGCATCACGACCGCCACCGAGGCGCCGTAGCCGCCGAGCCCGTTCTCGAACGTCTCGACGTAGTAGCTGTAGGCGATGACGCGAGTCGCACCACCCGGCCCACCCTTGGTCATGATGTAGACGATGTCGAACACCTTGATCACGTTGATGGTCATCCAGACGGCGACGACGGCGATCGGGAGCGACAGCAGCGGAAACTGGATGCGCCGGAAGATGTCCCACTCGGTCGCACCGTCGGTGCGCGCCGCCTCGATCACTTCCATCGAGATGCCCTTGAGTGCCGCCGAGAGCACGACCATCACGAACCCGGTCGACGCCCACACGTACGCGAGGATGATCGCGTAGTTGGCGAGGTCTGCGCGTCCGAGCCAGGAGACGGGGTCCCCTCCGGCGCTGGTCACCAGGGCATTCAGGAGCCCGATGTCGGGGTCCGGGCTGTAGACGAGCAGCCAGATGACGCCCACCGCCGTGGCGGAGATCGCCATCGGCACGAAGATGATCGCCTTGAAAGCCCCCTCGTAGCGAACCCGCGTGGCGAGCACGGCCGTGACCAGGCCGAGCAGCAGGCAGAGGATCGGATAGATGATCAGCCAACGGACGTTGTTCACGAGCGCGCCGGACCAGGGGAACTCGTCGCGGTCGAGGAAGCGGCTGTCGCGCGTCAGCAGGCGCTCGTAGTTGTCGAGCCCGATCCACTCGGTGCCGAAGTTCAGCCCGCGCGTCTTGTTGAAGCTGAGCGCGACCGTCCAGATGACCGGGACGACCAGGAAGAAGAAGACGAGGATGAGGGCCGGCGCGAGGAACGGCACCGCCTGCAGACCGCCCTCGCGCATCGCGGCCAACCGCCGCCCCGGGGGTTTCCCGACAACTGATCCCGGGGCGACGGTGCCGCTACTCATCGGTTCGCGTTACCCGCTCGTCCTAGCCGGCGAACGCGTCCTCAGCCTGCTGCTGGAACTGGTCCAGCTGGCTGTCCATGGAACTCGGATCCTTGAGCACGTTCTGGAGCACCGTGCCCCAGTCCTCGCCGAGCGCGCCCGGCAGGAGGTCGGAGCCGTCGAACACGAACTCCTCGGCGCCCGCGACCTGCACGGCCTCCTTCTTGACGAGCTCGTTCGGATACGCGTCGGGCGTGACGCCCTTGTTCGGCGACACGATCGCACCGGTCGAGACCCAGATCTCCCCAGCCTCCGGGGACGCGAGGTACTCGATCAGCTTCGCGACGTCCTCGTTGTTCACGAACGCGGCGGTGACGTCGCCGCCGCCGACGAGCGGATTGCCGACCGCTTCGTCGATCGTCGGGAACGGGAAGAAGTCGATCGTGGCTCCCGGCACGAGGTCGGGGTTGACGTCCGCCAGCGCGATGCCGCCGACGAAGCCGCCCTCCATGTACATGTGTGCGGTCGGGTTGGTGCTGAACACCTTCCCGATGCCACCGACGAAGTCGGTGCCGAGCGCGCCGTCGATCCCGCCTGACACGTTGTCGTTGTTCAGCAGGTCGGTCATCCTCGTCAGGGCGGCCTTCACGGTTGGATCCGTGAAGTCGAGCTCGCCGCTGAAGAGCTGGTTGTACTTGTCCGCGCCGGCCGTGCGGGCGTAGATGTTCTCGAACCAGTCGGTGAGCGTCCACGAGTCCTTGGCACCGAGCGACCAGGGCTTCAGCGGGTCGCTCGCCAGCGAGTCGGTCGTGCTCACCAGTTCGCCCCACGTTGCGGCCGGCTGCACCTTGCCGTCATCGGGCCGGTACCAGACGGTGCTCTTCGAGTTCGCCTTCGCAACGACGCCATAGGTCGTCCCGTCGACCGTCGTGAGATTGGTCCACGCCTCGCCGTAGTTCTCGTTGATCGCGTCTGCATCCAGACCAAGATCCTCGAGCGAGATCAGCGAGCCTTCCCTCGCGAGGTCGGCCACGATGCCCGGCCGCGGGATGATCGCGACCATCGGCGGGTTGCCCGCCGCGAGCCGGGAACGAACGACCGGCAGGAAGTCACGCGCCGACTCGTACTTCGTCTTGATTCCCGTCTCCGCCGTGAACGCAGTGAGGACCTTCTGGAAGGCCTCCTGCTCGCCGCCGCCCCAGAGCGACAGCACGCTGACGGTGCCTGTCCCCGCTTCGCTGCCGCCGTCGTCACTGCCACCGCAAGCGGTCGCAGCAACTGCAAGCGAGAGCGCGAGGACGAGCGCACCGAAAGACAGCGCGTACTTCCTGATCACGTTCCCTCCTCCGTTGGTTTTTCGTAAATCCCCATTCCGCTTTCGGGGTCGAAGAAATGCATTCCGTCGGTGTCGACGGCGACCTCGGCCTGCTCGCCGGGGCGCGCCTTCGAACGGGCCCCGAAGCGGCCGACGAGCACCGCGCCGTCGCCGCCTGCAATACCGGCGGCCGGCTCGATCGCGCCCGCATCGTGGGCGAGCTCCTTGACCTCGTCCGTGCGGGCGGGCTTCGCGTCCGTGTTGAGGTAGACGATCAGCTCGGCACCGAGCGCCTCGGTGAGGGCGACCTCGCCCTTGAGGCGCCGACCCTCGGGGACGTCGGTCGCGAGCGACGCGTCCTCCAGGTGCTCCGGCCGGATGCCGACGATCACCGTCTTGCCGTCGTAGGCCATGAGCGCGGGCCGCTGCGACATCACCGCGTCGCCGAGCTCCACCTTCTGGCTTCCGATCGAGACCGCCATCCCGCCGTTCGAGTGCTGCAGCGTCCCCTCGAGGAGGTTCATCGCCGGGCTGCCGATGAAGCCGCCGACGAACAGGTTCACCGGCTCGTCGTAGAGCTCCTGCGGTGTCGCGACCTGCTGCAGCTCGCCCTTGCGCATCACCGCGACTCGGTCGCCCATCGTCATCGCCTCGACCTGATCGTGCGTGACGTAGATCGTCGTCGTGCCGAGCCGGCTCTGGAGCTGCGAGATCTCTGCGCGCATCTGCACGCGCAGCTTGGCGTCGAGGTTCGAGAGCGGCTCGTCCATCAGGAAGGCCTGCGGCTGGCGGACGATCGCGCGGCCCATCGCGACCCGCTGGCGCTGCCCGCCCGAGAGAGCGCGCGGCTTGCGGTCGAGGAATGGCTCGAGGTCGAGCACGCGCGCAGCGTCCTTGACGCGCTTGTCGATCTCCTGCTTGTCCATCTTCCGAAGCTTCAGCCCGAACGCGATGTTGTCGTACACCGTCAGGTGCGGGTACAGCGCATAGCTCTGGAAGACCATTGCGATGTCGCGGTTGCGCGGCGCGACGTTGTTGACGACGCGATCGCCGATCTTCAGCTCGCCCTCGCTGATCTCCTCGAGACCCGCGACCATGCGCAGCGCGGTCGTCTTGCCGCACCCGGAGGGGCCGACGAGGACCATGAACTCTCCGTCTTTGATCGCGAGCTCGATGTCCGAGACCGCCCGCGTTCCGTCGGGATAGATCTTGCTGACGTGCTCGAACGTGACCTCAGCCAAGCCAACCCCCTTTTCCAGATGTGTTCCTACCAGCCCAGACACCGGTTTGGCAACCGGCGCCTCACCTCGGGCGATGCCCCGTGAAGGTCATGACCTGCTGAAAGGTCGGCCTGTTCGCGAAGCGCATCGTCCTCGGCAGGAGGCCGCCCGCGAAGCGCACGCGCTCAGCGGTCGCGTCGGCCCGCCAACGGGCAGGATCGGCTCCCTGAGCGGCCTGGAGCTCTGCAGCCGCCGCGTCGAGGGCCGCCCAGAGGGCGGTGCGGCAGGCGACCAGATCGCCTGCGCCGCAGAACCGGGTCCGGAACGGTCCGTTCACCGTTCGTCCCAACAGGGACCGGAGATCCTTGTCCACATAGCCGTACCAGCCGCTACCGAAGCCGTTTCCGTTGGCGCCGGGCTCGTCGTGGTCGGCGCTGACCTGGCGCAGGCGCGTGACGAGCGGGCCGAGGACCGGCATCAGCACCGCGTCTCCGAGCCTGCGCCACGCCGCGTCCAGCACAGCCGCGCCCGGGTGGTCGATCGAGCCGTCGAGGTCGCGGTCGAGGCGACTCGAGCCCTGCGCGCGCCAGTCGTCCACGAGCTGCGCGGCAGACTGGGCGCGCGCGCTCGGCGCGGCAGCGGAGTCGAGGACGGCCCTGATCGACGGCCAGACCTCGACCGCGCGCAGGTCCTGCGTGGCCGCCGCGTTCATCGTCGAGACGACGGTGGCGAGCGTGTGCGTCCGGCGAGCCTCGAGGCCGTTCCGAAGCAGGTCGACACGCTGCACCGACCCGTACGACCACTGGTCGTCGGCCGCGGTGAACCCCGGTGCCGGCTTGTTGTTCCAGTTCGCGAGCACGCCGCTCGCGGGACTGACCGCTTGTGGATGCCGCGCGAACGGCAGGAAGCCCCGCCACTCGAGGTCGCCGGTCCCCGACGTCGGAAGGCCCGGGTCGACGGTGTCCGGCCGGATCGGCAGCCGACCACTCGAGAACGTGGCGATGTCGCGGTCGTCCGCGTAGACCCAGTTGAACGACATCTCGAGCCGAGAGGCCGAGCGGAGGAACTCGGTCGCGTTGCGAGGCTTGTTCGTGTTCAGGTCCTGCCACGCGAGCCCTGACAGAAGCTCGCGGCCGCGCGTCGAGCGCTTGCGCGAGATCGCGACACGTCGACCGTCGACCGTCGCATAGCCGATCACGGGGCCGTGTACGGTCGTTCGGAAGAGCAGGCGGCGGTCGGCCTCGCCTGCAGCACCCTTGAGCGTGCCGGCGTCGAAGGTCCCCATCTCGCGGCACGAGCCCTGGTAGCGATAGTGCGTGTCGTCGCCGCACAACTCCTCCGCGTAGTCGTCGATCAGGTCCGACGTCGATGACGTGAGGCTCCACGCGTAGTCCTTGCCGCGCCCGAGCAGCACGTAGAACGAGATTCCGGGGAACGCCGCGCCGCGAGCATCGATGCCGCCTCCGTGCAGGTCGAGCTCGAGCAGCAGCTGCGGGTAGAAGTGTCCGACCTGCGGGCCTGCGACGAACAGCGGGTGTCCGTTCGTCGAGCGGTTGCGACCGACGAGCAGCGCGTTCGACATCAGCTTGTGGCTCCGAGTTGCAAGCGACGAGACCGCGCCATAGGTGACAGGGACGAAGCTGCCGTCGTCCACGGTCGCGTTCCCGACTCCGGTGCGCGTCCCGTCCTCCCACGGAAACGCCCTCGCGATCGTCGTCGGACTCTCGGGGTCGTTGCGGTCCCGGAGGTCGTCGAAGACGATCTTGCCGCGCTCGTCGCCGAGTGAGTCCTGCAGCGCGTCGAGGAACATCGACCGGCGCGTCTCGTCACCGCCGCCGGCGCCGAAGACCGCGCCGATCAGCGCGCCCATGGCGACCACGTCGTTGAGCGTCCACGGTTCGATCGGAAGCCGGTTCGCCACGTGGTACGCGTTGATCCCTGCGACGAACGCGCGCACGTCGGCGAGCAGTTGCCGCCCGTCGCGCGTCGTCTGAAGAAGTGCAATCGTGCTGCCGAGCTGCTGCTCGGCCTGCGCGCTCGACTGGAAGCCTCGCCCGGAGAGCGCGAACGAGAACGCGTCGATCCCCGGCACGTCGAGCGCGGCGATCCTTCCCGCAGGACGAAGCAGCTGTAGTAGGAGGCCGCGGTCCGCCGCCGTGACCCAGCCGGCGCCGAACTCGACGTCCGCGCGCGTCCGGCCGTAGACGTGCGGGACGCCCCAGCGGTCGCGCACGATCCGCAGCCCCGCGCGCGGACGAACGGTCTGCTCCGGCTTCCCTTCGACCCCGAACCGCGCGGACTTGAAGTAGCGCGTCAGGTCCTGCTGCGTCACGTTCCCGCCCAGTGGCGTCAGCCCGTCGTACAGCGCAATCTGGTCGACGCTGTGCCGCCCCACTCCGAGCTCTCCGGACTGGCCGGGCGGAAGCACGTTGAGCGCCACACCCGCGAAGTCGATGCGCGGCGCGGCGTCGCTCGTGGCGGCGCCGAACACGAGCGCGCCTGCCGCAGCGGCGAGGACGAGCGCACGCTTCACCGTTCGACCTTACTACGCTCCACACCGGTGGAGGCGTTGCTCGCGTTCGGTGCCGCACTGCTCGCCTTGCGGCTCGCGGGCAGCCTTGCGCGCCGTTGGCGGACCACCGGTGCGCCGCAGTTGGCCGCGTGGTCCGCGTCGCTGTTCGCGTACGCGCTCGCCTCCGCAGCGCTCGCGTGGGGCGCCGCGGCGGGCTGGAACGATGTGTCGTTCCGCGTCTACTACACGTTCGGCGGTCTGCTGACGGCTCCGCTGCTCGGGATCGGCTCGCTGCTGCTCGTCGGCCGACGCTGGGCGGCTCCGGTCGGCCTGTTGTACACCGGGCTCGCGATCGGGATCGGTTTCGCGTCGCCACTCACATCGCCCGTGTCCGGCACGACGATCCCGGAGGCGCAGCAGCACCTCGACCTCTTTCCGGAACGCGTGCTCGCGATCGCAGCGAACACGCTCGGCACGCTCGCGGTCGTCGCGGTCGCGTTGCTCACGATCCGCAGACGTCCTCTCGGCAACACGCTCGTCATCGCGGGCGTCGCTGCGGCTGCGGCAGGCAGCGCCGTTGCGGGGCTCGGAGTCGCACAAACTGCGGTGTTCATCGTGCTGGGCGTCGTTCTCCTCTATTTAGGTTTCACTGCGCAAGGTAAGAACTTTGTGAGTTTTCGCCTGGCTCGAAAACACCCCGGCTAACCTCGCCTACGTCCGGCGGAGCTGTGGCCAGCTCTGTTCGCCGGCATGCGAAGGGGGACACATCTCGTTGCGAAAATACCTGGCGACAGCCTGTGTGCTGTCGGTGGCCTTGATTGCGGGCGTCTATGCGCCGGCCTCGATCGCGGACGACGCGCCGACGCCCCCACCCGTCGAGACAACCGAGCCGGAAACGGACATCGGGAACTTCCTGCTCGCGCAGATTGTCAAGTACCGCCGCGAGACGTGGCGCTGGGAAGGCTTGATGCGTGTAACCCGAACGCGCGCGTCTCACGCGGCGGAGCGCTCGGACGATCGTGAGCAGCGCGTGCTGATCCTGAACGCGTGGAAGGCGAAGGCGGAGAAGCGCAGGCGCCAGGCCGCGAACCCGCCCCGGCGTCAGCAGTGGATGTGCATCCACCGCTACGAGCGTCACTCGCACCAGGGTTGGGCCACAGCGACTGGGAATGGGTTTTTTGGAGGCTTGCAGATGGATCTCAGCTTCCAGCGCACGTACGGGCCGGAACTGCTTCGAACGAAGGGCACGGCGAACAAGTGGACCGCGCTCGAGCAGATGTGGGTCGCCGAGCGTGCGTACCGCAGTGGTCGGGGCTTTTATCCGTGGCCGAACACCGCCCGCTACTGCGGCTTGATCTAACTACCTGAACGCGGGAACCGGGTCGATCGCCGCGCCGCGCACGCGAAGCTCGAAGTGCAGGTGCGGTCCCGTCGCGGAGCCGGTCGCTCCGACGCGCGCGATCGGTTGCCCGACAACGACGTGCGCGCCGGGCTTGACGAGGATCGCTGACAGGTGCGCGTACACGGTGCTCACGCCGAGCTTGTGCTTGAGCGCGACCGTGTTCCCGTAGCCGTCCAGCCAGCGGGTGACGGTGACGATGCCCGCGCGCGCGGCGAGCACCGGCGTCCCCGACGGCGCGGGAAAGTCGATGCCTGTGTGCATGCGCGCGCCACGCGGTCCGAAGACGTCGGTGTACGGGACGTAGAGCGGCGGCGACAACCTGACGGGCGACATCGCGGGCGGCCGCGCGAGCGCAAGCGTCGTCGCCGGTCCTGCGACCCCGTCCGGCTCGAGACCGGCCCACTTCTGGAAGCGGCGAACCGCCCCGTCGGTGCGCTGGCCGAAGTCGCCGTCGAAGGTGCCCGACGGGAAGCCACGTACGGCGAGGCGGAACTGCAGCGACGCGACGTCCCAGCCCTGCATGCCGGTCTCGAGTGTCCTGGTGCCGAGGCCGGGCCGCCCGAGCTTCCCGAGCGCTTTCCGCGTCTCCGGGCCGACGACGCCGTCGACGGTGATCTTCGCGCGCACCTGGATCGCTCGAACGGCGTTCGCGGTCCGGGGCCCGCTCAGCCCGTCGACCGTGCCGTTGTAGACGCCGTTTGCGCGCAGGGCGACCTGTAACGCGGCGATGCGCGCATCAGCCGCCGCTCCGGCCGCCGGGGCCGCGAGAGCGAGTACGAGGAGCGGCGGAGCAAGGAACGCTCCTAAACGCATGAGGCCGGAGAAGGTTCGCTCCCCCCGGCGCTTCTCCTACCTTTCGAGGAGCACGGCCACGACCGGGATCGCAAGCGTCGTGGCGAGGCTGGCGCGCCCGATCACGACGAGGGGGCGACGCGCGACCGCCGCCCTCGCGACCTGACGGGCGACGCGCCCAGCCGGCTGTGGGCGATCGAGAGCGCGATCAGTAGCGCGACGAGCCCTGCCTTCAGGAGCAACAGCCGGCCGAAGCGCGTCTCGAAGAGCACGTCGCGGTCGAACGCGTTCCAGTGCTCGGCGATCGGGATCCCCGTCGCGATCGCGATCGCGAGCGCTCCCCAGCCGATCGGCCGCCAACGACGGCCGAAGTCGCGAAGCAGCTCGCCGCGGAGCGGGCCTGTCTGCCGCTGCGCGACGGGCACGGCCACGAACGTGAGCGCGACGACGCCACCCACCCAGACGGCTGCGGCGACGACGTGGACCACGACGAGCAGGTCGTACACCGGCGGGATCGTAGATAGGCTCCGTTTCGTGGGACGCGGATCACGGCCGAGACGGCGCTGGGCGAACGATCGCCGGCGCAAGAAGAAGGAGCGCGAGAAGCGGCAGCTCGCCGCGGCCGCGCCTCCCGCGTCCGGCCGCAGCCGCTAGGCGTTCAGCTTCTCGCGCAGCAGGTCGTTCACCGCACGCGGGTCGGCCTTGCCGCCCGTCTCCTTCATCACCTGGCCGACGAAGAACCCGAGCAGGCCTTCCTTGCCGCCGCGGAACGCCGCGACCTGGCCGGGGTTCGCCGCGAGGATCGCGTCGATCAGCGGGCCGAGCTCGCCCACATCGGTCACCGCGAGCTCGGCGAGGTACGGCTCCGCGCGGAACCCCTCGTCGCCGCTGCGCGCGATCGCCTCGGCGAAGACCGCACGCGGGAGGTTGGCGCGTGCCTCGACAAGCTTGGCCAGCTCTTCGCCGTCGACCTCTTCGGGATCGATCCCGGCGCCCGCCAGCTCGTTCATCACGACGTTTGCGACGGCACGCCGATCGCCGGGGGTGCGTGCGTAGAGGCCGTCACGACCGCTCGTCACGAGCCCCTCCGCGAGGTCGAAGTCGAGCTCGGCCTCGAGTCGACGTAGTCTCGTGCCCGGTAGCTCCGGAACCGCAGCGCGCGCGCGTTCGACCAGCTCGTCACCAGGCTCGACCGGCACGAGGTCCGGCTCTGGGAAGTAGCGGTAGTCCTCGGCTTCCTCCTTCGAGCGCCGCGGCGTCAGCCTGCCGGTCGCGGCGTCGAAGTCGAACGTCTGCTGCACCACCTCGCCGCCCGACTCCCAGACGCCGATCTGCCGCTCGATCTCCGCCTGCATCCCGCGGGCGATGAAGTTGAACGAGTTCATGTTCTTCAGCTCCGTGCGCGTGCGGTAGCCCGTCTCGCCCGCGCTTGCGGACGGAGACGTTGGCGTCTGCCCGCAGCGTGCCCTTCTCCATCTCCGCGTCGGAGATGCCGAGCTCGACGATCGTCTGGCGAAGCAGCTGCAGGAACCGCTTCGCGTCGTCGGCCGAGCGGAGGTCGGGCTCGGTGACGATCTCGAGCAGCGGCGTGCCGCCGCGGTTGAAGTCGACGTTCGTGTGCGCCGAGCCGCCGATGCGCCCGCCGGCTCCGCCGACGTGCACGTTCTTCGCGGCGTCCTCCTCGAGGTGCGCGCGCGTGATCCCGACCTCGTGGTCGCCGTCGGGCTTCGGCACCACGAAGACGCCACGGCCGCAGAGCGGCACGTCGTACTGCGAGATCTGGTACCCCTTCGGGTTGTCCGGGTAGAAGTAGTTCTTGCGGTGGAAGAGCGCGCGCGTCGCGATCTCGCACCCGAGCGCGAGCCCGAGCTTCACCGTGTGCTCGATCGCGAGCAGGTTCGGCACCGGCAGCGCTCCGGGGTGCGCGAGGCAGACCGGGCACGTGTGCGAGTTCGGCGGGTCGGAGTACACGACCTCGCACGCGCAGAACATCTTCGTCCGCGTCTTCAGGTGCACGTGGATCTCCAGCCCGATCACGGGCTCCCACTCGGTAGTCATCGCAGGCGCTCCGGCACGTAGTCGAAGCCGATCGCCTTCTCGAACGCGTGCCCGACCGCGAACAGCGTGTTCTCGGCGAACTGCGGGCCGATCACCTGGAGCCCGACCGGCAGCCCCTCGGAGAGCCCGCACGGAACGTTCAGCCCGGGCAGCCCCGCCATGCACGAGGGGATCGTCAGCAGGTCGTTCGCGTACATCGCGAGCGGGTCCTGCGTCTTCGCGCCGAGCTCGAAGGCGACCGTCGGCGAGGTCGGCGAGACGAGGACGTCGAAGCGCTCGAACGCGTCCGCGTGCTCGCGGCGGATCACCGTGCGCACCTTCTGCGCCTGGCCGTAGTACGCGTCGTAGTAGCCCGCCGACAACGCGTACGTGCCGAGCATGATCCGCCGCTTCGGCTCGTCGCCGAAGCCCTCGTCGCGCGTGCGCATGACCATCTCGTGGTAGCCGGCGTCCGGCACGCGGAGCCCGTAGCGCACTCCGTCGTAGCGCGACAGGTTCGACGACGCCTCCGCCGGGGCGACGAGGTAGTAGCAGGGCAGTCCGTACTCGACGGACAGCGGCAGCTCGCACTCCCCCACCTCGGCGCCGAGCTCGCGCGCGAGCTCGAGCGTGCGCTCGAACGCGTCGTGCACACCCGGCTCGATCCCCTCGGCCTCGACCATCTGCTTCGGCACGCCGATGCGCACGCCCTTCAGGTCCTCGCGCTCGGGCAGCACGACCTCCGGGACGTCGGCGGTCGTCGAGTCGTTCGGGTCGCGGCCGGCGATGATCCGGTAGAGGAGCGCGCAGTCGCGCACCGTCTTCGTCGTCGGCCCGACCTGGTCGAGCGACGACGCGAACGCGACGATCCCGTAGCGCGAGACGGTGCCGTACGTCGGACGCAGCCCGACGATCCCGCAGAGCGCCGCCGGCTGCTTGATCGAGCCGCCCGTGTCGGAGCCGAGCGCCCACGGCGCGAGGCCGCCCGCGACCGCCGCCGCGGAGCCGCCGCCGGAGCCGCCGGGCACGCGCGTCGGGTCCCAAGGGTTCCGTGACGGGCCGAACGCCGAGTTCTCCGTCGACGAGCCCATCGCGAACTCGTCGGTGTTCGTCTTGCCGAGCGTGGCGAGCCCCGCGTCCTTGCACCGCTGCGCGACGGTCGAGTCGTAGACCGGCACGAACCCCTTCAGGATCTTCGAGCCGGCGGTCGTCTCGATCCCCTTCGTGCCGATCACGTCCTTCAGCGCGATCGGCACGCCTTCGCCGTTGGGCTCGTCGACGAGCGTGAGGTAGCAGTGCAGCTCCTCGTCGCGCGCGTCGATCGCCGCGCGGTACGCGTCCCAGAGCTCGCGCGCCGAGACCTCCTTGCGCTCGAGCAGGCCCATCGCCTCCTCGGCCGTGAGGCGCAGCGTGTCGATCACGGCTCGCGCACCTCGCCGGTCGGCGGGACGCGGAAGAAGTCGCCGTCGCGCTCGGGCGCGTTCGCGAACACCTCGTCGAGCGGCAGCGACGGCCCCGGCTCGTCGTCGCGCCAGACGTTCACGAGCTCGAGCGGGTGCGACGTCGGCGGCACGTCGGCGAGATCGAGCTCGGAGACCTTCGAGACGGCGTCGAGGATCGCGGACAGCTGCTCCCGGAACCGGTCGACCTCCTCGTCGGTCAGGTCGAGGTGCGCGAGCTTCGCAACGTGCAACACCTGTTCTCTCGTGATCGCCATCGGGAAAATCCTTCCAGAAAGACCGACGGCCCCTTCCGGGGCCGACGGCGACTTGACGTGGTTCCGGAAGTGCTACGAAGCGGCTGCGGTGACGTTCGCGGCCTGAGCGCCCTTCGGGCCCTGCACGACCTCGAACTCCACCTTCTGTCCCTCGGTGAGGGACTTGTAGCCGTCCATCGTGATCGCGGAGAAGTGGACGAAGACGTCCTCGCCACCCTCACGCTCGATGAACCCGTAACCCTTTTCGTTCGAGAACCACTTGACGGTGCCCTGAGCCAACTACTTCCTCCTTACAGACAAGCGACGGCCCGGGCACCGAGCCGCCGACCCTTACTAAGCCGTCGAACGATAGCACTGCTCAGGGGTAGGGCAAGAGGCCACGGCGGTACCTGGCGGCCTTCACGGTGCTCGCCAGGAGCATGGCCCGGGTCATCGGTCCGACCCCTCCGGGCACCGGCGTGAGGAACGCCGCGACCTCCGCGACGCCTGGGTCGACGTCGCCGACGAGACCCGCGTCGGTGCGCGTGATCCCGACGTCGATCACGGTCGAGCCGGCCTTCACCATGTCGGCGGTGATCAGGCCGCGAACGCCGACCGCGGCGACGAGGATGTCCGCGTCGAGCGTGTGCCGTGCGAGGTCGTCGGTGCGCGAGTGGCACACCGTGACGGTCGCGTTCGCCTGCAAGAGGAGCAGCGCCATCGGCTTCCCCACGATCGGGCTGCGCCCGACGACGACGGCGCGCGCGCCCGCAGTGGGAACGCGGTACTCGGCCAGCAGGCGCATCACCCCGAGCGGCGTCGCGCCGACGTGGCCGTCTCGGCCGAGGTACAGGAGGCCGGCGTTCCTCGGCGTCAAGCCGTCGACGTCCTTCACCGGCACCACGGAGGACAGGATCTTGAACTCGTCCAGGTGCTCGGGAACGGGCGTCTGGACGAGCAGGCCGTCGACCTCTTCGTCGGCATTGAGCGCCTCGACGAGCGCCAGCACGTCGGCCTCGGACGTGTCCGCCGGCAGCCGCTGGTCGATCGGCCGCATGCCCACCTCGGTCGCGTCCTTGTGCTTGAGGCTCACGTAGACGTCCGAGGCCGGGTCGTCGCCGACCAGGATCGTTGCAAGCCCGAGCGGGCCGAGCTCCTCGACCTCCTTTGCGACCTCGGCCTTGATCTTCCCGGCCAGCGCCTTGCCGTCCATGAGCGTGGCTGCCACGGCGCCTGAGGCTATAGCGTGACGACGATGGAGCTCCGGCGCTGGCCGCGGAAGAACGACCCGGAGTCGATCCGCGCGCGGCAGCAGACCGTTCGTGACCTGACCTCCGACGGTGAGGTGCTGTGGGACGACCTCGAGCCGTGGACGCAGGCGAACGAGGCGCTCACCGGCGTTTCGGTCGTGCCCGTGTCCGTCATCGGCCCGCTGACCGTCTCGCTCGGCGACTACGGGCTGCGCGAGCCGGACGGAGTCGTCGAGGAGCGCGGCCGGGAGACGGAGACCGTGTACGTGCCGCTCGCACACACGGAAGGCGGGCTCTCGGCGTCGCTGTACCGCGGCGCGCGCGCGGTGACGGAGTCGGGCGGCTTCCGAACGTATGTGATTTCTGACCGGATCACACGAGCAAGTTGCTTTATCTGCAAGTCGGCGGGCGATGCCGTCGAGCTCGCCCGGTGGGTCGAGGCGGAGCTGCCCGCGTTGCGGGACTGGCTCGAATCGGCCGACGACGCTTCGCGCTCGAGCTGGGCGAAGCTCCGCGAGGTCCGCACCCATGTCGTCGGGCCGATGTGCCACGTCCTTTGGCGCTGGACGACGGGCGACGCAGTCGGCGCGAACATGATGACGCGCAACTCGTATCTGCTGAACATGGGCTACGTGCGCGAGCGCTCACCCGTCCCGATCGAGCGCTCGGTGCTCGAGGCGAACATGGGCGGCGACAAGAAGCCGTCGTACCAGTACTTCCAGGAAGGTCACGGCAAGACGGTGATCGCCGAGGCGACGCTCACCGACGATGCCGTGCGACGGGTCCTGCGGACGACGATCGACGACCTGCTCGAGCTCGCGTGGGCGGGGACGCACGGAGCCGTCGCGTCCGGGATGCAGTCGGTCGCGTTCACGCCGGCGTCCGCGATCGCGGCGATCTTCGCTGCGACCGGGCAGGACCTCGGGATGATCGGGACGAGCTCGATGGCCCACGGCGTCGGCCGACGCGTCGACGGTGGGCTGAACGTGTCGATCCGGCTCCCCGGCCTGGAGGTCGCGACGGTCGGCGGAGGCACGACCCTCCCGTACGCGCGCTCGTGGCTCGCACTGATGGGCTGCGCGGGCGCCGGCAAGGTCTACCGCTTCGCGCAGGTCGTCGCAGCAGCGACGCTGGCGCTCGAGATCAGCGCGTCGGCCGCGATGGCCACCGCGGGCTCGGAGAACTTCTTCCGCGCGCACCACGAGCGCGGGGGTATCCGCTGAAAATGCTGCGCATTTTCCGCGGGTGAACATTCCGCCGCACCACGACCCTGCCTGCTGGGGCTGCGGCGACAATCCCCACGGCATCCACCTCCCGCACCCGGCCGAGGCAGGGATCACGTCCTACGAAGCACGGTTTTCGTTCGACGAGCGCCACCAGGGCGGGCCCGGGCTCGTGCACGGCGGCCTCGTCTCGGCCGCGCTCGACGAGGCGTGCGGGCTGGTCGCGACCTGGCACCGCTTCCCGACGGTGACCGCGCGCATCTTCGTGCGCTACCGGCGTCCGGTGCACATCAACCGCGAGCTCACCGTCTCCGCCCGCGTGACGAGCTCGCGCGGCCGACGCATCCACGTCGACGGCGACCTGCGCGAGGGCGACGAGATCCTGGCCGAGGCGCGCTGCGCGTTCCTGCACGTCTCGCTCGAGCACTTCTTGCAGACGCCCGAGGGTCGCGCCGCCGGCGAAGCCTGGAGTCAACGCCTCGGTCGGTAGGCACTCATCCGCGTTGCCCGATCTGCCGATAACCCGATCGGAGCAAACAGATGTTCAGAGGCGCAGCCATTGTCGTGCTCGTCATCGCCTTGATGGTGACGATGAAGGACGGCCGCGCGCTCCGCGACACCGGCCTCGTCGCCTCGTGCACCGCGATCACCGCCCCGTACGGCGAGTCCGGACACTGGGAGGCGTGCCGGCCCGGCAGGCTCGAGGGGCGCCCCAGTCTGGCGCGTCAGTCGTGCGAGTCGGCCGGCAAGTCGGCGGACATCGAGTACACCTGACGCGTCAGTCGTGCAAGTCGGCCGGTAAGGCCGCGGACGTGGAGTACTGGCGCTGCCCGGCACCGGTCGAGTCCGCGCCTGCCGGTTAGCGTCCCACCAACTGCAAGCGCACTGAGAGGCGCCGAGCGGATTCGAACCGCTGTACGAGGCTTTGCAGGCCTCTGCCTAACCACTCGGCCACGGCGCCGCGGCGAACCATGGTAGCCGGGTCGCTCCTCTACGCTCGGCCTCGTGGACGACCGAGAAGTGCCTGCGTTGCAGCGCGGAGATGGAGTGGCGACACGGAACGTGGCAGTGCCCGCGCTGCCGCTTCAAGCTCGGCTGCTGCGAAGGTCAGTCGCCGTGCGACGAGTCCGCGAGCTCTTCGACCTCGGCGTCGGAACCGACCTCGCGCTCGAGGTAGAACGCGAGGTGCCCGTCCACCTCGATCACCTGCACGAGCTGCCAGCCCTTCGCGCCCGAGCTCGTTCAGCGGCCCTTCGGCGCGTGCCTTCGGGCCGAGGCGAAGCACGGTGTACTCCCAGCGGCGCTCGGGGTCGAGGTCGCGGCGCGCGCGCTGCGGCCTCGAGCTGCGCGAGTTCCTCGCGCTCGAGCTCTGACTTCAGAAACCGCACCCGCCGAAGCGTAGCGCGGCCGATTTGACCCCCTACGGAGGCGGCGGTGCGGCGGCGGGCCGCCGCGGGATACTCCTCGACCTCCTCCTCGACGACCGTCGTCCGGGCAGGGCCGCGACGGTGCGCTGCACCGGTGCGCCTTCGACGCGTGTGACGCGTCGTGCACCGCCCCAGGGCATGCCTGCGCCCCAGCGGTCCCAGAAGACGAGCGAGAGGATGAAGCCGATGATCCCGACGACGATCAGGATCACGCCGATCGCGTCGACGTCGATTCCCGATGCTTCGCCGGTCACGCCCCAGATCAGGATCGCGCCGGCGGCAACGAGGAGAAGCGAGACTCCGAGGGTCATAGGCGGCACATCCCCACGACCTTGCAGCCGGAAACCAACCTTCGTAGCGCAAGTCGCAAATCCGCTCCAGCGGATCCGCGAAGCGCAAAGATCCCTAAAGGCGGCCGCTTCGCGGCCGCTGTCGCAGCGAGCTCACCGCCATCCGCCTCTAAAACGGAAGCCTGAGCTCGCTGACGTCGAGGCCGAGCGACGCCGCGAGCGCGGATCGCCGTCCTCGAGGTCCTCGCGGAGCGCGCTCGACGTCGCGCGACTGCATACGCCGCGCGATCCGCGCGCGCACCGGCGGGCGCCAGAGGGCGTGCTCGACGAAGATCGGGAGCATCCGGTTCGCGACCTTGATCAGCTGCTCCTTCGTCTTCTGGTCGGCGCGTCCCGAGCAGCACACGCTCGTACGCCATCCCCGCGCCGTGGTGGATCCCGTCGTCGATCGTCAGCCGGTTGCAGAGATCCTCGAGCACGGTCCCGCGCGACGAGCGCGCGATCAGCCGGAAGCGCGGGATGATCAGCCGCTCGAAGAAGACCTGCATCAGGAACACCTTCTCCTCGAGCGTGTCGAGGTCGAGGAACATGCGCGCGAGCTCGTCGAGGTGCGGGTCGCGCTCGCCGTCGCCGCCGGCCTCGTCGACGAGCCGGAGCCACGCCTCGACGTGGCGCGACTCGTCCTGCACCATCGTCGAGTAGTAGAGCTTCGCCTCGTGTCCGGGCGCCAGCTCGAGGAGCTGCGCGGCCATCTCGACCGCGAAGCGCGTCGGCCTGGAGCTGCTGCGTGATCACCGAGCGCCAGACGTCGCGCCGGCGGGCCAGCTGCTCGGCCGAGCCGCGGCTCTCCGGGATCGGCGGGACGTCGCCCCACGGGCAGGTCGCGCGCCTGCCACTCGGCCCGCTTCGCGAGCTCGTAGTAGCGGAGGACGCCGTCGTAGCGCCCGGGCCGGGCAACGTCTTCGTCCTCGGCCGGGAGCGAGTCCACGCTCATCGCCGGGAAGTCTAATCGGTGCCTGGCGGCCGACCGGCCGCGCGGAGCGTCATCAGGCGAAGGAGCTTCGAGCGCCCAGCACCTCGGGCGACAACGGGGGCGGCGGAAGCTGCTCGGCGCGCCGCACCGACGCCGCAGCCACGCCCCGCACGAGCAATCGTGCCTCGAGCGTCGACGACTCCACGGAATAGAGGTCGAGCTTCTGTCCACAGCCGCCCGTCGCAACCAGCACGTGCTTCCGGTCGAGCCAGCCCACCGCGCGTGACCGCCCCTCGTCGGGCATGAGCTCGGCGCCCTTTGGCTGGCGAGCCGAGACGACGACCGCGTAGCGCGACTCGCACGAACGGCCGGCGGTGAACGCGAGGTCCGGACCGCCCGGCGCATCGACGAGATCGGTGACGCGTTCCTCCGGCCCGCCCCGCCAGACGACGGGCGCGGACGTCGCGCCGACGAGCTGCAGGCGGTGCACGTCGACGCGGCGATCGACATGTCGCGCGGCGAAGTACAGCTGCGACCCGCCGTCGGCGAACGTGATCGCGTCGAAGCCGGTGTGCAGCCGTCCGTGTACGAACTGCCGCGGCGTCTTCCCGACGTTCGACGAGATCCAGATCGACGCGCGTCCGTTGCGCCGCAGCACGAACGCAAACGCGAGACCCGAAGGGTGGTAGTCGACCTGCTCGTACGTCGCGCCGCGGATCGGCGTGGCGTCGGTGAACCCCCCGCCGTCAGGGTGCGCCTTCAGCAGCGCACGGCCACCGTTGCCGACGAAGACGATCGACTTGCCGATCGGCCGTCCCCACGAGGACGCGCTTGGGTCGACGCGTCCCGGCGGACGGGACGGCGCGTCACCGAGTCCCTTCACCTCGAGGCGTGCGAGCAGCGCGCGGTCGCCGCGAGGACCCCAGGCGAAGGCACCGGCGTCTCCGAACCGGGAACAAGCAGGTCACGCGTCCGGAACCAGGGTCGAGCGCCCACGCACGACCCTCGGCCACGAACGAGGCAGTCGCATCGGCGTTGACACCCTGCGTGAAGCAGCCGTCAGGGAGCGGCTTGCCGGAAGCGAGCTGCGCGCTCTCCGACCCCTGATCGTCTCCGACGGAGCATGCGGCCAGCCCGAGAACCGCCGCGACGAGGCAGGTCCCGAACGATCACACGGTCACAGTACGTGGGCTGTCGGCGTGACGTCTACCTCGCCGGCTGACGCTGCTCGAAGCTCGGAACTGTGTGACGATCTACGCGTGGCGGTAGCGCGCGTCGTCGTCGTCATAGCCGGGCTGCTTCTGGGCCTTCTCGCCTATCGGGTGCAGATGGACAACCTCCCGTTCACGACGGGAGTGCGATCGCTGGCGACCCTTGCCTACGCGTGGGGTTCATCGGCGCCGGATTGACTGCGTGGTCGCGCCGGCGGGACAACCGCCTCGGGCCGATGATGATGATCCTCGGATTCGCAATGCTGGCCCGGCAGTTCCGCTACGCGGACGACCCACTTGCGTTCACGGTCTTCTTCGCGATCGGCGAGCTCCCGTACGCGCTGTTCGCTCACACCGTGCTCGCCTATCCGACGGGTCGGGTGACCGACCGCCTCGAACGTGCGTACCTCGCGGTCGGATACACGGTCGCGCTCGTGTTCCCGATCGCGATCCTGCTGTTCTACGACGGCACCCAGCCGCTCCGGTACTTCGGCCCGTTGTCTCGCGAGAGCCTTCTCGTCGTCGACGGCAACGCCGACGTCGTCTCCGTGCTCCAGAAGAGCTTCGCAGTCACGGCGTACGGCTTCCTTGCCGCTGCACTGATCGTGCTCATTGTCCGGAGGCTCGTGCGAGCGACTCCGTACGCGCGGCGGATGCTCGCACCGCTGCTCGTCGCCGCAGCGGTCGCAGCGCTCCGCGCCGTGTTCGACAGCGTGCTCACGTTCGCGTCGACTCCCCCGGCGATCGTCTACGACAACCTGTTCTGGTGGCAGGTCGCCGGTTGATCGCCGTGCCGATCGCATTACTCGTCGGACTGTTGCGCTCGCGTCTCGCGCAGGCGAACGTCGCGGAGCTCGTCGTCAATCTCCAGCGCACGCCGCCGTACGCGATCCGCGACGAGCTCGCGCGAGCGCTCGACGACCCGACTCTCGAGATCTATTACTGGCTACCGGAGCGCGCCGCGTTCGCCGACGCCACGGGCCGCACGACGCCGCTACCCGAGGACGGTCGTTCCACGACGACGCTCGAGCACGACGGCCGCGTTGTTGCTGCGCTCTTCACGACTCGGCGCTCGAGGACGAGCCTGAGCTCATCCAGGCGGTCGCCGCCGCGGCGCGACTCGCACTCGAAAACGCACAGCTCCATGCCGAGGTGCAGGCTCAGCTCGCGGAGGTCGAGCAGTCTAGAGCGCGCATCGTCGCCGCCGGCGACGAGCAGCGCCGGAGGATGAACGAGACCTGCATGACGGCGCGCAACAGCGGCTCGTCGCTCTTGCGCTCGAGCTGAAGCGCGCGCAGCGCGCGCTCGGCACTGACGGCTCCCCGGATGTGGACCGCCTCCTCGGCTCGACCGCCGACGAGCTCCAGGCCGCGGTGCAGGAGCTGCGGATCTCGCGGCAGGCATCCACCCGCTGCTACTTCCCAGGAGGGTCTGCGCGCTGCGCTCGTCGCGCTCGCCGCCCGCGCACCGCTTCCGGTCGATGTGGAGGCGCCGCCCGGTCGTCTCCCACCCGACATCGAGGGCACCGCGTACTTCGTGGCCAGCGAGGCGCTGACCAACGTCGTCAAGCACGCCGGCGCGTCGCGCGCGCGGATCGCGGCGCGCCTCGAGGACTCGAGGCTCACGATCGAGATCGAGGACGACGGTCGCGGCGGTGCTTCGTCCGACCACGGCACGGGCCTGCGCGGGCTCCGAGATCGCGTCGAGGCCAGAGGTGGGCAGCTTCGTGTCGAGAGCAGAGACGACGGCGGGACGCGCGTCTATGGGGAGATTCCGTGCGGGTCGTGATCGCCGACGACTCCGCGCTCCTGCGCGAAGGCGTGGCCCGCATCCTCGCGGACGCCGGCGACTTCGAGGTCGTCGCGCAGGCCCGGGACGCCGTGGAGCTGATGGAGGCGGTGCGCGAGCACGAGCCCGATTCGGATCGTCGACGTCCGGATGCCACCGACGCACACCGACGAGGGCTGCCCGCGCTTCGTCGAGCATCAGGGAGCACCACCCCAACGTGTCGGTGCTCGTGCTCTCGCAGGTCGTCGAGCCCACGCACGCGGTGACGCTGATCAGCGAGCGGCCGGAGGGGTTCGGCTACCTCCTGAAGGACCGCGTGCTCGAGATCGACGACTTCCTCGACGCCGTCCGACGCGTCGCGGGAGGCGGCACAGCGATCGATCCCTGCTGTCGTCTCGGAGCTCCTCGGGAGGCGCGAGCGCGAGGGACCCGCTCGAAGCGCTGACTCCTCGCGAGCGCGAGGTGCTGCGCCTCATGGCCGAAGGCCTGTCGAACCAGGGCATCTGCAGACGCCTCTTCCTCAGTCCGAAGACGGTCGAGACCCACGTGAGCAGCATCTTCAGAAAGCTCGGACTCGCTCTGGCGCCGGACGACCACCGCCGCGTGCTCGCCGTGCTCGCGTTCTTGCGCACCTAGCGGACGCGTCGCGGCAGCGACGCCGGTCGAAAGATCAGGGCCAGCCCCGATTCAGTCCGGGGCTGGCCGCGTACCGCTGCGGCGGCGTCCTCCTTAACGTCGAATGCATGACCACGATCGCATTCCCGACGGTGCCGCTCAGCGCGCCGGCCGCGACCGAGAAGCTCCGCGGCTGTCGCACGCCGGGCTGCTCCTGCTCGGCGACGACAAGCCTCGGCACCCTGCCAAACCTCATCACGGCGGCGAGGACCCTTGCGTGTGCGGTGCTGACGGTCGGCGCGGTCGCGACGACGTCCTGGCGTGTTCTCATTGCAGCGATCGCCGCGTACTGGGTCGGCGACGTCTGCGACGGCATCGTCGCGCGCACGACCCGATCCGAGACACGGTTCGGAGCCGCCCTGGACATCGTCTGCGATCGCGCATGTTGCGCGCTCGCACTGCTCGCGACCGTGACGCTCGAACCGGCATTCGCTCTCCCGGTCGCGGTTTATCTGCTCGCTTTCACGGTCGTCGACACGCTGCTCTCGCTGACGTTCCTCGCTTGGCCGCTGCTCGGCGTGAACTACCTGCGGTATGTCGACGCGCGCATGTGGCGACTGAACTTTTCACCACCGGCAAAACTGCTGAACTCGGCCATCTTCCTGCTGCTCCTGGCAGCCGGACACCCTGGTGCCGCCACGGTCGCCGCCGCCGCAGCTCTCGTGCTGAAGAGCGTGTCGCTGCGATGGATGTTGAGGACGTTGCTCACACGACCTCCGGGGTGTGTGGCGACCGAAGGCATCACCGCGCCATGAAGGAGCTCACGCTCATCGTCGGCATCTTCCTGCTTGCGCTGGTCTCGGCGTTCGTCCCTTTCGCATCGATTGAGGTAGCGCTCATTCTCGCCGCCGCGACTTCAACCTTCGAACGCGCTGCTCGCCTGCCAGGTCATCGCAGCGGCCGCAGGCCAGATGGTCGGGAAGAGCTGCTTCTTCCTCGGGGGCCGCACCGTCTCCATCGGCTGCCAGCGCCGAGGAGGAACACCCTTGCGCCGAGAAGCCCGCGGCACCTGAGCGCCGTCATCGACGGAGCGGCTCGGCATCGCGCGGTAGCGTTCACAGCCGTTTTCGCCGCCGCGATCACAGGTCTCCCGCCGTTCGCTGTCGTGTCCGCGCTCGCCGGCGCATGGCGACTCCAGCTTGTCCTCGTTCTTCGTGTTTCGGTTCGCCGGCCGAACGCTTCGGTTCGCCGGCGTGTTGCTCATTGCCACGATCGCCGGCTGGCGTTGAGAGGCACGTCGTGACTGGGTTGAAGTGGGCTGCACTGGTCGCCGCCGTGTTCGTGGTCGTCGTTCCGGTCGCGTGCACCTCGACCGAGGCCGGCGAGCAGGTCTCCTCTTCGACACGGTCGATGCCGACCCCGATTGGTCTCCCGACGGCCGGCTGATCGCGTTTGCGAGCAGTCGCGGCGCCGGTGGGATCTACGTGATCGACGCGGGCGGAGGCCGGCTGCGCCTGCTCTTGCGCGGCGAGGCGAGCGACGTGGACTGGTCACCCGACGGGCGGATGATCGCGTTCACAGGCGAAGACGGGATCTACGTGCTGAAGACCAACGCGCGAAGACCGAGACGAGTCCTTCGTGGCGCCTGGTTCTCTCTCCCGCCTGGGCGCCCGAAGGGGACAGGCTCGCCGTCGTGAAGCAGGAGAGAGACTTGAGCAGCTCGATCTACGTCGTCCAGCTCGATGGACGACGAAGCGAGCGGCTGCTGCCTCGAAATCGTGGGCAGATCGGAGACGCCCGGCCCGGCTCGATTGCTGCGCGCAGCGAGACGGAGCCCTCGTGAGTCCCGACGGGCGCCGGATCGCCTTCCAGCAGGAGACGGGTGGATCGTCGCCGCGAACCTCGAGGACGGTGCACGGCGGGTGATCGTGCGCGGGGGCGCGTCCCAGCCGGCGTGGTCACCCGACGGGAAGCTGATGAGTATCAGTGCGAAGGTGAGCTCTGTGTTGCGAACGCCGACGGCAGCGGGGATGTGCAGCGCCTGGCGGCGGACGGCGGCGACCCGTCGTGGGCGCCCGACTCGCAGCGACTCGTGTTCGAGCACTACCTCTACGGCGGCACTGTCTATGGCTCCGAGCCGCAGTCCCTCTCCCTGGTCGGCTTGGGGGCGACCACCCTCGGAAGCTCACGTCTCGGCCCGTAGGTGGGGCTCTGACCTAACCGTGAGACATCGGGTCCGGCTCGAAGAGAGCCGGTCTGGTACGCGAGCACGACTGCCTGCACGCGGTCGCGAAGGTTGAGCTTCTGAAGGATGTGCGTGACGTGAGTCTTGACGGTCGTCTCGCTGATGTAGAGCTCGTTCCCGATCTCGGCGTTGGAGAGCCCACGAGCCAGCATGCGAAAGACGTCTCGCTCGCGGTCGCTGAGCTCCTCGAACTCCTTCGGAGGAGCCGGACGTGAGATGCGGACGAACTTCTCGATCACGCGTCTCGTGATCGTCGGCGAGAGGAGCGCTTCGCCCGCGGCGACCGTGCGGATCGCGGCGATCAGCTGTTCGGGAGAGTCGTCCTTGAGGACGAAGCCGCTTGCGCCGGCTCTCAACGCTTCGAAGACGTACTCGTCCAGGTCGAACGTCGTGAGAATCAGGATCCGCGCGCCGTGTCGTCGGCCGCGAGGATGCGTTGGGTCGCCTGAAGACCGTCCAGCTCGGGCATGCGGATATCCATCAGGACGACGGAGGGATGAAACCTCGCAGCCTTGTCCACGGCCTCGAGCCCGTTGCTCGCCTCGGCCACCACTTCGATGTCCTCCTCGCCGGCGAGCAGCATGCGAAAGCCGGCGCGGACCATCGACTGGTCGTCGGCGACGAGCACGCGGATCGTCATCGTTCGTCCTGGACGAGCGGGAGGCGCGTGCTCAGGACGAAGCCGCCGTCGGCGGCCGTACCCGCGTTCATCTTGCCGCCGTAGATCTTGACGCGTTCGCGGACGCCGATCAGCCCGTGACCGAGGCCGTCGCTCGTCGCGCTGCCGCTGGCCGTTGTCACGCATCTCGATCTCCAGCTCGTCCGGCCGGTAACGGACGGTCACGTCCGCGTCGCTGGCGTGCGCGTGCTTGAGAGCGTTGGTCAGGCCTTCCTGAACGATGCGATACGCGGAGAGGTCGACCCCTCGTGGAAGCGGAACGGGCTTCCCGTCGACATGCAGCTCGACGGGCAGGCCCGCGCGGCCGATCTCGTCGAGCAGCGAGTCGAGGCCGTCGAGGCCGGGCTGGGGCACGAGCTCGGCCTCGTCCCCTTCCAGGCGCATTGCGGCGAGGAGGCGGCGCATCTCGGCGAGCGCTGTCCGGCCGGCCCGCTCGACACCTCTCAGCGCGTCGCGGTCCTCGGCCAATGCATCGGGAAGCTTGTGCCTGACCGCGCCGACCTGGAGCACCATCACGCTGACGGCGTGGGCGACGATGTCGTGGAGCTCACGGGCGATCCGCGAGCGCTCCTCCGCCACCGCGATCCGCGCAGCGGCCTCACGCTCGCGTTCGGCCTGCGCGGCGCGCGCTTCCGCCGCTTCGGCCTGCTCGGCCCGTTCACGCAGCGCGTAGCCCGCGACCCAGGCGACCACGAACCGAAGGGGAATGAAGACGAGGTCGCCGACGGTCTGCACCGGGGATGTTGTAGACGACGACCACGATCGCGACGAGAACGATGATCAGGCCGGCGCCTGCCTTCAGTGGATTCCGCAGGTTCCCGAGCAGGAACGCGCTCGCCAACCCGACGACGCCGAGGCTGCCGATGAACGCGAGCAGCACTCCGTCGGCGAACGAGATCGCCATCGCCAGGAGCCAGTAGGCAGCCGGAGCGGCGAACGGAAAGCGCCGACGTGCGAAGAGCGGCAGTACGAGAACGCCCACCGTGGGTATCGCGATCCAGAGCGTCGTGGGCGGCGCGCCCGGCGAGTCGCGTCCGACCACGAGCTCGAGCATGCCCGCGATCGCCAGGAACGCGACCAGCAGCTCGAACCAGTACTCGCGCGCTACGTGCCGGATCCGGCTCACGCGCTGAACGTACCGCACGCTCTCCGTGGCGCCTCCTACCCGAGTAGGAGTCGGAATCGTCGACTCGTCGGAGTTCGATTCCGGCCTTCCGACGAGGCGCGATACGCAATCGCCTCCTAGCGTCGAGCAATGGAATCGACCCAAAAGGAGGACGCAATGAGCGTCTCGTATCCACTCACAGCCACTGCCCCCGCACCGACGCCGCCGTCTCGAGCGTCGAGATTCCGCAGCTGCGGATCCGCGCGATCATCGCCGTCTGGGCGGCCGCCGCGCTCCCGATGGCAGTGCTCGCCTGGCTCGTTGCGCCCGTGCTCGAAGACCGGTTCGCCGGCGACGGGCATCGTGCCGATGACGAAGGCGCTGATCGTGTCTCTCACGCATCGGTCTCGTCTGGCAGTTCGTTCTCGTCGCGATCCTCGTCGGCCGCGAGCAGCGGACGCTCCGCTGGTCGACGGTCCGCGAGGCGCTCTGGCTTCGCTCACCGCGAAGTCCGCGCAGCGGACGGGTCGGCGGCCGGATCTGGCTGATCGTGATCCCGATGATCCTGGCCTTCGCGGCGTCGCAGGAGCTGGTCCCGCGTTCGCGGCTCCCGAGAACCGGGACTTCGCCACGCTCGTCGAGTCGGACGCCGGCAAGGCGTTCCTGGACGGCGCCTGGGGCTGGTACGGCCTCATCCTCGGGATGTTCGTGTTCACCATCGTCGGCGAGGAGCTCCTGTTTCGCGGGTACCTCCTTCCGCGCATGAACGGCGCCTTCGGACGCGGAGACTGGGTCGCGAACGGCCTCCTCTTCACCGGCTACCACCTGCACGTGCCGTGGGCGATGCCGGCGACGCTCCTCGACACGTTCACCCTCGCCTACCCGACGAAGCGCTACCGGAGCGCCTGGATCGGAATCGCGGTGCACAGCGCCCAGAGCGTGGTCTTCGCGATCCTCATCCTCACGCTCGTCGTCTGAGCTCCTCTGACGTCCAAGCCCTGCGAGCCCTTCGGGCTCCAGGGCTTCGACCGGATCAGCGACGATGTGACATGGCCGCGACGCTCACCAAGACAGAGCTCGAGGCCGCGCACTGCTGGGAAGCCGACGACAACGTGCCGCGACAGCCGGCGATGACCGAGTTCCGCCGCAGACTGCGCTACCACCAGGCGCAGTGGCGCGCGACCAACGGACACCCAATCGGCTCGCAACCAATCTACGCCGCAGCCCGCGCGGGCCGATGCGACCCGTCGGGAGCCGCCTGCCGTTCGACTACGCGAAAGAGACGGGCGCGAACTTCCTCGGCCCGGGCGCACTCGAAGCGGCGAGGGCGCGGACGTCGTTCGTCGAGCGTCACCAGAGCTTCGATCACAAGCGCCTGTGGGCGGATCTCCTGTCGTCGCGGCCTTCTGCTTCAACCTGTTCGGCGACCTGGCCGCCGACCTCCGGCTTGCCGAACGCGCGGTTCACACGTGGTTCCCGGACGCCCCGGGCACCGTGCGCGAGGTCCGCTTCGCGCACTCGCCCGGGCCGGCTCGATTCGGCCTTCCTCGGCAACCTCGTCGCCTGGGACGTCGCCTTCGTGCTCGACCTCGGCGACGGCACCGAGGGAATCGTCGGCGTCGTGACCGCGTACCACGAGGTCAACAGACCGCAGCCGCCGAAGCCGACCCGGCCTCCCGCGGTACCGCGAGGTCACCGAGACGTCGGGCAGCTTCGTGCCGGGAGCGCTCGACGCGGTCAACGGGCACGGAGCTCATCCACATCTGGCTCGACCACCTGCTCGTGCTGTCGATGCTGCAGCACCCGAGCCGCGCGTGGCGCTGGGGCCGGCTCGTCGTCGTCCACCCCAGCCGGCAACACCGACTTCGCCGACGCGTGCGAGCGGTACCGAGACCTACTCGTGGACGACACGACGTTCGCGCTCGGTGACCGTCGAGCAGCTACTCGACGCCGAAGTCCTCCCGGCGCAGACGACCGCAGCCCTGCGCGAGCGGTACCTGCCCGACTGACGGGCTGACGTCGTACCCTCAAAGCAGTGCACGCCGATCTCCCGACCGGAACGGTCACGTTCCTCTTCACCGACATCGAGGGCTCGACGCGCCTGCTCCGGGAGCTCGGCCCGGACGCATACGGCGAGGCGCTCGCCGAGCACCGGCGCGCGCTGCGCGAGGCGTTCGCGGCCAACGGCGGCGTCGAGGTCGACACGCAGGGCGACGCCTTCCTCGTCGCTTTCCCGACCGCCCAGGGAGCGGCCGACGCCGCGCGGGCGGGCGGCGAGGCGCTCGCGGGACGGGCCGATCCGCGTGCGCATGGCCTCCACACCGGAGCCGCCAACCTCGGCGCCGAGGGCTACATCGGCATCGACGTTCACCGCGGCGCGCGCGTGGGAGCGCTCGCCCACGGCGGCCAGACGGTCGTGCTCGCAGACGACGGCCGCCCTCCTCGACGGCGAGCCGCTCCGCGACCTCGGCCTGCATCGGCTGAAGGACTTCGAGGGCGCGACTCGCCTCCATCAGCTCGGCGAGGGGGAGTTTCCGCCGCTGCGTACGCCGGGGAGCGTCGACTTACCGACGCCCCCAACCCGTTTCCTCGGGCGCGAGCGCGAGCTCTTCGAGGCCATCTCGCTCGTTCTCGACCGCGACCCGCGTGTGCTCACGATCGTCGGGCCGGGCGGTACCGGCAAGACGCGCTTCGCGATCGAGCTCGCCAGGCTGCTGGCCGAGGAGGCAGACGGCTCGACGCTCTTCGTCGCGCTCGCACCGCTCCGCGACGGCACGCTCGTGCTCCCGACGATCGCCGACCGGCTCGGCGCCCCGAGCCCGGAGCCGCACGGGCTCGCCGCCGCCACAGGAGGTCGCAGAACGCAGCTCGTGCTCGACAACGCCGAGCACCTGTTGCCCGCAGCTGCGCCCGGCTCGCGGAGCTCGTGGCCGCGGCTCCCTCGATGCGCCTGCTCGTGACCTCGCGGGAGCCACTCCGCATCCAGGGAGAGTACGAGTTCGACCTGCCGCCTCTCTTCGGCGACGAAGCCGTGGCGCTCTTCGTCGAACGTGCCCGCGCCGTCCGTCCCGACACCGCGCCGACGCCTGTGATCGGCGAGCTTTGCGAGCGCCTCGATCGTCTGCCGCTTGCGCTCGAGCTTGCTGCCGCCCGGACGAAGCTGCTCGCGCCGGAGGCGCTCCTCGAGCGGCTCGGGCAACGGCTGGACCTCCTCAGGGGACGCGGGACGCCGACGAGCGGCACGCGACGCTGCGGACGACCATCGGTGGTCGTACGACCTTCTCGACGAGGCCGAAAGGACACTCTTCGCACGCTCTCGGTCTTCGCCGCAGGGTGCACCCTGGAGTCCGGTGAAGAAGTCTGCCGAGGCGGATCTCGACACCCTCGAGTCGCTCCTCGACAAGAGCCTCCTCCGTCGGCGCACCGGCGATCGGCGAGGAGCGCTTCGTGGATGCTGGAGACGATCCGGGAGTTCGCCGCGGAGCGACTCGACGAATCGCCGGATGCCGGCGTCATTCGGCGACGACACGCGGAGCGGATGCTCGCGATCGCCCGATCAGCCCATCTGACGGAGGAAGACGATGAGCCGTTCCAGCTCCCGCTCGTCCTCGCCGAGCGCGACGACATGCGAGCAGCCCTGGACTGGGCGTCGGACAACGACGTCGAGCTCGCGCTCGAGCTGCTCGTCTCGCTCGAGAACTTCTGGAATACCCATGCGCCCGAGGAAGTCCTCCGCCGGCTCGATCGGCTGTTCCCGATGGCCGACGAGATCTCGCCGGCCTTGAGAGCCAGCGCCCTCCGCGTCCGCGGCGGGGCTCTGCACGTCGCAGGAGACTTCGAGTCCTGCGACCCCCCCTACGAGGAAAGCCTCGCGCTCTTTCGGGACCTCGCGGACGAACGCGGCATTGCACAGCTGACCGAGCGTCTCGCGAACAGCGCGTCGCAACGTGGGGATCTGGAGAGAGCGCAGGAACTCGCCGAGGAGTCGCTGGAGCGTTCGCGTGGGCGGTTCCCGCTTCATCGAGGTCGCCAACTACTCCTTGCTCGGCCGGGTCCGCGTGAAGAGCGGCGATGTCGAAGGCGGCACGGACCTGATACGGAAGAGCGCGGCCATGGCGGGCGACCTGTGCTGGGATTGGTGGCGAGCAAGTTGCCTCGGGCATCTCGCGTACGTCGCGCTCGATCGCGGTGACCTCGACGAGGCCGAGCAAGACTGGCCACGAAGCGCTGCGACTCCTCCGGCCGGGCGAGAGTCCGGCGGGCACGTTCATGCCATTGACGGCGCTGGCCCGTGCAGCGCTGGTGCGGGGACAGCCTCGACACGCAGGTCTTTCTGGGGCGCGGTCGAGGCGGAACGGGAGCGCGGGCCGTACGCGCGCCTGGGAGCGCAGTGCGCGCCGAGCGTGCCGGACAGCTAATCCACGAGACGGCTCCCGAGTTCGTCGCCGGCGTCCAGGAGGGACGGCAGCTCGATGTCTGGGACGCCGCCGCGATCGCGCTTGGCGAGGACGACAACGAAAAGAGAACGTTCCAGAGCGGATGATTGGGCCTCGACCCCACGACCTTTGCGTAGCAAGTGGTCGGCAACCGATCCCGCCACAGCCGTTGCGGACCTGTCATCGTCGCTCGCAGTCGACGAACCGCAGTTCGCCGCCGCCAACTAGATCGTAGGAGGAGCGATGCAGAAGCGCACACTCGGAGGAAGGCAGCTGGAAGTGTCGGCCGTTGGACTCGGCTGCATGGGGATGAGCCAGAGCTACCCGCCGTTCCCCGACCGGGGGGAGATGATCGGCCTGATCCGCGACGCGGTCGAACGCGGGGTGACCTTCTTCGACACCGCGCAGGTCTACGGGCCGTTCACGAACGAGGAGCTCGTCGGCGAGGCGCTCGAGCCCGTCCGTGACCAGGTCGTGCTCGCGACGAAGTTCGGCTTCGACCTGGAAGACGGCGGGAGCCACGGGATAGACAGCCGCCCGGAGACGATCGAGCGGAGCGTCGACGCGTCGCTGAGGCGGCTCCGGACGGACACGATCGACCTGCTCTACCAGCACCGCGTCGACCCGAACGTCCCCATCGAGGACGTCGCCGGCACGGTGAAGGATCTGATCGCCGCAGGCAAGGTGCAGCACTTCGGCCTCTCCGAAGCGGGAGTGCAGACGATCCGACGCGCGCACGCCGTCCAACCCGTCACTGCCCTACAGAGCGAGTACTCCCTGTGGTGGCGCGAGCCGGAGGAGGCGATCCTGCCGACGCTCGAGGAGCTCGCGATCGGCTTCGTGCCCTTCAGCCCGCTTGGGAAGGGTTTCCTGACCGGGACGATCGACGAGTCCACGACGTTCGAGAGCTCCGACTTCCGCATGACGGTTCCCCGGTTCGACACGGAGGCGCGCACGGCGAACCGCGTTTTCATCGAGCTCCTCGGGCGCGTCGCGGAGCAGAAAGGTGCGACGCGCGCGCAGATTGCGCTCGCCTGGATCCTCGCCCAGAAGCCGTGGATCGTCCCGATCCCCGGCACGACGAAGCTGCACCGCCTCGAGGAGAACGTCGCCGCAGTCGACGTCGAGCTCACCCATGAGGACCGGCAGGAGATCGAGACCGCTGCAGCGCAGATCACCGCGCAGGGCGCCCGCTATGCGGAGGCCCAGCAGCGGATGATCGACCGCTGAGGTTCCGCATCGTGCCGATTCCCGGGTCGGTCGGACCACGAAAAAGCCCCTTGGCTGGGGCTTTCAGGAGAGCGGATGATGGGACTCGAACCCACGACCTTCTGCATGGCAAGCAGACGCTCTAGCCAACTGAGCTACATCCGCGCGCCGGCCAGTATAGCGGCGGCTTCTTGTCGCTCCCGTCGTCCCCGAGTGCTCGTCGCCCGATCAGGCAGGCAGGATCGGGTGCGCGTAGTAGCGTCGGACACTCGAGCCGATCCGGGAGACGTCGGTCCCGTAGACGTGGATCGAGATCGCGGTGTGATCGCCCGCGTTTCGGACGCGGTGAATGTCGCCCGGCGGAGCGAATCCGCTCACTTCTCCTGAGCTGTTCGTTCTGGTTCCAACCTCGACGAGGCATCCTCGTTTCTCGTCGAGCGTGAAGAGCTCCTCATGCTCGACCCCCTGGATAACCCCGAACACGCACCAGGTCACGTGATCGTGGATCGCTGTCACCTGCCCGGGGTGCCAGACCAGCGCAACGATGGAAAAGGTCCCGTCGGGCTCGGTGTGGAGCACGTGGCTGCGGTAGCTCTCCGGGTCGCCGATCCGCTGCTCGGCCGTGAGCAGCTCGGGCGGCGGTAGCTGGCGGGCCAACTCGCCGGCCACGAGACGCGCCGTCTGTTCCCAGTCGGCCTGCTTGCTGACGACGGCGCGGACCGCAGCCACCAGCTCGTCCAGCCCGCTACGCACGTGGACTCATCGCCGCGACCTCGGAACCTTCGGCTGCCAGAGGGCGATCTCGGCCCCGGCGGGTACTGCGACGACGCTTCGCCAGCCCGCCGGGCCCTCTCGGGGCTCGACCGGCACCGACGCCCCGAGCAGACGCGCCTGCTCGGTCGCTTCGGCGACGTCGGTGACCTCGACGTAGGGCAGCCACAGGGCGCGCTCGGTGTCGAGCTCGACGACGCCGCCCTCGATCCCGTTGCCCAGGTCGAGCGCGAGGTATGACCCACAGTCGAGGGCGATCTTCTCCGCGTGCCAGCCGAACAGTCGCGTGTAGAAGGCGCAGGCGCGCGAGAGATTGCCGGTGTGGAGCTCCAAGTGAACGACGGGATTGACGCAGGCCGGCCTCATAGCCCTGCCTCTTTCGACTGGCGTCGCCCGGAGAACTCATCGGCGGCAGCGATGAGTTCGGTCGCCGGCGCCGGTCTAAGCTACTGACGATGTCCGTCACCCCCACAGGCTCGATCCAGGACCGAGAGCTGCTCGACGCCGCCCGCGGCGGCGACGAGGACGCCTTTCGCCGCATCGTCGAGGACCATCGAGCAGGGCTCCACGCCCACTGCTACCGGATGCTGGGCTCGCTGCACGACGCCGAGGACGCCCTCCAGGACACCCTCCTGCGCGCGTGGCGGGGCCTATCCGGGTTCGGCGGTCGAAGCACACTTCGCTCCTGGCTTTACACGATCGCGACCAATGCGTGCCTGGACGCGATCTCGCGACGGCCAAAGCGCGTGCTTCCGATCGACTACGGCCCCGCCGACGACGTTCACGCACGACCTCGGTGAGCCGCTCGTCGAGTCGGTGTGGATCGAGCCCTACCCGGACGAGACGCTGGGGCTCGGGGAGGGCTATGCCGCGCCGGACGCACGCTACGAGCAGCGCGAGGCCGTCGAACTCGCCTTCGTCGCGGCGCTCCAACACCTGCCGGCCACCCAGCGCGCGGTGCTCGTCATGCGCGAGGTGCTCGGCTTCTCGGCGCGAGAGGTCTCGGAGTCGCTAGAGACGACCGTCGCGTCGGTGAACAGCGCCTTACAGCGCGCACGCAAGACCATCGACGATCGTCTCCCCGAGCAGAGCCAGCAGGAGACCTTGCGCTCGCTCGGCGACGAGCGGACCCGAGAACTCGTCGACGCGTACGTCGATGCGTGGCAACGAGGCGACGTCGACCTGCTGCTGGAACTGCTGGCCGCCGACGCCGTCTTCTCCATGCCGCCCTGGGCGAGTTGGTGGCGCGGCAGCGAGACGATCGCCGGCTTCGCACATGCCGCCGTTGAGTTCTGCGCCGAGGCACGCGCCGTGCCGACCTGTGCGAACGGGCAGGTGGCCGTCGCCTATTACCAGCGGAACAGCGAGACCGGACGCTTCACGGCCGCGGCGATCGACGTGCTCACGTTCGAGGGCTCACGGATCAAGGAGATCACCGCCTTCATCCTCCCCGGGCTCTTTTCGCACTTCGGCCTTGCTCACGAGCTCGCGCCGTAGCGGCGACGTCACTCGGGAGCGTCGAGCGCCTCGTTCACGAGCCGGTCCGCGAGCTCATTGTGCTCCCTCCGGACGGCCCTGTACGACACGTCGCCGATGCGACGCGCCGCCTTCGACGCCTCGCTGTGGAGCTTCAACAGCGCCTCGTTCTTGACGCGGTACTCACCCGTCATCTGCTTGACGAGCAGCTCCGAGTCGGAGACGACGCCGATCTCGTCCAGTCCCAGCTCGAGCGCCTTCTCGAGCCCGGCGATCAGCGCGCGATACTCGGCGACGTTGTTCGTCGCCACGCCGATCCTCTCGCCGTGCGCGGCGAGCACCGTCCCATCGTCGGCCTCGAGCACGTAGCCGTACGCGGCCGGTCCTGGATTGCCGCGCGCGCCGCCGTCGGTGAACAGCGTCGCTCTCACGGGTCGAGGGTGAGCAACATCCTGCCGAGGCCGTCGCCGGGCTCGTACTCCACCCAGCCGAGTCGTGCGTAAAGGCGCTTCGCGGGGTTGGCTACGTCGACGCTGAGTGCGAGTCGCGCGAGTTGATCCCGGCGCGCACGCTCGGCCGCGGCTTCCATCAGCGCAGTTCCGACACCCTTCTCTCGGTGGCCGTCGGCCACCGCGATCGCGAGCTCGGGCGTCTCGTCGTCGACGTAACCCTCGCCATGGTCGTCCTCGGTGAAGAGCCGGTACCAGACGCAACCCACCGGCCGCCCGTCGTCTTCGGCGACGAGCGCGACATCACCGGCCCGGCCCCAGCCCTCGTGATACCGAACGACCTGCTCGTGCGCGAGCACCATGTCGAACGGATAGCGCTCCGCGTCCCGCTGCCACATGAGCGCCGCGTACAGCATCTCCCGGAGGAACGGCAGGTCCGCTTCCTCGAGCTCCCGGATCGCGACCGCCACCGCGCCGCTTCGGCTCACTCGTTGTCGATCTGCGCGCGCTGGAGCTTGCCCGAGTAGTCGACGTAGATCGCCTTCCACTCGGTGAAGACATCGAGCGCTGCCTGGCCCGCCTCGCGGTGCCCGTTCCCCGTGTCCTTCGTTCCGCCGAACGGCAGGTGCACCTCTGCGCCGGTCGTGCCGGCGTTCACGTACGTGATCCCCGTGTTCAGGTCGCGCATCGCACGGAACGCGCGGTTGACGTCCTGCGTGAAGATCGCCGACGAGAGCCCGTACTTGACGCCGTTGACCGCGCGCACGGCCTCGTCGAAGTCCTTGACGCGAATGAGCGCGGTCGTCGGGCCGAAGATCTCCTCCTGCGCGATGCGCATCCCGGAGTCGACGTCGCCGAAGATCGTCGGCCGGTAGTAAAAGCCCTTGTCGAGTCCGTCGCCGGTCGCGACCTCGCCGCCCGTCAGCAGCGTCGCGCCCTCGTCCTTGCCGATCTCGGTGTATGCGTGGATCTTCTCGATCGATGCGCGGTTGATCACGGGGCCGAGATCGGTGTCCGGCTCCCACCCCGGGCCGAGCCGCATCCGCTCCGCCGCCGCGACGAGACGCGACTGCAGCTCGTCGTAGACCTTCTCGTGTACGACCACGCGGCTGGCGGCGGTGCAGCGCTGCCCCGAAGTCCCGAAGGCCGACCAGACGATCCCGTCGACCGCGAGATCGAGGTCGGCGTCGTCCATCACGACGATCGCGTTCTTGCCGCCGAGCTCGAGGTGCACGAGCTTGAGCCGGTCGGCTGCGGCATGGGTCACGCGGACGCCCGTCTCCCGCGAGCCGGTGAACGTGATCACCGGCACGTCGGGATGCTTGACGATCGCCTCGCCGACTTCCTCGCCGAAGCCGTGCACGACGTTGACGACACCCGCGGGGAGCTCCGCTTCCTCGAGCAGCTCGACGAAGCGCTCCGCGAGGAGCGGTGTGTCCTCGGCCGGCTTGAAGACGACCGTGTTCCCGCACACGAGCGCGGGCGCGATCTTCCAGCTCGGGATCGCGATCGGGAAGTTCCACGGCGTGATCACCCCGACGACGCCGATCGGCATCCGCACGCTCATCTGGAACTTGTTCGGCAGCTCGGACGGCGTCGTCTGCCCGAACATGCGCCGACCCTCACCGGCCATGTAGAGCGTCATGTCGATCGCCTCCTGCACGTCGCCGGCGGCCTCGACCTTGACCTTGCCCATCTCGCGGCTCATCAGGTCGGCGAGGTCGTCCTTGTGCTCGGCGAGCAGGTTGGCGAAGCGGTACAGGACCTCGGCGCGCTTCGGGGCCGGCGTCAGCCGCCACCCCTCGTAGGCCTCCTTCGCGGCCGCGACGGCGCGGTCGACGTCTTCCGCGGTCGAGCGCGGAAACTCGCCGATCGGGTCCCCGGTCGCGGGGACGATGCTCTCGAACGTCTCGCCTCCGGCCGCGTCGACCCACTCGCCGCCGACGTAGTTGCGGAACTTCTTGGTGCCCGTGATCGCCACGGGCGCCATGCTATCCCTCGGAGATGTCCGGGAAGGTGCCCGGGGCCCGGCTCCGCCGACGGTCCCGCGTCTCGCGTTTTTCGCCCTCCGGAGCGGCCTTCCCCTGACGGCGGTCGGGGCCCGAGCGGCGGTCGACGATCACCGTCACGTTCGGGTTGTCCTTGTAGTACTCGACCATCTTGTCGAAGAGCTCGTCCTTGAGCTCCGGAGGGATCACGCAGTAGATCACGCTCTGATTGTAGGGAGCGCTCGGTTCTGCGCTAGAGGCGAGCGATGTCGGGGACAAGCCTGCCGTTCTCTTCGAGGTGCGCGTTCCAGTGGCCGAACGAGGACTCGAGCTCCCGTGGGTCCTGCCCCCGCTCCGCGAGGCGGACCGGCTGCGCGGACTCGAGGCTGACGCGGTACTGGTACCAGGAGATGTCCCACACGATCGTGACGACAAGCTCGGACTTGACTCCGGAGAGCTGCACGATCGACGCGCGGGGCTGACCGAGGCTCTTCGCGATCCCCCCGACCGTCCGTCGGTACTGGCTCGCGTTGAACAGGTCGGCCGCCTCGACCATCGCGAGCTCGGGCTCGGAAAGCCGGCGCAGGATCGGCTCTGACGCGACCGGCGCGTCGTTGACCGGGCGCCGGGTGTCGAAGATCGAGCCCAGCCGGCGGCGCCGCTTCCGACGCGCCTCCGGCACGGTCGGGCTCGTCGGGCTGCCTTCCTTGAGCCAGCCGTACTCGACCGCCTGCTCCTGGCAGAGCGGGCAGACGTCGACGAAGTCGACACCGTTCGGCGCGAACCGGATCGCACGCTCCCCGAGCAGCAGGGAACGCTCACAGATCGCGCACGTCCGGGTGACGGTCGTGCTCGTGATGCGCTGCACAGCGGTCCGAGTCTAGCCCCGCTCCGGCCTGTCACCCGCGTGCTAGGGTCGTCCGATATATGTCAGATACATATGTGATCGCGTGAAACGCGGCCGAGGCTTCCGGTTCCTCGAGCCCGGCCTGCTGGCGCTGCTCCGTGAGCGGCCGACGCACGGCTACGAGCTGATCGCGGAGCTCCCGGCGCTCGTCGGCACGGAGCGCGTCGACGTCGGGAACGTCTACCGGGCACTCCGCGGGATGGAAGAGCGCGGGCTCGTCACCTCGGAGTGGAGCGACGAGCTGCCCGGCCCCGCGAAGCGGACCTACGAGATCACGGACGAGGGCCGTCGCGCGCTCGAGCGCTGGGCGCACTGGCTGCGCGAGGCCCGCGACCGCATGGACACCCTCATCGCACGACTCGACGAGGGGAGGTGAACATGCACGGACATCGCCATCACCGCGGAGGCTCGCGCCTCGGCGCACGCTTCTACGAGCGCGAGCGCGTGCTCGAGCGGCTCGAGGCCTATCAGCGCGACCTCGAGCAGGAGCTCGCCGACGTCTCCGACCTGCTCCGCAGGCTCAAGGACGCGAAGGCCGAGACGCCGACCGTCTAGCGAAGGTCTTACTCGGCCGGCTCGAGGCAACTCGAGCCGGCTAGACCTTCGCCTCTTCCTTGTCCTTGCGGAACGCCTCCATCACCTTCTGCGCGACGTGCGCCGGGACTTCCTCGTAGCGCAGGAAGTGCATGTGGTAATCGCCTCGCCCGGCAGTCATCGAGGTGAGCGACTGCGCATAGGTCAGGATCTCCGCCATCGGCACCTCGGCGTTGATCGTCGTCATGCCGCCCTTCGGCTCCATCCCGTGCAGGCGCCCGCGCCGCGAGTTGAGGTCGCCGTTCACCGCGCCGACCGCCTCGTCGGGGACGGTGATCTCGACCTCCATGATCGGCTCGAGCAGGACCGGGTCGGCCTTCTCGTACGCCTGCTTGAACGCCATCGAGCCGGCGATCTTGAACGCCATCTCCGACGAGTCGACGTTGTGGTACGAGCCGTCGACGAGCAGCACGCGCACCCCCGAGACCGGTGCGCCCGCGAGGTCGCCGGACTGCATCGACTCCTGGATGCCCTTGTCGACGGCCGGGCGGTAGCTCTGCGGGATCACCCCGCCGACGATCTTGTCCACGAACTCGTAGCCGGTGTGGCCCTCGATCGGCTCGAGGACGATGTGGCAGTCGCCGTACTGACCCCGGCCGCCGGTCTGCTTCTTGTACTTCCCCTGCGCCCGCGCCTCCTTGCGGATCGACTCCTGGTACGGGACGCGCGGCGGGCTGCAGCTCGACGTCGACCCCGAAGCGCCGCTTCAGCCGGTCGACCCCGACCTCGACGTGCATCTGCGAGAGGCCGGAGAGCAGCTGCTCGCCCGTCTGCTCGTCGCGGCGCATCATCAGCGTCGGGTCCTCCTCGGCGAGGCGGCGAAGCGAGGTCGCCATCTTCTCCTCGTCGCCTTTCGCCTTCGGCCTGATCGCAAAGCTCATCACCGGCTCTGGGAAGGCGAAGCGCGGCAGCTCGACCGGCCGCTCGGCGTCGAGCAGGAGGTCGCCGGTCTGCGTCTCCTTCAGCTTCGCGACGGCGCCGATGTCGCCTTCGCCGATCTCCGTCTCGTTCGTGTGCTCCTTGCCCTGCATCACCATCAACGCGCCGAACCGTTCCTTCGAGTGCGCGCGCAGGTTCGTGAGCGTCGCGTCGCCCTTCACCTGTCCCGACAGCACGCGGAACACGTTGATGCGGCCCGCAAACGGATCGGCGATCGTCTTGAAGACGAACGCAGCGGTACCGCCGCCCTCGATCTCGATCGGCGCGCCTTTCTTCGCCGGTGACGGCACGCCCTCGACGAGCAGGTCGAGTAGGGCATGCGTGCCGAGGTTCTTCGTCGCCACGCCGCACGCGACCGGAAACACTTCGCCGCGGGTGACCGCGGTCTTCAGCGCACTCGCGACGTCAGTCGCGTCGAGCTCCTGCCCGTCGAGGTAGCGCTCCATCAGCGCCTCGTCCGTCTCGACGACCGCGTCGAGGAGCTTCTCCCGGTACTCGTTGGCCTGGTCGGCCAGCTCCGGCGGGATCGCGACGGGCTCTCCCTCCTTCTCTCCCTCGGGGCTCAGGTACGCGCACATGTGCAGCACGTCGACGATCCCCGTGAGCTCGTGCTCCGACCCGATCGGCAGGTGCACGGCGATGCACTTCTCCGAGAGCTGCTCCCGGATCGACGCGAGGGTGCGGAAGAAGTCGGCGCGCTCCCGGTCGAGCATGTTCACGAACAGCACGCGCGCAAGCCCGAGGTCGGAGGCACGCGTCCACTGGCGGCTGGTGCCGACCTCGGTGCCCATCACGCCGGAGAGGACGAAGAGCGCACCTTCGACGACCCGCAGCGCCGCGATCGCGTCTCCCTGGAAGCCGGGATCGCCGGGCGCGTCGATCAGGTTGATCTTGCGCTCCTGCCACTCGAGGTGCGCGAGCGACGAGGAGAGCGACATCTGCCGTTTCTGCTCGTCGTCGTCCCAGTCGGTGACGGTCGTCCCCGTCTCGATCGTCCCGAGCCGGTTCACCATCCCCGTCTGGAAGAGCAGGGCCTCCACGAGCGACGTCTTGCCAACGCCGCGGTGTCCGACGACTGCGACGTTACGGATCTTCCCGGGCTCGTAGGCCATGCGGCGCGTCCTCCTCGGTCGAAAAGGGTCCTCGCCGCCGATCCTATCGCCGCCTCAGTCGCTGAGGGATGCCCGTACGGGCGTGCCGGAGAGGCGCGCCTTCAGGCGGAGGATCGCCTTCGTGTGCAGCTGTGAGACGCGTGACTCGGTCACCCCGAGCACCTCGCCGATCTCTCTCAGCGTCAGCTCTTCGTAGTAGTAGAGCGTGATCACGAGCTTCTCGCGCTCCGGGAGGCGCGAGATCGAGTCGGCGATCATCTCCTTCATCTCGGAGCGGTCGAGCGCGGTCGTCGGCGCCTGGCCGTGCGTGTCCTCGATCGTGTCGATCAGCGCCACCTGGTCGCCGGTGCCGCCCTGCACCGTCCAGAGCTCGTCGAGCGCCGCGATCGACGAGCGAGAGATCTCGGTGAGGCTGCTGTCGAGCTCGTCCTGGGTCAGGCCGAGCTTGCCGGCGATCTCGTCGTCGTTCGGGGCGCGGCCGAGCTTGGCCTCGAGCTCGGCGATCGCCCGCTCGATGTCGCGAGCGCGGGCGCGCACGGAGCGCGGCACCCAGTCCATCGCTCGGAGCTCGTCGATGATCGAGCCCTTGATCCGCGCGATCGCGTATGTCTCGAACTTGATGTCGCGGTCCGGGTCGAACCGCTCGATCGCGCCGATCAGCCCGAGCAGGCCGTAGCTCGTGAGATCGCCTTCGTCGACGTGCGCCGGGAGTCCCGAGCCGAGCCGGCCGGCGACGTACTTCACGAGCGGCGCATACGTGAGGATGAGGCGGTCGCGGATCGCCTGATCCTTCGTCCGCACGTACTGCCGCCAGAGCGTCCCGGTGTCTTCCTTGCTCTCTTTGCCCTCGGCCATAGGGGGAGAATACGGCGTGAAGCGGAGGATTCCTCAGCCCGACAGGCCGCGAAGGGCCATCGTGGCGAGCCAGCCCGACAGGACAGCGGCCGCGAAGGCGATCGGCCAGACGTCCGAGCGGAACGCGGCGACCGCGATCCCGGCCAGCCCGACGGCCAGCACGAGGAAGAGAACACCGAGTGCCCGCCGCTGCGACACGGGCCGAGCGTAGCGCCGTCAAGGCCGCGTCTACACTGCGCGGGCAACCTAGGGGCGTAGCTCAATTGGTAGAGCACCGGTCTCCAAAACCGGGGGTTGCAGGTTCAAGTCCTGTCGCCCCTGTAAACGAAAGCCCCGCATAGGCGAGGCTTTCGTGTCTCTCGGCAGGCCGTCGTTACGGCCCCGTGCTACCCACCGTGCTATCCATTCTCGGCGCGGACGCCGAACATGCGCGCCTCCGCGAGGCGGGCTTCGTCGCGGAAGCTCACGCCCGCAAGATCGATGTAGCGCTTCGTCGTCGAGAAGTCTGCGTGCCCTGCCTGCGCCTGGAGCGCCTGCGGTGACACTCCCGCTGCGGCGGCGTTCGTCAGGTGTCCGTGCCGGCCGTCGTGGAACGGACGAACACGGCCCGTGATCTTCGCCCGCTTGAGCGCCGCGCGGAAGGTGTCTGCGTAGCGCTTCGGGTCGAGCGCCGAACCTGTCTCGGGGTTGACGAAGACACGCTCGCCGTCGCCGTCGTAGGCGGTCGCCGCGCGATGCTCGAAGAGGAGGTCGGCGACGAGGTCGCCGAGCGCGATCGACGACGAGCCGGCGCTCTACTGCCCGGAGTGCGGTAGACGTGAGTTCGGAGACGAGGGTCGTGCCTGAGAGCTCCGGGTGCCAACGATCAAGTTGTTGATCGGGAGCGACGAACGGTGACCGCCGCCGGGCTCGCCGCCTTCGGCGTCCTCCCGGTTCCCGGTCCGCTCGACGAGGCGGTGCTCCTCGTCGTCGGCATCCTCCTCTGGGTCTTCTACCGCGAGCGGCTACGTTTCGCGTGGACCACGGCCGCTGGCCAGGGTCTCACTTCTTCTTCGCGACCGTGACCGTGACCGAGGTGCTCGTCGCGGTCGCGCCGGTGTCGTCGGTCGCCCGCGCGGTGAGCGTGTAGGTGCCGGCTGCGCCGACGTTCCACTGGATCGTGTACGGCGCGGTCGTGTCTTCGCCCAGCTTCGTCGTGCCGTTGAAGAACTCGACTCTCGTCACGGTGCCGTCGGCGTCGGCAGCCGTCGCCCGGAGCGACATCTTGGCCGGTGAGGTGAACTTCGCACCGTTCGCCGGCGACGTGAGCGTGACGCTCGGCGGCTGATTCGGCGGGGGCGGCGGCGGCGGCGGCGGGGGCGGGGGCGGGGGCGGAGGAGGAGGTGGCGCCGCGGAGTCGAGTTGGACCATGCGCGCCACGGACGGGACGCCCGCCGAGTCGACGATGAAGAGCATGTACACGCCTGGAACCGCCGTGTTCACGTTCGCCGGCACGCTCGCGGTCAGGGTGCCGGCGCCGGCGGTGAAGGAGAGCGGCACGTACCGCTGCTCCATCTCGACCGAGTGCGTTTGCGACCCCAGCCGGATCAGCGCGACCTTGCTGATCGAGGCGACGCTCGGCGTGGTGATCTGGAAGGACGTCCCGTGGTTGACCGTTCCTGGCGCGCTGGTGATCTCGGGGCGCAGGGCAAGCTCCCCGGAGCCGTCCTTCTTGAACAAGTAGGGCGGCGTGAAGATCTCGGCGTTCTTCGCCAGATACCCGACCTGGTCGCAGGTGCCGCAGATGCCGCCGCCCGACGAGAGCACGCGGCCGTCCGGGAGGAGCAGCGCGGTCGAGTGGTACTGGCGTGTCACGGCCTGCGCCGCAAGGGTTGTCCACTGCCCCGTGACGGGGTCCCACCGCTCGGCGTTGTAGACGCCTCCGTTCATGTCGATGAGCGATGCCCCGGTCGAGTTCCCACCGGTTGCGAGCACGCTGCCGTCGGCGAGCAGCGTGAGGTTGTGCTGGCGACGGCCGAAGGCCATCGGCGACGTGGGGGAGACCTGGGGAGTCGCACCGTTTGATCGATCACCAACGCGCTGTTCGACGAAGACCCGCCGCCTGCCACGAGCGTCTTTCCGATGTCGAAGACCGCGTGGCTCCCGTAGCTCCGGTTGATTCCGTCACGCTGGCCGAAGCTCTGCCACGAGCCTCCGCCCGTCGGGTCGAGCTTGCGCAGAGTTTGGTCAGGCCCGGCGTAGAGGACGCGGCCGTCGGGAGCGACGTCCAACCACGGATAGAGCGGCAGGTTGAGCGACGCCGCGCTCAGCGTCCGCAGTGTCCCGTCGGTCGTCCGCACCTCCGGAGTGTCGGGACCGCCCTCGGTGATGAGCATCTCGCCGTTCGTCAGCGGCGTCACGGTCGGATACCAGCGACCGGCTGCCATCGTGGGACCGAGGCTCCAGCCGTTGGTGGCCGGGTTGAACAGATGGGTCTGTGCGATCCCCTCGAGTTGCGCGTTCTTGTTGCCGCCGGCGATGAACAGGGAGCCGTCGACGAGGTGCGCGAACCCCGCGCAGAAGATGTTGTAACCCGTGTCGACCGTCGCGGCCGTGTGCGTGTTCGTGGTCGGGTCGTAGACGGTGGCTCTCGTGAAGTTGTGAACGGGGAAGGACTCGGTCGCGGCATCGCCGACCGAGTCCCACGCGAGCACCTTCCCGTTCGGAAGAAGCGCCGCGTGAATGCCCACGACGGGCCAGTTGGACACGGGTCCCCACTGCCCGACTTGGCCGGGATCGGCTGCAAGGGCGCTGGCGGTTTCCGCCGACGCCCACGAGGACAGGAGAAGGGTTTCCCTGTTGAGCCGGGCCTCTGTCGTCGCGGAGTGCACGACAGCGTCCTCGGCCTCATGACCCGCTGCCGTGTTGACGTCGTGCGCCAGCGCGGCGCCAGGGGCACCAACCGCCACAACGTGCAAGAGCGCGACGATGACCGCAGTACGGAACACCCAAGCGAATCGGCCCGTTGTCTGGCGGCGAACAGGACTTGCCGCAGAGTTCACCGCAAGAAGCATCCACCGCGACCTCTTCGTCCGGTACTGGACGGCCGGTTAGTTCTGCGTCTCTGCCGTTAGAGCAACTCGACGCAGGGGATCGTGCCTGCCAACAAACCCGTGGCTCGTCTCAGTGAGATTGCTGACGAACGTGAAGGCGTGCGAGGGGATGTCCCGCTCGATCAAGGGCTCCGACGTCTGCGTGCGGAAGCGAATCGCCACCGCCGCGCATGATTGCGCGTTCGTTATGTCGGTGGGTCCCGTGCTACCCACCGTGCTACCCATTTCACCTGATCTAGGCTGATCTCACCTGACCGACACCGCTCTACCATGCGGTTTCAGAGTGGCAGCCACCTACCCCGCCCCGACTCCAAAACCGGGGGTTGCAGGTTCAAGTCCTGTCGCCCCTGTTGGGCGAGCCCCCGGAAACGGGGGCTTTTCTGTTCGTGCGGATGCGGGGCGGGACGCTCGCTTCGGCGTTTGGGCAACGGTTGGGCAACAACGTGCGCGCGTATCCGGCTCTGATGGCGGCGGCCCGTTCGCTGAGTTGTCACGCATCAAACACCCCGTTCCTTGATGCGACAAGGGAAGACGTGGTGTGGCTTGAGGGAGCGTCCTCGCACCGGAGGTGGTCGGGGATTACTGCTACTCAGTCGTCTCCCGCGAGATCGTCGAGGCCCACGACGGGCGCATCGGCTTTCAGCAGCCAGCCGGGCGACGGCTCCCTCTTCTGGTTCGAGCTCCCGGCGGTGTAGCGTGCGGCGGCTCATGCGCCTCTACGTCGCCGGACCGCTGTTCTCCGAGGCCGAACGCTCGTGGCTCGACGCCCTTGCCGCGCGCCTGCGGGCGGAGGGCTTCGACTGCTTCGTTCCGCACGAGAACTTCCCCGATCTGACCGACGTCAGCGTCGACGCCGTCTACCGCATCGACGCCGAGGGACTCCGGTCGTCGAACGCTCTCGTCGCGTGGCTCGACGGCCCGATCGTCGACGACGGGACGGCGTGCGAGATCGGCATGTTCGCCGAGCTCGTGCGGAGCGGCGGCGACCAGTACCGGGGCATCGTCGCGATCTCGACCGACATCCGCCTCGAGCGTCGCCGCCAGGAGAACGTCGTCGGGGGCGGCATGAACCTGTTCGTCGCAGGCGCGATCGAGTCGTGCGGGCGCATCTGCCACACGGTCGACGAGGTGCTCGCGGCCCTACGCGAGCTGTGAAGCCACCTCGGAGGCGAAGCTGAACCGTTCCACGAACACGTCCCTGCTCCGGTCGTCGTAGAGCCCAGCATCTCAGGCGGAGCCGAGTACGGTGCGCCGGGCTGCGCCAGCGTTCAGGAATGTCGCTCGGACGTTGGTGGTCAGGGGCGCGCCGCGCCGGAACCCGCTTAGCAGTGGTCGCGCGCGAGCGGCGCGAAGAGCGGGTAGTTCCAGTCCCTAGCGTACGGCTCACCGCTGTCCCGCATGACCCTGACGCCGCCGTTACGGTCACTGGTCGTAATAGTCCCTCCCGGCGGTCGCCGCGTGAACCAGCGGAAGTGAACATTCCACCGATGTGCGCCTCGGTAGTGGTAGATCGTGCAGGCCCGAACGTTGAAGAGCTGATAGCGACGCACACCGTTGACGAGCTTGTACGGGCCGATGCCAGTTACGTCCGCCGACACGACTTTGGCCCGGCTCTCGCTAACAACGCTGGGCTGGTTAGCGGGTCGGCCGATCTTGCAAGCTCCGCCGTTCGCACCGGCGACGAAGCATTCACTCACACCGATCGCACGCGAAAGAATGACCGCCTGGGCCGCCTTCGGTGTTGCCCACTGGCCAGTCGGGTTCCCACTCCCGAGAACAGAGCCCGATGCGGTACCTGCGACCGCGAGAGCGAACAAGAGCAATGCGATCCGGAATCTCACCGCCCAATCGTAATCTCTATCCAGCATGAGGTAATTGTGGCGCGTCGCGTTCGAGGCCGGTCGTACTTCACGCACCACAACCGCATACCCCGGCGACTCTACGCCGCCCGTCCCGTCCACACACCCCACGTTCCGTCAGAATCGAGGTCAGGGTCGGCGGATGGCACCTGACCGAGAAGGCTTCGGGGAAAGCCGCAGCCCCCCCGAAGCCGAGACAATCATCTCCTCCGCGGCGGGGTCGCAACCCCGGACGAACGGATGGGTTTCGGCCGGAGAAGGCGTCGAGGCGTCCCGGGCGAACTGCACACGGGGGGCTCTGGTCTGGACCTGTGCCGCAGGGGTCGGCTATCCCCCCTAATTCGGTCGTCCGATCGTGGATGGAGGGTCGACGAGCCGCCCGACTGCACGCGCGCACGCCCGAATGTAGAGCGGCTCGAGCCCGTATCTCCCTGGCCCGTCAGGGCGTCCTTTGAATAGCCCGTTTGGGTCTAGCTCGGACGGATCGAGGTACCACGCAGTGTCCAGCTAGTAGTCACGCCGAGGACACTCCCTCGCGATAATGCGGCGAGTGCACGTCGAACAGCTCGCCGGGAACGCAATCGGTTCACTCGACGACAACTTCGTCATCGTCGAGTGGACAGCCGAGGTCGGCGACCACTGGATTGCGCCGCTCCATGTCCACCATGAAGACGACGAGGCGTGGTACGTGCTGTCAGGGACTCTCGGCTTCCGCCTCGGCGATGAGGAAGTCGAAGCACACGCCGGCTCGGCCGTCCTCGCTCGACGCGGCACGGCTCATACGTTCTGGAACGCAGGCCCCGGCGAAGCTCGTTATCTGCTGGTGATGACACCGCGCATCGCACGGCTAGTCGAGGAGATCCATAGCCCGGAAGCTGACGTTGCCGCCATCTTTGCAGCGAACAAGTCACTGCTCGTCCCAGGGCGCTAGGCCACCCTCGCCTGCACGAGCGTGCGGTCGCTAGCTCGGCAGTCGGGGATAAAGACAACTCTGTAGTTACACGCCGGATGCGCTCACGAGCTCTGCCCCTGGGCGAGCGTCGGCGACTGCGTCCATGTGATTTAGCATGCGGCCGTGCGCGAGTTGCGGACGGGCCTGTGGCACTGGGAGGCACCGCACCCGGACTGGTCGGGGCCCGAGAACGAGGCGCTTCGCCAGCGCCTTGCGGCCACCGCTGAGACGCCGAGTAAGGCGGGAGTGGTTTCGTCCTACGCGATCGACAACGGCGACCAGGTGCTGCTGTTCGATCCGCTGGCCGTGCCGAGAGAGATCGTCGAACTTGCGGCCGACCGCCAGCCGGCGATCGTGCTGACGTGCCCGTGGCACGAGCGCGACACCCGGAGCTTGGCGGAGCGGCTCAGCGCGCCAGTATTCGTGCCTCCGCCCGACGAGGGCAGCCCGGACGTGGCCTGGCTGCTGGCCGGGGACGCGGTCGAGGGGCATCTGTTCTCGGCGGGCGATCGGCTGCCCGTCGGAGTCGAGGCGTTCCCGGGACGGGAGCCGAACGACGTCGTGCTTTGGGTCGAGAGCCGCCGTGCGGTCATCGCAGGCGACACGCTCGTCGACTTCGGCCAGGGCCTCGAGATCCCGCCCGAGTGGTTACCTGACGGCGTGACCCCCAAGCAGGTCACCGAGGGGTTGCGCCCGCTGCTCGAGCGGCCGGTCGAGCATGTGCTCGCCACGCACGGTGGGCCTCGCAATCGGGCCGCCCTCGAGCGCGCGCTCTCCTGAGCCGGTCAGGGGTTATCGCTACTCCGTAGTTGGAGAGAGGACCCTCGCCTGTGCCAGCGTTCTGGATTGACGCCAGAGACGGCGCCCGCCCGGCTGCCGAGTTCGGGTGCGACTAGCGAGCGGCGAGTGCCTGCGCGATGCCCGGAGGGAGCGGGTCAGCGCGCTCCTCCCACCACTCCGGTTGGGACTCCTCCGCCCACGCGTCGAAGATCAGCCGCAGCTGCGCGACACGTTCCTGGTTGGCCTTCGCCGCGTGCTTGGCGCTGTCGAAACCACCGAGCCAGTAGGGCATGAACGGCTCAAGGGCCGCGCTCATCGCGGTCGCGAGCGGCTCTCGCGCGTCCGCCCACGTCTCGAGGTGAACCTCGAACGTCACGTCGCCGGTCCGAGCCCAACCGGCAGCAGTCATCTGATCGACGACCTCGTGACCGTTCGGCATGCTGGCCTCGAAAAGCGCGTCGCTCGGTGCTCGAACCGGCGGCGCGGAGGCGGCATTGCGCATGCATCGCTCGGCGAACTCGCCGATCGCCTCCAGGCCCTCTTCAACGTTCCAGAGCGGCCGCATCGCACTACGGCCGAGGGACTTCTGCGCGACGAGGTAGGGCGTGTCCGAGAGAGAACCGATCGTTTGCTTGTGGAGATCGTTGCCCGTGATGCCGAGAAGCGGTACTCCCGACGCCCACGCGCGGCCGTGACTCTCCGAGATCAGCTCCCCATCCATCCTTAACCGCAGCCCCGGAAGGTAGGTGTGAGACAGGAATCCCTCGACACCACCACGCGGGTGGTAGCCAACCTGGAACGTCGCATCCACTGCGTGGCTCCGCAGATCGAAATCCCGCCACGTCTCGAGCCGCGCCCCCGGCGGCAATCCATCTGGCGACACATTGACGGTATTGCCGCCGTGGTTGTCGAGCACGACCAACTCCGAGGCACCGCCGGCCAGGAGCCCTTCGCACACGGCCTGAACGTCCGCTTCGAGCCGGGGCCTTCCTGTCTCCCAATACTCGGGGAGACACCCCCAGATCTCGCGCACGCCCCGAAGCTGCGAAGCCCCCTCCATGTCGACACTGACGGCGACGATCACCGGCCGACACTATCGCGCGCCCCGCCGTCGCCTGCCCGAGTGTGCGGGAATGTCTCTTGAGCCGTTGAGAGTCGCGGGTTCGAGTCCCCGTCGCTCCCGCTCTTACACCTCGCTGCGCAGGAGATCGCGCAGATGGACGCCGCCTTCGCCTGGCTAGTTCGTTTCCGCGATCAAGCGGGACCATCCCAAGCCCGGACCTACCCCCGACCTCCGCCTAGTAGCGGGGCGGACGCGGGGGCTTAGGCTGAGAAAGTTGCCTGGCACGTGCTGCGGCAGCGCGGAAGAGTCACGTCTCGGGGGAGGGGACCATGGACAAGATCAGCGGCGAACGAGCCTTACTCGGCAGGGTGCTCGTGGAGCAGGGTGCGGTCAACGACGGCGAGGTCGAGTTCGCGCTCAGGACTCAGGTCGAGACTGGTGAGCGACTCGGGAAAATCCTCGTCGACCTCGGGCTGGTCTGCCAACCGGCGCTCGCTCGTGCCCTTGCCGGGCAATCAGGCGTCGAGCTACGTGAACAGCGCGGCTTCGGGACGGGTCTCCGCGCCCAGATAGAGCGTCGGCACGGCTACCGGCGCGACGTCCGGGCCGCGACGGCCTAGGTCTGTACCTCGAGGCAGCGGCCGCGCCAAAGTCGGTCTCAGTCCTGCACGTCGCGGACTCAGCGTGCAGGTCCGACGGCGTCAGGGCGCTCGCTGTTGGGGCCGCGCTCGAGACGTGCATCGGCGATTTCCAGTCCGGCCGCGTGAGCGGCGGAGTGTCCGGTGATCGCTTCGAGGAACGCTGCACGTTCCAGGGCGTACAGGTCGGAGTCGACGACCGCCTTGACGGTCGCAGTCCGCGGCACGTCGCGCAGTAGCGCGATCTCGCCGACGTAGTCCCCCTCGCGGGCCGCCGAGTGCAGCCCCCCAACCTCGATGTCGAGCTCCCCGCCGCCGACGATGTAGAACCGATCCCCCACGTCGCCGGCTCGGATGACGATCTCGCCCGCCGCAACCGAGACCGGGGCGAGGCTTGCCGCAACGCGCTCCTTCAGAGCGATCGAGAGCGGTGCGAACATCGGCACCCGATCGATCAACTCGAGCTCGGGTGCGGGGGCGACTGCTCGGTCGATCTCGACGAGCCGCCGGTACGTCGCAAGCGTCAAGAGCGGCAGAATCAGCCCGACGGCCAGGAGTGCCGCCTGCGGCCCGACGACTTCGACAGCCACCGGCGCTGCAATCGACCCGATCGCGACGGCGCCCATGACGAGGCCCCACACGAGGCCGAGGACCCGGGTGAGGACGTCGTCTGGGATGGTCCGCTGGAGCAGGGTGAACAGCGCGACGTCTTCGACGCTGTTGGCAGCGCCGACGATCGCCAACAGGACGATCGCCGCCCCGAAGTAGTTCCCGGGGGCCATGAGCATGATCGGAAGCCCCCAGAACACCAGAGCAATGCCGAAGACCACGGCCAGTCGTCGTGCCCCGAGCGTGATCGCCCCGGCAGCGCCGACCAAGCCGCCGACGCCCATGGCGGCCGTCAGGTAGCCCACCTCGGCTGCGCCTCTGTCAAAGACCTGGAAGACGGCGACGACGATCAGGACGTTCAGGCAGCCGCGAACGAAGGCCTGCGCGACGGTGAGCCCGACGAGGAGGCGAGGTCTCGGCGCCCGCGCAATCGTCTGGAACCCGGCTCCGATCATCCGCCGCACCGACTCGGTCTCGCCGACAGGGGCGAGACTGTCGCGACCCTCGACCTTGACACGCCCGAACATCGCGGCCGCCACCAGAAGCATCGCCGCACCGACGATGAAGACGACGCCGACGTTCGCGACAGAGATGAGCACGCCTGCGAGCAACGGACCGACAAGGGTTCCGAGACTCTCGACCGTCGATGTCGCGCCGTTCGACGCGATGAGCTCCTCCGGCGTTCGCGCGAGCGACGGCAGCAGCGCCTGCAGCGCCGGCCGGACGAGGGTCGCGGAGATCCCGACGAACATGGCGAACGCGAACACCAGGACTTCTTCGCCGGCGAAGGACGCCGCCGCCGACGCTGCGAGCGCTCCTGAGCCGACGACGGCAACCGCCAGGAGAAACCGCTCTCGACGGAAACGGTCGCCGAGCGACGCGGCGAACGGGGCAAGCAGCGCCGCGGGCAACAAGCGCACGAGGCCGGCGACCCCGACGGCCGCCGCCCCGCCCTGCTCGTAGGCGAACACGCCGAGCGCGACGAAGTGCGCCCACTCGGCCGTGATCGCAGCGCCCCATGCGAGCTCGACGCGCCTGACGTTTTCGTTGCGAACAGCGGCGCCGAGAGACGAGAGCATCAGTCCCAGGCGCGTCATCCGCACGATTGAAGTCCTTTGCCGAGCGCGGAGCAAGCGCGAAAGCCAACGCCGAGCAGCTGATTCGCGTCGGCCGCTGCAGGACAGCGGCCGCGAAAGCGGAACGAGAGGCGCCCACGCAGGGCGCCTCGGTGGTCGGCACCTACTGGTGAGGCCAGCTGGGTCCGCGCTCGACGCCGAACAACCGCCACTCGCCGGGGATCCCCTTCAACTCGTGGACGCCTCGGTCCTCGAAGTCGATCCCGGAGCCCGCGACGAGATCCTTGACGGTGCTCGACACCACGACCTCGCCGCCCTGTGCGTTCGCCGTCACGCGAGCCCCCGTGTGCACGGCGATTCCCGCGATCTTGCCGTCTGCGATCTCGCACTCGCCCGTGTGCAGCCCCGCCCGGATGTCGATGCCGAGGTCTTCTTGCACACGGTCGACGAGGGAGCAAGCGCAGCGAATCGCGCGTGCGGGCCCATCGAAGGCGGCGAAGAACCCGTCGCCGGCGGTATCGATCTCGCGCCCACGGAATCGCATCAGCTCGCGCCGGACGATCGCGTGATGACGCTCCAGGAGCTCGCGCCACGCGCGATCGCCGAGCTCAAGTGCCTTCCCGGTCGAATCGACGATGTCGGTGAACAGCACCGTTGCGAGCATGCGATCCGACTCGACCTCGTCCCAGCCCCCGGATTCCCAGACGTCCGTCAGGAACCGGCTCGTCTCGACACCGATGCGATCCGAGGCCCCCCACCGAGCGCGAGATGCCCGACGCCTGGGAGCTCGACGAGTCGCGCTCCCGGAATTCGACCGGCTAGGTAGCGAGCGGCTTCGGGCGGCACGATCTCGTCGTCGGCGCCGTGGATGACCAGCGTCGGCACGCGCACGACCGGCAGCACGTCCCTGATGTCGATCTCCTTGTTCATCCGGAGGAGCGCCTCGAGCATTCCGGGGCTGGCGCTGTAGCGGAGGTAGTCGATGAACCCTTCGAGGGTGTCTTCCTCGAACCGCCCCAGCGATCGCACCGTCGCCAACGCATGATCGCGTCGGCCGTAGATACGCAGCTCGCGCTCGATCTCGCGCTCGTAGTCGTCCTCGGTGCGACCCCACGGATAGTCCGGCGCCCACAGCGTCCGTGCAAACGCGCTGCGCAGAACGAGCGCGGCCGTCCGCTCGGGATACGTGGCCGCGAAGAGCAGGCTCATTGATGCGCCCTCTGAGAGGCCGAAGAGCGCGGCGCGGCGGGAGCCGACGGCGTCCATCACCGCGCGGACGTCGTCCATGCGCGTTTCGAGCGTCGGTGCACCGCTGACCGGGTCGGACATCCCGGTGCCGCGCTTGTCGAACTTGATCAGCCGCGAGAAGGCGGCCATCTCTTCCAGCAACGGCACGAGGGTCGGCAGCTTCCACGCCAGTTCCAGGTGCGTGACGTAGCCCGGCACGAAGATGAGGTCGAACGGTCCGTCGCCGACGACCTGGTAGGCGATGTTGACGTCTCCGCTGCGGGCGTACTGGGTTTCCGGAACGCGCTCCACGAGGTCCATTCTCGCCCGATTGGGCCGCCGCGCGCGCTAGCATGGCCCGGCTCCCCTCTGCGGCGTAGTTCGCGGAAGAGGCCTGGCCCGGACCTTCTGCCGGGCCTTTCTCTTGCGCCGCGGAGGGGTTCCTACTGCTCGAGCTCCTCGGCTTTCGCGCGAAGCCGCTCGGCCTTCGCGGCCGCACGCTCAGCGGCGCGGCGGAGGCCGTCGAGCGCGCGTTCCGCGTCGTGCACCCGCACGGCTGCCGCATCGGCGTCGCTGCTCGCCGCGTCGGCATCTGCGCGCGCCTTTCGCGCACGGCTCTCGTCCGGTGCCTTCTTCTTCGCGGGGCGAGGGGCTGCAGGCTTCACGCCCGCCAGGACGCCGAAGCCTTCCGGTTCCAGCTCCTCGGCCAGGCGTCCCTCCCGCAGGAGCGACCTGCCCTGCTCCGTCGCGGAGCCCGCGTGGAGCGTCTTCGCGACGCGCTCGAGCGTCGCGTCCGTCGCAGGATGACCAGCCGGCTCGGAGGACGTCGGCGGCCTGGGAGCGCAGGCGGCGAAGCGCATCGCGCTCTGCGTCTCGCGCACGCACGAACGCCTGCTGGTCGCCTCCTTCGACGGCGTCCTTCTGCGCCTGCTCGAGCTGCTCTCCCGCGCGGAGCAGACGGCGGACGTCGACCTCGCGCTTGCGCGCGAGCTGGTTCACCGCCCAGGCGGGGACCGTCGGCTTCTTCAGCTGCTTGATCGACGCGTCGCCGAGCTGCTTCGCGAGCTCGTTCCGCGCCGCGGTGAACTCCTCCAGCGGTAGCTCGTAGAGCCGGTCGATCTCGGCCATGGGGCCATTCTCACGAACGTCTGGCAGGCTGTGGCGGTGCGCGTCCTTCTTGGCGCGGCCGTCGCGGTCGCTGCACTCCTCCTCGTGCCGACGGCGCCGGCGGCGATCACGCCGCTGCGCTGGTGCGGGAACGACGTCGCCCAGTCGGACCGCGTCCACGACCGCATGGGCGGCGAGCAGATCCACGTCATCTACGCCGTCCCGGCCGACGGGCCGGAGCGCTTCGCCGAGCTCGCCTCGGCTGATCGCGACCGACGTCGCGGCGATCGACGCCTGGTGGCGCCGTGAAGACTCGACGCACGCGCCGCGGTTCGACCTGTTCGAGTTCCCGGGCTGCGAGAGCCGCTTCGGAAACCTCGACCTCAGCTTCGTGCGGCTTCCCGACCCGACCTCGGTGTACCTCCCGGCGCTCGATCGGTTCCAGCGCATCGCGACGCAGCTGGCATCGGCTCCGTACGTGTTCGCGGCTTCCGACAAGAAGTACCTCGTCTTCTACGACGGCGTCGTCGGAGACGGCAGGGTGTGCGGGGCCGGCGCAGGCGGGCTCGAGTCCGGCGGGCCGTTCTCGTACGGGATCGTGTACCTCCGCTCGGACTGCGACCTGACGATCGGCGACGGCGGCGGGGTCGCGTACGTCGGCGCCCATGAGCTGCTGCACGCGCTCGGCGCTCTCCCGCCCGGAGCCCCCCACCCCTGTTTCGGCGACGACGGGCACCCCTGCGACAGCCCCGTCGACGTTCTCTCGACCTTCTACCGCGGCGGCCCGCTCGACGGCGCGATCCTGGACGTCAACCACGACGACTACTACGCGCACGGCGGAACCTGGTTCGACATCCAGGACTCGCGCTGGCTCCTGCATGCGGACAGCCAGGTGCAACTGAGCCTGAGCGTGGCGGGCTCCGGGTTCGTGACGAGCGGCGCCAACGGGCAGGAGTGCGACGGCTCCTGCACAACCGAGTGGGACGCCGGGACGGAGATCGAGCTGGTCGCAGACGCGCTGCCCGGTTTCGGTTTCGGCTCGTGGACCGGCGCGTGCACTGGGACGTCTGACTCGACCTGCTTCGTCGATCTCGGCGCGAACACGGAGGCGGGCGCTGTCTTCCGCCCGCTCCGGCGGCTCGCGCTCCAGATCACGGGACGCGGCACGGTCACCGCCTCGGACGTGCGCTGCACACGTTCGTGCTCGACGCAGCTCGTCGAGGGTTCGCGGGTCGCGCTCCGCGCCAGGCCCGCTCGCGGCTGGCGGTTCCTGCGCTGGAGCGGCGCGTGCCGCGGGAGTCGCCCTGCCTGCACCGTCCAGGTCGGCTCGGGCGGCGCCAAGGCCACGGCCGTGTTCGCCCGAAGCGCCCGCTAGGCTCAACGGCGATGGCGGTGCTGAGCTCGCAGGTCGAGCGTGAATCGTCTGACTTCGACCGGCGTCGAGCACGGATGGTCGAGCTCGTCGCCGAGTTGCGCGAACGGACGGCCCAGTTCGCACAGGGCGGCGGCGAGAAAGCGGTCGAGCGTCATCGCTCCCGCGGCAAGCTGACCGCGCGCGAGCGCATCGACCGGCTCCTCGATCCCGACACGGCGTTCCTCGAGTTGAACGCGCTCGCCGCCTGGGAGCTGTACGACGGCCAGGCGCCGAGCGCCGGGATCGTCACGGGGATCGGCGTGATCGAGGGCCGCGACTGCGTGGTCGTCGCGAACGACGCGACGGTGAAGGGCGGCTCCTACTTCCCGCTGACCGTCAAGAAGCACCTGCGCGCCCAGGAGGTCGCCGCGCAGAACCGGCTGCCCTGCATCTATCTCGTCGACTCCGGCGGGGCGTTCCTGCCGCTGCAGGACGAGGTGTTCCCGGATCGCGACCACTTCGGGCGGATCTTCTTCAACCAGGCGAACCTCTCGGCCGCGGGGATCCCGCAGATCGCCTCGGTGATGGGCTCGTGCACCGCCGGCGGTGCATACGTGCCCGCGATGAGTGACGAGACGATCATCGTGCGCGGCACGGGCACGATCTTCATCGGCGGGCCGCCGTTGGTGAAGGCGGCGACCGGACAAGATGTCACGGCCGAGGAGCTCGGCGGCGCCGACGTGCACGCACGCCGCTCGGGTGTGGCCGACCACTACGCAACGAGCGACGAGCACGCGCTCGCGCTCGTCCGGCAGATCGTGCGGAACCTGCACACGGCGAAACCCGTGCCGCCGTGGGACGTCGCGGAGCCCGAGCCGCCGGCGGCGAACGTGCAGGAGCTCTACGGGCTGATCCCCGACGACCACCGAACGCAGGTCGATCCGCGCGCGATCATCGCGCGCATCGTCGACGGGTCGCGCTTCGCCGAGTTCAAGGAGCTCTACGGCGAGACGCTCGTCTGCGGGTTCGCGCGGATCGAGGGCTTCCCGGTCGGGATCATCGCGAACAACGGCGTTCTCTTCGCCGAGTCTGCACAGAAAGGCGCGCACTTCATCGAGCTCTGCGCGAAGCGGCGCGTGCCGCTCGTCTTTCTCCAGAACATCACCGGCTTCATGGTCGGCAAGGAGTACGAGGAGGGCGGGATCGCACGCGACGGCGCGAAGATGGTGATGGCGGTCGCGAACGCGCAGGTACCGAAGTTCACGGTCGTGATCGGCGGCTCGTTCGGCGCCGGGAACTACGCGATGTGCGGGCGCGCATTCGAGCCGCGTCAGCTCTGGATGTGGCCGAACGCACGCATCTCCGTGATGGGCGGCGAGCAGGCGGCAACGGTGCTGACGATGGTGGGAGACGCCGACGCCGACGAGATCCGCGAGAAGTACGAGCGCGAGGGGAACGCGTACTACTCGACCGCGCGCCTCTGGGACGACGGGATCATCGATCCGCTCGATACTCGTCGGGTCTTGGCGCTCGGGCTCTCGGCCGCGCTCAACGCGCCGATCCCGGAGACGACGTTCGGCATCTTCCGGATGTAGACGGGCTTACGAACCGAGAGGAGCAGCCTCGTGCAACACACGATCGAGCTCGACGACGACGAGCTGAAGCTCGTCCGCAGCGCACTTCACTCGTACCTCGACGACTTCGGCCACGACGAGGCCGACATCCTGCGACAGCTGAAGGACCTGCTCGAGAAGCTGCCGTACCACGAGCGCTTCTTCGAGCAGTGATCGTCCGCTTCGTCCTCTGGAACCTCGCGGACTCCATGACGACGATCGAAGAGCTCCGGCGCTACCTGCGCGACGAGTCGGTCGACGCATGGGAAAGCGTGGACGGGCTGCGGTTCAAGGCGTGGATCTCCGACCCGGCGACGGATCGCTGGGGCGCGGTCTACTTCTGGGAGTCGGCGGAGGCGGCGGAGCAGGAGCTGCCCTCGCGCGCCCGCGAGCTGATCGGCAAGGACCCCGACGTGGTCGAGGTCTTCGACCTCGAGGCGACGGCCGAAGGACGCTTCCAGGACGAGAACCTCTCGCGGCTCGGCCTCGCGTTCGAGTAGCGGCTAGAGGACGAGCGTCTCCGGAAAGCCCGCGTCGCCCTCGAACCGCTCGAGACGGTACGGCGAGAGGTCGAAGGGCGGCTCGTCGCCGAGGAGCTCGGCTGCGGCGGCCTCCCCCACTGCCGGGCTCTGCATGAAGCCGTGGCCCGAGAAGCCGCACGCGGCGTAGACGCCATCCGCGACCCAGCCGATGATCGGGTGCGCGTCCGGGGTCATGTCGTAGAGACCTGCCCACGCGTCGTCGATCGTCGTGCCGCGCAGCCGACGGGTAGCGATGCGCGAGCCGCTCGAGGCGATCGTCGAACACCGACTCGTCCACGATCTCGTCGAACCCCCAGCGTGCCTCCGCGTCGGTCATCGCGAGCACGAGCCGGTCGCCGCGGCGTCGGAAGTGGAAGCCAGTCTCCGCTTCGACGACCATCGGCAGGTCGGCGGAGAGCTCGAGCGGGCCGGTCAGGAGGAGCTGCCGGCAGAGCGGGCGGACGGGTAGCTCGACCCCGCGGGCGCCGGCGACGTCGGCGGAGCGCGGCCCGCACGCAATCACGAGCGTGTCGCCTTCAAGGGCCAAGGCGTCGGTACGCTCCCGCAGCTCCACGCCGAGCTCGACCGAGCGTCGCACGAGCTCACGTGTGACCGCCGCAGGGTCTGCGCAGCCGTCGCTCCAGCACGCGACCGCGCCGAGCACGTCGTCGGCGCGCAGCCCGCCGATGCGCGCCGCGTCGACGCGCTCCACCGGAACGCCGAGCGACGCCTGCAGCTCGCGTCGCTCCTCGAGCGCGGCGAGCCCCGCCTCGGTCGTCGCGAGGAAGACGTAACCGACCTGGTCGAAGAACGGCGTCCCGAGCTCCTCGAAGAACCGGATCGACTCCTGCGCGAGGCGCACTTCCGCCGCGGTCGAGAACTGCTGCCGCACGCCGCCCATCGCCTTGGCGGTGGAGCCGGACGCGACCTCCGCGACGTCGGCGAGCACGACGTCGCGCGCACCGCGGCGCGCGAGGTGGTACGCGATCGACGCGCCGATCGCACCAGCGCCGGCTATGACGACTCGAGCCACCGGTCGAGCTCCGTCCGCTCGTCGTCGGTCAGGCCGCGGAGCGGCGCGCGCACGTCCTCTCGGATCGGGACGCCGCGGCGCGCGACGATCCGCTTGAGCGCCGCGTGACGCGGAAAGCGCTCGACTGCGGCGCGGAGCTCGCCGATCGCCGTCGGCCTCTTCGCCGTCCGGGTCGCGGACGGCGGCCGCCACGCGCTCGGGAAACGCCGACGCGAGCGCGGACACGGCACCGACCGCCGACGCGCGCATGCCCTGCGCGATCAGCGCCTCCGGGCCGACGAAGACGTCGAGACCCTCGACGAGGTACGGCGCGAACGCCGCCCACGGCGCGTCGGAGACCTTGAGCCCGGCCAGGTTCGGGGCGAGCTCGCGCAAGCGCGCGAGCACCTCGAGCGGAACCGCGTACCCGCTCGCGCGCGCGAACTCGTAGACGTAGAACGGCGTCGGCGAGCAGGCGTGCGGCGGCCGCGGCGAAGTGCGCGAGCAGCGCCCGATCGTCGAGCGGGAAGTAGGGCGGCGCGATCACCGCGACCCCGTCCACGCCGGCCGCCGCTGCGTGCTCCGCGAGCTCGACCGTCGCCGCGGTCGACTGGGCGCCGCAGTGGGCGATCACCTTCAGGCCTCCGGCGAGGAAGAGCTCGGTCACGCGCTTGCGCTCCGCCGGCGTGAGGAGGATCCCCTCGCCGGTCGTTCCGAGGGCGAGCACGCCGTCCAGGCCGCGCAGGAAGTCGCAGTAGGGCCCGAAGGCGTCCTCGTCCAGCCGCGATCCGCCCTCGCGGAGCGGCGTCAGCGCGGCGGCGATCGCACCCCTCAGCACGCGGGCAATCTACGCTTCGCGGCCGTGACCGCACTCCGCATCGAGAGAGACGGGCCCGTCCTGCGCGTGACGCTCGCCCGGCCGGGCAGCCGGAACGCCTTCGACGCCGCCCTGATCGCCGAGCTGCGCGAAGCGTTCTCCGACGTCGGCGACGCGCGCGCGGTCGTGCTCGCGGGCGAGGGCGAGAGCTTCTGCGCCGGAGCGGACGTCGAGTGGATGCGCTCGTCCGCGGAGCTGAGCTACGAGGAGAACGTCCAGGACGCCCGCCGGCTTCGGCTGATGCTCGAGACGATCGACGAGTGCCCGGCGCCGGTGGTCGTCCGCGTGCACGGCCACGCGCTCGGCGGCGGCGCCGGCCTCGTCGCGTGCGCGGACATCGCGGTCGCGGCCGAGGAAACGGAGTTCGCGTTCTCCGAGGTGAAGCTCGGGCATCGTCCCGTCGGTCATCTCGCCGTTCGCGCTCGCGAAGATCGGGCCGAGCGCGGCGCGGCGCTACTTCGTCACCGGCGAGCGCTTCGACGCCGACACCGCGCTTCGCATCGGGCTCGTGCACGAGGTCGCCGACGATCCCGACCCCGTGGTCGAGCAGCTCGTGGACGAGCTCCTCAGCGCCGGCCCGGAGGCGGCACGCCACGCGAAGCGGCTCGTGCTCGATCGGCCGGACGGTCTCGCGACCGAGCGCCGCATCGCCGAGCGCCGGACCAGCGAGGAGGGTCAGGAAGGCCTCCGCGCGTTCTTGGACAAGCGCAAGCCGAGCTGGTAGCGCGTGCGCAGGCTGCTCCTGCTCGTCGGCGCGATCGTCTTCGTCGACACGATGTTCTTCGCCGCGCTGACGCCGCTCCTCCCGCAGTACGCAGAGGAGCTCGGGCTCTCGAAGGCGGGCGCGGGCCTGCTCGCCGCGTCGTATGCGCTCGGCGCGCTCGTCGGAGGGATCCCCGGCGGGATCTCGGCGGCGCGCTTCGGCGTCCGGCCGACGGTCCTCGTGGGCCTGACGGGGATGGCGGTCACGACCGCCACCTTCGGGTTCGCCGACTCGATCTGGCTGCTCGACACCGCGCGGTTCCTGCAAGGAGTCGCGAGCTCGTTCTCGTGGACGGCGTCACTCGCGTGGCTCGTCGCCGCCGCGCCGGCCGATCGCCGCGGCGAGACGATCGGCGCGGTGATGGGAGCTGCGATCGTCGGAGCGCTGTTCGGCCCGGTGCTCGGCGGGATCGCGTCGGTGACCGGCACGGGCCCCGCGTTCGCGAGCGTGGCTGTGCTCGCGACCGTCCTCGCGATCGCGGCCTGGCGGACACCCGCCTTCACGCCCGAGCACCCGCAGCCCTTCAGCCGGCTCGTCGGCGCGCTCCGCGACCGGGCCATCGTCGCCTCGGTCTGGTTCGTGCTGGTCCCCGCGCTCCTCTTCGGCGCGCTGAACGTCCTCGGGCCGCTCCGCCTCGACGTGCTCGGGTTGAGCGCGCTCGCGATCGGCGCGACCTGGCTCGTCGCCGCGAGCTTCGAGGCGGCGCTCTCCCCGCTGATCGGGCGGTTCTCCGACCGGCGTGGCCGCCTCGCCCCGCTCCGTGCGGGTCTGATCGGTTCGGCCGTCGCGACGGCGGCGCTTCCCTGGATCGACCGAGGCTGGGCTGCTCGCCGCCGCGATCGTCCTCGCGGCGTGCGCGTTCGGAAGCTTCTGGACGCCCTCGATGTCGATGCTCGCCGACCGTGCCGAGGCGATCGGGCTCGACTACGCGTACGGGTTCGCGCTGATCAACCTCGCGTGGGCGCCGGGCGCCGCGGCCGGTTCAGCGCTCGGCGGCGCGGCGGCCCGCGCGACATCCGACGCCGCCGTCTACCTGACGCTCTCCGCGCTCTGCGTCTGCACGCTCGTCATGCTCGTGCCGCGGCTGCGAGAGCCCGCGCCCGCGACGCGCTAGCGCGTCAGGACGAACGTGCTCTGTCCCGCCATCTTGCCGTAGCGGCGATCGGCGAACCTGCCGAAGCCGGGCCAGACGTGCCAGCGGCACGATCGCGCGCGGCAGCGTGTACGCGCGACCGGCGAACTTTCCTTGTCGCGGCACGACGAGCCGCGTTTTCTTCGGCCACGCGGTGAGCATCTTCCGGCCACGACACCAGACCTGCAAGTTGTAGTACGTCGCCTTCTCGACGCCGAGCCACTCGAACACGATCGGGGACCTGACCCGCGCTCCCTGCGCCGGGTTGTAGAGCGGCGGCAGCGGCATCGCGGTCGCCTTCTGCTCCGGCGTCGCGTTGGCCGCCTCGTCGGCCGCGGACACGCGGTACTCGTACTGCGTGCGGTTGTCGATGCCGGTGTCCTTGTAGAAGTCCGCCTTGCCGCTGTAGACGACCGTCTCGGTCTCCCCGGCGCGGCCGGGTGCACGGACGACGCGCACGGACGAGACGTCGGTCGAGATCTTCCACTTCAGGAGCGCGAACTTGTTCCCGACCTGCGCGATGACCGTCGAGAGCGACGGAGGCGTCGCGTCGTACTTCAGCCGGAACCCCTTCGCGACGCTCTCGTGCCCCGCCTTGTCGCGGCACGTTCCGCTGACCTGCGCGGTGCCACTGTCGGGACCGCCGTACGTGAGCGAACTACACGACTCGATGCCCGACCCCGCGTCTTCGCCGGTGAACGTCACGCCTACCGGATGGTTGAACCAACCCGCCGCGTCCGCTGGTCTCGCCGTGACGAGATCCTTGACGGTCGGCGCGGTCGCGTCGTACGGGATCTGCACGGCGCCCGACCCGGTGTTGCCGGCGTTGTCGCTGCACGAGCCGGACGCCGAACCCATGCCGTCAGGCCCCGAGTACGTCACGCCCCCGGAGCAACTCGCGATCCCGGATGCATTGTCCGAGCCGCCGAAGGAGACGCCAACCGGCCGGTTGTACCAACCGTTCGAGTCCGGGCCTCGATCGGGCGATCCGCCGACGCCTGGGCCCGTCGAGTCGTACTGGATCGTCGCGCCGCCGCTCGCCGGATTGCCGGCGACGTCGGTGCAGCTGCCGGGAACGGATGCCGAGCCGCCGTCAGGCCCTGAGTACGTCACCGCCGAGCAGCCGGCGACACCGGACAGGTTGTCGGTGGCCGTGAAGCTCACCGCGACGGCGTGGTTGTACCAGCCGTTGGCGTCCGGCGCGCGCCCGAAGCCAGCACCCGTGATCGTCGGCCCAGTTGCGTCGTACTTGAACGTCGTCGAACTGGTCCCGGCAGCCGTGTTTCCCGCTCTGTCTCGACAAGTCCCCTGGACACCACTCACGCTCGCGCTATCCGGCCCGCCGTAACTTGCCGAACAGAAGGCGATGCCTGACGTCGCGTCCGCTCCACCAGCGGCGAGCGAAACCGCGTGGTTGTACCACCCGCCACTGTCTGGGCCACGGGTCGGTGCCCCGACAGAAACCGAGGATGGCGGAGTCCCATCGACGTTGAAGGCCGCTGTCCCTTTCGCGTCAGACCCACCGTGGCTAACTACGGAGCACGTCTGTGGACCGTTCAAGCCGTCATTGAGCGCACCGTCGACGCATCCAGTGATCATGGCGCTGCCTTCTGGCTCGACGATCGTCCAATCGATGTACACGCTCTTGTACCATCCGTTGTCTCCTGAGACAGCGGTGACGGTTACAGAGATGTCCGGCGGTGTCGGATCGTGAGTTCCCGCCGCCGCAGGAACAAGTACGAGCGTGACGAGCAAGACAGCTGCTGCCAAACGGGCGCGTCTCACCGCAGGTTCCTCCGCACCTCGACGAGCACTCCGAGGAACGACCCGCTGGCGAGGATCACCGCGAACAGCGCGAGCACCGCGAACGTCGTCGCGACGCGAGTGGGCTCGTCGAGCACGAGACCCGTCGCTGCACGCACGACGAGCGGCGGGTCACGCGGGACCGAGCGCACGACCGTTTGCGGCTTTGCCGGAGCCTGAGCGCGCGTCGCGCGCGGTGCCGCCCGCGCGCGACGCGCAGCACGCGCCGCAGGTCGTGGAGCGGAGTAGGTGGGAGCCGAGTAGGTGGGGGCCGCGACGACGGGCGCCGCGCGAGAAACGACGACCGGGCTCGACCGCGTGACGGCGCGCGGCGCGCCGAGCGGTGCGGGATCGGGCGTCGGTCCGCCGGTCGCGCCCGGCACCGGATCGGGCGTCGGCTGCCCGTTCGCGGCCGGGACGAGCGCTCCGACGACGAAAACGAGCGCGGTGTACCCCAACACCCCCCGCAGCCGCAGCAACGATCCTGGTGAACCTGGCATCGAGGACCTCCCCTCGTGCCTTTCGTTGCCTAAACGCAAGCTACTGCGAACCTCCGTCCTTTTCAAGATCCGTGGGTCACGCTTCACTCGGGCTTGACGCCCGCCGGCCGATGCGCTCGGCCGACGGGCGTCCACCCGCTCTTCACACCGCCGTCTGCCTGGCCGACTGAGCAGCGCGATTGCGACTCGCGCCGTAGCCGTCCGCAGAGGCGTCGTTGGACTGCGACGTGTGACCGCCGCTTCCGGGGCTCCAAACCGCCAAGGGCCCGTTCGCGTTCTTCGGGGCCTGCTGAAGCGCGGCCGCGAGAACGAGTGCGAGCTGATGGTTGTTCGCTTCCTGGCCCGCCGCCTGGATCCCGAGCTGGGCGCCTGCGCCCGACTGGGACTGGGTGGCCGACTGGTCGGCGTCGTTGGAGTTGCTGCCCCTGGCGCGGGAGTCGACGCTGTTCGACTGCCACACCGAACCACCGCTACCCGGGCTGAGCACGCGCACGGGGTCGTTCACGTTCGACGCCCCGGACGGGCACCCGCACGGCGAGCGGCCGGCCTTCTGCTCCGCGAACGAGGCCGCGAACGCACCCTGCGAGCTCCAGGAAGACTGACCGAGCGCCTGGATCCCGATCCCAGAGTGACAGCCGCAGCTTGCGCCGCTGCCGCGCTGGGTCTGGGTTGCGTCCTGATCGACGTCGTTGCGGTTCTTCGCCGATGCGTCGCTGTCGACGCTGTTCGACTGGACCACGGAACCGTCGTTGCCGGGGCTCAGAACCCGAAGCGGCTCGTTCTCGTTCGACGCCCCGTCCTGCAGCGCCGCCGAGAGCGCGAGCGCGCCCTGATGGTTCTTCGCTTCCTGGCCTACGACCTGGATCCCGAGACCCGAGCCGGAACCTGCCGACTGCGTCTGGGTCGCGTCCTGGTCAACGTCGTTCTTGTTGGAGGCCTTGGCGTCACTGTCGACGCTGTTGGTCTGCCAAACGTTTCCGTCGTTGCCATAGCTACCGACCCTGATCGGATCGTTCGAGTTCGACGCGTCCTTCTGGGCCGCTGCCGAGAACCCGAGTGCGAGCTGCTCGTTCTTCGAGGACTGGGCGGCGACCTGGATGCCCGTCGAGCCGTCGTGGCACTTGCAATCGCTCGAGCCACCACGCTGGGTCTGATCCACCGTCTGGTCCACGTCGTTCGAGTTCTTCGCACTCGCGTCGGAATCGACCGAGTTGGACTGCACGACCGAACCGCCGTTCCCCGGGCTCAGCACCCGGATCGGGCTGTTGTCGTTCTTCGCATGCTCCTGCTTCGCGATCGACGCTGCCAGCGCGGCCTGCTCGTTCTTGGACTCCTGATTCGAGATCTGGATGCCCGTGCCCGAGCCGGACCCTGCCGACTGCGTCTGGGTCGTGTCCTGGTCGACGTCGTTCTTGTTGGAGGCCTTGGCGTCACTGTCGACGCTGTTGGTCTGCCAAACGTCGCCGTCGTTGCCATAGCTACCGACCCTGATCGGTTCGTTGGAGTTCTTGGCTCCCTTCTGCTCAGCGGCCGAGAAGCCGAGCGCGAGCTGCTCGTTCTTCGAGGACTGGTCGGCGATCTGGATGCCCGTCGAGCCGTCGTGGCACTTGCAATCGCTCGAGCCACCACGCTGGGTCTGATCCACCGTCTGGTCCACGTCGTTCGAGTTCTTCGCACTCGCGTCGGAATCGACCGAGTTGGACTGAACGACCTTCCCGCCGTTCCCCGGGCTCAGGACCCGGATCGGGCTGTTGTCGTTCTTCGCATGCTCCTGCTTCGCGATCGACGCTGCGAGGGCGGCCTGCTCGTTCTTGGACTCCTGATTCGAGATCTGGATGCCCGTGCCCGAGCCGGACCCTGCCGACTGCGTCTGGGTCGTGTCCTGGTCGACGTCGTTCTTGTTGGAGGCCTTGGCGTCACTGTCGACGCTGTTGGTCTGCCAAACGTCGCCGTCGTTGCCATAGCTACCGACCCTGATCGGTTCGTTGGAGTTCTTGGCTCCCTTCTGCTCAGCGGCCGAGAAGCCGAGCGCGAGCTGCTCGTTCTTCGAGGACTGGTCGGCGATCTGGATGCCCGTCGAGCCGTCGTGGCACTTGCAGTCGCTCGAGCCACCACGCTGGGTCTGATCCACCGTCTGGTCCACGTCGTTCGAGTTCTTCGCACTCGCGTCGGAATCGACCGAGTTGCTCTGGATGACGTTGCCGCCGTTGCCCGGGCTCAGCACCCGGATCGGCGTGTTGGTGTTGCTGGGATGGTCCTGCTTCGCGATCGATGCCGCCAGCGCTGCCTGCTCGCTGCGAGCGTCCTGGTCGGAGACCTGGATGCCCGTGCCCGAGCCGGACCCTGCTGACTGCGTCTGCGTCGCGTCCTGGTCGGCGGAGTTCCGGTTGCTCGCCCTCGCGTCGCTGTCGACGGTGTTGGACTGCCGGACGTTTCCGTCGTTGCCAGGGCTCAGCACACGGATCGACGCGTTCGTGTTCGAGGCGCCGTTCTGCTCCGCCTTCGAACCCGCCAGCGCCGCCTGCTCGTTCTTCGCATCCTGGTCGGACGTCTGGATGCCGGTCGAACCGGAGCAGCGACAATCACTGCCACCGGACGACTGCCTCTGCGTCGCGTCCTGGTCTGCGGAGTTCGAGTTGTGGGCGTCCGCATCCGAATCGACCGAATTCGTCTGCGAGACGTTCCCACCGTTCCCCGGGCTGAGAACCCGGATGGACACGTTCGTGTTCTCCGGGTTGTACTGCTTGGCCTCAGACGCAGCCAGAGCCGCCTGCGCGTTCTCGGCGTTCTGGTCCGACGTCTGGATGCCCGTCGAGCCGGACTGGCAGCACGTGCCGCCGCCGGACGACTGGTTCTGCGTGGTGTCCTGGTCAGCCGAGTTGCGGTTCGACGCCGATGCATCGGAGTCGACGCTGTTCGACTGGGACACCGAGCCGTCGTTCCCCGTGCTCCCGACGCGCACCGGCACGTTCGTGTTCGACGCATTCGACTGCGTCGCCAACGAGAGTGCTGCTGCGGCCTGCTGGTTCGCGGCGGACTGGCTCGAGGACTGGATGCCGGTCGAGCCGGACCCGCAGCACGCCCCCGTGCTGCCGGCCGACTGGGCCTGCGTCGCGTCCTGATCAGCCGAGTTGCGGTTCGACGCCGTTGCATCGGAGTCGACGCTGTTCGACTGCGAGACCGAGCCGTCGTTCCCCGGACTGAGAACCCGGATCGAGACGTTGGTGTTGCTCGGATTGGTTTGCGCTGCACCGGCCGCGGCTCCCGCAACCTGCCCGCTGGAGGCCGACTGGTCCACAGTCTGGCTTCCGACGGACGGTACGGCTGCCGTGGCGAGGCCCACTCCCGTGGTCAGCGAGAGAACGGCCGCGATGAGCGCGATATGCCATCGCTTCATTGAGGTTTCTCCTTCAAACCGTCTTCGAAATCGCGCCCGGGCAAGCCGCCCGAAGCGCGTCGAGTCGAAGGCGGCGCGCTAACCCGGGCGCTCGAGCCGTGACGCGCGCGGCCGGAGACGTCGACGGTCTCTCGGCGATCGCACGCGCCACGCACCGAACGGAGGAACGAAGAGGTAGGAGGCGAGCATTGCCACGAGGGCGGCCGCGGCGACGCCCGCGGCGGAGCTCCCGCCGGCGCCGGCGACGGACGAGCCGCCCGGCGCGGGCATGGGAGGTCGCGGCCCCGGCCGCTGCGGCGAGCGCGCCGGCGGCGTGCCGGTTGAGGCACGGGGCGCTGCAGCGGCGACGGGGGCCGGCGATCGATCCCACGCGCTCGCGACCCCGACGCCGTACGCGGGCTGCGGCAAGCGCGCGGGCGCGGGGCGCGAGCGCGTCCGGGCTCCCGGCACGACGTTTGACGCCGGCGGGAGAAGACCGAGCTCGCCTCCGAGTTTTTCGAGTTCCGGTGGGAGGGGGAGCGCCAACGGTGGGACGGGAACACCCAGCGCCGAGATCGGCGGCACCGCCGGCACGGTCAGGGCCGCGACGGCCGACAGAGCAGTCACCACCGAGGGGAGCACTGCAGCGACAACGCCCGAAACAGCCGTCACGACCTGCTGGACGACGGTCGCCGCCGCATCGGGGACCGTCAGGCCCGTCGCAGGAGCCGCACCGACCGACTCGGTCACCTGCGCGACCGTCTGCGCGACCGCGTTCACGGTGGCCGAGGTCGCCTGCGCGACAGCCGCGATCGTCTGCGTCACAGCCCCGTTGTCGCCTGGGCTGCCGACGCGAATGGAGATGTTCGAATTTTGCGGCTGATACTGCGTCGCTGCACCTTGATACTGCCCGCTACCGGCGGACGCATTCGGTGATGCGCAGTTGAAGTTCCAGTTCCACGTCCAGGTCCCGTCCACAATCGCGTTCTGTTCGGGGGGCACCGCCGACGGATCGCAGTTCCAGTTCCAATTCCAGATCCAGGTGGAGGGAAGCGAACTCGTCGTCGAATTCTCGGTAGAGATATGTGGGGTCGTGGAAGGCTCCGGAGAGGCGACGGTTGCGGTCTCCTGCGGAACGGGCGGTACCACGTCCGCGACGGGCGGCGCGGCCACAAGCGGCGTGCTCGTGGCCTCGTTGCTCGGCGTCTGATACTGCGTCTCGGGCGGCTGATACTGGCTTTCCGTGGGCGTTTGCACCGTCGACGGCGTCACAGCAGGGGCGTCCGTCGCAGGTGTGGGCACCGTTGGGACGGCCGGTGGCACAGGAGGCGCTTCCGGTACGGCGGCGACGGTCGAGGCGACGTCCTGGATCACCGCGGCGACGTCCCCGGCGGATGTCGGCAGAGGCAGCTCTTGCGCGTGGCCGGGGGCAGCCGACACGAAATACAGAGCTGACGTCACCGCAAGCGTTTGCCAGACCTTGCGCCTCACGTTCTGTACATACCCCGAACGATTCGCGTTGAGCCGCGAAGTACATCGAAACGAATTGCATTTCACATGTCGTCGCGTTACAGTCGAACTCAGTCCGCAGATCCTCTGGGGAGGAGGCAACGGCGCTGCAGACGATGCACTCAACGAGCGCGGAGGCCACACCATCCGACCGCGCGACGCGCGAGCGGCTGATCCTCGACTACCTCCCGCTCGTTCGTTCCGTGGCGCGCGACTTCGTTCGCGACGGAACGGAGCTCGACGACCTCGTGCAGGTCGGAACGATCGGGCTGATCAACGCCGTCGATCGCTTCGAGCCGACACGCGGCGTCAACCTCGCGGCGTTTGCACGGCCGAACGTCGCCGGTGAGATCCAGCGCCACCTCCGAGACGCAGTGCCGACGGTGCGGCCGCCGAGGCGGCTGCACGAGCTCAACGGCACCCTGAGACGGCTGCGCCGCGAGCTCGGCGGCCGACTGGGCCGCCCCGCCTCGATCGGCGAGCTCGCGGAGGCGGCCGGCACGTCGACGGCCGAGGCAGGCGCGGCGAGCGAGCTCGACCAGAACGCGGTCCCGATCGAGGACGTGCCCCTGCCTGCGGGCGATCCTTTCGACGCGAGCGACGACCACCTGTTCGTCACGTCGTGCCTGGACACCCTCGACGGACGCGAGCGGCGCATTCTCGAGCTCCGCTTCTACGGCGACTTCACCCAACGCGAGATCGCGCGCGAGATGGGGCTCTCGCAGATCCACGTGTCGCGGCTGATCGAGCGTTCTCTGCGCACGATCCAGCGCCGCGCAGAAGGTCGGACCAGTTTCGAGGATTGTGGTACCACCGCGAAACTCATACACTGAGGCGGATGGCGCAGCAGCAGGCGAAGCGCATCGAGGAGGGAAAGCCCGCCTATAGCGGTCGTCTGCTCCTGCGGATGCCGCCGGAGCTGCACGCCGAGGTCGCACGCAAGGCGGAGCTCGAGCGCACGTCTCTGAACCAGTTCATCACAGCCGCGGTGGCAGACGCCGTTGACGGGAACGGCGCCGCGGCCGAGAACGGCGCCCACCCCCAGCCCGCGCTGGCGTCCCCGCGGGCGATCACCGCTGCCCTGGTCATCAACTTCGTCGTGCTCTCGGTGGCCGCGGTGACGGCCGTGATCCTGCTCGTTCTGATCTGGCGCGGGGCGGTCTAGCCCGCGAGACGCGCGCGTAGGCTTCGCGCGCGATGGCGATCCGGAAACTCCTCGTCGCGAACCGCGGCGAGATCGCGCTCCGCGTCTTCCGCGCGTGCCGCGAGCTCGGGCTCGAGACGGTCGCCGTGGCGCCGCCGGACGACAGCGGCGCCCTGCACGCCCGCTCCGCCGGCGAGACCGTCGAGATCGCGTCGTACCTCGCGTCCGAGGAGCACATCCGCGCGGCGAAGGAGTCGGGCGCCGACGCGATCCATCCCGGCTACGGCTTCCTCGCGGAGAACGCCGAGTTTGCGCGCGCGGTCGAGGCGGCGGGGCTCACATGGGTCGGGCCGACGCCCGAGGCGCTCGAGACGGCCGGCGACAAGCTCCGCTCGAAAGAGGTCGCGCGCGAGGCGGGCGTGCCCGTCGTCGAGTCGGGTGAGCCCACTGAGCTCGGCTTCCCGCTGATCCTGAAGGCAGCCGCAGGGGGCGGCGGTCGCGGCATGCGCGTCGTGCGGAGTCTCCAGGAGCTCGACGAGGCTCGGGCGGCGGCGAGCCGCGAAGCCGAGGCCGCGTTCGGCGACGGCACGGTATTCGCAGAGCGCTACGTCGAGCGGCCGCGGCACATCGAGATCCAACTCCTCGGCGACGCCCACGGCACGGTCGTCTCGCTCGGCGAGCGCGAGTGCTCCGTGCAACGCCGTCACCAGAAGGTGCTCGAGGAGGCACCGTCCGCCGCGCTCGACCCCGCGCTCCGCGAACAGATCAGCGGGGCGGCGGTCGCGTTCGCGCAAGCGATCGGCTATCGGGGCGCGGGAACGGCCGAGTTCATGCTCGCGGGGCGCGACTTCTGGTTCCTCGAGCTGAACGGACGCATTCAGGTCGAGCATCCCGTGACCGAGCTCGTGACCGGCGTCGATCTCGTCAAGCAGCAGCTGCGCATCGCGCAGGGCGACCCGCTCGACGTGGGCAACGGCATGCTGCTCGGCCACGCGGTCGAGGTGCGGCTGTACGCCGAGGACCCCCGGACGTTCCTCCCGCAGGGCGGGAAGCTCGAACGTCTGCGCCTGCCAACGGGCATCCGCGTCGATGCGGGCGTCGAGGAGGGAGACGAGATCGCGCTCGACTACGACCCGATGATCGCGAAGCTGATCGCGCACGCCGAGACGCGCCCGGAGGCGCTTGCGAAGCTGCGAGGCGCCCTCGCGGAGACCGAGGTGGAGGGCGTCGTCACGAACCTCCCGTTCCTGCGCTGGCTCGTCGGGCACCCGAACGTGCGGGCGGGGCACACGACGACGGCGTTTCTCGTCGAGAACCCGCCGCTCTCCGAGCCGCCGCCCCGCCCCGCCGACGCCGCGTGGCGCGGCGGTTGGCGCCTCAACCTCGCGGCTCCGGCGCCGCAGGCTCCTCCGGACGTCGACAGCGCTGCCCACGAGCACGCCGCGCCGGGCGCGGAGCAAAGCGCGCTCACCGCGCCGATGCCGGGCACGGTGATCCGGGTCGCAGTCGCACCCGGCGACGCCGTGGCGCCGCGGCAGACGCTGCTCGTCCTCGAAGCGATGAAGATGGAGACCCCGGTGGTGTCGCCCTACCAGGCGACCGTCCGTGCAGTGCACGTCAAGGAGGGCGACCGCGTCGCCGGCGGCACGCTCCTGGTCGAGCTCGAGGAGTAGTCAGGCGGAACGGAGCGCGGAACTGCGCTCGCTGCGCACGACGAGCACCACGACAGCAGCCAACACGGCGGCCATCAGCACCAACGTCAAGACGTCGTCGCCCGTCGGCTTCAGCGTCATGTCGGCAACGACGAGCGCGATCACCGTGTAGTCGATCCGCTGCCGCGCGAACATGGAGCTGATCGAACGCGCAGCCTCCGTCGTCATCCCGTCGCGGGCCAGCTCGGCGGCGATCCGCTCCGACTCGGGCTTGATCAGCAAGAGGCCCGTCAGGAACGTGATGACGAAGCCGGCGAGCCCGAGGAGCACCCACAGCTGGTCGAACGACCACGGCCCGTCGATCACGAGCAGGATCCCGGTGACCACCGCGATCAACGAGACCGGGATGAAGATGCGCGTCGCAAGCCACTCGGCCTGGCCGAACAGCGATTGCAGCGCGTGGTCGTCTCCGGCGCGCCCGAACCGGTCGCCGAGCACGAGCAGCGCAAACCCGGTGCCGAGCCAGATCGCCACGCCGAACACGTGCACGAACAGCAGGACTCCGTAGTACGACAACTAGAAGAGCTTCTGCAGCTTCATCGCGGCGCCCATGTCACCCTTGATCTTGAGCTTGCCGCTCATGTATGCGGAGGTCGGGTTCAGGTCGCCGGAGGCGATCTTCTCGAACGTTTCGGCGGAGCTCGTGATCGTCACGTCGGCGTCGTCGCCGCCACCTTCGGTCACCGAGACGCCCCCGTCGGTGACGTCGACCTTCCACTGCCCCTCACCCTCGATGTCGAAGAGGTACGAGTTGTTCATGCCGGCCGTCTTGGACGCGTCGACGCGCGACTCGAGGCCCTCGAAGAATTCTCTGGTGTTCATGGGCGCGGAGCCTACTACGCAGCCACGGGTAGGTAGCGGCGGATCAGCGCGTGGGAGAGGTTCCACTGCGCCTCGACGATCGCCAGCCGGTTCTGCTCGAGCTTCGGCGCCTCCGCGAGGCCCAGCCGGAGGTCTTGACGCTCACGCGTCAACGCTTCCAGCCGCAGAAGGAGCGCTTCGACGCTCGGCTCGCGGGTCGCAGACCGCATCAGGGTCGTTGTCGGCATGGTGACCGGGTGGGTAAAGGGCGGTGAAACCCGCACCCGCAGCCTAGAAAGGGCGTCGGATAGCATCCCGAGCCGCGATGCGGCGCCCAGGGCGATGAACCTCGATCTGACCGAAGAGCACGAGCTCGTCCGCTCCACGGTCCGCGATTTCGCGGAGCAGCGGGTCGCGCCGGTCGCCGAGGAGCTCGACCGCGAGGGGCGTTTTCCGTACGAGCTCGTAGCCGAGCTCGCCGACCTCGGGCTGATGGGGATGACGATCCCCGAGGAGTACGGCGGCGCGGGAGCGGACACGGTCTCGTACGCGATCGCGGTCGAGGAGCTGACCCGGATCGACTCGTCGGTCGCGATCACCGTGGCGGCGCACCACTCGCTCGGGACGCTCCCGATCTTCTACTACGGCACCGAGGCGCAGAAGCGCGAGTGGCTCCCCGAGCTCGCGTCCGGGCAGAAGCTGGCGGCGTTCGGGCTGACCGAGGCCGGCGCCGGCTCCGACGCGGGCAACACGCGCACGACCGCCGAGCTGCGCGACGGGCAGTGGGTGGTCAACGGCTCGAAGCTGTTCATCACGAACGCCGGCACCGACATCACTGCCTGCGTGACGATCACGGCGAGCACCGGCGATGGCGAAATCTCGAACTTGGTCGTCCCGAACGGAACGCCCGGCTACGAGATCGGGCCGCCGATGCACAAGCTCGGCTGGCGCGCCTCCGACACGCGCGAGCTCTCGTTCAAGGACGTCGCTCTACCCGAAGGGAACCTGCTGGGGCCGCGCGGTGAAGGCTTCAAGCAGTTCCTCGAGATCCTCGACGGAGGTCGCATCTCGGTTGCGTCGATGGGCGTCGGTCTGGCGCAGGGCGCGTACGACCTCGCGTTCGCCTACGCGAAGGAGCGCGAGCAGTTCGGCAAGCCGATCGCGAAGTTCCAGGCGGTCCAGTTCGCACTCGCCGACATGGCGACGGAGATCGAGGCGGGCCGCGCGCTCGTCTACAAGGCGGCGTGGCTCAAGGATCAGAAGCGCCCGTTCGCCCGCGAGGCCGCGATGGCGAAGCTGTACACGGGCTTGCTCTCGAATCGGGCCGCGAACGCCGCGCTGCAGATCCACGGCGGCTACGGGTTCATGGAGGAGTCCCCGATCTCGCGGCTCTTCCGCGACCAGAAGATCCTGGAGATCGGCGAGGGCACGAACGAGGTGCAGCGCATGGTCATCGCGCGCCTGATCGGCCTCTAAAACGCTTCAGGAAAGCTAGTGCGAGCGAACAGGCGGGGAGCCGATTCCGCGTACCCGTGGGGTCGACGATAATCCCCGGAATGACCACAGACCCGAATTCACAGGCGACCGCGGAGCACCTTCAACAGATCGCCAGCGAGCTCGCAGAACTGAGGAAAGAACTGGGCGCAATCGTCACCGCGTTGCAGGGCATAGACAAGTCTCTCGAAGAGATGCCCGCGATACGTAAGTCGCTCCGCTTCGGTTAGGAGTCCGTCAGGTTGTCGGTTTGTCCGGGCGCGACAGCGCGCCTACGCGACCCGCTACGCGTGAGGACCCGAGAGGACGAGCAGTCGGGATTCCCCTGGAACGCCCGGACTCGCTTACTTCAGGAAAGCTAGCGAGGCCGGGTGGTACGGTTGGTCCGGCGGGTTGCACGGTAACGACTCCTTATCACAGGTATAAGCTGCTCTCATGCTGTTTCGACAATTCGTCGACTCCGACCTCGGCTGCGCCTCCTACCTGATCGGCTCCGAGCAGGCCGGTGAAGCGATCGTCGTCGACCCCGCGTTCGCGATCGAGCAGTACGTCGAGGAGGCCGACCGGCATGGGTTGCGCATCGTGCGCGCCGTCGAGACCCACACGCACGCGGACCACGTGGCCGGACACGGGCGGCTCGCGCTCGAGCACGGCGTGCGCGTCTCCATCCACCCGCTCGCCGAGCCGGAGTACGACTTCGATCCGCTCGTCGACGGCGACGTGCTGGACGTCGGCGAGGTCACGGTGCGCGTGCTGCACACGCCGGGGCACCGCCCCGAGCACTGTGCGCTCCTCATCGACGAGCGAGTGCTGCTCACCGGCGACTCGCTGTTCGTCGGCGACGCTGCTCGGCCGGACCTCGCGGTCGGGGCCGCGGAGGGCGCCGAGGGCCTCTTCCACAGCCTCCGCCGGCTCGAGGAGCTCCCGGACGACGTCGCCGTGTACCCCGGACACGTCGCGGGGTCGCTCTGCGGCGCCGCGATGAGCTCGGACCCTTCGTCGACGATCGGTAACGAGCGCCGCTCGAACGCCGCGCTCCGCATCGACGTCGTCGACGACTTCGTCGCGGACGCACTCTCGAAGAACGCGCCGCGACCACCGAACATGGACGCGATCGTCGCGCTCAACCGCGGCCCGTTCGTGGGCGCGCGTCCGGCCCTCTCCCCCGCCGGCGACCTGCGAGGCGCGACCGTGCTCGACGTTCGCGATGCCGACAGAGTCCGCCGCGGGGCATCTCGCCGGCGCGCTCAACGTGCCGCTCTCGGGCGGCTCCTTCTCGACGAAGGCCGCGTTCGTCCTGGACAGCGACAGGATCGTCCTGCACGCGAGCTCGGAGGCTCAGGCGCACGAGGCGGCCCGCGGCCTCAACGCCGTCGGCCTGCTCGAGCTCGGACGGGTTCGTCGTCGACCCGCCCGGCAGCGAGCAGCGGCTCGAGCCGGTCGACCTGGACGAGCTCGAGCGACTCGTCACGGAGGACGGCGTGGTCCTGCTCGACGTGCGCGAGGCCGACGAGCGCGACGAGGGGTACATCGCGGGCTCGCGGCACATCCCGTATCGGTTGCTCCCAGCGGTCTCAGAGGGCCTCTCCGACAGGACGGTCGTCACGATCTGCAGCACGGGCTCCAGGGCCGGGATCGCGGCGAGCCTGCTCGCTGCCCGCGGCGTCGACGCGCGCCCGGTGCTCGACGGCGGCGTCGAGGACTGGCAGCAGCGCGGCGGCCGCACGATCGAGTTCCGCCGCTGCGGCTCGTAGCCGCGCACCTCATGACGACGTCACCGGTGAACGCCGTCGCGCGCGAGCTCTTCGCACCGCTCGGTCCGACGTACGACCGGTACGCGCGTCTCCTCTCGCTCGGTCAGGATCCGCGCTGGCGCCGATTCCTCGTCTCGCGAGTGTCGGTCGTCCCCGACCGAGACAGTCCTCGACGTGGCGTCGGGAACCGCCGCAGTCGCGATCGAGCTCGCGCGTCGCACCGGCTGCTCGGTCGTCGGTCTCGACCAGAGCGACGAGATGCTCGCCGCCGGTCGTCAACGCGTCGACCGGGCAGGGCTCGCAGAGCGAGTGAGGCTCGTCCACGGGAATGCCGAGCGATTGCCATTCTCCGACGGCGAGTTCGACGCCCTGACGTTCACGTACCTGCTCCGCTACGTCGACGATCCAGGCGCGACGATGCGTGAGCTCGTCCGCGTGACTCGCAGCGGCGGGACGATCGCTTCGCTCGAGTTCGGGTCCCTCCCGCGCCGCTCTGGCGCGCACTCTGGGAGCTCTATGTTCGACTCGCCCTCCCGCTCGCCGGCCGCGTGATCTCTGCGGGCTGGCACGACGTGGGCCGCTTCCTCGGCCCGAGCATCCGTGCGCTGCCGCCGCCCGAGCAGCTCGCAGAGATCTGGCGCGGATGCCGGCATCACCGACGTACGCTTTCGGCGCCTGAGTTTCGGCGGCGGCGTCGTCATGTGGGGCCGCGGGAAGTGAAAGTCGAGCAGCGCCCGGCGTTCTACGCGCTCGAGACCGGCGGCTGGCGCGACTACGTCACCCTGCTCCACCCGCCCTACACGCTCTGGCATCTGTCCTATGTCGTCGATCGGCGCAGCGCTCGCACCGACCCTCCCCGTCCAGCGACTGCTCTGGGGTCTCGCCGCGTTCTTCCTCGCGCTCGGCGTCGGCGCGCATGCGCTCGACGAGCTCAACGGACGCCCGCTGCGGACCGCGATCCCCAATCGGGTCCTCGTCGCGCTCGCGACTGCGTCGATCGGAGGCGCCGCGGCCATCGGTCTCGCCGCTGCCTTCGCGTGGACGCCGTTGCTGCTCCCGTTCGTCGTCTTCGGGACGTTCATCGTGGTGGCGTACAACCTCGAGCTCTTCGGCGGCCGTTTCCACTCCGACCTCTGGTTCGCGCTCGCCTGGGGCGCCTTTCCCGTCCTGACGGCGTACGTCGGCGCGGCCGAGACCGTCCGCCCGGAGGCCCTGCTCGCCGCAGCATTGGCGGCGTTCCTCAGCCTCGCGCAGCGGCACCTCTCGACGCAGGTGCGCACGGTCCGGCGCCGTACCGAACGCGTCTCCGGCGTGATCACGTTCACGGACGGCCGCGAGGAGCCGATCACGCGACGACCTTGCTCCGCGCTCCCGAGGCGGCCCTCCACGCGCTCGCCTGGGCGATCGTCGCGCTTGCGCTCGCACTGCTCGTGCTGCGCCTCGGCTAGCGGCGGTCGAGGGAAGAACGCAGGGCGCCCGAGCGTCTTGTGGACATGCACAGCGGCCTGTCCCACCAGGATCTTGCGCGAGAGCGTCACGCCCAGCTGCTCCGCAACGCGTCGATCAGGTACGTCGCGACGATCAGCTACGCGCCGACCAAGCCCGCCCCGGAACCCGAGAGCCGTCGTCGAGGCACGTTCGCCTCGCTGCTCCGCCGCGCTGCGCTCGCCGGCAGCTAGCGCAGCCGCTCGACGGGGTAGCCCCAGCGCTGCATCGCCTCGAGGAGGCCGAGCGCGTGCGCCTCGTCGCGGGTCGAGAGCGTGAGCTCGACCTCGGTCTCCGCGACCGAGAGCTGGATCCCCTCGCGGTGGTGCTCGACCGAGACGAGGTTCACACGTTCCTGCGCGATCCGCGTGAGCAGCTTGACGAGCTCGCCGGGCCGGTCACCGATGCGCGTGCGCACGACGAGGTAGCGGCCCGCGAGCGTTAGGCCGTGGCGCATCACGGTGATCAGGAGCGACGGGTCGATGTTGCCGCCCGACAGGAGCACGACGACGGCTCCTTCCCCGCCGACCCGGCCCGCGAGCAGAGCGGCAAGCGACGCCGCGCCGGCGCCCTCGACGAGCAGCTTCGCGCGCTCGAGCGAGAGCACGATCGCCTTGCTGATCTCTTCGTCGGTGACGGTGACGACGTCGTCGAGCAGGTCGCGCACGATCGACTTCGTCAGCTCGCCGGGGTTCTTGACCGCGATCCCTTCGGCGATCGTGAACCCGTGCTCCTGCCCGCCGGCGAACGGAGCGCAGGCCGCAGCCTGCACGCCGACGATGCGCAGCCCCGGCCTGAGCTCCTTGGCGGCGATCGCGATGCCAGAAGCGAGCCCACCGCCGCCGATCGGGACGACGATCGTCCCGACGTCCGGCAGTTGCTCGACGAGCTCGAGGCCGATCGTGCCCTGGCCGGCCATCACCCGCCCGTCCTCGAAGGGATGCACGAACGTGGCGCCACTCGTGTCGGCGTACGCGCGCGCATGCTCGTACGCGTCGTCGAACATCTCCCCGCCGAGCTCGATCCTGGCCCCGTAGTTCTGCGTCGCCTCGACCTTCGCGACGGGCGTGTCCTGCGGCATGAAGATCGTCGCGTCGATCCCGGCCTGGCGCGCCGCCCACGCGACCGCCTGCGCGTGGTTGCCGGCGCTCACCGCGACGACGCCCGACGCGCGCTCTTCGTCCGAGAGCGTCGCGACGCAGTTCACCGCGCCGCGGATCTTGAACGAGCCCGTGCGCTGGAGGTTCTCGGCCTTCAGCCACACCTCGCGCCCGGTCATGCGCTCGAAGGACTCGGAGACGTAGACCGGCGTCTCGCGCGCGGCGCCACGGATCCGCTCGCGCGCGGCGCGGATGTCAGCGAGTGTCGGGGCTGTTGCCGTCTTCAACCTTGAACACCTTCTCCATGATCTCGCGAACCGCGGTCAGTGGGTCGAGCTCTCGGCGCTGAACCTCGTCGAGCAGCCGTCGGAGCTCGGGATCGTCGCGGACCGCGTGCTCGAGGTGGGTCTTTGCCCGGGCCGAGGCGACCGCGAACACCTCGCCGGCGAGGTTCCGCCGGCGGCGCTCCTCGAGCTCGCCGTGCTCCTCCAGGAACGCGCGGTGCCGCTCGATCTCCTCCCAGACCTTGTCGACGTTTTCCGAGCGCATCGCTTCCGTCAGCACGATCGGCGGCTTCCACGCGCTCTCATGATCGAGAGCGAGGATCGACCGCACCTCGTTCAGCATCGTCTTCGCCGCGGGATGGTCCGACTTGTTGACGGCGATCACGTCGGGAATCTCCATGATCCCGGCCTTCAGCGCCTGCACTGCGTCGCCCGAGCCCGGCATCAGCACGAGCAGCACCGTGTCCGCCACCCCGATCACCTCGACCTCGCTTTGTCCTGCGCCGACGGTCTCCAGGAAGATCACGTCCTTCCCGGCCGCGTCGAGCACCAGCATCGCCTGCAGTGTGGCCTCGGCGAGCCCGCCCAGGTGTCCGCGGGTTCCCATCGACCGGATGAAGACCCCCGGGTCGAGAAAGTGGTCGGCGAGGCGGATCCGGTCGCCGAGCAGCGCGCCGTGTGTGAACGGGCTCGACGGGTCGACCGAGATCACCCCGACGGACAGCTCCTGCTGCCGGACGTGTCGGATGAGCGCGCCGATCAGCGTCGACTTCCCGACTCCAGGCGGTCCGGTGACCCCGATCGTGTACGCGCGCCCCGTGTCCGGGTAGAGCTCGCGGACGACGTCGTAGGCGAGCGGCTCGGAGTTCTCGACGAGCGTGATCGCGCGCGCCAACGCACGCGTGTCGCCGGCGCGGACGCCCGCGGCGAGGGTCTCGCGCGTCCACTCCCTCCGCCGCGCCACGGTCGCGAAGGTTACTCGTGCAGGACGCCGAGCTCGGCGGGGTCGGGCGCGGCCGCCGAAACGATCGGGAGCGGCTCCGCCTCGACGTGGCCACCGGGCTGCTCCGGGATCCCGCGCGCAAGCCCATATGAGGCGAGCGCGGCGACACCCGCAACGATCGCGGCGACGCCCCACGCCCACCGCGCGCCGTAAGCGTCGGAGATGAACCCGCCGACGAGCATGCCGATGAAGACCGCGCTGTAGGTGACGCTCATGGCCAGCGTGAACGCGCGACCGCGCAGGTGGTCGGGCGTGCCGCGCTGGATGAGGAGGCTGTTCACGACGACTGCGATCCCGTTGCCGAGCCCGAAGGCAATGACGAAGACCGCGGCGACCCACACGTTCGGCGCAACCGCGGTCACGCCGAGCCCCACCGACATCAGAGCGATCGAGCCGGCGTATGTGACGGCGGTCCCGAAGCGATCGGTCGCCCAACCCGCGCCGAAGCTGCCGAGGATCAGACCGAGCCCCGAGGCCGCCATCAGCAGCCCGAACCCGAAGTTGCCCGCGCCGAACGCGACCTTCGCGAGCTCGACCTCCGCGACGTCCGAGTTGCCGATCGCGAGCATCGCGAGGCTCCACCCGACGATCACGGTCAGCAGCGCGCGCGACCGTCCCGCGAGCCGGAAGCCGGCGGCGAGGTCGCGCCAGTGGCCCTCGCTCAACGCCTTCTCCGTCTGGAGCTTGCGCTCCGCGATCCGCGCGATCAGCAACGCGGAGGCGAGGAAGGTGACTGCGTTGAACCAGTACGCGATGTCGGTCGTGGAGAACGAGAGCAGGACGCCGCCGAGGAGCGGGCCGAGCATCCACGTGATGTTCTCGGCGGCCTGGAAGATGCCGTTCGCGTCTGCGAGGTCGTCGTCGTCGACGAGGTTCGGCAGCCCCGCGTAGAGCGCCGGACGGAAGAACCCGGTGGCGAATCCGGCAACGCACGCCAGCGCGACGACCTGCAGCGGGCCGGTCGTGAAGGGCAGTGCGACGAAGACGGCGCACCGGAGCAGGTCGGACGCGATCATCAGCTTGCGTCGCGAGAACCGGTCGACCACCGACCCGAGCAGCAGACCGATCACGATGATCGGCACGAAGTCCGCGACGAGGAGCGCCGCGACCCACTTGCCCGAGTGCGTTCGATCCCAGACGTCGACCATCAGCGCCATGACGGCGAGCCGGCTGCCGAGCCCCGAGCCGATGCCCGCGAGGAAGAGCAGCCGGAAATCGCGAACGCGTCGGATCAGGTCGAGCTGGCGGCCGGCCACCCACTCACGCTAACAGGCGTCAACGGGGCGGCCACCCCCGGCAGGGTGTCTACGCCTTCGCGGTGGTGCGCACGCGGCCGAGCGCGTCGTCCAATGCAGCGTTGTCCTCCGGGGACCCGACCGTCACGCGGATCGCGCTCGGAGCTCCGAAACCGTGCAGAGGGCGAACGATCACGCCGGCGCGAAGCAGCGCCTCGAAGAGCGGTCGCGCATCGTCCTCCCCACTCTCGGCGTAGACGAAGTTCGCGACTGCAGGAAGGCACGCTAGGCCGTGACGCTCGAGGATCTCCACGACGCGGGGCCGCTCGTGCGCGTTGACGTCACGCCGCCGCGCGACCTCGGCGGCGTCGTTCAGGCTTGCGACCGCCGCGACCTGCGCTTGCGTGTTCAGGTCGAAGGCGCGGCGGACCTTCGCGACCGCCGAGACGACCGAGCGGTTCCCGACACCCCAGCCGACGCGAAGCCCGGCGAGCCCGTAGATCTTCGAGAACGTCCTCACGACGAGCACGCGGTGTCCCTGCCGGAAGTACTCCTCGATCCCGTCCGGGTAGTCGGGGTCGTCGATGTACTCGAAGTAGGCCTGGTCGAGGACCGTGAGCACGTGCTCCGGGACGCGGTCGAAGTACGCGTCCAGCTCGGCGCGGGTGTTCGTCGTCCCGGTGGGATTGTTCGGATGACAGACGTACACCACCTTGGTGCGCGGCGTGATCGCCGCGAGCATCGCGTCGAGGTCGTAGCGACCTTCCGCAAGCGGAACGCGCACCGGCGTCGCGGCGAGCTTCAACGCGTCGATCACGTAACTCGGGAACGAGGGCCAGCCGCACACGACCTCGTCGCCTGCGTCGAGGAACGCCTGGGAGACGCAGTCGATCACTCCGTCCGCACCGGCGCCGACTGCGATCTCATCGAAGGCCACGCCGTTGCGCTCCGCGAGTGCAGCGCGCAGCCGGTAGGCGCCGCCGTCGGGGTACCGGTTGAGCTCGCGGGACGCACGCTCCAGCGCCTCGAGCGCGGCCGGGAACGGCGGGAACGGCCCCTCGTTCGACGCGAGCTTCACGACGCGGTCGAGGCCGAGCTCGCGTTGGACTTCCTCGACGGGCTTGCCCGGCTCGTACGGCGTCAGCCCCGCGACGGCGGGGTTGACGAAGTCGTCGGGGATCTCCGCCGGGCCCTCGGGCACGGCGGCAACTCTACTCCTGGCCCGGCGGGCTCTCGTCGGCGGCCTTATGCCGCCAGAAGAGGAGGACCGCGCCCGCCGCTGCGAGCAGCGAGAGGATCACGCCTACGCCCTTCTTCGCCTTCTTCGACGTGCCTTCCTCGGCCCGGACGGCCGCGCGCGCCTTCTGGGCCGCGATCCGCTTCCCGGTCTCCCAGGTGAGCCAGCCGAGCATGGCGTTCCGTCTGTTGACGATGCTCATCCCGGCGAGCCTACCCTTGATGCCCGAGACGCGAAACGCCCCTGAAACTTGCGCGATCCTACGGTCGGCCGCCGCCGCCCTTTTCCTGCTTGGGCTCGGCCTTCTTCGCCCGCCCCGGGGGCACAGGCTTTTGCTTCGGCGTGCGGTGCACGGCCTTCTTCGCCTGTCCCGGAGGAGTTGCCTCGACGCTTCCCGCGGGGGTCGACAGCTTCTTGGCCTGCCCCGGCGGGACGGCCTTGGCGCGCCCGGATGTGGTCGCACGCCCTCTGGGCTCGCGTGCCTTCTTGGCCTTCACCGTCGCGGCGCGGGGCTCCACGGCGGCGGGCCGCGGAAGCACGGCCGCGACGATGGGCGCAGCGGGCCGGGCGGCGACGGTCGTCGCGGGAACGACCGCGGCAGGCTGCCGAGCGGGCCGGGTGAGCTCCCTCGCGCCCTCGTAGCCGACCCCGGTCGCGACGACGCCGGCGGTGACGAACGCGGCAGCCTTCAGGGCGACCCCGCCCCCGACTACGGCACCGCCGCCACCGAAGAGGGACGTGAGCGACGTCGGGATCGGCACGAGCGCGAGTGCCTTGAAGGCCTTCTTGTGCGCACGCTGGCTTCGCGCAAGGCGTTCGCACTCCTTGCACTGCCGTAGGTGAGCGCGCAGCGCCGAGCGCTCGGGCCGTGAAAGCCTGCCGTCCGTCTGACCGGAGATCGCACGCTCGGCCTCCGCGCAGGTCAGGCTTCCCTCGAGCTGCTCCCTGAGCGCTCGCCTTGCGCGGAAGAGCAGCGTCTCGACCGCGCTGACCGAGGTCTCGAGGATCGCTGCGATCTCGGCGTACGAGCGACCCTCGAGCTCGCGCATCACGAGCGCCGCTCGCTGGTTGAACGCGAGGTGCCCGAGCGCGCGCTGGATGTCCTCCGCGCTCGGCCCGCGATCCGCTTCGGGCACGATCTCGCCGACCCGATCGTCGAACGTGACCTCGTCGGGGCGCCGCTGGGCCTGGCGGAAGCGCTGGCGGCAAACGTTGTGGGCGATCGCGATCAGCCAGTTCTGCGCGTTCCGCGGACGCTCGCCGCGCTGGTACGCGCGATAGGCGTTCAGGAACGTCGTCTGCGCGACGTCCTCGGCATCTGCGGGCTGCCGAAGCACCGCAAGCGCGTAGCGGTAGACGTCGCCGACGTGCTTCCGGTAGATCCGCTCGAAGGACCGGTCCGCGCGTAGCTGCTCCGCGAGGAGGGGCGTCATACTTTCTGAGATCCCGCTGCGGGCCAAAACTTGCGTTCGGGTCACGGGAGTGCGACCGGGACAACCACCTCTGGGAGCTCCACGGGAACCGCAGGCAGGCTCGGCAACTCGACCTCGATCTTGACCGGGACCGCAGGAAGCGCAGGGAGCGCGGGGAGCGCAATAGGCTGCGGCTTGACCGGCTCGCCGGCCTGCGCAACCTCGGCCGGCGCGGTGGCGGCCTGTGCGTCCGCGGGTGAAACGAGAGCGATCGGTGCGGTCGGGTGCTTCGTCGCACGAGCGGGGCGTGCCGGCGCCACCTCGGGACGGACGGCGCGCGGCGTCCGAATCGCGCGGGGTGTCGGCGTCGATGCCGCGCTGACCACGACCACCTGCGAACGCTCGGTCGTGGGCGGCGCGGTGAGCGCCTCGGCCGCCTGGTGGGTCGTGCCGACCGCGGCGATCCCTGCGGCGAGGAGTGCAGCCGCCTTGACCGCGACGCCGCCCCCGACGGCGGCGCCTCCACCCCAGGTGGCGAGCGATGCCGGCAGCGGCAACGGCCCGAGGCCGGCCAGCGCGGCGCGGCGCGCGCGCTGTCGCCGCGCGAGCAATGAACACTCTGAACATTCGCGGAGGTGCGCGCGGAGACCCGACCGCTCGTCCTTCGGCAGGCGCCCGTCGAGCTGGAGGGAGAGCGCCCGCTCTGCTTCGCCGCAGTCGAGCGTGCCCTCGAGCTGCTCGCGGAGCGCGCGGCGCGCCCGGAAGAGCAGCGTCTCGACCGCGGAGGTCGAAAGCTCGAGCGCCTCGGCGATCTCCGCGTACGTGCGCCCCTCCAGTTCGCGCATGACGAGCGCGGCCCGCTGGTTGAACGAGAGCGCGCCGACCGCGCGGACGAGCTCCTGCACGTCCACGTCGCCACTGCCGACCGGAACCGGCTCGACGAGTTGCTCCTCGAACGCGACCTCCTGCGGGCGACGTCTCGCATCGCGGATCCGCGTGCCGCACGTGTTGTGCGCGATCGTGATCAGCCACTTCCGCGGATGGCGCGGCCGGTCTCCGCGCTGGTACGCGCGATACGCCTTCAGAAAGGTCGTCTGGGCGACATCCTCGGCGTCGTCGCGGTTGCGCAAGATCATCAGCGCGTACCGGTACACGTCCTGGACGTGCGAGCGGTACAGCCGCTCGAAGGCCTGCTCGCCTGACTGCCGGTGAACGAAGATTGCGGTCATCGTCCGTTGCCGAACTGACAACGAGCCAGTGCCCGCGTGGGGATACGGCCTAATCCTCGCCGGCTCGGCGCTTACTTAGGCGCCGTGCGCCGGTGCGCGCTTGCGGTTCGGCAGGTGGATCGCGCGGCCCAGAGCCACGAGACCCGCTTCCTTGATCGCCTCGGAGAGCGTCGGGTGGGCGGTCATCCCGTCCGCGACCGTCTCGACCGTCGCCTCGGCGTCGATCGCGACGACGCCTGCCTCGATCAGGTCGGTCACGTGCGGGCCGACCATCACCAACCCGAGCAGCTCGCCGTAGCGGGTCTCGTGGATCGACTTGACCCAGCCCACGGTCTCGTTCTGCATCACGGCGCGCGCGTTCGCGACCCACGGGAACTGCCCGACGGCGACGTCGTCGCCGTACTGCTCGCGCGCCTCGGCCTCGGTCAGGCCGACGCCGGCGATCTCCGGGTCGGTGTAGATCGGGCGCGGCACGGCGCGGTTGTCGACGACGGCGTCGTGACCGCAGGCGTTCTCGGCCGCGACCTCGCCCTCGCGAAACGCCGTGTGCGCGAGCTGCCAGTAGCCGGCGCAGTCGCCGACCGCGTAGATGTGCTCGACGGTCGTGCGGCGACGCTCGTCGGCGGCGATCCCCTTGCGCTTGTCGAACTGGACGCCGATCTCCTCGAGCCCGAGGTTCTCGACCACCGGGCCGCGACCGACCGCGACGAGCATCAGGTCGGCCTGCAGGGTCTCGCCTTCGCCGAAGTGGACGGTCAGCTCGGAGCCGGAGTCCTCGACCTTCGTGCACGTCTTGCCGAGCTGGAGCGCGATCCCGCGCTTCCCGAACTGCTTCGCGAGCTCCTTCGAGGCGTCCTCGTCCTCGAGCGCGATCAGCTGCGGCAGCATCTCGATCACCGTCACCTCGCTGCCGAACCGGTCGAGAATCGAAGCGAACTCGACGCCGATGATCCCGCCGCCGAGGATCGCGATGCGTTTCGGGACCTCGGTCTGGGCGAGCAGCCCGGTCGAGTCGACGCAGCGCGGCGAGTCGAGCCCGTCGATCGGCGGGCGCAGCGGGAACGAGCCCGTCGCGATGATCGCCTGCTTGAAGGTGACGTCCTCGCCGCCTTCGACGGCGATCGTGTTCGCGTCCTTGAAGCGGCCTGCGCCCTTGACCCACTCGACGCCGTTCGCCTTGAAGAGAGACGCAACCCCGCCGGTCATCTGCTTGACGACCCCGTCCTTCCACTGGTTCGCCACGGTGATGTCGAGCTGCGGCTCGCCGACGTTGACGCCGAACTTGGCGAACGACTCGTGCGCCTCCTTCAGCGCGAACGCGGTCTGCACCCAGGCCTTCGTCGGGATGCAGCCGACGCGGAGGCAGGTTCCGCCGAGCTCGGGCTCCTTCTCGATGCAGACGGCCTTCGCGCCGAGCTGTGCGGCGCGGATCGCAGCGGTGTACCCGCCGGGGCCGCCTCCGAGGACTGCGACGTCACATTCCACGGGCGAGATCGTATCGGCGGGTCAGCGCCCGCCGCAGAGGTCGCCCGCGCAGTGGTCGAGCGCGCGCACGAGGGCGCGGAGGCGACGGCCCGCGTCGGTCAAGCGGTACTCGACGCGCGGCGGACGGCCCTCCAGCACGAGGCGTTCGAGGATGCCCGCCTGCTCGAGCTCCTCGAGGCGCTGCGCGAGCGTCCTCGGCGTGATGCCGACGATCGTGCGCTTGAACTCGTTGAAGCGGATCGCGCCGCCGTGCGAGGCGTAGACGATCGCGAGCACCCAGCGGCGCCCGAGGAGGTCAGCCGCACGGGCGACCTCCTCGGGCAGCGCCTGGGTGCTACGCGGCGACTGCACGGGGAGCGGCCTCGGGCTCGAGCGCGAGCTCGAGCACCTCGCCGAGCGTCATCACCGGGTGGAACGCCAGCTCCTCGCGCACGTCGGCCGGCACGTCGTCGAGGTCTGCGCGGTTCCGCTCGGGGACGATGACGTCCTGCAGCCCGGCCGCATGTGCGGCAAGCGCCTTCTGCTTCAGGCCGCCGATCGGCAGCACGCGTCCCTGCAAGGTGACCTCGCCCGTCATCCCGACGGTGTGCTTCACCGGCCGCCCCGTGAGCAGCGACGCCAGTGCGGTCGTCATCGCGATGCCTGCGCTCGGCCCGTCCTTCGGGATCGCACCCGGCGGGGACGTGGACGTGGAACGTCGTGTCGTCGAACGCGGACTCCTCGATCCCGAGCTCCGACGCGTGCGAGCGGATGTAGGAGAGCGCGATCTGCGCCGACTCCTTCATCACGTCGCCGAGCTGGCCGGTCAGCACGAGCTTCCCGTCGCCCTTCATGCGCGTCGCCTCGATGAAGAGGATGTCGCCGCCGGTGCCCGTGACCGCGAGCCCAGTCGAGACGCCCGGAACTGCGGTGCGGTCGGCGGCCTCCTGGTAGAAGCGCTGCCGCCCGAGCGCGTCGCGCACGACTTCGAGGTCGACGACGACCGGTGCCGCCACCTCTTCGGCGACGATCTTCGTCGCGGTCTTGCGCAGCGCCTTCCCGAGCTCGCGCTCGAGCTGTCGGACGCCCGCCTCACGCGTGTACTCGCTCACGACCGTTCGAAGCGTCACGTCGTCGATCGAGACCTCGTCCTCGCGGAGGCCGTTCCGGTCGCGCTGGCGCGGCCAGAGGTACCCACGCGCGATCGCGACCTTCTCGTCGACCGTGTAGCCGTCGAAGCGGATCACTTCCATGCGGTCGAGCAACGCCTGCGGGATGGTGTCCGCGATGTTCCCGGTCGCGATGAACACGACCTGCGAGAGGTCGAGCTCGACGTCGAGGTAGTGGTCGCGGAACGAGTGGTTCTGCGCCGGGTCGAGCACCTCGAGCAGCGCGGCCGACGGGTCGCCGCGCCAGTCGGCGCCGACCTTGTCGACCTCGTCCAAGAGGATGACCGGGTTCATCGTCCCGGCGTCGCGGAGCGCACGCACGAGCCGACCAGGCAGCGCGCCGATGTAGGTGCGCCGGTGGCCGCGGATCTCTGCCTCGTCCCGGACGCCGCCGAGCGACATCCGCACGAACTCGCGGTTGAGTGCGCGCGCGACCGACTCGCCGATCGACGTCTTGCCCGTGCCGGGCGGCCCGATCAGCGTGAGGATCGCGCCGGAGCGCTTGTCCTCCTCGATCCCACGCTCCTCGCGCAGCTTGCGGACGGCCAGGTACTCGACGATGCGGTCCTTGACGTCCTTCAGCCCGTGGTGGTCGGCGTCGAGCACCTCACGCGCGTGCTTCGGGTCGAGGCGCTCCTCCGACGTCTTGCCCCACGGCACGGAGAAGAGCCAGTCGAGGTACGTGCGGATCATCTGCGACTCGGGGCCCTGCTCGCCCATGCGCTCGAAGCGGGAGAGCTCGCGCTCTGCCTGCTCGCGCACGTGCTCGGGCAGCTCGAGCTCCTCGAGCTTCTGCCGGTACTCCTCGATCACGGAGGCGTCGTCGTCGCCGAGCTCCTTGCGGATCGAGTCCATCTGGCGCCGCAGGATGTACTCGCGCTGCTGCTTCTGCGCGCCTTCCTCGACGTCCTCGCGGATGCGCTGCCGCACCTGCAGGGTGGCGAGCACCTCGCGCTGCAGCTCGGTCGCGAGCTCGAGCCGCTCGCGCAGGTCCAGCGTCTCGAGCAGGCGGAGCTTCTGCTCGAACGAGACGTCGGGCGAGTAGCCGACCGTGTCCGCGAGCGCTCCGGGATCGCCGATCGCGCGCAGGAAGGCCGCGACGCGACCGTCGTCGCCGCGGTGGTCGAGGATCTCCTCGACGATCGCGCGGTACTCGGTCCCGAGCTCGCGGAGCTTCGCGTCCCACTCCTCGGAGTCGGGGTGGTCCTCGACCTCGACGCGCAGCCGGCCGCGCGGGTCGCTCTCGGCCGCGCCCAGGACGCCGCGGTGGAGGCCGTTCAGCACGACCGCGCGGCCGCCGCCGGGCAGGCGGACCGACTCGACGACCTCGGCAACGGTGCCGACGGACGCGTACTCGTTCTCGTGGTTCGGGACGAGCAGCACGCGCTCCTCGTCGGCGGTGTCGACCGTCAGCGTGACGGTCATGTGCGGGAAGACGACGGAGTCCTCCAGCGGGATCAGCAGCAGCTTCACGAAATCGCTCCTCGACTAGTAGGTATGGAAAAGATACCTACTACCCTGGAGGCTACGACGCGTCAGGCCAGCTCGGCCACCATCAGGAGGTCTCCGTCGCCCTGGACCGTGCGAAAGCCGCGGTTCTCGTACAGGTGGACGGCGGGGTTCGTCTTCTCGACGGAGAGGCTGATCCGACCGAACCCGTCCTTCCGGGCCTGCTCGAGGAGGGCGTCGAGGAGCGAGGAGCCGATCCCCTTCCCTCGGCGAGAGGGGACGACGCCGATCGTCAGCTCGGGCGTCTGCGCGTCGACGAAGCCGAAGCCGGGCTCCCGCTCGCTGTAGACGCGGTACCAGGCCGCGCCCACTTCGTGGAAGTCGTCGAGTGCGATCAGGGCGCGGTCACCCTCTCGGCCCCACGCGTTCACGTAGCGGGTGATCGGGAACTCGGTGTCGCGCGAGCGCCAGTAGTAGGCATGGCGCAGCATGTCGCGCAGGAAGCGGACGTCCTGCTGGCCGCCCTCGCGGATCACCGACTCACGATTCCTTCGAGACGTCCTGGCCGAGCTCGACGCGGTTGCCGTCCGGGTCGACGATCTCGAGCAGGCGCATCTCGCCGTGCAGCTCGAAGACGACGCCCACCTCGACCCCCTCGGCCCGCAGGCGCGCGGCCTCTTCCTTCACGTCCTCGACCTCGACGTGCGCGACGCCGCCCTGCTCCGGCTCGCCGGTCGTCAAGGCGATCTCCATCCCGCTCCGTTCGAGCTTCGACCAGCCGCCGGTCGCGTCGAACATGAGCTCGGTGAAGCCGAGCCGGTCGCGGTAGAACCGCCGCGCGGCGTCGAGGTCGCGCACCGAGTACCAGATCGGTCACAGCGCGAGGCCCGGCTCTTCGAGGAACGCCTTCACGTCTTCGAGGAACCGCGCGCCGTCCGCGCCGTCGACTGTCCGGTGGTCGCACGTGAGCGTGACGGTCATCATCGGACGGACCACGACCTCGCCGCCGAGCGCAACCGGGCGCTCCTCGACCGACCCGACCGCGAGGATCGCGGCCTGCGGTGGGTTCAGCACGGCGATGAACTGCTGCACGCCGAACATGCCGAGGTTCGAGATCGTGAACGTCCCACCGTCGAGGTCACCCTGGCGCAGCTTGTTGTCGCGTGCGCGGCCGACGAGCTCGGCGCGCACGTTCGCGATCTCCTGGATCGAGAGCGACTCCGCGCGTTGGATCACCGGAACGACGAGGCCCTGCGGAGCTGCCACGGCGATCCCGACGTTCGCGGTCGGGAAACGCTTGATCCCGTCCTCGCCGTAATGCGCGTTGACGGCGCGGTTGCGCATCAACGCGCTCGCCGAGATCTTCGTCAGCACATCGGAAAGGGTCGGCTTCGCCCCGGTGCCCATTCGTGCGACGAGCTGCTCGCGGAGCGCAACCGCACGCGTCATCTCGACGTCGATGGTCAGCTGGAAGACCGGCACCGTCCACGCCTCGGTCAGCCGGCGGGCGATCGTGCGGCGGATCGACGTCAGCGGGACGATCTCGACCTCGCCGGCGGGCGCGGCCGCGCCGGCAGGCGCTGCCTCCGCGCGCTCGACGTCCTCGGCGACGATCCGGCCGTCCGGGCCGGTGCCACGAAGCTGCGCGAGGTCGACGCCGCGCTCGCGCGCGATGCGGCGCGCCAGCGGCGACGCCTTGATCCGTCCGTCGGAGCGCGTTGCGCCGTTGCCGGACGGCGGCTGGGATTGCTCGGTCTGCGCAGACGCCTCGCTCCCCCGCTCCCGCTCCTCGTCGCGCGCGGGCGCGCGCGAGCCCTCGGTCTGCGGCTCTTCCGGCGCGACCTCGATCGCGACCTCTTCTCCCTGCTCCCCGATCACCGCGACGGTCTGCCCGACCGGCACCTCACCTTCCTGCACGGCGATCTTCAGCAGCACGCCGGTCGCGTCCGCCTCGACTTCCTGCGTCACCTTGTCCGTGTCGAGCTCGTAGAGCGGCTCGCCTTTCTTGACGGCGTCGCCTTCGCTCTTCAGCCACTTGACGATCGTCCCCGACTCCATGCCCTGCCCGAGCCGCGGGAGCTTGATCTCAGTCGCCATTTCTCCCGACCGTTCGGTAGATGCCCTCCAGCACGTCCTCGGGGCCGGGGATGAGGAACTGCTCCATCACGGGCGCGAACGCGAGCGGCGCGAACTTCGCGCCGACCCGCTCGATCGGCGCGTCGAGCCAGTCGAACGCCTGGTACTGGATCACCGACGCGACCTCGGCGCCGAAGCCCATCCGCGTGACCGCCTCGTGCGTGACGACGCAGCGGTTCGTCTTCTTGACCGAGGCGACGAGAGTCTCCTCGTCGAGCGGCTGGAGCGAGCGCGGATCGATCACCTCGACCGACACGCCGTTCTTCTCCGCCTCCTCGGCGGCTTCCACCGAGCGGTGCACCATCGGGCCGGTGGCGATCACGGTGACGTCCGTTCCCTCGCGCACGACGCGCGCCTCGCCGAATGGGATCGGCTCGAGCTTCTCCGGCACGTCCTCCTTCACCGGGTAGAGCAGCCGGTGCTCGAAGACGATCACGGGGTTGTCGTCGTAGATCGCCGACCAGAGCATCCCGCGCACGTCGGTGGGGGTCGACGGGAAAGACGACCTTCAGGCCCGGGATGTGCACGAACCAGGCCTCGAGCTGCTGCGCGTGCTGCGCGCCCGGCGACCAGCCGGCGCCGCCCTGCGTGCGAATCGTCAGCGGCACCTTCACCTGTCCGCCCGACATGTAGCGGTGCTTCGCAGCCTGGTTGACGATCTGCTCGGTCGAGAGCGTCAGAAAGTCCTCGTACATGATCTCGACGACGGGGCGCATCCCCTGCATCGCGGCACCGATCCCGGCGCCGACGATCGCCATCTCCGAGATCGGTGTGTTGCGCACGCGCTCCGGGCCGAACTCGTCGACGAGCCCGTGGGTCACGCCCATCGAGCCGCCCATCTCCGCGATGTCCTCCCCCATCAGGAACACGTCGGAGTCCTGCCGCATCGCGGTCGCGAGCGTGTCGCGGACGGCCTCGCGGTAGGTGAGCTCAGGCATAGACGTTCTTGAGGGCGTCCTCGGGCTGCGGATCGGTGCCGTTCTTCGCGAACTCGACCGACTCCTCGACCTCGCGGGTCACCTCGGCGTCGAGCTGCTCCCACTCCTCGTCGGAGACCCCGAGCCGCTCGCGGAGCTTCGTGATCGGGTCCTGCGTCTCGCGGAGCTCGTCGAGCTCGCCCTTCGGCCGGTAGACCTGCGGGTCGCCGACGTAGTGGCCGACGAGGCGGTACGTGTCGACGACCAGCAGCACCGGCCCGTCGCCGCGGCGCGCGTAGTCGATCGCCTCCGAGGCGGCGTCGTAGACCGGCTCGATCTCCTGGCCCCCGACCTTGATCGAGTGCATCCCGTACGCGACCGCGCGCTGCGTGAAGTCCGTGATCGGCGAGTGCTGCGAGTTCGGTGTCGACTCGGCCCACCAGTTGTTCTCGAGGCAGAAGACCGCCGGCACGTTCCAGAGCTGCGCGAGGTTCAGCGACTCGTGGAAGGTGCCGATGTTCGTTGCGCCGTCGCCGAAGAAGGCGAGCGCGACGCGGGGCTCCTTCCGGAACTTGAAGGCGAGCGCCGCGCCCGTGATCGCCGGCAGCCCGCCGCCCACGACCGCGTTCGCGCCGAGGTTCCCGCGCTCGATGTCGTAGAGGTGCATCGACCCGCCGTAGCCGTGCGAGCACCCCTCGAGCTTCCCGTACAGCTCGGCCATGAGCGCGTTCGGCGACGTGCCACGGGCGAGCGTGTGCCCGTGCGCGCGGTGGGTCGACGCGATCACGTCGTCCTCCTCGAGCGCCGCGCAGACGCCCACGGCGACGGCCTCCTGACCGATCGCAACGTGCAGGAACCCCGGGAGCTCGCCGGCGCGGAACCGCTCCTCGACCTTCTCCTCGAAGCGGCGGATGAGCAGCATCTCGCGCAGGAAGTCGCGCAGCCGATCGTCGCTCAGACCCTTTTTCTTCGCCTCGACTTTCGCCACGGGCGCCAGTGTACGCTCCTGCCCGTGGCTCTCGCAGACGATTTCCGCGCTCTCCTGCAGGAGTTGCCGAAGGACTGGGAGGAGGCCAGCATCCTCGTCCGCTTCGACGACGGAGACCTGGCCCGCCGTGCAGCGGCACTCCTTCTCTCCCTCAACCCTGGACACCACGACGGCGTCGTCCGCTTCGTCGTCTCCCGCCGGGCGAACCCCATTCCCGACCTCGCGGTCCGCGGCCTGCGCCGCGTCGACGAAGCCCGGCTCGGCGGCGAGTTGGCGCTCGTCTCGAGCACGGTTGCGGCGCCCGTGCCCGAGGCGCCGCGCACGAGCCTCGCCGAGGCGTGGGACGTCGAGGTCGCGGCGCTCCCACCGGACTGGAGCGACGTCTACGCCGAGCTGGAGCTGCGCTCCACCGACAACCTCGAGCAGGGCGCGCTGCTTGCGGCGCCGATCAACCCTGCGCGCGTCGACGAGCGCCCCGCGTTCCGCTTCCGCTGCGCGCGGAGGTTCGGCTACGGCGCGGCGCCCGGCATGGTGCGGCGGTGTCTGGAACGGTTCGACGGCGCGGGCATCCGCGGCGAGGTGCACATCTTGCGAGCGCTCTCCGACACGAAGCCATGGTCGACGCAAGGGCCCGTCTGGTACGTGGACGGGCGGCCGGTCTGATGCCCGACCCCGTCGCGTGGATCGTCATCGAGCCCGGTTGGGAGGTCGTGTCGAGCGACGGTGAGAAGGTCGGCACGATCGACGAGGTGCTCGGCGACCCGAACGCCGACATCTTCGACGGGCTCGCGGTCGTGCCGGGGCTGCTCAAGAAGGCCAAGTACGTGCCCGCCGAGCGAGTCGGCGAGATCGTCGAGGGCCGCGTCACGCTCGAACTCACGAAGGCCGAGTTCGACGCGCTCGACGAGTACGAGGGAACCGCTCCCTAACCGAGCAGCAGCGCGAGCTCGCGTGCGAGAGCGGACGCGTCGTCCGCGTCGCGCGCGATCACGAGGCACGTGTCGTCTCCCGCGAGCGTCCCGACGATCAGCTCGTGCTCGAGACGGTCGAGCGCACGCCCGATCGCCGGCGCCGAGCCGAACTCCGAGTGGACGACGACGATGTTCTGCGCCTGCGTCACTGCGCGGCCGAATTCTTCGAGCACGCGGCGGAGCGCATCGCGCGGATCCGGCCGCCTGGTTTCAGGCAGCACGTAGCGCGGCCGGCCGAGCGGGTCGTGCGCCTTCTCGAGCCCGAGCTCGCGGAGGTCGCGCGAGACGGTCGCCTGCGTGACGCGGCAGCCGGCGTCCGCGAGCGCGGCGAGCAGCTCGAACTGCGTGCCGATCCGCTTCCGGGTCACGACGCTCGCGATCAGGCGTTGGCGCTCCGACTTCCCGAGGACGCTCTCGCTCTGCATACGCGTGCATTGTTATCGCTCTAGGATCACGGGATGCCCGACCGGCCGATCGAGCTGAAGATCGACGTCCCCCCGGAGCTGGAGGGCGGGACGTACGCGAACGTGCTCAACGTCTGGCACACCGCCTACGAGTTCACGCTCGACTTCGGGGTGATGCAGCAGGTAGGCGAGCCGGAGGACCCCGACTCGGCGCTGCAGGTCCCGGTCCGGGTGGTTTCCCGCGTCCGGATCCCCGTTACGCTCCTCTTCGAAGTGCTGAAGGCGCTGAACACGAACATGACGGGCTACGAGGCGACGTTCGGCCCGATCCGCGCCCCAGAGGCCCCCACCGAGTAGGCGACGTTTGCCCCGTTCCAGGGGCGGAAAGAGGTCAGGCATGCTGCTGCGCAAGCTCCTCTGGACAGGTCTCTCCGCGGCGCTCGCGGCGGCCGCGGCGATGGCGTCGCGGCGCGCTGCCACACGGATCTGGCGGATCGCCACCGGCGAAGCCCCGCCGGCGAAGCGATGACGACGAAGGCCGACCAGGCGGTCGATCGAGGCGCCGACAAGCTCGAGGAGCTCGCCGAGCGCACCACCGCAGAGGACGGCGTCAAGGCGAAGGTCTCGGACGAGCTCGCAGGCGACGCAGACTTCCTGCGAAAGCTGAAGCCGAGTCTGATGGTGAAGCGCGCGAAGGGCGAGGTGCCGACGGACGAGCAGCCCGGCGAGCCGCGAGGCGCGCCGGCCGGCCCGCAGCTCGGCGATCGGCCGAAAGCGAAGGCGAAGCGCAAGGGGCCGAGCCCCTGGGTCGTGCTCGGCGGGGCGATCGTGGGCGGCTACTTCCTGGCCAAGGTCGTCGACTGGAGGGGCCTTGGCCACCCGCGCGACTAGCAACGGGCACCTCGGTCTCGCCGGTGCGGTCAAGGCCGTCTCCGAGCGCGCGAGCGCGCTCGTCCGGCTCGAGCTCGAGCTCGCGATCCTCGAGGTCAAGCAGAAGCTCGCCGCGATCGGCATCGGGATCGGCCTCGAGGCCGGCGCGGCCCTCTTTGCCGTCTTCGCGCTCGGGTTCCTCTTTGCGACGATCGCCGCCGGGCTCGCGACCTTCCTCGCGACCTGGCTCGCGCTGCTCATCGTCACCCTCTTCCTCTTCCTGCTGGTCGCACTGCTCGGGTTCCTCGGCGTTCGCTCGATCAAGAAGGGGACGCCGCCGGTTCCGGAGCAGGCGATCCGCGAGGCCCAGCTGACCAAAACCGCGATCAGGAGCGAGTGATGCCACGCACCACCGACGACGTCCGCCGCGAGATCGAGCAGGAGCGCGAGCAGCTCGCGTCCGCCGTCGACGAGCTTCGCGAGGCCGCCGACGTGTCCTCGAAGCTGCGCACGAAGCTCCCGGCGCTCGCCGCCGGCGGGGCTGCGACCGGGTTCGTCCTTGCGGGCGGGCTCGGCGCGACGATTCGCCTCCTCGCCCGCCGTGGGCGCGAGGGGGAGACGAAGGCGAAGGCAGGTCGTTTTCGGCTTGTCGACCGCGGCTGACGGCGCGACCGACGCCGAAGTCGGGCACGTTCCGTCCGGCCCGCACCGGCTGAGCCCCCGCGACTGGCTCGCTGCCCTGAAGCGGGCCGCGAAGGAGTTTCTCGCCGACGACTGCACGGGGCTGTCGCAGCAGGTCGCGTTCGGCTCCCTGCTCGCGTTCTTCCCGAGCGTGATCCTCCTCGTCGGCCTCCTCGGGCTGATCGGCGCCTACGAGGACCTGAAGACCTTCCTCGGCACGATCGCGCCCGGTGCGGTGATCGACGCGATCGATCTGGCGCAGGAAACGGCCGCCGGGAACAAGGCCGGCTCGACCGTCGCCGTCGTGATCGGACTGTTCGCGGCGGTCTGGGCCGCGAGCGGCGCGATGAACGCCGTGATCAAGTCCGTGAACATCGCGTACGACCGCATCGAGACGCGCCCCTTCTGGAAGGTGCGGATCTACGCGATCGTGCTCGTGTTCGCGACCGGCTTGACGCTCGCGGGCCTGTTCGTCCTGATCGTCTTCGGCGGCCCGCTCGGGGAGGCGATCGCGAGCCGCGCAGACCTCGGGGGCGCCTGGGACTGGACCTGGAGCATCGTGCGCTGGCCGCTTGCCTTCTGCGCAGTGCTGCTCTTCTTCGCGTTCGTCTACTACGTCGCGCCGAACGTCGACCAGCGCAGCTGGAAGTGGGTCACGCCGGGCTCGCTGGTCGGCGCGGTCCTCTGGCTCGTCCTGTCGGGTCTCTTCTCGCTCTACACGAGCTTCTCGTCCTCGTACGACAAGACGTACGGCTCGCTCGCGGGCGGGATCATCCTGTTGCTCTGGCTCAACTACTCGGCGATGGCGTTGCTCTTCGGCGCAGAGCTGAACGCCGAGCTCGACCGTCAGGCCGACACGCGCGCCGGAACCGCTAAGGAGTCACGGTGAAGGAGCCGCGCACGCGTTTCGCCTGCGGATCGGAGGCGTAGCGGAAGGTTCCCGCGCGGAGCGTGAGGTTCCACGTGACCGTGGCGGTGCGGCCGACGACGGTCTTGCGGTTCACACCAGGCCCCGTCAGGTGGAAGTTGTGACGCTTCGAGCGGTCGCGCACGACGATCACGTACGCACCTGCCGTCAGCGCTCGAACCCGCGCACCGTTGCGCGTGAGCGTGATCGTGTTCCTCGGCCCGACCGTCGCGACGAGGCGCGTGGGCACGGGAAGCGGCGGCGGGTTGCCGACCGTGAACGCGCCTTTCATCTGGGTCGCGTGCGGGTCGCAGACGAACGTGTAGCGCCCCTCGACGAACGTGACGTCCCAGGTGACCGACTCGAGCGCCTCCACGTCGGTCGCAAAGCTGACGCCTGGACCGCTCAGGTGGAAGTTGTGGAAGTCGGAGCGATCCTCGACGACGATCCGGTACGGACCCGGGTCGAGCTGCGTGACGCTCTGGCCCTGTGCGTTTCGCAGGCTGATCGTGAAGTCGGGCCCCACCGTCGCGAAGAGGTCGACCGCGTGAGCTGCGGCAGGTGAGGCGAGCGCGGCAAGCGCGCACACGGCGACGGCGAGCAGGCGGCGACTGCGCATGCCCTTCCTACGCGCGAGGCGCCTGAACCGGATTGCCTCTACGCCCGGAGCTGGGCGCCGAAGCGCTCCGCCAGGGCTTCGGCGATCAGGCCGGCGGAGTCGGGCGGCGTCCTCGTCCGTGAGCGTCCGCTCCGGCGACCGGAAGCTCACCGAGAAGGCGATCGACTTCTGGCCCGGGTCGACCTGCTCGCCCCGGTAGACGTCGAAGGGCCTGAACTCGCGAAGTTCCGGCCCCGCCGCCCGCTTGGCCTCGGCGATCAGGTCGCCCGCGCTGACCCCCTCGTCGACGACGAACGCGAGGTCCTGCTTGACGTCCGGGTACGTGATCACGTCCTCGTAGAGCACGACAGCCGGCACACGCTCGAAGAGCGCGTCGAGGTCGAGCTCGAAGTAGCCCCACCCTTCGTCGAGCCCGCGCACCTCCAACTGGGAGAAGTCGGGCTCGACGTGGAGCGCGCGGTGAAGCGTCTCGACGGCGCCCTTGGCACGGAAGTAGCCGCCGTCGGTGATGCCCGCGACGTGCCAGCGCTCGTCCGGCAGCTCGCCGTCGCCCGGCAGGAAGACCCGCGCCAGCTCGAAGAGCGCGATCCGCTCGACTCCGGCGTTGCGATTCCGACGCGCCGATTCGACGAGCCAGTAGTCGAGGCTGTCGCGGAGCACCGCGAGCTCGGCGGTGAACGGCTCCTGCAACGCGATCTTCCCTTCGCCCGGCGGCACGAGCGTCCATGTGTACGCCTCGTGGAAGCCGGCACCGACGAGGACGTCCTCGACCTGCCGCCGCAGCCGCTGATCGCGCGTGAGCTGCGCAGGCTTCGCAGGGCGCGACGGCAGCGTCGCCGGTACATCCTCGATCCGGAAGCGCACGACCTCCTCGACGAGGTCGACGGAGCGGGTCACGTCGCGCGCCCGCCACGTGGGAACCGTCACCTCGAGGCCGTCACCGACCTCGAAGCCGATCGACCGTAGGCGGTCGGTCTGCTCCTCGACCGGGATGTGCAGGCCGCTCAGCCGGTCGGCGAGCTCGGGCACGAGCGTGACCCGCGGCCGCTCGGGCAGTCCCTCGTGCACGTCGACGTGGCCGGTCCAGCGAGCGCCGGCGAGCTCGACGAAGAGTTGCGTCGCGTAGACCGCCGCCTGCTCTGCCGCGTACGGGTCGACACCCTTCTCCCAGCGCGTCGACGACTCGGTTCGCAGCCGCAGCCGACGCGAGGTACGCAGCACGGTGAGCGGGTCGAAGTTCGCCGCCTCGAGGAGCAGGTCGGTCGTCTCCGGGCGGACCTCGCTCTCCTCGCCGCCCATGATCCCGGCGATCGCGACGGGGTGCGTCGCGTCGGCGATCACGAGGTCCGCGGGCGTCAGCTCACGCTCCTGGCCGTCGAGCGTCCGCATCTTCTCCGCTTTCGTCGCGCGGCGGACGACGATGCGCCCCTCGTCCAGGCGCGCGACGTCGAATGCGTGCAGCGGCGAGCCGAGCGCGAGCATCACGTAGTTCGTCACGTCGACGACGTTCGAGATCGGGCGCATGCCCGCCGCGAGCAGCCTCGCCTTCAGCCAGAGCGGGGACTCGCCCACCGTCGCGCCGCGGAACAGCCGCCCGACGTAGCGCGGACACCCTTCGAAGTCCTCGATGCGGACGTCGACCTGCTCTTCCGCGCCGCCCTCGGGGTCCTGCCCCGGCGGCGGCGCGAGCTCACCGCCGGTGACGGCGGCTACCTCCCGCGCGATGCCGTAGATCGAAGCGAGGTCGGGGCGGTTGAAGCCGGTCTCGATGTCGAGCACGTCGTCCGTCAGCGGGACGACCTCGGCGAGCGGCGTTCCCGGCTCGAGACCGTCGGACAGGACCATGATCCCGCTGTGGTCAGCGCCGAGCTCGATCTCGCGCTCGGAGAGGATCATCCCGCGCGAGAGCTCGCCGCGGAGCTTCGCCTCGCCGAGCGGCTGCTCGGCTCCTGGCAGAAGCGCGCCCGGCAGCGCGACGGCGACGGTTGCGCCCGCGCCGAAGTTCCACGCACCGCAGACGATCTGCCTCGGCTCGCCCTCACCGACGTCGACCAGGCAGAGCTGCAACCGGTCGGCGTTCGGGTGCTTGCCGGCTTCGAGCACCTTTCCGACAAGAAACCTGGAGAGGTTGCCGTCGACGTCCGGCACGCCGCGCGGGATGATCCGGTCGACCACGCAGCTCGTGAAGACGAGCTTGCGCGCGAGGTCCTCGAGCGGGAGCCCGAAGTCGACGTACTCGCGGAGCCAGGAGACCGGGACTTTCATGCCACTAGAACTGTGAGAGGAAGCGGATGTCGTTTTCCCAGAACAGGCGCAGGTCCGGCAGGCCGTGCCGCGCGAACGCGATCCGGTCGAGCCCGAGGCCCCACGCGAAGCCCTGCCACTCGTCCGGGTCGTAGCCGACGCCCTCGAGCACGTTCGGGTCGACCTCGCCGGCCCCGCCCATCTCGATCCACCCGGAGTGCTTGCAGACCGCGCAACCGGCGCCGTCGCAGAGATAGCAGGTCATGTCGAACTCGACCGACGGCTCGGTGAACGGGAAGAAGCTCGTGCGCATCCTGACCTCGCGCGTGCCTCCGAAGATCGCCTCGGCGAACGCGCGCATCGTCCCGCGCAGGTCGGCGAGCGTGATGCCGCGATCGACCGCGAGCGCCTCGACCTGGTGGAAGATCGGCGTGTGCGTCGCATCGATCGTGTCGCGCCTGTAGACGCGGCCGAGCGAGGCGAGGTAGACGGGCGGCTCCATCGCGCGCATCGCGCGGACCTGCGACGGCGACGTGTGCGTTCGGAGCAGCGTGTGGTCGTCGAGGTAGAAGGTGTCTCGCGGGTCCCGCGACGGGTGCGCCTCGGGCGTGTTCAGCGCGTCGAAGTTGTTCTCGATCGTGTCCACCTCCAGCCCGTCGTAGATCTCGTAGCCCATCCCGATGAAGACGTCCTCGATCTGACGGCGGACCTGCGTGATCAGGTGGTACGAGCCGCGCGGGGGCTGGTCGCCAGGGAGCGTCGGGTCGAACGTCGGGTCCTCCACCGGCCGGGTGAGCTCCGCCTGCCGGGCGGCCAGCGCCTGCTCGACGCGCTCCCGGACGGCGTTCAGCGCCATGCCGCTCTCCCGGTCGCGAACCTCGCGCAGCGCGAGCTTCAGGGGGCTCTTGCGCCCGAGCGTTCGGACGCGCACCTCCTCGAGCTCGTCCGCGGAGCGCGCCTCGGCGATCGCGGCGAGCGCCTCGCGTTCGAGCGCCTCGACGTCCACGGCGGCGACTGTAGACGAGAATGCGGCCGTGAGCGCCTACGAGCCCTTCGCCGCGATCTACGACCGCTGGGCGAACGACATGACCCAGGACGTCCCGTTCTACGTCGGGCTGGCGAAAGAGGCGGACGGCCCGATCGTCGAGCTCGCGGTGGGGACGGGCCGAGTCGCTGCGGCCGTGGCGCGAGAGACCGGCAAGCGCGTGATCGGGATCGACGCGTCCCCGGAGATGCTCGAGCAGGCGCGCGCGACCGGCGCCGACCTCGACCTCCGCGCTGGGCGACATGAGCGAACTCGCGCTCGACGAGCCGGCAGCGCTCATCTACTGCCCCTTCCGCTCGCTGCTGCACCTGCCGACGTGGGCCGATCGGCGCCGGACGTTCGAGCGCGTTGCCGCAGCGCTGCGAGCCGGGCGGCCGCTTCGCGTGGAACGCGTTCGCCTTCGACCACAAGATCGCGATGATGCTCGACGGCAACCGCCAGGAGACGCCGGTCCCGCACACGCTCGCCTACGCCGTCGGGAACAACCGGATCGACATCACGCTCGAGACCGGCGGGACGATCTCGCTCTGGTGGGCAACGAAGAACGAGTGGCTCGGGCTGCTCGACGTCGCGGGGCTCGAGCTCGAGGCGCTGTACGGCGGCTTCGAGGGCGAGCCGTTCGGTGACGAGAGCCGCGAGTACGTGTTCGTCGCCCGCAAACCATGAGTGCATACGACGAGATCGCCCGGCTCTACGACCCGTGGTCGGTCAGCGTCACCGAGGACGTCGGGCTCTACGTCGAGCTCGCGAAGGAGGCCGGCAGGGTCGTCGAGCTCGGCGTGGGCACCGGCCGGATCGCGGTGCCGACCGCCGCGGCGGGCATACCGGTGATCGGGGTCGACTCCTCGCGAGGGATGCTCGAGGTGTGCGCGGAGGCGGCCGCGGCAGCCGGTGTCGCGAAGCTCGTCGACCTGCGCCTCGGCGACCTGGCCGATCCGCCGGTTCCGGAGCGCGTGCCGCTGGTCACATGTCCCTTCCGCGCGTTCCTGCACCTGCACACCGACGAGGAGCGGCTGCGCGCGCTTGCAGCCGCATACCGGCTGCTCGTGCCTGGTGGCAGGCTCGCCTTCGACGTGTTCGCGCCGGGCGCCGACGACGTTGCGGACACGCACGGCCGCTGGCTCGAACGCGAGCCGGGCATCTTCGAGCGCGCCGAGTGGGATACCGAGCACCGCCGGCTCACGCTGTCGGTGCGAGGCTCCGAGGACGCCACGACGATGGAGCTCGCATGGTTGTCACCCGAGGAGTGGCGCGGGCTGATCGAGCAGGCGGGCTTCGAGGTGGTCGGCCACTACGGCTGGTTCGACCGGCGGCCCTACCGCGGCGGCGAGGACTCGATCTGGATCGCGAAGCGGCCGGCAGGTTAGAGTCGCGCTCGTGAGCTGGATCCTCATCGCGATCGCGGTCGCCGTCCTCCTCGGGCTGGCGCTCGTCGTCCTCTACAACAAGCTCGTCCGGCTCCGGAACCGCGTCGACAACGCGTGGGCCCAGGTCGACGTCCAGCTCAAGCGCCGCTACGACCTGATCCCCAACCTCGTCGAGACCGTGAAGGGCTACGCGTCGCACGAGCGCGCGACCTTCGAGGAGGTCACGAACGCGCGCACGCGCGCCCAGCAGGCGGGAAGCGTCCAGGAGCAGGCGCAAGCCGAGAACGTGCTCACCGCGGCGATCGGGCGGCTGTTCGCCGTCGCAGAGGCCTACCCCGAGCTGCGCGCCAGCGAGAACTTCCAGCAGCTCCAGACGCAGCTCGGCGACACCGAGGACAAGATCCGCGTCGCGCGCCAGGTCTACAACGACACCGTGCTCAGCTACGAGAACGCGCGCGAGACGGTGCCGACGAACCTCGTCGCGTCCATGTTCTCCTTCGAGGAGAAGACGTTCTTCGAGATCGAGGAACCCGCCCGGGAGGCGCCACGCGTGCAGTTCTGATCGCCGCGCTCGCGGCCCTTGCGGTCGCGGCACCCGCGCAGGCGAAGTCGTTCGAGCTCCCGGAAGCCGACAGTGACCGTCCTCGTCGAGAGCACGGGGGCGCTCGAGATCGGCGAGCGCATCACCTTCGCCTACGACGGCAGCTTCACCGGCGCGTACCGCGACATCCCGCTCCGCGACGGGGAGTCGATCAGCGACGTGCAGGTGCTCGAGGACCGCCGCGCCTACACGCCGGGCGGCTGCACCGAGCTGGGCTGCTCGTCGCCGCCGGGAACCTTCGGCGTCACGAACACGGGCGACGGGATCCGGGTCGTCTGGCACTACTCGGCCGCGAACGAGCAGCGGACGTTCGACATCACCTACCGGATCAAGGGGCTGACGGTCGCCTACGACGACGTGGTCGACGTCAACGTCAGGCTCTGGGGCGACGAGTGGGACGCAGCGCCTCGGCAAGCTGACCGCGACGGTCACCGCGCAGGGGCCCGTCGACGCGTGCGTGGGGCCACCCCGTCTCGGTGCCGGGCGACGTGACGATCGAGGGCGAACGCGTGCTCTTCCGCGCGCTCGACGTCCCGCCCCACACGTTCGTCGAGGGTCGCGTGCTGTTTCCGCGCGCCTATCTGCCCAACCCCGACCGACGCGGTCGTCCGCGAGGGGAACGCGCTCGAGCGGATCGTCGCGGAGGAGGTCGGCGCCGCAAACGAGTACGAGCAGGACCGCGAGCGGATCGACGAGGCCGTCGACCATCTGCCCGCGCACGCTGCTCCTGCTCGGCCTGCTCGGCCTGCTCCCGGCGCTCGCGTTCGTCTACTTCGTGTACCGGCGCTACGGCCGCGAGCTCGACGTCGGGTACGACCGCGAGTACGAGCAGGAGCCGCCCACCGAGCTCGAGCCCGCGCTCGTGCCATCGCTCGTCGCGCAGCGGACGCGGGTCGGCTCGAACGAGTTCACCGCGACGCTCTTCGACCTGATCCGGCGCGGGCGCTACAAGGCGGAGGGCGTGACGACCGAGCGCAGCGTCTGGGGCGGCTGCGCAACGAGGACATCGCCGACCTCGAGCTCTCGCAGGGAGAGCAGCTCGACCTGACGCCGTACGAGGCCGAGGTCGCGAACGTCGTCGACGACGTCCTCTCCGACGGGCCCGAGCGGCTCTCGCGCTTCCGCGACCGGATCGAGGACGACCGAACGTCGAACGCGCAGCGGTTCAAGGACTTCAAGGAGGCGGTCGGGAAGGAGGTCGGCGACCGCAACTGGTTCACGAACGCGGGGCTGATCCCGCTGATCGGCGCGGTCCTCGTCTTCGGCGTGCTCGGCTGGGTGCTCTTCGGCGATGGGCCAGCGCCGCTACTCGAGCGTCGCGCCGACCTGGGACTCGGTGCTGCTGCTCTCGCTCGGCGTCTGCTCGTTCGTGAACGCCGGCGTCTCCGGCGCTTCGGCGTTCTCGATCCGGCTTTGGCGCAGGCGGCGCCGCGACGCGCAGGTCGACGCGGAGCGCTGGGACGCGTTCCGCCGCTACCTCACCGACTTCCCCCGCCTCGCCGAGGCGCCGCCGGTGTCGCTCGAGCTCTGGGAGCGCTACCTCGTCTACGGGATCGCGTTCGGGATCGCCGAGCGGGTGCTCCAGGGCGCGCACCTGCACATGCCGCAGGAGCTGCACGACCAGAGCTCGATCTTCTGGATCAGCCCGAACGGCGACCTCGGCAGTGGGCCGACCGCACTCGGCATCTCCGACCTCAGCTCCGGCTTCGGCTCCGCGCTCGCACCTCCGAACTCGGGCGGCGGAGGGGGCGGCGGCGGGTTCTCCGGCGGTGGTGGTGGCGGCGGCGGAGGGGGCGGCGGCGGCGCCTGGTAGGCGCCCGGTCGCGCTCTCCCCTCCCCTTCGCCGCCGACAGTCCTACGTGGTTGCGCGGCGCGCGGATTCGTAGAGCGCGATCGCGCCGGCCGCCGCGACGTTCAGCGAGTCGGCGTGCCCGGCCTGCGGGATCGTCGCGACCGCGTCGCAGCCGCGCAGCACCTCGTCGGGCAGGCCCTCGCGCTCCGCACCGAGCACGAAGGTCACCGCGCCGCGCGAGCTCGAGCTCCGGCAACGGCGTGCCGCCGTGCGAGACGAGGGCCACGCGAGGCTTGCCGAGCTCCTCGAACGGCGCGGTCGGCACGCGGAAGACCGCGCCCATCGACGCGCGCAGCGCCCTTCGGGCCGGTCGGGTCGCCGCAGCCGGACGAGAGCGCGACCGAGGCGCCGAACGCATCGGCGGTCCGCAGCAGCGTCCCGACGTTGCCGGGATCGTGCACGTGCCAGAGCGCGAGGCAGAGCGGCCGCACTCCGCGCGGGAGGTCGTCGAGGCGGTAGACCCCGATCGCGCGGGCCGGGTGCGGCATCGTCGAGACCTCGGCGAGCACCTCGGGCGTCGACCGACTCGCCGGCGACGAAGAGATCGACCGGCTCGATCCCGGCCGCCTGCGCCGCCTCGACGAGGTCCTCGCCCTCGGCGACGAAGAGCCCCTCGCGCTCACGCTGCGAGCGCGAGGCGAGGCGCCGCACGAGCCTCAGCCGCGGGTTCGCGGCCGAGGTGATCAGGAGACGGGTTCGGCCAGCGCGGCCTTCGCCTGCTCGGCGATCCGGCCGAAGGCGGCGGGATCCGAGACGGCGAGGTCGGCGAGGATCTTGCGGTCGAGCTCGATCTCCGCCTTCTTCAGGCCCGAGATGAACTGGTTGTAGGAGAGGTCGTGCTGCCGCGCGGCCGCGTTGATCCGCACGATCCAGAGCCGCCGCAGCATCCGCTTCTTCGTCTTGCGGTCGCGGTAGGCGTACGTGAGCGACTTCTCGACCTGCTCCTTCGCGCGCTTGTAGCTCGAGTGCTTGAGGCCCCAGTAGCCGCTCGCCTGGTCGAGCACCTTGCGGCGCTTCTTGCGCGCGTGGACCGATCGCTTGACGCGCGGCACTAGCGATCTTCACCTTCTTCTTCTTGATCATTCCGGGGAACAAGCGGCTCAGCTCGCGGACATCGGCGGGAGCGACCGGCTGGTCGCGCCGGAACGCGCGCTTACGCTTGGCTGACTTGTGCTCGAGATTGTGGCTCTGCATCGCCTTCCGGCGGAGCAGCTTGCCCGTCCCCGTGATCTTGAAGCGCTTCTTCGCGCTGCTGTGTGTCTTCTGTTTTGGCATTCGGCTTTTCTCCTGCGGTCTTCGTGGGGGCCATCAGCATCGTCATGTTCCGACCTTCGAGCAGCGGAGCGGACTCGATCACCCCGATGTCCTTGATGTCCTCGGCGAGGCGCATCAGCAGGTCACGTCCCCGCTCCGGGTGCTGCTGCTCGCGCCCTCGGAACATGATCGTGACCTTGACCTTGGCCCGCTGCTTGAGAAAGCGGACGACGTGGCCCTTCTTCGTCTCGTAGTCGTGAATCCCGATCTTCGGCCTGAACTTGATCTCCTTGATGTTGACTTGGAGCTGGTGCTTGCGCGCGAGCTTGGCCTTCTGCTCCTGCTCGTACTTGTACTTGCTGTGATCCATGACGCGCGCGACGGGCGGATCGGCCTGGGCGGCGACCACGACGAGGTCGAGGTTCTTCGCCCACGCGATCTCCAGCGCCTCCTTCGTGGGCTGGATCCCGAGCTGCGCTCCGTCCTCGTCGATCAGCCGAACCTGCGCCGACCGAATGTTCTCGTTGACGAGCTCGTTCCTCGCCGGCCTCGGCGGCTCCGGCGCAAACCTGCGGCGGGGCCTCACAGACTGTTCACCAAGCTCTTCAGGTCCTCCTTCTCAAATGGTAAAAGCCGCTGCACGCAGCGGCCCGTTTCTCCCGAAAATCGTCTCGGTTGAACCCGTGCGGAGCTCGTGGCTCGCCGGGTGAGGAACGGGTCCGCTCCTGCTTTGGTCAGGGCGTCAGAGTAGCAAGCTCGCGGACGAGGTCGACCAAGCCCGTCTGGTACTGCTCTCCGCCCCGGTCCCGGACCGACAGGGACTCGGCGGACTCGCGGTCTCCGTAGACGATCACCTTCGGAACTTTCTCGAGCTCCCCGTCCCGGATCCGCTTGCCGACCGTCTCGTCGCGATCGTCGACGTCGACGCGGAAGCCGGCCTCGCGCAGCGCCTGGGCGAGCTCGGCGGCGGCGTCGCGGTGATCCTCGCCGACCGGGATGATCCGGACCTGCACCGGCGCCAGCCAGAACGGGAAAGGCGCCGCCGTAGTGCTCGATCAGGATCCCGATGAAGCGCTCGAGCGAGCCGAGCAGCGCGCGGTGGATGACGACGGCGGTGGTGCTCCGTGTTGTCCGGCGCCCATGTAGGTGAGCCCGAACTGCATCGGCATCTGGTAGTCGAGCTGGATCGTCCCCATCTGCCACGACCGGCCGAGCACGTCGGTCATGTGCAGGTCGATCTTCGGGCCGTAGAACGTACCCTTCGCCCGGGCCGATCACGTAGTCCATCCCGTGGCGCTTGAGCGCCGCCTCGAGCGCGCCCTCGGCGAAGTCCCACTGCTCGTCGGTGCCGAGCCGGTTCTCCGGCCGCGTCGAGAGCTCCGCGCGCGGCTCGAGCCCGAACTGGTCGTAGAGAAAGCGCGACGAAGTCGATGCATCGCGTCGATCTCGTCCTGGATCTGCTCCTCGGTCACGAAGACGTGCGCGTCGTCCTGCGTGATGTGCCGGACGCGGAGTGAGCCCGTGCAGCGTCCCGCGCGGCTCGTTGCGGTGCAGCGTCGACGACTCGGCGTAGCGCATCGGCAGATCGCGGTACGATCCGGAGCTGCGCTGCCGAAGAGGAGCATGTGCCCGGGGCAGTTCATCGGCTTCAGCGCCATCACGCTGCTCGTCGTCGAGTCGGATCGAAGAACATGTTCTCCTTGTAGCTTCTCCTAGTGGCCCGAGGTGACCGTACGTCTCGATGTCGTAGAGGAGCGGCGTCTTCACCTCGAGGTAGCCGCGCTTCGCGTTCTCGCTGCCGGCGCAGGTCCTCGAGCGCGTTCCAGATCACCATTCCCTTCGGGTGCCAGAACGGCGAGCCCGGCGAGTGCTCGGAGAAGTGGAAGAGGTCGAGCTGCGTGCCGAGCCGGCGGTGGTCGCGCTTGCGCGCCTCTTCCAGCCGCTCGAGGTGACGGTCGAGGTCCTCCTGCGAGTAGAAGGCGGTGCCGTAGATCCGCGTCAGCTGCTTGTTGTGCTCGTCGCCGCGCCAGTACGCGCCGGCGAGGCTGGTGAGCTTGAGCGCCTTGATCGGCTTCGAGTTCTGGAGGTGCGGGCCGCGGCAGAGGTCGGTGAAGTCACCCTGCGTGTAGAGGGTGATCGGACCGTCTGCGGTGTCGACGAGCTCCACCTTGTAGTTCTCCCCCTGCTCGGAGAAGATCCGCTTCGCCTGCTCGGCGTCGACCTCCTCGCGCGTCCATTCGCGTCCCTCCTTCAGCTCCCGCGCGATCTCCGCTTCGATCTTCTCGAGGTCTTCCTCGCGGATCGGCTCCGGGAACTCGAAGTCGTAGTAGAAGCCGTTTTCGATCGGCGGCCCGATCGCGATCTTCACGCCCGGGTAGAGACGCCGGACGGCCTCGGCGAGCAGATGAGCGGCTGAGTGGCGCAGCACGTAGAGCGCGTCGGGGTCGTCCGTGTCGCGCGTCGTGACGATCTGGATCTTCTGTCCGTCCTCGAGCGGCTGGCGGAGGTCCTGCACGCTCCCGTTCGAGCGCAGCAGCACCGCCTGCTCGGCGAGCTTCGGCCCGATCGCGCGCGCCGCATCGAGCCCCGTCGCGCCTTCGGGGAGTTCGAGTTCGGTTGCGTCGGGTAGAACGACCTTCATGGCAGAGAACGTACCGGAGCAGACACCCTCGCGAAGACGACCGGAACGAGGAGCTCGACGACTCGCCGGCGCGTCGCCTGCGAGAGCGAGACGCTCCGCTCACGCGCCGCCAGCGGTTGTAACCGAGAACACCGAACACAGGTTCGAGTACCGCGCACGAGTACGTCGGCACGCTCAACAGCAATCCGATCTGCGCGTAGCTCAAGTCGAGCTCTGCGCGAAGTGCCGCCAAGCGGCTTCACGCGCACCGAAGACGAGCTCGTCGAGCAACTCGATCGCGCGCAACGCGATGACCGGCGCGCGACGTCCGCGCAGTGCACGCGTCACGTCGAACTCACTTCATTGCGCGAACGGAGTGCATGGTATGCATGGTCGTGTTACCCCAAACGAGTGACAATGCGTGCACGGACGCGCACATTCGTGCATTGTCTGTCCGAACCGTCTGGCATCGTCACTGTTTGCGACAACGCGGACGCGGGAAGACGCACGTTGCGACAAACAACGAGCGAGGTGATCAAACGATGGGGAACAACATCCGTGACGCACTGCTCAAACACTCCGCGCATGGTGACATCGTCATCCCGTGTTGTCGTGAAGGGAAGGAAGACGGCCGTCTGGTGGGAATCTTGGCGCAGGCCGGGACAAGCCGGTCGGTCGAACGGATATCCGAATTAGGAGGAGATTGAATGTTCGAAGAAGAGATGAGTGTCGAAGAGGAAGAGATCGGCACCAGAACACGCTCGACCAGAAAGAAGGCGAGTTCCACACGCCGTAAGGCGAGCGGAACTCGCAAGAAGGCCGGAACCGCCCGCAAGCGGAAGACGGCTGCGCGGAAGGCGACCGGCACGCGCAAGAAGACCACAGGTACGCGCAAGAAGAGCACGGCCGCCCGCAAGCGCAAGACCACGGGCGCCCGGAAGCGCAAGACCACAGGCACGCGCAAGAAGAGCACGGCCGCCCGCAAGCGCAAGACCACGGGCGCCCGGAAGCGCAAGACCACCGGCACGCGCCGCAAGAGCACGGCCGCCCGCAAGCGCAAGACGACGGGCGCCAGGAAGCGCAAGACCACAGGCACGCGCAAGAAGAGCACGACGGCCCGCCGCAAGACCACGGGCACGCGCAAGCGGAAGGCCGCGAGCACGCGTAAGCGCTCCACCGCGACGCGCCGCAAGACGGGCACGCGGAAGCGCAAGACGGCGACTCGCCGCAAGAAGTCGTAGCTCGCCGCACCCCCATCGACTGTGAGACGGGCTCCCCTCACGGGGGGCCCGTCTCACAGATCCTTTACGAATCGTTGACCCCAGACCGCCTGTAGCCACGCTACAAAGCGGATCGTGGCGTCGATCCCGGTCTATCGCGGTTCCTTCGGCGCGCCCCAGGCCGAGCGGCTCCTCTGGCGAGCCGGCTTCGGCCCGCGCAAGGGCGAGGTCGCCCGAGTCGCCAAGAGAGGCCTTGGCGGCGCAGTTCGCTCGCTGACCCGGCCCGGCTCGGAGCGGCTCGTCGGCCCGGAGCCGCTCGATGCGCAGGGCCGCCCGATCGCGCCCTTCGACGCAGTCGGCCACGACCACCTGTGGTGGCTTGACCGCATGGTTCGCACCTCTCGCCCTCTCGTCGAGCGAATGGCGCTCGTGTGGCACGACTGGTTCGCGACGCAACGTGTCGGCGGCATCCCGCAGAAGGGGATGATCGATCAGAACGAGCTCTTCCGGCGGCACGCGCTCGGCTCCTTCGCTCAGCTCCTCCAGGACGTGACGAAGGACCCGGCGATGCTCCGGTGGCTGAACGGCGACCAGAACACCGTGCGCTCGCCGAACGAGAACTACGCCCGCGAGCTGATGGAGCTCTTCACCCTGGGCGCGAACCGCGGCTACACGGAGCAGGACATCCGCGAACAGGCCCGCGCACTCACCGGGTGGCGCGGGGTCCGCCGGCCCGCCGACGGGACGTACGACTTCAGCTTCGTACCTCGCCTCCACGACCCTGGTGTGAAGACGGTGTTCGGCAAGAGCGGCGACTTCGACTGGCAGGACGCGTGCCGCCTCTGCCTCGAGCACCCGAACCACGCGTCGTTCTTCGTCTCGAAGCTGTGGAGCTACTTCATCCCGACAGCGCCTCCGGCTGCGACACGGCGGGGGCTCGAAGCGCTCTATCGCAACGGGTATCAGGTCAGGCCCGTCGTCGAGGCGATCCTCCAGCATCCGGCGCTCTACGCAGGACCGCGCATGGTGAAGCCGCCGGTCGTGTACGCGGCAGGACTACTCCGCGCCCTCGGACGTGGCGTGCAAGGCGCGAACTGGGCGAACCTCGGCGCGCAGGCAGGCCAACGGCTCTTCCGCCCGCCGAACGTCGCCGGCTGGGACGACGCGCGCTGGCTCGACACGTCGACCTTCCGTGGCCGCTGGTTCGTCGCGGGCACGGCACTCGCTGCTTCCGCCTCGTCCGCAGCGCCCCGCAACGCGACCGCGCTCGTCGACCGTGCTGCTCTCGGCATCGGGATCCGCACGCTGACGAAGCCGACGCGCGCGGTCGCAACGCGCCTCGCACAGGACACGCTGAGGTCGAGCACGCCGGAAGCTGCGGAGCAGGCCGTGCGACAACTGCTCGCGCTCTCGCCGGAGGTGCAGACCTCGTGACGCGCCGAGCCTGCGCCTGCGACGACTTCGGCCGCGCACACGCGGTCGCCGGAAACGGCCTCCCGGCGATCGAGCCCGGAATGCCTGCGCCGGCGGGAACGGGACTGACGCGCCGCAGCTTCCTCGCGAAGGGGCTCGGTGCCGCGCTGACGGTGTACGGCCTGGATCGGCTGAGCGTGCTCGAGATCGACGAGGGGATCGCTCAGGCGGCGGCGAACAACCGCGTGCTCGTCTCGATCTTCCTCGACGGCGGAGCGGACTCGCTGTCGATGCTCTTCCCGGCCGCGGACCCGCTGTACCACCAGTACCGCCCGACGCTCGCGCTGCCCGCCTCTTCGGGTACTCCTTTCGCCGAGGACGGCCGACTGCACTGGCATCCATCCCTGACGTCGCTCGCACAACTCCATCGCGAGGGCAAGGTCAGCGTGATCCCGGCGATCGGCTACACGAGCCCGGACAAGTCGCACTTCACCTCCCGGCACTACTGGGAGGTCGGTGCGACGGACGCGGGGCTCGCGACGGGCTGGCTCGGGCGCTACCTCGACCGGGTCGGTTCGGCCGACAACCCGCTCCAGGGGCTCTCGCTCGACAACCGCCTCCAACCCGCGCTCGCGACCGGGAAGGTTCCGGTTGCGTCCATCGACGGGCCCGATCGGTACACGTTTGCCGCGCGTCGCGCCGAGAGTGAGCTCGAGATCCGGATCCTCAATGCCGTCGGGGAGCTCGGCTCGGCACACGCGACCAGTCGTGACCGCGCGATCCGCGAGGTCGCCTTCGCCGCGACGCAGTCACACCGGCTCCGGCGGGAGCTGCAGGGGCTCGGCGCGGGCGTCGGTCAAGTCCCACCCTCGTACCCACAGTCGACGGACGACTTCCCGCGCCGCCTCGCGGGCCTGGCGGCGATGCTGTCGGCGGGGCTGCCGATTCAGTGCGCCGCGCTGAAGGCTCCGGGGATGTACGACACCCACGCCGACCAAGCGGGCGAGCTGAACACGGCGCTCAAGCTGACCGCCGACTCGCTCGCGGCGTTCCAGCGCGACCTCGAAGCGCGCGGCCTTGCCGATCGCGTGCTCGTCCACGTCTGGTCCGAGTTCGGACGCCGTGCGCGCGAGAACGGCTCCGACGGGACCGACCACGGCGCCGCCGGACTCGGGCTCTTGATCGGCTCCCGCGTCCACGGGCGCATGATCGGCGAGTTCCCCGGTCTCGGCGGTGGCCTGGACGAGCAGGGCAACCTGCGGGCGACCGCGGACTTCCGCGGCGTCTACAGCGCGATTCTCGAGCAGTGGTTCGACACCGATGCAACGGCGATCATCCCGGGCGCTGCGTCGTTCGCACGACCGACGCTCTTGCGATGAGGTTCGTCGTGCTTGCAACGGCTCTCGCCGGGACGCTGGTCGCGCCTGCGGCCATTGCGGCGACGAGCCGTCCTCCCTCGCGAATGCAGGTCACGGCGAGCGAGTTCGACTTCGTGCTCTCGCGGGCGAAGCTCCGTCAGAGCCGCCTGATCGTGCAGCTCGTCAACCTCGGGGAAGACCCGCACGACCTGGCGCTGCGTCGAACCGCAACGGGGGCGCGGACGTACCTCACGCCGGAAGTTTCACCGGGCGAGGATCGCAGCATCTCGTTCCGGCTCTACCCGGGCCGTTACGAGCTCTGGTGCACGATCGCGGACCATCGCGCACGCGGGATGCGTGCGACGCTGATCGTCACGAAGTAGTCGCTAGGCGATGTGCGACTTCGAGACCGGCGGCGACAGCGGAGGCTGCGGCACGGGGGGACGAGCGTCCGGGGCGACGGACTGAGCTGAGGCTGTCTGCTGACGCGGAGCCGGTGCCGACGCGCGGGCCGAGACCGCCCGGGCGAAAAGCGCGATGTTCCGCTCCGACTGCAGCTGGCAGAGCGCCGACTGCGCCTGGAGGCGGTAGCCGAACGAGCGCGTGTCGCCGATCACGTAGCCGATGAGCCCACCGAGCAGCCACCGAGGAGCAGCGTCCGAAGCCGAGGTAGGGGATCGGCCAGGCCGCCCCGAGCGAGGTCAGCGGGACCGCCCCGAACGCGGCGCCGAGCGAGCGCCGATGACGATCGAGCCGGCAACGAACGAGGAAGCCTTGCGGTAGAGCTTCCCGCGTACTGCTCGATGACCTTGGGGTCGTACGCAGGAAGGGACGGAGGCGTGCCCACGGTCCCCTCATCGGCCGGAGGCGCCTCCCGCTTGATGGCTCAGGCAGTCGCGAGTACGAGCCGGTTGCCGCTCGGGTCGCGAATCACCGGCGAGCCGTCGACCTCGTCCACCGCCCCGCCTGCCCGCTCGACGAGCGCGTCGCGGCTCTCCACGCTCGGGAGAACGACCGTCGCGTGGCGGAGCGACGAGTAGCCGCTCGGCGCCTGCCCGGCCCCCGCGCTCTCCCAGGTGTTCGCGCCGATGTGATGGTGGTAGCCGCCCGCGCTGAGAAACGCCGCGTGCGCGCCGAGCTGCGCCATCAAGCCGAAGCCCAGAGCGTCGCCGTAGAACGCGACGGTCGGCGCGATCTCCGAGACTCGCAGGTGCAAGTGGCCCATGACCGTGCCCGTCGCCAACCCCTCGAACGACGCGCTCGCCGGGTCGTCCAACACGGAGACGAGGTCATCGGTGTCGAGCGGCAGCGACGTCATGCGCTGCCACACCTGCCCCTCCCAGAGCTCGCGTGGGCGGTCGGCGTAGATCTCGATCCCGTGGTGGTCGGGGTCGCGAAGGTAGAGCGCCTCGCTCACGAAGTGGTCGGACACTCCGACGAGCTGCACCCGGTCTCGCGCTGCGTGCGTGAGCCAGCGCGCGAGATCGGCGCGGTCGGGCACGAGCAGCGCAAAGTGGTACAGCCCGGAGAAGCCGTCGGCGGGCTTCGCGCCCGGCTCCTCGACGAGCACGAGCAGGTCCTCCCCGCCCGTCCCGAGCGCCGCGCGCCCGTCCTCGCGCTCGCGAACGGCGAGACCGATGTCGCGCTCGTAGTAGTCAACCGAGCGGTCGAGGTCGGCGACGGTCAGGTGAACCGCACCGAGTCGCGTGTCGGCAGGGATCTGCGTGGCGGTCGGCTCCTGGGAATCGAGTTGACTCACCCCGTCAGCATGCCGCAAGACAGGACCCCCGTCGGGGTCCTGTCTTGACGTGGAGCACGACGAAAGCGACGAGCGCCCGGAAAACCGCCCGGCCACTTCATGGAGGAGACCTACGAGGTCGACACGAAGCGCTTCGTCGAGCAGGCGCGCGACCTCGCGCGCCGCCGCGCCGGGGAGCGCCCGGCGTGGGACGAGGACGAGCGCGGCTAGGGCCGGGTTACGGCGCCACGAGCGCGCAGATCACGACGACGTTCAGGCCCCAGCTCGTCGCCTGCACGTTGACCTCCCGCGCCGACGCGGTCCACGTCGTCGCGTTTGCGAGGTAGCTCGCGGTGATCGCCACCTCGGCCGCAGTCGCCGGTGTCACGGCCACCCCGCCCCCGAGCGCCGTCTTGCCGCTCGGACAGCTCGCGGTCAGGACGCGCGTCGTCGTGGAGTTGACTGCGCTCGTCGTGAACACGGACTGGAGGCCGCTCGTGCCGGGAGCGCCCTGCGCCCCGGCGGGACCTGTAGGCCCAGCCGGCCCGGCCGGGATCTGACCGGCCCGGAAATCGCCCCGAAGGAGCGAGCCGTTCTTCACCTTCACGCTCGTCACGGCGTTGGCCTTCAACTGCAGCGGCCCGACCGAGTTGCGCGGCAAGGCATTCAACGCCGCCTCCCCGACGGGTGTTGCGCCGAGCACGGCGACGACGAGCGCAGTGGTGGACAGGATGATCGGCAGCTTTCGCATGGTCCCCCTCTCGATTGACTCCGCCCACAAGCGTATTCAGGCCTCCTGACGAGATGGGGGGATAAGCCCCGCCGATCGTGCTTGCCCGTGCGGCGCTACTAGGCCGTCGGGTACCGGGCGTCGTACTGGGACTTCGCGTACCTCGAGCTGTACGAGGCGAGGTCCAGCACCACACCGAGCGCGACGAACAGCCATTCTGCGCCCGAGACGCCGCCGACGACTGACCACATCAGCAGGTAGAAGAGCGTCGTCCACGGAAGCAGCAACAGCCCCAGGAGCGGCCAGAGCCAGGAGTCGAAGGCCGCATCAACGCGGTCTCCGAAGATCCACCAGAGGAGCAACGCGATGCGCGGCCCCAGCCCGAACGCGGTGAGGAAGAGACAGCACACGCGCGTCACTGTCCCAGGTCGCGTGCTCAGAGTCAACTCGGACCGCAAGAGCCCCGACCGGCCTTTGCATTTAGCGCCTGTTCAGCGTGGACTTATCCGGCCTTAAGCGGTTGCGCTTCTACTGGTCGAAAGCACCACAACCGAACTCGGAGGAAATCTCATGCAGAAGCGCAGCAACAGGACGAAGATCGTCGGCGCGGTCGCGTCGATGGGGCTCGCGATCGTGGTCAGCCCCGCGGCCGCCGTCAGCAGCGACGATGGGCTTCAGGGCGACAGCTCGGTGCCGTTCTGGCCACATGAGACGGGCGCGCTCGTCGGCACGTCAGAGACGTTCATCGACGTCAGGGCCGATGGTTCCTACTACGACCCGTCCGTCGGGCAGCGCGTCCTCAGGACCGGCGCCGAGTAAACGGCGGCGTTGGCTTCAGAGGTCGCTGAACTCGAGGAAGCCGATCTCGAGCATCCGGCGAGCGAGAGCAAGACCCGTCGCCCGTGCGGCGTCGTCGTCAACGGCCGCTGCGAGCGCCTCGCGAAGCGTTCTCGAGCCGTCGAGCTCGCGGATCAATCGCGCCGTCGGTGGATCGAGCTCCGCGGAGAACGGCAACCCGTTCTCGAGCCGGAGGGTCAGGTTCTCCGCAGTCCAGCGGCCCCTCGCGAAACGCGTGTCCTGGGTCACGACGGCGTCGTCGACGACCTGCAGTCGCCGGTCGAGGAGCGCACTGTCCGAGTCGAGCCTGGAAAGCCTGTCGTGCGTCTCGAAGAGCTTCCTCACGTGCCGCCCCGCTGGGCGAAGCGCCGCTTGGGGCAGCGGCTGCGCCTCCAACCAGCCGTCACTGCCGTCACTGCGCTTGCGCAAGACCAGGCACGCATAGCCGAGGTGCTCGATCCCGAGTTCGCGGTAGTACGCGAGCCAACGATCGAGCGCATCGGCGTAGGCCTCGGGCCGGTCGAGGAGATCGCGATTCCACACCGTCGCGGTCTCGATCGGGTCGTCCGTCGAAGTGTGGAGCAGAAACGCGTCACAGCCCGAGCCCTCCAGCCAGTTCCGCGGGCGCTCAGCAGGGTCGTCCGGATCCAGCGCCCAGGCGATGAGGACGGAGGCGAACGCGCCAGGCGCGAGCGCGGCCTGTGTGGCCCGCACGACGTGTTCCGAAACGGCGTCGCCGATCATGCCGCCGTCCCGGAACAGATACGCGCTCTCGGGCGAGACGACGTAGGGCGGGTTGGCAACGACGAGGTCGAATCGTTCGCCCTCGACCGGCTCGAAGAAGTTGCCGGGCCGCGTCTCGACGTTGCCGGCGCCGTTGAGCGCTGCGTTGAACGCCGCGTAGGCGAGCGCCCTCACGTTCACGTCCGTCGCGACCACGTGCTCGGCGTGCGCGGCGAGCAGGATTGCCTGGATCCCGTTACCAGTGCAAAGGTCGAGAGCACGCTCGCCCTCGCCGCGAACGGTCAAGTGGGCAAGAGCGACGGACGGGCGGTGCACGCCCGGCACGTGATCGGCGTGCGCCTCGGCCGCGCCTGCATGATCGGACGCGATCAGCAGCTCGTCGTGAGGGACGATGCGCGCCGCCCCGTGGACGACCTCGGCGTCCTGGACGAGCAGCCCGGCGCCCGAGAGGCGAGCCTGCAGCTGCGCGCCCACGAGCTCATCGAGGCGCACCTGTGTGACGGGAACGCCGAGCAGGAAGAGTCGCAGCAGCACGGCCAGCTCGTCCGCATCGCCGAGGCGACGCAGGTAGGACGGCAACTCGGGCGAACGCGCGAGAAGCTGGTCGCCGGTCGCGAGCCGCTCCTGGATTCGGTGCGACTCGTAGCCCGCGACCCGTAGCAGCCGCGCGAGCTCGACCGCTGCCTGCGCGCTCTCCACACGCGGGGGGTCGGGGCGCCCGGGCGGGGGTACGGCGCGGACTGGCTCCACGGCTGGGCGCCCGGTCGAGTCGCGCTAGAAGGTCTTGTTCGTCTTCAGGTCGTACCTGAACTGGACGGCCGTCCCCAAGGAGCCGTCGGCCTTCTGCGGCTTGTACTCGACCTCGATCTTCGCGAAGTTGAACGACACCGAATCGGTCGGGACGAACGCGTCCTCGGATCCGCTCGTCTGGAACGAGCTGACGAGGACGTCCTGAAACTTGAACGTCAGGTATTCCTGCTGGCCCTTGCCGGCTTTGCGGGCCGAGAGCGTGGCCGTCTTGATGTGCTGCCCCGTGGCGCAGGCCTTCATCAGACCGATGCTCGCCCTGTTCAGGCCCATCACGAAGTGGAAGTCCTGCATCGAGACCTTGCCGGCTCCCCCGCCGCCACCCGACGGGCCGGCACCGGGGTGGGTCTCGCCCCAGCTCCACGACTCGACGTCGATCTCATCCTTGTGCTTGGCATCGGTGCTCTCGCCCTTGATGCCGTCGAACTTGATGAAGTAGTCGACCGCGGCCATCGCGTCTCCTCCTGGACCTGCTCGGGCCGATCGTACCCGAGCTGCGTGCGGCGGGAAACCCTGGCGCGACGAGGACCCGCTGCTAGCTGTCCCGCTCGTCGGTGCGCGGCAACTCCAGCGTCGCCGCGCCGCCTCTGTTCGGAGAGCGCGGGCGACGGGCTCCGGACGCCGATGTCCGGCGGCGGTTTGCGAAAGCCCTCGCTCGAACGCTCCGCAGGACCCGCCACGACGGGCGCGAACTCGATTGGATGCCACCGGAGACGAGGAGCGAGCGCTGGCTCGACCGTGAGCTGGCACGTGCCGCTAGCCCGCGAGGGGCCGCAATCATCATCGCCGTTGTCACGACGACGATCACGGTCGCCGCCGGCCTGCTGATGACCATCATCGACCGCGAGGACTTCCCGTCGCTCGGCAGCGGTCTCTGGTGGGCCGCCCAGACCGTTACGACCGTCGGCTACGGCGACAACGTCCCCGAGACTGCGGGCGGCCGGATCGTTGCAGTGCTCGTGATGCTGCTGGGAATCGGCTTCGTCACGGTGATCACCGCGTCGATCACGAGCTCATTCGTCGAACGCTCACGCCAACAGCAGCAGCAGCGTGTCGGGCGCGACTCCGAGCCGACTGCGGAGCAGCTGCAGAGGATCGACGATCGCCTCGAGCGGATCGAAGCCGCGCTGAACGTTCGCGACACGCCGAAGTAACCGGCGGTCGCCTCCGGCGGACACCGGGAACACGCCGACACTAGCGCTCGTTCAGCGTGGACCTATCCGCTGTTTGGCGGTTGCGCGTCAACTGGGCGCCGCTGTGGCCGCGAACGTCCAGGGTCACCCGTCTGCGGCGAAGGTGCGACCAGCGCGCGCACCCCGGAGTTGTCTGCGAGTACGAAAGTCGAACGACAGCACGTGAGTCGACCCCTTGGCCGAGGGGTCTTGATCTTGCGACTGGGTTGTACTGCGTGTGCGGACAGCGCCCCCGGAGACCGGGGGCTTTCCGCTGTCCGGCTTCAGAGCCCAGCTATGGGTTCAGGAACCTGTTGAGGAAAGAGCGCGAATACGCCGTGTCGGTGCGTTGATAGCCGCCGGTCGCGTTGCACGAGAAGGAGTTCACGTACGACGCATCCCCGAGGACGTAACCGTTGACGAAAACCGGTCCGCCGGAATCGCCGAAACATGACCCGCCGCCGGCCTTCGAGTCCTGGTCGTTGATCTGGAAGACGGCGACCTCGCTCTGGACGTTCTTCAGATAAGACGTGGTCATGCGCCGCTCGCCGACCACTACCTGTGCCTTCTTGTCGCCGATGTCGATGCCGTAGCCCGAGAGCGTGAACGTCTCGTTCTTCAACTCGCCCTGGTTGCGATCCAGGTAGCCGACCGGTGGAAGCGGAGCGGGCGTTATCCCCGGCCACTTCGATAGGGCGGGCGCGTCGAGAACGACGACGCCCTGGTCGTGCTGCTTGGAGATCGACAGCTTGCCGGTCCATCCGGGATCGGGATGGGCCGTGCCCGTGATGTAGTGCGCCGCGCGCGAGGCCCTCTCGGCTGGAGTAATGCCCGGCTGCAGCGGGTCGAGCTGCAGCGCGTCGTCGAAGGACACATAGACATTGGTCGCCGGGCCCTCAGTGCAGTGGCCAGCGGTGAGCACCACTGTCTGGGAAATCAGCGTGCCGGAGCAGCGAAACCTGCCCACCGACGTTGTGAAGCGCACAAGCCCCACGTTCTTGTGCACGGTGTCTATCTCACCGCCGGTGATGGCCAAGCCCGGAGTGGTTGCGACGAGACCTGCCACACACGTCGCCAGCGCAATCGTGACGAGCATTGCCTTTCGTGCCATGGACTTCCCCTCTCTTCGATCCCGGTGCCAGGGCACCATACGTCCCGGAGCGCGCACCACGCGCGCTTAAGCGTCACACCGCTGAAGGACGGCCATCTGGCTACTCAAGGCCCCAACACGCGCCGCGTCGTTGTCGGCTTCCTCACCGATCTCCGCCAACGACGCGCTAATCGGATCATGCGCGAGCGTTGGCATTCTGTTGGCACGCGCCTCGCGCGGCGCACGCCCTCTTCACGCAGAAACCCGCCGTTAGCAGCGGGTTCCTGTGATGGGCGGTACTGGGCTCGAACCAGTGACCCCCAGCTTGTCGAGCTGGTGCTCTCCCAACTGAGCTAACCGCCCTGGGAGGGGAAATCGTATCGACATCCGCGTGTGTTGGCTGCGGAACGAGCCTGTTTGGCTGCGCCCAGGATTCGGCGAGCGTGCTCGCGTGGCCGTGGACGTGATCGTGCTCGGCAACTGTCAGCGAGAGTCCCGGTCGTCGATCCTCGCGCATTGCGCTCTGCTGCGGAAACAAGATGACCCGATTGGGTCCAGATGGAGTCGATGCGTAGCTGGAACGCTGTCGGGGCCAGTCAGAACGAATAAGGAGACGATCGAATGAAACGCCGCGTCGCGGCTCTACTAATCACTGGTGCGGCTGCCTTTGGAGCAGCGGTGAGCCAGGTCGACGCACAGGCTGCACCCGGCGTTTCGGCACCGCCCACGGCCGGTGTCGTCGCATCCGTCTACGACGGCGACACACTCACGTTGAGAGACGGCACCAGGGTTCGGCTGTTGCAGATCGATACACCCGAGACGGGCACGGGTGAGTGTTACTCCCGGGCGGCGCGAAAGACGCTGCTCGATCTTGCCCCTATCGGGAGCCGGCTGAGGTTGGAGGTCGATCCAAGCCTGGATCGAGTCGACCGGTACGGACGGGGCCTTCGCTACATCCACCGGTCCTCGAACATCAACGTCGAACTCGTGCGGCGCGGCGCCGCTGCGCCGTACTTCTATCGGGGAGCAAGAGGGCGTTACGCGGCGGCGCTAATGGCGGCGGCGCGACAGGCGCAAGCGGCGAAACGAGGGCTGTGGGGAGCGTGCCCGACGACAGTCCTCGACCCAACCAAAGCAATCGAAACCGGTCAGAGTGGCGCGGTCAGACAGCCGCCGCCGAAAGCGGGCAATTGCGATACGTCGTATCCCACCGTCTGCATGCCGCCGCCCCCGCCTGATCTCGACTGCGCAGATATCCCCCACCGCAACTTCCGCGTACTCTCGCCGGACCCGCACCGGTTCGACGGGAACCACGACGGCTACGGCTGCGAGAACTGAGGAGCCTCCTCGCCGGGCGGTGCTCTCCCAACTGAGCTGACCGCCCTAGGATGCCGGACTGTACCCCGTGATCAGCGGCATCGGATCGATGGGCACATCGCGGTCGCGCAGCTCGAAGTGGAGGTGCGTTCCCGTGCACGAACCGGTGCAGCCGGCGAGACCGATGCGGTCGCCGGCTCGGACGATCTGGCCCACGCGCACGGTTGCTCAGAAGATCTCGGGGCACCACGGCGCGACCCCGGTGCGGCGGAACATCGAGTCTGCGCGGTCGATTGCGCCCTCGCGGAGCTCCTCGACGCGCAGGCCTCGCTGCAGCTCGGCGAACGTGAAACCGCCGAGGTACACCGAGCCGAGCGCGGTCACGTCGCAGCGCAGGTCGGCGTCGTCGTCGGTGCGCTCGCACGAGCCGTTCGCGAGCTTCCAGCGTCCCTCGTTCCACGGCGCGAACGCGTCGGCGACCTCGAACACGACCTCGCCGTCGGCCGCGTACGAGCGAGCCGAGAGCGCGGCGCCGACGTCGACGAGGCGCACCCAGATCCCATCGCTCACCCGGTACTTCATCCGCCGCGGCTTGGCGAGCAGGAAGAAGAGCGGGTGGTCGATCGGCAGCAGGTCGGCGCTGATCGTCGCCTGCCAGTCGATGTCGAGCAGGAAGCGCCAGATCTCGGCGGTGCCGCGCGGCGTCGCGCCGATCGCCTCGATCACGCCGAGCTGCGCCGCCGACGAGCCCTCCGCCCACTTCATGTTGTGCCGGTAGATCGCGTAGCCCTGAGGCTCGCCGTCGAGCTCGAGCAGCGCGAACCGCTTCGGGCCGCCACCCGCTCGCCGCTCGGGCTGATCCATGACCACCCGGTTCTCCCACCACGGCCGCTCGCGCCTGAACATCCCCGGTGTCTGCTGAAGCGCACGCTCCCAGATCGGCGGCAGCAGCTCGAGCGCCTCGTTCGGCTCGAGCAGCCGCAGTTGACCGAGCGGCTCGAACGGGCGCGCGAACTCGACGTGCTCACGCGCGAGCGAGATCTCGCCGGTGTATGACGCCATCCCGTAGCCGAAGCGCCCGTAGATCGTCTCCTCGGACGCCCAAAGCGCCGCGATCGGTTCGCCGCGCTGGTGGATGTCGTCGAGCTGCGCACGCATCATCGCGCGGAGGAGGCCGCGGCGACGGTGCGTCGGATGCACGCCGACCACGGTGACGCCCGCGCAGCGCACAACCGCACCGGGGACCGAGAGCTCGAACGGGAAGACGCCGGCGCCGCCGACGATCGAGCCGTCCTCTCGCGCGGCATGCATCCGCTCGAACGGCAGGTTCTGGCTGAACCTCTCCGCGCGCTCCGCGTTCGGCTCCGCGCCGAAGTACTGGCCGATCGCGAGGAACGCGCCCTCGAAGTCCTCGAGGTTCTCGGTTGGGCGAACGTCGAACATCAGAACACCTCCGGGCAGAAGGGCGGGAGCGGTGTGTGGACGAGATCGGAAGCGCGCTCGAGAGCGCCCGGCGTGAGCTCGCGGACGCGGTCGGCGCGCGCCAGATGCGCGAAGTCGAACGCGCCGAGGTACACGGCGGCGAGGTCGGCGACGTCCAGCTCGAGCTCCGGCGCGGCGTCCGTGCGCCCGGCGTCGGCGCCGAGGCGGTACGAGCCCTCGTTCCAGGGGCAGAGCTCGTCGCGAACGCCGATCAACGACCGGCTCGCCGCTCCGGTACGACCGGGCGCGAAGTGCCGCGTCGACGTCCACGAGCCGAAGCCAGAGCCCGTCGTGCAGCCCCATGTGCAGGGCGCGAGCGTCGCGCACCATCAAGAAGAGCGGCGAAGCGGGATCGAATGGATAGGCGTCGACCATCGTCGTCAAGTCGATCCCGACCAGGTACCGCCACACCTCGCGTTCTGCTGCCGGCGAGGTCCCGAACGCCTCCATCACGCGCACGACGCCTTTCGCGAAGCCTCCCTCCCACTCGTCCTTCACGCGGTAGATCGCATAGCCGGCGACCGCATCGTCGAGCTCGAGCACTGCGTAGAACTTCTGGCTCGCGCCGCGACGCCAGCTTTCGGGGTCGGCGAGCCGGTGCTTGCGCCACCAGTGCTCGTCACGCGTCCGCATGCCCGCCCGCTCCTTGCGCACCCGCTCGTGCACCGGCCGAACGACGTCGTAGGCCGTTCCGGCGTCGACCAGCCGCCACGTGCCCTGCCTGCCTGGATCGTCGCGCAGCTCGAAGCGGCCGCTGTCGGCCTTCAGCGTCGCGCTCGGCCCGGCGAGCCCGTAGCCGAAGCGACCGTAGATCGCCGCTTCGGACGCCCAGAGCGCCGCGATCGGCTCGCCCCACTCGCGCGCGTCCGCGAGTTGCTGGGTCATCAGCCGACGGAGAATCCCCTGCCGGCGGTGCGTCGGCTGGACGCCGACCCACGTCACCCCGGCGCACGGCAACTGGCCGCCTGGGATCGTGAGCTCGAACTCGTACGCGCCCGCAAGCGCCACCGCCCGCCCGTCGTCGAACGCCGCCAGCGCGCGTTGCGCCGGCAGTGAGATCCGCTCGCGCTCCCAGTCCTCGTCCGTGATCCCTTCGGTAAAGGCGATCTCCATCGCAGCCCGGAGCTCGCGCTCGTCGGCGGGTTGACGAACCTCGATCGCCACTACGCGATCTTCTCGAGCGGCGCGTAGTCGAGCACGAGACGTCGCTCGGTGCCGTCTCCCGCAAAGCGCACGGTGACGACTCCGCCGGCCTCGATCCGCGTGACCACGCCCTCGCCGAGGGTGCCGTGGCGCACGGAATCGCCCGTCATCAGCGTCGGGACGTTCGTGCGCGGAGCGATCTCCGGCGCAGGCGAGCGAGCCGACCACGTTGCCGGCGCGAGCCGCTCGCGCTCGACGTGCTCGGTGGGCAGCTCGTCCAGGAAGCGCGACGGCAGGTTGTAGTTCCGCCCGCCGTACAGCGCACGCGACGACGAGTGCAGCAGCGTCAGCCGCTCGCGCGCACGCGTCAGCCCGACGTACGCCAGGCGCCGCTCCTCCTCGAGCGAGTTCTCCTCGATCGAGCGGGCGTGCGGGAAGATCCCCTCCTCCATCCCGATCATGAACACGGCGCGAAACTCGAGGCCCTTCGCGTTGTGGAGCGTCATCAGCGTCACGAGCGACGCCTCGCCGCGGATCGCGTCCTGGTCCGAGTAGAGCGAGATCTCCTGGAGGAACGACGAGAGCGACGGCTCGTCCGCCTGCTGCTGGTACTCCTGCGCGACGCCGACGAGCTCCTGCAGGTTCTCGAGCCGGCCCTGTGCCTCCACCGTGCGCTCGGCTTCGAGCGAGTCGATGTAACCCGACCGCTCGAGCACGTCCTGGACGATGTCGGCCACCGGGCGATCGAGCTCGGACATCAACGACTGGATCATCGTGCGGAAGCTCGTCACCGCCTTGGCCGACTTCGTCGCGAGCCCGGCCTCCTCCGGGAACTCCATCGCCTCCCAGAGCGAGATCCCGCGGCCGCTCGCGTAGTTCTGCAGCCGCGCGACGGACGACTCGCCGATCCCGCGGCGCGGCTTGTTCGCGATCCGCAGCAGGCTCGACCGTGTCGAACGGGTTGTCGAGCACCTGGAGGTACGAGATGAGGTCCTTCACCTCCGCGCGCTCGTAGAAGCGCGGCCCGCCGATCACCTGGTACGCGATCCCCTGGCGCACGAGCACGTCTTCGAGCACGCGCGACTGCGCGTTCGTCCGGTAGAAGACCGCGATCTCGTCGCCGTTGAAGCCCTCCTCGACGAGCCCCGCGATCTCGACCGCGACGAAGCGCGCCTCGGCATGCTCGTCCTCGAGCTCGACGACGCGCACCGGGTCGCCGATCCCGAGGTCGGACCAGAGGTTCTTCGGCTTGCGTTCGCGGTTGTTCGAGATGACCGCGTTCGCGGCCTCGAGGATCGCGTTCGTCGAGCGGTAGTTCTGCTCGAGCGCGATCGTCTTCGTGCCGGGGAAGTCGTGCTCGAACTCCATGATGTTGCGGAGGTCGGCGCCGCGAAAGGCGTAGATCGACTGGTCCGGATCGCCGACGGCGAACAGGTTCAGGTGCTTCTGGGCCAGCAGCTGCAGGAGCCGGTACTGCGCGTGGTTCGTGTCCTGGTACTCGTCGACGAGGATGTAGCGGAACGCCTTCTGCCACTTCTCGCGCGCCTCGGGGAAGCGCTCGAGCACCTGGACCGTCAGCATCAGCATGTCGTCGAAGTCGACCGCGTTCGAGGCGTGCAGCCGCCGCTGGTAGAGGTCGTAGACGTCGGCCACCGTCTGGTCGTAGAACGAGGCGACGCGCTCGCGGTAGTCGTCCGGCGTGATCAGCTGGTTCTTCGCGTTCGAGATCTGCGCGTGGATCCCGCGCGGGACGAAGCGCTTCGTGTCGCGCTCGAGCTCCTCGAGCACGATCTTGACGAGCCGGACCTGGTCGGCCTGGTCGTAGATCGTGAAGTTCGTCTTGTAGCCGAGGTGCTGCGCCTCCCGGCGCAGGATGCGCCCGCAGGCGGCGTGGAAGGTGAGGATCCACGTGCCGCGAGCGTCCTCACCGAGGAGGTCCCACTGGCGCGTGCGCATCTCGTCGGCCGCGCGGTTCGTGAAGGTGATCGCAAGGATCTCGTTCGCTTTCGCCCCGACGGCGCCGATCAGGTGCGCGACCCGGTGCGTCAGGACTCGCGTCTTGCCGGAGCCCGCACCGGCAACCACGAGCACCGGCCCCTCGGTGTGGAGCACGGCGTCGCGCTGGGCCACGTTCAGCCCGGCGAGGTAGGTTTCGGGCGAGACGACCGGCACTCCGCCGATGCTAGCGACGAGGGAGGAGCCTCACTGATGGCGCACAGCTTTGGGACGATCGACGAGCTCGGCGACAACTACGGCTTCCGCAAGGTCCGCCAGGGCCTCGGCGTGACCGCGTTCGGCGTGAACGCGATCGTCTATCCGCCCGGTGCGGAGGGAGTCCTCCACTACCACGACGAGCAGGACGAGCTCTACTTCGTGCACAGCGGGACCGCGCGCTTCGACGTCGACGGCGACGTCCGCGAGCTCGGGCCCGGCGGCCTGGCGCACGTCGAGGCGGCCACGCCGCGGATCGTCTCGAACGTCGGCGACGACGACCTCGTGCTGCTGATCGTCGGCGGGAAGGGCGGCTACGTGGGCCGTGACGGGCAGCTCGTGAACGCCGCCGACCTGGCCAAGCGCCAGGCGATGAGCAGCGGCGAGTTCAGCGCGTCAACCTAGGCGCTGCTCGACGAACGACGCAGCGTCGCCGAGCGCTCGCTCGTCGCTCGACTTGAGCACGACGTCCACCTCCGGCCCGCTCGGATCGAACCGCGGGTAGGAGCCGACGAGCACGTCGGGCCAGCGCTCGGTCGCCTCCGCGAGCAGACCGGCGATCTCGCTCTCGCGCGTGCGGTACGTGCGACGCCACGAGGCGATCGGCTCGCCGCGGCGGAGCTCGTCGGCGAGCTCGTCGAACATCGCCTCCATCTCCGACGGCAGGCCCGGCAGGACGTAGACGTTCTCGATCGCGAAGCCGGGAGCGCCGCCGCGCGGGTTCGCGAGCGGTCGGCTCCCTTCGGGCAGGAGCGCCCAGCGCGCCGCGTACTCGGGATCGCGCGTGAAGCGCGCGCGCAGATCGGCGGCCACCTCGGGGAGCTCGCGCTGCTCGACGCCGAACGCGGCGGCGATCGCCTCGCGCGTCAGGTCGTCCGGCGTGCCGCCGAGGCCGCCGGTCACGAGCAGGAAGTCGACGGCCGGTGCGCGCTCGCGCACGAACCGCGCGATCACGTCGATCTCGTCCGGCAGCGCGGCGATCGAGCGAACGCGGACGCCGAGCTGCTCGAGCCGCTTCGCCAGCCAGGTCGCGTTCGTGTTCGCGACGTCGCCGGACACGATCTCGTTGCCGATCGTCAGGATCGCGGCCGTCGCCACGCGGCGAAGCCTATGCTCGCGCCGTGATCCGGGAGTACGAGGACGCCGACGCCGAGGAAGGCTCGGCACTGATCGCCGAGCACAGCCCCTGGTTCTCGACCGCCGCCGGAACGCGGCACCGCCTCGCCTCCGTCCCGCCGCGCGCGCGCCGCAAGATCTGGGTCGCCGAAGCGGACGGCCGGATCGTCGGCTGGGGAGAGGCCGAGTTCGACTGGGCGACGGAGGTCGAGGACGCCGGCGGCGTCTGGGTGATCGTGCACCCGGACCACCGGCGGCGCGGCCTCGGCTCGGCGCTCTTCGAGCAGGGCGCTGCGCACCTCAGGTCGCACGGTGCTCGTGAGCTGCGCAGCTGGGCCGACACGGAGAGCGCACCGTTCCTCGAGCGGCGCGGGTTCGTCGCCGGCCGCGTCGAACGCCTGTCCGCGCTCGACCCGCGCAACGTCGACACGTCGCGCCTCGACGAGACTCCCAGCCGGCGTGCGGGTCGTCTCCGCTCGCCGAGCTGCTCGACCGGCTTCCCGACGTGCACGCGCTGTACGCCGAGGCGGCAGCCGACATGCCCGCCGACAACCCGGAGACGAACGTGCCGCTCGACGAGTGGCTGGACGAGACGATCGGGAGTCCCGACCTCGACCGCGACCTCAGCGTCGTCGTGCTCGTCGACGACCGGCCCGGCGGCGCTCTCCTGGGTCTACGCCGACCGCTCGCACGGGCTCGCCGACCACGACCTCACGGGGACCGCGCGGGCGTACCGGCGGCGCGGGCTCGCACGCCTCGCGAAGCTCGACTGTCGTTCGCCGTTGCGCAGAGGTGGGCATCTCCCGACGTCATGACCGAGAACGACTCCGAGAACGTCGGCATGCTCGCGATCAACGACGAGCTCGGCTTCAAGCCGTACGCCGTGATGACCGAGTGGGTGAAGCGGGACGCGTGAGCGAGGTCGTGCTCTCCTACCGCGCACCGTCCGCCGACGTGAAGGCGGTGCGCCTGCGGACCGAAGCCTTCAAGCGTGCGGCGCCGCTCGAGTTCCACAAGCGCGGCCGGACGCGAACGTGGGAGCTGCGCGTTCCGCGTCCGGACGGGCTCGCGCGGCTCGAGTACGAGCTCGAGGTGGAGCGCGCGAACGGGACGACCGAGACCGTCGTCGACCCCGAGAACCCGCTGCGCGCGAGCGCGCCGTTCGGCGAACGCTCCGTGCTCGAGCTCGACGGCTACCAGCGTCCCGTCTGGCTCGACGACGACGAGGCCCCCGCCGGGGTGCTCGAGCCCTTCTCGATCCGGTCCCGGCTCTTGCGATCGGAAGTCGCCGGCTCCGTCTGGTCGGCGAACGGAGTCGAGCCGGACGCTCTGCTGCCGCTCCTCGTCGTTCACGACGGACCCGAGTACGCCGCGCACTCCTCGCTGCTCCGAATGTTCGACTCCGCCGTCGCCGAGCTCGAGCTGCGCCCGTTCCGGGCGGCGCTGCTCGCGCCGCCGGGCGATCGCAACGAGACGTACTCCGCGTCGACGCGCTATTCGAACGCCCTCGCCTGGGAGGTCGTCCCCGCGCTCCGGGAGGTCGCCCCGACGCCCGACCTCCCCGGCGCCCGCGTCGGGATGGGCGCCAGCCTCGGGGCGCTCGCCGCCTTCCACGCGCACCGCGCCCAGCGGCATCTCTTCGGTGGCCTCTTCCTGCAGTCCGGCAGCTTCTTCCGCCGCGCGACCGACCCTCAGGAGTCGGGCTTCCCGCGCTTCGAGCGGATCTCGCGCTTCGTCGGCGGCGTGCTTCGTGCCGACTCCACCGCACCGATCCCGATCGTGATGACGTGCGGTCGCACCGAGGAGAACATCGGGAACAACCGCGCGCTCCGCGACGCGCTCGTGCGACAGCGCTACGACGTGCGGCTGCACGAGCATCCCGACCTGCACAACTGGGTTTCGTGGCGGGACACCTTCCACCCGCACCTCGTCGCGCTCCTGGAGCGGCTCTGGGGATGAACCGGCGCGAAGTCTCGATCGACGGCGGGACCGTGCTCGCCTACGGGCACTGGGGGCGGCCGGTGCTCGCGTTCCCGTCCGAGCAGGGCCAGTCGTGGCAGTACGAGGAGCGAGGCATGGTCGAGGCGATCGCGCCGCTGATCGACGCCGGCCGGGTGAAGCTCTACTGCGTCGACTCCTACGACTCGCAGAGCTGGCAGGCGCAGGACCTTCCGCTCGAGGAGCGGGCGCGGCGGCACGGGTTCTACGAATCGTGGATCCTGGAGCGCGTGGTCCCCTGGATCGCGGACGATTCGGGCGGCGCCGGCGAGGTCGTCGTGACCGGTGTGAGCTTCGGGGCCTACCACGCGGCCAACTTCGCGCTCAAGCGCGCCGATCTGTTTCCGCTCGCGATCTGCCAGAGCGGCGTGTACGACGTCTCCGTCGTAGGCTGGGGCGAACGTGGTGACAGCGTCTACTTCAACAACCCCGGCGACTACGTGGGCCATCTGACCGGCGACCACCTCGACTGGCTGCGCGGGCACGTGTCGCTCGTCCTCGTCTGCGGGAGCGGACAGTGGGAGGACACGACCGGCGCGCTCGAGAGCACGCGGCGCTTCGGCGCGCTGCTCGGAGAGAAGGGCATTCGCTGCGAGGTCGACGTCTGGGGGAACGAGTACCCGCACGACTGGTCGTCGTGGCGCGAGCAGCTCGCCCACCACCTGCCGAGGTTCGTCTGATGCCGTCGCCACCTGATCGGGCTCCTGCTCGGAACCGAGGACGACTGGCCCTCCGCCTTCGAGTCGCTCGTCACCAAGCTGGGGCCGATCCGCTGGCGGGGCGAGAGCCACGAGCTCACGACCGAGCGGATCGTCAACGAGCCGTTCGATCTCCGTTCTCGGCCGCGCTACTCGCTCGTGATCGACCGGCTCGCCTGGTGGTACGACCTCCCGCGCGCGTGGTTGAAGAAGGTCGCGCTGATGGACGACGTGTACCTGCTGAACAACCCGTTCACGTTCCAGTCCATGGAGAAGCACTCCGCGTACTGCGCGATGATGCGGCTCGGGCTGAAGGTTCCCGAGACGTGGCTGATCCCCCACAAGGTCCCGCCCGACAACCCGCGCTTCGTCGAGACCGCCGAGCGCTACAACCAGCCGTTCGAATTGACTGAGATCGGCGCGGAGGTCGGCTACCCGCTCTTCATGAAGCCGTTCGACGGCGGCCAGTGGATCGGCGTCTCGCGTGTCGGCTCGCCGGAGGAGCTCCGCAAGCACTACGACGAGTCCGGCGAGCGGATGATGCACGTGCAGGGAGCGCTCGAGGACTTCGACGTCTTCGCGCGCTCGCTCTCGATCGGCGCCGAGACGATGGTCATGCGCTTCGAGCCCGACCGCCCGATGCACGACCGGTACCAGGTCGAGCACGCGTTCCTCTCGCCGGACCTCGGCTGGGAGGTCGTGACCGTGTCGCGGCTCGTGAACGCGTTCTTCCGGTGGGAGTTCAACTCGTGCGAGACGATCGTCAAGGACGGCGAGGCGTCGCCGATCGACTACGCGAACGCGTCACCCGACGTCGCGATCACGTCGCTGCACTACTACTTCCCGTGGGCGATGCGTGCGCTCCTCCGCTGGTCGGCGTTCTGCGTCGTGACCGGCCGGCCGATGCGCGTCGACCTCGACACGCGCGAGTACTTCGCGATCGGCGACCGCGAGGATCTTTCCTACGACGAGAAGCTCCGCGAGTACCGCCGGCTCGCGGACGAGTACTTCGAAACCGACCGGTATGAGGAGTTCGTCTCCGAGTCGCTCGCGGGTCTCGACGACCTGACGATCGAGTACTTCGAGGGCCCGTCGTTCGACGAGCTGCTCGTCCAGACGGTCCGCACGACGTTCCCCGTGCAGGAGCAAGAGCACTTCGTCGAGCACTACCGCGGGCTCGTCGCGTCCTGGGTCGCCGACCAGCGCGCCGGCGTTTGATGCGCTAGGCTCCGCGCGCCGGACACATATCTCCGGCCGGTGTGTCGCAGCGAAATCCGGTGCAAGCCCGGTGCTGTCCCGCAACTGTCAAGCCCCCTCGGGGGACGAGCCAGGACGCCTGCTCCACGCCGACGAACACAGCCCTCGGAGGAAGGGACGTTCGGCGGATCGCCGCCCAACACACCTCCTCCGCTCAAAGCGGAGGTTTTTCATGGTCAAGAAAGCTGCTCGCCGCCTGCCTCGCAGGTGCAGCCGTCCTCGCACTGTCGCCCGGTGCCGTCGCCGACACCGCCGCGACACCGAAGCCGTTCCCGGTCGTGCTCTCCACGCCCACGGGGAAGGTCACGATCCGCAAGCAGCCAAGGCGAATCGTCTCGCTCTCCGCCACCACGACCGAGAGCCTCTACGCGATCGGCGCCGGCCGTCGGGTCGTCGCGGTGGACGAGCTCTCGAACTACCCCGCCCGCGCGCCGAAGACGAAGCTCTCGGGGTACACGCCGAACGTCGAGGCGATCGCGGGTTACCGGCCCGACCTGGTGATCGTCCGGACCGACTCGGGGCTGACGGAGGCGCTCGGGAAGCTGAAGATCCCGGTGCTCGTCCAGCCGGAGGCCGCGAACCTCGCCGGCGCCTACGCGCAGGTCACGCAGCTCGGACGGGCGACCGGCTATCGAAAGGGCGCTGCGACAACCGTCCGCTCGATGCGTGCGCGGATCAAGAAGGCGCTCGCGTCCGTGCCGCGCGGCCGGACGCTCACCGTCTACCACGAGCTGACGACCGACTACTACTCGGTCACGTCCCGCACGTTCATCGGCCAGATCTACAAGCTGTTCGGGCTCCGCAACATCGCGGACAGCGCCGGCGGCACGAGCGACTACCCGCAGCTGTCGGGTGAGTACATCGTCGCGTCGAACCCCGACCTGATCTTCCTCGCCGACTCGAAGTGCTGCGGGCAGAGCCTCACGACCGTCTCGGCCAGGCCCGGCTGGAGCACGACGCGCGCGGTTCGCGGCCGGAACGTCGTGCGGCTCGACGACGACGTCGCGTCGCGCTGGGGACCGCGCGTCGCGTCGCTCGTGCAGACGGTGGCGGCCTACGTGAAGCGGGCGCGCTCGACGTGAGCGCCGCCCGCGAGCACGGTCTCCCGGCGGTCGCCGCACCGCGCGTCGGTGTCCCGTGGACGCTCGTCGCGCTGGCCGCGCTGCTGGGAGCCGTGCTCGTGGGCCTGCTCGTCGGCCCGGTGCCGATCGGCATCGGCGAGATCGCCCGCTCTGCGCTCGCCAAGGTGCCGTTCCTGAGCGTCGCGACGCCGCTCGATGCTGCGCAGGAGGCGATCGTCTGGGAGCTCCGTTTCCCGCGCGTGGTGCTGGGTGCGCTCGTCGGCGGAATGCTCGCGCTCTCCGGCGCCTCCTACCAGGGCGTGTTCCGCAACCCGCTCGCAGATCCGTACCTGCTCGGCGTCGCTGCGGGAGCCGGTTTCGGCGCGACGCTCGTGATCGCGTACGGGCCTGCGGGAGTCGACGGCTTCGTCCTTCCGCTCGTGTCGTTCGCCGGCGGTGTCGCCGCGGTTGTCGCCGCGTACCTGATCGGACGCTCGGTCGGGAGCGGACGGACGACGGCGACGTTGATCCTGGCAGGCGTCACGGTCGCGGCGTTCCTCACGGCCGCGCAGGTGTTCGTGCAGCAGCAGAACTCGGACACGCTGAACGAGGTGTACGCATGGCTGCTCGGCGGGCTGACGACGGCCGGTTGGGGGGACGTGCTCACCGTCCTCCCCTACGTCGCGATCAGCGCGGCTGTCCTTCTCCTCCACCGGCGCACGCTCGACGTCCTCGCCGTCGGCGACGAGGAGGCGCGCTCGCTCGGGCTCGACGTCACGCGTGTGCGGTTGCTCCTTGTCGCCGCAGCGACGCTCGGCACCGCCGCAGCCGTCGCGGTGAGTGGCCTGATCGGCTTCGTCGGCATCGTCGTCCCCCACCTCGTGCGGCTCGTCGTTTCCTCGAGCTACCGCGTGATCCTCCCGCTGTCCGTCGTCGTCGGAGCGGCGTTCCTCGTGCTCGCGGACGTCCTCGCGCGCACGATCATCTCGCCCGCGGAGCTGCCGATCGGCGTCGTGACCGCGTTCGTCGGCGCACCGTTCTTCGCGCTCGTCCTGCGCACGACGAGGAGCTCGGCGTGAGCGCGGTCGCGTTCGACTCGGTCTCGGTCTCCGCCGGCGGGAAGACGATCGTCGACCACGTTTCGTTCGAGGTCGAGCGTGGCGAGTGGGTCTCGATCCTCGGGCCGAACGGTGCAGGCAAGACGACGCTGCTTCGCGTGCTCGCCGGCACGATCGGCTTCCGCGGCGAGGCGAGCCTCGACGGTCGCGACCTCGGCAGGCTGCGGAGGCGCGAGGTCGCGCGTCTCGTCGCGCTCGTTCCGCAGACGCCGGTCGTGCCCGCAGCGATGACGGTCGCGGAGTACGTCCTCCTCGGACGCACGCCGTACCTGGCGCCGCTCGCCCAGGAAGGCGCCGAAGACCGTGTCGCCGCCGCCGCCGCCCTCAGGCGCCTCGACCTCGACGAGCTCGCCGATCGCGAGCTCGGCACGCTGAGCGGAGGGGAGCTCCAGCGTGCGGTGATCTGTCGCGCCCTTGCACAGGCCGCGCCCATCCTCCTGCTCGACGAGCCGACCACGGCGCTCGACATCGGGCATCAGCAGCAGGTTCTCGAGCTCGTCGACCGGCTTCGCCGCGAGGAAGGGCTCACCGTCGTCGCCGCGATGCACGACCTCACGCTCGCGGCGCAGTACGGGGACCGCGTCGTGCTCGTCGACCGCGGCCGGGTCGTGGCCGAGGGAAGCGCGCGCGACGTGCTCACGTCTGCGCGCGTCGAGGCGCTCTACGGTGCGCGCGTTCGCGTCGTCGACGGCGTCATCGTCCCCGTCCGAGCGTCTTGAGCCTCACCGTCCTGCTCGGCGGCGCGCGGGCCGGGAAGTCGGCGCTCGCGGTCGAGCTCGCCCTCGAGCACGCTGGACCGGTCGTCTACGTCGCGACCGCCGAGGCCCGCGACGACGAGATGGCCGCGAGGATCGCGCAGCACCGGACGGAACGCCCGGACGAGTGGCAGACGGTCGAGGAGCCGGTCGCGCTCCGCGCGGTCCTCGCCTCGGTCGAGTCGGAGGCGTGCGTCGTCGTCGACTGCCTGACCCTCTGGGTCGCGAACCTGCTCGAGCGCGACGACGACGTGTTGTCGGAGGCCGAGGTGGTCGCGGAGCTCGCCGCAGAGCGCAGCGGCACGACGATCGTCGTCTCGAACGAGGTCGGCCTCGGGATCGTCCCGGCATCGCCGCTCGCGCGCGAGTACCGCGACCTGCTGGGCGCGGTGAACGCCGCGTTCGTGCGTCGAGCCGCCGACGCGGCGTTCGTGGTCTCCGGGTGCGCGATCCCGCTGCAGCCCGGCTGGCGTCCGCGTGCTTGACGTCCGGATCGAGGGGCTCGACGCTCGACGCGATGAACGCCGCGCGCGCGGAGCTCGACCGAAAGACGAAGCCGCGCGGGAGCCTCGGCCGCCTCGAGGAGCTCGCGGTTCGACTCGCCGGAATCGGCGTGAGCGGGCCGCGGTGCGCGATCGTCGTCGCGGCCGCCGACCACGGCTACGCCGACGAGGGCGTCAGCGCCTACCCGGCGGAGGTCACACGGCAGATGCTGCAGGTCTTCGCCTCGGGCGGGGCTGCGATCTCCGTTCTGTCGCGACTCGTCGGCGCCGAGCTCGTCGTCGTCGACGCAGGGGTGCGCGAGGAGCTCGACGATCCCCGCGTCCGGTCGATTCGCATCGGGTCGGGAACCGCGAACGCCGCGCACGGCGCCGCGATGTCGCGGGAGCAGGCGCTCGCCGCGCTCGGGGCGGGTGTCTCGCTCGCGCGCGAGCTCGCGGGCCGCGTGGACATCGTCGCGCTCGGCGACATGGGCATCGGGAACACCACCGCCGCAGGAGCGCTCCACGCAGCCCTGCTCGGCGTTCCGGCGGCCGCGGTCTGCGGACCGGGCACCGGTCTCGACCCCGGCGGCGTGCGCAGGAAAGCAGTGGTGATCGAGCGTGCGCTCGCGGCCAACGACCGGGTCGGCGACGACCCGATCGACGTGCTCGCCGCGCTCGGTGGGTTCGAGATCGCGCTGCTCGCCGGAGTCGCGCTCGGTGCCGCGGCCGAGCGGCGCGCGGTCGTCCTCGACGGGTTCATCGTGACCGCGGCGGCGCTCGTCGCCGCTCGCCTGGAGCCGGCGGTCGTCGAGTACCTGATCGCGGGTCACCTCTCGCCCGAGCCAGGGCACCGGCTCGGGCTCGACGCGCTCGGACTCGAGCCGTTGCTCGACCTCGAGCTCCGCCTCGGTGAGGGCACCGGCGCCGCGCTCGCGCTGCCGCTCCTCCAGGCATCGCTCGCGCTGCTCGCGGAGATGGCGACCTTCGACGAGGCCGGAGTGACCGATGCGGGTCGCTGAGCCGCCGCTCGCGGCGGTCGCGTTCCTGACGCGGATCCCGGTCGGCCGCCTCGCGGAGCTCGACGGCACAGCGGTTCGGCGCGCCGCGCCGCTGTTCCCGCTCGTCGGCGGCGCGATCGGTGCGCTCGGCGGGCGGTGTCGTCGACGTCGCGGCCGGCCCGCTGCCGTCGCTCGCGGCGGCGGCGCTCGGACTCGGCGTGGTTGCGCTCGTCACCGGCGCGCTGCACCTCGACGCCCTCGCCGACACCGCGGACGCGCTCGGAGGGACGACGAGGGAGCGCCGGCTCGAGATCATGCGCGACCACGCGATCGGATCGTTCGGCGCGGTGGCGCTCGTGGTCGTGCTGCTGTTCGAGGCGTCGCTGCTCGCCTCGGAGACGAGCGCCTGGAGCGCGTTCGCCGCGGCGGCGGCCTGCGGGCGCTGGGCGGCGCTGCCGCTGGCCGCGTTCCTGCCGCCCGCGCGCCCGGAAGGAACCGCGCTTTCGAACCTCTCCGTCGCGAGCGTCGCGCTCGGGCTTCTCGCGGCGTGCGGCGTTGCCGTCGGCGTGCGGGGCCTCGAAGGGCTCGTGGCCGTGGCCGCTGCCGCGCTGACCGCGCTCGTGCTCGGGCTGTTCTTCCGCCGCTGGCTCGGCGGCGTCACCGGCGACACGCTGGGCGCGACGAGCGAGCTCGCCCAAGCCGGAGCGCTCGCCGCGCTCCTCCTCGCATGACGCGGCTGCTGCTGATCCGCCACGCCGAGCCCGACGAGGATGCGCGCGGCCGTTGCTATGGACGCCTCGACGTCGGGCTCTCGCCGACCGGCCTCGCGAGCGCCGAGCGACTCGCCGAGCGCCTCCGCCCCGTCGCGCTCGACGCCGTCTACGTGAGCCCACGCCTCCGCGCGGTCCAGACCGCGACCGCGCTCGGAGCGAGCCGCACCGTGGACGACCGCCTGCGGGAGCTCGACTTTGGCCAGCTCGAAGGCCGAACGTACGACGAGATCGAGCGCGAGCAACCCGAGTTCTTCCAGAGCTGGATGGAGACGCCGACGCTGGTGCGGTTCCCCGGCGGCGAGAGCTACGCGGAGCTGCGCGAGCGGGTTTCTGCCGCAGTCGACGACATCGTCGCGGCCAACGACGACCGAACGGTCGCGCTCGTCTCGCACGGCGGGGTGATCCGCGCGGCGCTCGCGGCCACGCTCGGGCTCCCCGACGAGCGGGCGTTCGCGCTCGACGTGGGCTACGCGCGGGTCAGCGTCGTCGACTGGTTCGACGGGACGCCTGTGGTCCGGCTCGTCAACGGCTTGTCAGCGGACCTCCCCTTCGACCTCGGCAGCTGACGGCCTAGGATTGACCGCATGGAGCGCCAGCGCGGACCGCTCGACGACCGCCAGCTCGACGTGCTGCTCGAGCGGCTCGACGGCATCCGTGCGGAGCTCCAGACGCTGAACCGACGGCTCGACTCGCAGGAGAGCCTCCACCGGATCGCAGCCGAGGTCGCGCGCCTCAACGAGTCGCTCGAGGCGCTCGCGTACGCCGCGCTCGGGCGTCAGCCGCCGCGGGTGCGTCGCCGCGACGCGGGCTAGCGAACCAGCCGGTAAACGCGGCCGCTCGAGCGACGTCGCGTACAGCTCGCCGCGGGCGTCCTCGCCGAAGCTCGAGAGGTTCGCGATGCGCGTTCCCTCCCGCCGCACGTCGGTCGCGCGGCCGGCGGACATCACGAGCGACCAGATCGTCCCGGTACAGAAGTCGCCGAAGAAGTAGCGCCCGCGCGCCTCGGGAACCGCCGACCCGCGGTAGACGAAGCCGCCCGAGACCGAGCAGCCGTCGCCGCGTCCGTAGACGTGGACGGGAGCAACGAGCCGCCCGCGCGGGTTCGGCTCCTTCGACTCGAACCGCGCGCGCCCCTCGAACACGTCCCAGCCGTAGTTCGCGAGCTCGTTCACCCGGGCGCGGGGGACCCAGTCGATCTCCTCCCACGCGTTCTGACCGACGTCGGCGATGTAGAGGTCGCCGTTCGCGCGGTCGAACGACAAGCGCCAGGGGTTGCGCAGGCCGAGGGCGGCGATCTGCGGGTTCGGTTTCGCCACCGCGACGTTGATGCGGACCAGCTTGCCGAGCAGCGTGCTCATGTTCTGCGCGCGGTTCTCCGGGTCTCCGCCCGAGCCGCCGTCCCCCATCCCGACGTACAGTCGCCCGTCGGGGCCGAACGCGACCTGGCCGCCGTTGTGGTTGGAGTACGGCTGCGCGACGAACAGCCACTGCTTGCGCGTCCGCGGCAGTGCCTGCGTCCCGGCCGCGTTCGAGCGGTACTCGACGACGCGGGTGTGGCCGTTCACGTCGGTGTAGTTGACGAAGAAGCGTCGGTTCTTCGCGAACTGCGGGTGGAACGCCACGGACAGGAGCCCCTGCTCGCCGCCGGAGCGCACGAGCGGACGGATGTCGAGGAACGGGGTCGACCGGTAGCGGCCGTTGACCGCGAGCCGGATCCGCCCGGCCTGCTCGACGACGTAGAGCCAACCGGGCTTGTTCGCCGGTGCCGAGACGTGCACGGGGTCGCTCGCGCTCAGGATGCTCCGGAACGAGTACGCGGCAGCGCGTGGTCGTCGACGGCTCGGCCGTCGATCCCGACGCCGCGCAGGCCGACCCGACGAGCGCGACCACCACGATTGCGACCCCCCGGCGCACCTCAGCGTTTTAGCAGGAGCCGGCGGAGGTCGTCCTCCTGGCCCGGCTCGAGGATCGCCAGCACCTGGTCGCCGGCCTGGAGCTTCGTCGAGCCGACCGCGATCTCGGCCTTCCCGTCGCGCAGGACGGAGATGAGGCGCGCGTTCTCGAGCGCGAGCTCGTCGATCGCGCTTGCCTGCCGCAGGGGCCCCAGGGTCGATCTCGACCTCGACGATCTCGAGGTTCTCCTTCTTCAGCTCGAGGAGGTGGATCAACTCGTGCGCGGGCACCTCGTGCTCGATCAGGCCGAGCACCATCTGCGTCGCGGACACCGTCTGCGGGATCTCGAGGAGGTCGAAGACCTGCTGGTTTCGCGGATCGTTGACGCGGGCGATCACGCGCTCGACCTGGTACTTCTCCCGCGACAACTGGCCGATCACGAGGTTGTCCTCGTCGTCGCCGGTCACCGCGATCACGATCTCGGCCGGACGCCCGATCCCCGCGCGCTCGAGCACGAACATCTCGGTTGCGTCGCCCAGCTGCACCTGATGCTCGAATTCCTGCTCGAGCCGCTCGTAGCGGTCGGCGCGCTGCTCGACGAGCGTCACCTCGTGGCCGCGGCGGAGCAGCGTCCGCGCGACGGTTGCGCCGACCTTTCCGCCTCCGGCGACGATCGCGAACATCTAGCTGCGAACCCTCGCGGCGCGGACGCGCTCGGTCAGGGTCTCGTACGCCGTCTTCGTCGGGCAGACGACGTCGAGCCCCCGAGCGGCGTAGAAGTCGGCTCGCGCGGGATCGAGCAGGCGGACGACCACTGTGTCCACCTCGAACATCTTCTGCGCGATCTGCGCGACGACGATGTTCGTGTTGTCCCCGTCCGTGGCTATGACGACGGCATCGGCGTTCTCGATTCCGGCCTGCTTCAGCGTCGCGACGTCCATTCCGTGACCGATCACGAACCCGCCACGCCAGCGCTCGCCGAGCCGCGCGAGGGCAGACTCGCTCTCGTCCACGGCGGTGACGTCCCACCCCTCCTCGGCCAGCGTCTTCGCCACGGTCGAGCCGACGCGGCCACAGCCGACGACGATCGCTCTCATGGGAGCAGCGTAGCCGCGGCGGACGCCGCGAGCTCCTCCTCCTCGAGCACTCCCTGCGGGTAGGCGATCACCATCACCTCGCAGGGCGCCTTCCGCAGGACGTAGTCGACGGTCGGGCCGAACAAGCGGGACTGCCGTCGCCAGCGCGGAGACGAGCCCATCACGATCAGGTCGGCGCCACCCGCGAGGGCGTGCTCGATCACCGCGGCGCCGATCGCGCGGGCCCGCACGACCACGGTCTCGACCTCGACGCCGTGCTCGCCTGCGAGGAGCTTCGCCTCGGCGAGGGAGCCCGCAGCGCGCTCCTCCTCGTCGTAGAGCGGCGCGTCGAGCGGCTCGTCGAGCGGGACCAGGACGACGTGGATCGCAGTGATCGACGCACCGTGCTCTTCGGCCAGGCGAAGCGCCGTCGCGAAGACCTCGACCCCGATCGGGCCGAGCTTGACCGGCACCAGGATCCTGCGGTATTCGCCCTCCTTCGACGGGACGATGTCCGCCACCGCCGGGCGCACGTGAGCGGTCAACGCGATCCCGCGACGACGGCGAACGAGCACGTACACAACGAATCCGGCCGCGAGCCACACGGGCCCGGCGATCCGCGCCGCATCGTGCGTCGCGATCGAGAGAACGAAGATCACCGCGGTCAGCGTCCCCCCGACCAGGCCCAAGAACGGCATCAACGGAGCCCGGAACGGCCGCGGCAGGTCGGGCTCGGTCCGTCGCAGGCGTACGACCGCGAGCTGCGCCGAAGTGAACGCAAGGAGCACGCCGAAGCTGTAGAGGCTCGCGAGGATCACCGACGCCCGGCCGGCGATCGCGCTGCCGACGAGCAGCGCGACCGCGACGGCTGCGGTCGCGACGATCGCCGCGGGTGCGTGAAGCGTCCGGCGGTTGAGCCGCTCGAAGGCTCGCGGCAGCATCGCGTATCGCGCGAGCGAGTACGAAAGGCGGCCGGCCCCGGACATCGACGTCGTCGCCGCGGCCAGAAGCACGACGATGCCGCTCAACGCGACCACGACGACCACCACGTCCCCGAGGAGCCAGGGGAGCTCGGCCCCGATCGCGTCGGCGATTCCCGCGAGCGGCGCGAGCCGCCATTCGTCGCCGAGTGCGGTCGTCCCGTTCTCCACCGGGAACGCGGAGATCCCAACCACCCCGATCGCGACCGAGACCGCGACGACCGCGCCGATCCCCGTGAAGAGACTCCGCGGCAGCGTTCGTCCGGGCTCCCGCGTCTCGGCCGACAGGTTGGCGACGGTCTCGAGGCCGGTGTAGGCGAGCATCGCGAGCGGGAGCGCGAACGCCAGCTCGTCCCAGGCGGGCTCCGTTCCGAAGTCGATTCCCCGGAACGCGTCCAGATCGAAGAGCAGGGCGAAGCCGAGGACGATCAGGAGCGCATGCGCCACCACCGCGACCAGCGCGACTGCCACCGCGAGGCGGTAGAGCTGCGGCCGGCGCACGAGCCTGACTCCCGAGAGCGCGACGATCACCGCTACTCCGACCACCACGTCCCAGGGAGAGTCGCGAAGCCCTTCCAACCCGAGCGCGGCCAGGTAGTGCGGCACGAACAGCGCGGCGAGCGCGGTCACGATCAGGTAGTCGAGGAGCAGCACCCAGCCCGTCGCAAAGCCGGCTGGGTCGTTGAACGCCCGCCGCACGAACAGCGCGGCGCCGCCGGGCTCGGGCATCGCCGCCGTTCCCTCCGCGTACGAGACCGCCACGAGCAGGAAGACGACACCCGCCGCGAGCAGGACGAGCGGGGTGAGCCCGAGCGCGTACAGCGCGACGACGCCGAGCGCGAAGTACAGGGACGAGCCGATCTCGCCGTACGCGACGGAGGCGAGCGAACCGCCGCCGAGCCCCCGCGTCAGGCCTTCGAAGCGCCGCGCCATCAGCGCCTCCGCAGGAGGTAGAGGCGTCCCACGCCTGCGGCGACGAGCAGGACGCCGAGGAACAGCCCGAGACCGCCGCCCACGCCCGCGGCGAGCGTTCGCACGACGATCGCGACGCCCAGCACGACGAGCAGAAGGGCGAGGATCTTCGTGATCATGTCGGCCGCCGCCCGGCGGTCACGAGGACCCGCACCGGGCTCAGCTTGAGCACCTTCTCCGCGGTTCCGCCGAGGAGCCGTCGGCCGGGCAGAGCGGTCCGAGGCGCACCGACGACGATCAGCTCGGCATTTCTCGCCGCAGCCTCGTCCACGATTGCGCGCGGCGTCGACCGTGCGCGCACGAGTCGCGACACGACCCTGACGCCGTACTCCTCGAGCAGGGCCTGCGCGTCGTCGAGCAACACGTCGGCGCGGTCCTCGAGCGCGCCGAGGTCGGCGGTGAGCGGGCGGTCGAGCGGGACTTCGAGCACGTGCAGCACGACGATCGTCGAGCCACGGTCGGCGGCCAGACGCGCGGCCGCGATCAGCGCGTCCTCCGACTCCGGCGAGCGGACGATCGGGACGACGACCGTGCGGTACTCGGCGACGAGCGACGGCCCGACGACGAGCGCCGGGGCCCGTACCGTCTCGGCGAGCGGCGCGTGGACGACGCGGCTGCGATAGACGAAGTAGAACGCCAAGCCCGAGCGCAAGCCAGCCGAGCCCGGCCCAGCGCGTGTCCGCGTTCTGCACCACGATCACGAGCCACGAGAGACCGGTCGCGATCCCGCCGACGATCGCGAAGAGCGGCCACGTGGACGCCGCGCACCCACAGGTTCGGTCGAGCGCGGAACGCGAGCTCGGCGTGCGGTTCCTTCGAGCGCAGCTTCACGAGCGCCGCATGCGCGATCGTGAACGACAGCGTCGCGCCGAACGAGTAGAGCGTCCCGATGAACGTCGTGCTCCCCGGGAGCATCACGATGATCGGCGCGATCCCGGCGAAGACGACGATCGCGAGCCACGGCGTGCGGAAGTGCGAGTGCAGCCGGCGGAACACCTCCGGGAGCTGGCGGTAGTTCGACATCGAGTACGTGATCCGCGAAGCGCCGATCACGCCGGCGTTCGTCGCGATCAGGAGGATCGTCGCGGCGAGGATCCCGACGTAGATCTCGAGCACGTCGAGGGTGCAGCCCCGTGAGGCCGAGGTTCTGCACGAGCCCGAGGACCGGATCGTTCGCGTAGCCGCCCTCCTCGGGCGGCAGCCCGAGCGGCGTGACGTACTCCCCGTCGCGCAGGACGACCGGCATCGCCGAGAGCGCGATCAGCGGGAGCGTGAAGTAGATCGCGAAGACCGCGCCGGCGACGAGCTTGTACGCGTCCGGCACGCTCTTCGCCGGGTTGCGCACCTCCTCGGCGAGGTTCGAGACCGTCTCGACGCCCGTGTACGCGAGCATCGCGACGGGCACGGCGAGCGCGAGGTTCGACCACGTCGGCGCGACGCCCCAGTGGATGTTGTCGACGAGGATCTCCGCGTTGAAGACGAGGAAGAACCCGAGCAGGACGAGCAGCAGCTGGGTCGCGAAGTCGACGACCGCGAGCACGACGTTGAGCGCGGCCGCCTCCTGGACGCCGACGACGTTGACCGCCACGAGAACGAGGACCACGATGATCCCGCCGACGACGTCCCACGGGTTCTCCTTCAGCGGCTCCCAGAAGATCGAGAGGTAGTGCGGGACGAAGAAGGCCGACGTCGTGACCGTCACGACGTAGACGAGCAGCTGCGCCCAGCCGGCACCGAAGGAGGCGAGCTCGTTGAACGCGTGGCGGGCGAAGCTCGCCGAGCCGCCGGCCTCGGGGTAGCGCACCGTGCCCTCCGCGTACGTCGCGGCCGTGCAGGCGAAGATCAAGCCGGCGACGATGAAGACGACCGGCGTCAGCCCGAGCGCGAAGACCGCCGTGACCCCGAGCGCGTAGTAGATCGAGGAGCCGACGTTGCCGTAGGCGGTGGCGAAGAGAGCGGGTGTGCCGAGGACCCGCTCGAGCCCCTGCTGGCGCCGACGCCGTGGCACCGTCGGACTCTAGCCCCGGCCCGGTTAGCCTGTGCCTCTCGTGAGGATCCTCGTGATCGGAGCGGGTCAGGTGGGGCGACCGTCGTCGAGGCGCTGCACGGCGAGCACGACGTCACGGTCGTCGACCTCGACCCCGGACGGCTCGCTGCGCTTTCGAACCGGTACGACGTCGCGACGATCGAGGGCAACGGGGCGAGCCGGAGGACGCTCCAGGAGGCGGGGCTGCTCGAGTCCGACCTGATGATCTCGTGCACGTCGCGCGACGAGATCAACCTGATCGCGGCGATCTTCTCGCGGAACCTCGCCCCGGAGACGAGCACGATCGTCCGGACGACCAACGAGGAGTATCTCGAGGTGTGGCGCGAGCGCCAGCTCGACGTCGACTTCATGGTCTCCTCCGAGCTCGAGACGGCGAACGCGGTCTCGCGGATCATCGGGCTCCCGGCCGCGCGGCAGACGGACGTCTTCGCGGACGGTCAGGTGCAGGTCGTCGAGTTCGACGTCGAGGGCCGACACGACGGCGACGGCGGTCGTCGGCGTCCCGCTGCGCGAGGCGCGCATCCCGCGCGACTCGAAGGTCGCCGGGATCATCCGCGGCGACCGGATGATCCTGCCCCGCGGCGACCAGACGATCGACATCGGCGATCGGGTCGTGATCATCGGCTCGCCCGAGGCTGCTCGGGTGTGGGGGGACACCCTGTCCGAGGACACGAAGCGGCTCGACGACATCGTGATCTTCGGCGCGGGCCGCACCGGGCGGGCAATCGCGCGAGCCCTCGTCGACCAGGGCTTGCGCGTGCGGATCATCGAGCCCGACCCGAAGCGCGCGAAGCTGACCGCCGAGCAGTTTCCGACCGTGCGCGTGTACGAGGCGACGGGTTTCGACCCGGAGTTCCTCGACCGCGAGCGCATCGGCCAGTCTCGAGCCGCCGTCTTCGTGATGCAGGACGACGCGAAGAACCACTACGCCGCGACGCTCGCGAAGCTGCACGGTGTCTCGTTCACGATCGCGATCGTCCACCAGGCCGCCTCGACCGAGGTGTTCGAGCGCGCGGGGATCGACGTCGCGATCAACCCGCGGCAGGTCACCGCAGAGGAGATCGTCCGGTTCGCGCACGACCCGCGGACGCGACAGGTCACGATGCTCGAGGGCGACCGGTTCGAGATCCTCGACGTGACCGTGCGGCCCGAGAGCGAGTATGCGAACCAGCCGTTCCGGACGATGCCGATCCGCGGCGCGCTGATCGGGGCGATCGTGCGTGACGGGCAGGCGATCTTCCCCCACGGCGACGACGTGCTCCGCGCGGGCGACCGCGCGATCATCTTCACGGAATCGGCGCGCGCGACGCAGGTCGAGCGGGCGCTCTAGAAGCACGTGGCCCGGCTGACCCGCGCCAGGCTGCGCCGCGCCTTCCGCCGCGAGTCGATCGGAGTCGACGTCGCGGCGGCGTTCGACCTCGTCGGCGCGGTCCTGCTCTATCTGTCGCCCACGTACCTGTTCCCCGTCCTGATCGCGCTCGTCTACGGCGAGTCGCCGTGGCCGTTCCTGATCGCCGGCGTCGTCACTGCGGCCTTCGGCGGCTTCCTCCAGCTCGTCGCGACCGGCCGCGAGTTCGCGAGCCCTCGCGAGGGTTTCCTCGTCGTCGCGCTGACGTGGCTGCTCGTCCCCGTGTTCGGCGCGCTCCCCTATGTGCTCGCGGGCGAGGGTGTGCTCGGCCAGCCGCTCAACGCGTACTTCGAGTCGGTCTCGGGCTTCACCGCGACGGGCGCGACCGTGATCAGCGACTTCGACGAGCTCTCGCGGTCACTCGCGATGTGGCGGCAGTTCAGCCAGTGGCTCGGCGGGATGGGGATCGTCGTGCTCGCGGTCGCGATCCTCCCGCAGCTGCGCGTCGGCGGCCGTCAGCTCCTCCAGTCGGAGCTCCCAGGTCCGACCGAGCTCGAGCGGCTGACGGTCTCGATCCGCGAGGTCGCGCGCAGGCTCTGGGTCCTCTACGTCGCGCTGACGGCGATCCTGATTGCGCTCTTGAGCGTCTACGGCTGGCTCGGGCTCGACGACCGGATGGATCTCTTCGACGCCACCGCCCACGCCTTCACCACGGTCTCCCTCGGCGGCTTCTCGACCGACGGGAACTCGATCGCGGCGTTCGGCTCGCTCGTCCAGTGGACGATCGCGCTCTTCGTCGTGATCGCGGGAGTCAACTTTCTCCGCCTCTACCGGGTGTTCGTGCAGCGCCAGCCGCGCGCGATGACCCGGGACGACGAGTTCAGGCTCTACCTCTTCATCCTGCTGCTCGCGTCCGCCGTGCTGATGCTCGAGCTCGTCGCCGAGGGAACATTCGGATTCTGGGAGTCGGTCCGCCACGCCGTCTTCCAGGCGGTGTCGATCATGTCGACGGCCGGCTTCGCGACGACGGACTACACCGCGTGGGGCCCGCTCGCGTCGATCACGCTGCTCGGCCTGATGTTCATCGGCGCCTCCGCAGGATCGACGGGCGGCGCGATCAAGGTCGTCCGCCACGTGCTGATCGGTCGGATCCTCCGCCGCGAGCTCGAGCGGACCGTGCACCCGGAGGTCGTCTCGCCGATCCGGCTGAACCGCGCAGTCGTCGACGAGAAGACGCTGGAGGCGGTGCTCGCGTTCGTGCTGATCTACCTCGGGCTGTTCGCGCGTCGGGTCGCTGGCGATCGTGCTCGACTCGTTCCGAGCCGACGTCGTGATCTCACCCTTCGAGGCGATGGGCGCGGCGGCGGCGACGCTCGGAAACGTCGGCCCTGCGTTCGGCTTCGCCGGCCCGTTCGGCTCCTACGAGAGCTTCAGCGGCCTCTCGAAGGGCGTGATGATCGCGCTCATGTGGATGGGCCGCGTCGAGATCATCCCGATCGTCGTCCTCTTCACCCGCCAGTACTGGCGCGCCTGAGCCGCGCGCCTTTCGTCACACCTACCTCTCTCTTCGAGCCGCGTCTCGGGACCAGGTCCCAAGGCGCGTCCGCGGCGGACAGAGGAAAGAAGAAGTCCTGCTCGCGGGATCGCGAATCGACGACCACGCGCGACCGACTACACCGCCTCGTGACCAGAGCAGCCGCGTCCAGGGACCAGGTCCCTAGACGCGGCTGAAAGTGTCTGGTCCGCTCCGGCTATTAGCCGTGAATCGAGACGATCAGCGGGATGATCAGAATCGCGACGACGTTCGCGATCTTGATCATCGGGTTGATCGCCGGCCCTGCGGTGTCCTTGTAGGGATCGCCCACGGTGTCGCCCGTGACCGCGGCGGCGTGCGCCTCCGAGCCCTTACCGCCGAAGGCGCCGTCCTCGATCAGCTTCTTCGCGTTGTCCCAGGCGCCGCCGCCCGAGGTCATCGCGATCGCGAGGAAGAGGCCGGTCACGATCGTTCCGATCAGCAGCCCGCCGAGCATCTTCACCGAGATGATCCCGACGATGACCGGGAAGAGCACCGGGATGAGCGCCGGTGCGAGCATGCGCTTGATCGCCGAGCGCGTGACGATGTCGACCGCGCGCGTGTAGTCGGGGCGCCCCGTTCCCTCGAGGATCCCTGGGATCTCGCGGAACTGGCGCCGCACCTCCTCGACCACCTGGCCGCCGACCTGGCCGACAGCCTGCATCGCGAGCGAGGCGAAGAGGAACGGCATCAGACCGCCGATGAAGAGCCCGGCGATCACCCAAGCGTCGGAGAGGTTGAACGTCACGTTGAGGTTCGATTCCGCAAGCCCGGTCGTGTAGCTGTCGAAGAGCACGAGCGCGGCGAGCGCGGCTGAGCCGATCGCGTAGCCCTTCGTGACGGCCTTCGTCGTGTTGCCGACGGCGTCGAGCGGGTCGGTGATCGCGCGTACCGACTCGTCGAGGTCAGCCATCTCGGCGATCCCGCCCGCGTTGTCGGTCACCGGGCCGTACGCGTCGAGCGCGACGATCAGGCCAGTCATCGAGAGCTGCGCCATCACGGCGACCGCGATCCCGAAGAGCCCGGCGAAGTGGTTGGCGACGAGAATGCCGGCCGCGATCACGATCACGGGGGCGGCGGTTGCCTGCATGCCGATCGCGAGCCCCTCGATGATGTTCGTCGCGTGGCCCGTACGTGACGCACCGGAGATGGACTTGACCGGCCCCCAGCGCGTGCCCGTGTAGTACTCGGTGATCGCGACGAGCAGGAACGTGATCGCAAGACCGGTGAGGCCGCACGCGTAGAGCTCGGTGAACGAGAAGCGCCCGTCGTCGAAGGCCATCGTCACCGGGATGAACCCGATCGCCGAGAGCACGACCGCGACGAGCACTGCAAGGTAGAGCGCGTTCATGATCGAGCCGCCTGGCCCGATCCGCGCGAAGAAGACGCCGACGATCGACGCGAGGATCGAGATCGCGCCGAGTGCGAGCGGATAGAGGTAGAGCTGGTCCGCCTGGAACTGCGTCCCGATCAACATCGCGGCGACCGCGGTCACGGCGTAGGTCTCGAAGAGGTCGGCCGCCATGCCCGCGCAGTCGCCGACGTTGTCGCCCACGTTGTCGGCGATCACGGCTGGGTTGCGCGGATCGTCCTCGGGGATCCCTGCCTCGATCTTCCCGACGAGGTCGGCGCCGACGTCCGCAGCCTTCGTGTAGATGCCGCCGCCGAGCCGCGCGAAGACGGAGATGAGCGAGCCGCCGAACGCGAGCCCGACGAGGTCGTCGATCGCTGACTCGGGCGAGTTGCCGACGGGGCCGGTGAGAACCCAGTAGTAGCCGGCGACGCCGAGCAGTCCGAGTCCCACGACGAGCAGGCCGGTCACGGACCCCGCGCGGAACGCGACGTTCAACGCGGGGCGCAGCCCGCTCTTCGCGGCCTCGGCGGTCCGCGTGTTCGACCGCACGGCGACGTTCATGCCGATGAAGCCCGCCGCGGACGACAGGACCGCGCCGATGAGGAAGCCGAGCGCCGTTCCCCAGCCGAGCTCGTTGTAGAAGCCGAGCAACAGGAACGGGACGACCGCGACGGCGGCGATCGTCAGGTACTGGCGCTTGAGGTAGGCCTCGGCCCCCTCCTGGATCGCGCGGCCGATCTCCTGCATCCGCTCGCTCCCGGCCGGCTGCTTCAGCAGCCACCACGTCAGGCCCATCCCGACGGCGATCGCGATCAGCCCGCAGAGGATCGCGAAGCTGACCGCGTGCTCGTTGAAGAACTCCACTGGGTTCTGCTCCCCTCGTTACAAAGTCGCGCGCCGACAAGCTCGGCGCGGCGAGTTTCTATCACAGGCTCGGCCGCGGGAGCCTACTAGAGGCGAGGTGAGGCGCGCTCAGGGGGTCTTTGCGCGCCGCCCGAGCGGTTTTGGGCGAGCGAACTTCTTTCTGATAGCTCGGCCAGAACGGCGCGCGCGCGCTTCGCCGAGACGCGATCTCCTTTCCGCCGGTAGAGGTCGCACGCCTCTTGGGCGACGGGAATTGCGGCGTCTGACCGCCCGGCCAGGCGGAGCACTTCGGCGAGGTCCATTAGCGCGTTTGCGTGGACGATGACGAACTCCGTCTGCTCGACGAGCCCCACAGCCGCGCGGGCGAAACTCTCTGCTTCTTCCACCCGACCTTCGTTCGCCAGCACCTTCGCGCGAATTGCTCGCCAGAGGACTTGGGTCTGGATGTCGTCCGGTGCCGCATCCCGCTCGCTCGCCTCGCTCAGCTCTTTGGCGTCCTCGAACCGACCCTGGGCGTAGAGCGCCCCGGCAAGCTCTTCGCGGAGGGCCATGCCGTAGTAGCTGCCCGTCATCCCGGCCTGCTCGACGAGCTCGTACCCCACGCGAAGTTCCTGTTCGGCCGCAGCGTAATCGCCCGCGAGCATCTCGACGAAACCGGCTGCGCTTGCCACGCCGGCTCGATGCCAGACGAATCCGAGGTCCTCGACGATCGCCTTCGCCTCGGCCACCGCGCGTCGCGCCGGCCCAAAGTCGCCCAGCATTGCGTACGAGCGACCCAGACCCTGAGCCAGCCCATGCGCCTCGCTGAACCGTCGGGCGTTCGCCCGAGCCCATGCGATCGAGTGCTCTGCGAACCGGAGTAGCTCGGCAACCGAACTCGGGCCGTAGTTGTGGACTCCGCCGAGCCCGTCGTAGATCCAGGCCTCCATCCTGCGGTCTCCGGTCCGCCGCACGTGCACGAGTGCCTGCTCCAGCGCGTCGCGCCGATCTGATTGCCGGCCACGAAACCGGTGCGCGACCGCCACGAGCCGCCAGGCCCTGGCCAGGCCGCCGTGGTCACCGAGCTCGCCGAACACCTCGACCCCCCGCTCACCCGCATCGAGCGCGTCTCGAACAGCGCCCTCGCGATTGCTCATGAGCCGAACGTACGCGTACTCGATCTGCGCGAGCGCCTCGACCCCACGTTCGCCTGCGTCGGATGCTCCGTCGATCGCTGCTCGTGCGAGCGTTGACGCTCGGACGATGTCCGGCAGCTCCCGCAGCGCCTCGACGAGATCGGGCAGGACATGTAGGCGCCTCGGCTCGTGCTTCGGGAGGAGCGAGACGGCACGGTCGAGAAGGTTCACAGCCGAGCGAGGATCATCCCGCGCGAGCGCGCGCCGTCCGGCCGCACCCAGCCGTTCGGCTGCGCGGACCGCGAGCCTTCTCGCGTGCCAGTCCACGACCTGAAGGTCGTCACGGAAGCGAAAAGCGCGTTCGAGGTGGTAGCCGACGACCTCCTCGTCTTGACCGGCCTCCTCGAGCCAATCGCCCAAGCGCTCGTGCAGCTCGGCGCGGAGCATCTTGGGCACGGCACTGTACGCGGCCTCCTGGACGAGCGCGTGGTTGAAGCGGAACGTGAGCTCTCCCGCACGCAGGTAGTCCTTGCGCTCGAGCGCCTGCAGGTGTCGGTCGAGAGAGGCGTGAGCGTCCTCGGGTAGGAGCGCCGCGACGGCGTCTCGCTGGACTTCGCGCCCGGCGACGGCCGCCCGCTCGAGCACCGCCCGTTCGCCCGGTCCGAGTCGGTCGAGGCGCGCCGCCAGTACCGCTCTGATGCTCGCTGGAAGGGCAATCTCGTCCGGGGAGCGCTCCTCGTCGGCCAAGGTCGCAACCAACTGCTCGAGGAAGAGCGGGTTGCCGCCCGCAGCATCGACGATTCTCGTCCGCACCTCGGCGGGGAGGTCCGCGTTCCCGAGGAGCCGGCCGAGGAGTGCATCGGCGTCCTCGCGGGACACGGGTTCGAGCATTGTCGCCGGCCAATCCGGCCGTGCCTCCAAGAGCTCGGGTCGCGCGAGGCAAAGCGCGAGGATCGGAGCGTCGGCCCAGTCCGCGAGGTACTCGACGAGCTCGAGGAAGGTGGGCTCGCCCAAGTGGACGTCCTCCAAGACGAGCAGGAGCGGGCGTTCGCGAGCCCAGGCCTCGAAGAGCTTGCGGAACGCCCAGTACGACTCTTCGCGAGCCCTCGCGGGCTCGACTGTCCCGATCGCAGCGGTCACGCCGGCGACGATCGCCTCGCGCTCTGGTTCGTCTCGCAGGAACGCGAGGAGCGCCTCGCGCGTCTCGGCGCCGGCGGCCTGTCGCACGACCTCCTTCAGCGGCCAGTACGTTAGCCCCTCTCCGGAGGGGACACACCGAGCGAAGACGTGGTTTGCCCTTCCCGAGATGCCGGCGACGAGTTCCTGAGCCAGACGTGATTTTCCGATGCCGGGATCGCCGATCATGGTGACGAGGCGGAACCCCCGATCGTGGACAGCCTTCTCGAACGAGGCGCGAAGCTGTTCGAGCTCCACCATCCGTCCCACGAACGGCGAGTCCAGCCGGCGCGGAAACGACGACGCGTCCGGAAGGACGGCGACGAGGTGCATCGCACCCTGCTCGGAGTCGAACTCGGCGAGCACGGCATGGCGAACGAGTCGGTAGGTCGTTGCTCCGAGCAGCACGGTCTCCGGGTCGGCCTTCTCGTTGAGTCGGAAGGCACGGGTTACCGCATCGCCGCTGATTGATCTGCCCTCGACGACGACCTCTCCTGTCTCCACGCCGATCCGCACTCCGTCCAGCTTCCGAAGTTCCGCCGCCGCCCTGACGGCAGCGAGGGCATCCCCGTCGTGCGCCGCCGGGACGCCGAGCACGCCCATCACCCGCTCGTCGGGGAACCGCTCCACCGTCGCTCCGTGGCGGGTGAGCACCGCGGTCGCGGCTTCCTCGGCGCGGGCCACCAGACGGCGACGAGCTTCCGGATCGAGTCCCTCGAGCTCGCCGGAGTCGGTCCATCCGGCGACGACGACCGTCACCAGCTTCCGCGTCGCGCGTGTCGGCGTCGAGGCGGGCTCGGTCGCCTTCAACTCGAGAGACGCATCATGACGGAGGATCGCCTGCTCCAGTGCTTTGAGCGACGAGCCAGGCTCGATCCCGATTTCTTCGACGAGGACACGCCTCGTTTTGCGGTACGCCTCGAGCGCCTCCGCCTGGCGTCCGGACCGGTAGAGCGCGAGCATGAGCTGTGCGCGCGGGCGCTCGCGCAACGGGCTCTCCGCGACGAGCGCCTCGAGCTCTCCCACCAGTTCGGCGTGACGGCCGAGAGCCAAGTCCGCCTCGATCCGCTCCTCCCCCGCAACGAAGCGGAGTTCCTCGAGGCGAGCGATTTCCGCCTGTGCGAACGGCTCGTAGGCGAAGTCCGCGAGCGCCGGTCCGCGCCAGAGTCCCAAGGACTCCCCCAGCGTCGCCGAGGCGCCTTCGAAGTCGCCGCGTGCAAGCAGTCGTCGACCTTCGCCAAGCAGCCGCTCGAAGCGGCCGGCGTCGAGTTCATCCCCCTCGAGCTCGAGCAGATAGCCCGGCGTACGCGTGATCAAGCGAGCACCGATGTGCTTGCGAAGGCTCGAGACGTAGACGTGGAGGAGATGGTTCGCGCTCCTCGGCGGCCTCTCGCCCCAGAGCTCGTCCACGAGGCGTTCCGACGGGACGACCTCGCCCCCGCGCAGCACGAGCACCGCGAGAAGTGCACGCGGCCTCGGGCCGCCGAGATCGAGGCCGCGGCCATCCTCCCGCACCTCGAACGGCCCGAGAATTCGAACGTCCACGGCGCCTCCTGGAAGCGACCGTAGCACCGTCTAGGCGCTGTGAGAAGGCGAGAGCGGCACGTTAGAGCCGTTTTGGAGGGTTCGCACGGACATTGAGAGATGTGCGGAGCTTTCTCGTCGAGGGGTATCAGGCGACGCGCGGGAACGCCGAGCTCGAGGAACTCGCACGACGCATCGCCGTGGTTGCTGCGGAATCCGAGTCGATCCGGTATCTCGGTTCTCTCGTGCTCCTCGAGGACGACGTGTGCCTCCATGTCTTCGAGGCGCCCTCCGCCGCCGCGCTCGTCGAAGCAAGCAAGCGTGCGCAGCTTCCACACGAGCGAGTTGTCGAAACGGTGTGGCTGGCGCCTAGCTCGAGTTAGAGCCGATTTGGAGCGCGCGCCTTCATCGTGGCCTCGTTCAGAGGAGGTCCAGGTGAGGCGTCTGCTGATTGTTGTCGTGATGAGTGGGTTCGCTTCGGGGTGCGGCGGAGGCGACGCCGTAGCAAAGGAGGAGTTCATCGTTCGAGCGGAGGCGATCTGCTCGCGGGCCAACGACAAGGTCGGTGGGCGACCGAAGGCCGGTGACGTCTTCGAGGTGAACCGCCCGGATGCGTATCGCCGAGTGCTGCGCTATTACGCAAACTTCGTCGCGGCCGAGCAGAGTGCGCTGAACAAGCTGGGCGCACTCGAGGTTCCGCGGGGCGACGAGAAGGACGTCCGCACGTTTCTCGCCGCGTTCGACCGCACTATCGGCTACGCGGAACAGAGCCTCGCAGCGCTGCGCGCGCGCGATCTCGACGACTTTCGCAACTCGAAGAGGATCAATGCGCTGTTTCGGCTCACGTCCGAGGTCGAGCTTCGTGCCGCCGAATACGGCTTCGAGGACTGCACGCAGCTCGGGATCCGATAGCTCGCTCCGCTCGGCGAGCGGCTGCTTAGAGCGGACTTGGAGCAGGGGCGCTGATCGTGGGCAGATCAAAAGGAGGTGTTCGAGTGAAGAGCAATCTCGTTCTGCTGGCGATGGCCCTGTTGCTCGCCGCGAGCGGCACGGCATCGGCCAAAGGCGTCGGCCTGACTCAGGCGAAGGTCGAGGCGCGAGGATGGACCTGCTTCCCCGGCGACGTCATGATCCACTGCGTCCATCCGAACACGGACATCGATGCGCTGGTCGGGGGCGAGCTGCCCAGCGTCCCATCGTTGAACTTCGGCCTGCCTGACGGGGAAACGTTCCTCGGTACCGAGATCCTCATCAGGGCAGACCTCGGCTCCGACGACCGGCCGTGCCGGCAGGGCACAGAGCCGGACGGGACGTACGAGGCCGTCGACTTCGGCGGCGCTCCAGGCCCCGAGTACTACTCGTGCCACCACAACAACCGGTTGCCGTGAGGCCACGACCGAGAAACATGGCGGCCGCACTCGAGGTCGAGCAGTAAGCGGAGCGGCGGGAGGAAGCCGAGAACGATCGACGGCCTCCCGCCCGCCGTCTCGGACGAAGCTCAGTTGCCCGGGCCGGCCGCCGAGGCGTACGCCAGCTGCAGGCTCGTGACCATCTGCCCGAGGTCGCGCGAGAGCTCCGCAGGAACGTGCCCTTCGAGCTTCGGAAGCAGCACCTGGATCGAGTCGATCGCGAGCTGGGCCTGCTCGAGATCCCGGCTCGACTCCTCGAGCTTCGCGTAGGCGAGCTGAGCGAGGGTCGTGACCGTCGAAAGGATCAGATCAGCGACCCGCAGCTGCTTGATCTGCTCAATCAGCTGCTCGGGCGAGAGCTCAGGCTCGGACACGCTCGATCACCTGCTCCGCGTAGATCTGCCGCAGCGTCCCGCCTTCGTCGAGCCGCGCGCGCTGGCGTTCGGTGGCATTCGCCGTCGGGACCGTCAGGGGCACACCGAGCTCGTCGGCAACGGGGGCAATCCAGTCGGCGAGCTGCTCGAGCCGCGCCCGGGCCGGCAGCACGTCCCCGGTCGCGAGGTCGATCAGCTCGCCGGAGAGCCCGTAGCGCGTGGCTCGCCAGAAGTTCTCCTCGATCAGCCGGTGCGGCTGGTCTGGGATCGCCTCGCCTTCGTCCAGCGCGCGAGCGACGCGACAGGTCAGCGCGTAGATGAACGCCGCGAGTGCCTGCCCCTCCTCGAGCGTCGGCTGGGCGTCGCAGATCCGCATCTCGACGGTCGGATACGCGAGATGCGCACGCACGCTCCACCAGATCTGCGTGTGCTCGGTGATCGAGCGCGTCTCGTAGAGGAAGCGAAGGTAGTCCTCCCACTCGCGCCACGAGTCGAAGACATCCGGCACGCCGCAGCGGGGGAACATGCGAGTGAAGATCTCGGTCCGCGCCGAGTGCAGCCCGGAGTCGACGTCCTCGACGAACGGTGACGATGCGGACAGCGCGAGCAACTCCGGGATGAAGTTGCGGAGCTTCGACATCGTCCGGATCGCGCGGTCGGCACCCCGGATGCCGACGTGCACGTGTAGGCCGAAGGTGTTGTTGCGCCAGACGACGTAGCGCAGGATCTGGTCGTTCAGCCGGTAGTGCGGCGTGTCGATGATCCGCTGGTCCTTCCAGTTCGCCCATGGGTGCGTCCCGGTCGACGCGAGCGCCATCCCGAGCGAGTCCGCGAGCTCGACGAGCTGCGCGCGGCGTTCCGCCATCGCCGCGCTCGCATCGGCCCACGTCTCGCAGCGTCCCGTGCGCACCTCGACCTCCGACGCGATCAACTCGCCGACGAGGTACTCCTCGAGCGGTGTGCCGGACGTGGCCGCCTGAAGCTCCTCGAAGCGGTTGACGAGGTCGTGCGTCGCCGGGTCGAGGATCGCGAACTCCTCCTCCACGGCGAGGGTGAAGTCGCGTCCGTCCTCGAACGACTCGCGCGAACGACTGATGAGCTCCTCGTACGGGAGCCGCTGCTCGTCGCCCATGGGGGCACTACAGTAGTTGAAGTGGAGGTGAACCTCCCCGAGCCCGAACGTCCACGCGCGCGCCGCCGTAGCGTCGCGCGCGTCTGCATCGTCGGGGCCGAGTCGACGGGCAAGACGACGCTCGCAGCCGCCCTCGCGGACCACTACCGGACACTCTGGGTGCCCGAGTACGGTGCGCCGTACCACCACGTCGGGCGCGGCGACCCGCACCGGCCCTGGACGCCCGACGAGTTCGTGCACATCGCGCGCATCCGCGAGTGGTTCGAGGAGTTCCTCGCCGGCTACGCGGACCGCGTGCTCTTCTGCGACACCGACACGTTCGTGACCGCGGTGTTCCACGAGGTCTACCTGGGCACCCGAAACGAGGAGCTCGAGCAGGAAGCTCGCGCCGGCCGTTACGCGCTCTACCTCCTCTGCGACGTCGACACGCCGTTCCACGCCGACAAGCTGGGGCTTCGGCGCGAGGAGGCCCGCCAGAAGATGCACCAGCGCTACGCCGACTACGTCCGCTCGACCGGCAGCCCCTGGCTCGAGCTGAGCGGGCCGCACGAGGAGCGGATGAAGCTGGCGACCGCGGCCGTGGACGGCTTGATCAGCTGAGCAGCCGCGCAGCGACGCTCGGCCACGACCACTTCTCGACGACCGTGCGCCGCGCAGCGTCGGCGAGGCTTCGCCGCTCGTCCTCGGGAAGCTCGAGCAGTGCTCGCAACTTGCGCGCGAGGTCCGCGGCATCGCCTGTCTCGAAGGCAAAGCGCGGCTCGTCGAGGCCCTCGGCGATCTCCGCGAGGCCGGAGTGGCGGGCGACGAGCGGCAGCGAGCCTCCTGCGGCGGCTTCCGCCGCGACCATGCCGAACGCCTCGGGGAAGATCGACGGCACGACCGTGACCTCGCACAGCGGGATCAGGTGGACCAGGTGCCGGTGCTCGAGCGGCCCCGTGAAGAGCGTGCCCGGCGGCGCGATCCGCTCGAGCTCCTCGCGGTAGTCGCCGAAGCCGACGATCACCGCGCGGACGTCCCCGAGCTCGCGCAGGGCGTCGAAGAGCACGTGCACGCCCTTGTTGTAGAGCAGCTTCCCGAAGTAGAGGACGGTCGGCTGGTCGCTCGCGAACCACTCTGCGAGGCGGTCGGCGTTCCCCTCGTCCGGGACCCGTTCGTTGGCGTCGCCGGGGTTCGGCGGATCGCCGCGGAGCTCATCGAGCAACGCGGCGAGCGCGACATCGCGCGGCTCGGGCCGGAACTCGTCGACGTCGACGCCGGGCGGAACCTCGTGCACACGGTCGACGTGGCCGACGACGTCCTCCAGAACCTCTCGGATGTGCGCCGAGCCGACGTAGACGGCGTCGGCGTGCGCAAGTGACTCTCGCCCCCACGCCGACAGCTCGTCGTTGCCGCGCATCGAGTACTCGAGCTCGGAGCCGTGCGCCTTGACGGCAAACCTCGCGCCCGTCGCCGCGCCGACCGGAGCGCCGAGCAGCACGTGGTTCGCGAACACGAGGTCGGCCGGCAGGTGCTCGCGCAGGGTCGCTGCGTTCGCCTCCACGTACGAATCGCGCTCCGCCTGCGTCAGGTCCTGCAGCAACCGAGCCTCGAGCCCCTCGTATCGGTCGAGGACGAACACCGGCAGCACCGGCCCGATGCGCGGGCGCACCGCATTCGCGCCCGCGAGGTCGAACCGCTCGGGCTGCGGCTCCTGGGAGAACACCGTCACGTCGTGACCGGCGCGCGCCCACTCGCGGACGAGCGCCTGTGTGTAGATGTTCGATCCGGTCCCGCTCAGCAGGTAGCCGTGCCAGACGAGGATGCGCACGAGCGCCAGTAAAGCGGAGGGAGGGGCCGGTCGCCCGGCCCCTCCCGTCTTGCTTCCCTATTTGGTGACTGCGCGAAGCGCGTTGATCTGGCCCGCGCCGTACCACGAGTTGTGGCTTGGACCGCCCTGGCACTCCTGGAGGTCGCCGCTCGGGCGCCTGATCCCTGAGTACGGCAGGTTGGCGCGCGAGGAGCCCGGGGCTCCCGTCAGCGGCAGCTCCGTCGGGCAAGGCTGCGCGTCGGCGGTTTGCTGCATGTGCGCCTCGACCGCGCCGGGGCGCATCTTCCCGTTCTGCGGACTCTTCGAGTCGCCGTAGCGACTGATGATCAGCGCGGCGAGCCCGGCAGCGTGCGGCGACGCCATCGACGTCCCTTGCAGGTAGCAGTACCTCGCCCCCGCGTCCGTGACCGAGCGGCTGCATCCGCTGTCGGACGGCCACGTCGACAGCACGAGCCCGAACGGCCCCCCGTCGGTCCCGCGTCCGTAGAAGAAGTCACCGCCCGGAGCGGCGACGTCCGCGGTGCTGATGCCGTAGGCCGAGTAGTACGACTTGAGGTAGTCGTTCGGGTCGTTGTCTCCATCGGTCTGCTTCGTGTTGCCGACCGCGGTGACGCCGATCACGCCGGGGACCTCCACGGGAACGACGACGCACGCGTTCGTGATGTCACGCTCCTCCTCGCTCCCGGGCGGGAAGTCGGGGCTCGTCGTGTCGACCTGAGGATGCGAGAGATCGTCGCTCTGGTTGCCCTCTGAGGAGACGACTGTCACGCCCTGCTTCTGCGCGTAGTCGATCGCCCGCTTCGCTGCCTTCCACAACGCCCGCTGACCCGGGTCATTCCGACAGTTGTGGAGGTAAGGATCCATGAAGTAGCTGTTGTTCGTCACGTCGATCTGGTGCGAGCCCGCCCACATGAACGAGCACACGACCATGTGCACGAAGAAGAAGCCGTCGTCGTTCGACGACTTGATCCCGGCGACCTTGACCTTCGGCGCGACGCCGGTGATCCCGAACCCGTTCGACGCCGCGGCGATCGTGCCGGCGGTGTGAGTGCCGTGGCCGTTGTGATCGTCCCAAGCCGTGGGGCTCGTGTTCGGCGCACCGCTCTCACACGACACGCTCCGCGAGAAGTCGATGTTCGGGATGAGGTCGGGGTGATCCTTGTCGAGGCCCGTGTCGATGTCGCCGACGACCACGGCCGGGCTTCCGCCGGTGATCGCGTGCGCCTCGAATGCGTGGATCTGTCGCATGTCCCACTGCAGCCCCGCGAGGGTGTCCGGCGTCGCGGGTGTGTTCGGCAGGTCGCCCGGCGAGGCCTCGGGCTCTTCGACCTTTGCGACGGCCCTGGAAACCGCCACCCTCTCGATCCCGGCCCCGCCCTGCATCGCCTGGGCGAAGGTCGGCGAGTCCGAGCGCGCGACGACGACACCGATCTCGCGGTAGTTCGCGACGACCGTCCCGCCGGAGCGTTGGATCCAGTCCCCGGCCTTGTCGCTCGACGCGCCGCCCTTGTAGAGGACGACATACGTCTCTGCGAGCGCCGATGGCGCCGCAACGGCGGCGATCAGCAGCACCGCAAACGCAAGCGCCGCCCTGTTGATCTTCCTGCTCATGTTCCCCCTTTTCTTTGCTCTCTGCCCCCAGCAGGGATGAAGCGGGGACCGTAACGGACCTCTAGGTCAGGTGGAAGTAAAGAGCGTGCAGAAGCTCGACGGCGGGATTCGAGGTGTGAACCTGGACATCGGCGGGTACGTCCAGGAGCGCCTCGGAGTAGTTGAAGATGATCCGCACGCCGGCGCCGACGAGGTCGTCGGCAACGCGCTGCGCGCCTCCGGCCGGCACCGCGAGCACGCCGACGATGATGTTCTTCTCGCGGACGGTTGCTGGAAGCCTCGAGTAGTCGATCACGTCCATCGCTCCCATCGAGCGTCCGACCTTCTCCGGGTCGACGTCGAAGATCGCCGCGATGTTGATCCCGTGCTCGGCGAAGATCGGCGAGCTGGCGATTGCCTCTCCCAGTCGCCCGGCGCCGACGAGCGCGATGTTGTGCTGCCCCTGCGTCCGAAGGATCTTCCGGATCTCGCCGAGCAGCGAGTCGATGTTGTAGCCGACGCCGCGCTTGCCGAACTTCCCGAACGCCGAGAGGTCACGCCGGATCTGCGTCGCGTTGATGTTCGTGTAGTCGGAGATCTCCTGCGAGGAGATCCGCTCCTTGCCCATCTTCTTCGCCTGCGTCAGCACCTGCAGATAGCGAGAGAGGCGAGCCGCAACGCCGACGGTCAGCCGATCAGCCACTTTGTGACACCGCGGCCATAATGCCAGCGGCATCGTTCCGCGCCGTCAGACAACCGTCAGCCCTGACTTTGTGCGAGCTTTCGACGGAGCGCAGCGGGGTCGACGAAGTACACGAACGCCCGTCGGCCGTCGATCTCGACGACCGGCAGCCACTCGCGGTACTGCGCCTCGAGTGCGTCGTCGCCGGTGATGTCGACCTCGTCGAAGCCGTCGCCGAGCTCCGCGCGCAGCACGGCGCGCGCCTGCTCGCAGAGGTGGCAGCCCTCGCGCGTGGTAGAGGACGACGCTTACGGGATAGATGCCGCGAGTCGACCGTCGCCTCGGCCACCCGCTGGACCGCGAGCCCGTACGAGCCGAGGCGCATCGAGACCCCCTTCGACTCGTGGAGCGCCCATGTCTCGTTGAACGCGCGCGTGACGATGTCGTTCAGCTTCGCGTTCACCTCGTCCTCCTTCCAGAAGTACTCCTGGAGGCCCTGCACCCACTCGAAGTACGAGACGATCACGCCGCCGGCGTTCGCGAGGATGTCCGGGAGGATGAGGACGCCGTTCTGCTCGAGAATCTCGTCCGCAGCCGGGGTGACGGGCCCGTTCGCTCCCTCCACGATGATCCTGGCCTTGACCCGGTTGGCGTTCGACTCCGAGATCACCTGCTCGAGCGCGCACGGCGCGAGCACGTCGACGTCGAGCAGCAGCAGGTCGTCGTTGGAGATCGGGATCGGTCCCGGGCAGCCCGCCGATCGAGCCGGTCTCGCGCTTACGCGCGAACGCCGCTTCGACGTCGATGCCGTTCGGGTTGTGGACGCCGCCGGCGGAGTCGGAGATCGCGACGACCTTGGCGCCGTCCTGCACGAGGAATCGCGCGAGGTAGCTGCCGACGTTCCCGAAGCCTTGGACCGCGGCGGTGGCGCCGTCCAGGCTGAGGCTGCGCTTGCGTGCCGCACCGCGCAGCACGTAGAGCGCGCCGCGCGCCGTCGCCTCCTCCCGCCCGAGAGAGCCGCCGATCGCGAGCGGCTTCCCCGTGACGACACCGAGCACCGAGTGGCCCTTGTTCATCGAGTAGGTGTCGAAGATCCACGCCATCACCCGCGAATCGGTGCCAACGTCCGGCGCGGGAATGTCCTTCTCCGGGCCGATCTCGTTGATGATCTCGCTCGTGAAGCGGCGCGTCATGCGTTCGAGCTCGCGGGGCGCGAGCGCCTTGGGGTTGACGATCACGCCGCCCTTCGCGCCGCCGAACGGGATGTTCGCGAGCGCGCACTTCCACGTCATCCACATCGCGAGCGCCTTGACCTCGTCGAGCGTGACGTCCGGGTGGTAGCGGATCCCGCCCTTCGACGGCCCGCGCGCGACGTTGTGGGTGACGCGGTACCCCGTGAAGACCTTCGTGTTGCCGTCGTTCATCTGGGTCGGGATCGAGACCTCGACCGCTTTCTTGCACTTCGAGAGGACGTTGATCAGGTTGTCGTCGATCCCGAACTCGTCGCCGACGCGGCGCAGCTGAGCTTTGGCGATCTCGTACGGGTTCTCGCGAAGGTGCGAGGCCGGCGCCTCTTGGAGGGTCGTCAAGGCAGGCCGAGTCTAACCCGGTTCGGGTTTGACCCGAAACCGGACCACCGCCCGGCTGGGCGCTCCTCCGGCCTCGGTCGGCCAGGCCGAGAGCCTCAGGCGGTAGCCGCCCGGTTCCAGCCTGCCACCGTCGGGATCCCGCCCCGTGATCCCGATCGTCACGTGCCCTGGGATCAGGTCGCGGAGCCGGGCGAGAAGGCCGATCCGCTCGCCGTTCGCCCGCAGGAGCTCGACGTCGAGGCGCCGGACGGGCCTGATCTCCTCACCCGCACCCGTTCGGAGCAGCTTCCCGGCGCGAAGCGTCAGCAGGGCCGGGCTGACGTCGGAGGGGACGAACGACGGCTCTTTGAGCTGGACTGCCCCGATCAGGTTGGTGCTCGCGGCCCCGAACGTGATCGCCCAAGGAACGCGGAGCGCCGTCGTGCCCTCGCCGCGGAACACCACGACGCCCTCGGCCGACGCGCGACCGCTCGGCTCCGACGTCACGAGCGCCTGTACCTGCACGCGCCGTGAGCGGCCTGGGCGAAGCACGAACCGGTCGGGGCGGACCGAGAACGAGATCGCCGCGGCACCTCTGGTGAAGCTCTGGACGTCTGACGAGATCACGAGCCGACGCGTCGAGACGTTGCGCACGACGACGTGCGTCGCCGACTGCCAGCCGACTTCGTCCGCGCGTCCGAGCGCCAGTGCACCCGGGCTCGTCGTGAACTCGGACGCAGCGGCCGCGCCGAGGTCGAGCAGGCCCGAGCCCTGGGCGGCGAGCGAGCTTCCGGGGAGCTGGCGCGCCGTGTTCGCGAGCAGGCTCCGAAGCGCGCGCGCGTCCAGCGACGGGCGAGCGTGCGCAAGCAGAGCGGCGGCACCGCCCACGACCGCAGCCGCAGCGCTCGACCCGTTGACGGTGCCGAAGCGCGACGTCCCGTCGGAGTTCGCGCCGGGCTCGGACGTTGCGATCCCGACTCCCTGCGCGACGACGTCGGGCTTGACGCGGCCGTCGAACGCGAGCCCGCCCGAGGAGAACGTCGAGACGCGCCGCAGGCTCGCGTTCGAGTGCACGCGCAACGACCCGATCGAGAGCACCGCCTTCGCACCGCTGCGCATCGACGCGATCGCGCGAAGCGCGGCGCTCCGGGAGATCCCGACGACGGGAACCGGTACGTCTTCGTCCAGCCCGAGCGAGCCGCTCGGTGTCGGTCCGTCGCCGTAGAGGACGATCGCGCCTGCGCCCGCGCGCGCGGCGTTCACGACGGCGGCCTGCGGCGACTCGCCTGCGGGGATCAACGCTGCACGGCCCGCGACCCTGCTGAACCCCTTGTCGTCGAAGAACGCCTCGATGTCCGCGGCCGAGCGCCTCGGCGCCGGAAGCCCCTCGAGCGGCGCCGCGACCTGGAGGCTGAGCTGTTTGCCCGGCTGAACGACGCCGCCGAGCGGGATCCGGCCTTCGAACGCGAGCTCGAGCCCCGACCGGAGCGTGACGCGCACGTCTCGGGATCGGCGCCGAAGGTCGACGGCGCCGACGGTGAGCGCTGCGGGCGCGCCGCCCGGGCCTGCGACGCTGCCGTAGTCGCGAAGCGCTGCGCTCGACGAGCCGAGCCCGTCGTTCCCGACGGGTGCGATGACGAGCGTGTCGAGGCGGAGCGCACCGGAGACCGCCTTCGCAAGCGGCCCGTCCGCGAACGCCGAGTACGGCTCTGCGACACCCACCACTGCGATGCGCGCCGCGTCGTGCGCGACCCCGTCGCCGTTGGGATCGACGGCGCGCTCGAGGCCGGCGAGGATCTGGTCGGTGCGCGCGTAGACGGCGTAGCGCCCGGAAGCCGCACGCTGCCAGCCGGCGATGCGAATCGGCAGCACCCAGGCGCCCGTCGCGATCCCCGAGAGGCTGGCGGGACCGCTCGCCCCGACGACGATCCCGGCGAGCTCGGTCCCGTGGCGCTCGAGCTCTGACTCGTTGTCAGGGTGCGGCGCGGCGAGTGCGAGGTCGCTCCCGCCGACGATGTCGATGCCGTCCTTGACCCTGCCGCGCAGGTACGGCTGCGCACGGTCGACGCCGGTGTCGAGCAGCGCGACCGTGACCCCCCGGCCGTCGAAGCCCGGGAGCGCAACGTCGAGGCGGTGTCCGCTGCCGGGTTGGAAGTCGCGCTCGCGGAGGAGCGACGACGAAACGGAAGCGGGGAAGGCCGAGCGCACCGGGTAGACGCCCTGCACCTCCGGCAACCGCTCGAGGATCGCGATCGCACGCGGGTCGAGCGCCGCGGAGAATCCGGCGAGCACGCGCTCGAAGGTGTAGTCCGGCGTGACCGGGAGGCCTTGCACGCCGAGCTTGGACAGCACGAGCTGCTCTGCGGCCCTGGCCTGCGCCGTCCAGCGGCGCTGGTCGGCGTCGGCTGCGCGCCCGCCGGCCGCGGCAACACGATCGGCGAGCGACGGCGTGCGCAGGACGACGATCATCCGCTGCCCGATGGCGATCCGCGGGCGGGGTGCCCCCGCGAGGCCGGCCCAGGAGACCCGGGTGCCATCGTCGGCCGTTCGCGCTTCGAGCCGTCCACCCGCGGCGACGAGAACGACCGTCAGCGCGAGCGCGACGAACGCGAGCGGCCAGACGTGATCAGGCCGCGGAGGCGTACGCATCAAGGCCAAGGTACCGCGGATACGGGAGCGGCTCGACGTACCGGGCCGCCGAGGCGATCATCGCTGCGTTGTCGGTGCAGAGTGGTAGCGGCGCAGCCTTGGCCCACGGCAGCGAGGCACGAAGCTCGGAGTTGGCCGCGACGCCCCCGACGACCCCCACGCGCTCCACGCCCAGGAGCTGGGCCGCGGCGTCCGTTCGCTCGACGAGGGCTCGGACGAGCGCTCGCTGATAGCTCGCGGCGAGGTCGGCCCGCCGCCGCTCGAGCTCTCCGGGCTCGAGCTTCTTCACCGCGTAGAGAAGCGAGGTCTTGACGCCGGAGAAGGAGAAGTCGAGGCCTGGGAGCTTCGCGACCGGGAACGAGAAGGCGTCCGGATCGCCGTCGCGGGCGAGGCGGTCGAGCTCCGCACCTCCGGGGTAGCCCAGTCCGAGCAGACGCGCGCCCTTGTCGAAGGCCTCCCCCACGGCGTCGTCGAGCGTCCGCCCCGTAACGGCGAAGGAGCCGCGCGCGCGAACGTCGAGCAGCATCGTGTGCCCGCCGCTGGCGAGCAGGCAGAGGAAGGGCGGATCGAGCGACTCCGGCTCCAAGTACAAGGACGCAACGTGACCGTCGAGGTGGTCGACCGGAGCGAGCGGCAACCGGCGCGACCAGGCGAGCGCCTTCGCCGCGGAGACGCCGACGAGCAGCGCACCGATGAGGCCGGGCCCACGTGTCACCGCGACGAGGTCGACGTCGTCGAGCTTCGCGCCGGCGTCGGAGAGCGCTTGCCGGACGACCGGCAGCACCAGCTCGAGGTGCCGACGAGACGCGATCTCGGGCACGACGCCGCCGAACTGCGCGTGGAGGTCGGCCTGCGAGGCGACCACGTTCGCGCGGATCTCGCCGTCGTGCGAGACGAGCGCAGCGGCCGTCTCGTCGCACGACGTCTCGAGCGCGAGGATCACGCGACTCGCTGGGGCTGTGGATCGCGCCACATGATCAGGGCGTCTTCGCGGTTGTCCGTGTAGTAGCCGCGACGGATGCCGCGGGGCTGGAAGCCGAGGCGCTGGTAGAGGTTGATCGCCGCCTGGTTCGAGACGCGCACCTCGAGCGTGTAGCCGCGCCTGCCGTCTCCCATCGTCAGCTCGAAGAGGCGCTCGAGCATCGCGATCGCAACGCCGGCGCGACGACGAGCCGGATCGACGGCGATGTTCATCACGTGCCAGGCGTCGACGTAGCGCGAGACGATCAGGAAACCGACGAGTGCGTCCTCGTCCCCGTCGTCGTCGTCGAGCGCGCCGATGCACACGGACGACGCCTTCGAGAGCTCACCCGCGAACATCGAGCGAGACCACGGCGTCGCGTACGACCCGCGCTCGATGCGCTCGATCTCGGTCAAGTCCTTGAGCTGGAGGCGGCGGATCGTCACGACACGCTGGGCTTCGCGTCGGGAGCACGCAGGTAGACGGGCTCGACCTCATCGGCGAGGCCGAAGCGCTCGGCGAGTTGGGCGTGGAAGCGCGCGTGCGGGACGTGCACCGGGTCAGCGTCCGGAGGGATCACCGCGCCGCGCTCCTCGAGCGTGACTCGATAGCGAACGGCGCCGTCGCCGACGCACACGCGGCCGCGCACGTCGACGTCCTCCGGCCGGAGCACCCGCGGCTCGCCGTCGAGGACGAACACCTCGCTGCGGCGGGCGTCGATCACCGCGAGCGCGTTCGGAGATCCAGCGGCGAGCGCGGCGAGCGTCGACACTCCGGCGAGCGGCACGTCGAGCGAGTACGACAGCGCGCGCGCGGTGGCCAGCCCCATCCGCACGCCGGTGAAGCTGCCCGGCCCCGTGCCGACGACGATGCCTTCGAGCTGCCCCGGACGCACGCCGCCGCGGCGAAAGAGCGCGTCGACGTCCTCGAGCACCGTGACCGCACTCGAAGCGAGCTCGCCGAGCACTTCCCCGTCCCAGACGAGCGCGCTCGTCGCCGTGCGGGTCGCCGTGTCGAACGCGAGCGTGAGCATCAGCTCATGGCCTCCAGGAGCTCCGGTTCCACCGTCTCGAGCTCGATCATGCGGTGCGCCTCGTCGACGTGCAGCAAGCGGACGCGCACGCGCGGGGCAGGGAGTGCGTCCTCCCCCGCCTCCGGCCACTCGACGAAGGCGATCGTCCCTTCGAAGTACGGCTCGAGATCTCCCCACTCCGCGGCGGAGACGCCTGCGAAGCGATAGAGGTCGAGGTGCGCGACGCCGTCGTAGCGGTGCCCGACCGTGAACGTCGGGCTCGTGACGGGCTGCGTGATGCCGAGCGCACGACAGGCCCCGCGGACGAACGTGGTCTTCCCCGCGCCGAGCTCGCCCGACACGGTCACCACGTCCCCCGGGAGCAGGACGCGCGCGAGCCGTCCGGCGACGGCCTCCGTCTCCTCGGGCGAGGCGCTCTCGATCTGCACCGCCCCCTAGTTTCTAGAACAAGCCGAGCTGGACCGTGGGCTCGGGCGCAGGCGCGAGCTGGAGGACCGGCTTCGGTACGTCGTCTGTCCCGAGCAGCTGCGGGATCCGGGCGAAATCCTCCTCGAGCACCTCCAGCATCCTCGGCGTGTAGAGCGCGGCCGCCGGGTGATAGAGCGGGTAGAGCTGCACGCGGTTCCCACCGAGGGTCGTCCACTGTTCCTGTCCGTGCACGCGCGTGATGCCGAGCGGCTTGCCGGTCAGCAGCTTCGTCGCGAAGTTGCCGAGCGTCGCCACGAGCTGCGGCTGGATCAGCTCGATCTGCCGGAAGAGGTGCGACTCGCAGGCCTCGATCTCGTCCGGCTGTGGGTCTCGGTTCCCAGGTGGCCGGCACTTGATCACGTTGGCGATATAGACATCGGCGCGCTCGAGGCCGATCCCTGCGAGCAGCTTCTCGAGCAGCTTCCCCGCCTGGCCCACGAAGGGGACGCCCTGCTGGTCCTCGTGGAAGCCCGGTGCCTCGCCGACGAACATCAGCTCGGCGTCGGGGTTCCCCGAGCCGAACACCACCTGGGTTCGCCCCTCGGCGAGCCGACAGCGGGTGCACGCGGAAACGGCCTGCTCGTACGAGGCGAGCTGCTGGCTCCGCTGCTCAACGACCTGGACGGGGACCGCCACCGGGGCGGAGTGTACGCCCGCTCCCGGACGCTAGACTTCGCATCGGCCCGGTATCCACGACGGAACTGGAGCGATGATCGAGACAGTCCAGGTTGTCGGCGCGTCCGGACGCGTCGGATCGGCGGTGACCGCGCGGCTTCGCGAGCGGGGCGTCGCGCTGCGCGAGGACGGCGCAGAGCTCGTCCTCCTCTGCGTGCCCGACGCAGCGATCGCCGAGGTCGCGCGAGGCATCGAGCCGGGACCGTGGGTCGCGCACACGAGCGGCGCGACCTCGCTGGGGGACCTCGAGCCGCACGTGCGTCGTTTCGGCCTGCACCCCCTCCAGACGTTCACGCACCAGCGTGGGCCCGAGCAGCTCGACGACGCGCACGCGGCGGTCATCTCCGAGAGCCCCGAGGCCCGCCACGTCGGCTGGTGGTTCGCGCAGCTGCTCGGGCTCGAGCCCTTCGACCTGGCAGACGACGCGCGTCCGCTCTACCACGCCGGTGCGGCGATCGCGTCGAACTATCTCGTGACGTTGCATCGGGTGTCGTCCGAGCTCTTAGAGGCTGCAGGCGCGCCCCCAGCCGCACTCGCGCCGTTGATGCGCCGCACGATCGACAACGGCTTCGAGCTCACCGGACCGATCTCACGGGGCGACTGGACGACGGTCGAGCAGCACCGCAGGGCGATCCGCAACTCGCGACCCGAGCTCGAGGCACTGTACGACGTGCTCGCGGAGGCGACGACACCGTGAAGCTCCTGCGGACGATCGCCGAGCTGCGCGACGCACTCGAGCCGCGCCGCCACGAGGCGATCGCGCTCGTCCCGACGATGGGCGCCTTTCACGAAGGCCACGTCTCGCTCTTCCGCGCCGCGCGTGCGGAGGCGGACGTCGTCGTCGTGTCGCTCTTCGTCAACCCCGCCCAGTTCGGCGACGGCGCCGACCTCAACGGGTACCCGCGAGACGAAGCGCGGGACATCGCGGTCGCCGAAGCGGCGGGCGTCGACCTGCTCTTCGCGCCGAGCGCAGAGGAGATGTACCCGCCCGGCTTCCAGACGTGGGTCGACGTGGAGCAGTTGGGTGCGCAGCTCGAGGGCGTGCATCGCCCCGGCCACTTCCGCGGCGTCGCGACGGTCTGCCTCAAGCTCTTCAACATCGTCCGACCGCGGCGCGCGTACTTCGGGCAGAAGGACGCGCAGCAGGTGGCGGTGCTGAGACGGATGATCCTCGACCTCGACCTGGAGCTCGAGCTTCGCGTCGTGCCGACGGTGCGCGACGACGACGAGCTCGCGTTTTCCTCGCGCAACGCGCGTCTCTCCCCCGAGGAGCGCGAGCGCGCTCGCTCCCTCCCGCGAGCGCTTGCGACGAGAGACGCGCAGCGGGCGCGCGAGCTCCTCCGCGATCTCGAAGTGGACTACGTCGAGGTCGCGGACTTCGAGCCTCGCGTCCTCGTGGCAGCCGTCCGCGTCGGCGACACACGACTGATCGACAACGTCATCCTGGAAGGAGACACCGAGTGAGCACCCCCGCACCCCGGTACGCGTCGTGGACGCACGGCAAGCTGCCGCTTCCGGAGCTCGCAGAGCTCAAGCGTCGTGGCGAGAAGATCGTGATGGTGACCGCGTATGACGCGCCGAGCGCGCGGCTCGCCGACGCAGCGGGCGTCGAGTTGATCCTCGTCGGCGACTCTGCGGCGATGGTCGTTCTCGGCCACGACTCGACCGTGCCGGCGTCGATGGACGAGATGTTGATGCTGACGCGCGCAGCCACCCGCGGCGCAAAGCGCCCACTCGTCGTCGCCGACATGCCGTTCGGATCGTTCCAGGTCTCGGACGAGCTCGCGCTCGAGAACGCGATCCGCTTCGTAAAGGACGGCAGCGCCGACGCCGTCAAGGTAGAAGGCGCCGGGGCGACGGTCTCGCGCGTGCGGGCGATCGTCGGGGCAGGCATCCCCGTAATGGGGCACATCGGCTTGACCCCGCAGTCCGCCACCGCGCTCGGCGGCTTCAAGGCGCAGGGTCGCACCGCCGAGCAGGCGCGCCAGCTCGTTGCGGACGCGCGCGAGCTCGAGGCCGCCGGCTGCTTCGCGCTCGTGCTCGAGGCGGTCCCCGCGGCCGTCGCCGCGGAGGTCACGCGGACCCTCTCCATCCCGACGATCGGGATCGGCGCAGGCCGCGAGTGCGACGGGCAGGTGCTCGTCTGGCACGACCTGCTCGGGCTCTACGAAGGCCACTCACCGCGGTTCGTCAAGCGCTACGCCGACGTCGGGACCGAGATCAGGCGCGCGCTCGAGGCCTACGCGGAGGAGGTCCGCAGCGGCCGCTTCCCGGAGGATCAGCACACCTACGCGATGCCCGAGGAGGAGCTGGAAGCCTTCTTCGCAGCGCGGTAGGAACGAGTCGTTTATCGTCCGGTCTCGATGTCCGTGCCTCCCAAGCAAAAGAGCTGGGCGGGTCCCGCCGCGGAAGGCGCGCTCGTGCTGGCCGTGGTCGGGTTGCTCTTCGTCGCCGCGCTGGCCGGGTTCCTCGTCGGGCGCGGGAGCGCCGAAGATGACGACTCGCCGGCCGCCGCCGAGACCCAGACGACGGAGGAGACCGCGACCGAAGGCGCGACGACCGAGGCCGCGACGACGGAGGCAACCGAGACCGAGGGCGGCGAGGACACCGACGGTGCCGCCGTCTTTGCCTCGGCCGGCTGCGGCGGCTGCCACACGTTCGGGCCCGCGAACTCGAGCGGGACGATCGGGCCCAACCTCGACGACATCGACCTGAGCAAGGACGAGATCGCGCAGCAGGTCCGCAACGGCGGCGGCGGCATGCCGCCGTTCGGCGACAGCCTCAGCGACGCCGAGATCGAGGCCGTAGCCGACTACGTCGAGAACGGCTAGAGGGCGCTCAAGAGCGCGAGCGCCGGCAACGCGAGCGCGGGCAACGCAGCCGCCACAGCGCGCGCGATCGACCAGCCGTGGTACGCGCGCAGCCCGACGACGAGCAGCGCTCCCGACCAGACCAGCACCGCGACTTCGATCGCCTCGAAGAGATGGTTTCCGAGCCCGGTGTCGGAGCCCCCGGTGCGGAACGGGTCACCGCCGTACACCGCGATCCGCACGAACCACACGAGCAGCGAGAGTGCGAGCGGCACGACCGCGAAGCCGACGATCTGGCGTGCGCGGCCGAACGTCGCGTCCGAGCCGGCGGCGCGCGCGCCGGCGTAGACGAGGAAGCCGAGCAGGAAGTAGCCGACGAGCCCGTACAGGCCACCGGCGATGAACGCGACCACCGCGAGGGTCAGCCCGTCGAGCTCGAAGTCGTCGAGCGAATGCGAGAACGCGTTTGTCCCGAGCACGCCGGCGATTCCCGCGAGGAAGACGATCGCAAGCAGCGGCTCTGACCGCGAGTGATCGTCGTCGTCGCGGAGCGCGGCGAAGACGGTCGTCGGTCGCCGGAGGACGAGGACAGCGTTCAGCCACCAGGCCCGTTCAGTCACGGCGGGACGGTACTCGCGGACCGTTAAGCGGCGGCGGCTGCAGCGGCCTTCGCCGGCAGCACGCCGCGCAGGAACTGGCCGGTGAAGCTCTCCGGCACCTCCGCGATCTGCTCGGGCGTGCCGGTCGCGATGACCTCGCCCCCGGCCTCGCCGCCCTCCGGCCCGAGGTCGACGACCCAGTCGGCCTGCTTGATCACGTCGAGGTTGTGCTCGATCACGAGCACGGTGTTACCGCTGTCCACGAGCCGCTGGAGCACCTCGAGCAGCTTCTCGATGTCGGCGAAGTGCAGTCCCGTCGTCGGCTCGTCCAGGATGTAGAGCGTCCGCCCCGTCGCGATCTTGCTCAGTTCGGACGCGAGCTTGACGCGCTGTGCCTCGCCGCCCGACAGCGTCGTCGCCGGCTGGCCGAGCTTGATGTAGTCGAGCCCGACGTCGTGCAGCGTCTGCAGCCGCCTGCGCAGCTTCGGGATCTTGGAGAAGAACTGCAGCGCCTCCTCGACCGACATCTCGAGGACGTCGGCGATCGACTTGCCCTTGAAGCGCACCTCGAGCGTCTCCCTGTTGTACCGGGCGCCCTTGCACGTCTCGCACGGCACGTACACGTCGGGCAGGAAGTGCATCTCGATCTTGATCTGCCCGTCGCCCTTGCACGTCTCGCAGCGGCCGCCGCGGACGTTGAACGAGAAGCGCCCCGGCTTGTAACCGCGCACCTTCGACTCGGGAGTGAGCGAGTAGAGCTCGCGGATGTGGTCGAACAGCTTCGTGTAGGTCGCGGGATTCGAGCGCGGCGTCCTGCCGATCGGCGACTGGTCGATGTCGATCACCTTGTCGAACGCCTCGATCCCCTCGACCCCCGCGTGCTCGCCCGGCTTCGTGCGCATCCGGTGGAGCCGGTTCGCGAGCGTCTTGTGGACGATCTCGTTCACGAGCGTCGACTTGCCCGAGCCCGAGACGCCCGTGACCGTGACGAACTTGCCGACCGGGAACTCGACGTCGATCCCCTTCAGGTTGTGCTGGCTCGCGCCGAGCACGCGGAACGAGCCAAGGTCCTTCCTGCGTCGCTTCGGGATCGCGATCTGACGCTTGCGCGACAGGAACTGCCCCGTGACCGAGGCCTTGTTCTTCTCGACGGTGGTCGCGGTCCCCTCGGCGACGACGTGCCCGCCGTGCTCTCCCGCCCCCGGGCCCATGTCGACGAGCCAGTCCGCGCTTCGCATCATCTGCTCGTCGTGCTCGACGACGAGCACCGTGTTCCCGAGGTCCCGCAGCCGCTCGAGCGTTCCGATCAGCTTGTCGTTGTCGCGCTGGTGGAGGCCGATCGACGGCTCGTCGAGGATGTAGAGCACGCCGACGAGCTGCGAGCCGATCTGGGTCGCGAGCCGCAGCCGCTGCGCTTCCCCGCCGGAGAGCGTCGCCGCGGCGCGGTCGAGCTGGAGGTAGCCGACGCCGACGTCGTCGAGGAACGTCAGCCGCGCACGGATCTCCTTCAGGATCCGCTCGCCGATCAGGCGCTCGGTCTCGGTGAGCTCGAGATCCTGCACGAAGCGGATCGCGCGCGTGACGGACATCGTCGAGAACTCGTGGATGTTGAGCGCCGCCAACGGTGACCGCGAGCACCTCGGGCTTCAGGCGGGCGCCCTTGCAGACCGGGCACGGACGGAACGACATGTACTCCTCGATCCGCTCGCGCTGCGTCGAGCTGTCGGTCTCGCGGTAGCGACGCTGGAGGCTCGAGATGATCCCCTCGAACGCGAGCATGTACGCGCGCCGGCGCCCCATCCGATTCCGATACGTGACGTAGACCCGCTCGCCGTCCGTGCCGTGGAGGAAGCGGTTCTGCTCCTCCTCCGTCAGGTCCTGCCACGGCTTGTCGAGGTCGATCTCCCACTTGTCGGCGACCGCCTGGATCACCGACTCGTAGAAGCTCGAGTTCCCGATCGCCCACGGGACGAGCGCGCCCTCCCCGATCGAGAGCGTCGGGTCGGGCACGACGAGGTCCGGGTCGATCTCCTGCTGTGCGCCGAGCCCGGTGCAGCGCGGGCACGCACCGTGCGGCGAGTTGAACGAGAAGATGCGCGGCTCCAGCTCCGGCAGCGACACGCCGTGCTCCGGGCACGCGAAGTTCTCCGAGAAGAGCATCGACTCGCCGGTGTCGACCAGGTCGATCCCGATCAGGCCCTCGGCGAGCTGCGCTGCCGTCTCGATCGACTGCGCGAGGCGCAACCGCAGGTCCGGCTTCATCACGAGCCGGTCGACGACGACCTCGATCGTGTGCTTGAACTTCTTGTCGAGGACGATCTCCTCCTCGAGCTCGTGCAGCACGCCGTCGACCTTCACGCGCGTGAAGCCCTCGCGGCGGAGCTCCTCGAAGACGTCCTTGTACTCGCCCTTGCGGTCGCGGACGACCGGCGCGTTGACGGTGAAGCGCGTCCCCTCGGCGAGCATCAGCACCTGGTCGACGATCGCGTCGAGGCTCTGGCCGGCGATCGGGCGGCCGCAGACCGGGCAGTGCGGGCGGCCGATCCGCGCGTAGAGCAGGCGCAGGTAGTCGTAGATCTCGGTCACCGTGCCGACAGTCGAACGAGGGTTCCGGCTCGTCGTCTTCTGGTCGATCGAGATCGCCGGGCTGAGTCCGTCGATCGACTCGACGTCCGGCTTCTCCATCATCTGAAGGAACTGCCGGGCGTAGGCGCTCAGGCTCTCGACGTAGCGCCGCTGACCCTCTGCGTAGATCGTGTCGAAGGCCAAACTGGACTTGCCGGAGCCCGACAAGCCGGTGATGCAGACGAGCTTGTTCCGCGGGAGCCGGACGGTGATGTCCTTGAGGTTGTGCTCCTTGGCGCCGTGGACGACGAGTTGATCCTGAGCCATAACCGGCCCAGTTTAGCCAGGCGGCTCGGACGCGAACAGGTGTTCTCTTTCTGTGTTGAAACAGCTACGCGCCGAGGCGTGCGACGAGCGTTCCGACCTCGCGCGGCTGCGGCACGAACGGGATCTCGAGCTCGCCGGCGGAGAGCGTCCCGTAGCCGAGCGCGCGCCCGAGCAGGCTCTGCTCGACCTCGATCGTGGCGACCCGGTCGAGCCGGATCGCGGCCGCCCGCCTTCGCAGGGTGCCGTGGACGACGAACAGCTTCTCGGTCGTGATGACGACCCGCGTACGTTCCCACCGCCAAACGGAGAGGCCGGCCCCGAGCGCGCCGAGCGCGATCAGCAGCGGCGCAGCCAGCATCACAGGCCACCCGACGACGAAGCAGACGAACCCGCCAAGCCCGAGCGTGAGCCCCCGCGCAAGCGGCCGCGCGAGGACGACCGCGTGCCGCCGCGACTCCCAGCACGTCTGCTCCTCGGGCTGCCACATCGGGACCATCGTCCTTCTGGGGCGGTTTTTCGTTTCCTGCGCTAGGCCCGGCGCCAGCGACCGAAGATCAGGCCGCCGAGGGTCAAGCCGAGGCCGAACGTGCCGACCGCGAAGGCTCCGAGCGCCAGCGACTTGCGCGCGGTCGAAAGGCGCTGCCAGCGGCCGAGCACCTCTTTCTCCTCGGCGGTGAGCGGCTCGCCGCGCCGCTGCTTGCGCATCGCCCCGCCCGCGCGCAGGCCGAGGTAGAGGTCGTCGAAGACTTCGGGCGACTCGTTCATTCTCGATCACTGTATAGCCTGCTCCGGCCGACATGACACGCGTTTTCCACGTCTCTGACCTTCATTTCGGCACCCACGAGGACCCCGACCTCGATCGCGCCGTCAAGGCGCTCCTGGAGCGGCTCGACCCGGAGTTGGTGATCGCGAGCGGGGACCTGACGCACCGGGGCCGGCGCGACCAGCACGAGCGGGCCGCGACGTTCCTTCGCTCGCTCGGCCCGCCGGTGCTCGCGATCCCCGGGAACCACGACATCCCGTACACCTTCCCGGCGCGCTTCACCGGACCGTGGCGGGAATTCGAGCGGCTTTGGGAGACCACCGAGCCGACCTACAGCTCCGACGGGCTCTTCGTGCTCGGCCTGAACTCGGTTCGGCCGTGGCGGCACCAGAGCGGGGCGCTCCGCAGGGAGCACCTGCGCCGCGCGTGCGAGACGCTAACCGCGGCGCCGGACAGCTCGTTCAAGATCGTCGCACTCCACCACCACCTGCTCGGCGCGCCCTGGCGCTCGACGAAGAAGCCGGTCGCTGAGCGGAACCGCGTGCTCGCGACGCTCGTCGACTCCGGCGCGGAGCTGATTCTCGCGGGGCACATTCATCAGGCGGCGATCAGCGAGCGGCGCGAGTTCGAGGTCACCGAGGGTGACGTACGCGCCGTCGTCGTCTCGATCGCGCCGGGGCTCGGGCAGCCTCGCCCGCATCGCCGCGGCGAAGCGCGCGGCCTCCATCTCTACGAGATCGACGAGGGGTCGCTGACCATCCACACGTACATCTGGCGTGCGGACGACTGGGGGCTCACGGCAGTGCGGAGGTTTCCGCGGGGCCGTGAGCCCCTGACAGTCGATCCCGTTTCCTAGGGCGCCGTTACAGCGCGCTCGCGACCGCCCATCACCCGTCCGTACACGGTGACGAGGATGATCGCGACGATCACTCCGACGATGAACTGCAGCGCGCCGCCGAAGATCAGCCCTGCGACGATCAGGGAGGCGATCCCGAGGAGGATCGTCACGATCCACCCCATCGGGTCACGGCCGGGATTGATGAACCGGCCGAGGGCACCGACGATCGCACCAACGATGATGAGCCATATCCATTCCATGCCCCTGAGATTCCCCCGGTGTGGGACGCGAAACGCTAGGGCCGTCTCGAACCAGGCCCGGTGATCCCCCGTCCCTGGAATACGCGGCGGTAGAGGATCAGCAGCACGACCGCTCCGGTCAGGGAGAGCAGAAAGACCCCGCCGGTTCCGCCGACATCGAATAGGCCGGCGACCAGCCCTCCGAGGAGCGACCCGACGATGCCGAAGGCCACCGTGCGCCAGATCGACATCGGGTCGGGGCCGGGAACTGCGAGCCTCGCGAGCCCGCCCACGAGCAACGCGCTCAGCGCGACCAGCAGGATGAAGACGAGGACGTCCACGCCCGACCTAGACGGGCTGGCGCGCGGCGTCGAGCTCGCGCCTGAGCGACTTGATCTCGTCGCGGAGCTTCGCCGCGTACTCGAAGCGCAGCTCCTCGGCCGCCGCGAACATCTCCTCCTCGAGCGTGATCAGCAGGCGGTGGAGCTCGTCGGGTGACAGGCCCTCGACCTTCTGCTGCCCACGGCGGCGGCGGCCCGGAACGGTAGGCGACTCCAGGGTCAGGAACTCGGCGATGTCGGAGACTCCCTTGACGATCGACTCCGGCGTGATGCCGTGCTCCTCGTTGTAGGCGAGCTGGATCGCGCGCCGTCGGTTGGTCTCCTCGAGCGCGTGCTTGATCGCCTCGGTCAGCTTGTCCGCGTACATCAACACTTTCCCGTTGATGTTGCGCGCCGCTCGGCCGATCGTCTGGATCAACGCCGTCTGGCCCCGCAGGAAGCCTTCCTTGTCGGCGTCGAGGATCGCGACGAGCGAGACCTCGGGTAGGTCGAGTCCCTCGCGCAGGAGGTTGACGCCGACGAGGACGTCGTAGTCGCCGAGCCGCAGCTCGCGGATGATCTGGATCCGCTCGAGCGTGTCGATCTCGGAGTGCAGGTAGCGCGCCTTCACGCCCGACTCGAGGAGATAGTCGGTCAGGTCTTCGGACATCTTCTTCGTCAGCGTCGTGACGAGCACGCGCTCGCCCACCTGTTCGCGCCGGCGGATCTCGTTGAGGAGATCGTCGATCTGGTTCTTCGTCGCGCGTAGCTCGACCTCTGGATCCACGATCCCGGTCGGGCGGATCAGCTGCTCCGCGATCCGCGTCGAGTTTCGAAGCTCGAACGGGCCTGGCGTCGCCGAGACGAACACCATCTGATGTCCACGCTGGAGGAACTCGTCGAAGCGGAGGGGCCGGTTGTCGAGCGCGGACGGCAAGCGGAAGCCGTAGTCGACGAGCGTCTGCTTGCGCGAGCGGTCGCCCTCGTACATCCCGCCGATCTGCGGGACCGTCTGGTGCGACTCGTCGACGAAGATCAGCATGTCCTTCGGGAAGTAGTCGAGCAGCGTAAACGGGTGCGTCCCGGGCGCTCGGCCCTCGAGGATCCGCGAGTAGTTCTCGATCCCCGAGCAGAACCCGAGCTCCTTCATCATCTCGAGGTCGTACTCGGTGCGCTGACGCAGGCGATGCGCCTCGAGCATCTTCCCTTCCCCTTCGAGCACCTTGAGCCGCTCCTCGAGCTCGTGCCGGATGTCGACGACCGCGCGCTCGATCGTCGGGCGCGACGTGACGTACTCCGTCGCCGGCCAGATCGCGATGTTGTCGAGCTTCGCGAGCACCTCCCCGGTCAACGGGTCGAAGTGCGTGACCGCCTCGACCTCGTCGCCGAAGAAGGAGATGCGGTACGCGGTCTCCTGGTTCGCGGGCTGGATCTCGAGGACGTCGCCCTTGACGCGGAAGCGCCCGCGGCCGAGCACTGCGTCGTTCCGCGCGTAGGCCGAGTCGATCAGCTTGCGCAGGACGACGTCTCGGTCGTGCTGCTCCCCCACCTCGAGGATCAGCACGCGCTCACGCCACTCCTCCGGCGACCCGAGCCCGTAGATGCACGAGACCGACGCGACGACGATCACGTCCCTGCGCGTGAACAGCGAGGACGTCGCCGCGAGACGCAGTCGCGCGATGTCGTCGTTCTGCGAGGAGTCCTTCTCGATGTAGAGGTCGGCCTGCGGAACGTACGCCTCGGGCTGGTAGTAGTCGTAGTACGAGACGAAGTACTCGACCGCGTTGGTCGGGAAAAACTCGCGGAACTCGTTGCAGAGCTGGGCCGCCAACGTCTTGTTGTGCGCGATCACGAGCGTCGGCTTCTGGACCTCTTCGACGATCCACGCCATCGTGGCCGTCTTGCCGGTGCCGGTGGCGCCCAGCATCGTCTGGTATCGCTCTCCGGCGAGAACGCCCTCGGTGAGCTCCGCGACCGCGCGGGGCTGGTCGCCCAGCGGCTTGTAGGCGGCTGCGGTCTTGAACGGCGGCACCGCGACAGGGTACCGCCGCCCTAGTGGGCGACTGCGGGCACTTCCGGGAGCACCGGCACGTCGTCTCGGTGCCGTAGCGCGATCGTCGCGAACACGAGCGAGAGCAGCGACACGCCTGCGGCGACGCCGAAGAAGACCGGGTCGACCCCCCAGCGGTCGAGGACCTGCCCAGCGACGATGAAGCCGAGTGGCGCGGCGACCGTGTGCAGCGAGATGATCGCCGTCATCACCTTGGGCCGGAGCGCCTCGGGAGTGCGCGCGGTGAGGACGCCCATGATCGGGCCGTTGACGAGCGGCGTGAAGAGCGTCGCCGTGAAGAGCGCGACCATCACGAGCCAGGCCTGCGACGTCAGCGGCAGCACCCAGAGTGGCACCGCGAACGCGAGGATCCCGAACGCGGCCAGCTTGAGCGGCGCGACCCGCCGGACGACGAAGACTGCGCAGACGGTGCCGACGAGCGTCCCGGCGCCGAGCGCCGCGAAGAACAGGCCGGCGATCCGCGAGCTCTCGAACTGCTCGTACGCGAAGAACGCGAGCGACGCCGACAGGGCAGTGACGACGAAGCCGAAGCCCGCGACCGTGGCCGTCAGCGGCCCGATCAGCCCGTCGCGGACGACGAACCGAAGCCCGGCGAGCAGGCCTCGCTGCGCCGGCGCGCGGAGCGGCTTGCGCTTCGGGACGAGCGTGAGGACGATCAGAAACGAGACGAGGAAGGTCGCCGCGTCGACGTAGAGAACGTTCGGCGCGCCGATCAGCGGAATCAGCAGGCCGGCGAGCGCCGGCCCGATCAGCGCGGAGAACGCCATCCCACCCTCGATCAGGCTGCTGCCCTGCGAGATCAGGCGCTCGTCCTCTCCGACGAGCTCGGGCAAGACGACCCGCTGCGCCGCGAAGTACGGCGGCATGAACGAGCCGAGCAACGCGACGAGCCCGAGCAGCAGCGGGAACGACAGCATGTCGGCCGCGTACAGCAAGGGGATCGACGCCATGATCGGCGCGCGCGCGAGGTCGCTGACGAGCATCGTCGTCCGGCCTCCGAGCTTCTCGACGACCGTGCCGCTCGGAATCCCGAGGAGGGCCATCGGCAGGATCTCCGCCGCGAGGACGAGGGACATCTTCCCCGCGGAGCCCGTCGTGACGAGGACGAACCACGGCAGTGCGAGGTAGGTCATGCGGGTGCCGAGGACCGACACGAGTCTCGGCGACGACGAGCGCGCTGACGGCGGTGCGATTCGGCCTGGTCACGCCCGAGATAATAAAACGTCCGTACGGTTTTGTAAAGTGTGGAGATGCCGAAGGTCTCCGAGGCCCACAAGGAGCGCCGCCGCGCCCAGATCCTCGAGGGCGCCCAGCGGGCCTTCGCCCGCCACGGCTACGAGGGGACGACCGTCGCGTTGCTGGAGGAGGTCACCGGCCTCTCGCGCGGCGCGATCTTCAACTACTTCCCGAACAAGCAGGCGATCTTCCTCGAGCTCGCCGTCGAGTCGAACAGGCGGCTGACGGAGATCTGGCTCGAGCAGGGCTTTCGCGCCCTGCTCGAAGAGATCGCACACGAGGATCCCGACTGGCTCGGCGTCCAGCTCGAGGCCGCTCGACGGGTCCACACCGATCCCGGCGTTCGAGGAGCTCGTCGCGAACGCCGAGGCGAAGCTGCAGGAGCACCGGCAGGACCGGCTCGACCGGCTCGAAGCACAAGGCGTCCGCGGCGACGTGCCGCTGGAATCGACGGCCGTCTTCCTCAGCCTCGTCGCCAACGGCCTGGCGCTCAGGCGGACGATGGGCGACCCGATGCCCGACCTGGATGCCCTCGCCGAGCTCGTGGAGCGAGGTGTGGCACCGACGCCCCGTACTCGTCCTACGCCGCGATCGCGGCGACGCTCGTCGGCGGGCTGACGCTGACAGCCGAGCGCTAGCTCGGCTCAACCGCTGCGATCTCGCGACCGGCCGCGCGGAAACGCAGTCCGGCAAAGGAGAACAGGAGCACGAGCACCGTGTTGATCGCGACGAGCACCGCGAGCGTCGAGTCGACGCCGAAGCGCTCGAGCGCGGGGCCTGTGGCGACGAGCGCGACCGGTCCGAGGACGGCCGTCGCGGTGATCACCACTGAGTAGACCTTCGTGCGCAGCTCGCGCGGGGTGCGTAACTGCACGATCGTGTGGAGAGCCGGGTTGACGAGACCGTTGGCGAGCCCGGCGATCGCGAACGCGACGGCGAGCCACACGGGACTCGCATGGACGAGCAGGAGCCAGAGCGGCAAGGCCATGCCGATCTCCCCGAGGCTCGCGAGCAGGATGCGGTCCACCGATCCTACGAGCCGGAACGCGATCACCCCGCCGACGACGGCGCCAAGGCCGAAGCCGGCGAACGTCAGGCCCACGACCTCGGGCTCGTCGCCGAAGCGCTCGAGCACGAGCACCGGCAGCGCGGCGAAGAGCGCGAGCCAGATCACGTCGCCGAGGATCAGCACTGCAGACCACGGTCGGAGGAGCGGGTCCTTCGAGAGGAAGTCGTACACGGCACGGAAGGCGTGCTCCTTCGGCGCGTCCGGCTCGGCGACGATGCCCGGCGCGTGCACGAGCGTTGCGGTGAGCAGAAAACCGACCGCGAACGTCGCCGCGTCGATCAGCAGCACCTCGGTCGCACCGAACACTCCGATCAAGACTCCCGCGATCGGCGGGCCGAGCAGCGCGGCGAGGCGGTTCGCGGTCTGCAGCAGAGCGTTTGCCTCCCCCAGTCTCGCCTCGTCCTCGCCGACGAGGTCCGGCAGCAGCGACGTCTTGGATGCGAACGAGGGCGTGGCGAAGACGCCGACTCCCGCGACGAGGACCAGGAGGAGGGGGAAGCTCAACGCGTCGGCCATGTGCAGCAGCGGGATCGCCGCCATCAGCGGTGCCCGCACGCCGTCGCAGATCAGCATCGTGCGCCGCGCCCCGAGGCGCGTCGCGAGCCCTCCGGCGAGCCCGCCGAGCGCGACGGCAGCCGCCTCGACTGCGAGCACGATCGTCATCCGGGTTGCCGAGCCCGACGTCGTGAGCACGAACCACGGCAACGCGACCCACGTCATCTGCGAGCCGGTGAGCGAGACGACCTCGCGGGCAAGGATCCCGATCAGCCCCGGGTTGCGGAAGAGGTCGCGCCGGCGGAGGGTCGGAGCGGTCACGCGGCGGCAGGCTCCGGCTCCGGATCGGGATCCATCTGCCGGAGCGTCCGGTTGAAGACGCCGGTCAGCGTCACCGCGAGGTAGCAGACGCCGATCCCGAACAGCGTTGCCGCAACGCCGAAGTACTCGACGGCCAGCCCTCCGAGCACCGCGCCCGCGGGGATCGCGAGGTACGCCCCGGCGATCGTCGCGCCGAGGACACGCCCGCGCATGTGGGCCGGTATTCGCTCGTAGGCGACGGTTTGCAACACAGGGTTCAGCGGCCCGGAGGCGAGCCCCCACACGGCCATCAGGACCAGCGTGACCGGGAGCGACGGCAGCAGCGAGAGCGCCAGGTACGGCAGCGCCGCGAGCAGGAACGAGAACACGAACGTCTGGCGGCGTGGCAGCCGATGCCCGACGGCGCTGTACGCGAGCGAGCCGATCAGCGCCGCACCCCCGAAGACGCCGAGCATCACGCCGAGGTAGACGGCGCTCCCGAACGCCTCCATGGCGAACGCCGGGAAGATGACCGGGAACGGCGCGTCGAGGAAGTTAGTGGTGAACACGATCAGCACGACCATCCGGATCAGTGGGTCCCGCGCGACGAAGCGGACTCCGGTGAGCAACTCGGAGAAGTAGCGGCCGGGCGGAGTCGCGTCCGGGTGCAGGTGCGGCGCCAACGCCGGGACGAGGCGGACGACGAGCAGCGCCGACACCGCGAATGTCGCAGCGTTCAGCCACAGGACGTTCGTCGCGCCGATCGTCGCGACGAGGAGCCCCGCGATCGGAGCGCCCACGAGCAGCGAGCCGCGCTGGATCGCGCCGTTGATCCCGGTCGCGCGCTCGAGCCTCGTCCCAGCGAGCTCGACAAGGTCGGGTAGCAACGAGCGCCGCGCCGTCGCTCCGGGCGCATCGAACAGCGCGCCCAGAAAGACGAGGACGAAGAGCTGCCAGAGCTCGATCCCGACGGTCGCGTGGATCAGCGGGATCGCGGCGACGGTGACGCCGCTCGCGACGTCCGCCATCACGCTCGTGCGGCGGAAGCCCAGCCGGTCGACGATCGCTCCGCCGAAGAACGTGGCGAGCACGGTCGGCGCAAAGGTCAGCGCTGCGACGATGCCGGTCAACGTCGCGCTCCCCGTCGTCTCGAGGACGAACCACGGGATCGCCACGAACCCCATCGCGTTGCCGGAGAGCGAGATCGCGTCCGCGGTGAGCAGTGCGACAAGCGGACGGCGCGATCCCGTCGCCATGTGCCTACGCGCGGAGGATGCGGATGTCGCCTGACATGGCGGTCGCCTTCAGCTCGACGAGCGGACCTTCGCCGTCGTCGCCGCCGTCCGAGTCGAGATCGGAGCGGGCGCTGCCCGTCACGGTCTTGACGTCCATCCAGACGCGCGAGCCGCGCTTGACACCGACGACCATGTCGCCGGAGACGGACTTGAGCGCAACCTTGCCCTGCGTGACCGAGCCGACGTGAAGATCGCCCGAAGCACTCGTGACGACGACGTCGTGGCCGACCTCTGCGAGGCTGACGTCGCCCGCTGCGGTCTTGATCTCCGCACTGCCGCCAACAGGCCCCGCGCGAAGGTCGCCTGCAGCGGTTTGGACCTTGAGGGAGCCGCCGACGCGTTCGATCTTGACGTCGCCGCTCGCGACCTTGATCTGGGCGTCGCGCTCGACCTCGCCGATCGCGATGTCGCCCGAGCCCGTCTTCGTCTCGATCTCGCCGAAGCGGCCGTTCGCGCGGAGGTCCGCGGCGCCCGTCGCGACGGTCAGGTTCGTGCCGTGCGGCGCAACGACGCGGATGCGAACCTTGTCGCGGCGGCCTGAGAAGGAGATCGCGACCTTGATCCGGTCGCTCCCCCACGCGAAGTCGTCCGGGTCGGAGTCGATCACGAGCTCGTCGAGGTCACCGCGGTCGTCGAGCTTGATCACGGTTTCCTCGATCTGCCGGTCCGCGCGGTCGGTGTCGCCGGTCATCGTCACCGTCGTCTCCTGCACGTCGGCCGTCTCGACCTCGATGTCGCCGCGCGGCAGCTTGACGCTGAGGGCCAACTGCCGCGCGGTCGGAAAGGTCTCGGTCCTCATTTGCCGGCCTTCCGGCTCTTCAGTTTCGGCGGGCGGCGGTCGATCTTCGCGTCGCCGTGCTTCATGTAGTCGGCGTAGTTGATCGGGACGATGGACAACATCGTGGCTCCTTTCAGCTCTTGGCGAACCCGGTCAGCCGGCTCCCCACACGGGGGCCTCGAACGGGTGCCGATACCTCGCGCGCGAGTGCGCGCACGAGCCAGGCGTTGACGGAGACCCCTTCGCGTGACGCGGCCGCCTCGATGCCGGCCTTCAGCCCCTCGGGCAGGCGCAGAGTGATTCGGGCAGACGCCTCGTCTTCGCCGGAGTGCTGAGCGGCCGGCTGCGGCTGCTCCTCGACGAAGACGAAGTTCGGATCCTGGCCGCTCATCCGCACCTCGACGTGCCCCGCGGGGAGCTGGGCCGAGATCTCGACCGCGGCCTCGCCGAGCGCCTCCAGCAGGCGCATCCCGGCGGAGCCGCGGATCGCCTGGCTCAGGCGGGCAGCGGCCTGGGCGACAGTGTCGTCGCCGACGGCGGCGATCCGATCCAGGTCGGTCTCGAGCGACTCGAGAAACTGTGCCATCTGCATGACGTCATAGTGACATCATTAGTGGCGTCTGTCAAGTGTCAGTCGGACGTCGTCATTGAACCCGTCCTCCGAGCGGCCTAGGCTCAGGAGGAATGAGGGCTTGCGCACGCTGCGGCCAGGAAAATCCAGAGGGGTTCAAGTTCTGCGGCGCCTGCGGAGCGCCGCTCGAGCAGGCCGAGATGCCCCGCGAGGTCAGGAAGACCGTCACGGTCGTCTTCTGCGACCTGACGGGCTCGACCGCGCTCGGGGAGCGACACGACCCCGAAACCGTGCGCGCGACGATGCGGCGTTACTTCGAGAACTCCCGCGCCGTCCTCGAGCGGCACGGGGGAACGGTCGAGAAGTTCATCGGCGACGCGGTGATGGCGGTCTTCGGCGTCCCGCAGGCGCACGAGGACGACGCGCTCCGAGCCGTTCGGGCCGCCGTCGAGCTTCGGACGGCCGTCGCGACGATCGGGCTCCTGGCGCGGATCGGGGTCAACACGGGCGAGGTGGTGGCCGGCGAGGGAGACGCGCTCGTCACCGGCGATGCGGTCAACGTCGCCGCGCGGCTCGAGCAGAACGCAGAGCCGGGCGAGATCCTGATCGGACAGGAGACGCAGCAGCTCGTCCGCGACGCCGTGCAGGTCGAAGCCGTCGAGCTCGAGCTCAAGGGCAAGAGCGCCCCAGTCTCGGCCTATCGGCTGCTCCAGATCGACGCCGAGTCCGCCGGCCTCGTCCGACGCCTCGACTCGCCGATCGTCGGTCGTGAGCGCGAGCTCCAGCGCCTACGCGATGACTTCGACAACGTGGTGTCGCAGCGCTCGTCATACCTCTTCACGCTGCTCGGGGCGGCGGGGGTCGGAAAGTCGAGGCTGGTCGAGGAGTTCATTCGGGAGAGCGCCGATCGCGCACGCATCCTGCGCGGCCGCTGTCTTCACTACGGCGAGGGGATCACCTACTGGCCGCTCGTCGAGGTGCTCCTCCAACTGGGCGCCGACGCTGAAGGCGTGCTCGCGCTGCCGTCCCCGAACGAGGCGGCCGTCGCGACGAGGAAGCTGCTCGAGGCCCAGGCAGCGGAACGGCCAGTGGTCGTCGTCTGGGACGACATCCAGTGGGCCGAGCCGACGTTTCTCGATCTGATCGAGCACATCGCCGACTGGTCGCGCGGAGCGCCGATCTTCGTCCTGTGCGTCGCACGGCCCGAGCTGCTCGAGGTACGCCCCGCGTGGGGCGGCGGCAAGGCGAATGCCACATCGCTCTTGCTCGAGCCCCTCGGCAGAGACCAGACCTCGACGCTCGTTGACAACCTGCTCGGCGGCGCGGAGCTTCGCGACACGACGAGGAAGCGGATCCTCGAGGCATCCGCCGGCAACCCGCTCTTCGTCGAAGAGATGCTGCTGATGCTTCGGGGCAACGGGGACTCGGAGGTCGTCGTTCCGCCGACCATTCAGGCACTTCTGCAGGCGCGGCTCGACCAGCTCGGAGGGGACGAGCGCGCAGTGATCGAGCGAGGCGCGGTCGAAGGCGAGGTCTTCCACCGCTTGCCGGTCGCGGAGCTCGCGCCGGAGCGTGTCCGCACGGGCCTCGACGGCCACCTCGCGAAGCTGATCCGCAACGAGCTGATCCGCCCGGAGGCGCCAACGATGCCAGGCGACGACGCGTTCCGCTTCCGTCATCTCCTGATCCGGGACGCCGCGTACGACTCGTTGCCCAAGGAGACGCGCTCCGACCTGCACGAACGCTTCGCGTACTGGCTCGACGAGAACGTCGAGCTCGTCGAGCAGGACGAGATCGTCGGCTACCACCTCGAGCAGGCGGTCCTCTACCGACGCGAGCTGGCGCTCCCGGAGGGCCGCCTTGCGGACCGCGCGGGCGGGCGGCTCGGCGCTGCGGGCCAGAGCGCCAGGGCGCGCGGTGACAACGCCGCGGCCGCGCGGCTGCTCGAGCGTGCGCTGACGCTCCTCGAGGCGGATGACTCCAGACGACTGGAGCTGCTTCCCGACTTGACGTTCGCCCTAATCGACCTAGGACGCTTCGCAGACGCGCGTTCGCAGATCGACGAGCTTGCAGCGGCCGACGGCGAAGGCTGGCGGGCTTATGCCTCGACGCTCCGTCCCAGACTCGACGCCTTAGACGGAACGGGTTCGTATGAGGCCGGGCGAGAGGGCGTGTCGGCGGCAGAGAAGACTTTCGAACGCCTCGGTGACGAACGCGGTCTTGCACTCGCATTGATCATGCAAGGAGACGACGAGTGGACCAGCTGTCGCGCTTCGGCGGCGGCCGACAAGTACCGGATCGCGATCCCCCACGCCGAGCTGGCCGGACAGAGGGCTCTCGTGGACGATGCGATCTCGACGCTCTGCGCGATCGGCACCTTTGGCCCGACGTACGTCGACGACGCCGAGAAGGAGATTCGAGTCCTGCTCTCCCGAGCGACCGGCGTCGCCGCAGAGTCTGCGGCGTATCGGGCCCTCGCCAGGCTCGCGGCGATGCGCGGCGACGTCCACGAGGCGCGCGAGTTGATCCGCCGAGGACGAGAGCTGCTGCTCGATGCTGGGCTGGTTCTCTGGCACGCGGCGACGTGCCTTGGGGCCGCGTTCGTGGAGGAGTATGCGGGCGACGACGAGGCCGCCGCGCGGATCCAGCGCGACGGCTTCGAGCAGCTCGCCGAGCTCGACGAACACGCCTTTGCGTCGACCGTTGCCGCGAACCTCGCGTTGGCACTCCTCCAGCTCGGCCGCGAAGACGAAGTCGAGCCCTGGCTCCGCACGGCTCGGGAGCTCTCCCCGGCGGGCGACATCGCGACGCTTGTCAATGCCGACATCGCCGAGGGGCGTCTGCTTGTTCGGCAAGGCCGACTCGAGGATGGAGAGCGTCTGGTGAGACGCGGACTGGAGCAGGCGGAGACGACGGATTTCTGGGAGTTCCACGGCAGAGCCAAGGAAGCGCTCGCAGAGCTCCTCGCGGTGACGGGCCGAAGCGAAGAGGCGCGAGCCGCACTGAGGGATGCCCTCGCCGTGTACGAGGGCAAGGGCGCGACAGTCGCCGCTCAACGGGCTCGGTCGCTAATCGCCGAGCTCTGACGCGTACGCCTCGCGGTAGATCCCGCGCAGCTCGAGGACGCGGTCGACGTAGTGCCGCGTCTCGGGATAAATCACACCGCGATCGACGTTGCCCTGGCCACCGTTGTACGCCGCCAGTGCGCGCTCCTCGGAGCCGTACTTGTCGAGCAGGTGCCTGAGGTACCAGGAGCCGTAGCGGACGTTGATTTCCGGATCGTCGAGGTCCTCGACCCGGAACGCGGAGCCGCCGGTCCGGGCCGCGATCCCCTTCGCCGTCTCCGGCAGGAGTTGCATCAACCCGACCGCCCCGGCCTCCGAGCGGGCCTCGGGCTTGAACTTCGACTCCTGGTAGATGACCGCAGCGACGAGCGCCGGGTCGAGCCGGTAGTTCTCCGCGTGACCGACGACGATGTGCTCGTAGCGCAGCGGGTAGCGCGCGCGGAGATACCAGTCGGGCTCGCTGAGGAACACGCCCGCACCGGCGATCCCGGCGACCAGCAGGAAGAGGGTGGCGATCCGGGTCACGAGGCCAGACGCTCCACGACGCTTCGGACGAACTCGTCGAGGTCCTCGAGCGAGCCGTCGTTCACGTAGACGAAGTCGGCCTTGCGCGCCTTCTCGTCGTCGGGAATGAGTCGTCCTTGGCGCTCCGTGACGTCGGCCACCTCCGTCCGCTCCCGGCGGGTCTCCTCGGGAGCGGTGATCACGACGACCGCGTCGAAGCGCGCCTCGCCGCCGGTTTCGTAGAGCAGCGGCACTTCGACGACTGCCAGCGGCGCGGTCTGCTCGGCGCGCCAGCGCGCCTGCTCGGCGACGACACGCGGGTGCAGGAGCGACTCCAGCCACGCGAGCTCCTCGCGGTCGGCGAAGACGATCTCCCCCACTCTCCGCCGGTCGACCTCCGCGCCGGAGACCACGCCCTCGCCCCAGCGCTCGACGAGCGCCCGCTGCACCTCGGGGTCCGCGTAGAGCCGGTGGACGATCTCGTCGGCGCTCGCAGTCGCGGCGCCGTGCCGCGCGAACGCGCGCAGCGCCTCGCTCTTCCCGGCGCCGATCCCGCCGGTGATCGCGAGGTTAAGCGGCGGAATCGTCCTCGGCGGACTCGTCCGCCGGGGCAGGCGCTTCGGAGGGCTCAGCCGCGAGCGGAGGCGCTTCGGCAACGTCGTCGCCGGGCGGTCGTCTCGCTCAGCTCCTCGGCCCGAGACGCTTCGGCGTGCTGCTCGGTGAAGACCTCGTCGGACAGGGCGAGATCCGGCGCCTCGGAAACCGTGCCGTCCTCGCCCACGCGCTTGAGCGAGAGCGAGAGCCGGCGGCGCTCGCCGTCGACCTCGAGGATCAGGACCTTGACGGAGTCGCCCTGCGACACGACCTCGCGCGGGTTCTCGACGTGGTGTTGCGCGAGCTCGGAAATGTGCACGAGACCTTCGACGCCCGGGAGGATCTCGACGAACGCGCCGAACGTGACGACCTTCGTCACCTTGCCGTCGACGACGTCGCCGTCCTTGTACTGCTCGAGCACCTGCTGCCACGGATCGCTCTGGGTCTGCTTGAGACCGAGCGAGATCCGCTGGCGATCGCGGTCGATGTCGAGCACCTTCACCGACACGGTCTGGCCGATCTCGAGCATCTCCGACGGGTGGTTCACGTGCGACCACGACAGCTCCGAGATGTGGATCAGGCCGTCCATGCCGTCGAGGTCGACGAACGCGCCGAAGTCGACGATGTTCGAGATCTGCCCTTCGACGACGTCGCCGGGCTGGAGGCGGTCGAGAATCTGCTGGCGCTGCTCCTTGCGCTCGTCCTCGAGCACCGCGCGGCGGGAGAGGACGACGTTGTTCCGCGAGCGGTTGAGCTCGATCACCTTTGCTCGGAGTTCCGTGCCCATGAACTCGTCGAGGTCCTGGACGCGCCGGATGTCCACGAGCGACGCCGGCAGGAAGCCGCGCACGCCGAGGTCGAGGATCAGGCCGCCCTTGACGACCTCGATCACCCGCCCGAGCACCGGCTCGCCGGACTCCGCGGCGCCCTCGATCTTCTTCCAGGCGAGCTCGAAGCGAGCGCGCTTCTTGGAGAGGATCAGGCGGCCTTCGGCGTCCTCCTTCGTCAGGACGAGCGCGTCGATCTCGTCGCCCAGGCTGACCTCGTCGGCCGGGTTCACCGACCGCCGGATCGAGAGCTCGGCGACCGGGATGACGCCCTCGGACTTGTAGCCGATGTCGACGAGCACCTCGTCCTTGTCGACGCGGACGACGGTGCCGTGGACGACTTCCCCCTCGGTGATCGTGGGGAAGGTGGACTCGTAGTCGGGAATCAGCTCGCCGTCGGGACCCTGGGTCCAGACGCCTTCTTCGAGCTGAGGCTGTTCGGTGGTGCTCATGAGCGCGTCAGTATAGCCCCAGGTCTGAGCAGGTCCGCCGCGCGCCACGTGGCACCATGGCCGCCCGTGCGGACTCGCAGCTCGCTCATCCTCGGCGTCTTGGCCACGGCCGCATGCGTCGGGGCAGCAACCGCCCACGCGCACGGTGGCGGCTCCCACTCTGGCTTCCAGGCGCGGGTCTCGTACCTCGAGCCGTCGCAGCCCGGCGTCCTGATCCAGGTCCTGGACGGGCACGTGCGGCTCTCGCTCGCGAACCTCACGCGGAAGACGATCGTCGTTCCGGGCGCCGAAGGGCAGCCGACCGTCCGCGTCCAGCCCGGGCGCACCGAGGTCTGGGTTGAGCCGCGAATCGGCGCCACCGAGGCGCCGCCGACGCGCGAGGGCCTCGTCCGCAACTGGAGCATCCCCGCAATGGCCGACGGCGCGCCGTTCGAGATCGTGGGCTTTCTCGGCTACCGGCCGCCCGCCGTCGCAGCGCAGACCGGAGACGACGGCGTGCCGACGTGGGTCGTGGTCGTGGCAGTGGCGGTCGGCCTCATCGTGCTCGCCGCGGCGTTGGCGGTGCCGTTCCTGCGAGCCGACGAGACGTAAAAGGCCGGGCCTTTCGGCCCGGCCTTCAACGTCGTTCCGGTGCTACTCGCCTACGCGCAGGGCCCGTTGCACTTCGTGATCCGGTTGAGCGGGTAGCTCGCGGGATCGAAGCTCGGCCCTGCGAAGGCCATGTACTCCTTCATCACGACGGCGTCGAGCTCCTGGGTCGCGCCCTGGCCGTCGGCGAACATGTAGTAGCCGTCACCGCCGAGGTTGACGAAGTTCGGCAGCGCCATCGTGTACGTGGTGCCGTCGTTCGGGATCGCGGTCCCGTCCGAAAGCGCAACCGACTGCACCCGGCTGACCACGCACGACGTCGCGCTGGTGCAACCGGTCGGGATGTCGTAGCGGAACGAGAACTTGAATCCCGAGATCTGCGGGAAGCGGCCGTCTGCACCGTTGCCCACCGAATCGATCGCCCGCACGCCGTTCTCCAGAGCCAGCCAGAGCTGAGCGCCCGTCACGGTGCGCGTGTTCAGGATGTTTCCGAACGGAAGCACGCTGAACACGTCCCCGAGCACGAGGTCGTAGGGCGTGCCGGGCGCGTAGCCCGTACACGGGCGCTTGAGCGCCGTGTTCACCGGCGCGTACGTGCACGATGGCATCTGAGCGCGAAGCCCGCCGCCGTTCATCAGCGCCAGCTGCGTGGCGTAGCGCCAGCGCATGCCGTCGGCGACCAGGTCCCCGAGCGGCACCTCCTGACGACGCTCGATGTTGCTGCCGCGCACGAAGATGCCGGCTGCCGTGCCGATCTGGCCGTCCAGCAGCGCTGCGAGCTGCTGGCGATAGGGCACGAGCATGTCGACGATCGCCTGGTCGCAGAAGGTTGGGGCAGGCGGACAGGCGGTGTTGTTGTTCTGGAGACCCGGGGTCGGAGGCGTCGGCGTGACGAAGGTGACCGACTTGCTGATCACGTGTCCGTCCACGTTGCCTCTGCCGGGCTGCACGGTCAGCATCGTCTTGGCATACGTGCCGCCGTAGCTGCGGTTCTCGTGCACGAGGACGCCGTTGATCGTCCCCGAGAACTGCACGTCGGTGTGGTCGCCGAAGACGACATCGACCAATCCGGGCTCGAGGCCGTTGGCGAAGTCGATCAGCTCACCGGACGGCACTCCTCCGGCCATGCTGCGAACTCCCTTGTGCGTGATCACGACGACCGCGTCCGCCTGAGCCCTCCGGGCGTGCCGCGCGTACTTGTTCGCGGCTGCGATGCCGTCGGTCACCTCGATCGTCCCGAAGCTGCCCGGCAGCACGACGCCGGGAGCCTCCTCGTTCGTGATGCCGATGACGGCGACCTTCAGGCCGCCGACTTTGAAGAACGTCATCGGCTCGACGCCGGTCAGGTTTTCGTCGAGGTTCTCCAGATTCGCGGAGACGTACTGAAACGGCTGCCCCGGAGCGCTCGAGCTCGACTCTGCGCCCGCAAGGTTGATCATCTGCTGCAGGTGGCCGACACCACGGTCGAAGTTGTGGTTGCCGAGCGCGCCCACCTGGATTCCCATCAGGCGCTGGCCCTTGACCGACGGCTCCTCGTTGAAGAAGCCCGAGAGCGGCGGTGTCGCCCCGAAGTCGTCACCGGCGGTGAGCGTCAACGTCGGATGCGCCGCCCGATCCTGCTGCCAGCGGGCCGAGATGTTCCAGGCACCACCGAGGGCCGGAGTCCCGAACGGGTCGAGGTTCCCGTGCCAGTCCGACACGTTCAGGATCTGGATCGTCACCGGCGGCGGAACGTTCGGGCCGCCTGCCTCTGTCTTGCCCGTCGCCGCACCGCTCAGCGCGCCGATCGCTACGAGCAACGCCGCGAGCAGCACCGCAGTCCCTGCGAATTTCTTCATTCCTCTCCCCTTCGCTCGTCGATTCGTGTGGTCGATCACTCCTCCTCACCCGTACCCTTCGGCCGCAGGTAGGCGACCTGGGGCTCGTGGTCGCTCGCCTGGCGAGCGTCCGCGAACTCGGCGTTCACGTGGACCACGTCGTACTCGGGTGCGCGCTTGAGGATCGCGTCGCTGACCAGGATCTGGTCGAGCACCTGCGAGTTCCCCTCGAACACATACGAGTAGCGCTCGTTCGGAGGCAGGATCCTCATCAGCGTCGTCAGCTCGTCTCCCTCGAGGATCTCGATCGTCCTCGAGAACTCGAAGTCGTTGATGTCGCCGAGGACGATCACATTCGCGTCCTTGTCCTTCGCGAGCACCGTGTCGACGAACGTGTTCACGACCTGCTGCCTGGCCGTGCCGCGGGCCTTCGCTGAAGTTGGTCGGCGGCTGCCACCGGCTGAAGATGCCCTGGTCGTCGCCCTTCGAGCTGAAGTGGTTTACGACGACGAAGACGGTGCGATCCTTCCACACGAACTCGCCGACGAGCGGCTTGCGTGTCGCGTCGAACGCGGCGCTGTCGGTGCCGAGGCGGCCCGGGCTGAACGTCAGCTGCGGGTGGTTCTTCGGGCCGACAACGGACGTGTTGTTCGTGGACGTGCCGCCCGGCCGATCGACGAACCGGAGATCCACCAGATCGGTCCGGTAGAGGAGACCGATCCGGATGTTCGCGCCGGGCGCCCCACCGTCCTCGTTGTTGACGGGGTCGATCTGGCGGAACGCGTACGACGGGCCACCGGCCGCATCGATCGCAGCGAGGAGCTTGTTCCAGGTGGCGGTCGCGGTGACGACGCCGTTGTTCGTCGCACCGCTGTCGTCCTGGATCTCCTCGATCGCGACGATCTCGGGAGCGCGCAGGTTGTGGACGATCATGTCCGCGAGGTCGTCGAACTTCGATTGGGCGTTGCCCACCGTCAGGTTCTCGACGTTGAACGTCGCCACGGTCAGGTCACTCGGGTGCGCGACCGCAGCGACCTCGCGCTGGATCGAGCTCTCGACGAACGACGGCTGCGTCATCGCCTGGATCTTGTAGTTCTCGAAGCTGTAGTCGAGCGGCCCGACGACCGGCGACGTGATCTGCGCACCGACGTTCATGTCGGGCATGGCCTTCGCCGGCCGCGGTGAGATCTGGTCGCGAAGGATCTCGTCGTCGACGGTGATCCGCTCCGGGTTCGCGTCGGTCGGCGCGAGCAGGATGCCCCCGCGCGGCGTTCGCAGTCCGGTCGCGTTCGCGCCGCCGTTGGCGAGCAACGTGATCTCGCCGAATGAGCGGGTCGCGTTGACGACCGCAGCGTTGTTGACCTGAACGAGCATGCCCTCGAGCGACTCGTAGAAGTCGATCCCGTCCTGCGCGATGTCGAAGACGTTGCCGCCTTCGCCGGGGGCGTTCAGGTCGCCGTTCGCGTCGTCTTCGATCACGACGTTCGGCTGCGTCCGGCCTCCCTGGCCGAGGACCGTCGTCGCGATCGGCGTACCCGGCCCGGCGGGCGTCACGGCGGGCTGGGTCAATTCGGTGACGGTGAGGTTGTCGCCGCTGCCAAACTCGGTGACTGTGCCGTTCACCAGCACGGCCGCGCCGACCGTCAAGCTCGAGGTGCTGACCCCGAACACGAGGATGCCGTCAGAGGTGGCGAGGTTCCCGTCGCCTGTTGCGTCCTGCATGTAGAAGCTCGTCGGTCGGATCGCCGTCACGACGCCGGGCACGCCGGAGACACGCTGCCCGACGAGCGATGAGACGTGGTCGGGACCCTGGATCTGCATGATCGTCGCAGGGATGCCCAGGGTCGAGAAGGAGAACGAGTGGTTGGCCGCCATGTTGTCCGGCGGGTCGTCCGCGTCGAGGTCGGCGACGCCAGAGGCCGTCACCGTGACGGTGCAGGTCTCGTTGGTCGAGAAGTCGGTCGCCGGGTCGAGCGCGTACGTGCGCGGCCCGCCGGAGACGGTCGCTGCGTGCGCGCCGCTCGTCGTGCAGTTGATGGCGTACCATGCTCCACTGACCGCGACGTCCTCACTGAAGGTGATCGAGATGTTCGCGTCGTTCGCGACGTCCACGGCCCCGTTCGCTGGCGTCTTCGAGGCGACCGACGGTGCGGCGTCGCCGCCGGTGGGTCCGAACTTCTGGGGATTGCTCGCCTTCGGGCCGACGAAGTCCGCCACGTTGTCGTCGGTGTCCTGGGTCCCACCGATGCGCTCGTATGCCTGATCACCATTCGTCGTCGGCATCCCGACGATTCCCGAGCCCTCGCGGCACTGCGTGCCGCCGATCCCGTTGCCGCCGACGCCGTCGACCACGGTGGTCGCATCGGGAAGCGTGATGCGTGAGCCGGCGCCGTCGGTGAACCCGGTCCCGTACGTCGTGTCGCCCGGGACCGAGCCTGAGTAGCCGCCGGTCGCGTTGTTGTTCACGAAGAGGTAGTGCTGGCCCGGAGAGAGCACGATCCCTGCAGGCACGGCCACGCGAGTCGAAGCAACCCCAGTCGCCGACGCGCAGCCCTGGAGCAGCCAACCCGAGATGTTCACCGACGCTGTGCCGGCGTTGATCAACTCGACGAACTCGTCGTTGCCGCCGGCGGGCCCGCGAAAGCGAAACTCGGAGATGACGACGCCGTTCGCCGAGGCGAAGGCCGATGCTCCTCCACCCAGAACCGTGAGCGCTGCAAGCAACAGCGCCAGCAAGCGTGACCGCACGTTGGTGCTCCTCTCCCCTCGATTGTCCCGATCGGCCCTTTCGGGGCCGTGACCGCTCGGGAGTCTAGCCCCGTTCTGGACGTGTTCCAAGCCGCGTTCGCCGAAGTGTGAACGAACGGCTAGGTCTTGGCCTCGTTCCAGTCCTCTCCCGCCCCCACCTCGACGGCGAGCGGCGGGTCGAGGTCGAACGCGCCGACCATTTCCTCTCTGAGCAGGTCTTTCACCGCGGAGACCTCGCGCTCCGGCGCTTCGACCAGCAACTCGTCGTGCACTTGCAACACGAGTCGCGAGGCGCGGCCCTCCTCCACGAGGCGCCGGTGGATGTTGACCATCGCGACCTTGATGATGTCGGCCGCCGTGCCCTGCATGACCGAGTTCACGGCGAGGCGTTCGCCGAGGCCCCGCGTCTGCCGGTTCGACGCGCGGATCTCCGGAACCGGGCGCCGGCGGCCGAAGAGCGTCGTCACGTAACCGTCGCGCTTCGCCTGCTCGATCGTCCGGGCGATGAAGTCCTGGACGTACGGGAAGCGCGCGAGGTACGTGTCGATGTACTCCTGCGCCTCGTCGCGCGCGATCTCGAGGTTCTCCGAGAGGCCGTACGACGAGATGCCGTAGATGATCCCGAAGTTCACCATCTTGGCGATGTTTCGCTCGTCCTTCGTCAGCGTCGCTGGGTCCTTGCCGAGCACCTCCGCCGCTGTCGTCGTGTGGATGTCCTCGCCGCGCGCGAACGATTCGCGCAGCTTTGGCTCGCCGGACACGTGCGCGAGGATCCGCAGCTCGACCTGCGAGTAGTCGGCGCTCACGAGCCTGTGCCCCGGTTCGGCGACGAACGCCGAGCGGATCTCGCGCCCGAGCTCCGTTCGGATCGGGATCGCCTGCAGGTTCGGGTTCGAGGTCGAGAGCCGCCCGGTGGACGCGACGGCCTGGTTGAAGTGCGTGTGCAGGCGCCCGTCCTCCCCGAGCAGCGACGGCAACGGCTGGAGGTAGGTGTTGAGCAGCTTCGAGTACTCGCGCCACTCCTCGATCACCGCGACGATCGGGTGGTCGCCGCGGATCGAGCGAAGGACCCGCGTGTCGGTGGAATAGCCGGTCTTCCCCTTGCGCCCCGGAGTGAGCTCGAGCGTCTCGAAGAGGATGCGCGCGACCTGCTGGGTCGAGCCGAGCATGAACTCCTCGCCGGCGAGCTCGTGCGCTTTCGTCTCGAGCTCCTCGACCCGGTCGGCGAGCCGAGCCGTGATCTCCCCCATGCGGTACGTGTCGATCTTGATCCCGGCGTCCTCCATCGCGGCGAGCACCGCGGCGAGCGGAAGCTCGATGTGGTCGTAGAGCACCTCGCTGCCGCGCTCGCGAAGCCGCTCGCGGAGGACCGGGGCGAGACGCCGCGCCGCCTCGGCGTGGCGAACCAGAGTTGCGGTCTCCTCGTCCGTCGCCGGCTCGGGGAGCACCTCGAGGCCGTACTCCTGCGCGAGGTCGTCGAGCTCGTACGCAGGCCGGCCCGGGTCGATCAGGTACGCAGCGAGCATCGTGTCCTCGGCCGGAGTCATCGTCAACCGCGGCAGCGACTTGAAGTCGTGCGCGATCACGTGCGCGTCGCGAAGGCGGGCCTGGGCGACGTCCGCGTCGAACTCGCCGAGCACGACGCCGTCGTCGAGGGCGAGCGCGAAGCGGCCGTCGTCGACCGCGAGCGAAGCACGGGCTCGTGTCTCCGGCAGCTCTCCCTCGCGCCACACCACGCTCGTTCCTTCGGGGCGCATCGTCGGCAGCGCGGGCACCGCCTCGTCGAGCTGGTCGACGCGTCCGATCAGGTTGCGGAACTCGAAGCGCCGGAACATCTCCTTCAGCTGCGAGCGGTCGGGCGGCTGCAGGACGAGCTCGGCCGGGTCGGAGCCGGAGCCGAGGTCGAGGTCGCGGCGCATCGTCGCCAGTTCCTTCGACAGCCGGGCCTGCTCCGCGTGTTCCTGGACGTTCCGACGCCGCGCGGGCGTCAACTCGTCTGCGTGCGCGATCACTTCCTCGAGCGAGCCGTACTGCGCGATCAGTTGGCCGGCGGTCTTGTCGCCGATGCCGGGAATGCCTGGGATGTTGTCGCTCGTGTCGCCCTTGAGGCCGATGAAGTCGGGGATCTGATCCGGGCGAATCCCGTAGCGCGCCTCGACGCGGTCGGGCGTGTACACGTTCACGTCCGAGACGCCGCGCGGCGTCATCATCAGCGTGACGTTGTCGGTGACGAGCTGGAACGCGTCGCGGTCGGTCGAGACGATCGTGGTCTTGATCCCGGCTTCGTCCGCGCGCGTCGCGAGCGTCGCGATCACGTCGTCGGCCTCCCAGCCCTCGAACTCGAGGTTGCGGTAGCCGAACGCCTCGACGATCGGGCGGAAGTACGGGAACTGCTCGCTGAGGAGGTCGGGCGTCGGCTTCCGCTCCGACTTGTACGACTGGAGCGTCTCGAGCCGCTCCGCCGGGCGAGTGTCCCAGGCCACCGCGACGCCTTTCGGCCGGTAGTCCTGGAGCAGCTTGAAGAGCATGTTCGTGAAGCCGAGGAGCGCGTTCGTCGGGAAACCCTCGGTCGTCGCGAGCTCCTCGGGGAGCGCGAAGAAGGCGCGGTAGGCGAGGTTGTTGCCGTCCACGAGGAAGAGCTCGGAGTCCCGTGCAGGCCCGTCGTCGAGCTGCAGCTCCTCGCCGGTGAGCGTCTTCGGCATCTCCGTCGAGTCTATTCGCGGCTCCGTCCTCGACCGCTGTAACGTCGCCGGCCGTGGCGCGCGTCCCCCTCCTCGCCGGGTCCGGCCTGGCCGTGCTCAACGTGCCGGACGACGCGGTCGTGCTCCGGCCGCCGCAGCCGGGGCAGATCGTCGCCGACGTCGCCGCAGCCGTCCGCGAGGCGCTGCGCTTCCCGCTCGAGGGGCCGGCGCTCGAGGAGATCGCGCGCGGAGCGTCGCGCGTGACGATGGTCGTCGAGCTCCCCAGCCTGCCGATCCCCGGCGCGCCGACCGATCCGCGCCACGCCGCAGTGGAAGGTGCATCGGCGGAGCTGGAGCGCGCGGGCGTGCCGACGGCGCGGCAAACGCTCCTGATCGCAGGCGGCCTCGGGCGCCGGGCAGGCCCCGGCGACATGTCGCTGCTCGCGGCGCCGGAGTTCCGCAGGCGCTTTCGCGGCCGGGTCGTCGTTCACGACGCAGAAGACCCGGAGCTCGTCGATGTCGGGACGGCGGGGAACATCCCGCTGCGAGTCAACCGCGCGCTCGTCGACACGGATGCGGTGGTCGTCGTCACCGCTGCGGAGACCGTCGTTCACGGAGGCCCCGCGGCGCTCGTCTCGGCCGCAGGACCCGAGGCGATCCGCGCGGCCGGTGCTTGGTCGCTGCTCGAGACCGCCGCGTCGGAGGGCTGGCAGGTCGCGACCGCGCTCGAGCAGGCCCTCTCAGCGCGCGCGCCCCTGATCGGCGTCTCGCTGGTGCTCAACCACCCGCAGTTCATCGCGTCTTCGCTCCGTGGGTTCCCGTACGACGAGCACGTCGCCGAACGGATCGCCAACTCGCCGCTACGTCGTGCGCTCGCGCTCGTTCCGGGGCCGCTGCGCGCACGCGTGATCCGCTCGCTGCGCAGAGACCTCACGGCCGCGGGGGCGTTCGCCGGCCCGCCCGCTGTGGCGCACGCAGAGGCGCTGCTGCGCGCGATCGCCGCGCGCGAGGTCGTGCTCGAGGAGCCGCTCGATGCGATCGTCGTCGGGATCCCCCCGACCACGCTCCACCATCCGCGCGAGCTCCCGAACCCGCTGAACGCCGCGCAGCTCGGCCTCGGTGTCGCGCTGAAGCTCTGGCGCGACGCGTTCCCGGTCGTCGAGGGCGGTACGGCGATCCTCGTGCACCCGTTCCGCCGGCGATTCGCCCACCCCACGCAGCAGCCGTACCGAACCTTCTTCGCCGCGACGCGATTCGGCCGCGAGCCTGAGGAGCTCCGAGCGGCCGAGCTCGAGGTGGCGGAGGACCCGCGCGCCCTCGCCGCCTACCGCGAGGGCCGCACCTGCCACCCACTCCTCCCCTTTGCGGACTGGGCGTCGTGCCAGCCCACGCTCGCGCAGCTCGGCGCCGTGCTCGTCGCGGGTTGCCGGGACTCGGTCGCCGCGCGCCAGCTCGGGCTCGTCCCGACGCACGGGCTGAACGCGGCGCTCGAGCTGGCGCGCGGACGCGTCGGCGGGAAGGCGCGGATCGGCGTGCTCCTCGCGCCGCCGTACTTCCCAATCCGGTCGGGCTAATCCTCACCGAGGTAGGTCTTGCGAACCTGCTCGTTGTTGCGGAGCACCTTCGCGTCGTCTGCAAGCGCAACGTGTCCCGTCTCGAGCACGTAGCCGCGGTTCGCGACGTCGAGCGCCATGAGCGCGTTCTGCTCGACCAGCAGGATCGGCGTGCCCTGTGCGTTGATCTCGCGCACGATGTCGAAGATGCGCTCGACGAAGATCGGCGCCAGCCCCATCGACGGCTCGTCGAGCATGAGCAGCTTGGGCCGGGCCATCAGCGCGCGGCCGATCGCGACCATCTGCTGCTCGCCGCCGGAGAGCGTCCCGGCGTGCTGCGACTTGCGTTCCGAGAGCCGCGGGAAGAGCGTGTAGACGCGCTCGAGGTCGCTCTGCATGTCCTTGTCGCCGCGCGCCCGCTGGAACGCGCCCATCTGCAGGTTCTCGAGCACGCTCATCCGCGGGAACAGCCGCCTGCCCTCGGGTGACTGGGCGATGCCGAGCTTGACGATCTCGTGCGCCGGCCGGTTCGTGATCTCCTGGCCCTGAAAGCGGATCGTGCCGCGCCGCGGCCGGTTGAGGCCGTTGATCGAGCGCAGCGTCGTCGACTTGCCGGCGCCGTTCGCGCCGATGAGCGTCACGATCTCGCCCTGCCGGACATCGATCGTGATGCCCTTGAGGGCCTCGATCGAGCCGTAGTAGGTGTGAACGTCCTCGAGCTCGAGAATGATCTCGCCGGGAGCGTTCATGCCGTGGCGGCCCTTCCGAGGTACGCCTCGATCACGCGCTCGTCCTTCTGCACGTCCTTCGGAGCGCCCTCGGCGATCTTCTCGCCGTAGTCGAGCACCGTCACCCGGTCGGAGATGCCCATCACGACCTTCATGTCGTGCTCGATCATCAGGATGGTCAGGTCCTGCTCGGTGCGGAGCTTCGCGACGAAGGCGGTGAAGGCGGCGGTCTCCTGCGGGTTCATCCCGGCCGTCGGCTCATCGAGGAGCAGCAGCTTCGGCTCGGTTGCGAGAGCGCGCGCGACCTCGAGCCGCCGCTGGTCTCCGTAGGAGAGGTTGCGCGCCCAGTCGTCGTCGCCGCCCGTGAGGCTGCAGAACCGAAGCAGCTCTCGCGCGCGATCCGTCGCCGCCCGCTCCTGCCGCTTGAGCCCCGGAGTGCGAAGCACGGTTCGGACGATCCCGCCTTTCAGCCGCGAGTGCATGCCGACGAGGACGTTCTCGAGCGCTGTCATCTGCTGGAAGAGCCGGATGTTCTGGAACGTGCGGCCGATCCCCAGCTCGGTGATCGCGTGTGGCGGCTTGCCGGTCAGGTCGGTGCCGTCGAAGACGATCTGGCCGGCGGTGGGCTTGTACACGCCGGTGAGCATGTTGAAGAACGTCGTCTTCCCCGCGCCGTTCGGTCCGATCAGACTGACGATCGAGCCCTGCGGGATCGTGAAGTCGACGTCGTTCACCGCAACGAGGCCGCCGAACTCCTTGCGCACGTCCGCTGCGACGAGCAGGTCAGTCATTCCGCGAATCCCGGTCGGTGTCCGACCCTTCGTGCTGGACGTCGTAGAACGGCGTGTCGCGCACGCCCTCCTCGAGCTCTCGCTTGTGCCGGCGCTCGGGGATCAGCCCAGTGGGCCGGAAGAGCATGACGATCACAATGATCAGACCGTAGATGCCGAAGTTGTACTTCGGCACATCCTGGATCCCCACCTCCGTCCCGATCTTCGCCAACCCCTCTTGATCGAGGTAGGAGAGGAACAGACCACCCACGATCGCTCCCCACACGCTGCCCATCCCGCCGAGGACGACCATGCAGAGGATGAAGACCGAGAGGTTGAAGTAGAAGTCGCTCGGGAACGCGCCGCCCTTGAACGACGCGTAGTAGGCGCCCGCGATCCCGCCGAAGAACGCGCCGATCGCGTACGCCCAGGTCTTCGTCCGCATCAGCGGGACGCCCATCGCGGCGGCGGCCGTCTCGTCCTCGCGGATCGCGACCCACGCGCGCCCGAGCCGCGAGTCGCGCAGCCGCACCGAGACGAACACCGTGAACAGCAACAGCACCATGGCGGTGTAGAAGTAGAGCTCCGCGCGGTTCGTCGACTGCTGATAGCTCTCGGGGAGGCCAAGGGCGGCGCCCAGACCCGCGCCGAAGCCGGGCGAGTCGATCGGAGAGATCCCGAACGCGCCGTGCGTGAGGTCGAAGCCCTTGATCGAGTCCGCGTTGCGGACGAACTGCGGGACGATCTCGCCGAAGCCGAGGGTCACGATCGCCAGGTAGTCGCCGCGCAATCGCAGCGTCGGTAGCCCGATGATGATGCCGACGAGAGCCGTGAAGCATCCCGCTATGAGCAGCACGAGAAACATCGATATGTGGATGCCCGGCAGCTCGGGGTTGATCCCCGACGAGCCGAAGTGGAACGTCACCTGTTCGAACTGAACCGACGCGAGCCACGCGGCGGTGTACGCGCCTGCCGCGTAGAAGGCGACGTACCCGAGGTCGAGCAGACCGGCGTAGCCGACGACGACGTTCAGGCCGACCGCCATCATCGTGAACACGATCATGATCACGACCGTTCCGACAGCGGGCAAGAGCGTTCCGATCAACGGGAGGTCGTCGAGGTACGGCAACAGCGTCGGATAGAGCAAGCCGAGCGCGATCACGACGATCGGCACCCACGCGCGGCGCAGCCGGTCGGGCACGTTAGCCACCCTCAGGCGTCCTCTCGCCGAGCAGGCCCTCGGGTCGGAAGACAAGCGTGGCGATCAGGATCCCGAACACGATCGAGCGGGTCCAGTCGCTCCCGGGCGAGTACAGCTCGAGCCCTTCGTTGAACTGCTCGATCAGGCCGATCATCAGCGCGCCGAGCACGGCGCCGGCGAGGTTTCCGATGCCCCCGAGCACGGCCGCGGTGAACGCGATCAGCCCGAGCTGGAAGCCGGTGTCGTAGCGCATCGACGTGAAGTGCAGGAAGTAGAGAAGACCTCCCGCTCCCGCCAGCCCGCCGGCGAGCGCGAACGTGAACGAGATCGTGCGATTGACGTTGATTCCCATCATCGCCGCCGCGTCCATGTCCTGCGACGTCGCGCGCATCGCCTTCCCTTGCTTCGTCGAGCGGACGAGCCAGGTCAGGGCGATCAGGACCGGCACGGTGAGCCAGAGGACGCCGAGCTTGTCCCACGGGAAGTGCACGCCGCCGATGTTGAACGCGTCACGGTTGGGGATCAGCTTCTCGGTCGTCCGGAACTCGACTCCCCAGCCGACGAGGCCGACGTCCTGAAGGATGAACGAGACGCCGACGGCGGTGATCAGCGGCGCCAGTCGAGGAGCGTTCCGCAGCCGCCGGTAGGCGATCAACTCGATGCCGGTGTTCAGCGTCGCGGCGAAGACGACGGCGATGACGAGCGCGAGGCCGATCCCGAGCACGACCTCTCCGGTGCTCGAGCCGGCACCGAGCCCGATCCAGCCGACGATCACGCTGCTCGCGACGAGGCCGCTCAGCGCGAAAACGTCCCCGTGCGCGAAGTTGATCAGCTGCAGGATTCCGTAGACGAGCGTGTAGCCGAGCGCGATGAGCGCGTACACCGCGCCGTTCGTCAGTCCGATGAAGGCGACGTTGAAGAACTCGCTCGGGTCGTTGACGAGGTTCGCCCCGAGCCAGAAGACGATCACCCCGATGAAACCGAGCCCGAGCCAGCCGGTCACGGTGCGCGGCACAAGTGCCGCCAACCTCGAGCCGAAAGAGCCTCCGGTGCCCGCCGCGTCAGCCACGTGTGTGCGAGACCCTAAACCGTGAAGGGGGAGGGCGCGAGGCCCTCCCCCTTCAAGGCGTTACTTGCGGATCAGGATCCCCTGGCCGCTTCCACGTTCTCGGGCTTCGGCGAGATCGTGGTCTCGGTCTCCAGCTTCGTCGTTGCCTTGTAGATCGTGAAGCCGACGACCGCCCCCTCGGCACCCGCGGGGTCGCCGTTCTCGTTGATCTCGAACGAGCCGAGATAGCCGTCCGTCACCTTGGTGTTGAACAGCTGCTCGATCACGCTCGCCCTGGAGCCGTCCGACGCAGCGATCGCGTCGAGCATGACCCGAGCGGCCTGCGCGCCGTAGATCGCGTACGGGTCGATCGGCCTGCCTCCGAGAGTCGGCCCGAACTCGGCCGCGAACTCCGCGCCCGCGCCCGCGAACTCGTCGATCGGCACGCCCGCGATCGACATGAACATCCCGGCGGCGGCGCTGCCGGCCTCGTCGATCGTCTGCTGCGTCGTGAAGCCGTCCGGGGCGAACAGCTTGACCTTGCCGTCGTTCGGCCCGAGCGTGGCGACCTTGTCCTTGATCACCTTGGCGCCGTTCTCGTCGATGAGTCCGCCGAGGAACACCGCGTCGGCGCCCGTTCCACCGATCTTGCGGAAGAGGCCCTCGTAGGACGAGGCCTTCGGATCCCACGCCTCGAACCCGGCGATCTCGATGCCGAGGTGCTCAGCAGCGTTCCGGAAGTTCGTCGCGACGCCGAGGCCGTAGGCCTCCTTGTCGTTCAGGACGTAGACCTTCTTGATGCCCTGGGCCTGCATGAACTCGGCCATGGCAGCGCCCTGATACGCGTCATGCGGGACGACGCGGGTGTAGTTGCGATTGCCGGTCGGGTAGTACTTGTCCGGCTCGGTGTCCTCGCACCCGGGCCCGCCCTCGGTCAGACAGACGAACGTGTTGGCAGGGGAGATCATCCCGATGCCGCCGTTCGCCGCCTGGTTGAGCACCGGGATCTCGATCGCGGCGCAGCCCGAGTTGAACGTGCCGATCACGCCGATCACCTCGTCGTTTCCGGCATAGGCGTTCGCGTTCTGCGAGCACTTGCCCGAGTCCCACTTCGCGGCCTGGGCCGTCGCGTCGTCGCACGACTGGTAGGCGATGTTGTGGTCGCCGGCCTTCCAGCCCTGCTTGTCGAGCAGGAACCGAATCGCTCCGACGATCTGGATGGTCTGCGTCCGGCTCGACCCTTGAAGCGGGAAGTCCGAGACGAGCAGATAGTCAGGATCGCCTTCGCCCTTGTACTCGATGCCGGTGCAGGATGACGACGGCAGCGCCGTAATCGCACCGCCAGCGCCTCCGTCCCCCTCGTCGTCGCCGCCGCAGCCCGCCGCCATGAGGGCGAGGGACGCCACGAGCAACCCGAAGAGCGCAAGCAAACTGCGCTTTCTCAATGCTCCTCCTCCGTCTGCAGATCGGATGTACGCGCGTACAGAGGGGGCAGTATCCGTGGCCCGCCGGGCCGGATGCAAGTCGGAGCCGTCGGTTCAACACTGCGTTAACACGGGGGAACCCCTGGTTCCCCCGTGAGCCCCCTCCTTGCGACCGGCGTCGCGACCCGGCTGTCAGCTGAGCCGTCATCGGCGGCCGACAACCGACTTGTTTCTCTTGCCGCAACGTGCCTCCCGCCGGGCAAAGCCCGGCTCCGGCGGCCAAGCGCCGCATACCATGCTGACTAGCCGAAGTGGCGGAATTGGTAGACGCGCCGGACTCAAAATCCGGTGGCCCTCGGGCCGTGTGGGTTCGATTCCCACCTTCGGCATGCTCGAGCTCACTGCGGCCGTTATAGCCGGCGCGCTGCCGGACCGCATCAAGTCGCACGTGCGCTCATGCGCGTCTCGACCTGTGCAGCGAGCGGCGCAACGCTCGCCTTCGCGGTGCACGGAGTCGGCGCGGCGGATCGGCAGCCTGCGGCGCCTGCGACGTGCCCGAGCAGCTCCGTCGGCATCGGCTGTCGTCGGATCTACGCCGGCGCGAACCCGGACTCCGTCTCGAACGCCGACGTCCGACTCGAGGGCGAGCACCGTACGACCGAAGCAATCGACGAGACGCCGCCTTGCCGGGCGGAGACCGTCCTCGCCGCGTCGATCAGCACGGTTCCTCGGCTTGATTCAGCGCGCGACACGGTCGACGACGTCTGGCGGTCAGGCGCCGTCCGTTCGGCGCATGCACCGCGCATGCCGGCAGCCGTCGTTCGGCCAGGGAAGCCGCCCGGGAGTACCCGGCGAGTACGCGGTCCGAACATCGATCGGCGGCAGCTTCGACGCGAGCCTGAGCCTGCGCAGGCGGCGCTCGACTCGACATCCCATCGTCGCAGCGGGACGAGACGCCGATTGTCGAGGATGCGGCGCATCTGGACACGGCCGCGGCAACAGAGCGGCTACGGCGATCCGACGTGCCGACTGCCTTCGCAGTCGGTGTCTGCGACCATGACACTCCGTCGAGCGCTCTATCCGCAGGAGGCGCGATACGCACTCGTCGTCGCACGGGCGTGTATCGCGCGCGACGAGGTCGTTCGTCCTCGTCGTTCCCTGGGGCGCGCGAATCGCGGAGCTGGCTCGCGCGTCGAGCGATCGGGACGTCGACCTCGACGGAGCATCGCGTGCCTCGTGCAGCGCTACTGGCGTGTTCCACGCGCCGGACTAGCCGTCGGATCTAGCCGAGCGCGTCGACTCGGAGAAACCGCGTCTCCGATCGGGGTCTTCGAGCGCACGCCGGTGCTCGGATGTCGCGGTGCGCTGACCGGCTCGGCGAGGCGCTGTCCGATCGGACAGCGCTCAGCTCCGCCTGGTTCGAACATCGCTCGAGCTACGAGCTCGCGCTCGAGGCGTCTGCCGAGGCGACAGCCGCATCGTGCCGGAGCCGCACCGACCTCGCTGATCGGCGCGCACCGATCCTCGGGCAGCTCCTGCTCTCGCCTCGAGCCGTCGCGGAGCTCGGCTACGACGCCGAGCTGAGAGCGTTCGGTCGACGCTGGCGTCGCGGTGCGGCGCGAACGCGCGTCGATGGTCTGGCGCTGGCGGCAGCCGTCGCTCGTCGTCGCCATACTCCGTCCATCGGTGCGCCCCGCCGGCGAGCACGTCAATACGCGTCGATGCACGATCTGCGCTCCACGTCGGCGTCAGCACCGGCCGCACGAGCGCGGCGCGCAGTCGTCGCGGTTCAGTCTTGGCCGTCGTGGCGATGCGGGTCGGCGTGCTCACCGGCGGCGGCGACTGCCCCGGCCTGAACGCGGTCATCCGGGCCGGTGACGCGGCGGTCGCTCACCGACGGGCACGAGGTCCTCGGCGTCCGCGACGGCTGGCACGGGCTGGTCGAGGGGCACGTTCGAGCCGCTCGGGCCGCGCGAGATCTCGGGGATCCTGCCGCGCGGCGGCACGATCCTCGGCACGTCGCGGACGAACCCGTACAAGTCGACGGCGGGTCGACCGCGTGCTCGAGAACTTCGCGCGCGAGCGGGCTCGACGCGCTCGTCGCGATCGGCGGCGAGGACACGCTCGGCGTCGCGGCGCGCCTCCACGCGCGAGCACGACTTCCCGGTCGTCGGCGTCCCGAAGACGATCGACAACGACCTCGCCGCCACCGACTACACCTTCGGCTTCGACACCGCCGTCACGATCGCGACCGAGGCGATCGACCGGCTGCACACCACCGCCGAGTCGCACAACCGCGTGATGGTCGTCGAGGTGATGGGCCGGCACACGGGCTGGATCGCCGTGATGAGCGGGATCGCCGGCGGCGCCGACGTGATCCTGATCCCCGAGCACCCGATCACCGTCGAGCAGGCCTGCGCGGAGATCCGCCGCCGCCACGAGCGCGGCCAGGACTTCTCGATCGTCGTCGTCAGCGAGGGCTACGAGCTGACCTACGAGTCCGGCGAGCGCCGGCTCGTCGCCGAGGAGGCGCGCGCGACCGACCAGTTCGGCCATGTGAGGCTCGGCGGCGTCGGCGACGCGCTCGCGCGGGAGATCGAGGAGCGCACCGGCTACGAGACGCGCGTGACGGTGCTCGGCCACGTCCAGCGCGGCGGCACCCCCACCCCGCGCGACCGCGTGCTCGCGACGCGCTACGGGCTGAAGGCCGCCGACCTCGTCCACGAGGGCAGGTTCGGGCGGATGGCGGCGCTGCACGGCGACGCGATCGTCGACGTGTCGCTCGAGGAGGCGACCGCGGAGCTGAAGACGGTGCCGCCCGAGTGGTACGACGTCGCGCAGGCGTTCTTCGGCTAGGCCGTCGCGTCGGCTAGCGGCAGCAGCCGGACGAATCAGCTCGACGAGCAGAGCAGCGCGTCGGTCGGGGCGTAGTCGTCCGTCAGGACCGGCACGTCCGCGTCGGGATCGAGCTTCTCGTACCGGCCGCGGATCGCGCGCGTCGAGGTCGGGCGCCTGCGGGCGCTCGCCCGCGCACGTCCGCCCAGCGCTCCGGGAGGAACGCCTTGGCGGCGCGGCGCCCTCGGTCGCGACGACGATGATGTTGCGGATCTCGACTCGCGTCGCCCTGGCCGTCGAACCGGGTGCACGCGCACGGTCGGGAAGACCGTGCGGTACGTGCGGTAGCAGCGAGCGGAAGAGCTTCGAGTGCGGCGCCTCGCGACCGCGCCGATCATGTTCGCGACGACGACCCCGCCGGGCGCGAGCCGGGTGCGCACGAGCTCGAGGAACTCCTGCGTCGTCAGGTGGAACGGGATCGAGTCCGAGTAGTACGCGTCGAGCACGATCACGTCCCAGCGCTCGTCGTCGTCTGCGAGGTACCGGCGCCCGTCCTCGACCTCGACCTCGAGCCGCGGGCTCCCGCGGGAGCGCGAAGCAGCGGTACGCGACGTCGACGACCTCGGGGTCGAGCTCGACCGACCTGGAGCTGCGAGCGTCCGGGAAGTCGCGCCAGATGCGCTTCGGCGCCGAGCCGCCTCCGAGCCCGACGAAGAGCACGTTTCGCGCCTCCGGGCTGTACGCGAGCGCGAGCAGAAGTAGTCGGTGTACTCGAACGCGCGTCACGAACGGCTCGTCGAGGCACATCGCGCTCTGGAACGAGCTGTCGAAGCGGAGGTAGCGGTGTCGCTCGTCCTCGACGACCGCGATGCCGGTGGTAGTGCGTGTCCTTGCGGTAGACGACGTCGAAGCCCTCGGCGGCGTAGTCGGCGTCGCCGCGCCGACGCTCCCTCGCTCGCCGCGCAGGCGGTAGACGCGGCGACTAGTTCTGCGCGGCGGCGCCGTCGAGCCGTCCCGCCCTGCTCCGGCGCCAGCGGACGACGCGCAGACGCGCGGCGGCCGCGAGCGCGCGGCGACGCGCGACGCCCGGCGACCAGAGCCGCTGCGACGAGCGCGACGAGCGCGGCGCCGCGCGAGCAGCACGGCGGCGCCGAGCGCGAGCAGCTGGTCCGTGCCGAGCTCGGGGATCAGCACGAACGCCGTCGCGAACGTGCCGGCGATGCTCCCGGCGGTCGAGATCGCGAAGAGGCGGCCGGCCGTGCGGCCGAGCGTCGCGAGCGAGCGCGCGCGAGCCGCACGGCGATCGGCGTCACCGCGGCGAGGACGACGCTCGGCAGGCCGAAGAGCACGATCGCGGCGACGAGCGGGTTCAGCCGCGGCGCCGGGATCCCAGTCGACGACCGCTCCAGCACCGGCTCGTCCACGACGGGATCGCGAGCACGAGCAGCGCGCCGAGCGCCATCACGCCGAGCAGCAGCCCGGCGTCGGCATCCGGTCGGCGAGCGCCCCACCAGTAGCCGATCGAGAGCCCGGCGAGCACGACGCCGATCAGCGCGCCCCAGACGTAGAGCGAGTTGCCGAAGAACGGCGCGAGCACGCGGCTCGAGGCGATCTCCAGGCCGAGCAGCACCGCGCCGGAGACGAAGACCGCGACGCCGATCGCGGGCACGCGTCCGCGCTCGGCCCGATCGGCCGACGGTTACAGCGGTACACGCCACCCACGGGCCGCGAGTCACCGCCGGGTCGACGCGCAGAACCCGCCGGGCCGACGTCGAGCTCGTCGTAGAAGCGCGCCTCCCGCGGGTAGCGTCGCGCGCCGCGCACCCGGTCGGCGACCGCGCCGGTGACGAGACGTAGCGACGCCGCGGGAGCGCAGCCGGGCGACGTCGCGGTCGGGATCGGCCGGACGGTCCAGCGGCACACTCGAGCACGCCGTCGCGAGCGGTCAGCCGACGGTCCCGCCGGACGTGCGTCGAGCCAGCGTCCGCGACGACCGCGTGTCGGTCCTCCGTCAGCTCGCCGCGTTGTCGCGCGACGTCCAGGCGAGCGGGCACGACGAGGAGCAGCGAGCGTCACGCGGCGCGAGCGAGCGGAACCGGCCCGCGAGCACGCCGAGCACCGGGACGAGCGGCAGCACGTAGCGGTCGAAGTGCGCATCGAGCGGCAGCAGCGCGACGAAGTAGACGCGACGAACGAGCGCGAGCACGAGGTCGGCGCGGTCGCGGCGCGCGAGCGCCGACGGCGAGCCCGACCAGCGCGACGACGAGCGCCGGGCCGAGCGCCTCCCACAGCCGGTCGAGGAACGCGACCGGCGTCGAACGGTCGTCGCTCGAAGCCGAGCCAGCCGTCTCGGCGCCGAGCCGCTGCACGCGCGAGACGTCCGTCCCACGCCTCGCCCGCGTGGAAGACGACGAACGGGCTCGTGAGCGACGAACGCGGCGAGCGGCGAGCCGCCGGCGCGACGCGAGACGGCGCCACTGGCCCCAGCCCGCGACGAGCGAGCGGACGGCCAGCGAGCGACGCCCGGCTACTTCGCCGCGTCGGCGAGCGCCGACCGCGAGGCCGGCCAACTCGAGCCGGCCCGTGACAGCGAGCGCGAGCGCGACCGTGACGAGCGTCGTCAGCAGCACGTCGGTCACCGCCATGCGCGAGTACGCGACGTGCACGGTCGCGACCGCGGTCGCGGCCGCGGCCACGCCGCCGGCGAGCGGCGCCGTACGCCCGCTCGCCGAGCCACCACGCCGCCGCGACGCCCGCGAGGCCGATCAGCGACGCGACGAGCGCGCGCGGCGAGGTACGAGGCGCGTCCTGCCAGCGCCTGGAACGGGCGCCAGCACGTAGAAGAGCAGGCTCGGCTAGTCGAACCACGGCCCGGGTCGAGGCCGCCGCCGTGCGTGATCGCCCACGCGCGCGGGACGATGATCTCCTCGTCCGGGTTCAGCAGCCGGCAGCGGGCAGCCCGTAGCGCATGCCGACGAGCCGGAGCGCGCCGCGCCGACCAGGACGAGCGCGAGGATCGTCGGCGAGCCGCGCCCAGCGGGACTCGGGCTCAGACCGCGGGAGGCGTCTCACCGACGAGCTCGGCGACGTCGCTCGCGCCGACGACGACCGCGTCGACGCCCGCGCGCTCGAGCTCGTCGACCTCGTCGCGCGTCGCGTCCGGGCAGCTCGGCGATCGCGAGCTTGCCGGCCGGCACGTCCGGCAGCAGGCTCGAGCACGTGCTCGAGCGCGTGCCTCGTCGGTCGCGCGACTCGCCGCCGAGCAGGAAGATCTCCGGGTCGACGTGCTCGAGCGCGCCTGCAGCTCCTCCTCGTCGCGCACCTCGACGACGCTGTCGAGCCCGAGCGTCGAGCGCCGCGTGCGTGGTCGTCCGCGAGCCGCTCCCAGTCCTCGCCGTAGCCGTCGAGCGACGAGCAGGCAGGCGTCGGCGCCGGCGGCGTCGGCGGCCTCGGGCCGTCGGCGCACCAGAGGATCGGCAGCTCGGTCGCCTCGCGCACCGCCGGGCGCCGGCCGCGGCACGACGATTCCTCGGCGCCCGCTCTCGGCCGCGCGCGGCGCCTCGGCGTCGCCGACCTCGACGAGCAGCGAGATGCCGTCGCCCTCGGAGATCGCCTGGCTGAGCCGGCGTGTGCCTCGCTCGTTCATGCGCGGGGGATGCTAACCGCGCGTTGCGAGACGCTCTCGGCGATCGGCAGACTCGCCCGCATGGCGGGCGAACGCGTCCGGCCGCTCCGGATCTCCGACGCCGAGCGCGAGCCGGCGTCCGGACGCTCGGCGAGCACCACGCCGTCGGCCGCCTGACGCTACGAGGAGTTCGTCGAGCGGATGGACCGCGCCTACGAGGCTCGCACGCACGAGGAGCTCGACGTGCTGACAGCCGATCTCCCGGAGGCGCCCGCGCCGCGGGCGAAGCCGCGGCAAGCGTGCGCTGGCTCGTCTCGGTGATGGGCGGCAACGAGCGGCGCCGAGGACGTCGCCGACGACGAGACGATGATCGTCGACGTCGATGGGCGGCAGCGACCTCGACCTCCGCGCGGCGAGCTTCCCCGACGGCGAGGCGACCGTGACGGCGATCGCGGTCATGGGCGGCTCGACGATCTGGGTGCCGGAAGGCGCGCGCGTGGAGCGTCTACCGGCTTCGCGCTCGATGGGCGGCAACAGCAACCGCGTCCCGAGACCGGCGTCGGCCGACGGGCGCCGCTCATCCGGGTCAAGGCGTGGTCGCTGATGGGCGGGGTCGACGTGACCGGAGCGGCTCCGCGCCGCAGCGAGCGCAGGCCGCGCACTCCCGCCGCCGCCGCACGGCTGCTCTGCGCAGCTAGCGCCCGATCGGGTGCCAGACGGTCTTCAGCTCGAGGAAGTCGGCGATCTCCCACGGGCTCTGGCCGTCGGCTGCGCCGCGCACGACGCGCTTGACGTTCTCGGCGGCGAGCCGCTCGAGCTCGGCGAGCTCGCCGTCGGCGCCGGTCAGGTCGATCGCGTTGACGTCCATGTGCGCCGGCGAGCACGGGCGCGAGCTCGTCGCGGTAGCCGGTGAGGATGTTGACGACGCCGCCGGGCACGTCGGAGGTCGCGAGCACCTCCGCGAGCTCGATCGCCGCGAGCGGATGCGTCTCCGAGGCGACCGCGACGACCGCGTTGCCGCCGACGAGCACGGGCGCGAGCCGCGAGACGAGCCCGGCGAGCGCCGGCTCGTCGGGCGCGAGGACGCCGACGACGCCGGTCGGCTCGGGCACGGTGAAGTTGAAGTACGGGCCGGCGACGGGGTTCGAGCCGCCGAGCACCTGCGCGAGCTTGTCGGCCCAGCCCGCGTACCAGACGACGCGGTCGATCGCGCGCGTCGACCTCCGTCTTGCCCGAGCGCACCGCGGCGAGCTCGTCGCGCGCGCGCCTCCAGCATCTCCGCGACGCGGTAGAGCACCTGGCCGCGGTTGTACGCGGTCATCGCCGCCCACTTCGGGAACGCCGCCGCGCGCGGCCCGGACCGCGTCGCGCACGTCCTTGCGCGAGGCGCGCGCGACGTTCTGCCCCTCGGCCTCGTACGTGCGCCCGGACTCGGAGCGCGGGAACGCGCCGCCGATGTAGAGCTTGTACGTCTTCCTGACGGGCAGGCGGTCAGCCATCGAACGCCTCCGAGTCGAACCTCAGGTACGGCTCGAGCCCGTGCAGGCCGCCCTCGCGGCCGAAGCCGACTCCTTGTAGCCGCCGAACGGCGACGTCGGGTCGAACCGGTTGTACGTGTTCGCCCAGACGACGCCGGCGCGCAGCCGCTGCGCCATCCAGAGGATGCGCGAGCCCTTCTCCGTCCAGACGCCCGCGCCGAGAGCCCGTACGGCGTGTTGTTCGCCTTCTCGACCGCCTCCTCCGGCGTGCGGAACGTGAGCACCGACAGCACCGGGCCGAAGATCTCCTCCTGCGCGATCCGGTAGCTCTGCGCGACGTTCGTGAAGACGGTCGGCGCGAACCAGTAGCCCTGCTCCGGCAGGCGGCACGGCGGCTGGTAGATCTCGGCGCCCTCCTCCTCGCCGGCCGCGACGAGCTCGCGGATCTTGTCGAGCTGCTGCTTCGAGTTGATCGCGCCGACGTCGGTGTTCTTGTCGAGCGGATCGCCGACGCGCAGCGTCGCCAGCCGGCGCTTGAGCTTCGTCGACCAGCGGCTCGTAGATCGACTCCTGCACGAGCAGCCGCGAGCCGGCGCAGCAGACGTGGCCCTGGTTGAAGTAGATGCCGTTGACGATCCCCTCGACCGCCTGGTCGAGCGCGGCGTCGTCGAAGACGATGTTCGCCGCCTTGCCGCCGAGCTCGAGCGTCAGCTTCTTGCCGGTGCCGGCGAGCTCGCGCTGGATCGCCTTGCCGACCTCGGTCGAGCCGGTGAACGCGATCTTGTCGACGCCCGGGTGCTTGACGAGCGCGGCGCCGGTGCGGCCGTCGCCGGTGACGATGTTGACGACGCCCGGCGGCAGCTCGGCCTGGCGCAGCACGTCGCACGAAGAGCAGCGCGGTCAGCGGCGTCGTCTCGGCCGGCTTGAGCACGACCGTGTTCCCGCACGCGAGCGCCGGCGCGATCTTCCACGCGAGCATCAGCAGCGGGAAGTTCCACGGGATGATCTGGCCGGCGACGCCGAGCGGCCGCGGCCGGCGGTTCGGGAACGCGTACTCGAGCTTGTCGGCCCAGCCCGCGTAGTAGAAGAAGTGCGCCGCCGCGAGCGGCAGGTCGACGTCGCGCGACTCCTTGATCGGCTTGCCGCCGTTCAGCGACTCGAGCACGGCGAGCTCGCGCGCGCGCTCCTGCAGGATGCGCGCGATCCGGAACAGGTACTTCGCGCGCTCGGACGGCCGGCAGCGCCGACCAGCCGTTCTCGAACGCGCCGCGCGCGGCGTCGACCGCGAGCGTCGACGTCCTCGGCCGCCGCCTGGCGCGACCTCGGCGAGCGGCTCCTCGGTCGCCGGGATGATCGTCGTGTACCACTCGCCGTGCGCGGCTCGAGCCACTCGCCGCCGACGAAGAGGCCGTAGCGCTCCTGCGAGCCGGACGATGTCGCGCGACTCGGGCGCGGGCGCGTACGTCCACTCGGAGCGGGACGGGCGTTGCGATCCTGCTTTCGCTCGAGCATCAGTCAATGGTGAAGTAGTCCGGGCGCTGGTAGCGGCCCGTCTTCTGCTTGCGGATCTGCATCAGCACGTCGTTGAGGAGCGACGAGGCGCCGAAGCGGAAGAGGTCGGGCGTCATCCAGTCGGGGCCGAGCGTCTCGTGGACGAGCACGAGGTACTGGATCGCCTGCTTCGCGGTGCGGATCGCCGCCGGCGGGCTTCATCCCGACGACGCGGCCGGTCTCGTCGTGGACGTCGCGGATCGCCTCGAGCATCACGAGCGTGACGGGCAGCGTCGCGGCGGGCGAGATCTTCCCGGTCGACGTCTTGATGAAGTCGGCGCCGGCGGCCATCGCGAGCAGCGACGCGCGGCGGACGTTGTCGTAGGTGCCGAGCTCGCCGGTCTCGAGGATCACCTTCAGGTGCGCGTCGCCGCAGGCCTCCTTGACGCGCGACGATCTCGTCGTAGACCTTCGCGTAGCGGCCCGAGAGGAACGCGCCGCGGTCGATCACCATGTCGATCTCGTCGGCGCCGAGCTCGACGGCCGCGCGCACGTCGGCGAGCTTGACCTCGAGTCGGGGACTGGCCCGACGGGAAGCCGGTCGCGACCGACGCGACCTTGACGCCGCTGTCGCCGAGCCGCTCCTTGGCGACCGGGACGAGGTTCGGGTAGACGCAGACCGCGGCGACCGACGGGATCGGTGCGGATCGACGGGGTCGGGGCGCATCGCCTTCGAGCAGAGCGCGGCGACCTTGCCCGGCGTGTCGGCGCCCTCGAGCGTCGTCAGGTCCATCATCCGGATCGCGAGCTCGAGCGCCAACAGCTTCGACTCGCGCTTGATCGAGCGCTTCGCGAGCGACGCGGCGCGCTCCTCGACCGCGACCTGGTCGACCGAGCCGATGCGCGGCAGCCGCGGCTCGAGCGGAAGCTCGAAACCGCGCGGCAGTGCAGGCGCCTGGGCCATGGATCGAGTGTAGCTCGCCGTCGGGCCGACCGTCATCGTTGCCGAGCAATGCGACCGAATCGCCGTGCGATCAGGCCTCGCGTGCCGCGCCGCCTGCCGGCCTCGTGCAAGGCGCCGCGCAGTGCGCGCCGCGGCGCAGGTCTCGTAACCGAACGAGGGAAGAGCAGGCCGTGCGCGAGATCCGCGTCGAGAGCTGGGCCGAGCTCCACGAGCGGCTGTTCGAGGACTCCTGGCAGGAGAGCCTGGGCCGGCACCGCTCCAACTTCGCGTACCGCGGCCGCGCGCTGCGAACGAGGGCCTCGAGACGAGCCTCCAGCGGCTCGGCGGCCGATGCCAGGTCGCTCGAGGCGCCCTCTGATCCGCAGCTTTCGCAAGTACGCGAGCGAGAGCGACGTGCCCGTACGACTCGGCGTGGAACTGGCTCGCGCTCGCGCAGCACCACGGTCTGCCGACGCGGCTGCTCGACTGGACGTTCTCGCCGTACGTCGCGCTGCACTTCGCGACGACGAGCTCGCGCTCGCTACAACGAGGACGGCGTCGTGTGGACGATCGACTACGTGCGCGCGCACGAGCTGCTGCCGCGGCCGCTGCGGATGGTGCTCGCGCGACGAGGGCGCGAACGTCTTCACGGCCGAGATGCTCGACCGAGCCGCCCGGAGCCGGAGCGGAGCTCGACCAGCCTCGCCGAGGACGAAGACTTCGTCGCTCTTCTTCGAGCCGCCGTCGCTCGACGACCGGATCGTGAACCAGTACGCGCTCTTCTCGTCTCATGTCGTCGCGCCGAGGCGTCGCTCGACGAGTGGGGTCGAGCAGCACGCCGGACCTCGTGTCGCAAGCTCGTCGTCCCGGCCGATTTGAAGTGGGAGGTGCGCGACAAGCTCGACCAGGCGAACATCACCGAACGGGTGCTGTTCCCGGGCCTGGACGGCCTGAGCGCCTGGCTGCGGCGCTACTACCTCCCGCGCAGCGGCTGAGTTTTCGAGCGCACCCCCACCCTTGGGTGGGGTTTGGGCCACCCCGCACCCAACGTCGAGGCTACCGCTGCGCGCGTGCCGTGTCTGTGACGCGTTGTCGCGGGAGCGTCACGATCGCTCCACACGCAGTCGGCTCAGAGCCCGAGCCGGTCGAGCGTCGCGGCGTCGCGGCGCCAGCGCGGGCGAACCTTGACCTGCAGCTCGAGGAAGACGGGCCGGCCGAGGATCGCCTCGATCTCCGGGCGCGCGCGGGTGCCGATCTCCCTGACCATCGCGCCCCCTTGCCGACGAGGATCTGCTTCTGCGACTCGGTCTCGACGAGCAGGCTCGCGCGCACGACCTTCTCCCCGAGCTCCTCGATCTCGACCGTGATCGCGTGCGGCAGCTCCTCCCGCGTGAGGTGGAGCGCCTTCTCGCGGATCAGCTCGGCGAGCTGGAGCTCGAGCGGCAGGTTGGTCCGCTGGTCGAGCGGGAAGTACAGCCGGCCCTTCGGGCAGCAGCCCGACGAGCTCTTCGCGCAGCTCCCCGATCCCGTCGCCTGTCTTCGCGCTCACCGGGTGGAGCGCGTGGAAGGCGCCGAGCTGCGACGGCGGTCGCCATCTGCGTGGCGATGTGACCCGGCTTCAGGCGGTCGACCTTGTTCAGCGCGATCACGACCGGCACGCCGAGCGCGAAGACGCGCTTGCGCGATGAAGCGGTCGCCCGCCCCGATCCGCTCACGCGCGGAGAGCACGAACAGGACGGCCTCGACGTCCTCGAACGCCCGGTCGACGGTGCGCTGCATCCGCTCCGTCAGCGCGTCGAGCGGACGCTGGAACCCGGGCAGGTCGACGAGCACGAGCTGGGAGTCCTCGGCCGTTCGCGATCCCGAAGATGCGGTGCCGCGTCGTCTGCGGCTTGTCGGAGACGATCGCGACCTTGCCGCCGCTGAGCGCGTTCACGAGCGTCGACTTGCCGACGTTCGGCCGGCCCGGCGACGGCGACGAAGCCGCTCTTCACAGGTCGAACGATTCGGGACAGCAGCTCGAGTCCGGCGGTCGTCCGGGTCGACCGACGCTCGCCGCTGCCGCCGTTCGTCGGAAGTATCGACAGCGCGTCGAGCTCGAACTCGTGCAGCCACTGGCGGCAGCCGCCGCACGGCGACGCGGTGATCGCGATCGCCTCGAGCTCGCCCGGGCCGAGACGCCCTCGGTCACCGCGCGGGACGAGCGCGGTCCGCTCGGCGCACGTCCCGAGCGGGTACGCGGCGTTCTCGACGTTCACGCCTTCGATCACGCGGCCGTCGCTCGTCGAGGACCGCCGCGCCGACGTGGAACTTCGAGTACGGCGCGTACGCACGCTCCGCCACCGCGTCCGCCCGCGCGAGGAGCTCGTCGTCCGTCACGCCCAGAACACCTGGAAGATCACGAGCGTCACGAGCGCGCCGAGCAGCCCGCCGAGGAAGACCTCGAACAGGGAGTGCACACCGGCCTCGATGCGTGTCTGCGCCACGAGCAGCGCCATGATGAAGGTCACCGTCGAGATCAGGAACCAGTGCCGCTGTCGCCGAGCAGCAGTCGTGACGGCCATCCAGCCGCCGAACGCGACGGCCGCATGGCCGGAGGGGAGCCCGCCGCGCAGCGGTGTGCCGCGCCCGGTGTACGCCTTGGCCGCGATCACGACCATCGACGGTGAGGACGAGCGCGATCAGCGTCAGCTCGAACGGCGCGTCGCGGAGCCCGTCGAGCAGCCGCGAGGCTCGGGTCGCGCAGCCGGTCGGCGAAGACGAGATAGCCGACCGCGACGGCGTCGACGGTCGCGATCAGTACCGCGCCGGCCGCGATGTCCTTCGCGAGCTTCGCCATCGGGTCGAACGAGGTCGTGGCGACGTCGATCGCGCCTTCGATCGCCGTGTTGACCATCTCGGCGATCAGGACGAACGCGATCGCGATCAGCAGCGCGATCAGCTCGAACTTGCTCGACGCCGGTCGCGAGCGCCGCGATCAGCACGACGACCGCGAGCAGGAAGTGGATCCGCATGTTCCGCTGCGTGCGGAGGACGTGGATGATCCCCTCGAAGGCGTAGTTGAAGCTCTCGAGGAGCGACGGCGGCCGCAGGCGCGGCGATTCACTGCGCGATGCATTCGCTCTCGCGCCTCCATCTCCGGCCCGTGATCGTGGCCGAGCAGGTGGAGGAGCGCCTGGACGAGCGGCTCGCGCCAGCTCCTCGCCGACGACCTGCGGGCAGACGATCGCGTCACCGAGCTGCCGCGGAAGCCCGCCGGGAGCTGCTCGCGCTCGTCGATCGGGAACGCGAGCACGTCGGTCGCCTCGTCGACGCCCGAGGTGCTCGCGCTTCAGGCGCTGGATCTCGTCCGGCTCGACGAAGTGGATGCCGAGCTCCCCCGTCGTCGACGCCCTCGGCCGCGAGCACACGCCGCGCGAGCGCGACCGCCGCCTGCTCGTCGACCTCGCGCCCGCTTCGGTTGTCGACCTCGACCGCGACCATCAGCGGCTGCGCTGCGTGCCCGTCTCCTCCGCGTGGCGCTTGTACGCCTCGACGATCCGCTGCACGAGCTTGTGGCGGACGACGTCCTTGTGCGTGAACTGGACGAACCCGATGCCGTCGACGCCGTCGAGGATCCGCTGCACGTGGATCAGGCCCGATGCCTGCTCGCGCGGGAGGTCGATCTGCGTCACGTCGCCGGTGACGACCATCTTCGAGCCGAAGCCGAGTCGGGTGAGGAACATCTGCATCTGCTCGGGGCTCGTGTTCTGCGCCTCGTCGAGGATCACGAACGAGTCGTTGAGCGTCCGGCCGCGCATGAACGCGAGCGGCGCGACCTCGATCGTGCCGCGCTCCATGTACGCGTTCAGCTTCTCCGGGTCCATCGTGTCGTAGAGCGCGTCGAAGAGCGGGCGCATGTACGGGTCGACCTTCGCGAGCATGTCGCCGGGGAGGAACCCGAGCCGCTCGCCGGCCTCGACCGCGGGACGGGTGAGGATGATGCGGCCGACCTGGCGCTCGGACAGCGCCGCGACTGCGAGCGCGATCGCGAGGTAGGTCTTGCCGGTACCCGCCGGCCCGATCCCGAACGAGACGGTGCAGTTGCGGATCGCGTCGACGTACTCCTTCTGCGTGACCGTCTTCGGCGCGATCTTCTTGCCGCGGTGGCGCCAGACGACGTCGTCGAAGACGTCCCGGATGTCCGCGGCCTGGTCGAGCGCGCCGAGCACTGCGTCGACCGTCGAAGGGCCGATCTCGTGCCCGCCCTCGACCAGCTCGACGAGCTCGTCGAGCACCGCGCGCGCCTCTGCGACGCCGCTGTCGTCGCCCTCGAGCGTCAGCTGGTTGCCGCGGAGGCGAATCGTGCAGTGCAGCCGGTCGCGTAGCGACTCGAGCACGCCGTCGCCGATCCCCGCGAGCTCGGCGGCGACGTCGTTCGAGACGGAGAGCGTCTGCTGCGTCACGCCGGAAGTGTAGGCGGGACGAATCGGCACGGTTCCGGCGCCGAGCCGGCACTGACACGGCACACGTTCGTCGTTAGCCTCGAAGCCAGGGAGGCGGGTGGCCCAACGGCCCCACCCCGATGGGAGGGGAATGCTTTGTTCTAGGCGAGCTTCTCGCGCACGAGCTGGCTGACCGTCGAGCCATCTGCCCGGCCCGCGATCTGCGGCATCACGTCGGCCATCACTCGACCCAGCTCGCGCATGCTCGTCGCGCCGACCTCCGCGATCACGTTGTCGACGATCTCCTCGATCTCGTCCTCGCTCAGCGGCTCCGGCATGAACTCTTCGAGGATCGCGAGCTCGCGCTCCTCGAGCGCGGCCTGCTCTTCGCGTCCGCCCGAGCGGAACGCCTCGGCAGCCTCGGTGCGGCGCTTGCGCTCGCGCTGGAGCACCTGCAGCTCCTCATCGCCCGTCAACGGCCGCTGCAGCTCCTTCTCCGCCCCGCGAAGGGCCGCCAGGATCAGCCGCAGCGTGTCGCGACGCTCGGCCTCCCGCGCGAGGGTCGCCTGCCTCAGCTCGTCTTCGATCTCGCCGATCAAGGTCATAGATCTTGCCCCATCTCGCGCCCGCCGAGCACGTGGACGTGTAGGTGGAAGACGGTCTGCCCGCCGCCCGGCCCGACGTTGACGACCACGCGGTAGTCCTCGAGCCCTGCCTCGCGGGCCGTTTCGGCGACGAAGTCGAGCAGGTTCTTGGCCTCGTCGGCGTCGAGCTCTCCGACGTCGCGGAAGGTCTCGATGTGACGCTCGGGGATCACGAGCAGGTGCGTCGGCGCCTGGGGGGCGATGTCGCGAAGCGCGACGAGCCCGTCGCCGCGGCGCACGTGGTCGCCCTCGCGGTAGAGCCGGCAGAAGAGGCAGTCGTCAGGCAGCGCGGATCCCCTCCACGGCGCGGATCGTATGCGACGCGCTAGGAGGCTCGGCGAAAACGATCGGCGGCCCAGCCGTCGAGGGTCCGTCGCGCGACGTGCGCCCAGCCGGTCGTCCTCGGCGTGTCGCGCTCGAGGTAGCCCGACACGATGAGCTCGCGGGCATCGAGCCGCGTTGCCAGGCGCTCAACCGTCTCGAGTGCGATGTTCGCGACCGCGACGTCGACCGTCGGCAGGCTGGCCTGCGTCACGTCGCCCGCCGTCGCCGCGACGCTCACGCCGTTCGCCTTCGCGTTCTCGACCGTCGTCTCGACCGCGAACGGATCGTCGTCCAAAGCGTGCACCGGCGAACACCCGAGCTTCGCCGCCGCGATCGAGAGCACCCCCGAGCCGCAGCCGGCGTCGAGCAGCGAGCCCGGCGGCACCTCGGCGAGCAGCTCGAGGCAGAGTCGCGTCGTCGCGTGCGCACCGGTCCCGAACGCGAGCCCGGGGTCGATCACGAGCGTGATCGCGTCGTCCGGCGCACCCTCCCAGGACGGCCCGATCCAGAACGGGCCTGCGCGTGCGGGCCGGTGAAAGGTGCGCCAGCGCTCCGCCCAGTCATCTGCGACCTCGTCCTCCCGCGCGGCTCCGAACGCGCGCGCGATGCGCGACCCGCCGTGCGCGTCTGTGTACGCCGCCAGCTCGACCTCGACGCCGCGGTCTCGCTCCTCGAACCCTGCCGGCGCAAGTTCCAGCATCAGCGCACGCGCCTCCTCCGCGCGCTCCAGCGGGACGCGGACGGAGACGCGCCGCAGGCCCGTCAGCGGAACGCGCTCTTCAGCTTGTCGAAGAACCCCTCATCGGGGCGGTAGTTCTCCTCGCCCGTCAGCCGGCCGAACTCCTCGAGCGCCGCGCGCTGTTCGTCGGTCAGCCGGCGGGGCACCAAGACGTTGACGAGCACGCGGTGGTCGCCTCGCCCGAAGCCTTGCAAGACCGGCATCCCCCTGTTCGACAGCACCCGGATCTGGCCGGCCTGTGTGCCCGCGTCGAAGTCGAGCGCGAGCTCGCCGTCGAGCGTCTCGACCGTCCGGGTCGCGCCGATCGCAGCCTCGACGATCGTGAGGTCGATGGTCGAGTAGACGTCGTCGCCCTCACGCACGAACCTCGGATCGCGCTTGACGCGGACGCGGACGTAGACGTCGCCGGCGGGACCGCCGAGGCTGCCGGCGTGTCCGGCACCCGAGACCCGGATCCGCTGGCCGTCGTGGATTCCCGGCGGGATCTCGACCGGCAGGGTCTTCCGCTCCACCGTGCGCCCCGATCCGCCACAGTCCGCGCACGGTTGCTCGATGAGCCGCCCGTTGCCGCCGCAGTGCGGGCAGGTCTGGCTGCGCACGAACTCGCCGAGCACGCTCCGGCTGACCTGCTGCAGCTGACCGGATCCGCCGCACGCTTCGCATGTGCTCGTGCCTGTCCCGGGCTCGGCGCCCTCGCCGGCGCAGCGCACGCAGGCGGTGACGACCTCGTAGGGGACGTCCCTGAGTCACGCCCGCGGCTGCGTCGACGAGCTCGATCTCGACCTCCGCCGCGACGTCCTGCCCGCGGGCGCGCCGCTGCCGGCCGCCGCCGCCGAAGACGTCGTCCCCGAAGAACGCGGAGAAGAGGTCGGTCAGGCTGCCGAAGTCGAACTGCGTCGCGTTGAAGTTTCCACCGCGTAGTCCGGCGTGCCCGAACCGGTCGTAGAGCTCGCGAGTCTCCGACTTCGAGAGCACCTCGTAAGCCTCGACGACCTCACGGAAGCGGACCTCCGAGTCCGGAGCGTCCGAGACGTCGGGGTGCAGCTCGCGTGCCTTGCGCCGAAACGCGCGCTTGATCTCGGCTTCGTCCGCGCTACGCGCGATGCCGAGCAGCTCGTAGTAGTCGCGCTTCGTCGTCGACATGCGGACTCAGCGTAGCTCCGCGGTCAGTTGTCCTCGAAGACTCCCTCGACGAACCTCGACAGCTCGAAGGCCGCCGAGCGAACCGAGCGGATCGCCTTCTCGTAGTCCATGCGCACCGGCCCGAGCAGCGAGACGGAGCCGAGCGTCCGAGTGCGCAGTCCGTAGCCCGCCCCGACGAGCGCGACGTCACGCAGGGCTGGGTCCCCGAACTCGCCGCCGACGCGGACGAACGTCCGCGGGGAGTGCAGAGAACGGCCGATGACCTCGAGCGCCGCAGCACGCCGTTCGAGCAACTGCAGCGCACGCCGGCAGGCCTCGAGCTCGTCTTCGCGCAGCTCGCCGAGCAGCCCGGCCGCTCCCCCGACGAACAGCTGCTGCTCTTCCTGCTCCAACTCGACGAACGCGGGCCGCACGAGCGCGAGGAACGCGCTCTCTCGCCGCGACAACCCCGGGTCGTCGAAGCGCGCCCGCAGAACCCGCGTTCCGAGCTGGACCCCGCCGACGCTCTCGTTCAGGTACTCCGCCGCCCAGCTCACGAGTCCCGCGTCGAGCGGTTCGCTCGTCGTGAAGATCCGCTTCGAGACGCCGCCGGTCGACGTGATCACGACGACCATCGCAACGGTCGGCTGGAGCAGCAGCACCTCGACGTGGCGCACGGTTGCGGCCTCGAGCGGCGGCGCGGAGACGAGCGCGAGCAGCCTCGTCATGTCCGAGAGCAACTCGGTGGTCTGCTGCAGCGCGGACTCGATCTCCTTCGGCGCGCCGAGCTCGATCCCGAGGCCTGCTGGGCGCGGCTCGGGCTCGGTGAGCAGCTCGTTCGCGTAGTAGCGATACCCCTCCTCCGTCGGCAGACGCCCTGCCGACGTGTGCGGATGCGTGAGCAGTCCCCGCGCTTCCAGCTCCGCGAGCTCCGCCCGCACGGTCGACGGCGACACGTGCAGGCCGCTCTGTTCGACGAGCGTCCTCGAGCCGACGGGCTCGCCGGTCGCGACGTACTCCTCGACGACGCCGCGCAGGATCTCGCGCTGCCGCGTGCTCAGCTCGGGTCCGACCGGCGGTGTCATGGGAAAAGGTTACGTCAGGAGGTCCGCGGTCACGCCTCCGCCAAGGAAGCGGCCGCGGCGGGTCAGCGCGATCGTGCGCTCGTCGTGGCGGACGAGCCCGAGCCCGGTCAGACGTCGAAGCGCCGCGTCGTCGAGCGCGCTCTCGAGGCCGGCGAGCGGGAGCGGCTCGTCGAGGCGCAGCCCGAGCATCACCTGTTCACGCATGCGCGTGCCCTCGTCGATCGTCTCGAGCTCTCGGACGGGTGCAACGCCTGTCCCGGAGGGATGCGACGTACGCGGGGAGACGCGGCGTGTTGCGCCACCGTTTGCCGCCGATCGTCGAGACGGCGCCGATCCCGAGGCCGAGATAGCCCCGGCCCTCCCAGTACGCGAGGTTGTGGTGCGCGCGCAGGTCGCGTCCGTCGGCCTCGCCCGGCGCCCGGCAGAAGTTCGCCGTCTCGTACCAGCGGTAGCCCGCGGCCGTCAGGTGCTCGACGACTCGCTCGAAGTAATCCTCCATCGTCTCGGCCTGGCGTACGAGCTCCGCTCCGTGCGTGTGCGTGAAGCGCGTTCCCGGCTTCGCCTCCAGCTCGTAGCAGGAGAGATGCTCGGGCTCGAAGCTCAGAGCCGTCGCGAGATCGCGCTCGAGGTCGGCGGTGCCCTGCCCCGGGATCCCATAGATGAGATCGAGGTTGATGTTGTCGAAACCGGCATCCCGAAGAACGTAGACCGCGCGCTTGACGTCCTCGCCGCTCGCGCGGCGTTCGAGCACGTCCAGAAGAGCGGTGTTGAAGCTTTGTGCGCCGAGGGACACACGATTGACACGGTTTCGTGACAGAAGAGCAGCCAACTCGGGCGTGACGGTCTCGGGGTTCGCCTCGACCGTCACCTCCCGCGCAGCAGGAAGCGCGGCGAGCAGCCGCTCCAGTGCGCGAGGTTCCGTGAACGTCGGCGTGCCGCCTCCGAGGAAGATCGTGTCGAGCTCGGCCGTCGAGCAGTCCCCCCTCGAGCTCGAGCTCGCGCAGCAGCGCATCGACATAGGCGTCGTGCTCGCCGTGCCGACCGACCACCGTGACGAAGTCGCAGTAGCCGCAGCGATGCGCGCAGAACGGCAGGTGGACGTAGAGGTGGCGGACGCCGCTCACTTCTTGCCGTCCCCGATGTTGAGCACCGCGAGGAACGCCTCCTGCGGCACCTCGACGGCGCCGACCTGCTTCATCCGCTTCTTGCCCTTCTTCTGGTTCTCGAGCAGCTTGCGCTTGCGGGTGATGTCGCCGCCGTAGCACTTCGCGAGCACGTCCTTGCGCCGCGCCTTGACCGTCTCGCGCGCGATCACTCGCGCACCGATCGCCGCCTGGATCGCGACGTCGAACATCTGGCGCGGGATCTCCTTCTTCAGCTGCTCGACGAGCGCGCGGCCGCGGTCGTACGCGAACTCGCGGTGGATGATCAGCGACAGCGCGTCGACCGGCTCGCCGGCGACGAGCACGTCGACCCGCACGAGGGTGCCCGGCCGGAAGCCGATGTAGTCGTAGTCGAAGCTCGCGTAGCCCGCGCGTGCGCGACTTCAGCTGGTCGTAGTAGTCGAGCACGATCTCTCCGAGCGGCAGCTCGTACGTCAGGTGCACGCGCTCGGGCGAGAGGTACTCCATGTGGTCGAACTTGCCGCGACGGTCGTTGTTCAGCTCCATCACCTGGCCGACGTACTCCTTGGGGACGATGATCGACGCCTTGACGTAGGGCTCCTCGACATCGTCGAACTCGTCCGGCATGTCGGCCGGGCTGTGCACCTCGCGCCACTCGCCGTTTCGCTCGAGGACGCGGTAGGCGACGTTCGGAGCCGTGACGAGCAGGTCGAGGTCGAACTCGCGCTCGAGCCGCTCGCGCACGATCTCCATGTGCAGCAGCCCGAGGAAGCCGCTGCGAAAGCCGAAGCCGAGCGCCTGCGACGTCTCGGGCTCGTAGAAGAGCGCGGCGTCGTTCAGCTTCAGCCGCTCGAGCGCGTCGCGCAGCTCCGGGTACTGGTCGGAGTCCGTCGGGAAGAGACCCGCGAACACCATCGGCTTCACGTCCTTGTAGCCCGGCAAGGGCTCGGTCGCGCCGCCGGACTCGGTGGTGAGCGTGTCGCCGACGCGGAGCTCGGAGACGTCCTTGAGGCCGGTGATCACGTAGCCGACCTCACCCGCGGTGAGCGCGTCGACCGGGCTCATCGCCGGTGCCATGAAGCCGATCTCCTGCGCCTCGAAGCGCGTGCCCATCGCCATCGCGCGCAGCCGCTCACGCGGACGGAAGACGCCGTCGATCACGCGGACGAACGCGACGACGCCGCGGTACTGGTCGTACGACGAGTCGAAGATGAGCGCGCGCGCAGGCGCGTCCGGATCGCCCTTCGGCGGTGGGATCCGCTCGACGATCGCGTCCAGGAGCTCGGGCACGCCCTGGCCCGTCTTCGCCGAGATGCGCAGGACGTGCTCGGGCGTGTCGCCGATCAGCTCGGCGACCTCGCGCGCAGCACCGTCGGGATCGGCCTGCGGCAGGTCGATCTTGTTCACGACCGGGACGATCTCGAGGTTGTTCTCGATCGCGAGGTAGGCGTTCGCGAGCGTCTGCGCCTCGGTGCCCTGCGCTGCGTCGACGACCAGCACGGCGCCCTCGCACGCCTGGAGCGAGCGCGAGACCTCGTAGGTGAAGTCGACGTGGCCCGGCGTGTCGATCAGGTTCAGCTCGTGGCCCTTCCAGGTCACGCGCACCGCCTGCGCCTTGATCGTGATCCCGCGCTCGCGCTCGAGGTCCATCGAGTCGAGCACCTGCGCGCGCATGTCGCGCTTCGAGACGGCGTGCGTCAGCTCGAGGATGCGATCGGCGAGCGTCGACTTGCCGTGGTCGATGTGCGCGATGATCGAGAAGTTGCGGATGCGTGATTGGTCCATGGCCTCAAGGGCGCCGGAACCGCGCCCACAACGAGAGTAGCGTGTCGATCTCGCGCACCCCGAGCAGGCGGCAGGCGGCGAGGTAGGCGACGGCGCCGGCGGAGACCCCGACGCCGACCGAGACGAGCTGGCCGACGAAGTCCCGGCCGAGGGCATCGTCGAGCGCCCACCAGACGCCGTAGGCGACCGCGCCGAGGACCGCGGATGCGGCGACGATCCGCAGGAGCGCTCCGAAGGTGCGCGTGAGCTCAAGGCTGCCGACGCGTCGGCGCAGGAGGAGCACGAGCGCGAGCGCGCCGGCGATGTTCGCGATCGAGATCGCGAGCGGCACGCCCCAGACGCCGACCCGGTAGAGGGCCACGTAGAGCAGGCCGTTGAACGCGAGGTTGCCGGCCGCGACGAGCGTCGGGATGAGCGGCGCCTGGAGGCTGAAGAACGCTCTGTTCATCAGCAACATGGCGCCGTTGAAGGCGAGCCCGAGGGAGAAGGCGGCCAATGCGCTCGCGACGATCGGCGTCTGGTCGGGCGTGAACTCGCCGCGCTGGTAGACGAGACGAACGATCGGCTCGGCGAGCACGGCGCAAACGACGCTCGCCGGCACGAGCAGGAACGCGATCTGGCGCAGACCCATCGCGACGGTCGCGCGGAAGCCGTCCCAGTCCGCACGGGTCGAGAGCCGCGACAGCGCGGGAAAGAGCACGGTGGCGACCGCGACCGAGAACATCCCCTGGGGCAGCATGTAGATGCGAAAAGCCTTGTCGATCGCGTTCGGCGCGATCGTGGGGTCGATGTACTTCGCGGCGACAAAGGTGCCGATCACCGCGTTCAGGTTGATCAGGCCCAGGCTGACCGTGACGGGGACCATCAGCTTGAAGACGCGCCAGACCGCGGGGTCGCGCCAGTCGATCGCGACTCGTAGCCGTCCGTCGAGGCCGCGCAGCCACGGGATCGGGAGCAGCACCTGCACGACCGTTCCGATCACGATCGAGACCGCGTAGACGTACAGCTCGGCGTCCGTCGTCTGCGCCTTTGGGACGCCGATCACGAGCCCGGCGATGATCACGAGGTTCCACGCAACCGGCGTCAGCGCGGGGATCGCAAACTCCTCGTACGCGTTGAGGACGCCGACGATGATCCCCGAGACGCCGAGCAGGACGACGATCGGGAAGAGGATCTGCGAGAGCGTGACCGTGAGCTCGTCGTAGCCGCTCGTGAGCGGCGGCATGATCACGGGTGCGAGGAGGATGAAGACCGCGGTGACGGCGCTCAGGCCGAGGAGCAGGAGCCAGAGCAGCGTCGAGGCGACGCGCCACGCCCGCGCTCGCTCGCCCTTCTCGAGCAGCTCGCTGAACACCGGCACGAACGCGCCGGAGAGGGCCGCGTCCGCGACGAGGATGCGGATCAGGTTCGGGATCTGGAACGCGACGGTGAACGCGTTGATCGGGCCCCTGGCGCCGAAGTAGTAGCCCGCGACCATCTCGCGGATCAGCCCGAGGACGCGCGAGATGCCCGTGGCGACGGAGAACATCGCCGCAGACCACGCCAAACGCCGGCCCGGGCGCCGCTTCTCCACGCGGCGAGTATACGAGGGCGCCTGCTACGATCCTGCCGCCCGCTCAGCGGGCCTTTTCACGCCATGGCGAACATCAAGCAACAGAAGAAGCGCGTCCGGATCGCCGCCCGCCAGCGGCTCGAGAACCTGCGCTACCGCTCGACGATCAAGACGCTGACGAAGCGCCTCGAGCGCGCGACGCAGGAGGGCGGCAAGACCGTGGCGGACGAGCATCGCGAGCTCGTGCGCTGGATCGACCGCGCCGCATCCCGCGGAGCGCTCCACCGCAACGCCGCCGCGCGCAAGAAGGCGCAGGCCTCGCGGCTCGCCCGCTCGGCCAAGTCCTCCTAGGCCGCCTGGACCGCGCCCGCGCGTCACGTCGACGAGCGCCCGCTCCAGCTCGAGATCGCCCGGCAGACGTGAACCGCCCTTGAGCGCGAGGTCGAGCTCGGCCAAGCGCACCGCCGCGTCACGAAGCTCGTCCTCGGTGAAACCCTCGGCCTGCCGGACGAGCTTCTGCACGTAGTACGGGTGCCGCTTCAGGCGGGACGCGATCTCCTGGCTCGAGCTGCCCTCCGCGAGGAGACGCTTGATCTCCTGCAGGCGTGCGAGGTGGCGCGCGACCGCGCCGACGAGCCGCGGTGCGATGTCGCGTCGGGGCGACGACTCGCGCTCGAACGACGACTCGGTCGCCCCGAGCACCGCAGCGACGTCGCGCCTGCCGATCGCATCGGTGAGCGTGAACGAGGGCATCTCCCCGAACGGGACGACGAGCTCTCGCACCGACTCCCAGTCGACGGGATCGCTCCCCGCCCACGTCGCGAGCTTCGCGACCTCGTTGGCGAGGTGGTGCAGGTCGGGCTCGAGCCCTTCGGGGACGACAGCGTCGACGAGCGACCGTGCGAGCTCGCGATCGACCCGCTGGCCGTTGGCGGCGAACTGCTGGACGATCCACTCGACGATCTTCTTGCGGTCGACGTCGTAGACGAGCACCTCGGCGAGTTTCGCGACCGCCTTCAGGAGCGCGGAGTCCTTGCGGAGCTCGCCGGCCACCAGTGCGAGCACGACTCCGGGCGTCGGATCGGCGGCGTACGCGGAGACCGCCTTCGCGTCCTCGGCCTTCCACCGCTCGACCTCTTCGACGACGACGAGGCGCTCGCTGCCGAAGAGCCCGAGCGAGTTCGACGCGGCGACGGCGTCGGCGCCGGAAGTGTCGTGCGCTCCGAGCAGCTCGACACCGTCCGCGTCGAAGCGGTCGCGGAGCCGGCGCAGTGCGCGCTCGATCTTCGGCCGGTCGGAGCCGGTCAGGAGGTAGAGCGGCTTCAGGTCGTCGGCCACGGGTCAAGCCTACTCAGCGCTCCGACCGGACCCAGACCCGCGCGCCGTCCGACTCGACGACGACCCGGCCGTCGAGATCGGTTCGGTAGAGCCGGAGGCCTGCGGCGTGCTCGAGCGCGGAGAGCGTCGACCGAGTCGGGTGGCCGTAGTCGTTGCCGAGCCCGACCGAGATCACGGCGACCTGCGGGCGAAGCCGCTCGAGGAGCTCGGGCAGGCCCTCGTCCGCCGAGCCGTGATGCGCCACCTTGAGGATCTCGACCGGCGGCGGGTCGAGCGGCAGCGTGACGGGTGACTCCGCGTCGGCCGTGAGCAGCAGGTCGACCTGGCCGTACGAGAGGAGCAGGATCGTCGCCCGAAGGTTCGGGTCCTCCCCCGGGAAACCAGGCCCGTCGGGCCAGAGCACGGTGACCCTGAGCCGCCCGATCCGGAAAGCGTGGCCGGCGCGCGCGACCACGACGCGAACGCGGCGGCGGCGAACCTCGCGCAGCGCTTCTCGCTCCTCGGGGCCTGACGTTGCGAGTCGAGGGTCGAGGACGAACCCGACGCGCAGCTTGCGAAGAACGTCGGCCGCGCCGCCCACGTGGTCGCGCTGGGGATGCGTCAGGACGAGCGCGGTCAGTCGCCGCACGCCCAGGCGGCGGAGCTGGTCGGCGACCCGGGCGTCTGGTGGGCCTTGGTCGACGAGAAGCCGCACACCCGGCGCCTCGACCAGGCAGCCGTCTCCCTGTCCCACGTCGAGAAACGTGACGCGGAGGCCCGCGGGCGGCGGCGGCGGATCCGGCCCCGCCCGCGCGGCCCAGGCGACGAGCGCGAGCGAGCACATCGCAACGAGGACGAGCGCGCGTAGCGGTCGCGGTGAGCGAAGCCGCGTGAAGACGACGACGGACAGCACGGCGGCGACGACCGCAACGAGCGCTCGCGTGGACGAGAGCTGCGCGAAGGGCAGGCGTGCGACTGCCTTCGCGCACGCGATCAGGTACGCGGCGAGCCAGCCGTCGACCCAGGCGAGCGCATACGCGGCCGAGGGTGCAACAGGCGCGAGCAACCCTGCGAGCAGCGCGAGCCCGAGCAGCGCGCCGACGACCGGCGCCGCAAGCGCGTTCGCGAGCACCGAGTAGACCGGGACCGCGTCGAACTGCAGCCAGAGGATCGGTGCGGTCGCGAGGCCGCAGACCGACGACACCGCAAGAACGATCGCGAGCGCACGCGGGACCGGGTACCCCTCGAGCACGCGCAGGAGCGGCGGCACGCCCACGAAGATCGCCGCGACCGCGACGAACGAAAGCTGGAAACCCGGCTCGAGAAGCGTGTATGGGTTCCAGGCGAGCAAGACGGCGGCACCCGCCAGGAGCAGCCACCAGCGATCCCGGTCGCGCGCAGCGAGCCAGGCGATCGAGGCGAGAGCGCCTGCGACGCCTGCACGCACGACGGAAGGCTGCCAGCCGACCGCGAGCACGTACGCCGCGATCGCGGACAGGATCAAGCACCTCCGTGACCCGCCGCGACAGGCGAAGCAGCCACCCGAGAAGCGCCACTCCGGCCGCGAGCAGCGCGACATTCTGGCCGGAGACAGCCAGTAGGTGGTAGAGACCGGACGCGCGGAACGCGTCGCGGACGTCGTCGTTCAGCCCCTCGTCCTCGCCGAGCACGACGCCCGCGAGCACGGCGCGACGCTGACCGTCGACGCCGTCCAGGCCACGAACGAGCGCACGGCGAAGCCGGTCGGCGAACCCGCCGACCCCACCGCGCGCGCCGACGACGCGCCACTCGTTCGCGCGCAGCAGGACGTGCACGCCGCGCCGGCGCAGGAACCTGCGCTCGTCGAAGTCCTCGCCGGTCTCAGGCTCTGCGAGCTGGCCGAAGAGCTCGAGCTCGGCGCCCTGCGGCGGTGCCCGGCCGGGCGGCAGCTCCAGCTGCACCGTCTCGGACACCACCCGGCCACGGAAGCGCAGCACCCGCGCAGCGACGCGCACCTCGTACTGCGCGCGACGTGCGGGGCCGGTCACGACGGCCAGCGCATCGCCTCCCGCTCCCACGTCGCGGAGGAGGACGCTCCGATCGAGCGCGTCGAGTCTCATGCTCCCCCACCACCAGCCCGAGAGAGCGAGCGCCACCGCGAGCAGGGCGAGCCTCGCGTGCAGGTCGGACACTGCCGCGAGCCCGGCGAGCGCAGCGACGGCGAGCGCGGCGACGAGCACACTCGAGCCGCGTACCGCGTCGGCGAACGCGAGGCCGCAGACGAGCGATCCCGCGAGCAGATGCGCCCGCCGGTGCATGAGCACGTGCGTCACGGCGCGACGAGCTCCGACAGCTGCGCGAGCCGCGCGGGCCCGATTCCCGGGATCGCGTCGAGCTCGCGGACCGAGCTGAACGCGCCGTGCTTCTCGCGATAGTCCACGATCTTCTGCGCGGTGACCGGACCGACACCGGGCAGAGCATCGAGCTGCTCGATCGTCGCGCTGTTCAGATGCACCGGCCCGCCTGCGGCCTCGCCGGTCGCAGGTGCGGCACCCGGGGGCGCGCGAGCCGGCACCACGACCTGCTGGCCGTCGGAGACGAGCGCTGCAAGGTTGATCAGCGCAAGGTCGGCCCTCCCCGTCGCACCGCCGGCCCGGGCGACCGCGTCGGCGACGCGCTTGCCCCGTGCGAGTCGGTACAGCCCCGGAACCTGCACGGCGCCGACGACGTGGACGACCACCGGTGGGGCGGGAGCCGCCCGGATCGGCTCCGCACCGAGCGCGATCCCGGCCTCGGCAGACGACGTCGCCGCGCCCGTCCCGAGCAGGAACCGCCCCGCCAGGACCAGGACGACGAGGAGCGCCGCCGCGCCGGCGAGTGCGTTCGTCCGCGAAACCGAGAGTTGCGGCATGTCGCCAAGCGTGGCGACAGATCCGTCACACGTGTGTGACGGCTTCGTGCCGAGTGTGGGTCAGTTCGTCCCGGACGACCCGAGCACGATGTTGACGAGCTTCTGCGGCACGACGATCGTCTGCTGCACCTCGGCGCCGTCGATGAAGCTCTGCACGCGCTCGGACTCCCGCGCGGCCGCGACGAGCTCGTCCTCCGACGCGTCGGCCGGCACCTCGACCCGGTCGCGCACCTTCCCGTTGACCTGCACGACCAGCTCGAACGTCGCCCGCTCCAGCAGCGACTCGTCGGCGGCCGGCCAGGGCTCGGCCCACAGGTGCTCGCGGCCCAGCCGCTGCCACAGCTCTTCGGTCACGTGCGGGGCGTACGGCTGTAGCAGCGACACCGCCGTCTCGGCCGCGAAGCGAGCCTCCGCTCCGTGCGGCTCGCGGTGCAGCTCGTTCACGAGCTCCATCACCGCTGAGATCGCGGTGTTGAACGCGTACCGCCGGCCGACGTCGTCCGTCACCTTGGCGATCGTCGCGTGCGCCTTGCGCGTCAGCGCGCCGACCTGGCCGTCGCCCGGCGGCGCGTTCTCCGCGACGTCGTTGACGATCCGCCACAGCCGCCGAACGAAGCGCGACATCGCATCGACACCTTCCGGCGTCCACTCCATGTCCTGGTCCGCGGGTCCGATGAAGAGGATGTAGAGACGAACCGGATCAGCGCCGTACTGGTCGACATACTCGTCGGGGCCGACGGCGTTGCCTGCGCGCTTCGAGATCTTCTTGTCGCCGACCGTGACCCAGCCGTTCGAGTAGAAGGCGGCGAACGGCTCGCGGAAGCCGAGCATGCCCATATCGTTCAACACCTTGACGAAGTAGCGCGCGTAGATCATGTGCATCGTCGCGTGGTCGACGCCGCCGATGTAGAGGTCGACGGGGTTCCAGTAGTCGACCGGCTCGCGCTCGAACGGCGCGCGATCGTTGTGCGGGTCGCAGTAGCGCAGGAAGTACCACGCCGAGTCGACGAACGTGTCCATCGTCTCGGCTTCGCGCTTTGCGGGCTTGCCGCACTTCGGGCACGGCACGTTGATCCAGTCCTCCGCCTGGGCGAGCGGCGGCTTGCCCTTCGGCTTGAAGTCCTCGACGTATGGCAGCACGACGGGCAGCTCGCTCTCCGGCACCGGGACGATCCCGTCGGTCTCGCAGTAGACGACGGGGATCGGGCAGCCCCAGTAGCGCTGCCGCGACCAACCCCAGTCGCGCAGCCGGTAGTTGACCGCGAAGCGCCCGCGACCCTCTGCCTCGAGCTTCTCGACGATCCGCCGGCCGCCCTCGGGCACCGACAGCCCGTCGAACCCGTTCGAGCTCACGAGCACGTCGTCTTCGGACTTCGAGACGTACGGCAGCTCGACGGCCTCGCCGTCCGCAGAACGCACGACCTCTCGCACGGGCAGTTCGTACGCCTGCGCGAACGCGAAGTCGCGCTCGTCGTGACCGGGCACGGCCATGATCGCGCCGGTGCCGTAGTCGGTCAGCACGTAGTCCGCGACGTAGACCGGCAGCCGCTCGCCGTTCACTGGGTTCACGACGTGGAAGCCGGTGAAGACGCCGGTCTTCACCTCGGCTGCCGCGCGCTCCTCGGTTTTCTTCAGGGCCGCGCGCTGCACGTACGCGCGAATCTCGTCGCCGTTCTCGGCGCGTGCCGCCAGCTGCTCGACGAGCTCGTGCTCGGGCGCGAGCACGAAGAACGTCGCGCCGAACAGCGTGTCCGGACGCGTGGTGAACACGGGCACGTCGATGTCGAGCTCCTCGATCCTGAACGAGATCTCGGCGCCGTCAGACCGGCCGATCCAGTTGCGCTGGCGCGCCTTGATCGACTCCGGCCAGTCCAGCGTCTCGAGGTCGTCCAGCAGCACCTGCGCGTAGTCGGTGATCCGGAAGAACCACTGCTCCATCAGCCGCGACTCGACGAGGGCGCCGCAGCGCTCGCAGCGCCCGTCAGCCGTCACCTGCTCGTTCGCGAGCACCGTCTGGTCGTTCGGGCACCACTTGACGGGGGCGGCCTTGCGGTAAGCGATCCCGCGCTCGAGGAACTTCAGGAAGAGCCACTGCTGCCAGCGGTAGTACCGGGGGTCGTGCGTCGACAGCTCGCGCGACCAGTCGATCGCCCACCCGATGCGGCGCATCGAGCGGCGGATGCTCGCGATGTTCCGCTCGACGATCTCGCGAGGGTGACCGCCCTCCCGAATCGCCGCATTTTCCGCCGGCAAGCCGAACGAGTCGAAGCCCATCGGGTGCAGCACGTGCGCGCCGTTGCGACGGCGGAAGTGCGTCTGCACGTCGCCGATCGTGTAGACGAGCATGTGCCCCATGTGCAGCGTCCCCGAGGGGTACGGGAGCTGCTCGAGGACGTACGACTTCGGCTGGATCCGCTCATCCGTGGCTTCGAAGGCCTTCTCGGCCTCCCAGACCTGCTGCCACTTGGGCTCGATCGCTTGTGGGTCGTATCGGTCCATGTCCGGAGACGAAAACGGCCTCTGTCGAGGCCGTCGGAAGCTGTCGCGGGGTCTGCCGCGTCGGCTTCCTGCGCTAGAGAAGGAGCTCCTTTCGCATTTGCGCTGAATGTAGCAGGGGGCGAGAATCGACGCCATGAACGAATACACACACGTCAACCTGAAAGAGGTCGAGGACCAGGCCCCGAAGTTCGGTCTCTCCCCCGACCTCGAGTTCCGGATGGGCCGCGTGCCGCTGGACATGGAGAACGCCGGCGTCAGCTACATCCGCATGGAGTCGAACTACCGGATCCCGTTCGGCCACAACCACAAGAACCAGGAGGAGGTCTTCGTCGTCGTTGGGGGCAGCGGCCGCGTCAAGCTCGGCGACGACGTTCGCGAGCTCAAGCAGTGGGACGCGGTGCGCGTGCACAAGGACACTATGCGCGGGTTCGAGGCGGACGCGGACGGCCTCGAGATCATCGCGATCGGCGCGCCGAACACCGGCCCTGGCGACGCGAACACGGAGCAGGGCTGGTGGAGCTAGCCGCCTAGCTTCTCCAGCGCTCGTTCCGTGTGCGTCTCCTGCGCCGGGTCGAAGTGCCCCGTCACCGCGTTGCGATACGGGAACGAGACCCGGCGCGCGTAGTCGCCGAAGCCTTCGCGACGAAGCGGCTTCCAATCCTCGATGTACGGGACGACGAGATGCTCACGTCCGACGCTCCGGGCGGACAGCAGAAACGCGAGCCCGAGGCCCGAGGAGACCTCGAGCAGCGTGCGGTTCTCGCGCCGCGCCTCGTCCTGAAGCGCGCGGAAGAGTGCAGCGAGTGCCTGCGGAGTCGGAAGCGAGTCGGCCTCGGCCCGCAGTTCGCCGAGCGACGTCCGTAACTCGGCGAGCTCGAGCGGTGGGATGTCGATCAGGCGCGCCGTTCGGCCCGCGCCGCGCTCGAGCACGCCGAGCAGCCCGTCGACGGACGCGATCTGCACCTGGTCGCCCAGAACGTCAGCCTGCTTGAGCTCGCGGACGAGCTCGGCGAGGTAGACACGCGAGCCGCGAGCCACGTCGCTCGCGCCCGCGAGCAGCCAGAGCGGCGAGAACCCGAACGCCGCGATCGAGCCGAGCTCGACCACGTTGCCCGCGCCCTTGCGGAGAGCGAGCTCCTTCGGAGCGGTCTCCTCGACTGTCGGCGACCCTTCGACCCGGCCGACGAGCTCGATCGCCACGCGCAGCAGGTTCTTGGCAGTGGCCTCGTAGAAGCGTGAGCGCCGAACGAGCCGCGGCAGCACGAGCTGCGCGGTCTCGTGCACCGCGCCGCCGGCCAACGCGACGAGTGAACGGAGGATCCGCTCGGGCAGGGAGACGAGGAAGCGGCGCATGTGGGAACAATCCTGCCCATGGACCTCTTCCCGGACACCGCGGCGGTCGAAAGCGGGCACCTCTCGGTCGCGGGCATCCCTGCCTCGACGCTCGCCGAGGAGCACGGAACCCCGCTGCTCGTGCTCTGCGAGGCGACGATCCGGGCTCGCGCGCGCGCATACCGGGACGCGGCGCCGGACGCGCTCGTCGTCTACGGGACGAAGGCGTTCCCGAACGTCTCGGTGATGCGCCTGCTCGCCGAGGAGGGGCTCGGCGCCGACGTGTCGACGCTCGGTGAGCTGCGGTTCGCGCAGCGCGCCGGAGTCGCCGGCGACGCACTCGTCGTGCACGGGAACAACAAGGACGACGCGGAGCTCGCCGAGGCAGCGGCGACAGGAGCGCTGGTCGTGCTCGACGCGCTCGACGAGGTCGAGCGCGCGGCGGCGGCCGGCGTCCGGCGGACGCTCGTCCGGCTGACGCTCGGAGTCGAGGCCGAGACGCACGAGGCGATCCGCACCGGGCAGCACGGGTCGAAGTTCGGGCTGCCGCCCGAGCAGGCGCTCGAGGTGATCGAGCGCGCGCAGCCGCTCGGGCTGCACGTGCACATCGGCTCGCAGCTCGTCGACGGAGGCGCGGCGCGCCGGACCGTCGACCGGCTCGCCGAGTTCGCCGCGCAATGCCGCGATCGGCTCGGCTGGACACCGGAGATCGTCGATCTCGGCGGCGGGCTCGGTGTGCGCACGTCGCCGGAGGATGCCGCCCCGCCCGCGATCGCCGACTTCGTGCACGGGCTGCTCGCGCAACTGGAAGCCGCCTGGGCCACGCACGATCTTCCGCCCCCTCAACTCATCCTCGAGCCCGGGCGATCGATCGTCGGACCGGCGGGCGTGACGCTCTACCGCGTCGGCATCGTCAAGCACGTGAGCGAGTCGATCGCCTGGGTCGCGGTCGACGGCGGGATGTCGGACAACCCACGGCCGCAGTTGTACGGCGCGCGCTACACGGCACTGCTCGCGAACCGTGCGAACGAGCCGGCGACAGGCCCCTATCGCATTGCGGGGAAGCACTGCGAGTCGGGCGATGTGCTCATCGACAGCGTCGAGCTCCCCGAGCCCCGCCGCGGCGACTTGCTGGCCGTTCCCGCAACGGGCGCCTACACGCTCGCGATGGCGTCGAACTACAACGTGCGTTCCGCGCCTGGCGGCCGTCTTGGTCGCGGACGGCGCGGCGCGGGTCGTCCGTCGCCGCGAGACGGTCGACGACCTGCTCGCGCTCGAGCGCTAGACCGCCGCCGCTGCGTCGAGCGGGTCGTCGGCGAGGAGCTCCGCGCCGACCCGCGACGCCAGCGCTTCAGTGGCACCCGGACCCCCGAGCGCGAGGCGGAAGCGCGAGGCCAGCTCGCGGAGCTCGGGGTCGGCCCGAGCTGCGGCTCGAGCGACGAGCTCAGCACGATCAGCGCCGGGTCGGTCAGCTGCGCCGCTTCTGCGAGTGTCGCAAGCGGCGTGCTCGGCCCGAGGTAGGTGATCCGCCAGCCGCGGCCCCGGAGCGCCAGGCCGAACGCGATCAGGCCGAGATCGTGCTGCTCCTCGGGCGCGCACGCGAGGAGTGCGCGAGGCCCGCCGCCGAGATCCCAGCCTCGCGCGAGCGCGAGCAACCGGCCGCGCACGAGGTTCGTGGCGAAGTGCTCGCGCGCGATCGCCGCCTGGTCGTCCTCCCACCCTCGTCCGACGTCGCGCATCACCGGAAGCAGCACGTCGCGTAGCGCCCCTTCGACGGTGAGCGTCGCAAGCGTGCGGTCGAGCGCTGTCTGGACGGCGACGTCGTCGAGCGCCTCGAGGGCGGCAGCGAGCTCGTTCGCGAGGCCCTCGGCGGGCGCGACGCCGCTCGTTGCCGGCTCGTCGAGGGCGAGGCGCGCCGCCTCGGACGCCGAGACACCGCGGTCGAGGTGCTCCCGCATCGACCGCACACGCGCGATGTCGTCGTCCGCGTAAAGCCGAAAGCCCCCTCCGGAACGCTCGGGGCGGAGCAGCGAGTACCGCCGCTCCCAGGCGCGGAGCGTCGCCTCCGGCACGCCCGTCCGCCGCGACAGCTCACCGATCCGCACGTAGCCCCGCATCCCCGCAGTGTACAGACTTTGGACAAACACTTGACAAACTTAGGCCCACTCGGTACGTTCCCTCGACAAACCCTGGACAAAGGAGGAAGAAAGGTCATGCGTCCCACCGATCTGCTCGCGGCAACGCTCGTGATCGTCGGCGCCCTGAACTGGGGGCTCGTGGCGCTCGCGGAGTACGACCTCGTCGCCTCGATCACCGGCAACGAGTTCGGCGAGACGAGTGCGCTCAGCCGCATCGTCTACGGCGCCGTCGGCATCGCAGGCGTGTACTGCGCCGTCCGTCTCGTCGCCATCGCCCGCAACCGCCCCGCCCTGGCCGAGGCCAGGTCCTGACACCCATCCCGCAAGGAGGAACGACCGTGCACAAGCTCATCGCACTCGCCGCCCTCGGCCTCGTCGTCGCAGCGACGGCCGTGGCGGCCTCACCGGCCCGCACGAACGAGAACGAGCTCAACATCGTCCAGACCGCCCAGAAGGCGGGGCAGTTCAAGACCCTGCTCGCACTGGCGACGAAAGCCGGCCTCGCCGACGACCTCGCGACCGGAGAGCTGACCGTGCTCGCGCCGACGGACGCAGCCTTCAAGCTGGTGCCGAAGTCCACGCTTCGCGCCGTGCAGAGGAACCCGAAGCTGCTGAAGCGCGTGCTGCTGTACCACGTGATCAAGGGCAAGGTGCCGCTCGACCACGGTCGTGACGCTGAAGTCGGCCAAGACGCTCGCAGGTCCCGCCGTGAAGATCCGCGTCACCGGCAAGCGCGTCTTCGTGAACAACGCGCGCGTGACCACCGTGGACGTGCCTGCTTCGAACGGCGTGATCCACGTGATCAACCGCGTGCTGATTCCACCGAAGTAGCCGACCGGCCGGCGGGGGGAGCGCGGCGCACGGCTCCCCCCGCCCCGCGTCTGTACGCTCGCGCCCGTGAGAGGACGGTTCGTGGCGATCCCGGGCGCGATCTTCATCGCGATCGCCGCGGCGCTCTGGGGAACCGACGCCCTCCTGAGAAAGCCGCTCGCCGAATCGACGCAGGCCGCGACGATCGTCTTCGGCGAGCACCTCGTCCTCGTCCTGCTGACGCTTCCGCTCATCCCTCCCGCGCTCGTCGCAGTCCGTCGCGCCGGCCCGCGCTACATCGCCGCCGCCGTCGTGATCGGCGTCGGAGCCTCCGCGATCGCCACGATCCTCTTCACACAGGCATTCGTCGACGGCGACCCCGTCACTCCCGTCGTTCTGCAGAAGGTCCAACCCCTCGTCGCGGTCGTCGGGGCGTACTTCATCCTCGGCGAGCGGCCGCGCAGGGGCTTCGCCTGGTTTCTCGCCGGGGGCATCCTCGGCGTGTGGTTGATCGCGTTCCCGTCGCCGTTCGCGATCCACATCGACGCGGCGCGCCCGGCGATGTTCGCGCTCGCCGCTGCTGTGCTCTGGGCGATGGGGACGGTCCTCGGTCGCCTCCTCGCGACCCGGCTGTGGTTCGGGCACATCACGGCACTGCGTTTCGCGTTCGGGCTCCCTGCGAGCGCGCTAGCCGTGCTCGTGGTCGGCGCACCGTTCACGACCTCGGCCAGCGACTTCGCGTGGATCGCGGTGCTCGCGATCGTGACCGGCCTCGTCGCGCTCTCGCTCTACTACTACGGGCTGCGGCGAACGCCGGCCGTGATCGCGACGCTTGCGGAGCTCACGTTCCCCGTCACCGCTGCGGCCGTCGGCTACTTCGCGTTCGACGCGACGCTCGACGGATCGCAGTGGCTCGGGCTTGCGCTGACGACAACCGTCGTCGCACTCCTGCCGATCAGAGGGCTGCGCGTCCTGCGGGTGCGCGGCGACAAGCTGCTGCCGGCGACGAACTGACGCGCGCTACCTCGCGGAAATCACTTTGCCGAGCGGGTTCCACTGGTTCTTCGACCACCGCTGGAGCTGGCCCTGGTCGAGCGGGAAATGGTCCGTGGCGCTCGTCTTGACGACGACGCCCGGCAGGAGGAACGGGTTGTTCCGGAGGTTCAGGTTCGCGACCGCACGCACGACCGAGGCGCGCGTCGGGTTCCTGCCCGCCTTCTTGAGCGCCTCGACAAAGGTGTAGGCAACGGCCATCGAGTAGACGTGGAAGCCGTCGTTCACGTCGCCGCGCGGAAGGTACTGCCGCATGATCGACTTGTAGAGCTTCATACCCGCGTCGTTCTTGAAGCGCGGCATCAGCGGGTCCTTGACTGAGATCAACGTGATCGCGCCCTCGATGGTCCGCGGGTTCGCGGTCGCCGAGATGATCCGCATGATGTTCGTCGCGCTGCCGACCTGGTTGACGTAGACCTGCGGGCGCCAGCCGAGCCGGTTCGCCGCGACGAGGCCGCGGATCGCGAAAGGTGGCGTGGTGATCAGCAGCAAGACCGTCGCCCGCGAGCTGCGAAGGCGCGCGATCTGCGACGAGACGTCCGTCGAGAGCGGGTCGTAGCTCTGCTCCGCGACGAGGTTTCTGCGCTTCGCGCCGAGACCCGTCTTGAAGCCGGCGAGCAGGTCCTTGCCGTAGTCGTCGTTCTGGAAGAGAACGGCGATCTTCGCGTTCGGCTTCGTCTTCAGGATGTGCCGCGCATAGACCTTGCCCTCGCCGATGTAGCTCGGCAGGAAGCCGATCGTGTACGGGTAGCGCTTGTAGTCGCGGCCGAACGTCGTCGCGCCCGAGCCCGCGAAGAGCTGCGGCACCTTCGTCGCGTTCAGGAACGAGCGCACCGACAGGTTGTGCTCGGTCCCGAGCGAGTTGAAGATCGCGAACACGCGGTCCTGCTGGACGAGCTGACGAGTCGCCTGCACGGTCTGCGCGGGGTTGTACTGGTCGTCGACGTACTTGTAGGTGATCTTGCGCCGGTTCACGCCGCCGCGCGCGTTCACGTGCTTGAAGTACGCCTCGGCGCCGCGGCCGACCGACGCGTACGACGCGGCGATCCCCGAGAGCGGCACGGTGCCGCCGATCAGGATCTCGCCCGAGCTGAGGCCCGGGTCGGCGGACGGTCGAGCCGAGGCTGCGCCCGTCGAAAGGGCGAGCGCGAGAAGAATGACCCCGAGGACGCGCATCGGAAAGCTAAGACCGAGGATACAGCCGGGAAGTTAGAGGTCTTGTGAGCCGGCGCAGGAGACCGCCGACGCCCATGGGCAGGACGATCATCAGGGCGATCAGCACCGCGCCGTAGATCACCCCTGGCACTCCCGGCGCCTTCGAGATGTCCTGCGCCCACTGGGGGAGGAAAACGAGGAATGCGGCGCCCGCCACGAGCGGCGCCAGCGAGCCGAGCCCGCCGACCGCCAGGCCGACGAGGAGCTGGATCGAGCGTTCGACGGGGAACGCTCCCGGCTGCACCGAGGAGTTCAAGATCGTGAGCAGCGAGCCTGCGACGCCGGCGTAAAACGCGGAGACGCGAGAACGCGAGCGTCTTGTGCGACGCGAGCCACACGCCGGACGCCGCCGCGGCGATCTCGTTGTCGCGGATCGCGCGGAGCGAGCGTCCGAAGCGGCTGTGGTGGATCGCCCAGGCGACCGCGAACAGCACGAGCGCGATCGTCCACGTCAGGTAGTAGAGCCAGTCGTTGAACGAGAGCACCTTGCCGCCCGGGAGCGTGACCAGGAACTCGGGCAGGCCGGTGCTCCCCTCCGCCTCGAAGAGATTGATCCCGCCGCTCCCGCCCGTCAACCCGTCGAACTTCTTGATCACGATCGGTGTCGCCACGGCGACGCCGAAGGTCGCGAGCGCGAGATACGGGCCTGAGAGCCGCAGCGCAGGCAGGCCGAACGCGGCGCCGGCGACGGCGGCGAGCAGCCCGGCGAGCGGGATCGTCCAGATGTCGCGCATCCCGTGATCCGCGACGAGGATCGCGGTCGTGTAGGCGCCGAGCGCCATGAACGCGCCGTGGCCGAGCGAGATCACGCCCGTGTAGCCGGTGAGCACGTTCAGGCCGAGGATCGCGATGAAGAAGATCCCGATCAGCGCGAACTCCGACGCCCGGAAGTCGGAGAGACGGAACGGCAGGTAGACGACGATCGCGACGAGGAGCGCGAAGCCGAACGCGCGGAGCGTGTAGCGGAGCGCCCTCATACGCGCTTCACCACGCTCCTGCCGAAGAGGCCGTTCGGCCGCAGCAGCAGGATCCCGAGGATCAAGATCAGCGCCACGGGCAGCCGTAGGTCGGCGAAGAAGTCGATGTACGCGCCGACGAGGTTCAGCACGACGCCGAGCACGACGCCGCCGACGACCGCGCCGAGCGGGCTGTCGAGCCCGCCGAGCACTGCGGCGGCGAACGCGAAGATCAACACCGGGAGCATCAGGTTCTGGTCGAAGCTCCCCTGCGTCGGCGCGACGAGGATCCCGGCGACGGCCCCGAGCACCGCGGCGAGCCCCCACCCGAGCGCGAGCATCCACGAGACCCGCACGCCGTGGAGGCGGCTCGACTCGGGGTTGAAAGCGGCCGCGCGGATTGCCAGGCCGACGCGCGTCCGCTGGAAGAACGCCCAGAGCACGAGCACGATCGCGAGCGAGACGCCGATGATCCCGAGGTCCTGCGCGGCGATCACCACGCCGCCGATGTCGAACGTGTCGCTCGGGAAGGGGCTCTCGAGCGTCCGCTGCTCGCCCTTCCAGATCCAGGCTGCCGCGCCGTTCAGCAGGATCAGGAGCCCGATCGTGACCGTCACGACGGTGATCGCCTCCGACCGCGAGTACGGGATGGATCACGAGGCGCTCGATCAAGATCGCCGCCGACGAACGAGATCGCGAGCGTGAGGAAGAAGGCGACCCAGTACGGCAGGCCGCGGTCGAGGAGCTCCCAGCAGATGAACGTCGAGAACATCGCCATCTCGCCCTGCGCGAAGTTGACGACGCCCGTCGAGCGGTAGATCAGGACGATCGCGAGCGCAAGCAACGCGTAGACCCCGCCGGACGCGATCCCCGAGACGACCTGTTGGAGGACGTCGGCCACTCAGTAGCCGAGGTACGACTTCCGGACGGACTCGTTCCCGCGCAGCTCGTCGGCGGTCCCCTCGACGGCGACGCGGCCGACCTCGAGCACGTAGCCGCGCTCCGAGTGCTCGAGCGCGACGTTCGCGTTCTGCTCGACGACGAGAGCAGACATCCCGTGCTCGTCGATCCACGCGCGCAGCACGTCGAAGAGCTGCTTCACGACCAGCGGCGCAAGGCCGAGCGACGGCTCGTCGACGAGGATCAGCCGCGGGCGCGCCATGAACGCGCGGGCGAGCGCGAGCATCTGCTGCTCGCCGCCCGAGAGCGTCCCCGCCTGCTGGTCGCGACGCTCGGCCAGCCAGGGGAAGTGCTTCAGCAGCTCCTCGTAGTCGCTCGCGTACCCGCTGCGGTCGCGGCGCACGTACGCGCCGAGCTTGAGGTTCTCGTCGACGCTCAGCTCGGCGAACGTGCCGCGGCCCTCGGGCACGTGCGCGATCCCGAGCCGCGCGACGGCCTCCGGCGAACGCGGCAGCGCCTTGCCGTCGAACCGAAGCCCGCCGCTCCGGCGCACGGTTCCGGAGATCGCGCGCAGCGTCGTCGTCTTGCCGGCGCCGTTCGCGCCGAGCACCGAGACGACCTGGCGCTCGCCGACGTCGAGGGTGATCCCGTGCAGCGCCTGGACCGCGCCGTAGCGCGCCTCGACGTCCTCGAGCTCAAGCAGCGGCACTCGCGTCTCCGAGGTAGGCCTCGATCGACGGCCGGGTCGCGCTGGACCTCTTGCGGCGTGCCGCCGGCGATCAGCTCGCCGAAGTTGAGCACGTAGACGCGGTCGGAGATCCCCATCACGAGGTTCATGTGGTGCTCGACGAGCAGCACGGTCGCGTCGAAGTCGGCGCGGAGCTGCTGGATGAAGCGCCCGAGCTCGCCGACCTCCTCGTGGTTCAGCCCGCCCGCGGGCTCGTCGAGGAGCAGCAGCCGCGGGCCAGACGCGAGCGCGCGCGCGAGCTCGACCCGCTTCAGCGTCCCGAACGGCAGCCCGGCCGCCGGCCGGTACGCGAGCCCGGAGAGGCCGACGTACTCGAGCAGCTCCTCGGCGCTCCGCTCGCCGCGGCGAGCCTGCGCGCCGACCTTCACGTTGTCGAGCACCGAGAGCGTCGGCCAGAGCGCGACGTTCTGAAAGGTGCGCGCGACGCCGCGCTTGACGACGCGGTGCACCGGCGTTTTGAGGAGATCGTGACCGTCGAAGACGACGCGGCCCTCGTCCGGCCTGTAGAGCCGGGTGATCACGTTGAACGCGGTGGTCTTCCCCGCGCCGTTGGGGCCGATCAGCCCGACGATCTCGCCGGCCGGGACGTCGAACGACACTCCGTCGAGCGCGACGACACCGCCGAAGCGACGGGTGACGTTCTCGACCGAAAGGAGCGCCGCCACCTGGCGGGATCGTAACGTCAGGCCTTACCGGCAGGCGGCGAGCCGGCGGTCGACCGAGGCGCGCCGGCCGTCGTCGAGCGTCGCGTTCCCGCGCACCACGCCCGCCGCCCCCGCCACCGTCGCCTGGAAGGGCCGCTTGCCGTCGGCTCCGGCGGCACGTCCGCGGTAGATCCAGTCCACGCGGGTGACGAGGCGCGCGTCGCCCCCGGCGAGCGCCACACGGTGCCTGCCACCGGCACAGCGACTGGTCACCGAGAGCGCCGGCCCCCGGCGGCAGTTCGCCGCCTTGCACGCCCGCAGCGTCAGCAACCGGCGAGCGAGGTCGCTCCGGATCTGCGCGTAGGCGGCGTTGTCGTGAGCGCTCGCGAGCTCGTACGGGTCGGTCGCGAGGTCGTACAGCTCGCGCTCGCCGGTGTTGTGCTCGACATAGACGTAGCGCGGCGTATGGATCGCCGCATACGTCGGCGTCTCGAGCAGCACGTCGCGACCGACGAAACGCGTCCGGTCGGCGAGGAGCGCGAGCAGCGACACGCCGTCGGTGGCCCTCCCCACTCTCGCGTTTGCGGCATCGACGATCGTCGGGGCGAGGTCGATGTTCACCGACGGTTGCGTGATCCGCACTCCACGCGGGACGCCGGGACCGCGAATGACGAGCGGCACACGCGCTGACGGCTCGTAGTGCTGGACCTTCCCGTTCGGGATGCGGTGCTCGCCGTGGAAGAAGCCGTTGTCCGCCGTGTAGACGAAGAGCGTGCGGGCGAGCTCGCCGCTGTCCTGCAAGCGCGCGCACGATCGCCGCGACGCCCTCGTCGACGGCGAGCAGCGACTCGAGCCGCTGGCGGTACATCTCCGTGATCCCGTTGATGCGCGGAGTACCGAGCAGCGGCCTGCGCCGGACTGCGAGCGGCTTGTCCGAGACGTCCGCCTCGTTGAACGCGGGCGTCCGGGGCATCGGCTCGGTCGCGAACCGGTTCCGGTGCCGGAGCGCAGGCACCGGCGTCGCGAGGTTCGCCGGGTCGTCCGACTCGCGCGGTCCGCCGGAGTGCGGCGCGAGGTAAGCGACGGACAGGAAGAACGGCTCGGTGCGCGAGGCGAGCCGTTTCACCGCGTCGACGGCCTTTGCGGTGTAGACGTCGGCCTGGTAGTCGGCCGCGGCCGTTCCGTAGCGGACGAGCTTGCCGTTCTCGTTCAGCGTGTAGTCGTAGAAGCGGTACGTGCTCGGGTCGACGGAGCCGAACCACTCGTCCCAGCCGGGCGGGACCTCCGTCGGACGCTGGCGGCCGTAGCCGTTCAGGTACTTGCCGATGTGCACCGTGTGGTAGCCGGCGAGCTTCAACCACGCGGGGAGCGTGTTGGCGTGCGTGGGCGCGAGCTTCTCGTAGCCGCCCTGCGGCGCGGCGTTCCCCATCACGGTGTGGTTGTGGCCGTATTGCCCCGTGAGGAAGGTGGTCCGAGACGGGCAGCAAAGCGGGAACGAGACGTAGTTGTCCGCGAACGTCGCGCCCTGCTCCCCGAGCATGGCGTTCACGTTCGCCATCACGCGCATCGACTCGACCGTCTGGTCGTCGGCCATCACCACGACGATGTTCGGCCGCGCGGGTGCCTCCGCGGCGTTGCCGTGCGGCGCGGGTGTGAGGCCGGCGACGAGTGCCGCGCCGACGATCGCCCCGAACGAAAGGACGCGTTTCATCCCCGACCTCATACCCGTTAGGCGCTCAATGTCGATGAGGGGTTGGTAAGGATCGCGTCAGCATCTGTGACGGGCGCGCGGCAGGCGAACCGTTCGCACTCGTAGAGCGTGGGCCTTCCGTCAACGCGGGTCTTGCCCGCGAGCAGCGGGACGCCCTCGTCGGGGCCGAACGCGACCACCGCGTGCGGATCCCAGCCGGCGAGCGCGGCGCGCGCGATCTCGTCGCCCGGCTCGGCGAGGAGCGCAAGCTCTCGGGGGGGCGACAGGTGGAGGTCGAGCGCAGCGAGCGTCCAGCCGAACGCCGACGGCGCGCGCGCGAGCATCGGGAGCAGCAGCCTGAAGACGCCGGTCGCGGCCCGCTCGAGCTCCTCGTCGCCCCAGACCCGCCCCAGCCGCAGCAGCACGAACGCGAGCATCGAGTTGCCAGACGGCGTCGGATGGTCGTCGAGGTCCTTTCGCCGCGTGACGAGCTCCTCGGCGTCGCTCGCCGACATGAAGAAGCCGCCGCGCTCGTCGTCCGCGAATCGCTCGATCGCGAGCAGGGCGATGCGGCGCGACTCGTGCAGCCAGCGGCGCTCGCCCGTCGCGACGTGAAGCTCGTAGAGGCCGTGCGCGACGTTGGCGTAGTCGTCGAGGAAGCCCGGCACGGAGGTCCTCCCCGCACGGCGCGACCGCACGAGCTCGCCGTCGGTCAGGAGCTCGGCCAGTCGCGTCGCGATCTCCAGGAGGTCGGGCCGCTCGAGCATCCGGCCGGCCTCAGCGAGCGCGGCGAGCGCGAGCCCGTTCCACGACATGATCACCTTGTCGTCGCGGGCGGGCTGCGGCCGCCGCTCGCGAAGCGCGAGCAGGCGTGCGCGCGTCTCCTCGTCGAGCTCGCCGCGGAGGATCGAACGTCCGTGCTCGAACGGCTCCAGCAGATCCTCCGGCGCGCCCTCGCCGGGCGCCCACGTGTACGTCGTGCCCTCGACGCCGTCCGTGTCGGCGTCCTGCGAGGACGCGAACCCCTCACCGTCGATCCACAGCTCCCGCACCATGTAGTCCACCGTTTGCGCGGCGACGGTGCGGTACCGGTCTTCTCCCGTGCGCGCCCAGCCGTGGAGGTACACCGGGACGAGCAGCGCGTTGTCGTAGAGCATCTTCTCGAAGTGCGGGACGAGCCAGCGCTCGTCGACCGAGTAGCGATGGAAGCCGCCGCCGACCACGTCGTACATGCCGCCGAGCGCCATCCCGTCCAGGGTCTTGGCCACCAGGTCGAGCTCACCGCGGCGCAGGAGAAACTCGAGCGCCGAGGCGGGCGGGAACTTCGGCGCGCGCCCGAAACCGCCCCACTCCGGGTCGAACTGCGAGTGCAGACCGCGCACCGCGGCCTCGAGGACGTCGTCGGTCAGCGGCTCGGAGGAGGGTTGCTGCTCGTTCTGCACCCGCACCGCCTCGATGAGCGCCTGCGCCTGACGCGTCACGTCGCCGCGACGCTCGCGGTACGCGTCGGACACCGCGACGAGCAGTTGCCCGAAGCTCGGCAGCCCGTGCCGCGGCTCGGGCGGGTAGTACGTCCCGCCGAAGAACGGCTCGCCCTCGGGAGTCAGGAAGACGGTCATCGGCCAACCCCCGTGCCCGCTCAACGCGACGACGGCGTCCATGTAGACGGCGTCGACGTCAGGGCGCTCCTCGCGGTCGACCTTGACGTTCACGAAGCGCTCGTTCATCAGCCGGGCGGTCTCCGGGTGCTCGAACGACTCGTGCTCCATCACGTGGCACCAGTGGCACGCCGAGTAGCCGACCGAGAGCAGGATCGGCTTGTCCTCGGCGCGCGCCCGGGCGCGTGCCGCCTGGCCCCACGGGTACCAGTCGACGGGGTTGTCAGCGTGCTGGAGGAGATACGGGCTCGTCTCCTGCGCGAGGCGGTTCATACCGACACACCGTACGTCCCGCCAGAGCGTTATGGTCGGCCGATGAGAAACCGTGTAGCCACCTGGCTCAACTTCGTGTTCGCGTCGATCATCGTGATCGGCGTCTTCGTGCAGGCGTACCTCATCGCCTCGTTTGCGATGGGCGCCGGCGAGTCGGCGCTCGACGCGCACGGCTTCGTCGGCGGGCTCGTGATCCACGGCTCCGAGCTGCTCGTCTTCCTCACCGCGCTGGCCGCGTTCTGGGGGATGTGGCGCTGGATCGGCGTCAACTTCGGGCTGTTCGTCCTCGGGACGGTGCAGATCTTCCTGCTGCCCCCCGACGACGATCCTGGAAGCCCCTGGGTTCACGGGCTGCACGGTCTGTTCGCGCTCTTCGTGCTGGTGTACGCCGCGTTCATCGCGAAGCGCGATCTCCAGCTGCTCAGAGCGACGCCGACGACCACGGCCCCGCCGCCCGCCTAGCGCCGTACCCTTGCGCGCATGGCGTTCCACCCGCTCGCGGGAATCCGCGTCGTCGACCTGACGTCGTCGCTCGCCGGGCCCGCCTGCACGCAGCTCCTCGCCGCGCTCGGCGCGGAGGTCACGAAGGTCGAGCGGCCGGACGGCGACGAGGCGCGCGCCTGGGGCCCCTCGATGTTCTTCGCGGTGAACGCAGGCAAGCGTTCGGTGGTACTCGACCTGAAGGACCCGGACGGCCGCACGGAGCTGCTGCGCCTCGCCGAGGACGCCGACGTGTTCGTCACGAGCCTCCGCCCGGGGGCCGCCGAGCGGCTTGGGCTCGGTCCCGACGAGGTGCCTGCCCGCATCTACTGCCGCATCGACGCCTTCGGCCCAGGCCCCCTCGGCGCGGAGCCCGGCTACGACCCGCTGATGCAGGCGTTTGCCGGTCTCCTCTCCGTGACGGGCGAGCCGGGCGGCGCCACCGTGCGCGTCGGCGTGTCGCTCGTGGACTACGCGACGGCCTGGTGGGCGGCGATCGGAATCCTGTCCGCACTCCCGTCGGGGGAACGCCACGTGGTCGAGGTCTCGCTCTTCGAGACCGCGCTCGCGCTCGCCGGGTACCACGTCGCAGATGCGCTCGCGGGCGACGAGCCGGGCAAGCACGGCTCCGCGTTCCCGCACATCGCGCCGTACCAGGTGTTCGAGACGCGGGATGGAGAGGTGATGCTCGCCGCCGCCAACGACCGGCTGTTCGCCGAGCTCGCGCGGCGGCTCGAGCTTCTCATCGACGAACGCTTCGCGACGAACGCGTCACGCGTCGCGCACCGCGAGGAGCTCGCCGTGCTCCTGCAGGACCGTCTCCGACGCGAGCCGACCGCGGTCTGGCTCGAGCGGCTCAGCGGAATTCCGATCGCCCCCGTGCAGACGATCCGCGAGGCCGCCGAGCACCCGCACACCCGCGCGCTCGGGATCGTGCAGACGCTCGGAGGACGCGAGCGCCTCGCGGAGCCGCTGCGGATCGACGGCGAGCGCGTCCAGGTGGACACGCCGCCGCCCGAGCTCGGTCAGCCGGCCCGGTAGACCTGGCCGGGGAGCTCGCGGCCGAGCAGGCCCTCGAGCCACTGCGACACGTCCACGAGCGCGTCGAGGTCGACGCCTGTCTCCACCCCGTCGCCTTCGAGGAGATAGACGAGGTCTTCGGTCGCGATGTTCCCCGTCGCCCGCGGCGCGAAAGGGCAGCCGCCGAGCCCGCCGACCGACGCGTCGAGGACGGTCGCGCCGGCGTCGAGCGCGGCGACGGCGTTTGCGTAGCCGGTGTTCCGCGTGTTGTGGAAGTGGCCGCCGACCGCGCCGCCGAGCGCGGCGACCTGCTCCGTCAGGGCTCGAACTCGACCGGGGGTCGCGACGCCGATCGTGTCCGCGAGGACGACCTCGTCGGCGCTGCGGAAGCGCTCGGCGAGCGCGAGCACCGCGCCGGGGTCGACGCGCCCCTCGAACGGGCAGCCGAACGCGACGCTGATCGTGACGCTCGTGGGACGGTCAGAACCGGCGAGGATCCGCTCGACCCGCGACGCCGCCTCCTCGACCGACGCGTTCGCGTTCCGCTGCGAGAACGACTCCGTCGCTGCAAGCGTCACGTTGAGCCGGTCGAGCGCCGTCGCCTTCAACCGCTCGTGGCCTTGTTCGTTGAGCACGAGCCCCGAGTACTCGACGCCCTCGCGGGGCTCGATCCCCGCGACCACCTCCTCGGCGCCGGCCATCTGCGGCACGCGGTCGTCCCGGACGAAGCTCACGGCCTCGATCCTCTGCAGTCCGGCGCCCGCGAGCCGGTTCACGAGCTCGGCGCGGACCGCAGGCGCGAGCACGTCGGGCTCGTTCTGCAGCCCGTCCCGCGGGCCGACGTCGCACAGGATCACGAGTCGAAACCGTACGCGGTGACGCGCTCGGGCGTGACCCGCACGATCACACGCTGCTCTTCGGGCTTCAGGGCGTAGTCCCGTCCGCGGTACTTGCGCGAAAGCTTGTGGATGTGCTCTGCGGCGCCCTCGAGCGTCAGGTCGCAAGTCCCGCTGACCGTGACCCAGCGGTACCAGTCGTCGCCGCCGAAGACGAACACCGACACGCGCGGGTCGCGCTGAAGCTCCGCGTACTTCTTGCGGGTGACCGTGATGTTGAAGAGCACGCGCTCGCCGTCCCAGTCGACCCACGTCGCGGTCTGGTGCGGCGACCCGTCCGCGCGCAAGGTTGCGACGACCGCGTAGTTGGCGTCGAGAAAGAGCGCGGCCTGCTCGTCGGTGAGGCGTGCCACCGTTCGGTGACGGTACCGGGCACGGTAGGGTTCGAGTCGTGGGTCTGGCAGTCCTCGTCGGCACCAAGAAGGGGCTCTTCGTGCTCGAAGGCGACGCCGAGCGCCGCGAGTGGACGCTGAACGGGCCGCACCTGACGGGCTTCTCGGTCTACCACGCGATCCGCGACCCGAGGGACGGCACGCTCTACGCAGCGACGAACTTCTTCGACGGCGGGACGGTGCACCGCTCGAGCGACAACGGGGAGACCTGGGAGCGCGCCGAGGAGCTCGGGCTGCCCGAGGGCGGAGAGCTCAAGCTCAACGCGACCTGGCACGTCGAGCCCGGCGGGAACGGCGAGCTCTGGCTCGGCGGCGACCCCGGCGTGCTCTTCCGCTCGGACGACCAGGGCGTGACCTGGAAGGCGAACGAGGCGATCCTCCACCACGAGACCCGCGACCAGTGGAACCCCGGCGCGGGCGGCATGTGCCTGCACTCGATCAACGTCGACCCGGACGACTCGAACCGGCTCGTGATCGGCATCTCCGCGGCCGGTGTCTTCCGGACCGACGACGGCGGCGAGAGCTGGGAGCCGGCGAACAAGGGAACGTCGGCCGACTTTCTGCCCGACTCACAGCCCGAGGTCGGCCAGTGCGTCCACAAGGTGCTCATCCACCCGGCGAAGCCCGACCGGCTCTGGCAGCAGAACCACTGCGGCGTCTACCGCTCCGACGACCGCGGCACCTCGTGGGAACGGCTCGACGGGAACGGGCTGCCGAGCGACTTCGGGTTCGCGCTGATGCTCGACCCGCGCGACCCGGACGCGGCGTTCACGATTCCCGAAGAGAGCGCGATGAACCGTGTCGTGCCGAACAACCGGCTCGGCGTGTACCGGACGCGCGACGGCGGCTCGTCGTGGGATCTGCTGACGAACGGGCTGCCGCAGCAGGCTTGGGTCGGCGTGCTGCGCGAGGCGTCGGCCTGGGACGGGCACGAGCCGAACGGCCTCTACTTTGGGACGCAGACCGGCTCGGTCCTGGCCTCCCCCGACGGCGGCGAGTCGTGGCACGAGGCCGCGCGCTGGTTGCCGCCGGTCCTCTCGGTCGAGACCGCGGAGTGGCCGTAGTCAAGCTTCCGTCGCTGCTCGCGCGCGAGGCGGGCGGGCAGCGCGAGTTCGAGAGCGACGCGGCGACGCTCGGCGACGCGCTGCGCGCGCTGCCGGTGCACGACCTCTGCCTCGACGAGCACGGCGAGCTGCGCCGGCTCGTCAACGTCTTCGTCGACGGGGACGACGTGCGAGGCGGCGCAGGCCTCGAGACGCCGCTTCGAGCCGACTCTCAAGTGCTTGTCGTGACCGCGATCGCGGGGGGCTAGCTACAAACTCGTCGGGACGTCGATCTCGCCCGACGCGATCTTCTCGCGCACGACGTCGAGCTCGTCGAGGTCCTCCTGCGGGGCCTGCTTGGAGATCGTGCCGAGGCCGACGCCGTCCTCGGCGAGGCCGAAGACGAGGTTGCGTCCACCCTGCCACTCGCCGTCCTGGACGCTCTTGATCGTCCGGAAGACACCTTCGTCGACCTTCTTCTGCGCGCTCGTCAGGATGTGCGGGCCGAGGAACGACTGGTCGGCGTCGACGCCGATCCCCCACACCTCTCTTTCACGGGCTGCGTCGAGTGCTCCGAGCCCGCAGCCGCCCGCGACCTGGAAGACGACTTTGGCGCCTGCCTGGATCTGGTTGAGCGCCAGCTCCTTGCACTTCGCCTGGTCGTCCCAGTCCGACGAGTAGCCGTTCAGCGTCTTGATCCCGGGCGCCGCCGCCTTCGCGCCGGCCTGATAGCCCGCGATGAAGCGGTCGACCGGCGGCTCCTTGAACCCGCCGACCGAGCCGATCACCTGTGGGCCGGCCATTCGCTTCGCCTCGAGCGCTGCGAGGAAGCCGGCGAGATAGCCGACCTGCTCCTCGCGGAAGAGCATCCCGACGACGTTCGCGGGCTTGCCCTTCAGGCCCGACTGGTCGACGTCGATGATCACGAACTTCTTGTCCGGGAACACCTTGGCGGCGCTCGCGATCGCGTCCCCCTGCGCGAAGCCCACGCCGATGATCACGTCGAAGCCCTGCCGCGCAAGCGTGGTCATGTTCGGGACGTAGTCGGAGGCCGTCCGCGACTCGACGACGCGCCCTTGGATCCCGAGCTCCCGCTCCGCGCGCTTCAGCCCCTCGTACGCGAGCTGGTTGAAGCCGCGATCGTTGAGCTGGCCCGCGTCGGTGATCAACGCGACCCTGAGCGCCTCTTCGCCGCCCGTGCTCGTGGGAGCGGCGGTGTCGTCGTCGCCGCCGCACGCCGCAAGCGCGAGCACGGACGAGGCGAGGAGGACTGTGAGAATGCGGGTCATCGGAGGTTTTCGCCTGATAGTCTAAAACTGGTGGCCGAGTCTACCACGCACGTTGCGCTGGGAGTCGTCCTCCGGGTGCGCGGCGCCAAGCTCCAGGTCCTGCTCTGGCAGCGCGCGAAGGCGCCGGCGAAGGACTCGTGGGCGCTCCCCGGCGGTTATCTCGAGGCGCCAGAGACGCTCGAGGACTCGATGCGCCGTCATCTCGCCGCGAAGGTCGACGTGCGGGAGCTGGCGCACCTCGAGCAGCTCGAGACGCGTAGCGACCCGAAGCGCGACCCCCGCGAGCGACAGCTGGCGACCGCCTACCTCGGCCTCGTGCCGAGTCCCGTCGACCCGGCCGTGCCGCAGGACACGCGCTGGCACGACGTCGACGACTTGCCGCGGATGGCCTTCGACCACGAGGCGATCACGCTCGCGGGCCGGGAGCGGCTGCGCGCCAAGCTCTCGTACACGAACGTCGGTTTCGCGCTCGCGCCCGAGCAGTTCACGATCGCCGAGCTGCGCGACATCTACGCCGCCGCGCTCGGCCACGACGTCTCCGCGACGAACCTCCAGCGCGTGCTGGTGCGCCGAGGCGTGCTCGAGCCGACCGGCGAGCGGCGCGAGTCGGGCCCGAGCGGCGGGCGGCCGCCCGAACTCTTCAGATTCGAGGCTCGTGAGCTCGACGTCACGGACCCGTTCGCCGTGCTGAGGCCGCCGCGCTGAAGCTAGCCGACGAAGAGCGTGACAACCATGCCGCTCGCCGAGGTCACGCCCGGCGCGGGCTGCTGATCCTCGACGGTGTCTCCGTCGCCGGTGCGGATGATCTCGACCCTGAAGCCCAGGTCCTCGAGCGTCTGCCGCGCCGAGTCCTCGTCCTGGTCGCGGACGTCGGGCACCTCGAGCTGCTCGGCGTCCTGGGGAATCGCCACGACGATCCTGACCTGCGCGTTGCGGTTCGCGCGTGCAGCGGCTGCGGGACTCTGCTCGATCACCCGGCCGCGCGGCTGGTCGGACGTGCGATAGGCGACGATGCCCCTGAGGCCGGCAGCCCGCAGTCGGCGCAGCGCGGGGGTCTGCGCCAGCCCGACGACTCTCGGGACGGTCACCTGAGCGGTTCCCGTGGTCGTCGGCGTCGTCGTCCCGGGACGTTCCGTCGTCTCACCCGTCGGCTCGCCGGTCGAGACGTTGATCCGCACGCTCGAGTCGGGCGGCGCGGGCTCACCGGGCTGCGGCTCCTGCGCGACCACGGTCCCGGCCGGATCCGCAGCGGGGACGTCGAACACGCGCGGCTCGAAGCCGCTGTCGCGAAGCCTCGCGATCGCCTCGTCCTCCTGAAGGCCGATCACGTCGGGCACCGGCTTCGTGTTCGGTCCCTTCGACACCTTCACGGTGATCACGGACCCCGTCGCCGCCTGCTCACCGCTCTGGGGTTGCTGATCGACGACCTCCCCGACAGGAGCGGCCGCGAAGACGCGCTCGACCTTCGCCTCGAACTTCGCGGCCTCGAGGCGCTCCACCGCCTCGGCCTCCTTCAGCCCGATCACGTTCGGCACCGCGACCTGGGTCAGCCCGCTCGAAACCAGGACCTCCACCGTCTGCCCCTCGTTCAGCTGAACGCCCTGGCCGGGCGACTGCGCGAACACGATCCCCGCCTTCTGGTTGCTCGGGCGGCGGTCGACGTCCATCTCGAGCTCCGCCTCCGCGAGCCGCGTGCGCGCCTGGGCCTCCGTCAGGCCGACGACCTTCGGGACGACCGTCTTCTCGTCGTCGCGCGCCAGCAGCCAGTAGGCGGCCAGGCCGGCGAGGACAAGTAGGAGGAGCGCCAGCAGCCAGGGCCAGATGCGCGGAGGCCGGCTCGGGGGGACGACCTCCTCCTCGACGACCTCGGTGCGGCCGCTCTCGTCGATGATCAGGGTCTCGTCGGCAGGGTCCGGCTCGCGCGGCGGTGTGCTCACCGAGGGGAAATCGCCGCAGCGGAGCGTCCGCAAACGTTGACGCCGTCCGCGACGGCACGTACCCTGAGTGCTCATCGTCGAGCGAAGGAGGCTTGCAATGCCCAACGTGCGCAGCTGCATCACCTCCCCCCGCGTGGCCGCGGGGCTCGACGCCTAGCATCGCGGTCGAGCGTCCGCGGCGTCCATGACGACGTCGAAGGAGAACGCTTTGAACCGTATGAACTTGGCCGAGCTCGGCTGGACCGACGAGCTGGAGGCGGCCTTCACAACGTATACGTCGGACGGGTTCGAGCCCGCCCGCGTCGTCGCGGAGCATCGCGGCGGCTTCGCCGTGCGCACGGAGCGGGACGACCGGCTCGCGCACGTGCGCGGCAAGCTGCGCGAGGACGAGCTGTTCGGCGGGATGCCGACAGTCGGCGACTGGGTCGTCGTCGTCGACGCGGGCGAGCGCTACGCGATCGAGGCGGTGCTGCCGCGACGGACGAAGGTGTCGCGCAAGACGCCCTGGCTCAAGTCCGACGAGCACGTCCTCGTCGCGAACGTCGACACGATCTTCATCGTCGCCGGGCTCGACGGCGACTTCAACGTGCGCCGGCTCGAGCGTTACCTCGCGACGGCGTGGGACAGCGGCGCCGACCCCGTCGTCGTGTTGACGAAGCTCGACGTGAACAACGACCCGGCCGTGCTGCTCGAGGCAGAGGCGATCGCGATGGGGGTCCCCGTGCACGCGGTGAGCAACGTCACGGGTGAAGGGCTCGAAGCGCTCGACGCGTACCTTGGCACCGCACGAACGATCGTGCTGATCGGGTCGTCGGGGGTCGGCAAGTCGACGCTCGTGAACACGCTCGCCGGACGCGAGCTGATGCCGGTCGGCGACCTCCGCAACGACGGCAGGGGGCGCCACAAGACGCGGCACCGCCAATTGCACGCGCTCCGGAACGGCTCGCTCCTGATCGACACGCCCGGTCTGCGTGAGCTGCAGCTCTGGGAAGGCGATCTCGATCGTGCCTTCGCCGACATCGCGGAGCTCACGCAGCTGTGCCGGTTCAGCGACTGCGCGCACCGCACGGAGCCGGGGTGCGCGATCAACGGGGCGCTCGCGGACGGCTCGCTCGACGCAGCGCGCTGGGACAGCTACCAGCGGCTCGAGCGCGAGATGGCGCGGCTGCGAGGGCGGCGAAGCCACCGCGAGCAGGCGGAGATGAAGCGACGCTGGCGCGACCGTGCGCGCGAGACGCGGTACCAACGCCGGCACGGCAAGCTGAAGGAGCGCTAGCGCCAGGGCTTGGCGCCCACTTGCTCGAGGATCTCCTCGAGCAAGTGGAACGACGAGAGCACGTGCTCGCGCGCGAGTGCCCGCGCGCCCTCGGCGCTCCGCGCGGCGAGGGCCTGCCGGATCGCCCGGTGCTGCTGGTCGTTCTTGGCGTAGAGCTCGTCGATGCGCGCGTCGCCGGGAGCCCACACCGCAGGACCGGAGAACGTGCGCCGCGCGCTCTTCGCGAGCTGCTCGACCAGCGGAAGATCTGCAGCCCGGTAGATCACGTCGTGGAACGCGTGGTTCGCGCGGACCCAGTCGGCTGTCAAGGCACGACGGTCGCGTCCCGGCTCGCGCGCGCGCATCTCCTCAGTCAGCCGGTGGAAGCGCTGCTGCGCGGCGTCGAGCTCCTCGAGCGCCTCGTCCGTCATCTGCGCCGCGGCGGCCTCGGTGGCCAGGCTCTCGAGCTCGGCGCGCACGAGGAACGCCTCGCGTAGCTCCTCCCGCGTGATCGTGCGCACCCGCACGCCGCGGTTCGGCTCGAACGAGACGAGCCCGAGAGCGGCGAGCTTGCGCAGCGCCTCGCGGATCGGGGTGCGGCTGACGTCGAACTGCTCGGAGAGCTGCTCCTGCCGCAGCACCGTGCCGGGCGCGAGCTCGCCGGAGACGATCGCCTCCTCGATCACGAGCGAGATGTCGTCGGCCTTGGTGCTGAGCGTGGTCACGGCAGCCGCTCGTACGCCGCCAGCGTGAGGAACTCGACGAACTCGTCGGAGAGCGCGACCTGCTCGAAGACCTCCTGCGCCTCGCGCGCCTCGCTCGCCGATCTCCTCTGCCATCACCTTGCGGACGTCCTCCGGCGAGAAGTTGCCGGCATGCACCCACTGCCAGACCTGCGAGCGCGAGATCTCTGCCGTCGCGACGTCCTCCATCAGGTTCTCGATCGCCGCGGCGCCCGTGCCGTTCAGCCAGGCGTCGAGGTAGCGCACGCCGACGCGGACGTTCAGGCGAAGCCCGTCGTCGGTCACCTCGCCGCCCGGAACGCGCAGGTCGAGGAGCTCGGCCGGCGGTCGTCTCGACGTCCTCGCGAAGCCGATCGAGCTGGTTCGGCCGCTCGAACTGCTCGAGCGCCACCGGGACCAGGTCGGGGTGCGCGACCCACGTGCCGTCGAAGCCGTCCGACGCTTCCCGAACCTTGTCCTCCTGCACCTTCTGGAGCGCGACCTCGTTCACCTCGGCGTCGCGGCGGGACGGGATGAAAGCCGCCATGCCACCGATCGCGTGCGCGCCCCGCCGGTGGCACGTGCGCACGAGCAGCTCGGTATAGGCGCGCATGAACGGCACCGTCATCGAGACCTGCGGGCGGTCCGGCAGGACCTCGCCCTGGGCGTGGAGCTTCTTGATCAGGCTGAAGATGTAGTCCCAGCGTCCGGCGTTCAGCGCAGTGATGTGGTCGCGGAGCTCGTAGAGGATCTCGTCCATCTCGAACGCCGCGAGCACGGTCTCGATCAGGACGGTCGCGCGAATCGAGCCCCGGTCGAGGCCGAGCTCGTCCTCGGCGAGCACGAAGGCACGGCTCCAGAGCCGCGCCTCGCGGTGGCCCTCGAGCTTCGGGAGGTAGAAGTACGGGCCGGTCCCGCGGTCGAGCTGCTCGCGCGCGTTGTGGAAGACGCAGAGGCCGAAGTCGAACAGGCTCGCGGAGACCGGCTCGCCGTCGACCTCGAAGTGGCGCTCGGGCAGGTGCCAGCCGCGCGGGCGGACGACCAGCGTCGCGATCTCGTCGTTCAGCCGGTAGCTCTTCTCGCCCTGCTCGAGCGCGATCGTGCGCCGTACCGCGTCGCGCACGTTCCGCTGGCCGTCGACGACGTTCGCCCACGTCGGCGAGCACGCGTCCTCGAAGTCGGCCATGAAGACCTTCGCGCCCGAGTTGAGCGCGTTGATCATCATCTTGCGGTCGACCGGGCCGGTGATCTCGACGCGGCGGTCCTGCAGGTCCGCCGGGGCAGGGCGCACGCGCCAGTCGGCCTCCCGCACCTCCGTCGTGTCGGCGAGGAAGTCCGGCCGCTCACCTGCGTCGAGGCGCGCCTGTCGCTCGGCCCGCGCCGCGAGTAACTGGCGCCGCTCGCCGTCGAGCTCGCGGTGGAGGCGCTCGACGAAGCCGAGCGCCTCCTCCGTCAGAACATCCGTCGTCTCGAGCAGGTCGCTCACGCCGTGGGGGCGAACTGCGCCTCTTCGGTCGAGCCCTCGAGTGCGCGGGTCGAGCTCTCGCCGCCGGTGACCGCGTCGAGCACGCCGTCGAAGTAGCCGGCACCGACCTCACGCTGGTGGCGCGTCGCCGTGTAGCCGTGCTCCTCGAGCGCGAACTCGCGCTCCTGCAGCTCGACGTAAGCCGGCATCCCCTCGGCCGCGTAGCCCCGCGCGAGCTGGAACATCGACTCGTTGAGCGCGTGGAAGCCGGCCAGCGTGACGAACTGGAAGCGGTAGCCCATCGAGCCGAGCTCGTCCTGGAACGTCGCGATCTGCGCGTCGGAGAGGTGCTTGCGCCAGTTGAAGGATGGTGAGCAGTTGTACGCGAGCAGCTTGCGCGGATGACGTTCGTGGATCGCGTCGGCGAATCGGCGCGCCTCGTCCAGGTTGGGCGTCGACGTCTCGAACCAGATCACGTCGGCGTACGGCGCGTAGGCGAGCGAACGTGCGATCGAGGGCTCGAGCCCGTCGCGGACCCGGAAGAAGCCCTCCGACGTGCGCTCGCCGGTCAGGAACTCGGCGTCGGCCGGATCGGCGTCGGTCGTGAGCAGCGTCGCGCTGTGCGCGTCGGTGCGCGAGACGAGGACGGTCGGCACGCCGAGCACGTCGGCAGCGAGACGCGCGCCGACGAGCGTGCGCACGAACTGCGAGGTGGGCACGAGCACCTTGCCACCGAGGTGGCCGCACTTCTTCTCGGACGCGAGCTGGTCCTCGAAGTGGACTCCCGCCGCACCGGCCTCGATCATCGACTTCATCAGCTCGAACGCGTGCAGCGGTCCGCCGAAGCCCGCCTCGGCGTCGGCGACGATCGGCGCGAGCCAGTCGATGCTGCCGTCGCCCTCCGACCACGCGATCTGGTCCGCCCGGAGCAGCGCGTTGTTCAACCGGCGCACGAGCGCCGGCGCGCTGTTCGACGGATAGAGGCTCTGGTCCGGGTACGTCTGGCCGCTCGAGTTCGCGTCCGCGGCGACCTGCCACCCCGAGAGGTAGATCGCACGGAGCCCCGCCTTGACCATCTGCACCGCCTGGCCGCCCGAGAGCGCGCCAAGCGCGGCGACGTAGTCCTCAGTCGTCAGCAGCCGCCAAAGCCGCTCTGCCCCGATCCGCGCCAGCGTGTGCTCGACGGGAAGCGAGCCGCGCAGGCGGACGACCTGCTCGGCGGTGTAGGGGCGGCGAATGCCCAGCCAGCGCTCGTCGGCCTCCCAGGCTGCTGCGAGACGCTCGGCGTCTTCCTGGATCCGAGCTCCGGGGTTCGACGGGGTCGGTGCCACGATCTGGGCTCCTTTCGGGTCCAAAATGCGAGTGTCTCGGATCCTAGGTGGTCATTCGGACGGCGTCAAACCCCCAAAAGTCCGGATCTCGGATCCGGCTAGCTCGGACCCCAGCGCACGACCGAGGCGGCCCAGGTGTAGCCGGTGCCCGCGGCGAGGAGCAGGACGAGGTCGCCGTCGGAGAGGTCGCCGGCGCGGCTCGCGCGGTCGAGCGCGAGCAGCGGGTCGACCCCGCTCATGTGGCCGGTGTCGTCGAGGTACACCGTTCTGGAGGGGTCGACGCCGAGCGTCTGCACGAGCTCGTCGTGCATTGAGCGCTTCGTGTGCAGCCCGCAGAGGAACGAGACGTCGGCCAGTGTCGCGCCGCCCGAGCGCTCGAGCGCTCCCTCGGCCGCGCGAACGAAATTCGGCAGGCTCACCTCGTCGAGCCGCTCCTTCATCGCGGACGGGTCGGCGACGTCGAGGAACCGGTAGCCGCCGTTCATGTCGACGCTGCCGCCCGAGGGCACCTTCACCTGCAGCGAGAGCGACCCGTCCGTGATTGCGTGCGATGCGAGCAGCTCGTTGGCGGGCGCGTCGCGCTGCAGCAGCATCGCCACCGCGCCGTCACCGAAGTTGAACATGAACCGTGAGCGCTCGTTCTCGTAGTCGAGGAGGTACGACTCCCGCGAGGCGCCCACGAGCAAGAGGGTGCGCAAGCCGTCGTCTCCGACGAGGTAGTTGCGCGCCAGCCGGAGCGCCATCGGGCCGCCGCACGAGACGTTCGCGTACTCGAGCGCGAGCGCGTTCACGCAGCCGAGCCGGTGGGCGATCCACGGCGCCGCCTGCCAGACCGCGTAGTCGCGCCACATCGAGCCGAAGTAGACAACCGCGTCAATCCCTGCGGGATCGACGCGGTGCTCTTCGATAAGACGAGTTGCTGCGGACACGCAGAGATCGCTGACGTGCTCGTCGGGAGCGGCGATGTGCTTCCCGCGCAGGCCGAACTTCTCGACGAGCACCTGCTCCGGGATCCCGCTCGCGTCCGAGATCTCGGCCGCGGTCATCCACCGCTCGGGCAGGTAGGCGGCGCTCGCCGCGATCCCGACCGTCACGAGGGAGCCTCGAGCACGCAGCCGATGATCCGCTCGAGCTCGTCGAGAACCGACTTCGGCATCTTGTCGCGGTTCTCCATCAGGATCCAGCGCAGTCCGATCAGCTCGCCCATCCCCATGAGCGCCCACGCGGTGACCTTCGGGTCGACGTCGCCGATCTCGCCCGACTCGACCGCCTCGCGGAGCCCCTCGACGTAGCCCTCGGAGAGCCGGTCGTAGTGGTAGCGGAGCATCTCCGGGGAGACGAACTCCGCCTGGCGAATAATTCGGTAGAGCGCCTTGTGCTCGCTCGTGAAGCGGAAGTACGCGGCGAAGCCGAGCACCTCTGCCTCGACGCGCGTGCTCCCCTTGGACGAGGCCTCCTTCATCGCGTGCCGCACGCGGCTGTTCAGGTCGCGGACGAGCTCGTCGAAGATCTGCTTCTTGCTCTCGAAGTAGAGGTAGAAGGTGCCCTGGGCGACGCCCGCGGCCTCGGTGATCTTGACGATCGACGCCTCGTGGAAGCCGACGTCCGCGAAGATCTGCTCCGCCGCCTCGAGCAGGCGACCTCGCGTGCGCACGCCACGGCCCGAGAGCGTGCGGCCGTCGGCGCCGAGCGGGAGCGTCTCGGTCATGCCGGCACCCCCGCGCGCAGCTCGTCCTTCAGCACCTTGTTCATCCCCGAGCGCGGGAGCTCGTCCAGGAACCGCACGGAGGCGGGCACCTTGAAGCGCGCGAGCCGCGTGCGGCACGCCTCGAGAACGTCGTCGGCGGACAGCATCGCGCCGGGCTCCAGCACGACGAACGCCACACCGACCTCGCCCCAGCGCTCGTCCGGCACCCCGAGCACCGCCGCGTCGGCGACGCCGTCGAGGGAGAGCAGCGCGTCCTCGACCTCCGCCGGGTACACGTTCTCGCCGCCCGAGATGTACAGCTCCTTCAGCCGGCCGCTGATCCGGTAGTAGCCCTCGTCGTCGCACTCGGCGAGGTCACCGGTGCGCAGCCAGCCGTCGACCATGGTCTCCGCGGTCGCCTTCGGGTTCCGCCAGTAGCCCGCGAAGACGTTCGGGCCGCGCACGAGCAGCTCGCTTTCGTCGGAAAGCGCCACCTCGACCTGCGGATACGGCTTGCCTGCGTAGCCGGCCTTGCGCACAGCGTCCTCCGGCGGCAGGCAGAGCACGTTCGGTGCGGCCTCGGTCAGGCCGTAGCCCTGCACGATCTCGACCCCGCGCTCGCGCCAGGTCTCGAGGAGGGCAAGCGGCATCGGGGCGCCCCCGACGACCGCGCGGCGGAGCGAGGAGAGATCGGCGTCCGCGAAGCGTGGCGACTGCGACATGAAGAGGTAGTTCGCGGGCACGCCCATCGTCGTCGTGATGCGCTTGCGCTCGATCAGCTCGAGGCAGCGGTCGGGCTCGAACGTGCGCTCGAGCACGACGCGCGCGCCCTTCCACCACGAGAGCAGCGCCTGGACGTTCCAACCGCCGCAGTGAAACTGCGGGAGCACCTGGAGGACGACGTCGTCGCCGGAGATCCCGGTCGCGACGTCGAAGCCGACGTTCGTCCAGAAGCAGTTCGCGTGCGTGAGGAGTGCGCCCTTCGGCTTGCCGGTCGTGCCCGACGTGTAGACGAGCAGGAGCGGATCGTCGTCCTGAGCCGAGTCAAGTAACAGACTGTTACTTGTTGTCGGCACGGCCAGTGGCTCGAAGGGCCAGTTGGTCGCAGCCGCCAAGTCCGCGTACTCCTCCTCGACGAGGAACAGCGCGGGGTCGGAGTCCGCGAGCTGATACGCGAGCTCGGGGGCGGTCAGGCGCCAGCTGAGCGGCGCGAGGATCAGCCCGAGCCGTGCGCAGGCGAAGAAGGCCGCGACGTGCTCGGGCGTGTTGCCCGTCAGCGTCGCGACGCGGTCGCCTCGACGCAGGCCACGCTCGGCGAACGACGCCGCGAGCCGGATCGCCGACTCGTCCAGCTCGCGGTAGGAGACCTTGCGGTCGTGGTAGTCGATCGCGACCCGATCCGGCGTCGTGCGGGCGCGTTCCGCGAGCCAGCGTCCGAGCGTCAGCCGCCCGCTCATGCCAGAAACTCCGCAACGGTTTCTGCGAAGCGCTCGCGCTGCTCCCAGAAGAAGAGGTGTCCGCACCCGGAGAAGAGTTCGACGCGCGCGCCCGGGATCCGCTCCGCGAGCAGCGCCGCGTTGCCTGGGTCGACGACGGCGTCCTCCGTGCCGTGGAGGATCAGCGTCGGCGCCGTGATCTCGAGCGCCGAGCCGTCGAAGCCCATCCCCGCCGCGGCCTGGCCCTGCCAGCCGAGCGGATCGGGCGGATTGGCGACGCGCCGCTCGTAGAGATCGGCGACGAGCGACCGGTCGGCGTGCGGCGCGAGTGCGTTCTCGACGAAGCGCCGCATCGCGACCTCGGGCGCGAGCGTCGCAGCCTCTTGCATCAGCGCGACGGTTTGCGCGGGCATCGCCAACGCGCCAACGCCACCCGGCGTCGTGCACGCGAGCACCAGCCGGTCGACACGTTCGGGGAAGCCTGCGGCGAGCTCCTGTGCGGCCATTCCGCCGAGGCTCGCCCCGACGACGTGCGCGCGCTCCGCTCCCGCGTCGTCGAGCACCGCGAGCCCGTCCTCGGCCAACTGGCGGGCCGTGTACGGGGGAGGCGGCACGTCGCTCTCGCCGATCCCGCGGTTGTCGAAGTTCAGGACCCGGAACCGCTCGGCGAGCGCGGGGACGATCGGGTCCCAGCTCCAGCGCGCGTAGCCGATTCCCTGCATGAGCAGGAGCGCCGGACCGTCGCCGTACGACTCGTACGCGATCCGCACCCCGGAGTTGTCCGCGAACGTGGCGCTCACGCTCCGGCCTCCGCCTCGCGCCCGAGGCGATGTTCGAGCAGGCGCAGCCCACGCCGTCGCCCTCGGCCACCGAACCCGGCGAGCCCGCCGGGCAGGAAGAAGACGATCAGGATGAAGAGCACGCCGAGGACGAAGAGCGGCTCGGAGAGCGGAACCCGCAGGACGGAAGGGAGGTCCTGGATCCGCTCGTGCTCGACGAACGCGGGCAGGCGCTGGTCGAGGAAGGTGTAGAGGAACGCGCCGAGGATCGGTCCCCAGAGCGTGCCCGTGCCACCGATCACGACCATCACGAGCAGCGACAGCGTGAACGACGCGGAGACGACCTGCGGCGATGCGCCCGTCCCGAGCAGGAGGAGGTAGACGATTCCGCCGAGCGTCGCAAGGAACGACGCGATCGCGAACGACAGGAGCTTGAAGCCGAAGGGCCGCAGTCCGATCACCTCGACGCGCTGCTCGTTCTCGCGGATCGCGCGCCAGACGTGACCCGGCGACGACGCGAGCGACCAGCGCACGACGAGCACCACGAACACGAGGTACCCGAGCGCGAGCCAATACAGGTGCTTCGTGTTCACGACGCCGACGAGCGCGGAAGGCAGCTTCTCGTACGCAAGCGGCAGCCCCTCCTCCCCGCCGGTCAGGTTGTCCGGGTTCTTCTGCACGAGCACGACGCCCGCCTGCGCGAAGGCGAGCGTCACCATCGCAAACGCGATCCCGCTCACGCGCAGGCTGACCGAGCCGACGACGATCGGCAGCACGAGCCCCACCGCGAGCGTGACGAGCACCGCCTGCCACAGCTCCCAGCGCTCGAGCGCGATCGCCATCACGTACACGCCGGCCGCGAAGTAGAGCGCGTGCCCGAACGAGAGCAGCCCGGTGTGCCCGAAGAGCAGGTCGTAGCTCATCGCGACGCCCGAGAAAATCAGGCAGAGGCCGAGCAGGGTCAGGGTGCCGGGACTGTCGAGCGGGGACGAGAAGATGCCGTGCGTGTCCCACGAGAGCGTGGGAACTGCCGCGAGGAACGCGAGCACGGCAAGCGCGAAGACGATCCCGGCCGCGCGTCTCAATGCGCCAGCTGCCATTTGCCGGCGAGTCCGCTCGGGCGGATGAGCAGCGTCAGCGCGAGCAGCATGATCACCGCGAGGTCGCCGATGCCGGACGACGCGTAGTAGTTCGCGTACTGCTGCGTCAGGCCGACGATCACGGCGGCGACGGCGGAGCCACCGATCGAGCCGAGCCCGCCGATCACGACGACGATGAACGCGAAGATCAGCAGCGACGTGCCACGCTCGGGGTCGATCGCGCCGAAGTAGACGCCGGACAACACGCCGGCGAGCGCCGCGGCAACTCCGCCCAGCGCGAAGACGAGCGTGAACGCCTTGCGCACGTCGATCCCGAGCGCGGTCACCATCGCGCGGTTCTCGACGCCGGCGCGGATGATCAGCCCGTAGCGGGTGTAGCGCAGGAACGCGAGCAGGCCGATCAGGACCGCGACCGCGACACCGATCTCGACGAAGCGGTCGTTCGGCACCTCTGCGCCGAGGACCGAGGTCGTCTCGTAGAGCCAGCCGGGCACCTCGAAGATCCGCTCCGTCGGCCCCCAGATCCCCTGCAGCAGGGCGACGAGCGCGAGCGAGAGGCCGACCGTCACGAGCACCTGCTCGATGTGGCGCAGATAAAGCGGCCTGATCAACACGAGCTCGACGAGCGCGGCGAGCACGCCGCCGACGACCAGCCCGAGCAGGCTCGCAAGCAGGAAGCGCGGCACGATCGACTCGATCGTCCCCGAGAGTTTGTCCGAGAACCACCACGCCGCGTAGGCGCCGACGGAGAGGAATGCACCGTGCGCGAAGTTGAGCACGCCCATCAGTCCGTAGATGAGCGACAGCCCCGACGCGATCAGAAAGTACATCGCGCCGAGCCCGAGCCCCGTGATCGTGAGCAGCACGAACGTGCTCATCCGGCGACCCCGAGGAATCGGCGCACCTGCGCCGGGTCGGCGAGCAGCGTCCGCGCGTCGCCTCGATGGACGACGCGTCCTTGGTCGAGGACGACCGCGTCCCGCGCGATCCGCCGCACCACGCCGAGGTTCTGCTCGACGAGCAGGATCGTGGCGAACTCACTCGCCCGCTCGAGTACGTCGGCGACCTGCGTGACGAGGAACGGCGCGAGCCCCTTCGTCGGCTCGTCGATCAGGAGCAGGCGGTTGTCGTTGAGGAGCGCCCGCGCGATCGCGAGCATCTGCTGCTGCCCTCCTGAGAGCGTGCCGGCGCGCTGGCGTCCGCGGTCGCGCAGCTCGGGGAAGAGGTCGTAGACGAGCTCGTAGCGCGGCTCCTCGTCACGCTCGGCGAGACGCAGGTTCTCCTCGACGCTGAGTCCCGCGAAGATGTCGCGGTCCTCGGGGACGTAGCCGACGCCGCGCCGCACGATCTCGTGCGTCCGGAGTCGCCCGACGTCCTCACCGACCAGCTCGACCCTTCCGCGGCGCGGGACGAGGCCCATGATCCCGCGCAGCGTCGTCGTCTTGCCGACGCCGTTCCTTCCGAGCAGCGCGGTGACGGTGCCCTCGGCGACGTCGAACGAGACGCCCTGGAGGACGTGCGACTCGCCGAGGTAGCAGTGGACGTCGTCGAGCGCGAGGACGGTCGCGCGCTCTGCCGCGACGGCTGTCACAGCGGCTCTCCGAGGTACGCCTCCTGCACTTCCGCGTTCTCCATCACGCGCTGCGGCGTGTCGATCGCGAGCATGGCGCCGTGGTGCATGACCGCGATGCGCTCGGCGAGACCGGTGACGACGCCGATGTGGTGCTCGACCATCAACACGGTCTTGTGTTCCTCGACGTGCACCGAGCGGATCACGTCGACGAGCCCCGGAACGTCACCCGCGCTGACGCCGGCCATCGGCTCGTCGAGCAGGATCACGTCCTTGTCGGCCGCGAGCAGCATCGCGAGCTCGAGCTTGCGCTTGTCCCCGTGAGGGAGCGAGCCCGCAACGACTCCCCCACGCTCGCCGAGCCCGACCCGCCCGAGCGCCCACTGCGCACGCTCGATCGCCTCGCCGAGCGACGACGCGCGGCGCCAGATCCGGAGCGCACCCCCGCGGCTGGCTTCCACTGCGAGCCTGACGTTCTCCAGCACGGGCAGCAGCGGGAAGACGCTCGAGATCTGGAACGTTCGCCCGAGCCCGGCCTGCGTGCGCTTGTGCACCGGCTCGTCCGTCACGTCGCGACCGGCCAGCTCGATCCGCCCCGAGGTCGGCCGCATCAGCCCCGAGAGCAGGTTGAAGAGCGTCGTCTTGCCAGCCCCGTTCGGCCCGATGATCCCGAGGAACTCGCCCGAAGGCACCTCGAGCCCGACACCGGCGACGATGGTTGCGCCGCCGATGTCGAGCCCGAGGTCTCGAGTCCTCAGGATCGGGGAGTCCGCCAACGACCTACGGGAACTGCTTGGCCGCCGGCGCGGTGTTGCCCGCCGCGAACGTCTTCACGGGCACAGCCCGCCACTTGCCGTTCACCTGCCGGGTACGCACCTGGAACATCGGCTGGAGCATGGCATGGTCGGACTGCCGGATCCGCTGCGCACCCTTCGGCGCGGCGAACTGCCAGCCCTCGAGCGCGCTGATCATCCGCTCGACGTCGTCACCGCCACGCGTCACCGCCCGCGCGATCATCTGCGCAGCCACGAAGCCGTCCGGCGTGAAGATGTCCGGCACCTGGTTCCGCCGCTTCATCTTCGCCACCAGCCAGGTGTTCACCTTGTTCTTGGGCGCCTCCGCGACGTAGTGCGAGAGGAAGTTCAGCCCCGGGACGTAGCTGCCCCACGTCAGCCGCTCGGCGAGCCCCGTTGCGACCGTCGTGCCGCGGATCGTCCCCTGCTGCTCGAGCGCACGCCACATCGCGGGCGCGGTCGTGCCGGCCCAGGCGACGAAGAGCAGATCGGGGTTCGCCTCGTTCGCGCGCTGGGCGAACGGTGTGAAGTCGTTCGCCGACAGCGGCACGAGCACCGAGGAGACGGTGTGACCCGCTCCGCCGAGGATCGCGCGCACGGCCGCCACGTTGCCCTGGCCGAACACGCTGTCCTGTGCGAAGACGACGACCTTGCGCCCGACGCCGCCACCGAGGATGCCCTTCGCGGCGAGCACGTCCTGCGTGCTCTGACGGCCGGCCCGGAACGTGTACCGGTTGAGGCCGGTGACCGCGTCCGTTGCTGCAGGACCGCTGATGAACAGCACGCGGTTCTGCGCGGCGAGCGGCGCGACCTGGAGCGCGACACCCGACGACGTGGAGCCGCCGATGATCTTGTAACCCTGGCCGATCAGATCGCGTGCTGCGGAGACTGCCTTCGCGGGATCGCCCGCGTCATCGACGTACCGGATCTGCACGGGACGTCCGTTGATCCGGTTCGTCCCCTTGGTGACGTACTCCATGCCGAGCGTCAGCCCCTGGCGGAACTGTGCGCCGTACGCAGAGAGAAGCCCGGTGCGTGAGTAGACGATGCCGATCTTGACGGGGGCCGCAGCCTGCGTGGCCTTGTCCCCTCCGTGCTCCGTGTGCCTGCGCCCGCGGTGCCTGCAACGGCTGCGAGCGAGAGCACGAGGACGACGAGGAACGCCGCCCAGACTCTCCGATGCATGTGACTCCCTTGGTCGAAAACTGAGACCCGATTCAGGTCTCGTCTTATGCCAGATCTCGAGGCTCGGGTCAAGGGCGGGACACGTTGTAGCCTCCGACCCGGTGGAGGCCGCGCTGACTCCCGATCCCCGCCGCTGGCGGGCCCTCGCGCTCGTCTGCGTCGCCTTCTTCATGGTGGTGCTCGACGTCTCGATCGTCAACGTCGCACTGCCTTCGATCGCCGAGGACCTCGCGCTCTCGCAGTCGACGCTGCAGTGGATCATCACCGCCTACTCGCTCGCCTTCGGCGGCTTCCTGCTCCTCGGCGGGCGCGCGGCGGACGTGCTCGGGAGGCGGCGCGTCTTCATCGCCGGGATGGCGCTCTTCACGTTCGGCTCGCTCATGTGCGGCTTCGCCCAGAGCGGCGCCTGGCTGATCGCGTTCCGGGCGCTGCAGGGGCTCGGCGGTGCGATCGTGTCGCCGGCGACGCTCTCGATCATCAACGCCGCCTTCAGGCACGGCGGCGCCGAGCGGAACAAGGCCTTCGGGATCTGGGGAGCCGTCGCAGGCAGCGGCGCAGCGGTCGGCGTGCTGCTCGGCGGCGTGCTGACCGAGTACTTCGGCTGGGAGTGGATCTTCTTCGTCAACGTCCCCGTCGGGATCGCGATCATCGCGCTCACGACCCGGCTCGTCTCGGAAGGGCGCGCCGAGGACGTCGACCCGCGCACGGACCCGTTCGCTGCGCTGCTCGCAACCGCCGGGCTCGTCTCGTTCGTCTACGCGATGTCGCGCGCGCCCGAAGCCGGCTGGGTTTCGCTCCAGACGATCGGCCTGACCATTCTCGCCGTCGTGCTCATCTCGGCCTTCTTCATCACCGAGGCCCGGTCCGACTCACCGCTCGTGCCGCTCGAGCTGTTCAGGGTCCGGGCGGTCGCCGTCGCGAACTTCGTCGGCTTCTGCATCGGCGGGGCGATCTTCGGCGGCTTCTTCCTGCTCAGCCTCTACATGCAGCAGGTGCTCGGCTACTCGCCCATCGAGGCCGGCGTCGCGTTTCTCGCGACCGCAGCCACGACGATCCCGGCCGCCGCGGCCGCGCAGGCGCTGATCACCCGGGTGGGCGTGAAACCGGTGATGGCCACCGGTCTCGCGCTGACCGCGTTCGCGTACCTCTGGTACACGCAGCTCCCGCCCGACGGCACGTTCTGGCGCAACCTCTTCGTGCCGTACGTGCTCAGCGGCGTCGGGCTCGCGTTCACGTTCATCCCCGTCTCGCTCGCCGCGCTTGCCAACCTCCAGGAGCGCGTGGCAGGCGTCGCTTCCGGCCTGCTGAACACGTCCCAGCAGATCGGCGGCGCCCTCGGCGTCGCGATCGCCGCGACGATCGCGAACACGCACACGAAAACGCTAATCGCAGAGGGCTCCGATCAGGGGGCAGCCCTCACCGGAGGCTTCAACTGGGCGTTCTGGGTCGGCAGCACGTTCGCGATCCTCGGCCTCGGCGTCACGCTCCTGATCCTCAGGCGCAGCGACGTGCCCGCCGTTGCCGACTAGGAGGGCTTGGTGGAACAGGCCTCGTCGTCGGGGTGCGCTGGGTGGTGCGAGGCAAGGACGCAGGGAGCGTGCGTATCCAATGGATACGGACGCGACTGAGGACGCCGCATCGCGCCGCCCAGCGCAGCCCGGCGGCACAGCGCCTGTTTTGCCAAGCCCTCCTGCTAGGCGCGTCTATCCCTCGAAGGAGGGTGCAGCCGCGCTGCCAAGAGTGCGAATCAAGGGAGTGAAGGCAACGGCAATGCGGCCACGCCTCCGAATCCGCCAACTCCGAGGAGCTCGTTCGTGGTCACCGCCGGTTCCAAGAGAACTCATCGACGCTGGACGCTCGTCCTCGTCGCCTCGATCTTCGCCTCCGTCCTCGCGACGAGCGCATCCGCCCACCGCTCCGAGTTCACCCCCGGAAAGTGGCCTTCGCACACGGTGCTCATCGGGTACTCGAGCGAGCAGGCGCTGGAGACCGCGCTGCAGGGACGCGGTGCACACGTCGTTGCACGCGTGCCGTCGCTCCGGACTGTCGCGGTGCGCCCCTCGGGTGACGCCGCGTCGTTCGCCGCCGACGTCGCCGGCGCGAGCGGCATCGACTTCGTGCAGCCGCCGGTTCGTCGGCGGGCGCTGGTCGAGCCGGCCCTCACGCCTGCCGCGGTTCCCGGCGGCTCCTACCAGTGGCAGTACGTCCTCACGGGCGCCGACCGCGTGCCCGACCAGATCCTTCGCGCGGCCTCGGGCGTTCGCATCGGCATCGTCGACTCCGGTGCGGACCTGAGCGCACCCGATCTCGAGGGGAAGCGCCCGATGACCTACAACGCGATCGACAACTCGAGCGACGTCAAGGACGACGTCGGGCACGGCACCTTCGTCGCCTCGCTCGCAGCTGGCTCTTCCTCCAACGGTGAAGGGATGGCCGGGATCGCCGGCGAGGCCCGCCTGATCGCGATCAAGGCGAGCTCGGCCGGGATGTTCACCGACTTCGAGCTGGCCGCGGCGATCGCGTACGCCGTCGACAACGGGGCCAAGATCGTCAACCTCAGCCTCGGCGGGCCGCGCTCCTCGCGGACCGAGGTGCGCGCGCTCGAGTACGCGCTCACCAAGGACGTGCTCCTCGTCGCCGCCGCCGGCAACGAGGCGCTGGAGGGAAATCCCGTCTCGTACCCCGCAGCGCTCCTCCAGCCGCTGAACTCGAACGGCGTGGGCGGCTACGGGCTCTCCGTCGGCGCCTCGACGATCAGCGGCACGCGCGCCGAGTTCTCGAACCACGGCTCGTACATCTCGCTCGCCGCCCCGGGTGAAGAGGTCTTCGGCGCGATCTCGAAGGACTCGTCGCCCGAGCACTTTCCGCGCGTCGCGCTTCCCGGCTCGACGAAGGGGCTCTACGGCTACAGCAGCGGCACGTCGTTCTCCGCGCCGCAGGTCGCCGGCGCTGCCGCGCTCGTCTGGGCGGCGAACTCGTCGCTCAGCTCACGCCAGGTCGCCGACATCCTCAAGCAGACGGCGTCGGGCGGGGGGCAGTGGAACCCGGAGCTCGGGTTCGGCGTGATCAACGTCGCAGCTGCCGTCGAGGTTGCGGCGGTCACACCCGCCGTCTCCCTCCAGGCGACCAAGTACGGAGACGCCGCGCGCCTGAGCTGGCGCGGCTCGACGCGCAAGGAGAAGGCATACCGCGTCCTGACGCTCGGAGCGAACGACGAGGAGCGCGTCCTCGTGCCCAGCACGACCGAACAGTCGTACACCGTCCAGGCCGTCAAGGGCGTGACCTACGCGTTCGTCGTCGAGTCGCTCGACGCGGCAGGCGCCGTGATCGCCCGCTCCGCGCCCGCACTCGTGACGCTCGGGCAGGCCAAGACCGCGCTGACCCTGACCCCGTTCAAGTACAAGGAGCGCGGCAAGCGCTACTCGCTCGTGTTCGCGGTACTGGCGACAAACGCCCCGGACGTGAAGCTCTCGCGCCGCATCATCCGGCTCGAGCAACGGATCAACGGTAAGTGGATGCACGCCTCGTACCAGTGGACGGACGCGTCGGGCCGCGTGATCTGGCTCGTGCCCCGCGGCCGCTACACGATCCGCGCGATCTTCCGGAAGTCCACGGAACTGCAGCCCTCGAGCAGCCGTCCGCTGACGGTCAGCGGCTACTAACTCAGCCTCGAACGGCGCCGGCCGTCAGGCCGAACGCGACGCGGCGCTGCACGAGCGCGAAGAAGATCACGATCGGCAGCGACGTCAACGTCGCCGCGGCCATCAACGGCCCCCACGCCGTGCCGCGTGAAGTCGTGAACGACGCGAGCCACACCGTGAGCGTCTGGTTCTCCTGGCTGCTCAGCAGCACGTACGCGAAGATGAACTCGTTCCAGGCCTGCACGAACGCGAAGACCGACGTCGCGACGAGGCCGGGCGCGATCAGCGGCAGCAGGATGCGCACGAACGCGCCGAAGCGCGTGCAGCCGTCGACCATCGCCGCCTCCTCGAGCTCGCGCGGGATCCCCATCACGAACCCGCGCAGCGTCCAGATCGTGAACGGCAGGACGAAGGTCAGGTACGTGACGATCACGCCGCTCAACCGATCGACCTGGTCGACGCGCGCGAGCAGCACGTAGAGCGGGATGATCAGCGCGGTCGCAGGGATCATCTGGACGCCGATGATCAGGGCGATGAACGCCTTGCGGCCGTAGAAGTGGAACCGCGCGATCGCGAGCGCGGCGAGGAAGCCGATCACGAGCGAGAGCACGACGACGACGGTCACGATGATCACGCTGTTCTTGACGTTGTCCCAGAAGTACGGACGGTGGATCGCGTCGTCGAAGTTGTCGAGCGTCCACGGGGACGGGATCCACTTCGGGTCGAAGCGCAGGACGTCGCGGCCGGGCTTGAACGCCGTCGCGCCCATCCAGTAGACCGGGAAGATCATCACCACGAGGACGACGAACCCGATCGCGTTCGCGACGAGCCGCTGGCGGTTGCGGCGGTTGCGCACGTCGAACGAGGCGCGGACACGTGCGGCGACGGCGCTCAATCGATCTCCGAGATGCGGATCATCTGCCGCACGTAGACGAAGCTGACGCCGAGCATCAGGAACACCATCACGACGGCGATCGCGGCGCCGAGCCCGTACTGGCTGAGGCGGAACGACTCGACGAACGAGTAGACGCCGAGCAGGTAGTAGTCGGGGCTCGGACGCGCCTGGAGCATGATCCAGACCTGGTTGAAGACCTGGAAGTCCCAGATGATCTGGAGGCTCGCGACGATCACGAAGATCGGCTTCACCAGCGGGAAGGTCACGCGCCGGAAGACGTCCCAGGCGCGGGCCCCATCGACCTCGGCGGCCTCGACGAGCTCCTGCGGCACCTGTGAGAGGCCCGCGTAGATCGTGATCGCCGCGAACGGGATCGCGCCCCAGACGACGCACGCCGTGATCACCGCGAAGCCGGTCCAGGGGTTGTCGAACCAGTTGTAGTGAACGAGGTCGACGATGTGCAGCTTCGTCAGCGTCCAGTTGAGGACGCCGAACTCGAAGTCGACCATCCACTGCCAGACCGCGATCGCGACGGTGACGGGTGTCGCCCAGACCCAGACGAGCCCGACGAGGAGCGCCGAGCGCATGTACTTGCCCATGCGCGCGAGCAGCAAGGCGATCAGCGTCGCGAACAGCATCGTCAGGCCGACGTTGACCGCGGTGAAGACGATCGTCCGCAGCACGATGCGCCAGAACTCGCCGTCGCCGAGGATGTGCCGGTAGTTGTCGAGCCCGGTCCACGTACCGCGGTGCGCGATCAGCTCGGCGAGGCCGTAGTGCTCGAAGGAGATCCGGCCGAGCCACCAGAGCGGCCAGGCGAGCACGCCGACGAGCACGACCACCGTCGGGAGCAGCAGTAGGTACGGCGGCGCGAGCGCCCGGATCGCCTCGCCGAGGGTGCGGCTCCGCCGCCGAGAGGAGGTAGGAGTCCCGATCTCGGCGGCGGGGGCCGCGGCCCGGGGAGCGGCGCTCATCGCCCGCCGCTCCCCGGGTGTCGCGTCACCGTGCGTTCAGGATCTGGGTGATCTGCGCGCTCGCGCGGGTGGCCGCCGCCTTGACCGTCCGGCGACCGGTGAAGATCTCCGCGAGCATGTTCTGCAGCGTCTGGGCGTTCTCCACGTTCACCCAGTTCGGCGCCGTCGGCACGAACCAGCTCGACGTCGCCGCGCGGGCGAAGGGAGCGAGGGTCGGCTTGCTGGCGTTGATGTTGACGAGCGAGGTCGTGTTGGGGATCACGCCCGCTGAGCTCGTCAGCTGACGCATCGAGCTGGTCGAGGTGTACGCCCGGATCCAGTCGATCGCCAGCGCACGGTTGCTGCTCGACGCCGGGATCGCGAGATCCGAGCCGCCGAGGAACGTCGGCATGAACTTGCCCTTGTTGTGGCTCGGCATCGGGAACGCGCCGAGCACCGGAGCGAGGGCAGGATCGCCGATCTTCGGGTCTGAGATCAGTCCCCACTCCCAGCCGTTCGCGATGTCCGCGCCGACGTGGCCCTGCGAGAACACCGTCCACTGCTCGGCCTCGGTGCCGGAGCGGTTCGCCCGCGACAGTGCGAGCACCGTGGACTTGAGCTTCGTCAGCCCTGCGAGTGCCTGAGGAGAGTTGAGGGTTCCGACCCATTTGCCCTTCTTGAAGCGCGCGATCGCTCCGCCGTAGTCATAGACGAACGACATCCCGGCGTACCAGTACTTGCCCGGGAAGTAGAGGGCGGAGTAGTTCCGATCGCTCTTGTGCCGCGCCATGACCTTCTTGCCGGCGGCGACGAACGCGTCGAGCGACGCGGGTGCCTTGCGCATGCCCACGGCGCCGTAGTGGTCCTTCCGGTAGATGACCGCCCGCGCACCGGCGTAATAGGGCACGCAGAAGAGCCTGCCCTGGTACATGCACGAGCTCGTGAGGCCATTGAGCCAGGTCTTGTTGTTGGGGAACCGAGCCTTGCTCGCCGTCAGGTTCGCGAGCGCGCCCGCCGCCATGTACTTGCTCGGCTCGGTGTTCCCGAGCTCGACCACGTCCGGAGCGCGACCGCCCGCGAGGGCTGCGTCGAGCTTCGTCAGATGCTCGCCCCAGGTCTGGATCTCGACCTTGACGTTGACGTCGGGGTGCGAGGCCTCGAACGCGCGGTTCGCAGAGCTGACCACAGCGGCCCAGTCGGGCCCCTGCGCATCGGTCATCAACCAGACCGTGAGGGTTGTTGCACTTGCGCCGTCGGTTCTGGCGCCTGCCGTCGGCGCCCCGGCGGCAACAGCAAGCGCGAGAGCCGCGGCGAAGACGTAACGAAGTTTCATTGCCGTCCTCCCGCGAGGTCGGCGAGCGACTGGTGGCCGGGCCGCGCGCCGAGTGGTTCGTACCAATACGCCACGGCGGGAGCATCGCACGATCGGATCCTCCCTGTCAAGACCACTTGCTGACTTTCCGCTTCGAAAGCGGCGAAACAGGTTCCGAATGGCCGAGAATGGTACTGACCAACCCGCTCAGCGAGCCAGCGTGACCTTCTGGAGCCCCTGCGGGTGGTCCGGGTCGTAGCCCTTGGCGAGGGCGAGCGCCCGCGCGAAGAGCTGGCCCGGGAGCACCGAGAGCAAGGGCGACAGGAGCGGCAGCGGCGGCTCGGGTGTCGGGAGCCGGAACGAGGCGTCGAGCTCGCCGGCGGCGGCCCCGCTCGCGACGACGCCGGCCCCGGCGGCGCGGGCGCGGGCGACCGCCTCGCGCACCGCCTGGAGGTTCTCGTCCCGCGACGCGATCGCCCAGACCGGGAAGAGCGCGTCGAGCGCTGCGACCGGCCCGTGGGCGAACGCGGTGGCGGTCATCGGCTCGGCGGCGATCCGGCAGGTCTCGAGCAGCTTGAGCGCGATCTCGCGCGCGGTCGCGAGCTCCGTCCCGCGTCCGATCACGAACATCCGCCCGACGAAGGCGAAGGAGACCGCGAGCTCCGCCACGGCAGCCTCGAGCTCGGGGAGCGACTCCTCCATCAGGTCGGCCACCCGAGCCACCCCGTCGGCGAACTCCTTCCCCCGGCCGGCGGCGTGCGCGGCGAGCAGCGCGAGCGACGCGACCGTGTTCAGGTACGTCTTCGTCGCGGCGATCGAACGCTCAGGCCCGGCGGCGAGCGGCAGGATCGCTTCGGCGGCGAGGCCGAGCTCCGAGTCCGGGTCGTTCGTGACCGCGACTGTGAACGCGCCGTGCGCGCGCGCCCGCGTGACGTACTCGACGACGTCAGGCGTTCGTCCGGACTGCGACAGGGCGAGCACGCACGAGCCGGTGTGGTCGAGTTTTGCGTCGGAGTAGACCGTCAAGGAGATCGAATCGCGCAGCGCCGTCCAGCCGGGCAACAGGCCGAACGCGTAGACGCCGTACGACGCTGCGTTGTCGGAGGAGCCGTGCGCGACGAGCCGGACGAGCGTCCGGTTCGTGCGCCTCGCCTCTGCGGCGACGTCCGCGAACTCGGTCTCGTGCGAGAGCAAGCGCCGGAGTGCGGCGGGCTGCTCACGGATCTCGTCGAGCAGCGCTGCACCCGGTGGATCCGCGGAAACTGGCTCAGGCAGCGACAAGCGCTTCGCCCCCGACGAGCACCCGGTCCACCTCGAGGTTGTCGTCGAGCACGACGACGTCGGCGCGCACGCCGCGCTCGATCCGCCCCACCTCGAGCTCGCCGACGACGCGCGCGGGAACCGCGGTCGCGGCGGACAGCGCATCCGCCAGCGGCACGCCGAGCGCGTGCAGGTTCCGAACCGCCTCCAGCATCGTCAGCACGCTGCCGGCGAGAACGTCCTGCGAGCTGCGCGCGCTGCCGCCCCGCACCTCGACCTCGACGTCGCCGAGGCGGTAGCTCCCGTCGCCCTGCCCGGCTCCGGCCATCGCGTCGGTGACGAGCGCGAGCCTGCCCGCCGCGGCGCGCCAGACGAGCAGCGCGGTCTCGTCCGCGACGTGGTGCCCGTCGAGGATCAGCTGCACGACGACGTCATCGCGCACGAGTGCCGCGCCGGCGATGCCGGGGTCACGGTGGCGGAAAGGCCGCATGGCGTTGAACAGATGCGTGACCGAGAGCGCCCCGCGGTCGAACGCAGCCTCGGCTTCCTCGGCGGTGGCGTCGGTGTGCCCGCAGGAGACCGCGACGCCGCGGGCGAGCAGCAGGTCGATCAGCTCGAGCGCGCCCGGAAGCTCGGGCGCGAGCGTGACGAGGCGAACCGGGCCGGCGTCGAGCAGCCGCTCGAGCACGTCGGGGTCCGGGTCGAGCCGCCCCACGAGCAGATGGGTGCCCATGCGCGCCGCAGCGAGGAACGGGCCCTCGACGTGCACGCCGAGGATCCGCGGGCCGCGCGACTCGCGCGGGACCTCGCGCAGCGAGGCGGCGAGCGCCGGCTCCGGCGCCGTGATCAGGGTCGGGAGATAGGCGGTGACGCCGGTCTCGAGCAGCGCCTCGCCGGCGCGCTCGTACCCGGCCGCGTCCGCAGTCGCGAAGTCGACGCCGCCGAAGCCGTTCACCTGGAGGTCGACGAAACCCGGCGACGCGATCCCGCTCCGACCGTTCCCGCGGCGAATGCCGTAGCGCGCAATGCGCCCGTCGCGCACCTCGACGTCACCCGGGACGAGCTTCCCGTCGACGAGCGCCGCTTCGACGCCCAGTCTCATTGCAGCGCGGCGCGCACGTTGTCGTCGGACGACGCGAGCCGCTCGCGCGCGGCGGCCGCGTCGACCCCGGCGAGCAGCGAGACGATCGCGACCTTGGCGCTGCCGTCGGCGGCCTCCAGGGCCTCGTCGGCGCGCACCGCCTCCGCTCCCGTTGCGACCCGCACGATCGTGCGCACGCGCTCGCGCAGCTTCTCGTTCGTCGCGGCGACGTCGACCATCAGGTTGCCGTAGGTCTTGCCGAGCCGGATCATCGAGACGGTCGAGAGCGTGTTGAGGACGAGCTTCTGCGCCGTCCCGGCCTTGAGCCGCGTCGACCCTGCGACGAGCTCCGGCCCCACGACGACCTCGATCGCACGGTCGGCGAGCGCGGCGAGCTCGGACCCGGGGGCGCACACGAGCGCGACCGTCAGCGAGCCGGCAGCGTGCGCAGCCCGAACCGCTCCGATGACGTACGGCGTCCGGCCGCTCGCGCTGATCCCGACGACCACGTCGTTCGGGCCGGGTGCCAGCCGCTCGATCTCGCCCGCCCCGGCGGTGGCGTCGTCCTCGGCCGCCTCCTGCTCGAGCGCCGAGCCCGTGGCCCCGCCGGCGACGAGGGCGACGATGCGCTCGGCCGGCATCGAGAACGTCGTCTCGCACTCGGCCGCGTCTACCGCCGCGATCCGCCCGGAGGTCCCGGCGCCCACGTACACGAGGCGTCCGCCGCGCGGCATCCGCTCGACGATCTCGTCGACCGCCTCAGCGATCGCGTCACCAGCCGCGGCGACGGCCGCCGGAACGGTTGCGTCCTGCGCGCTCATCAGCGAGACGAGCTCCGCGGAAGAGCGCAGGTCGAGGTCGGCGTGGTCGGCTCGCGCGGCCTCGGTGATCCGCACCGCAGGCGCGGCGAGCAGCTCGCACACGCGCTCCCACACCTCGAGCGAGTCGGGGGTCGCAAGGTGGCTCATGTGCGCGCACGCCTCGTAGCCCCAGACCCAGACGCGCTCGACGCCCGCGTCTCGCGCGGCGCTCACCGCGTCCTCGAGGTCGGGGACGTCGGCGGCGGTGAGGCGAAACGCGGGGACCCAGAGCTCCGAGACGACGCCGTGGCGCGTCGCCGTCTCGACCAGGAGCTTCGCGAACCTGCGCACGAACGGGCCGGCCTGTTCGTCGAAGCTCTTCCAGTACGGATCTGTCGAGAAGACGTCGACGCCCGGAAGCGAGGCGACGGCGTCCCAGTCGCGCACCCCGTGCGCGCCCTCGACCGCGGGCAGCAGGCAGATCGTGTTGCGTCCACCGCGCGCACGCACGTGCGCAGTCAGGTCGCCGAGGAAGTCGACGAGCGACGCCTCGCGGAAGGCGAGCACCTCGTCGTCGAGCTGTGCCGGGAAGTCGCGGCCGAAGCGGTCGCGGCAGACGTCGCACCGGCACCCCCAGCGGGCGGTGTCGGCGACGCCCACGTGCTCGGGAACGACCCAGTGCGGCTCGTCCCAGAAGACGAGGTCGGCGCCGGCTTCGAGCGCGGCATCCGCCCAATCGGCGCAGAAAGCGCGGTAGCGCGGGTGGTTGAGGCAGGCGGCGGCGACGCGGCGGCCGTCGTCGAGGACCTGGCACGCGTCCGGGTTCATCGTCACGAACCGGCTCTCGGCCTCGCCGCCGAACGTCCGCCCGAGGCCCCAAGGGTTCATCTGCACCTCGAGGCCGCGCGCATGGGACGACTCGACGATGCGCTTCATCGTGTCGCGGTAGTACGCCAAGTCGTTCTCGGAGTAGGTGTGCAGCACGCCCGTGAACCCGCGACGAACGAGATCGTCGAGGTCGCGCTCGACGTGACGCGCGATGCGCACGCCGAAGTACGAACAGCCTGCCGTGCCGCTAGTGGAGGCGGCCGTCATCGCGCACCGTCAGCACCGGGATACCGGTGCGAGGCGTCTGCGGCGTCAGCTCGCTGACGAGCACGTACCGGTCGCCGCGGTAGATGGAGCGCACGAACTCGACGGTCTTGCCGTCGGCCGAGCGGCTCGTCCGCTCGAAGAGGAAGGCGGGCGAGTGGAGCGGGACGCCGAGCGCCTCGGACTCTTCCTCGTTCGTCACCGTCGGCTCGATCTGCTGGACGCCACCCGCAATCGTGATCCCGTACCGCTCCGACAGCAGCTCGTAGAACGACTGCGTCTCGAGGTCCTTCCCGGTCAACCCGGGCACGAGCCTGCTCGGCACGTGCAGTGTCTCGATCGCCATCGTCTCGCCGTCCGCAAGCCGAAGTCGCTTCGCGACCATCGTCGGCTCGGAGGGCGACACGTTGAGGAAACGCCCGAGCCTCGCCCCCGCGGCGACGGTCTTCAGCTCGATCGTCCGGCTCGTCGGCCGCATGCCGCGGCGACGCATGTCCTCGGTGAACGAGGTCATCGTCAGCTCCTGGGCGATCTTCGGCTCGCTGACGAAGGTTCCGCTCCCACGCCGCCGTATCAGGTGCCCCTCGCGAACGAGCTCGTCGAGCGCGGCGCGCACCGTCAGGCGAGAAACGCCGAAGTCGAGGCTCAGCTGCCGCTCCGAGGGGATCGACTCGCCGATCGTCAGCCGCTCGATCAGCTCGAGGACCTTGTCGCGCGTCTCGGTCTGCTTGGTCACCCGGACAGCCAAGTGGTCAGTGCCTCTCCGAGCGCAAGCTCATCGTGTTCGTGATCGTACAGGGCTGGACGGCAAGTGGTCAATACCAACACGGTGAAAAAAGTGGTCCGGTACGGTCGCCGACGGTGGCCGAGCGCGTCCTGACGACCCGGGAGCTGAACCGGGCGCTGCTCGCCCGGCAGCTGCTCCTCGAGCGGGTGCAGCTGCCGATCCCGCGCGTGCTCGAGCGGATCGGCGGGATCCAGAACCAGTACGCCCTGAACGGGTACATCCGGCTCTGGTCGTCAATCGAAGCGTTCGAGCGCGACGACCTGACGCGAGCGCTCGCGCGGCGGAGCGTGATCCAGGGAACGCTGATGCGCGAGACGATCCATCTCGTCTCGCGGCGCGACTACCCGCTCTTCGCCGCGGGGATCCAGCGCTCCGGCCGGGAATGGCGCCTGCGAGTCGACCGGCAAGCCGGCGACCGGGAGGTGAAAGCGGCCGCCCGAAGGCTCGCGCGGCACCTGCGCGGGGGGACGATCTCGCGCAAGGAGCTCGGCGCCTTCCCCGGTGGAGTCGGGCACTGGGTCAGCCTGGTCCGCGTGCCTCCGTGTGGCACGTGGGAGCAGCGCGGCGCGCACACGTACGGGCTCGCGTCCGAGTGGGTCGGCCCGCTCGAGGCGAGCGAGGACGACGGCATCGAGCACCTGGCGCGCCGCTACCTCGGCGCCTTCGGGCCGGCGACCGCGAAGGACGTCGGAAACTGGTCGAAGATCCCGCCCAAGCGACTCGCGCCCGTGCTCGAGCGGATGCAGCTGCGCCGCTTCCGGGATGAAGCCGGCAAGGAGCTCCTGGACCTACCCCGCGCCGCGCTGCCCGACCCCGAGACGCCCGCGCCCGTGCGGTTCCTGCCGACGTGGGACGCCACGCTGCTCGTCCACGCACGCCGCACGCTGATCCTCCCGGAGGAGTACCGGCAGCGCATCTTCCACGTGAAGGCGCCGCACTCGTTCCCGACCTTCCTCGTCGACGGACAGGTCGCGGGAACCTGGCGCTACGACGACGGGCGGGTCCGGGTCGAGCCCTTCGGACGGCTCCCGCGAGGCGCACGCGTCGAACTCGAGGACGAAGCCGAGCGCCTGGCCGCGTTCCACGCGTGAGACCCGTCTTCAGGCGGGCTGCGCCACCGCTCTGAGCCGCAGGAGCGCGAGTACGGCGAGCGCCGTCGTCACTGCGTCGCTCGCGAGGCACCAGTCGCACAGCGCACCGATCACGACCACCTGGACGATGAGGAGGTAGGCGCCGAACGCGCACGCCGCAAGGACGACCACCGCACCGCTGAGCCGCGCGAGCTCCCCGCGGGCGAGTGCCGCCGCGATCAGCACGAGATACGCACCGAGCCCGAGCGCGGCGACCGGCACTCCGAACATCTCGGAGTACGACGAGGTCTGGACGGTTTCGCAGCCCCCGGTCGTGCAGGAAAGCGTCGCGCCTGAGGCCCGCACGGAGAGCAGGTACGCCGTGATCCCGACGCCGACGAGCGCGAGCGCCGCCGACGCGATCCGGTTCGACCGTTCGCTCACCGACGGAGCAGCGCGTCGATCGCAGGCGTGATGCCTTCCGGCCCAAGCGAGCGCAGCTGCACGAGCTCGAGCGCGCCGCCGGTTCGGCCGAGCTGGAACGACGGCGTGCCGTCCACTCCTGCCGCGTCGGCTGCCGACTGTGCGTCCCGGAGCTCCGCGGTCACCCATGACTCGTCACGCGTGTCACGCAGGCGATCCGCGTCGAGGCCGGCCTCGGCCACGACGTCGTCGACGAGGTCGTCCGTGACCCAGGCGTTCTCCGCGCCCTGTCGGAGGTAGAAGCCCGCGACGACGTCCCAGAGCCGGTCATCGCGACCGGCAGCGAGAGCCGTGCGAAGCGCGGTGTCGGAGTCTGGCCCGATGAACGCGAGCCCGTGGAAGACGATCCGAAGCTTCCCGGTGCGCACGTAGTCGGAGACGAGGACGGGGAAGGTCCGCACGGCCCACTCGGCGCAGTACGGGCACTGCAGGTCGACGTACTCGACGAGCGTGACCGGCGCGTCCGGATCCCCGAGGACGATGCCGCGCTGCGGAATCCCGGCCAGCGAGCTGTGCGTTGCGTGCGCGGCGGGCTCCACTTTGCGATCCCGAGCACCGAGTTGGCTCGTCGCGATGAGCGCGCACGCGAGCGCCGCCGCGCCGATCAGGACGAGGAGGACTCGCCTCGTCGTCATCAGTGGCTCATCGTCCCGGGCGGGTTGCCGACCTTGAGCAAGCCGACCTGGCCGAGATCGACGTCGGCGAACGCATGGCTGACGAACGGATAGAGGCCTACAGCGTCGAGCTTGACGTCGAACACGCCGCCGCCTCCGGCCGGCACGATCACCGTCTGGACGCCCGTCTGTGGCGGGTTCGTCAGGCCACCGTTGACCCAGGCGCGGTCGAGCATTCCGCCGACGACGTGAAAGTTCACGTTGTTGGTCGGCCCTGCGGCGACGACCCAGAAGCGCGTCGTCTCTCCCGGCTTCGCGGTGAGCGGGTGCGTGACGTACTGATTGGCGTAGCCGTTGAACGTCACCCAGTCGGCCATCCTTGAGCGCGCCTTCGCCATGTCGAGCGAGGCCGGCTGCTCGATGCCGTCGCCGTTCAGGTACCACTCGCTGCCGACGAGGACGTACTCGTTGTCGACCTTCGGCAGAGCCTTCTTCGGCTCGACGATGATCGCGCCGTACATCCCGTTGGCGATGTGCGCGAGCACCGGCTTCGTGCCGCAGTGGTACATGTAGACGCCGGGATCCTTCGCCGTGAAGCGGAACGTGAACGACTCGCCCGGCTGCGCATCGCGGAACGCGCGGTCGGGGGCGATGCGGGCAGCATGGAAGTCGATCGAGTGCGGGATCGAGCCGCCGTTCGTCAGCTTCATCTCGACCGTCTGACCCTCCCGCACGTGAACGATGGGGCCGGGGGCGCCGTGGCCGTCGAAGGCCCACGTGTTGTACTTCACGCCCGGCGCGATCTCGACGGTCATGTCCTTCAGGGTCATGTTGACCCGCACGAGGTCGCCGGACTGGAGCGGCGGCAGGGTCGCGTCGTACGCCTCGTGCGCCTTCGCGAGCTCGTCGGCGTTCTCGGGCACCTGGCCCGCGAAGCTCGCGAGCGGGAGCGCGACGTTGTGGTCCTGGACGGCCACCGAGGCGGCTGCCGGCTGGTCCTGCTCGTCCCGAGACGCAGCCATCGAGTCGAGCGACAACATCACGGCCGCGGTCGCGGCAAAGACCGCCACGAGCACGAGCCCGAGCATTCCCTTGAGCAGCAATCGGGTGACTCCTCTCCAGTTCGATGCAGCCAACGTAGGACGGGCCGCCGGAAGCCGAATCGGGTCCGATCCGCAGCAGATCTGCGGAAATCCCGCAAGGACGCTGCGGCGCCCTGCCGATGGCGCGGAGGCTCACCCGGCCGACACTGGCACCCACAGGAATGGATTCACGACAAAGGAGTCGCCATGACCCGCAAGTTCTTCGAATACGGTGGATGGATTGCCGGTGCCGTGCTGATCGCCTTCGGCATCGTCGCGATCACAATGGGCGTGAACGGCCGCAACGAGGTCCGTAGCTCGCTCGCAGCCCAGCAGATCACCGCCGGCGACGACGCCGCGGAGATCACGAACGGCAAGCTCCAGAACGGTGCCCTGATCAACACCGGGGCGAAGGCACGGGAATTCGCCAAGGTGATGGAGTTCCACACCCTCGAGGCGACGGAAGGCAAGCGGTATGCCGAGATGGGCCGCTTCCTGACCCCGACCGGCTCGGACACGAGCGACGAAGCTCTGGCCGCGAAGACGCCGGACGGACGCCCCGTGGAGAACGGGCTCCGGAACATGTGGGTGACTGAGACCGCCCTGACGACTGCGCTCAACATGTCGTTCATGGCGGAGCAGCTCTCGCTGTTCGGGATCGTCACGGGCATTGCGCTACTCCTCACGGGCATCGGGTTCCTGGTGCTCGCCGCCGGTGGCGCGCTTCGCAAGCAGGAGGCGAATCACTCGTCAGGTTGCGCCGCAGAAGACGGCTGTGGCCATCAGCTGAGCGGCGACTCCGCTCGCGACCGAAGGGCGGCTCCGGCCGCCCTTCGTCGTTCTCCGGATAATGGCGCCGTGGAGAAGCGCTTCCGCGCGCTGGTCAAGGCAGGCATCGCCGTCAGCAGCGAGCTCTCGCTGGATGCGGTGCTCCAGCGCATCACCGAAGCGGCGGCGGAACTGACCGACGCCCGCTACGCCGCGCTCGGGGTGATCGATCCGGCGGGAACGGGGCTCGAGCGCTTCCTCGTCACCGGCATCGACGCGGACGCCGAGGAGCTGATCGGCGAGCGGCCACGTGGGCGCGGCATCCTCGGCGTTCTGATCCGCGACGCCAAGCCGCTTCGTCTTGCCAATCTCTCCGAGCATCCGGACTCGACGGGCTTCCCGCCGAACCACCCTCCGATGACGAGCTTCCTCGGCGTGCCGATCGTGCTCCGCGGCGTCGCCTACGGAAACCTGTATCTGACCGAGAAGCGCGGCGGAGAGTTCACCGAGGACGACGTCGACGTGATCACGCTGCTCGCGGCGCAGGCTGCGGTCGCGGTCGAGAACGCGCGCCTGTACGAGTCGGCGACGCGCTGGTCCCGGCAGCTCGAGTCGCTGATCGAGGTCGGCAACACGCTCTCGGGCGTGATCGAGCTGCCCCGCGTCCTGCAGCTCGTGGCCGACCGGCTCCAGGACCTGATCGACGCCGAGGACGTCTTCATCGCGTTTCCGAGCGGAGGCCGGCTCGTCGTCCAGGCCGCGGCAGGCGCCGCCGCGAAGCGACTCGTCGGAAACGAGATGCCCGACACCTCGAAGAGCGCGCGGATCCTCGAGCGAGGGCGAAGCGAACGCGTCGACTCGCTGCTGGACGACCCCGAGGTCGACCAGGAGTTCGCTCGGCAGGTCGGAGCGTCGACCGGGCTCTACGTGCCGCTCCTCGTTCGCGGTGAGCCGATCGGGATCGTCGTCGCCCACAACAAGTCCGGGCTCGACAAGAGGTTCACGCAGGACGACCTCAGGCTTGCCGAGGCGTTCGCGACGCGCGCCGCAGTGGCCGCCGACCTCTCCACGCGCGTCGCCCGGGCCGCGGTCGCCCGGGTCGTCGACGCGCAGGAGCTCGAGCGCACGCGACTCGCGCGCGAGCTCCACGACGAGACCGGGCAGGCGTTGACGTCCGCCTTGCTCGGCCTCGGCGCGATCGAGGAAGCGAAGGACCCGGAGCAGCTCTGTGAGGCGACGGCGCGACTGCGTCAGCAGCTGGTCGACACGCTCCACGACGTCCGTCGGCTCGCGGTCGAGCTGCGGCCGAAGGCGCTCGACGACTTCGGGCTCGTGCCTGCGCTCGAGCGACTCACGCACACCTTCGCGGAGCAGACGTCGATCCCGGTGGAGCTCGAGGCCGTGCTGGGCGCGGAGCGGCTTCCCCAGCCGGTCGAGACCGCCCTCTATCGCATCGTCCAGGAAGCGCTCACGAACGTGATCAAGCACTCGCGCGCGTCGCGCGTCAGCGTGCTCGTGACGCGCAAGCCGAACACGGTCGCCGCCGTGATCGAGGACGATGGTGTGGGTTTCGACGCCGAGGACGTGCGCGACGGCGGTCTAGGGTTGCTCGGGATGCGCGAGCGAATCGCCCTCCTCGACGGACGACTGGACATCGAGTCCTCGTCCGCCGGTGGGACGTCCATCGTCGTCGAGGTGCCGATCCCCTGATGCCGATCCGCGTCATCGTGGTCGACGATCATGCGGTCGTCCGCTCCGGCCTCCGACGGGTGCTCGAGGCAGAGGCGGACATCGAGGTCGTTGCCGAGGCAGGGGGCGTCCGCGAGGCGGTGTTCGAGGCCCGCGCGCAGAAGCCCGACGTGGTCGTGATGGACGTCGTGATGCCCGGGCCGAGCGGGATCGAAGGCACGCCGCTCGTCCTCCACGAGGCTCCCGACGCGAAGGTGCTCATCCTCTCGATGCAGGACGACCCTCACTACGTCCGCGAAGCCTTCGCAGCCGGCGCGAGCGGCTACGTCCTGAAGGAAGCGGCGGACGCCGACCTCGTCGCGGCCGTGCGGGAGGTGGCCGAGGGCAACCGGTACCTTCACCCCGCCCTCGGTGCCCGGTTGATGGACTCAGAAGCACGCGAGCGCGAGGAAGAGGCAGCCGACCCGCTCTCGGACCGCGAGCACGAAGTGCTCAGGCTGCTCGCGCTCGGCCACACGAATCAGGAGATCGCGAAGCTGCTCTTCGTCTCGGTGCGAACGGCCGAGTCGCACCGGGCGCACATCATGCAGAAGCTGGGCCTGGCGACCCGAGCCGAGCTCGTTCGGTACGCCCTCGCGCACGGTCTGCTGGACGACGACGCGACCTAGCTGATCCGTAGTTCGCCGCAGCGAATTCAGCGCCGCCCCCGATGGAACCGGGACTCGCAAAAGCGATGGTCTGCGGCATGAGCGGACGCAGGCGCATCGTGATCGCGGGCGGCGGTGTCGCAGCACTCGAGGCGACGCTCGCACTGCACGAGCTCGCGCCCGAGTTCGTCGACGTGGAGCTCGTCGCGCCGGAACCTCGGTTCTGGTACCGGCCACTCGCGGTTGCCGAGCCGTTCGGGCTGGGTGACGCACGCTCGTTCGACCTCGCCGACCTCGCGCAACGCGCGAACGCTCTCGTGACCCTGGACGGCTTGGTAGGCGTCGACGCACGACAGCACGTCGCGCTCGCGGCGAGCGGCCTGCGGCTCGAGTACGACTCGCTGCTGCTCGCGTGCGGCGCCGCGCCACAGGCGGGAGTGCCCGGGGCGCTGACGTTCCGCGGCCCCGCCGACACCTCCCTGATCGCGGACGTCCTGACCCGGATCGATCGCGGTCTCCTCGAGCGCATCGTCGTGGCCGTTCCGCGCGGGGCCGTGTGGTCTCTTCCGGCGTACGAGCTCGCGCTGATGCTCGCCGCCCACATCGACGCCGCTGACCTGGACGACGTTCGGGTCGCGCTCGTGACGCCCGAGGACGAGCCGCTCCTGCTGTTCGGCGGCGAGGCGACGCATGCAGTCCGGACGCTCCTCTCGGAACGCCGGGTCGCACTCCACACGGGTTTCTCTCCAGCAGAGGTCCGAGACGGGGAGCTGCACTTGCTTCCAGCTCGCTCGATCGAGGCCGACTGTGTGATCGTGCTGCCGACCCTGCGCGGCCAGCCGATCGACGGGGTACCCCAGACACGTGACGGCTTCATCGTCGTGGACGAACACGGGCGAGTCCGGGGAATCCCGGACGTGTACGCGGCGGGGGACATCACGCTCTTCCCGGTCAAACAGGGAGGGATCGCGACCCAGCAGGCGGACGCCGCTGCCGAGGCGATCCTCGCCGACGCGGGTTTCCTCGACCATCCAGCGCCGTTTCGGCCAGTCCTCCGCGGGCTCCTTCTGACCGGGTCGACGCCGCAGTTCCTCCGCAGGGACGTCGGAGCGGGCCAGGGCGGCGTCGCGAGCGTCGATCCTCTGTGGTGGCCGCCCGCCAAGCTCGTCGGCCGACGACTCGCCCCGTTCCTCGCTCAGCTGATCGATCCGAGGGCCAGCGAGCCGCCCGCCGCGCCCGGTGCGGTCGAGGTGGACGTCGAACTCGGCCACGCCGAGCTCGCCCGCGCTGGGCGGGTTGCCCCAGGGATCGAAGCACCGGACGACGAGTCGCCCACGGTCGAGGACGTGATGGTCACGGACTTCCTGAGCGTCGAGCCCGAAGACACGCTCGGCGAGGTGGCCGAGGGCATGCAGCGACAACACACCGGCTCGGCGCTCATCACCGAGAGCGGAAGGCTGATCGGCATCCTGACGTCACGGGATCTCGTGCGTGCGTTCGCCGGACGCGTCCACTCGAGCGAGGCGCGAGCTCGCGAGTGGATGACGGCCGAGCCGATCGCCGCCCCGGCGGACGCGTCGCTCGATACCGCGCTTCGGCTGATGCACGCCCACGGCTTTCATCATCTCCCCGTCGTCGTGAACGAGCGGCCGATCGGAGTGGTGGGCATGCGAGACGTCGCCCGGCGGATCGCCGAGCGGCAGCCGAACGCCCACGTCGGTCTCGGCTTCTAGCCGCCCAGCAGACCGCGGACCGCGCGCGCGATCACGAGCTCCTCGCGCGCCGGCACTACGACGACGTCGAAGTCGCCGAGAGGTAGTTGGCCGCGCGCCGGTACGCGTCGAGCAGGCGGATCTCCTCGCGGTCGAGCGTCCCTTCGGCCGCCAGACCCGGGACGCTACTCATGGCCGACGGCCCGCCGCTACCAGGTCTTCGTCTGCGGCCGCACCTCGGCCACCTTGACGCGCACTCGCGCGTCGACCGCTACGCAACCCTCGGGGCCGACGATCAGCGGGTTGAGGTCGAGCTCGGCGACCTCCGGCAGGTCCTCGCCGAGTGCGGAGAGCCGGTGGAGGACGTCGGCGACGGCATCGGCATCGGCAGCAGGCTTCCCCCGGTAGCCGCGCATGAGCGCCCCGGTCTTCCCTCCGAGCACGAGCTCGCTCGCGTCGACATCTGTGAGCGGTGCGATGCGTATGCCGGCGTCGCCGATGAGCTCGGCCAGCACACCACCAGGGCCGAGCGCGATCAGCGGGCCGAACAACTCGTCCTGGACGATCCCCGCCAGCAGCTCCGCGCTCCCGCTCCGCATCGGCTGAACGAGCACCGGGCCGCCGATCCGGGCGGCGGCCTCCCGGACGTCGTCCTCGGACTGGAGGTCGAGCGCGACGCCGCCGCTCTCGGTCTTGTGTGCTCCGGCCACGGCTGTCTTCACGACGACCGGAAACCCGAGCTCCGTCGCCGTGCGAGCCGCCTCCTCTGGTGTGCCGGCCACGCGCTGGTCGACGACGGGGATTCCATAGGCCTCGAGCAGTGCGCGGGAGTCGTCGGGATCCAGCCAGACGTCGGGCGCGTGCTCAAGCGCGGCCGCGACGATCCGGCGCGCTCCTTCGCGGTCGATGCCTTCCGGTGTCGGGATGCTGCCGGCCGGGCGGCGCAGCCACTCTGCGCGCGCGGCCGCTCTGCCGAGGGCGCGAGCGGCGGACTCGGGATACCCGTACGAGGCGACGCCGGCTTCCAGAAGAACGGATGGGATCCCGCGCGCGTCCATCACCGCGGCCACGATCGGCTTCTCCGCGCCTGCGGCAGCCCGCGCTACGGCGAGCGCGACCTCGTCGGCCGTCGCTGTGACCGGAGGCACGAAGAGCACGAGCACCGCGTCGACACCGCGGTCTCGGAGCAGGACCGGCAGCACGGCCTCGTACGTCGACGCCGTCGCAGACCCGAGCATGTCCACGGGGTTCGCCACGCTCGCCTCGACGGGCAGGAGCTCCGAGAGCTGCGCAACGCTCTCGTCGGCGAAGGTCGGCAGCTCGAGTCCGACCGCCTCGCAGGCGTCGGCGGCGAGGATTCCGAGCCCTCCCGCATTCGTCAGCACGGCGACGCGCCGACCGCGCGGCAGCGACTGTTTCGACAGCAGCACCGATGCATCCACGAGCTCCTCGAGAGTCTCCGCCCGGATCACGCCGGCCTGGTGGAAGAGTGCTTCGACCGCAGCGTCAGAGCTCGTCAGCGCAGCGGTGTGCGAGCCCGCCGCCTTCGCGCCGGCAGACGTGCGCCCGCTCTTCAGCGCGAGGATCGGCTTCGTGCGCGAGACGCGTCGTGCGATGCGCGCGAACTTCCGGGGGTTGCCGAACGACTCGAGGTAGAGCGCGATCAGATTCGTGCTCTCGTCGTCCTCGAAGCGCTCGAGCAGGTCGTTCGACGAGACGTCCGCCTTGTTCCCGATCGAGACGAACGCCGAGAGTCCGATGCCGCGCGCGTCGGCAGCCTCGATGAGCGCGAGGCCGAGTGCACCGCTCTGCGACGAGAAGCCGATCGAACCCCAGCGCGGCGCCTTGCCGGCGAAGGTCGCGTTCAAGCGGGTGCCGCTGGAAGCGATCCCCAGGCAGTTCGGGCCGATCATCCGCGCGCCGCGCGCGCGCACGAGCGCCAGCAGCCGGTCCTGGCGCTCGGTGCCCTCCGAGCCGACCTCGGCGAACCCCGCGGAGATGACGCAGAGTGCGCGAACGCCGCTCGCGAGCGCGTCCTCGGCCGCACCCAGCACGTGCTCGCCCGGAACGCAGATCACCGCGAGGTCGAGGGGATCCGGGATCTCGGCCACCGTCTTGTAGGCGCGCACGCCCGCAACGGACTCGCCCTGGCGATTGACCGGATACGCCGCGCCCGTGAAGTCGGCGGCAAGGACGTTTCGGAAGAGCTCGCCGCCGATCGAGCCACGTCGTGGCGATGCGCCGATGACAGCGACCGAGGAGGGCTCGAAGAACGGGCGGAGCGACGCGACCACGGCTTCGTGATCGCGTCCCTCGACACTCTCGAGGTACCGCTCGGTGGTCGAGATCGGGAAGGTCAGCTCGACCTCGCCCCCGGCGGCATCGCGCGTGACCTCGAACCCGGCCGCCTCGAACACGCGGAGCATCTGCCGGTTGTCCGGAAGCACCGTCGCGAGGAAACGCTCGATTCCGTGCGCCCCCGCGAGAGCCGCCAGCTGCTCGAGCAGGCGTGTCCCGATCCCGCGGCGCTGGTAGTCGTCGGCGACTGCGAACGCGACCTCGGCCCCGGTCGGGTCGCGCAGGCGCGCAAAGTTCGCGACCGCGACGATCCGGTCCTCGACGAAGCCGATCAGGACAGCGGCCTCCTGGCCGTCCGCCTGGAGCAACGGCTCGACCAGGTGCGCGTCGACCGCAGGCATGCCGTGGTAGCGGCTGTGCAGGCTCTGCTGCGAGAGACCGCGGAAGAATTCGAGCAGCGCGTCGGCGTCGTCGCGGGTCGGTGCGCGCAGGCGCAGGGTCGTGCCGTCGCGAAGGATGACGTCCAGGGGCTGGGCGACAACGGTGCTCACCTCGGGATCTTGGCCTGCCGCCGGCCCGCCCGCAGCCGTAGAAAGCCGCACCGAGCGTCAGCGGCGCCGCCGATGGCGCGCGGCGCACACGGGCCGAGACTGTGAACAGACATCGAAAAGAGGGAGGCGCTCATGCAAGCGCTCGTGTACCACGGTCCCAAGCAGAAGTCCTGGGACGCCGTGCCGGAGCCGACGCTCCAGGCGCCAACAGACGCGATCGTCCGAATCGACACGACGACGATCTGCGGAACCGACCTTCACATCCTCAAGGGCGACGTGCCGGCGGTCATCCCCGGAACGATCCTCGGCCACGAGGCCGTCGGGACGATCTCGGAGCTCGGCAGCGCCGTCACCGGCTTCGAGGTCGGAGACCGCATCCTGATCTCGTGCATCACGTCCTGCGGTCGCTGTCCGTCGTGCAAGCAGGGTCGCTACGGCCTGTGCACGGGCGGCGGAGGCTGGATCCTCGGCCACCTGATCGACGGCGTGCAGGCCGAGTACGCGCGCATTCCGTTCGTCGACACCTCCGCGTACAAGATCCCGGAGGGGCTCACCGACGAGCAGGTCCTGTTCCTGGCCGACATCCTCCCGACGGCGTACGAAGTCGGAATCTTGAACGGAAAAGTCAAGCCGGGCGACGTCGTCGCCATCGTCGGGGCCGGCCCGATCGGGCTCGCCGCCGTGTTGACCGCGAAGCTGTACACGCCCGCCACCATCGTCGTGCTCGACGTCGCCGACGCGCGGCTCGAGCTGGCGAAGGAGTTCGGCGCAGACGTGACGATCAACAACGGCAACGAAGACGCCGTTGCCAGGATCATGGAGCTGACCGAGGGTCGCGGCGCAGACGTTGCGATCGAGGCGGTCGGCGTTCCGGCGACGTTCGAGCTCTGCTCCGAGATCGTGAGCTCCGGCGGCACCGTCGCGAACGTCGGCGTGCACGGCAGCCCGGTGACGCTGCACCTCGAGAAGCTCTGGATCAAGGGCGTCACGATCACGACAGGGCTCGTCGACACGTTCACGACGCCGACGCTGCTCAAGCTGATCGCACAGGGACGGCTCGACGGAACGCCGTTCACGACGCACCGGTTCAAGCTGGACGAGGCGATCGAGGCATACGACGTGTTCGGCGCCGCTGCCGAGACGAACGCCCTCAAGGTCGTCCTCGTCGGTGAGAAAGCGCCGCTGAACGCCGAGCAGCACGAGGCCCTGGCGCTCGCCACCTAGCGGACGTCGGGCGGGCGTCGAGTCGCGGCGCCCGCCCGTCAACCTCTTCAAACGAGATGGACGTGATGACCGACACCACCAGCTACGCGGTTTCCTGGCGCGACACCGACCTCCGGTTCGTCGGCCACGCCCGGCTGTTGCCGGAAGGGCTGAGACTCGCCGGTGGGGGCCCCGAGGGCCGTGAGCAGGTACGGACGCTTCGCTACGAGGACGTCACGAACGTCGACATCGTGCGCTTGAAGTCGCACCGTGAGCTCGCGCTGCAGCTCGGCGAGGAGCTGGTGATGGTCTCGAGCCTGGATCGGCCGGGGAGCCTCGGAGAGCTCGCCGAACGGCTCCTGAAGCTGATGGAGCCGCCGCGACGCTGATCCCATCCTTGGAGGCAGCACCGGTTTCGGCTTAGGATCGTGCCTCCCCGTGGCGCCCCTTCTCTCCGTCGAGCACGTCACCCGGACCTTCGGCGGCCTCGTGGCCCTCGACGACGTGTCGCTCGCGGTCGACCCGGGCCAGATCGCCGGGCTGATCGGCCCGAACGGCGCCGGCAAGACGACCGCCTTCAATGTGATCACCCGGCTCTACAAGCCGGACTCGGGCCGCGTCGTCTTCGACGGCAAGGATCTGCTGCACACACGGCCGCACAAAGTCGTCGGGCTGGGGGTTGCGCGCACGTTCCAGAACGTCGTCCTCTTCCCGCTGATGACCGTGCTCGAGAACGTGCTCGTCGGAACCCATTCGCAAAGGCGGGCCTTCTCGGAGCGGGCCGCACGTCGCGACGCCGACGAGGTGCTCTCGTACCTCGGGCTCTCGGCGCTTGCCCCGAGGCCGGCGTCCGGGCTGCCGTTCGGCACGCTGAAGCGAATCGAGCTCGCGCGCGCGCTCGTGTCGCGACCACGGCTCCTGCTCCTCGACGAGCCGGCGGGCGGCCTGAACCACGAGGAGGTCGAGGAGCTCGGCTCGCTCATCCGCCGGGTCAAGTCCGACTACGACCTGACGATCCTGCTCGTCGAGCATCACGTGAACCTGGTCATGTCGATCTCCGACCGAGTCCACGTGCTGAACTTCGGCCAGAAGATCGCCGAGGGCGCCCCGGCCGAGGTGCGCGCGAACCCCGCGGTCGTCGAGGCGTACCTGGGAGCCGACGATGCCGCTGCTTGAGCTCCGGGACGTCGAGGCGCGCTACGGCGCGGTCCGCGCCCTGCACGGAGTCTCGCTCGCAGTTGAACAGGGCGAGGTCGTGTCGCTCCTCGGCGCGAACGGCGCGGGGAAGACGACCACGCTGCGGGCGATCTCGGGGGCGGTCCGCAAGAGCGGAGACGTCACCTTCGACGGCCGGTCGATCGCCAAGCACTCGCCGGAGTCGGTCGCGCGGCTCGGCGTCGCGCACGTGCCGGAAGGTCGCGGGCTCTTCGCAGAGCTGACCGTCTGGGACAACCTGCGCATGGGCGCGTACGTGCGCGGCGAGCGCAAGACGTTCAAGCAGGAGGCACCGCGCGTGCTCGGCTACTTCCCATGGCTCGAGGGTCGTAAGAACCAGCAGGCCGGGACCCTGAGCGGCGGCGAGCAGCAGATGCTGTCGCTCGCCCGCGCGCTCGTCGCTCGCCCGCGGCTGTTGATGCTCGACGAGCCGTCGCTCGGGCTCGCACCGACGGTCGTCAGGGAACTCTTCGGGATCGTCAAGCACCTGAACACCGAGGAAGGGCTGAGCGTGCTCGTCGTCGAGCAGAACGCGAACGTCGCGCTCGACGCCTCCGCGCGCGCGTACGTGCTCGAAGTCGGCAAGGTCGCGGTCTCGGGCACGAGCGAGGAGCTCCGCCGCCACGAGGGCGTCCGCAGGAGCTACCTGGGGTACTAGTGGCCGAGTTCCTGCAACAAGTCGTGAGCGGCCTCGCGTCGGGCGCGATCTACGCGAGCCTCGCGCTCGCGCTCGTCCTGATCTACCGCGCAACGGACGTCGTCAACTTCTCGCAGGGCGAGATGGCGACCTTCACGACGTATGTGGCGTGGTCGCTGATGAACAACGGCCTCTCGTACTGGCCGGCGTTCGTGCTGACGCTCGCGCTCGCGTTCCTCGGTGGGGTCGCAGTCGAGCGGATCGCGATCCGCCCCGTCGAGCACCGTCCGGAGATCGTGATCGTGATCGTGACGATCGGGCTCCTGATCGCGATCAACGGGCTCGTCGGCTGGATCTGGGGCGGCGAGACCAAGGTGTTCGACAGCCCGTTCCCGAACCGCACGTTCGACATCGGCGGCGTCACGATGTCGGTGCAGGACCTCGGCACGCTCGGGGTTTGCCTCCTCACCGTGCTCGTGCTCTGGACGTTCTTCCGCTTCACCACGATCGGGCTGGCAATGCGTGCCTCGGCGGTCAACCCCAGCGCCAGCCGCCTGCTCGGCGTGCGTGTGGGTTGGATGCTCGCGATCGGCTGGGGCCTGGCGGCGGTGCTCGGCGCCGTCGCCGGGATGATGGCCGCGCCGACCGTGTTCCTCGACCCCAGCATGATGCTGATCATCCTCATCTACGCGTTCGCGGCGGCGGTGCTCGGTGGGATCGACAGCCCGATCGGCGCGGTCGTCGGCGGGCTGCTCCTCGGAGTGATCGTGAACGTGCTCGGCGCCTACGTCGTCCCCGCCGAGCTCCGCCTGCCCACGGCGCTCGCGATCCTGCTGCTCGTCCTGATCATCCGGCCGCAAGGGCTGTTCGGCCACCTCGCCGTGAGGCGCGTGTGAACCGCTACCTGCTCCCGCTCCTCAAGGTCGCGGTCTTCGCGGCGGCTGCGCTCGTGATCATCGTGCTGCCGCGCTTCATGGGCGAGTTTCGCCTCTCGCAGTTCACGTTCGTGGCGATCTACTTCATTGCCCTGCTCGGGCTGAACATCCTGACCGGGTACAACGGCCAGATCTCGCTCGGGCACGGCGCGTTCATGATGATCGGCGCCTACGTCGGCGCCGTGCTGTCGCTCGGCAGGCCGGGGCTCGAGGCGCTGCTGTTCGAGCCGCCGGACTGGCTGCCGATCGGCGACGGGATGCGCCCGGTCTTCACGATCCCGATCGCGGGTCTGATCACCGGGATCGTGGGCGTCCTGTTCGGGATCCCGGCGCTCCGGCTCGCCGGCGTCTCGCTGGCTCTCGCGACGTTCGCCGTCGCCGTCTCGCTCCCGCAGCTCGCGAAGTGGCACCGGCTCGAAGACCTGACCGGCGGCGGCGGCGGGGTCGTGCTGAACCTCCCGACGACCCCCTTCGGGTGGGACATCTCGGTGCGTCACTGGCTCTATTACGAGGCCTGGGTGACAGCGGGGATCTGCTTCCTCCTGGCCTGGATGCTCGTCCGCGGACGGACCGGCCGAGCCTGGCGCGCGATCCGGGACGGCGAGATCGCCGCGACGGCATCCGGCGTGAGCCCTGCGACGTACAAAACGATGGCGTTCGGTGTCTCGTCCGCCTTCGCCGGTGTGGCGGGGGCGTTGCTGGCCATCGAGGTCTCGTACGTGAACCCGGACACGTTCCCCCTCAGCCTCTCGATCCTGCTGCTGGCCAGCGTCGTCGTCGGCGGGCTGGGCGCGCTGTCCGGAGTCATCTTCGGCGCGCTGCTCCTGGAGTTCCTGCCGATCTACGCCCAGGACCCGCCGCTGCTCCCGTTCGACCTCGCGAAGCAGTCCCCGACCGTCGTTTTCGGCGTGATCCTGATCCTGATCATGGTGCTCATGCCCGGCGGCGTGGCCGGATTGCTCCGGCGTTTGACCCAACCCTTCACATCGGCCCTCGCAAAGCGCGAGAATGTGCCAAGCCCGATGCCGGCCGTGCCGGCAAGGAGAGAGGAGACATGAAAAAAGCGCTGTTCCTACTGGCGATGCTCGGCCTCGTCGCCGCGATCAGCCTTCAGTCCGCTCTCGGCGCCACACGCGCGTCGGAGTCGGCGGCTGCGGTACCAGGCATCACCAAGACCACGATCACGATCGGCGGCACGTTCCCGTTGACCGGGGGCGCTTCGCTGTACGCACCCATCCCGAAGGGCATGGCCGCGTACTTCAACTGGGCGAACCAGCGGAAGGGTGCCGACGGCAAACGCGGCGTCTACGGCCGCAGGATCGTCTGGAAGTACTACGACGATGCCTACAACCCCGCGAACACGGTGCAGCTGACGAACCAGCTGATCCTGCAGGACAAGGTGTTCGCGATCGTCGGCACGCTCGGGACGGAGCCGAACATCCCGATTCGGCCGATCCTGAACCAGCGGAAGATCCCGCACATCCTCGTGTCGACGGGTGCGAGCTACTGGGGTCTCCAGTACAAGCAGTACCCCTGGACGAGCGGGTGGCAGCCCGACTACATCGCCGAGGGGATCGCGTACGGGCGCTGGATCGTCCGGAACGCACCGAACGCGAAGATCGCCGTGTTCTTCCAGAACGACGACTACGGGAAGGACTACCTCAAGGGCCTGAAGATCGGGCTCGCGGCGAAGCGGACGCTCATCGTCTCTGAGCTCGGCTACGAGATCACCGACACGAGCTACGCCTCGCAGATCGCACGCCAGAAGGCATCCGGCGCCGACACGTGGGTGCTGCTCACGACCCCGACTCCCACCGTGCGCGCAATCGCGACCGCGAAGGCGCTCGCGTGGAAGCCGGACACGATCGTGATCAACTCGGTGGCGAACACCGACTCCGTCATGCAGGCCGCCGCCCGGAGTGCGGGCGCCGACTTCGTGAACGGCTCGGTCAGCTCCTCGTACACGAAGAACCCGACGAACCCGACCTACAGGAACGACTCCGCGGTGAAGCGCTACCGCGACATCATGGCCCGCTTCAGCGGAGGCGCTGACGCGAACAACACGTTCCACTACTACGGTGTCGCGAAGGCGTCCGACGTCATCCGCCTGCTCTACCTGGCGGGCAAGAACCCGACACGGGCGTCGCTGATGGCCGCGACGGCGAAGATGAACTGGGTCAACCCGTTCCTGCTCAAGGGCGTCAGGGTGAAGACCGGGCCGCAGGATCGTTTCCCGATCTCGCAGATGAAGCTCATCCGTTACAACAACGGCACCTGGTCGGAGTTCGGCCCGCTGATCAAGGGTCGCTAGACCGCAGCGAACAACGGGGGCCGGCACGCACCGGCCCCCGTTTCTTCTATGGACTTCACGCTGACCCCGGAGCAAGAGCTCGTCCGCGAGACCGCGCGCGCGTTCTGCGACCGTGAGGTCACGCCGCACGCGCGCGACTGGGATCGCGAGGAGGAGCTCGACCGCGAGCTCGTCGACAAGCTCGCCGAGATCGGCTTCCTGGCCGGTTGGGAGCTCGACACGCTTTCCTACTGTTTGGTGATGGAGGAGCTCGGCGTCGCGGACTCGTCCGTGCGCGGGATCGTGTCGGTCACGGTCGGGCTCGTCGGCAAGACGATCAAGCAGTGGGGCACCGATGCAGCAGCGCGAGGAGTGGATCCCGAAGCTCGGCTCCGGCGAGGCGCTCGGCTGCTACGCGCTGACCGAGCCCGGCTCTGGCTCGGACCCGGCGTCGCTCGCGACTCGTGCGGAGCGCGACGGCGACGACTGGCTGATCAGCGGCTCGAAGATCTTCATCACGCTCGGCACGTGGGCGAAGCTCGCGCTTGTGTTCGCGCGCACCGGCGGCGAGGGCGCGCGCGGGATCACGTGCTTCCTCGTCCCGACCGACGCCGAGGGCTTCGAAGCGCGGCCGATCAAGGGCAAGCTCGGCCTGCGCGCGCAGGACACGGGAGAGCTCTTCCTCGAGCGCGTGCGCGTGCCCGACTCCGCCCGCCTCGGTGCGGAAGGGGAAGGTTTCAAGGTCGCGATGTCGGCGCTCGACAACGGCCGGATCTCGCTGGCGGCCGGCTGCGTCGGGATCGCGCGCGGCTGCCTCGACGCCTCGGTCGCCTACGCGAAGGAGCGAACGCAGTTCGGTCAGCCGATCGCGCGGTTCCAACTCGTGCAGGAGCTGATCGCGGACATCGGGGTCGAGCTGGAAGCGGCGCGGCTCCTCACCTGGCGCGCGGCGACGCTCGCCGACGCCGGCGAGCGCCACACGCTCGAGTCGTCGGTGGCGAAGTACTACGCGAGCGAAGTCTCCGTGCGGGCTGCGAACGCCGCCGTCCAAGTGCACGGCGGTTACGGCTACGTCGACGAGTACCCGGTCGGCAAGTACCTGAGGGACGCCCGGGTCACTACCCTGTACGAAGGCACCAGCCAGGTGCAGAAGCTGATCATCGGCCGAGCATTGACAGGAGAGAGCGCATTTGCCTGAAGCAGTGATCGTTTCCGCCGCGCGCACGCCAATCGGGCGCGCGCGCAAGGGGTCGCTCGTCGACGCCCGTCCCGACGACCTCGCCGCGTTCGCGATCGACGCGGCGCTGAAGCAGGTCCCCGCCCTCCCGCGCGACGAGATCGTCGACGTGATGATCGGCTGCGGGTTCCCGCAGGACCGGCAGGGCATGAACCTCGCGCGGCGCGCGGCGCTGCTCGCCGACCTCCCCGCATCGGTTCCCGGTACGACCGTCAACCGCTTCTGCGCGTCGTCGCTCCAGACGATCCGGATGGCGTTCCACGCGATCCGCGCCGGCGAGGGGGACGCGTTCGTCGCCGGTGGGGTCGAGTCGATCACGCAGGTCAACGGCTACCCGAAGGACACCGAGGAGCTCCATCCCAAGCTGTTCGGCGACGACGCGCCGATCGCGAACGTCTACATCCCGATGGGCCTCACCGCCGAGAACGTCGCGGAGCAGTGGGACGTCTCGCGCGAGGAGATGGACCAGTTCGCGCAGCGCTCGCAGGAGCGCGCGGTCGCCGCGCAGGAGTCCGGATTCTTCGAGCGCGAGCTGACGCCGTGGGACGGCGTTGCGAAGGACGACGGGCCGCGGGCGGACTCGACGCTCGAGAAGCTGGCGTCGCTCGAGCCGGCCTTCAAGCCGGGCGGGAAGGTGACGGCCGGAAACGCGTGCCCGCTGAACGACGGCGCGGCCGCGGTCGTCGTGATGAGCGACACGCGTGCGCGGGAGCTCGGCCTGACGCCGCTCGCGCGGATCATCGCGTCGGGAGTCTCGGGTGTCGAGCCGGAGATCATGGGCGTCGGCCCGATCAACGCGGTGCGGAACGCCTTGAAGCAGGCGGGCATGACGATCGACGACGTCGACGTGATGGAGCTGAACGAGGCGTTCGCCGCGCAGGTGATCCCCGTCTGTCGCGAGCTCGGCGTCGACCCGTTCGGCGAGAAGCTGAACCCGCACGGCGGCGCGATCGCGCTCGGCCACCCGTACGGGATGACGGGCGCCCGCATCATGTGCACGCTCCTGAACGACCTCCAGACGCGCGACGAGACGATCGGTCTCGAGACGATGTGCGTCGGCGGCGGTCAGGGCATGGCGATGCTCGTCGAGCGCCTCTGAGCGAACCCGTCCTGCTGATCGCCGGGCCTCGGCCAGGGCGCCGTGGGTCTGGCGCTGGGTCGAGCCGCTGCTGACCGGAGCGCGCAGGTCGCTGCGCTTCGGGCCACGCGGCACCGGCGAGCTCGCGCACCTGCCTCGCGCGGCGGTCGGTGCGCGGAGATGGCCGAGGACGCGGCGGAGCTGCTCGGAGGCCGCGCCGCGCATCTCGTCGGCCTCTCGATGGGCGGCTACGTCTCGCTGACGCTCGCGCTCGCGCGCCCGGAGCTCGTGCGCTCGCTCTTCCTGATCGGGACGCGGCGCCGGCGGGCCGGACCGCGTGCCGCGGCCGCAGCACGTCCGCGAGGCGTACGAGGCGGCGGTCGAGCTTCCCGTCGGCGAGTACGAGCGCGTGCACACAGCCGCTCTCGCTCGCGCCCGGCTGGCCCGAGGCGAACCCCGAGCGCTTCGAGGAGATCGTCGCGCGCGCGCGCTCGCGGACGGCGCGACGCTCGAGACGATGTGGGCGCACGCTCGAGGCGTGCTACGGCTATTACTCGGCGGATATTCGCGGTGGAGCGGATCGAGGCGCCGGCGTACGTCCTCCACGGCAGCGAGGACGTCGTCGTGCCGCCGGAGAACGGGCGGATGCTCGCCGCGCGCCTACCGAACGCGGAGTACGTCGAGCTCGAGAGCGCGGGCCACAACCTCCCGCTCGAGATCCCCGGCGAACTCGCGGACCTCGTGTCGCGCTTCCTCAGCCGCGTGGAAGCAGCAGCAGCTGCGCGTCCGAGTACACCTTCTCGCCCCTGAACAGCCGCTGCTCGCGGTCCCACGGGAAGAGGATCACGACGTTCCACGTCAGGAACTGGCCGCTCGGCTCGTAGTCGAGCCACTTGTTCTCGTGCGTGCCGCTGACGCGCGCCCACTCGCATACGCCCTGCGGGCCGATCACGATGTCGGTCAGGTCGAAGTGGATGTCGGGGAACGCGCCGAGCAGCTCCATGTAGAAGCGCGTCGCGCCGTCGTGCCCCTCCCAGCGTGCGCCGTCGGGGCGCACCTCGTACACGCAGTCCGGCGTCAGCGTCGAGATCAGCCCCGGAAGATCGCGGTCGTCCTCCGCCTTCGAGTGCTTCTTCCACAGCTCCCGGATCTCCTCGTGCTCTTCGGGAGAGACCTCGCGCCGCATCAGCTCGAGAACCTCGTCTCGCTCTACGTGCTCCGGAACTGCTGCCATAGCTCCTCCATCGTCGTTGACCTGCCTTCCAGGTGTGCCAGATCGTACGGCGTCACGTTGACCGCGCGCACGATCCAGTCGTCGTCGCCGCCGATGTCGAGGATGTTGACGCAGGCGGGGGACTGCTCGAGGTTGCCGAGGAAGGTGCGCCCGCCGGTGAGCGCGCGGGAGAGGATCGCGCGGTTGACCCCGCCGTGGAGGACGGCGAGCGCGATGTCCCAGTCCTCGGCCGCGAGCAGCCGGTCGAGCGAGGGCAGGACGCGGTCGAAGAGCGAGCCGATCGTCTCGCCCGCGAGAAAGCGGGCGTCTCTCAGGCACGATGTCGCGGAAGGCATGGGTGAAGGCGCGCTCGAGCTCGTCCTCCGGGATGTCGGCGAGCCGCCCGGTCTCGAGCTCGCGCAGGTCCGGCCAGGCCTCGGGCTCGAGGTCCGGCGCGACGATGGTCGCGGTCTCCACCGTGCGCGGCAGGCCGCTCGTGATCACGCGGTCGAACTCGATCCCACGGAGCATCGACGCCGCCGCGTACGCCTGGTCGCGCCCGGCGACCGTGAGCGGGACGTCCTCGGGCTTCAACGGCCGCCCGTGGTCGAAGTACGAAACCGCGCCGTGCCGCATCACGTAGAGGCGGCGCCTCACTCGTACTGCTCGAGGTAGGCGGGGTTCGAGATGCGGAGCTTGGCCGCGACGTGCTCCTTCAGCTCGGCGAGGTCGACGGTCTCGCCGGCCCTGATCCGAGCGGCCAGGTCCGCGAGCTGTCCTTGGTCAAGTAACACAGTGTTACTTTCGAGCTCGCGCCGGGCGATCCCGAGCGCGTTCATCGCGACGAGCGTGCGGAACTTCAGTCGCTGGTCGTCGGCGGTCGGGAGCACCTCGCTCGCGAGGAACTCGAAGACCGCCTCGATCAGCTCGGACGCGCTCGGCCGGTCAGGCATGTTCGATCAGGTCGAGGAGCTCGTACTCCATCTCGGCGGCCATCCGGCCGAGCACGGCGTACTCGACGCTGCGATCCTGCCCATTCAGGTGGCGACGGCATTGCGTCAGGCAGCCGATCGCCCACTTGACGTTGCCGAAGACCTCCCAGACGTCGAGCTCTTCGAGCGTGACCTCGCGCCCGGTCAGCTCGTTGTAGCGCTCGAGGTAAGGCTCGACCTCACCGACGCCGCCGAGCCGGCGTCCGTCGGCGCCGAAGCGCCACGCGCGAACGATCGGCCACGCGACGTCGCCGACGGGATCGCCGACGTGCGCGAACTCCCAGTCGAGCACCGAGACGAGGCCGTCCGCGTCGACGGCGAAGTTGCCGACGCGGAAGTCGCCGTGGCAGAACGTCGGCGCGTCCGGTGGCGCGAGCCGCTCGCGAACCCACCCGAGCCCGTACTCGATCGCGGGGTGCGGCTCGTCGACCGAGTCGAGCTCGTCGTAGAAGCGCTGGATCGCGCTACCGCGGGGCAGGAAGTCGAGCGGCTCGATCGAGTGGATGCGCGCGAGTTGCTCTGCGAGCTGCAAAGGGAGCGCGGCCGGCGGGTCGCGGACGATGCGCCGCCCGATCGTCTCGCCGCGCACGCGCTCCATCGCGAACGCCTCGTGCCCGTCGACGTCGCCGAGGTACTGGACTGGGCGCGGTGCGGCGACGCCTGCGGCCACCGCGGCCTCGAGCACCTGGAACTCCTGCTCGAGCGTCAGCGTGTCGCGGTGGATCACGCCGACGCTCGCGCGGCGGACCAGAAGCTCGGTCCCGTCGGCGAGGTCGACCGCCCACGCCTCCTTCGACGCGCCGCCCGCAAGCAGGTGCGCTGACGAGATCGGGCCGAGCTTCGCCTCGAGCGCTTCTCTCACTGCGTCAGTTCGGCAACGGCTCGGAGCGCGGCAGGATCCCGCGTCGAGACGAGCAGCGTCGTCGCGCCCGCCTCGCGGAACGCGTCGATCCGCTCGGCGAAGCGCTCCTTCGGGCCGACGAGCGCGACCGCGTCGACGAAATCGTCCGGCACTGCGGCGATCGCGTCGCGCTGCTTCCCGTCCAGGTAGAGGTCCTGGATCTTGCGCGCGTCGTCCTCGTAGCCGTAGCGGGCGAAGAGCTCGTTGTAGAAGTTCTTGCCGCGCGCGCCCATGCCGCCGATGTAGAGCGCGTAGTAGCCCTTGAGCGCATCGCGGGCCGTCTGAACGTCGTCGAGCAGCACCGCCGGCACGCTCGGCGCGATGTCGAAGCCGTCGCGCCCCTCGCTCATCGGGAAGATCTCGCGCGCTCGCTCAGGCTGGAAGAAGAGCGGGATCCAGCCGTCCGCGATCTCGAACGCGAGCTCGACCGACTTCGGTCCCATCGACGCGAGGTAGATCGGAATCTCGGCGCGGTGCGGGCGCGCCATCAGCTTCAGCGGCTTGCCGAGCCCCGTCGCGCCCGGCCCCGAGTACGGGATGTCGTAGTGCTCGCCGTGGTGCTCGAGCAGCTCGCGCCGGAGCACCGTACGCACGATCTCCACGTACTCGCGCGTCTTCGTGAGCGGCTTGCCCCACGGCTCGCCGTGCCAGCCCTCGACGACCTGCGGGCCCGACGTGCCGAGGCCGAGCAGGAAGCGGCCGCCGGAGAGCAGGTCGAGCGTGGCCGCCGTCATCGCCGCGTTCGCCGGAGTGCGCCCCGGGATCTGCAGGATGGCGGAGCCGATCTTCAGCGTGGTCGTCGTCGCGGCGAGCCAGCTGAGCACGCTGACGGCGTCGGTGCCCCACGCCTCCGCGGCCCACGCCGAGTCGTAGCCCAGCCGCTCCGCCTCCTGGGCAAGCTCGACGAGCTCGAGCGGGTTCGTCCCCGGCTGTGCGTAGCCCATGTAGAAGCCGAGGCGCATGACCTGCGATGCTAACCGCGTGGCGATCGCGGACCTTGCTCCCACCGACGAGCTCGTCGGCCTGCGCGCCCGCTACCGCGCGTTCATGGAGGAGCACGTCTACCCGAACGAGCGCGCGCTCTCGACCGACGACCAGGAGCTGATCCGCTCCCTCCAGGCGAAGGTGAAGGACGCCGGCCTCTGGGCGCCGCACGTGCCGCCGGAGGCGGGCGGCAGCGGCAAGGGCTTCCTCGCCTACGCGCTCCTGAACGAGGAGATCGGCCGCTCGACGTACGCGCAGCTCGTCTTCGGCTGCCAGGCCCCCGACGCCGGCAACGCGGAGATCCTCCACATGTTCGGGACGCCGGAGCAGAAGGAACGCTGGCTCTTCCCGCTCGTCGCTGGCGGGATCCGCTCCTTCTTCTCGATGACCGAGCCCGAGGTCTCGGGGTCGGACCCGACCACGCTCCGCACGCGGGCGGTTCGCGACGGCGACGAGTGGGTGATCGACGGGCACAAGTGGTTCTCGTCCGGCGCCGACGGCGCGGCGTTCGGGATCGTGATGGCCGTCAGCGACCCGGAAGCACCTGCGCACTCGCGTGCCTCGCAGATCATCGTTCCCGCCGAGACATCCGGAGTCGAGGTCGTGCGACCGATTCCGGTGATGGGGCATGCGGGGAGCGGCTGGTCGACGCACTGCGAGGTCTGGTATCGCGGCGTGCGCGTGCCGGTCGCGAACACGCTCGGCGAGCCGGGCGACGGGTTCCGGATCGCGCAGAAGCGGCTCGGGCCCGGCCGCATCCACCACGTGATGCGCTGGCTCGGTCAGATGCAGCGCGCGTTCGAGCTCATGTGCTCCTACTCGCTCGAGCGCGAGGCGTTTGGGTCGCGTCTCGCCGATAAGCAGACGATCCAGAACTGGATCGCCGACTCGGCAGCGGGCATCCACGCCTGCCGGCTGATGACGCTCGACGCCGCGCGCAAGATCGACGAAGGCGACGAGGCGCGGGTCGAGGTGTCGGTGATCAAGTTCTTCGCCGCGCAGGTGCTGCACGACGTGATCGACCGCGCGATCCAGGTGCACGGCGCGCGCGGGCTGACCGACGAGACGCCGCTCGCGGAGATGTACGCGAACGCGCGCGCTGCGCGGATCTACGACGGCCCCGACGAGGTGCACCGCATGGTCGTCTCGCGGCGCATTCTCAAGGAGTTCGAGCAGGGACGAGCGTGGCGGTTCGAGTGAACCGCGTCGTCACGCTCGCTTCGCGGCCGACCGGCGTCCCGGACGAGTCGAACTTCGAGCTCGTCGAGCAGCCGGCGCCCGAGGCAGGCCCCGGCGAGGTGCTCGTCCGCGTCACTCTGGGCCTCGGTCGACCCGTATCAGCGAGGCCGCATGAGCGAGGCGCGCTCGTACGCGAAGCCCGTCGAGGTCGGCGAGGTGATGACAGCGCAGGCGGTCGGCGAGGTGGTCGAGAGCAACGACGCTCGGTTCGCGCCAGGCGACCTCGCCGTCGGCCAACTCGGCTGGCAGGACTACGCGGTCGTGCGCGCCGGCTCGCTCCGCAAGGTGCCGAGCCAGCTCGACCCGCCGACGCTCGCGCTGCACGTGATCGGCGCGACGGGATTCACCGCCTACTTCGGCCTGCTCGACGTCTGCGAGCCGAAGCCCGGCGACACGGTGGTCGTCTCGGGCGCGGCCGGCGCCGTGGGGCAGATCGTCGGCCAGATCGCGAAGCTGGCGGGCTGCCGCACGATCGGGATCGCCGGCGGGCCCGACAAGGCCACCGACTGCAAGCTCTACGGCTACGACGTCGCGATCGACTACAAGAACGACGACGTGCGCGCGTCGCTCAAGGAGGCGTGCCCGGACGGCGTCGACGTGTACTTCGACAACGTCGGCGGCGAGATCTCGGCCGCCGTGCACGGGCGGCTGAACGTCGGCGCCCGCATCGCGATCTGCGGGCAGGTCTCGCAGTACAACGCCGTGCGCCCCGAGCCGAGCTTCCACCCCGGGCTGCTGATCGTCTTCCGCGCGAAGATGCAGGGCTTCCTCGTCAGCGACTACGCGCACCGCTTCGACGAGGCGGCGCGCAGGCTCGCGCGCTGGGTCGCCGAGGGCAAGCTGCAGTGGCGCGAGGACGTGACCGACGGACTGGAGAACGCACCGGGCGCGTTCCTCGGGATGCTCCGCGGCGAGAACCGCGGCAAGGCACTCGTCAAGGTCGCGGATCGCTCCTGAGGTTCAGTCCCGCCGTCTCGGCGGCAGGCGACCACCCAACCCCCGTCAACTCCTCGAGCACGTGCCGTGGATGCCGGACGTTCAGGGCGGCGTCGACGAGAAGCGACGCGGTGGTCGGACGCGACCGTGCCCGACGGGCTGCGTGGACGAGCACGCGAACGCGCTGGTAGCTCGGCCGCGGCAGGCCGAGCCGCTCCGCCTCGCGGCCGACCCTCCGGTAGGTCTCGGCGATCGGCACCTTCCGGTCGTCGTACCGGACGATCGCCTCGAGCAGCTTCGGCGACAACCGCGGCGCGAACGAGAGCACGGGGAGATGGTCGCGATCGAGAAGCCTGCGCGTGTGTCAACTCCGTGCCGTTCTCTCCAAGTAACACGGTGTTACAAGCGCCGGCTCCTCCGCGCGCTCGAGGGTTCGCAGGGCAAGTAACACCGTGTTACTTGGGTGATTCGGCTACCGGGCGCTGCGGAGGACCTGCGTACAGCGCGCGCTCGCGAGGTGCGTGCCCTCGGCGTCGTAGAGCTCGGCGGCGCAGAACATCACGCGCTTCGTCCGGTGGACGACGCGGCCGTCCGCCCGGAGCAGACCCGGCCGCGAGGCGCGGTGGAACTCGGTGCGCAGGTCGGCGGTCAGGAACGTCTCGTCGCCCTCGAGCAGCGTCCAGCAGGCGCCGCCCATCGCCGTGTCGAGGATCGTCGCGACGAGGCCGCCGTGGACGATGTGCCCCGAGTCGGCCGGGAAGGCGTAGTCGGGCGAGGCGTCCCACTCCACGACGATGTGCCCCGGCTCCGCGTGGGTACGGCGGTAGCCGAGGGTGCGCCAGACGTGCGGGACGTCCGGCGCGACGTCCTCCCAGGGCCGGCGCTCGAGCGGCTCGTCGCTCACAGCTTCGGCACCATCCCCTCCGCCCCCTCGACGCGCGGCCCGGGGACGCCCGGGAAGCGGAACTTCAGCGGCTCGCGGCCGGGCTGCACGACCCACGCCTGCCCGACCTCGTCGTCCTCCGCGGCGAGCAGGACGGCCGCCGCGACGTCCTCGGGCTGCAGCAGCGGAAAGCCCGCGTCGAGCAGCGTGTCGCGTCCCTCCGCGCCGAGCATCGGCGTGTCGACGATGCCGGGGTTGACCATGTTCAGCCGGATCCCGCGCTCGGCCAGCTGCGGTGCGGCCGACCGGACGAACCCGACGAGCGCGTGCTTCGTCAGCGCGTAGAGCGGGTCGTTCTCCATCGCCGTGAGCCCGGCGAGCGACGCGGTGACGACGATCGAGCCTTCGTGCATCACGCGCGCGAGCCGGCGGACGCCGAACACCACCCCGTCGACGTTCACGCCGACGATCCGCCGGTACTGCTCGTCGCTCAGCCGGGCGATCAGCCGCTCGCCCGTGACCACTCCGGCGTTCAGGCAGGCGAGGTCGACGCGGTCGACCGCCTCCCACGCCTGCGGGTCGGCGACGTCGAAGCCGTCGGCGATGTCGAGCGAGCGCACGACGACCCCGTCGCGCTCGAGCGCCGAGACGATCGCCGCGCCGATCCCGGAGCGCCCGCCCGTGACGAGCGCGCTACGGAACGAGGACAACCTTGCCCACGCTGCGACGTTCCTCGACGAGCCGGTGCGCGTCCGCGACGTCGTCCAGGGGATACGTCGCGCCGACGAGCGGCTTCACCGCGCCGGACTCCCAGAGCGCGACGATCTCCGCGATCGCGTCGGCGACGACGTCGGGACGGAAGCGCATCAGGCGCCCGAGGTAGAAGCCGAAGATGCCGACGTTGCGACCGACGAGCGGCGCAGGGTCGAGCGGCTCCCACCAGCCGCCCGCGAAGCCGAGCGCGACGACCGCGCCGAGCGGGTTCAGCGTGGCGAGCGAGCGCGCGAACACCTCGCCGCCGACCGGGTCGAGCACGACGTCGGCCTTGACGTGCTCCTCGAAGCCCTCGTACGGGAGCGCCTCGTCGGCGCCGAGCTCGACGCAGAGCGCGCGCTTCTCCTCCGACGACGCGGTCGCGACGACGCGCGCGCCGAGGTGCTTCGCGACCTGGATCGCCGCCGAGCCGACGCCGCCGGCACCCGCGTGCACGAGCACCGTCGCGCCCTCCCCCACGCGAACCTGGCGCGTCAGCGGGATCCACGCAGTCAGGAAGGTCAGCAGGAACGACGCGCCCTCCTCGAACGACGCGCTCTCCGGCAGCGGCACGAGCAGCGACTCGTCGACGACGACCGCCTCGGCGTAGCCGCCGCCGGCCGCGCGCGGCAGCGCCATCACGCGCCGCCCGTCGACCTCGCCCGCCACCTCCGAGCCGAGCACCGTCGGCAGCTCCGGCATCTGCGGGTAGCGGCCCTGCCGCACCAGCACGTCGAGGAAGTTGATCCCCGCGGCACGCACGCGCACGAGCACCTGCCCGTCGCCGGGCGTCGGCTCGTCGACCTCGGCGAGCTCGAGCCGCTCGGGGCCGCCGGTCTCCCGCAGGAGGACGGCTCTCAACTGGTCGCGACGGGGGCTTCCGCGGGTGCTTCTGCGGTCACGTCGGCGAACATGTCGCGCAGCGCGGTCTTCTTGAACTTGCCGACCGCGGTCTTCGGGATCTCCTCCACGAACTCGAACCGGTCGGGAACCCACCACTTCGCGCACTGGCCGGAGAGGTGCTCGCGCAGCTGCTCCTCCGTCACCTGCTGCCCTTCCTTGAGGACGACGACGGCGAGCGGACGCTCCGACCACTTCTCGTGCGGCATCGCGATCACCGCGGCCTCGGCGACGGCGGGATGGCCCATGATCTTGTTCTCGAGCTCGACGGACGAGATCCACTCGCCGCCGGACTTGATCACGTCCTTCGAGCGGTCCTTGATCTGGATGAACCCGCGCGGGTGCATCGCGACGATGTCGCCGGTCTTGAACCAGCCGTCGCTGGTCCACCGGTCCTTCAACTCGTCGTCGTCGTAGTACGCGGATGCGACCCACGGGCCACGCACCTCGAGCTCGCCCATCGACTCGCCGTCCCACGGAACCTCGTTGCCCTCGGCCATCACGCGCAGCTCGACGAGCGGCAGCGGCATCCCGGCCATCGCGACGAAGTCGAACTTCGTGTCCTGGTCGGCCGCGCGAAGGTCGCCCGTGAAGTCGGTGACCGACGCGACGGGCGACGTCTCGGTCATCCCCCACCCCTGCACGACGCTCAGCCCGTGGCGCTCCTTGTAGCCCGCGATCATCGAGCGCGGGACCGCGGAGCCGCCGACGAGCATGCCCTTCATCTTCGAGAGGTCCCACTTGTCCGGGTTCGCGTCGAGCATCTGCAGCATCCCGAGCCAGATCGTCGGCACGCCGGCGGTCCACGTCACCTGCTCCTGGACGAAGTCGTCGAGCAGGCTCTCGGGATCGAGGTACGGCCCCGGGAAGACGAGCTTCGAGCCGATCATCGCGGCGAGGTACGGATAGCCCCACGCGTTTGCGTGGAACATCGGCACGACGGGGAGCAGCGCGTCCTCCTCCGACACCCGCAGCCCGAGCGGGGAAAGAGACGCGACGCCGAGCGCGTGCAGGATCGTCGAGCGGTGCGAGTAGACGACGCCCTTCGGCCGCCCGGTCGTGCCGCTCGTGTAACACATCGCCGCGGCGTCGTTCTCGTCGATCTCCGGGTCGCGCCACTCGTCTGCGTCGGCGGTCGCGAGCAGCTCCTCGTACGAGTCGTCGATCACGATCACGTGCTCGATGTCCGTCGCGCCCTTGAACGCGTCGAGCAGCGGCAGCAGGCTCTGGTCGACGATCACGGCCTTGTCGCCGCCGTGCTTCGCGATGTAGCCGATGTCCTCGTGGTGCAGGCGCAGATTCAGCGTGTGCAGGACGAAGCCGCCGCACGGGATGCCGAAGTAGGCCTCCATGTGCTGGTAGTGGTTCCAGCAGAGCGTCGCGACGCGATCGCCCTTCTGCAGACCCAGCTTGTCGAGCCCGACCGCGAGCTGCTTCGCGCGCTTCGCCATGTCGCGGTACGTGTAGCGGTGAAAGCTCTTGTCGGGAAGCCGCGTGACGATCTCCTTGTCGCCGAAGAACGTCTCGGCGCGCCGCAGGAGCGGCGGGAGCGTCAGCTGGAAGTCCATCATCTGGCCCTTCATCACGACCTCCTCGTCAGTCGAGTAGGAACGCGGCGACCTTGGCGCGCTGTGCGCGGGGGTAGCCGCCGTACGCCTGGATCGCAAGTGCGCGCTTGTAATAGGTGTGGAGCACGTGCTCCCACGTGAAGCCGATCCCGCCGTGCACCTGGATCGAACGTTCGCACGCCGCAACCGCGGCGTCGCTCGCGTACGCCTTCGCTGCCGCGGCGGCGACCGGCGCCTGCTCGTCGCCCTCCGACACGCACCACGCCGCCCAGTACGCGAGCGAGCGCGAGAGCTCGGTCTCGACGTAGCTGTCGACGAGTGGGTGGGACACCGCCTGGTAGACGCCGATCTTCCGGCCGAACTGCTCGCGGGTCGACGCGTACTCGACGCCGAGCTCGAGCGCCTTCGCGGCGATCCCGACGGCCTCGAGCGCAAGCGTCGCGAGCTGCTCGTCCTCCGGGCGCGAGTCGTCGAAGAGCGACTCACCGACGTTCGCTCGCCCGCCCTCCTCGTAGAGCACGGCGCGGTCGAGGAACGACAGCTCTGCGCCGGCGATCTCGTCGCGCGACCAGCCGCCGTTGCCGAGCGCCTCGCGCGCCTCGCGGCGGAGCAGCTCCTGCTCGTCGGTGAACGCGAACTGCATCAGCGGCTCCTCGGTAGGCCGAGCACGCGCTCGGCGACGATGTTGCGCAGGATCTCGCTCGTCCCGGCCTCGATCGTGTTGCCGCGCGAGCGCAGCTGCTGGTGGCGCCAGTAGCCGTCGTCCTCGCCTTCGAGGATCTCCATCGCGAGCTTCGTCAGTCGTTGGTTCGCCTCCGACCACGCGAGCTTGACCGCCGAGCCCTCAGGCCCCGGCATGCCGGTCTTCATCAGCGCGGTCAGCGCGCGGTAGTTGGTGAGCTTGAGCGCCTGCTGGACGATCCACTCGTTCGCGAGCCGGTCGCGCACGATCTCGTCGTGGCCGTTGCGCGACTTCGCCAGCGCGACGACCTTCTGCACCTGCGCCTCGAGGATGCCGCTGAGCGCGAAGCCGAGCGTGCCGCGCTCGTGCAGGAGCGTCGTCATCGCGACCTGCCAGCCGCCGCCGATCTCGCCGAGCAGGTTCTCCTTCGGCACCTTCGCGTCGGTGAGGAAGATCTCGTTGAACTCCGCCTCGCCGGTGATCTGCTTCAGCGGCCGCACCTCGACGCCCTCGCCCTTCATGTCGACGATCACGTAGGTGAGGCCCGCGTGCCGCTCGGAGTCGGGGTCGCTGCGGCCGACGAGGATGCAGTGGTCGGCGATGTGCGCGAAGGACGACCACACCTTCTGGCCGTTCAGGACGAAGTGGTCGCCCTGGTCGTCGATCCGCGTGCGCACCGCGGAGAGGTCGGAGCCGGCGCCGGGCTCGGAGAACCCCTGGCACCAGATCTCCTCGGCCGACAGGATCTTCGACAGGTAGCGCTGCTTCTGCTCCTCGGTGCCGTGGAACATGATCGTCGGCCCGGCCATCCCGAGCCCGATCACGCCCATGTGCGGCGGCGCCTCGGCGCGCGCGAACTCCTCGAGCACGATCGCCTGGTGGCTGTACGGCGCGCCCTTGCCGCCGTACTCCTCGGGCCAGGTCAGCCCGGCGTAGCCGGCGTCGAAGATCTTCCGCGACCACTCGCGCGGCTCGCCCGCAGGCAGGTTCGCCTCGAGCCAGGCGCGAACGCCCGCGCGGAAGGCAGCTTCGTCTGGGGTGTCGCGAAGGTCGATGTGGCTATTGAACCACTCGTCAACGCGTGGGTCTACCGGTGAGCCACGAACGCCGGTACTCCGGCGCCCGCTCCTGCAGCTCTGCGAGGGTCGACTCGAGCTCGTTGAGCCGCGGCCGGAGGTCGTTGACCACCCGCAGAGCGGATGCGACCTCCGCGAGCGGGGTCTCCGGGTCGGCGACCAGCTCGGAGAGCCGCTGCTCGCCGCGCTCCAGCCGCCCGCGCACCAGCGATGCGCAGACGCGCCCCTCGTCCAGCACCTTTCGCAGCTCGGCCTCCGTGACCGGGCGACGCTCGAGCACCTCGCGCAACCGCTGCTTCAGGTCGGCGTCGAGCCCGGGGTCGTCGATCATCCGGGGATCATCGCCCTTCGGCCGCTTCGCCGCGGAGGGCAAGGCACGTGCTGGTCGCCCGCGCGATCAGGCGGCCCTGGTCGTCCACGACGTCGCACTCGGTCATCCCGACCGTCCTGCCGCGGTGGACGACCTTCCCGTGGGCGAGCAGCGTGCCCGTCCAGAAAGGCCGCAGGTAGTTGATCTTGAGCTCGAGCGTCGTGAACGACTCGCCCGGCTCGAGGGTGCTGAAGAACGCCATCCCCATCGCGGCGTCGGCGAGGTCGCAGAGGATCCCGCCGTGGATGGTGCCCATCGGGTTCGAGTGCCGCTCCTCCGCCTCGAGCTTCATCGTGCAGAGCCCGTCGCCCGCGCTCACGACGTCGATCCCGATCAGCTCGGCGACGGGCGGCGGGATCTTCACAGCAGGATCACCGAGCGGATCACGTCGCCGGACCGCATGTCGTCGAACGCCTGCGCGACGTCGTCGAGCCCGATCGTCTTCGTCACCATTCCCGCGAGGTCGAGCCTCCCCTCACGCGCGTGCGACACGAGCGCGGGAAAGTCCAGCCGCGGCACGTGGTCGCCGCCGTGCGAGACGAGGAACCGGACGCGGCGGTCGAACGCCTTCTGCAGCGGGAAGTCGACGTGCGCGCCGGGCTGCGGCAGGCCGATGTAGACGAGCGTGCCTGCGTGCCCGAGCATGCCGAGCCCCTGCTCGACCGTCTCGGGCCTCCCGACGACGTCGAACACGAAGTCGAGTCGCCCGGCTTCGCCGGTGTGCGTCGCGCCGAACCGCTTCGCAGCCTCGAGCTTGCGGTCGTCGAGGTCGAGCGCGTGCACCTCGGACGCGCCGGCGATGCGCGCGCCCTGGATCACGCAGAGCCCGACCGCGCCGCAGCCGATCACGCCGACGCGGGCTCCGGGCCAGACCTTCGCCGTCTCGAGCACCGAGCCGACACCGGTCGCGACGGAACAGCCGATCAGGCAGGCCTGCACGAGTGGGATCCCGTCGACGCGAACGGCCGCACGCTCGTGCACGACGGTGCGCGTGGCGAACGTCCCCGCGCCGAGCGTGCGGGTCAGCGGCCGGCCGTCGGTGAGTCGCACCCGCGGACCCGCGGCGGCGGGCGTCCGGCAGCGGCGCGCGTCTCCACGTACGCACCAAGGGCACGCGCCGCACGGCGCGCGCCAGCCGATCACGACCCGGTCGCCCGAGCCCACTGTCCCGACACCTGGCCCGACGGCCTCGACGATTCCCGCGCCTTCGTGGCCGAGCAGGATCGGCGGCGGGTGGGAGAACCCGGTCTCGAGCACGTGCAGGTCGCTGTGGCAGACGCCGGTCGCCTCGATGCGGACGAGCACCTCGTGCTCCTGCGGATCCTCGACCTCGATCTCGACGAGCTCGAGCCCGCCGAGCTCCTCGACCACGATTCCCTTGTCCACGCGACGAGCTTAGACTCACGGCATGCCGTCGCTCGAGGGCAAGGTCGCGATCGTCACCGGCGCAGGGCGCGGGATCGGCCGCGAGCACGCGCTCGCGCTCGCGCGTGCGGGTTCGAAGGTCGTCGTCAACGACCTGGGCGGATCGCTCGACGGCCAGGGCCAGGACGCGACGCCCGCGCAGAGCGTCGTCAACGAGATCGTCGCCGCCGGCGGCGAGGCGGTCGCGAGCTACGACGACGTCTCCGACTTCGGCGCCGCCGAGCACATGGTCAACCGTGCGCTCGAGCGCTACGGGCGGCTCGACATCCTCGTCAACAACGCGGGGATCCTCCGCGACCGCATGCTCGTGAACATGACCGAGGACGAGTGGGACGCGGTCATCGCGCGTCCACCTCAAGGGCCACTTCGCGCCGACGCGGCACGCCGCGGCGTACTGGCGAGCGCGCTCGAAGGAGGGCGAGGAGGTTCGGGGCCGCGTGATCAACACGTCGAGCCCCTCGGGCGTGTTCGGGAACGTCGGCCAGGTGAACTACGGCGCCGCGAAGGCGGGCATCGCGGCGTTCACGATCATCGCCGCGCAGGAGCTCGCCAACTACGGCGTCACGGTGAACTGCATCGCGCCGAACGCGCGCACGCGCATGACGGAGGTGACCTTCGGCGAGCTCGAGAAGCCCGCAGAGGGCTTCGATCCGCTCGACCCGGCGAACATGGCGCCGCTGATCGTCGCCCTCTCGACCGACGAGGCTCAGGGGATCACCGGCCAGTGCTTCTTCGTCTGGGGCGGCTCGATCAATGTCCTCCGGCCGTGGGAGTCGGGCGAGCTCTTCGCCTCCGAGAACGGCTGGGACGCGGACGACTTCCTCGCGCAGCTGCTCGAGCGCTTCCCCGACGGCGCGTCGCCCGAGACGATGGTCGAGCAGATGGGTAAGGCCGGCGGGCGCTCGATGCGCGTTGGCTGAGCGAAACCTCGCCCGGCTCGCCGAGCAGACGCTCGAGCGGCACGGCGACCACGAGTCGCTGTTCTTCGAAGGCGAGTGGCACAGGTCGGCCCGACTGCACGAGCGGGCGCGTCGACTCGCACAGGGTCTTCGCGACGCCGGCGTCGAGCCGGGCGACCGCGTCGTCGTGCTGATGGCGAACTGCCCCGAGGTCGGGATCGCCTACAACGCGCTCTGGCGCGCGGGCGCCGTGGTCACGCCCGCGATCTTCCTGCTCCCGCCGCCGGAGCTCCGGCACATCGTCGACGACTCCGAGGCCCGCGTCGTGATCACGACGCCCGAGTTCGCCGACACCGCCCGCGAGGCGGCGCCCAGCGCGCGCGTCATCTCCACCGAGGAGTTCGCGGAGCTCGAGTCGGGCGGCGAGTCGCCGATCGTCGAACGCTCCGACGACGACCTGGCGGCGCTGATGTACACCGGCGGCACCACCGGCCGCGCGAAGGGCGTGATGCTCTCCCACGAGAACCTCTGGCTCTGCGGCAAGGTCGCGGAGGACACCGGGCACGTTCAGGGGATCGTCCGCAGCCTCACTTCGCTGCCCGCTGTCGCACGCCTTCGGCCTGCTCGTCACCTGCGTCGGCCTGCACGCCACCGAGCCGAGCCGCCACGTGCTGATGCGCTGGTTCAACCCCGAGAGCTGGCTCGAGCTCGCGCAGGAGCACCGCAGCCAGATCGTCGCGGTCGTGCCGTCGATGCTGCACCTGCTGCTCGCGCAGCCGCTCGAGGACTACGACCTGTCCGAGCTGCGCTACATCGCGTCGGGCGCGGCGCCGCTCGCTCCCGAGGTCGTGCACGAGCTCGCACGCCGTTTGCCGAGCGCGGAGATCCGCGAGGGCTACGGGCTGACCGAGACGTCCGCGCTCGTCTCGACGACGCGTCCCGGGCACGGTCAGGCCCGGCGCGGTCGGTCAGCCGGTTCCCGGGATGGAGGTGCGGATCCTCGACGACGAGGACGCCGAGGTGCCGACCGGCGAGGTCGGCGAGATCTGCTGCCGCTCCGCACTCGTGATGCGCGGCTACTGGCGCGCACCGGAGCAGACCGAGGAGACGATGCGCGGCGGCTGGCTGCACACGGGCGACCTCGGGCGCATCGACGAGGACGGCTACCTCTACGTCGTCGACCGCAAGAAGGACCTGATCATCCGCGGCGGCTTCAACGTCTTCCCGCGCGACGTCGAGGAGGCGCTGCTCGAGCACCCGGCGGTCGAGGGCGCGGCGGTCGTCGGCCGCCAGGACCCGAACTGCGGCGAGGAGGTCGTGGCGTTCGTCGCGCTCGCGCGACGAGCTCGACCCCGCAGAGCTCGTCGCCTGGGCGCGCAGCGAGGATCGGCGGCTACAAGTACCCGCGCGAGGTGCACGTCGTCCCGGCGATCCCGCTGACGCCGATCGGCAAGATCGACCGCAAGGCACTCCGCGCGCGCCTGCATGAGAAGGTTGGGGCATGACGACGACCCTCACCCTCGAAGAGCTCGCGGCGGCCGAGGACCTCGACCTCGGCACGAGCGACTGGACGACGATCGAGCAGCCGCAGATCGAGCAGTTCGCCGAGGCGACGCACGACCACCAGTGGATCCACGTCGACCCGGAGATGGCGAAGCAGGGCCCGTTCGGCACGACGGTCGCGCACGGCTACCTGCAGCTCTCGCTGCTCCCGTTCCTGCTCTCGCAGGTGCTGAACATCAGCGACGCGCGAATGGGGATCAACTACGGGACGGAGAAGGTGCGCTTCACGTCACCGGTCCCGTCGGGCAGCGACGTGCGCCTGCACGCGAAAATCGTCTCGAGCCAACCGCGCGGCGACGGCGTCCTCTACAACGTCGCGGTGCAGATCGAGGTCAAGGGCCAGGAGAAGCCGGCGATGGTCGGCGAGGCCGTCTACCTCGTCTTCTAGGCCCACCAGTCGCGCTGGCCATCGACGTCGTCGCGCGGAACCTCGCCGAGATTGGGCGCGCCGATGACGAGGAGCTCGAGGCCCTCCGGCCCGGCCTCGTAGCCTCGCCACATACCGGGCGGGACGCGCACCGAGTCCCATTCCTTGAGCTCGACGATCTCGTCGTCGAGCTTCATCCGCCCACTCCCGCGCACGACCACGTACACCTCCTCTTGCTGCTTGTGCGTGTGGCCGTACGGAAAGCGATAGCCGGGCGGGACGCGCTGGTAGCTCAGGCCGGACTTCTCGAGCTCGAGCGCCTTGGTCGCCGCGCGGAACTCCAGGTCCGGCGCGCCGTCGAACTTCGAGCCGATGTCCTCCAGATCCTGCTTCATGTTCCTGAGCGTGAACGGCACGGCGCAATCCTATGGTCGAGCTAGCAGGACTGGCTCGTAGAGGCGATTCCGCGTCGCGCCTTCGCGAGTTCGGGGTGCAGGATCGCGTCGCGAACTGCGGCCTGGATCTTCTTCACGTTCGGATAGGGGAAGCGGTCGGCGCGGCGCCCCGCGAAGTACGGCGGGCCGAACGTCTCCGTCAGCGTCTCCTTGCGGTCGACGCCGGCCGCGAGTCGCATCAGGTCGGGTGCGCGGTTCAGGGGGATGTCGGTGCGCACGCTCGACTCGACTGCGTCGGCAAGCGAAGCGAAGTGGCGCAACACTGACGGCACGTCGAGTTGGTTCGCGAGCGCGCTGATGAAGCACCGCTGCCGGGCCATGCGGCGGTAGTCGTTCGACGCCTTGCGTGACCGCACGTAAGCGAGTGCCGTCCGTCCTGTGAACCGATACGTGCGGCCGGGGTACACGTCGATCTTCGGCTTCGTCTCCCCCCACGCCGGCCGCGTCACCTCGTCGACGATGCGTTCCTTCACCGTGATGCGAACGCCGCCGAGCGCGTCGACCATCTCCACGAAGCCGTCCAGGTTGACCATCGCGTGGTAGTCGACGCGAAGCCCGAGCAGGCGCGAGATCGCGTGCTTCAGCCCGGTCGCGCCGCGGCGCTGGTAGAGCGCGTTCAACGGCTCGCCGAAGCCGTCCACGCCGACGAGGTTGCGCGGCACGCCGAACAGGACCGCGCGGTGCGTCTTCCGCTGGATCGCCGCGACGATCATCGTGTCCGTGCGGTCGCCCGCTTGCCGTGGCCCCTCGTCGCTGCCGAGCAGGAGGATCGTCACCCACGGATGCTCGAGCGCCTCCTCCTCGTCGGCGAGGATCTTCGCCGAGTCCGCGAGCGGCTTCGCGACGCCGCGGAACGGCGCGGGTGCGGCTCCGGCGGTGGAGCGCCGCCCCCGTAGGGACGGCGGGTCGACGTCGAGCGGCGGCCGTCCGTTCGGGAACGCGAGGAATAGGCCGCTGCCTCCGAGCACGTCGGTCGGCTCCTCGTCCGCGAACACCGACTCGAGCACTCCGTACCCACGCACGGCGACGTATGCCGCGGCGACGTGCGGGACCGTTGCCGTGACGGCGACCACGGCGAGCACCACCGCCGCGACACGCGAAGCGAACGCGCCGCGACCGGCGTCGACGATCGCGAACAGCCGGAGCGCGAGCACCGCCGCGTTCGCGAGCAAGAGCAGCGCGAGGAACGTCCGGCCGAGTTGACCGACAGCGACGAGCGCGAGCAGGCCGAGCAAGATGGCGAGCCACGCCCCGAGCAGGATCGCCCCCCGGCGCCGCTCGCCGAGGTAGAGCTGCCCCGCTCCCGGCACGAGGAACGAGAGGACCGCGGCGACGACGGCCTTCCGCACGCGCCCGAGTCTAGGTGCGGCGGAGGGCCTCGGCCGCTGCGGCCTGGAGCACACGCGCGCGCTTGGCGGAGACCCAGAGCCGTGGCAGCCCGACCGGCGACGCCTTCACGAGCCCGGCGTAGATCACGACCGCCGCGAGATAGCTCCCGAGCCGGCTCGGGTGGAAGCCGTCCGGCCCGTAGAGCGGGAGCTTCGGGTCGCGCCTCCAGGCCGCGCGCCACGCGTCGCCGGCGGGGAAGAGCTCGGCGCGGGCCGCGCGGGCGGCGTTGCGGTACGACGCGAGCACGTCGGGGAACACCGCGAAGCGGTAGCTCTCGGGCCAGACCGTGAAGAGCGCCGGCCGCGTCCCGCGCTCACGCGCCTCCGCGGCGATCCGCGTCGCCCACGTGCGCAGGTTGACCTGGCTCTCCGGCAGCGCGGACGGGCCCTGCTGGAGGACGATCGCGTCCCAGTGCTGCGACGCGAGCACCCGCGGCGCCTCGCCGAGCCGCCAGTGATCCTCGAGCGACCAGCCGCCGGGCGCGAGCGTGCGCACCTCGACGTCGCGAAGGCGCGACGCCTTCCCGAGCGCGGCAACCATGCCCGGGAGGTCGTTGGTCGCGGTGAGGCTGTTGCCGACGAAGAGCACGCGAAGCGGCGGCGAGGCCTGCGGCTTCCGCGTTCCCACCGAGCGCGAGGACCGCGAGCGCGACGACGACGATGCGCGCGGGCATCGCCGCACGGATAGCCGTCCCTCTACCTGAGCACGAAGTCGAACCTGGCCGCGCGCCGGCTCCCGACCTTCCGCCAGTTCCGCAGGAGCAGTGCGGACTGGAAGATCGAGTCGTTGCGGTTGGCCGTCACGCCCGGGAAGTACAGCTGCGTCGTCAGGACGGCTCCGCCCCGCCGCTGCGCCTTGACGTGGATGTGCTTCGTGCGGCCCGGATAGAGGCCGGGCACGACCGTCGTCAGCGCGTAGCGCCCGTTCGCGTCTGTGAACTGGTGGCCGCGGAAACGGAAGCCGCTGTTGTCGTAGGCGCCGCCCGCATCGGCCTGCCAGAAGTCGACGAGCGCGCGCGGCGCCGGTCGGCCGGCGGTCGTGAGGACGCGCCCGGTCAGCGTCAACCGGGTTCCCGCGGCTCCCGCCGGCACGATCGAGCGCCGGAGCGGCGAGTTCGGCGTGAAGTAGGGGCCTTCGGTCTGCGCGGGAGTCGGGTCGTCGGCGTCGGCGATCGCGGGCGTCGCCGCGAGCAGCTCGTCGGCGAACAGGTCGCTGCCCCCGAGTGCCGCGAGCGGCGGAATCGCAAGCCCGAGCGCGAGCAGGCGCCGTCGGGTGAGCTCGTGCTCAGTCATCGGTAGTACCTCCGTTTCGTGGGAACGTGATGCGGAACGTCGCGCCGTCGCCCGGCGTCGAGTGCGCGCTGACCGCTCCGCCGTGCGCCTCGGCAACCGCGGCGACGATCGAGAGGCCGAGCCCGACGCCGCCGCGTCGCGCGGGAGCGCGACGTGTCGGAGCGGTAGAAGCGCTCGAAGACCCGCGCGGTCTCGTCGCTCGTCATCCCGGGCCCGGAGTCGGCCACCTCGACCACGGCGAGCCCGTTCTCCGATCCGACGCGGACGCGCACCGGCGACCCGGCGGGCGTGTGCGCGCGGACGTTGCTGAGCAGGTTGTCGAGCACCTGCCGCAGGCGGTCGCGGTCGCCGAGGACGACGACGGGGTCGGCCTCGAGGTCGACCGGCCGGTCCGGGTCGACGGCGACGGCGGCGTCCACCGCCTCGGCGACGACCTCGTCGAGCTCGACCGGCTCGCGCTCGAGCGGCCGGCCCTCGTCGAGCCGCGCGAGCAGCAGCAGGTCCTCGACGAGCACGGTCATCCGCTCGGACTCGCGGCTGATCCCCGTCATCGCGCGCTCGAGGTCGTCGGGCCGCCGGTCGGCGCCGCGCCCGAAGAGCTCGGCGTACGCCCGCACCGCGGCGAGCGGCGTGCGCAGCTCGTGCGACGCGTCCGCGACGAAGCGCCGCAGCCGTCGCTCGGACGCCGCCTGCGCGTCGAACGCCGCCTCGATCTGCGCGAGCATCGCGTTCAGCGCGAGCCCGAGCCGGCCGACCTCGGTGCGCGGCTCGGCGCGCTCGACGCGGCGGGTGAGGTCGCCGGCGGCGATCGCCGCGGCGGTGGTGCCGATCTCGTCGAGCGGCCGCAGCCCGAGGCGGACGACCCAGAGCCCGAGCGCGGCGAGCGCGGCGAGCACGGCGAGCGTGACGAGCAGCATGATCGCGAGCAGGCGGCGGAGCGTCGCGTCGACGTCCGCGAGCGACGTCGCGGCGATCAGCGTCGCAGCGGTGCCCGGCACGGTCGCCGCGCGCACGCGGTAGCGGTCGCCGCCCTCGCGCGCCGACACGGTGAAGTACGAGGCCTGGCCGGCGTCGCCCGAGTCGATCGTGTCGGGGAGCGCCGGCGGCGACGGCGCGGACTCGCCGAGCGGCGTCAGCTGCCAGCTGCAGGCCACGGCGCCGTCGGCCGTCCGCACCTGGACGAAGTCGCCGGGGGCGACGCCCGGAGGCGGCCGCCGGCCGCCGGTGCAGCCCGAATGCTCGAGCTCGTGCTCGATTCCGGGGCTGGCCTGCTCGAGGGTCGCATCGGTTCGGTCGATCAGGAACGAGCGAAGCGACGCGTACGTCGCGACGTTCGCGACCGCGAGCCCGATCGCCCCGAGCACGATCACCCCGAGCACGAGGCGCGCCCGCAACGAGAGCCGGTCGAGCACCTAGTCCGTCCCGGCGTCGAGCATGTAGCCCGCCTGCCGCACGGTCTTGATCAGCGGCGGGCCGTGCGCGTCGAGCTTCTTGCGCAGGTAGCTGACGTACGTCTCGACGACGTTCGAGTTGCCGCCGAAGTCGTAGCGCCACACGTTCTGCAGGATCTGCGTCTTCGAGAGCACGCGCCGCGGGTTGAGCATGAAGTAGCGCAGCAGGCTGAACTCGGTCGCGGTCAGCTCGATCGCTGCCCCGCCGCGGTGCACCTCGTGCCGTGCCTCGTCGAGCACGAGGTCGTCGAAGCGCAGGACGTCGCCGGGCAGCGCGCCGACCGTGCGGCGGAGGATCGCCTGCGTCCGCGCGACGATCTCGGCGAGGCTGAACGGCTTCGTGACGTAGTCGTCGCCGCCGGCGCGCAGCGCCTCGACCTTGTTCTCGGTCGCGTCCTTCGCGGTCAGGAACAGGACGGCGCTCTTGAAGCCGCGCGCGCGCAGGCGGCGGCCCGACCTCGATCCCCTCGATGTCCGGGAGCATCCAGTCGAGCACGATCAGGTCCGGCTCGTCCCTCGTCACGGCGTCGAGCGCCTCGCGGCCCGTGTACGCCTCCTCGACCTCGTAGCCCTCGTAGCGGAGGGCGGTCGCGACGGCGTCGACGATCGAGGGCTCGTCGTCGACGACGAGGATCCGGTGCTTCTCGGTCGTGCTCACGGGTCCATCGTTGCAGCGGTTCTTGTGAATCGGCTGTGAGAGCGCACAGGTGATTCCTACACGCAGCACAGGCCCTCCTGATCCCGCGGTGGTCTCCTCGGTGCATCAGGCAAACCCCCGAGGAAAGGATGGGCATGACGGAGAAGGTGAAGAACACCGCGCTGGTCGTCTCCTCGTTGGCGGCGCTCGCGCTCGGAGGCTCCGCGATCGCGGGCGCCGCCTCGAACGACGACCCGGCGAGCACAGGCTCTACCGCAACGACCCCGCAGGACGACGACGGCCGGCGCGGGGAGCATCGGCAGCGCGCCGATGAGGAGTTGCTGACCGGCGACACCGCGAGCAAGGTCCGCGCCGCAGCGCTCGCGAGGGTCGCCGGCGGGACGATCGAGCGGGTCGAGACCGACGGGGACGGTCACGCGGCGTACGAAGCGCACATGACGGACGCCGACGGCAACCGCGTCACGGTCTACGTGAACGCGCAGTTCGAGGTCGTCAGCGTCGAATCCGGCCGCTAGCCGGAAAACGGCGCGAGAGCCCGGCCCCCTCCGGGCTCTCGCCTCACCCTACTCGTTGACGCCCGCGCCGACCTCCTTCCGAACCGCACCCTCCTCCGCGGGCTCGAAGACGCCCTTCTCGGTGTCGAACCGGAGCTTGCCGTCCTCAACCGCGACCTTGACGCTGTCGCCGGGCTCGACATCCCCCCCGAGCACGAGCCGCGAAAGCTCGTTCTCCACGAGGCGCGTGATCGTCCGGCGCAGCGGGCGGGCGCCGTACTCAGGGTCGTATCCCTCCTGCGCGAGGAAGCGAACGGCCTCGTCGGTGAAGACGACGTCGATCCGCTGCGCGTGCAGGCGCCGCGCCGAGCCGGTCGAGCAGCAGCCGCGTGATGTCGCGCAGCTGCTCCTCCGACCAGCGCGTGGAAGACGATGATCTCGTCGATCCGGTTGATGAACTCCGGCCGGAAGCTGCCGCGCAGGATCTGCATCAGGTCGTCCTTCGAGCTCGCTCGAACGACTCGCCGCGTGCGCGCCTGCTCCTGGATTCGATCGGCGCCGATGTTCGAGGTCATGATCACGACGGTGTGCTTGAAGTCGACCGTGCGGCCTTGCGCATCGGTCAGGCGTCCGTCGTCCAGGATCTGGAGCAGGATGTTGAAGATGTCCGGGTGCGCCTTCTCGATCTCGTCGAAGAGGAGCACCGAGTACGGACGCCTCCGCACCGTCTCGGTGAGCTGGCCCGCCTCCTCGTAGCCGACGTAGCCCGGCGGCGCGCCGACCAGCCGCGACACGGTGTGCCGCTCCTGGAACTCGCTCATGTCGAAGCGGACCATCAGCGTCCTCGTCGCCGAAGAGGATCTCGGCGAGCGCGCGGGCGAGCTCCGTCTTGCCGACGCCCGTCGGCCCGAGGAACAGGAAGCTCCCGACGGGCCGGTTCGGGTCGCCGAGCCCGGCGCGTGAGCGGCGGACCGCCTCGGCGACGGCCTCGACCGCCTCGTCCTGGCCGACGATCCGCTCGTGCAGCTGCTGCTCGAGCCGGAGCAGCCGCTCGCGCTCCTCGCTCGTCAACTGCGAAACCGGGATGCCGGTCGCGCGCGACACGACCTCGGCGATGTCCTCGGCCGTCACCTCCGACGGCCGCTGCGCGACCCTTCTTGCGGTCGCTCGAGCTCGCCCTGGCGCGTGTCGATCTGCCCCTTTACGTCGCGCGCCCGGTCGTAGTCCTCGGCCGACGTCGCCTGGTCGCGCTCGCGCGCGAGCCGGCGCAGGTCGTCCTCGAGCGACTTCGTCTCGTTGTCCTTCGTCTTCGTGCGCAGGCGCACGCGCGCGCTCGCCTGGTCGATCAGGTCGATCGCCTTGTCCGGGAGGAAGCGGTCGCGGATGTAGCGGTCGGACAGCTCGGCGGCCGCGATGATCGCCTCTTCGGTGATGCGGACGCGGTGAAAGGCCTCGTAGCGGTCGCGCAGACCGTTGAGGATCTCGATCGTCTCGTCGACCGTCGGCTCGCGCACGAACACCGGCTGGAAGCGCCGCTCGAGCGCCGGGTCCTTCTCGATGTTCTTGCGGTACTCGTCGAGCGTCGTCGCCCCGATCACGTGCAGCTCGCCGCGCGCAGCGCGGGCTTCAGCATGTTCGACGCGTCCATCGAGCCCTCCGCCGCACCGGCGCCGATGACCGTGTGCATCTCGTCGATGAAGAGGATCAGCTCGTCGGAAGCACCCGGACCTCGTCGATGCACCGCCTTCAGGCGTTCCTCGAACTCACCCGCGGTACTTCGTCCCCGCGATCATTCCCGCGAGATCGAGCGCGATCACGCGCCTGCCCGCGAGCGTTTCCGGCACCTCGTCGTTGACGATGCGCTGGGCGATGCCCTCGACGATCGCGGTCTTGCCGACGCCGGGCTCGCCGAGGAGCGCCGGGTTGTTCTTCGTGCGGCGGGAGAGGATCTCGACCGTCTGCTCGATCTCGTCCGCGCGACCGATCACCGGGTCCAGCTTGCCCTCCCGGGCCTCCTGCGTGAGGTCGCGGCCGTACTCGTCGAGCTTGGGCGTCTTGCTCGTCTCGCGCGTGCCGCCGCCCGCCTCCACCCCGCGGATCACTGCGCCGCGGAGCTTCGTGTGCGTGACGCCGAAGCGCTCGAGCAGCTCACCCGCGTACGACTCGGTCGTCGCGAGCGAGCGCGAGGAGCACGTGCTCCGGCCCGACGTACGACGAGCCGAGCTCGCGGGACTCCTCGTACGCGGCGAGCAGCGCAGCTTTCGCGTCGGGCGAGAGCGACGGCGCAACGTCGGTGCGCTCCGCGTGGTCCGCCTCCTCCTCGACCTGCGCGGCGATCGCGTCGGGGTCGGCGTCGATCTGCCCCAGCACGTGGCGCACGACGTCGTCCTGCAATGCAGCGTGGAGCAGATGGTCGGTGTCGAGGTCGAGGCTGCCCCAGTCGAGCGCCGTGTGCGCGGCGCGCTGCAGCAGCTCGCGCGTCGCGTCGCTGAAGAACTGCGTGACGTCGACCCGCTCGACCTGGCGCTCGCGCTGCGGAGCGCGCCACCCCGCGCTCCGCCGCGCCGCCCCCGAGCGGTCGAAGAAGTCGGAGAAGAAGTCGTCGAACAGGCTGCGGCCGCCGCCGAACCCACTCGACAGCCGTTCCTCGGCGAGGTCGATCTCGCAGAGATATTCCGTTTCCTGCGTCCCGTCCGGCAGGAGCCGGACTCTGGACGCGACAGCCGGCCGTCCGTGACGCCGGCACCGATGCTGGACCGCCATTCGTACGCCTCCTAGTCGAGTGGGCTCCTCCTACCCCGACTGAGCGGTTACCGAACGGTGCCCAGGCTCCCTCCACGAGCCCGCCGGAGCTACCCGCCGCGACTGCTGCGGGGAGACTCGATCTTTGGCACGCTCCCCGTGGGTCGAATTCCCGGATGAAAGAGGTGCCGCCGTGTCCGCCGCTCCGACGGAAGTTCCCGTCCTCCCCCGCCCCGTGGGAAGCGACCTCGAACTGATCGATCGAGTCGACCGGTCCCTCGAAGTTCTCCAGGGCAAGTGGAAGGTGCACCTGCTCTTCTACATGGCCCGCGGGATCCATCGCCACGGCCGGCTTCTTGCCTGCCTGCCGGGCGTCTCCAAGAAAGTCATGACCGACTCGCTCCGCGTCCTCGAGCGTGACGGCCTCGTCCACCGCGAAATCTTCGCCGAGGTCCCGGTACGGGTCGAGTACTCGCTCACCGCGCTCGGGTGGTCGGTGAGTGAGCCACTCGTCGCGCTCGCTGCATGGGGCGAAGCGCACGGCAAGGACGTGGCCGATGCCCGGACGCGCGCGCGTGCGAGCAACAACAGCGCGGCAGCCTAGCGTCGCCGCGCAGACGTTCCACGAAGGAGGAGTCGAATGGCTCGACATCACAAGCTGCTCGCGGTCGGCGGGGTCAATGGCGCCGTCGAGCCCCTGGCTCAGGCACTCGAGGACGTCACCGATGACGTTGTCGCAATCGCTGTCGTCGGCGACCTCGGTGGACCCCTGAGCACACCGGAGACCTACCGCAACGTCTTTCGTACGCTCGGCCGGGCCGAGCGTACGACCTACTGGATTCCCGGGGCGACTGACATCGCGCTCCGGCACTACCTGCATGACACGTCCGGCCTCGAAATCGCTTTCCCACAGCTTCACGGGGTTCACGGCCGTGTGGTCGACGGCCCGGACCACATCCTCTACGCCGGAATGGGCGGGGAGATCGTCGACGGCGCAGAGGATCCGCCGCCCGGCGACGAACTGCGCTACGCGGGCCGTGAGGCCGTATCCCGGTTGCGCGAGATCGCCGAGTTCAAGGAGCATCCGCTCGTCCTGCTCTTCACGACGCAGCCGGCTCACAAGGGGTCCCGAGCGCCTGGGAGCGAGGCCGTCGCAGAGCTGATCAAGACGTACCGGCCGCGCCTGGCGATCGTCGCCGGCGACGGCGTGAGCGAAGAGCGGCTCGGGACCACGCTCGTCGTCTGCCCGGGGCGCATCGATCGCGGCCAGTACGCCGTGATCGGCCTGCACGACCTCGCGATCGAAGTCGGAGACGTCACCGAGCGCGCAGCGGTATGACTGAGGTGCACTCCTCGATCGACATCGTGCGTCCGTCCGACGATGAGCTGCACGAACTCTTCAGCCTCGCGTCGGCCGTCTTCTCGAACGAGCCGCGCTGGAACGACAGGCGTGTGCTCGACGCGCTGCTGAGCGACGTCGTCTTCGCCGCACACGAGCGAGCGCAGCCCGCGGGGTATCTCGCGCTTCGCACCGAAAGAGACGCGCCGTTCGTGATCGAGCAGGTGCTCGTCGCGCCCGGACACGAGCGGCGCGGCATCGGGCACCGCCTGCTCGAGCACGCGGAGGGCTACGCGATCTCGGAGCACGCGAGCGCGCTGCAGATCGTCGTCGAGCGTGACAACCGCCCGGCTCGGAGCTTCTACGCGCGCTCGGGCTTCGTCGCCGTCGACGACGAGCTCTTCGAGCTCGTCCTGCCTCGGCGGCATTGATGAGCGCCTACGAGATCGTGGTCGTGCGGCGCACCGGGAAAGAGCACGTTCACCAATACGCAACGGACGAGCCCCTCGAGCCGGGCGACGTCGTGCGGCTCGAGGGGCGTCACTGGCTGATCGAACGCATCGAGGGGAACCGCGCGCAGGCGAAGCTCGCGCGCTACCGGCTGCGGCTCCGCTATCCCGACGGACACGAGGACCTCGGCGCGCTGCGTCGCTTCAGGCCCGGGGCGCCTCGGCTCGGCCACGCGTTCGCGACAGAGCTCGACGGACACCCCGTCACGTGGGAGGTCGCCGACGAGCAGCTGGCCTTCGACGCGGACGGCGAGCCGTACCTCGACCTCGTCGCCGAGCGCGACTTCGAGGAGGCGGACGGAGGCCTGCCCGACCACGAGCTCGAGCACACGCTCGCGCAGAGGAGCGACGACGAGCTCCCGGAAGCAGCCGCGGCAACGCTCACGCGTGCCGCCGCGGAGGGCCTTTCGGTCGAGCTCGTTGCGCTCGAGCCGGGCGAGGAGCCGGACTGGCAGGCGGCCGAGCGATTCATCGACGCGCTGGCCCTGGTCGAGATCGACGACGACCTGATCACGCAGTGCGGCGTCGACACCGACCGCGACCCGCCCGACACGTGGCTGGAGACGGTCAAGGAGCGGCTGCGCTCCGACCTGGCGAGCTTCCGCGCGGACGTCGAGGGAGACCACGACCAGATCGAGGAGTGGAACTTCCGCGACGGTCGCATCTTCGCGTCCGTCGGCAGCATGGACGACGAGTCCGACCCGAACAAGGGACACGGCTGGATGTGCAGGCTCGTCGACAGCGAGGCGCTGGGGACGGCCGGCTTCGAACGGGTCCGCAAAGCCGAGCTCGCAGCGTAAGTCCGCTCCGAATCGGCATGATCTCGCGACGATGGCGAGCGAGACCGGAACGATCGAGCACGCTGCAGCGACCGTCGGCGACGCGCTGCGGCGAGTCGGCTACTCGGAGACGGGCGTTGTCGACCTGCTCGGCGACGACGCCTACTCGGGCGGCGTCGAGGACGTGCCGCTCAACGAGCGCTTGCTCCCGGAAACGAAGCTCGCGACCGTGGTGCTGGCGTTCTTTCTCCTACGCCCGGTCCCGACGGACGATGCGATTGCTGCGCTCGGCCGTGACGCGGTGGACTCGCTCGAGGCGGCAGGGCTCGCCGACGTCGGGGACGAGGTTGTTCCTCGAGCCCGGATCCTCCCGGTCGACGAGTTGTACGTCGCGGCGGACGGCTTCTCCCGCGACGTCGACGACCCCGCCGATTACGTCGCGGCGTACACGCCGACGGCGCGACTGCTCGACACGCTGACGCCCCGCAGCCGAGTCGAGCGTGCGCTCGACGTCGGAACGGGGAGCGGCGTCCACGCACTTCGCGCCGCCGCGCACGCCGGTCACGTGATCGCGACCGACGTGAACCCGCGCGCGCTCGAGTTCACGCGGCTGAACGCCGCGCTCAACGGACTGACGAACATCGAGGTCCGCCAGGGCAGCCTCTTCGAGCCCGTGGAAGGCGAGACGTTCGATCTGATCACCTGCAACGCGCCGTACGTGGTGTCGCCCGAGCGGCGCTGGACGTACCGCGACGCCGGCGGGACGGCGGACGAGGTCTCGGAGCGGGTCGTCGCGGAGTCGGCGGCGCACCTCGCAGAGGGAGGCTTCGCCACGATGCTCGTCAGCTGGGTCGCCGAGGACGAGGACGAGCCCGACGAGCGCGTCGTCGCCTGGGCCGAGCGGACGGGCTGCGACAGCTGGATCCTCGTCGCCGAGGAGTCGGACCCACTCGGTCACGCCGCAGCGTGGAACTCCCACCTCACTGGTGACCCCGAGGCCTTCGGTGCCGCGCTCGACGAGTGGGCGCGCTACCTCGACGAGCTCGGCGTGCGCTGGGTGAGCGACGGCGCGGTGATCCTCAAGCGACGAGCCGGCGGTACGCCGACCGTCCGCGTCGACTCGATCGACGAGGACGACGTCGAGGAAGCGAGCGACCAGATCGTGCGTGCCTTCGAGACGCGAGCGCGGCTCGAGGAGCTCGGTCGAAACGACCTGCTCGAGGCGAGCCTGTCGGTGGCGATGCCGCTCCGGCTCGAGCACGAGCTCGAGCCCACCGCCGACGCTCCTGTTCCGACCGACGCGGTGGTCGGCCTCGCCTCCGGAACGAACTCGGCCGTCGAGACGACGCCGGACGCGCTCGAGATCCTCGGCCTGCTCGACGGGGAGACTCCGCTCGAGGACGTCGTGGACTCCGTCGCGGACCTGCGCGAGCTCGACGACGACGAGCTGAGAGAGTTCCGGCGCGACGTGCTCGACCTCTGCGACGAGCTGCTCGAGCTCGGTGCGCTCCGCCTGGACTGAGACGTCTCGGCGCCGCGTCGTCTTCGGCGCCCTCGCGCTCGGTTGGCTGCTGCTCGGCGTGTTCGGCGCGCTTGGCCTGCCTGCGTTCGTCGCGGTGTTCGTGTTGGGGTTGCTCGCCCTCAAGACGCTCGAGCCCGACGCGGCTGCGCCGACCCGAGCGGTCGTGGCCTCGAAGCGAAACGTCGCGCTGGGGTTCGCCGCCCTCGCCGCGTTCGTCCCGCTCGCGGCCGGGCCGGGGCTGCTGTTCGGGACGATGGACGCCGACCTCGTCCTCACGCTCGCAGGCGTGCTCTCCGCCGTCGTCCTCGCGTTCGCGCTCGCGGTGGAAACGGCGGCGGGAAGCGGACGCGCGCGGCTCGGCAAGCGCGAGCTCGTCCTCATGCTCACCGTGTTGCTCGCGTTCGTCGCGTCCTACCACGCGGGCGACCTTTTCCTCGCGATGGTCGCCGTCGCGGTCGTGCTACCCGCCGTCCTGCTCGCCCAGCGCGTGCGGCACGCACGCACGGAGGATCTCGAGCCCGGGCTCTTGCGCCGGCTCCCGTACGCCGCTCAGGCGGCGAACGTCTGGGTCTTCGCCGGTCTGCTCGGCGCCGCAAGCCTCCCGGGGACGTTCGCGCTCTACGAGCTCATCGCCCCCGACTCGCAGCGAACCATCGTGCTCGCGTTCTGGATCGGGCTCGCTGTGCTCGCCGTGCTCGCGCTCGTCCCGCGCAGGAGGATCTCGCTCGCGTCCAACGTCCTCGTCGCGCTCGGCTCGCTGTTCCTCGTCGTTCAGCTCGTGCAGCTCGAGCGCGGCCCGGAGGACGCCGACGACGATCGACTTCCCGCTCGAGCGCGTGTGGTTCGTCGCGTCGGGCGGCCGCAGCGCGCTCGTCAACGGCCACTACCCGCTCCGCGTGCAGCGGCATGCGGTCGACCTACTCCAGGTCGAGGACGGCCAGACGCACCGCGGCGGCGCCGATCTCCTCGAGAACTTCTACGCGTTCAACGAGCGGCTGACCGCGCCGGGCGACGGCGCGGGTCACGATGGTGGTCGACTCGCGGCCCGACGCGCCGGTCGGGGACAGCGATCTGGAGCACCCCGAGGGCAATGTCGTCGTGATCGACATCGGCGGGGGCCGGTACGTGCTCTTCGCGCACCTGAAGCGCGGCAGTGTGCGCGTAGACGTCGGCGACACGGTCGTGTCGGGTCAGGTGATCGGGCTCGTCGGGGACTCGGGGAACTCGGACGAGCCGCACCTGCACATCCAGGTGCAGAACTCGCCGACGTTCGACGTCGCGGACCGGGACCTCGAGACGTATCCGATCCTCTTCCGCGACACGATCGTGATCCGCGACGGGTTCGCGCACGCGCCGACGGACGCGGATGTCCGGCGGGGCGACCGGGTGGGCTAGCGCTCGATGTGAAATGACTGCGAGAGCGGCCGCGGAGCGGCCGCCTTTAGGGGTCTTCGCGCGTCGCGGATCCGCGTGAGCGGATTCGCGACTTGCGCAGCCAGTAGCTAGCGGTTGTGGTTGACGAGCTCGACGTTGTTGCCGTCGGGATCGAGCACGAAAGCGCCGTAGTAGCCCTCGTGGTAGACGGCGCGCTCGCCGGGCGCTCCGTTGTCCCGGTACCCCGCCGCGGTCGCCGCACCGTGGAACGCCTCGACGATCGCGTCCTCATCCGCCGCGAACGCCAGGTGAAACGGCCGCGTCGGCGTCCCGTCGACGAGCGAGAACGAGCCGCTCCCGCCGACGAAGCGCACGCGGTCGGGTGTGTCGTCCTTGAGCCGGAAGCCCGCGAACGGCGCGACGACCTCGTAGAAGCGCTTCGCCTGAGCAACGTCGGCGACTCTGATCCAGAGGTGGTCGATGCCTCCGCCCCGCATCGCACCGTGGTGCACGGCCTCGACGCTGTTGCCGTCAGGGTCGAGCAGGAACGAGCCGTAGTAGTCCTCGCGGTACTGCGGACGCCAGCCCGGCGCGCCGTCGTCGCGATACCCGGCCTCGGTGCCGGTCCGCCAGAACTCGTCCACGTGCCCACGCGTCGGCGCGACGAACGCGACGTGCAGGCGGCTCGTCGCCGACGCGGCCTCCGCGAGCGAGAAGTCGTCCCATTCGACGAAGTGGTCGTCGGCTCCGGTCTGCTCGATGCCGACCGTGCGCAACACGGTGTCGTAGAACCGCTGCGAGGCGACTCGATCCGAGACCCGAATCGTGACGTGGTCGAACAACGCTAGAGCCCGACGACGTCGTCGGGCCGGACCGGCACCCGCGTGAGCTCCCGTCCCGTCGCGTCCCGCAGCGCAGCGACGATCGCGGCGGTGGAGACGACCGTCGGCGGCTCGCCGACGCCCTTGACGCCGTACGGCGCGCTCGGCTCCGGCACCTCGACGAGCACGGAGTCGATCGGCGGCATGTCGAGCGTGGTCGGGATCAGGTAGTCGGTGAAGCTCGCGTTCGTGATCAGGCCGCCGCGGGTCTGGATCTCCTCCATCAGCGCGAGCCCGAGCCCCTGCGCGGTGCCGCCCTCGATCTGGCCTTCGACCGCGACCGGGTTGATCGCAGCGCCGACGTCCTGCGCGGTCCCGATCCAGACGACGCGCGTGAGACCGAGCTCGACGTCGACCTCCGCGACGACCCGCATCGCGGCGCACGCGAACGCGACGTGCGAGCGCTCGCCCGTCGTGCGCCCGGTCTCGGGGTCGAGCGGGCTCGTGCGCGGGTGGCGGTAGATCCGCTCGACGTCGACCTCTCCCCCGTTCCGCTCGCGCTCCTCGAGCGCGGCGCGACAAGCGAACTGAACTGCGCCCGCGGCCATCCAGGTCATGCGCGAAGCAGACGTCGAGCCGGCGGAGTCGACGGTCGCGGTCGTGTGCGGCGCGAGCACGACGTCGTCCGTGCCGAGCTCGGTTCGCGCGACCTGGACGATCACGTTCGACACGCCCTGCCCGACCTCGGCCGCCGCGCAGTGCACCTCCGCGCTGCCGTCTGCTCGCAGCTGCACGCGCGCGGCGCAGTAGTCGTCGAAGCCCTCCGAGTAGCAGATGTTCTTGAACCCGACCGCGAAGCCGACGCCGCGGCGCACGCCCTCGCCGCGCGTCGTGTTGCCCGCGCCGCCCGGCAGCCGGATCGCCTCCCGCGGGAGCGGCTCGGGCTCGGGGATCGGCAGCTCGGCGGCGCGGCGGATCACCTCGGCGACGGGCAGCGAGCCCTCGAGCTTCTGGCCGGTCGGGAGCTCGTCGCCCGGCGCGAGCGCGTTCCGCAGCCGCAGCTCGACTGGATCGAGCCCGAGCGCCTCCGCGAGCTTGTCCATCTGCGCCTCGGCGGCGAAGCACGTCTGCACGGCGCCGAAGCCGCGCATCGCGCCGCAGGGCGGGTTGTTCGAGTAGACGCACGTCGACTCGAGCAGCGCGTTCGCGACCGCGTACGGGCCGCACGCGAACGCCGCGGCGTTCGACGTCACCGCGGTCGAGCGAGGACGCGTACGCGCCGCCGTCGAGCAGGATCCGCATGCGCACGCAGACGAGCTTCCCGTCGCGGTCGGCGCGGTGCTCGGCCCAGATCCTCGCGGGATGCCGGTGCACGTGGCCGACGAACGACTCCTCGCGGTTGTAGACCATCTTCACCGGCCGGCTCGTGTGCAGCGCGAGCAGCGCGCTGTGGATCTGCATCGAGAGGTCCTCGCGCCCGCCGAACGCGCCGCCGACGCCGGCGAGGTGGATGCGCACGTGCTCGGGCTCGAGGCCGAGACAGGGCGCGATCTGGTCGCGGTCGACGTGCAGCCACTGCGTCGCGACGTAGATGTCGACGCCGCCCTCGCCGTCGGGGACCGCGAGCCCGGACTCGGGGCCGAGGAACGCCTGGTCCTGGATCCCGAGCTCGTAGACGCCGGAGACGGACACGTCGCCGCTCGTGTCCGGGTCGCCGTGGCGGATCACGATGTGGCGGACGACGTTCGGGCGCGGGTCGTCGAGGTAGCCGTGGCCGTGCGTCCAGCGCTGGTCGTGGATCGGCTCCTGCTCCATGGCGCGTTCCATGTCGACCACGGGCTCGAGCGGCTCGTAGTCGATCGTGATCCGCTCCGCGGCTCGCCGCGCCTGCTCGGGATGCTCGGCGGCGACGAGCGCGACCGGCTCGCCGAAGTAGCGCACCCGCTCGAACGCGAGCACCGGCTGGTCGGGGAACTCGAGGCCGTAGCGCTTCTGTCCGGGGACGTCCTCGTGCGTCAGCACGGCGTGCACGCCCGGCGACGTCAGCGCGTCGCTCAGGTCGATCTCGACGATGCGCGCGTGCGCGTGCGGGCTGCGCAGCGTGTGGCCCCAGAGCATCCCGGCGGCATAGAGGTCGCTCGAGTACGCGAACTCGCCCGTCGTCTTCGGGATCCCGTCGACGCGCATGACGCTCTCGCCGACCCGGCCGAGCGGGAGCGTCTTGCTCACTCGGCCGCCAGCCGCACCGCGTCGAAGATCTTCGAGTAGCCCGTGCAGCGGCAGAGGTTGCCCGGAGAGCGCCTCGCGGATCTCGTCGTCGCTCGGGCTGCGGGTTGTGCGCGAGCAGGTCCGCGGTGGCGACGACGAGGCCCGGCGTGCAGAAGCCGCACTGCACCGCGCCCGCCTCGACGAACGCCTCCTGCACGCGGTGCAGCTCGCCGTTCTCGGCGAGCCCCTCGACGGTGACGACCTCGTGGCCGTCGGCCTGCGCCGCGAGCACGAGGCACGCGCAGACGAGCGTGCCGTCGAGCAGCACCGAGCACGACCCGCACTCGCCCTGCTCGCAGGCGTTCTTCGACCCGGGCAGGCCGAGCCTCTCGCGCAGCGCGAAGAGGAGGCTCTCGCCCGCCCAGACGTCGGCCTCGCGCTGCTCGCCGTTGACGGTCAGCTCGATCTTCACGCCGGCACCGGTCGAGCGCGCGCTTCGTCAGCACGCGCAGCGCGTGCCGCCGGTACGCGGCGGTGCCGCGCACGTCGTCGATCGGGCTGGCCGCCTCGGCGACGCGGTCGGGGAACGACGTCGGCGTCGCCGAGCGGTGCGCGGACGAGCGTCGGCACCGGCCCGGCGGAGCCGAACGCCGCGCGAAGCTCTCCGTCGACCGCGAACGGCGAGCGAGACGACCGCGATCACCATCGCGTTTCGCGGCCCGACCTTCATGAACGTCTGCCTGCCGCCGGTCTCGACGCAGCAGCCCGACGACGAGCTCGTCCTCGGCGAGGACGTTCTGCTTCGGTCCGACGAGGAAGTCCGTCAACGCGACGACGCGCGTGCCGCGGACGCTCGCGAGCTCGACCTCCGCGCCGGACGACGAGCAGCGGCGGCAGCGCGTCGCCGGCCGGCGACGACGTGCCGAGGTTCCCGCCGATCGTGCCGCGGTTCCGGATCTGCGGCGAGCCGACGGTGCGCGACGCCTCCGCGAGCGCGGGCAGGAGGCCGGCGAGCGGCTCCTCCATCGCCTCCGCGTAGGTGAGACCCGCGCCGAGCCGCAGCGTCCCGTTCTCGCGCGACCAGCCGCGCAGCTCTGGCACCTCGTTCAGGTTCAGCAGGGCGCCCGGCCGGAGCCGGTCGAAGTTGATCGCGACCATCACGTCGGTGCCGCCGGCGATCGGGACGGCGTCGGGCCGCTCCGCCTTCAGCCGCAGCGCCTCGTCCAGCGAGCGCGGACTCAGGACGTCCACGGCGCCTAGGGTAGTACGTTAGGAGCCGATGACCGACCTCGCGCGCCGACTCGCCGTTGCCCGCGGCGACGAGCCGGCCGACCTCGTCGTCCGCGGCGGACGCGTGCTCTCCGTCTTCACGCGCGAATGGCTCGAGACGGACGTCGCGATCGCCGACGGCTTCATCGCCGGGCTCGGCGACTACGAGGGGCGGGAGACGCTCGACGCCTCGGGCCGCTGGGTCGTGCCCGGCTTCGTCGACGCGCACATGCACCTCGAGTCCTCGAAGCTGCTCGTCGACGAGTTCGCGCGGCTCGTGCTGCCCCTCGGGACGACCGCGGTCGTCGCCGACCCGCACGAGATCGCGAACGTGCTCGGCACCGACGGCGTCCACTGGCTGCTCGACGCGTGCGACGAGGTGCCGCTCGACGTCTACGTGATGGCGTCGTCGTGCGTGCCCGCGTCGCGGTTCGAGTCGCCGCGCCGCGAGCTCACGCCGGGCGACCTCGAAGGCCTGCTGCGCCGGCGGCGCGTGATCGGGCTCGCCGAGATGATGAACTTCCCCGGCGTCGATCGCGGGCGACGAGCGCGAGCTCGCGAAGCTCCGGCTCGACGGCGCGTCGCACGTCGACGGCCACGCGCCCGGGCGTGCTCGGCAAGCAGCTGAACGCGTACGCGGCGGCCGGGATCCGCTCCGACCACGAGGCGTACACGGCCGAGGAGGGCCGCGAGCGGCTGCGCGCCGGGCATGTGGCTGCTGATCCGCGAGGCGTCGGCCGCGCGCAACCTCCACGCCCTGCTGCCGGTCGTCGCGCGAGTTCGGCCCGGCGCAGGATCGCGTTCTGCACCGACGACCGCGAGCCGGAGCACATCGTCGACGAGGGGCACATCAACTCGATGGTCCGCGCGAGCGTCGAGCAGGGGATCGCGCCCGAGGACGCGCTCGTGATGGCGTCGCGGAACGGCGCGTCGTGGCACGGCCTCTCGCACCTCGGCGCGATCGCGCCCGGGCTACCAGGCCGACCTGCTCGTGCTGCCGGACCTCGAGCGCTTCGAGCCGGAGCGTCGTGCTGAAGCGCGGCCTGCCCGTCGGCGAGATCGAGCGTCCCGCGGTGCCGGAGTGGGTCAAGCACACCGTCCGCGCCGCAGCCGACGTCGCACGAGCGACTTCGCGCTGCCGCTCGGCGGGCGGCCAGGTGCGCGTGATCGGCGTCGTGCCCGACCAGATCGTCACCGAGGCGCTCGTCGAGGAGCCGACGGTTCGCGACGGACAGGTCGTCGCGGACGCCGCGCGCGACCTCGCGAAGATCGCCGTCGTCGAGCGCCACCTCGGCACCGGCCGGATCGGCCTCGGGCTCGTGCGCGGCTTCGGGCTGCGCGACGGCGCGCTCGCCTCGACGATCGCGCACGACGCGCACAACATCGTCGTCGTCGGCGATGAACGACGACGACCTGCAGCGCGCGGTCGAGCGGCTCGTCGAGCTCGGCGGCGGGATCGTCGTCGTCGCGCAGCGGCGAGGTGCGCGCGGAGCTGCCGCTCCCGGTCGCGGGCCTGCTCTCCGACCGGCCGCTCGCCGAGGTCGTCGCCGCGAGCCGCGCGTGCGTCGAGGCGGCGCGCGAGCTCGGCTGCACGCTGCCCTCGCCGTTCCAGTCGCTCGCGTTCCTGGCGCTCTCGGTGATCCCGAGCCTGAAGATCACCGACCACGGCCTCGTCGACGTCGACGCGCTTCGAGCTCGTGCCGCTCGAGGTGTGAGCACGCTCTACGCCAACGCGCACGTCGTGACGATCGACGACGCGCGGCACCGAGCACGACGGCGGCTGGCTGCTCGTCGAGGACGGCTTCGTGCGCGACGTCGGCGCCGGCGCGGAGCCCGACGAGCGACGAGCGCGTCGACCTCGGCGGCGCGGTCGTCACGCCCGGGCTCGTCAACACGCACCACCACCTCTACCAGACGCTCACGCGCGCGCGCGCGCAGCAGGCCGACCTCTTCACGTGGCTGCGCGAGCTCTACCCGGTCTGGGCGCGCATCGACGCGGAGGCCGAGTACGCGGCCGCGCGCACCGGGCTCGCCGAGCTCGCGCTCTCCGGCTGCACGACGGTGTTCGACCACCACTACGTCTTCCCGCGCGGCCGCGACCGGGCTCGTCGAGGCGGAGGTGCAGGCGGCGCGCGAGCTCGGCGTCCGCATCGTCGCCTCGCGCGGCTCGATGGACCTCGGCGAGTCCGACGGCGGGCTGCCGCCCGACGAGCTCGTCGAGGACCTCGACGCGGTGCTCGCCGACACCGAGCGGCTCGCGGGCGAGCTCCACGAGCACGGCGCCGGGCGCTCGCGTCCAGCTCGCGGTCGCGCCCTGCTCGCCGTTCTCGGTGACGGGCGAGCTGATGGAGGAGTCGGCCGCGCTCGCGCGCCGGCTCGGCCTGCCGCTGCACACGCACCTCGCCGAGACGGTCGAGGAGGAGGCGTACTGCCGCGAGCTCTACGGCTGCACGCCGGTCGAGTACCTCGAGCGGCTCGGCTGGCTCGCCGGCGACGTCTGGTGCGCGCACTGCGTCCACCTGCGCGACGACGAGATCCGGCGCTTCGGCGAGACCGGCACCGGCGTCGCGCACTGCCCGACGTCGAACCTGCGGCTCGGCGCGGGAGTCGCGCCCGTGCGCGAGCTGCTGGACGCGGGCGTGCGCGTCGGCCTCGGCGTCGACGGCTCTGCCTCGAACGAGCGCGAGCGACCTCTTCCTCGAGGTCAAGCAGGCGCTCCTCGTCGCGCGCGGCCGCGGCGGGCCGGACGCGATGACCGCCCGCGACGCGCTCCGCGCTCGGCGACGCGCGGCGGCGCGGCCGTGCTCGGCCGCGACGACATCGGCTCGCTCGAGCCGGGCAAGTGCGCGGACTTCGCGGTCTGGCGGATCGACGGGCTCGAGCTCGGCGGCGCCGACGATCTCGGTCGCCGGGCTCGTCCTCTCGGCCCCGCACCGGGTCGACCGCCTGGTGTCGGAGGGCGAGGAGGTCGTGCGCGACGGGCACCTCGTCAGGGCCGACGAGGACGAGATCGCGCGCGAGCAGCGCCGCGAAGCGACAAGATTCGCCGCATGAGCCTCTCGACCCACGTCCTCGACACCGAGCGCGGCCGTCCCGCCGAAGGCGTGCGCGTCGAGCTCTACCGCGGCGACGAGCAGATCGCCGACGGCGCGACCGACGCCGACGGCCGGATCGCCGACCTCGCGCCGGGCCTCGAGCCGGGCGTCTACCGGATCGTCTTCCACCCGCCGTCGCCGTTCTTCCGCCGCGTCGAGCTCGAGGTCGAGCTCGGCGACGGGCACACGCACGTCCCGCTCCTCGTCTCGTCCTACGCGTGCGCGAGCTACCGCGGCAGCTGACCGTCGACGAGCTGGCCGAGCTGTTCGAGGGCCGCACGCGCTTCGTCGAGCGTCTCGCCGAGCTGCCCGACCCGCTCGACGCCGCGTTCGACCTGGTCGGCGAGGTGCCGGAGGACGAGCTCGTCGAGGCGCTCGAGGCGCACCCGCCGATCGGCGCGAAGAACCTCTCCGAGCGCTCGGCGCCGCGAGCAGGGTCCCGACGAGGGCGCCGTGATCGAGACCGAGCTCGCCTACCTGAACCAGGTCTACGAGGAGAAGTTCGGCTTCCGCTTCGTCGTCTTCGTCAACCGGCGGCCGAAGAGCGAGATCGCCGACGTCCTCCGCGAGCGACTGGAGCGAACCCGCGAGGAGGAGCTCGAGACCGCCGTGCGCGAGCTCGTCGCGATCGCGCGCGACCGCTGGGAACGTCCGTGATCTTCGTCGACGCGTATCTCGTCGACTGGCTCGACCTGCTGATCCGCTGGCTGCACGTGATCGCGGCGATCGTCTGGATCGGGACGTCGTTCTACTTCGTCGCGCTCGACAGCCACCTGCTGCCGCCGCGCAAGTCCCGCGACTCCGACGAGGGCGTCGGCGGCGAGTCGTGGGAGATCCACGGCGGCGGCTTCTACCGCATCCACAAGTTCCGCGTCGCCCCGGAGACGATCCCCGAGCCGCTGCACTGGTACAAGTGGGAGGCGTACACGACGTGGCTGAGCGGCTTCGCGCTGCTCGTCGTCCTCTACTACCTCGACGCCGACACCTACCTGGTCGACCCGTCGGTGCGAGATCTCGAGCACGGGCACGGCGATCGCGATCAGCATCGCCCTGCTCGCGCTCGCGTGGCTCGTCTACGACGGGCTCTGCCGCCTGCTCGGCAACCGCGAGCTCCTGCTCGCGGCCGCGCTCGTCGCGTTCGTGGCCGCGTCCGCCTACGCGGTGAGCGAGCTCTTCAGCGCGCGCGCCATGCCGATCCAGGTCGGCGCGATGCTCGGGACGATGATGGTCGGCAACGTCCTCTTCGTGATCATCCCGGGCCACTGGGAGCTCGTGCACGCGAAGCGCGCCGGTCGCGAGCCCGACCCGGTGCACGGGATCAAGGGCAAGCAGCGCTCGGTGCACAACAACTACCTGACGCTGCCCGTCGTGCTGGCGATGCTCGGCGCCGCACTTCCCGTTCGCCTTCGCGGGCGAGCACGGTTGGCTCGTCCTCGTCGCGCTGATGCTCGTCGGCGCGTGGATCCGGCTCTACTTCAACCTGCGCCACCGCGGCCGGACGGTCTGGTGGATCCCGGCGAGCGCCGCGCTCGCGGTGCGTTGCGATCGCGATCGCGATCCGCCCCGACGACGCCGAGCCCGCGGGCGCGCGGCGGCGGTGCCGTTCGCGCAGGTCGCAGCGATCGTCGAGCAGCGCTGCGCCGTCTGCCACTCGCTGACGCCGACCGACCCGTCGTTCTCCTCGGCGCCGGGCGGGATCGCGTTCGACACGCCGGAGCAGATCCGCGCCCAGCGCCGCCGCGATCGAGGAGCAGGCCGTGCGCACGCGTGCGATGCCGCTCGGGAACGTCACCGAGATGACCGACGCCGAGCGCGAGCTCCTCGGCCGCTGGATCGCGCAGGGCGCTAAGGTCGAGCCGTGATCGAGATCACCGCAGGGGAGTTCCGCTTCGTCGCGCGCTTCGAGGAAGAGGCGGCGCCCGAGACCGTCGCGGCCTTTCGGCGGCTGCTCCCGCTCGAGTCGAAGATCATCCACTGCCGCTGGAGCGGCGAGTCGAACTGGATCCCGTTCGGCGAGCTCGAGCTCGGCATCGGGCCGGAGAACGCGACGTGCTACCCGGCTCCGGGCGAGCTGCTGCTCTATCCGGGCGGGCTCAGCGAGACGGAGCTGCTCTTCCCTTACGGCGCGTGCGCGTTCGCGAGCAAGGCCGGGCCGCTCGCCGGCAACCACTTCGCGACGATGACCGAAGGGCACGAGCAACTGCGCGAGCTCGGTCGCCGGACGCTCTGGGACGGCGCGCAGGACGATCTCCTTCACCGAGCGCTGAGCCGCCGCAGCGTCGCCGTCAGCACCTCGACCGCTTTCGCGATGTCGTCCTCGCTCGACAGCTCCTCGGGTGAGTGGCTCACGCCCCCGTTGAGACTGCGGACGAAGAGCATCCCCGCCTCGACGCCTGCGGCGGCGAGCACGCCCGCGTCGTGCCCGGCGCCCGACGGAAGCTCGACGGCGGGAGCCGCGACCCGCTCGACCTCCTCGCGCAGCACAGCACGGATCGCATCGTCCATCTGGACGGGCGCGAGGTCGACGCCGGGGTCGAGGTCGAGCGCGTCGAGGAGGCGCGCGAGTCGCTCCTCGTCCGGCGCGCGCGCGTCGACCGTCAGCCGGACGCGCCCGGGGATCGACGTTCACCGCGCCCGGCTCGACCTCGAGCACGCCGACCGTCGCGACCGCGCCGTCGATCGCCTTCGCCGCGTCGCGCACGCGGAGCACGTACTCGGCCGCTTGCACGAGAGCGTCGTAGCGTGCGTCCATGGGCGACGTGCCGGCGTGCCCGGCCGTACCCTCGAAGACCACTTCACGCCGCGTCGAGCCGACGAGGCCCGTCACCACGCCGAGCGCAGCGCCTGCGCGCGCGAGGACCGGCCCTTGCTCGACGTGCAACTCGAGGTAGCGGCCGGGCAGCGGTCCCGACTTCGCCAGCGCGAGGCTTCCGTAGCAGCCGCGCTCCTCGTCCCGGAACGCGACGACGCCGAGCGTGCGGGCGCTCACACCGACCGCGGCGACGGCCTGGATCGCCGCGAGGACGCCGAGCGCACCGTCGAACTTGCCTCCCTCGGGGACGCTGTCGAGATGAGAGCCCGCCCACACCTCGGGCAACTCGCGCTGCGAGCCGTGCAGCCGGCCGATCACGTTCCCGAACGCGTCGCGCGTGACGGTCAGACCGGCGTCCTCCATCCACTGCGCGGCGAGCGCGCAGGCCTCGCTCTCGGCGGCGCTCCCGGCCGGCCGGTTGGCGCCCCGCCCCCCTCCGAGCAGGTAGAGCTCATCCAGTCGCTCGAGCAGGGTCCTCACGTCTGAGCTTTTACCGCAACCGGCTGGAAGGCCCTCTAGACTGCCGCGGTGAGCCTGACCTGGACCGACGCTCCTGCGGCTCACGCCGCGCAGATCTACGTCGAAGCCGACGAGCTCGCCGACTCGGTCGCGGAGTACTTCGCGGCCGGGTTCGAGGCCGGCGAGCCCGCCGTCCTCGTCGCGACCGGGGAGCACGCGAGCCTCGTAGCGGAGCGTCTCGCCGCGGAGGGCTGGGACGCTCGTCGAATCGAGGAGCTCGGGCTACTCGTCGCAGTGGACGCGGAGACGACCCTCGGGCAGATCATGGAAGGACCACACCCCTCTCCGGTCGCGTTCGAGCGCGTCAGCGGCGGCCTCCTCGACGCGTTGGGAGAACGCTTCCCCGGGCGCCGCGTCCGTGCCTTCGGGGAGATGGTCAACATCCTCTGCGAGCGCGGTCAGCGCGACGCTGCGTTCGAGCTCGAAGAGCTCTGGAACCGCCTCGCGCGCACTCGCAACTTCTCGCTGCTCTGCGGTTACCGCCTCGACGTCTTCGACCGCTCGTCGCAGGTCGAGACGCTCCCGGACGTCTGCCGGCTCCACACGCACGTGGCGCCCGGGCCTGATGCCCAACGGCTTGCGCACGCGGTCGACGCCGCTCTCGTCGGCGTGCTGGGGGCTCCGGGAACCGGGCAGGTGTACTCACTCGTCGGCGCGGAGATCCGCGAGCGTCGGGTACCGCCGTCCCAGCTCGCCCTGATGTGGGTCAGCCGGAACATGCCGATGAGCGCGGAGCGAGTCCTCGCAGCGGCGCGAACGGGGTATCGCGACACGCCCGCCTCGGCCACGCCCGCGATCGCCGCCAACGGACCCGCAAGGCGCCCCGAGCCGGTCGCGTGGCGCGCGGCGTTGCGCAAGGCGACGCGTACCCGGCGCCTTTCGTAGCCGGTTGGCAGAACCTCAGACCGCGGCTACCATCGCCTCGATGAGCGCGCGGCACCTCGGCCTCGCTGCACGAGTTGCGTTCGCAACGCTCGTCGGTGTGCTCGCGCTCGCGGGCGACACGCTCGCCGCGGAGAGCGCACCTGCGGCCTCTCGGTGCTGCTTCCGCGTCGACACCCTTGTCCAGGCCGAGCTCGACACGATCTTCAACAGCACCCAGGTCGGCGGCATGGTCGGTCACCAGGAGGCGCTCGTCACGTACCGCGACGTCGAGTTGCTCGTCCTCTCTGCCGACGGCAAGCTGCGCCGGGCGAACGGCGGGCCTGGCATCGCATTCGGGAAAGCCCTGGTGAAGAACGAGATCGGTGAAGTGCGGCCCGATCAGACGTACAGGTACATCGCCAAGTGCAACAAGAACCAGTCGACGAGCACGTTCAGGGCCGACTCGCGCGCACTCGTCCGCTTCGCCGACGGCGATTCCACGAAACTCATCGTTCAGGCCGGCCGCGCGGCTCGCACCGCCGCGGCGGCTGCCGACAAGGGGTGCGACCGCACGGGACACGGGATCGCGGCGAACGACCTCGACGGGTTGAGCCCCGGCGGCGCAGCGTCCGTCCTCGTGACGGCGCCGACAGCAGCCACTTTCATGGCCGCGAAGGTCTTCCGGGCGGCGCACCGCATCAGCTTCGACGACGACCATCCCCACAACCCGGGCACGCGGCCGCACGACCAGGTCGGCGGGATGACCGTCGACGTGTGCTTCCGCTACGTCAGCCCGGGTCGTTTGAAGGCCGAAGCCGCGAAGATCCGCGCCCTCGTCGGCAAGAAGCCGTCGGCGGCGCGCACCCTGCCCTGCCGCTAGCGGATCGCCGTGACTGCGGCCGGGACGTCCTCGCCCGAGCGGCGAAGCAGTGAGACGCCCATGCTCGCCATGAAGACGAAGAACCCGACGAACCCGACGAAGCTGAACGCCTCGAACGCTCCCCAGGTGTAGGAGAGGAGCCCGAGCCAGCCGGCGCACACGCCGACGAAGACGCCGAGCCAACCGATCCAGCGAGCGGTGACGCCCGTGCGCAGGATCGCGTAGCCGTAGAGCGGCACGACGACGCCCCAGTTGAGCACGTTGCCCGCGATGTTCAGATAGCTGCTGGCCGCCGCGAGCAGATCGAGGTTGCTCAGCGCAGGCGCCTTCCCCGCCGCGTCGGCCACGAGGTAGTCGGGCACGAGCTCCGTCGCCATCGCAATCGGGACAAGGTGGGAAATCGTCACCAGCGTGAGCCCCACGGCCCCGAGCACCGGTCCGAGGACGAGCACCGGCCCGGCCTGACGAAGCGCGTCGTAGAACCCGACGAGCGCGACGATGCCGAGGAAACCACCCGCGATCGTCAGCCAGGCGCCAACGAGGAAGACGCTTCCGGCGGAGTCGACGTCGGCGATCCAGTCCACCGTCTCGACGCCGGGCTCGGGGATGAGCACCTGGACGCCGCTCGAGACCATCAGGACGACGCCGACGACGAAGCAGGCGACCAGCCCGAGCGCGCAAGCCGCGCCGACCGTGGCGAGGCGGAGGTTCGTCACATCGGGACGATCATCCACCTCTCGGACGTCCGCGTCAACGTACGCTGGCGACGTGACCGAGACGCTCAGCAGAGCCACCTGCGTCGCGTGCCGCCGTGACGCGCCGACCGTGACCGACGAGGAAATCGCGACGCTCGCGCCCGAGGTGCCCGACTGGGAGCTGGTCGAGGTCGACGGGGTGCGCCGGCTACGGCGCGTCTTCTCGTTCGAGGACTTCGCGCAGGCGCTCGGGTTCACGAACGCGGTCGGCGCGGCCGCGGAGGAGCAGGGTCATCACCCGGCGCTCATGACCGAGTGGGGCCGGGTGACCGTCAGCTGGTGGACGCACAAGATCAAAGGCCTCCACCGCAACGACTTCATCATGGCCGCGAAGACCGACGAGCTCTACCAGTCGGTCGGCCGGTAGTCCTTCAGGAACTCGCCCCACATGTGCTCGCCGGTGTTGAAGCCGTCGACGATCGGGTCGACGACGCGCGCGGCACCGTCGACGATGTCGAGCGGCGGGCGGAACCCGTGCTCTGCCGTCTTCTGGACCGCGATGTGAACGGGTCCTCGTCGCTCACCCAGCCGGTGTCGACGCTGTTCATGTGGATGCCGTCGGCGTGATAGTCCGCGGCTGATGTTCGCGTCATCATGTTCAGTGCGGCCTTCGCCATGTTCGTGTGGGGATGCCGCGTCGTCTTGAACCGGCGGTAGAACTGTCCCTCGACGGCCGACACGTTGACGACGTGCTTGTCGCGCTCGGGCGTGCGCAGCATCAGCGGCTTCAGGCGCGCGTTCAGGACGAAGGGTGCGACGGCGTTCACGAGCTGGGTCTCGAGCAGCTCGATCGTCGGCACCTCGGCCAGCAGGAGCCGCCACGAGTTCCGCTCGCGGAGGTCGACCTGCTGCAGGTCCTGGTCGAGCAGGCCCTCGGGAAAGAGGTCGCCCTGCACAATGTCGTCTGGCAGCAGACGCACCTGAGAGAGCTCGGCGGAGCGCGTGACGCCGAGCATCGGCTCCGGCCGGGCGCCCGAGGGGAGCATGTCGGAGCGCCGCAGGCCCTCGTACTCCCCGAGGAGCCGGCGAACGTGAGCGGGCATCGTGTCGGAAGAAGCCTGCTCGAGCTCGAGCATGTGCCGGTAGAAGTCGGGCGGCCGGCGCACCGTCTGACACGCGTTGTTGACGATGAAGTCGAGCCGGTCGCGCGTCGCGCTCAGGTGCCGGCAGAACTCCTCGACGCTCGGCGTGTGCCTCAGGTCGAGCCCGAAGATCTCGAGGCGATCGCCCCAGACGTCGAAGTCGGCCTCTAGTGCGTACCGGGTCGCGGCGTCCCGTGGAAACCGCGTCGTCACGATGAGCGCCGCCCCGGCGCGCAGAAGCTTGATGCCGGCCTGGTACCCGATCTTCACCCGGCCGCCCGTCAGCAACGCCACGCGCCCGCCGAGATCGGCGGTCTCGGTCCGCTTGCGGTGGTTGAAGTCACCGCACGCGAGACAGAGCTGGTCGTAGAAGGGGTGGATCTCGACGTAGCGCTGCTTGCAGACGTAGCAGTGCTGGAGGTCGATCACCTCCCGGCGCTCGGTGTCGTCCAGCTCGCGCTGCTCGAAGTCGTCCGGCGCGAACACGTTCGGCGTCGTGAACACCGGCTTCTCGCGCAGCACGCGAATGCCGGTCTCCGCGAGCACGGACTCATCGTGCTGCTGCTTCGCCGCCTTCTCCCGACGGCGAAGCGCTTTCCCCCACTGGCGCCGCTGCACCACGTCCGGGTTGAAGACGTCCCCGGCGGCGGCGAGGAGCCGGTGCCTATCCTCGAGCGGCAGGTCCCCGAGCAGACTGCGGTCTCGAACGACCGCTTCCAGCACCTCGATCGCCTCTCTCAGGCGAGAGGCGTTCCCGTTCTCTTCAGGTTTCGACACGGCCCCGAGGGTAGCCGGGGCGACGCGCTAGAGCTGCGAGCAGGCGGGTGCTCGAGAAGCGTGTGGACAGCGCCTCCTTGGCGGAGTCCCTGAGCAGACGCGCTGTCTCGCGGGGAATCCAGAACGGGTTCCCGTTGACGACCAGGGAGTTCGGCGCGACGGGTGAGATCCCGCGCAGTCCCGCGTAGACGACGAGTGCGGCGAGGTACGTCCCCATCCGGCCCGGGTGGATGCCGTCCCAGGCGTACAGCGGGAGCGTCGGCGCCCGCCGCACTGCGGCACCCCACGCAGCGCCGCCCGGGAGCAGGCCGGCCTCGGCGCCCGCAGCTGCCGAGGCGTACGAATCGACCACCTCCGGAAGTTCCGACCCGCGTCGCGGCCACACCATCAGCAGGTACGGACGCACCCCCCACTCGCGCGCCTCGTCCGCGAACGCCTTTGCGTAGAAGCACAGATTCGCCCGGCTCTCGGGGAGAACGGACGGTCCCTGCTGCAGCACGACCGCGTCCCAGTGGCCGCCGAGGAGCGAACCGCGGGCGCTTCCCCGGTTCCAGTTCCCCTCGAGGGTCACCGCACTCGGCGCGATCGTTCGGTACTCGATCTTGAACTTCGCCGCCTTCGCGACTTCGGCGACGAACGCCGGCAGGTCGTTGGTCGAGGTCTGGCTGTTCCCGATGAAGAGGACGCGAAGCGGCCGGGCGTTGGTGGGCGCGTCGGCGGCCCGAGCGAGCCCCGCCACCAGAGCAAGGCCGAGCAGCGCGACGAGCGCGAGCCAGTGCAGCCGTTTCAGGTGACCTCCCATGAGCAGTACGAAGTTACCTGCCGCTGGTTGATCAAAACCCCGGACTGGGGCTAACAAGACCGCTCGTTTCTCCGTCTACGACCGTGATAAACCGAATCGTCACGGCGGCTGCCGTCACCGCCGCGGCGCTCTCGCTCGCCGCGTGCGGATCGTCCAGCTCGTCCTGGGGCGGGATCGAGGTGGAGTTCGAGACCGCCGACTCGGCTCCCGCCTAGTCGCCCGATGGTCAGCAGATCGCGTTCGCGAGCAATCGCGACGGGGGCGGGATCTTTCTCATTCGCCCCGACGGAACGAACATCCGTCGCATCAGCGCCGCAACGAGGAGCAAGGCGCCCGAGTGGTCGCCGAACGGGAAAGAGCTGGTGTTCGAGGCTTCCGACGGGCTCCGGATCGTCTCGGCGACCGGCGAAGGGGAGCGCCGGCTCGTCAGCGTCGCGACCTCGGCAGAACGAGGCCTCTCGCCTGCCTGGTCGCCGGACGGCAAGCAGATCGCGTTCGTCCGCAAGATGAAGGACGGGTCGTACGTCGTCCACGTCGTCGACAAACGCGGCGGTGCGGCGCGACGGCTGCTCGAGCCCGCCCTCGCCGCCGACGATCCCACCTGGTCGGCATATGCCGCGTCCGAGTTGACGCCCGCGTGGTCTCCGGACGGCAAGCGCATCGCCTACAACAACGGAGACGGCGAGCTCTTCGTCGCCGCGATCGGTGACGGCCGCACTCGCGAGACGATCCCCAGCGAGGGCGCGGCCTACGAGCCTGCATTGTCACCAGACGGCGACGAGATCGCCTTCCAGTGCGCCGGGAGCCTGTGCGTCGTCGAGCTCGCGACCGGCACGGTCACCACGCTGCTCGGCGACGCCGGCTCACCCAACTGGGCACCCGACGGAACCAAAGTCGTCGCAGACCGCTACCTGTATGGAAGCGGGAACGCGACCTCGAGCCCGATGGCCCTCTACATCGTCCCCACGGACGAAAGCGATGCCGACGTCCTGACGTTCGGGCCTGGGGAGACCGACAAGTAGGTCAACGGCAGCAGGCCGAAGTACCAGTTGAAGATCGCGTCGACGGGCCGTTGCCGGCTGAGCGCGCGGATCACCAGCGTGAGCGCGCGCGGCGGAAGCGCCGGAATCACGCGCTGGAGTGCATACGTGATCCCGAACCCGCTTCGGTGACTCGCACTGAAGCCGGCGTACGCCGCGAGCGCCTGGTCGACGGTCGCTTCGCCTGCGAGCACCCGGCGGAGCTCGCGGCCGCACGCGATCCCGAAGTAGAACGCGCCGCGGATGCCCTCCGCCGAGAAGGCGAAGCAATGGCCGGCGGAGTCGCCGACGAAGAAACAGCCGTTCTCGGCGGCGGGACGGAGCCGATGCGGGATGAGATTTCCCTGGTGGCGGACCGTGGCCACCCCAAAGCGCCCCGCGATGTCCGCTGTTGGTTGCTTGACGGCGACGCGAGGGTCGTACGAGGCGGCGCCGACGCGGACTTCGTCGCCGGCGGGGACTCGCCAGCAGTAGCCCCGGTGAAGCAACGATCGGTCGATGACGATGTCGAGCGTGTCGCCGCTGCCGCTCGGGTGAACCTCCAGCCCCCGAGTCAGCGGGCCTCCGGGCCCGGCAACCGGCTGCGACCCGAGCACTCGACGCCAGCCGAGCGCATCGACGACGAGTGGCGCCCGAACGATGCCGCGGTCCGTGCGCACGCCGCCGTCGACCCGTCCCTTCACGAGCGCGCGCTCGAACCGCGCGCCCGACTGGTCCCACAGGAGCCGGCAAAGCTCCGAGTAGTCGAAGGCGCCCCAACTCCACGGGAGCCGCACGCGGACCGAACCGTGGGGCGTCGTGAAACTCATGAACGGACACTCCTGCTTCACGGAGCCCTCGAGGCCGAGAGCTTCGAGCCACGGCATCGGCGCCGCACACGCGGAGGTGGCGTGGGCACCGATCTCGTCGCGGTCGAGGACGAGCACGTCGGCTCCCGTCCCGGCGAGCTCACGCGCGACGGCCAGACCGGCGAAGCTCGCGCCGCAGACGATCACGTCGGCTCGCTCGTCGACGAGCGGTTCCTCGGGCCGCCGGTTCACCGCGCCCGCACCGCGACTCGAGCGAGGTCGACGAGGCGTGGCCGACTCGCCCGGCCGAGCACGTCGTAGCCGTTCTGTTCGATGCGGTCGAGAACGGCGCAGTAGACGGCGCGCGCGACTCCGATCCCGCGCTTTGCAGCGGGGATCGCCGTGATCAGCGCAGGTGCGGTCTCGGCGAACAGCGCACGTGCGAGCCGGACCTCCGAAGCTACGAGCTCCCTGAGACCCGGGCTCGCGTTGGTAGCCGCCAGGTCGCTGTCGTCGACGCCGTGCCGTTCGCGCTCGTCGGCTGGCAGATAGATGCGATCGAGCAAGTAGTCCTCGCGCAAGTCGCGCAGGAAGTTCGTCAGCTGGAAGGCGACGCCGAGGCGCGCCAGCCGTTCGCTCTCGGCCGGAGCTCCGAGGATGACGGCCATGATCCGGCCGACGGACGCTCCACTTCCGTTCATGTAACGCTCGAGCTCGTCCCGCGTCTGGATCCTTAGTGGCCCGCAGTCCATCCGCATCGACGCCATGTACGGACGGAGCTCCCCGACGGGAAGGTCGTGTGCGCGCGCAGCGTGGACGAGCGCGGCGATCACCGGATGATCGGATCTCCCGGTGGCCACTCCGCGCTCGAGCTCCTCCTGCCACTCGTCGAGCGCCGCCCTTCGCTCGTCCGGCCGGAGGTCGGAGCCTGGACCGTCGACGATCTCGTCGGCGCCGCGGACGTACCCGTAGAGCGCGTAGACCGCAGAGCGGCGCTCTCGCGGGAGGCGGGACACGGCGAGGTGATACGTCGGATCGTGGCGCCGGAGCATCCGCCGGCAGTTCGCGTAGGCTGCCGCCGGCAGAGGCAATGACAGAGGCGAGACCTCGGCGTTGGACACGGCGTGATCTTACGCGTGCTTGTCCGCGGCTCTCCACGTCGAGCCGGTGGCGTGACTAGGCGGCGCGCTCGGTGAGATCGGCTGAGATCTGCCTGAGCCGGCCCTCGCGGAGGGCGAACGCCGCGACGACGCCGGGGTCGAACTGCGAGTTGCTGTTGACGAGAATCTCGTCGATCGCAGTCTCCCAGGAGAGCCGCTTACGGTATGGCCGATCGGTCGTGATCGCGTCGAGCGCGTCTGCAAGGGCAAAGATGCGGGCAGCCACGGGAATCTCCTCGCCCGCGAGCCCATCCGGGTAGCCCTTGCCGTCCCAGCGCTCATGGTGCGAGCGTACGACGTCGAGGCCGGCGCCCTCGAGGAGCGGAATGCCGTCGAGAATCCCGACCCCCAGCAGCGGATGGCGCTGCATCTGGCGGCGCTCGGTGTTGTCGAGCGGTCCCGGCTTGCGGAGAATCGTCTCCGGGATGCCGATCTTTCCGACGTCGTGGAGGAGGAATCCGTATTCGAGGCTTGGATCGGCGACGAGCGACTCGTCGTACGCAGCGGCAAGCTCGAGCCCGTAGCGTTGGACGCGGCGACCGTGAAGACCCGTCGCGCGGTCTTTCGCCTCGAGGGCGTCGGCCAGCGCTGTGACGGTCTGACGGTAGGCGTGCTCGAGGAGCCGCCGCTGCCTTCGTTCGACCTCGACGACGCGGCTGAGGTCACGCGCGTAGATCAAGAGCTGCTCGTCTGCCGCGACCGATGCCCCGGGACGCAAGGGGGCCGTCGCGTGGCTGACCTTGTCCACGAGCGTGAGGAGCTCGACCGGGCTGAACGGCTTCGACAAGGCGGCGTCGGCACCGGCACCGCGCAACGCCTCACCGTCGACGTCGGCGCCCGTGAGCAGAATCACGTGCGGGGAGCGAGGGGAACGCTTGAGCTCGCGGCAGAAGGAGAGTCCGTCCTGGCCCGGGAGGCCGACATCGAGGATGACGACTTCCGGACGAAAGAACCGCGCAGTGTCGGCCGCCGCTTCGGCGGACTCCGCCTCCTCGACGTTGAACTCACTTGCCGGCAAGGTGGTACGGAGGAGCAGCCGCAAGCCGGGGTCGTCGTCGACCACGAGAATCCGCTCGCGTTCACGCTCGAGCTCGGGCTCGGCGGCGGCGACCGGCGCGCGTCGCAAGCGTCTCGACGCGGCGGTACTCAGCGCCCTCGCGCGGTCGGCCCGCTCTGCGCGTTCGACGCCGGTGCCGACCTTGATGAACGGCCCGACAACGAGCGTGACGAGCACGGAGACGGCGAGCCAGAGCAGGACGGCTACGAGAACCCAGGCGGTCCAAGTCGGCATCTCGCTACGGCTCCTCTCGCTGTTGCGAACTCATGGCGATCACGAACACGGTGAGCCGCAGAGAAGCACCGCTCTCTCAGTATGCCCCGTGGCGCGGCGTGCAGGGAAAAGTCACTCGATCGAGGGACGGCCGCCACTCGCTGAGCGGCGTGTGCCGAGCTCGTCTCGCACGGCGCGGGCGCCGGCGACCATCGCCTCGAGCTTTCGGAACGCGGTCTCGCGCTGCAGGTACTTCATCCCGCAGTCCGGCGCGAGGACGAGCCGCTCCGGCGACACCACAGTGAGCGCTCTGCGGATCCGGTCGGCGACGACCCCAACCGTCTCGACCTCGCTCGAGCCGAGGTCGAGAACGCCCAGAACGATCGTCTTGTCGGGAAGGTCGCGCAGCACGTCCGGGTCGAGGCTCGGCTGCGCAGCCTCGAGCGACAGGTGCGTCGCGTCGCACTCCGCAAGCTCGCGAAGGAACGGGTAGCCGGGGAGCCGGTCGTGAACGATGTGCGCGTAGCCGAAGCACGTGTGGAGGACCGTGTCCCCCTCGATTCCGTCAAGCGCGCGGTTGATCGCTTCGACGGCGTACTCGCGCGCCGGGTCGGGGCGCGCCTGGAGATACGGCTCGTCGATCTGGACGACGTCGGCTCCGGCCGCCTTGAGGTCGCGGAGCTCGTCGTTGACGGCTGTCGCGTACGCGAGAGCGAGGCTCCGGCCGTCGGGGTAGTAGTCGTTCTGGGCCTGCTGTGTCATCGTGAACGGCCCCGGAACGGTGATCTTGATCCGGCGATCGGTGATCGAGCGGAGAAACTCGACGTCGCGCACCTCCACGGGCCGCGTACGGCGAATGGGGCCGACAACTCGCGGGACGGGGTTCTCGTGACCGGTGCGATCGAGCGCGACGCCGGGCTGGTCGAGGTCGACGCCGTCGAGCGCGGTCGCGAACCGGTTCGAGTAGCTCTCCCTCCGCATCTCGCCGTCGGTGATGACGTCGACGCCGGCTCGCTCCATGTCGCGGACCGCGACGCGAGTCGCATCGTCCTGGGCCTCCTCGAGGAACGGCTCGGACACGCGCCAGAGCTCGCGTGCGCGGACTCGCGGCGGCAACCGCTCGCCGAGCCGCTCCCTGTCGATCAGCCAGTCGGGCTGGGGATAGCTCCCGACGACCGACGTGAGCAGAACCCCCCTCACGAATGCTCGACGAGCGTCGACTTGTACTCGCTGCGCTGCAGGCTCCCCCACGGCACGAGCTCGACGCGCGTCTGGACGACGAGCGCCTCGCGCAGGCGCTTGCGGATCGCCTCCGCGAGCGCGTCGTTGCCCGCCGCGCCGCGTGCGAGCTCGACGATCACGGGTAGCGGTGGCTGCTGCTTCACGCCAAGCGTCTGCGGCTTGACGACGATGTGACCGCTGACGTCCGGGTCGAACGCGCTCACCACTTCGCGGATAGCCGAGGGGAAGACGTTGACGCCACGGACGATCAGCATGTCGTCGGTTCGCCCGATGCACCGAACGCGGGGTCCGGTACGACCGCACTTGCACTCGCTCGTCCGGAGTTGCACGTGGTCGCGCGTGCGGAAGCGCAGGAGCGGCGCAGCGCGATGCTGAAGATGCGTGAGGACGAGCTCGCCGGTCGCGCCGTCGACGAACTCGACCGCCTCACCCGTGTCGGGGTCGATCAGCTCTGCGTGGACGAAGCCGCGCGCGCCGAGGTGCATCCCGTCCTGCTCCTCGCACTCGCCCCAGAGCGACACGCCGATGTCGCCGATGCCCATCGCCTCGGTGACCTTCGCACCCCAGCCGTCCTCGAGCTTTGCGCGAAACGCCGGCTCGCCTCCCCCGGGCTCGCCCGCCACGAGCACGCGCGCGACGCTCGACCCTCGGAGATCGACGTTCCGCTCCGCCGCCCACTCGACGAGGTACGCGGCGTAGGACGGCGTGAGCACGACCGCGTCGGGCTCGAGGAGCTCGACCGCGAGCATCAGGCGCTCGGTGTTCCCGGTCCCGAGCGGAACGTGGGAGAGGCCGATCCGCTCGAACGATGCGAGCGCTGCCCCCGCCACGAAGGGCCCGGCGTTGTACGTGGAGACGATCCGCTGCCCCGCCGCGATGCCGGACGCGGCATAGCTGCGCGCCGAGCCGGTCACCCAGTTGTCGAGATCGGCAGCCGTCAACGGCACGTAGCTCGGTGCTCCCGTGGTGCCGCTCGTGGAGTAGATCCGGACGATCTCGGACGGTGTCGCGCAGAGGTGCGCGCCGATCGGGTTGTCGCGCGTGCACGTCGCCTTGAGCTCGCGCTTCTCGGTGTGCGGAAGCTCCGCGATCTCCGCAAGCCCGCCCGCTGCGTCGGCGGAAGCGAATCCTGCTGTCGCCAGCTTCTCGCGGTAGAAGGCCGAGCGATCGAAGAGGTACGCGAGCTGCGCGCGATAGCTCACGTCGTCGAGGTCGAGTTGCTCCGCCCACGGGCGGCTCTCGACGTCAGGCGCGAGCATCGGGCTCGTACTCCACCGCCTCCTCCGCCCTCGCGGCGAGCTGGAAGCCGAGCGGACGCTCCTGCTCCTCGGCGAGATGCGCGAGCAGGCCGGCGGTGCGCGCGAGAATCGGGACGGCCTTCACGACGTCGGCCGAGAAGCCCAGGTCGAGCATCACTGCTGCGATCGGCATCGCGACGTTCATCGTGAGCGGCTTGCCCCAGACCGCGGCCACCGCCTCGCGGAGCGAACGTGCCAAAGCAACGTGCGCCCCGCTCACGCCACGCGAGTCCCCGAGCACGAGGATCCGTTCGGCGCGGGGGTCGAGCGGCCGGTGGACCGGATGACCGAAGCCGGGCACCTTGCCGCCCACCGCGTGAATCGCGCGCGCGACGTCGCCCGCGACCGCTTCGGGCTTGCCACCTGACGCCACCTCTTTCTGCGCCTCCTCGAGCAGCCGCGCACACGACTCCGACGTGCCGAGCACGACCGGCCCGGCGCCGAGGATCCCGGCCGCGACGGCACCCTGCAGCGACGCCGGGTCCGCGGCGAGCGTCATGCGTGCGGCGATGTTGGTGGGCATCATCCCGTGCTCGGCGATCGCGACGAGCAGCAGGTCGAGGAAGAAGCGCTGGTCCTCGGTCGGCTCGCGACCTGTGAGCAGCAGGTGGAAGTACTCCGTGAAGCTCAACCTGCCCATCAGGTCGCCGCAGAGGTCGCGCCCGCGCACCTCGACCCTGTCGGGATACGCCTGGCTGATGTGGCTGACAAGTGGCCCGGCCTTGCCGATCTCCATGCAGCCTCCTATCCGCCGCTTCGTCGCTGCGACAAGCTATCGATCACGTGCTTCCCGCCGAAGTCTGTAATGGTTCCGCCATGCCGACGGATCAGTATCACGAGCCGCCCGTCGAGCTCAGCGCCGAAGGCGACATCGTCGAGCGCGCCGAGCAAGCCGAGGACGAGGTCGAGTCGTAACACCCGCGATGGCCAACGTTCTCTGCGTTCTCTACGACGATCCCGTTGACGGCTATCCGCCCGCCTCGGCGCGAGACGAGATTCCGACGATCGAGCGCTACCCAGACGGCCAGAGCACACCGACTCCGGAACGGATCGACTTCACCCCGGGCGCGCTGCTCGGAAGCGTCTCTGGAGAGCTCGGGTTACGCAGCTTCGTCGAAGCGCGCGGGCATGAGTTCGTCGTCACATCTGACAAGGACGGGGCCGACTCGGTCTTCGCGCAAAAGCTGCCCGACGCCGAGATCGTGATCTCACAGCCGTTCTGGCCTGCGTACCTGACCGCGGACCGAATCGCAAAGGCGCCAAACCTGAAGCTCGCGATCACGGCCGGCATCGGCTCGGACCACGTAGACCTCGAGGCGGCGATCGACCACGGGATCACTGTCGCTGAGGTCACCTACTGCAACAGCATCAGCGTCGCGGAGCACGTCGTCATGCTCATCCTCGGCCTCGTCAGGAACTACCTTCCGGCGCACCAGTGGGCGCGCGACGGAGGCTGGAACATCGCCGACTCCGTGTCGCGGTCCTACGACCTCGAGGGGATGCAGGTCGGCACCGTCGGCGCGGGGCGCATCGGCTCCGCAGTGCTGCGCCGCTTGAAGCCGTTCGACGTGGGTCTCCACTACACCGACCGTCACCGCCTCCCGACCGAGGTCGAGCAGGAGCTCGGCCTCGCATTCCATCCCGACGTCGACTCGCTCGTTCGCGTCTGCGACGTCGTCACGATCAATGCGCCGTTGCACCCGGAGACCGAAGGTCTCTTCGACGCCGAGTTGATCAGCCGGATGAAGCGGGGGGCGTACCTCGTCAACACCGCGCGCGGGAAGATCTGCGATCGCGACGCGGTCGCGCAGGCGTGCGAGAGCGGCCGGCTCGCCGGCTACGCGGGCGACGTGTGGTTCCCGCAACCCGCGCCGAAGGATCATCCGTGGCGGACGATGCCCCACAACGGCATGACGCCGCACGTCTCGGGCACGAGCCTGTCGGCACAGGCGCGCTACGCCGCGGGCGTCCGAGAGATCCTGGAGTGCTGGTTCGACGGCCGTGCGATTCGGGAGGAGTATCTGATCGTCGAGGGTGGCAAGCTCGCCGGCGCCGGTGCGCACTCCTACAGCGCCGGTGACACGACCGGCGGCGCTGAGGGAGTGGCCTCGACTTCGTGACGGAGCGGGCGACGGCCTAGACCGGTGCGAGCCGCGCCCCGACGACCAGGTCGGCCGCGCGGAACGCGTCCGCGTTGCCGCTGACGGCCGCGACGAACTCTTCACCGGGTAGCTCGAGCAGCTCGACGTCGGTCGTCGCGACGACGGTCGCCGTTCGCGGGACGTCGCGCAGCAACGCGATCTCGCCGAAGTGGTCGCCGGGACCGAGCAGCCGGACCGCGCCCTCCGCAGGCGAGACCTCGACCGCGCCCTCGGCGATGACGAAGAACGCGTCGCCACGTTCGCCTTGCGTCAGGATCGTCTCCCCCGCCCCGAAGCGTCTCCGGACAAGCCGGCCGGCGAGATACTCGAGCGTCGGAGGCGGCAGCGGCGCGAACAGCGGCAGCGAGCGCAGCAGCTCGACCTCGGGCGCGGGTCCCACGCGATCCATCTTCGTGAGCGATCGCCAGGAAAGCACCGCGAGCACGGGCAGAACGGCGCCGAACACGACGAGCGCCCAGCGATCGCCGGCGACGTCGATCACCACCGGTGCGGCGACGGATCCGAGCGCGACCGCGACGAGGGTCACGCTCTCCATCGCGGCGAACGCCCGCGCGAGCACCTCGTCGGGGACGGCACGCTGCAGCAAGGTGTCGCCCGACACGTCCACGATCGTGTTACCCACGCCGACCACTGCGAGGGCGAAGATCGCAACGAGCGGCTCGGGCCAGATCCCGATGAGCACGAGCGGCACGCCCCACAGGACGATCCCGACGCCGAAGTCCGTTCCGAGCCGGGATCGTGCGACGAGCGCGGCGGCGGCGATCCCGCCGACGATCCCGCCCACGCCGAGCACCGAGTTGAGGTAGCCGACGCCCGACGCGCCGAGGTCGAGCGTCTCCAGCGCGAGGACGACGACGAGCACGCCAAGCGCGCCGTCGACGAACGTCTGCGCCGCGAACAAGCCCGTCAGCACGGTGAGCCTCCGATCGGCCACGATCGCGCGAAAGCCCTCGGAGGTCTCGCGCAGGAATCCGGCGGCGGCCGCGGCACCTTCGTCCTCTTCCGCGTCGACGCGCTTCGCCGGCTCGTCTACCGCACCGATCAGCACGGCTGACCAGATGAGCAGCGCCGCCGAGGCGGCGAAGGTCAGCTCGACACCCGCCGTCGCGACGAGCACACCGCCGAGCGCCGGGCCGACGAAGATGCCGACGCTCTCGATCGTGCTCGCCGCCACGTTCGCCGCCGTGAGCTCCTCGGGCGTCTTCGCGAGCCCCGGTACGAGCGCAGCCTGGGCCGGCCGAAAGGCGGTACCGATCACCGTTCCGACGATCGAGATCGCGTAGACGACCAGCGGCGCCCCGTCCGCGACGACGACGAGAGCCATCGCGCCGAGGAGCGCCGCGCGGAGGACGTCTGCCGTAACCATCACCCGCACCCGGGGAAAGCGGTCCCCGAGCGCGCCCGTGAACGGGGACGCCGCGCCTGCAGCGATCCAGCGGGCAAGGCCGATCAGCCCGACGGCGTATGCCCCGTCCTGCTGGTAGGCGTAGACCGCGATCGCGACCGTGTAGGCCCAGCCGCCGATGTTCGATCCGGCCCACGCGAGCTGCAGCCGCCGGAGGTCGCGGTTCGAGAACACCCGTCGAAAGGCGGTCAGGGAGGCCCTCACCGGGCGAGCATTGCAATCGGGGGCGAAAAGTGGAAGAACTCAGGGGAAGAAAGTGCGGATGGTCACCGTCTAGCTTGTGACAAGTTGGTCCCACGGAAAGGAGCACCGTGTCGGAGCAGGAGAACACCACTTCGTCCGAGGACGAGGTCGAGGCGCATAAGCGCAAGGCGGCCATGAACGAAGAGCCCAAGGTTGAGGGCGAGGCCGACGACGACGTCGAGGCGCACAAGAAGAAGTCGGTTCAGTAGGGAACCAGGACTTGGCAGTCGCGGCCGGGGCCTGCCCCGGCCGCTTGCCGTTCAGGGGCGGATGATCTCTTCGAGGGCCTCGAGCAGCCGTAGCGCCGGGGCCTGCCGCTCCGGTGGTAGCGACTCCAGGTTGCGACCGAGGTGCGCCAGCCGCTGAAGCCCCTCGTCCGCGCCTTCGAGCGCTGCCCTGGCGCGCCGGGCGCGCAGCAGGAGGTCCAGCCCGATCGCCGCCTGGTTCGCGAACCGGCTCAACAGATCCATCTCCGCGAGCGTGAAGCGGGTGTCCTTGGCGCGGTCGAGCACCGAGAGGACGCCGAGGGCCGTGTCCTCGTACAGCAGCGGCACCGCCATCATCGCCTTCGGGACGTAGCCGGTCGACTCGGCGGCCTCACGGCGGAAGCGCGGATCACCTTGCACGTCCTCGAGCACGAGCGGCTGGCGGGTCGCGAGCACCCAGCCCGCGATCCCAGTGTCTGCCGGGAATCGCTTGCCGACGAGGTCGTCCGACCCCTCGCCCGCGACGGCCTCGAACACGAGCTCCTCGGCGTCCTCGTCGAGCAGGAAGATCGACGAGGCCTTCGCGGCGAAGATCGCGCGTGCCGTTTCGACGATCGACGCGAGCAGGGATCGGTGCAGCTCGTCGCCCGCGAGCACCCCTGCTGCAACAGCTGCCTGGAAGCGGTCGTCGCTCAAGCGGTGGGCCCCACGTTGTCGGAGGTGAGTGCGAGGACGCTCTTCAGCTGGAACGGGGGCAGCCGCGGATGCTTCGAGAGGATGAGCGCGCAGAGACCGGAGACGTGCGGCGTCGCGAAGCTGTTGCCGGTGCAGCGGAGCGTCGAGCCGTCGAGCCAGGCGACGTCGACCTCGAGCCCGCGGGCGAAGAACTCGACGGGCGGCTCCGGGTTGTAGTAGTAGACGAACGGGTCGGGATCCTCGTGGCTCCCCACCGAGATCACCGACGAGAAGCGCCACGGGTAGCTCTCGACGGGCATGTTGTGCGCGGAGGCGACCAGAACCGTGCGGCGGAAGTACGCGCTGTCGGCGAGCTCGTGCAGCAGCTCGGCGAAGTCGCGCTTCGTGGTCGAGAGGCTCATGTTGATCACTTCATAGCCCTGCTCGATCGCCCACCGGAGGCCGGCGAGCAACACTCTGCCGCTTCCCTTGTACCCCTCGCCGAGCACGCGCACCGAGATGAGCTCGCACTCGGGTGCGAGCGAGCGGATCACGCCTGCGCACGCCGTCCCGTGACCGCAGCGATCGCCCGAGTCGTCGTCGGTGACGATCGCGTCGCCCGCTTCGTCGACCGAGATCGCGTACGCCGCCTGGACGGCCCCGACGAGCGGATGGCCGGCCTCGACGCCGCTGTCCAGGATGCAGACGCGGACGCCGGCGCCCGTCGAGCCCCCGAAGGCCCATTCCCGCGTCACCTCTGCAGGCCAACCGAGGTCGAGACGGATGCGGTCGACGGCGTCGGCCGGGAGGCTCCACGCAGGCAATTCCTCGTCGGTCTCGTGCAGAACGAGGTCCGGAGCGACGTTCAAAGCAGCCACGCTGCCGATTCAATCAGCGCGGGCACCCGTCAGCCAGCGGCTTGGTGTGAAACCGCTGCGGCAGCGGGGCGGGTCGAGACGGTCTGCGAGACCGAGGCGACGCCTCCGCCGACCAGGAGGCCGATGATGACGGCGAGCGAGCCGAGCTCACCCGACCGAAGAGGCAGAAAGGCGCCCTCCTCGATGCCCGAGGCGGCTCGAGTCGAAAGAACCCACGTTGACCGGGAGCCGGGCTCCGTAGGGTGCCGCGGCCTCGCTAAGGTCGCCGCATGACCGCGCTAGCCGCGACGGTTCGAGACAACGACACCGCTCACCGCTACGAGCTGCTGCTCGACGGCGAAGTGGTCGGCGAGCTGGTGTATCGAAAGCGGGGCGACGTCGTGACGCTGATCCACACGGAAGTCGCTGCTCAGCTGGAAGGGCGCGGACTCGGCGAGCAGCTGGTGGCAGGCGCGCTGGACGACATCCGCGACGCGGGTCTCCGCATCGTTCCGGTGTGCCCGTTCGTCGGCGCGTACCTTCGACGTCACCCGGAAGACGTCGATCTGGTCCAGTCGTGAGCGAGCCCTCGCCAGAGTTGCAGCGCGGACCCCGACGGGTCTACGCGAACGACGCGATCGAGGTCCGCTGGGAACCGAAGCTCTGCATCCATGTCCGCAACTGTGTTCGCGGGCTGCCGCAGGTCTTCGACCCCGACGCACGCCCCTGGGTCGCCGTCGACGCAGCAGACGCGGACCGCGTCGCGGAAGCCGTCCTCACCTGCCCGACCGGCGCACTGCAATTCCGGCGACTCGACGGCGGGGCGCAAGAGCAGGCGCTCGACCCCCCGAGCGTCGAACCTCGGCCGAACGGCCCGCTGTTCGTGCGCGGTCGCGTGCGGATCGTCGACGCGGACGGTCGACTCATCCGTGAGGACACGCGGCTCGCGCTGTGCCGCTGTGGAGCGTCCGAGAACAAGCCATTCTGCGACGGAAGCCATCGCAGGATCGGCTTTCGATCAGCGCCCACGTCAGACGAAGGCACAACCTAGAATCAGCCGATGAGCTTCATCTCCCGCGGATTCCAGGGGCGCCGGAGGTCTGAGGTCGACGCCTCGCGGATTCCCCCGGGGCAGTACGCAACGGACGACTTCCCCGTCCTGTCAGCCGGCCCGACGCCACACGTCGCGCTGGACATCTGGACCTTCTCGGTCCTCGCCGGCACCGAAGGGAAGAGCTGGACGTGGAAGGAGTTCCTCGAGCTGCCGACGGAGACCGTCACGGCCGACATCCACTGCGTCACGCGCTGGTCGAAGCTCGACACGGTGTGGCGCGGCGTTTCCGTGGACACGCTGCTGGACGAGGTCGAGAGCGACGCCGCCTACGTGCTCGCCTTCTGCGACGGGGACTACACGACGAACCTGCCGCTCGAGGACGTCACGGGCGGCAAGGCATGGGTCGCGTTCGAGTACGACGGTCAGCCCCTGGACCCCGAGCACGGCGGCCCGGCGCGGCTGCTCGTGCCGCATCTCTATTTCTGGAAGAGCGCGAAGTGGGTTCGCGGCCTCAAGCTGCTGCAGGAGGACGAGCCGGGCTTCTGGGAGACGTACGGCTACCACATGTACGGGGACCCGTGGCGCGAACAGCGGTACTCGGGCGACTGACCTGGCAGCCCGCGGTCGTGAAGGCGGTGCGGGAGGAGACGCACCGCGTGCGGACGCTCGAGCTGGACGTCGATGACTGGCTCGGTCACCGCGCGGGGCAGCACGTCGACGTTCGCCTGACCGCCGAGGACGGGTACCGGGCCGAACGCGCGTACTCGATCGCGTCCGCGCCGGGTGAATCGCTCGAGATCACCGTGGAGCGCCTCGAAGACGGCGAGGTCTCGCCGTACCTGACCGGCGAGGTCCGCGAGGGCGACAGGTTCGAAGTGCGCGGACCCATCGGCGGCTACTTCGTCTGGCGGCCGGAGAACGCCGACCCGCTCCTCCTCGTGGCGGGCGGCTCGGGTGTGGTGCCGTTCCGCGCGATGCTGCGGCACCGACTGCTCACCTCGAGCACGGTTCCCGCACGCCTGCTGTACTCGTCGCGCTCGCTCGCCGACGTGATCTACCGCGCGGAGCTCGAGCAGCAGGCCGACGGCGTCGAGGTCGTCTTCACGCTCACCCGCGAGCAGTCGCCCGACTGGAGCGGATACGCACGACGCGTGGACACAGACCTCCTGCGCGACGTCGCGTGGCCGCCGGCGCACGGTGCGCTTGCGTTCGTCTGCGGACCCACGAGCTTCGTCGAGGCGGTGGCCGAAGGACTGGTCGAGCTCGGTTACCCGCCTGCGCGCGTCAAGACGGAGCGGTTCGGAGCAACGGGAGGGCGATGATGGACGCACTCGACGGAAATGCGATCGGCGGCCTGCTCCACGACGTCTTCGCAGCCGAGATGACAGACGCAACGGGTGCCTGCGCACATTGCGGCAACGAGGCGCCGGTCGCCGAGTGCGAGGTCTACCTCGGCGGGCCGGGCGTGGTCGCCCGGTGCCGGACGTGCCGGGGGCTCCTGATGGTGCTCGTGGAAGTCCGGGGCGTGGTCTGCGTCGACCTCAGTGGCCTGCGGAGCTTCGACCCCCGTTCCGCTGGTTTGCGATGAAGTCGCGATACCAGCGGTAGCTCGACTTTGGCACGCGCTCGAGCGTCGGGTAGTCGACGTAGACGATCCCGAAGCGCTTCGAGTACCCGTGCGCCCACTCGAAGTTGTCGAGCAGCGACCAGACGAAGTAGCCGGCCATCGGCACGCCCGCCTCGATCGCCCTGCCGATCGCGTCGAGGTGCGCCTCGATGTACGCCTTTCGCTCGGGATCGTTCACCTCCCCGTCGTGCGTCGTGTGGTCGCCGTACGCCGCGCCGTTCTCCGTGATGTAGATCGGCGGCGGGTCGTAGTCGTCCTTCACCCGCACGAGCAGGTCGAAGAGGCCGTCGGGGTAGATCTCCCAGTCCATCGCCGTGTACGACGAGTCGGGGTTGCGCACGACGGTCGGCCGGCCTCCGTTCGGGTTGGCGCGCAGCACCTGACGCGAGTAGTAGTTGACGCCGAGGAAGTCGAGCGGCGCCGAGATCGCTTCGAGATCGCCGTCCTCGACCGGCGGGCCCGACGGGGACGACGGGGCGAAGTACTCGAGGATGTCCGCCGGATAGCTCCCGCGAAAGAGCGGATCGAGGAACCAGCGGTTGAAGAACCCGTCGCCGTGCTGGGCGGCCAGGCGATCCGCGTCGCTGTCGCTTGCCGGGTACGCGGGGTTGAGGACGAGCGTGATGCCGACCTTCGAGCCGGGCGCGACTCGCCGAATCGCTTCTGCCGCCCAGCCGTGCGAGAGGAGCATGTGGTGCGCGGCCGCGAGCGCGTCGTCCGGGTTCGAGCGACCCGGCGCGTGTTCGCCCGACCCGTACCCGAGCCACGCGGCGACCCACGGCTCGTTGTGCGTGATCCAATGGGAGACTCGGTCGCCGAGCCGCCCCGCAACCGCTTCCGCATACTCGACGAACGCCTCCGCGGTCGAGCGCGCCGCCCAGCCGCCCTCGTCCTCGAGCGTCTGCGGCAGATCCCAGTGGTACAGCGTCGGGAACGGGGTCACCCCCTGCTCGAGCAGCTCGTCGACGAGCCGGTCGTAGAAGTCGAGCCCCGCCTGGTTCACCTTGCCCCGCCCTTCCGGGAGGATGCGCGGCCAGGCGATCGAGAGGCGGAAGGCGTCGAGCCCGAGCTCGCGCATCAGCCGGACGTCGTCGGGGAAGCGGTGGTAGAAGTCGCACGCGATCGCGCCGCTCTCGCCGTTCCGCACCTTCCCCGGCGTCGCACAGAACCGATCCCAGATGCTCTCGCCGCGGCCGTCCTCGTGGACGGCGCCTTCGATCTGGTACGCCGCGGTCGCGGCGCCCCAGGCGAAATCGGTTGGAAACGCGGTCTTCTCGGTCATGCTGCTTGCCTCCTCACGAAGTGGTCGGGGCGTTCTTCAACGAGCGCCGTTCCCTCGCCCAGGTCGCCGACGTTGCGTCCGGCGCGGGCGCCGAGCGGCGCATGCGAGAGCCCCCGCTCCGGGTGCGGCACAGCGGAGAGCAGGAGCCTCGTATAGGCGTGGAGCGGCTCGAGCAGCACCGAGTCGGTCGGTCCCTGCTCGACGATCTGGCCGGCGTACATCACGAGCACGTCGTCGGCGATGTAGCGGGCACTTGCAATGTCGTGCGTGATGTAGAGGAACGCGATCCCGAGCTCGCGCTTCAGCCCCAGCATCAGGTTGAGGATCCCGATCCGGATCGAGACGTCGAGCATCGAGATCGGCTCGTCCGCGAGGATCACCGACGGATTGACGGCGAGGGCGCGCGCGATCGCCACGCGCTGCCTCTGGCCGCCCGAGAGCTCGTGCGGGTACTTCCTCGCGTACTTCTCTGCCGGGACGAGACCGACCGTGCGCAGCAGCTCGTGCACGCGGGGCCTGACGTCGCGCCGCGCGACGACGCTGTGGATCCGAACCGGTCGCTCGAGATGGTGCTCGATCGTGCGCACGGGGTTCAGCGAGTCGAAGGGGTCCTGGAAGATCATCTGCACCCGCGAGCGATAGCGCTTGACGTCGTACCGGCCGAGCACGTCCTTCCCGTCGTAGATCACCGAGCCCGAGGTCGCGTCGTGCAGCCGCGCGAGGATGCGCGCGACGGTGCTCTTGCCGCTGCCGCTCTCTCCGACGAGGGCGGTGATCGTGCCCTGGCGGAGCGTGAAGCTCACGTCGTCGACGGCGCGCAGCTTCTTGAAGTCCTTCGTCAGGCCGCGGACTTCCAGCTCGGTCGTGCTCACGGACGCGACTCCTCGACGAGGTGGCAGGCGACCTCGTGGCCGGGAGCGACGGGCTTGAGCACCGGCCGCTCGCTGGTCTGGCGCGTGAACAACGCGGCGTCGCCGGGTTGGCAGTGCGGGCACCGGGGATGGAAGCGGCACCCGGTGGGCGGGTCGGCCAGGTCGGGCGGGCTGCCGGGGATACCGGCCAGCGGCACGATCGGCCCCGTGAGCGGAGGGAACGAGCCGAGCAGCCCGAGGGTGTACGGGTGCAGCGAGTTGGCGAAGAGCTCCTGAGACTCGGCCAGCTCGACGATCTCGCCCGCGTACATGATCGCGACCCGGTCGGCGAACTCGAGCAGCAGCGACAGGTCGTGCGTGATGAACAGCACCGCGAAGCCGAGCTCGCGCTGCAGCTGCTGGAGCTCCTGCAGGATCTCGCGCTGGACGACGACGTCGAGCGCGGTCGTCGGCTCGTCCATGATCACGAGCTCCGGCTCGAGCGCGAGCGCCATCGCGATGATCACGCGCTGACGCATGCCGCCGGAGAGCTCGTGCGGGTACGCGCGCACGCGGCCGCGGTCGATCCCGACGAGGTTGAGAAGGTCGCCGGCCCGCTGCAGCGCGTCGCGCTTGCTCACGCGCTCGTGCGCTTTCATCATGTCCACGAACTGGTCGCCGACGCGCATGACCGGGTTGAGCGCGCTCATCGCGCTCTGGAAGACCATCGAGACGTTGCGCCAGCGGTAGCGGCGACTCTCCTGCGTCGACAGGCCGACGACGTCGACGCCGCGGAACCGGATCCGCCCGCCGGTCACCTCCGCGGGCGGCTGCAGGATGCTCAGGATCGCGTTCGCCGTCGTGGTCTTGCCGCACCCAGACTCGCCGGCGAGGCCGACGATCTCACCCGCTCGAATCGTCAGGTTGACGTGATCGACGGCGCGCAGCGGACCGTCCGCCTCGAGGTAGTCCACGACGAGGTCTTCGAGCTCCAGCAGCACCTCGGTCTCGACGTCGGGAGCGCTCGCGGGCACAGTGTCCTGCACGAGACCGGTCACCGCGCTGCCTTCCGCCGCCGCCGTAGCCGCGGGTTCGCGAGCTCGTCGACGCCGAAGTTGATGAACACGAGCGCCGCGACGGAGAGTGCGAGCGCGAGGCCCGGGAAAACGAAGTGCCACCACGCGCCCTGGAGCAAGGAGGAGTTGTTCTGCGCCCAGTAGAGCGTCGTGCCCCACGTGATCTTGTTGACGTCGCCGAACCCGAGGAACTCGAGCCCGGCGGCAAAGATGATCGAGAGGTAGAAGACGAGCAGGAAGCCGGCGGCGATCCGGCTGATCATGTTCGGCATGATCTCGCCGAAGACGATCCGCCACGTCCCTTCGCCGGAGACCTTCGCCGCCTGGACGAAGTCGCGGTTTCTGAGCGAGAGCGCCTGGCTGCGGAGGATGCGCGCCTCGACTGCCCACGTCGTCAGGCCGAGGATCAGCACCATCGGTACGGGCCCGCGGGTCGGGAGGAACGAGTAGACGACGATCAGCAGCGGCAGAGCGGGGATGACGATGAAGATGTTGATCACCGTGTTGATCGCGTCGTCGACCCACCCGCCGACGAAGGCGGAGAGCATGCCGAGCGTTGCCGCGATCGTCGTCGAGATCACCGCCGCTGCGAAACCGACCGCGAGCGAGATCCTGGCTCCCCAGATCACCTGCGCGAAGACGTCGTAGCCCTGGTCGGTCGTGCCGAACCAGTACTCCCTGCTCGGCGACAGTCCGGGGAGCGCGACGATCTCGTCCGGCGGGTTCTGCGCGATCACCGGCGCCAGCAGCGCGGCGAGGACGATGCCGCCGAAGGCGACGATGCCGAACAACGACTTCGGATTGGTCAGGAGGAGACGCACCCACTCCGGCGAGGTAAGCCGGCTGCGCGGCGCGTCGGGGAGCGGGAATGCGATCGGGTCGATGGCCACGGTCAGTTTGCGCGCACGCGCGGGTCGAGGACGACGTAGAACACGTCCATGATGAAGTTGGCGACGAGGACGCAGACGGAGAACACGAGCAGCAAGGCCTGCGTCAGCGGATAGTCGGAGCCGAGCGCTGCCTGCTGCAGCGTCAACCCGACGCCCGGGTAGCTGAACACGAACTCGATGAAGACGAGGCCGCCGACCGCGGCGCCGAACTGGGCCGCGAAGCCCGTCAGCGGCGGGAGGATCGCGTTGCGACCCGCGTACATCGTCATCACGCGTCGGTCTCGGAGACCCTTGGCATGAGCCATCGCGACGTAGTCCTCACCGACCGTGTTGATCATCGTGTTGCGCATGCTGAGCAGCCAGCCGCCCGTGAAGACGGCGATGATCACCAGCATCGGAAGCTGCGCGTGACGTCCGACGGTCGAGAAGAAGTCCAAGCTGAACCCCGGCTCGATGTCCGTGTTGTAGGCGTGCTGGATCGGGAACCAGCCCCACTGCAGCCCGAGGAAGTAGACGGCGACGAGCGACGTGAAGAAGGCGGGGAACGCGCCGAGCGCGATCAGCAGCGGCGTGAAGACGCTGTCGACGACTCCGCCTCGACGCCACGCCGCGAGCATCCCGAGGAACGTGCCGATCACGAACGCGAAGAGGAACGCCACACCGACGAGGAAGATCGAGTACGGAAGCGTGCGGCCGATGACCTCGCTCACCGGAGACGGGAAGTTCGAGGTCGAGATCCCGAAGTCGCCGTGCAGGAGCTGCCCCAGGTACGTGATGTACCCCTGGAGCAGCGGCTCCTTCTGGAACCCGAGCGATTCGCGGAGGTTCTGGATGGCATTCGGGTTCGCCGCGAGCTGGGCGGGCGAGAGCCGCGAAAGCATCCCGTCGATCGGCTCGCCGGGCATCAGCCGCGGCAGCAGGTAGTTCAGCGTGATCGCTCCCCAGAGGGCAATCGCGTAGAAGCCGAGGCGTCGAAGGAGAAATCTCACACGCGTTCCCGAGTATCGCCCGGCGGGCGCCCCTGGGCTAGGGCGCCCGCCGGCTGGGGGAGGGTTAACGGATCCCGATCCTTATCTTCTTGCCGCCCCGACAGATCGTCGTGAGCAGCACCGAGTTCTCCGGGTAGGTGTTGAAGATCGGCCTCACGTAGTGATTCTGGCGCGACGGGAAGCAGTGGAAGTGCTTCGTGCTGTAGGTCGACCACTGCGGCCCGATGAAGAGTGGGATCACCGGCAGCTTCTGCAGCCAGAGCGCCTGCAGCTGCGTCGCGATCTTCTTCTGGCCCGCCACCTTGAGGTTCGCCTTCCACGAATCGAGCATCCGCGTGGCGCCCGTGTCCTGGAAGTGCGCGAAGTTCCCCGTGTTGACGGCGTCTTCGCCCGACGGGACGTACGTGTTCCTGTGCATGTTGTTGAAGAAGAAGCCGTACGGCGAGCCCGTCGCGGCGGTCTGCCACAGAAGCGTGACGAACTTCGTGCTCGTCGCGTTCGGGAACCACTCGCCCCAGCCCGGCTCGAGCTTGACGCGTGCGTCGATGCCGATGTCCTGGAGGTTCTTCGTGATGATCTGGAGCGAGGCGACCCAGTCGGACCAGCCCGAGATGACGTGGACCGTGAAGCTGACCTTGTCGCCCCTCGGGTCGACCAGGTCGTTGCCGCTGTAGCGGAAGCCGTTCGACGTCAGCATTCGCTTCGCCGCGGTCGGGTTGTAGGCAGCGAGCGCCTTCGCGTCGGCCTTGACCTTCTTGTTGGTCACCCAGCTGGGGAACAGCTGCGAGAGGCCGATCGCGTCGGTCGGCGGCGCGTAGCCGTACTCGCCGAGCTTCGACACCTTCTGGCGGTCGATCGCCATGCTGACCGCTTTGCGGAACGCGATCAGGCTGTACGGGTACTTGCCGGTGTCGAACATCAACGAGATCGGGTACGCGGTCGTGTCGTAGAACGCGTGGTAGTAGAGCGGGCTCTTCGCGATGTACGCCTTCTCGACGTTCGGGACGAAGTTGTGCGTCCAGTCGGCCTTGCCGCTCACGATCTGGAGCAGCGCGGCGTCGTTCGACGTCGCCTGGATGTACTCGAGGCACGCGAACTTCGGCTTGCCCTTCTGCCAGTAGCGCGCGTTGCGCTCGAGCACGTAGTCCTGCGCGTTGAACCGCGACACGCGGACGAACGGGCCCGACCCGACCGGGTTCGAGTTCACGAACTTGTCGATGTCAGCCACCTTCGAGAAGATGTGCTTCGGGACGACGAAGATCGCGTTCAGGTTGACCGAGACGAACTGCGAGTCCTTGGTCTTGAGCCTGATCACGACGCCGTGGCTCCCCTGCTGCCTGACCGAGGCGACGTTCGTGTCCTTGCGGAACATCCCGAGGATGTCCATCGTCGGGTTCTGCTTCCCGGCGGTCAGGCTGTAGACGACGTCGGCCGCGGTGAGCGGCCTGCCGTCAGACCAGCGGACGTTCCGCCGGATGTTCAGCGTGATCGTCCGGGCGTCCTTGCTCCACGTGTAGCTCTGCGCGAGCCACTTGTACTCGCGCCCGCCGCCGGCGGGGGTCGTGATCACGAGCGGCTCGTACATGCCGCCGCGCACGAAGCTCGACGACGGGAGGCCCTGGACGTAGGGGTTGAAGTTGCGGACGAACGCCGGATCGCCCGAGCCTGTCGCGACGAGGCAGCGGTGAGCGGCGGCAGCTGCGGCTGATGGCCCTGCCATCGCGTCCGTCCGCGCGGCCGAGCTCGCGGCGAGGGTGCCGACGAGCGCGGCCCCCACGGCGATGCTCGCCAGTGCCGGCGCCCGAAAGCGCGCTGGAAGGAGCATTTTCCCATTCCTTTCTTCCGGCTCGCGAGAGCGAGCGGAGGGGTCCACGAGGGTGCGTGCTCTGGAACTTTCCCGGTAACGGTACACCATTCGTTTCCGGAAAGTCAAGGTGGAGGAAAGCCATATTTGCTCTTGACTGCCGTCCGGTCGAGCGCGTAAGCTGCACCTCTATGCGTAACCGGTACCGGAACGGGAACGGCGGAGCCGATGGCCAGAACGGGCCTCCGACGATCCGCGACATCGCCGACGCCGCCGGCGTGTCGATCGCGACCGTCTCCCGGGTCCTGAACGGCCGGCCGGACGTCTCGCCCAAGACGCGGGAGGCCGTGCTCCGCGTCGTCCGGGAGCAAGGGTTCAGCATGAACCGCAGCGCCCGCGCGCTCTCCGGCGGGCGGACCGGGCTGATCGGCGTCACCCTCCCCATGGTCCACGTCGAGTACTTCAGCTCGATTCTCTGGGGCGCCTCGGAGGCGCTCTACGAACACGACATGAACGTCGTTCTCTGCCCGACGATGCACGAGCGGGAGCGTGAGGTCACGCTCCTCGACAGGCTCCTCCAGGGGACGACGGACGGTGCCCTGCTGCTGCTGACCAGAGAGTCGAACGACGCGCTCACGGCGCTCGAACGACAGGGCTATCCGTTCGTCGTCCTCGATCCGCGCCAGCCGGTCGACGAGCGGACGCCGGTCGTCTCGGCCGCCCACCTGGCCGGCGCGAAGGCAGCGACCGAGCATCTGCTCTCACTCGGACACCGCCGGATCGGAGTGATCACGGGTCCGCACGGCTGGGTCGCGAGCGTGGATCGGCTCGCCGGCTACCGGGTGTCGCTCGCCGCCGCCGGCGTGTCCGCCGATCCGGAGCTGATCGCCAAGGGCAACTTCACGAACGAGAGCGGCTACGCGGGGGCGTCGGAGCTGCTGAGCCTCCGGAAGCCGCCGACCGCGATCTTCGCGTTCAACGACGAGATGGCGGTCGGTGCAATGCGGGCCGCGGAAGAACGAGGGCTCGAGATCCCGCGCGACCTCTCGATCGTCGGCTTCGACGACGTCGAGAAGACGCGGATCGTCACGCCGGCGCTGACGACGGTGCGTCAGCCGCTCGCCGAGATGGGGCGAATGGCGGTCAGCCTGCTCACGCGTCTGCTCGAGCGTCAGCCGATCGAAGCGATGCGCGTCGAGCTCGCGACGAAGCTGGTCGTCCGCGACTCCACCGCCCCACCACGCGGCTGACCGCGCCGGTCGCCTCACATGGTGACGATGAGCTTGCCCTGGGCGTGCCCTTCCCCCATGTACCGCATTGCGTCGGCGAGCTCGCCGAGGTCGTACCTCCGCTCGATGACCGATTTCATCGTTCCGGCCTCGAGCAGCTCGACCAGGTACTTCAGGTCGGGCCTGTTGAACTTCGCGATGAAGAAGACGACCTTGCGACTGCTTCCCAGAGACGCAAGCCGCACCGCGGCGATGTGGCTCAGCGGCCCGGTCACCGGGTTGCCCTTCGGCGCCCCGGCCATGACCAGAACCGCCTCAGGTTTGAGGACGCGCTTGCACTCGCGCCAGGACCTGCTCCCGGCGACGTCGAACAGCACGTCGTAGCGCTCGTCGCTCCGGGTGAAGTCCTCGCGGGTGTAGTCGACGACGTGGTCGGCGCCGATCGATCGCGCCTGCTCGACGTTCCTCGTGCGGCAGACGGCCGTCACCTCAGCGCCGAGCGCCTTGGCGACCTGCACGGCGAACGTGCCGACGCCGCCCGATGCGCCGTTGACGAGAACCTTCTGCCCAGGCTGAAGCTGCGCCCTGTCGCGAAGGCCTTGCAGCGCCGTGAGCGCCGCCACAGGCAGCGCCGCCGCTTCCTCGAACGACACGTTGGCGGGCTTCGGCACCACGGCGTCACGGACGTTCACGTACTCCGCGAACGCTCCGGTCCTCGCGCCGAAGACATCGTCTCCGGCTCGAAAGTCCGTGACGTCCTTGCCGACCGCCTCCACCGTCCCCGCAAAGTCGGTACCGAAGCGTTCGTCCTTCGGCTTGCGCAGCCCCGTCATTCCTCGTGCGAGATACGGCGTGCCCGTCATGCCGTACCAGTCCGCGCGGTTCACCGACGCCGCGCGGACTCGAACCAGCACCCCGTCGTCCGTCACCTCCGGCTTGTCGATCTCCTTGATCTCCAGGTCGTCGGGCGAGCAGTACTTCTTACGGACGGCGGCTTTCATGTTCATCCCCTTTGTTCTCCGGCGTCCAATACGTACGCCGTAAGCATACGCCGTACGCTAGACTTACAGCGTCAGCTTGTCAAGGGGCACCGACCGATGGCCAAGCGAACCGAGGCACGCGCAACTCGCCGGGCTCCTTTGAACAAGGAGCGCGTGCTGCGCGCCGCCACCGCCCTCGCCGACGAGGAGGGGATCGACGCCCTCAGCATGCGCAGGCTCGCCAAGGAGCTGGGGGTCGAGGCGATGTCCCTGTACAACCACGTCGCCAACAAGGACGAGATCCTGGACGGGATCATCGACCTCGTCGCGAGCGAGTTCGAGCTGCCCTCCGACGCAGGCGACTGGCAGACCGCCATGCGCGGGCACTTGATCTCTTCGCGCGAGGTGCTCTTGCGCCATCGCTGGGCCACCCCCCTCTGGATGCGCCAGGGCGGTGGCACCGCGCGACTCCGAAACAGCGACTGGATGCTCAGAACGCTTCGAGAAGCGGGGTTCTCGAAGGACCTGATGTACCACGCGTTCCACGTCCTCGAAAGCTACGTCCAGGGCTACACGCTCCAGCAGCTCAACTTCCCCTACAAGGGCGAGGAGCTCGCGGGCATGGCGGAGAGCTTCCTGCAGCAGCTCCCCGCCGAGGAGTACCCCGACCTCGTCGAGCACATCAAGCAGCACCTCGAGCCGCACGACGAGGGACCGGGCGGGTTCGAGCTGGGGCTCGACCTGATCCTGGACGGCCTCGAGCGGTCCCGCAGCTCGGACTGACCGGGACGCTCTGATTTAGCCTCCACCGATGCCCCAGCGCGAGCAGCGGGTGACCCCGCTCGAGCTGTTCTTCGATCTCGTCTTCGTCTACGCGATCACGCAGGTCACGCTGTTCATGTCGGACGACCCCACCTGGCCCGGGATCGGCCGCGGGCTGCTCGTCCTCGCCGCGCTGTGGTGGGCCTGGACGGGCTACGCGTGGCTGACGAACACGCTCGAGCCGGAGGAGAGCCCCGTGCGCGCGGGCATGTTCGCCGCGATGGCGGCGATGCTCGTCGCGGCACTCGCCGTCCCGGAGGCCTTCGACGCGAACGGTGTCCTGTTCGGGATCGCGTACTTGATCGTCCGTCTGCTGCAACTCGCGCTCTTTGCGATCGCCGCCAAGCGCGACCCCAACCTGGTCGAGGCGGTGCTGAGCATCCTGCCGAGATCCCTGCTGGCGCCCGTGCTGATCGTCGTCGCCGGCTTCCTCGACGGACGCGCGCAGGCCGCGCTCTGGGTGATTGCCCTCGCGGCTGACTACGTCGGCGTCCTGATCGGCCGCGGTAGCCTGCGCTTACGCGTTTCACCGGCGCACTTCGCCGAGCGTCATGGCCTGATCATGATCATCGCGCTCGGCGAGTCGATCGTCGCGATCGGCATCGGCGCCGCGGGTGTCACGGTGACCTCGAGCATCGTCGTGGCCGCACTTCTCGGCATCGCAGTCCTGGCAGCGCTGTGGTGGGCGTACTTCGACGTCTACGCAGTCGGCGCGCAGAATGAGCTTTCGAAGGCCACCGGCGTCGCGCGCACGCGGCTTGCTCGCGACTACTACAGCTATCTCCACCTGCCGATGATCGCCGGCATCGTCCTGTATGCGCTCGGGCTGAAGAAGACGATCGAGCAGGTCGACGATCCGCTCGAAACCATCCCGGCCCTTGCGCTCTGCGGCGGGCTGTCGCTCTACTTCCTCACCCACGTCGCGCTCCGCATCCGCGTCGTCCGCCTCGTCCGCAGCACGACGACGGAGAGACCGGGATGGGTCGGCCCCGGCCGGCTGGTCACGGGCGTCGGCATGCTCGCGCTCCTGCCCGTGGCGCTGGAGGTCTCTGCGCTGACGTCACTCGCGCTCGTGACTGTTCTCTGCTGGGCGCTCGTCGTCTACGACGTCTTCCACTACCGCGAGGAGCGCTCCCGGCTGCGCGAGGCGCGGCCCTGACGTCAGTCGACGTCTCGGCGGACCGCGAGCGAGGTCCCCGGCGAGCGAGAGCGCTGCCGCCCAGGCGACCAGGACGAGCCCGGCGGCGAACACCGGCAGGAGGTGCGCGGTGGTGAGCCCGAGGAGCGCGTCGCTGGCGTGGATGGGGCCGAAGCGACCGAGGCCCGGCAGGAGAAAGAAGACCAGGTTCTCGACGACGAAGCCCCAGGCGAGGAGGCCGACGATAGCGCCGACCTGGTTGCGCACGATCGCCCCGAAGCCGACGCCGAGCCCGCCCCACAGGGCGGCGCCGACGATGGTCCCGACGACCATCAGCGCCGTCTGTCGGGCGTCGAGCGCGTAGTCGATGCCGCGGGCCGCGAGCGACGCGTAACCCGGTCGCGAGGGCGAGGACGCCGGCGGCGACCTTCGCGCCGAGTACGCGTGCTCGTTTCGGCGTGAACAGGAACGTCGGCCGAATCGTGCCGTAGCGCTGCTGAAGAGTCGGGTCACGGACGTCGGCGAGTTCGTCGAGACTGTCGAGCGCGGGGGGCTCCGTCGTCGACCCCGCGCTCGTCCAGGAGCTCGTCGCCGCTCGCCGGGCCGAGGATCCGCTCGGTGACCTCACGCCTCGCGAGCGCGAGGAGCTGCCGCTGATGGCGGAGGGTCGGTCGAACGCAGGGATCGCGCGTCAGCTCTGGGTGACCGAGGGGACGGTCGAAAAGCACGTGCACAGCATCCTCGGGAAGCTCCGGCTCCAGGAAACGAACGACGACCACCGTCGCGTGCTCGCGGTGATCAGGTTCCTCGACCAGCGCCAGCGAGCCGCGCGGCCGCTTCGGCGAGCCGGCGCTCGTCGAACAGGTACGGAGTCGCGTTTGCGATCTTCCGGTAAGGCGAATCGGGGTCCGGCGATCCCTCCGCCGCGTTGAGCGCGTAGCGGACAGGAATCTCGTGCGTGACGACGAGGATCGTCTGCTCGACGCGATCGAGCAACGTCCGAAGCGCGCGGGAGTAGCGCGCGGCCGCGGCGTCGAGGCTCTCGCCGTTCGGGAACGGATCGGCGCGCGTGTGCTCCCGCTTCCACGCCCGGTAGTCGTCGAGCGAGCTGCCTTCGAGGTCGCCGATGTCGACGTCGTCAAAGAGAGGCTCGACGTCGATCCGCACGCTGCGCGCGGCGAGCGCGAGCTCGGCCGTCTCGCGCGTACGGCCGAAGCGCGTGACGACACAGAGGTCGACGCTCACGTTCCGCAACTGGCGCCCGAGCAACAGCGCCTCGTCACGGCCTTTTTCCGTCAGACGGACGTCGCGACTCGGATCTCCGTTCACGACGCCGTCCACGTTCAGCGTTGACTCGCCGTGTCGCGCGAGCACGAACAGCCGCGTCACGCCGACGGCGGCGGTCACCGGCGATCGAGGACGATGAGACAGGCCAAGCCCACTGGCTCAGCATCGCAAGCGGCGAGGTTGCTCCGCATTACGGCCAGCAGGTATCCCGGGCGTGGGGGTAGCTCGTTGCAGCCACCTGGCAGCCCGGAAGTTCAGCTAGCCAGAGGCCCGGACGGCCGCTGTCTTCGATGACGCGAGACCGCGCGGAAGCGATGGTCTGCTCTTCAAGGCATCGACAGAGAGGAACGGAGCAATGGCGGAAACCAGCACACACATCGACTCCTTTGGCGACGCCCTCGCGAAAGGTCCTCGTCGACGACTCCACCGCCTCACTGCTCCACCGCCTGGCGCTCGAGCAGTGCGCGGACGAGGCGCCTCGCCAGGAGCTCGCTCAGAGGACGTCGGACGGCATCGAGGTCACGTTGTTCTGGTGTGCGTGCCACGACACGGTCGCCGTCCAGGTCTCCGACCGTGGCGAGACCTTCAGGGAGTTCGCAGCGTCGTGCCCCGCCAGCACCCCTCTGCGCTTCCGGCTACCGGGGCGTTCGCTCTGCCCGGTCACCGTTAGCGGAGAAGGGTGCTGGCGGTGATGACGAGAGGCGGCTCGAGCGCGATCATCCGCGCGCGATCCGAGAGAGGAGTTGCAGGTGATCAACTTGAGAGAGCGTCTTCGTGTCCCACGCTGGATGTCGATTCGCTCCGGGACGAGCCGACTGGAGGACGAGTCCGCGGAACGCGAGGAGTACGGGTTGCCCGACCGCGGTCGGATCGAAGTCGAGCGAGACAGACGCAGCCCCGTGTACGAGGCCGCTGAAGCCGCGGACGCAGCACTCGACGAGCTCAACGCGTTCAAGCCGCCGTCCGGTCGGTAGGCGCGCGCCGCGGTTAGCCTGGATGGCGTGCCCGACTCAGCTCCGCTGAGTTCCAGGTGAGGTTGCGTAGCTGATCGAGATTGATGTTGCCGCCGCTCAACACGCACACGACGCGGGCTCCCGGAGGCGCCTCGACGAGTCCGTTCAGGAGCGCCGCGACGGGGGCAGCAGCTGCGCCTTCGACGACGATCTTCGGTCCGCGCCAGCGTCCAGAGCAGCGCGTCGAAGATCGCAGGGTCGGGGAGCGTCACGATGTCGTCAACCATGCGGCTGACGATCTCCAGCGTCTTTTCGCCGACGCGCTTGACCTTGAGACCATCGATCGAACAGTCGACCTGATCGAGCTGAACACGACGACCTTCGGCCACGCTGCGCTGCATCGCCGGAGCTCCCGCCGACTCGACCCCGATGACCCGAATCCGTGGATCGAGTGACTTCAGAGCCGAGGACACGCCGGAGATCGAGACCGCCGCCGCCGATCGGCACGACGACCGTATGGATATTCGGGAGAGTCGTCGAAGATCTCCAGACCAACTGTTCCCTGCCCCACGATCAGTTCGAGGTCATCGAACGGGTGAATGTAGGTCAGTCCTCTGCTCGGCCACCAGTTCGATCGCTTTCTCGTTTGCCTCGTCCCAGATCGTGCCGTGAAGGACGACCTCTGCGCCGTAACCCCGGGTCGCATCGATCTTGGCCGGTGTGGCGTTCTCAGCCATGACGACGACGGCGCGGATTCCGTGTAGCGTCGGCGGCGAGTGCCACGCCTTGTGCGTCGTTGCCGGCCGAGGAGCAAATCACTCCTGCCTGCTTCTTCTTCGTCGCTGAGATGCGCGAATTTGTTCAGTGGGCCGCGGATCTTGTAGGAACCGGTTCGCTGGAAGGACTCAGCCTTGAGAAACACGTCGAGACCCGGTTCCGCGCTCAGCGAACGTGAGCCGAGTACTGGTGTGCGGTGCGCATGAGCGCTGACGTGCTTGTGAGCCTCGCGAAAGGTGTCAGTCGACAGATCTGTGGCGATCATGCTTCCCTCCTCAGCCTGCTGCGTAGACCTCTAGTCGAGCGGTGGAGACAAGCACATTCCAACAGCTTCAGAACTCGGGGCCTAGCCGCCTTTCACAGCGGAGAAACGCGCCCGGACGGCCGACGTCACGGCGAGCGGTCACGGTCTCACGATGGCGCCGCTCGAGCGCTGATCGCTCTCCCGTTCACGTTCCAGCGGTACTCGGGTACGGCTCTCAGAGAGGCACCGACGAAGCAGTCGCGCTCGGCCTTGAACAGGAGCTCCGCGGTTCCTTCGTCGCCCGGGTCCGGCTCGAGCGCGATCTCGTGCGTAACGCGTATCTCGACCACCGCATAGCGCTCGTCGGCCTCGCGCTTCGTCACGAGGGCGTGCGCTTCGCCGCCACCGGACGCCTCGAGCCCGGCGCGATGGGCGTGGTAGCGCAGGCTCTCGAGCGAGCACGTGATCAGCGCCGCGACGAGCAAGTGTTCCGGCTTCCAGGCTTCGGATGCATCGAGTGCTCCCTCGCCGTCTGCGAGCAGGACGCCGCCGTCCTCGAGGCGCACGTCGTAGGTGAACTCCTTCGCCCGCATAGCCGTCATCGTGCTCGCTTCGGCTGCAGTGCGCAATTGCAGCTACCCGCAGTCCAGAGCGTTTGAGTAGCGAGGCGAAGACGGGCAGCTGTCCTCGATGCCGCCGGGCCGGGCGGGCGCGAAAATCGAGTCCCGCTCCGGCTATACGATTTCTCCGAGATGCGCGAAATCCGGGACGACATCCACCGCTGGCTTGCACGCGGCGACCGCGTCGCGCTCGCGACTGTCGTCGCAACGCGGCGGTCGGCGCCGCGGCCGATCGGCGCCAAACTCGCGATCTCCGCGCGCGGCGAACTCACCGGCTCCGTCTCGGGCGGCTGCGTCGAGAACGAGGTCTACGAGAACGCGCGCGAGGTCCTCGCCGGCGGGCCGCCCCGGCTCCTCTCCTACGGGATCTCGGACGACCTTGCGCTGAGCGTCGGCCTACCTTGCGGCGGCGAGATCGACGTCTTCGTGGATGAGGTGCGTGGGCCGCTGATCGAGCGGCTGCTGCACGTCGTCGAGCGCGGCGAGCGCGCGGTTGTGCTGACGGTGCTCGAGGGTCGCGACGTGGGTGCCGGGCTGCTTGTGACGGAGGATGGCGAGCGCGTCGGCGACGCGCCGGAGGAGGTCGCCGGGCGGGCGCAGCAGCTCATCCGCGAGGGACGGAGCGGCGTCGTCGAGATCGGTGGCCGTAGCGTCTTCGTCGACGTCTACGGGCCGCCCCCGCGACTGCTGATCTACGGTGCGGTCGACACCGCGGAGGCGCTTTGCGGCGCGGCGCGCGCGATCGGATGGAAGCCGATCGTCGCCGACGCGCGAGCCCGCTTCGCGACCTCGGAGCGGCTGCCGAGCGCGGAGGAGATCGTTGTCGCGTGGCCGGAAGAGGCCCTCACCCGCGTGCGGCCTGACCACGCGACCGCGGTCGTCGTCCTGACCCACGACGACAAGTTCGACGTTCCGATGATCGCAGGTGCGCTCGCAACCGACGCGTTCTACATCGGGGCGCTCGGCTCGCGCAGGAACCAGGAGCAGCGGCGCGAGCGCCTCCTCGAGGCGGGAGTCGACGAGGCAGCGCTCGAGCGGGTCTCGGGTCCGTGCGGCCTCGACATCGGCGCACAAACGCCCGCGGAGACGGCGGTCTCGATCCTCGCCGAGATCATGGCCGTCCGTGCCGCGCGGAAAGGCGGCCGCCTGCGCGAGGCGACCGCCCGCATTCACGCCGAGGTCTGATCAGTCCCGCGGACCACGCCGGAACAGGCGGCCGAGCGCGCGCAACAGAGCGCTGGCGCCGAGTCGCAGGCCGCTGACCGGTCGCGCCTGCGCCTCGACCGCGGCTTGCGCTTCTTCCGGCGTCGACGCCAACTGCATCTGCAGGCAGTCTGCGAAGCGTGTGACGAGCTGCGACGACACGTCCTCGACCAGGCCTCGGCCGTACTGGGCCACCGCGCCCGCTAGCTGGAGCTCGGTCACGATGTCGACCCTCGTGCCGCCGTTGTGCGCGGTCAGTGAGGACTCGATCGTCGCCTGTGCGTTCCCGCGCCCGCGCGCCTCGCGGGCTTTTGCGGACAGCTTCGCGCGCCGCGCGGCTTCGTCCACGTCTTCCCGCTTCACGTCGGTCAGGAAGCTGAGCGAGATCGGTCCGAGCTTCACGGCCATCGTTGCCTTCCACGTCGACTCGTCGATCGTCTCCTCGAGCTTCGCCCCCGGCATGCATGGGATGACCCGCGGGACGTCCATCAAGAGCGCCCAGGCGGCGTCGGGGGGAGCTGCGACCTCGAACGAGTTTTCCAAACGCATCAGACGCGCGCGGCTCCGAACCGCTTTCGGCAGTGCGGGCCGCAGAAGTAGTAGGTGATGCCGTCACGGACGGCCGTCTCTTTCGCGGCGGCAACGGCGACGGTCATGCCGCAGATCGGGTCGATCGCCTCCTCGACCAGCTCGGCCGGTGACTGTCCGCGCGTGTGGCGCCAGGCGACGAGCTCGGCGAGGATCGCAACCGCGATCTCCTCCTGCGCGGACGGCCCGAGATCGAGGCCCGCCGGGCTGCGGATCCGAGCCAGTGCTTCCTCGTCGACGCCGCGCTCGCGTAGCTCCGCGGTCACGGCGCCCGCACGCTTGGCGCTTGCCACCAGCCCGACATAACCCGCGCCGGACGCGAGCGCCGCCTCCAGCGACTCCTCGTCGCCGCGGCCCATCGAGGCGACCACGACCGCGTCCGCGCCCTCGAGCCTCTCCGTCGACGCGCCAGCCGACCACGGCCGCAAGCTCGCGCAACGTGCGGGCCGCCGGTGCGTCGCCGACGACGGCCAGCAGCAGCGCAGCTCGCTGCGGCTCGATCAGCACCTCGACCGCGCCCTCGGAGGCGCATCGGCTCTCGATCCGTTCCCGCCGCGTGTCACCGTCGGCCAGCGCCTCGAGCGAAAGCCGGACCACCTCCGGCTCCGTGCAGGCGCCGCCGACCCAGCCGCGAAGCTCGCCGTCCGCGGTAATGAGCGCACGGTCTCCGACTCGCGCCGAGGACGGCCGCTCGACGCCCACCACGGTCGCCAGGGAGAACGGCGTCCCCTCCTCCGCGAGGCGGCCGGCTTCGACGAGGACGTTCATTCCGCGAGACCGGCCTCGTTCAGCGCCTCCCAGACCTTGTCCGACGTCATCGGCATGTCGACGTTTCGCACGCCCGCGTGCGCGAGCGCGTCCACCACTGCGTTCACGTAGGCGGCCGGCGAGCCGACCGTCGCCGACTCCCCCACTCCCTTGGCGCCGATCGGGTGGTGCGGCGACGGCGTCGTGGTCTCGCCCAGCTCGAAGCTCGGCGTCTCCCAGGCGGTCGGGATGAGGTAGTCCATGAAGTTCGAGCCGATGCAGTTGCCGTCCTCGTCGAACGTGATCAGCTGCATCGCGGCCATGGCGTAGCCCTCGGTAAGGCCGCCCATGATCTGGCCCTCGACGATCATCGGGTTGATCCGCGTGCCACAGTCGTCGACGGCGACGACCTTCTTCACATCCCACTTGCCCGTGCCGCGGTCGACCTCGACGACCACGGCGTACGACCCGAACGGATACGTCATGTTCGGTGGGTCGTAGTAGTTGACGGCTTCGAGCCCGGCCTCCATGCCCTGCGGATGGTCGGTATAGGCCGCGAAGGCGATCTCCTGGATCGTCTTCGCGCGGTCGGGCGCACCCTTGACGAAGAACTTGCCCGTCTCCCACTCGAGGTCGTCCTCGGCCGCCTCCAGCAGGTGCGCAGCGAGCTTCTTCGCCTTGTCGCGGATCTTGCGCGCGGCAACCGAGGTCGCGGCGCCCGCGGTCGGCGTCGAGCGCGACGCGTACGTGCCGAGCCCGTAGGGAGTGTTGTCGGTGTCGCCCTCCTGGACGGTGACGTCCTCGGGCGGGATGCCGAGCTCGTGCGCGACGATCTGCGCGAACGTCGTCTCGTGGCCCTGGCCCTGGGACTTGACGCCGAGCTTCAGGATCGCCTTCCCGGTCGGGTGAACGCGCAGCTCCGCGGAGTCGAACATCTTGATCCCGAGGATGTCGAACTGGCGACTCGGCCCGGCGCCGACGACCTCGGTGAAGCTCGCGAGGCCGATCCCGATCAGCCGGCCCTCCTCACGTGCCCGTTTCTGCTCCTCGCGCAGCTCCTTGTAGCCAACCCGCTCGAGCGCCTGGTCGAGCGCGGGCTCGTAGTTTCCCGAGTCGTACTCGAAGCCGGTCGCGGAGGTGTACGGGAACTTCTCCGGCGGGATGAAGTTCTTCCGGCGCAGCTCGGCGGGATCGACACCGAGTTCGTACGCGGCGTTCTGGACGAGCCGTTCGATGAAGAACGACGCCTCGGTGACGCGGAACGAGCAGCGGTACGCGACGCCGCCGGGCGCCTTGTTCGTGTACGCCCCTTCGGTGACGACGTGCGCCGCCGGGATGTCGTACGACCCGGTGACGATGTGGAAGAGGCCCGCCTTGAACTTCGACGGTTGCGCGTCGGCGTAGGCGTAGCCCTGGTCGGAGAGCATCTTCACGCGCAGGCCGGTCATCGTCCCGTCCGCTTTCAGCGCGAGCTCGCCGTCCATGTAGAAGTCGCGCGCGAAGCCGGTGGAGATCAGGTTGCCGGTGCGGTCCTCGATCCACTTGACGGGCCGCCCGAGCAGCAGCGACGCCGCGGTCGCGACGACGTACCCCGGATAGATAGGCACCTTGTTGCCGAAACCCCCGCCGAGGTCCGGCGAGATGATCTGGATGTTCTGCTCCGACATGCCCGTGACGAGCGCGAACACGGTGCGGTGCGCGTGCGGCGCCTGGGAGGTCATGTAGATCGTCGTCTTGCCGGTCGCCGGGTTGACGTCGGCGATGCAGCCGCAGCACTCGAGCGGCGCCGGATGGCAGCGCGGATAATGGGTGACGAGCCGGACGACCTTGTCGGCGTCCGCAAACGCCTTCTCCGTCGCCTCGGCGTCGCCCGCCTCCCAGTGGTAGACCTTGTTGTCCGTCTGGTCTTCTTTGTCGTCGCGAATCAGCGGCGCGGTCGGCTCGAGAGCAGCCTGAGGGCTGATCACGACCGGGAGAGGCTCGTAGTCGACCGCGATCAGCTCGAGCGCGTCGTGAGCGATGTAGGGATCCTCGGCGATCACACAGGCGATCTCCTGGCCCTGCATGCGCACCTTGTCGGTCGCGAGCACGGCCTGAGTGTCGCCGGAGAGGGTCGGCATCCACGCGAGCTTGTGCTCGGCGAGCAGCTCCCCGGTGACGACTGCGACGACTCCGGGAAGCTCGGTCGCGGCCGACGTGTCGATCGAGTTGATCTTGGCATGCGCGTACGGGCTGCGCAGGATCGCCATGTGCAGCATGCGGGGCAGCTTGATGTCCTCGATGTAATTGCCCCCGCCGACGATGAAGCGCGCATCCTCCTTGCGCTTGACGCTGCGTCCCAGCCAGCCCTTGTGCTCGGTCTCGACGGACGTCATGACGGCTCCTTCATCTTGTTCGCGGCCCACTGCACCGCTTTGACGATGTTCTGGTATCCGGTGCAGCGGCAGAGGTTCCCGGAGATCGCCCAGCGGATCTCCTCCTCCGTCGGGTCCGGGTTCTCCTCGAGCAGCGCCGAGCTGACGAGCAGCATCCCCGGCGTGCAGAAGCCGCACTGCAGGCCGTGCTCTTCCTTGAAGGCTTCCTGGATCGGATGCAGCTGGCCTCCCTGCGCCAGGCCTTCCACCGTCTTCAGCTCACGCCCGTCGACCTGGACGGCGAAGTGCGTGCAGGACTTGATCGGGACGCCGTCCACCAACACCGTGCAAGCGCCGCAGCTCGTCGTGTCGCAACCGACGTGGGTGCCGGTCAGGCCGAGCTTCTCGCGCAGGAAGTGGACGAGCAGCAGCCGCGGCTCGACCTCGACCGCGTGCTCCTCGCCGTTGACCGTGACTGTGATCTCGTGCGTGGTCGGCTTCGTCTCGGTGATCACATTTGCTCCTTCTCCTCGATCTCTTCCATCACGCCCTCGAAGGTCGTCTCGCCGGCGAACGAGTTCGGTTGTCCCTCGGGGATGTCAGCGCCGCCCTGCTCCTCCGCACCGCCCGCGGGCGAGACGCCCGCCTCGAGCTCGCCCGTTTCCAGGTTGACCCGAGCCCCGCAGTTCGGGCAGTCGACGATGCCGGCGCTCGGTACGACCGCGTGCTGGCCGGCCTCTGCCGGTAGCGGCTGACCGCAGCTCGGACAGTTCATGCCGCCACCTCCGCCGCCTTGCGCAAGCCTCGCGCGGTGAACACGCGAACCGCGTTGCGCTTGTACTCCTCGGTGCCGCGCACATCGGTATGCGGTTGCGCCGCCTCGGCGGCGAGGCGCGCCGCCTCCGCGATCGTCTCGTCGTCCAGCGCGTGGCCGACGAGCGCCTGCTCCGCTGCTTCCGCGCGAATGTTCTTTGGGCCGACCCCGGTGAGCGCGATCCCCGCCTGTCCGACGCTGCCGTTCGACAGAGAGACGTGGACGGCAACCCCGACCGTGGCGAAGTCCCCGACCTTACGCTCGAGCTTGAGGTACGTACCGCCCGCGCGCGCGCCGGGATCGGGGACGCGCACCTCAGTCAAGATCTCGTTCGCCTCGAGCGTCGTCGTGAAAGGGCCCGCCAGGAGCTCGTCGATCGGAATCGTTCGCTCGCCGCCGTTGCCGCGCGCAACGACTTCGGCCCGCACGGCGAGCATCACCGAGGCCCAGTCGCCCTGCGGGTCGGCGTGCGCGAGCGAGCCCGCGACGGTGCCGAGGTTGCGAACGATCGGATCGGCGATCTGCGGAGCGGCGTCGCCGAGCACGCCGTACTTCCCTTTGAGCAGTTCGGACTGCTCGCACGTCTTGTGGCGGACGAGCGCACCGATGCGCAACGTCCCGCCCTCCTCGGCGAGCGTGTCGAGCCCGCCGATCCGGTTGATGTCCACGAGTGCCCGCGGCGCCGCGAAGCGGAGTTTCATCACCGGGATGAGACTCATCCCGCCGGCGAGCACCTTGGCCTCGCCCTCGTCGTAGCGCCCGATGATCTCCAGCGCCTCGTCGAGCGTCGTTGGCGCGAAATACTCGAACCTCGCCGGGTACACGGATACCGCCTCCCTTTCGCCCGTCGATGCTGTCGCGACCGCGAGGATACGCCTCGCCCAAACCTGTTGCTACGTCCTACGATGACCCGGTGGACTTCGGATCTATCGAGGAGGTGGAGCGGGCTCTCGAGGCCGATGCCTACTTGGCCGACCGCGGGCTCGCGACCGCCGTCTACCTCGCGCTGGCGATGCGGCGTCCGTTGCTGCTCGAGGGCGAGGCGGGGGTCGGCAAGACCGAGGTCGGCAAGACGCTCTCCCGGCTACTCGGGGCGGAGCTGATCCGGCTCCAGTGCTACGAGGGCATCGACTCGGCGCAGGCGCTCTACGAGTGGGACTACGCGCGGCAGCTTCTGTACGCGCGTGCGCTGCAGACCGGCGAGGTGCGCGACCACGTGTCGGAGCTCTACGGGCCGGAGTTCCTGATCGAGCGGCCGCTCCTGCAGGCGTTGCGCTCGGGCTCGCGCGCCGTGCTTCTGATCGACGAGATCGACCGCGCCGACGACGAGTTCGAGGCGTTCCTGCTCGAGGTGCTCTCGGACTTCAGCGTGACGGTTCCCGAGCTCGGCACGATCGCCGCCGAAGAGCCGCCGGTCGTGGTCATGACGTCCAACCGGACGCGTGAACTGCACGACGCCCTCAAGCGGCGTTGCCTGTATCACTGGATCGACTTCCCCTCGCTGGAGCGCGAAGTGGCGATCGTCCGCCTGCGCGCGCCCGAGGTTCCGGAAGCGCTCGCACGGTCCGTGGCCGAGGCGGTCGCGCAGCTTCGAGAGCTCGGGCTCGCGAAGCCGCCCGGTGTGGCGGAGGCGATCGACTGGGCACGGGCGTTGGCGATCCTCGGCGCGGACGGCGCGGACGGCGAGGCGGCGCGTGAGACACTCGGCTGGGTACTGAAGAATCGCGAAGACCTGCAGCGCGCCGAGGTCGAGCTCTTCAGTGGCTGACGAGCTCGCCCGGCTGGTCGCGTTCGCTCGGGCCTTGCGGCAGGAGGGACTCCGCGTCGGCCCCGGACGCGTGGTCGACTTCTGCCGTGCCGCGGCGCTGCTCGGCCCCGCCGACCTGTATTGGGCCGGCCGGCTCACCCTCGTGTCGCGGCCGGAAGACATTCCCCTCTACGACCGTGTCTTCCTCGGCGCGTTCGAGGAGGAGCCTCCGCGCCGTCGCATTGCCCTCGTCGAGGAGGAAGTCGCTCTGGCCAGCCCGCGCGAGCTCCTCCGCACGAAGAGCTTCGCCGAGCTGAGCGACGAGGAGCTCGCCGAAGTCGCGGAGCTGATGAAGAGCCTGAGGCTGAGTGTCCCGGCGCGTCGCACGCGCCGCCGCGAGCCTGCGCGCGCTGGAAGTCCGGATCTGCGGCGTACCATTCGCCGCTCGTTTCGCACAGGCGGCGAGCCGATCGAGCGCGTCATGCGGAGGCGCCGGCAGCGGCGCCGCCGGCTCGTGCTGCTCCTGGACGTCTCCGGCTCGATGGCCGACTACTCGCGGGCACTCGTCCTGTTCGCCCACGCCGCGCTGCGCTCGGATACCCGCTGGGAGGCCTTCTGCTTCGGGACCCGCCTGACGCACATGACGCCTGCGCTTGCGCGCTCGGATACCCACGAGGCACTACGGCGCGCGGCCGACGAGGTCGTCGACTGGAACGGCGGCACCCGGATCGGCGAATCGCTCGCGTCGCTGGCACGGAGCGGCGTCGCCCGTGGCGCGGTGGTTGTGGTCTGCTCCGACGGCCTTGACGTCGGCGATCCCGAGCTCCTGCAGAACGAGATGGCACGGCTGTCGCGACTCGCATACCGCGTCTTGTGGCTGAATCCGCTGAAGGAAGACCCGGCGTACGAGCCGCTCGCCCGCGGCATGCGAGCAGCGCTCCCGCACGTGGACGTCTTCCTCAGCGGCCACAACCTCGCCAGCCTCGAAGCGCTCGGGCGCGCGCTTTAGAGTCGTCGACGTCCGAGTGAAGCGCGCACGTCGCGCTCGTCCTCGGGCGCTAGCCGGCCATCACCTCCTCGAGCGCGCGCCGCGTGAGCACGCGCGCGAGATGCCGCCGGTAGGCCGCGCTCCCGTTCGTGTCGCTCGGCGGGCTCGTGCCCTCGTCGGCCGAGGCGGCCGCCGTCGCGGGGTCCGCACCCGAGGCGATCGCCTGCTCGACCGCCGACGCACGTAGCGGCGTCGCGCCCATGTTCGTGAACGCAACGCGCACGCCGCCGTTCGCGATCGCCGCAACGCCGACGGTCGCCCAGTCCTGCGCACGACGGTGCGACTTGATGTACGTCGAGCGTGCGCCGTCGAGCTTCGGCACGCGCACCTCCGTCAGCACCTCCTGCGGTCCGAGCGCCGTCTCGAACAGCCCGACGAAGAAGTCGGCGGCCGTGACCGTCCGCTCGCCGTCTGGCCCGCGCATGACGAGCTCGGCGTCGAGGGCGAGCAGCACGGTCGGCAGGTCGGACGCCGGGTCGCCGTGCGCGACCGAGCCGCCGATCGTGCCCATGTGCCGCACCTGCGGATCGCCGATCTTCATGGCAGTGGCCGCGACGATCGGATTCGCCTGCCGCAGGATCGGGTCGTTCGCGACGTCGTGGTGGCGCGTGAGCGCGCCGATCGCGATCCGGTCGCCGTCCTCGCGCACGTAGCGGAGCTCGTCGAGCCTGCCGATGTCGATGAGCAGCTCCGGCCGCGCGAAACGGAGCTTCATCAGCGGCAGGAGCGAGTGACCGCCGGCGAGCAACTTCGCGTCGCCGCGCGAGCCGAGCAGCTCGATAGCGTGATCGACCGACTCGGCGAGCTCGTAGTCGAAGCTCGCGGGGATCATGACCGTGCCTCCTCGATTGCCTTCCACACTCGCTCGGGCGAGGTCGGCATGTCGATGTCCGTGACGCCGTACGGCGCGAGCGCATCGAGCACGGCGTTCACGACTGCCGGAGTCGACGCGATCGTCCCGGTCTCGCCGACGCCCTTGGCGCCGAGCGGATGGTTGGGGCTCGGCGTCACCGTCCGGTCGAGCTCGAATGCCGGCAGCTCCGCGGCCGACGGGATGAGGTAGTTGACCATCGAGCCGGTGAGCAGGTTGCCGCTGTCGTCGTAGATCGCCTCCTCCCAGAGCGCCTGCGCGACGCCCTGCGCGATCCCGCCGTGCACTTGCCCGTCGACGATCTGCGGGTTGATCACGTTGCCGACGTCGTCGACCGCGACGTAGCGCACGAGGTCGACGTCGCCGGTCTCGGTGTCCACTTCGACGACCGCGATGTGTGTGCCCGAAGGCCAGCTGAAGTTCGTCGGGTCGTAGACCGCCGTCACCTCGAGCCCTGGCTCGAGCCCGTCCGGAAGGTCGTGCGCGTGCCACGCGGCGAACGCCGCCTCCTTCACGCTCATCGCCTTGTCCGGCGCGCCCTTGACCCTGAACGTGCCGCCTGCGTACTCGAGGTCGTCGGGCGACACCTCGAGCGAGTGCGAGACGATTACCCGCGCCTTGTCCACCACCTTCTCGGTCGCCCGGCAGAGCGCGGCCATCCCGATCGCGAGGCTGCGGCTGCCGTACGTGTCCATCCCGAGCGGGACGACCGACGTGTCGCCGTGCAGCACCTCGATCTCGTCGTAGCCGACGCCGAGCTGGTCCGCCACGACCTGCGCGAACGTCGTGTCGTGGCTCTGCCCGTGCGGCGTCGTTCCCGTGAGTACCTGCACGGTGCCGGTGGGCAGGCAGCGGATCGTCGTCGCCTCCCAGCCGCCCGCCGCGTAGCGGAGCGCGCCGAGGATCCGGGACGGCGCGAGCCCACACATCTCGATGTAGGTCGAGAAGCCGATGCCGAGCTCCTTGGTGTCTCCCTGCGCACGACGCTCCGCCTGCTCGCCGCGAACGGCGCCGTAGTCGAGCAGCTCGAGCGCCTTGTCGAGCGCCGCGTGGTAGTCGCCGGAGTCGATCGTCAGCCCGGACGCGATCGTGTTCGGGAACTCCGTGATGAAGTTCAGCCGCCGGATCTCGAGCGGGTCCCTTTCGAGCCTGCGCGCGAGCGCGTCGACGGCGCGTTCGATCGCGTACGTCGCCTCCGGCCGGCCGGCACCGCGGTACGCATCCGTCGGCGTCTGGTTCGTGAAGACGCCCGTGCACTCGAAGTCGTAGCCCTGCACGTCGTACGCGCCGCCGTAGACCCACGCGCCGAGCAGCGGCGTCCCGGGCGTGATGATCATCAGGTACGCGCCCATCGACGCCTCCAGGCGCACGCGCACCGCCGTGATCTTCCCTTCCGAAGTCGCGGCGAGCGCGATCTTCTGGATCATGTCGCGCCCGTGGTGTGTTGCGAGGTAGCTCTCCGAGCGCTCCTCGGTCCACTTCACCGGCACGCCGAGCCGCTTCGCGAGCCCGATCGCGAGCGCCTCCTCCGGATACACCTGCAGCTTCGCGCCGAAGCCACCGCCGACGTCGGGCGCGACGATGCGGAGCTTCGACTCCGGGATCCCCGTCGCGAGCGCGAGCGTGACGCGGAGGATGTGCGGGATCTGCGTCGAGGTGAACAGCGTCATCTCGCCCGTCGCCGGGAAAGGCTGCGCGAGCACGCCGCGCGGCTCGATCGGGTTCGGGATCAGGCGCTGCTGTCTGTAGCGCTCCTCGACGACGACGTCCGCCTCGTTGAAGAGCCGGTCGACGTCGCCCTCCTTCATCGCCCACGTGTAGCAGCGGTTGGTGCCGAACTCCTCGTAGACGATCGGCGAGTCGTCCGCGAGCGCGCCGTCGACGTCCGGAACCGCGGGCAGTGGTTCGTACTCGACCTCGACGAGCTCGGCCGCGTCTTTCACGAGGGCACGGCTCTCGGCGATCACGACCGCGACGCCGTCACCGACGTAGCGCGCCTGGCGCGCGGCGATCGGAAGATGCGGCGGGTTGTTGATCTCCTCGGTCACCGGCCACGCCATCGGGAGCGGCGTCGGCCCAGTCCGCCTCGAGGTCCAAACCCGAGAACGCAGCCACGACCCCCTCCGCAGCGCGCGCTTTCGCGAGGTTGACGCTCGTGATCCGCGCGTTTGCGTACGGGCTTCGGACGATCGACATCCAGAGCATCCCGGGTGCGGTCAGGTTGTCGATGAAGCGGCCTTGCCCACGCAGGAGGCGTGCATCCTCCTTGCGCGCGGGTGACGTGCCGACGTAGTTCGCCGCGCCTTCTTCGATGGTCGCCATCACAGCCTCCTAGACCGCGGCCGTCGCGGCTTCGCGCACGGCCTTGACGATGTTCACGTAGCCGGTGCAGCGGCAGAGGTTTCCCTCGAGCGCGAGCCGGATCTCCTCCTCGCTCGGATCGGGGTTCTCCTCGAGCAAGCTCACCGCCGCCATCACCATCCCCGGCGTGCAGTAGCCGCACTGGAGCCCGTGTTGCTCGTGGAAGGCCTGCTGGACGGGGTGAAGCGTGCCGTTGTCGGCGAGGCCCTCGATCGTGGTGACCTCACGGCCGTCGGCCTGGACGGCCAGGAGCGTGCACGATTTCACCGACTCGCCGTCGAGCAGGACGGTGCAAGCGCCGCAGGAGCTGGTGTCGCAGCCGACGTTCGTGCCGGTCAGGCCAAGTCCCTCGCGCAGGAAGTAAACGAGCAAATCCCTCGGCTCCACTTCCGCCTCGCGGCGCAGGCCGTTGACCGTCATTGCGATGCGTCTCACTTGTGCCTCCTGTCGCGGAGTGCGGCGAGCATACGCCCCTCCCGGTCCAGTGACAATGCGCCGCTGGACGACCGGGTCTCACCGTGTCGCGACCTCCAACAGTTCGTCAGCGCTGTAGCCGGCTGCGAGCGGCGAGCCGTCGGGCTCCAGCGCCACGCCGTTCGCCAGCGGGCCGATGTCGACCGGATCGAACCCGAGCCGGTCGATCAGCTTCATCACCTGGCGGACGGCTGAGCGGTCGTCGCCGGCGGCGCCGATCCCGATCCGGTCGCGTGATCCGTTCGGACGTCGCTGCTCTTCGAACTCGTGGTAGCCGAGTTGATTGAGGCTCTTGACCACCCGCGCTGAAGGGAAGTGCGCTTGCACGATCACGCTCGAGCCGTCGACCGCGGCCGCCAACTCCGGATCCTTGCCGTCGACGGGCTCCCAGTAGTTCATGACGTCGACGAGGATCTTCCCCGCGAAGAGATCTCCCGGAAGCTCGCGGAAGCGGTGCGTGGGAACGGCCAGGACGACGAGGTCGGCGTGGCGGACGACCTCGTCGGTCGACGCAGCACGCGCGCCCGGCGCGAGAACGTCGACGGTGAGCGCGATGTCGTCAGCAGGGCCCGACCCGGCGATCGCGACGTCGTAGCCGGCCGCCAGCGCGGCGCGGGCAAGCGTCGTGCCGAACTTGCCCGCTCCGACGATGCCGAGGCGCTCGACGGCCGCCATCAGCTCGCCACCTCGGCTGTCGGCGCGGGGCTGGGCCGCGCGGCGAGCAGCTCGCGCACACGCGGGATCACCTCGCGACCGTAGAGATCGATCGCGCGCAGCCGCTGTTCGTGGGGAACGCGTCCGACGCCGTTGAGCAGGTCGAATCGGCTCAGGTCGAGCGTGCGGATGGCGTCCGCGATCCTGGTCGCGACCGTTGCCGGCGACCCGACGTACATCGAGCCGTGATCGACCTCGGCCAGGTACTGCTCGTAGGTCGGCGGCCGCCAGCCGCGCTCTTCCGCAGCCCAGTCGAACTGCTCCTTGTAGTAGGGCCATTGCGTGCTCAGGGCCTCCTCGTCGGTCTCGGCGACGAAGCCGAGCGAGTGGAGCCCGATCGGCAGGTCGGGCTGCCCATGCTGGGCGAGCGAGCGCTTGTAGAGCTCGACGTACGGCGCAAAGCGTCCGGGCCTGCCGGCAATGACCGCCAGCATGAGCGGCAGTCCGAAGCGCGCGGCTCGGATCACCGACTGCGGGGTCCCACCGACGCCGACCCAGGTCGGGATGTGTCCCTCGGGGATGGGCGGGCTGACGAACTGGTTCTCCAGCGGCGACCGAAAGTTCCCCGACCAGGTCACGGGTTGCCGACGCAGCAGCTGCACCAGCAGGTCGAGCTTCTCCTCGAACAGCTCTTCGTAGTCGGCGAGGTCGAACCCGAACAGCGGGAAGGACTCCGTCAGCGAGCCGCGGCCCACGATCAACTGTGCGCGGCCGTTCGACACCGCGTCGAGCGTCGCGAAGTTCGTGTAGAGCCGAACCGGATCCTGGGTGCTGAGGACGGTGACTGCCGTGCCGAGACGGATCCGCTCGCGTGCGGCTGGCGATCGCGGCGAGGATCACGTGGCTCGCGGAGTCCATGAACTCCGGGCGGTAGTGCTCGCCGATGCTGAACGAGTCGACACCGGCCGCCTCGGCGAGAACCGCCTCGTCCACGGCGTCCCGGATCACCTGATCGCCGGCGATCGGCTGTCCGGACTGATCGACCGTGATCGGCAGGAACGTGTCGAGCCCGAATTCGAATTGGGGGTTCATCGCTTGTCCTTTTGAAGAGAGGTACTTGACCCCTCAAACGTCTTGGATCACTGTTTATTCCTCGCCGAATATCGTCTCGGTCGGGATGGCAAGCGACGAGGCGGTGGAGCGCACGTGGATGAAGTGGATCTCGATGCCGTCGATCTTCGTCAAGGAAGCATCCAAGCGCGGCGCCTTCGCCTACATCACGGATGCCGACGCCAAGGACTGGCAGAGCTCGATCGACATCGTGCTACGCCGCTTCAGCGAGTACCACGATCTCGAAGGCGCCTTCGGCCGCCGCGCCATCACCGAGCGCGCGAAAGGCATCCTCATGGAACGCCACTCGATCGATGAGCCGGCGGCTTTTGAGCTGCTTCGTGAGCACGCGCGCTCGACGAACCGGAAGCTCGTCGATGTGGCTTCCGCAGTCGTCGACGGCCACCGCTTGCTGCCCAAACAGCCACACTCGCCCGCTTCGACGGCCGGGCCGGGCGGATAAAGCCAAGGCCTAGGCTGCAGACTCGGGGTCCCGTCCGGAGCGGCGCGAGCAGTACACCTTGTCCCGCCGCGCCGTCGCCGGAAGCTCAGCCCCGCACGACCGGCACTGTCCGAGGCGGCGTGACGCTCACATCACCACGGTACGCTCGCCTGCAGCCCCGTGGAGTGGCAGCTGCGCATCTACGAGATCGAGGATGGCGAGCTCGACGCTTGGATTGCCGAGTGGCGCGAGCACGTCGCTCCGCTGCGACGGCGACTCGGTTTCCGAATCCTCGGCCCGTGGGTCGACGGGCATACCTTCGTCTGGTTGCTCGGTTTCGAGGACGGCGAAGAGTTTGCGAGCGCCGACGCGAGCTACTACACGTCGAGTGAGCGCCGCGCCGTCGATCCCGACCCGGCACGACACATCAAGTCGGCCATCCACCGGATGCTGCACGAAGTCCCCGAGTGATCGGCACCCGTTGTCTGCCTGTCGAGGAGGATCCAGTTCAGGAAGTGTGAGGCTAAGACGAGAAAGCGCAGGCCGGGCAGGCGCTTCACGAGAGTGGAGCCAGCCGGGCTCGAACCGGCGACCTCCTGGGTGCGATCCAGGCGCTCTCCCAGCTGAGCTATGGCCCCGCGAGGGCGAATTGTAGCGGCGCTCAGCGGCGGCGGATGAGGGTGATCCCGTCCCGCACCGTGAGCATCACGGACTTCACGCGCTCGTCGGCGGCGACGTGATCGTTGAACTCGCGGATCGCCTGCGTGGCCTCGGAGTCGTCCGACTCGTCGAGCACGCGGCCGCTCCACAGCGTGTTGTCCGCGGCGATCAGGCCGTGCGCCGAGAGGCGCGGGAGCACCTCCTCGTAGTACGCGAGGTAGTTCTCCTTGTCGGCGTCGATGAAGACGAAGTCGAACTCGCCGTCGAGCGAGCGGATCGTGTCGAGCGCCGGGCCGACGTGCACCGTCACCCGGTCCGAGTAGCCGGCCCGCTCGAGGTAGCGCCGCGCGACCGCCGCGTGCTCTTCCGAGATCTCGCAGCTGTCGATGCGCCCGCCTTCGGGCAGCCCGGCGGCCATCGAGATCGTCCCGTAGCCCGAGTACGTCCCGAGCTCGAGCACGCGCTTCGCGGCGAGGCCGTGGACGAGCAGCTCGAGGAAGCGGCCCTCGATCGTCCCCGTGAGCATCTGCGGCGAGCGAAGCGACGCGCGCGTCTCCTCGGCGAGCTCGGCGAGCAACGGCTCGGGCGGCGTCGTGTGCGCGGCGGCGTACGCCTCGATCTCGGGCTCGACGAAGTCCATCGGGTCATTCTCGCACCCGCATCGCGCTACGCGCGTTCCACAACGCTCGGCGGGTTCAAGACCGCACGTCACGGCCGCCGTAGCGTCGCCGTGTCAACCAAGGAGGGGATGTGGGAGTGCGCAAGGTCATGCTGCTCGCCGCGGGAGTGCTCGCGCTCGGTGCGGCGAGCTCGGCCGGAGCCGAAGGCGGAGTCGTCGCGTCCGCGAGCGGCGGGTACGGGTACACCGGCACGGCTGCGGGGAGCTTCTTCGACGTCCACCCGTTCACCTGGAACGTGCAGGTGCACGAGGACGGCAGCGTGCACGGACGCTTCAACTACACGCAGGTCCGAGACGGCGTCGAGCTGTCGGCGAGGGGCTCGCTCACGTGCGCGACCATCATCGGCAACCAGGTCTGGGTCGGCGGGATCATCGAGGACAGCTCGCGCGCGTCGCTCGTCGGCCTCGACATGTGGTTCCAGGCGCAGGACAACGGCGAGGGTCCGAACGATCCGGCCGACATGTCGTCGACGCTCGGGGCAGGCGGTCCGGGCGCCGCTCAGCAGTACTGCGACGACCACCCGGTCGTACGGTTCCCGTTCCTCGTCGAGCGCGGAAACCTGCAGGTGCGGTCGGGCTAGCGCTTGCGAAGCTCGCGGTAGCGACCCGGCGTCACGCCCGCGTGGCGCCGGAACGCCCGCGTGAAGTGGCTCTGGTCGGCGAAACCCGCCTCGAGCGCGACCTGCGCGAGCGGTGCGTCGTCGAGCGCGAGCCGCGAGGCCGCCCACTCCAGGCGCAGCGAGCGCGCGTACTCCCCCACGCTGAGCCCGTACTCGCGGCGGAAGACCCGCGCGACGTGCGTCGGGTGACGGCCGACGGCGTTCGCGAGCTCGCCGAGCGAAGCCTGCTCGGGCGCGCGGTCGTGCAGCAGCTCCCGCACGCGCGCGAGCCACGGCCCGGGCCGCTCGCACGACGCCCGCTCGGCCGTCGCGACGAGCTGGAGCGCGAGACCCTCGAGCGCAAGTGACCAGCACTCGTCCGTCGCGTCGAGCTCGATCGCCATCCGCCGGCCGAGCGCGGCAGACGCGGACGCGCGCAGGTGCCTGCGCCGCATCAGCAGCGAGCCGAAGAGTGGCGACTCGTCCGCCGCGCGAACGGTCAGCACCTGCGTTCCGCGCTGGAGCGAACTCGCTCGAGTGCGTCGAGCCGGCCGGCAGCGTCGCGACGTCGCCGCGACCGAGCGTCGCCGAGTCGCGGGAGAACGTCTTGCACACGGCCCCCTCGAGCACGACGACGAGGTAGCCGCGCTGCGGCTCGAACGGGCCGTGGCTGAAGTTCGGCGGGAACGCCAGCCGCGTGACCTCGAACGGCCCGACCACCGCCTGGCTGTAACAGCGCCCGTCCGGTGTGACCGCCGCGACTCTCGTCATCCCCCGTACAGACGGACGGGGCCCCGACTCGTTAGCGCGCGACCCGCGAGCCGCCGACGATCCGCTCGGTACCGTCGGCGAACCGGACGAGCGCCTTACCCTTGCCGTCGTAGTCCGGCGACCAGACGACGAGCGTCGCGTCTTCTCCCCCGACGCGCACGGCCTCGTCGATGGAAGGTGCGGCGCCGAGCCAATAGCGCAGGAAGGGGTTCTCCTCCCGCTCGCGCCCGATCGTCGTCTCCTCCGTGTGACCCGGCAGCACGCGCGTCTCGTCCGGGAGCTCCAGCAGCTTCAGCACGGACTCGTGCACGCGCGCCGCGTCGCCGCCGCCCACCGCGTCCTTGAACAGGAGGTCGCCCGAGAAGCAGAGCCCGTCGACGACGAACGTCACGTGGTCGTCCGCGTGGCCGGGAGTGGAAATCGACTGCGCCCAGTCGACCTGCTGGGTGCCGCTGACGCCGAAGCGCTGCTCCAGCTCGGCGTCGCCGGCGATGTGGTCCGCGTGCGTGTGAGTCGTCAGCAGCGCCTCGACCTCGAGCCCCTCGCGCTCGACGACCTCCAGGAGCGGTTCGAGCGGCGCGCCGCTGTCCACGAAGAAGGCCTCTCGGGTGCCCTCGTCCCAGACGAGGTAGGCGTTCGAGAGCCACTCGGGGTGCATGCTTCGCTCGACCGGCACGCGGGTAGGCTAACGGCGTACGGACCCGACGACGACGGAGGAACGATGGCCGGCCTGCTCTCACGAGCCTCGATGCTGATCAGAGCGAGATTCTCCAAGCTGCTCGACCGGGCAGAGAACCCCACGGAGACGCTCGACTACTCCTACGAGCAGCAGCTTCGCCTGCTCCAGGACGTGAAGCGGGGCGTCGTCGACGTGACCACCTCGAAGAAGCGGCTGAAGATGCAGACCGCCCAGCTCGAGCAGAGCCTCGTCAAGCTCGAGACGCAGGCCCGCGAGGCGCTCGCGGCGAACCGAGAGGATCTGGCTCGCCAGGCGCTCGAACGGAAGGCGCTGATCCAGGGGCAGCTCCAGGATCTCGACCAGCAGGTCGCGGGGCTCGAGCAGCAGCAGGAGAAGCTCGTCGCCTCCGAGAAGCAGCTGCAGGCGAAGGTCGAGGCCTTCCGCTCGCAGAAGGAAGTGATCAAGGCGCAGTACTCCGCCGCCGAGGCGCAGGTGCGGATCGGCGAAGCGGCGACGGGGATCGGCGACCAGATGGCCGACACGGGACTCGCGATTCAGCGCGCGAAAGACAAGACCGAGCAGATGACGGCACGCGCGTCAGCGGTCGAGGAGCTGATCGAGGCGGGCACGCTCGAGGACTTCACCGGCGGCGACAAGACGGCGCTCGACCGAGAGCTCGAGCAGATTCAGTCGTCGAACCAGGTCGATCGCGAGCTGGAGGCCCTCAAGGCCGAGGTCGGCGCCGGGGAGAAGAAAGAGCTCGAGAGCTAGCGGGCCCTGCGCCCGAGGGCGTCAGCCGTGTCGGCCGACGCGAACGGCGGGGAGGGCGCCGACCTCGTCCTTGGACAGGGCGACGTGCACCGCGTCGCTCTCGACCCTGGCGACAGCCCCGATCGGAATGGTGACCTCCTTCCGTCCCCAGAGGTGGCCGCGCTCGAGGACGAAGTGCGTGATGTGCTCGTCGGTGTCGACCACGAAGCCGTCCACCTCGCCCAGTGAATGGCCGTCCACAGAGATGACGGCGCTCGCCCGCCGCACCTCGACCTCGCCCTTCGGGACGCGGTCGTAGTACATGGTCACGTGGTTGGGGAGCTCGCCCGGATACGGGTCTAAGCCGCCGAAGCCGGTGTAGTACGGCATCGCGAGGACGTCCTGGACGCCGACGTCCCAGTCGGGGTCCTCGGCGGGGCTCTCTCCGAGCCGGAGGTAGGCGGCCTCGCGCACGGACTCGAACCCCTGCGCCTCGTCCAGGGTGCACTCCAGCTCGATCTCGCGCTGCTCGTCGTCTCTGCCCTTCGCCAGTCGGATGGGCACCAGCCGCGCCTCTCCCTCGGCTCGCTCCGGCTGGACCACGAGATGCGTCAGGCGCTTCTCGAGCGGGTCGATGACGATGTCCGCCAGCTCTCCGTAAACCCCGTCGGTGCAGCGGACGCGATCGCCGATCTCGAGGCGCATGTCAGTCTCCTCTCCACGCCGACAGGTCGAGCGGAGTCTACGGGCACCTCCCGGTTCGGCCACGCTCGGCCTGCGCTGTTAGCGGACGCGGAGAGCGATCGCGCGCAGCCACTCGCGGCGAATCAGGCCGCTGAACGGCCGGATCACGAACCAGTAGCGCCGGAACAGCGTCCGGCTGCGCTCGTCGGTGAGCAGGACGCGCGTCTCCGTCGAGAGCACGCCGTCCTCGAGCCGGAAGTTGAACCCCATCTTCGCGTAGCCGGGCTCGGCGAACGCCCGGAAGTCGCCCGCGTCGGCGCGCTTGCCACCGCGCGGCTTCCACGGCTGGCCGATCGCGGTGTAAACGAGCTCCTGCAGCGGCACCTCCGCGAGCTGCACGAACCCCTCGGAGCTCATCTCCTCGACGAGCGGCCTCACGGAGCCGGCGCGCAGCCCCCGCAGCCGCATCAAGGTGCGGGCGACCGGCGTCTCCGCGAGCGTGACCGAGCGGATCGCGGCGAAGACGGCCTCGGGCTGCGCGTCGACGCGTCGCTGATGCCGCTCGCTGAAGTCGTACTCCGGGAGAAGCTCAGACAGGAGCATCGAACAGCGCGAGCCAGCGCGTGAGGTCCTGCTCGATCGGGAGCTCCTGCTCGAGCTTCGCCTTCAACTCGAGCTCCGCGGCGTTGTCGCGCTCCTTGTCCTTCCCCGTCGGGACGAACGGCCAGAACGCCCCGCGCTTGTAGCCGTAGACGAAGTAGACGGGGTGCTTGCCGCCTTCGAAGCGAAAGACCGCTGCGAGGAGCTGCGGCCCGAAGCCGCGCGCCTTCAGCTCGGAGCCGATGAGGTGGACGGTCGCGACGAGGTCCTCGAAGTCGTTGTCCTCGACGACGATCCAGTCGTAGCCGAACGCGTCCTCGGTGCGCGTGACGCGCGAGCCGGTGTCACGCGCCGCGATGTCGAGGAGCTCGTGCAGCTCGTTCTCGACGCGGACGAAGTCGCCCGACGAGAGCGACTTGAACACGACCGCAGCGCGCTTGCCGGGCTTGAGCCCGAGCTCGACCTCGAGCGTGACGCGTGCGGTGGAGAGCGCGAAGAGCCGCTCGCCTTGCGCCTCTTTCAGCTTCTTGCGGCCGAAGAGGACGTCGGTGAGGCCCACTGCTAGACGGGTCGGCCGAGCTCGCGCGAGATCTCGGCCAGCGCCGCGAGCCGCTTCTCGAGCGGCGGGTGCGTCGCGAAGAGCTCCCCGAAAGCGGACTTCACGTTCGTCGGGATGATGTAGAAGGCGTTCATCGCTTCGACCTCCCGCAGGTCGCGCTGCGGGATCGACGCGATCCCCGACGCGATCTTCTGCAGTGCGCTCATCAGGTTCTCGGGCGCGCCGGTGATCAGCGCAGCGCCGCGGTCAGCGGCGTACTCGCGGTAGCGAGAGATCGTCCGGATCAGGACGTAGGAGACGATGTAGGTCACGATCGAGACGACGAAGACGACGAGCCAGACCGGCGGGCCGCTCCGATCGCGGCCGCCGCCGCCGAAGAAGAAGGCGTAGCGCGTCAGCAGCCCGGCGAGCAACGCGAAGAAGCTCGCGAGGGTCATGATCAGCACGTCGCGGTTCGCGATGTGCGAGAGCTCGTGGGCGATCACACCCTCGACCTCGCGCGGCTCGAGCCGCTGCCACAGGCCGCGGGTCACTGCGACGGCCGCGTGCTTCGGGTTGCGGCCGGTCGCGAACGCGTTCGGAACGTCGGTGTCGACCACCGCGACCTTCGGCTTCGGCAGGTCGGCCATCGCACAGAGCCGCTCGACCATCGCGTGGAGCTCCGGCGCCTCCTCCTCCGAGACGACCTTCGCGCCGGAGGCCCTGAGGGCGAGCTTGTCCGACGTGAAGTACTGGAAGAAGGCGATGCCGCCGATGATCAGCAGCATCGGGAGGATCCCGACGTTGAGGTACGAGATGAGAACCGTGCCGAAAACGACGTAGAGCAGACCGAGCAGCCCGGTCGTCAGCAGCAGCCGGAGGGTCAGTCCGGCATCGCGTCCGTATGTCCGTCGCTTCATCGAGAATCGAGCTCCTTGGTCAAGGTCCTCTCGATAGTAGCTTTGGCCCTGCTCGCGACCGCGGCGCCCGCCGCGGCGCAGGACGTCTACGTGCTGGTCGTCACCGGCGACCAGCCGGCCGAGGTGCGGGGCCGCGGGGCGACCGGCCTCTACGTGCCGGGGCAGGGGCTGTACGTCAGCCGTGAGGAGGCGCTCGAGCGGCTCGGCCCGCTGCCGCAGCGGCCGTGCGGCACGATCGGCCAGTGCGAGTTCGAGCTCTTCGTCTCGGTGCCACCGCTCGGCTCGCAGCGAAACGACAAGCGCTACGAGGTGACGATCCTCGGCGACGAGTACCGCGGGATCCTCGTCTCGGACCGGACGCGCATCCCGGGCCTCGTCTCGATCTCGGATATCCGTGACACCGTCGAGGCGCTCGAGACCGGACGCGACCCGCCGCTCGAATGGCGCGAGAGCGAGCATCCGCTTCAGGAGCTGCGAGAGCTCGACGAACGGTTGTCCGATGCCAGGGCTGCGCAGGGGCCGGCAACGGTCGCACTCACCCTTGCGCTGATCGCGCTTGCCGCGCTCGCGCTCCTGACCCGCTCGGGGCTGCTCGCGCGCGGCGCGCTCCTGTACCCGCTTGCCGCAATTGCCCTGGCTCTGGGTGCGAGCGCGCTCCACCTCGTCGGCCCGCTCATCACGACGTTGGTCGTGCTCGCCGCGGTTCCGCTCGCGCTCGTCGCCGCCGCGCGCGTTCCGCTGACGCTCGCAGTGCCCGTCTTCCTCGACCGCCTACGGGCTGGTGCTCGCGCTCTCCCCCGAGACGAACGCACTGATGGCGATCGGCCCGTACCCCTGGAGCGGATCGCGCTTCTACGGCGTCAACAACCAGATCGAGACGCTGCTCCTCGGGCCGGCGCTCGCCGCGGGAGCCCTGCTGCGCGGCTGGCGGCTCGTCGCGCTCGCGCTGCTTGCGCTCGTCGTCGTCGGTGCGAGCAAGACGGGCGCCGACGGCGGCGGCATCCTCGTGTTCGCGACCGGCTTCGCGGTGCTGGCCGCGCTTCTCCACGGCCGCGCGCGCGCGATTCCGCTCGCACTGGTCGGCGTCGTGGCGCTCGGCCTGGCGTTCGTCGGCATCGACGCGCTGGCCGGCGGATCGAGCCACGTGACCGACGCGGTCTCCGGCGGGCCGGGCGAGCTCTTCGACACCTTCCGCGACCGGGCCGAGCGCTCGTTCGCGATCGCCACCTCCACGGTGTGGCAGCTCGCCCTCCTCACGGCGGGCCTGGCGGTGCTTGGCTACTTCGCGACGCTCAAGCCTCGCTTCCCCGTGGTGGACGCGTTTCTCGTTGCGATCGCCGTCTCCCTCGTCGTCAACGACTCGCCGACGAAGGTCGCGGGCTACGGGGCGATCGTCTGCGGCGCGCTCCGCGCCTGGTCGGTTTCGAGAAAGCGGCTCGGGATAGAATCGACGACGTGAGAAGGCTCGTCCTGCTGCTCGCAGCGCTCGTGCTCGTCGTCGCAATCCCTGCGTGCGGCGGCGAGGAGGAAGTGCAGCCTCTGCCCGACACCGTCGAGGGAACGCTGCCGACCGACACCGGCGGCGCTGCTGCCGAAGGCGACGCCGCCAAGGGCAAGACGATCTACGCGTCCGCCGGCTGCGGCGGCTGCCACACGTTCTCCGCTGCCGGCTCCACCGGCACGGTCGGCCCGAGCCTCGACGATGCGAGCATCGACTTCGACGCAGCCTTCCAGCAGATCAAGAACGGCGGCGGCGGCATGCCCGCCTTCGGAGATCGCCTGAGCGACCAGGAGATCGCCGACGTGGCCGCCTTCGTCACGCAGTAAGAAGCTGCGGCTTCCTGACGACTTCCCGCGCGACGTCGCCGCGTTCGCGTGCGACCTCGATCGCACGCTGATCGCGGAGGACGCGCTCGTGCGCCCGCGCACTCGGGCGGCCGTGCTCGCCGTGCGCCAGGCAGAGATTCCATTCGTGATCGCGACCGGCCGGATGTTCCGCTCGGTGAAGCGCTACCTCGACGAGCTCGGGCTGGACGGGCTCGTCGTCTGCTACCAGGGCGCCGTCGTCGCCGACGCGTCGGGCCGGTTCCTCCGCCACGTGCCGATCCCACTCGAGGCCGCGCGCGAGGCGATCGCCGCGGTGGCCGGGCGGTTCCACCTCAACTGCTACGTGGGCGACGAGCTGTACGTCGCAGAGGTGACGGAGGAGGCGCGTGCGTACGCCGACTTCCAGGACTTGCCGATCCATCCGGTCGGCGACCTGCTCGCGTGGCTCGACGAGCCGCCGACGAAGCTCGTCGTCGTCGGTGAGCCGCGCGCGCTGGACGAGCTCGAGCGCGAGTTGAAGGGCCGCTTCGGCGATCGCCTCTACATCTCGAAGTCGCTGCCGCACTTCCTGGAGCTCGCGGCGCCCGAGGTGACGAAGGCGACCGGCTTCGCGCTCGTCGCGGAACAGCTCGGCGTTCCGCTCGAGCGGGTCGTCGGGTTCGGCGACGGCGAGAACGACGTCGAGCTGCTCGAGTCGGTCGGCTACGCGGTGGCGGTCGCCAACGCGCACGAGCGAGTCCTCGGGGTCGCCGACTTCGTCTGTCCGCCCGCGGCGGAGGAAGGCGTCGCGCAGGTGATCGAGGCCGCCCTAGACTCACGCGGATGATCGACATCCGCGCCGCACGCAGCGATCCCGAGACCTTCCGGGCAGCGGTCGCGCGCAAGGGCGCCGGCAAGGCGTTCGACGAGCTGATGGCCGCCGACACACGCTGGCGCGAGCTCGAGACGCGCGTCACCGAGCTTCGCGCCAAGACCAAGCTGAAGGGAAAGCCGTCCCCCGAGCAGCTCGAGGAGCTCCGCGGACTGAAGGAGGAGCTGAAGCGCCTCGAGGACGAGCACGGCGTCGCCGAGCGTGCGCGAGACGAAGCGCTCACGCGCGTGCCGAACCCGCCCCACGAGTCGACGCCCGACGGCGACACGGAGGAGGACGCGGAGGAGCTGAGGCGCTGGGGCGACCCGCCGCAGCTCGCAGAGCCGAAGGAGCACACCGAGATCGGCCGCTTCGAGATGGAGCGCGCGGCGCGCGTGTCCGGCTCGCGCTTCGGCTACTGGCTCGGTGACACCGCCTTGCTCGCGCTCGCGATGTACCGCTTCGCGCTCGACCGGCTCGTCAAGGAAGGCTTCACGCCGGCGCTGCCGCCGGTGCTCGTGCGCGAGGAGGCGATGTACGGCACGGGCTTCTTCCCGACCGAGCGGTCGAACATCTACGCGATCGAGGGCGACGACCTCTATCTCACCGGCACCTCGGAGGTCGGAATGGCGGGGCTGCACATGACGGAGACGCTCGACGAGCTGCCGCTGCGCTACGCCGCGTTCTCGACGAACTTCCGCCGCGAAGCCGGTGCGGCGGGGCGGGACACGCGCGGCATGTTCCGCGTGCACCAGTTCAACAAGGTCGAGATGTTCGTCTACCAGCGCCCGGAGGAGTCGTGGGCCGAGCACGAGCGGCTGCTCGCGATCGAGGAGTCGCTCATGCAGGAGCTCGGAGTTCCTTACCGTGTCGTCAACGTCGCCGCCGGCGATCTCGGCGACCCCGCCGCGAAGAAGTACGACCTCGAGGCGTGGTTCCCGAGCCAGGAGCGCTACCGCGAGGTCACGTCGTGCTCGAACACCACCGACTTCCAGGCGCGCCGACTCGGGATCCGCTTTCGCGGCGAGCATGGTCTCGAGCCGGTGCACACCTTGAACGGCACCGCGACGGTCGACCGCGTCGCGCTCGCGATCCTCGAGAACTTCCAGGGCGATGTCCCGGAGGTCCTGCAGGGCTTCGGCGCCCCCGCTACGGTCACGCGTTAGGCGGGGTGCCGGAGCGGTCGAACGGGGCGGTCTTGAAAACCGCTGACGGGTGAAACTCGTCCGTGGGTTCAAATCCCACCCCCGCCGCTCAACCACGCGGTTTTCCGCTCAACCATGCGGGCTTGCGAGACGCGCGCCACCCGAGGCGCGCGTCCCCATTCGTCCGTGTGAGTCCGCCGTTTCACGGGCTTACTGACGCGCCAACTACGCGCGGTATTGTCAGGCGTCGTGAAGCCGCTGGCGGGAGCAGCCGTCGCTCTCGCGGCCCTCGCCGTGCCGTCCTCGGCCGCCGCCGTTCCCCCGGCGATCACCGGCGTCACTGTCCAAGAGCGGCACCTCGTGATGACGTTCTCCGCGCCTCGGGCGGACTTCTCGACGGTCTACGTCGCCCGTAGTCCCGAGCGGGCCACGGACGGCGCGTTCCTGAACGAGAACATCGAGACGCTGGACGTTCTTACTGACTCGGAGATTCAAGCGGGTCGGTGGCTGCACGAGAGCCAGCTGGACCCAGGCACGTACTTCGTGATGATGCGAGCGTCGCCCGATTTCGACGCGTGCTACATCAGCGGCACCGGGGGGTTTGACCCCGCCTGCGCCGACGGGTACTCGCAGGTCGTGCAGGTCTCGGTGCCGAAGCCGACGATCCGCTACTCGGGCCGCGTCGTGGTCTACAAGTTCCTGCGACAGGCGTCGGCGACGCTCACCGCCAACCCGATGGGCGAGGTGCAGCCGTATCAAGTCTGCTACCGCACGCGCGCACGAGCGCGCCGTTGCCTTAGCGGCCGACTTCGAGGCTTTAGCTGGAACAGCCCCGCGACCAACACCCTCACCATCGGAACGGCAACGCTGGCGACGTTCACGACGTTCCAGTGGTACGTGGGCGGCCGCATCGTGGCGAGTCGGCGCGTCCGCACCAGATAGCAGTCCGGCGTCGGGCTGACTAATAAACTCGCGCCGCCGTCCGGGCCCCGGTCCTGACGCCAGGAGGGACGGATGGGCGGCTTCACCTTCAAGCTCGTCGCTCGCTGGTCAGTGAAGACCCAGTCGACACGTCGTGTATGGGCCACACTGTTCTAATCAACTCGCTACCGAGGAGGACCCTAGATGGTTGATCGGCCCGTGGCGGTCGAGCGGGATCTGCTCGTGACGACAGCGCAGCTGTTCGGCGTCGTCTTCCTGCTCGTCGGCATTCTCGGCTTCATCCCCGGCATCACCTCGGACGCGCCCGGCGACTTCTCGGGCGAAGGCTCCAGCGCCGAGCTGCTCGGGATCTTCCAGGTGAGCATCCTGCACAACATGGTGCACCTGCTCTTCGGCCTCGTCGGTCTCGCGCTGGCCCGCACCGCGGAGGGCGCCCGGACGTTTCTCGTCGGCGCCGGGAGCATCTACTTGCTGCTGTGGGTCGTCGGCCTGATCGGCGGCCTCGAGTGGCTGCCGACGAACTCCGCCGACCAGTGGTTGCACTTCGTCCTCGGCGTTGGCCTGCTGGGGGCCGGCCTGCTCCTCGGACGGGAGCGCACCGCTTCGGTCTAGGCACCGGCGGAGGGCGGCTACCCCCCGCCCTCCGCTCTCGCTCTAGCATCGCCTCGTGGCGACTGACGAGGAGTTGCGGGCGGCGATGCGCCGGTTCCCTTCGGGGATCGCTGTGCTGACCGTCCCCGTGCCGTACGGCGTCACGATCGGCTCGCTCGTCTCGCTCTCGCTCGAGCCCGCGCTCGTCGGCGTGTCGATCGGGCGCGAGGCGCAGGCGCACGCGTTGCTGCGTGAAGCCGGCGGCTTCGCGCTCAGCGTGCTGGCGGGCGACCAGGCGGCCCTGGCACAGCACTTTGCGCGGAGCGTGCCTCCGATCGTGCAGTGGGAAGGCATCGCGGTGCGCGAGGGGAAGCGCGGGCCGCTGCTGGACGGCGCGGCGTCGTGGCTGGAGTGCTCGCTGCACTCCGAGCACGACACCGGCGACCACACGTTCTTCGTCGGCGCGGTCGAGCGGGTCGAGCTCGGCCGGGAAGGGCCAGGACTGGCGTACCGAGACGGCCGCTACGTCCCAGCGTGATCGACGCCGTCGTCTTCGATCTCGACGGGGTGCTCCTGGACAGCGAGCAACTGTGGGACGAGGTACGCGAAGCGCTGACGCGGGAGCGCGGCGGTCGCTGGTCGGAACGCGCGCAGGCCGACATGATGGGCATGAGCTCGCCCGAGTGGTCGCGCTACATGCACGACGCCCTCGGGCTGAGCGAGTCGCCCGACGAGATCGCCGAGGAGGTCGTGCGGCGCATGGAGGCGCGCTACCGGGAGCGACTGCCGCTGATCCCCGGTGCGCGCGAGGCGGTCGAGCGGCTCGCGGCGCGCTGGCCGCTCGGGCTCGCGTCGTCGTCGAACCGCCCGATGATCGACCTCGCCCTCGAGCTCGGCGGCCTGGCACCACTCTTCGCCGTCACGGTCTCATCCGAGGAGGTAGGGCGCGGGAAGCCGGCGCCTGACGTCTACCTCGAAGCAGTGCGCAGGCTCGGTGTCGAGCCCGCGCGCGCGGCGGCGGTCGAGGACTCAGCGAACGGCATCCGCAGCGCCCACGCCGCCGGCCTACGCGTCGTCGCGATCCCGAACGCCCACTTCCCACCAGACGACGAGTCGCTGGCGCTTGCCGACGTCGTCCTCGACTCGCTCACCGACCTGACCGCGGAGTCCGTGGCCGCTTGAGCCGTGCCCCGGTGCCTGGCACCAGGGCACGGCTTGAACGGTCAGGTCTCGTAGCGGGCGAGCAGGACGCACGCGTTGTGGCCGCCGAGGCCCATCGCGTTCGAGAGTGCGACGTCCACTTGCACCTTGCGCGACTCGTTCGGCACGTAGTCGAGGTCGCACTCGGGGTCGGGGTGCTCGTAGTTCGCAGTCGGCGGTAGCTCGCCGTGGTGCAGCGCGAGCACGCACATCATCGCCTCGACCGCGCCTGCCGCGCCGAAGCAATGCCCGGTGACCGACTTCGTCGACGAGACCGCGAGCTCGTAGGCGTGGTTGCCGAAGACCTGCTTGATCGCGCGCGTCTCCGCGAGATCGCCCAGCGGCGTCGAGGTCCCGTGCGCGTTGATGTACCCGACGCGCTTCGGGTCGACGTCGGCACGGCGGAGCGCAGCTCGCATCATGTCGCTGACCCCGATTGCCTCGGGCTCCGGCTGCGCCATGTGGTGCGCGTCGTTCGAGGCGCCGTAGCCGAGCACCTCGGCGTAGATCCGAGCACCGCGCGCGCGTGCCTGGTCGAGCTCCTCGAGCACGAGCGTGCACGAGCCCTCGCCCATGACGAACCCTTCCCGCGTGGCGTCGAACGGGCGCGACGCGCGCGGCGGGTGCTCCTCTTCGGCCGCGAGCCCGCGCATCGCGCAGAAGCCCGCGAGGATCAGCGGATGGATGCAGGCCTCCGTGCCGCCGGCGATCACCGCGTCGGCGTCGCCGCGCCGGATCAGCTCGGCGCCTTCCCCGACCGCGTGCGAGCCTGTCGCGCAGGCGGAAACAGGCGCGTAGTTCGGCCCGCGGATCCCGAGCGTGATCGCGAGCTGCCCGCTGGCCGAGTCGACGAGCACGTTCGGCAGGAAGTTCGGGGAGATGCGGTCCGGCCCGCGCTCTCGCAGCACCTCGGCCTGCTCCATGATCCCGAGCAGCCCGCCGATCGCGGAGCCGAAGACGATCCCGACGCGGGTCGGGTCGAAGCCGTTGAGCCCGGCGTCCGCGACGGCCTCCTTGGCGGACGCGACGGCGAACAGCACGTTCCGGTCGAACTTGCGCGCCTCCTTGGCCGAAACGACCGTCGTCGGGTCGAACTCCTTGACCTCCGCCGCGATCCGGACCGGGAACCCTTCGGTGTCGAACGCGCTGATGAAGTCCACCCCACTTCGCCCCTCGAGTGCGGCAGCCCAGGACGACGGAACGTCGTTCCCGATCGGCGTCACAGCCCCCAGCCCGGTCACCACCACTCGGCGCATCCGTCAGGTTTACCAGACGGTCGCAGACCTGCCATAGTCGCCCGGCTACCACGGGTGAAGGGAGAGGGGTAATGAGGAGATTCGGCCTGGGCTGCGCTCGCCTGCGTCTGTGCGCTCGGCGGCGCCCCCGTCTCGGCTGCAGAGACGACACAAGACTTCGCGGTTCGCGTTCTTTCGAGTCCCGCGAGCATGGTCACCGGCGGCGACGCGCTCGTCGAGGTGAGCGTTCCGCGCACGGTGCCGATGCACCAGGCAACCGTGCTGTTGAACGGCTCCGACATCACGTCGACGCTTCAGCGGAACGACGCCGCCCGCACGTACACGGGAATGGTCACCGGGCTCCGACTCGGCGCGAACACGCTCTTCGTCGACTCGAACGGCCGCGGCAACGGCCGGCCGACCGCAGCAGTTGACGCTGACGAACCATCCCGTCACGGGCCCGATCTTCTCCGGCCCGCAGCAGCAGCCGTTCGTCTGCAAGACCCAGACGGCAGGGCTCGGCTTCCCGCTCGTCGACAACCAGGACGGCGTCGGCATGCGGCTCTTCCAGACGCCGGGGAACGCGACGACGCCGACGATCGGCTGGAGCAGGAACTGCTCGATCAACCGGGTCGTCGACTTCGTCTACCGCACGACCGCGGGCTCGTTCCAGCCGCTGCCGGCCGGGCCGCTCCCCGCGAACGCCGCGACGACGACCACGCTCGACGGACGCACCGTGCCGTACGTGGTTCGCCGCGAGCGAGGGACGATCAACCGCTTCATCTACTCGATCGCGATCCTCTCACCGCCCGGCGACGCGGCGGCTGCGCCTGACACCTCGCTCTGGAACGGCCGCCTGATCTACACCTTCGACGGCGGCGTGGCGATCGGCCACGTCCAGGGAACTCCCGGTGGAGGCAGCAGCCTCTACGACATCGGCCTCTCCAAGGGCTACGCGATCGTCCACTCGAGCGGCACGCGCACGAGCACGCACTACAACCTCGTGCTCGGCGCCGAGACGGCGATCATGACGAAGGAGCGCTTCATCGAGGGCTACGGCGTCCCGACCTACACGGTCGGCGTCGGCGGCTCGGGAGGCGCGATCCAGCAGTACGTCTACGCCCAGCGCCATCCCGGCGTGATCATCGACGCCGCGATCCCGCAGTACTCGTACCCCGACATGGTCACGCAGACGATCCACGTCGGCGACTGCGAGCTGCTCGAGCACTTCATGGACGTCACCGACGGGGCGAACCCGAAGTGGTCGACGTGGACGAACCGCACGTGGCTCGAGGGCATGAACGCGAGCGCGACGCGGCCGAACCCGTACCGCGGCGGACTCCCCGGCAACACGGAGTGCGTCAACGGCTGGCGCGGGCTGACGCCGCTCGCGCTCAACCCGCTGTTCGGCACCGCAGGCTCGGGGTCGGAGTTCTACGACCCGGCCGAGATCGCGGCGATCAAGTGGACGCACTGGGACGACCTGCGGAACGTCTACGGCGTCGACGCCGACGGCTACGCGAAGGTCCCGTGGGACAACGTCGGCGTCCAGTACGGGCTCTCGGCGCTCAAGAGCGGGAACATCACGCCCGCCGAGTTCCTGAAGCTGAACGCGACCGTCGGCGCCTGGAAGGAAGGCAAGGACATGGTGCAAGAGGGCTGCCCGTTCATCGCGGCGCTCTGCGCCATCCCGGCCCAGTTCGACCCGTGGAGCCGTCGCAACATGCGGCTGAGCCCGGACGACGGCACGACGCCCGCCGCGCGGCGCGAGGGCAACATGGACGCAGCCAACGCTGCCTACACGTCGGGGATCGTCTTCCGCGGCGCGATCGACATCCCGATCATCGACTGGCGGCACTACCTCGAGACGGCGCTCGACATGCACAACTCCCACCAGTCGTTCGCCTCGCGCAAGCGGATGCTGAACCTCGACGGGAACGCGTCGAATCAGGTGATCTGGTTCACGGACGCGCGGCCCGCGATCGGGTTCGACCAGACGCCGCTGGCGTTCCAGGTGATGGACGAGTGGATGGCGAACATCCGCGCGAACCCGGACTCGAGCGTCGCGGCGAACAAGCCGACGCGCGCAGTCGACTCGTGCTTCGCCACGAACGGGACGCTCATGGCCTCCGGCGCCGACGTCTGGGCCGGGATCCTCGACTCGCGTCCCGCCGGCGTGTGCACCGCCGCGTTCCAGACGTTCTCGACCTCCCGCATCGTCGCAGGCGGGCCGATCGAGGGCGGCGTCTTCAAATGCGCGCGCAAGTCGGTGGCAACGGCACTCGCCGACGGCACGTACGCGCCGTGGGTGCCGACCGGGGCGGACGTACCCCGGCTCGGGCAGATCTTCCCGACGGGGGTCTGCGACTATTCGAAGCCGGACGTCGGCAGGCCTGCCGGCAACTAGACGGGTTGTTCGGGGTGGTCGCTTCGCGCGGCCACCCTGGACATCCGAAAGCGCCCGAACTCTCGGCCGAACCAGGTCGCGCGACCGCTCCAGGCCTCGCCCGCAGGCTCGAGGACGTCGACGACACCGATGAACGGCGGGCGGTAGCGCAACTCGTTGCCGTGCACGTCGAACCGCATCCGAAGCGGACCCGCGACCGTCACACCAGCGGAGCCGTCGATCCGCTTGCGGACACGAGTCATCGGTGGCAGCGCGCCGCTCACCCGCTCGACCGTCCAGACGCCGTCCAGGTTCACGGGACTAGGGTTCCACATCGCACCCTCCCGTTTCGTCTGCCGGCCGACACGCATACTTCGAGCTCGGGCGTAGTCGAGCGGAAGGAGGGTGCACTGATGACTGAGTTGACGCGCACCTCCTTCGGCCACCGCTAGCCCGAGGCGCTTCACACCTCCTCGGGTGCGCAGGGCGGCGGCCGTCGTCTCTGACCCCCGCTCCAGGAGGACGATTGAACCTCGAACCGGCAGCGGCGTCGATGCGCCTGTACACGCTCGACGCTTGGGTCGCCGATCCGGCGATCCTGATCGACGAAAACGAGCTCCGAACGATCCTCCGCGCAGGCGCGGACAGCGGCCGCGCGCGAGTCGTCGGGGAGGCATTCCACACGTTCCCGAACGGCGCGTTGACGGGCGTGCTCCTCCTCGCCCAGTCCCACCTGAGCATCCACACCTGGCCCGAGCTGTCGCTCGCGAACGTCGACCTGCTCACGTACGGCGACGTGGACGGCGACCTGGCGCTTCAAGTCGTCAGCGAGCGGCTCGGCGCGACCCGGACAAGCGTCTCGATCCTGGCCCGCGGCCGCCGATGACGGAGTCGGCCCGGATCGTCCACGAGGTTGCCGCGAGCGTCGGCCTGGCCGAGGGCGATGCAGGCGTTCGCGACGTCGTGCGCGCCGCTGCCCGGCTCGAGCCCGTTGCGGTCCGGAAGATCAGCCGCGTCACCGAGCTGCCCATCCCGATCGTCAGCGCGATCTGCAACGAGCTCCGGAAGCGCGGCGTCGTCGACCGGGCGCGCCCGGTTCAGCTGACGGCCCACGGCCGCGAGCTGTTCGCCGTCACCGGGCGGCGAGATCGCGGCCGAAGCAGCCTGCCCAGCCTGCGCGCAGCGGGAGATCGTCGTCCCCTCCTCCCTCGCGCCCGTTGCACAGAACGGCTCGCCGCGTTCGCGGACCGCGCGCCCACAGCGCGGGTCGAGCTCGATCAGGTGCACTGCGACGTCGAGACGAAGATCCGGCGCGTGCTCGCGCTGCACGAGGCAGGGGCGCTCGACGGGCGACGCATTCTCCTGCTCGGCGACGACGACCTCACCTCGCTCGCGATCTCCCTCGTCTCCGAGCAGCTCGGCGTCCGGCCGGCTCGGATCGTCGTGCGTCGAGGTCGACCGGGCCATCGCTGCGTTTCTCCGGCGCGCACCCTTCGACGTGCGCGTCATCGTGCATGACCTCCGGGACCCGATTCCGCTGGAGCTCCGTGGCTCGATCGACACCGTGTTCACCGATCCCCCGTACACGGTCGAGGGGGCGACGCTCTTCCTCTCCCGCGCGGCAGAGGCGGTCGCCGGGCAGTCACGGGCCGACGTCTTCTTCGCGTTCGGCGGCAAGCGGCCGGAGGAGTTGCTTCACGTTCAGCGCGCGATCGCCGAGATGGGGTTCGTCGTTCGCCGGCTCGTGCGGAACTTCAACGAGTATCTCGGCGCAGGCGCGCTCGGAGGTGTCAGCCATCTGTACCAGCTCGCGAGCACGAGCGAGCTCCGGCCGTTGCTCTCGACGCGCTACGACGGTCGCCTGTACACCGGCGACCTTCGACCGCCGGTCCGCCGCTACCGGTGCCGCGGCTGCCGCCGCGCTCAGCCGGTCGGCCACCGACAGACGTGGTCGACGATCGAAGCGCTGCGCGGCGACGGCTGCCCTCGCTGCGGAGGCCGGACGTTCCTTCCGCTGGCCCGATCCGAGTAGGTTCTCTGGCGTGCCGGGCCCGCACGTCCCCTTCCCCCCGATGGAGGCCGAGCTCGTGTCCGAGCTGCCGGAGGGTGACGGCTGGCAGTACGAGCCGAAGTGGGACGGCTTTCGGGGCGTGCTCGAGAACGACGGCGGCGAGCTCGCGCTCTGGTCCCGGAAGGAACGCCCGCTGCTCCGCTACTTCCCCGAGCTGCGGCCGCTCGGCGAGCTGCTCCCGCCGCACTCCGCGCTCGACGGCGAGATCGTGATCGCGCGCGACGGGGTGCTCGACTTCGAGCTGATGCAGATGCGTCTGCACCCGGCCGAGAGCAGGGTCAACAAGCTCGCCGCGGAGATCCCCGCGGAGTTCATCGCGTTCGACGTGCTGCTCTGGAAGGGCAAGCCCATCCACGAGCTGCCGCTCGCGAAGCGGCGCAAGGAGCTCGAGAAGGTCGCGAAGGGCTTCCAGCTCTCGCCCGCGACCACCGACCTCGACCAGGCGCGCGGCTGGCTCGACACCTTCGAGGCCGCCGGCCTCGACGGCGTGATCGCCAAGCGGCTCGATCTCCCGTACCTGCCGGGCTCGCGCGAGGCCGTGGCCAAGGTCAAGCCGTACAAGACCGCGGACTGCGTCGTCGTCGGCGTCCGCTGGAAGACGAAGCCTTCGCACCTCGCGACGCTGCTCCTCGGTCTCTACCGCGACGACGGCGAGATCGACTACGTGGGCTCCGCCGCGATCGGCGCGAAGAAGCACGCCGAGATCCTGAAGCTCGTCAAGCCGCTGCTGAAGAACGCACCTGAGCGGCGCTTCTCGGAGCCGAACCGCTGGGGAACCGGCGACCTCGAGGAGACGGCACTCCGGCCCGAGCTCGTCGCCGAGGTGCGCTACGACAAGGTGCAGGGCAACCGGTTCCGCCACGGCACGCGACTGATCCGCTTCCGCGACGACAAGGACCCGAAGGACTGCACGTGGCGCGAGGTGCGCCCGGCGCGGAACCCGAACGACCCGACGTTCGAGTCGCTGCTCGCCTCATGAACGCCATCTGAGCACGGCCACCGCCGCGAAGTAGGCCACCCCCGCGATCGCACCGAGCTGGACGTACGGCGTGCCGCTTCGGCCGTGCGCCCACTCCCAGATGCACATCGAGAGCACGGCGCAGGATCAGCACGTTCCCGGCGAGCGCGGTGGCGTGGACGTCGATGCGCTTCCAGTACTCGTCGCGACCGTCCCCGCGCAGGCCGCGAACGAACTCGCTGCGCCCGCCGAGCAGGATCAACGCGCCCCACCCGACCATGACCATCGCGGCAACCACGCCGTCGACTCGGGTTACCGCCGACCCAGAAGGCGACGAGGAACGCACCGCCCATCGCCGCCGAGAACAGCGGCAGGAACCACTTCGACCTATGAACGTTCGTCATCACTGAACACCTCCTCGATCCTTCTCCCGAAGAACCGTGCGAGTGCGAACGCGAGCGGGAGCGACGGCACGTAGCGGCCTTTCTCGATCGAGTTGATCGTCTGCCGTGACACGTCGACCTCGGCTGCGAGCTCCCCTTGGGAGAGCCCTTCCTCGGTCCGTAGCTCTCGAACGACGTTCTGCACGATGTCAAGCCTCCTTTACATGTGTAAAGGTAGCTTGACAGTCGGCCTTTGTCAAGTCGGCTTTACATCCTTCTTGGCGCGCGAGGGCTGGACGCGCTTCGGCTCGCCCGGCATCTTCGGGAAGTTCGGCGGATACGGCGCTTCGGCGACGCCTTCCTGCTCGTCTCGCTCGACCCACTCGAGCAGCACGCGCAGGTCGTTCACCTCGTCGTCGATCGCCGCCTGCACGTCGCCGAGCTCGGCGAAGCGCGCAGGCATCGTCGCGATCGTGAAGTCCTCGGTCTCGACGTCCGGAAGCTCGTCCCAGGTCACCGGCGCGGAGACCGTGCCGTCCCGTCGTGCGCGCACCGAGTACGCCGACGCGATCGTCCGGTCGCGCGCGTTCTGGTTGTAGTCGATGAAGACGCGTTTGCCGCGTTCCTCCTTCCACCACGCAGTCGTGACGAGCTTCGGGAGCCGGCGCTCGACCTCCCGTGCAAAAGCAAGCGCGCAGCGGCGCACCTCGGGGAACGTCCCAGTTCGGCTCGATCCGACAGGCGACGTGGATGCCGCGGTTCCCGGACGTCTTCGGCCAGCCGACGTAGCCGATCTCGTCGAGGACCTCGTGGACGACACCCGCGACCGTTTTCGCGTCGCCGAAGTCCGTGCCGGGCTGCGGGTCGACGTCGATCCGCAGCTCGTCCGGGTTGTCGACGTGCGCGCGGCGGGAGGGCCACGGGTGGAAGTCGATCGTCCCGAGGTTCGCGGCCCACGCGACCTGCGCGAGCTCGGTGATGCACAGCTCGTCCGCGTGTCGCCCAGAGGGAAACGTGACGCGCGCGACCTCGATCCACTCGGGCCGTTTCTCGGGCACGCGCTTCTGGTAGATCGCCTTGCTCTCGGCGCCGCCGGGGTGACGCTTCAGCTGCGTCGGCCGCTCGTAGAGAGCGCGGACGATCCCCTCCCCGACCGAGAGGTAGTAGCGGACGTGGTCGAGCTTCGTCTCCCCCCGCGCGGAGTAGTAGACCTTGTCCGGGTTCGTCACCTTGACGACCCGGCCACCGACCTCCAGCTCGACGAACTCGGCCATCGCCGCCAATGGTAGGGTCGCGCGCGTGAAGCGGCTCGCGCTCCTCCCGATCCTCGCGCTCGCCCTCGTGGCCTCCGGCTGCGGCGGCGACGACAACGACGCGGCCGGCACGACGACGGCCGCGGCTGCGGCGGAGGGGAACTGCGCGCAGGACCAGCTGACGCTCGTCGAGCCCGGGGTGCTGACCGTCGGTACCGACAACCCGGCCTTCCCGCCCTGGTTCGAGGGCGGCACGCCCGAAGGCTCGATCTGGGAGATCAACGACCCCCACACGAAGCAGGGCTTCGAGAGCGCGGTCGCCTACGCCGTGGCCGACAAGCTCGGCTTCGCCGCCGACAAGGTCGGTTGGGTCGTCGTCCCGTTCAACAACTCATTCAAGCCCGGGCCGAAGAACTTCGACTTCGACATCAACCAGATCTCCGTCACCGACGAGCGCGACCAGGCGGTCGACTTCAGCGACTCGTACTACGACGTGAACCAGGCGCTCGTCGTCCTGAACGGCACGCCGATCGCAGACGCGACGTCGCTCGCCGATCTCAAGCAGTACCAGCTCGGCGCGCAGATCGGCACGACGAGCCTCGGGCTACATCAACGACACGATCCAGCCGGACAAGGATCCGCGCGTGTACGACACGTCGAACGACGTGATCGCCGCGATCAACGCGAAGCAGATCGACGGCCTCGTCGTCGACCTGCCGACGGCGTTCTTCCTCGTCGGCGCCGAAGAGGTCAAGAACGGCAAGGTCGTCGGCCAGTTCCCCTCGACGGGCGGCCAGGAGCACTTCGGAATGCTCTTCCAGGAGGGCAACACGCTCCGTGACTGCGTGAACGAGGCGCTCGCGGAGCTGAAGGCGGACGGCACGCTCGAGCAGATCCAGACCGAGTGGCTCTCGAACAAGACGAGCGCTCCGGTCCTCGAGTAGGCGACCGGAGCTCACGAATCCTCGGCGGGTCCGGCGGGGCCCGTAGCGCTGCCGTCGCGGCGGTCAGCACCGTCGTCTTCTTCGGCGTGCTCGTGCTCGTCGTCGTCAACTCGCCGAACTGGCCGGAGGTCAAGGAGCAGTTCTTCAACTGGCCGGTGTTCAGGGAGTCGTTCCCGGACATCGCCGAGGCGTTCAAGACGAACGTCAAGCTCTTCCTGATCGCCGAGGTCTTCATCCTCGTCTTCGCGCTCTTCCTCGCCGTGCTGCGAAGCCTTCCCGGCCCCGTGTTCTTCCCGCTGCGCGTTCTCTCCACCGCGTACACGGACGTCTTCCGCGGAATTCCGACGATCCTGCTCGTCTACCTGCTCGGTTTCGGGATCCCCGGGCTGCAACTGAGCGGCGTCCCGAACTCACAGTTCTTCTGGGCCGCGGTCGCGCTCGTGCTCGTCTACTCGGCGTACGTCGCGGAGGTCTACCGCGCGGGGATCGAGTCGGTGCACCCCAGCCAGGCCGCCGCTGCGCGGTCGCTCGGCCTCTCGCACGCGCAGTCGATGCGCTACGTGGTCCTGCCGCAGGCAGTCCGTCGCGTCGTGCCGCCGCTCCTGAACGACTTCATCGGGCTCCAGAAGGACACCGCGCTCGTCGCCCTCCTCGGCGTGGTCGAGGCATTCCGCCAGTCGCAGATCGAGTCGGCCGGTGCCTTCAACCACACGCCGTACCTCGCGACCGCGCTGCTCTTCCTCCTGCTCACGATCCCGCTCACGCGCTTCACCGACTGGCTGATCGCCCGGAACCGCCGCCGAGAGCTCGCGCGCGCATGAGCGCTACGCCTGCAGTGGAGCTCCAGGACGTCCACAAGTCCTTCGGGCAGAACGAGGTGCTGCGCGGCATCGACCTCGCAGTTGCCGAGCACGAGGTGGTGTGCATGATCGGCGCGTCGGGCTCGGGCAAGTCGACGCTGCTCCGGTGCGTGAACCTGCTCGAGCCTTTGGACCGGGGCCGCATCTTCCTCGGCGGCGAGGAGATCACTGCCGAGGGCGTCGACGTCAACCACATTCGACGCGAGATCGGGATCGTCTTCCAGTCGTACAACCTGTTCCCGCACATGAGCGTGCTCGGGAACGTGACGCTCGGCCCGCGCAAGGCGCTCGGTCTCTCAAAGCGCAGACGCCGAGCAGCGCGCCGACGAGCTGCTCGCGCGGTTCGGCCTCGAGGACAAGCGCGACGCCTATCCCGACAGCCTCTCCGGCGGCCAGCAACAGCGGGTCGCGATCGTGCGCGCGCTCGCACTTCGTCCGAAGCTGATGCTGCTCGACGAGATCACGAGCGCGCTCGACCCCGAACTGGTGGCAGAGGTGCTGAACGTCGTGCGCGAGCTCGCGCAGGGTGGGATGACGATGCTGATCGCGACGCACGAGATGGTCTTCGCGCGCGACATCGCCGATCGCGTGTGCTTCCTGGACGAGGGCGTGATCCTCGAGGAAGGCCCGCCCGAGCAGATCTTCGCCGCTCCCCGAGAGCCGCGCACGCAGCAGTTCCTTGCGCGAATCGTCGAAGCAGGCAGACTGTAGGGGTGGTCGAGAAGCAGCACGAGCACCACTTGAGCGTCTCCCTCGAACCGCTCGACGACTTCCTCCTGATCGAGCCGGGCGACGCGGAGACCTGGACACGAAGCGGGCTGATCGTCCCGGCAGGCGCCGACCAAGGCTGCCGCACCGGGATCGTCACCGCCGTCGGCCCGGACGCGAACGGGATCGAGCCCGGCGACAAGGTCCTGTTCCCGAAAGACGCCGGGCTACGACGTCCGCGTCGGCGCCGGCACCGTGAAGTTGCTTCGCCGCGACGAACTGATCGCCCGCGTCATCGACTAGTTGACTGGGGAGGCGCAAGTCGCGAATCCGCTCGCGCGGATCCGCGACCGCAGTCGTTTCCATCAAGCCTGTAGTCCCCAGAAAGGCGAAACCCCCCTGGAGAGCCGCAGAGGGGTCGCCGCACGAGTGCCGGGTCTTAAGGGGGAGCCGGCACGTCGAATCTAGGACTCGCAGGGTCGTGCGGTCATGCCCCGAACGGGGGAACCAGCCGCCGCGGGCTGCGATACCCTTTCCCGCGCGGGGAGAAGTGGCCGAGTGGCTGAAGGCGGCGCCCTGCTAAGGCGTTAAGGGGGAACAATCCTCCTTCGAGGGTTCGAATCCCTCCTTCTCCGTACAGCGTGGGGAACCGCATGGTTCCCCACGATCCATGCCGCTACGCTGTGCAGCCGCGCTCGGAGGGGTGGCAGAGCGGTCGAATGCGGCGGTCTCGAAAACCGTTATCCGTCGTTAGGCGGATCGAGGGTTCAAATCCCTCCCCCTCCGCTTCCTTTGCAGAGTGGATCGTTGCGAGCCCGCCGCGGAGGCCGGGCTTTGCCCGGCCGTGAGCCAACTGCGTAAGAGGGTCAGCTGCGAAGAAGGAGGGGCTCACGGGGGAACCCTGGGTTCCCCCGTGCTCCGAGCGGAGAGGGCGGGATTTGAACCCGCGACGCACCTTGCAGCACGTACGCGATTTCCAGTCGCGCTCCTTAGACCACTCGGACACCTCTCCGAGCGAAGGGGAGGGTAGCCGCTAGCGGGTCGAGGCTACGAGCGCTTCGTGGCCGCCGCCGGGCTCCTCTTCTTCGACCGCGAAGAGCTCGACCGCCAACAGCATGGCGACGAAGAGCACCGCCGTCACGCCGATGAAGAGGTTCAGCCGGTCGCCCGGGAAGCTCGGGTCGCGCCGCGGGAGCACGAACGACGAAACGAGCGAGAAGACGATGAAAATCAACGCCATCCCGCCGAGCAGGAGCTTGTTCTGCGTCGAGACCGCAGCGAGCACGGGCGGAGACTAACTGGTCGGCGTCGGGCGAGGCTGGTCGAGCAGTCGCTCTTCCTCGCGGCGGCGCAGTGAGCGCCGGGCGAGGAAGAGCAGGGTCGCGATCACGGCCAGCGGGGCGAGCACGATCAGCAGGAACAGCCCGACCGCCGCGGCCACCGAGAGCACCTCGACCGCGTCCCGGACCGCGCCGTCGATCCGGCCCTCGCCGGCGACGGCGGCCGCGCGCTTCGTCTGGAGCGTCAGCGAGAACTCCGCCAGGGCGACCTCGCTCGCGATTCCGGAGCGCTGCCGCGTCTGCTGGTTGAGCTCCCCCTGAAGCCGCTGCCTGCGCAGCTCGAGCCGCAGCCGCTCGACCTCGGAGAGACCGCCCTGCGCCAGCTGCGCGCGAACCTCGGCGAGCTGGATCCGCAGCGTGTCGATCCGCTTCGCGAGCCGGTCGAGATCGGCCTGGCGGTCCTGCACCGTGACCTGTTGGCCGGTGATCGTGCCGAGGTCGGAGAACTGTGCGATCGCATCTTGAACGCGGCGCTGCGGGATCCGCAGCACGAGATCCGCCCGCCCGCCGGACCCCTGCGTGGCGACGTTCGACGAGACGACGAAGCCGCCGAGCGCGCGCGTCGTGCGGATCGCCTCCGCGCTCGCGTCGGAGAGGCTGCGGTTGTCGCGCACGGCGAGCTCGAGCGAGACGTCCCACTCCTGCGCGCGCGTGGCATCGGCGACCGCCGGTGCGAGCGGGCCGGCGAACGCGTCGGCGTCTTTTGCCTGCGGCGCAGGCTGCGCCTCGAGCGCCGCCGCGCTCTCACGGCTGAACGCAACGCCCTGGTCGGGGGTGTCGTCGCCACGGCCGAGAAGCGTGGCACCGGCGAACGCCAGCGCCAACGGCACGACCACGAGCACCGGCCGCCAGCCGAGCGAGCGCCGCCGCTCGGGCTCGCGCAGCGTGCGCACGCGCTCGCGCAACTCGTGCGACGCCCGCGGCGAGACGGTCCGCAGCTCGCGGATCATCCCCTCGAGGTGCGCCTCGCGCTCGGTCTCCGGCGGCATGCCGCGCAGGAGCCCTTCGATCCGTTCCACGTCGGTCGCGTCAGGCGAGCGCATCCGCGGCCATCCTTTCTTCGAGCTTGGTCAGGGCGCGCGCGAGCCGCATCGAGCACGCGGTGCGCGAGACGCCGAGCACGCGCGCAGCGGACTCTGCGTCGAGGTCGAGCACGATCGCGCAGCGCGACCACCTCGCGCTCGGCGGCGGTCAGCTCAGCCATTGCGGCCTCGAGCTCGGGCGAGAGCCCGGCGAGGCTGCAGCTCCTCGGCCGCCGGCTGCTCGAGCGCGAAGCGCTCTTCGCGACGCCGGCGGCGGGCGTCGGCCCGGAAGTGGTCGAGCGCCGTCGTCCGAGCGATGCTGCAGAGCCACGTGATCGGAGCCGCCCGGCGAGGGTCGTAGCGCCGCCACTGCTTGAACGCCTTCTCGAACGTGGCGCCGGTCAGATCGTCGGCGAGGCTGGGGTTGGAGGTGAGCATGAGCAGGTAGCGATAGACCTCGTCCAGGCAGTCCTCGGCAACCGCTGAGAACGTCGGCCGGTTCACATCGCTTCTACGCCGCAGGCGGCCCATCACGTCACAAGGAAACGGTCGATCGCCTTGCCTGCAAGGTCCAGCGCCTGGACCAGGACGCCCGTCGGGCCCGACGGCGAGGTGGAGGAAGCCCCACGCCGACCCGGGCCGCGATCCGCGGCGGGTAGCCGCGAGGGCAGGCCCGCAGCTTGTAGAGACGCGCGCCGCCGCCTCCGTGGACGACATAAGTGACGCCGTTCCGCTCGAACCGCTGGTAGTTGTGGTCGTGGCCGCTCAGGACGAGCCGGACGCCGTAGCGCTCGAAGAGCGGCACCCAGGCCCGCCGCACGGTCGCGCTGCCGAGATGGCCGCCGCAGGTGTACGGCGGGTGGTGGAGCGCGACGATCCGTCGAAAGCCGGAGCGTCTTGCGAGGGTGCGCTCGAGCCACCGCGTCTGTGCCGTCGTGATCGCGGTCGAGTCGAGCACGATCAGCTCGACGTCCTTGACGCGCCGCACGTAGTACGGCCCCGGCATTCGAAGCAGGCCGAACTCGTACCTCCCCCGCCCGACCTGGACGTCGTGGTTCCCGAGCGTGCCCGCGACGTCGATTCCCGCTGAGCCGAGCCACCCGAAGGAGGCTGTCCAGTTCGCGCGGAACGAGCGACCACGCGTGTAGTCGTTGTCGCCGAGCGTCACCAGCACGTCGGCGGGGTTGCGCGACTCGTAGCTGCGGACGGCTGCGCCGAAGGCTTGCTGGCGCGCGCCGCCGACGCCGAAGTCGCCGATCGCGAGGATGCTTGTCTCTCCTCGGGCGCACGGAACGACGACCAGTGCAAGCACGATGCAGACGCGGAGCGCGACTATGGTTCGCGAATCATGACGACAGACGAACTGGTCCAGGGGTACGCACGGCTGGCCGTGGAGATCGGCGTGAACCTCCAGCCCGGCCAGGACCTCCAGATCAACTGCTACCCGGAGCACCTCGAGCTCGCCCGCGCCGTCGCCGACGCCGCGTACCGGGTCGGCGCGCGCTGGGTCGACCTGAACGTCACCGACCCCCACGTCCGCCGTGCCCTGATCGAGCACGGGCCCGAGGAAGAGCTCGAGTCGACGCCTCCGTGGCTGCTGGCGCGCCTCGAAGACGTTGCGGAGCGTCAGGGCGCGGTGCTGCTCCTCGTCGGCGATGCCGAGCCCGACCTCTTCTCGACTCTCGACCAGCAGCGCGTCGCGAAGGCGCGCATGAAGGATCTCCGCACGCGTCAGCTGGAACTCGTCGCGACCGGGAAGCTCTCCTGGGCGATCGTCGGCAGCCCGAACCCGGGTTGGGCCGAAGCGGTGCTCGGCGAGCCTGACGTCGACCGGCTCTGGGCAGGCCGTCGGGTCGACCGTGCGCCTGGACGAGGAAGACCCGGTCGCCGCGTGGCGTGAGCACATCAAGACGCTCAAAGCGCGCGCTGCGTCGCTGAACGCGCGCCGCTTCGACTCCGTCCGGTTCATAGGGCCGGGCACGGACCTCACCGTCGGTCTCTCCCCTCGCGCCCGCTGGATGGCGGCGGAGACGAAGACGGCGTGGGGCCAGACACACGTGCCGAACCTCCCGACCGAGGAGGTGTTCACCACGCCGGACCTCCGCCGCACGGAGGGGAACGTGCGCTCCACGATGCCGCTCGTGTTGCAGGGAACGGTGGTGCGCGACCTCGAGCTGCGCTTCGAGAACGGCGAGATCGTCGACGTGAAGGCGTCGAGCGGCGAGGAGGTCGTGCGAAAGCAGATCGAGACCGACGAGGGCTCGAAGCACCTAGGAGAGGTCGCGCTCGTCGACGGCGACTCCCGGGTCGGTCGAACCGGGCATGACGTTCCTGAACACGCTCTTCGACGAGAACGCGACGTCACACATCGCCTTCGGCCAGGCGCTTCAGGAGGCGGTCGAGGGCGGCGCCGACATGACGGCCGAGGAGATGGCCGAGGCCGGCGTCAACGACTCCACCGTTCACGTGGACTTCATGATCGGCGGCCCCGGCGTCGACGTCGACGGGCTCGACGCGGACGGCAACGCCGTTCCGATCATCCGCGAGAACGCCTGGGTCCTACCCGTCGACGCCTAGCTGCAGCCGACCGCTGCTGCTTCCGCTGCCGGCCCCGGCAAGGCACCGGCGTCCGACTCCCACGCGAGCACCTTCACGCCCTCCCACCAGTGCGGGTAGCCGTTGTCCTTGCCGGGGATCCAGACGAGCAGTCGGGCCTTCGGCTGCTGCTCCAGGTAGTCGCGCGTCGCCTGCTCCACCTGCTCCCAGTCCGTGTCGTCGACGATCAGCAGCGCGCGGTCGGCGAGCCACGGCTCGATCATCCGCAGGCCGTCGAGCCGCTGCTCGTACGAGTGGCCGGCGTCGTAGTAGTAGACGCCGACGCTCTTGCCCGCGAGCGCGCCCGACAGGGATGACCTGGAACGCGTCGCCCTCGACGATCGTCGGCACGTCGAGCCCGAACTGCTCGACGTTGCTTCTCGAGCCGCTTGCGCGAGGCGTCCTGCATCGAGAAATCGTCGATCGCGACGTAGTCGGCGTCCTCGTTCCCGACCATCGCCGCGATCAGCGAGGTGCCGCGGAGCGAACCGACCTCGACGTAGCTCTCCCCCGGCTCGAGCATGCTCGCGGCGAGGTTGAGCAGCGCGAGGTTGTTCTCGCAGGCGAGCCCGGGCACCTCGTCGAGGATGCGCGTGAACCGGCGACCGTTCGGGTTGGGCGAGACCGGGAACTCGTCGAAGAGCGCGTGGAGCGCGGGTTCGAACCGGTCTGGGTCCAACGAGTTACTCCTCGGTGGCCGCGCGGAGGACTGCGCGGATGCTGATGATCCCGATCGCGCGCTCGCCGTCGACGATCGGGAGGTGGCGGAAGCCGTTGTCGAGCATGATCTTCGCCGCCTCGTCCGCGGTGACGTCGGGACGGCGGTGATCGGGTCCGGCAGTCATCCACGCGCGGACGCGCTCCTCCGAGGAGTGCGTTCGGGCCGCGACCGAGCGCATCACGTCGCGGTCGGTGAGGATCCCGATCAGCCGGCCGAAGTCGGACACGGCAGCCGCCCCACGGCCGGCGTCGACCATCTTCTGGGCGGCCTCCCCGATCGTGTCCTCAGGGGCCACTGTGACGAAGGTGTCGTGCATCAGGTCGCCGAGCGTGCTCATGCGGCGAGGATAACGCCAGGAGCCATGCGGGGTGGGGAAGGAGAACCGCCCGGGACCGAGTAGTGGCAGGACCCTTGCGCCGTTCCGCCTCCTCCTCGCAGTCGCCGCCCTGGCCGTTCTCGCCCCCTCGGGCGCATCGGCCAAGGCCCTGCCGGAGTATCAGGTCGCAGGCCTGCAGGTCGCGCTGTACCGCTTCGGCCACTACAAGGGCCCGATCGACGGCATCGCCGGGCCGATGACGAACCATGCCATCGTCGCGTTCCAGAAGCAGCGGAGCTCACCGCCGACGGCAAAGCGGGCAAGCAGACGCGGTCGCGCTCGGCCGCTACGGCCGGCCCCTCTTCGGCGCGCACCCTCAGGCGGGGCAAGGTCGGCTTCGACGTCTCGGTGCTGCAGTTCCTGCTGCGAAGCGCGGCTTCCCGCCGAAGCGGCTGAACAGCACTTCGGCCCGGCGACCGAGGAGCTCGTGCCGAAGTTCCAGCGCAAGGCGGGCCTGCCGTGGACGGAATCGTCGGGAAGGCGACACGTACCGCGCTCGTCGCCGGGAAGGCACCAAGGCGACGAAGGCGAAGCCGCGACCAAGGCGAAGCCGCACGAAGCGCCACGTCGTGCGCCTGGCGAGACACTGACGGCGATCGCCGAGCGCAACGGAACCACGGTGCGCGAGCTGGCGAGCAGCAACAAGCTCGATCCGTCGAGCGTGCTGCTGATCGGCGTGAAGCTCCTCGTCCCGAAGCGGCAGACCGTGGCGCGCAGTACGTCGGTCACCGCCTCGATCCACCGCTGGTCGGCGCACTACGGCGTCAGCCCGAGACTCGCGCGCGCCCTCGCGTGGCAGGAGTCAGGCTTCCAGCCGCATGTGCGCTCGTCGGTCGGTGCCACCGGGGTGATGCAGGTCATCCCCGCCACGCGCGACTTCGTCGAGCTGTTCGTGATCGGCCGGCAGTCCCGCGAACGACGGACGGGGGCATCCGCGTCGGCGTCGCCTATCTCAACCACCTCCTGGGCGAGTTCAAGGCAACGTCCGCCGCGCGCTCGGGGCGTACTACCAGGGACCGGCCGCGGTGCGGGAGGACGGTCTCTACCCGGAGACCCGCCGCTTCGTCGCGAACGTCCTAGCCCTGCGCGGCCGTTTCGCGGGCGCGGTTTTCCGACCCGCCATGCGAGGTGCCCGCACAAAGGTTGGGTCGTTCAGTTCCCGCTCGAGTGGGTAGAGGTTGAGATGACGCAACACTGCAAAAGAAGGGGGTCCACATGAAACTTCGGGTCATCCCGACGAAGGTGCACGGCGCCGTCGATATGGCGACCGGTCCGGTGCTCATCGCCGCACCGACGCTGCTCCGCATGAACGGCAACAAGGGCGCGACCATCCCGCCGCGTGCGGTTGGGGCAGCGGCGCTCGCCAACGCCGCTGCTCCACCGACTACGAGTTCGGTCTCGAAGCGGCTCCTGCCGATGCGAACGCATCGGCACTCGCCGCTGCCGGCGGCATCACGCTCGCACGCAACGCCGTTCGTCACGCGGGCGTCGAAGAAGGGCTTTCGCCATTGGTTGCCGCACGCGGTCCTCGGAGCGAACGAGGTGTTCCTCGCGCTGACGACGAAGCAGCGGCCGCCGCGGGCTCGGCGGCTGCGGGCCTGGGCGCCGAGAGGCGCGCTCAGCGCCAGGAGTCGCGGCTCTCGCGGGCGCGGCGATCGTGACGAAGCGCAAGCTAGCGGACAGCTGACTGGTCGGGGCGCCCGTTTGCGCGGGCGCCCCCACTTGTCGACCGAGCGGCCTGTCACGATGGCGCCGAACCGGGGTCCCTGACTGGGAGGCGTACAGATGAACGAGAACCGCTCGATGGCAGGTTGGATCGGCTTTGCCAGCATGTTGTTGCTCCTCGTCGGCGTGATCGACTTCTTCCAAGGCCTGGTCGCCGTGTTCGAGGACGAGTACTTCGTCGTCACACCGGCGGGCTTCCTGGCCGTCGACCTGACGACGTGGGGCTGGACGATGATGGTCTGGGGCGTGCTGCTGGTCAATTGCCGGCCTCGGGCTGGCTGGAGGGACAGGGGTGGGCGCGCTGGTTCGCGATCATTCTCGTTTCGCTGAACGTCCTCGGGCAGCTCGGCTTCGCCGGCAACAGCCAATACCCGCTCTGGGGCTCTCACGGTGCTGGCGCTGAGCATCTTCGTGCTCTACGCGCTCACGGTGCGGTGGGACGAGAGCAGGGCCGACCTGGTGGGCCGCCGCTAGCTCACCGCGGTAACGCGTGACCTCGGTGCCGACAGCAGGTCGGCCGGCCGGCACCGAGGTCCTGCGTGGCGGCGCCGACGTCGATCGGCGGCTGCAGGACACACAGCCGGACATCGCCGCTCGGGTCGAGAAGGGCGACTACAGCAGCACAGCGCGGCCCTCGAGCTGACGTCTGAGAACCGGCGGCCTCAAACCGCCCTGAGTGCGTGTGGATTCGCCTCGTGGTCGCGGTCGATGAGCGGTTCGCAGAGGTCGGTGATGGCTCCGTGAGCGCGACGTCAGGGGCGTCGCTGAACATCCGACGCACCCAAGCGAGAGGAGATTCCAATGACGAAGATCGGGCCAGTGTTGGCCATCATCGCCGCTGTTGTGCTGGTTGTCCCGGCAGCGGCGTCGGCGAGTCACCTGAACATGAGCTTCGCTGTCGTCGAAACGGCGACCTGGTGGCGGGCGTGCGGGTTGTGCTTCCCGTAGAGGTGAGCTGCGATCCCTTTGCGCCGTCGCCGTTCGGCGGGTCGTTTGCAAGCGCTCCAGATCAACCTTCAGCAGAAGGTCGGTCGGGAGATCACGCAGGCTTTCGGTTTCGTGACTCCGGTCTGCGACAGGGACGCCGCACACGTACCAGGTGGCGATCACCCCCTCTGGGGGCTCGCTCGCCTTCCACGGCGGCCGGGCGCTGGCATCGCTGTCCGGGCAGATCTGCACGCTCGACCCCGTGACCTTCCAGCAGCACTCTCACGTTCCTCAGTTCAGAGGAAGTCCGCATTTACGGATGACGCGACTCTGAGAGTGGGCGCACCTGGGATCGAACCAGGGACCTCCCGCGTGTGAAGCGGGCGCTCTCCCGCTGAGCTATGCGCCCGGGAGAGCGGTCATTCTAGCCTCGCCGCCGCTGCCGGCTTTGCCGGCGGCGGCTCACTGCGGCAGGGGCAAGCGACCGCTGAAAGTTGAGCGCGTAGCGCGACTTTCAGCGGCTGAGCAGGCCGCGAGCCGTCTCGTGGGCGGCCTCGTCGTGCGTCTCCCACACCTGCGCGACCAGGGCTCCCATCACGTCGCGGATCCCGACGATCCCGAGCACGTTTCCGTCCTCGACGACCGGTACGTGTCGGATCTTCTTCTCGCGCATCAGCCGGGCCGCGTCGATGATCTCGACGTCGGGGGTCAGGGTCAGCACCTGCGTCGTCATCACGTCGCGCATCTTGATCTCGGCGAACTGCGAGCCCGCGCCGGCGAGGCGGAGGACGTCGCGCTCGGTGAAGATCCCGACCAGCTTGTGGCCCTCGCAGACCGCCACGGCGCCCACGTTCTCCTCGTTCATCCGCGCGATCGCGAGCTGGACGGTCTCGTCGGGCCGAACGGTCACGACCCTCACCGTCATGGCGTCGGCGATCCCCACGCCCCCTATCGTGTCAAACCGCACGCGCCAAGGGAAGCTACGATTTCCCCGCCGGGGGACTGAGTGGCTCCGAACCGCGTCAGGTCCGGAAGGAAGCAGCGCTAAGGATCTCCACTCTCGTCCCCCGGTTATGAGCGCAGGGGAACCCATGGTTCCCCCACGAACCCCCTCCTTCTTGTTGTCGTCGGCCGCCTCGCCGAGCGCTTCGGCGGGAGTGAATCCCGCCTCCGCCGCGACCTGGCGCGAACCCTAGAATCGACGAACGTGACCGCCCTCTACCGCAAGTACCGCCCGCAGGACTTCGAGGAGGTCGTCGGCCAGGAGGCCGTCGTCCGGACGCTGCGAAACGCGATCGCGGCCGACCAGGTGCGGCAGGCCTACCTCTTCGCCGGGCCGCGCGGCACCGGGAAGACCTCGATGGCGCGGATCCTCGCCAAGGCGCTGAACTGCGCCCAGGGGCCGACGCCGACGCCCGACAACGTCTGCCACATCTGCGTCGCGATCGCGAACGGCGACGTCGCTCGACGTGGTCGAGATGGACGCGGCGTCGCAGCGCGGGATCGACGACATCCGCGAGATCCGCGACCGCGTCGTGCTCCAGCCGGCCGAGGGCCGCTACAAGGTCTACATCCTCGACGAGGCGCACCAGCTCACGGACGCCGCCTGGAACGCGCTCCTGAAGCTGATCGAGGAGCCCCCGCCCCACCTCGTCTTCGTCTTCTGCACGACCGACCTCTGCGAAGGTGCTCCCGACCGTCCGCTCGCGCTGCCAGACCTTCGTCTTCTCGCGGCCGCGGCTGCCCGAGCTCGTGCCGCAAGCTCCGGCGGATCGCCGACGCCGAGGAGATCGACGTGCCCGACGCAGGCGCTCGCGCTGATCGCGCGCGCGCGCGCGCGGCGCGTACCGCGACGCCGAGTCGACGCTCGACCAGCTCTCGGCCGGCGAGCGAGGGGACGATCACCGTGCAGGTCGGTGCTCCAGGTGCTCGGCGCCGTCGAGGAGGAGGCGCTGTTCCGGCTCTGCGACCTCGTCGTCGACCGCGACACCGCCGGCGCGCTCACGTTCATCGAGGAGCTGTCGGAGCAGGGCCAGGACCTCGGCCGGCTCGTCACCGACCTGCTCGAGCACCTGCGCCACCTCCTGCTCGTGCAGCACATGGGCGAGGTGCCCGACTCGCTGCCCGTGACCGAGGAGACGCGCGACCGGCTGCGCGAGCAGGCGAACCAGCTCGGCGAGGCGCCGGTGCTGCGGCTGATCGACCTGCTGCACGTCGCCGTCGAGGACATGCGCCAGGGCGGCGACCCGCGCCTGCCGCTCGAGCTCGCGCTCGTCAAGGTGACGCGGCCGCGGCTCGGACCTGTCGCGCGAGTCGACGGCGTATCGGCTCGAGCAGCTCGAGCAGCGCGGACACGTTCCGTCGGGCGCCCGCCGCCGGTGCCAGGCACCGTCGGGGCACGGCCGCGAACAGCCGAAGGCCGATGCGGTTGCGTCGACTCCGGCGCCTGCGCCGCCGTCGCTCGAGCTCGCGCGCTCCAGGAGGCCTGGCAGCGCACGATCCTGCCCGCAGTCGAGGAGCGCTCGATCCCGACCGCCTCGGTGCTGCGCGAGGCGCGCCTCGCCGGGCTCGCGGACGACCGGCTGACGCTCGAGTTCCCGTCGAGCGCCGACTTCCACCGCAAGCTCGCCGAGGACCCGAAGAACGCGACGCTGCTCGCGGACGCGCTCTACGAGGTGACCGGCCGCAAGCTCGCGGTCGCGTTCGCAGCTCGGCGAGCGACACCGAGGAGGCGGCCGAGGAGCGCGCTCGGCGAGGACGAGATCCTCGAGCTCGTGAAAGAGACCTTCGACGCACGAGAGCTGAAAGAGGGGGAACCGACTGATGGGCATGGACATGAACAAGCTGCTCGGCAGACGCAGGAGATGCAGGAGCAGATGGCGAAGGCGCAGGAGGAGCTCGCGAACGCAGGTCGTCGAGGCGTCGGCGGGCGGCGGGATGGTCACCGTGAAGGCGAACGGAGCCATGGAGATCACCGAGATCACGATCGACCCGAAGGCGATCGACCCCGACGACCCGGAGCTGCTCGCAGACATGGTCCTGGCGGCCGTCAACGAGGCGATCCGCTCGGCGCAGGCGCTGATGGAACAGCGGATGGGCGGGCTGGCCGGCGGAGCGCTCGGCGGGCTCGGCCTCCCGGGCGCTGGTAGTCCGAAGAGGACAGGCAAAATGGCCGCGTGCTGTCCGCCGCGGTCGAGAACCTCGTCGCGCAGCTGACGCGCCTCCCCGGCGTCGGCTCGCGCACGGCCCATCGCTTCGCCTTCCACCTCCTCCGCGTCCCGGAGGACGAGGCGCTCGCGCTCGCGGCCGCGATCAAGGACGTGAAGGAGCGCGTGCGCTTCTGCGACGAGTGCGGCAACCTCACCGAGGACGAGGTCTGCGCGATCTGCCTCGACGCGCGACGCGACCACTCGGTGATCTGCGTCGTCGAGCATCCCGTCGACCTGATCTCGCTCGAGCGCACGCACGAGTTCCGCGGGCTCTACCACGTCCTCGGCGGCTCGCTCTCGCCGATCGACGGCGTCGAGCCGGAGCACCTCCGGATCGACGAGCTGCTGCGGCGGGTCGAGAAGAACGGAGTCGTCGAGGTCGTGCTCGCCACGAACCCGAACATGACGGGCGAGGCGACGGCGTCGTTCCTCGCCGATCGCCTGCGCGGACGCGTTCGCGTCACGCGGCTCGCGAGCGGACTGCCGGTCGGCGGCGACCTCGAGTACGCGGACGAAGTAACGCTCGGGCGCGCCCTCTCCGGTCGGCGCGAGATGTGACGAGGCTCGCGCTTCGAACCACCGCGCTCGTCGACGCCGCCTTCGGGTTCGTCCTGCTGCTCGGGACGTGGGATCGCCTCTACAACGCGCTCCACCTCCCCTCGGCTCACGAGCCGTTCTACGCTCAGATCGGCGGCGCGTTCGTCGTCGGCATGGCCTACCTGCTCTGGCGAGCGCATCGGCACGCGTCCCTCGAACAAGGCGTCGCCCTCGGGGCGGGGATCGCTCACGGGCTCGCCGCGGCGGTGGCGATCGCATGGCTGCTCGAGACGGGTTCAAACGTCCGCAGCCATTCCGGGACAACGCTGACGCTGCTCGCGGCCGTCTTCGTCGGCCTGTCGCTCCTGGACTTCGGGATTGCCAGGCAGGGCGGGGCTCAGCCGCTCCACGAGAGCTGACCGTACCTCTTTCCCGCGCCGTTCGGAGACGTGCGAGTGCGACGAGATCGGCTGCGCCGCGATCGCGGCGCTGACCTGCGCCGGGAGCGCGGCGCCGCGCTGCCCAGTCCACCGGAACCGCCCGCTCCCACTCGCCGTGCCCGCCCTTCCGGCCCGTGCCACTGCCGCCGGTCGCGCTTCCACCCGCTCCCTCCGGTGCCTCCCGTCCTTCCGGTCCCGCCCGCACTCGCTGCCCGCGCCGCCCGAGTGTCGCCGTCGCCCCGCAGCGCCAGCCGGTTCTCGCAGCGCAGCCTTCCGCCGCGACCAGCTCCGGGTTGGCGAACGGCCAGCACGTCTTCGGCGTCCGACGCGCACGGCACGAGCTCGACGTGAGCTCGACCTCAACGCGCCCGCGGAGAGCTCGATCCGCTCCGGCAAGTCCGGCGCAGCGGTCGAGGCGTCGCGATCGGCTACGCGCTCGCTCGTCCGGTCGCGTCTTCGTCGTCCTCGAGGCCCTGTCCGACTGCGCGTCGTCTCTCGTTCTCCGTCCACGGAGCGCGGCTCAACGCCTTGCGCTTCAACGGGACCGTCGGACGAGCGTCTCCAGAGCGGCACGCTATCTGATCGGGCTGCGAACAGCCTCGAGCCAGGCGCTGGAAGCTGCTCGCCGTCCGGACGACGCGGTCCGCCGGTCCCAAGACTGCCTGCTCCCGTCGTTCGCGCCGTGCACGAGCCGACGGCGTCGCGTGCTCGTCTCGTCCGAGATCTCGAGCACGCCGACGTCGCGCACGCGCCGCGCCGCCGCCTCAGCCGAGTCACGCCTCCGCCGACCACAGCCCGAGACCGTCGTTCTCCCGTTCGTCGGTGTGGACGACGCACTCGACCAGCTGCCCGCCGGCTACAGGGCCGCTCCTCTCCTGCTCCTCCTCAGCAGCCTCGCGGGCATCCGGGCCTATCGTCGTTCGCTTTCTCCGCGCGAGCTGAGCCCGCCCCCGAGTCGGCGGCTACGCTCCGCCGACTGGTGACGACGATCGAGTACGAAGCGGTTCCGGCCGTCCACGGGGCGCAGCCGAAGCGGGGCACCGTCGTGATGAAGTTCGGCGGGACGTCGCTCGCCGACCCCGAGATGATCAAGAACGTGGCGCGAAGACTCGTCGCGACGCGCGAGGCCGGGAACCGCGTGGTCGGGGTGCTCTCAGCGATGGGGCACACGACGGACGAACTACTCGTCCTCGCGAGCCGGATCTCGGATCGACCCCACCCCCGCGAGCTCGACATGCTCATCTCCGTCGGCGAGCGGATCTCGAACGCGCTCTGCGCAATGGCCATCCATGACCTCGGCCACGAGGCGATCTCGCTGACGGGGTCACAGGCGGGGATCGTCACGGACACGTCGCACGGCAAGGCCAAGATCGTCGACGTCCGCGCACGGAGGATCCACGAGGCTCTCGACGACGACCGGATCGTGCTCGTCGCCGGATTCCAAGGCGTGTCGACCGACAACGACGTGACGACGCTCGGTCGCGGCGGTTCGGACACCACCGCGGTCGCGCTCGCCGCAGCGCTCGGCGCGCACTGCGAGATCAACACCGACGTGCGGGGCATCTTCACCGCCGACCCGCGCGTCGTCCCCGCTGCCCGCAAGCTCGAGGTGGTGTCGTTCGAGGAGATGCTCGAGATGGCCGCGTCGGGGGCAGGCATCATGGCGACCCGCTCGATCGAGGTCGCTCGGAGTCACAATGTGCAGCTCCACGTTCGCTCGACGTTCGGCGACGACGACGGGACCTGGATCCGGGAGGAGGACGAAGCGATGCTCGAGAAGGCACTCATCTCAGCGGTCGTGCACCAGCGTGAGGAGACCGTCTACCGCGTCTCAGGAGCATCCCCGGCGCAACTCTTCGCCGCGCTCGCCGAGGTCGGAGTCAACGTGGACACGATCGTCCGGACCGGGGCCGAGATCGTGTTTTCGGCGCCGGTCGACGATCGCGGCGATGCCGGGCGCGCACTCGACGGGCTCGACGTCGATTGGAGCGCGCGTGACGACCTCGGGAAGGTGAGCCTCGTCGGAGCGGGAATGAAGAGCCATCCCGGCGTGGCCGCGAAGGTGTTCGCGACGTTGGAAGCCGCCGGAATCGAGTCTCCGATCGTGAGCACATCGCCGATCAAGATCGCGTGTCATGTCCGCAGCGAAGACGTCGACGCTGCCGTCCGCGGGCTGCACGAGGCGTTCGACCTTGGCTAGCCCCAGGATCGGGGTCGTCGGTGCGACCGGAGCGGTGGGCCGCGTCACCGTCGAGCTGTTGCGGGAGCGTGGGTTCGAAGACCTGAGGCTGTTCGCGTCGGCGCGCTCCGCGGGAACCGAGATCGACGGCGTCCGCGTCGAGGAGGCGACGCCAGACGCGCTCGCTTCTGGCGACCTCGACCTCGTGCTCTTCTCGGTCGGCACGACCGCCTCGCGCGAGCTGGTCCCCCACGCGGTCGCCGCCGGGGCCGTTGTGGTGGACAAGTCCTCTGCGTACCGTCTGCAGGACGGCGTTCCGCTGGTCGTCCCCGAGGTCAACGGCGACCGCGCACTGGAGCACAACGGGATCGTCGCGAACCCGAACTGTTGCGCGATCCCGCTCACGTGCGTCCTCAAACCACTGCACGACGCCGTCGGGATCGCACGAGCCCGAATCGCCACCTACCAGTCCGCGTCGGGCGCCGGCACGTCGGCGATGGAACGCCTCGCAGCGGAGTCGCAGGCCGATCACGACCTACGGATGGACTGGGACTTCGACGGCGAGGACCTGGACGAGGAGGCGAAGCTCCGCGACGAGACGCGGAAGATCATGGAACTCCCCGACCTGCCCATCGCCGCTACCTGCGTACGGGTGCCGGTGATGGTGGGTCACGCAGAGGCGGTGTGGGTCGAGACGCTCGAGCCGCTTACTGCCGACGAGGCGACCAGGCTGCTCGCAGCGGCCCCCTCCGTTCGGTTGGAGCAGTTCGCATCTCCCGGGCTGGCGGCAGGCGACGACGAGGTGCTCGTCGGACGCATCCGGCGGGACCCGACCGTCGAGAACGGCATCTCGCTCTTCTTGGTGTGCGACAACCTCCGCAAAGGAGCGGCCCTCAACGCGATCCAGATCGCGGAGCTCGTACTCGCCGGCCGACCGGTCGCCGCGTAGGCAAGCGTGACCGGCCCGGCCTGAGCGCGCCGGGCCGCCCGCTTGTTATCCCCTACGCCACAGCCGTCGCTGCCACGCCCACCGGCCGCCGGGTCGCGTCCGAGAGGATGCCGTGGAGCTGTGCCCAACGGCTTGCCTCCGTCCGGTTCGCGACGTCGAGCTTCCGGTAGATGTTCGACAGGTGGAACTTGACGGTCTGCTCCGTCACCCACAGCATCTTCGCGAGCTGTGAGTTGCTGTACCCCTCCGCGACGAGTTGGAGGATCTCCAACTCGCGCCGCGTGAGATCAGCGCCCCCGTCCGTCGTGCTGCTGGCCAAGGTCGCCGCCGGCACCCGCTCAGCGAGTGCCACGTAGATCGACCGGTCGAACGCCTGCCGGATCGCCGAAGCGAGATCCTCCGCCTTCGCCGACTTGACGCAGTAGACGGATGCCCCCGCGCCAAACGCAGCCTCGACCTCGTGGGTTCGAGCTTCGCTGCCGAGTGCTACGACCTTCAGGCCGTCGTCGAGCGCCCGGGCGCTTCGAATGCACGCCAGCATCTCGTCGCTCTGCCCCCCCAGCTCGACGTCCAGCACGAACACGTCGGGCTCAAACTGCTCGATCGCCTCCAAGGCATCCTTGGCCGATCGCACAGCACCGACGACGGTCATACCGAGACGATTGAGCAGGTTGCCCATCGCCTCCAACCACAGCGGCTGGTCGTCTAGGACGACTGCCGTTTCCCCCATGCTCTCCCTCATCGAAAGGGCCGCCTTTCGTTTTGAACCTACGCCATCCCCTTGTTGATAACTACTCCATCTGGGGAATTTTGTAAATAGCCATAGGCTCGAACTAGTCTAACGACTAGAACCTTCCGAAACCTGATGCGGCCTCGGGCCGAGCCCCAGGGGCGTCCCGAGCACGCAATTTGCGTCACTTCGGGACCGTGTGCGACACAACGCTACTCCGCGGTTCAGTAGCACTGCCCGGCGCTGCCCGGATACGTTTGCCAGCGTGCCGCCGCTGGCCGCAGCGTGTTGGCATACCGGCGCTGGAGAACCCCAATCTCGACGGCGCCGGAGAAAGCAGCGGGTCGACCGGGTGTCCTAGCCGGTCGACCCGCCCGATCTCTCTCGAGTGACCGGGTTCCCCTTTTCGAGGGATTGGACTGCCCTCGTACCCAACGGACAATCAGCAATACCCCGCTTTGCTGCGGGCACCGGCGGGGCGGCCGGCTCCGGTAGGTCGGGAGCAGCCGCCCCTCCGGGTTCTCGCCTTCTAGGCGCTCGCGGACTCCGGCCCGACGACTCGAAGCGCCGTCTGCACGGCCGGCACCAACGAGCGTTCGCCGCCCAACTCGAGCGAACCCTGAAGAGCCTCGACGACCGCCGCGACGACGACGGACTCGCGCGCCGGCAGCTTCGCCCCCCGCGAGCGGACGGCCCGCGCGAACAGCTCGCAGCCACGTACGGCCGGCTCTTCGGGGTCGAACCCCGGGCTGAACACGTCCCCGGAGGGGCCCCGGTCTCCGTTGCTGGAGTAGTGGACGGTCAACGGCCGAGAGGCGTGCTTGTCGAGGACGACCGACCCCCCGGAGCCGACGACCGCCAGACGACAGAGCGGGCGCGGGTCCACCGTCGAGACGTCGATCTGAGCCCCGATCCCGGTTGCGAACCGGAGCAGGCAAGAGACGAGGTCGATGTTGGTCCCGCCGTACGACGTCCCGGCCGCGACAACCTCCACGGGCTCGTCGGCGAGCAAATCGACGATTCGGGCTACTTCGTCGGCGACCAGCGACCAGAGCCCCTCGTGCCGGCCGCTGGCGTTGACGACGGCACGCAGGTAGTAGACGTCGCCGAGCTCGCCTGCTGCAACCAGGGCTTTGGCCTCGTTCGTCGCCCGATCGGCGACCGTCTCGTGCAGTGACATCAGCACACGCTGGCGCGCGAGGGCCGACTGGACGAGCGCCTCGGCGTCCAGGGCAGTCGAGGCGATCAGGCCTGCGACGAGCACGTGCTTGTCCGCTTCGAGTGCGAGGCCGGCGAGCTCGTGTGTCGTTTCGGGGTCGGCTGCGATCAGGATCGCATCGATGTCCTCGTCGTCGAACAACTCTCCCGCTCTCCGGGCTCGTCGGCTCTCCCGGCTCAGGTGCCCCAGTACGTCGTCGCCTACCCTCCGGTCGCACACGGCTGCGACCTCGAACTGCGTGAGCCGCTCGAGCGCGTCGACGAGTGCCGTACCGGACTGCTCGGCAAGGACCACCCCGACGGCGAGCGGGGCTCTCAACGTCGCAACCTGAGAGCGAGGACGAGGACGAGCGCGATCGCGCCGAGCGCGGTGGCGACGGCGAGCGCAGCTGAGATGCGGAGGAGCTCGCCCCCGTCGAGGGCGAAGTACAGGCAGAGGAACACGATCGCGCTCGCGCTCCAAGCGGCGGCCGCGACGCGCACTGCGGCAAGCGCCAACAGCGCCTGAGAGACCGTCGCGGCGACGAGATAGAAGGCGATTCCCACGCCCAGGAGCGTCAACTCGAGCCGCTCAGCCGAGAACTCGTCGCCGTAGAGGATCCCGAGCGCCGCGGGACCGACCAGGGCCGCGCCGGCGATCGCTCCGACACCGAGTCCGAACAGCACCGCGGCGGTCCTGATCACGCCCCGACGAAAGAGCGCGTCGTCGTGCGCGGACAGCCGCGTCAGGTTCGGCAGCAGAGAGGCGGCCAGTCCCTGGAACAGGTAGACGGGCACGCGAACGAGCATCGTCGCCGCGAACACGACGCCTGCCGTCTCCGCGGTGCCGCCACCGAGGACGACCAGGATGGGCCCGCCGTTCACGAGCACCTGGTCGGCCGCCGCGATGACGGTCGCCGGAGCGGCAAACGCGAGCGCCCCGCGCACCTGGAATCGCGATCCTTCGGGAGGCTCGACGAGCGCCCGAAGGCGCTTCCTGCCGACGAGGGCAGGAACCACCGCCCCGCCGATCCCCGCCACGGCGACCGCGAGCGCCGCTACGTCACTGGACGCGACGGCGACGAGCGGCGCAGCAGCGAGCAACCTGATGCCCGAGTCCGCGAGGAGCAAGAGGCCGTACCCCTCGAACCAGCCGCTGCCGCTGAGCAGACCGCGAAGGACGTAGGCGAGTCCGTAACCCGCCACTCCCGCGACGAGCGCGCCGGTCAGCACGTCGTCGCCGAGGAAGATCCCGTTCGTGATGGGAGACCAGGCCACTGCGACTACGACGATGAGCGCGGCGACGATGCCGACGTACAGCGCCAGCACCGAGCGCATGACCCCACGCGCACGATCTCCCCGGGCGAGACGATCGGCGACCGCGCGCGACGTCGTCTGCTCGAGCGGGCGGAAGAGCACGACGACCAGGAGGAACATGGCCGCCCACAGGACCGCGATGCGGCCGTAGTCCGCCGGCCCGAGCGACCGTGCTGCGAGCACGTGGAAGGCGTACGCAAGGCCACCCGAGAGAGCCGTCGACAGCGACAGCATCCACGCGCCGTCGAGGGCGCGCCTCTCCGCGGGCACCGCAGGCGGCGCGACGACGACCGCGGCAGTGCTCACGTGCTCACGCTCCGATTCGAGGGTCGGCTCTGCACGGCATGCGCCGAAGGTCCGAGACGAGGCGTGGCGTGCACGGCCCGCCGATCATCGCGCCGCTGCACGGGGCGAGTAATCCCCGGACGACCTGCTTTGCGAGCGGGATCCCGGCACTGACCGCTCCCCGTTCGGCTAGCTCCCTGAAAGTGCTGACTCCCTGCCCGGCGGGTTTCGGATTCTGGTCTAGAAGCCGCATTCCGCCGCTCTTACGCTCCTTCGCAGGCCACTGGGGAAACAGGCCGGGAAGGTGTGGGGATGGAAGGCGGCAGATCGCATTCGACGGTTGGGCCCGGGCCGGAGCTCGTGTTCGTGCTGCCTGCCTACAACGAGGAAGCGAACCTTCCAAGGCTCCTCGACGATCTCGCCGGCCGCACCGAGCTCATGAAGCGCACGTACCGCGTGGTCGTCGTGGACGACGGCTCTCAGGACTCGACGGCTGCGATCGTCGAGGCGTACGAGGGACCGGTGCCCGTCGAGGTGATCCGCCTGGGCGAGAACCAGGGGCCGGGTGCAGCGTTCCGGGTCGGGTTCGACGCGGCTCTCCGCACGTGCTCCGACGACGCGCTGATCGTGACGCTCGAGTCCGACTCGACGAGCGACCTCGACGCGCTTCCGAGCATGCTCGCACGCGCGGAGGAAGAGGCCGACCTCGTGCTCGCGTCGTGGTTGATGCAGAACGTCAGCGCACGCCGGCGGTTCATGAGCGCCGCGGCCGGCTACGTGGTCAGGCGCATGCTCCACCTCGAGGCGACGACCGTCTCGTCGTTCTTCCGTGTCTACCGCGCGACGATCCTCCGGCGGGGGCTCGCGCAGTACGGCGACCACCTCGTCGAGGAACGCGGCTTCGCCTGCAAGGCTGAGCTGCTGGCGAAGCTGACCGCGGTCGGCGCGCGGGTCGAAGAGGTCGAGGTCGATCTCGACTGGGCCCGCCGCACGGGCAAGAGCAAGATGCCCGTCGTTCGCACGATGCTCTGCTACTGGCGGATGATCGTGCGCCTCCGCTCGTCCAGGGCGACCGCGCCGGCATGAGCCGCCCCTCCGTCGCGGTCGTCGGAGGCGGCATCCTCGGGATGACCGCCGCCTATCGCCTTGCGCAGCAGGGTGTCCACGTGGCGCTCTACGAGCGCTCGAACGACCTCGGCGGGCTCGTCGGGTCGTTCGACTTCGACGGCCATCAGGTCGATCGCTTCTACCACGTCAACCTGCCGAGCGACGACCGCATCCTGCCGCTCGCGGACGAGCTCGGCCTCGGGGACAAGTGGCGCTGGCGCCCGACCAAGGTGGGCTTCTACGACCTCGGCCGGCTGTTCTCGATGACCTCGCCGAAGGAGTTCCTGACCTTCCCGGTGCTCAGGCCGCACGAGCGGATCCGGCTCGCGGCGTTCGTGGCGCGCTGCCAGATGATCAAGGAGTACGACGAGCTCGACGACGTCTCGCTCCTCGAGTGGCTCCGGCGCCTCTGCGGACGACGTGTGACCGAAAAGCTCTGGGAGCCGCTGCTCGACTCGAAGTTCGACGGGCGCTACGACGACCTCCCCGCGACGTACATCTGGGCGCGGACGCGCCGCATGTCGCGCACGCGCGACCGCTCCGGTGCCGAGGTGATGGGCTGGCTCGAGGGCGGATACCAGACGCTGATCGACGCGCTCGAGGCGCGCATCCGCGCCCTCGGCGGCGAGATCCACGCCGGAAGCGCCGTCGAGGAGATCGCGGGCACCGGCCGCGCGCAGGGTCTGCTCGTCGACGGTCACTGGCGGCCGTTCGACTTCGTGCTCTGCACGCTCGCACCCCCGATGGCGCGCCGCGTGCTCTCGAAGGACCTCGCTGCACTCGCCCCACCGGACCACTGCCGTTACCTCGGCGTCGTTTGCCTCCTCATGCGCACGAGCAGGAGCATCAGCCCGTACTACCACCTCAACATCACCGACCGTCGTGTCCCCCTCACGACGGTCGTCGAGACGACACACGTCGTCGACCCCGAGCACGCGGGCGGCCATCTCGTCTACGTCTCGAAGTACGTCGATCCGAGCTCCCCGCTCCACGAGCAGCCGGTCGAGGAGGTCCAACGCGACTTCCTGGGCTATGCGCGCACGATCTTCCCGGACCTGCGCGACGACGAGATCCTCAGCTCCGTCGTCCAGCGGGCCCGGGTGACCGAGCCGGTGCACCTGCTCGGCGGAGCGAAGAACGTGCCCGAGATCTTCCCGATCGAGGGGCTCGCGATGGCGTCGACGGCGCACGTGTACCCGGAGATCGTCAGCGGACAGGCCGTCACGGGGGTCACCGAGCGCGTCGTGCCGGGGATTCTCGAGCGGCTTCAGCTCGAACGCCGGGAGGCGGCGTGATCATGCCGAGGAGGCAACTGATGAAGAAGGTCGGGGTCACCGGCGCAGCCGGGTTCATCGGTTCACACGTCTGCGAACGTCTGCTCGCCGACGGCAACGAGGTCGTGGCGGTCGACGACCTCTCGTACGGCTCGGTCGGCAACATCGCCGGCTTTCTCCCGAACCCGCAGTTCACGTTCGAAGTGCTCGATTGCACGCGCCAACGCGACCTGCGCCGGGCATTCGACGGCTGCGACGCGATCATCCATCTGGCCGCGAAGAAGATTCCCCGGTTCGGCGGCACGCTCCGGACGCTCGAGGTGAACGTCCAGGGGATGGATGCCGCCTGTGGCGTCGCCCTCGCGCTCGACGCGGACCTCGTGATCACCTCGACGTCCGACGTCTACGGGAACGCGACGCCCCCGTTCTCCGAGGACGGCGACCTCGTGATCGGACCTCCGACGACGAAGCGCTGGGCGTACGCGGTCTCGAAGATGTACGACGAGCACTACGCTCTCGCGCTCGCCGACGAGAAGGATCTCCGCGTCACGATCCTGCGCCTGTTCAACGCGTACGGGCCTCGCAACCACCTCTCGTGGTGGGGCGGCCCGGTGGTGACCTTCGTGGAGTCCCTGCTCGACGGCGAGCCGATGGAGATCCACGGCGACGGGCTGCAGACGAGGACGTTCACGTACGTGACCGACACTGCGGACGGCATCATCCGAGCTCTCGAGCGCCCGGACTCGCGGGGAGAAGTGATCAACCTCGGGGGCACCGAGACGGTCACGATCCAGCGGCTGGCCGAGCTCGTGCAGGAGAAGCTCGGTTTTCAGGCCAGCCCGCTTCGCGCCCGGCACGTGACCTACGAGTCGCTGCCCGGCAAGTACCAGGACGTCATCCACCGTGTTCCGAACACGGACAAGGCCGAGCGGCTCCTGGGCTTCAAGGCGACCGTCGGCCTCGAGGACGGCCTCGACCGCACGATCGCCTGGCACCGCAACGTGCGCGCGTCCGGCACCGCCGCTCAGGCCTGAGGCCCCGGTCCCCGGCCAGACGGGGGGTCGGTCCAACTGGACGATCGAGGGTCGTACCCGCTCGGGGCGGTTCCTAGGATCGATCCATGCGGCGTCCGCTTGTCGTCCACGTGGTCGGTGCGCGACCGAACTACATGAAGGTCGCGCCCGTCTACGCCGAGCTCGAGAAGACCGGGCTGGTCCGTCAGCGGCTGATTCACACGGGGCAGCACTACGACAAGGAGGTCAACGACGTCTTCTTCGCCGAGCTCCCCCTCCCGACGCCGCACGCCAAGCTCCAGGCCGGATCAGGCACGCACGCCGAGCAGACCGCTCGCGCGATGATCGGGCTCGAGGCGCTGTTCGCCGAGTGGAAGCCCGACCTCGTCGTGGCGCCCGGAGACGTCAACTCGACGCTCGCCGCCGGACTCGCGGCGGCAAAGCTCGACATTCCCGTCTGCCACCTCGAAGCGGGGCTCAGAAGCTTCGACCGGTCGATGCCCGAAGAGCACAACCGGCGGCTCACCGACCATCTGTCGACGCTGTTGCTCACCCACTCCGAGGACGCGAACGAGAATCTCGCGAACGAGGGCTTCGCCGAGGACGCGATCGCATTCGTCGGGAACACGATGATCGACACGCTCCTGGCGAACATCGAGAAGGCTCGTCAGCTCGAAGCGTGGCGCGATTACGGACTGGAGCAGCGCGACTATGTGCTCGTGACGTTGCACCGCGCTCGCCTCGTCGACGACCCGGTACTGATCCGGAAGACCGTCGCGGCCCTGGAACTGGTGGCCAAGGAGCTCCCGGTCATGTTCTCCGTCCATCCGCGGACGCGGGCGCGGCTCGCAGCTCTCAACGGTTCCGGCCCGAAGCTCGTGAAGCTCGCGCCACCGCTCCCGTACACGCAGTTTCTCTCGCTGCAAGCCGGCGCCGCAGCCATCGTCACCGACTCGGGCGGCATCCAGGAGGAGTCGACGGCACTCGGCATTCGCTGCTTCACGCTCCGGGAGAACACGGAGCGCCCGGTGACCGTGACGCTCGGCACGAACGAGGTGCTCGGCCTCGACCCACGAGCCCTCGCGACCATTCCGGAACGGCTGTGTAGGCCTCGCAAGAGCGTCGTTCCCCCGTTGTGGGACGGCTGCGCAGGTGGACGCGCAGCCCGCTCGATCGAGCGACTGCTCGACGTCGCACCGGCGCGCATCCGGGTTCGTACCCCGGCTGCTGCGAGCCGCCGACTCGCGGTCGCGACCGCGAGCGAGCCGACGCTCTAAGCGGAGGCCGCTACCTCGTGAAGTCTCGCATCGCCCTGATCGCGTCGCTCGCAGCGTTGCTCGCGACGCTCGCGTGTCTCGCGGTCTGGCCGACGTTTCAGGATCCGGTGACGTGGACGCCCGACGCCCTCTTCTACCAAGCGCGTGTGCTCGAGATCCGCGGAGCCGACCACGACGCAGCGATCTCCCGGACGTTCGAAGGCTCGATCTCGGCCGAGCTCCGCGGGCGGGATCCTCAGCACACGGGCAACGCCGCGTGGGTCGAGTACAACGAGCCCTTCTACGAACGGCGCGTCGCGCTTCCGCTCGCCGGAGCCGCCGTCTACCCATTGGCGGGAGAGCGATCGCTCCTCTATCTCTCGCTCGCCGGTTACGTCGCCACGATCCTCGCGCTCTTCGGCCTGCTACTGCTGCGGTTTCGGCTTGCGATCGCAAGCATCGTGACGCTCGCGACGATCTTCCTCCCGCCGCTCACGAACCACTCGTCGTATCCGCTCACCGACAGCTGGGGCCTCGCCCTCGAGATCGTCGCTCTCGAGTGCGGCAATCCTCGCGCTCGACCGTGGTCTTCGCTGGCTCCCGCTCTGGATCGGCGCGATCGCCGTGCTCGGCTTCACGCGCGACAGCACGTGGATTCCCGATGCTCGCAGTCGGCTGGTGCGCGTTCCGCTACCGCTCGCGCGTCGCCTGTGACGTTGTTCGGAACAGGCATCGCTGCGGCGCTCCCGGCGGTCCTGTTGTTCAAGACGCCGGTGCGCGAGCTCTTGGCGCTGCTCGTCAACGGTTCGGAGCCGTCGGCCGACACGTCGTGGACGTTCATCGTCAGCCACTATCCCGGCGCGTTGCTCGATCTCGTCCGCGCAAACGTGGGCTTCCTCCGGCGCGGCGAGTGGTACACCGCGCTCTACGTCGTCGGCGGAGTCCTCTCGCTGCTTCATCGTTGCCTTGCGGCGACGCCCGAGCAACCAGGCCATGACGTTGATGACCGCGGGTGCTCTGCTGGCACTCGCTCTACGTTCTTGCAGCGCCGGTCTTCAGCGCGTTCCGCCTCGAGCTCACGATGGTGCCGATGGCTGCCTACGGGCTGGCGTTCGCCGCGGAGTCGATCGCTTCCCGCGTCGACGCGCGACGCGGGGCGCTCGAACGAGCTCCGCTGCGTATCTCTGATGGGCCACGCCGTCTTTGAGGCGATTTCGAGACTCGACACATGGCTAGGTGCGGCCTGAACTTCGGGTCGTTGTCGGCACAGCGCCCGAAGCGGGATAAACCTGGTCGGGCCGGCGTAAACCGACGGTCCGCACTCTGCTGACGAAAGCAGCCACCACCGCTCGGCCCCGGCGATGGATCCCATCGTGGCGGCACGCTGCGGTCGCCATCTTCATTCCTGTCGCTGCGCTCGTCATGCTCGCCGGCTCACGCGCTGCGCGTCAGCGCGACGCCCGACCGAGATCGGGCAGTGGAGCGCACCGGTCGCCTGGCCGCTCGTCGCCGTGCACATGTCGCTCGAGCCGACCGGCCAGGTGTTCATGCTCGACGGCTTCGACGCCGGGGCGAACTCGGAGCGGCTCTGGGATCCCGCGACCGGAGCGTTCATCCCGGTGCCGTACGGGCGAAACCTGTTCTGCGCGGGCCACATCCAGCTCGCCGACGGTCGCACGCTTCTCGTCGGAGGCCACATCAACGCAAACGAGGGCCTCGCCGACACCACGATCTTCAACCCGACAACGAACACCTACTTCCGTGGGCCGGACATGTCCGTCGGACGGTGGTATCCGACCGCGACGCAGCTGCCGGACGGTCGAGTCCTAACGCTCGGCGGCGACAACATCGTCCAGGACCGCCCCGGCGCAGATCCGCCGCTCTCCGACGCGTCCGTCAACTCGCTGCCATCGGTCTACAACCCGACGACGAACACGTGGACCGACCTGACGGGCGCGAGGCTGACCTCGCCGCTCTACCCGTACATGTTCGTGCTCTCCGACGGCCGGGTGTTCGACGCCGGCCCGGACAAGACCACCCGCATCCTCGATCCGGCCACCTGGACGTGGTCGACCGTCGGCGACGAGCCCTATCGACGGCCACAGCGCCGTCATGTACCGGCCGAACAAGATCATGAAGTCGGGCGCCTGGGCTGACCCCGACTTCAACGGCGCGCTGACGTACGACACGAACGGGCGGCACGGCCGTGATCGACATGAGCGCGCCGACGCCGACGTGGCGCGAGACGGCGCCGATGGCATTCGGCGCGCTCGTACCACAACCTCACGCTGCTTCCGGACGGCACGGTGCTCGCGAGCGGCGGCGGCACCAAGTCGGACGGCCGCGACATCGACGAACTCGGTCTTCCCGCCGAGATCTGGAACCCGGACACCGAGACGTGGACGACCGTCGACGTCACTCCACAACGGGCGTCTCTACCACTCGACGGCGCTCCTGCTCCCCGACGGCCGCGTGCTCATGGCCGGCGGAGGGCAGCTGCCCGGCTCGAGCGCGGTCAACCAGACGAACGCCGAGCTCTACTCGCCGCCGTACCTCTTCAAGGGCCCGCGGCCGACGATCTCATCGGCGCCGCCCGTCGGCGAGCTACGGAGCCAGCTTCGACGTCACGACGCCGAACGCCGCGCAGATCGCAAAGGTCTCCCTGATCCGGTCACCGTCCGTCACGCACGCGTTCGACCAGAACCAGCGCTTCCAGTTCCTGAACTTCACCGTCGGGTGCGGGCAAGGTCACGGTGCAGGCGCCGGCGAACGCGAACCTCGCGCCGCCAGGCGACTACATGCTCTTCCTCGTCGACACGAACGGCGTTCCGTCGGTTGGCTCGTTCCTCCGCGTGTCGACGGCCAGCCGACACGACGCCGCCGACGGCGCCCGCCAGCCTCGTCGGCAACGGCGCCTCCGGGGCAAGTCGCGCTCAGCTGGGCCGCGGCGACCGACGCCGGCGGAGTCGCCCGCTACAACGTGCACCGCGCGCACCACCGGCCGGCTTCACGCCGTCGACCGCGAACCGGATCGCCCAGCCGACCGGCACCAGCTACACCGACAGCGGCCTCGCTCCCGGCACCTACTACTACAAGGTCACGGCCGAGGACGCCGCCGGCAACGTCGGCGCCGGCTTCGAACGAGGCGAACGCCACCGTCGCCGATCGCCGGGCCCGCCAGCCGGCCTCGTGGCCGCGTGGGGGTTCGACGAGGGCAGCGGCACCGACGACCGCCGACAAGTCGGGCAACGGCAACACCGGCACGCTGTCGAACGCGACCTGGTCGACGACCGGCAAGTTCGGCAACGCGCTCTCCTTCAACGGCACCAACGCCTCGGTCAGCGTCGCCGACTCCAACTCGCTCGACCTCACGACCGGGCATGACGATCGAAGGCTGGGTCCGGCCGGCGACGGCGGCGGCTTCCAGACGCTGATCGTCAAGGAACGACCGGGCGACCTCGTCTACGGCCTCTACTCGAACAGCGACACGAACCGGCCGCAGTCCCAGGTCACCGTCAGCCCGCCGGCGCGCGCTGCTCCGACGGCACGGCCGCGGTGCCCACCGGGCTCTGGACGCACCTCGCGGCCACGTACGACGGCACCACCCAACGCCTCTACGTCAACGGCACCCAGGTCGCCAGGTCGCCGTCGCCGGCTCGATCACCACCTCGACCTCGTCCGCGTCCGGATCGGCGGCAACACGATCTGGAGCGAGTGGTTCAACGGCGCTCATCGACGAGGTGCGCATCTACAACCGCGCCCTCACGCCCGCGGAGATCCAGACGCGACATGAACGACGCCGATCAACTCGCCGGACGCGATCCCGCCGAGCGCGCCCGGAACGTTGACCGCCACCGGCGGTCTGGGCAGGTCAGCCTTAGCTGGGGCGCCGCGACCGACAACGTCGGCGTCGTGCGATACAACGTCCACCGCTCGACGACCGCCGGCTTCACGCCCACGCCGGCGAACCGGGTCGCGCAGCCGACCGGGCACGAGCTACACCGACACGCGGGCTCGCCGCCGGGCACCTACTACTACAAGGTCACCGCCGAGGACGCCGCGGGCAACGTCGGGCCCGCCGGCAACGAGGCGAGCGCCGCCGCCACCGCCGACACGACGCCGCCGACCGCGCCGTCGACCCTCTCTGCGACCGCCAGCAGCTGGGCAGGTCGCGCTGACCTGGACGGCCGCAACCGACGCGGGCGGAGTCGCCCGCTACAACGTCCACCGCGCGACGACCGCCGGCTTCACGCCGTCGACGGCGAACCGGATCGCGCAGCCGACCGGCACCAGCTACACCGACCGGGCTCGCCGGCGGGCACGTACTACTACCGGGTCACGGCCGAGGACAACGCCGGCAACGTCGGGCCCGCCTCCAACGAGGCGAACGCGACGGTCCCGACCGGGCCGCCGCCCGGCCTCGTCGCGCGCCTATGGCTTCGACGCAGGCACCGGCACGACAGCCGCCGACCAGTCCGGCAACGGCAACAACGGCACGCTCTCGAACGCGACCTGGTCGACGACAGGCAAGTACGGCAACGCGCTCTCCTTCAACGGCACCAACGCGTCTGTCACCATCCCCGACTCGAACTCGCTCGACCTGACGACCGGGATGACGATCGAGGGCTGGGTCAGCCCTGCCGCGCGGCGGCGGCTTCCGCACCGCTGATCGTCAAGGAGCGCCCGGGCGACCTCGTCTACGGCCTCTACTCGAACAGCGACACCAACAGGCCCCAGTCGCAGGTGACCGATCGGAGCTACGGCGCGACTCGCTTGACGGCACCGCCGCCGTCCCGACCGGCCTCTGGACGCACCTCGCCGCCACCTTCGACGGCACCACCCAGCGGCTGTACGCCAACGGAACCCAGGTCGCCCAGCTCGCGGTCGCCGGCACGATCATGACCTCGACCTCGCCCGGTCAAGATCGGCGGCAACGCGATCTGGGGCGAGTGGTTCAACGGCCTGATCGACGAGGTGCGCGATCTACAACCGCGCCCTCACGCGCCGCCGAGATCCAGGCCGACATGAACGTCTCGATCAGCTCGCCCGGACGCGTACGCGCCGCCGGCGCACCCGGGACCCTGAGCGCGACCGGGACGCTGACGTCAGCGCAGCTCGAGCTGGGGCGCTGCAACCGACAACGTCGGCGTCGTGCGCTACAACGTCCACCGCGGCACGACCGCCGGCTTCACGCCCTCGACCGCGAACCGGATCGCGCAGCCCGACCGGGACGAGCTACACCGACACGGCTCGCGGCCGGCACGTACTACTACAAGGTCACGGCCGAGGACGCGGCCGGCAACGTCGGCCCGGCCTCGAACGAGGCGACCGCGACGTCGGCGATACGAGCGCTCCAAGCGCGCCCGGAACGCTGACCGCAACCGGTGCGATCGGTCAGGCCACGCTGAGCTGGGGCGCCGCGACAGACAACGTCGGCGTCCTGCGCTACAACCTCCACCGCGCGACCACCGCCGGCTTCACGCCCGCGACCGCGAACCGGATCGCGCAGCCGACCGGCACGAGCTACACCGACACGGTCGCTGCCGGCACCTACTACTACAGGGTCACGGCCGAGGACGCCGCCGGCAACGTCGGTGCGTCCTCGAACGAGGCGAGCGCGACGGTGACGACGGACACGACGGCGCCGAGCGCGCCTTCGGCCCTGACGGGAGCGGTCGCGGGAGTACGGTCAACCTCAGCTGGACTGCCTCGACCGACAACGTCGGCGTCGCGCGGTACAACGTCCACCGCGGCACGACCGCCGGCTTCACGCCGAGCACAGCGAACCGGATCGCGCAGCCGACCGGCACGACTCATACGGACAGCGGGCTCGCGATCGGCACCTACTACTACAAGGTGACCGCCGAAGACGCGGCGGGGAACATCAGCGGTGCCTCGAACGAGATCAGCGCGACCGTTGCCGACGCCTCCGCACCGACCGCGCCGACCGGGCTGACCGCCGGCGCCGTCGGCAGCACCATCAATCTCGCCTGGACGGCTGCGACCGACAACGTCGGCGTCGTGCGCTACAACGTCCACCGCGGCACGACGTCCGGCTTCACGCCCTCGACGGCGAACCGGTTGCCCAACCGGCCGGCACGAGCCACGCGGACGGGGGCCTCGCGCCGGGCACCTACTTCTACAAGGTCACCGCCGAAGACGCCGCGGGCAACGTCGGCCCCGTCTCGAACACCGCCAGCGCGACCGTTGCCGACGCGATCGCACCGACCGCCCCCTCGGGTCTCACGGCGACCGGCGGAGCAGGCCAGGCTGCGCTCAACTGGACGGCGGCAACCGACAACGTCGGCGTGATTCGCTACAACGTCCATCGCTCGACGACCGCCGGCTTCACACCCTCGACGGCGAACCGGATCGCGCAGCCGACCGGGCACGAGCTACACCGACACACGGGCCTCTCGGCCGGTACCTACTACTTCAAGGTCACCGCCGAGGACGCCGCCGGCAACATCGGTCCCGCGTCCAACGAAGCCAACGCCATCGTCACGACGCCTGCCGTCACCGGCCTCGTCGGCGCGTACGGCTTCGACGCCGGTACCGGCACGACGACCGCTGACCAGTCCGGCAACGGAAACACGGGCACGCTCACGAACACGACCTGGGTCGACGACGGGGAAGTTCGGCAACGCGCTCTCGTTCAACGGCACGAACTCCTCGGTCACCGTCGCCGACTCGAACTCGCTCGACCTGACAGCCGGGATGACGATCGAGGCTTGGGTCCGTCCCTGCGGTCGGCGGTGGCTGGCAGACGCTGATCGTCAAGGAACGCCCCGGCGACCTCGTCTACGGGCTCTACTGCCAACACCGACACGAACCGCCCACAGTCCCAGGTCACGATCGGAACCACGGCGCGGCTGCTCGACGGCACCGCCGCTGTCCCGACCGCGCTCTGGACGCATCTCGCCGCCACTTACGACGGCACACCCAGCGCCTGTATGTCAACGGCACCCAAGTCGCCCAGCTCGCCGTCAGCGGCTCGATCCTCACCTCGACCTCGCCGGTCAAGATCGGCGGCAACTCGATCTGGAGCGAGTGGTTCAACGGGCTGATCGACGAGGTGCGGATCTACAACCGCGCCCTCAGCGCAACCGAGATCCAGGCCGACATGAACCAGTCGATCAGCTCGCCGGACACGGTCCCGCCGTCCGCACCCGGCACACTGACCGCCACCGGCGGCCTCGGCCAGATCGGCCTTACGTGGGGTGCCGCGACCGACAACGTCGATCGTCGCGCGCTACAACGTCCACCGTGGCACGACGGCAGGCTTCACGCCCTCGACCGCGAACCGGATCGCGCAGCCGACCGGCACGAGTTACACGGACACCGGTCTCGCCGCGGGGACCTACTACTACAAGGTCACTGCCGAGGACGCCGCCGGCAACGTCGGCCCTGCGGGCAACGAAGCGAGCGCAGCCGCCGCGGCGGACACGACGCCGCCGACGGTCTCGATCACCTCGCCTGCCGGCGGCTCCACAGTCTCAGCGTCGGTGAACGTCAACGCGAACGCCTCGGACAACGGAACGATCGCCGGCGTGCAGTTCAAGCTCGACGGAGCGAACCTCGGGGCCGAGGACACCACCGCTCCGTACTCGATCTCGTGGGACACGTTCGGGACACCGAACGGCAGCCACACGCTGACCGCGGTCGCGCGCGACGGCGCAGGCAACCTCACGACGTCGGCGCGGTGTCGCCGTGACCGTCCAGAACACGGGCTCTCCGGGCCTTGTCGGCGCCTGGGCGTTCGACGAGGGCAGCGGGACGACGGCCGGCGACCAGTCCGGCAGGGGGAACGGCGGGACGCCTGACGAACGCAACTTGGGTCACGGGCGGCAAGTTCAACGGCGCGCTGTCCTTCAACGGCACGAATGCATGGGTCACTGTGGCCGATCACGCCACGCTCGACCTGACGACGGGCATGACGGTCGAAGCATGGTTGAGGCCGTCGATCGGCAACACATGGCGGACGGCGATCGTCAAGGAGCAGCCCGGCAACCTCGCCTACGGCATCTACTCGAACACGAACGCCAACCGCCCGCAGGCGGAGGTCTTCGTGGGCGGCTCGACACGAGCGGCCGCCGGGCTCGAGCGCGTTGCCGACCGGGGCATGGAGCCACGTCGCGACGACCTACGACGGGACGACCCTGCGCCTCTACGTCAACGGCGCGCAGGTCGCCCAGCTGGCGACGGCAGGCTCGATCAACGACCTCGAGCTCCCCGGTCCGGATCGGCGGCAACTCGGTCTGGGGCGAGTACTTCAACGGCCTGATCGACGAGGTCCGGATCTACAACCGCGCCCTTACCGCGAGCGAAATTCAGAACGACATGATCAGGAGCATCACCCCTGACATCGTGCCGCCGACGGTGACGGCCAAGACGCCGGTGCGACGGCACTGCAGGCGTCAACGTCGGCAGTCGCTGCAACGGCGACGTTCAACGAGTCCATGAGCGCGAGCTCGATCACGAGCTCGACCTTCCAGCTAAGAGACTCGTCGAACATTTCCGTGCCGACGAACGTGACGTACAACCCGTCGACGAACGTCGCGACGCTGACGCCGCAGAGCGCGCTGCAATACGGGGCGACCTACACCGCTCACCGTCAAGGGCGGCGCCGGAGGCGTCAAGGACCTCGCCGGAAACCCGCTCGCGGCGGATGTCTCCTGGTCGTTCACGACCGAGGCGTCGCCGCCGCAGGTGCTCGTGGTCGGGTCGACGGGGAACCCGTTCGGCGCGTACCTGGGCGAGATCCTGCGCAACGAGGGCCTCAACGCGTTCACCACGATCGACGTCGCGTTCGTCTCGCCGAGCCTCCTGAGCGGGTTCGACGTTGTGCGTCCTCGGGGACACGCCGTTGAACGCGGCACAGGTCACGAGTCTGACCGGCTGGATCAACGGGGGCGGAAACCTGATCGCGATGCGCCCCGACAAGCAGCTCGCCGAGTCTGCTCGGGCTGACCGACGCCGGGACGACGCTCACCAACGCGTACCTGCAAGTGAACACGAGCGCGGCGCCGGGAGCCGGGATCGTCGGCGGCACGATCCAGTTCCACGGCACCGCAGACAGGTACACGCTGAACGGCGCGACAGCGGTCGCGACCCTCTACTCGAACGCGACCACCGCGACGAGCAACCCGGCGGTGACACTGCGCTCGGTCGGAAGCAAGCGGCGGCCAGGCCGCTGCGTTCACCTACGACCTCGCCCGCTCGGTCGTCTACACGCGTCAGGGCAACCCGGCCTGGGCCGGGCAGGAACGCGACAGCGTCGTCGGGATCCGTCCGGACGACCTCTTCTTCGGCGCGCGCCGGCGACTCAGCCCGACTGGGTCGACACGAACAAGATCGCGATCCCGCAGGCCGACGAGCAGCAGCGGCTGCTGCTCAACCTGATCACGCTGATGGAGCGCGACAAGCTGCCGCTGCCGCACTTCTGGTACCTGCCGCGCGGCGAGAAGGCGGCGGTCGTGATGAGCGGCGACGACCACTCGCCGATCACAGGCGCCGGGCGGCACGGTCGCCAACTTCAACCGCTTCAAGGCAGCTGAGCCCGGCCGGGTGCGTCGTCGCGAACTGGGAATGCGTTCGCGCGACGTCCTACATCTACCCGAACAGCGCGATCACCAACGCGCAGGCGGCCGGCTACCTCACCGACGGCTTCGAGGTCGCGCTCCACCCGCTCGTCGCGTCCTGCCCGACGAGCCCGATCACGCGAGTCCGAGCTCGCGGCGATCTTCGACACGCCAGCTCGCCTCGTGGCAGGCGAAGTACGTCGAGCCATGCCCGACCCGGTCTCGAGCCGCACCCATTGCGTCTTCTGGCCCGACTGGGCGTCGAACGCGAAGGTCGAGCTCGCGCACGGGATCCGGATGGACGCGAACTACTACCACTATCCCCGGCAGCTGGATCGGCACCAAGAACGGGTTCATGAACGGCGGCGGCTTCCCGATGCGCTTCGCCGACGTCGACGGCACGCCTGATCGACGTCTACCAAGGGAACACGCACATCACCGACGAGTCGACGTCGGCGTACGCCACCGCGATCGCACGCTCCTCGACAACGCGGTCGGCCCGCACGGGTACTACGGCGCCTTCGGCATGAACATGCACACCGACGATGCCACGCCGCACCCCGGTGCCGAGGCGATCGTCCTCGCCGCCCAGGCACGCGGCGTGCCGGTGATCTCGTACAAGCAGCTGCTCGACTGGACCGACGGACGCAACAACTCGACGATCCGCGGCCTCGGCTGGAGCGCCGGCACGCTCACTTTCGTCACCACCGTCGGCGCCGGGCGCCAACGGGCTACAGACGATGCTCCCGACCCAAGGCCCGACCGGCACGCTGAGCGCACTCACGCTGCGCCGGCACGCCGCGGTCACCTACACGGTGCAGACGATCAAGGGCATCCAGTACGCGTTGTTCAACACGATCACCGGCACCTGCCAGGCGACCTACTCGTAGGACGCGACTCGCGTACTCGTATGGGCCGAGGTCGGTGTTACCTCACGAACATCTCGGCGGACGGCTAGGAGAGCCCTTGACTTTCGCCCGGTGCCGCCGCGGGTCGGCCCGGGATGATGTCAGTCATGCGTAGCCCGTTCCGGACGGGCCTGCGCGACGTTGAGGGAAACGGGGCCCTGATACGTCTCGTGACGGCCCTGGCGTTCGTCCTGGTCGCCCTCGCGGCACCGACCTCCGCATGGGCGGACCCACCCGGCTTGGTCGCGTCGTATTCGTTCGATGAGGGGTCGGGGCTGACGGCCGGAGACTCGTCCGGGAACGGGCACGCGGGCACGATCACGCGGCGCGACCTGGGCGACGGGCCGCTACGGCGGCGGGCTCGACTTCAACGGAACCAACGCCTCCGTCGACCTCGGCGGCCTCGGCACCTTCTACCAGACCGGCTTCACGCTCGAAGCCTGGGTGCAGAAACAGAGCGCAACCAAGAACGACGTCGCGATCGTCGGCACCTGGAACGGCAACGGCGGACCGATGCTCTGGGTCGACCACATCGCGACCCGCTACCACCTGACGATGAACAACGGAATCGCGAACTACCTCGACTCCGGCCGCAACCCAATCGCCGGGCAATGGCAACACCTCGCCGCCACCTACGACGGCACCACGGCACGCTTCTACATCGACGGCACCGAAGTCGCCAGCCGCCCAGTCTCGGGCGGCATCGGCAGCTCCAACAACTGGCGGATCGGCGCGTACGGAAGCACAGCCGGCGGATTCTTCGACGGCCTCATCGACAACATCCGCATCTACAACCGAGGACTCACCCCGGGCGAAATCACCACCAACATGAACCAGCCCGTCGGCCTCGGGAATCCGGGCGCACCGACGCAGCCCGGAAGCTTCGTGGTGACGACGAGTTCGCAGACGTCGCTGTCGACTCAGTGGAGCCCTTCGACCGACGACGTCGGTGTCACCGGCTACCGGCTCTTCCTGAACGGTTCACCGGTCGGGACGACCACCACGACGTCGTTCACCTACGGAGGGCTCTCCTGCGGAACGACCTACACGCTCGGCGTCGAGGCGTTCGACGGCTCCGACAACACATCGCCGCGAACGCTCCAGACCCGGTCGACGTCGCTCTGCGACGCTCCCAGCGGCTTGGTCGCGTCGTATTCGTTCGATGAGGGGTCGGGGCTGACGGTCGGAGACTCGTCCGGGAACGGGCACGCGGGCACGATCACGGGCGCGACCTGGGCGACGGGCCGCTACGGCGGCGGGCTCGACTTCAACGGAACCAACGCCTCCGTCGACCTCGGCGGCCTCGGCACCTTCTACCAGACCGGCTTCACGCTCGAAGCCTGGGTGCAGAAACAGAGCGCAACCAAGAACGACGTCGCGATCGTCGGCACCTGGAACGGCAACGGCGGACCGATGCTCTGGGTCGACCACATCGCGACCCGCTACCACCTGACGATGAACAACGGAATCGCGAACTACCTCGACTCCGGCCGCAACCCGATCGCCGGGCAATGGCAACACCTCGCCGCCACCTACGACGGCACCACGGCACGCTTCTACATCGACGGCACCGAAGTCGCCAGCCGCCCAGTCTCGGGCGGCATCGGCAGCTCCAACAACTGGCGGATCGGCGCGTACGGAAGCACAGCCGGCGGATTCTTCGACGGCCTGATCGACAACATCCGCATCTACAACCGAGGACTCACCCCGGGCGAAATCACCACCAACATGATCCAACCGGTCACGACCGGCGGGCCTCCATCTTCGGACGGGACGCCGCCGACTGCGCCCGGCACGCTGACCGCGAGCGGATCGAACGGCCAGGCCGCGCTCAGCTGGGGCGCCGCGACGGACAACATCGGCGTGACCCGCTACAACGTCCACCGCTCGACCACCGCCGGCTTCACCCCGAGCACGAGCAACCGGATCGCGCAGCCGACCTCGACGAGCCACACCGACACCGGACTCGCCGCCGGCACCTACTACTACAAGGTCACCGCCGAGGACGCCGCCGGCAACGTCGGCCCCGCCTCCAACGAGTCGAGCGCGACCGTGACGGCGCCCCCGGACACGGCACCGCCGAGCGCGCCCGGCACGCTCACCGCGAACGGCCTCGAACGGCCAGGCGGCACTCAGCTGGGGCGCCGCGACCGACAACATCGGCGTGACCCGCTACAACGTCCACCGCTCGACCACCGCCGGCTTCACCCCGAGCACGAGCAACCGGATCGCGCAGCCGACCTCGACGAGCCACACCGACACGGGGCTCGCCGCCGGCACCTACTACTACAAGGTCACCGCCGAGGACGCCGCCGGCAACATCGGCGCCTCGTCGAACGAAGCGAGTGCAGCGGTGACCGTCGACACGACGGCGCCGACCGTGTCGGTGACGTCGCCGGCCGGAGGCGCGACGCTCGGCGGGCTCGTGACCGTCACCGCGAGCGCCAGCGACAGCCAGGGCGTCGCGGGCGTCCAGTTCCGGGTCGACACCCAGAACCTCGGTGCCGAAGACACCGCGAGCCCGTACTCGATCGTCTGGGACACGCGCGGCGAGCTCAACGGCCCGCACACACTGAGGGCGATCGCTCGCGACGCCGCAGGCAACACGCGGACTTCCTCCGCGGTGACGGTGACGGTAAACAACCCCGGCGTCTCGAACGCGGGTCTGCGGGTCGCATACGGCTTGGACGACGGCTCCGGTACCGCGGCGCTCGACTCGTCGGGCAATGCCCGGACGGGCACGCTTGTCGGCGCGAGCTGGACGGCCGGCGGCAGGTTCGGCGGCGCGGTCTCGCTGCCGGGGCAGAACGGCAATGTCGATCCGCCGCCGCTCGGCACCTTCTACAAGACCGCTTTCACCTACGAGGCCTGGGTGCTCAAGCAGTCGGCGAAGGTCGACGTCGCCGTCGTCGGCTCGTGGTCGAGCGCGGGCGGTCCGATGATCTGGGTCGACCACGTGACCGGCCGCTACCGGCTGACCCTCGGCACCAGCTTCGGTAACTACCTCGACTCCGGCCGCACGCCCGCCGTCGGCCAATGGCAGCACGTCGCCGCCACATATGACGGATCGACCGCGCGCATCTTCATCGACGGCGTCGAGACGGCGAGCTCGACCTACACCGCGAACGTGGGTGACTCGAACAGCTGGCGGATCGGCGCGTACGGAGCGCCCGCAGGCGGCTTCTTCGACGGACTCGTCGACAACGTGCGGATCTACGACCGCGCGCTGACGCCGAGCGAGATTCAGCTGGACATGGCGTCCCGGATCCAGCCCGAGCGCATTCCCCCGACGGTGACAGCGAAGACACCGGCGAACGGCGCCGGCGGCGTCAACGTCGGCACCTCGGCGACTGCGACCTTCAGCGAGCCGATGACCGCGAGCACGATCACGACGTCGACCTTCCTGCTGAAGGATGCGTCCAACATGTCCGTTGCCACGAAGGTCACGTACAACTCGTCGACGAACGTCGCCACGTTGACGCCGTTGAGCGCGCTGGCGTACGGGTCGACGTACACGCTCACGGTCAAGGGCGGCACTAGCGGAGCCAAGGACCTGGCCGGCAATCCGCTCGACACGGACGTGAGCTGGTCGTTCACGACCGAGGCCTCGCCGCCCCCGGTGCTCGTAGTCGGCTCGACGTCGAATCCGTTCTCCATGTACCTCGGCGAGATCCTCCGCGACGAGGGCTTGAACGCGTTCACGACGGTCGACGTGACGTTCCTCTCGCCGGCGCTTCTGAGCCAGTTCGACGTCGTGGTGCTCGGAAACGTCTCTCTCAACGCCACGCAGGTCTCCACGCTCACCGGCTGGGTCAACGGTGGCGGCAACCTGATCGCGATGCGGCCGGACAAGCAGCTCGCGAGCCTGCTGGGCCTCACGACCGCGAGCGGGACGACGTCGAACGGCTACCTGAAGGTGAATGCGAGCGTCGAGCCCGGAGCGGGCATCGTCGAGCAGCACGATCCAGTTCCACGGCCCGTCCGACCGGTACACGTTGAACGGCGCGTCGGCGGTCGCGACGCTGTACTCCGGCGCGAGCACGGCGACGGCCTACTCAGCCGTAACGCTCAAGTCCGTCGGGACGAGCGGCGGCCATGCTGCTGCGTTCACGTTCGATCTCGCCCGCTCGGTCGTCTACACGCGCCAGGGCAATCCGGCCTGGGCGGGCCAGGAACGCGACGGCGTGGTCGGGCATCCGCTCCGACGACATGTTCTACGGCGCCAAGGCCGGCGACGTGCAGCCGGACTGGATCAACACGAGCAAGATCGCGATCCCCCAGGCCGACGAGCAGCAGCGGCTGCTTGGTCAACCTGATCACGCTGATGGAGCGCGACAAGCTGCCGCTGCCCCGCTTCTGGTACCTGCCGCGCGGCGAGAAGGCCGCCGTCGTGCTGAGCGGAGACGACCACTCGCCGAGCCAGGCCACGGGCGGCACGGCGAGCAACTTCGACCGCTTCAAAGTCGCTAAGCCCGTCCGGCTGCGTGCGTCGAGGACTGGGAGTGCGTCCGCGCGACCTCCTACATCTACCCGACAGCGTGCTGACCAACGCTCAAGCTGCCGCGTTACGTCGCTGACGGATTCGAGGTCGCCCTGCACCCGGTCGTCTCCTCCTGCCCCTCGGCCCCCCTCTCCGAATCCCAGCTTGGCGCGATCTTCGACACGCAGCTCGCCCAGTGGAGTGCCAAGTACACGAGCCTGCCGACGCCGGTCAGAGCCGGACCCACTGCGTCTTCTGGCCGGACTGGGCCTCGAACGCCAAGGTCGAGGCTGCCCGCGGCATCCGGATGGACGCCAACTACTACCACTACCCCGGCAGCTGGATCGGGACGAAGAACGGGTTCATGAACGGCGGCGGCTTCCCGATGCGCTTCGCCGACCTCGCCGGCACGCTCATCGACGCGTACCAGGCGAACACGAACATCACGGACGAGTCGACGCAGGCCTTCTCGACGGCGATCACCGCGCTACTCGACAACGCGCTGGGTGCCAAGGGCTACTACGGCGCGTTCGGCGTGAACATCCACACGGACGACCCCGCGCCTCAGCCCGGGTTCGAGGCGATCGTCGCGGCGGCTCAGGCGCGAGGCGTGCCGTTGATCTCGTACAGGCAGCTGCTCGACTGGACAGACGGACGCAACAGCTCAACGATCCGCGGCCTCGCTGGAACGCCGGCACGCTCACGTTCGTCACGACCGTCGGCGCGGGCGCCAACGGACTCCAGACGATGCTCCCGACGCAAGGCCCCACGGGCACGCTGACCGCCGTCACCCGCGAAGGGACGCCGGTTCCTTACGCGCTCGAGACGATCAAGGGAATCACCTACGCCGTCTTCGACGCGGCGACTGCGACGTACCAGGCGACGTACTCGTAACCGCGTCCTCAGGCGGCGCTGCCCGACCGGGACTTCGACGATGTCCCAGCTCGAAGTGTGATCCGAGTCCTCTCGCCGGCATTCGGCGGTCGTTCCCGACCTCGAGAAGTCGACGACGTAGTAGAACGCGACGCGGAGGTCGGCCAGGTGGCTGAGCTTCCGCCGAACGGGTCGTCCAGCCTCAAGATCGAACGGGAGTCACGAACGATGAGGCCGGCCGGCTCGCGAAGCGTCCGCCGTTGAACGCGAGGCTCGGCCTCTGCGTGGTGAACCCTGCTGATGTCGATCAGACGCTGCGCGCAGGGAGTTGTCGTGATGCGAGTGACGCGTTCGGCCACAGCACCCTGCTGGCTCGACGCACCTGCGGGTCCTCGGGTGCCGTCATCCTCTCCCGCTCGTCGACGGGAATGGCGTGCGCGGAGATGCTGACGACGTTGTCTCCGCGAAGCTGCTCGAAACCGACGTGAGGTGCCTTGGAATAGTCGAAATCCTCGCGGCACCTCCGATCAGCTCGCTCTCATTGAGCGTGCGGATCACGGCACCGATGGTTCTCGTGGTCGAGACGCCATTCCCCACTTTTGCTCCCAAATCGCCCGCAGCCGTCACCCCTGATCGTGACGGTACTCGGCCTGTTTAGGAAGGTGCGACGAACCAGCCGAAGCGGGCGTTGAGACGCCCGACGAACGGGATACGGAGTAGCACACGTTTGACGGCATTCCGTCGCGCGCGCTCTGCCTTGTACCGCTCCCAGTACTCGATCTTCTCCTTCGGCGTCTCAGTGTAGTGCGGCCCGCCCGTGTGATGGACGCTGAGATCCGCGAGCACGGCGGGTTCGAAGCCGAGGCGTTGGATGTCCTCGATATAGGCCGCGTCCTCGAGCCAGAAAACCCGTTTCTTGTCCTCGCGGAACCCGCCGACGCGTTCGTTGAGCTCCCGCGACGTGATCGCACAACCGCCGCCGGTCGGGCCGCGCAGGAGCCTGACGCCATTCTCCTCGACCAGCGTGTACTCGTGAGGACGGATGTGGTGCCGATACCGCGAGGCGAGGTCGTACGGATCGTCCTCGAGGTCCGCGGCCAGGAACCCAATTCGGGAAGACGCTTGAACGCCTCGAGGAGGGTCGCGTCCCACCCAGCCGGCGCGTTCACGACGTCGTCGTCGAGTTCGACGAAGTACGGGGACGTCTGAGCCGAAAGGCGCGGGCGTAGGCGTTCTGCCCGATGTTTGTCTCGCTGATGACGACGCGGATCCGCGGATCGTCGAGCGACTCCAAATACGCCGCCGTGCCGTCCGGGGACGCGTTGTCCCAGATCACGATCTCGCGGGTCGCGTTCGATGTCCTGAGCAGCACGTTCTCCACGCACTTCCGAAGGAGGTGCACGCGATTGTGCGTCAGAACGACGATTGCGATTCCGTCATCAGAAGCGCTTCGCTCGGCGTGCGTCGGCATCGAAAGGCTGGCGGCCTCCATTAGGACATCCTAGAAACGGTGCTCGGAAGGGTCCACGGTCGTACGGCCAGGATTTTCCGCGTTTTTGCCCCTAGCCGTTCGGCTAGCCACGTTCCTGGCTTTCCGGTCGTGGTGGGCGGAGAGGCGCCGGGATACCGTGTCGTCGATGCCCGTCGCTGCACGGATACGCTCGCCGCGCGCCGACCTGCTGCTCGTCTGCTCCTGCGGCGGGCATCTGCTGCAGCTCGTCGCGCTCCGGCCTTCCTGGGAGCGGTTCACGCGCGCGTGGGTGACGTTCGACAAGAGCGACGCCCGCTCGCTGCTCGCGGGACGAGCGTCGTCTACTTCGCCCACGGGCCGACGAACCGCAGCATCAAGAACCTCTTTCGTAACCTCGTCGTCGCCTGGCGCGTCATCGCGTGACGTGCGGCCGCAAGGTCGTGCTCACGACGGGTGCGGGCGTCGCCGTCCCGTTTGCGTGGGTCGCGCGGCTCCGCGGCGCAAAAGTCGTCTACGTCGAGAGCCTCTCCCGGATCGACGGTCCTTCGCTCAGCTACCGGCTGATCGCACCGTCGCCGAACGGCAGTACGTGCAGTGGCCCGAGCTCGCCCAGCTTCGTCCGCGGCGCGCGGTTCGTCGGCAACGTCTTCTCCGCCGGCACGTGATCTTCGTCACCGTCGGGACCAACGAGGCGCGGTTCGATCGACTGCTTCAGCGCGGTCGGCGAGCTCCCGATCGACGAGGAGCTCGTCGTGCAGCACGGCCCGTCCCCGATCCGTCCTCCGCGCGCCGAGCTCGTCGACTTCCTGCCGTTCGAGGACATGGTCGAGACGATCCGACGCGCGCGGGTCGTCGTCACGCACGCCGGCGTCGGCTCGATCATGGTCGCGCTCGCGAACGCGAAGCGACCGATCGTCGTGCCGCGCCGGAAGTCGTTCGGCGAGGCGGTCGACGACCACCAGCTCCAGCTCGGCCGGCGCTTCGCCGCGGCGGGCCTCGTCACGCTCGTCGAGACGCCCGAAGCGCTCGGCGAGGCGCTGCTGCGAGACCAGGCGAGCGCGCCACCGTCGTGCCGGCAGTCGAGCTCGCTCGCCGCGGACCTCCGCAGCTTCCTCGAGGCGCATCGGTCTCGCCGCCTGCGCGACACATGACGACGCCGAGCGACCGCGCAGCGACTCGATCGGGTCGCGCATCCGCAGCGGGCTCGCCTGGAAGGCCGGTTCGCAGATCACACTCCAGATCTCGCGGATGGTCGTGGCCCTCATCCTGGCGCGGCTGCTCGCGCCGCACGACTGGGGTCTGGCCGCGATGGTGCTCGTCTTCTCGGGCTTCGTGGTCGTCGTTCACGGACAACGCGCTCGGGCACCGCGCTCATCCAACGACGCGACCTCCACCGAGGCGACCGCTCCACCGTCTTCTGGACGAGCGCCGGTGTCGGCGTGTCGCTCGCTCGCGGCGCGGCGTCGCGCTCGCAGGCCCGCTGGCGGGCTTCTACGGCGAGCCCGAAGTCCGGCCGCTCTTCGTCGTCGTCTCGCTCGGCTTCCTCGTCAGCGCACTCGGGACGACGCACATGGCGCTGCTCGTGCGCGACATGCAGTTCCGACGGCTCGAGCTCCGCCAGATCGCGGCAACACTCGTCGGCGCTGTCGTCGGCATCACGATCGCGCTCGCTGACGGCGGAGCCTGGGCGATCGTCGGCCAGCAGCTCGCGGAGGCGGTCACGTCGACGCGCGCTCCTCTGGTATCTGACGCCGTGGCGTCCGTCGTTCGACGTTCTCCGGCGGCGAGCCTGCGGCGACTCGGCGGCTTTGCGGGCAACGTCTTCGGCGAGAACCTGCTCTACCAGGCCGGTCGCAACCTCAGCAGCCTGCTGATCGGCCGCTTCCTCGGCGCCGCGTCGCTCGGGCGTGTACGCGCTTGCCACGAACGTGATCCTCGTGCCGTTCTCACGGATCGCCGCGCCGCTGCAGCAGGTCTTCTTCCCCGCGTTCTCGCAGATGAGCGACGACCGCGAGCGGATGGCCGACGTCTGGATCCGCGCGACGCGCCTGGTCGGCTCGATCTCGATTCCGTCGCTCGTCGGTCTCGTCATCGTCGCGCCCGACTTCGTCCAGGTCGTGCTCGGGCCGCGCTGGAGCGAGGCGACACCCGTGATCCAGATCCTCGCCTTGGTCGGGCATGATCCAGTCGCTGCAGACTCTCAGCGGCGAGGTCCTGCTCGCGCTCGACCGCGCGGGATCGCTGCTCCGGTTCACGATGCTCTGGTTCGTCGGCAGCGTCGGCGCGTTCGTACTCGGGCTGCAGTGGGGCATCGTCGGTGTCGCGGCCTGCTACGCGGTCGCCGACCGCCCTGATCGAGCCGCTGCGCACGTACCTCGACGACTCGCGCGCTCGGGATCCCGTTCTGGACGTTCGTCGGTCGCGTTCGCGGGCGTCGCGCAGGCGACGGCGCTGATGGCGCGCCGTGCTCTCGCTCCGGGACAGCGCTCGTCTCGGTCGGAGTCCCGCCGCCGGTGCGCCTCGTCGTGCTCGTCGGTGCTCGGCGCGCGTCGTCTACGTCGCTCGGCTGCCTGTGGCGGGCACCCGAGGTCACCCGTCGAGATCACGAGGTGCGCTCGACCGGAGGAAGCGCGCCGCGCGGGTCGAGCCGCTCGAACCGAGCCTGCTGGAGCGCTGAACGGTGCTTCTAGCCGATCGGCTAGGGCAGCTCGCGGCGAAACGCTGGCCCAACGGCTGTAGGCGCCGGAGACCCCGTTCATACGATGACTGACGTGCTCGACGAGGCTGCAAATCACCGCGAGCCGAGCGGGGCTGGTCGCGCTCACGCCACGCGAGCTCGAGGTGCTGGAGATGATCTCCCTCGGCCTGACGAACGCCGAGGCGGCGCGGCGTCTGAGCGTCAGCGTCCACGCGATCAAGTTCCACCTCGCAGCGATCTACAGCCGGCTCGGCGTGAACAACCGCACCGAGGCGGCCGTCACATATCTCCGCTCCGGCGAACGCCGGCCTCGGGCCGCAGCCCGCAGAGCGACTGACGTGGATCTTCCGGCTCTACGCATCGGTCCTCTGGCGGTTCAGGCTGCTCGTCGTCTTGGGGTTCGTGCTCGCGGTGGCGCTTGCGGCTGCTCTCGATGGTCCAGGTCGAGCACGGACGGGATCGCGTATCGCCAATCCGAGCTCTGGTCGAGCACGACGCGCCTGGGCGTGACGCAGCACGGCTTCCCGGAGGGGCGGCTGTTCGCCGAGGAGCGCATCGCGCCGAGGAAGCTGCGAGCCTCGGGATCCCGATCGCCGACCCGAACCGCTTCAACACGCTGGCGGTCCTCTACGCCGAGCTCGCGACGAGCGACCCGGTGCGACGGCTGATGCTTCGTGACGGACCCGATTCGGCGGCAAGGTCATCGCAACTCCGGTCGTCGTCGGCGAGAACCGCGTCGCATGCTCCCCCTCATCGACCTCGTCGGCGATCGCGACGTCGCCGCGAACGTGCGGTCGAGCTCGCGCAGCGCAGCGCCGACGGCGTTGACCACCTACATCGCGCGAGCAGCAGCAGGCGAACAACGTTCCCACCACCGACCGCGTCGTCGTCGAGCAGCTCGTGCGGCCGAAGGCGCCGCAGATCTTCCAGCCGCGGTCGAAGACGATGCCCATCGTCGTCTTCCTCGCAGTGATGTTCGCGACCGTCGGCCTGGCGTTCCTGCTCGAGAACCTCCGGCCGCGCAACGCGGAGCTCGAGCGAGCCCGCAGAGGCGGAGTTCCAGGAGCACGCGCAGCGACGCAGCGCCTAGACGCCATGAGCCACACCGCCGTCAGCGAGCCGGGCGCGCTCGATCGTCGCCTGCGGTCGCTCGTCATCGGCGCGCTCGGCGCTGCTGGCGGCCGGCGTGGTCAGCGGCGTCTCGTCGCGCGCGACGGCGCACTCGTCGTGCTCGTGACGATCGCGCGGTCACTCGGCCGGCCTTCATCGCGTTGGCCGCGACTCATCGCGGCGCTGATCCTGGTCATCCTCTTCATCCCGATCCGGCGCTACGCGCTTCCGGGCAACCTGCCGTTCCAGCTCGAGCCGTACCGGATCTTCGTCGCTGCTCCTGGTCGCTCGGCTGGGTCGCGTCGCTCCTCGTCGATCCACGCACTCGGCTGCGCCGGACCGGGTTCGAGGGCCCGCTCGCTCGTCATCCTGGCGGCCGCGCTCGCCTCGATCGTCGCGAACCCAGATCGCGTGGCAGCAGCTCTCCTCCGAGGTCAACAAGAAGCTCATGTTCTTCCTCAGCTTCGTGCTCGTCGCTCTACGTGATCGCGAGCGTCATCCGGACGGCTCGACGACATCGACTATCTCGCGAAGGCGCTTGTCGCGGGCGGAGCCGTCGTCGCGCTCTTCGCGATCGTCGAGGCCCGCACCGGGCTTCAACGTCTTCAACCATCTCGACCGCGTCCTGCCGGGCCTGACGTCGACGGAGCTCGGCGCCGGGCGGGTTCCAGACGGTCGGGACGGCCAAGCTCCGCGTCTTCGGGTCGGCCCAGCACCCGATCGCGCTCAGCGCCGCGCTCGTGATGCTCGCGCCGCTCGCCGTCTACCTCGCGCGGCGATACCGGCAGCGCCGCTGGATGCTGTGCGCGCTCCTGCTCGCGGCCGGCTGCGCATCGACCGTTTCACGGACGGGAATCCTGATGTTCGTCGTCGTCGGCCTTGTCTTCCTCTGGCTGCGCCCGAGGGAGACGCGCCGCCTCTGGCCGCTGCTGCTGCTCGCTCCCATCGTCATCCACTTCGTGCTGCCGGGAACGCTCGGGGCGATCAGGCACTCGTTCTTCCCGGCAGGCGGCCTCGTCGCCGAGCAGCGG
>CAWCVL010000006.1:0-96823 GCA_963798985.1 uncultured Actinomycetes bacterium | reverse complement strand
TCATGCTCGCCGTGCTCACCCGCAGCTCGGCAATCGCGATCGGCATCGGGCTCGGCTTTCTGCTGGTCGTGGAGGGCCTGATCTCCATCGTCGCGCCGGACGCCCGCTCCTATCTACCCGGTGGCACGCTGGACACGCTCGCCGCCGGCGGAAACGACCAACTCGCCTGGGGTGCCGCGCTCGGGCTGGTCGTCCTCTACGGTGTCATCGCCGCCACTGTCTCCCTTGCTGTGTTCCGCACGCGCGACATCGTCTCCTGACATACCTGACATCGTAGGGTTGCGGCGCAACGGGCCCATCACGCAGAGGTGAGCGCGTGCCGTCGATGGATGTCGTAGGCCGTGCGTTCTGAACGATACGGGTCCTAGCTGCTACACATGTTCTGTGATCGCGTGTCCCGAATGTGGCTGGTTCGCTGAGATCTCTCGACGCGCGGTCGAGGACGTCGTCTGGGCGGAGCACGTGCGCGACGGCTTTTGCGCCGACGCAATCCCTGTTCGCGGCCCGGCTCGCAGTCTCGCTCGGAATCTACGGCGACGCGGTCCGTCAGCCGGCCTACCGCAACGCGAAGATGCGGACACTGGTGGAAACGGCCGCCGAGGTGCTCGGGCCGAGCGCGACCTTGCCCGAACTGCACCTGGTCGACGACTTGGGCCGCGAGTACCGTCGCCCCGCCGTCGTGCTCGTATCGAACAACCCCTATGCGCTCGACGGCCCGATCGCGCCCGGCACCAGGCCGAGGCTCGACACCGGCGAGCTCGGTGTCGTCGTGCTCGACACATCACGTCCGGGCTTAGGCCCTCCTGGACGGGCTTGGAGAACTACGCATCTCGCGGTTGATGCGTCAGCACCGGTTCACGCCGGCATCGACGGCGAGGCGGTCGAGCTTCACGCGCCGCTCGAGTTCCTCATCCGGCCTGGAGTGCTCCGCGTACGGATCTCCGCCCGCCACCCCGGCGTTTCGCCATCGGGGCGTCGGCGGCCGTAGAGATCGAAGCTCACGCGCTGCGACGACCACGAGGGTTGCTGGTCGGGCGCGGGACTTTCCAGAAGCCTCCTCATGGGCGGTACCGGGATCGAACCAGTGACCTCCTGCGTGTAAAGCAGGCGCTCTGCCAGCTGAGCTAACCGCCCGGGCTCAGTCTGCCACCTTGACACGTATCGACAAACTTCGATACATTGACAATATGGTGGCCCTCGCGATCGGCTGCTGCGCACCGCTCGGCGCACCACTCCTCTCGGACGAGGAGACGGATGCGACCGCGGAGCTCTTCCGTGCGCTCGGCGATCCGGCGCGCGTGCGGATCATGAACGTGCTCGCGACGAGCGACGGGCCGGTCTGCGTGTGCAACCTCGTCGAACCGCTCGGGCTGACGCAGCCGACCGTGTCCCACCACATGAAGAAGCTGCTCGAGGTCGGCCTCGTCGACCGGGAGCAGCGCGGGAAGTGGGCCTACTTCACGCTGAAGCCGGAAGCCGCGCGCAAGCTTGCGGCCGTCGCCGATCTGAACGGAGTGTGCTGCTGATGACCACGACGAGCGCCGAGAGCCTGCGCGAGGAAGTCCGGCAACGGTATGCGCTAGCGGCGATTGCGGCCGACGCCGGAGGCTGTGGCTGCGCGTCCGACGGAGGCTGTTGCGGGAACGTCGCCTGTGACGGCGAAGACGGAACGTTCGGCAGCGCGCTCTACTCCGACCAGGAGCGCGGCGAGATCCCGAGCGCCGCGACGCTCGCCTCTCTCGGCTGCGGGAACCCGACGGCGGTCGCCGAGCTCCGCGACGGCGAGACCGTGCTCGACCTCGGGTCGGGCGGCGGCATCGACGTGCTCCTCTCGGCGCGTCGCGTCGGTGACCACGGCCTCGCCTACGGGCTCGACATGACCGACGAGATGCTCGCGCTCGCGCAGCGCAACGCCGCCGAGACCGGCGTCCGGAACGCGATTTTTCTGAAGGGCGTGATCGAGGAGATCCCGCTGCCGGCCGAGTCCGTCGACGTCGTGATCTCGAACTGCGTGATCAACCTCTCGACCGACAAGCCCGCCGTGCTGACCGAGATCGCACGCGTGCTCAGGCCGGGCGGGCGGATCGGGATCAGCGACGTCGTCGCGGAGGACAGGCTGACCGAGCCGGAGCGCGCCGAGCGGGGGAGCTACGCGGGCTGCATCGCCGGAGCTCTGTCGAAGTCCGAGTACGAGGCCGGCCTCAAGGCGGCGGGCTTCCGCGATGTCTCCGTCGAGTTCACGCACTCCGTTGCCGACGGGATGCATGGCGCGATCGTCAAGGGGTTCAAGTCGCGTTGAACGTCCTGTTCGTCTGCGTCGGCAACCAGGGCCGCTCGGTGATGGCGGAGCGGCTGTTCCGGCAAGCGGTGGGCGAACGGCATGCGGCGCGCTCGGCGGGCAGTGCGCCAGGCTCGGCGACGCACCCGCAGGTGCTCGACGCGCTCGACGAGCTCGGCCTGGACGCGTCAGACCACGTGCCGGCGAAGCTCGACGACGAGCGCATCGGCTGGGCGGACGTGATCGTCGCGACTTGCGACGACGCGTGCCCGGTCGTCCCGGGCAAGCGTTACGTGAGCTGGCAGATCGAGGACCCTGCGGCGCGTCCGTTGCCGGAGGTCCGGCGGATCCGAGACGACATCGCCGGTCGAGTGGACGAGCTCGTCCTCGAGCTCGGTTAGGTCACTTCCCGCAGGCGGTGGGTGTCGACGTCGTAGACGAAACCCCGCACGTGGTTGCGATGCGGGACGAAGACCGAGCGCCGAACGCGGAGGATCGACTGGCGCACGGCGGCGTCGAGGTCGGTGAACGACTCGATCGCGAATGCCGGGGCCTCTCCCGTGTCCGCCTGGAGCTCCGCCCGGAAGCCGTCGTCGGTGAGCCTCTGCATCCCGCAGTCCGTGTGGTGGATCAGCATGATCTCGCGCGTTCCGAGGAGCCTCTGCGAGATCGCGAGCGAGCGGATCATGTCGTCCGTGATGACGCCACCGGCGTTCCGCAGGACGTGGGCGTCGCCTTCCTCGAGGCCGAGCGCGTCGAACACGTTCAGGCGTGAGTCCATGCACGTGACGATCGCGAGCGCGCGCGCCGGTTGCAGGTCGACGTGCCGGTCCGCGAGCGAGTCCGCGTAGCGGCGGTTGTTGGCGAGAAGCTCGTCGATGACGCCCACGACCGGAAGCCTAGGCGAGTGCCCCAGTGGGACTCGGAGCCGCACTGCAAACCGGCTCAGCCCGTCGCGATCGAGCTCCAAGCCGTATCCCCGCGATCGACCGCTTCGTTGTGAAGTAGAGCGGCTCGGCTGACTGACGGCTAAAAGGGACAGTCGGGTCGCTCTACCGTGGTCGGCTGGGGACCGGACGGCGAGGCGAGTTAGGCGACGCGGTACCGGAGCGTCGTCCGCGCCCGTGAACCGCCCTGGCTGGCGACCAGCGCCACAGAAAGGCCCTTGCCACGCGCCCCTGCAGGGACGGTGAACGAGCACCTGGCTGCCGCGCCGTCCCAGACGAGCCGGACGTTTCGGTAGCGCTTGGCGCCAACGAACACACGGCAATGGAGGGACGGGCCGCCGCCGACGAAGAGGACGCGTCCGCTGAGCTCGAACGGGGCGCCGGCACGCGGGGGAGCGGGCGACCCGGCGACGTTCTCGATCCGGATGTCCACGGGCGCTGCAGTGGCCGCGGAGGTCGCCACCAAAGCAGTCAGCAGCACCACGCCCAGCGCACGAAGGCGACTCGTCTCCATGCTAGGTAGGTACCCGCCGAGCGGGCGTGTTAGCCGGACCAGCCGGGCTGGCAACTCTCCCGAGGAGCAAGCACGCCCATCTGGGGCACGTACGGCACGCGGGACTCGCCTGTCTATGCGGCCCCGCGTGCCGTCACGTTTCGGGATGGGCGCGCCTACTGCGGGTAGGAACAAGAGAGGCCCCGAGCGTGTCCGGGCCTCTCTTGTTCCTAGCGTTGTGTTGTTCGTCCGGCTTAGCCGACGGTCACCTTGACCGGCGCCTTGTGCCAGGCGTTCCACTTCCCGTACCACTTCGGCAGCTTCGTCGGCGTGCGCGGGCGGATGCTGCGCTTCGCCGTAGGAGCCTGCTGCCAGCGGGCGAGCTTCCACGCCCAGGCCGGCTTGACCTTCGGCACCTTCGGTGCCGCGAGGCGGGTCATGGTCAGAACCAGCGGGTCGCTCTGGTTGCCGGCGGCGTCGAGCGACGAGGTCGCGACTACACGCGCTTAACAATCCCGGAGAGCCCGCGGCGCCGGCGTCCTTAAGCGTGCGTTTAGTCGCCTGCAGGGAGCCTTAAACCGACGGCGTCCATTGTCGAGGCATGAAGCGCCCGACTCTCGCACTCGCCGCCATCATCGCCCTTCTCGGGGCGGCGCCTCGCGCCGCCGCCTACGAGCGGTCGAGCGACCTCGATCGAGTCGCGACCGTCTTCGCGCTGCGGGAAGCAGAGGTGCGCTGCCCGTCGATCGACGAGTGGGTCGCCGATCCGATCTGGGGCGGCCCGACACAGCCTCGCGCTTGGGGCTACACGAACATGATCCTCGACCACGTCGTCATGCAGCCTGCTCTCTGCGCGGGAGCCAGGGCCGTCGGCGACCCAGCGCTTCCACGTTGGCAGCGAGCGACGGGCGTGCTCGTGCTCGTCCACGAGGCGTACCACCTTCGACGTTGGGGAGGGCGCCGGAACGAAGCGAAGGTCGAGTGCCGTGCGATTCGCCACTTCCGGGTGGGCGCCCAGCTGCTCGGCGCCTCGCCTGAAGTCGCAAACGATCTGCTCCCCTATGCGCTCGCCGCGCACCAGCGCATGGTCACGCTCTTTCCGAACTACCGCGACCGCCGCTGCAAGCTGCCCCTTTGGGGGATGCCTCTCTCACCGTAAGGTGCCGCGATGCGGGGCGAACGCGCTGGTCGGCTTCTTCCCGGCAGCGGTTGCACCGCTTCATGCCCGCGAGCGCATGATTGCGCGTCGTCTCGGCGGCCGCTGCCAGGGAAGCACCGGGGGAAGCACGCGACGAGCACACCCGGCATCCCTGACACTTCTGACCCCGCGTTCCTCCGACAGATGACGGACGTGCCCGGAGTGAAATGCCCCCAGCGGGATTCGAACCCGCGCGACGGCCTTGAAAGGGCCGCGACCTGGACCGCTAGTCGATGGGGGCCGGGTGAAGCCAGGATAGCCTTGTCCCAGGGGCCGGTAGCTCAGCTGGTAGAGCAGGGGACTTTTAATCCCAAGGTCGCAGGTTCGAGACCTGCCCGGCCCATCACCTCTTTCCTTACAGACTCCGCAGCAACTTCTTTCCGCGCGCTGACGTTCCAGTTTGTGCCAAGGCAAGGGGGAACTCATGATCACGAACTCAATCCGGCGCCGTGCTCTCCTGAGCGCGCTCGCCGCTTCGTTGTTGACCGCGCTCGCGGTCGCCGGCGGCGGAGTCGCGGGGCCGTCCCACGTACTCGTCGCTCCGAAGAACGAGGCCAAGCCGACGATCTCCGGCACGCGCCGGGTCGGCGAGACGCTCACCGCGAACCCCGGCACGTGGAGCGGGACACTGCCGATCACCTACAGCTACCAGTGGGTTCGGTGCAGCGCACAGATGGCCAACTGCACGAACCGCTCCACCGGGCGGACGTACCGGCTGGGCGACAGCGACCTCGGTCGCCGCATGCTCCTCGTCGTCACCGCTCGGAACTCGGACGGCGCAGGCCAGGCGTCGGTGAACACGGGCACGATCGGACGACGCTCGACCGCGCCGCAGAACACCTCGATCCCCACGGTCTCCGGGACCCTGCGGGAGAACGAGACGCTCACCGCGAGCCCGGGCGTCTGGACGGGCACGGAGCCGATCTCCTATGCGTACCAGTGGCAGCGCTGTGACGCCAACGGCGGCAACTGCGCGAGCGTCGCTGGGGCGACGAACCGGAACTACGTGGTGACCGCCGCCGACGTGAGCCGTTCGGTGCGAGTGATCGTCACCGCGAGGAACGCGGGCGGCGCGCGCGCCGCAACGTCCGCTCCGACGGGTGTCGCCCAGCCGGGCGGGCCGGCGGGGCAGATCAGGCTGCCGAACGGAAAGATCTCGATTCCCATCGAGAGCATGGCGCTGCCCGCGAGGCTCGTGATCGACGAGGTCGTGTTCTCGCCGAATCCCGTGCGCTCGCGCTCTTCGACGATCACCGCCCGCGTGCACGTGGCCGACACGCGGAACTACGTCGTCCGCGGCGCGCTCGTCTACATGCGGTCGCTCCCGCTGCTGACGACCACGCCCCCGGAAGCCGCGACGGGGATGGACGGATACGTGACGTTCCGCATGCGTGCCCGGGCGCCGCGGGCCGGACTGATCTTCCCGCTCCGCAACGGCGTGAACGTGCAGTTCTACGTCCAGGCGAGAAAGGCAGGGGAGCGCCTCAACTACGGCGTCACCGCAACGCGTCTGGTCCAGGTCCGCACAGCGGGCTGAAACGCCACAATGCGCGGGTGACGTTTTCTCGCGAACAGGTCGAGCGGGGCCGGAGCTACCACCGGCCCCGCTATCTGACCGAGCTCGCCGACTTCGTGCTCGGTGTCGGCGTGCTCGCACTGCTCGCCTTCACGGACGTCGGCGACGCATTGCTTCCGGACTGGAGCTGGTGGGCGCAGGCCCTCGTGTATCCCACGATCGTGCTCGCGCTCCTCGCACTCGTCCGGCTCCCGATCTCGTACTGGCGCGACTACGTTCGCGAGCATCGCTGGGGGCTCTCGACCCAGTCGCTCGGGAGCTGGGCCGCCGACGTCGCGAAGGGGTTCGCCGTCTCCGCGTTGATCGCGACCATCCTCCTGTTCGGGCTTGTCGCGCTCGCGCGCTGGACCGACGCGTGGCCGCTCGTGGCCGCACCGCTCGCTGCGGTGTTCGTCGTCTTCTTCACGTTCGTGGCGCCGGTCGTGCTCGAGCCGATCTTCAACAAGTTCAAGCCGCTCGAGGACCAGGAGCTCGCTGCCGACCTCCGCGGCCTGTCCGAGCGGGTGGGCGTTCCCGTCCGCGACGTGCTCGTCGCCGACGCGAGCCGGCGCACGACGAAGTCGAACGCGTACGTGTCGGGCTTCGGCGCGACGCGGCGCGTCGTCCTGTACGACACGCTCCTCGACCAGATGAAGCCTGCGGAGCTTCGCGCAGTGCTCGCGCACGAGCTCGCGCACCGCAAGCACGGCGACGTGGCGAAACTCTCGGCGCTCCTGGTGCTGGCGGCGGTCGGGCTCGTCGCGCTGCTCTGGGCGGTGCTCGGAGAGGAGGCGGCCGACCCGCGGAGCATCCCGCTCGCGATGCTCGTGGTCATGCTCGCAACGCCGGTCGTGTTCGTGGGTCTCGCGGCGTACGCGCGGCGCGCGGAGTACCGCGCCGACCGGTTCGCGCTCGAAGCGACCCGCGACCTCGCTGCCCTCGAGGGGGCGTTCACGGGGCTCGTAGACGCGAACGTCGCAGACCTCGACCCCCCTCGCGTCGTCTACTACCTCAAACACACCCATCCGACCGTCCCCGAGCGCCTCGACGCTCTTCGCCGGACGGCGCGGAACGAAGGATTGGAGGCGGCATGAGCGAGTTGTTCGGCCGGTTGGACCCTCGGGTCGGGGACCTCTCGAGCCACGACGCGGCGCGGCTCGAGCAGAGTCTCGCCCCGTTGCTCGCGAAGGCCCAGGGAGTGTCGTGGTACGACGAGCCGGGCCGCGAGGCCGACCTCGCCACGGCGCAGCTCTGCCTGCTTCGGCGCGCGCGCGCGGGAGCGGGCGCGAGTCAGGAGGTCGGTGACGACGCGGTGCGGCTCGTGCTCGCCGAGACCGACCCGGAGGTCGTCGTCTGGCTGCTCTCCCGGGCGATCTCGTACATGGACGAGCAAGGCTTCCCCGACCTCGTGCCGGGAGCCCGGCCCGAGTAGTGACCCACTCCCACGGCGACGACCACCGCCGGCTCGGGGACCGGCGTGCGCTTCGCGGTGCGCTCGCGCTCGTCGCCGTCTTCGCAGTCGTCGAGGTGGTGGCCGGCTACGCGGCAGGCTCGCTCGCGCTCCTCGCCGACGCGGGGCACATGCTCGGGGACGTCGGCAGCCTCGGGCTCGCGCTCTTCGCGGCGTGGCTCGGCTCTCGCCCCGCGAGCCCCGAGCGGAGCTTCGGCTACCGCCGCGCAGAGATCCTCGCCGCGCTCGCGAACGGCGTGGCGCTCGTCGCGATCGCGATCTGGATCGTCGTCGAGGCGCTGCAGCGGCTCCGTGACCCCGTCGAGCCGAGCGGGGGCTGGGTCTTCGCAGTGGGCGTCGTCGGGCTCGCGGTGAACCTCGCCGCCGCGTCGCTCCTCCATCGCCGTCGTTCCGGGAGCCTGAACGTGCAGGGCGCGCTACGCCATGTGCTCGCGGACGCCCTCGGCTCGGTCGGCGTGATTGCCGCAGGTGCGGTCGTGTTCCTCACGGGCTGGAGCTACGCCGATCCGCTCGTCGCGATCGCGATCGCGCTGCTCGTCCTCGGCAGCTCGTGGACGCTCCTGCGCGACTCGGTGGCGATCCTCCTCGAGGCGACGCCGCGCGGGCTCGACGCCGAGGCGATCGGGCGCGCGATGGTCGACGTGGAAGGCGTCCGAGAGGTGCACGACCTGCACGTGTGGACGATCACGTCAGGCTTCCCCTCGCTCTCGGCGCACGTGCTCGTCGCCCGGGACTCGGACTGCCACGCGAAGCGGCGCGAGCTCGAGCGCGTGCTCGCGGAGCGGTTCGGGTTGTCTCACACCACCCTCCAGGTCGACCATGCGGACTCGGGCTCCGGCCGAGTGGAGCTGGGCACGGCAGAGCCGCGCCGCACTCCCCTCTAGCCGTACGATCCCGTGGTGCCGAGCCTCGAAGGCAAGCGGGCGATCGTGACGGGCGCGTCGAGCGGGATCGGTGCCGCCACCGTCCGCGCGCTCCGCGAGGAGGGTGTGCGCATCGCCGGCGGTGCGCGCCGCGCCGATCGCATTGATGCCGATGTCGCACTCGAGCTCGACGTCACCGACCGCGAGAGCTGCGAGCGCTTCGTCGCCGAGGCGGTCGAACAGCTCGGTGGGCTCGACGTCCTCGTGAACGGCGCAGGCCTCGCGGTCGGAAGGGAGCCGTTCTGGGAGAGCAACGAAGAGGATGAGCGGATCGTGCTGGAGACGAACGTCCATGGGCTCATTCGGATGACGCGCCTCTGCCTGCCGCACCTGCTCGAAGGAGGGCATCTCGTGAACATCGGCTCGGTCGCGGGGCGGCAGGCCTACGAGAAGGGCTCGCTCTACATCACCTCGAAGTTTGCCGTGCGCGGGTTCACATACGCGCTGCGCGAGGATCTGCTCGGGAAGCCGGTGCGGATCACGACGGTCGACCCGGGACTCGTCGCGACAGACTTCTCGCGCGTTCGCTTTCGCGGGGACGAGGAGCAGGCGAGTGCGGTCTACGCCGGGGTCGAGGCGATGACGCCGGACGACATCGCGGCGTGCATCGTCTTCGCGCTGGCTCAACCTGCGCATGTGAACGTCGACGAGCTAGTCGTGAAGGCGCTCGCGCAATCGTCCGGCGGACGCATCCTCCGGACGAACTGATGCTGCGGATTCTCGAAGGCTCGAACTTCTGCATCTGCGACGACCGCGGCGACGTCGGCATCGATACGAGCGGCTTCTTCGCGTACGACACGCGGTTCCTCTCGACGCTCGGGCTGACGATCAACGGCGAGCGTCCGCGTCTGCTCACCTCGGCAAAGGTCGAGTACTTCTCCGCGGCTTTCTACCTCCGCAACCCGCTGGCCGGCGGACTGAAGCCGGACACGCTCTCGCTTGCGCGACGCCGCTTCGTCGGTGAGGGCATGCAGGACCGGCTGATCGTCCGCAATGAGAGCATGGAGCACGTCACGTTCGAACTCGGGCTGGAGATCGCCAACGACTTTGCGGACATCATGACCGTGAAGGCGCACGACCGTGAGTTCGGCAACCCGGATCCCGACCCGTTGCCCCCTCCCGTGAAGCCCCGCTACGACGACGAGCACAACCAGTTCGTTCTCCAGGATCCGGAGAGCGGTGCGCGAACGCAGATGATCTTCTCGCAGCGCGGCCAGACGAGCGACGGTGGGATCAGCTACCGGATCGAGCTCGGCCCGCGCGAGACCTGGGAGCTCCAGCTCGACGTGGTTCCGCTGTTGGACGGGGAGGAGATCTCGCCTCGGCTCCTCGAGCGGCGCTTCGGTGACGAGCTCGTGCACGTGCGCGACTCGCTCGCTGCATGGCAGCTCCGTGTCCCGCAGCTCCGAGCCGAGTGGGACGACCTCGCGTACTCGTTCGGCCAGTCCGTCGCGGACCTCGCGTCGCTGCGGATCCGGAGCAACTCGGGTCTCGGGCTGGGCCAGCTCCCGGCAGCCGGTTGCCCGTGGTTCATGACCGTTTTCGGCCGCGACACGATCATCACCTGCTTGCAGACCCTGCTGTTCGGACCGGAGCTCGCCCGTGGGGCGCTCGAGGTGCTGGCACAGCTTCAGGCGCCCGACGACGACCCGGCGATCGACGCGGAGCCGGGCAAGATCGTTCACGAGGTGCGTACCGGGAAAGCTGCGGATGTGTGGTTCGCGAGGTACTACGGCACGATCGACGCGACCCCGCTGTACCTCGTGCTGCTCTCCGAGGTGTGGCGTTGGACCGGTGACATGGCGCTGGTCCGCAGTCTGAAGGAGCCGGCGCTACGCGCGCTGTCGTGGATCGACGAGCACGGAGACCGCGACGGAGACGGCTTCGTCGAGTACGAGAAACGCACCGATCGCGGCCTGGACAACCAGTCATGGAAGGACTCGTTCGACTCGCAGCGATTCTCGGATGGCCGGTTCGCCAAGACACCGATCGCGCCGTGCGAGGTGCAGGGGTACGTCTACGACGCGAAGCGGCGCATGGCCGAGCTCGCCCGCGAGGTCTGGCGCGACCGCGAACTCGCCGACCGGCTCAACCGCGAGGCGAAGGAGCTGCGAGAGCGGTTCGACGACGCGTTCTGGGTCGACAAGCACGGCGGCTACTACGCACTGGCGCTCGACCGTGACAAGAAGCCAGTCGACTCGCTTACCTCGAACATCGGACATCTTCTTTGGAGCGGGATCGTTCCGCCGCACCGAGTCGATGCCATCGTCGACGCGTTGATGGGGGACGCGCTCTGGTCCGGCTGGGGCGTGCGCACGATGAGCGAACGGGACGCAGCGTACAACCCGCTCTCGTACCACAACGGGACAGTCTGGCCGCATGACAATTCGCTCATCGCCTGGGGACTCGCACGTTACGGTCGCTGGCCGGAGGCCCAACGGGTCGTCCAGCGAATGCTCAATGCCGCCGCGCACTTCCGCTACCAGGTCCCCGAGGTGTTCGCGGGCCTTCGGCGGTCCGAGACGACGTTCCCGATCGCGTACCCAACGGCGGCACAGCCGCAGGCGTGGGCCTCCGGCACGCCGGTGCTGCTCCTCCAGGTGCTGCTCGGGCTGCAGCCGGACCCGAGACGCCAGTCCCTGGACACGATCGCGCCGCCGGAGCTGCCGACGTGGGCGAAGAGCCTACGGCTCTCCGGCGTGCGCGCGTTCGATCGTCAGTGGGACGTCCGCCTGCACGACGGTCGCGTGCGCGTGGAGGAGGCGTAGTGGAGAAGCTGCGGGTCGCGGTGCTCGCGCCGCCGTGGTTCGCCGTGCCACCGACCGGCTACGGCGGAATCGAGTGGGTCGTCTCGCTGCTCGCAGACGGCCTCGCCGACGCCGGCCACGACGTCACGCTGTTCGCGTCCGGCGACTCACAGACGCGCGCGAAGCTCCATGCCGTGTTCGAGACCGCGCCGAGCGAGCTGATCGGCCGCACGTTCTGGGAGCTGCAGCACGTCATCTCGTGCTACGAGCGCTACGACCAGTTCGACGTGATCAACGACCACTCCGGCCCGCCCTCGGCGACGATCGGCGGGGCGGTGCCGACTCCGGTGGTGCACACGGTGCACGGGCCGCTCACCGGCGAGCCCGGAGCGCTCTACGAGTCGATCGCGAAGGTTTCGCCGAACGTCGGGCTGATCTCGATCTCGCTCAACCAGCGCAAGCCGAAGCCGAACCTGAACTGGGTCGCGAACTGTCCGAACGCGCTCGACCTCTCCGTGTACCCCTGCAACCCGCACCGAGGCGACTACCTGCTCTTCGTCGGCCGGATGAGCCCCGACAAGGGCGCGCATCGGGCGGTCGCGGTCGCGATGCAGGCGGGACTGCCGCTCAAGATCGCCGGGAAGTGCCGCGAGCCGAAGGAGATCGAGTACTTCTCCGAGTTCGTCGAGCCGCACCTCGGCCCGGCGCACGGAATCGAGTTCCTCGGCGAGGTCAATCACGGCCAAAAGGTCGAGTTGCTCCAGGATGCGCGCGCAACCCTCTTCCCGATCGAGTGGGAAGAGCCTTTCGGGCTGGTGATGATCGAGTCGATGGCGTGCGGGACGCCGGTGATCGCCACGCGTCACGGCGCCGTCCCCGAGGTGATCGAGCACGGCCGCTCCGGGATCATCGTCGACCACTACCGCGAGATGGCGGCTGCGATCGAAGAGGCTGACCGGCTCGAGCCGCTCGTCTGCCGCCGGTTCGCCGAGGAGCGCTTCGCGCCCGACCGGATGGTCGCCGACTACGTGGCCGCGTACCGCACGATGATCGAGTGATCGCCGCACTGCGGCGCTCGCCGCACGACCGGGAGATCCTGCGCCTCGCTGTCCTCGCGCTCGGGGCGCTTGCGGCACAGCCGACGTTCGTGCTGGTCGACACCGCGATCGTCGGCCATCTGGGGACGCCCCAGCTCGCGGCGCTCGGAGCCGCGGGGCTCGTCCTCGGCGGCGTCTTCGCGATGTTCAACTTCCTCGCGTACGGCACGACCTCGCAGGTCACCCGCGCGGTGGGCGCGGGCGCGCGGGAGACCGCGGACCGGCTCGGCGCGCAGGCGTTCTGGCTCTCGTTCGCGCTCGGGACGGCGGTCGCGGTCGCGCTCGGGCTCGCCGCGGAGCCGATCGTCGAGCTGATCGGCGTCGACGGGCAGACGGCGGAGTACGCGGTCCAGTACCTGCAGATCGCGGTGATCGGGCTGCCGTTCTCGTTCCTCCTGCTCGGCGGGCAGGGCTACTTCCGCGGGATCTCCGACCTCCGCACGCCGCTCCTGATCGAGGTCGTCGCGAACGGCGTGAACATCGTGCTCGTCACGCTCTTCGTCTACGGCTTCGGCTGGGGGATCCAGGGCTCGGCTGCAGGCACGGCGATCTCGCAGGCCGGGATGGGCCTCGCGTTCCTCGTCTGGATGCTGCGCGTGACGCGCGGGCGGTTCGGCTTCCGCCCGGATCTCCTGCGGCAGGCTGCTCGTCGTCGGCCGGCACCTGTTCGTGCGGACGGCGGCGCTCTACGCGTCGTTCCTGGTCGCGGGCGCGGCCGCGGCTCGCTTCGGCGACGCCGCGCTCGGCGCGCACCAGATCGCGATCCAGCTCTGGTTCTTCCTCGCGCTCCTGCTCGACTCGGTCGCGATCGCGGGCCAGGTGATCGTCGGGCGGATGCTCGGCGCGGGCGACGCTGACGGCGCGTTCGCGGCGAGCGCGCGGATGATCGTGATGACGGTCTACCTCGGGCTCGGCTTCGGGGCGCTGATGCTCGCGCTCGAGGACGTCCTGCCGCGGATCTTCACGAGCGACCCCGCCGTGCTCGAGCAGGCGCACGAGCTCTGGCCGATCTTCGCGCTGATGCAGCCGCTGAACGGCGCGGTGTTCGCGCTCGACGGGATCCTGATCGGCGCCGGCGACGCGCGCTACCTGATGTGGTCGATGCTCGTCGCGATGGCCGCCGGGGTCTCGGTCGCGCTCGCCGCGCTCCACTACGACTGGGGGATCGTCGGCGTCTGGTCGGCGCTGTTCGTGCTGATCTGCGTGCGCCTCGTGGCGCTCGGCGTCCGCTTCATGCGGAAGCGGTGGCTGGTGACCGGCTGGGCTTGACCTTCTCGACCCAGCGCTTCAGCCCGGCGTAGGACTGCCACATCGGCATCGCGCGCTCGACCGCCTGCAGATCGTCGTCGTCGAGCTCGCCGAGACCCGCGTGCGCCGCGCTCGACGAACTCGTCCTGGGTCGCGCCGCCCTCGACGATCTGCTCCCACTCGCCCAGGCGGCTCGCGGAGCTCGCTCAGATGGCGCGCGACGTCGTCGAAGACGCCGAAGTGCACGAGCGCGATGCCGCTTCGGCGCCCGGCGCTCGAGCTCGTCGAGCGTCGCGTACCACGCGGTCGACGTCGACGTCGGGCGGTGGCGTCGGCGGCATGACGAGCCGGCTCGGCGCGATCCGGACTCCGGCCGCATCGCCGGCGTAGAGCGTGCCGTCCTCGTGCGCGAAGCACACGTGGTGCGACGCGTGGCCGGGCGTCGCGAAGCACTCGAGACCGACGACCTCGGTCGCCGACGATGCGGATGTTCTCCTCCGGAACGGGAACGAGCTCGCCCCAGAGCTCGTCGAACGACGTCGCCGTACAGCCGCGCGCGCTCGCCTCGAGCCGCGATGGATCGACGAGGTGCGGTGCGCCGATCGCCGAGACGTGCACCTGGACGTGCGGGTGCTCGCGGACGATCGTCCCGGCCGCGCCGGCGTGGTCGAGGTGGATGTGCGAGAGCAGGAGATGCCGTACGTCGGCGAGCTCGACGCCGCGCTCGCGCAGACCGGCCTCGAGCGCGGGGAGCGCCGACGTCGGCCCGCAGTCGAACACCGCCAGCCCGTCGCTCGTCTCGACGAGGTACGAGCCGATCACGCGCTCGACGCCCTGATGGTGGAGGTCGATCGGCGCGACCGCGGCGCTCACGCGCCGGCGGCCGCCGTGGAGCGTACGAGCGCGAGCTCGAGGTCTTCGATCAGGTCTTCGGCCGACTCGATCCCGACGCTCAGCCGGATCAGGTTCCGCGGCGCGGCGAACGGCGCGTCGGCGGTCGACGCGTGGGTCATCCGGGCCGGGTGCTCGATGAGACTCTCGACGCCGCCGAGCGACTCCGCGAGCTGGAACAGCTTCGTCCGGCCCGACGATGTCGACGGCTTCCTTCTCGGAGCCGACGAGGATCGAGATCATCCCGCCGAAGTCGCGCATCTGGCGCGCGGCGATCTCGTGGCCGGGGTGGGTCGGCAGCCCGGGATAGAGCACGCGCTCGACGCAGCGGGTGGCGTTCGAGGTACGCGGCGATCGCGTGCGCGTTCTCGCAGTGCTTGCGCATTCGGACCGCGAGCGTCTTGACCCCGCGCAGCACGAGCCAGCAGTCGAACGGGCCGGGTACCGCTCCGAGCGACTTCTGCAGGAAGTAGAGACGCTCGGCGATCGTCGGGTCGTTCGTGGCGACGAAGCCACCGATGACGTCGGAGTGTCCGCCGAGGTACTTCGTCGTCGAGTGGACGACGGCGTCGGCGCCGAGCGACAGCGGCTGCTGGAGATACGGCGAAGCGAAGGTGTTGTCGACGACGAGGATCGCGCCGACCTCGTGCGCGGCCTCCGCGGCGGCGGCGATGTCGACGATGTTCAGCATCGGGTTCGACGGCGTCTCGATCCAGACCATTCGCGTGTTTCTCGTCGAGATGCTCGCGGAGGTTGCCGAACTCCTCGGCGGGGAGGTAGTCGAAGAGGTAGCCCTTCGGCTCGTACACCTGCGACGTCATCCGGTAGACGCCGCCGTAGACGTCGGCGATCAGCACGGTGCGGTCGCCCGGGTTCAGCAGGTGCATCAGCGTCGTCGTCGCGCCGAGGCCCGACGAGAACGCGATCCCGTGCTCGGCGCCCTTCGAGCGAGGCGAGGCACAGCTGCAGCGCCGTGCGCGTCGGGTTCGCACCGCGCGAGTAGTCGTAGCCCTTGTGCTCGCCGACCGCCTCCTGGACGTACGTGGAGGTCTGGTAGATCGGCACGATCGCGGCGCCGGTCGCCGGATCCGGCTCCTGCCCCTCGTGGATCGCGCGTGTCTCGAAGTCCACGTGTCGATTGTAGAGAGCGGCGCCCGCGCCGGGCAGGCGGGACGCCGCTCGGTCGCTCAGCGCACGTCCGGGTCGACGCTCGTCGGCGCGCTGGGCCGTCGCCTGAGCCGCTTCGCGTTCGCGGCGAGCCTCGTCGGCGCGCTGGTCGGCGAGCGCCTGGCGGCGGCGTGCCTCCTCGGCTTCGCGCTGTGCCTCTTGCTCCGCGCGGGTCACGCCTGCTCCTCGCGCACCGCACGCCGCGGTCGCGGAGGACGCCCGCCTCGCTCGCGCCGCGACTCGACTGCGGCGGCTTGCGGCTCGGTCGAGGCGACGATGCGCCGCGACGACGAGGACCGCGACGACGATCAGCAGGATCCAGACCCAGGCGTCCATCAGTCGCTCCCCTCGCGTGTCGTCGCCGTAGTACGCGCCGAGCTCCGCGCGGTAGTCCTCGTCGGCTCCGCGTCGACTCGTCGTACTCGGGCGCGTTCTTGATCTCGTCCTTCGTGCGGTTCACGTACACCTTCTCCTCGTCGAGGTCGACGCGGTCGATCACGCCGGCCGGCAGCAGCACCTTCTTGCCGAGGATCCACGTGCCGGTGTCGACCACGATGCTGCTCGTGCCCGCGTCGTCGGTCGCCTCGTCCACCTTGCCGATCTCGCCGTCGGTCGCTTCGACGTCGAGGCCGACCAGCGCGTTTCCGATCAGCGCGCTGTCGCGGTAGGTCCACAGGTCGGTCGTCGACATGACCCCTCCCTTTCAACTCGATTGACCTGCTAGGACGGCGGTCAGGTACCCGGCGCTTGCGACGGCAAACGGTCAGCCTTCGACACGCTCCGCCCCGAGCCAGGCCGCGAGGTCGTCGAGCGCCTCGGGCGAGGCGATCGGTGTCGCCCCAGGCGCCGAGGACGCGCAGCGTCTTGGACTTCGCGTCGAAGACGGGCTCGGCCCTGCCCACGAGCCGGTCGCCGACGAGCAGCGGCAGCACGTAGTAGCCGTGCTCGCGCTTCGCCTTCGGCACGTACATCTCGAGCCGGTAGAAGAAGTCCCAGAGCGCCTCGGCGCGCTCGCGGTCGTGGATCAGGCGGTCGAAGGGCGAGAGCAGGGTCGCGCGGTCCGGCACGGGGCCGTCCGTCGCTTCGGGTGCGCGAGCCACCGGTCCGTCCGCTTGTCGCGCACGACGCCCAGCGCGCGCTAGCGGCGCTCCTCGGCACTCGCTTCTCGGCCTCCGGCCACGTGAGCGTCTCCGACTCCGGGTACCACCGCTCGGCGAGGTCCCACACGCGCTGCTTCCCGCGGCGGCCCACGACGGCGACCTCGCCTCGCGCCGCGAGCACCTCGAGCATCAGCCCCACCTTCCGCGTGCCCCACCAGTCGTGCCGATCGAGGTCCATGCTCGAGTGCGTCTCGATCTCGCGCGACAGGAGCGGGCCGCGCCGATCGAGCTCGCGCAGGACGTAGCGCCGGAACGCGGCGTTCTCCTTGATGTACTCCAGCCCGCGCGCGCGATCCGCCGCCGCATCCGCGCCCGCAGGACGGGCAGGTCCTCGGCCGGGCCAGAGGAACGCGCGCCACTCGATCAGCTTCCGCTCGTCCCAGAGCAGCCGGTCGAGCTCGGCCCGGTCGTAGCGCGCGCCCGAGCCGGCTGAAGAGCACGAGGTGCTGCGGCGGCGCGACGGTCGAGATCGGGTCGAGCTGGAGGATAGCGGAGCCGCCGCACCGTGTCGAGGACGTTCGTCGCCGAGCCGTCGAGCAGCTGCGCGCGGACGGCGATCCGCCGCGCCTCGTCACGCGTAACCTCGACCCCCGTGGTCTCCGCTCATCGAGTTCGTTCTAACGCATCTGCCCGCGCGCCCGGCGCGGGTGCTCGAGGTCGGGTGCGGCCAGCGGGAAGCTCGCGCTCGCGCTCGACGCAGCCGGCTACGAGGTCACCGCGATCGATCCGGCCGCCCCCGACGGGCCGATCTTCCGGCGGATCAAGCTCGAGGAGCTCGAGGACGACGCGCGCTTCGACGCGGTCGTCGCGAGCGCGGTGTCTTCCACCACATGGGCGAGAGCCTCGAGCCGAACCTCGACCGCGTCGCGCGGGCGCTCGAGGGCGGCGGGCCGTTCGTGCTCGACGAGTTCGGCGCCCGACCGGCTCGACGAGGTGACCGCGGCCTGGTACGAGGGCCGAGCGCCTGATCCTCGCCGCGGCAGGTCGCCCGAGCGACGCGGCCCGAGCGCGGCGGAGTGGGAGCAGCATCACGTCTCGGTCTCGCCTTCGGACGTCCGCTCCTGGCGGCGCTCCGGCGCCGCTTCGAGGAGCGCTCGTACGAGGACGTGCCCTACCTCTGGCGCTACCTCGACGGCGTCGCGAGCGCCGAGCTCGAGGAGTCGCTGTGTCGATGGGCGCGATCACGGCGCTCGGTTTCCGCTTGGTCGGAATGCCGCGGCGGCGAGGCGTCGTTTCAACCCGTATGACCGACCTCGAGCGGATCTTCGGCCCTGTCGCCGCGAACAGCGCGCTGCGCAGCGGCGATGCGCGAGACCCTCGAGCACGTCGTCCAGCTCGCGGTCGAGCTCGCCCGCGAGGGCCGCGAGGGCCGGAAGATCGGAACGCTCTTCGTGATCGGCGACGTCGAGGCGGTGCTCGACCAGTCGCAGTCGCTCCTCCTCGATCCGCTCTACGGGCACGCCGACGAGCTGCTGGACGTGCGGCTGCCGGAGTTCCGCGAGACGGTCAAGGAGCTCGCGCAGCTCGACGGCGCGTTCGTCGTGAACAAGCAGGGGACCTTCGTCTCGGCCGCGCGCTACATCTCGGTCGACCCGTCGACGTCAGCTGCTGCCCGGGCTCGGAACGCGTCACGCCGCAGCCGCGTCGATCACGAAGACGAACCGCGCGGTCGCGGTCGTCGTCTCGCAGAGCTCGATCGTGCGCGTCTACGCGCAGGGCGAGATCCGCGCGGAGATCGTCCCGGAGCTCTTCCTGCTCTCGCGGGACGGCCTCTTCACGCGAGGGCGCCGACGTGCAGCAGGTGCCCGGAAGCCGGCATCACGCTACGCCGGTCTCCAGCGCTGAGCGCGCTAGCACGCGCTTGCCAGCGGTTGTGCGCGAGGTACTCGAGCAGGTCGGAGCGCGTCAGCACGCCGACGGGCTTCCCGCGCGCGCGACGACGACCGCGTTCGTCCGGCCGGTGAGCGTCGCGAAGACCTCGTCGAGCGAGTCGCCCACGTCGACCGCCGGGAGCGGCGGCTGCATCGCGTTCGCGACGTCCTCGTGCAGCGCGTCCGGGTTCTTGAAGACGCGGTCGAGCAGGTCGCGGTCCTGGAGCGAGCCGATCACGTCGGCGAGCGAGTCGACCTGCGCCGTCGCGCACGACCGCGAGCTGCGAGATCGAGTAGCGCTGCATCGCGTCGATCGCCTCGCCGACCTTCTGGTGCGCCGAGATCGTCACGAGCTGCGGCACGTCGGCCTCCTCGACGCGTCTTCGAGCGGAGCAGCTCGTCGACGGTCGGCGCGCGGCGCTCGCCGCTCGACGAAGCCGTGCTCGAGCATCCAGTTGTCGTCGTAGAACTTCGACATGTAGGAGCGGCCCGAGTCGGGGATCATCGTCAGGATCCGTCGCGTCCGGCGCCGAGCCGCTTCGCGACCTCGATCGCGGCCCAGACGGTCGAGCCGCCCGAGCCGCCGACGAGCAGGCCCTCCTCGCGCGCGAGCCGCCGCGCGGTCGAGGAACGAGTCGCGGTCCGAGACGCGCACCCACTCGTCGACGACGTCGGGGTCCATCGTCTTCGGCCACGTGTCCTTGCCGATCCCCTCGACGAGGTACGGGTGGAGGTCGCCGTCGTCCTTCGCGGTGTAGACCGAGCCCTCGGGGTCGGCGCCGACGATCAGCACCTCCGGCTTGCGCTCCTTGAAGTAGCGGCCGACGCCGGAGATCGTGCCGCCGGTGCCGACCGAGATCACGAGCGCGTCGATGTCGCCGCCGTCGGTCTGCTCCCAGATCTCGGGCGCCGGTCATCGGGTAGTGCGCCTCGGGGTTCGACATGTTCGAGTACTGGTCGGGCTTGAAGCCGCCGGGGATCTCCTCCGCGAGGCGCGACGAGACCGAGTAGTAGCGACTCCGGCGAGTCGGCGCTCGACCGCCGTCGGCGTGATCACGACCTCGGCGCCGTACGCGCGCAGCATCGAGATCTTCTCCTGGCTCATCTTGTCCGGCATCACGAAGATGCAGCGGTAGCCCTTCAGCGCCGCCGCGATCGCGAGGCCGACGCCGGTGTTGCCCGAGGTCGGCTCGACGATCGTCCCGCCGGGCTTCAGCTTGCCTTCGCGCTCGGCCGCCTCGATCATCGCGAGCCCGATCCGGTCCTTGACCGAGCCGCCCGGGTTCAGGTACTCGAGCTTCGCGAGGATCGTCGCCCGGGGACGTCGCGCGAGATCCGGTCGAGGCGGACGATCGGCGTGTCGCCGACGAGGTCGAGGACGGTGGGGTACTCGCGCGCCACGCGGGCGAAGCGTAACCGCCGGGTCGGCGAGACAGAGCAGCTAGCGGCGCGCCGGCACGTGCGACGCCGGACGTGGCCTAGTGCGCGGAAGTGGCGGCGGCCGGTGAAGACCATCACCGCGCCCGCGCGCGCCGTCGGCCAGCCGCGACGACCTCGTCGTCGCGCTTCGAGCCGCCCGGCTGGCGATCACCGCGTCGACGCCCGCCGTCGAGCGCGAGCTGCGGCCCGTCGGCGAACGGGAAGAACGCGTCCGAGGCGAGCGCGGCGCCGGTCAGGTCGTGCCCGTGCTCGCGCGCCTTCTCGATCGCGAGCCGCACAGCGTCGACGCGCGACTGCTGGCCCGGCGCCGATGCCGACGGTCTGCAGCTCCTTCGCCAGCACGATCGCGTTCGAGGTCGACGTGCTTGCACACGCGCCACGCGAACAGCAGGTCGCCCCACTGCTCCTCGGTCGGCGTCCCGCACACGAACTCCATCCCCTCGCGGTCCTCGACGTCGAGGTCGCGGTCCTGGACGAGCAAACCGCCGAGCACGCGCTTGTAGTCCTGCTCGCCGCGGTCCGGCCGCCGGCGCTCGCGAGTCGAGCGAGGATCGCGCGTCCCCTGCTTCACGCTCAGCGCCTCGAGCGCGCCGCTCGTCGTAGCCGGGCGCGAGCAGCACCTCGACGAACTGCTTCGCGAGCGCCGCGCCGAGCTCGGCCGCGACCGGCCGGTTGAGCACGACGACGCCGCCGTAGGCCGAGGTCGGGTCGGACGCGAGCGCCTTGGCGTAGGCCTCCTCGATCGTCGCCGCGAGCGCGACGCCGCATGGGTTCGCGTGCTTGACGATCACGCAGGCCGGAAGCGTGAACTCGCCGCGAGCAGCCGCGCGGCGGAGAGGTCGTTGAGGTTGTTGTACGAGAGCTCCTTCCCGTGCAGCTGCTCGACGCGCGAGAGCAGGTGCACGCGCGCGCCGGCCTCCGCGTAGAACGCGGCGCGCTGGTGCGGGTTCTCGCCGTACGACGAGGTCGAGCACCTTCGTGAACGGACGGGACGATCTGCTCCGGGAACGCCTCGACGTCGGCGAACCAGCGCGCGATCGCCGCCTCGTAGGCCGCAGTGGTCGAGAACGCCTCGGTCGCGAGCCTGCGGCGCGTCTCGAGCGAGAGCTCGCCGTGCTCGCGCAGCTCGGCGAGGACGGCGGCGTACTGCTCGGGACGGCAGACGGGCGCGACGTGGGCGAAGTTCTTCGCCGCCGCGCGCAGCATCGAGGGCCCGCCGACGTCGATCATCTCGACGGCCTCCTCCTCGCGCACGCCGTGGCGGGCGGCGACCTGCTCGAACGGATAGAGGTTCACGACGACGAGGTCGAACGGCAGGATCTCGTGCTCCTCGAGCGTCGCCGACGTCGTCCGCGCGGTCGCGGCGCGCGAGGATCCCCGCGTGGATGCGCGGGTGCAGTGTCTTCACGCGCCCGCCGAGCATCTCGGGCGCGGCCGTCACGTCCTCGACCCGGTCGACCGTGAGCCCGAGCTCCTCGATGAAGCGCGGCGGTGCCGCCGCTCGCGACGAGCTCGCAGCCGAGCTCCGCGAGCCCGCGCGCGAGCTCGTCGAGGCCCGTCTTGTCGTGGACCGAGATCAGCGCGCGCACAGCTCCCTCACCACCTTCGGCAGCAGCTCGTGCTCGACGGCCTGGATGCGCGCGCGCAGCGTGTCGACCGTGTCGCCTTCCTGCACCGCGACTCGCTCCTGGACGATCACGGGCCCGGTGTCGACGCCCTCGTCGACGTAGTGCACCGTCGCGCCGGTCTCCGTGCACGCCCGCCGCGAGCGCGTCCTCGATCGCGTGCGTGCCCGGGAACTGCGGCAGCAGTGCGGGGTGCACGTTGATCACGCGCTCGGGGAACCGGTCGAGAAACGACGGCCGCAGCAGGTGCATGTAGCCCGCGAGCACGACCCAGCGCGACTCCGCGCCCGACGAGCCAGTCGGCCATCGCCTCGTCGCGCTCCTCGCGGCTCGCGTAGCTCGTCGAGCGGGAAGACGGCCGTCGGGATCCCCGCGGCCTCGGCGCGCGCGAGCGCGCGGAGCGTCCGCGCCGGTTCGACGCCACCGCGGCGATCGGCAGCCCTTCGTCGATCAGCGCCTGGAGGTTCGAGCCCTCGCCGGAGACGAGCACGCCGATCACTGCGACGACGCCCGATCACGAGGCCGTCGGTCCCCGGCGGGCACGACCGCGCAGTAGCCGATCCCGAGGTTGAAGACGCGGCGCAGCTCCTGCTCCTCGGCGTGCCGGGCGAGCCACTCGAAGACGGGCGGCCGCTCCCAGGCGTCCCAGTCGATCCGCAGCTCGAGCCCGTCGGGGAGCACGCGCGCGAAGGTTGCCCTCGATCCCCGCCGCCGGTGACGTGCGCGAACGCGTGCGCGTGCTCGCGCAGGCGGCGGACGTCGTCGAGGTAGAGGCGCGTCGGGGCGAGCAGGTCGTCGCCGTCGTAGTCCTCGCGCTCGAGGATCCGCCGGACGAGCGTGAAGCCGTTCGCGTGGACGCCCGCCGAGGGAAGGCCGATCACCACGTCTCCGGCGCCGACCTTCGAGCCGTCGATCAAGCGGTCGCGCTCGACGACGCCGACGCACGTGCCGGCGAAGTCGAGCTCGTCGTCGCGGTAGATCCCGGGCAGCTCGGCGGTCTCGCCGCCGAGGAGCGCGCAGCCGGCTGCGCGGCAGACCTCGGCCACTCCCTCGACGAGCTCGGCGACCTGCTCCGAGCTCGATCCGGTTCGCGGCGACGTAGTCGAGCAGGAACAGCGGGTCGGCGCCGGTCGTGATCACGTCGTTGATGCAGTGCGCGGCGAGGTCGGCGCCGCAGGCGCGGAGCGCCCCGCGCTCGCGCGCGAGGATCAGCTTCGTGCCGACGCCGTCGGTCGAGGCCGCGAGCAGGCGCCGCTCGTCGAGCGGGTGAAGCCCCGCGAAGGCGCCGAACCCGGTCGCTCCTGTCGACTCGACGGCGGCCCGAAGCCGCTCGACCACCGCGCCCGCGGTCGCGAGCGAGACGCCGGCGGCCTCGTAGGTCTGCCCCTCCACCTGGCAGTGAGTCTACGACCGCGCTCGGTTAGAGGAAGAGCTCCGCGTCGAGCTGAGGCCGGCCCTGCGGCCCGCCCGGGAGGAAGCGGACGAGCGCGGCGCCGACCTTCGACCGCGTCCCCTGCCGGCTGAAGGCCGAGCACCTCGGCGAGCGCGGCTGCCTTCTGGGCCGGGTCGTCCGCGAGCAGGTGGAGCTCGCCGAGCCGGAAGTCGGTCTCGCCCGCGCAGCAGCTCGTCGAGCCAGTCGCGCGGCGGGTGCACCTCGAGCCGGAAGCCGCCGTTCGTCGAGACGAACGTCCGCCGCCCGCCGTGGTCCTGCACGCGGAGCTCGAGCTCGGCGGCGCGGTCGAGCGTCGCCTGGAAGTCGTCCTCGTCGAGGGCGAGCCCGAGATGGTCGATGCGCGGCAGCTCCCACTGGCCGGGCTGCACGACGATGTTCACGCCGCCACGCTCGAGCTCCGCGAGCCGGAGCTTGAACCCGAGCTTGTCGAGCTCCTCCCAGGACGACGCCCGACTCGAACGACGTCAGTTCGTCCGCGATCCGCCCGTGGCGGCGCGACGAGGTCGAAGCCGAGCTTGCCGAGGTAGCGGGCCTCGACCTGCCGCACCTTGCTCGTGACGAGGTGGTAGTGGAAGAGGTGCACGCGAAGCGCGCGATTCTAGAGCTGGCGGGGCGCCATCGTGGGCGACTGGACGCTCGACCCGCTCCAGCTCGCGCCGCTCGCGCTCGTCGGCGTCGCCGTACGGCGTGCGGGCGCGGACGCTCGCGCGGCGCGGCACGCCGGTGCCGCGGTGGCGGATCGCCCTCTTCGCGCTCGGGCTGCTGCTCTTCCTCGCGGCGATCGTCTCGCCGATCGCCGCAGCTCGGCGAGGAGCGCTTCTCGTTCCACATGGTCCAGCACCTCCTGCTCGGCGACCTCGCGCCGCTCGCGCTGCTCGCCGGCCTGACCGGCCCGCTGCTTCGCCCGCTGCTCGCGCTTCCGGCCCGTGCGATGCGCTTCGCGTCCTCGCGCATCCGCTCGTCGCGCTGCCGATCTGGGTCGCGAACCTCGTGCTCTGGCACCTGCCGTTCGCCTACGAGGCCGCGATCCGGCAACGACCTCGTGCACGCGCTCGAGCACCTCTCCTTCTTCACGGCGGGCCTGCTGATGTGGATGCCCGTGCTCGAGACGCTCCCGGCACCGGCCTGGTTCGGCTCGGCCGCGAAGCTCGCGCTACATCGTCGTCGTGCGGCTGGTCTCGACCGCTGATCGCGAACGTCTTCCTCTGGTCGGGCGAGCTCTTCTACGCGCCGTACGCCGACGGTCGGCCTGTCCGACCAGGCCGCCGCAGGCGCGATCCTGATGATCGAAGGCTCGCTCGTCACCTTCGCCGCGTTCGCGTGGCTCTTCCTCGGTTGTTCGCCGAGGGCGAGCGGCGCCAGGAGCTGCTCGAGCAGGGAGTCGACCCGCGCTCGGTCGAGCGGGCCGTCCGCTTTGGGCGGGCCGACGACCTGTCATAGGATCGGCGCTCACCCACCGAAAGGAGTTGCGATGTCGACGATGCCTCCGGGGAACCAGTCGCCGCCGCCGGCCGTCGGGCCAACCCGCCTGGTCGGACAACATGCCCGACATGGCGCGCCTGCCGATCCCGGGCAACGCCGAGTTCGCGGTCTACCTGCTCGCCCTGATCGTCGCGATGCTCGTCTGCTGGACCGCCGACACCTTGGGGAGCGCGTCGTGGCTCAGCTTCTTCCAGTGGACGACGATCGCGTACATCCTCGCCCGCGGCGTCGCGAAGGCGAGCCGCGTGCTCGAGCAGTAGAAGCGAGAGCTTCAGTAATCGGTGCGGCCGCGGCCGCGCAGCGGCCGCCTTTAGGTGCCAAGCGGTCGCGGATCCGCGAGAGCGGATCCGCGACTTGCGCCCCACCAGCTACTAGACCTGCTCGAAGCGGAGCTTTGCCGCCTCTACCGGCACTCGGGTCGGATAGTCCCGAGTGAGGCAGGCGCGGCAGAGCTCCGACTCCGGGCGCCGCGTCGCCTCCGTGAGCCCTTCGAGCGAGAGGTAGTGCGAGGCTCGACGCGCCGATGTACGAGCGCACGGCCTCGACCGAGCGGCGCGCGGCGACGAGCTCGTCCTCGTCGGCGAGGTCGATCCCGTAGAAGCACGGCCCGATCACCGGCGGCGACGAGATGCGGACGTGCACCTCCGAGGCGCCCGCGTCGAAGAGCATGCGCACGATCTGCCGTGTCGTGTTGCCGCGCACGATCGAGTCGTCGACCACGACGACCCGCTTGCCCGCGACCTCGGCGAGCGGGTTGAACTTGAGCCTGATCCCCTGCTCGCGCAGCCCCTGCTCCGGCTGGATGAACGTTCGGCCGACGTAGCGGTTCTTGATCAGCCCTTCGCTGAACGGAATCCCGGTCGCGCGTGAGAAGCCGATCGCCGCCGGCGTGCCGGAGTCGGGGATCGGGAGCACGAGGTCGGCCTCGACCGGCGACTCCTCGGCGAGCCGCTCGCCCATCCGCACGCGCGCGGAGTGGACTTCGACCCCGGCGAGCCGCGAGTCGGGCCGTGCGAGATAGAAGAACTCGAAGATGCAGAGCGCGCGCCGCCGTCGGCGGCTCGCGCCTGCAGCGACTTCACGCCGTCGCCGTCGATCAGCACCGCTTCGCCGCGGTCGACCTCGCGCACGAAGTCGGCGCCGACGAGGTCGAGCGCGCACGTCTCGGAGGCCGCGACCCAGTCGTCGCCGATCCGGCCGAGGCAGAGCGGCCGCATGCCGCGCGGGTCCCGAAACGCGATCAGCCGGTTCTCCGCGAGCGCGACGCACGAGAAGGCGCCGTCGAGCTTCGCGATCGTGCGTGCGACTGCCTCCTCGAGCGGCGCGTCGTCGTGCGCGATCAGCGCCGCGATCATCTCGCTGTCGGACGTCGAGTGAACGTGGACGCCGCGCTCGGCAAGCTCCTCGCGGAGCTCGGCTGCGTTCGTCAGGTTGCCGTTGTGCCCGAGCGCGACCGTACGAGCGCGCCCGTTGTGCACGACGCGGCTGCGCGTTCGCCCAGTGCGTCGAGCCGGTCGTGGAGTAACGCGTGTGCCCGATCGCGAGCTCGCCGCGGAGGCCGCGGAGCTTCTCCTCCGAGAACACCTGCGAGACGAGCCCCATCTCGCGGAGCGCGGTGATCCGGCCGCGGTCCGAGACGGCGATCCCGGCCGACTCCTGCCCGCGGTGCTGGAGCGCGAAGAGCCCGAAGTACGCGATGCGCGCGACGTCGCGGTCGGGCGAGCGGATGCCGAAGACGCCGCACATCTAGAGGTTCGCCTCCCACGCCGTGCGGAGCTCGTCGAGCGGACGGCCGAGGAGCGTCGTGCCGCCCGCGACCCCGATCTGCTCGAACTCGGCCCCGAGCCTGCCGACCCGCTCGGGCGGGCAGGCGAGCAGCACGCGCGCTCCCTCCGGGACCTCGACCTCGGCGCCGACGCCGCTCCAGAGCGCTGCCTCGACGAGCGCTGCCTCGGCTCCCCCGTCGCCGACGTCGTGCGCGAGCGAGAGCAGGGGCGCCACGCGCGCGACGAACCGGATCAGTGCGGCCTCGGCCTCGAGGCCGTCGGCGCTCGCAGCCACGATCACGTCGCCCTCACGCCAGCCATGAGGCACGTAACGAACGTCCGGGACGAGCCCGACGCAGCCGACGACCGGCGTCGGTGGGATCGCGCGGCCGTCCGTCTCGTTGTAGAGCGAGACGTTGCCGGACACGACGGGAACACCGAGCGCCTCGCGCGGCTTGCGCGATCGCGTCGATCGCGCGCTCGAGCTCCCAGGCGATCTCGGGCTTCTCCGGGTTGCCGAAGTTGAGGCAGTCGGTCAGCGCGAGCGGCTCGCCGCCGGCGCACGCGACGTTCAAGGCAGCGCCGAACACGGCCTGCATGCCGGCTCGAAACGGGTCGCGCTCGCCGAGCCGAGGTCCTTGCAGTGAGACGGCGAGGCCGCGCAGCGACGGACGCAGCCGCAGCACGGCGGCGTCGAGGCCGGGGCGTCGAACCGTGCGCGAGCCGACGAGCTGGTCGTACTGGCGGTAGACCCACTCCTTGCTCGCGAGGTTCGGCTCCGAGAGCGAGTACGTCGCAGTCCAGCTCGGAGTCGGAGTCGCGGGCGCCTCGCGATCGACGTCGTAGCGCGGGCACTCGTCGGTGAGCAGCCGTGCGGGGATCGCGCCGACGACCTCGTCGTCCCAGAACGCGCGCAGCTCGCCGGTCGTGGTGACCTCGCCGACGACGGCGAACGCGAGCTCCCACTTCGCGCAGACCTGCTCGACCTGCGGGAGGAAGTCCTTGCGCACGACGGCGACCATCCGCTCCTGGCTCTCGGAGATCATCACCTCCCACGGCTCGAGGTCCGGCTCGCGCAGCGGCACGCGGTCGAGGTGCACGTCGATCCCGATCTCGCTCGCCATCTCCGACAGCGACGACGCGAGCCCGGCGGCGCCGCAGTCCTGCAGCGACTCGACGAGCCCGCCCTCGACGAGCTCGAGCGACGCCTCGATCAGCTTCTTGCCGGTGAACGGGTCGCCGATCTGCACCGACGGCCGCTTGTCCGCGTCGTCCGCGGCGAGCTCCGCGCTCGCGAGCACCGACGCGCCGCCGATCCCGTCGCGACCGGTCGTCGCCCCGTACAGCACGACCGCGTGGCCTGCGGTCCGCGCCTTCGCGCGCGTCACGCGTTCGCTCGGGAGCAGCCCCACGCACATCGCGTTCACGAGCACGTTGTCGCGGTACGCCTCGTCGAAGCGCGTCTCGCCGCCGACGTTCGGCACGCCGACGCAGTTCCCGTAGTGGCCGATCCCGGCGACGGCGCGGCGGAACATCCAGCCCGGGTCGCCGAAGTACAGGCCGTCGAGCAGCGCGACGGGCCGCGCGCCCATCGCGGAGATGTCGCGCAGGATCCCGCCGACGCCGGTCGCGGCGCCCTGGAACGGCTCGACCGCGCTCGGGTGGTTGTGGCTCTCGACCTTGAAGGCGACGGCCTCGCCCTCGCCGAGGTCGATCACGCCGGCGTTCTCGCCCGGGCCCTGGAGCACGCGCGCGCCCTCGGAGGGAAGCCGCTTCAGCAGCGGCGCGGAGTGCTTGTAGCCGCAGTGCTCCGACCAGAGCAGCGAGAAGACGGCGAGCTCGAAGTGGTTCGGGTCGCGGCCGAGCAGCTCCCGGATTCGGTCGGATTCCCAGTCGGTCAGACCGAGGGCCCGATGGAGCGGCTGTTCGGAGACCGCAGTCAGACGTCGAGCATAGCGTCGGCCTCGGCGGCCCTCGCTAGCCTCCGAAGGTGCGCGCCTACCTCACGCTGCTCCTCACCCTTGCGGCGATCTGGGGCGCTCGTACATGTTCATCGAGATCGCGCTGCGACGACCTCGAGCCGACCACGATGATGGCCGGGCGGCTGCTGATCGCCTCGGTCGTTTCTCGCCTCGGGCTGATGGCCGCCCGGGGGATTCTCGGGCAGGCTCGCGGCGCGCCGGCTGGCGCGCGTTCGCGCTCGGCATGATCAACAGCGCGTCTGCCGTTCACGCTGATCGCGTGGGGCCAGAAGCACATCGACTCCGGAGTCGCGGCGATCGCCAACGCGACCGTGCCGCTCTTCGTCGCGCATCCTCGCGATCTGGCTCGCGCGCAGCGAGCGGGCGACCGGCCTCCGGATCGTCGGGATCGCCCTGGGGCTCGTCGGGGTCGGCGTGCTGACCGGCGCGCAGCCCGAGGTCGACGCCTGGGCGATCGTCGGGCACGCTCGCCGTGGTGGCCGCGTCGGTGCCTCTACGCGCTCGCGGGCCTCCTGCTCCAGCGCCAGACCGAGCGGCTCGACGCGCTCACGCTCTCGACGGCGACGATCCTCGGCGCGACGCTCGCGCTCGCTGCCGTTCGGGCTCGCGCAGGCGCCGGCGGAGCTTCCGGGCTGGGAGGCGAGCGCCTCCGTGCTCGCGCTCGGGGTCGCCGGCACCGGCGTCGGGATCCTGATGTTCATGAAGATGCTCGGCGACTACGGCGCGTTTCAGCGCGGGGCTCGTGACGTACCTGATGCCGGTCACAGCGCTCCTCTACGGCGCGTTGCTGCTCGACGAGGACGATCACCGCGTTGATGGTCGTCGGCCTCGCGCTGATCCTCGCCGGCGTCGCGCTCGGCTCCGGGCTGCTGCGGCCGAGCGCGTCGCCCGAAGCGGTGGAGCCCGCGCGCCCGTGAGCGTCACGATCCGTCGCGCGCGACCCGGACGACGTCGACTTCCTCGTCGAGCTGACGGGCCACGACGACGTCGACCCGTTCCTCTCCGCGCGGCGTGCCACGTCGCGCGAGGAGCTGCTCGAGGAGATCGAGCGCTCCGAGCGCGAGCCGGAGGACTTCGGGCGCTTCATCGTCGAGCTCGACGGCGCGCGCGCCGGAGTCATGGGCTTCGCGGTCGCGAACAAGCGCAGCCGGGTCGCGAAGCTCGGCGGCCTCGCCGTCCACCCCGACTTCCGCGGCCGCAAGGTCTCCGACGAGGCGGCGCGCCTGCTCCAGCGGCACCTGATGGACGACCTCGGCTACCACCGGCTCGAGCTGGAGATCTACGGCTTCAACGAGCGCGCGATGCGCCACGCGGAGCGCGCCGGCTTCGTCCGCGAGGGCGTCAAGCGCAAGGCGTACGAGCGCCACGGCGAGTGGGTCGACGGCGTGCTCTACGGACTGATCCCCGAGGATCTGCCCGACTCGTAGGATGCGGCCATGACGCGCTATCTCCACACCATGTCTTGGGCGCGATGGGAATCTCGCGAGCAAGCGGATGCGGCGGTGCCGTTCCTCCGCGTCGAGCGGATAGAGCAGAACGTTCTCATCCCTGAGCTGTACGAGGTCAGCCTGGCTGGCAACCTCACCACTCGCTGCCGCGGGACGCGCACGTGCTCTCCCAGAGTTGAGGCCAGAGGTGTGACGCAGCAGCTCGGCACGCCGCCACCGGCGTGTGCTCCGCTAGGCGCCGTGCGGCGCTGAGTAGCCCTCGACCAGCTCCCCGTCGAGCGTCAGGCGCGCGGATCGCAGCCTGAACGTCCTGAAGATGATCTGGAATGGCTTGAGCAGGAAGTAGAGGACGAACAGGCCCCCGAGCCCGAGGCCGACGTACATGCCGTAGGCGTAGCCCTCGTCGTCTCCGAGCAGCCTGCTGACCAGCCCGCCGGCGAAGACGGCGACGAGGGTGACGAAGAAGCCGCCGACGATCGCAGTCAGCCAGAACTTGAACCAGATCAGGATCGAGCCGAGAATCATCCTCCCCAAAGGAGGCCTCACGACACCCGCACCGGGCGTACGGATGGCGAGCACGGTATGGCGCTTGAACTCGTCCGGCGGCCCGCCGTCGACGCTCAGCGCGACCTCCTTGCCCATTGCCTCGCGCAGCAGGGTGTCGAACATCGGCGCGAGCATCACGTTTCTGATGCGCGCGTCGCCGATCCGCACGATCTCCCGCCGAATGAAACCGGCCTGCTGGTCGACCCCGGTCTTGTGGAACCTCGTGATGCCCATGTTGCGCGTGTAGTAGCCGCCGGTCCCCTCTGAGGAGATCTTCTCGCCATCCGAGATCTCATGAAGGACGCCCTTGTAGACGGTCATCCGACTGTCCTTTCCGCAGACGGACGCTCCCGGCTTGGCGCCGGGGCGGGTATGCCGCGAGGCCCTCCGCCGCAGTTGCGTTGGGCGTAAGACGTTACGAGAGTAGATGGCCGGAGTCAATCTCCTCGCCGGCGGAGCGTCGTCAGCACCGGATTGTGGTCGCTGTTGGCGAAGTCGAGATCACGGGTCTCGACGCCGACGACCTCGACGTTCGGAGACACCAGGAATCCGTCGATCACGCTCCTGTAGTTGACGCCCGGGCGATACGGCTGGTCGAGGGTTCGGTTGGTCGGCGTGTCGGAGTCGACTGCCCAGTGCCACCCGTCCGGAATGAGATCCGCCGGCAGGTCCCGCACCCAGGCCTTCTTCTTCTCCTCCGTCGTGTAGGGAAAGTCCGTCGTCGCGAGGCGGAGGTTCCAGTCGCCGCCGGCCATCACGTGGCGCCCCCCCTCGTACTCCGCCTGGAGGAGTCGGACGACTTCCTCGAGGTGCTGCCTTCGCAGGGTGCCGTCGTCGAAGGCCGACAGGTGCACGTTGACAATCACCCACTCGCCGTCCGGAAGCCGCGATTCGAGCAGGTTGAAGCGCTGCAGTGTGACGCCGAGGAACAACGGGTTCGAGGGCAAGGCGTGGCGCAGCGCCCGAGAAATGCCGGAGCGGGAGAACGTGCCCTGGCCAACCTCGAGGTTTCCGACGAACGGCAGCCCCCTGACGCGCATCATCGGCGCGAACGCCAGCTGGTAGCCCGCCAGCGCTTCCTCGAGCCGGCCCAGGACGTCGACCCGGTGGGTGGCGTAGCTGTCGCGCGAGAGCTCCTGCAGCAGCAGCACGTCGGGTTCCTCGGCCCGGAGCCGCTCGACGATCGCCGCGAGGTTCCGCTCCACGGTCGTCCGAGACCCCGTCCGCCAATGCCGACCGCCGTCCGCGACGAACTCGGCTTCTTCCCCCAGCCCGGCGTCCCCGTGTTCCAGGTCAGGAGCTCGAGCTGACGGAACCGCGGGACAGCGGGCCGAGCCTGAGACAGGCAGCTCGACGACGGGAGCGGGGTCGTAGACCACGAGCGCACGCCGGATCAGCCCGAGGACGACCAGCACCGCCGCGACTGGAATCAGAACCACAAGCAAGACTCGCACCCCTACCGGGCTTGTGCTGGCGGCTCCTCCCGGCCGAGCAGGAATCCGTCCAGGAAGCGCGCCACCGACCGCGGGAAGATTGCGTCGATCGCCGAGCGGTTCGTGACTTTCGCGAGTACGAGCTGGAACCCGTAGCTGAAGACCACCAGCCCGAAGACGCCGACGACCGCCCCCCACAGGAAGCTCCCAGGCCCGTCCTCACGCAACTCGAGCAGTTGCTCCTTCGCGGCGACAACGAGCGCCAGCTGCCGCTCGGCGGTCGCCGTGACGACCACGCGCTCGTGCGTCGCGATCGCGAGGCCTCGAATGTCCTGATATCGCGTGAGCCCGAACAGGCAGATCCCCACGGCTACGAGGAGTAAGCCCCACATCAGCCACTTGAAGAAGTCCTGCGCGCTCTCCGCGTAGGCGGAGGTGATCCGGGTGTTGAGGATCACGACCAGGAAAAAGAAGAAGACGCCGACCACCCACAGGTAGCGGGTGACCGCCCGCTGCACGGTGTCCACCGCCGCCCGATACTCGAGCCGGTAGATCGCCATGTGGGCCGTCGTCTCGGGCTCGCTTTCGGCGAGCGCGACGACCTCCGCTCCGTTGCGGGCGAGGTCCCGGCGCGCATCGGCCATGTCGCCGTTCTCGGGTCGAGACCTCGAAGCGCGACCCTTGCAGCAGCAGGCCGACCCACAGGATGATCGAGAACGGCGTGTACATCAGGTACGGCCGCCGGCACTGCTCGTGCACCTGTCCCGGCGCGACCTCCCGCTTGTCGGCCAGTGCCTTCGGGGCGACGACGACGTTGTAGATCGCGACGCCCGAGGCGATAACGCATGCGGGGACGAGGAACCAGGGCGAGCGCCACCCGCCGTCCAGGAAAAGCGCCGAGAAGGAGTCGTGCATGATGGTCGAGACCGCGGCCGCCCCCAACACCACGACCGAGAGCAAGGCGAGCTCGATGCTCAACCCCATCCCTCCCTCTCCGTACTCGTCGAACCAGCCGCGAGCGCGAGCCGTACCGCGTGCGGGAGGGCGGTTCGCGGATCTGCTTCGTCCAGGACCCGGACGGCTACCGAGTCGAGCTGATCGACCGCAGCGGCAAGTGAACGGGCCCGTTCGCGAGCTTCGCCTCGCCGTCACGGTCGAGGACTACGACGCCGCGGTCCGCTTCTACCGAGACGTGCTCGGGCTGCCGGTCATCCAGGAGTGGGCGGAGCCGACCGGGAGCGGCGCGATCCTCGACGCCGGGCACGCGACGCTCGAGCTGCTTTCGGTCGACCAGACCGCGCTCGTCGACCGCGTGGAGGTCGGCGCGGAAGGCGTCTCGCCGCCGATCCGGCTCGCGCTCGAGGTCGTCGACTCCGAGGCGGCGGCGCAGCGGCTCGTCGAGGCGGGTGCGGAGCAACTGGCGGCCGCCGTGACGACGCCGTGGCGTCACCGGAACGTTCGAATGAACGCCCCGGGGCCGCTCCAGCTGACGCTGTTCACCGTGCTCGACCCGGACTAGCCGCCCGAGCACACCCATCCGAGGGTCGTGGACGGCACGATGCCTGCCGTTACAGAGGTCGGGCCCGAGGTGGTTCGGCGCCGGGGAGCCGCACCCCGGCGCCTCAACGCTTCATGCGAGTGCCGGCCTCCGCGAGGACGTCGCCGAGGATCCCCACCATCTCGTCGAACTGCTCCTGCCGCGCGACGAGCGGCGGCGAGATCTGGATCACCGGGTCGCCGCGATCGTCCGCCCGGCAGATCAGGCCGCGCTCGAAGAGCGCGCTCGAGAGGTAGCCGCGGAGGAGCGACTCGCACTCCTCGTCGCTGAAGGTCTCGCGCGTCTCCTTGTCCTTGACGAGCTCGAGCGCATAGAAGAAACCCGTCCCGCGCAGGTCGCCGACGATCGGCAGGTCGAGCAGCTGCGCGAGCGTCGAGCGGAACGCGTCCTCGTGCTCGCGCACGCCCTCGACGATCCTGTCGCGCTTCATGATCTCGATGTTCTTCAGCGCGATCGCCGACATGACCGGATGCCCGCCGAACGTGATCCCGTGCATGTAAACGGAATCGCCCTGCATGAACGGCTCCATCACCGAGTCGCGTGCGATCACGGCGCCGATCGCCGCGTACGACGACGAGAGTCCCTTCGCGCAGCAGACGAGGTCGGGCTTGATGTCGTAGCGCGCAGAGCCGAACCATTCGCCGACCCGGCCGAAGCCGGTGATCACCTCGTCGGCGCTCAGCAGGATGTCGTAGCGGTCGCACAGCTCGCGCACGCCCTGCCAGTAGCCGGCAGGCGGCGTGAACGCGCCGCCTGCGTTCTGCACGGGCTCCATGTGCACGAGGCACACGGTCTCCGGGCCCATCTCTTGGATCGTCTGCTCCAGTTCGTCCAGCAGGAACCGCGTGAACTCATCCTCCGTCTCGTCCAGCGGGCGGTGGTAGCGGTTCGTGTTGCTGACGTGACGCACTTCGGGGACGAGCGGCTCGAACGGCTCTCGCAGCGCCTCGATCCCGTTGATCGAGAGCGCGCCCATCGTCGTGCCGTGGTAGGCGACGTCCCGCGCGATCGCCTTGTACTTGCCGTGCTTGCCGTCACGCGCGACGTAGTGCTGCCGCGCGAGCTTCCACGCCGACTCGACCGCCTCCGACCCGCCCGAGACGAAGAAGACGCGGTTGAGGTCGCCCGGCGCGAGGTCAGCGACCGTCTCGGCCAGCTCGATCGCGCGCGGGTGCGCGTACGACCAGTTCGTGTAGAACGGCAGCTCGCGCATCTGCTCGAGCGCGGCCTGGCCGATCTCCTCGCCGTAGCCGTAGCCGATGTTGACCGAGAAGAGGCCGGCGAGCGCGTCGAGGTAGCGACGTCCCTTGGAGTCCTCGAGGTAGCAGCCGTCTCCGCGGACGATGATCGGGACCTCGGCGTCGCGGTAGTCGCCCATTTGTGTGAAGTGGAGCCACAGGTGGTCGCGAGCAGCCTTCTGGAGCTCGTCGTGCGAGAGGCCGGTCATAGGCGCGCTCATGAAGATCCCTTTCGTCGCTGGAGCAGGATGTTGACGAGCATCAGACCGAGGGCGACGATGAAGATCATCGTCCCGATCACGTTTACCTGCGGAGGTGCGCCGACCCGAGCCGCGCCCCAGACGAAGAGCGGGAACGTCACCTCTGAGCCGGAGTTGAAGTACGTGATCACGAAATCGTCGACCGACAGCGCGAACGTCAGGAGCGCGCCGGCGAGGATCGCAGGCGCGATCAGCGGCAGCGTCACCTTGCGGAAGGTCGTCCACTCGTTCGCCCCGAGGTCCATCGCGGCCTCTTCCAGGTGCCTGTCGAAGCCGACGAGTCGCGCCTTCACGGTGACGACGACGAACGAGATGTTGAACATGATGTGCGCGATCAGGATCGTCAGGAACCCCGTGGCGAACTGCAGTGTCAGGAACAGCGTGAGGAGCGACGCGCCGAGCACGATCTCGGGCGCCGCCATCGGCAGGAAGATCAGGAAGTTCGTCGCCGAGCGGCCGCGGAACCCGTAGCGCACGAGCGCGAGTGCGATCAACGTGCCGAGGGTGGTGGCGACGAGACTCGAGAGCGCAGCGATCTGAAGCGAGAGCGACATCGCTCCGACGAGCCCCGGCACCCCGTCCCAGTTGCGCCAGTTGTCGAGCGTGAAGGCCTGCCAGGTGTAGTTGAAGCGGCCGGCCGGGTCGTTGAAGGAGAAGGCGATCACGACGGCGATCGGCAGCAGGAGATAGGCGAACGCGAGCACCGCGTAGACCGTCAGCACGTGTCTTCGGACGAAGGCCCAGGACCTCGCCAGGAACGACGGGCGCGGTGCGGTCGCGGCGTACGCGGTCATCCGGTCAGCCGCTCCGACCCGAGCACGCGCGCGTAGAGGATGACACCGATGAGGATCGTCGCCATCAAGACGAACGAGAGCGCGGCGGCAGCGGGGTAGTCGATCAGCTCGAGGAACTTCGACTGGATCACGTTCCCGATCATGTGCTGCCGCGGCGTCCCGAGCAGCTGGGCGTTGATGAAGTCACCGGCTGCAGGGATGAACGTGAGGAGCGTCCCCGCGAACACGCCCGGCAGCGAGAGCGGCAGTGTTACGCGCAGGAACGCCTGCAGCTTGCTCGCGTAGAGGTCCTGCGCGGCTTCGATCAGCCGCGGGTCGATCTGCTCGAGCGCCACGTACAGCGGCAGCGCCATGAACGGTAGGAAGTTGTAGGTGATCCCCGCGACGACGGCGGTCGACGTCGCGAGCAGACGTCCGTCCTCGCCGAGCAGGTGCAGCGTGCGGAGCGTGTCGACGACGAACCCGTTGTCCGAGAGGATCGACTGCCAGGCGAGCGTACGAATCAGATACGTGACGAAGAAAGGCGCGATGATCGCGAGCAGGAACAGGTTCTTCCATTGCCCGCCGCGGAACGCGATCCAGTAGGCGAGCGGATAGCTGACGAGCAGCGCGATCACGGTCGCGAGCCCCGCGTAGACGAACGAGCGGATCAGGTGCTCGTGGTAGGCCGAGATCGCCTCGCGGTAGTTCTCCCAGGCCCAGGTGAACTCGTAGCCGAAGTCGAACGAGCCCGACTGCAGCGACTGGTACCCGAGGAACCCGAGCGGCGCGACGAAGAAGACGGCGAGCCACAGGAGCCCAGGCGCCAGCAGCAGATAAGGCGTCAGGCCGCGATGACGATGGAAGAAGTTCATCTACGAGCCGATCAGCGCCTGCCATCTCTCGAGGTAGTCCTGGTTCGTGAGCGCCTTGCTGTCGAAGATCGCGACCTTCGAGAGCGTCGCGTCGTCGGGGAAGATCAGGGGGTTGTCCGCGAGCTCCGGGTCGATCTTCGCGGCCTCCTCCTTCGCACCCTTCACCGGCGTCACGTAGTTCACGTACGCGGCGATCTTTGCGGCCACCGCGGGGTCGTAGACGAAGTTCATGTACGTCGACGCGGTGAAGACGTCGCCGCCCTTCGGGATCAGCATGTTGTCGGTCCAGATGTCGCCGCCCGACTCGGGGAGGTTCCAGACGAGGTTCGCGTTGTCGGCGGAGAGCTGGACGACGTCGCCGGACCACGACATCGCCGCTGCGAGGTCGCCCTTCGCGAGCGGCCCCGAGTAGTCGTTGCCCGTGAACTGTCTGATCTGGCCGCTGTCGACCGCTTTCTCGATCCGGTCGTACGCGCGGTCGAACGTCGCGTCGTCGACGCTCGTCGGGTCGTCGCCGTTCGCGAGCATGACGAGCGACATGGCATCGGCCATCTCGTTGAGGAACGTCACCTTCCCCTTCAGGCTCGGGTCCTCCAGCATCGCGTCCATCGTCGTGACGGGCTTGCCCGCCGGTGAGCTTCGTGTTGGTCGCGATCCCCGTCATGCCGGACTGCCACGGCATCGAGTACTCGCGGCTGGGGTCGAAGCTCGGTTCGCGGAGCGCGTCCTGGAGGTTGCCGAAGTTCGGGATCGCGCTCTTGTCGAGCTTCTCGGCCCAGCCCTTGTCGATCAGCAGGCCGGGGAAGCGCGAGTTGTCGGTCAGGACGATGATGTCGCGGTCGATCGACTGTCCCTGCGAGAGCGGCCGCTGGATCTTTCCGAAGTACGACGCGTTGTCGTTGATGTCCTCGAAGTACTCGACCTTCGTGCCGGTCTTCTGCTGGAACTCGTCGAGCGTCGGGTGCTTCTTCGTCTTCTCGTCGATGTCGATGTAGAGCGTCCAGTTCGAGAACCGGAGCGTCTTCGCGAGTGTTTTCGGGCCGCCAGTGGTCGTGCCCGCGGCCTCCTCGTCGTCGCCGCCGCACGCGGCGAGGAACGACGTCGGCAGGGCGATGACGACTCCGGCCGCGGCGCCGCGGCGCAGCAGCTCGACTCTGGTGAACGACTGGCTCATGTGGTTGCCTCCTCGACGACGAATGTGCTGTCCGGGTCCCAGCTGACGGTGACGTTGTCTCCCTCGACTGCAGCACCCGACGACTGCACGAAGACGGTGAGCTTTCCAACGGAGGTGTCGACGACGTACTGCGTCGCGACGCCGATGTAGGCGCGCTCGGCGATGGTGCCCTTGATCGCGTTCGCGCCGGTCGCGTCGAGCCGAAGCTGCTCCGGCCGAACGCCGATCCGCACGCGCGTGCCGGCGGTCGGCAGGTCGGCGCCGACGCGCAGCTCGCCAACGTCGTCGACGCGCACCGAGCCTGCGGTCGTGACGGTGCCGTCGAGCAGGTTCGAGACGCCCGAGGAATCCGGCGACGAACGCGGTTCGAGGCTGTTCGTAGAGCTCGGTGGGGGAGCCGAGCTGCTCGATCGTGCCGTGGTTCATGACCGCGATCGCGTCGGCCATCGTCATCGCTTCCTCCTGGTCGTGCGTGACGTGGACGAAGGTGAGCCCGAGCTCGCTCTGGATGAGCTTCAGCTCGAGCTGCATCTGCTTGCGGAGCTTGAGGTCGAGTGCGCCGAGCGGCTCGTCGAGCAGCAGCACCTTCGGGCTGTTCACGAGCGCTCGCGCAAGCGCGACGCGCTGCTGCTGCCCGCCGGACAGCTGGCTCGGCTTGCGCTCGTCGAACCCTTCGAGCCCGACGATGCGCAGGATCTCTCGCGTGCGCCCTTGCAGGTGCGGCTTGGGCACCTTCTTCCGCCGCAGCCCGAACGCGACGTTCTCGAAGACGTTCAGGTGGGGAAAAAGGGCATAGCTCTGGAAAACCGTGTTGACCTCGCGCTTGTACGGCGGGACCCCCGTCACGGGCTTCCCGCCGACCTCGATCGTCCCGGCGTCAGGCTCCTCGAAGCCGCCGATCATCCGCAGCGTCGTCGTCTTGCCGCAGCCCGACGGACCGAGCAGCGCGAAGAACGAGCCCGAGGGGATCTCCAGCGTGAGGTCGTCGACGGCGACCACGTCGTTGAAGCTCTTGCTCACGCCGAGCAAGCGGACGTCCGCCGGTGCCGTGGCGGCGTCCGTCGCTGGATCCGCCTCGGTGACCGTCGTCACGAGAGCTTGACGGCGACGTGCTTGATGCGCGTGTACTCCTCCATCGAGTACAGCGACATGTCCTTGCCGTAGCCCGACTCCTTGAAGCCGCCGTGCGGCATCTCGGAGGCGAGGGGGAAGAGGTGCTCGTTGACCCACACCGTGCCGAACTCGAGCTTCCGGGCCGCGCTCAGCGCCCGCCCGACGTCGCGCGAGAACACCGACGCCGCGAGCCCGTAGCGCGTGTCGTTCGCCATCGCGATCGCCTCGTCGTCGCTCGAGAAGCGCTGCATCGAGACGACCGGGCCGAAGACCTCGCGCTGCACGATCTCGGAGTCCTGCGTCACGTCCGCGACGATCGTCGGCTTGACGAAGAAGCCGCGGTCGCCGATCGCCGCGCCGCCGGTCACGACGGTCGCCTTGCCGTCGAGCCGCTCGAGGAAGCCGAGCACGCGGTCCTGCTGCTCCTTCGAGATCACCGGGCCCATGTCGATGTCCTCGCCGTCGGCCGGGTCGCCGACCTTCATCGCCTCGACGACGCTCTTCGTCTGCTCGAGCACGTCGTCGTAGATCGAGTCGCTGACCAGAATCCTCGAGGACGCCGTGCAGTCCTGGCCGGAGTTCCAGAAGCCGCCGATCTTGATCGCCTCGGCGACCTGCTCGGGGTCGGCGTCGTCGAGCACGACCATCGGCGCCTTGCCGCCGAGCTCGAGGTGGACGCGCTTGAGCGTGTCGCTCGCGTTCCGCGCGATCAGCTTCCCCGTCTCGACGTCGCCGGTCAGCGACACGAGGCGGATGTCCGGGTGACGGACGATGCGGTCGCCGACGGGGAGGCCGTCGCCGGTCACGACCTGGAGGACGCCCGGCGGCAGGAACTCCTGCGCGAGCTCGACGAAGCGAAGCGTCGTCAGCGGTGTCTGCTCGGCCGGCTTCAGGATCTGGACGTTCCCGGCGGCGAGCGCGGGGCCGAGCTTCCAGACCGCCATCATCAGGGGGTAGTTCCACGGGGTGATCCCGGCGACGATCCCGAGCGGCTCCCGGCGGATCACCGACGTGTAGCCCTCGACGTACTCCGCGGCGGCCTTGCCCTCGAGCGTGCGGGCGGCGCCTGCGAAGAAGCGGAGGTTGTCGGCGGAGAACGGCATCTCGTCGCCGACGATCGACATCGGCTTGCCGACGTTCAGCGACTCGAGCTTCGCGAGCTCATCCGCGTTCTCGAGCGATCACGTCGGCGAGCTTCAGGAGCAGCTCCATCCGGTCCTTCGGCGTCTTCTCGAGCCACTCGGGAAGCGCTGCCTTGGCCGCGTCGACGGCCCGGTCGACGTCGGCCTCGGTCGAGCGCTGGACCTCGGCGATCACCTCGCCGGTCGACGGGTTCAGGACCTCCATCGTCCCGCCGTCGGACTCGACCCACTCGCCCCCGATGAAGTTCTTGTGCTGCTGGACGGTCACGCTCATGAGCTCAGGCCCCCTCCAAAGGTTTCACGCCACGGTGTCGAGCCTACCGCCGTCAGAAGGCGAGCGACAAGGGATCGATTTGGACGCCATGGCTAACGCGCCCCCGCCGCCTGCGCTCCGCCGGCTGTCGGGGTGACCGCTCCCGTGTCCCGCGTCAGCCGCGTCGCCAGGTAGACGGGGATCGTCGAGAGCAGGATCAGGAAGACGGCGACGACGTTCACGACCGGCAGCTGGTTCGGTCGCGAGAGGTTGCTCAGGATCCAGATCGGGAGCGTCTGATCGGGCCCGGCGGTGAACGTCGTCACGATCACCTCGTCGAACGAGAGCGCGAAGGCGAGGAGCGCCCCGGCAAGCAGCGCCGAGCGCAGCTGCGGGAAGGTCACGTACCGGAACGTCTGCCAGGTGTCGGCGCCGAGGTCGGCCGAGGCCTCCTCGAGGTGCTGCGACGTCCGCCGCAGGCGCGCGACGGCGTTGTTGTAGACGAGGACGATGCAAAATGTCGCGTGGCCGACGACGATCGTCAGCAGCCCGAGCGGTATCTCCGTCGTGTTGAAGGTCGCGTTCAGCGCCATCCCGGTCACGATCCCGGGCAGTGCGATCGGGAGGATCACGAGGAACGAGATCGTCTCCCGCCCGAAGAAGCGATAGCGCGCGACCGCGAGTGACGCAAGCGTTCCGAGCACCACCGCGAGGATCGTCGCACCGACCGCGGCCTTCAACGACAGCACGAGCGCGTCGCGCGCGCCCGGATTGTGCAGCGCGCGCTCGAACCACTCGAGCGTGAAACCCTCGATCGGCCAGGCCTGGATCCGGCTCTCGTTGAAGGCGTAGAGCGCGATCACGGCGATCGGCGTGTACACGAACACGAGCGTCAGCACCGTGCCGGCGCGCAGCAGCCACTTGGCGACAGGCCCGAGGGTCACAGCTCGTCGAACGCTCCCATGCCCGACGCGCGAGCAGTAGGTACACGACCATCACGGCGATCGGCACCATCGCGAACGCCGCAGCGAGCGGCAGATTGTTCGCGACGCCGACGTTCGCGTAGACGACGTTGCCGATGAACTGGTTCCCCGCCATCACGATCTGCGGCACGATGAAGTCCCCGAGCGTGAGCGAGAACGTGAAGATCGAACCGGCGACGAGTGCCGGAAACGCGAGCGGCAGGATCACGCGGCGGAACGTGCGGCCCGCCTTGCCGCCGAGGTCGGAGGACGCTTCGAGCAGCGAGTCCGGGATCCGCTCGAGCCCGGCGTAGAGCGGAAGGATCATGTACGGGAGCCAGAGGTAGGAGAAGACGATCACGCCGGCGACGTTGCCGAAGCCTGGCCCCGTCAGCCCGAGGGGCTCGAGCAGCCAGTTCAGCGGGCCGTTGCCCTGGAGGATGATCCGCCAGGCGTAGATCTTCACCAGGTAGCTCGCCCAGAGCGGCATCAGGATCGCCACGACGAGCACGCCCTTCATGCGCGGCGAGGCGACTTTCGCCATGTAGAAGGCGATCGGGAACGCGAGCACGATGTCGATCAGCGTCACCGCCGCCGCGATCGCGATCGTGCGCAGCGCGATGTCGCGGTAGACCGGGCTGTTCCAGAGCGTCTCGAAGTTCGAGAAGCTGTAGTCGTGGATCACCTCGGCGGTGAACGGGTCGAGGCGCCAGAACGCCGCGACGAACAGCACGACCAGCGACCCGAGGTACGCGACCACGAGCCAGCCGACCGGCGCCGCGAGCAGCGCCGACACGCGCAGCCACGGTCGCCGTGAGAGGAACGTCGAAAGCCGACGCCCCGGGCCTCCCCGGGGCGTCGGCTCGACAGCGGTAGCGGTGCTGCCCGCTACCCCTTGACCTCGGTCCAGCCCTGGACCCATGCGGAGTAGTCCTTGCATTGGACGTCTGTGCGTCCGTCGAGGCACTTCGCGGTCGGGGTCGTCCAGTACCAGATCTGCTCGAAGTAGTCCTCGTCGGCGGCGTGGAACGTGTCGCAGTGGTCCTTCGCCGCCGTCAGGTCGCACGACTTCGCGTTGGACGGGGCTTCACCGAACCACTCGGCCACGCCGGCGTTCGCCTTCGGCGAGATGATGTGGTTCATCCACATGTACATGCAGTTCGGGTTCTTGGCCTTGGAGTGGATCATCCAGGTGTCGGACCACCCGGTCGAGCCCTCCTTCGGCAGCACCGTCTCGACCGGAACCTTGTCGGCCTGCGCCAGGTTCGCGATCACCTGCCAGGTCGTGCCGAGCACCGAGTCGCCCGACTTGAAGGCGGCGAGCTCCTTCGTGTAGTCGGACCAGTACTCGCCGATGATCGCGCCGCTGCGTCTTCAGCAGGTCGATCGCGGCCTGGAACTGATCGTCGTCGAGCGCGTACGGGTTCTCGATCCCGAGATCCGGCTGCGTCTTCATCAGGTACAGCGCGGCGTCGGCGATGTAGATCGGCGAGTCGTACGCCGTGATCTTGCCCTTGTACGGCGAGTTCTCGTCCCAGACGACGCTCCACGAGTCCGGAGCCGGCTTGACGACGTCCGTCCGCCACATCAGCAGGTTGGCACCGCGGCCGTGCGGAACGCCGTACATCTGGCCGTCGACCGAGTTGTGCGGCTTGTTCTTGAGGCCCTCGTAGACGTCTGCGTAGTTCTCGATCAGGTCGGTGTTGACCGGTGCGACGTCGCCTGCGGCGATCAGCCGGAGCGTTGCGTCGCCCGACGCCGAGACGCCGTCGTACTGGCCGGTCCGCATGAGCGTGACCATCTCGTCGGAGGTGCCGCCGATCTTCACGTTGACCTGGCAGCCCGTCTCCGCCTCGAAGTCGGTCACCCAGTCGACCTTGGGGTCGGTCGAGCCGTCTTCGACGTAACCCGCCCAGGCGATCAGGTTGACCTCGCCTTCGCCTTCGCCGATCGACTGCTTCAGCTGCGCACCCGACGCCTCCGTCGTGGTGCCGCTTGCGTCGTCGTCGTCGCCGCCGCACCCCGCGACGAGCGCGAGCGTGCCCGCGACGGCGACGAGGCAGGCCCAGAAGAGTGTCCTTCGCCTTCGTGTCATTCGGTCTCCTTTGTCCCCCTGTCGAGTGTGAGTTCGTGCTCGCGCCGCCACTGAAGCCGCACGCTCTTCCCCTGGGTTTTGAGTGCTTGCGCGGAGGTCGTCTCGAGGTTCTGGACGACGACGCTCAGCTCTCCTCCTTCGTCCAACTCCACGATGTAGCGGGTGGCCATCCCCGCGTAGACGACCTCGCGGATCTTCCCCGACTCGACGTGCGCCCCGGATTCGGCTTGCGCATGCTCATCGAGGATCCTGATCTTCTCCGGCCGAACGCTGAGCGTGCGCCCGTCTCGTTCGAGCAGGTTGGAGACGCCGACGAAGCCCGCCACGAACTCCGTGCTGGGATGCTCGTAGACCTGGGCGGGCGGCCCGACCTGCTCGATCTTGCCCTCGTTGAAGACCGCGATGCGGTCGCTCATCGTGAGGGCCTCATCCTGGTCGTGCGTGACGTAGATGAAAGTGATCCCGACCTCGCGCTGGATGCGCTTCAGCTCGATCTGCATTCCCTGGCGGAGCTTCAGGTCGAGCGCGCCGAGCGGCTCGTCGAGCAGCAGCACCTGCGGCCGGTTCACGAGCGCGCGCGCGAGCGCGACCCGCTGGCGCTGGCCGCCCGAGAGCTGCGCCGGTCTGCGCCCGCCGTAGCCGGTCAGCTGCACGACGCGAAGTGCCTCCTCGACACGCTCCTGGCGCTCGGCTTTCGGCACGCGGCGGATCTTCAACCCATACGCGACGTTCTCGGCGACCGTCATGTGCGGGAAAAGCGCGTAGTCCTGGAAGACGGTGTTCACGTTCCGTGCGTACGGCGGGTCGTTCGTCACGTCGCGTCCACGGAGCTGCACCGATCCGGCGTCGGGCCGCTCGAAGCCGGCGATCAGGCGCAGAGTCGTGGTCTTTCCGGAGCCCGAAGGGCCGAGCATCGTGAAGAACTCGCCACGGGCGACCTCGAGGTCGACGCCGTCGACGGCGACGACGTCGCCGTAGAGCTTCCGCAGGCCTTCGAGTCGAACGTCGGCCTCGGCCGCCGGTGCCGCGGCCGGCGCCTCGTGCGTCCGCTCAACGGGAAGCGCCGACAAGCGCCTCCTCCATGATCTCGAGCCCACGGTCCACATCTTCGTCGGATGCGACGAGCGGGACGAGGATACGCACGACGTTGCCGTAAAGCCCGCACGTGAGCAGGATCAGCCCGGCGTCGAATGCGCGTGCGACCGTGGCCTTCGCGAGGTCGCCCGCGGGCCGCTTCGACTCGCGGTCCTCGACGAGCTCGAGCGCGAGCATCGGCCCGACCCCACGCACCTCGCCGATCTGGGGAACCCGCTCGGCGAGGGCGTCGAGGCGCGCGCGCAGGGTCTTGCCGAGCTCCTCCGAGCGCGCACGGAAGCCGTCGGTGGCCACCTCGTCGAGCACGGCGCAGGCGGCGGCGCATGCGGCCGGGTTGCCGCCGAAGGTGCCGCCGAGCCCACCGGGGCCCGGCGCGTCCATCGCTTCCGCGCGGCCTGTCACTCCTGCGAGCGGGAGCCCGCCGCCGAGCGACTTGCCGGAGACGAGCAGGTCGGGCTCGATGCCGTAGCGCTCGATCGCCCAGACCGGCCCGGTGCGCCCGACGCCCGGTCTGCACCTCGTCGTCGACGTAGAGGATCCCGTGCCGCTCGCAGATCTCCTTGAGCGCGCGCGGGAAGTCGTCGGGCATCACGATGAACCCGCCTTCGCCCTGGACGGGCTCGAGCACGACGCACGCGACGCTCTCCGGGTCGACCTCGCGGGCGAAGAGGAGCTCGAGGCCCGCGATCGCCTCGTCGGTGCCGACGCCGCGGTACGGGTACGGGCCCGGCGCGCGGTAGACCTCGGGCGCGAACGGCCCGAACCCGCGCTTGTATGCGACCTTCGACGTCATCGTCATCGTCAGGAGCGTCCGGCCGTGGAACGCGTGGTCGAAGACGACCACGGCGGGCCGGCCGGTCGCGGCCCGCGCGATCTTGACGGCGTTCTCGATCGCCTCCGCGCCCGAGTTGAGGAGAATCGAGCGCTGCTCCTCCCCCGCGCACGGGGAGAGCTCGGCGAGCCGGCGGCAGACCTCGATGTACGGCTCGTACATCCCGACCATGAAGCACTGGTGCAGGTAGCGGTCGACCTGCTCATGGATCGCGGCGACCGCCGCCGGCAGCCCATGGCCGGTGTTCTGGCAACCGAGCCCGCCGGCGAAGTCGACGTACTCGCGACCGTCGACGTCCCAGACCCTCGCGCCCTCGGCCCGGTCGACGACGAGCGTCGGTGTCGAGATCCCGCGCGCCACGTATCGCTCACGCGCTGCGACCACGCGCTCGCTGGCCCGCACCTCTTGCAACGCCACGGCCCAATCCATCCCACGAACGGGCCGCCCGGGCAAGAGCCGGCCGGGCGCAATCCCGACCTCGCTTTTCGACGCCCGGTCGAAGCTTCTGGCTCGCGGTTGGCCTGGAGCGGGCTTGCAATCGTGGTCGGGGCCGCCTAGCTTTGGCCCGGATGTCCGAGTGCTGACCGTCGGCGACGTCGTCGAGATCGAGGGACTGGGCCTGAGCGTCGCGGCCGGCGCGGACGGTCTGGCCAATCAGGTGACGTGGCTCCACGTCTCCGAGCTCGACGACCCGACCCCGTTCCTCGAAGGTGGCGAGCTCTTGCTCACCACCGGCCTCGGCGTCGGGGAGCTCGCGACCGCCCAACGCTCCTACCTCCGCCGCCTCGCCAAGCACGGGCTCGCCGGGCTCGGCTTCGGGCTCGGCTTCGGCTTCTCCGAGGTGCCGTCCGCGCTCGTGGAGGAGGCGAACAAGCTCGGCTTTCCGGTGGTGTGCGTCCCGTATGAGGTTCCGTTCGTCGCGATCACCAAGGGCGCGACGACGCGCCTCGCGAGCGAGCAGCTCGAGCGGGTGACGCGCGCGCTCGAGGTGAACGAGCGGCTCGCCGAGGCCGTGCTCGAAGGTCGTGGCGTGCCGGCGCTGCTGGCGATCGTCAGCGGCCACCTCGGCTGCTCGTTGGCGCTCGTGGACGAGCGCCGCCGCGTTGTGGCGGAGCGCCACACCGGCCGTCACGCATCGTTCGAGGGGGCGCTCGAGCTCCCGGTCGGGGGCGGCGGACTGCTGAAGGCCGCCCGAGATGGTGCGCCGCTGGGCGAATACGACCTGCTCGTGCTCCACCACGGCCAGACGGCCCTCGGCTTCGAGCTCGCGCGTCGCCGGGCCGTCGGCGCGGCGGAGCTGCGTCTCGCGGGCGATCTGCTCGAAGACCTCGAAGGCGATCGGCTCGACGATCGAGAGGCCTCGCGTCGCATGGCGGCGTTCGGCCTCGACCCGTCGCGCTCGCACGCGGCTCTCCTCGCCGTCTCGGCCTCGAACGGATCCACCGGCGAACGCGTGCGAAGCGAGGTCGCAGACCTGCTCGACCGGCGTTCGGTGCGCTACCTCTCGACCGCACGCCCCGACCGCGCCGGGTTCCTCGTCGAGGTCGAGACCGAGGACGAGGCGCTCGCGCTCGCCCAGAAGCTCGTCGAGGCGGAGCCTTCGGCGCGGGTCGGTGTCGGGCGGCCCGCCAGGGGCCGCGCGCTCGGCCGCTCGCTCGTCGAGGCACGCGCCGCGATCGACTCGACGACGACGCCCGTGGCCTCCTACCGCGACCTCGGCTCGCTCGAGCTGCTCCTGTCGCTTCCGGACGCGGCGCTCGAAGCGTTCGTCGACCGCGTCCTCGGCCCCGCCATGTCAAACCCGCGGCTCAACGAGTCGCTCGCCGTCCTGCTCGAGACCGGCTGCCGTTGGAGCGAGGCGGCCGAGCGCCTCGGCATCCACCGCCACACGCTTCGCTATCGCATGGACCGCCTGCGGGAGCAGACCGGGCGCCACCCCGACGAACCGGAGCAGCGGATGGAGCTCTGGCTCGCCGTCAAGGCGCGTCAGGCGCTCGCGGCGCGGTTGTCCAACGGGTCCAACCCGGTGGTCACGGGTTCGCCGATCGGCCACTAGGCAGCACACGGCGGCGGGACGATCCTTCGTCCAGGCGTCTCAGGGAGAGGAGAGGGTCATGGCGAGAACACCGCTGCTCGAGACAGTGCAGCGCGCGGCGGCCGAGGCTGCCGCTGAGGATCGGTCGACGACGCGGCGCGGGTTCCTGCGCGACACCGCGGCAGCGGGCGCTGCCGCGACCGCCTTCGGCGTCTTCGCGCAGCGTGCGCGGGCCGCCGCTCCGGCGGGTCGAGTCGTGGTCGTCGGCGCCGGGCTGGCCGGGTTGAGCGCGGCGTATCGGCTGAAGCAGGCCGGGATCAACGCGGAGGTCCACGAAGCCTCGGAGCGGATCGGCGGCCGTTGCTGGACGCTTCGCGACGCGTTCGCCGACGGGCAGATCGTCGAGCGCGGCGGTGAGTTGATCGACCAGGGTCACACGCAGATCAGGCACCTTGCGTCGGAGCTCGGGTTGAAGCTCGACAACCTGCTCTCCGCCGAGGCGAACGGCACCGAGCAGACGAGCTGGTTCGACGGCGCGCGGTACTCGTACGAGGAGGCGACGCGCGACATCAAGGCCGCCTGGCAGAAGATCCACAGGGACCTCTCGGCGGCGAGCTTCCCAACGCTGTTCGACCTCTCCACACCGCGCGGGCGCGAGCTCGACGCAATGTCGATCGTCGACTGGATCGACGAGAGCATCGACGGCGGAATCGAGTCGAAGCTCGGCCAGCTGCTCGACGTCGCCTACAACATCGAGTACGGCGCCGAGTCGTCGGAGCAGAGCTCGCTCAACCTGATCTACCTGCTGGGATACCGCGGCCAGGGAAACCTGCGCATCTTCGGCGCGTCGAACGAGAAGTATCGCGTCGCCGGTGGCAACGACCAGATCACGGCGCGGCTCGGCGAGGCGCTCGCAGGTCAGATCACGACGAGCTCGCAGCTCATCGCGATCCGCGTCACGGCTGCGGGCCGCTGGGAGCTGACGTTCAAGCAGGGCTCCGCGACGAAGACGATCACCGCGGATCGCGTCGTGCTCGCGCTGCCGTTCTCGATCCTACGCTCCTCGGTCAACTTCTCGCGCGCGGGCTGGGAGCGCCTGAAGGAGGTCGCGGTGCGTGAGCAGGGGATGGGGACGAACTCGAAGCTGCACGTGCAGTTCAAGAGCCGTCCGTGGCGTGCGCAGGGGTTCAACGGCGAGACGTACTCGGATCGCGGATACCAGAGCGCGTGGGAGGTGTCGCGCGCACAGCCGGGCGCCTCCGGGATCCTCGTCAACTACACGGGCGGAAACGTCGGCGCGAGCTTCGGCAGCGGCACGCCGCAGTCGCGCGCGCAGCAGTTCCTCGCGCAGGCGGAGCCGGTCCTGCCGGGGATCACGAAGGCGTACAACGGCCGGGCTGCGATCGACTTCTGGCCGGGCTACGAGTGGACGCGCGGCTCGTACTCGTACTGGAAGGTCGGGCAGTACACGAAGTTCGCCGGGATGGAGGGTCGCCGGCAGGGCACGTGCCACTTCGCCGGCGAGCACACCTCGGTCGACTTCCAGGGTTATCTGAACGGCGCAGTCGAGACGGGCGAGCGCGCAGCCGCCGAGATCCTCGCCGACCTGAAGTAGCTACCGAAGGCCGAGCCGCGACCCCGTGAGTCGCGGCAGCGCCGCCCCGATTCGCGCGAGCGGCGAGGGGCGGCGCCCCTCCTCCTCGGCCTCCTCGATTCGGATCACGGCTGAGCTGACGAGCCGTCCGCCGACGTTCTTGAAGGGAGGAAGCGGCCGGACGCGCCGACCGACGAGGGGGAGCCGCGACCATTCGTCGTCGGCTCGGAGCACGAGCGACGCGAGCGATTGCGCAGCGAGCCACGTCGGCCCGACGCCGTTGCCCGTGAAGCCCGCCGCGTAGTGGATGCGGCCGCACGAGCCGACGTTTGGCAAGCGGTCGGCAGACACGTCGATCGGTCCGCCCCAGTGATGGGTGATCCGCGCCTCTGCGAGCGCGGGGAGGAGGAGCTGTAACCCGCGCTCGGCATGGCGTCGCGTCCCGCCGGCGCTCCCCATCAGCACGCGGCCGTCGTTCGTCGTGCGGAAGTAGTGCAGGAACATCCGGCCGTCGGCGATCGCCTCGCCGCCCGTCCAGCCGAGCTCGGCGATCAAGTCGGGCACGGGCTCGGTGAGGACGACGTACGAGCGGAACTCCGCGAGGCGCCGGGCGGTCGGGCGCCAGCGAGCGAGCGCCGAGTTCGTCGCGAGCACGATCTCGCCTGCGCGGATCGTGCCTTGGAGTGTCTCGACGACGCCTTCGCGCACGCGCGTCGCAGGTGTGTGTTCGTGCAGCTCGACACCGGCGGCGACGACCTTGCGCCGGAGAGCGCGTGCGAGCCGAGCGGGCTGAACGGTCGCGCACTCGCGGAAGAAGACGCCGTTGCGAAAGCGCGGCGACCTGCACCGGGCGGCGACCTCGTCGGCAGAGAGGGCACGCGCCTCCTCGGGGACGCCGAGCTGGCGCGCGACGGCGACGGCGTCCGCGAGCGCACGTTCCTGCCGCTCCGTCGTCGCGACCTCGACCATCCCGCTCTCGCGCAGCCAGAAGTCGTCGCCGAGCGCGCGCACCGCCGGGAGAATCCTGTCGCCGGCTCGTGCGAGCTCGAGCTGCCCGTTCGTCTCCGAGCACCTCGCGCAGCCAGCCGAGCATGCTCCAGTAGCCGTGCAGGAACCCGCCGTTCCTCCCGCTTGGCCCGTGCCCGCAACGCTCCGCCTCGACGAGCGTCACTTGCAGCTCCGGCGCGCGCTGCTTCAGCGTCAGCGCCGTCCAGAGTCCGCAGTAGCCGCCCCCGACGATCGCCACGTCAGCACCCGTGTCGCCCGTGAGCGGGGATGCCGCCTCGTCGGGCGTAGCTTCCTCGAGCCACCAGGGAGCCGAGTCAGACGAGCGCAAGTTGCGCCTCGGTGCCGAGCCCCGACACCCCGACGCCGACCAGCCTGAGCGCGCCCGGCCGCTGGTCGAGCGCGCGATCCAGCAGCTCGCATGCGAGCGCGTGGATCCGGTCGGCCTCGTCGGTGCCTGTCGTCAGGGTCGTCGTGCGCGTGCGAGTCGTGAAGTCCCCGTAACGCAGCTTCGTCGTCACCGTGCGAGCGAGCAGCCCGCGGTCGCTCAGTCGCCGGGAGAGGCTCTCCGACATCCTGCGGAGCTCGTCGTGGAGGCGAGCCCGCTCGGCGACGTCGCGGTCGAACGTCTCCTCGTGGCTGATCGAGACCGCCGGCTCTGAGGCGGTCTCGACGCGTCGCCCGTCGATCCCGCGGGCCCGGTCTCGAAGCTCGAGCCCGACCTTGCCGGCGAGCAACGTCCCGAGCAGGGCGTCCGAGAGCGTCGCCAGGGCGCCGATCGTCTCGATTCCCGCGGGCCGCAGCCTCTGCTCTGCGCGTGGGCCGACGCCGGGCAGCTTCCGCACCTCGAGGGGCGCGAGGAACTCGGCCTCGCGTCCCGCGGGGACGACAGTGATCCCGCCGGGCTTGCGCCGGTCGCTCGCGATCTTCGCGACGACCTTGCAGCTCGCGATCCCGAGCGAGCACGTCAGGTTCGTCGTTCCGCGGACGGCGGTCTGGATCGCCTCGGCCAGCCGGCGGGCGGCGAGGAAGTCGGGCGCTTCGTCGCTCAGGTCGAGGTAGCCCTCGTCGATCCCGGTCTGCTGGACCACCGGCGCGACTTCGCGGATCGTCGACCAGACGCTCCGCGAGAGCTCGCGGTAGCGGTCGTGGCGCGGGCGGACGAACACTGCGTTCGGGCAGCGTCGGCGCGCCTCGGCGCAGCTCATCGCGGAGTGGATGCCGAAGCGTCGGGCGACGTAGTTCGCGGTCGCGACGACGCCGCGGCCCTGCGGATCGCCGCCGACGATGAGCGGCTTCGTGCGCAGGCTCGGGTCGTCGAGCTCCTCGACGGCGGCGAAGAAGGCATCCAGGTCAACGTGCGCGACGATCACTGTGGACGACAAGTCTCACATTCGGCACAGACGGGACACCCACACGTCACAGTTTGCTCGGTACGTTCGTCGCATGCCCGCCAAAGCTCCAGCCAAGGTCGCAACAGCCAAGGTTGCAACAGCGTGGGGCGACGCCGCCCTCGTCGACCAGCTCGAGATCCCGCAGCGCGCGGGTGAGCGCCGGTTCTCGTCCGTCGTCCAGCTGCTCGAGAACGGGAAGGGGGAGCGCCTCGTTCGCTTCGCGTACACGACCGACGGCACCGCCCGCCGCGGGCCCGTGACGCTGCGTGCCCGCGACCTGGCGCGCTTGCATGATGCGCTCCGCCGTCATCCTGAGCTCGCCGAGGCGCTTGGCCTCGGAGGTGGTGCCTAGACGAGCGCCTGCTCCCGTTCGCGCGCAGCGTCGACGAGCGACGCGATCACGAACGCCCCGTCGGCCGGGCCGAGCAGCGGATCGACCGCGTGCTCGGGATGCGGCATCAGTCCGAGCACGTTGCCCTCACGGTTGCAAACGCCCGCGACGTCGTGCATCGACCCGTTCGGGTTGTCCTCGTAGCGCAGGACGATCTGGTCGAGTGCGACGAGCTCCGCGTAGAGCTCGTCGTCGGCGTACCAGGAGCCCTCGCCGTGCTTCACCGGGATGGTGAGGGTCTGCCCGACCGTGCACCGCGAGGTGAGCTTCGTGTCGGCCCGCTCGACGCGCACGCGGACATCACGACAAACGAACTCGAGCGACCGGTTCGGGCGAAGCACGCCCGGCAGCAGGCCGGCCTCGCACAGGATCTGGAAGCCGTTGCAGATCCCGAGCACGGGTCCGCCTGCCGCGGCGAAGCGGCCGACGGCCTCCATCGCCGGCGCGAACCGGGCGATCGCACCGCAGCGGAGGTAGTCGCCGTAGGAGAACCCGCCGGGGAGGATGACGCCTGCGACGTCGGGGAGCTCGGTCTCGCCGTGCCAGACCAGCACCGGGTCGGCCCCGAGGGCGTGGAGTGCCCACGCGGCGTCCCGATCGTCGTTCGACCCGGGGAAGACGATGACGGCGATCTGCGGGCGCGGTTCGCTCACGCGTCGTCCAGCTCGATCTCGAAGCTCTCGATCAGAGGGTTCGCAAGGAGCTGCTCGCACATGCGCTCGACTTCCGCACGCGCCGACGTCGCGTCCGTGGCCTCGAGCTCGAGGTCGACGACCCTGCCGATGCGGGCTTCACCGACGGCGAACCCGAGCTGCCGCAGCGAGCCTTCCACCGCCTGGCCTTGCGGGTCGAGGATGCCGGCCTTCGGCCGCACGAGCACGGTCGCCCTCACCGCAGCACCACGTCCGGGTCGGCGACGTAGTCGGCGAACCGGATCCCGGTGACGCGCTCGAAAGCTTCCACGTAGCGCGCGCGGGTACCAGCGACGACGTCGTCGGGGAGCTCCGGCCCCGGCGCCGTCTTGTCCCAGCCGAGCGTCTCGCAGTAGTCGCGGACGAACTGCTTGTCGAACGAAGGCTGCGCGCCGCCAGGCGCGTACTCGTCCGCCGGCCAGAACCGCGACGAGTCCGGCGTGAGCGCCTCGTCGCCGAGGACGAGCCGTCCCTCGTCGTCGAGCCCGAACTCGAATTTCGTGTCCGCGATCACGATGCCGCGCTCGCGCGCGTACTTCGCCGCGTGCTCGTAGAGCGTCAACGCGACGCGCTCCACCTCGCGAAAGCGCTCCGGCCCGACGATCTCCGAGGCCTGTTCGGCGTCGATGTTCTCGTCGTGACCCGACTGCGCCTTCGTCGCCGGCGTGAAGATCGGCTCGGGGAGCTGGTCGGACTCGCGCATGCCAGAGGGCAGCCTGTGGCCGGAGGTCGCGCCCGTCGCGAGGTAGTCCTTCCACCCCGAGCCGGCGAGGTAGCCGCGAACGACGCACTCGATCGGCAGCATCTCGAGCCTGCGGCACTCGGTCGAGCGGCCGTCCTCGCGCAGCGCGAGCAGGTGGTTCGGGACGAGGTGCTTCGTCCGGGCGAACCAGAACGCAGCAAGCCCGGTGAGCACGCGCCCCTTGTCGGGAATCTCCGTGGGGAGCACGACGTCGAAGGTCGAGATCCGGTCGCTGGCGACGAGCAGCAGGCGCGCGTCGTCGAGCGCGTAGAGCTCGCGGACCTTCCCGCTCCCAACGTGGGCGACGGCCTCAGGCATAGGTGGGCTCCTCCTCTTTCGTCCGCACGAGCGCATGGAGGCGCTCGAAAATGGTGTCGACGTGACGGGTGTACGGCTCGAGCGCGAAGACCTCGTCGAGCGCGAGCCGCGGAGCGAGCTCCGAGTCGCTCCTCACGAGCTCGCGAAAGTCCTGCTCCTCCTCCCACGCGCGCATCGCGTTCCGCTGCACGAGCCGGTACGCGTCGTCGCGCGAGAGGCCGCTCTCCACGAGCGCGAGCAGCACGCGCTGGCTGAAGAACAGGAAGTGGCTCGCCTCCAGGTTCCGCAGCATCCGCTCCGGGAAGACGACGAGCCCTTCGACGAGCCAGGCGAAACGCTCCAGCATGTAGTCGAGCGCGAGGAACGCGTCCGGCACGACGACACGCTCGGCCGACGAGTGCGTGATGTCGCGCTCGTGCCAGAGCGCGACGTTCTCGAGCCCGACGAGCGAGGCGGCGCGAACGACGCGCGCGAGCCCGCAGATCCGCTCTGAGACGACCGGGTTCCGTTTGTGCGGCATCGCGGACGAACCCTTCTGTCCGCGGCCGAAAGGCTCCTCGACCTCGCGCACCTCGGTCCGCGCGAGGTGGCGCACCTCGAGCGCGAACTTCTCGAGCGACGCACCGGCGAGCGCGAGCGCGCTCAGCAGCTCCGCGTGACGGTCGCGCTGGAGGATCTGCGTCGATGACGGCGCGGGCTCGAGGCCGAGCCGTTCGCACGCGATCCGCTCGACGTCGGGGTCGGTGGCCGAGTACGTCCCGACGGCGCCGGACAGCTTCCCGACGCGCAGCCCGTCGAGAGCTCGCTCGACGCGGGTGCGGTCCCGCTCGAGCTCGAACGCCCAGCCCGCGAGCTTCAGCCCGAAGGTCGTCGGCTCGGCGTGAACGCCGTGCGTCCGGCCGATCGTCAGCGTCTCCCGTTGCTCCTCGGCCCGGGCGACGACCGCTGCGAACGCGCGGTCGAGTCCCTCGAGGATCAGCCGGCCGGCCTCCTGGATCTGGAGCGAGAGCGCCGTGTCGAGCACGTCCGAGGACGTGAGGCCGTAGTGGAACCAGCGCCCGTGCTCCCCGAGCCCCTTCGGCGACGGCGTCGACGAACGCCGCGACGTCGTGGTGGGTTCGCTCCTCGATCTCGCGCACCCGCTCCGGTGTGGGGGCTACCGCGGCCTGTCGGATCGCGTCGGCCGCCTCGGCGGGCACGCGTCCGATCTCGGCCCAGGCGTCGAGCGCCGCGAGCTCCACCTCGAGCCACCGCTCGAGCTTTCGCTGCTCCGACCAGACCCCGGCCATCGCCGGACGGGAGTAGCGGGCAATCACCGGTTCAGACTAGCGTCGCCCCAGGCCGGACAACCGGTACCGGGTCTCGGGCACGGAGGCCCCGGGGATCGAGTCGTCGATCCGCTCGCCGTCGACCTCCCAGCCATACCGTTCGTAGAAGCGGCGCGCACGCGGGTTCTCCGTCGCGACCCAGAGGATCGCCTCGTCCCAGCGCTCGGAGAGTGCGGCGACGCCCGCTTCCATGAGCGCCAGGCCCGCGCCTCGACCCTGACCGGCGGGAGCAACGTAGATCGCATAGAGCTCGCCGATGGCGCGATCCGCCCAACAAGGCCCGACGCTCACGAACCCGACGACCCCGTCGTCGAGCTCTGCGACGAAGGCGCTCGTCTCCGGGCTCGGGATCCACTCCTGCCAGTTCCGCTCACGCTCGTCGACGCTCAACCCGTCGAGCACCTCCTGCGGCATCGACCCCGGGATAGGTGGCACGCCAGGTTTCGACGTGGATCTCGGCAATCCGCCGCGCGTCCTCCGGCCGCGCGGGCCGGACGTTCACGCCGCCGAGGATTCGCGCAGCGAGCACGGCCGCATTCTTCGCGCTGTCCACGCCGACCGCTGCGACCGGCACGCCGGGCGGCATCTGCGAAATGGCCAGCAGCGCGTCGAGACCGTCGAGGACGCTGAGGCTCGATCGCAGCGGGACGCCGATCACCGGCAGGTCGGTGTGCGCCGCGACCGCGCCGGGGAGCGCGGCGGCGAGACCCGCGCCGCAGATCAGCACGCGGAGCCCGCGTTCGCGAGCCGTGCGCGCGTACTCCGCCACCGCGTCGGGTGTCCGGTGCGCCGAGCGGACGTCGAACTCGTACGCGATCTCACGCTTGTCGAGCTCGTCGAACGCGCCCTGCATCCGCTCTCGGTCCGATTCGGAGCCGACGAGGATCCCCACCACCGGTCCGTCAGCCAACCGGTGCTCCGTTCGCAGCTTCGAGCGCGACGTCGGTTCGAAACCGCATCCCGTCGAACGCGATCCGCTCGGCTGCCGCATACGCGCGCCCGCGCGCCTCGCCGAGCGTCGAGCCCGTGGCGGACACGTTCAAGACTCTCCCGCCGTTCGTCACGAGCTGATCGCCGCGGAGCGCTGTCCCGGCATGGAAGACGACGGCGCCGTCGGCTTCTGCCTCGGCGATGCCGGCGATCGGAGAACCGATGTCACCCGACGCAGGGTAGTCACGGGCCGCGAGCACGACGGTCACCGCGGCGTCGTCCGACGCCACAATTGTCGCGTCGCCGAGGTCGCCGGCCGCAGCCGCAACGAGCACGCCGAGCAGGTCGCCTTCGACCGCCGGCAGGATCGCCTGCGTCTCGGGGTCACCGAACCGACAGTTGAACTCGAGCACCCGGGGTCCCGCCTCGGTCAGCATCAGCCCGGCGTAGAGGAGCCCGATGAACGGCGCGTCGCGCTGGGCGAGCTCCCGCAGCACCGGTTCGTGCACCGCCCCGACGAGCTCAACGAGGTCGAGGCCGCGCAGCTGCACCGGCGCGAACGCACCCATGCCGCCGGTGTTCGGCCCTGCGTCCCCGTCGAACGCGCGCTTGAAGTCGCGTGCGGGTGGTAGCCCGAGCGCGGTGACGCCGTCGCAGACCGCGAACACCGACAGCTCGTCCCCCTCGAGCAGCTCTTCGACCACGAAGTCGTCGCCGAGGCCCGACACGGCGCGGAGCGCAGCGTCGAGCTCATCCTGCGTGTGGCAGACGAAGACGCCCTTGCCGGCCGCGAGCCCATCCGCTTTGACGACGCAGGGGGGCCGGGCGACCGCGAGCCCCTCGGCAGTGGGGACGCCCGCGGCCTGCAGGACGTCCTTCCCGAAGCGCTTCGAGCCCTCGATCCGCGCTGCCGCGGCGCTCGGGCCGAACACCGCGACGCCGCCGAGGCGAAGCGCGTCCGCGACGCCCGAGACGAGCGGCACCTCGGGCCCGATCACGACGAGGTCGATCGCGAGCGCACGAGCGAGCGCGAGCAGGCCTTCGGCGTCCTCCGGGTGCACCGGGTGGCACGGCCCGAGGCCTGCGATCCCCGGATTGCCGGGCGCCGCGTGCAGCTCCGTCAGCCGCGGGCTCTGCGCGAGCTTCCAGGCGAGCGCGTGCTCGCGCCCGCCCGACCCGACGACCAGAACCTTCACTCGCCGGATGCTATTCCGGCGGACGGCGGGTTTCGACCTTCACGCCCGCGCATAGAATGGGCGCATGTCCACGCCCGAGCCCGGTCTCGATCTCCACGAGTGGGAGACCGAGCGGGAGGCGCTGCAGTCCGATCTCGCCGACGCTCCGGCCGAGGCGCTGCCCGAGCTCCGGAACCTCGTCGAACAGATGCTCAACGCGAGCGGCTTCGCGCTCGAGGACCCGGTCTCGAGCGAGGGCGACGAGCTGGAGGTCATCCTGGCGTTTCGCGCTGCAACGGAGACGACCCGGGCGCTCGAGCGGGGCGACGAGGTCGACCCCGGTGACATCGCCGACGCCGTCAACGGCCTGACGGGGACCTACGAGTACCTCGTGAGCGACCGCTCCGGGCCGTAGGCTCGGGGATGACACTCTTGGAGCGACACGTCGAGCTGTTCAACGAGGGCGTCCGGAACGGCGACTTCGCCCCGATGCTCGAACAGTTCACCGATGACGCCGAGCTCGTCTTCGAGGGCGTGCCGGCCGGGCCGTTCCATGGCAAGGAGACGATCGCGGCCGCCTACGCGTCGAACCCACCCGACGACGAGGTCGACGTGCTCTCGAGCGAGCAGGCGGACGACGGGACGATCATCGCGCGTTACGCCTGGCGCGCCGACGCCGGCCGTCCGGCCGGGCGGATGATCGTCACCCCACGCGGCGAGGAGATCGCCCGCTTGGTCGTCACCTTCGACTAGGGCCGCGCAACGGCTTCGAGCCCGCGGGGCGAGAGCACGCGCTCGCGCTCGGCGCCGGTCCCGATCAGCGAGACCTCCACCTTGAGCTCGCGCTCGACGAAGTCGACGTAGGCGCGCGCCGCGGCAGGCAGCTCGTCGACTGAGCCGACGTCGTCGAGCGGCTCGGCCCAACCGGCGAGCGTCTCGTAGACGGGCGCCGCGTGGTGGAAGTCGCTCTGGTGCGCGGGAAAGTCGCGGGTCTCGCTCCCGTCGCGCAGCCGGTAGGCGACGCAGACCGGCAGCTCCTCGAACGCAGAGAGCACGTCGAGCTTCGTCAGCGCGAGCGACGTGATCCCGTTCAGCCGAACCGCGTAGCGAAGCGCGACGAGGTCGAGCCAACCGCAGCGCCGTTCGCGTCCGGTAACCGTCCCGAACTCACCGCCGAGCTCGCGGACGCGCTCCTGGTTCGGCCCTTCGATCTCCGTCGGGAACGGCCCTTCGCCGACGCGCGTCACATAGGCCTTCGACACGCCGACCACCGCGTCGATCCGGTTCGGCCCGATCCCGAAGGCCACCGCCGCGTACGCGGCCACCGGGTTCGACGACGTCACGAAGGGATACGTGCCGTGGTCGAGGTCGAGGAGCGTCCCCTGCGCGCCTTCGAAGAGCACGAAGCGGTGGTCGTCGAGCGCTCGATCGACGAGGAGCGACGTGTCGGCGACGTACGGACGCAGGCGTTGCGCGAGTCCTTCCAGCCGCGCAGCCACCTCGTCGAGGTCGAGCGGTTCGACGCCGTAGACGCGCTCGAGCCACACGTTCTTCTCGGCAAGCGCGACCTCGATCTTCTGCCGCAGGATCTTCGGGTCGAGCAGGTCCTGCACGCGGATGCCGAGGCGCGCCGCCTTGTCCGCGTACGCGGGCCCGATCCCACGCCTGGTCGTTCCGATCTGCAATCGACCGAGCCGCCGCTCGCTTGCCCGATCGATCGCCACGTGCCACGGCATGATCAAGTGCGCGTTGCCGGAGAGATGCACGAGTCCCTCCGTCCCGACGCCGCGGGCCGCGAGGCCGTCGAGCTCCTCGAGCAGCACCTCCGGGTCGACGACGCACCCGCCGCCGATCACGCACTCCTTCCCCGACAGGATCCCCGAAGGCATCGCGCGGAGCTTGAACGTCTCGCCGTCGACGATGATCGTGTGGCCGGCGTTCGGTCCGCCCTGGTAGCGGCAGACGAGATCTGCATGCTGCGCGAGCAGGTCGACGATCTTGCCCTTGCCTTCGTCGCCCCACTGCGCGCCGACGATCACGGTCGCGGGCACGGGACGGAGTCTGCCCGATCCGTCGGCGTGCTACGCCGAGGGGAGTGCCCGGTGCACCCGGATCTCGTGCCCGCGCGAGCACGTGACGTGCCCGTGCTCTCGCTCCAGTGCGAGCGATCCTTCGACGGTCGCGCCGACGTACCCGCGGCTCGGGAGCTGCTCCGAGGCGCAGGCTTCGCACACCGCCCGGAAGCTCGTCGCCCGGGGCGGGATGCAGACCGTCTGCTCCGTGATCACCCCATGTTTTAGGCAGCCGCCAGATCGGAGAACTTCGCATAGCGCTTGAGGAACGAGAGCTTGATCCCGTCGGTCGGGCCGTTGCGGTGCTTGGCCACGTTGACCTCGGCGATCCCTTGCTGGTCGGACTCGTCGTTGTAGTACTCGTCGCGGTAGATGAACATCACGAGGTCGGCGTCCTGCTCGATCGAGCCGGACTCGCGCAGGTCGGAGAGGATCGGCCGCTTGTCGTGGCGCTGCTCGACGGCGCGCGAGAGCTGCGACATCGCGAGGATCGGGACGTCGAGATCGCGCGCCAGCACTTTGAGCGAACGCGAGATCTGCGACACCTCCTGCACGCGGTTCTCGGCGGTGGTGCCCGAGGTCATCAGCTGCAAGTAGTCGATCAGGATCAACCCGAGGCCCGGCTGGGACGACTTGAGCCGACGGGCCTTCGACCGGATCTCCATCAGGTTGATCGAGCCGGTGTCGTCGACGAAGATCGGCGCCTTCGCGAGCTTGTCGCACGCGGCGGTGAGTCGCGGCCAGTCGTCGACCGCGAGCTTGCCGGTGCGCAGGCGCTGCGACTCGACTTTCGCCTCGCTGCACATCAGGCGCTGCGTGACCTCCGACTTCGACATCTCGAGCGTGAAGATCCCGACCGGCACGCCTTCGCGCACCGCGAGGTTCGCGGCCATGCACAGCCCGAGCGCGGACTTCCCCATCGAGGGTCGCGCCGCGACGATGACGAGGTTGCCGGGCTGGAACCCTGACGTGAGCCGGTCGAGCTCCTTGAAGCCGGTCGCAGTGCCGGTGACGTCCGCGCCGGCCTCGTACAGCTGCGTGATCCGCTCGAAGCTCTCCTTCAGCAACTGGTCGATGTGCGCGAACTCCGTCGTGACGCGGTCCTGCGAGAGGTCGAACAGGATCTGCTCTGCGCGGTCGACGAGGACATCGGTCTCGCCCGGCCGTTCCCAGCCGAGCCGGGCGATCTCCTGCCCCGTGCGGATCAGGCCACGGAGGGTCGCCATCTCGCGGACGATCCGCGCGTAGTGCGCGGCGTTCGCGGCCGCCGGGACGAGCGCAGCGAGCTCGTGGATCCGGATCCGCCCACCTACGTCCTCGAGCTCGCTTCGCTCCTCGAGCACGTCGACGAGCGTGATCGCGTCCACCGGCTCGCCTCTCGCGTAGAGCGACAGGGCCGCCCGGTAGATCTTCGCGTGGCTTTCCCGGTAGAAGTCGCCGGCGTCGAGAATCTCGCTTACCGCCCCGATCGCGCCGGGGGAGAGCATCATCGCCCCGAGTACCGACTCCTCGGCATCGAGGTTCTGAGGCGGAACCGGGGCGGCATGCGAGAGCTGAGCGACTTGCGCCACAGCCTCCGAGTCAACCACGCTGGGCGGGCCATGAGTACCTGTAGACAGTGGCGTTTTCGACATGGCAATCCTGGCGTTGTGCAGGGAAAAGGACGGCCATCTTGCCGGTGGCACCGGACGGATCTGTGGAGAGAAACCCCGCTCGGTGCGAGAAGTTCGGCCGAAAGTCCACAGGAGCGAGCGCGCCTGTGGACGAGTCGTTACTGATTCGACTCGGCTTCGGCGGCGACGGGCTCGGCGTCGTGCTCGGCGGCCGGCTCGGGCGCCTCGGGCTCGGGCGGCTCGGTCTCCGGCTCGTCGTCGGCGAGAAACTCCTGCACGTCCACGTGTTCCGCGGCGGCTGCAGCTGCGGCGGCGTCTTCTTCAGCGCGAGCCGCTGCCTCCATCGCCTCGAGCTCCTCCTCGGGCGGCAGCTCGCCGCCTTCGGGGACGACGACCGCGCGGACCTCGACCTGCACGTCGGTGAAGAGCTCGATCGGGATCGTGTGGCGCCCGATCCGCTTGATGTTGTCCATCTCGATCTTCCGCCGGTCGACGCGGACCTTCTGCTGCTTCCAGAGCTCGTCGACGATGTCGGTCGCCGTGACCGAGCCGAAGAGTGCGCCGGTCGGCCCGGCCTTCATGTCGAAGCGCAACTCGGTTTCACTGATCCGATCGGCGATCTCACGGGCCTGCTCGAAGCTCTGCGCCTCGTGCCGGGCGCGCTGACCCTCGCGCTTGCGGAGCTCGTTGACCTTCGCGGGCGTCGCCTCCTCGGCGAGTCGGCGCGGCAACAGGAAGTTCCGCGCGTAGCCGCGCGCGACGTTGACCACGTCGCCACGCAGGCCGATCTTCTCGACGTCGGTGAGGAGGATGACTTCCATCTAGCGTTCGCCCACGTACGGCAGGAGGGCCATCTCCCGGGCGCGCTTCACCGCGACCGAGACCTGGTTCTGGTGCCTGCGGCACGCGCCGGTGATCCGCCGTGAGCGGATCTTCCCCTTCTCCGAGATGTAGCGCCGCAGCTGGTTGATGTTCTTCCAGTCGACCTCGTCGATCTTGTCCTTGCAGAAGTAGCAATTGCGCTTCCGCTGCGGCCCGCCCATCGGCGGGCGCTTGCGCCCTCGCTGCTCCTTTTCCTTGGGCTTCGGCATCAGAACGGGATGTCGTCGTCGGCGCCGGTGGGTGCGAAGTCGTCCTGCTTCGCGCCGGCCGGGACGAACTGGTGCTCACCGTCGCCACCGGCGGCGGCGCCACCGCCCTCGCGGCTGCCGAGGAACTGGACCGTGTCGGCGATCACCTCGACCGCCTGCCGCTTGGTGCCGTCCTGCGCCTCCCACTCGCGCCAGTCCAGGCGGCCGTCGACCCCGACGGGCCGGCCCTTCGAGAGGAACTTCGCGCAGTTCTCGCCCTGGTTTCCCCAGACGGTGACGTCGAAGTAGTTCGGCTTCTCGCCCCACTCGCCGGTGGCCGCGTCCTTCTGGCGGCTGTTCACCGCGAGGCGCAGCTTGCACACCGACGTGCCGCTCGGCGTGTGCCGCAGCTCGGGGTCGCGCGTGAGATTGCCGACCAGGACTACTCGGTTGATGTTCGCCATGCTTTTCCTCCTCCTACTCGTCCACGGACGCCGCGATCGGCTCCGGCTCATCCTGCACGTCCCGCGGCGGCGGCGCTACCGGCCGTCCGGGACTGCGCTGCACCCGCCGGACCGCCATGTGGCGCATGACGCCGTCGGTGATCTTGAGGATGCGCGTGAGCTCGTCGAGCGTTGCGGGCTCCGCGGTCAGCTCGAACAGGTGGTAGACGCCCTCGTCCTTGTGCGTGATCTCGAAGGCGAGCTTCCGCCGGCCCCAGGGCTCATGGCGGTCCCAGCTGCCGCCGCTCTTCTCGACGAGCTCGCGGGCGCGCTGAAGGATCTCGTCGGCGCGGCCTTCCGGCAGCTCCGGATCCAGCATGAGCAGAATCTCGTACTCGGTTCTCATCTCCCGATACCTCCTCTTCTCTTGGTCTTATGCGGCTCCGCCTGCCTGCGCCGCTCGGGACGGTGACGGCGCGGGACGGAGCGAGAAGCGGCGGCCAGTGTAGCATCGGCCCATGCGGAGCCGGTTTGCGTGGCTGCTCGCGGGGTTCGGGATCGCGGCGGCGCTCAGTTCGCGGCTGCTCCGCCGGCAGGCCACATCGTCGCCGCTTCCGGAGCCTGCGCCGGAGCCCGACCCGCGCGCGGACGAGCTCAAGCAGCGGATCGCCGAGGCACGAGAGGTCGTCGACGAGCGGGCGACGTTCGAGGAGGCGGAGACGCCGATCGACGAGGCGCCGGACCCCGCTTCGCGGCGCCGCGACGTGCACGATCGCGGTAGAGCCGCCCTCGACCGCATGCGCGGCGAGCCGCCGCCGCCCGAGTGACCGCGGCCGATCGCTACTTGTCCTTCTTGTCCTTTTTTTCCTTGTCGTCGCTGTCGGACGTCTCTTGCCTGTCGCGCTTGCCGTGCTCGTCGTCGTCCGACTCCTCGTCCCTGCACTCCGTGGCCTCAGGCTCCCGCGCCTCCGGCTCCGGGGCGGCGGGCTGAACCGGGGCCTCTGCAGCAGCTTCGGTCGCCTTCGTTTCCCGCTTGGCGTGGCCCTTCGCCTTCCCCTTCGACTTCTCCTTGCCGTTCCCGTTCCCGTTCCCGTTCCCGCTGGGCTGGGACGGCGGCACGGCGGCCGGTGGGGGCGTGGGCGGCGCGCTTGCGACGACCACCGGCGGTGACGCCGGCTGCGGAGCGGGCTGCGGGTTGGGCTGCGGAGCGGGCTGCGGGTTGGGCTGCGGGCCGGGCTGCGGTCCCGGCGCGGGTGCGGGTGCAGGCCCAGGTGCCGGCGCAGGCGTCGGCCCCGGCCCTGCCGGGACGCCGGGGCCAGGGCGCACCGCGCGAGGACGACCGGGCGGCGGGAGCGGAGATTGCTGCTCGTTCGTCACGCCGACGAGCACCGCCTGGCCACCGAGCGACGTCGGCACGGCTGTGCCGGGGAGCCTCGGCCGCTGCGGCGGAACCGGGGGCTCGTCGGGGACGACGACCACCGCAGGCGGCGCGACGAAGCTCGGAGCGGTGACGCCGGCGACCTGCGAGCCGCCGTCCACCAGGAGCTTCGGCAGCGCGAACAGCGCGAGGAGCGCCGTCAGCAGTCCCGTCGCGGCGATCGCGACGCGAAATCCCGGCCGGTCACCCAAGGCGTCGGACCCAGCGGCCAGTGCGAGCAGCGCCCGCACGAGGATGGCGAACGAGCAAGTCGTCCCCGATGCGGCCGCAGGCGAGCGGGAGCGCAGCGTCGCTCACGGCGTGGCGGGCCGCTGCGACGGTCAACGTCGACCTTCCTGCCGCAGAACCCGGGTCGTCAGCACTGCTGCGGCCATGGTTCTCTCCTTTGGGACTTCGACCCCTATCGACCTGCCTGGACGCGTCTCAGCGTAGTTCCGATTCGCCGCTCTTGCCACGGCCGCGGCCGATCCGGCCGCGAGTCCCTGCGCAACGCGGGCCCGGTACGGCGCCGAGTGGAGCAGCCGGGCCTCCGCGGGGTTGGAGAGGAACCCCGTCTCGACGAGGACGACCGGAACGTCGGCCCAGTTGAAGCCGGTCAGGTCGGTCCGCCGCTGGAGGCCGAGATCGCGTGCACCGGTCGACTCTACGACGGCCCGCTGGACCAGCCGAGCAGCCCGTGCGCTCTTTGCGTACACGTCGTCGGTCCAGCCGCGGCGGAGGGCGGGATAGAGCGTGTGGACGCCGCGAAGCGCGGGGTTCGTCGACCCGTCCGCGTGGATCCGCAGCATCAGCGAGGCGTTGCGCTCGTTGCAGAACCTTGCGCGCTCGATGTTGCCGCCGGGGTAGCCGCCGCGCGTGCGGGTCATCGCGACGCGCACACCGCGGGCGGCGAGCAGCGTCCGCGTGCGCAACGCGATGTCGAGCGCCACACCCGCCTCGCCCGGAGCGCCGCCGGGGTCCTTGATCTTCAGCGTCGGCGAGCCCGGCCCGATCGGCTCGCGCTGCGCTCCGACCCGCGCCATGGTGCCGTGACCCGGGTCGATGCAGACGAGCCCGGCGGCGAAGGCCTCGAGGATCACGCGCGACCGGCCTGCTCGACGGCGGCGCGCAGGCGCTCGGCGAGCGCGTCACTCGCTGCGCCGGGCTCGAGTCGCCAGGCCCAGTTCCCGGTCTCCAGACCAGGGGTGTTCATGCGCGCCTCGCTTCCTAGCCCGAGGACGTCCTGCATCGGGACGATCGCGAGGGCAGCGACGGACGAGTACGCGAGCTCGATCAGTGACCACGCCGGGTCGGCGGGGTCGAGCCCGGTCGTGGCGCGCTCCGACGAGCTGAGCGAAGACCACCACCCGACCGTCGTGTCGTTGTCGTGCGTGCCCGTGTAGACGACGCCATTCTCGCGGTGGTTCGCGAGCCGGTGCGGGCTCGAGACGACGTCGGAGAACGCCCACTGGAGGACGTGCATCCCGGGCAGCGCAAGTTCGTCGCGCAGGCGCTCGACCGCGGTTGTGATCACTCCGAGATCCTCCGCGATCACGGGCAGGTCGCCGAGCTCGCTCTGGACAGCGTCGAAGAGCTCACGGCCCGGCCCCCTGCGCCAGCGTCCCGATCGCGCGGTCGCCGCGTCGGCCGGCACCGCCCAGTAGGCGACGAAGCCGCGGAAGTGGTCGGCCCGGGTCAGGTCGACGAGCTCGAACGTACGGCGGAAGCGCTCGATCCACCAGCGGTAGTCCTGCGCCCGAAGCGCCGGCCAGTCGTACAGCGGGTTCCCCCAGAGCTGACCGTCCTCCGTGAACGCGTCCGGCGGGACCCCGGCGACTGTGTCGGTCAAGAACAGGTCGGGGTGGGAGACGTGGTCGGCGCTCCCGGAGGCGACGTAGATCGGCAGGTCGCCGATCAGGCGCACGCCGCGCTGCCGCGCGTACGCCCGCAGTGCGCTCCACTCCCGCGTGAATCGCACCTGATCGGCGATCGCGTCGCCGCCGGCGAACGCCGCCCAGTCCGCGATCCAGTACGACTCCCTTGCCACGAACGCCTCGACCTCCTCGGGCTCTACTGTTGCTGACGGGTCGGCGAGCAGCCCGCGCCACCCCGCGAACGCCGAGGCAGATTTGTACGGCGAGCCGACCTCGTCCGGAGGGCCGAGCGGCAGGACCTGCCACCAGGACTGCCCCGCCGCTGCGAGCCAGTCGACGAACGCGTAGGCGTGTTCGCCGAGTTTTCCGTCGGGCAGGGAGGTTGGATGCAGCAGGATTCCGCTCGAGCGGGAAAGCTTCACGCCATGTCCCTACCGGATTCGACCGATCCGCCGCGCAGCATCCTCGTCCAGGCGGTGGAGCCGCAGGTCGACTGCGGTCGCTTTCCGGCCAAGAGCGTCGTCGGCGACCGCGTCGAGGTGGGGGCGACGATCGTGCGCGACGGCCACGAGGTCCTCGGCGCGGCCGTTCGGTTCAAGGCGCCCGGTGCGACGCGCTGGCGGGAGTCCCGGCTCGAGGCGGTCGGGAACGACCGTTTTGCAGGAGGCTTCGAGGTCGACGCCCCCGGTCGTTGGTGCTTCCGGATCGAGGCGTGGGTCGACCGCGTCGCGTCGTACCGGCGAGAGGTGCAACGGAAGCACGACGCCGGCCAGGACGACCTCGCCTCCGAGCTCGCGGAGGGGGCCGTGCTCCTCGGCCGCGACTCGCTCACGCTCGCGGAGGCGCTGGCCGCCAAGCCGGGCGACCGGAGCGAGAAGACCTGGTCCGAGACGTTCGAGGTGGACGTCGATCGCGAGCTCGCGGCGTTCGGCTCGTGGTACGAGCTCTTCCCGCGCTCGTGGGGCGGCTTCGTCGGTGTCGAGCGCGTCCTGCCGGAGCTGGCAGAGCTCGGCTTCGACGTCGTCTACCTGCCGCCGATCCACCCGATCGGGATCACGAACAGGAAGGGAAAGAACAACACGCTGACACGGCGAGGCGGGCGACGTCGGCAGCCCGTGGGCGATCGGAGGGAGAGCAGGCGGGCACACCGCGGTCGCTCCCGAGCTCGGCACGCTCGAGGAGTTCGAACGGCTCGTCGCGCGCGCCCGCAAGCACGGCCTGGAGGTCGCGCTCGACTTTGCGATCCAGTGCTCGCCGGACCACCCGTGGTTGCGCGAACATCCGGAGTGGTTCCACCGCCGCCCCGACGGCACGCTGAAGTACGCGGAGAACCCCCCGAAGCGCTACCAGGACATCTACAACGTCAACTTCGGCGCTGACGACTGGCGCGACCTCTGGCAGGCGCTCCTCGACGCGGTGCGCTTCTGGGTCGACCGCGGAGTCAAGGTCTTTCGGGTCGACAACCCGCACACGAAGCCTGTCCCGTTCTGGGCGTGGCTGATCTCGGAAGTGCGCACCGCCGACCCCGACGTCGTGTTCCTGTCCGAGGCGTTCACCGCGCCCGCGATGATGACGACGCTCGCCAAGCTCGGCTTCTCGCAGTCCTACACGTACTTCACGTGGAAGAACACGCGCTGGGAGCTGCAGGAGTTCGTCGAGCAGCTGCTCGGGTGGCGCGACTTCTACCGGCCGAACTTCTTCGCGAACACGCCCGACATCTTGCACGCGTACCTGCAGGAAGGCGGTCGCCCGGCGTTCGAGGCACGGCTCGTGCTCGCAGCCACGCTCGGTGGCTCGTACGGGATCTACTCGGGCTTCGAGCGCGGCGAGAACGTGGCCGTGCGGGCGGGGAGCGAGGAGTACCTCGACTCGGAGAAGTACGAGGTGAAGGAGCGCGAGCTCGACGGCGAGCTGCTGCCGCTTGTGCGACGGTTGAACGAGCTGCGTCGCGCGAACCCCGCACTCCAGCGCTTCGGAAACATCACGGTGCTCGAGACCGAGAGCCAGCACCTCTTCGCCTACACGAAACGGCGCGGCTCGAACACGATCGTGGTCGTCGTGAACACCGACCCGTTCGAGGCCCGCGAAGGCGTTGCCGTGCTGCCCGCCGCGCTCGGCCTCGCGCCGGCCTTCCACGCCGAGGAGCTGCTGACCGACGAGACGTTCACGTGGCAGACGGGCCGCAACTTCGTGCGCCTCGAGCCGGGACAGTCGCACGTGCTGAGGGTCGCATGAGCGAACCGGGCCAGTGGTTCGAGAGCGATCCGCTCTGGTTCAAGCACGCTGTCTTTTATGAAATTCACACGCGGGCGTTCTACGACGGCAACGATGACGGCTCCGGCGACCTGCGCGGCGTCACCGACAAGCTCGACTACCTGCAGTGGCTCGGCGTCGACTGCCTGTGGCTGCTGCCGCTCTACCCGTCGCCGCTTCGCGACGGCGGCTACGACATCGCGGACTTCACGAACGTCCACGAGGACTACGGCACGGTCGAGGACTTTCGCCAGCTGATCGAGGCGGCGCACCAGCGTGGGATCCGCGTCATCGCCGACCTCGTGATGAACCACACGTCGAGCGATCACCCGTGGTTCCAGGCGTCGCGCTCCGACCGCGAAGGCCCGTACGGCGACTGGTACGTCTGGTCGGACACCGACGAGCCCTGGCAGGAAGCGCGGATCATCTTCCTCGACACCGAGCCGTCCAACTGGACGTGGGACCCCGTGCGCGGCCAGTACTTCTGGCACCGGTTCTTCTCGCACCAGCCCGACCTGAACTACGACAACCCGGAAGTGCAGCAGGCGATGCTCGACGTCCTGCGCTTCTGGCTCGACCTCGGCATCGACGGGTTCCGGATGGACGCGATCCCGTACCTGTACGAGCGCGACGGAACGAACGGCGAGAACCTCCCCGAGTCGCACGACTATCTGAGGCGTGTGCGCGAGGAGATCGACGCGAACTACGCGGACAAGGTGCTCCTCGCCGAGGCGAACCAGTGGCCCGAGGATGTCGTCGAGTACTTCGGCGACGGCGACGAGTGCCACATGTGCTTCCACTTCCCCGTCATGCCGCGCATGTTCATGGCGCTGCGTCGCGAGGACGCGACGCCGATCTACGAGATCCTGGAGCGAACGCCGCCGATTCCCGAGAATTGCCAGTGGGGCCTGTTCCTCCGCAACCACGACGAGTTGACGCTCGAGATGGTCACCGACGACGAGCGGGACTACATGTACAACGAGTACGCCAAGGACCCGCGGATGAAGTTGAACCTCGGGATCCGCCGCAGGCTCGCACCGCTACTCGACGGCGGCCGTGACGAGATCCAGCTGCTCCACGCGATCATGTTCTCGCTCCCCGGCTCGCCTGTTCTCTACTACGGCGACGAGGTCGGGATGGGCGACAACATCTTTCTCGGCGACCGCGACGGCGTGCGGACGCCGATGCAGTGGACGGGCGATCGCAACGGCGGCTTCTCGCGCGCCGACTTCGCGCAGCTCTACCTACCGCCGCTGATGGACCCGGTGTACGGCTACCAGGCAGTCAACGTGGAGGCGCAGCTGCGGACGCCGACGTCGCTCTTGCGGTGGATCCGCCGCTTCATCGCGCTGCGCAAGCAGCACCCGGTGTTCGGTCTCGGCACCTACGAGCCGTTGGAGACGTCGAACCAGCGGGTCTTCGCGCACGTGCGCCGCTACGAGGACGACATCGTCCTCTGCGTGCACAACGTCGCGCGTTCCGCGCAGGCCGTCGAGCTCGACCTGGCACGATTCCGCGGGATGGTGCCGGAAGAGATGTTCGGTCGAACGGCGTTCCCGCCGGTCGGCGAGCTCCCGTACCTCCTCACGCTCGGGCAGCGCGACTTCTTCTGGTTCCAGCTGCGGCCACCGGAGGACGTGTGACCGCGCCACATCATCTCGCGCTCTCGATCCCGGAGGAAGCTCTGCGCGAGTTCGTGCTGTCGCAGCGCTGGTTCGGCGCCAAGTCGCGCGAGATCGCGCACTTCCAGGTCGTCGCCGCGCCGGTCGTGCGCACGGAGGAGCCGCTGCTCGCGCTCGCGATCGTCGAGATCCGGTTCCATCCCGGCACGCACGAGCTCTACCAGGTGCCGCTCGGCTTTCGGCGCGAGTGGAAGGACGGGATCGCGGAGGTCGAGGGCTGGGTCGCCTACGACGCGCTTGCCGATCCGGAGCTCGCGCGCGAGCTCGTCCAGTGCATGCGCCGGCAGGCCGACGTCGCAGGCGGCGAGGCGATGGTCGAGTTCCGCGCTACCGGAGAAGCAGCCGGCTCGCTCGAGAGCGTCCGGCCGATGGGTCGCGAGCAGTCGAACACCTCGCTCGTCTTCGACGACGACCTCGTGCTCAAGGTCTACCGGCGCATCGAGGCAGGCGTGAACCCGGAGCTCGAGCTCCTCCGCTTCCTCACCGACCGCGGCTTCCCGTCGATCGCCTCGCTCGAGGGCTGGGCCGCGTACCTCGGCACGCCGCTGGAGGCGACGCTCGCAGTCGCGCAGGATTACGTCCCTGGTGAGGGCGACGGCTGGGAGCTCGCGCTCGAGGCGCTCCGCAACGGGGAAGGCGACGCATTTGTCGAGCGGCTGAGGCTGCTCGGCGAGACGACCGGCGCGATGCACTCCGTGCTCGCCTCCGATCAGAGCGACCCGAGCTTCGCGCCCGAGGAACCGAGCGCGGAATCGCTCGGGCTGCTCACCGCGAGCGTGGACGAGGAGATCGAGGCGCTCTTCGTGTCGCTGCCCGACCTCCCCGAGCTCGAGGCGATCGCCGGGCGCGGCGAGGAGGTGCGCGAGCAGCTGCGCGGGCTCTCGCACGCCGGCGATGTCGGCAAGGTGATCCGCACCCACGGCGACTACCACCTCGGCCAGGCGCTCTGGACGGACTCCGGCTGGGTGATCCTCGACTTCGAGGGCGAGCCGGCGCGGCCGATCGTCGACCGGCGGCGCAAGCGCTCCCCGCTTCGCGATGTGGCGGGGATGCTCCGCTCGTTCGCGTACGCGGCGAGCGCGGCAGAAATCGAGCACGGCGTCGAGCCGCCCGACGGCTGGGAGCAGCGCGCGCGTGACGCCTTTCTGCTCGGGTATCTCTCCAAGGTGGACTCGAACCTGATCCCGTCAGGCTCGGCGCTCGACCGGCTGCTCGCCGTGTTCGAGCTCGAGAAAGCGGTGTACGAGCTGCGCTACGAGCTCGACAACCGGCCCGGCTGGGTGCGCATCCCGGTGCTGGGAATCGCGCGGCTGCTCGAGCGGGCGGCGGTATGAGCGTCTTCGGCGAGATCGACCTGTACCTCGCCGGCGAGGGTCGCCACGAGCGGCTCTACGAGGTGCTCGGCGCGCACGTGCGCGAAGGAGGCGTCTCGTTCGCGGTGTGGGCGCCGAACGCTCGCGCCGTCGCGGTCGTCGGCGACTTCAACGACTGGCAGCCGACGCCGATGCAGAACCTCGGCGAGTCCGGGATCTGGGAGGCAGTCGTCGACGGCGCGGGGCCTGAGCAGCCCTACAAGTTCCAGGTCGTCCAGGCCGACGGCACGGTGAAGCTCAAATCCGACCCGTTGGCCTTCGCAGCGGAGGTCCCGCCGCACACGGCGTCGATCGTCCACCGGCCTGAGCACACGTGGCGCGACGACGATTGGGTTTCGCGTCGGCGCGCCTCGGAGCCGCACCGCGGGCCGATGTCGGTCTACGAGGTGCACCTCGGGTCGTGGCGGCGCAACCCGCTCGAGGACAACCGCTCGCTGACGTACCGGGAGCTCGGGAAGGAGCTCGCCGACTACGCGCTCGATCTCGGCTTCACGCACGTCGAGCTGATGCCGATCCTCGAGCACCCGTTCTCTGGCTCCTGGGGCTATCAGGTGACCGGTTTCTTCGCGCCCACGTCGCGGTTCGGCTCGCCGGACGACTTCCGCTGGTTCGTCGACTACCTGCACCAGCGCGGCCTCGGCGTGATCCTCGACTGGGTGCCGGCGCACTTCCCGCGCGACGACTGGGCGCTCGCACGCTTCGACGGGACGGCGCTCTACGAGCACGACGACCCGCGCCGCGGCGCTCATCCGGACTGGGGCACGCTGGTCTTCAACTACTCGCGGCACGAGGTGCGGAACTTCCTCCTCGCGTCGGCGCTGTTCTGGTTGCGCGAGTTCCACATCGACGGCCTGCGCGTCGACGCCGTTGCGTCGATGCTCTACCTCGACTACTCGCGGCGGGAGGGCGAGTGGGTCCCGAACGCGTTCGGCGGGCGCGAGGACCTGGACGCGGTGTCGTTTCTCAAAGAGCTGAACGAGGTCGTGCACAGCCGCGAGCCGGGCGTGATCTCCGCTGCGGAAGAGTCGACCGCATGGCCCGGTGTCTCGCAGCCGACGTACCTCGGCGGCCTCGGGTTCGGGTTCAAGTGGAACATGGGCTGGATGCACGACACGCTCGACTACTTCCGTCGAGATCCGATTCACCGTCGCTATCACCACCACCAGCTCACGTTCTCGCTCATGTACGCCTTCAGCGAGAACTTCGTCCTTCCGCTCTCGCACGACGAGGTCGTGCACGGCAAGGGATCGCTGCTCTCGAAGATGCCGGGCGACCGGTGGCAGCAGTTCGCGAACCTGCGCGCGCTCTACGCGTACATGTGGGCGCACCCCGGCAAGAAGCTGCTCTTCATGGGCGGCGAGCTCGCGCAGGAGCAGGAGTGGTCGCACGACCGCTCGCTCGACTGGCACCTGCTCGAGCAGCCCGAGCACGCAGGCATGCAGCAGCTCGTGCGGACGCTCAACCGGCTGTACCGAGAGCACCCGGCGCTCTGGGAGGTCGACCACGAGCCCGCCGGGTTCCGCTGGCTCGAGCCGAACGACGCGGCGCGCAACGTGCTCGCCTTCGCCCGCTACGGGCTCGGTGCGACGCCACCGCTCGTCTGCGTCTGCAACCTCTCCCCAGAGGTGCGGGAGAGCTATCGGGTCGGCTTCCCCGCCGACGGCCGCTGGGTGGAGGTGCTGAACACCGACTCGACCTACTACGGCGGCGGCGACGTCGGCAATCTCGGCGGCGTCGAGGCCGAGCCGGACGGCTGGCACGACCAGCCGTTCTCCGCGGAGCTCACGCTGCCGCCGCTCGCGGTGTGTTGGTTCGTGCCCGAGTCGACGGCGAAGACCTAGGGATACACGGTCCGGACGCCGCCGGTCGCCGGACGCACGCGAACGATGCGACCGGACAGCGTCGCGACGAGGAGCGCTCCGTCGAGACCCGCGGCGATCCCGGCGGGCGACGCGACATCGGCGACCCGCGTGACCGCGCCTGACGCTGCGAGCCTGCTCACGCGCGCCGATGCGAACTCAGTCAGGTAGATCGCCCCGTCGGCGCCGCGGGCGAGGTACGACGGGTTGCCGAGCCCGGACGCGACGACACGCTTTCGCCCCGCCGCCTCGACGAGCACGACGTCCCCCGCGAACGCGTCCGCGGCCAGCACGCCGTCCGCCGTCGCGAGCAGGCCGTGCACGCCTTCGAAGCCCCCTGCGACGACCTCCCGGCCGCCCGCCGGGCCGCGACGCACGACCGTCGTCCCCTCGCTGGCGTACAGGGTTCCGTCGGCGGTGACGGCGAGCCCGAGCACGACCTCGGCCCCCCGAAGGAGCCGTTCGGTCCGTCCCGTTCGCGGATCGAGAGCAACGACGTTACGGCCGGTCGCGACCGCGACCCGGCCGTCGGGAAGCCGCGCGAACGCGCGCGCCTCGAAGGGACGCGCGGGTAACGTCGCGCGATGTGCTCGGCGCCGTTCCTCGCGACGAGAAGGTCGTGGACTTCGAGGTGTGGGCGCCGGCGGCGTCCTCCCTTGCCGTGCGCGTGAACGGAGGCGAGCACGCGCTCGAAGGCGCCGAGGAAGGCTTCTGGCGTGGCGAGGCGCCTGCGCGCCACGGCGACGACTATCTCTACGTCGTGGACGGTCACGAGTGGCCCGACCCCGCGTCGCGGTGGCAGCCGGCCGGCGTCCGCGGCCCTTCGCGCATCCTTGACACCGCGCAGTTCGACCTCGAACCGATCGGCCTCGACGCTCGACGAGCTCGTGCTCTACGAGCTGCACGTCGGGACGTTCACCGAGGAGGGCACGTTCGACGGGGCGATCCGGCACCTTGGCGCGCTCGCCGAGCTCGGCGTGACCGCGGTCGAGGTGATGCCGATCGCGACGTTCCCCGGGCACGCGCGGCTGGGGCTATGACGGGCTCTACACCTCTGCGCCGCACGAGGCGTACGGCGGGACCGGAGGCGTTCGCGCGCTTCGTCGAAGCGGCGCACGACGAGGGCCTCGGTGTCGTGCTCGACGTCGTCTACAACCACGTCGGCCCGGGCAACGAGGCGCTGCGAGCGTTCGGCCCGTACTTCACCGACCGGCACGAGACGTTCTGGGGCGACGCGCTCGACTATTCGCAGCGTGGCGTACGCGAGTGGGCGGTCCAGAACGCGGAGCTTTGGGTGCGCGACTACGGCGTCGACGGGCTACGGCTCGACGCCGCGCACGCAGTCTTCGACGACTCGCCGCTACACGTGCTCGCCGAGCTCGCCGAGCGCGTGCACGCGATCGAGCCGCGCACGCTCGTGACCGCGGAGATGGAGACGGGCGACCTGCGGCCGATCGAGGAGTGGGGACACGACGCGCAGTGGGCCGACGAGCTCCACCACGAGCTGCACGCACTTCTCACCGAGGAGCGCGAGAGCTACTACGCGGACTACGGGTCGCTCGAAGGGCTCGCCGCGCAGCTGCGCCGCGAGCCGGCGAAGCGCCTGATCGTCTGCTCGCAGAACCACGACCAGGTCGGCAACCGCGCCGCCGGAGACCGGCCGGCCGCAGACGAGCTGCGCCTCCGTGCCGCGGTCCTGCTCTTCGCGCCGCAGACGCCGCTCCTGTTCATGGGTGAGGAGTACGGCGAGCGCCGCCCGTTCCAGTTCTTCACCGACCACATCGACCCGGCGATCGCGGAGGCCACGCGCAAGGGTCGTCGTCGCGAGTTCGATCTCTCCGGCGAGGTGCCCGACCCGCAAGCCCGTTCGACGTTCGAGGCCTCGAAGCTCGACCGCTCGCAGCCGGACGAGGAGCTGCGCGCGTTCTACCGCGAGCTGCTCGACCCTGCGCCGCGAGCTCCCGCGCGAGATCGAGGTCGAGGTCGACGGCTCGCAGCTCCGCGCGCGTCGCGGGAACGCCGAGCTCCACGCCGATTTCGAGTCGAAGACCGCCGAGGTGCGGCGTTGAACGTCTGGCCCGGCAAGCCGTTCCCGCTCGGCGCGATCTGGGACGGCGAGGGCACGAACTTCTCGCTCTTCTCGGAGAACGCGGAGCGGGTGGAGCTTTGCCTCTACGACGACGGCGAAGAGCGGCGAATCGACGTCGGCGAGCGCACGGCGTTCACCTGGCACTGCTACCTGCCCGGCGTTGGCCCGGGCACACGCTACGGCTACCGCGTGCACGGCGCGTACGACCCGGAGCGCGGCCAGCGCTTCAACCCGGCGAAGCTGCTGATCGATCCCTACGCGAAGGCGATCGAGGGGCCGATCGACTACGCGCGGGCGAACACGCTGCCGTACGTGCCCGATGGGAGCGACGACGCCGATCTGCGACTGGACGACAGCGACGACGCTGCGGCGATTCCGAAGTCCGTCGTGGTCGATCCCGTCTTCGACTGGGAGGGCGACCAGCTCCTGCGGACGCCGTGGCAGGAGACGGTGATCTACGAGACGCACGTCAAGGGGTTCACGAAGCTCCACCCGGGCGTGCGCGACGATCTGCGCGGGACCTACGCCGGCCTGGCGAGCGAGGCCGCAATCCAACACTTCAGGACGCTCGGCGTCACCGCCGTCGAGCTGCTGCCCGTGCACCACATCGCGGACGAGAGCTTCCTGCGCGAACGTGGGTTGAGCAACTACTGGGGCTACAGCTCGATCGGCTTTCTCGCGCCGCACGCGCTCTACGCCGCGACGGGCACGCGCGGCGAACAGGTGCGCGAGTTCAAGGGGATGGTCAAGGCGCTCCATGCCGCTGGGATCGAGGTGATCCTCGACGTCGTCTACAACCACACCGCCGAGGGCAACCACCTCGGCCCGCTGCTGTCGTTCAAGGGCGTCGACAACGCGAGCTACTACCGGCTGATGCCGGACGACCCGCGCTACTACATGGACTTCACCGGCACGGGCAACTCGCTCAACCCGGTTCACCCTTCCGTGTTGAGGTTGATCATGGACTCGCTGCGCTACTTCGTGATCGACTGCCACGTCGACGGCTTCCGGTTCGACCTCGCATCGGCGCTCGCGCGCGAGTTCTACGAGGTCGATCGGCTCTCCGCGTTCTTCGACACGATCCACCAGGACCCGGTGCTGAGCCAGGTGAAGCTGATCGCGGAGCCGTGGGACGTCGGTCCCGGCGGCTACCAGGTCGGCAACTTCCCGGTGCTCTGGACGGAGTGGAACGGCGAGTACCGCGACACGATGCGCGACTTCTGGCGCGGGCAGGAGAACGTCGCCGACTTCGTCACGCGCTTCACGGGCTCCGCAGACCTCTACGAGTTGGACGGCCGCCGCCCGTTCGCGTCGATCAACTTCATCACCGCGCACGACGGCTTCACGCTCAACGACCTCGTCTCGTACAACGACAAGCACAACGATGCGAACCTCGAGGACAACAACGACGGCACCGACGACAACCGCTCCTGGAACCACGGTGTCGAAGGGCCCGACGGACGACCGGGAGATCCGCGAGCTCCGCCGGCGCCAGCAGCGGAACTTCCTGACGACGCTGCTGCTCTCGCAGGGCGTGCCGATGCTGCTCGGCGGCGACGAGTTCTCGCGCACGCAGCACGGCAACAACAACGCGTGGTGCCAGGACAACGAGCTGTCGTGGTTCCACTGGGACTGGGACGACGACCAGCGTGCGCTGTTCGAGTTCACGCGCCGGCTCGTGCAGCTCCGCCGCGACCATCCGGCCTTCCGCCGGCCTGCGTTCCTCGAAGGCACCGGGGGAGCAGGCTCCGACCTCCCGGACGTCTGGTGGATGCGGCCGGACGGGCGTCGCATGACGCAGCGCGACTGGAGCCGCGGCGACGCGCGCGCGATCGGCGTGTTCCTGAACGGCGAGGAGATCCCGATGCTGACGCCGCAGGGCGAGCCCGTCGTCGACGAGAGCTTCCTGCTGCTCTTCAACGGGCACTACGAGCCGATCGAGTTCAAGCTGCCGACGAAGCGCTTCGGCGCGCGCTGGCAGTTCGTGCTCTCGACCGCGGAGCCGGACGTCGCGGACGGTGCGCGCTCGTACACCGCGCGCGTCGGGCGTGCCGGTCGAGTCGCGCTCGATCATCGTGCTCCGCCGCGGCTGGTGAGCGCGCCGCTCCACGCTACGTATCGCCTGCAGCTCCGGCCGGGGTTCGGCTTCCGCGAGGCGCGCGAGCTCGTCCCGTACCTGACCGAGCTCGGCGTCTCGCACCTCTATCTCTCGCCGATCATGGAGGCGCAGTCGGGCTCGACGCACGGCTACGACGTCGTCGACCCGACGCGGGTCTCGGAGCAGCTCGGCGGCGAAGAGGCGTTCCGCGAGCTCGCCGGCGCAGGGCTCGGCGTGGTGCTCGACGTCGTCCCGAACCACATGGCCGCGAGCAGCGAGAACCGCTGGTGGGCCGACGAGCGGCTGCGCGCCAAGGTGTTCGACTGGGACCCGGAGAGCGGCTGGTACCGGCGCTTCTTCACGATCGACGAGCTCGCAGGCGTGCGCGTGGAGGACCCGGAGGTCTTCGAGCTCACGCAGCACAAGGCGCTCGAGCTCGTGCGCGAAGGGCTGGTCGACGGGCTGCGCATCGACCACCCCGACGGGCTCGCCGACCCGCGCGGCTACCTCGAACGGCTCCGCGACGAGGGCGTACGCGCACGTCTGGGTCGAGAAGATCCTCGAGCCGGGCGAGCGCCTACGCGACTGGCCGGTCGAGGGCACGACCGGCTACGAGTTCGCGAACGACGTCACGGCGCTCTTCGTCGACCCGGCCGGCGAGGAGCCGCTCACGCGCTGGTACGAGGAGTCGACGGGCGAGACGCGCTCGTTCGCGCGCGATCGCGGACGAGGCGAAGCTCGAGCTCGCGCGCGACGGACTTCGCGCGGGAGTTCGACCAGGCTCCGCTCGCTGCGTGCGACGTCGGCCGCTGGAGGAGGCGGCCGCGGCGCTGCACGTCTACCGCACGTACGTCGAGCCGTGGTCGGGCAGCGTCGAGGACGCGGACCGCGAGGCGCTGGCAGCCGCTCCCGGAGCCGCTGCGCCGGCATCCTGCTGCTGGAGGAACGCGGCCACGACGAGTTCGTGACGCGCTTCCAGCAGACGACCGGGCCCGTGATGGCGAAGGGCGTCGAGGACACCGCGTTCTACCGCTACTTCCGCCTGACCGCGCTGAACGAGGTCGGCGGCGACCCCGGCCGCTTCTCGCTCCCCGTCGAGCGAGTTCCACCGCGCGAACCTCGAGCGCGAAGCGCGCTTCCCGAACCACCTGCTCGCGACGCAGACGCACGACACGAAGCGCTCGGGCGACGTGCGCGCGCGCATCGTCGCGCTGGCGGCGCTCGCCGACGAGTGGGTCGAGCGCCGCGCGGCGTGGCGCGCGCTCGACGATCCGCACGAGGACGAGCTGCTCTGGCAGACGCTCGTCGGCGCCTGGCCGATCGAGCCCGAGCGCATCGAGGCCTACCTCGAGAAGGCGCTTCGCGAGGCGAAGGTGAACACGAACTGGGCTCGAGCCGAACGAGGAGCACGAGCGGCGCGTGAAGGAGGCTGCGCGACGGGCGATCGCCGACCCGCCCGAGGGGTTCGAGGACGTTCGCCGCGCGCGTCGCGGAGCTCGGGCGGCGGAACACGCTCGCGATGACGCTGCTCAAGCTCACCGTTCCCGGCGTGCCCGACGTGTACCAGGGCGACGAGCTCGAGTCGCTCAACCTCGTCGACCCTGACAACCGACGGCCGGTCGACTGGGACGCGCGGCGGCGCGCGCTCGCGCAGCCGCCGCCGAAGCTGCACGTGATCAAGAAAACGCTCGCGCTGCGCCGCCGGCGTCCGTTCGGCGAGTACCGCCCGCTCGACCTGAGCGACGATGCGTGCGCGTTCCTACGCGGCGACGACGTCGCGGTCGCCGTTCCGCTGCGCGGCCAGGACCCGCCCGAGCTCGACCTGCCCGGCGAGTGGCGGAGCGTCCTCGACGAAGCGCTACCCGTTCGCCTGCTCGAGCGCGTCCAGTAGCCGGTCGTTCGCATGCGGTGCGTGCACCGTGATCCGAATCGCGTCGTCGAAGGGGCGAACGACGAGCCCCAGGCGGAGCAGCCGGTCGTACGTCTCCTGCGCCTATCGGCATCGGGACGTAGACGAAGTTCGCGTGCGACTCGAGCGGCTGGAGCCCGAGCTCGCGCAGAGCGCGAGGCGAGCCGCTCGCGCTCGGCGATCGTCTCGCTCACGTCCGGCGGGCCGGCACGAAGCGCTGCGAGCGCCAGCGCGGCCGAGAGCGTCGTGATCGGCAGCGGGTCCTGGCGCACGACGAGCTCCTGCGCGACGTTCGGCGTCCGCCACGGCGTAGCCGACGCGCGCGGCGGCGAGCCCGAACGCCTTGGAGAACGTCCGCACGGCGATCACGCCGGGTGTGCCCGCGGCCGTCTCGCCGCCGAACTCGAAGTAGGCCTCGTCGACGACGAGCGGCCGCACGTCCGGAAGCGGGCCGAGCGACGCCCGTCGGGTTATGCGGCCGGCAGCAGTACGTGAGCACGGCGTGCTCGTCGCCCACGTCGGCGCCGGCGAGCCAGGCGGCGAGGCGGAAGACCGGGTACGTCGGCTCGTCGAGCACGCGCACGACGTCGCCCGGCCCGGCGAACGCGCGTCCGCAGAGCAGGAGCAGGTCGTCGGCTCCGGCTCCGAGCACGATGCGCTCCGTCTCGACGCCGGCGTACTCGGCGATCGCGTCGAGCAGCGCGGGGAAGCCGCCGTGCGGATAGCGCTGGATCTCGGCGAGCGCAGTCCGCGATCGTCGCCTCGTTCGCGTACGTCGGGCGGCTGCGGCGGCGTGTTGCCGTCGAAGCGGAGCACCTCGTGCGGAGTCGAGACCGGCGATCCGCGCCGCCTCCGCCGTCGACATCGCCCAGCCGTAGGACGTGAACGCATCGGGAAGCGGCCGCACGGCGAGACCCTACGCGCCGACCGGCCGTCGATGCCATGATCCGTGCAACGAGGGAGGAGACGATGAGCACGGCCACCGAAGTGCTTGCGGATGTCGATCGCATGGACGCGAAGGCGTTTGCCTCGCATCTGGCCGAGGACTGCCTGCTTCGCTACGCCAACAACGACGAGGTCGTGGGCCGCGACGCGATCGAAGCGGCGATCGCCGGCTTCTTCAGCACGATCAAGAGGCATCAGCCATCGCATCGTCGGGCAGTGGGACGTCGACGACACGACGATCGTTCAGCTCGAGGCCACGTACACGCGGCTGGACGACGGCCAGGTCACGCTTCCCGCCGTCACGATCTATCGCCGCGGAGCTGAGCTGATCGACGAGTACCGCGTCTACGTCGATCTGGCGCCGGTCTACGCGTAGCGGTTCCCGGCGACGCTCATTTGGCGGGCAGCGTGCGGGCGTACGACGTGCCGAGTTCGACCCATTTTGCAAGCTGACGTTCGGTGCTGACGTCGTCCGTGTCGACTCGAAGCCAGCCCTGCATCGGCCTGCCGCGCATCTCCATTGGACGCGCCTTTGTCGTCGACAGGAGCGAGTCTGACTCGGTCGGGTCGACGCGGACGAGCAATCCACCCTGGCCGCTGGCCGCCACCGCCATGTTGCCGCCGATCAGAAAGGCGAGCCCGCCGAACATCCTCTTCTCGGCCAGTCCGGCTTCGCCGGCAACCAGCTCGCGGATGCGATCCGCGAGGTGCTCGTCGTAGGCCACGACGTTCTCAGGCCGCGGCTTTTCGCGCGGCTTGCAGCGCCGGGCTTCGCTTCTCGGTCAGCTCAGATCGTTTCGGTCGTTGGATCAGCCAGCGTCAGGTTCTTTTACCGGACCGAGCGGAGCGGCGCCGGTTAGCCCTAGACCCGAGCCAACGGAGAGAATGCAGCATGCCCAAGCACGGCAGAGTCGACATCGCGGCGCTTCGGGTCGATCCGGGGAGTCCGGCCAGGATCCACGACCGCGACCCGCGTGAGACGCTTGGGTTCGACAAGGACGAGGCGAAGGAGTTGCTCGACGCGCTGCACGAGCACCTCGCGGTGCTCCACCAGCGGCTCTACGCCGAGAGTACGCGCAGCGTCCTCCTCGTCCTCCAGGGTCTCGACGCTTCCGGCAAGGACGGCGTCATCCGTTCGGTGTTCCCCGGCCTGAATCCGCAGGGCTGTCGCGTCGTCTCGTTCAGGGCGCCCACCTCCACGGAGCTCGCGCACGACTACCTCTGGCGCGTGCACGCGGTGCTGCCCGCGCGCGGCGAGCTCGGGATCTTCAACCGCTCGCACTACGAGGACATCGTCGCCGTCCGGATGCGGGAGCTTGCTCCCGACGAGGTCTGGCGCCGACGTCCCGACCACGTCCGCGAGTGGGAGCGCATGCTGACGGACGAGGGGACGACCATCGTGAAGGTCTTCCTGAACGTCTCGAAGGAGGAGCAGCGGAAGCGACTACAGGAGCGGATCGACAATCCGGAGAAGCGGTGGAAGTTCCAGCTCGAGGATCTCGACGTTCGGAAACAGTTCGACGACTACGTCGCCGCCTACGAGGAGGCACTCACCCAGACGTCCACGGAGTGGGCGCCCTGGTACGTCGTTCCGGCCGATCGCAACTGGGTGAAGGCCGTCGTTGTGGCGCAACTCCTCGTCGACGCGCTCGAGCAGATCGACCCGAAGCTCCCTGAGCCCGAGCCCGGCATCGAAGGCCTCGTGGTCGAATAGGTCGACTAGGGGGCGTTCTCGTCCTCGACCCAGTCACGCGTCAGGAAGAGCCAGAACGCGAGTCCCGCGTACGGACCGTAACTGCGGAACCGTCTCTCGATCGTCGCGTCCGCTGCTTTGCGCCCGTTCAGGCGCGCGTAGGTGGGCCGCGTCCACGAGTCGAGCACGAGTCGGGAGTAACGGCCGACCAGCATCATGATGTGCGCAGCCGCGTAGGGACCGACGCCGGGTAGTTCGAGCAGGCGCTCGGCGACCGTGTCGTCATCGAGCTCGCGGTCAGCGGCGAGCGCCTCGAGGTCGAGCTCACCGGAAGCGACCGAGCGCGCGAGCGAGCGGAGATACGCGGCTCGGTACCCAGCGCGTGCGACGTCGCGGTACCAGCGCTCCGGCTTGCCGGCCATCCGGTCAGCTGTCGGGAACGCACGTCGTCCCTGGTCGGACTCCTCTCCGAGCCGCTCGACCAACGTGCTGACCATCCGCACCGTCCCGGACCACGCGCAGTTCGTCGTGCAAACGGTCTTGATCACGTCTTCGAAGACGGACTGGCTCCGCATCCACCGGCCCGCGCCGTTCGAGGCCCACGAGAGTGCGGGATCTTCTGCAAGCTTCGTGTAGAGCAGCGACAGGTCCTCGTCCAACCTGAGGATGTGGCGCACAGCACCGGCGACACGACGCGGCGCGCGTCCCTCGACAGTCACGCTCGTCGGACCGGCCTTGCGCACGAGCACCGTCTGCGGGCCGGGGTTGAGCGTCAGTTCGAGCGTGCGTTCGACCGAGTCGATCCGGTTCGGAAGCAGGTCGTTGAGGCCGTGCGAGTTGACCGTGCGCCAGAAGTCGACGGGCTCGCCGCCTGCCCCCACCAGTTCCAGCTCGATTCTCGCCACGGCGTTAGCGTAGGCGCGGATGGAGCTCTCGCGCCGACAGCAGGCTGCGCTCGTCGCGATCAGCGACACGTTCGCGCCGGGCCTCGATGGACTGCCGGCCGCGAGCGAGGCGGGCGTGCCCGACGCGATCGTCGAGGCCTTCGAGCGTCATCCCCGCAGGCAAGAGCTGCAGGAGATCCTTCGCCTGCTTTCGGTGTGGGAACACGCGGCGCGACCGCTGCACCGCTTCTCGTCGCTGTCGCTTCCCGAGCGTGAGCTCGTTCTGAAGTCATGGCGCGACAGTTCGCTCGAGCGCAAGCGATCGGCGTACAAAGTTCTTCGCAAAGCTGTGCTGCACCATTACTTCGGACTGCCCGGGCCGGCGCGTGCGTCGCTCGGGTATCCGGGCGCGCTCGATCGCACGGGCGTTGCGTTGCCGTTCGAGCCCGAACGGGCGAACGGCGAGCTGCGCATCGACTGTGACGTGTGCGTCGTCGGCTCCGGCGCGGGTGGTGGAACGGCCGCGGGAGTGCTAGCGGCAGCCGGCCTGGACGTCGTCGTCCTCGAGGCGGGCGAGCCGGCCACGTTCGACGGCGAAGAGATCGACTCGCTGCGGCGGCTCTACCTCGAAGGTGCCGCGTCGGCGACCGAGGACCAGTCGCTCGACTTCCTCGCGGGCTGGTGTCTCGGAGGCGGGACGACGGTGAATTGGACGACCGCGCTGCGCACGCCTGACGATGTGCGCGAGGAGTGGGCGGCGCACGGCGTTCCCGCGTTCGCGGCCGACGAGTTCTCTCGCAGCCTCGACGCGGTCGAGGAGCGGATGGACGTCAACGAGGAGCACGGCACGGCGTCCGGGCGCGATCGCGTGCTGGAGCGCGGCGCCGAGGCGCTCGGCTGGCACGTCGCCGCGCAACCGCGGAACGTGCGGGGCTGCGACCAGAACGGTGTGTGCGGCTACTGCGGCTTCGGCTGTGCGCTCGGCGCCAAACGCGGGACCGCCGAGACGTGGCTCGCCGACGCGGCGGCGGTTGGCGCACGCTTGCTCGTCGGCGTGCGCGCGCAGCGCATTCTCGTCGCGCGGGGCGCCGCCGTCGGGGTGGATGCCGGCCCCGTGCAGGTGCGCGCGCGCGCGGTTATCGTCGCGTGCGGGGCGTTCCACACACCAGCGCTGCTCAGGCGCTCCGGGCTCTCGAACGGTGCGATCGGTCGCAACCTGCGGTTTCACCCGGTCACGCTCGTCGTCGGCGAATTCGACGAGCCGATCAAGTCCTGGGAGGGCACGCTGCAGGCGCGCTACTCGGAGGAGCACGCGCGGCTCGACGCGGGGTACGGCGTGCGGTACGAGACCGCGCCCGTGCACCCGGGCTTCTTCGGTGCGGGCCTCCAGTGGGACGGTGCGCGCGAGAGCCTCGACCTCGCGAAGCGCTATCCGTACCTCGCGCCGATTTTTCCACTCGTGCGCGATCGCGATGCAGGTGAGGTCGTCGTCGGTCGCGACGGCGAGCCGTCGGCCCGTTACCGGCTCTCGCCCTACGACCTTCGCCACTTGCGCGCCGGCTTCGTCGGGGCCGCGCGCATCCTCGAAGCCGCCGGCGCAAAGCGCATCGTGTCGACGCACGCCCGCCCTGTGTCGTGGGAGCCGGGCAAGCGAGGCGTCGGTCAGTTTCTCGCGGACGCGGACGCGCGCGGCTGGGAGCCGAACCGCGTGCTCTATGCGTCGGCGCACATCATGGGCACGGCGCGGATGGGCGGATCGCCGGCCATGGCTGCGTGCGACCCGCGGGGCGAGACCTGGGAGGTCTCGCGGCTCGTCGTCTGCGACGGGTCGACGTTTCCGACCGCGTCGGGGGTGAACCCGATGATCTCGATCGCCGCGGTCGCGCACCTCAACGCGTCGGCGCTCGCGGCGCGACTCGCCTAGTGCAGATCCTCGGGGTCGACGTCGGCGGCACATTCACCGATGCAGTGCTGCTCGACGGCGGTGAGCTGCGCACGGCGAAGGTCTCGACCGCGCGTCGCCAGGAGGAGTCGGTGGTCGCGGCCGCGCGCGCGGTGGGTGCGGACTCGGTGGAGCGCTTCAGCCACGGGACAACGGTGGCGACAAACGCGTTGCTCGAGCGGAAGGGCGCGCGGACCGCGTTCGTCGGGACCGCGGGCTTCGAGCACCTGCTGCACCTGCGGCGACAGACACGCGCGCATCTCTACCGGCTCTGCGCTTCGCATCCTGCGGCGCTCGTGCCGCTCGAGCGCTGCGTCGGCGTGCGCGAGCGGATGGGCCCGGACGGTCTTCTGGAGCCGCTCGATCTCAGCTCGCTGCCGGAGCTCGATGCGGAGGCGGTTGCGGTCTGCCTGCTGCATGCGTATCGCCACCCGGAGCACGAGCGCGCCGTCGCGGCAGAGCTGCGCCGCCGCATGCCGGGCGTCCACGTCGTGGCATCGCACGAGATCGCGCCTGAGTTCAGGGAGTACGAGCGGGCGTCGACCGCGGCTGCCGACGCCTACCTCGGCCCCGTCACGTCGCGCTATCTGCGTGGGCTCGCGGCGGCGGCAGTCGCGGCGGGCCTGCCGGAGCCGCTCGTGATGCGCTCGTCCGGCGGCGTCGCGACGGTGGACGAAGCAGCGGCGCATCCCGCGCTCGTGCTCGTCTCGGGTCCGGCGGCAGGTGCGGTTGGGGCAGCGCGCGTCGCCGCGGAGGCCGGGTTTCCGAACGCGATCGCGTTCGACATGGGAGGCACGTCGACCGACGTGTGCCCGATCGTCGACGGCGTGGCCGAGCGTTCGAGCGAGCGGCTCGTCGCCGGTTTACCGATCCGGCTGCCCACGATCGACATCCACACGGTGGGCGCGGGCGGCGGTTCGATCGCGCGCGTCGACGCGGGCGGCGCCGTGCGCGTCGGGCCGGAGAGCGCAGGCGCCGACCCGGGACCCGCGTGCTACGGCCGCGGGGGGACGCTGCCGACGGTGACCGACGCGAACTTGCTGCTGGGCCGGTTGCCAGAGCAGCTTGCGGGCGGGGTGGAGCTCGACCGCGCGGCGGCCGAGCGTGCGCTCGGCTCGCTCGACCCCGCCGCGGTCGTCGAGGTCGTGAACGCGGAGATGCTGCGCGCGCTGCGCGTCGTCTCGGTCGAGCGCGGCCACGACCCGCGCGACTTCGCGCTCGTCGCCTACGGCGGCGCCGGCCCGTTGCACGCGTGCGCGCTCGCCGAAGAGCTCGGGATCCGAACGGTGCTCGTTCCAGCGTCGGCGGGGGTGCTCTCCGCGCTCGGGCTCGTCGCGAGCGACGAGCGGCGGGACCGCGTCGAGAGCAGGCTGGTGCCCCTGGGCGAAGCCGGCGAGCTCCCGCGCGACGGCGAGGCCGACCTGCGCTACGCCGGGCAGTCGTTCGAGCTCACGATTCCCTTGCAGCAGGACCTGGCCGGGGCCTTCCACCGCGCGCACGACGAGCGCTACGGCTACGCGGACCGCGCGCGCCCGATCGAGCTCGTCGCTGTTCGAACCGCCGACGTGCGACCAGGCCCGGAGTTCGCGCTCCCCGGGGCGGAGCCGCTCACCGTGAGCGGGCCTGCCGTGCTCGAGCAGTCCGGCTCCACCGTCTTTGTTCCCCCCGGGTGGGTGGGGGTTAGGGATGGGTCTAGCACGCTCAAGGTGACGAAACCGTGACGAATCATCCCCAGACCGTGAACATCCATCTCCAGGTGATCGGCGAGTCGCTGCGCGCCGTCGCGGAGGAAATGGGTGCCGTTCTCATCCGCTCGGCCTTCTCCGCGAATGTCAAGGAGCGCCGCGACTGCTCGACCGCGCTCTTCGACGAGCGCGGTCGGATGATCGCGCAGGCCGAGCACATCCCCGTCCACCTCGGCGCGATGCCCGACGCCGTCGCCGCGGTCGCCGCGCACGAACCTGCGCAGGGCGAGGTCTGGATCCTCAACGACCCCTACGCGGGCGGCACACACCTCCCCGACGTGACGATGGTCTCGCGTACCGCGCTCGGGTTCGCCGTGTCGCGCGCGCACCACGCGGACGTCGGCGCGGTCGAGCCCGGCTCGATGCCCGCGGACTCCCGCACGCTCGCCGAGGAAGGGGTCGTGATCCCGCCGACGAGGCTCGACGACGACACGCTCGCGAGCCTCGTCGCGAGGATGCGCAACCCGGAGGAGCGTCGCGGCGACTTCCGCGCACAGCTCGCTGCGCATCGACTGGCCGAACTCCGTGTCGACGAGCTCTGCGCGCGGCGTGGGCGCGACTCCGTCGCGGCCGCAATGGATGAGCTCTACGCGTACTCGGAGCGAGTCGTGCGCGCGTCGCTCGCCGCGCTGCCCGACGGCCGCTACGAGGCGGAGGACGTGCTCGAGGGCATTCGCGGCGAGCTCGTCATTCGCACGGCTGTGACGATCGCGGGCGACGAGATCGAGATCGACTTCGCCGGAACCGCACCGCAGCACGACGGCAACCTCAACTGCCCGCTCGCGGTCGCACGCTCGGCCTCGTACTTCGTCGTTCGCTGCGTGACGGATCCCGACCTGCCGGCGTCAGGCGGCGCGTTCGCGCCGGTCATCGTGAAAGCACCCGAGGGCTGCCTGGTCAACGCGCGACCGCCGGCCGCCGTCGCGGCGGGAAACGTCGAGACCTCGAGCCGGATCGTGGACGTTCTCTTCGCTGCGCTCGCGCGGGCGGTCGACGTTCCCGCTCAGGGCCAGGGTACGGTCAACAACGTCACGCTCGGCAACGACGACTTCACGTACTACGAGACGATCGGCGGGGGCCAGGGCGCGTGTCCCGATGCCGACGGGCCCTCGGGTGTCCATGTCGCGATGTCGAACACCCTCTCGACGCCGGTCGAGGCGCTGGAGCTTCAGTATCCGCTCCGCGTCGAGCGCTACGGGCTTCGGCTCGGCTCCGGCGGCGACGGCGAACGGCGCGGCGGCGACGGGGTCGTCCGCGAGCTGCGCGTGCTCGAGCCGTGCCGCCTCTCGCTGATCACGGAGCGGCGCGCGCGCGGGCCGAGAGGTGTTCGGGGCGGCGCGGACGGTGCACCGGGGCGCAACCTCCTGAACGGCCGCGAGCTCCCGGCCAAGGCAACCGAGCAGCTCGACGCCGGCGACGTGGTCACGGTCGAGACGCCTGGCGGTGGAGGCTACGGCCGCGACGAGTAGGGTTGGGTCGTGACCGGACGCGTCGAGGGCATCTACATCGCGCCGAAGAAAAAGGAGCTGCCGAAGCCGGTCGACAGCGTGCGCGCTGTCGCGGGCCGCGGCCTCGAGGGCAACCGCCACTTCTACGACGACGCGCCGCCGGGCCGCGCGCTGACGCTGATCGCCACAGAGGCACTCGCGGAAGGCGCCGCCGCTTCGGGGGTCCCGCTGGACGCCGACGAGAGCGGGCGCAACGTCCTGACGAGCGGGATCGACCTGAACGCGCTCGTCGGCGAGCGCTTCCGCGTCGGCGACGTCGAGTGCATCGGCATCGAGCTCTGCGAGCCTTGCACGACGCTCGAAGGCGCGACGCGCCCCGGCGTGATCAAGGCGTACGTCCACCGTGCCGGACTGAATGCAGACATCCTCACCGACGGTGAGATCGCGATCGGCGACGCCGTCGAACGCATGTAGCGATGCAACCGAGCGTCCGCGTCGCCTGCGTGCAGGTCGAGCCCGTGATTCTCGACCGCGACGCGACGATCGAGAAGCTCGCGCGCTTCACCGCCGAGGCTGCGCAAAACGGTGCGCAACTCGTCGTCTTCCCCGAGACGTTCATCCCCGCCTACCCGTCGTCACGCTGGGCGCGGGCGCTTGCCGGTTGGGCCGACCCGCGCGCGAAGGAAGCGTTCGCGCTCCTGCGGCGCGAGTCGCTCGAGGTGCCGAGCGACGCCGAGCGTCGGCTCGGCGAGATCGCGCGCGAGCACGGCGTCTGGCTCGTGACGGGCGTGAACGAGGTCGACCCCGAGAAGCCGGGCACGATCTACAACTCGCTCCTCTACCACGCGCCCGACGGCACGCTCGCCGAGCATCACCGGAAGCTCGTGCCGACGAACCACGAGCGGCTCGTCTGGGGTCAGGGTGACGGTCGTGGGCTGCGCGCATTCGAGACGTCGCTCGGCCGGCTCGGCGGGCTGATCTGCTGGGAGAACTACATGCCGCTTGCGCGCTTCTCACTCTACGAGTCGGGTGTCGAGATCTACATCGCGTCGACCGCCGACGACGGCGACCTCTGGCAGGCGACGCTCGTGCACATCGCTCGCGAGTCGCGCGCGTTCGTCGTTGCGCCGTCCCACTTCCAGCGTGCCGAGTCGTACCCGGACGACTTCCCGCTCCGCGACCTGCTCGACGGGGACGACCTGCTCGGTCGCGGCGGCAGCGCGGTGCTCGGGCCGGACGGCGGCTACCTCGCGGGGCCGCTCTACGGCGAAGAGGGTGTTCTCTACGCAGATCTCGAGGCGGACCGGTTGTACGAGGAGCGCCAGCGTTTCGACCCCGCGGGCCATTACAACCGGCCCGAGTTGCTTCACTTCGAGCTGAGAACCGGAGCCTGAATTCAGGGTCTAGCGCTGCGACGCAGGACGCGCGCGTCGCCGACGCGGCGCGTCAGCCCGTCGGCGTCGAACCGTTCGAGCAAGAGCTGCGCCGGCCGGCGCGAGCTGCCGAGCAGGTCGCGAAAGCGCGCGAGCGTGATCGAGCCCGCGACCTCGCACTCGGCGACGAGCGCGTCTCGCGCGCTCACGTACGCGGCGCGTCCGATCGCCGAGCCATCGCCGACGATGACGAGGCGGCCGTTCGCTTCGAGGACGCCGGCGAGCGCACGCTCGACCTCGACCGGTTCGTACCCCGCGAGCTCGAGCGCGCTTTCGAGCTCGGCTGCCGCGTGCTCGTCGACGACCGCCGCCGCCCCGGGCTCGTAGAGCTTCGCGCCACGTCGCTCGAGCCCCAGCAGCGGCACGACTGCGACCGCCCACGGCGCCGACGGCGGCGCGACCCCCGGGTCGATCGGGTCGGTCTCTGCGATCCGGCGGCGGAGCTCGCCGCGGAGGTCTTCGAGCCACTCGGGTGCGAACACCCAGCCGTCTGCCCGGGCGAGTGACCCGAACGTGAAGCCGCGCACCTCGAGCGCGCGCGCCGGGACCGGCTCGTGAACGAACGCGCTGGCGTCTCCCACCTCGACGACTGCGAGCCGCTCGGCATCGACGTGACGCGGAGGCGCGGGGTCGAGCACGACGCCGCCTCCGAGGGTGGTCTCGGAGCGAAGCACGAACCGGTCGCCGCGGGCGGCGACGACGGGCGCGGCGAGCCGGAGTTGCGCGCGCGACTCGTCTGCGCGGACGATTCGCGCCGCGAGCTGCGAGGTGCCGTGGTGCACGCTGACCGCCGCCGGAACGTCGACGATCGCTTCGAGCCGCACGTCGAGCCGGTAGCTCGTGACGAACGCGTCCGGGGTGACGAGCGCATCGCCGCGCCCGAGCTCGTGCCGCTCGACTCCGGGGAGGTTCACAGCGACGCGCTGGCCCGCGTCCGCGCGCTCGACGTCACGGTCGTGCACCTGCACGGTTCGGACGCGCACGTCGAGCCCTGCGGGCTCGACTCGCAGCCGGTCGCCCGCTCCGATCGACCCGGACCAGAGCGTGCCGGTCACCACCGTGCCGACCCCCTGGAGCGTGAAGACGCGGTCGATGTAGAGCCGGGTCGGGCCGACTTTGTGGCTCTGAGCCACTAACTCCACCGCCCCGGCGAGTGCTTCGCGGAGCTCGTCGAGGCCGTCGCCTGTCTTCGCGCTCACGGGCACGACCGGCGCGCCTGGCACGAGCTCGCGCGCCTCGGCGACCGCCAGTTCGAGCGCGTCGGCGTCCACCGAATCCGACTTCGTGACGGCGACGACGCCGCGCTCGACCCCGAGCAGTCGCAGGATCGCGAGGTGCTCGTGCGTCTGTGGCCGCGCGCCCTCGCCCGCGTCGACCACGAGCAGGAACAGGTCGATCCCGGTCGCGCCGGCGACCATCGTGCGGACGAACCGCTCATGCCCGGGGACGTCCACGAGCGACAGTCGAGTGCCGTCCGGGAGCTCGAGCGGGGCGTAGCCGAGCTCGATCGAGATCCCGCGCTCGCGCTCCTCCGGTAGGCGGTCGGTGTCCTTGCCGGTCAGCGCCCGCACGAGCCACGTCTTGCCGTGGTCGATGTGACCCGCGGTCCCGACCGTGAGCGCCATCAGCGCGCGGCGCGCACCGCCGCGGCCACCTCGTCGACCTCGTCGTCGTCGAGCGTGCGGCAGTCGAGGAGCAGCCGGCCGTCGCGCACGATCCCGACGACAGGCGGCGTGCCCGTACGGAGCGGGACGACGAGCGCCTCCTCGACCGCGCAGGCGAAGCTCGGCAGCTCTGCGAGCGGCAGCGCGCCGCCTCCGACGCGGGCGACGGTTTCCTCGACCGTGCCCTCGACCGCCGCCGCAAGGCGCTCCGCGCGCCTGCGCACGGCGGTCGCCGGCTCGCGCAGCATGCGGAGCGCCGGGATGCGCTCGGGCGCGTCCAGGTGTAGCTGCAGGGTTCCCTCGAGGGCGGCGATCGTCAGCTTGTCGGCCCGAAGCGCGCGCTGCAGCGGATGCCGACGCAAGCACTCGACGAGATCGGCGCGGCCGGCGACGATCCCCGCCTGCGGGCCTCCGAGGAGCTTGTCGCCGCTGAAGCAAACAAGGTCCGCTCCTGCGGCGAGCGCCTCGCGCGCGGACGGCTCGTCGGTCACGGTGCCCAACACGCCGGACCCGAGGTCGTCGACGAGCGGCAGCTTGTGTCGCCGTGCGACCGCCGCGAGCTCTTCGATGCGCGGCTGTTCGGTGAAGCCGACGACGCGGAAGTTCGACTGGTGCACGCGGAGCAGAAGCGAGGTCTCGGGGCCGATCGCTCGCTCGTAGTCCGCCGCGCGCGTGCGGTTCGTCGTGCCGACCTCGACCAGGCGCGCGCCCGAGCGCGCGAGCACGTCGGGGATGCGGAAGCCGTCGCCGATCTCGATCAGCTCGCCGCGCGAGACGATCACCTCGCGACCCTCCGCGAGCGCCGCGAGCGCGAGCAGCACGGCCGCCGCGTTGTTGTTGACGACGAGCGCGGCCTCCGCGCCGGTCAGTCGCCGAAGGATTCGCGCGACGTGGTCCTGGCGCGACCCGCGCGACCCCGTCGTCAGGTCGAACTCGAGGTTCGAGTAGCCGCGCGTCACCTCGCGCACGTGGTCGAGGGCGGCATCGGCCAGCGGTGCGCGGCCGAGGTTCGTGTGAACGATCACTCCGGTCGCGTTGAGCACCCGCCGGAGCGAAGGCGATCGCGCCGCGGCGAGCTCGTCGGCGAGGCGTACCCGGAGATCGCCCGGGTCGGCGCCTGCCCGGATCTCCTCCCGAGCCCGAGCGAGCACGGTGCGGGCGGCCTCGACGGCGAGCGGATCGACGTTGTCGCGGGCCAACTCGTCGACCGACGGCAGGTCACGAAGGCGCACGGCCGGAGTGTAGGCCCCGCTGCTACTTTCGCCCCATGACCGAGCTCGCAACCAGGCCGGTTTCGAGGAGCTGGCCGCGGGTCTCGAGCGTCATCGTCGCCGTGGTCCTCGCCGCGGCCGTGACGCCCTATCTCCGCGCGGTCTCCTTCCGGGGCGAGGCGCTTCCGGGGACGAGCGTCGCGGGCGTCGACGTGTCCGGCGTCGGGCGAACCGAGGCGGTCTCGGCTGTGCGGGCAGCAGTGCTGCCGTCCCTCAGCCGGGAGGTCGAGCTCCGCGCGGGCGGCCAGCGGCTCACCGTGCTGCCGTCCGACCTCTACGCCTTGAACGGCCCCGCCACGGCCGACGCCGTCCTCGCCGCGTCACGGCGCACCGAGCCCGACCGGGTCGCGGCGCTCGTCGGGCTTCGCGAGGTCGAGGTCTTGCCCGTGCTGGTCGAGCGCCCCGAGGCGATCGCCGCGCTCCTGGCGCGCATCCGCGGCGCCGGCGGCGAGTCGGCAACGGCCGCGACCGTCGCCATCGACGGCGCCGAGCCCACCGTGACACCGAGTCGTGACGGCCTCAGGCTGGACGCTGCCCGCCTGCTCGCGGACGTTCGCGGCGCGACGTTCGACGGCGGCGCCGTGACCGCGCGCTTCGTTCCCGCGAAGGCGCGCTACTCGACCGCGAACGCAGAGCGCGCTGCGGACCTCGCGCGCGACGTCGTCGGTACCCCCGTCTACGTGTTCTTCGAGGGACGCCCGCTCAGGACGCTCGCACCGCACGAGCTCGCCCGTCTGGTCGAGTTCGAGAAGCGTTCCGGTGACTTCCTCGTGACCTTCGACCAGGCACGGCTCGCGCGCGTCCTCGGCCCGGCGATCGGCAAGTACAACCAGCGGCCGGTCAATGCTCGGTTCGAGGTGGTCGGCAACTTCGTCCGAGTCGTCCCCGACAAGTCGGGAATCGGCCTCGACGTTGACGGCGCCCTCGCTGCGGTGACAGCCGCGGCGTACTCGCCCGACCGCCGCATTGCGGAGGTACGCGTCGGCGAGATTCCGGCAGCGGTCACGGCGGAGCAACTGAGCGCGTTCGGGATCAAGCGCAAGATCTCGTCGTTCACGACGGACATGGGCGTCTCGTCGTCGAACCGCATCTGGAACGTGCAGCTGATGGCCGACTACATCGACGGGACGATCATCGAGCCCGGCAAGACCTTCTCCTTCAACGGTGTCGTCGGGCAGCGCACCGCAGAGCGCGGGTTCCGCGAAGGACAGATGATCGTCGGCTCGCTACTGCTGCCGTCGATCGGCGGCGGCGTGTGCCAGACCGCGACGACGCTCTTCAACAACGCGTTCGAGCTCGGGCTGCCGATCGTGCGCCGGTACAACCACAGCTTCTACATCAGCCACTACCCGCTCGGTCGCGACGCGACGGTCTCCTGGGGCGGCCCCGACCTCGTGTTCAAGAACGACCTCGGGCATGCCATCTGGATCAAGTCGTCGTACACGAGCTCGACGCTCACCTTCACCTTCTACGGCACGCCGGCCGGCCGGCGCGTCGTGTCGACGACGAGCCCGCAGACGAACTGGCGCCCGCCGGCGACCAGCTACGCGTACGACCCGTACGCGCCGCGCGGGTCGATTCGCACCTCGAGCGGCTCGAACCAGAGTGGGTTCGACGTGACGGTCAACCGCACCGTCTTCCAGGGCGACAAGGTGCTCCGGAAGGACGCCTTCCCGAGTCGCTACATCCCGGTCGGCCCAACGGTCGTCTACGGCCCGGGAACCAACCCACCGCGCATCGACTTCACGCTTCCGGCGCCGGAGTAGCTACTCCGCGTCCGCTTTTTCCGGTGTCGAGGTGAGATGGGCGGCACCGCGTCTCTCGTAGCTGTCGTGAACGAGCTGCACCGCCTCAGCGGGATCGTCGGTGACGTGCAGGAGCTCCACGTCGTCGGGCGAGACGAGCTTTTTCGCGAGCAGCTCGGCCCGTACGAAGTGCAGAAGCTCCTCCCAGAAGTCCGAGTCGAACAGGACGACCGGGAAGTCGAGCACCTTGTCGGTCTGGATCAGCGTGAGGGCCTCGAAGAGCTCGTCCATCGTCCCGAAGCCGCCCGGGAAGATCACGAACCCGTGGGCGGGCTTCACGAAGCAGACCTTGCGCGCGTAGAAGTGGTCGAACGTGACATCGATGTCGAGATACGGGTTCGTGTGCTGCTCGTGCGGGAGATCGATGTTGAAGCCGACCGAGAACCCGCCGCCCTCCTTGGCGCCCCGGTTCGCGGCCTCCATCACCCCTGGCCCTCCACCGGTGATCACCGACCAGCCGGCCTCGGCGAAGAGTCGTCCGGTCTTGCGAGCGGCGACGTACGCCGGGTGATCGTCCCGCACACGAGCCGAGCCAAAAATCGTCACCGCCGGCAACGGGATTCGCTGCACCGCCTCGAAGCCGCGCTCGAACTCCCGCGCGATGGCGACGACGCTCGCGTGGAGGTCCCCGTCGACGCTCTCGAGGATGCGGCGGTCGTCCACTTAAAGGTCGCGCTCGATGTGCGTCGCGCCCATCGCGAGCACCAGGAACGCGGCGAGACCGAGGTAGACGACCGCGACGGCGAGGCGCTGCCCGCGCGAGATCGTGTAGTACGCCTGCGCCTCCTCGCTGCCGCGGTGGCGCCACCGGTTCCAGAGCTCCATCGCGCCGATGATCAGGATCAGGATCAGGATCGGGTTCGGCGCGACGATCATCAGGGCGACGAGGCCCGCGAGCCCGACGAGCCAGAACGCGGGGTGGAGCGCCGCGACCGCCCGACCGCCGTCGAGCGGCACGATCGGGAGCAGGTTGAAGAGGTTCAGGAAGAACCCGACGTAGGCCATCGCGGTGAAGAAGTCGCGGTCGGTCGCCGCGCCGATCGCCCAGAACGCGCATGCGCCGAGCGTGCCGACGATCGGCCCTGCCAGCGCGACCCGCGCCTCGCGCCACACGTCGTCCGGGAGCTGCTTCAGCGTGATCAGAGCACCGAGGAACGGGATGAACATCGGCGCGCTCACCGGGAGTCCCTGTCGCTTCGCCTCGAGCACGTGGCCCATCTCGTGGATGAAGAGCAGCACGACGAGTCCGACCGCGAACCACCAGCTCCAGAGGAGGGCGTATGCCCCGATCGAGACGAGCCCCGAGAGCGCCGTGCCGACGAACTTGAACTTGAAGACGACGAAGACGGCGGCCTTGAACTTCCAGAAGAGCGCGCCGAAGAACGCAATCGGAACCCACAGCTTGCGCGCGACGGAGCGCCAGGCCGGCTCCGGATGCACCGGCTCGTAGCCGCGGAGCTGCGAGAGGTTGTACTCCTCCTCGGCCGCGCGGGACCGCGCCGCCCAGTCCACGGTGTCCTCACGTTCCTCTTGCCGGTAGTCGCTCACCGTCTCGTTGTAGCGGAAAGCCGGGGATCTGTAGCTGCGCGGCGCGCTAGGCGCGCGCGAACGGCCGTGACCTCGGATGCATCCGGGCGCGTTGCCCATGTGCTTCCTGCTTGAGGCGCGCGCACTCCCAGCAGATGCCGAACGGGTCGTCGACGGCGTGGCCCTTGATGCACATGACGCGCTTTCGGGCCGGGCCGCGAACAGGGAGCGCGTCGGCGCAAAAGCCATCGCGTACGTGCTCCGCCCAGACAACATCCTCGACCGAGCGCCGAGCGATCTCGGCGAACCAGCCGCATTCAGGACAGGCGATCACGGACCATGTGTAGCACGTTGCTCGTTCCTGCCCTGCGCACCTCGACCTCGAAGTCGAGCTACGAACCGCGCCCGATCCACTCCTCGCCGCCCTCGTACACCTCTTTCTTCCAGGGCTTTACGCGAGCTAAAAGAAGCTGCATACGCGCTCGGATGCAACGCTGTGATCGGCGTCGATTTCGACTATCTGACGTTGGGCCCGGAGACGGTCAATTCGAAGGGCGGAACGTTGTACTTACCCTTCCTGTTCGGTATTACCGCAAATGGGAACGCCGTCATCATCGAGAAGAACGAGCGCACCGGACTGGGGTGACCCGCGCGTTGAGCAGGTAGGCGTCGCCGTCATCGGGGTCACGTCGGCGCGCGGCGCCTTCGACGCGAGCTCCACCCTCACCTGGGTAGGCTTGTGACGATCGCAACTTTGTACCATTGTAACCTCATCTGACAACATCGACCGCGCAACAACACCAGTAGCTGAACGTGACAGAACTGACCCCGATCCCGGCCGTCGTCGGGATCGGGGTGAGGGGCGGTCGCTGCCCCGCGCTGAGCGTTCAGCGTGTTAGCTTCGTCCCGTGGACAGACGCACGGGCTTCGCAGCGGCATCGGTCGTGCTCGCCACCGTGCTGCTCGCGATCGGCGCGTCCGGCGGTGATGATGGTGAGGAGTACGACTGGAGTTACGTCCTCATCGCGAGCGCGATCGCAATTGCCGTCGCGATCGTGCTGTTCTGGGTGATCGTCCCGCGCATAAAACGGCCCGGACTCGGTGGCCTGGTCCTCGGGATCCTCGCCGTCGTCTCGATCGTGGTGTTCTGGCTCGGCCTCCCGACGCCGATCGCCGCCGCGGCGGCCTTCCTCGGCCTCACCGCTCGCGAGAGCGGCTCCGAAGCGGGGAAGGGAACCGCTGCGCTGGTGCTCGCGGCCCTAGCCGTCGCCGCCGCCGTCGTACTCGCTCTTATCGGCTGAGCCTGCGGAGAGCGGGGACAGACCTCGGCGGAGTTCACGCGCGCGATGGCAGCGACCAGCCAAGCACAGCGAGCGCTGCCCAAACTTCTGGGGATCCGAGGGCGCCAGGACCGCCCGCGAGATGTCGTGTGTACAGGAGTTCCAGCGCGGAGCCCGTCAGCCCCGTCGGCCGCGCCGCCTACTACACGCGAGGCCCGCCTCGCTCAGGAGCCCCTCCC
>CAWCVL010000005.1:0-664913 GCA_963798985.1 uncultured Actinomycetes bacterium | reverse complement strand
ACGGCGTCAATCCCGGGATGGGATGGCCGCTGGCGCTGTCGGCTGGCCTGATGGGCGGCGGCCGGCCAGACCTGCTGGCGGCGATGGCGCCGCTCGCGCTCGGGCACATGCTGGCGATGCTCGCGATCCTGTTGCCCTTCACCGTCATCCTGTCGCTCCTCGACTGGCAGCGGGAGATCCAATTGGCGCAGCATGCCTCGTCATCGCCTTCGGCGTCTCTCGCCTGCTGAACCGTCGCCACCCGCGCTCGCTTGTCCAATCCGGCCGACCCAGCTTGCGCTATGGTCCTTCGCGATCGCGCTCGCCCACGGCGCCGGACTGATGCTGCTGCCGATCTATCTCGGCATCTGTTCGACTGGCGAGCTTGACGCCGCACACCGGGCATCCGCGACCCTGATGGCCGGCAACGTCGAGACGGCGGGGCTGGTATCGCTTGTGCACACTATCGCCATGGTCATCGCGGGTGGTGCGATGGCGCTGATGGTTCATGCTTGGCTGGGCCTGACGTTCATCTCCCGTAGCTGGGTCAACCTTGATCTGTATGGGCGGCGAGCCTCATCTTGATCGGGGGCATTGCGCTGATGACAGCTTGATATCCGCGCCTCGCGCGACGTGCCGGGCATGGCCGAGGCGCCGCGCGCAGCGGCTGCCCACGAAGTGGTCTACACCGTGCTGCGCCGGCAAGGCGTCCTTAAGCCGAGCCTCTTCGAGCGGGAGCAAGGTGGTCGTCGCCGGCCTGTGCCAGCACGGAGTCATTCTCCGCGCTCTCGGTCAGCCCAACGTTTGGATTTCGGTCCTTCGCCACCCAAAGAATCCGTCGAAATCCGATCTCGTGGTCGCAGAAAATGCCCAATGAAAACAAGCCCCTGAGGCACCCCACCAAATCACCCAAAGTCAACAGGTCCGGAGAATATCGGCCCGGAGAGAACGAATTTCGGCTGTATCGGCATGGGCGCAGTGGGGAGCCTCCCCGCTATAACCCTCGAAAACAACGAGAAATTTCGGCCGCGCGAACGAGCGGAGAATGGGTTGTGCGGGAGGTTGGCGGAGGAAAGGGATTCGAACTCTGGGTGTTTGGGGTCATGCACGTAAGTGCCCACTGGTTCGGCAAAGGTCAAATCCTGCCCCCGCAACCAACGCCATTTGCGAAAGCCCGTCACGCGAAAGCGCGGCGGGCTTTTTGCTGTTCGACGCCAGCGTCAGGATTCCGGCGAGGTCGCCCCGGAGCAGAATGTCGTAGGCCTCCGCGGACGGCCGCAGCTCGATGGTGTCGATCAGCCCGCGCAGGATCTCCGCCGCCTCTGCCCGGGTCTCCGGGGCGTTGAGCGCGGCGGCGAGGTCGGTGACCTTCTGGCGGTAGATCTCCGCCATGGCCGGATGCAGCGCCGGCAGCGGGCGCTCCTGCTCGCTCGCTGTGGCCTCCAGTTCACCTCGGCGCGCCTCGAGCGCGTCGAGCCTCTCCTTGACGGCGCGCGCCGGTGTGCCGTCGATGATGGCCTGCACCAGGCGGTCGATCGCGGCGCTCACCCGCATGATCTCGTTCGCCCGATCGGTGACCTGCGCGGCCGCCTTGCGGCGCATCCGGTTGGTCTCGGCGGTGAACTCCTCGCAGAAGACCGCGAAGATTCGGGGGCCATCAGGCGCGAGGCCAGCGCGCCGAGTACCCGGCGCTCGAGCTCGGCCCGGGCGATCCCGTCCTGCGGTTCTCGCAGGTGCCCTTGTTGCGCGCCGCCGAGCAGCCGATGTGCGTCGCTGAGATCACTGACATGCCACCGCCGCAGGCCCCGCAGGTCAGCATCCCCGAGAACAGGTAGCGCGGGCGGTTTGCCTTGCTGAGCGCCATGCCGGGATTTTCCCGCGCGACAGAGCCGCGGCCCCCTGGCGCGCCTTGACCTGCGTCCAGAGGCTGTCGTCCACGATGCGGAGGTCCGGCACCTTGGTGGTGATCCAGGCAGTGTCGGGGTTGGCGCGGGAGACGCGCTTGCCGGTGGCGGGGTCCTTGAGGTAGCGCAAGCGGTTCCAGACGAGGCGGCCGATGTAGAACTCGTTGTTCAGGATCCCGGTGCCGCGGGCCGGATTGCCGTGGATCGTCGAGGAACTCCATGCGCCGCCGCGGGGGCCAGGAACACCCTCTTTGTTCAGACGCGCGGCCATCGCCTTGGGTGAGGTGCCGGCGGCGTAGGCCTCGAAGATGCGCAGAACGATGGCGGCTTCCGGCGGGTTTACCCGGCGCTCGCCGGTGGCGAAGGTGCCGTCGGGCAAGGCCCGGCGAACCACATCGTAGCCGAAGGAATTGCCGCCGCCGGATTTGCCGGCCTCGACCCGGCCCCGTAGGCCGCGGCGGGTCTTGTCGGCCAGGTCCTTGAGGAACAGCTGGTTCATCGTGCCCTTGAGCCCGACGTGAAGCTCGCTGATCTCGCCCTCCGCCAGGGTGACGATCCGTACCCCGGCAAAGCTGAGCTGGCGGTAGAGCGCCGCGACGTCGGCCTGGTCGCGGCTGAGGCGGTCGAGCGCCTCGGCCACCACAATTGTGAACTTCCCCTATGAGGATGAGCAGCGGCGTGACGTACTCCGCGCGGTTGAACGGCTCCGCATCGGCGAGAAGTCGCGGCAGCAGCAGCGCCAGGTCGAGCAGGGAGTGTCCGTGACCGAAGGCGTCGAACGTCGCCCAGTCGCCGGCGCGCTGTTCCTCGCTGTCCCAGCCGAGGAGGATCGGATAGGCCGGATCGCCTTTGAGGATCGCGTTCTTCACGTACCAGGGGAGCGCGACCGCCAGCGCGGGAACGGCGAACGCGACGACGAGCCGCAAGGTCAACCGCCTCCAGAGGACGACGAGCGCGCCGAGCGCGAGCACCGCGGCAGCGCCCGCGGCGAAGTACTTCATGCCCGCCGTCGCGCCGGTGAACAGGCCCGCCAGCACGAGCGCCTCGGTCCCCGCGCCGCCCCGGACGTAGCGCACGAGGTTCGCGACGGCGAGCGCGACCGTGAAGGCGGCGGCCGGCTCCACGAAGGTCGAGGTCAGCTGCCAGAGCGCGAACGGCTGGCAGAGGAACAGCGCGGTCGCGAGCAGCGCGACACCGCGACCCGCGAGCCGGTGGGCGGCGACGAACACCGTCGCTGCGGCGCCGAGCCCGAGCAGCAGCGGCGCGAACGCCCCCTGGACGGAGTCCCAGAGCAGGAACCCGTCCAGCACGAGCAGCTCGACCGTGAACGGCTGGTAGCTCTGCCACATCCACGGCACCTGCTCGATGCGACCCTCGCGCTCGAACAGCTCCGGGATGGTCGCGTGGTAGAAGAGCGCGTCGGCGGAGGAGATCGGCGCGCACGTCACGAGCACGTCGGCGACGACGTAGACGGCGATCAGGGCGGCGAGCGCGAGCTGCCACGCCGGCCAGGTCCGGAGTCGCGGACGCCGCAGGCCACGCGCCGACCGTGCGAGGACGACCGCGCCTCCGACCGCGGCGGGAACGAACAGCAGCAGATACGCGACGGGATCGAGCAGCCCGAGCCAGCCGCCGCCGAACGTGATCAGCGCGAACGCGACCGCGCCGGCGCCGAGCCGGTTGAGCAGGTCGAGGGCGCGGTCGCCGCTCGTTCCGAGCGGCGACAGGAGTGCGGCGCCCAGGCCGAGCCACGCCAGAGCGGTCGCACCGGCGAGCGCGACGTGCGCGAGGGACTCAACCAACGTCGGCGGCGATCTGCAGCAGCTGCCAGGCGTAGAGCGCCGCCCCGGTGAGCACCCACGCGAGCGCGAGTGCGTACCCCCACCTCACGACGGCTACCCGCGCGGTCGGTCGTGCACGGCGACGTACTGGTCGTCGCTGAGCTTCGAGTCGTCGGCGCCCGTCAGCTCGAGCGCCCGCTCGACGTACGGCTTGCCGGACACGTAGTGCGCGACGAGCAGCAGCCGCTCGCCGCTCTCGGGCTTCAGCTGCTTGTGGTAACCGCACGTGTCGGCGAAGACGACGGTGCCCGGGCTTCCCTCGCAGAGCACCCACTCGCTCTCCGGGACGACCTCGCGCAGCTGCTCGTCGGTCGAGCGGGCCTGGTCGTCGCGCTCCGGCAGCTCGCGTCGCGAGCCGTAGGGATGCGTGCGCGGCGCGTACATCAGCGGTCCGGCGGGCGCGCGCACGTCGGTGAAGTACACGAACATCTTCGCGTTCACGACGTCGTCGCCGTCCCGGTGCCACAGCTGGGTCTGAATCGCGGGACCCGCGGTCGGGTGCGTGTGCCAGACGTCGAGCGCGCGGAGCGTCGAGCGCAGGTTCAGGTAGCCGTTTACGACCGCGAGCGCGCGCGGGTGAAGCGCGATCCGTGCGAAGACCTGGTCGAGGTCGTAGCTCGGGTCACCGAGCTTCGTCAGGAACGTGCCCTTGCTGCCCGCGGCAGCGGCGTCGTCCTCGGGCGGACGGGCGTCGTAGCGCCGCTGCACCTCGGCGGCGGCCTCGTCGAAGAGCGAAGTCTCGCCGAACACGGTCGCGAAGTCGGTGATCACGACGCCTTCGCGGCGGAGGCGGGCGATCACGTCGGAGAGCTCGGGCGGTGCGGCAGACGGGCCGGAGCGGTCCCGGTTGCGCAGCCGCCAGCGCGTCTGCGTCGAGGCGATCGTCGAAGCGGGTCTTGATCGCGGACACGGCTTTGAGCCTAGCGAGGTACGCTCGCCCGCGTGAGCGCCACCGTCGCGGTCGTGGGGCGCGGGTTCGGCGCCGCAGTGCACGCACCGGGGTGGGAGCTCGCGGGCGCGCGGGTGCTCGGCGTGGCCGGGCGCGAAGGGTGGCGCGAGCTCGTCGAGCAGGCGGACGTCGTCAGCGTGGCGGCCCCGCCGGCCGCGCACCGAGAGGTCGTGCTCGAGGCCGTCCGGGCGGGCGCGCGCGTGCTCTGCGAGAAGCCGCTCGCGACGACGCCGGAAGAGGCCGAGCTCCTCGAAGACGCGGCGCGCGGGCTGCCGAACGCCGTGAGCTTCGGCTATCGCGTCGTGCCCGCGTTCGCGCGCTTCCGGGAGCTGCTCGACGCGGACGAGCTGCACGTCCTCTGGACCACGGGATCGAGGCTTCGACCGGGCCCGCCCGGCTGGAAGGACGACCCGCTGCAGGGCGGCGCGCTGTCCGCGTACGGCGTACACGCACTCGACTACGCACGCTGGCTCCTCGGCGACGCCAAGGTCGAAGCAGGCGACGGTGGAGCCGAACGAGGACGCGTTCAGCGCCGTGCTCGCGCACGAGGGCGGCCGCCGCACGCGACTGACCGTCTCGCTCGTCGCGGAGGAGCGCGTGCACCGGCTCGAGGCCGGCGACCTCGTGCTCGAGAACCGGCACGCGACCGACCCGGTCGGCGCGTTCACGCTCACCGACGGCGGCCAGGCGGTCGACGTCCCGACGCTGCCGGCCCCGCCGGACGCGGACCCGCGCGTCGCGCCGTTCGCGGCGCTCGCGCTCGCGCTCCTCGAGGACCGCGAGCGCCCGACGTTTACGGACGGCTTACAAGCACAGCGCCTGATGGACGAAGTGCGCCGCGCCGCAAGCTAGGCTCCTCGTCGTGAGCACGGGCGTCGAGCGGGCGAACGAGGTCGTCCTCGGAAGGATCACGAGCTGCCAGGGTTGCGGAGCAGACGCGCTCGAGCCCGTCCTCGACCTCGGCCACCACGCGCCGTGCGACTCGCTTCTCACCGAGCAGATGCTGAGCGAGCCGGAGACGCACTTCCCGCTCGTCTTCTGCCGCTGCACGAGCTGCGGGCTCGCGCAGCTCGACTACGCGGCGCCACCGGAGGTCGTGTTCTTCCCCGAGTACCCGTACCGCACCGCGATGACCGGCCTGCTCAAGGAGCACTTCTGGAGCCTCACGCACGACGTCACCGAGCGACTCGAGCTCGGCGCCGACGACCTCGCGATCGACATCGGCTCCAACGACGGCACGCTGCTGCAGGGCTTCCAGCAGGAAGGCGTGCGCGTGCTCGGCATCGAGCCGACCGACATCGCGAAGATCGCGGTCGAGAACGACGTGCCGACGGTGCAGGCGTTCTTCTCGGAGGAGGTCGCGGAGCAGGTGCGCGCCGAGCACGGCCCCGCGGCCGTCGTGACCGGCACGAACATGTTCGCGCACGTGAACAACCTCTTCCCCGAGCTGCGCGGCGTCGCGACGCTGATCGGCGACGACGGCGCGTTCGTCTCCGAGTCGCACTACCTGCTCAACCTGATCGAGGAGCTCCAGTACGACACGATCTACCACGAGCACCTGCGCTTCTACTCGCTCAAGCCGATGATCGAGATCTTCAACCGCGCCGGGTTCTCGATCTTCGACGTCGAGCGCGTGCCGACGCACGGAGGCTCGATCCGCGTCTGGGCCGACCGCGGCAAGCGTGACGTCTCGTCGCGCGTCGACGACCTCGTCCGGCTGGAGGAGGAGAGCGGCCTGTACGACGGCGTCGCGTTCGACCGCTTCCGGCAGCGGATCCAGGACGGGAAGCTTCGCCTGCTGGAGCTGCTCGTCGAGGCGCGCAAGGAAGGGCCGATCGTCGGCCTCGGCGCGCCCGGGCCGCGCGAGCACGCTGCTCGCCTACACCGGCGTCACGCCCGAGCTCGTCGACTCGATCTGCGAGCTGACCGGCTCGCTGAAGATCGGCCAGTACACGCCCGGGACGCACATCCCGATCGTCGACGAGCGCACGCTGTACGAGCGGCAGCCGCCGCATGTGCTCGTCCTCTCGTGGCACATCGGGGAGGCGATCATGCCGAAGATCCGCGAGCGCGGATACCGCGGCAAGTTCATCGTGCCGCTGCCCGAGCCGCGCATCGTCGACTAGCGCACGCGTTGCGCGTCTTCTTCATCGGCGCGCACCTGCCGCTCGCCGGGCACTCCGTCCGCGCGCCGACGGTCGTGATCCGCGAGGCGCTCTCCGCGTTCCGCGAGCTCGGGCACGACGTCGTCTTCCAGCCGCTGCTGTCGCACGAGACGGAGAAGGGTTTCGAAGCCGAGGGCGAGCGTGCGCTCGAGTGGGCGCACACGAACGGCGTCGAGCTGCTGCCCGCGCTCTACGCGCAGCCCGGACGCGGTCGGCTCGACGCCGAGGCTGCTCCTCCGCCAGGCGTTCTCGTCCGACCCCGCGGTCTTCTACCCCTCGTACGCCCTCCGTGACGAGATGGCGAGGCGCGTCGACGCCTCCGGCTCCGACGTCTGTCTTCCACCTCTGGACGAGCGCCGCCTTCGGCGCGTGCGCCGAGGTCGCAGACGCCGGTCTTCGCCTATGCCGGCAACCCCGACCACTACTCGATGGCCGCCCGGCTCAAGCACCCGGCGCTGTTCGCGATCCCGCAGAAGACGCTCCGCAACCGCGCGAAGCTGGTGCTCTGGCGGCGCGCCTACCGCCGCTTCGAGGACGTCGTGGTCCGCCTCGCGCTCCACTCGACGTGGATCGGCTGCGCGTCGGCCCCGAACGCCGACTACTACACGCGAAAAGGCCACCCGCGGGCGTTCTATCTCCAGAACATGTGGCCGGAGCTCGCCGAGGAGCGCGCCGCGACGAAACCGACGGGGAACCGGATCGCCGGAAACCTCGGCGGGCAGTACGCGACCGGGAACACGTTCGGCGGCTGGCTGCTCGCGACCGAGGTCCTCCCGGCGCTCGACCGGCTGCTCGGCGACGACTACGAGGTCGACCTCTACGGTGCCGGGCGCTTCTCGGAGCCGGTCGCGCGCGCCCTCGAGCATCCGCGCGTGCGGAACCGCGGCTTCGTCGACGACATCGACTCGGAGCTCCAGGCGGCCAAGGTCTTCCTGCTCTGCAACAACAGCAACCCGGACTTCGTCGTCGGGCACACGCGGATCCTCCATGCCTGGTCGGTCGGCTCCTGCCTCGTCGCGCACGTCGAACATGGCGCTGGCAATGCCGGAGATCGTGCACGGCGAGAACGCGCTGCTCGGCCGAGACGGCGCAGGAGATCGCCGAGCACGTCGCTGCCGCGTGCCGCGACGACGAGCTCCGCCGCAGGATCGTCGAGGGAGGGCGGCGGACGTGGGAGCGCGAGTTCCGCCCCGAGGTCGTCGTGGCGCGGATCGTCCGCCGGGTCGAGTCCGACCTCAGACTCGATTCGGCGACCGCTGCCGCAGCTCGCCCCACTCCTGCTCCACGCTGACGAGCCCGAGGTTCTCCCGGACGCGGCGCGGGTCGCCCTCGGGGTCGTGCGAGACGACGACCTCGAACGTCTTCGCGCTGAGCAGATAGTCCTGCGGCTGCGCCGTCAGCAGGTAGAGGTCGAGCGTGTAGCGGCCGCTGCGAAGCTGGTTCCGCGGGATCGTGACCGACAGCTCGGCCGGTCCGGGCTGCAGGTCGACGTCGAGCAGGCCCGACGTCAGCGTGAAGACGAGCACGCCCTCGAGTGAGCGCACGAAGCACAGCGCCTCGAGCCGGCGCGAGTCGATCGTCGAGGAGAGCCCGAGCTCGATCGTCAGCGAGTCGCCTTCGAAGAAGACGTCCGACGGCTTGCCCTCGTCGTCGACGAGCCGCACCCAGTCGAAGAGGACCTCCCTGCTCGTCTTCTTCGGCACGCCGTCGCGCAGCTTCGGGTCGGACAGGTCGGCGAAGCCCGGGCGCGCCGAGACCGAGTCTCCGGAGAGGTAGTCCGCGACGATCTGCGTCGGGTCGCCCAGCTCGCGCACGCGACCCTGGTCGAGCCAGAGGCAGCGGTCGGCGAGCGACGTGATCGCGGACATGTTGTGGCTGACGAGCAGCACCGTCCGGCCCTCGCCGCGAGACCTCGCCCATCTTGCCGAGGCACTTGCGCTGGAACGCCGCGTCGCCGACCGCGAGCACCTCGTCGACGATCAGGATCTCCGGCTCGAGGTGCGCGGCGACGGCGAACGCGAGCCGGAGCTACATGCCGCTCGAGTAGCGCTTGACCGGCGTGTCGATGAACCGCTCGACCTCCGCGAACTCGACGATCTCGTCGAACTTGCGCTGGATCTCCCGCCGCTTCATCCCGAGGATCGCGCCGTTGAAGAAGACGTTCTCGCGGCCCGTCAGGTCGGGGTGGAAGCCCGTGCCGACCTCGAGCAGCGCCCCGGCGCGGCCCCAGACGCGCGCCTCGCCGGACGTCGGGTCGGTGACGCCCGAGAGGATCTTCAGGAGCGTCGTCTTGCCGGCGCCGTTGCGGCCGATGATCCCGAGCACCTCGCCGCGCGGCACGTCGAAGCTGACGCCGTCGAGCGCGGCGAGCTCTTCTCGGTTCGGGGCGGTCGATGCCCCGCGCCAGGTGCAGCGCCGAACGCGCGCCGCTGACGATCGCGTCGCGCAGGCTGCCGTGGAGGACGTCGCGCTCGCCCAGCCGGTAGCGTCTTGCTCAGGTCACGGACGGAGAGCGCGAGGTCAGACGATGTCTGCAAAGACGCGCTCCAGCCGCTTGAAGTAGACGAGCCCGGACGCGAGGACGACGAGCCCGCTGACGCTCGCGAGTGCGATGTGCGCGAGCTCCGGCCGCACCCCGCCGAGCATCGCCCAGCGGAAGCCCTCGACGGCGCCGGCCATCGGGTTGAGCCAGTAGAGCGTCGCCCACGGCTGCGAGAGGTTCAGGGCTTCGAACGTGACGACCACCGAGCTGAAGAACAGCCAGAGCTGCAGGAGAAACGGCACGACGAACCGGATGTCGCGGTACTTGACGTTCAGCGCCGCGAGCCACGCGCCGACGCCGGCGGCGGTGCCCCCCGCGAGCAGGACGAAGGGGATCGCCGTCCACACGCGCAGAAGCGACGGGAAGTCGCCGTAGCCGACCATCACCGCCACCAGAACGAGCGTTGCGAGCGCGAGGTCGACGAGCGCGGCGAGGATGGGCGCGAGCGGCGCCAGCAGGCGCGGGAAGTACACCTTCGTGAGCAGCGACGCGTTCCCGACGAGGCTGCCGGCCGCGAGCGTGACCGAGTTGGCGAAGAAGAGCCAGATCACCGACCCGGAGAGCGCGAGCAGCGCGTACGGTCCCGGCGAGTACACGTCGAGGTAGCGCCCGAAGAAGAGCGTGAAGACGACCATGTACATGACCGGCTGGAGCACCGCCCAGACGACGCCGAGCAGCGTCTGCTTGTAGCGCACCTTGAGCTCGCGCCACGCGAAGAAGGAGAGGAGCTCGCGGTTCCGCCAGACCTCGCGCAGACCGAGGCGGGGCCGGCGCGGCGCGGGCTTGATGACGTGCGGCTCGACGGGGGTGGTCGCAGCCTCCATGAGCCCAGAGTAACGAGCGCCCGGGAAGGCTTACGCCGTCTTTACGGCCAGGCAGTGCAGCTTGTAGCCGAGATCGAGCTCCTCGAGCAGGCGCTCGACGGCCGGGCGGCGCTCCGCGACGGCCTGCACGAGCGGGTCGGCCGCGGGCGGGCCGCCCGTGTAGGGCTCGCCGTAGGTGAGCCATTCGAGCACCGGATCGAGCGAGGCGACCCGCGTTCGCAGCGCGACGACCTCGAAGCCCTCCCGCGCGAGCAGGTCGCGCAGCGTCGCGCGGCGAGAAGTAGAGCAGGTGGTTGCGGCCGTCGAACGTCGCGGCGCGCTCGTGCAGGACGCGGCGTCGCGAGGCTGTCGACGTTCGGGACGATCAGGTACGTCGCGCCGCCGGGCTTCGAGCAGGCGCGCGACGTGGCGGAGGAACTCGCGCGGCCGGTTCACGTGCTCGAGCACCGAGAGCACGCGTGACCACGTCGTACTGGCCGTCGAGCTGCTCGATCGGCGAGTCGTCGACCGGGACGCCGAGCTCGTCCTGCGCATAGGCGAGCGCGCGGCGCCCGAACTCGGTGCCGCGCCCGTCCCACCCGCGGTCGAGCGCGAGGCGCAGGAAGAGCCCGATCGACGTGCCGACGTCGAGCAGCCGCCCGTCGCCGCGGTGCGGCTCGAGCTCGTCCAGGATCTCCTCGAACTTCGCGCGGTCCAGCTCGAGCTGCCGCGGCGACGTGAGCACGTCGACCCAGAGGTCGTTCGAGCCGCCCTCGCGGTACTCCTCGAGCACGACGCTCTCGTCCACCTGCGGGTTCGAGAAGACGAGCGAGCACTCGTCGCAGCGCACGATCGGGTAGCCGTCCTTCACGAAGAGCTCGCGTGTGCGCGCTCGCGCCGCAGCTCGGGCAGTCGACGCGTTTGGCGAAGCGCTCGGCGACCAGCCCCGTCTCGGGGTCGACCAGCGCGCGGAGCTCGGCGCTCGCGGGCGGCGAAGTAGCGGTCGCGCCCGGTCTCGGTGTCGAGCGTCACGGCGCCGCCGGTTGTGCGACGGGCGTGCGCCGAAGACGCGCCGCGAGGGCGACTGCCCCGGCGGCGAGCGAGAGCACGGCGAACATGGCGAGAACGTACGCGACCGTCGGCGTTCGCCCCCAGTCGTTGTACGACGCGAGCGCTACGACGGCCCACGCGCCCGCAACTCCCACGGCGAGGGTGGCGTCGACGACCGTGACGCGCAGCGGGGGCAACGACGCGACCGCGAAGACTGCGGCGACGAGAGCGGCGAGGAAGAACGGCGCGATCGCGTACCAGCCGGAGACGCCGACCAGGCTGGCCGCCGTCTCGACGAACAGTCTGTCGGCGGCGCGCTCGAGCCATTGACCGTCGTACGCCGCGAGCGGCCCGGTCGCGGTCATCACGACCGCCTGGAAGCAGGTGATCGCGGCGGCCGTCAACGTCGCGACGGGCCAGCGCCGGAGAGCGAGGGCGAGCGGAAGCAGCGCGAAGGGCATGATCGGCGTCAGGTAGCGGGGCGGCCCCAGCCCACCGAACGCGCCGTTCCCGGCGAAGTAGAGGAGGAACGCGAACGGCACGCCGACGCACACGAGCGCCTCGGCGCGCCTCCCGCGGCGGAAGAGCAGGACCGAACCGGCGAGCCCGAGCGCCAGGGTCGGCGCGAGCGTCAGCACGCCGAGCGACGAGAAGAGCTCCGGGGAGAGCCCCGACCAGCCGGGCAGCGACGTCGCGTCGAAGCCGGAGTTCTCTCGCCAGTAGTCGGTGTAGGGCGTGTGCAGCGGGTTGCCGAAGGCCCAGACGTTGAACGCGAACAGCGGCAGCGCGCCGACGAGGGCGGCGGCAAGAGGATCGCGGCCGAACGCACACTGCGCGCGCGGGCGATCGCGTAGAGCCCGACGGCGACGGCGGCGATCCAGACCGAGTGCTCGACGACGACGGACAGGCCGGCGAGCAGCCCCGACGCTGCGAGCCGACCGTTGGTCGGATCGCGGGCGAGCAGCACGGCGAAGCTCGCGAAGACGAGCGCCGTCGAGAGCGCGTGCGAGAAGAAGAGCGTCGCGAACGGGAGCGTCAGCGCACCCAGGCCGAGGACGACCGCGGTCGCGGACGCCGAACCCGGGCTCGAGCCGATCCGCGGCGCTGCGGACGAGCAGCAGCAACGCGAGCGTCGCGAGCACGGAGGTGGAGAGGTTCAGGAACCACAGCACGCGGCTCGGGTCGCCCGTCGTGCGCGCGCCCGCAGCCTCGACCACCAGGTACGCCGGCGTCGCCGCCATCGCCAGACCCGGTGACTTGACCGCGTACAGACGGCCATCGTGCACGGTGACGTCGTGCGACTGCAGGTCGCCGGTCTCACCAAGCGTCTCGTCGATGTTCGGCATCCCCTGCGAGAGCGCCTTCACGAGCGCGTAGTGCGCATTCTGGTTGTCGCCCGTGACCTGCATCGGCCACGCGGAGGCCGCCGCGACCGCGGCGATTGCGAGGAGTCCCAGCGCGCGGCGCACGACGAAACGCTACCGCCGCTCGAGGAGGAGCGCCGCGAGCTCGAGGTCGAACGGCTCGTCGACGTCGAGCGAGTCGCGCTCGTCCATCAGGTACGGGCGACAGTCGCCCGCGTAGAGGTCGTCTCCGAGCCGTTCGCTCCGAACCGCGAGCACCGCCGGGCCGTTCCGCGCGTACACGAGCTCCTTCTCCTGCCGCGTGCGGGCGCTCCCGCGCGCGACGACCCGGCCGTCGACGACGTCCATCAGCGCGTCGGGGCGAAAGCGGTGCGGAACCGCGACGACGCTGACGACGGCGTCGGCATCGCTCTCGAGCAGCAACCGCACCGCGGCGTCGATGTGCTCCGGCGCGCCGGAGCGGCGAGGTCGGCTGCAGGAGGACGACGACGTCGGGCGAGAGCTCGGCGACCGCGTGGCGGATCACGTCGAGCATCGGCGTTTCGTCCGCAGCGAGCTCCGCGGGCCGGCGCAGCACCTCGACGCCCGCCGCGGCGGCGATCTCGTCGTCCTCGGTCGAGACGACGACGCGCGTGAGCTCGGTCGCGCCGCGGGCCGCCTCCACCGTCCACTCGAGCAGCGGCCTGCCGCCGACCGGCGCGAGGTTCTTGCGGGGGATGCCCTTCGAGCCGCCGCGCGCAGGGATCAGGCCGAGGACGTCCATCAGCGGCGAACGTACGCGGTCCAGCCGCCGGACGTCAGCCTGCGGTAGCCCCGCGGAACGAGCCGCCGCCGCGCCGCTTCGTCCTGCGGCGAGCCTTCCACGTACACGTAGGCGGGGTTCGGGGCGGCCTTCACGAGCTCGTCGTACTCCTGGTTCCGGACGAAGCCGGTCGACGTGGCGATGATCCTCTCGCCGCTCTCGAAGTCGAGCCGGTACGCGATCCAGTAGTCGGCGAAGACGCGGTCCTGCGCCTTCCCGGTCGAGGAGCGCGATCAGCGGCCCCATGTCGCTCGGCTGTCCGAGATAGCGGAACCGCCCCTGATCCTCGAGGCGCACGAGGTAGAACACGGTCCAGGCGGCCGCGACCGCGAGCGCGCCTGCCGCGACCCGCGGACGGCGGAGCTGCGTCGCCAGGAGCAGCGCCGGGACCGGGCGCGATGAAGGTCAGGTACCGCGGCTCGTCCGTGAAGAACGTGAACGACGTCGCGGCGTAGAGGAACGGGTAGACCGCCGCGATCACGAGCAGAGGCTCGGCGCCGCGCGGCCGCCGCACCAGCGCGAAGAGCAGGAGCGAGACCGCGGCCGACCGTGAGCGCCACGCCGAGCGGCGCCCAGACGAGCCAGTCCTTCGAGTACGCGAGCCGCAGCCCGAGCCACTCGGGCAGGACGATCGTGAAGAGGTCGGCGAAGCGCGAGAAGTAGGTCGACTCCTGGCCTGCGACCGAGGTGACCGGCAGCACTCCCTTCAGCCCGTGCGTGAGGTTCCAGGCGATCCACGGCGCGCCGCCGACCAGGCCGCCCGCGACCGCATAGTGGGAGAGCCGCAGGACGCCGGGGCTGCGCCAGATCAGCCACGCAACGGCCGGGAGCGCCATGAGCAACGACTGCTGCGTCGACCAGATGCCGCAGCCGAGCGCGAAGCCGAGGACGGCGGCGTCGAGCCGGGACGGCCGCTCGCGCAGCCTGACCGCCATCCAGAGCACGACGGCCGCGCACAGCAGCCCGACCCCGTAGGCGGAGCGCGCCTTCGTCGACCAGAAGACGAGGAAGGGCGGCCACACCCACATCAGCGCAGCGCCGATCCTCGCCGCCGGCTCGCCGACGGTGAGCCGGCCGATCCGCCAGGTCACGAGACAGGCAAGCCCGATCAACACCGCCGGCACGACCTTCAGCGCGACGACGCTCGAACCCACGAGCGCGAACAACGCCGCGGTGAGCAGCACCTCCTGGGTGCCCGAGTAGTAGTTGACCCAGTAGAAGACGTGGAACGTGCCGTCGAGCGCGTCCTCGGCCATCAGGCCCACGATCGCCTCGTCCGACTCGGCCATCCCGAGCGGCCCCGTCAGGATCCAGACCCGCAGCGCGACGCCGACGACGAGCGCCCCTCCGACCAACAGCGTCCAGGTCAGGTTCAGGCGGCGGACGGCTTCGAGCATCCGCGCGATCGAGCCGGCCCGGGTGCGTCTCGGAGACGGACGAGGCCATCAGTACGTCATGCGCTTGCGGATCGTGAGCTCCCGCTCCGCGAGGATCTCCGCGATCCGCCTGCCCGCGCTGCCGTCGCCGTAGATCGGCTCCGACTCGTAGCGTCCGTGCTCGACCTGCGCGCGAATCGCGGCGGCGATCTCGCCGCGGTCGTAGCCGACGTCGACCACGTTCGAGCCGCGGTCCCGACCCTCCTGGCGCGGCCCGATGTTCACCGCGGGCGTGCCGATGAACGCCCCCTCGCGGATCGCCGACGACGAGTTGCCGACGAGCGCACGCGGTCTTCGCCATCAGCTTGATGTAGTCGCTCGTCGGCAGGTTCTTGAAGAAGTGCAGCGTTCGAGTCGTCGTTGTGCTCGCGCCACTGCCGCATCCCCGCGGCGATGTGCTCGGAGCCCGCGTCGGCGTTCGGCCAGAGCGCGATCGCGGGCAGCCCGACGTCCTGCAGCGCCGGCGAGCGTCTCGAGGATCTGCGCGCTTGCCGTCGCCGTACTCGGTCGTGACCGGGTGCTGCGAGACGATCAGGAACGGCTCGTCGAGGCTGAACCGCCCGCCGACGCCGGTCGTCGAAGAGCTCGCTCAGCCCGTTCCCCGTCGTCTGCGAAGGACCTCCGCGACGAGGTCCATGCGCGGGCAGCCGACGAGGTGCACCGACTCCGGGTCCTCGCCGAGCTTGACGATCCGCTCCGCCGCTCCCTGCGAGGCGGGGAAGTGGACGTGCGCGAACTTCGTCACCGCGTGGCGGATCGACTCGTCGATGTTCCCCGAGACCTCGCCGCCCATCGTGTGCGCGAGCGGGATGTTCATGTACGTCGCCGCGAGCGCGGTCGCCATCGTCTCGAAGCGGTCGCCGACCGTGATCACGATGTCGGGCTTGAGCCGCTCGAACGCCGTCGGGAGCTCGAGCAGGCCGAGCCCCGTCGACTTCGCCATCGTCGCCGGCGTCTCGCCCTCGATCAGCATGAACACGCGCTCGTTCGCCTCGAAGCCGTCCTGCTCGATCAGGTTCTCGACGCTGCCGTAGCGGTCGAGCAGCGCGGACGCGCCGACGACGAGCTGCAGCTCGAGCTCGGCGTGGTCCTCGATCGCGCGCATCGCGCGACTTGATGCTCGAGTAGTTCGCCCGCGAGCCGACGACGACGCAGACCTTCCTCACGCGAGCAGGTCCTCGGTGATCACGGTGTCGGCCGGCGATGTCGACGCGCGCCGTCCGGCCGACGACCTCGGGGAGCATGCGCGCCGGAATGCCCGTGCCCGGCTTCTTGGCCGCCACCATCTCGCGGGAGATCTCGGCGCCGGCCGGGAATCTCCCGCGTCGACGACGACGGACTTCTCGAAGACCTGCTTCATCTCGCCGAACGGCTCGAGGTCGTCCTTGTCGACGGGGTTCGCGAGCATCGTCTCGAGCTCGCGGATGCCGTCGACGAGATCCTCGAGCTCGTAGCGGCTCGAGTCGCGAAGCGCGCGTCCGGCGCCGTACAGGTCGCGCGAGAGCGTGAAGTGCTTCTCGACGACCGTCGCGCCGAGCGTCGACCGCGGCGAACGCCGCGTAGTTCCCGAGCGTGTGGTCGGAGAAGCCGACCGGCTTGCCGTAGCGCTCGCGCAGCTCGCGCGAGCACGTTCAGGCCGACGCGCTCGGGCGGCGTCGGGTACTGCGACGTGCACTGGAGCACCGTCACGTGGTCGCCGGCCGCCGCGACGGCGGCGTCGAGCTCGGCCCACGAGCGACATCCCCGACGTCAGCAGCACCGGCTTGCCGGTCGCCGCCGCCGCGCGGACGAGCTCGAGGTTCGTGACCTCGCCGGAGCCGATCTTGTAGCGCGACGACGCCGAGCGCGCTCGAGCCGCTCGACCGCCTCGAGCGAGAACGCGGAGCAGAGGAACTCGATCGCCGGCGGCCTCGCACGCCGCCTTCAGCGTCGCCCACTGCTCGTCCGTGAACGCCGTCCGCTCGAAGTACTCCCAGCGCGTCTCGTGCTCGAAGTACGGCGGCGACGGCGCGTCGCGCGTCGTCTCGGCCTCGGCGTCGTGCAGCTGGAACTTGACCGCGTCGGCGCCGCACTCGGCCGCGACCTCCGCCATGCGGATCGCGTTGCCGAGGCTCCCGTCGTGGTTCATCCCGGCCTCGGCGATGACGTTGACCGCGCTCACCGGGGCGATGCTAGCTTCGCCTCGTGAAGGACTATGTGAGGGACTACTTCGACCGGCACGCCCACGAATGGGTCGAAGCCGCGTACGACGCCGACGTTCGGTTCCCCGTCGGCGCCGAGCGCGTGCGCCTGGCGATCGAGGGCGTGGCGCCCGCGATGCGGGAGGGCTCGCGGCTCGTCGACCTCGGCTGCGGCGGCGGCCAGCTCTGCATCCACGCCGCGAACCTCGGCTGGAGCGCCGTCGGCGTCGACAACGCGCCCGGGATGATCGAGGAGGCGAAGGCGAACGCCGGCGAGCTCGAGATCGAGTGGCGCGTCGCCGCGTACGACGAGTCGGGTCTTCCGGCCGGCGAGTTCGACGCCGTCACGGCGATGGGGCTGATCGAGTACCTGCCCGACGACGACGGCCTCTTCGCCGAGGCGGCGCGGCTGCTGCGCCCGGGCGGCCGCTTCGCCGTCTCCTGCCGGAACCGCCTCTACAACCTGCTGAGCGCGAACGACTACACCGCGCAGGAGCTCGAGCGGGGAGGCCGCCGCGCCTGCTCGAGGAGCTGCGCGACCACCTCGCGCGAACGAAGCCCGACGAGCTGCACGCGCTCGCCGAGTCGCTCGCCGCATCGGCCGGGGAGCTCGAGCGACGCCGCCGCCGCCGACCGCGACGTGCCGCCGAAGGAGCTGCACGACCACCGCCGCGCGTTCCAGCGCGGCAGGCGCCAGCACACGCCGCGCGACCTCGCGCCGGCCGCAGCGCGACACGGCTTCCGCGAGGTCGAGCTGCTCGCGCTGCACCCGCACCCGCTGCCGCCGGCGCTCGAGCCGCTCGCGCCGCGGACGTACAACCGCCTCGCGCGACGCGTGGCAGCGCGCGCTCGAGCGCTCGCCGGCCGGGCTCGCGTTCTCGACCGCGTTCGTCGCCGTCTTCGAGCGCAACTGACGTGCTGACGATCGTGATGTACCACTACGTGCGCGACGGCGCGCGCGTGCACGCCCGCACGGTCGCCGAGTTCGACGCGCGAGCTCGACCACGTCGCCGAGCGCTACACGTGCGTGCGGCTCGACGACGTCGTCGCAGGCGCGTGGCCCGACGACGCGTGCCTGCTCACGTTCGACGACGGGCTCGTCGAGCACCTGGACGTCGTCGCGCCGGCGCTCGAGCAACGCGGCCTCACCGGCGTCTTCTGCCCTCCCGGGCGCGCCGTCGTCGAACGCCGCCCGCTCGACGTGCAGCGCACGCAGTTCCTGCTCGCCTCGACGTCGGACCACGAAGCGCTCGGCCGCCGGATCCTCGCCGCGGTCGACGGATCCAGATCGGGTCTGGGCGGAGAACACGCCGCCGCACCGCTACGACCCGCCCGCGACGGTGTTCGTGAAGCGCGCGCTGCAGGAGGGCCTGCCGGAAGGACAGCGGGAGCGAACTGCTCGACGACGCTCTTCCGCGAGCTCGTGACGGACGACGACGAGCGCGTTCGCGGACCTGCTCTACCTCACGCTCGACGGCTGCCGCGAGCTCGTGCGCCGCGGCCACGAGGTGATCGGCCACGGCTGGGAGCACCGACGGCTCGGCCTGCTCGACGAGCGCGCGCAGCGCGACGAGCTCGAGCGCACGCGCGACTTCGTCGAGGAGGTCGGCGGGACGTGGGCGCTCTGCTACCCGTACGGCAGCCGGAACGAGACGACGCTGCGGCTGCTCCGCGAGCTGGGCTGCGCCGTCGGCCTCACGACCGAGCCGCGGCGCGCGACGCGCGGCCGACCCGCTGCTCGAGCTGCCGCGCATCGACACGAACGACCTACAGCTCGAGGTAGTCGAGCTCGCGTGAGCGCACCGCCCACTCGCCCGACGCGGTCCAGGTCGGCGGCGCAGCTCCTCGGGCGAGCGAGCACTCACGACGATCGTCGCCTCGAACGGGTGGTCGATGCGCTCGAGCGGCATGTAGACAGTCTTGAACGACTCGAGAAGCGCGTCTGTCGCAGCCTGAACAGCGCATGCGCGTGGCGTCGGGCGAGCTCGACCGCCTGGTCGTCGGGCGGCGGGACGTCCTGGATCCGCGCGAGCCGGCGCAGGTACTCGTCGGCGTCGTCGGAGTCGACGGTGAAACCGCGGCCGGAGTAGAAGCCGGTCCCGGCGGTCAGGACGGGCACGCCGAAGCACGGGAGCTCGAACCCGACCGAGCCGCGGATCGTCACGCCCCAGTCGGTCGACATCGAAGAGCGACCACGTGCTGACGTCGCTCGTCGGGCTCGAGCACGCGCACGTGCGGCGGTAGCGAGCCGACGTGCTTCGCGGATCGCGACCAGCTCGTCGAGCTCGTCGGTGACACCGTCGCGCTTGCGCTTCCAGACGTTCGCCGGGTGCAGCTTGATCACCCAGTTGACGCGCGTCGTTCGCCGCAGCTGCGCGAACGGTCTCGACGAACCACTCCTCCTGGTCGGCGAAGAGGTCGCGGCCGTAGAACATGTTCGCGTCCCAGAGCACGTGCGAGAAGACGACGGCGGTCTTCCGGCCGGGGTCGAGCCCGAGCTCGGCGACGACCTCGCCGCGCGTGCGCGGTCGCGTCCAGCTCTGGTTCAAGCGGGCGTGGTACGTGCGTCCCGTCGTAGCGCTTCGAGAAGTCGTGCTCGAGCTCGCGCTCCTGCTGCTCGCCCCAGGGCAGCGCGCGCACGCGCGCCCATGACTCGTCGGCGAGCGAGCGCGGGTGGATCGCCTTCGTCTCGGCGGTGAAGCGCTTGAGCACGAGCGTGTCGTCCTCGAAGCCGCCGACGAACTGGACGACGTTCAGCCCGCGGCCGAGGGCGAGGTCGCTGAGCGGCCCCTGGTCTGCGTAGTTGCGCTCGTTGAAGAGGACGAGCTCCGGTTCCACGTCGTCGAGCAGCCGTTCGAAGGCGAGCGTCGACCGCACCGCCGACGGCAGCAGGCGGCCCAGCACGTCCGCGGGCTTCCGCGTCCGCGAGGTCGACACCGCCTTCGTGCAGGTAGCGGGAGACCGTCGACAGCGCCTGACGCCCGACGTCGACGCCGCGAAACGTCAGCCGCCGCAGGTCGTCCGGCTCGCGCACCCCTTCGAGGAGCGCCTCGCCCTCGCGCCGCGCCTCGTCCTCCAGCTCGGGCGTCAGGTAGTCCTCGAGCCGCACGAACCGCCGCACCCCGAAGAGCTCGAGGTAGCGCATCGGCATGCCGCGCGATCGGCCGGTACGGCGGCGACCGGCTCGAGCCCGTGCAGCTGGAACGACTTCGCGAGCATCCCTTCGAGCTTCAGCTGGAACGGCGAGTACGAGAGGCTCGCGAGCAGGGCGACACCCCCGGTCGGCGCGGGCGTGGGCCCGAGGACGTCGCCGTAGCTGCGACGAAACTGGCGCAGGTCGCGCTCGGTGATCGCGCGGGTGCGAAACGCCCGGGAGTAGAGCCGGACCGTGTCCGGCAGCGATCTGACTCGGCTCGACGACATCCGGGTGTGTTGTACCGGCCGAAGTAGCATCCGCGCGCTGTGACGCTTGCGCTCTCGATCGTGCTCCACGCGTTGCTCGGGGTCGCGCTCGCGGCTCTGATCTGGCTCACCGGCGTCGTCGTTGCGCTGCGGCTACCGAGCAGGCAGCTCGCAAACGCGTACGCCGCCGGACTGTTGATCGTCGGCGCCGCAGCGTTCCTTGCGCTCGTCTCTGTGTGGCTGCTGCCGCTCGCGATCGCCGCGGTCGGGCTGCTGGCGTGGCTCGGCGTCCGGGCCGCGGGGGACGACGTTCGCGCTCGTACCGGTCGGTCGCTCGCCGCCGCGCTGCCCGGGACGCTCGGGTTCGCCATCGCGCTCGGGCTCTTCCAGCACGGGCCCGACGAGTCGCGCGGTTCGAACGCGTTCGGCGACCTCGTCTTCTACGTCGCCGAGCTGCAATCGGCTGCCCGATCGGTGCTGCCGTTCCGCGACCTTTCGCTCGCGGGCTTCGACCACACCTATGTGCAGTCGGCCCCCGCGCTCGTCGGCGCAGCGCTCAGCGTGCTGCCGGGCTTCGACCCGTTTCTGTTCTTCGCGGCGACGCTCCCCGCCTGCCTGTTCGCGTCGATTGCGATCGGCGTCGGCACGATCGAGCGAAGTGGTGGCGCTCCCGCGCTCGCTGCCGCTGCTGACGCTCGGCGCGTTCGCGTACCCGACCTGGCTCAGCGAGAGCCCGCCCGTGACGCTGGCAGCGGCGGTCGCCTTCAGCTTCTGGGCGTTTGCGGTGTGGCCGGCTCTCTCCACCGCAGCACTCGCCGCCGCTGCGCTCGTCTTCACGAAGGGGATCGGGCTGATCCCGCTGGCCTCGCTCGTCGTCGTCGGGCTGGGTCGACGTGACCCGCGCAGAGCGGTTGCCGCATTCGTCGGCGGCGCCGTGGTCGTCGCCGTCGCCGTGCTGGCCGCGGACTGGCTGACGGAGCTGCTCGTGCTGGAATTCCTTCCCGGCGAGGCGCTCGACGGTCTGCGCGAACAGCTCGACGCACGCAGCACGCAGCAACTGGCGCCCGCGCTGCTCGTGACCGGCCATGTGCTCCTCGTCGCGGCAACCGCCCGGCTTCGGCGCCCCGAGCTGCTCGCCGCCGTGGTCGGCGGCGTCGGCGCCGCCTGGTTCGTCGGCGGCCACGCCTCCGACGTTGCGATCGTGCTCGCAGCGCTGCTCGTCGCGCTCGAGCTCAGCAGGGCGACTCCTGACCGCACGACCCAAGTGCTCTTCGGCGGCGCCGCAGCCTGCCTCGTCGGCGGTGCGTGGTTCCGCGAGGTCGCCGGCGTGGGCACGGGCGCGGCGTTGCTCGTGCTCGGTGCGCTCGCGTTGCTCGGCGGCTTCGGCGCGCTGCGGCTGCGCACGCTCTCCGTGCTCGCCCCGGCAGCGCTCGCCGTTGCGCTCGCCGCGGGCTTTCTCCGGCTCGACCCCGCGGAGCCTCCCCTCACGAGCGAGCACGCCGAGCTGTCCGAGCGGGTCTCGGAGCTCCCACCGAACGCACTCGTGTTCACGAGCCTGACCGGGGAGCGGATCACGTCGGACGAGGGCTGGAACTACTACAGCGCCGTCTCGGGGCGGCAGCACTACATCGCCGGCTGGGCGGACAGCGAGCTGCGCGTGCTGCCGCAGGAGCGGGCCGAACGTCTGCGGCTGAACCGCCTCGCGCTCGGCGGCGATCCGGAGCCCGCACTCGCCGAGGCCGGGCTGGCGCCGAACCGCCCGCTGTACGCGGTGCTCCGTGCCGAGGAGCCGGCCCCGCCGGAAGCCCGCCGTCTCTACGTGAACGACCGCTTTGCGCTCTACGAGCTGCGGGCGCCGTGATGTGCGCGGGGTACGATCGCAAGCCGTGAGCCGGATCCGCTACTCCTTCGTGATCCCGGTCTTCAACGAGCGGGAGACCCTGCCGGAGCTGCACCGGAGGCTCTCCGACGTGATCGAGACGCTCGACGGGGAGGCCGAGCTGCTGTTCGTGGACGACTGCAGCTTCGACGGCACCTATGAGCTGCTCGGTGAGCTCGGGCGCGAGGATCCCCGGATCCGCGTGATCCGCTTCGCGCGGAACTTCGGCCACCAGGTCGCGATCACTGCGGGGCTCGACCACGCTGCAGGCGACGCGGTCGTGGTCATGGACGCCGACCTCCAGGACCCGCCCGAGGTCGTCCCGGACCTGGTCGCGCGCTGGCAGGAGGGATACGAGGTCGTCTACGCGGTGCGCGAGCGCCGAAGCGGAGAGAGCTGGCTGAAGCGCGCGACGGCGTCGTGGTTCTACCGGATCCTCCGGCGGATCGCGCACGTCGAGATGCCGCTCGACGCCGGTGACTTCCGACTCGTCGACCGCAGGGCCGTCGACGCGTTCCGGTCGATGCGCGAGCGGGCGCGCTACGTGCGCGGCATGTTCAGCTGGGTCGGGTTCCGGCAGATCGGCGTGCCGTACCAGCGGTCCGAGCGCTTCGCCGGCGAGCCGAAGTACTCGTACCGCAAGTCGCTCACGCTCGCCGTCGACGGCCTCGTCAGCTTCTCGGACGCGCCGCTCAGGGCGGCGCTCGTCGCAGGCTTCGCGTTCTCGACGCTGGCGTTCGTGCTCGCGATCTTCGCGGTCGTCGCGAAGCTCGCAGGCGCCTTCGTCGTGCCCGGCTGGGCGTCGATCCTCGTCGTCGTGTCCTTCCTCGGCGGCGTCCAGCTGACGCTGATGGGCATGCTCGGCCTCTACGTCGGCCGGATCTACGAGGAGGTCAAGGCGCGGCCGGTCTACATCGTCCGCGAGACCATCGGCTTCCACGACGCGCCGGCGCCTGAGACGGCGAGCGTCGAGCTCCAGCGCTAGGTGCGCGAACGCTGGCTGTGGCTGCCGGTGGCGCTGCTTCCGGCGCTGACCCTCGCCCCGTTCGCAGCACTCCGCTTCGTCGACGTGGACGAGGGCAGCTACGCCGCCGCGGCCGCCCTCGTGCTCGACGGCGTCGTTCCGTACCGCGACTTCTTCTACACCCAGACACCGCTCCTCCCGTACGTCTACGGCGCCTGGGCCGAAGTGCTCGGCGAGCACTGGCTCGTGTTGCGCTCACTCTCACTCGTGCTGGGCCTGGTGACGGCAGTGCTCCTGACACGGCATCTGTTCGTCCGGTTCGGGCTTCGGGCCGCACTCCTGGGAAGCGTGCTGTTCGCGACGTCGACGCTCGTGTTCACGTGGTACCCGCCCGTGAAGACGTACGCCCTCGCGACGGCGCTGATGTTCGGTGCCTATGTCCTGATCGCGCGCGGAGAGCCTGGACCGCGCGCGTGGCTCGCCGCGGGTGTGCTCGCCTCGCTCGCAGTGCAGACCCGGGCGCTCGTGGTCGGCGCGGCGATCGCGTTCGCGTGGGAGTCGGTGAGGACGGGACGGGGCCTGCTCCGCTACAGCGCCGGTTTCGCGTTCGCGCTCGTACCGACGCTCCTCGTCTTTGCGCTCGACCCGAGAGGCTTCCTGTTCGGCAACCTCGGCGTGCACGGGGTGCGGAGCGAGGGCGGGCTCGTCGGCGACTTCGAGCAGAAGGGCAAGGTCGTCGCCAACCTGCTCGGGATCGCGACGGACTCGAGGCCCGTCACGCAGTACCTGCTGCTCGGCGGAGCCGCCGTCGTGGCTGCGATCGTGGCGCGCCGCGATCGCGGACACTTGCCGCTCTGGTTCCTCGTCGCGGGGCTGCTCGCGATCACCGCGCTGCTCCCGACCCCGACCTACACGCAGTACTTCGCGACGACCGTGCCGTTCCTCATCGTCGGCGTCGTCGAGCTCGTGCGCAGTGTCGGGGACGGGCCGCCTGCGACGCGCACGCTGTTCGCAGCGGCGGGGGCCGTCTGGCTCCTCGCGTACCTCGTGTTCGCCCCGGTGGAGTACGTCCGGATCGTCCGGGCGTCTCCCGAGGACCGCCCGTACCGCGTGCAGGAGGTCGCTGACTTCATCGACGCGCGGACGACGCCGGGCGAAGAGGTGCTGGCGTCGTGGCCTGGCTACCTGTTCGGCACGCACGCGAGACCCGTGCCCGGGCTGGAGAACGACTTCGGGCCACACGACGCGGAGCCGCTCGAGCCGGACGAAGCGCGGCGCAACCACCTGATCACGGACGAAGAGGTCGAGGCGCTGATCCGCGCGCGCCGAACACGACTGGTCGTCGTGAAGCTCTGGCACGTGCTTCCGCCTGTGCCCGACTACGACGGCGCCGCACGCGCCGCGGGGTACCGGCTCGTCACGGAGCTCAACGGCGCCAGGATCTACGAAGCCCCGTGACGTCGGCGCTCGCCCTCTCGATCGCGCTCCACACCGCGCTCGGGCTCGCGCTCGCAGCGCTCGTCTGGCTCGTCGGCTCGGGGTGCCTCGTGCTCCTGCGTCGGCCGCGCGACCCGCGGTCGCTCCTGGACGCGTATCCGCTCGGGCTCTTCGTGGTCATGGCCGCAGCGGTGCCGCCGCTCCTCTGGCGGCCGCTCGGCGTGGTCTCCGTGGTCGTCGTCCTCGCGGCAGTCGTGATCGGCGCGCGGGCTGCTCGGTTGCCGCTCGGCGGCGGGACGCTCGCCATCGCGACGCTCGGCTCAGCGGCGTTCGGCGCCGGGCTCGGCGCGCTGTTGCACGGCCCGACGGACGACCTCGACTCGGCTGCCTACGGCGGGATGCTCTGGTACATGGCCAAGGTCGTCAGCGCGGCCCAATCGATCGTGCCGTTCCGCGACCCGCTCGCGGAAGGCGAGACGATCATCTACTCCGAGGCGGGCACGAGCTTCGTCGGCGCGGTGCTCTCGTGGCTGCCGGGCTTCGACCCGATCCTGTTCCAGGCCGCGACCCTGCCGACGTTCGCCGCGGTGTCCCTGTGCATTGGGATCGCGCTCTTCGTGGAAGACCGGCCGATTCCCGCACCGCTCGTCGGCATCGCGGCTGCGCTGCTCGCCGTCGCGATCGTGCCCTACCCGTCGTGGATCACCGAGACGCCGCCGGCCGCCTTCGCGCTGCCGCTCGTGTTCTCGATCTGGCGCGTGTGGCGCGACGAGCTCGACACGCGCTGGCTCGTGGTGCTGAGCTCGGTCGTCGCGCTCGACTACTTCCAGACGAAGGTGGTCGCGATCATGGCGCTCGGCCTGCTGCTCGTCGCCGGTCTCGTGGAGCGCCACCGCTCCCGACCCGACTTCCGACGCGTCGCGCTGATCGGAGCGGCTGTGCTCGCGCTCGGCGCGGCGGCCGTGATCGGGCTCCTGTTCGCGTTCGCGAGCTGGTATGCCGGGCTCGCGAAGCCGAAGGCGCTTCCGCTGGATGCGCTGCGCGGGCTCACGGACGGCGACCCGGACATCCGCTCGCTCGGGCTTGCCTGCCTCGTCGCGGGCGAGGTCGTGCTGCTCACTGCACTGGCGCGAGCCAGATCCTGGGGGCTCTTCGTCGCGATCGTCGCGACCGTCCTGCCGTCGTGGCTCCTCTCGGGCTACGGCTTCGACGTCGCGCTGGTGACCGAGATCTTCCTCGCCGCACTGCTCGTGCTCAGCGGCGTGCGGCTCGACCTGCGCCTGGCCCTCGCGTCAGGCGCGCTGCTGGCGTTCGCGGTCGCAGCGCGAGAGCCGCTCGGCCCGCAGCCGGGCTTCCTGCTGATGCTCGCCCTCCTGGTCGCGCTCGGCGCCGGCATGGTCAGGTCGCGCGCGCTCGTCCGCGCGGGCATCGTCGCGGCCGCTGCGGCGGCCGCACTCGCGATCGCGGTCCGCGGCGGCGTCGACGACCCCGCCGTCGCGATCACGACCGCCGACCACGACATCTGGAGCGAGGTCGAGAACCGCGTGCCCGAAGACGCGCTCGTCTTCACGACCCTCACGGGGATCGAGGTCACGCCGCACGCGGGCTGGAACAACTATCCCGCGATCGCCGGGCGTCAGCTCTACATCGCCGGCTGGTACGACGGGAGGCTGGTCTCGCACGAGGAGGACCGCGATCGCAAGCTCGCGGCGAACCAGGCCGTCCTGGCGGGCCGCACGCCGCCCGGACGAGCTCGACCTGTCGCGCGCGTACTCGTCGTACTACGCGGTCGCTCGCGACGACCGACCGTCTGCCGCGCTCGTTCGGGCGCCTCTACGCGAACGACGAGTACGTGCTCTACGAGATCCCGTAGAGCGCGAGCGTCTCCGCGACCATCCGCTCGACCGCGAACGCTCGAGCGCACGCGCGCACGCGCCTCGGTCGGCGACGCGCCGGGCCTCCTCCGGGTGGTCGAGGCACCAGGAGATCCGCTCGGCGAGCGCCTCGACGTCGCCGACCGGGACGAGGCAGCCCGTCTCGCCGTCGACGACCGTCTCGCGGATCCCGCCGACGGGCGTCGCGACGACCGGCACGCCCGCCGCCTGCGCCTCGATCACCGCGAGGCAGAGGCCCTCGAAGCGCGACGGGAACGCGAACACGTCGAAGGACGCGAGCAGGTCGGGCACGTCGCGGCGCTCGCCGAGAAGCTCGAAGCGGTCGCCGAGCGGCGCGGCGAGCGCCTCGAGCTCTCGCACGAAGCTCGCCGTCGCCCGCGATCGACGAAGCGCACGTCCGGATGACGCTCGAGCACGCGCGGCGCTGCCGCGATCAGGTCGCGGTGGCCCTTCTGCTCGGCGAGCCGGGCGACGTTGCCGACGATGCGTCCGTCGAGGACGCGGCGTGCCCGCGCGCGAAGCGCTCGAGGTCGATCCCGAGCGGGACGACGTGCGTGCGCAGCCTGCGTCCGTCGGACGCGCGGTCGGTCTCCGACGTGTAGACCACCTCGGGCCGCGATCGCCCAGCCGAGCGCGCTGCCAGCGCGCGCCCGGCGAGGTTGTCGCGGCGCGGGAGCTCGGGCGTGTGGTGCGTGACGAACAGGCGCCGAACGCCCGGCGAGCCGCGCGGCGACGATGCGCCTGCGGGAAGACGTCCGTCACGTGGACGATCGCCGGGTCGCAGCCGGCGCAGCTCGCGCCGTAGTCGACGGGTGAGGCCCGGGCGCGTCGAGGTCGAAGGTTCCGCCCGCGGCGCCGAGCTCCGCGAACGGCGCGAGCGCCGCGATCGTCGGGATAGAGCAGCGCGACTCGCTCGCCGCGCTCGCCGCAGCGCCGCGCACGAGCGCGGCGACGTACTCCTCGACCGCGCCCCAGTTGCGCAGGCCGTGCACGAACGCGATCACGAGCGCGCAGCCTCCTCGAGCGCGTCGGCGAGCTCGCCGCGCGGTGCGCTCCCACGTGAACTCGGCGGCGCGCGCGAGTCCGCGACGGCGCAGATCGTCCGCCAGTCCGTCCTCGGCGCGCAGCCGACGCAGCGCCGCGGCGAACGCGTCCACGTCGCCGCGGCGGGCAGAGCAGCGCGGCGTCGCCGACGAGCTCGGGGATCGACGTCGTGTCGGACGCGACGACCGGCGTGCCGCACGCCATCGCCTCGAGCACCTGGAAGCCGAAGCCCTCGTAGAGGCTCGTGTCGACGAACGCGTCGGCGCGGCGGTAGAGCTCGACCAGCTCGTCGTCGGTGACGCGCCCGACGAGCTCGCGCCCCGTCGGCCGGCCCCGCGTAGCCGCCGACGACGACGAGCCGCTCGCCCGCGCGCGCGCGGCCGCGGCGAGCAGCGGTCGCGCGTGTCGTCGCGCGGGTCGTTCGAGCCGATGTGCAGCACGGACGCCGTCGCGCTCCGAGCCCGGGCGAGAAGCGCTCGTCGAGGCCCGGGTAGAGCGGCCGCGCGGCCGCGACGTCGGGACCGCGTCGGCGGTCGCCTGCGAGCCGGTGAGGACGACGCGCGGCGCGGCCGAGGCTCCGCCGCCAGAGCGCGAGCGTGACGATGTCGCTGCCGCGCTGCCACGCGCGCGCGCCGACGCGCGCGGTTCTGCTCGATCCGGTGCGTCGGCGGCTCGAACAGCCAGACGACGAAGCGTCCGCGCGCCGACGAGCGGCAGCCGCTCGGTCCACGTCAGCAGCACGTCGACCGTCGCGCGCCGCCCGCGCGAGCCCGACCTGCTCCCACGCGAGCGTCGGCCGCGACGTCACGCGCTTCGCGCGCACCTCGGGCAGCTCCTCCGGGTGGCGCGCGTAGACGACGAGCTCGAAGCGGCCGAGCTCGGCGAGCGCACGAACGGTCCCGCGCTGCACGCGCGCGATGCCCTTCCCGTCGGGGGCGACGGAGGTCGCGTCGATCCCGAGCGCGGATCACGGCACCACCGAGCGAGCAAGCGTTCGCGCGAGCAGCCCCGCGCCGCGCCGCGACGGGCTTCAGCCGCAGCGACCGGCAGCAGTGCGCGGCTCGCGCTCCGCGAGCTCGCCCGCGTCGTAGAAGTAGTCGCCGGCGGCGAGGTATGCGCTGCCGCGACCCTCGTCGGCGCCCGGCAGCCCCGAGCCGGCGAGGAACTCGTCCGCGAAGCGCACGTAGTCGCGCGCCTTCAGCAGCGAGCCGCCGCCCGACTTCGACTCCGGGTGCACGCGGTAGAGCGCGAGCCGGTCGGGGATCGGCACGACGCGCCCGCCGCGACCGACCGCGAGCACGAACTCGAAGTCGAAGAGGTAGTGACGCGTGCCTCGTTCGAGCGGCCCGCGAGCTCCCAGGCACGCCGACGGAAGAGCGAGCCCGGCTGGACGACGTGGTTCGCGCACGCGCGCACCATCGCCTCGACGTCGAACGGGCGCGGCTCGAGCGCGAAGAGCTCGCGCGCCGCCCTCGTCGACGAACAGCGCCTCGCCGTAGACGAGCAAGAGTCGGGCCGCCGCTCGAGCTCGTCGACGACCCGCGCGATCGCGCCGGGCACGAGCACGTCGTCGGAGGCGAGCCAGCCGAGCACGTCGCCGCCCGCGCGCGCGAAGCCCTTGTTCAGCGCCTGCGCCTGGCCGCTGTCCGGCTCGCTCGTCCACCACGCGAGCCGGTCCTCGTAGCGGCGGATCACCTCGACGCTCCCGTCGGTCGAGCCGCCGTCCACGACGACGCACCTCGAGCGGCTCGTACTCCTGCTCGAGCACCGAGCTCGAGCGCCTCGCTCGAGGAACCGCCCCTGCTGGTACGACGGGACGACGACGCTAACGAGCGGGCGGGCCAACGGCGAGCTCCTCGTAGAGCGCGGCGTAGCGCTCCACCTGCTGCTGGACGGCGAACTCCGTCTCCGCCACCTCGCGGCAGCGGCGCGACGAGCCGCGCGAGCAGCTCCGAGTCGCCGAGCAGCGTCGTCAGCCCGCGCGCGAGATCGTCGACGTCGCCGAACCTCGCCTGGTAGCCCGTCTCCAGATGGCGCACGACGTCGATCACGCCGCCGCGGTCGAACGAGACGCACGGCGTCCCGCACGCGATGCTCTCCGGCGCGGTCTGCGTGAGCACGTCGGCGAGCGTCGGCACGGCGAACACGTCGGCGGCGCGGTAGGCGTCCGCGAGGATCTCCTCGTCGAGCACCGCGCCGAGGTAGCGCGTCTCGATCCCGCGCGCGACCGTGCCGTTGCCCGCGACCACGAGCAGCGGCGGCTCGTCGAGCCGGCGCAGCGCCTCGGCGAGCAGGTGCAGGCCCTTGCGGCGCTCGTTGATGTTGCGCGGCGGCGAAGAAGATGATCCTGCGGTCGAGCGGCAGGCCGAGCCGCTCGCGCGCCTCGTCCTGGTCGCCCGGCTTGAAGACGTCGATGTCGATGCCCGTCGGGATGTAGTGCACGGGGAAGCGGTTGAGCAGCGGGCTCGCCGCGACGATGTCCGCCATCCAGCGCGACGGCACGACGAGGTTCAGGCGCGAGCTCTCGTAGACGCGGTCCTTGAGGCGGTAGAGGAGCGCCGTCCTGTCGTGGCGCAGGCGCGGATACTCGCCGAGGTACGGGCACATGCCGCAGCCGTGGCGCCAGCGCTCGCAGTCGAGCGAGTACGCGACGTGCCCGGTCAGCCCCCACTGGTCGTGCAGCTGCCACACGACTGGTCGCAGACGGGAGATCGCCGGCAAGCGCGGTGAAGCCGAAGTACGAGCCGTGCAGGTTGTGCAGCTGGACGACGGACGCCGAGCGGAACCACGCGTCGGCGAGCACGCCGAACGACGACGGGTAGAAGACGTACTGGAGGCTGAGCAGGTCGAACAGCTCGCCCGACGCGCGGTCGAGCGCGCGCCAGAGCAGGTTTCGCTTCAGCGGCCGGATGTCGGTGTCCGGGGTCACCTTCCGCCCGACGAGCATGCGCGACACGTGCCCGAGACCGTTGAGGCCGCGGTGCAGCTTGTACGCAGCGCGGCCTGCGCCGCCGGCCGCGTCCGACTCGCTGATGTGCAGGACGTTCAGCGACGACACAGCGGCTTAGTATGGCGAGCCGCCCCTGTTCTCCCGCGAGCCACTCACCGTCCGGAACGGGATTCCGCGCTTCGTGCCCGACGACGGCTACGCGGAGAGCTTCGGCGACCAGTGGAACCGCTGGCGGCGCGTCCAGCTCGACTCCGTCACCGGCAAGCCGCTCTCGCGCGCGCGGCTCTTCGAGGGGACGCGCTGGCCGGAGGACCTCACCGGCCAGAGCGGTGCTCGAGCTCGGCTGCGGCGCGGGACGCTTCACGGAGGTCCTGCTCGACGCAGGCGCGGAGGTCTGGGCGGTGGACGCGTCGTCGGCGGTCGACGCCGCGCGCGCCAACCTCGGCGAGCACGCACGGCTCCACCTCGCGCAGGCCGACCTCTTCGACCTGCCGTTCGCGGAGGGCGCGTTCGACCGCGTGCTCTGCTTCGGCGTGCTCCAGCACACGCCCGACCCGCGGCGTGCGTTCCTGACGCGCGACCCGCTACGGCGAGTGGCTCGCCGCCGACGTCTACCGCAAGCAGCCGTACGTCGACCGCTGGTCGGCGAAGACCCTGTGGCGCCCGCTCACGACGCCGCATGCCGCGCGACCGGCTGCGCCGGATCGTCGAGTGGTACGTGCCGCGCTGGCTCCCTGTCGACACGCGGCTCGCGCGCGTGCCGAAGCTCGGTCGCTTCCTGACGGCGGTCGTGCCGTGCTGGAACTACACCGGCCTGTACCCGCTCGACGAGGAGGAGCTCGTCGCGTGGGCCGTGCTCGACACCTTCGACGCCCTCTCGCCGCGCTACGACGAGCCGCAGACGCTCGAGACGGTGCAGGAGTGGGTGCGGGAGGCCGGGCTCGTCGACGCGGACGTGCGCTACGGCGGGAACGGGATCGTCGTCACCGGACGCCGGCCGTCAGCTCGCGCCAGCTGAACGTCGGTGCCTCGGTCAGCGCCTCCTCGACGTAGAGCAGGTGCCAGAGCTGGAACATCAGCACCGGCCAGAGCCGCTCGGCGTCGAGCGAGAGGAAGTTCGCGTCCTCGCGGAAGATGCCCTGCGCGCGCAGATGCTCCGGCGAGACGAGCCGCTCCGCGAGCGGGCGCAGCTCGCCGCGCAGCCAGCGCTCGAGCGGAAAGACGAAGCCCTGCTTCGGCGCCTCGAGGTGGGCAGGCGTGAGGAGGTCGGCGACGGCCGCGCGCAGCAGCCGCTTCGGGTCGTCGGCGTCCGTGCGCAGCTCGGGCGGCAGCGACGCGACGTACTCGACGAGCTCGTGGTCGAGGAACGGCGTGCGCGCCTCGAGCGACCACGCCATCGAGAACCGGTCGGTCACGTGCAGGAACTCGTCGGGAAGCTGCGTCGCGACGTCCAGGTACGAGCACCGAGTCGCGCGGGTGCGAGCTGCCGCTCTCGTCGTAGACGCGCTGCAGCAGCGCCGAGGTGTCCGGCCCGTCGACACCGAGCGCGCGCTTCTCCTCGTCGGTGAAGTAGTACGACGGCTCGAAGTGGTAGCGGCGCACGTCGCCGCGGCGAAGCGCCCGCAGTCGCGCCTGCTCGAACGGGACGAAGCGGCGATAGTTGCCGAAGAGCTCGTCGCCGCCGGTCCCCGTCAGGCCGACCTTCACGTCCTCGGCCATGAAGCGGTACACGTACCAGGAGGGAAGCCCGCCGCCGTAGGGCTCGTCGAGCGACCAGACCATCTGCAGGAGATCGTCGAGCAGCTCGTCCGCGTCGACGACCGCCTCGTGGTGGTCGGTCCCCCAGCGCTCGGCGAGCGCGCGCGCGAGCGGCAGCTCGTCGTCCTCGCCTGCGAAGCCGAGCGAGTACGTGCGCACGTGGGCGCCGCTCTCCGCGAGCAGCGCGGTCACGGCCGACGAGTCGAGCCCGCCCGAGAGCGAGACGGCGACGGGGACGTCGGCGAGCGTCCAGCGAACGACCGCGTCGCGCAGACGTTCGCGCAGCTCCCCGGGATCGCCGCCGCTCCCGAACTCGAGCTTCCACCAGCGCTGGACGCTCGGCACCCGGCTCTCGAGGTCGTAGCGGAGCAGGTGCCCGGGGGAAGCCGCTTCACGCCGGCCAGGATCGAGCGCTCGCCCGGAACGAAGCGCAGGCTGAGGTAGTGGAAGAGGCTCTCGCGGTCGAGCTCGCGCTCGATGCCGGGAACGTGCAGCAGCGTGCGCAGCTCGGACGCGAACGCGAACGGCGCGTCGCTGTAGTAGAGCGGCTTGATCCCGAGCCGGTCGCGCACGAGCACCAGCTCGCCCTGCTCGCGATCGAGGAGCGCGAACGCGAACATGCCGTTCAGCTCGCGCAGCCCCTCCGCGCCGCGCTCCTCCCACAACGCGAGCACGACCTCCGTGTCGGAGTGGTCGGTCGCGAAGACGCGGCCCGTCACGTTCGAGGCGTGCGCGAAGCTCCGGCGCGTTGTAGATCTCGCCGTTGAAGACGATCGTCGAGCGCCCGCTCGGCGAGGTCATCGGCTGCTCGCCGGTCTCGAGGTCGAGGATCGCGAGGCGGCGCGCGACGAGCGCGACGTCGCCCTCGGTCACGACGCCGCCGCCGTCCGGGCCGCGGTGGCGCAGCGACGCGCCGAGACGCTCGAGCAGCGCGTCGTCCCACGCTCCGACGACACCCGCGATCCCGCACATCAGGCGGCGACGTCGTCGTACAGGTCGGCGAAGCGCTTCGCCTCGAGCTCGGCGCCGAACTCCGCCTCGGCGAGCGCGCGGCACGCCTCGCCCATCCGATCGCGCAGCGGCTCGTCGGCCAGCAGCGTCCGGATCCCCTCCGCGAGCGCGTCGGCGTCGCCGAGCTTCGCGAGGTAGCCGGTCTCCATGTGCCGCACGACGTCCGGCACGCCGCCGACGTCGAACGAGACGCACGGCGTGCCCGACGCGACGGACTCGAGCGCCGCGTTCGGCAGGTTCTCCGCGAGCGTCGGGCAGCACGAACACGTCGGCGGCGGCGTACGAGAGCGCGATCTCGGCCTCGTCGACGAGGTGCGTCAGCGACCAGAACGAGCGCGGGAACGGCGGCGTCTCGTTCGCACCCGCGACGAGCAGCCGGAACGGCAGCCCGTTCAGCCGCTCGAGCGCCGCGTTCAGGAGCGCGCCGCCCTTGCGCCGGTCGGAGACGTCCGGTGCGCTGAACAGCACGACCGGGCCCTCCTGCGGCAGCCCGAGCCGCGCGCGCGCCTCCTCGCGCGGCGACGCGGCGGAAGCGCTCGAGGTCGATGCCGTTCGGGATGCGCACGATCGGGAAGCGCGAGAGCAGCGGGCTCTCCGACGCGAGCCGCTCGATCCAGCGCGAAGGCGCGACGATCGTCAGCTTCGATCGCTTGTAGACCGCGTTCTTCCAGCGCCAGAGCGCGGCGGTCGTGTCGCGCGAGAGCGCGGGGTACTCGCCGAGGTACGGGCACGAGCCGCAGCCGTGCCGCCAGCGCTCGCAGTCGTACGAGTACGCGACGTGCCCGGTGAACGCCCACATGTCGCTCAGCCGCCAGACGACCGGGCGAAGCCGCGAGAGAAACGGCAGCGCGGTGTGGCTGAAGTACGAGCCGTGCGTGTTGTAGAGCTGCACGACGTCGGCGTCGCGGAACCACGGGTCCGACGCGACGCCGAAGGACGACGGGTAGAAGACGTACTGGAGGTCGAACGAGTCGGCGATCGTCCCCGCGATCCGGTCGCCGGCGCGCCAGGCGATGTTGCGCTTGAGCGGGCGGACGTCCGGGTCGGTCGTGCGCCGCTGCCCGACGAGCATCCGCGAGCGTCATCCCGTGCTTGCGCAGCGTCGAGTGCAGGCGGTACGCGGAGCGCCCGGAGCCGCCCAGCGCGTCGGATTGGCGGATGTGCAGGACTGTCCGAGGCACCCCGGCGCTAGCATAGGCTCGCCGCCGAGAGGCCGGTTTCCCCATGTCCAAGCGCCTCCGCACGCCCGTTCTCTACGTCCACCACCGCTCCGAGCTCGGGGGAGCGCCGGCATCGCTGTCGTACCTGATCCGCGAGCTCGACGACGAGCAGTTCGAGCCGCACATCTACTGCCCGCCCGGGCCGGCGGCGGAGCTCTTCCGCGAGGCGGGCGCGCACGTGCACACGGGCCCGGTCGCCGGCTTCACGCACATCTGGGCGTCGACCTACCGCGGCCGGCGCTGGCTGCTGTTCGCGCGCGAGCTCGCGCTGCTCCCGCAGCACGTGCTCCGCTTCCGCCGCACGCTGCGTCGCAACCAGTTCGAGCTCGTCCACTTCAACGACTCGCCGCTGATCCCGGCGGCGTGGCTCGCGCGCCGCGAGGGCCTGCCGGTCGTCTGGCACCTGCGCTCGGCGCTGCCGGACGGCGGCAAGGACCGCGCGCTCGGCGTTCGTGCGCGCCGCGATCCAGAAGCTCGCGACGACGTCGATCGCGATCACGCACGACGTCGCGAACGTCTTCGGCGTCGGCTCGACGGTCGTCCCGAACTCGGTCGACCTCGACCGCTTCCATCCGGGCGATCCTGCGGCCGCGAAGGCCGCGCTCGGCCTGCCCGCCGACCGCCCGGTCGTCTCGTACTTCGGCTTCATCTACCCGTCGAAGGGCTTCCGCGAGTTCATCGAGGCGGCCGCGCGGCTGCGCGACCGCGGGCTCGACGCGAGCTACCTGATCGTCGGCGGCGCCGTCCGCGGCGAGGAGTTCTTCCGCACGCTCGTCGGCCGCTCGCTCCAGCTCGCCGACCTGACGCGCAACTACGAGTCCGAGGCGAAGCAGCTCGTCGACGAGCTCGGGCTGACCGAGCTCTTCCGCTTCGTCCCGTTCACGCAGGACACGGCGAACCTCTACCAGGCGTCCGACGTCGTCGTCGCGCCGTCGCAGGGGCCCGAGCTCGGGCGGCCGGTGATCGAGGCCGCCGCGTCCGGCGTGCCGGTCGTCGCGTCGGGCTCGCGCACCGGCGGCGGCGTCGTCGTCCCCGGCGAGACCGGCATCCTCGTCGACGACTTCGGCGTCGACACGCTCGCCGAGGCGGTCGCGGAGCTGCTCGCCGAGCCGGACCGCCGCGAGCGCTTCGGCCGCACCGCGCGCGACGCACGCGGAGCAGAACTTCGACCCGGCGAAGAACGCGCGGCGGATCGAGGCGATCTACCGCCGGATCGCGCCGCAGCGCGAGCGGATCCCGGTGCTCTACGTCCACCACCGCCCGCAGCTCGGCGGCGCGCCGTCGTCGCTCGCGCAGCTGATCCGCCACCTCGACGACCGCTTCGAGCCGCACGTCTTCTGCCCGGAAGGGCCCGCGGCCGAGCTGTTCGCCGACGCCGGCGCGACCGTGCACAAGGGCGAGGTCTCGATCTTCGCGCACGCCTGGGACACGCCCGTACGAGGGCCTGCGCTGGCTCGTGCTCGGCCGCGAGGTCGCCGCGCTGCCGCCGCACCTGCGCCAGCTCGAGCGGCTGATGCGCACGCACCGCTTCCCGGTCGTCCACCTGAACGACTCGCCGCTGCTCGCGGCCGCGATGGTCTCGCACCGCAACGGCGCGAAGGTCGTCTGGCACCTGCGCTCGGCGCTCGCGGGCGAGGGCCGCGACCGCCGCTCGCGCGCGATCGCGCGCGATGATGGAGCGCTGGGGCGACGCGGCGATCGCGATCGACCGCGACGTCGCGGAGCGCTTCCCGATCCGGCTGCCGCTGACGATCGTGCACAACTCGCGTCGAGCCGCCGCGTCTCGCGCAACGGCGCCGGCAAGAGCGCGCTCGGACTGCCCGCCGGACCGCGTCGCGATCGGCTTCGCGGGCTTCGTCCGCCGCCAGAAGGGCTGGCCCGAGCTCGTCGAGGCGGCCGACATCCTCGTCCGCGAGGGCGCGCCCGCGCACTTCGTGATCATGGGCGGCGGCGTCCGCCCGCCGGAGTACTTCCGCACGCTGCGCGGCCGCGCGCTCGAGGCGACGAACCTGCTCACCGACGAGGAGTCGGCGATCAAGGAGCTCGTGAGCGCGAAGCACCTCGAGCCGAACTTCTCGTTCCTGCCGTTCACCGCCGAGACCGGCGAGATCTACAGCGCGCTCGACGTCGTCACGTTCCCGAACCAGGGCGTCGGGCTCGGCCGCCCGGTGCTCGAGGCGGCGACGTACGGCAAGCCGGTCGTCGCGTCGGGCTCGCGCGACGGCGCCGGGATCCTCCTGCCCGGGCCGGACCGGGCTTCCTGCTCGACGACGCGCGCCCGGAGCGGATCGCCGCCGCGCTGCGCGAGCTGATCGCCGACCCGGAGCTGCGCACGCGGCTCGGCAGCGCGGCGCTCGAGCACGCGCGCGAGCGCTTCGACCCGGTCCGCAACGCGCGCGCGGTCGAAGCGGTCTACGACGAGCTGCTCGGCCTCGAGGCTTCGACCGTCGAACTGCCGATGGCGCTCACGTGCCCGCCTAGGTGGTCGAGCCGCCGAAACTGACGCTGCCAACGATGTGAAGACGATCCCCGGAGACATCGGGAGGTACGTCAGAGTCGACTGGCCGCTCGCGCTCTTCGCAGCTGCGTTCCTCGTGCTGTTCGCACCACTCGTTACGCGCAACACCGACAACCCCGAACTGCTCGCCGCATACTCGAACGACGAGCCGTTCCTGACGATGGCTCTCGAGGCGACGCTCGTTCCGCCGTACGGCAATCCGGGTGTCTACTTCGATCAGACGAAGCCGGCGTCGACCGAGCTTCCCGCGCGTTGGGGCGAGAAGCGCTACTACAACATCACGTACTACGGCGGTGGGTTGTTTCTCGCGGCGTTCCCGGCCTACGCCGGCCTTCGTGCCGTCGGCCTGCCCCCGTTTCCGACCGGGCCGATCGTCCTGCGGATCGTGACACTGCTCGCCGGCCTGCTTGCGCTCGTCGTGCTCTACAACATTGGCAGGGAGCGTGGGTCGCGGCTCGCCGGACTGCTCGCCGCGGCATTCGTCGCGTCCGACGTCTCCTTCCTCTACTACGCGAACTTCATCCACCCCGACACGCTGCAGATGGTGGTCGGCCTCACCTTGCTCCTCGTCGCGACGGCTCACGCCCGAACCGGCAGCCTGACGACGTCGCCGCGCTCGGACTTCTGTGCGGCGTCGTCCAAGGCACGAAGTCGGCGGTCCATGGACGATCCCCGTGGCACTCGTCGCGGTCTGGCTGGGCACAAGAGCCCTCGAGGCCGATGCACCTCCGGTCGCGAGGCGACTGTTCAGCTCCACCGCGATGCTGAGCTCTCAGCGCTCGCCGGCTTCTTCCTCACGACGCCGTACGCGTTCATCGACACGTACTACGCGAGGTCGCTCCGCCTCGCCTACAACATCGTCAGCACCGACAGCCTGCAGCAGGAAGACCCGATCTCCCTCCTCACGTGGACCGAGGACATCTACCACTACATCGGACTGCTCGCGGCTGCGCTCGTCGTCTTGACGGTTGGTCGGGCGGTGTGGTCGGTGTTTCGCAGAACGTCGGACCACTTGCTGACGCTGGGCGTCGTACTCGCGATGTCGCAGCTCGTCTGGTACGGGATCGCCGGACGCCTGTGGCATGTCGTCGGCTATCTGATCCTGAGCTTTGGCGTGATCGCTCTGTTCGCATTCGAGACCGTGCTGATCGGCGTGCGCAAGTTGGTCTCGCGTGCGCCGCGCCTCCGAGAGAGTGCTCGCGCGCAGCGTGTTGCGTGGGGCTCAGCGGTCGTCGTCCTGTGCGGAGCCGTCGCTCTTGAACGCTGGTACACGCCTGTCGACTACGCGCTCGAGTTGTATGCCTCGGGTCGGAGCTCGATCAGAGCCACCAACGACTGGGCGATCGAGCAGCACGTTCCTGCAACGCGGTGATCCTTCACGACGATCTCGCCTACTTCGACCCGACCCGCTTCCCGAACGCGCGGCTGCACGGCGGAGTCTTGACGTGGCTCAACGTCGAGAGCGTCACCCGACTACCTCGTGCTCTCCTCCTCGCTCTTCGCCGCCGACTGGATGCAGAACCTGATCGCTAGCCAGAGGCTCGAGCGGACGATCCCGACCCATTCAACGTTCGCGTCTATCAAGACCTCTTGCCGACGACCTCTCCGGGCCGACGCAGGTTCCAGGCATCACGTTGGCAGGGTCGTGCCACCACCCGGGCGTCCGTCGACCTGCAGCGGGGCACTTGACTGCGCCGACACCGTCGAGCGGAGGATCAGGTCTCTCAGAACGACGCAGGCAGGCCGCTGGTCGGCCCCGAGATCCTTCTACCGGATCGACCCGTCGTTTCGCTCGTAGTCTGCGCTGAACGAACCGGCAGCCTTTGGCCGGCCCTACAATCGATCGCGTATGTGCGGCCTCTGCGGCGTGATCGTCGCCTCGGGCGGCCGCCCGAGACCGAGACCGTGGCGCGCGATGGCCGCGGCGCTCGACCACCGCGGCCCCGACGGCGACGGCGCGTTCGCCGACGACGGCGTCGCGCTCGGCTTCCGCCGGCTCGCGATCATCGACCTGAGCGACGCGGGGATGCAGCCGTTCGCGAGCGACGACGGCGCGCTGCAGCTCGTGCACAACGGCGAGATCTACAACTACCGCGAGCTGCGCCGCGAGCTCGAGGGCCGCGGCCACCGCTTCCGCTCGCAGACCGACACGGAGGTGATCGTCCGCGCGTACGAGGAGTGGGGCGACGACTGCGTGCGAGCGCTTCAACGGCATGTGGGCGCTCGCGCTCTGGGACGGCCGGCGGCAGCGGCTCTTCTGCTCGCGCGACCGCTTCGGCGTGAAGCCGTTCTACTACTCGCTGGGACGGCGGCGCGGTTCGCGTTCGCGAGCGAGCTGAAGGCGTTCCGCGCCGCCGGCGACGCGCTCGAGCCGCACCTGCCCGCGGTGCGCGACTTCCTCGAGCAGGGCTACGTCGACCACACCGACGACACGTTCTTCGCCGGGATCCGCAAGCTCCCGCCCGCGCACTCGCTCGTCGTCGACGAGCGACGGGCTGCGACTCGAGCCGCTACTGGGAGCTCGAGCCGCGCGAGCGTGGCCGGCGACTCCGGCCGACGCGGTGCGCGAGCTCTTCCTCGACGCGGTGCGCCTGCGGCTGCGCAGCGACGTGCCCGTCGGCACGTGCCTCTCGGGCGGGATCGACTCGTCGGCGATCGTCTGCGCCGTCGACCACCTCCTCCGCACGGAGGCCGAGAACGCGCGGCCCGTCGGCGACCGCCAGCGCACCTTCACGGCGTTCTTCGAGGAGCGCGGGTTCGACGAGCGGCCGTTCGCGCGAGGCGGTCGTCGCGCAGACGCGCTCGCAGCCGCACTGGGTCACGTTCGACTCGCGCGAGCTCGTCGACGTGCTGCCGTCGATCGTCCGAGACGCAGGACGAGCCGTTCGGCTCGACGTCGATCGTCGCGCAGTGGTTCGTGATGCGCGCGGCCAAGCGAGGCCGGGCTGAAGGTGATGCTCGACGGCCAGGGCGCGCGACGAGACGCTCGCCGGCTACCACGGCTACTTCGGGCCGTTCTTCGCCGACCTGCTGCGCAGCGGGCAGCTGCGCGAGCTCGGCGCGGAGCTGCGCGCGTACCGCGGCCTGCACGGCGCCGGCCTCGCCGCGACCGCGGAGGCGCTCGCGCGCCCGTTCCTGCCGGAGCGGGTCCGCTGGGCGGCGCGCGGCCGGGCCCGCGGCGGCAGCGCGCTCGTGCACCCCGACCTGCCTCGCACGCGCGGCCGCCGCACGTCAACGGCTTCGACGGCGGCTACCTGCGCCGGCAGATGCAGCTGATCCTGACGCGGCGCGGCCTGCCCGAGCTCCTGCACTACGAGGACCGCAACTCGATGGCGCACTCGCTCGAGGCGCGCGTGCCGTTCCTCGACTACCGCCTCGTCGAGCTGCTCTTCTCGCTCGGCGCGAGCGACCTGATCCGGCGCGGCCGCACGAAGGACGTGCTCCGCCGCGCGCTCGGCGACCTGCTCCCGCCGGTCGTGCGCGACCGCGTGGACAAGCTCGGCTTCGTCACGCCCGAGGCGGCGTGGCTGCGCGAACGGCCTCGGCGAGCTCGCGGCCGACGTCTTCGCCTCGCGCGAGTTCCGCGAGCGCGGCTTCGTCGACGCCGACGGCCGCGCAGCGGAGCCTCGCAGCGCCACCGCTCCGGCGAGAAGACCGCCGGCTTCGAGCTCTGGCGCGCACTCTGCGTCGAGCTCTGGGCGCGAGAGTTCCTCTAGGGTCAGCGGCCGTGACGACGCAAGAGCAGGTCCGCGACTGGTGGAACCGGAACCCGATGTCGTACGACGTCGACGACCCGATCCCGTACGACGAAGGCTCGCAGGAGTTCTTCCGCGAGATCGACCGTCGCATCTTCCACCCGCGGTACATGCGCCTGACCGCCGACGCGAGCGGGAAGCCCTTCTCGCTCTTCGTCGACTTCGACTCGCTCCGCGGCAAGGACGTGCTCGACGTCGGGATCGGCAGCGGGATCGCGACGCAGTTGCTCGCGGAGGCCGGCGCCAACGTCACGGGCGTCGACCTGACCGACTGGGCCGTCGAGACGACGCGACGCCGGCTCGCCGCCTTCGGGCTCGAGGCGGACGTGCGACAGGCGGATGCGGAGCGGCTTCCGTTCGCCGACGCGAGCTTCGACCTCGTGTTCTCGTGGGGCGTGATCCACCACTCGAGCGACATGGACCGCGCGCTCTCCGAGCTCGTGCGCGTGACGCGGCCCGGCGGGCAGATCGTGCTGATGGTCTACCACCGCCGCTCGCTCTTCTTCCTCGTCTACCGCGGCTTCCAGCGGTTCCTGCCGATCGCCCGCCGGCTCGGCCTGCACTTCGAAGGCGCGCGCGCAGGCGAGACGCAAGGGTCTGATCGCCCGCCACTTCACTGTCGAGGAGCTGCGCCGCAAGCTCGCGGGCGCCGGCCTGCGCGACGTCTGGATCAAGCCGTACGGGCAGGACGCGGAGCTGCTGCCTCTGCCTCGGCGGATCCGGCTGCCGATCACCGAGCGCATCCCGCGCTCCGTGAAGGACCCGATCCTGCGCCGCTTCGGCCACCAGCTCGGCGTGCGCGCGACGAAGCCGTAGTGCCGCGCCTGCTGCTCGTCACCCCCGCGGAGCTCACGCGCGACCCACGCGCGCGCAGGGCCGCCGTCGCCGCGAAAGCGCTCGGGTTCGGCGTCGTCGGGCTCACCGGCCGCATCTCGGGCGAGGAGCCGGCGCCGCTCGACGGCGTCCAGATCGTGCGCGACGGGAGCGCAGGGCCGCACGAACCCGCAGTGGAAGACCGGCGCGGCGTCGCGGCGACGAGCCGGCGCCGCTGCGCGAGCTGCGCGGTCTCTACCGGCTCGCGCGCCTCGGGCTGCGCACGCGCGGCCTCCGGCGTGCCGGCCGCACGATCGGGCGCGCCGACGTCGTGCACGCGAACGACCTCGACACGCTGCCGGCCGCGTACCTGCTCGCGAAGGAGCTGCACTCGCGGCTCGTCTACGACGCGCACGAGCTCTACGCGGAGTTCGACCCGGACCCGCCGCGGATCGCCGGCGCGCTGCTCGACCGCATCGAGCGAAAGCTCGCGCGTCGCGCCGACGCCGTCGTGACCGTAAGCGAGCCGATCGCCGAGGAGCTTCGCCGCCGGCTCGGCGTCGAGCCGATCGTCGTCCTGAACGCGCCGGAGCTCGACGACCGAGAGCCTCCGGAGCCCGCCGAGGGCACGCTGCGCGCCGTCTACCAGGGCGCGTTCGGAACCGGCAGGCCGCTCGACGACCTGCTCGAAGCGGTCCGGCGCGCGCCGAGCGTGCAGCTGACCCTGCGCGTGAACCGCTCGACGCGCGACGCGCTCGAGCGCGTCCTGCCGGCCGACGTGCGCGAGCGCGTCGCCGTGCGCGACCCCGTCCCGCCGAGCGAGGTCGTCCCCGCGCTCCACGGGCACCACGTCGGGCTGCTCTTCGACCGGCCGCTGACGCGGAACGCCGAGCTCTCCGCGCCGAACAAGCTGTTCGAGTACCTGATGGCCGGGCTCGCCGTCGTCGCGCCCGACCTCCCGGCCTGCGCTGGCTCGCGGAGGAGGAGCTCGGAGTCCTCTTCGAGGCGGGCTCGCCGGAGTCGTTCGGACGGGCGCTCGAGTCGCTGGCCTCGGACCGCGATCGGCTGACTCGACTGCGGGCGAACGCACGACGGGCCGCGATCGAGCGCTACAACGCGGAGGCACAGCGACCTGCGCTCGCTCGCGCGTGGGGAGCTTCTCAGTAGCGCCCACACCGGCGAGCCGCCTTTACCCCGTGCCCTCGACGGCGCGGGGTCGCTCGTCGGGCTCGAGTGTCAGACGGCGCGCCGGCCCGTACGCCCGCTCGATCAAGAGCTGGCGCTGCGAGCGCTCCCACTCCGCGAGGATCGCCCGATCCCACAGTTCCGGCGCGGAGACCGCGGGGCCTCCCACCCACCACATCGGATGGACCAGGAGCTGAAGTCGAGGCGGCTCGCCGGTCCGGAACACCTCGAACGCCTCGAACACACGCGGGCTCTGATTCGGGTCGGCGAGGAAGTGGTAGCCGGGGAGGCCATTCGCCTTCACCGCCCCCTCGACCTCGATCTCCGACGCGCCGGGCACGAGGCTCGGCTGGTGGAAGGCCACCGCCCCGACGGGGAGCCCGAGCATCTCCTCGAGCGTCCTTCGCTCGACGTCGATCTGCTCGGTGTGCGAGCGCCCCAGGGCGGGCGCGAAGCCCGGATCGTAGTGAAGCCCGATCGCGTGCCCGAGCGCTGCGATCTGCTCGACGAGCTGCTGGTTGGCCCTCGCGAAGACGTTGTAGACCGGCGAGCGCAGCATCACGAAGTACGTCGCCCGAACGCCCTCCTCGGCCTCGATCTCGGCGAGCGTGAGCCCGGCCTCCGGATCGGAGTCGATGTCGTGTCTGATCGCGCAGACCCGGTCAGCCTGCAGCCCCGGCGTCTCGGCGAAGGTCACGAACCGGAAGCCTCCTTCGAGGCCGGCGCGGAGAAGCGAACGAAAGGTCGCCGTCGAGAACGTCGGCTTCACGGGGCCGTTAGCTTATTCACGGATGCATCCGCTGCGAGTTTTGCACTGCCCTGCGCTCGTCGGCGGTCACGCGGCGGGCCTTGCGCTCGGCGAGCGCGCGCTTGGACTCGACAGTCACACGCTCGCGCTCGAAGTGCCGCCATACGGCTACGAGGCCGACCACGTGCTCTTTCCTCGGAAGTGCTGGGGCGTTCGAACGCGAGCGTCGTCGCTGGGCGTTCGTCCTCGGACAACTGCGCCGCTTCGACGTCGTGCACTTCAACTTCGGCTCGACCTTGATGCCTGCGGGCCACCCCGACGCGCACCCGGTCTCGCGCCTCTACGCATCGCTCGTCCGCGGTCTCGACGTTCGCCTGCTCCCGCGCCGCACAGCGGTGTTCGTGACCTATCAGGGCGACGACGCCCGGCAAGCCGCGCCGAGGTTCGCCCGACTTCCGCCCGACTACTTCGAGCCACGTAGCGACGCCGCGAAGCGCCGTGCGATCCTCCGCCTCACGGGCCGAGCCGACGGCGTCTTCGCGCTGAACCCCGACCTCTTCGACGTCCTGCCGCCCAGTGCGTCGTTTCTCCCCTACGCGAGTGTCGACCCGCGTGCGTGGACGCCGGTGCCCTCGAGCAGCGGGCGGCCCTCCATCGTCGTCCACGCACCGACCGACCGCGGCGTGAAGGGGACCGAGCACATCGTCCGCGCGGTCGAGCAGCTGCGCGCGGACGGCTTGGAGATTGAGCTCGTCCTCGTTGAAGGCGTGACCCACGCCGAGGCACGACGCGCGCTCGAACGCGCGGACGTCGTGGTCGACCAGCTCCTGACCGGTTGGTATGGAGGCATCGCCGTCGAAGCCATGGCGCTGGCGAAGCCGGTGCTTGCGCACCTGGACAACGACGACGTCGCTCGTGTGCCGGCGAAGCTCGCAGAGGAGCTCCCCATCGTCCGCGCGACGCCCGAGACCGTCGAGTCCGTGCTGCGCGACCTCCTCACGAGCCGCGAGCGGCTCGACAGGGTGGGACGTGCAGGACGCGAGTTCGTGGAGCGCTGGCACGACCCACGACGAGTCGCGCAGACGACACACGACGCCTACGTCTCTGCGGTGCGCAGGCGAGCCATCACAACCACGTCGACGAAGGCGCCGTCCACGTAAGCGGCTTCGCGCAAGCGGCCTTCCTCGACGAACCCCGCGGCCCCGTAGGCGCGAAGGGCTCGCTCGTTCGTCGCGAACACCCGCAGCCAGATCCGCCGCAGGTTGAGGTCGTCGAAGCCGTAGCGAAGGAGCAGCTGCAGGGCCTCGCGGCCGAGGCCACGGTCGCGGGCATCCTCCTCGCCGATCCGGATCTGAAGCTCCGCGCTCCGGGCGCGCGGGTCGATTGCGAACAGCTGGCAGGAGCCGATCAGCCGGTCGCCCTCGAGAAGGCGAATCCCGAAGATGACGGTGTCCGAGCGGGTGCGGATCGCGTCGAACCACCCGGCGTGATCGGCGCCGTGGACCGGCTTGTACGGAGCGCTCAGCAGCACGTCGTCGCGCTCGTTGATCCAGTCGAAGAGCCTCCGCGAGTCGTCGTCGCGGAGCGGGGCCAGCAGAATTCGCTCGCCGCGTAGCATCGCGGCAGCCTAAACCGTGATCGTCGCCGCACACCAGCCCAACTTCCTGCCGTGGCTCGGCTTCTTCGACAAGCTCGCTCGAGCCGACGTGCTCGTGCTGCTGGACGACGTGCAGTTCCCGCGCAGCGGCGCGGGCGTCTGGACGAACCGTGTCGGCGTGCTGGTCCAGGGTGAGAGGCGGTGGCTGACGGTGCCGATCGAGCGGGCCGGTCGCGGCCGGCAGCGAGTGCGCGACGTCCGCATCGACGACGTGCAGCCATGGCGCCGGAAGCTGCTGCGCACGCTCGAGCAGAGCTACGCGAAGGCGCCTGCCTTCGACGAGGCCTTCCCGTTCGTGCAGGCCCTGGTCGAGACCGAAGCACAGCTGCTGGCCGAGTTCAACGAGCTGACGCTCCGAGCGATCGCGCGGGAGCTCGGCCTCGACGGGCACAGGATCCGCCGCAGCTCGGAGGTCGAGGCCGGGGGTCAAGGGACGGAGCTGCTGATTTCGCTCACGCGCGAGCTCGGCGGCTCGACCTACCTGAGCGGGGACGGCGCCGGCGGCTATCAGGAGGACGATCGGTTCACGGCCGCGGGGGTCGAGTTGCGCTTCCAGCGGTACGAGCACCCGGTCTATCCCCAGCGCTCGCCGGAGTTCGTTCCCGGGCTGTCGGTCATCGACGCCCTGCTCCACTGCGGGTTCGAGGGAACGCGAGCGCTGCTCGCCTGACTAGGATCAGCCGCTCGTGACCGCGATCCTCGGCCTGAACGCCTTCCACGGCGACGCGGCCGCGGCCCTCGTGATCGACGGCGAGCTCGTCAACGCCGTCGAGGAAGAGCGGCTGAACCGCGTCAAGCACTGCGCCGGGTTTCCGGAGCTGGCCGCGCGCTGGTGTCTCGAGGACGCCGGCCTCGACCCGCGCGAGCTCGACCACGTCGCGATCGGGCGCGACCCGCGCGCGAACATCGGCGCCAAGGTCGTCCGCACGATCCTGACGCGGCCGAGCCCGCGCTACGTGATGGAGCGCTTCCGCAACGCGACGAAGGTGCGCGACGTGAAGACGCAGGTCGCCGAAGCGCTCGGCGCTGAGTCCCGAGGACCTCCGCGCCGACGTCCACAACGTCGAGCACCACCTCGCGCACGCGGCGAGCGCGTTCTTCGTCTCGCCGTTCGACGAGGCGGCCGTGCTCACGCTCGACGGCTTCGGCGACTTCGCCTCGTCGATGCTCTGCCACGGGCGCGACAACCGCGCTCGAGGTGCTCGAGCGCGTGCTCTTCCCGCACTCGCTCGGGATCTTCTACACGGCCGTCACGCAGTGGCTCGGCTTCCCGAAGTACGGCGACGAGGGCAAGGTGATGGGCCTCGCGCCGTACGGCGACCCCGAGCGCTTCCTGCCGAAGATGCGCGAGCTCGTGAAGCTCGACGGCGACAGCTTCGAGCTCGAGCTCGACTTCTTCGTGCACCACAAGGAAGGCGTCGACATGACGTGGGACGAGCAGACGCCGACGATCGGGCGCCTGTTCTCCGACCGGATGGAGCAGGCCTTCGGGCCTGCGCGCGAGCCGCGCAGCGAGCTGACGAAGGACCACGAGGACGTCGCCGCCGCGCTCCAGGCGATGCTCGAGGAGGCGTACCTCCACCTCGTCCGCGCCGCGCACAGGCGCACCGGGTCGAAGAACCTCTGCCTCGCGGGCGGCGTCGCGCTGAACGCCGTCGCGAACGGGCGCATCCGGCCGGAGACCGAGTTCGAGGGCGTCTACGTGCAGCCCGCGGCCGGCGACTCCGGGATCGCGGTCGGCGCCGCGTACTACGTCTGGAACCAGGAGCTCGGCAAGCCGCGCGGCGTTCGTGATGGAGCACGCGTACACCGGCCCGCAGTTCACCGACGCCGAGGCGCGAGGCCGCGATCCGCGCCGCGGGCTTCGAGCCCGAGCGGCATGGACGACGCGCAGCTCTTCGACCACGTCGCCGAGCGGATCGCCGACGGCGACGTCGTCGGCTGGTTCCAGGGGCGGATGGAGTTCGGCCCGCGCGCGCTCGGCAACCGCTCGATCGTCGTCGACCCGCGGCGGCACGACATGAAGGACATCCTCAACGCGCGGATCAAGCACCGCGAGCACTTCCGCCCGTTCGCGCCGTCGATCCTCGCCGAGACGACCGGCGACTGGTTCGAGCAGGACTACACGTCGCCGTTCATGGTCCTGGTCTACAAGACGCGCGCCGGACAAGCGCGACGAGATCCCGGCGGTGAACCACGTCGACGACACGGGCCGGCTGCAGACGGTCGAGGAGCGCGTCGCGCCGCGGTACTACGGGCTGATCAAGGCGTTCGCGGACCAGACCGGCGTCCCGATCGTGCTCAACACGTCGTTCAACGAGAACGAGCCGATCGTGATGACGCCGGAGCACGCGGTCGAGACCTTCGCGAAGACGAAGATGGACCTGCTCGTGCTCGGAAACCTCGTCGTCCGGCGTGGCTGACGAGCCGATCCGCCTCGCTCGGCCCGACGTCGGCGTCGAGGAGGCGCGCGCGGTCGCGGAGGTGCTCGAGAGCGGCTTCCTGACGATGGGGCCGAAGGTCGCCGAGTTCGAGGCACGCGCTCGCGCAGGCGTGCGAGGTGCCGCACGCGGTCGCCGTCTCTTCGGGGACGGCGGCGCTCCACCTCGCGGTGCTCGCGGCTCGGCATCGGGCCCGGCGACGAGGTGATCGTCCCGGCGTACACGTTCCCGGCGACGGCGAACGTCGTCGCGCTCGCGGGCGCGCGGCCGCGTGCTCGTCGACGTCGACCCCGCGACGATGAACCTCGACCTCGGCGCAGGTCGCCGACGCGGTCACCGAGCGCACGCGGGCGGTGCTCGCGGTCCACCTGTTCGGCCGGCCGCTCGACTGGGACGGCCTCGTCGCCGCGGTGCCCGACGACGTCGCGCTGCTCGAGGACGCCGCCGGCGCGCTCGGCGCGCGCTCGCGCGGGCGGCGCGTGCGGCAGCCTCGGCCTGCTCGGCTGCCTCTCGTTCCACCCGCGCAAGATCGTCACGACCGGCGAGGGCGGCGCCGTGACCACCGCCAGCGACGAGGTCGCCGACGCCGTGCGCCGCATGCGCCATCACGGGATCGAGCCGCGCGGCGACTTCGAGATCGCGGCACCCGGCCCGAACTACCGCCTCAGCGACATCCTCTGCGCGGTGGGATCCCGCAGCTCCACCGACTCGACGAGCTGCTCGCAGCGCGCGCGCGCGTCGCCGCACGCCTACACCGAGCGGCTCGCGGGGGTCGTGGCCACGCCGTCGGCCGACGAGGGCGACGTCCACGGCTGGCAGGCCTACGTCGTGCAGCTCGACCGACGGGACGAGGCGCTCGCGCGCGCTGCGCGAGCAGGGCATCGAGGCGCAGATCGGCACGTACGCGCTGCACCGGCTCGCCGCATACCGCGAGCACGGCTCGTTCCCCGGGGTGCAGACGCGGCCTACGAGCGGGCGCTCGCCCTGCCGTTCCACACGCGGCTCACCGACGCCGAGCTCGACCGCGTCGCCGACGCGCTACGGCCGTTTTCCTGACGCGCGACCGTACGCCGCGATCGTCGCGTCGGTGACGGCCGCCCAGGAGAACCGCTCGCGCACGCGCTCGCGGCCGGCGTCGCCGAGCCGCCGCCGGAGCTCCCGGTCGTCGAGCAGGCGCTCGAGCGCGTCGCGGAGCGCGGCCGACGTCGCCGGGCGGCACGTGGATGCCCGTCTCGCCGTCGGCGACGAGGTCGAGCAGGCCGCCGACGGCGCTCGCGACGACGGGTCGCCCGTGCGCCATCGCCTCGGCGCAGACGACGCCGAAGCCCTCGCGATGCGACGGGCACCGCGACGACGGCCGCGCGCTCGTAGAGCTTCAGCAGCTCGTCGTGCGGGACGAAGCCGCGCGCGCCGGGCACCCGGTCGCGCAACGGCCCGTCGCCGACGATCACGAGCGGGATCCCGTTCGCCGCCTCGACGAGCTCGAGCACGCCCTTCTCCGGGGAGAGGCGGCCGGCGTAGAGCACGAACGGCGGCTCGTCCTCGTCGCCGACCTCGTCTGCGACGTCGACGCCGCTCGGGATCACGCGCACCTCCCGCGCCCCGAGCGCGCGCGCCGCGTCGGCGAGCACGGTCGACGGCGCGACCACCAGCCGCGCCCGACGCAGCACCGCGCGCGCGAGCCACGGCACGCGCCGCGCGAGCTCGACGTCGGTCCCCCAGACCTGCGCGACGACGGGCTTCCGCGTCAGCAGCGCGACCGCGGCGGACGGCAGCCAGTGCGCGTGGACGAGGTCCGCGCCTCGCGCGGCCCGCACCGCCGCGACGGCGAACGAGAGCGAGGAAGGCGGGCAGCAGCAGCGCGAGCCAGGGCCGCGCCGGAGGTTCCCGACGATCCCTGAGCCGTACGCGAGGCCGAAGTGCGGGAAGTCGGCGGGCGACACGACCTCGACGTCGATCCCTCGCCCGCGCAGCCGCTCGACCGCGTCGGCGACGAAGCGCCCCGCCACGTCGCCGGGGACGCGAGGGTACGACGTGGTCAGGACGAGGACCCGCATGGGGGATCATTGTGCTCGACTACCATCGGTCAGCCTCATGGCCACCGCAGTCGCCCCGCCCGGGCGCGTGACGGCGGACCCCTACGCAGAGCTGGCGGACTTCTTCGACCGGTTCGCGAGCGAGGAGTCCCGCTGGAAGCGCCGGAACAGCACGTACCACCGGCTGATCGCCCAGCTGATGCGCTTCCACGTGCCCGAGGACGCCCGCGTGCTCGAGATCGGCTCGGGCTCGGGCGACCTGCTCGCCGCGCTGAAGCCGAGCGTCGGCGTCGGCGTCGACGTCTCGCAGGGGATGGTCGACCGCGCCCGCGAGGCGCACCCGGAGCTCCGGTTCGAGCGCGTCCCCGGCGAGGAGCTCGAGCTCGGCGAGACGTTCGACTACATCGTCCTCTCGGACCTGATGCCGTACGTGGACGACCTGCTCGAGCTCTTCCACCGCGTCGCGCGAGCACTCGCACGAGCGCACCCGCGTCGTCGTCAACTCGTACAGCCGCGTCTGGCGGCCGGTGTTCCGGCTCGCGGAGCTGCTGCGGCTGAAGCCGCGCAAGCCGATGCGCAACTGGGTCGCGCCGCACGACGTCGTCAACCTGCTCGAGCTCGCGGGCTTCGAGCCGGTGCTGACCCGGACGAGGATCCTCTTCCCGAAGCAGATCCCGTTCCTGACGACGTTCCTGAACGGCTTCGTCGGCAGCCTGCCGCTGATCAACCTGCTCGCGCTCACGTACTGGATCGTCGCGCGCCCGCTGCCGCGCGAGCTCGACGAGACGAGCGTCTCGATCGTCTGCCCCTGCAGGAACGAGCAGGGCCACATCGCCGAGCTGATCGACCGCGTGCCGGACTTCGGCGTGCCGACCGAGCTGATCTTCGTCGAGGGCAACTCGACCGACGACACGCGCGGCGAGATCCTGCGCCAGATCGAGGCGCACCCCGAGCGCGACATCCGCTTCGTCCCGCAGACCGGCAAGGGCAAGGGCGATGCCGTTCGCACCGGCTTCGCCGCCGCGAAGCACGACGTGCTGATGATCCTCGACGGCGACCTCAGCGTCCTGCCCGAGGACCTGCCGAAGTTCTACCGCGGTCTCGTCGACGGGCGCGCGGAGCTCGTGAACGGCTCGCGGCTCGTCTACGACATGGAGCCGGGCGCGATGCGCTTCCTGAACATGATCGGCAACCGCGCCTTCTCGCGGCTGCTCAAGGGGATCATGGGCCAGCAGGTGAAGGACACGCTGTGCGGGACGAAGGTGCTCCTGAAGCGCGACTACGACCGGATCGCCGCCGGCCGCTCCTACTTCGGCGAGTTCGACCCGTTCGGCGACTTCGACCTGCTCTTCGGCGCCGCGCGGCTCGGCCTGAAGATCGTCGACCTGCCGGTGCGCTACCACCCGCGCACGTACGGCGAGACGAACATCAGCCGCTGGCGCCACGGCGTGCTGCTCCTCCAGATGACGCTCTTCGCGTTTTGGAAGTTCAGGGTCGCACCGCTCACGCGCCGCGGCAGCTGAGCCGCGCCGCGGCGCGCGTGTGGGCGCGGCCGGTGGGCGGCGCTCGCCGCTCGCGACGGTCGCTGACGCTCGCCGCGCTCGTCGTCGACGCGCAGCCCGTCCGCTCGCCGTGGTGGACGTACGCGGACGCCGACGCGACGCTACACCGCCGCCGGCGCTGAACCTGCTGCTCGGCGAGCGAGGTGCCGTTCGTCGACCACCCGGGCCTGCCGCTCGACCGAAGCCGTCGCGGTCGCGTTCGGGCGTCGAGGCGCTCGCTCGAGGAGGGAAGCCTCTCGGGCGGCGCGCGGCTGCGCTACGTCGACGCGCACGCTGCTCGACCTCGACAGCGCGCGCGGGCGTCTTCCGCGGCTTCGCCATCGCCTTCTACCTGCTCGGGGCGCTGCTCGCGTTCCTGCTCGTCGGCGCGGCTGTTCGGGCACTGGACGCTGGGGCCTCGCGAGCGGCCTGCTCTGGCTCGCCGCGCCCGGGCTGATCGCGATGTCGATCCAGCTCCGGCCGGACGTCCTGCTCGCCGTGCTCTGCCTCGTGTTCGCGTACACGTCGGGCGGGCCGTGGAGACGCGCGCTCGCGTGCGCTCGTACGCGCGCGCAGCGCGCTGCTCGTCGGGCTTCGCGACGATGGCGAAGCTGCACGCGCTCGCGCTGCTGCTCCCGCTGGTCGTCGCCGCGCTCTGGCGGCCGCCGGCGGGCGGCTGGAACGAGCTTTGGGCGCGCGCCCGAGCACGCCCGGCCGTGCTCGCCGCGTTCGTCGTTCCCTGGGTCGTGATCGCGCTCTTTCTGAACGGGGTGCTCGTACCGTTCACGCCGACCGGCTGAGCAGCTGCTCGCCGTCAGCGGGGTCCTGCTCGCCGGCGCAGCGGCTTTTGGCGCTCGGCACGTCCGTCTCTCGCCTGCGGCCTGTGGCCCTGATCGGTCCCGGCCTTCGTCGGCGGGCTGCTGATCCCGGTCGCGTCGCCGTTCCCGACGGGCTCCAGGCGCTCGTCATCATCGCCAAGACGGTCACGGGCCAGGGCGTGCAGGAGGGCGTCGACTCGTTTGCGACTCCGTTCTCGCAGCTGCCGTCGATCGTAGGTCAGCGCGTGATGGTCGTCTTTCTGCTCGCCGGCGTCGCGGCGGTCGTCGGGCTCGTGCGGCGGGAGCCGCAGCCCGTCGTCTGGGCGCTCGGCGCCGCCGTCATGATCGTGCTCGCGTTCGCGCGACCGCCCGGCGGTCCACTACCTCGCGCCGGCTTACATCCTTTCGGTGCCTGCGCTGCTGTGGCTGCTTCGCCGCTCTCCGCCGGTCGCGCGTGCCGGTACTGGCCTGGCCGATCGTGATCCTGCTGGCCTGGCCGTCGTTCCGAGATCGCGACAACCCGACCATCGAGACCGAGCGCTTCGCAGCACTCGTCGAGCCGACCCGGCGCGCCGTCGACGCGCGACTCGACGCAGAACGAGATCGCACTCGTGCCGGGCGGCTGGCCCTTCGAGGACGCGCTCTACTTCGCCCTCGCGCAGCCGAATCTCGGGTCGCCGCCGGAGTACCCGTTCAGGTATCTGCCGGCAACGGAGAGTGCCCGCTCATTCGCGGAGCTGCGCGGCTGGCGCCCCCGCTACTTCATCAGCCCCGTCGCGCAGTCCGTCGTGGGCACGCAGACGATCGACGTCGGCGAGTACGGTCGGTTTAGCGTACGGCGGCTGGAGGGGACCGATCTCGGGCTTGAGCTGTTGGCGTTGGAGACGCCGTAGGCGCTAGCGCCGCTCGAGGACGACGAGGCAGCGAAACGCGAGCGCGGGGCCGAGCACGGGCGTGAGCACGCGCTCGAGTGCGTCGAGCGGGCGATAGAGCGGTGCGGGAAGGAAGGCGCGCTGTCCGAATCCACCCGAAAGCGGATAGACGAACAACGCCAGCCGGCTGCTCGCCGCGAGCTCGAACTCCGGCCAGCGGCGCTGGAGCTCGTCGCGCTCGCGAAAGAACACGAGCGTCGCGCGCGCCTGGTTCGAGTGCATCGGCGACTCCGCTGCCCGCTCGTCGTCCGCGAACGCGTCCGCGTCGAGCTCGGTCCGCTCGTGGTGGAAGAGGCGATACGCGCGGTACGAGACCGGGGAGCAGTACGGGTCGAGGATCACGGCCCGCCCGCCAGACGCGAGCACGCGCGTCGCAGCGTCGAAGAAGCGGCGCGGGCTCGCGAGGTGGTGGAAGACGTCGATCAGCACGAGGTTCGCCACCGAGGCCTCCTCGAACTGCAGCTCCTCGGCGTCGACGACCCGGTCGGCCCAGGGCGTCGGCTCGACGTCGCTCGTAATCGCAGCGGGGAAGTGCTCCTTGAAGCGGCTGATGCCGCTGCCGAGCTCGACCGTCGGTCCGTCGACGCTCGAGAGCTGCGCGACGATCAGGTCGTACCAGGAGTGGTAGAGCTGGCGGACGAGCGGACGCCGGTGCCAGGCCGCCTCCTGGACACGGAGCTCGTCGACGAGACTCATCGTGCGCGTGGGTGCACTGCCGGAGACTAGCATCGACGCGGTGAAGGACCGTCTCTCGGCAACGGCTCGGGAAGAGCGCTACGCCGCCGAACGGCAGCAGGGCCACGAGTACGTCGTCGACGACCTCGAGCGCTACTGGGGGTGGTCGAGTCCCGCAGGCAAGATCCGGGCCGACCGCCGTGCGCGCTTCCTGATCGAACGTGCCGGGCTCGCGCCGGGCATGCGCTGCCTCGAGCTCGGCTGCGGCACTGGCGAGTTCACACGGCGGATCATCGAGTCCGGCTGCGATCTGACGGCCGTCGAGCTCAGCGAGGAGCTCGCCGAGCGCTGCCGCGAGCGAGTCGGTGAGCGCGCGGAGATCGTGGTCGGCAACGTCGAGACCGGCGAAGGGCTCGAGGGCCGCTCCTACGACGCGATCGTCGGCGTGAGCATCCTGCACCACGTAAACATGGGGCTCTGTCTGCGAAACACGTTCTCGCTGCTCGAGCCCCGTGGGCGCTTCGCGTTCAGCGAGCCGAACCTGGCGAACCCGCAGATCTGGGCGATGAAGAAGATCGGCTTCGTCGGCCGGCTGCTGCACGAGACCCAGCACGAGACGGCGTTCCTGGCCTCTGGGCTGCGTCGGCTCTTCGAGAGCGCAGGACTCGCCGTCGACGTCTGCGAGCCGTTCGAGTTTCTCCATCCCTCGACTCCGCCGCGCCTGATCGCCGCAGTCGGCGGCTCGAGCGGGGGCTCGAGCGGACGCCACTACGCGGGATCGCCGGCTCGATCAGGATCGCCGGTCATCGTCCGTAGCGCGGGCAGCGCGAGCGCGAAGACCGCGAGCACGTAGAAGTAGTAGAACTGCATCGTCAGGTAGAAGAGGTTCGCCGCCATCGTCCCCGCGAGCGCCGCGGTGAGCCCCCACGCCAGCTGCGGCTCGAACGGCCGCGCGTCGCGCAGGCGGCGGAAGAGCCAGACGAGGAACGCGCCGAACAGCAGCGTGCCGACGAGCCCGGTCTCGACGAGCAGCGCGACGTAGAACGAGTGCGGGCCCCAGTTGTCCTTGCCGGTCGCGAACTCGTAGTAGACGGAGAAGTTGTTCAGCCCGAGCCCGAAGAGCGGGTGCGACGAGAGCACGTCGGGGATGAAGCCGTAGACGTCGAAGTGCGCGGACGTCGAAGCGTCTCCCGGTCGAGATGCGCGAGCGGATCACCTCGAGGAAGAAGTCGGCGCGGCGCGAGACGATCCACGCGACGAACGCGGCGACGATCGCGACGGGGACCGCGATCGCGCGTGAGAGCAGCTCGCCGCGGTACTGCACGAGCAGCACGAGGAACCCGACGGCGAGCCCGACCAAACCGCTGCGCGACAAGCGTCGCGAGCTCGACGACGAGCAGGAACCCGAGCAAGGCGGCGAGCCACGGCGAGCGGTTGCGCAGGTAGACCGGCGTCAGCGCGAGCAGCGGGACGAGCAGCATGATCCCGAGGTGGTTCGGGTCACCCGTGAGGGCGTTCGGGCGATAGACGCTCTGCTCGCCGCCGACCGAGCCGTAGACGTTGATCTGGCTCGCCCCTCGCGTCAGCGGGCTCAGCAGGAGCGTGTCCAGGTTGAACCCGGCTCGCGCGAGCACGAGCTGCACGATCCCGTACGCAGCGTTGGCGGCGATCCCCGCGACGAAGACCGCGAACGCGGTGAGCGCGAAGCGCCGGCCGTGCCGGATCAGGTACGCGACGCCCGCCGCGAGGAAGCCGAAGTGGAGCCCGAACTTGTAGAGCCCCTTGCCGAACTGCGCGATCCCCTGCGTCGTGTCGAGGTTGAAGAAGCCGACGAGGTAGACCGCGAGAAACGCCAGGCCGAACGCGAGCGCGACGATCGCCGTGTGCGCGAGCTTCCAGTCGCCCGCGGCGACGCGGTCGACGACGAACGACGCGAGGAAGAGGGCGGTCAGGACGTCTGCGAGCGTCAACGTCCCGCCGACCGACCAGTGCACCTTCTCGAACGTCACCGAGAACACGGTCGCGAGAAACAGGAAGCGAGTCATGCGGAGAGGTCCCTGAGCACGCGCGCGAGCTCCTCGGCGCGCGTTCGCCGGTCCAGCTTCGTGCGGAGCTCCGGTGAGAGCGGAGTGCCTGCGAGCGAGCCTGCCTGCCAGCGTGCGTGCAGGTCGCGGAGCGCCGCCTCGATCGCGTCCACGTCGTCGGGCGCCACGATCACCCCGGCCTCGGCGTCGCGAACGAACGCTGCGGTCGCGCCGTCGGGCGGGACGGCCGCGATGATCGGCCGCTCGGCGGCCAGGTACTCGAAGACCTTCGCGGCGATCACGCCCGAGCCGCGGCCCGGCACCTCGGGCATCAGCAGCAGGTTCACCTCGGAGTCGCGCTGGAGCTCGAGCGACCGGCGGCGCGGGACGTACGGGTGCAGCTCGAGCCGCTCGCCGAGCCCGAGCCCTTCGGCCCACTCGCGGTCGGCCTCGCGGAAGTCGCCGACGAACCGCGCGACCGAGTCGGGGAGGTCGGCCCGCGCGAACGCGGTCAGGAACGGACGAGGGTCGCGCTTGCCGAACATCGCGCCGGCGTGCGTGACGCGGAAGCGACCGTTCGGCCGGTACTCGAGCCCGGCGAAGTCGTCGAAGTCGGCGCCGTTCGAGATCACGGTCACCTCCCCCCGCGCGCCGAGCGAGCGAAGCTCCTCGGCGATGAAGTCCGAAACGGCGACCGACTCGTCGGCGTAGCGCGCGATCAGCCGCCCGACGGTCTCCTGCGTCCGCTCCTTCGCGCGGGCCGCCAGCCGCTCGACGGGACGGTCGGCGTTCCGCACCATCGAGTCGCGCACGTCGGCGACCCACTTGCACGCCGGTCAGTCGCTTCACCGCGGCGCCGATCAGGTGCACCGAGTTCGGCGGCGAGGTCGTGACGACGACGTCGATCCCCTCGGAGCGCACGACCCGCACCGCCGCCGGAATCGCGGTCGCGTTCCACGTCACGTTCTCATCGGGAACGAGCACGCGGCGGTACGTGAGCAGCGCCATCTTCGCCGCGCGCTCGAGCGTGCCCGCGCCGTGCAGCTCCTCGGCGGGCCTTCGACCCTTCGGCCCGACGTAGCGCGCGCGGTGCACCCACGCCTGCGTCGGCGAGACGAGCTCGTCGTCGCGGTGGATCCACTTCGGGTCGTCGGGCGCGAGCACGTGCGTCTCGATCCCGAGCGCAGGCAGGTGCGTCGCGAACTTCAGCGGCCGCTGCACGCCGGCGCCGCCCGCGGGCGGCCAGTACATCGTGACGAGGAGAACCTTCACCTGGAGCGGCGGAGCGCGCGCACCGCGTGCACGACCGCGGGTTTGGGGTCCCGCCACGACCACGTCGCCTCGACGAACGGCGGCCGAGGGACGACGGGTCGCTCGCCGGGCATCAGCAGAATCGCCCACTTGCGGCGACCGCCGTTCATCCGCACCGCCTCGACCGGCTCGCCCGTCAGGTCGCGGTACGCGATCAGCGGCAGGTCGACGCCGCTCGCGCGCGCGAGCGAGTGCCATTGCCAGAGGCGCGGGTTCACCTCCATCAGCTTGAACTTCCCGTCGCGCGGGTCGCGCTTGAACTCGACCTGCGAGAGGCCGTTGCAGCCGAGCGCGCGCAGCAGGTGCAGCCCGGCGTCGACCACCTCGTCGACCCACACCGCCTCTGCCAATCGAGCTGTGCCGATCCCCGGCGGCGTCTGGATCAGCTTGCGCCCGCAGAAGAGGCCGAGCGGCTCGAGCGACTCGCTCAGGTACGCGCCGAGCGTGTAGAGCTCGTCGTCTCCGCCCGGGATCAGGTCCTGCACCATCGGCTCCCAGGGCTCCGTCTGGCGATACGCCTCCTCGACCTCGGCCGCCGTGTTGCAGATCACGGCCTGCTTGCCGTACTGCTGCCGGAAGCCGACCGGCTCCGAAGGCTTGAGCAGGACGGGATAGCCGATCTCCTCGGCCGCGGCGACGGCTTCGGCCGCGCTCTCGGGGTAGCGCGTGTCCGGCGTGTGGAGCGCCGCGTCGAGCTGCACGCGCTTCTTCTGGAGTCGCTCGAGGTCGCGCGGGAACGGGCAGAGGAGCTCGAGCGAGTCGCGGTGGCGGGCGATCGCCCGCAGGCCCTCGTCGTGGGTCGCGAAGACCACGCCGGGGCCGAGGCCGCGGAGCGTCTCCACGAACCCCTCCTCGTCGGCCAGCGGGCTCGGAGCCATGATCTTGGTCGCGTAGCGCGACCGGAACCCGAGGGCGCTCGGCTTGTGGTCGACCGCGAAGACGCGGACGCCGGCCCGTCGAAGCGACCTGATCGCGGAGAGGCCGTTGACGAAGCCCACGTCGACGACGATCGCCGGTGGCCGCACGTTCAAGAGCTTAGAGGCGCCCGCCGATACCTCTTCCGTGGGTGTTTTCGCCTCTCCCCTCCACGAGCGCAGGCAGCAGGGCCGCCCCTGGGCCGGCCGGCCGCGCGCGCTCCGCGTCGCCGTCTTCACGACCTCCTTCCCCTCCGGCGACCACGACCCCTCGGGTCGCTTCGTGGCCGACGCCGTCGAGCGCCTCCAGGCGCAGGGCGTGGCCGTGCAGGTCGTCCACCCGTCCTTGGCCGGCGAGGGTGGGGTCGTCGCGAAGCTGCGTCGGCGCCCCTGGCTCGCCCCGCTCTTCCTCGCCCGCTCGGTGCTGGCTCTGCGCCGGGCCGACTGCGAGCTCGTCCACGCGCACTGGCTCCTCTCGGGCCTCGTTGCAGCGCTCTCCGGCAAGCCTTTCGTCCTGACCCTCCACGGCTCCGGTTCCGCCGGCCGGTTCAGCGACCTCGAGCTCGCCGAGCGGAGCCCGCGGCTCGTCGGCGCGATCGTCCGCCGGGCGCGGCTCGTCATCGCCGTCTCCGAGCCCCTCGCCGCGGCCGCCCGCCGCTGTGGCGCCCGCGAGGTTCGCGTCATTGCCAACGGCATCGTGTTGCCCGCTCAGACGTCCGGAGAGGTCGAGCCCGCCGAGATCCTGTTCGCGGGCCGCCTGAGCCCTGAGAAGGGCATCCAGGAGCTCGTGGAGGCCTGCCGTGGGCTCAATCTGGTGGTCGCCGGCGACGGGCCCCTTCGGGACCTGGTGCCCGAGGCGCTGGGCTTCCTGTCCGCGGCCGAGCTGGCCGACCGCTACCGCCGCGCCGCCGTCGTCGTCTGCCCCTCGCGGAGCGAGGGCTTCGGCGATCGTCTGCGCCGAGGCGATGGCCCACGGCAAGCCCGTCGTCGCGACCGCGGTCGGCGGCCTGCAGGAGCTCGTCAGCCACGCACGAACCGGCTTCCTCGTGGAGCCCGGCAACCCCGCAGCCCTGCGCGTCGCGATCAAGCTCCTGCTCGCCGACCCGGCGCTCCGGCGTCGGCTCGGAGAGAACGCCCGCGCCGACGTCGCCGAGCGCTTCGCCTGGCCGGCGGTCACGCAGGCCACGCTCGACGCCTACCGCTCGGCCCTCGGGGTCGAGGCGCCCGAGCCTGCTCCGCTCGAGGCGGCCGCATGATCGCGCTCCGCAAGGCGCCCGCGAGCTACGACGAGCGCTTCATGGACACGATGGCGAACGAGTACCTCGAGCGGACTCCGTGGACGGAGCTGCGCCTCGAGGCCGTGCGCGACCTCGTCGACCCGCAGCCCGGCGACCGGATCCTCGACCTCGGCTGTGCCGCCGGCGCGATCACGCACTACCTCGCGTCGTTCGGCGCCGAGTCCGTCGGTATCGACTTCGAGGAGCTTGCGATCGCGAAGGCCCGTGAGCTCTTTCCCGAGTGCACGTTCGAGGTCGCCGACGCGACGGCTCTTCCGTTCGCCGACGCGAGCTTCGACAAGGCGGTGGCCGCCGACTTCGTCGAGCACATCCGCGACGACGTCTTCCTCGCGATGTGCTCGGAGCTGCAGCGCGTGCTCGTTCCCGGCGGAACGTTCGCGGTCTACGCACCGAACCCGCGCCACCTGATCGAGCGGATGAAGGAGCGCGACTTCGTGCTCGCGCAGAACCCGACGCACATCGGCCTGCGCGACGCCGATCACATGACTCGCGTGCTCGAGCAGGGCGGCTTTCGCGTTCTCCGGAGCGAGTGGCGGCCGAGCTTCTTCCGCGGGCTCCGCGCGGTCGAGAAGGTCGCCGGCCCGCGGCTCGACCTGTTTCGCTACCGGCTCTGCGTGCTCGCGCAGAGCGTGTAGCCACCGCCCGTAAAGAGTTTCGGGGCGCACGTCGTCTTGACGCGCTTGGCGTCGAGCACGACCCAGTCGTAGCGGCCCGGGGAAGTTCCCCGTCCGCACGTAGTCCTGCCACGCCTCGACGCGCTCGTACGGACGGTTCGCCTTCGTGTCGCCGACGTGCGTCGGCGCCGAGACGGCGACGTAGACGGGCGCGTACGCCGCGAGCCAGTACGAGGTTTCCGGGTCCGAGAGCACGACGTCGCCGGGCTCGGCATGTGCTTTCAGCGCAGCCACGAGTTGGGGGGTCAGCTCCTGGTGCGGCTGCGGACGCTCCCAGCCCGACGTGACAGCCATCGGGACGACGAAGAGCACGCACGCCGCGGCCGGCAGCCAGTCCGCCCGCTCGAGCGTCGGAAGCTTCGAGCGCAGGAGGAAGCCGAGCACGATCGCACCGAGCGAGCCGACGAGGGCGATCCAGACCGGCAACGTCGGGCCGCCCTCCTCGAGGCGGTAGCCGAAGTCGCCGGGCCAGGCCCACTCGAGCGCGATGCCCGCCGCGAGCGCGAGCGGGAGCACCGCCCACGAGAGCACGCGCGCGAGCACGGCGACACCACCCGCCAGCGCGAACGCGAGCGGCAGGAAGCCGGCCAGCCGCCGCCCCTGCGAGAGCGACACCGCCTCGACGAAACGCGGGAACAGCACGTCCGAGAGCAACACCGCGAGCACGACGAACGTTCCGCCGAGGACGAACGCGGCCCAACGCCGCCGCACCGCGAAGAGCGCGAGCGGCACCAGGCAGAGGGCAGCAAGCGGCACCGGCCCGGCGCGCGTCAGAACCTCGGGGTTCAGGTGGAAGCTGCTCTCCGACTCCACGATGAATTGCTTCGGGTAGCGCTCGAGGCCGTGGCGTATGGACTGCACCTGCTCGCCGGAAGGCGTGAACGACGCGGTGTCCTGCACGACGGGGAAGAGCCACGCGAGGAAGACCGCGGCGCCGACCGTGAACGCCGCGCCCGCGAGCAGGAGCCTGCCGAGCTCCGACGGCTCGATCACCGCGCGCACAACGGCGAAGCCGACCAGCACGAGCAGCAGGAAGAGCGCGTACGTCGGGTGCACGACCGCGAGCACGAGGCCCGCCCCTGCCACGAGCGCGAGCCGCGCGCGCGTCGGCTCGTGCAGGTACGTGAAGACGAGCGCGAGCGCAGCAGGCACGAGCAGCATGCGTCCGCCGGCCGTCGCGGGCAGCGCGAGCAGCCGGAGCGCGCCGCCGGAGCCCGACGCGAGCGCCGTGACGCCGACCGTCCCCGCGAGCGTCGCAACGCCGAGCCAGCGGGAGCGGAAGACCGCAACGCCGGCCTCGTAGACGACGAGGAACGAAAGTGGCGCGAGCACGGCCGCCTCGTGCACGACGACCTCTGCGGGGTCGACGCCCGCAACCTTCGCGACGAGCGCGAGGAACGCATGCCAGAGCGGGAACGCGTAGCCGGGGTGCAGCCCGCCGTCCACGAACTCGCCCACACCCTCGAGCGAGAGCTCGTCGAACGCGACGAGCTTGCGCACGCGCGCGAGGTGGAAGAGCGCGTCGCCCGACGGCTCTGGGAGCACCTGCCACAGCAGCACACCGACGAGCACGCCGACGCCGAGCACCGCGAGCCAGATCGAGTCCGTCCCACGCAGCGGTCCACGCCTCAGTCCGATTGGAATCGCGACCAGCCCCGCCGCGAGCAGCAGCCAGAGCGCGAGCGTCAACGACGAGCCGGTCGCGAACACGACGACCATCGCACCGAAGATCAGCGTGAGGCTCGTCACGACCGCGCCGGATGCCGACCGCGCGAGCAGCGCGCCGGGCGCCAGGAGCAGGAGCGTCGCCCCTGCCAGCCGGAGGTAGAGCTCGATCACGGCCTCAACAGGCCACGCGCCGCCTGCCGGTAGCTCCGCCCACGCTTGCCGCGGAACAGCAGCCCGCGAGCCGCGAGCGCCACGATGAGCAGCACGCGCGTGAGCGCGGCCGAACCGGCGCCCTCGTGCTTGCGCACGAACCGCACGTGGCTTCGCACCTGCGTCGTGAACATCCGTCCCCAGTCGCGCTTCGTCGCGTCGCCGCCGACATGCACGACCTCTGCGCCGGGGAAGAAGACGACCTGCCAGCCGGCCTCGCGCATGCGGTACTGCCAGTCCGACTCCTCGTTGAACATGAAGAACGACTCGTCGACGCCGCCGACTTGCTCGACCGCGCGCCGCCGGACGAGCATGGCAGCGCCGCTCAGCCACTCGGCCTCGCGCTCCGTGGCGTGGTCCCAGTTCGCGGCGTAGAAGGCGTTGAACAGCCGCGAGCGCGGCGCGAGCTTGCGCAGGAAGAAGAACTCGGTCGCGAGCCGCCACGGCGTCGGGAAGCCGCGCGCCGAGCGCTGCAGCGTCCCGTCGGTGTTCAGCAGCCTCGGCCCGACGAGCGCCGCGCGCGGCTGCTCGTTCGCGAACTCGACGAGCCGCTCGAGCGCCGTCGCCGAGCACCCACGCGTCCGCGTTCAGCAGGAACACCCAGGGCTCCGTCGTCTCGGTCACGCCTCGGTTCCACCCCGCCCCGACGCCGTCGTTCGCCTGCTCGACGACGCGCACGTTCTCGAAGCGCCGCGCCACCTCGAGGGTCGCGTCGGTCGAGCCGTGGTCGACGACGACCGTCGGATACGCGCGCACGCTCTCGAGGCACCGCTCGAGCCACGGCATCGCGTTGTACGTCACGACGACGACGGCGACTTCACCCACGACGCAGGTTCTCCCAGCCGAGGATGACGAGACCTGGAAGCGAGAGCACGACCGTCACGAGAAAGAACAGGAACCCGGCCGCGAACGCCTGATCGGACGGCACGCCGAGGTTCCCGAGGAAGCTGACGAAAAACGCCTCGCGCACCGCGAAACCGTTCAGCGTGAACGGCACGAGCAGCACGAGGAAGAAGAGCGGTCCCATCACGTAGAACACGCGGACCGAGAGATCGATGCCGACCGCCTCGGCCGCGGCCCAGATCGCGAGCACGCGCACCGCCTGGACCGCGAGTGTGAGCGCGAAGACCCCGCCGAGCAGGCGTGGCGTCGACCGATAGGAGTGAATCGCTTCGTACACGGCGCGCACCGGTCGGTCGAGCCGCAGCGGCCGGAGCAGCGGTGCGAGTCGCGCGAGGAGCGGCCGCAGCGAGCGCGAGAAGAGCACGACCGCGAGCACGATGGTCGCGACGACGAAGGCGGCCTCGATCCAGAGGTAGGCGCCGACGTCGTAGTGGCCGACCGCGAGCACGAGCCCGACGGCCCCGAGCGCGAGCGTCGCCGCACCGCCGAGGGCGCGCTCGAGCAACACGGAACCGGCGACCGGCCCACCATGCCCCGGGTGGCGTCGCGAGGTCTCGAAGATCCGCATCGCGTCGCCGCCGATCGACGTCGGGAGGATCTGGCCCGCCGTGTAGGCGACGAGGTACGCGCGGACGAGCCACGGCAGCCGGTCGTGGATCCCGTGCGCCCCGAGCAGCCGTTGCCAGCGCCAGGCCATCGGCAGCACCGTGACGAGCATGATCGCGGCGGACAGGAAGAACCAGCGGAGGTCCGCGTCGGCGATCGTCGCGAGCGCTTCGCCGACGTCGACCTTCCAGAGGATGTAGGCAACGGCGAGACCGGTGACGAGGAGCGTCCCGAGGACGCGCGCGGCTCTGCTCAAGCGAACCGCTCGTGCACGCGCCGCAGCGCCGCGATCGCGTCCTCGACGTCCTCGTCGGAGTGCGCCGGCGAGAGCGGCAGCGACAGCACCTCCGAGCCGGCCCGCTCCGCGACCGGGAGCGACACCTCCGGCCACTGCTCGCGGTACCACGTGAGTAAGTGAACAGGGAGGAAGTGGATCGACGTGCCGATGTTCTCGTCCGTCAGCGCGCTCTGGTACTCGTCCCGCGTCGCGCCTGCTCTCTCAGCATCGACACGCACGACGTAGAGGTGCAGCGCGTGGACGTCGCGCGGGTCCCGCACGAGCGGCGTGATGCCTTCGAGCTCCGCGACCGCCGCGTCGTAGAGCGCGACGTGGCGCTCGCGGATCGCGCGATGGACGTCGACCTTCGAGAGCTGCACGAGCGCGATCGAGGCGAGCACGTCGCTGAGGTTCGCCTTGTAGCCGGGCACGCCGATGTCGTAGAGCGACCCGTGCCCACGGCGCATCAACCTCCGGTCGCGGATCGCCTCGGCGACGTCGTCGCGGTCGGTCGTGACGACTCCGCCCTCCCCCGCGGCGATGTTCTTCGTCGCGTAGAGCGAGAAGCACGTCGCGTCGACGATCGCGCCGACCTTGCGGCCGCGGTACACGGACTCGGCGGCGTGCGCGGCGTCCTCGACGATCGGCAGGCCGAGCTCGAGCAGCGGGTCGAGGTCGGCGGGCTGACCCGCGAGGTCGACGGGCATGATCGCCTTCGTCCGCGGGGTCACGGCCTCGCGCACCATCTCGGGGTCGATGTTGAGATCGTCCGTCGCGCACGTCGACGAAGACGGGCGTCGCGCCCGCGTGCACGATCACGTTGGCGGTGGCCGGCCAGGTGATCGGCGTCGTGATCACCTCGTCGCCGGGCCCGACGCCGAGCGCGAGCAGCGAGAGGTGCAGCGCCGCCGTCCCCGACGAGAGCGCGACTGCGTGCTTCGCGCCGACGTACTCCGCGAAGCGCTCCTCGAGCTCCGCCGTGCGCGGCCCGGTCGTCAACCAGCCCGAGCGGAGAGTCTCCGCGACGGCCTCGATCTCCTCCTCGCCGATCGCGGGAGGCTGGAACGAGAGGAAGGTTTCCCGCCTACGCGAGAGCTTTGGCGTCGACATCGGCGGTGACGAAGCGTATGCGCTCCGCCGCCGCCGCGGCCCGCTCCGAGCGCCTGCGCGCGACTGTCGCCGACCGCCTGCACCGCGCCGGCCCGGTCCGGGCCGATGCGGAGCTCGCCGAAGCGCCAGCCCGGCGTGCGGTAGATCCGCGCGCGCGCGACACCGTCGACCGCGAGCGCGTCGTCCACACCCTCGACCGCGCGCAGCTCGCCGGGCGGCGCCGTGAGGAACCGCGTCACCGCACCGCCGGCCGGCTCGAGCGGCGCGAGCACCTGCGCCGGGATCGGCTCGCCGAGCGCGGCAGCGAGCGCGAGCTCGTTGAGATCGACGCCGAGCGCGGCTTCGCACAGCTCCGCGTCGTGCCCACCGCCGAGCCGCGCGGCGAGCTCGACGACCTTTGCACCCTGCGAGCCGACGACGACCTGCGTGTACGTCGGCCCGTTCTCGATTCCGAGCGCTGCCGCAGCCTCGCGCGCGGCTTCGACGGCCGCCCCGACCTGCGCCGGCGCGAGCGCGCTCGGCCAGACGTGCGCGAGCGCGACGCCGAACGCGGGCGGATCGGCGCGCACGCGGTCGGTCACTGTGAGCGGGTGAAACCGGCCGTCGAGCGAGAACGCGTTCACGGTCACCTCTTGCCCGTCGATCAGCTCCTCGACGAGGCACGAGCTCGACCGCGACGCTTCGATCGCGGCGTCCACCGCCGCGGCGAACGACGCCTCGTCCTCGACGAGCGCGAGCCCGCGCTGTCCCTGGCGATCCGGCGCCTTCACGACGCACGGGAAGCCAAGGCGCTCGACCGCCGCACGAGCCTCGGCGAGGCTCTTGGCGATCTCGGTGCGGGGCTGCGGCACGCCGGCCTCGGCGAAGCGCTCGCGCTGCTTGACCTTCGAGATCGCGAGCTGCGCGACCTCCGGTGTCAGCGGGTGGGCGAGCGCGAGCCGCTTCGCGACGCGTGCGGCGACCGCGACGGGCCAGTCGATTCCCGGCGCGATCACGCCGTTGATCCGCTCGGCCTCCGCGAGCCGCTCGATCCCCGGCTCGTCCTCGGTCGAGAGGATCGCGCGCCGGTCCGCGAGCGGGAAGCCGGGCGCCGCCGGATCGCGGTCGACCGCGATCACGAACAGGTCCAGCGCGCGCGCGGCCTCGAGCAGCCCGAGCTGCGCGGCTCCGGCGCCTAGGACGAGGAGGCGCCGGCGACGCCGCTCGGCCGCGCCAGTACTTCTTTCCACCAGGCCTCGTTCCCGCGGTACCAGTCGATCGTGCGCGCAAGCCCGTCGTCGAACGAGGTTCGCGCGCGCCATCCGGTCAGTTGCTCCATCTTGTCGGTCGAGCCGATGTGCCGGTCGACCTGTCCGAGACGCTCGGGCACGTGCGTCGTCAAGTCGCGCGGCTTCCCGAGCGCGTCGAGCACGCGGTTCGCGATCTCGGCCACGGAGATGTCGACACCGGTCGCGACGTTCAGGACCTCGCCCGCAACCTGCTCGCGAGGAGCGGAGATGATCGCCTCGATCGCCTCGGCCGTGTCGTCCACGTAGAGCCAGTCGCGGGATGCGTGACCGTCGCCGTGGATCGTCAGCGGGAGGTCCTGCAGCGCCTGCGTGATGAACCGCGGGATCACTTTCTCCGGATGCTGACGCTGGCCGTAGTTGTTGAACGGGCGGACGATCACGATCGGCATCCCATAGGTGACGAAGTACGAGTACGCGAGGCGGTCGGCGCCCGCCTTCGTCGCCGCGTACGGAGACCGTGGCTCGAGCGGGTGGCGCTCGTCCATCGGCGCCGACTCCGCCGTGCCGTACACCTCGCTCGACGAGATCAGGATGAAGCGCTCGACGGGGCTGCGACGGATCGCGTCGAGCAGGATCTGCGTCCCCTCGACGTTCGTCGTCACGAACTCGGACGCGCCGTCCTCGATCGACTTCTCGACGTGAGACTCCGCAGCCGCGTTGACGATCACGTCGCACTCGGAGACGACACCGGCCACGAGCTCGACGTCGCGGATGTCGCCGTGCACGAACGACAGGCGCTCGTGCGCCATGACGTCTTTCAGGTTGGCGACGTTGCCCGCGTACGTGAGCGCGTCGAGCGAGACGACCTCGTACGGCGTCGCACGAAGCAGGTGATGGATGAAGTTCGCGGCGATGAACCCAGCACCGCCGGTGACGAGCACGCGCTTCGTCGGCAACTACAGCTCCTTGTCGATCGTGTAGAGAGGGCGACCCTCGACGTCCCGCTGGATTCTGCCTAGGTATTCCCCGACGAGCGCGAGGATGAAGCCCTGAATCCCCAAGACGAACAGAACGGCGACGCCGCCGAGCAGCGGGCCTGGGAAGTTCCCGCGGTCGATCCACCACCACACGCCGTACGCCCCGAGCGCCAGCGCGAGGAAGCTGCAGACGAGGCCGAGCGCGATCCCGATCCACTGGATCGGCTGCGGCCAGAAGCCCGCCAGGACATGAAGCGCGAGCCGGGTCAGGCGAAGGGGCGAGTAGCGCGACCGGCCCTGGCGCGGAGCGTGACCGACGTCCACCTCGACGACGCTCGCGCCGCCGGAGAGGATCAGCGCTTTCGTGAACTTCTGCTTGCCGATCGCGCCGAGCATCGGCTCGACGACCTCGCGTCTGTACGCGTTGAACGCGCAGCCGAAGTCCGAGATGTCGACGCGGGTGAAGCGCCGGAGCATCCCGTTGATCATGCGGCTCGGAAGCGTTCTCCCCCACGAGTCGTGACGGGTCTGACGCCGACCGCTCGCCACCTCCGCGCCCGCCTCGACCGCTCGCACGAGCTTCGGGATGTCCTCCGGCTCGTTCTGGAGATCGCCGTCCATCGTGACGAGGATCTCGCCGCGCGCGCGTGCGAGGCCGGCTTGCATCGCGGGGTGCTGGCCGAAGTTGCGCTTGAAGCGGACGACGCGGACGCGCGGGTCGGCGGCGTGCAGGTGCTCGAGCCGCGCGAACGTCCCGTCGCGGGAGCCGTCGTCCACGAAGAGGATCTCGAAGGAGCGGCCGTCCTGCTCCAGCGCAGCGACCGTGCGCCGGTAGAGCTCGTCGACCGTCGCCTCCTCCTCGAAGATCGGGACGATCATGGAGACGCTCGGCGCGGGCTCCGGCTCGGCGGACGCCGAGGGAACCGCGAACACCTCGGGTTCGGCCATCGTCGGCCTGAGCCTACACTCACGCCCCGTGGCGAAGACCTTCGCGCCCGGTGACCCCTTCGTCGTCCGGCACGTCTGGCGCGGTAACGCATTCCTGGTCTGGTCTGCGATTGCGGTGCGCGACGACGAGGAGCTGCTCGCGCTGTGGATCCCCCCGGGTGCGCCGTGCCTGAGACCGGGAGTGCGCGCCGAGCTGCCCTACGAGCAGCCGCTCGTCGAGCGTCCGTGGCGCGAGCCGGGCGTGCTGCAGCTCTGGCCCGCCGGCGCGGCGCACGCGGTGTGGGTCTTCGAGCACGGTTGGTACGTGAACCTGCAGGAGCCGTTCCGCCGTACTCCGCACGGCGTCGACACCGCCGACCAGCTGCTCGACCTCGTTCGCAGTGAAGACGGCAAGTGGCGATGGAAGGACGAAGACGAGCTCGCGGTGGCGGTCGAGCGCGGCTTCGTCTCGGACGACGAGGCGCGGGCGATCCGCGCCGAGGCCGAGCGCGTGATCGCGGCCGACGCCTTCCCGACCGGCTGGGAAGACTGGGAACCGGACCCGAAGTGGCCGGTCCCCAGCCTTCCGGCCGACGTGCTCTAGGCGGCTTCCGCCAACGCGGGCTCGGCCACTGCGGCCTCAGCGCGCTTCTTGCCCGGGATCGCGAGCGCGGCGATCGCGCCTGCCGCGACCACGGCCGCGCCGACCCAGGTCGCGACGACGAGACCGTCGTTGAACGTCTCGGGCGACGCGTACCCGCCGTACCGGGAGAACACCGACGCGAGCACTGCGACGCCGAAGACGCCGCCGACCTCTCGCACGGCGCTGTTCGCGCCGGACGCCTTGCCCTCCTCGGCCGGGCTGACCGAGCTGAGGATGACGTTCGCCATCGGCGCGAAGAACATCCCCATCCCGATCCCCGACAGGATGAACGGCCCGACGAGCGACGCGTAGCCAACCGTCGCGGTCGAGGCGGCCGCGATCCAGGCAAGCCCGATCGCTTGCAGACCGAGCCCGGTCGCGAGGATCGGACGAGAGCCGATCTTGTCGGAGAGCACGCCGGCGATCGGCGCGACCACCATCGGCATCGCGGTCCACGGCAGCACGCGCAGGCCCGCCTCGAGCGGCGAATAGCCCTGCGCGGTCTGGAAGAACTGCGTCAGCAGGAAGATCGACCCGAACATCCCGAACGACATCGCGAGCGACGCCCCGTTCGCGGCTGCGAAGCCACGGTTGCGGAAGAAGCGCATCGGAAGCATCGGCTTCGGGGTGCGGATCTCCCACAGAACGAACGCGACGAGCAGCGCAGCTCCCACGACTAGCGAGGCGACGATCGACGGGCTCGCCCAGCCGTCGCCGTTGCCGTTCACGAGGCCCCAGACGACGCCCAGTAGACCCGCGCTCGCGAGCGCGAGCCCGGGCAGGTCGAGCGCCTTCTCCGGCCCGTGGCTCTCGCGGAGCCGCGTGATCGCCAGCGGCACGAGCGCGATTCCCACCGGAACGTTGAGCCAGAAGATCCACTGCCAGGAGATTCCTTCGATCACGGCGCCGCCCACCAACGGGCCGCTGGCGATGGCGATGCCGCCCACCGCGCCCCAGATCCCGAGCGCAACACCTCGTCGCTCAGCCGGAAACGCGTCGGAGAGGATCGTCAGCGTGAGCGGCATCACGAGTGCGCCGCCGAGGCCCTGCACCGCGCGGGCTGCGATGAGCGCGTCCATCGACGGTGCGAGCGCTGCCGCCGCCGAGGCGACGGTGAAGAGAGCGATCCCGATGGCGAACATCCGCCGCCGCCCGAACCTGTCGCCGAGCGCAGCGCCGGTCAGGAGAAAGACCGCGAAGGTCAGGGTGAACGCGTTCACCGTCCACTCGAGCTGTTCGATCGAGGCGCCGAGGTCGACGCGGATCACCGGGAGCGCCGTCGACACGACGAGGTTGTCGAGGACGACCATGAAGAGGCCAACCGAGGTGATCGCAAGCGTCCAGAGCGTCCGCGCCCTGGATCCGGTCTTGTCGAACATCGTGCTGCTCCTTCCACTCTCGTTGCTGAGGTACTGACTCATCACTTACTTCAGGACGAAAAAAAGAGGCCCGATCTTCCTTACCCGGCCAGGCAACCGTCGACCAGGCGGCGGGCCCACGGCTCGTCGGAGTTGGGGAGGTCCATCGCCGCGACGACGTTCAGGAGCATCCCCTTGGCGAAGAACTGGCCGACCTGCTCCGGCCCGAGACCCGACACGCGCTCCGTCCAGGTGAAGAGGTCGCCGTAGCCCTCGCGGACGACTGCGCGAATCTCCGGGTCGTCGCAGGACGCGTAGGCCTGCAGTTGGGCCATCAGCCGGCTCCGATCGGCCAGGAGGCCCATGTAGGCCTCGCCCATCGCTGCCAGCGCCTCCTCGCCCCGCTTGCCCTCGGCCGCCCGCTGGAACGTCTCGAGCGTCTCGCGGAAGCAGCGCCGGACGCTCGCGATGAAGAGCTCCTTCTTCGTCCCGAAGAGCCGGAAGAGGTACGGCTGCGAGATCCCGGCCCGCTCGGCGATCGTCTCCGTCGAGGTGCCGTGGAAGCCGGTCGAGGCGAACTCCCCGCGTGCAGCCTCGAGGATCGCCTCGCGGCGCTCGTCGGCCGACATCCGGGTGGTCGTGGCGGGGCTCACAGGCCCTGATAGTAAGTGATCACTTACTTCCTGTCAAGGCCCTGCTGCGGTACCAGGCGACCGTTCGCGCGAGCCCCTCGTCCAGCTCGACCTGCGACTCGAAGCCGAGCAGGTTCCGGGCCTTGTCGACGTTCGGGATGCGCAGCTCGACGTCGGTGTAGTGGAGCGGCCGGAAGACGATCTCCCCGGGGGCCTCGGTCGCGCGCTTGATGCGCTGCGCGAGGTCGTAGATCGTGACCGCGGAGCGCGCGTTGCCGATGTTGAAGCTCTCGCCGACGGCGTTCGGGTGCTCGAGCGCGAGCAGGGTGCCCTCGACCATGTCGTCGACGTAGCACCACGCGCGGATCTGCGAGCCGTCGCCGTGGATCGTCAGGTCCTGACCGGCGAGCGCCGCCTCGATGAACGCACGAATCGCGCCGCCGCCCATCTGCTCGGGGCCGTAGACGTTGAACGGGCGGACGGAGGTCGTCGGCAGCCCGAGCTCGGCGTGGTAGGCGTGCGCCATGTGCTCGCCCGCGAGCTTCGAGACGGCGTAGGTCCAGCGAGCCTCGCCGACCGAGCCGGTGACGCTCAGGCTCGTCTCGGCGACGCGGAACGCCTGCGAGCCGAAGACCTCGCTCGTGGAGAAGTCGACGAGCCGCTCGAGCGTGTCTTTCGCCGCCAGCCCGGCCTCGAGCACGTTGTACGTGCCGATCACGTTGACGCGCATCGTGCGCACGGGGCTCTCGAGCACCGTGTCGACGCCGGCGATCCCCGCGCAGTGGACGATGTGCGTCGCGCCCTGCGCGACCTCCCGAAGGGAATCGGCGTCGAGGACGTCGCCCTGAAGGAAGGTGAGGTTCGGGTGCTCCAGCAGGTCGCTCGCCGAGAGCGCGTCGCGGTGGAGGTTGTCGAGCGCGACGATCTCGTTGCGGTCCACGAGCCGACGCGCGAGCGTCGTGCCGATGAATCCCGCGCCGCCGGTGATCAGGATTCGCTTGCCCTCGAGCGCCACGCGGCCACTCTACCCCGGCTACTCTGACGTCCATGACCGTCCTCGCAACAGCCGTGACGGCGCTGACGATCACGATCTGGCCGCAGGGCCTCGATGGGCCGTCGGATCGCTGGACGCTGCGCTGCGGGCCGACCGGCGGGGCGCTTCCCGCTCGCCTCGCGGCGTGCCGCAAGCTCAACTCGGTCTCCGCGCCCTTCGCGCCGATCCGGAAAGACCTGGTCTGCACGGAGATCTACGGGGGGCCTGCAGTCGCGCGCGTCACCGGGCGCTTCCGCGGACAGAAGATCTGGGCCGAGTTCCGCCGCCGCAACGGCTGCGAGATCGGCCGCTGGGAACGGTTGCGACCGCTCCTGCCGCCGGCCGGCAACACGTAGCGTTTCGCCGTCGTGAAGACGGTTCTCTTCGTCGGCGCAGGCCGGCACCAACGTAGAGCGATCGCGCAGGCCCGCGCGGTCGGCCTGCACGTCGTCGCGGTCGACCGCAACCCGGACGCCCCCGGGCTCGAGGAAGCCGACATCGCGGAGGTCGTCGACTTCAGCGACGTCGACGCCGTGATCGAGGTCGCCCGTCGCCACGCAGTCGACGGCGTGCTCACGATCTCGGCCGACCGCGCGGTGCCCGTCGTCGCCGCGGTCGCCGAGGCGCTCGGCCTGCCCGGGATCGGCACCGAGACTGCGTACGTGATGACGCAGAAGATCGCGATGCGGCGCGTCCTGGCCGACGCCGGCGTCCCACAGCCGGAGTTCGCGGCGGTACGGAACGTGCACGAGGGGTACGCGGCACTCGAACGGGTGGGGCTGCCGGCGGTGCTGAAGCCGGCGGACTCCGGCGGCCAGCGCGGCGTCTTCCGGCTCGAGACCGCCGACGATCTCGAGCGGCACCTGCACGTCGCCCTCGCAGAGTCTCCGACGGACGAGGCGATCATCGAGTCGTACGTCGAAGGGCTCGAGCTGAACGGGCTGGTGATCGTGCGCGACGGCGAGGCGTTCCCGCTCACGCTCTCGGACCGGCTGCGCCCGCCGGGGATCGGCTTCGGCGTCGGCTGGATCCACGTCTACCCGGCGACGATCTACGCGGACCAGCTCGAGGAAGCGGAACGCGTGGCGGTGCACGCCGTACACGCGCTCGGGCTGCGCGACGGGATCGCCTTCCCTCAGCTCCTCGCGACGGACGACGGCCGCGTGCTCGTGATCGAGGTCGCCGCACGGATCCCCGGCGGCCAGATGGCCGATCTCGCCCGCCACGCGGTCGGCGTCGACCTGATCGAGATCGCGCTGCTCCAGGCGCTCGGCGAGGAGGTTCCCGACGAGGTGGCACGACCGCGCTTCACGCAGCCGCTCGCGATCCGCTTCCTCACCGCCTCGCCGGGCCCGCTGCCGACCGGGACGGTGACGGAGATCGGGAGCCTGGAGAAGGTGAGCGCGTTCCCGGGCGTCGTACAGGCCGACGTCTATCTCTCCGTCGGTGAGACGATCCGCCCCGTGCGACTCGACGGCGACCGGCGCGGCTACGTGATCGCAATCGCGGACACGAACGTCGAAGCGCTCGAGCGCGCCGAGGCGGCGGCACAGCTCGTGGACGTGGTGGTCGAGTGAGCTGCGCGTTCGACCTGGCGCACTACCGCGAGCTGCTCGACGCGGCGAAGGCGGGGGGGTACCGGTTCGCGACGTTCGACCGCTCGCCTCTGCCGGGCGACCTCTTTCTCCGGCACGACGTCGATCTGTCGCTCGCTGCGGCGCTGCAACTCGCCGAGCTCGAAGCCGAGGCCGAAGCCCAGGCCACCTACTTCCTGATGACGCGAAGCGTCTTCTACAACCTCGCCTCGGCCGAGGGCGAGCATGCGCTCGCGCGCCTGCGCGAGCTCGGGCATCGCGTCGGCCACCACGCGGTGAACCCGAACATCGATCTCGACGCTCGCTTCGACCCCGCCGTCGCATGGCACAACCCGAACCCCGAGTTCATGGCGGGGCTCGTCGAGGGCGCGGTCAACGTGATGTCCGAGCCGTGGTTCTCGCGGGATCACTACCGCTCGGACTCGAACCAGCACTGGCGGGCGGGCTGTCCGCATGCGGAGCTCGCTGCGGGCGAGTTCGAGTGGCTGCAGCTGCTCACGCATCCCGAGATCTGGGTCTTTCCGGGCGAGACCATGCGCGAGACGATGCTCGCGATGCTCGACGCCGAGCGCGAGCACGACCTCGAGCGGCTCGCTGCGGACCGGATCGACCTGACGTGAACGACCTGACGGTTCTCGTCACGGCCTCCGGGTCGCCCGGCACCGCGGCGCTCGTGCGCGCGCTGCGCGACAACGGCGAGCGTCGCATCCGGGTCGTGGGAACCGACATGGCGGAGCTCGCCGTCGGGCGTCACCTCTGCGATGCGTTCCACGTCGTGCCACCCGGTCACGACCCGGGGTTCGCCGACGCTCTCGTCGAGCTGGCCGAGCGCGAGGGAGTCGACGCGGTGCTGCCGCAGTCGTCGTACGACCTCCCCGGTCTCGCCGCCGCGCGCGAGCGCTTTTCTTGTGCGGTGCTCGTCGCCTCGCCCGAGGCGGTGCGCCGCTCGAACGACAAGGCGGAGACGTACGGGCTGCTCGACGCGATCGGCGCGCCCGGCCCGGTCTGGCGGCGGGCTCATGGGAGAGCTGCGGTCGAGGCGGCCGCGCGGGAGCTCGGCTACCCCGGCGAGGAGGTCGCGGTGAAGCCGCTCGAGTCGTCCGGCTCGCGGGGCTTCCGCATCCTGTCGGCGAGCGCCGACCCGCTCCAGCAGCTGCTCACCAACCGTCCGGGAGTCGCCCCCGCGATGCAGCTCGAGGAGCTGCTCGCGCTGCTGCCCGAGGACGGCGGCCCCGAGCTGCTCGTGATGGAGCTCGCGCGCGGCAAGGAGCGAACGATCGACGGCGTCGCGCGCGGCGGCCGGATCGTCCTCGGGCACCCGAAGACGCGCGAGGCCATGCGCGCCGGCCTCGCGATGTACTTCGAGACGCTCGACGACGCTGGGTTGATGGACGTCGCCGCGTCGATCGTCCACGAGCTCGAGCTCGACCACTTCTTCAACATCCAGCTCGTCGGCGACACGGTGATCGAGATCAACCCGCGGATCTCGACGGTCGTCTACCAGGAGAACCTGAACCTCCCGTACCTCGGCCTGAAGCTCGCCCTCGGAGAGACCGACGAAGCCGAGCTCGCCGCCGAGGCCGCAAACATCCGCCCGACCCGCCGAGCCCTGCGCTTTTTCGACCAGGTCGAATGGGACGAGTGAGCGGCGGCCCCGCAGGCCCGGCCCCCACCCACTCACCCCCCACCCTCCCTTTGGGGGAACAGGGTGATGCTCTTCGAGCCTACCGGCCGAGGTGTGACGTGTCTGTGCGCGGGTCGTGCCGAGTTCGGGACGATTCGTGAACACGTCCTCGCGGGGACCGCTGCGCGTCACGCACGCGCCGGTGAACATGGCCGGGATCGCGTACAAGAACGTCGAGGCGCTCAAGCGCCGCGGCATCGAAGCCCGGCTCGTCGTCTTCAAGCCGCAGCCCTTCCGGCCGACCGAGTTCGACTGGAATCTCAACCGGCCCGACGGATTCGTTCGCGCGCAGCTGACGCAGTGGCGCGCCCTCGCGCGGCTGCTTCCGCGCACCGACGTGTTCCACTTCTACTTCGGGCTCACGCTCGTCCCGCGCAGGTTGCAGTTCCCGATCCTGCGGCTGCTGCGCAAGCAGGCCGTCTTCCACTTCGTCGGCTCCGACATCCGCGGGAAGACGCCCGATCAGCTCGCCTACACGCGCGCGGCCGACGCCCGCGTCGTCGGCTCGTACGACGCCATCCGCTGGGTGCCCGACGCCGAGGTGATCCCGCCCGGCATCGACCTGCGGCGCTACACGCCGTCGCCCGGTCGAGGCGGCGAGCGTCCGCTCGTCGTGCACGCTCCTTCGCGCAAGGCGAGCAAGGGCACCGAGTTCGTCGAGGCTGCGTGCGCCGAGCTCCCCGTCGACCTCGACGTCGTCCACGGCCTCCCACACGACGAGGCTGTCGAGCGCTACCGCCGCGCCGACATCGTCGTCGACCAGCTGAACGCCGGCTGGTACGGGATCTTCGCGATCGAGGCGATGGCACTCGGCAAGCCGGTCGTCACCTTTCTGCACGACGAGGCGGTTCGCCGCACGGAGGAGGCGTTCGGCGTCGAGGTACCGATCGTGAACGCGACGAAGGAGACGCTCGTCGACGCGCTCCGCCCGTTGGTGGAAGACGCGGACGAACGACGGCGCCGAGGTGAGGCCGGCCGGGCGTACGTCGAGGCGGTGCACGACGACGAGAAGATCGCCGACCGCCTGCTCGCGCTCTACGCTCGCATTCGATGATCGGCGCGCAGCTCCGGCGGCTCGGCAGGCACTCCGCGATCTACGGGCTCGGCGGGCTCGTCTCCCGGATCCTCGCGGTGCTGCTTCTGCCGCTCTACACGAGCTACCTCACACCGGCCGACTTCGGCAAGGTCGAGACGCTCGTCGCGCTGAGCGCGCTCCTCGTCACGGCCCTACGCGCGGGGATCTCGACCGCGTTCTTCCGCTTCTACTTCGACTCGCCGGACCCCGCCGATCGCGTTCGGGTGCTCCGGACCGCGTTCTGGTTCACGATGGGAATGTCCACATTGGGTGTGGTCGTGGGCTGGCTCTTCGCGCCGTGGCTCTCGGACGCGCTCAGGATCGACGACGTCACGCTCGTCCGCGCGGCCTTCGTCGGCCTCTGGGCGCAGATGAACTACGAGCAGCTGACGGCGCTCTTCCGGGTCGAGGAACGCTCGGTCGCGTTCGTCGCCGCAAGCCTCGCGAACGTGTTGCTAACGATCGCGACCACGGTCCTGCTCGTCGTCGTCTACGAACAGGGGCCGCTAGGCGTCGTCGTCGGAAACTTCACCGGGACGCTGATCGTCTACCTGGCGCTGCTCGGCTATCGCCGCGAGCAGCTCGGCCTCCAGTTCGATCGCGAGCTGCTTCGGCGCATGAACCGCTTCGGCCTGCCACTCGTGCCGTCGGGCATCGCGCTCTGGGCCCTCAACTTCAGCGACCGCTTCTTCCTGGCACGGCTGTCGGGCCAGGACGACGTCGGGCGCTACTCGATCGGCGTGCGCATCGCGTCCGCGATGGTGCTGCTGCTCGTCGCGTTCCGGACCGCCTGGCCGGCGTTCGCGTACTCGATCGACGACGAGCGCGAGGCCAAGCGCACCTACGCGTTCGTGCTCACGTACCTGCTCTTCGTCGCCTGCTGGCTGTCGCTCGCGCTCGGCGTGCTCGCGCCGTGGATCGTGCAGGTGCTCGCACGGAACGAAGCGTTCTGGCCCGGCGCAGACGTCGTCGCCCCGCTCGCGTTCGCGGGCGCGCTCTGGGGCGGGTACACCGTCGTCGCGATCGGGATCGGGCGACTGCGACGGACGCAGTTCAACTGGGTGATCACCGGCTCGGCGGCTGCGATCGACGTCGCCCTGAACCTGCTGCTGATCCCGACCTATGGGATCCGCGGCGCGGCCGCGGCAGCGCTGACCGCGTTCGCGTTCATGTTCGTCGTCATGGCCGCGTACTCGCAGCGGCTCTACCCGGTGCCCTACCAGTGGCGCCGCGTGGCTACGGTGCTCCTCACCGCCGGCGCACTCACGGTCGTCGGCAGAGTCATCGACCGCCTCGAGGTCGCGATCGCGCTCGTGCTCGTCTACCCGCTCGTGCTCTTCCCGCTCGGCTTCTACTTGCCGTTCGAGCGCGCCCGGCTCGCTCGAGTGCTCGCGCGCCACGCATAGCCGAGCGACGTCAGGCCGACCAGGCCCCAGCTCATCGGGTCCTCGAAAAACGCGTTGTAGAAGAGCGAGTGGACGAGGATCGCGAGGAGCGCAAGGCCGAAGCAGAGCGACGCGCGGCCCGCGAAGCTCCGTGACGCTCTCCGGAACGGGAGCCAGAGCGCGGTTGCGACGAGCCACGCGAACAGGAGCAGGCCAGGGATGCCGAGCTCCGCAGCGACCGTGACCGGTGTGTTGTGCGAGGCGGCGCGGGCGGGGTCCGCCGCCCGAAAGCCGACTCGCTCGCCGTACGCGCTCTTGAACCCGCCGAGCCCGACGCCCGCCAACGGGTGATCGGCCGCGATGCGCAACCCCTCCCGGACGAGCGACGACCGGTTTCCCGTTGCCCGATCGGTGTTGTCGAGGATCTCCGCCCGCACCGACGGCACGACGAAGCCGGCAGCGAGGAGCGCGACGACCGCGATCCCCAACGCGACCACCGAGCGTCGTTCCCACGAGAGCGCGATTGCCCCGAGCACGCCGGCGACGAGCGCGACGAAGCTCGACTGGGAGAACGAAAAGACGAGCCCGACCCAGAGCACGACGACGACGATTCCGGCAGCGATGGAGTCGCGCCGGGCACCGTAGAGCACGGACACGAGCGCGACGAGAATGGCGACCACGAGGAAACGTCCGTAGATCGACGGGTCCCAGAAGAGCGAGTTGACGCGATAGAACGGCGCGTAGACGTTCCCGATGATCACCTTCGGGTTCCAGAAGACGTCGCGGGTCACCCACTGGTAGACGCCCGTCCCGGCGAACACCACCGCCATCGCGATCAGCTGCAACGCAAGCGCCTTCAGCCATCGTCGCTTCCAGGGCAGGCGGGCGAGCATCAGCGCGAGAAGGCCGAACGGGAGGTAGAACGCCGCCAGCGACACCGCACCCTGGCGCGCGCCGTCGCTCCAGAGAAGTGAGACCCCCGCCCAGGCCAGGAACGCGGCGAGCGGCCAGGCAAGCGGACCGAGCTCGCGGGCGCGGCCGTTCCCCCGGCGCAGCTCCCACGCGAGCGCGAGCGCGCCGGCGAAGACGACGACGTACAGCGGCAGCAGCAGATTCGCCTCTTCGCCCCCGACCTTCACCGGAACGCGTGCGGGCGCGCACGCGAGCGCCGTCATCGGGAGCAACCACGGCCAGCGCACGAAGAGCGCGGCGAGCCCGACCGCCACGGCACAGCCGAGGACCGCGCCGACCGCGATCAGGCCGTCGTTCCCCTCAGGCCTGAGCGCGACGACGAGGATCGCCCCTCCCACGAGCGTCGCCGCAAGCGCGGCAAGCCGGACGACGCTCCCGCGCGCGAGGACGAGCACCGCCAGACCGAGCGCCCCGAGGACACCTCCGGCGATCACGGCTGCGCCCGCACGAAGACGGGGATCGCGTCGCGATGCCCGTCGTAGGACACGGTGAGCGTGTAGCGGCCCGGAAGGGCGGGTGAAAGCAGCGCGAGAGTCCGCCCGCTCGAGCTGCCGGTTCGCGCGCCGAGCCGCCAGCGGTAGCGCCCCGCGTCGGTCGAGACGCCGACGCCGAAACGAACCCCTGGCGGTACGACGATCTGTCGGCGTACGAGCTCGATGAACCGAAGCCGAACGAGCGCCTGCACTTCCGTCGAACGGTTTCCCGCGAGGTCATACGCCACGACCTCGAGCGAGTGCTGCCCGATCCGGGCGCCGCGCCCGTACCACTCGATCTTTCCTGCGCCACGCGGTCGCACCGTGCTGCGGACGACCTCGCGTCCGTCCGCCAGCAGCACGACCCGCCCACGCTCCGAGAGCCGAAAGCGCACGCGCACGAAGTCGGCGTTGCCGTCGCCGTCCGGCGAGAACACGATCGGAGCGATTCGCACGACCGTGAGCGTCGGCGGCGTCGTGTCGAGCCGCAGCTCGTTCGGGATGACGATCGTCCGTCTCGCATCGTCGAGGTGAACGCGCGCGCGATAGGCGCCTTGAGGCGCGCCACGACCAGCCCAGACGAACTCCACAGGCCCGGCCGGGAGCGACTCGGCGTCCGCGATCGTGGCAACCGGATCGCCGTCCTCGTCGATGATCGTGACGGTCAGGCGATCGGCGTCGCGCAGGCCGAACCGGATCCGCGCTTCGTCCGTCGCGCAGTCGCAGACCGGGGAGAAGGCCTCCGTCACCTTCGGCGCGATGATCGGTGATGGGACGAGCTTCAGCCGCTCGGTGACCGCGAACGCCGCCGCGGTTCCGCCGAGCAGGCCCAGAACGAGAAGGGTCGACAGGAGGCGCGGCAACCCGCGCGCGAGGCTATCCGAAGACCTTCGCGTGCCTTGGGCGAACACGCACTCGTGCGCCCTCGACGAGCTCGAGCCGCTGAGCCTCCTCGCGCGTCACCTGGGCCCAGAGCTCTTCCCCGTTCGCCAGCCTGAGCTCGACGCGCACCTCGAACCCGAGGTGCACGACCCGCTCGACGCGTGCCTCGTCGCCCTCGCCGAACTCGACGTCGTGGGGGCGCACGAACGACCCGCCGAGCTGGTTCACCTCGCCGACGAAAGTCATCACGAACTCGTTCGCCGGGTTGTCGTAGAGCTCCCGCGCGCCCCCGACCTGCTCGACTTGCCCGTGGCTCATCACGACGATCTGATCCGCGAGGTCCATCGCCTCTTCCTGGTCGTGCGTGACGAAGATCGTCGTCACGTGCACCTCGTCGTGGAGGCGGCGGAGCCAGGCGCGGAGCTCCTTGCGGACGCGTGCGTCGAGCGCGCCGAACGGCTCGTCGAGCAGCAGGACGTCGGGCTCGACGGCGAGCGCACGAGCGAGGGCCATCCGCTGGCGCTGTCCGCCGGAGAGCTGCGCGGGATAGCGATCGGCGAAGCCGTTCAGCTGCACGAGCTCGAGGAGCTGGCCGACGCGCTCCTTGATCTCCTGCTTCGGACGCCGGCGGATCTCGAGGCCGAACGCGACGTTCTTCGCGACGGTCATGTGCTTGAACGCGGCGTAGTGCTGGAAGACGAACCCGACGCCTCGCTCCTGCGGTGGACGGGAGGTCACGTCGTGTCCCTCGATCAGCACGCGTCCGGCGTCCGGCCGTTCGAGCCCGGCGATGATTCGCAAGAGCGTCGACTTGCCGCTGCCACTCGGGCCGAGGAGCGCCGTGAGTGACCCCGCGGGGACCTCGACCGAGACGTCGTCGAGCGCGACGAACGAGCCGAACTGCTTCGAGACGGACCGTGCTTCGATCATGCGCCCTCCTTGGGCTTGAACAGGTTCATCGCGACGAGCGTGGCGATCGCGAGGATTGCGAGCACGACGGACGCCGCGTAGGCCCCGACGTAGTCGAACGACTGGAAGCGTTCCTCCACGTGCAGCGTCATCGTCTCGGTCTTACCGACGATGCGCCCGGAGACGACGCTGACGGCGCCGAACTCGCCGAGCGCGCGCGCCGTCGTCAGGACGATGCCGTAGGCAACCGCCCAGCGAATCGCTGGGAGCGTGACTCGACGGAACGTCTGCCACGACGATGCGCCGAGCGTCGACGCGGCCTGCTCCTGCTCGATGCCGATCTCGCGCAGCACCGGGACGACCTCGCGCACGACGAACGGCAGCGAGACGAAGATCGTCGCGAGCACCATGCCCGGAAGCGCGAAGACGACGTCGAACGGCACGTCGTGGAGCCACCCGCCGGTCCCGAAGAGGAGCAGGAACGCAAGGCCGACGACGATCGGCGAGAGCGCGAGCGGCAGGTCGACGACCGCATTGAGGAGCCCCTTGCCGGGGAAGCGATGCCGGACGATCACGATCGCACACGCGATCCCGAAGATGGTGTTCGCGGGGACGACGATCAGCGTGATCAGAATCGTGATCCAGAACGCGTGGATCGCCTCGGGTGTCGTGACCGACGCCCACGCCGCAGCGAGGCCGTTCTCGAACGCCCGCCCGAAGACCATCGCGACCGGCAGGAGCAGCAGCAGCGCGAGGTAGCCGAGCGCCGTGAAGCGAAGGACGTACTTACCCAACGCGGTCGTGCCTCGTCACGCGGCGGCGCAGGCCGCCGATCAGCAGGAGGGCAGCGAAGGAGACGACGAGCAGGACGACCGACACGGCGGCCGCGCCCGACGGGTCGCCGCTCTCGATCCGCCCGAAGATGTACACGGACGCCACCTCGGTCTCGAAGGGCAGGTTCCCCGAGATCAGCACCACCGAGCCGAACTCGCCGATCGCCCGCGCGAACGCGAGCGCAACGCCGGAGAGCACGGCCGGAAAGAGGTTCGGAAAGACGACGCGCCTGAAGACCTGAAGCGCGTTCGCGCCGAGCGATGCTGCCGCCTCCTCCATCTCGCGGTCGAGCTCGAGCAGCACGGGCTGCACCGTCCGGACCACGAAGGGAAGCGTCACGAAGAGCAGCGCGAGGAGGATCGCAGCGCGGGTGAACGCGACGTCGATCCCGAACGGCCCCTGCGGGCCGTACAGGGCCAGCAGCGTCAACCCCGCGACGATCGTGGGCAGCGCGAACGGCAGGTCGATCACCGCGTTGACGATCGACTTGCCCGGGAACTCGTCGCGGACGAGCACCCACGCGATCAGCGTCCCGACCACGGCGTTCACGAGCGCGACGAGGACCGAGACCACCAGGGTCAGCTTCAGGGCCGCCACGGCCTGAGGGTCGCTGACGGCGTCCCAGAAGCTGCGCTCACCCTTGGTCGACTGCCAGACGACGGCCGCAAGCGGTAGCAGGACGATCAGCGTCAGGTACGCGGTGACGAGCCCCTGCGTGATCATCGCGCCCGGCCGCGAGATGGCGGCCGGGCGCGGCGACGGTTCGGCGTGCGTGCTCAGTTCGTCCCGACTTCGCGCTGGATCTTCGTCACGATCCCGCTGTTCGCGTTGAAGAAGCGGCTGTCGACCTTCGCCCAACCGCCCAGCCACTTGATCGAGAACAGCTGCGGGCGCACCGGGAACGAGAAGCCCTTCGCGGCGGCGGGCACGACGGGCCGGTAGCCGTTCTGCGCGAAGATCTTCTGCGCGGCGGTCGTTCGGAGGTACCGCACGAAGGCGTTCGCGGTCGACTTGTTCTGCGAGTTCGACGTGACCGCGATCGGGTTCTCGATGCGGATCGTCGCCTTCGGGATCACGTACGGGACGTCCTGGTTGTTCTGGTTCGCGAAGATCGCCTCGTTCTCGTACGCGAGCAGAACGTCACCGCGGCCGGCGAGGAACGTCTGGAGCGCCTCGCGCGCGCTCTTGTCCTGCGACACGATGTGCTTGTAGAGGTTGCGGAGGTACACGACCGCCTGCGCATGCGTCTTCTGCTTGCGCAGCTGCGCGCCGTACGCGGCCATGATGTTCCACTTCGCACCGCCCGAGGTCTGGACGTTCGGCGTCACGACCTGGACGCCGGGCTTGACGAGGTCCTCCCAGTCGCGGATCTTCTTCGGGTTCCCCTTCCGCACCGCGAAGACGACGACGGAGCGCGTGACGATGCCGCCCCACTTGTCGTTCTTCCAGTTCCGGGAGACGATGCCCCTGTTCACGAGCGTGGTCACGTCGGGCTCGAGCGAGAGCGCGACGACGTCGGCCTTCAGCCCGGAGATGACCGCTCGGGCCTGTTCGCCGGAGGATCCGTAGCTCTGCGAAATCGACGTGTCCTTGCCCGGCCGCGTCTTCTGGAACGCGGGGATCAGGTCCGCGTACGCCGCGCGTGGGGTGGAATACGCGACGAGCGAGATCGAGCCGCCGCCAACGCGAGCCGAGGTGCCGGCGGCGAACGCCAGGGCAGAGGCGAGGAGGACGACAAAGGCGAGGACTGCGAGAATGCGTTTGGGCACGGAGACTCCTTGAATAGGCAGGTCTAATAGTCGGTATTAGGAATGTCTATCCAGAACTCCGTGCCCACGTCAAGCGAGAACCGAAGCTCGGACCAGGTCAATGCGCCGGGCGCGGCGGGATCGGGCAGGAGACGAAGGGCCGCCCGGCCAGGCGGCGTCCGAGCTTGTACGCCTCGCAGCCCGTGCAAAAGCCGGTGACCGCCGCCACGACGGCGAGCCCGGCGACCAGCAGCCCGAGCGCCGCGCCCACGGTCGACCACCCGGCTGCGTACGCGAGCGCTGCAGCCCCGAGGACCGCGATCCCCACCATGTTCGCCACCCGCGGCGGGCGCGCGTCTTCGAGCTCGCCTTCCCCGAAGCGCGGCTGCACGAGCTCGAAGTACGCAAGGCATGGGAGGCAGAACCGCCTCCCGAAAGTGAGCCCGATCGCGAGCTGCGCTGCGAGGAGCGCGAGCAGCCACCACCAGCCCGTCGCAACCGCCAGTACCGACCCGACCCCGACGACCGCCTGGTTGAAGCGCGGCGCGCGCGAGTCGATCACGTCGGTGTCGCGGTAGGGATGCGCGATACGTTCGTTCACGAGGCTTCGAGCACCATCCCGGCGCCGACCGTGTCGTTCGTCGCCTCGTCGACGAGGATGAAGGCGCCGGTCGAGCGGTTGACGGCGTACGGGTCGACGGCGAGGGGCTCTGCGAGCCGAAGCCTGACGACGGCGAGGTCGTTCAGCTCGAGCCGCTCCGGGCCGGGCGCGTCCTCGAGCGTCTCGATGTCCACCCTGGAGACGAGCTCGTCGACGAGCGCGCGCACGTGTCGCGTCGTCTGCTTGACGAGCAGCTTGGCGCGCGGGTCGAGCGGCGTCTCGCTCATCCAGCAGACGCGCGCGACGAGCTCTCGCGCCACGACGGGAGGCCGCTCGGGGTCGGCGAGCAGGTCGCCGCGGGAGACGTCGAGCTCGTCGTCGAGCCGGATCGTCACCGACATCGGCGAGACGGCCGTGTCGAGCGGTCCGTCGGCCGTCTCGACCGCGGCCACGCGGGAGCGCAGCCCCGACGGCAGCACGACGACCTCGTCGCCGGCGCGCCAGACGCCGCCCGCGACCTGCCCTGCATAGCCACGGTAGTCGTGCCCCGGGCGGATCACCCACTGGACGGGAAAGCGTCGATCGTGGAGGTTGCGGTCGGTCGCGTTCGGCACCGACTCGAGGTGCTGCAGCAGCGTGGGGCCGTCGTACCAGGGCATGGCGTCGGTGGCGTCGACGACGTTGTCGCCCCGAAGCGCCGAGATCGGGATCGCGGTCGGATCGTGCAGCCCGAGCTGCGCACCGAGTCGATGAAGGTCGGACTCGATGCCGCGGAACGTCTCCTCCGAGAAGTCGACGAGGTCCATCTTGTTGACCGCGAAGACGACGTGCGGGGTCTCGAGGATCGACGTGATGTACGCGTGCCGCCTCGTTTGCTCGACGACGCCCTTCCGTGCGTCGACGAGGATCACGGCCAGATCCGCGGTGGAAGCGCCCGTGACCATGTTCCGGGTGTACTGCACGTGACCCGGGGCGTCCGCGAGCTGGAAGCGCCGCCGCGGCGTGACGAACGAGCGGTACGCGACGTCGATCGTGATTCCCTGCTCGCGCTCCGCGCGGAGCCCGTCGGTGAGGAGCGCCAGGTCGACGTAGTCGTGCCCGCGCCGGCGGCTCGCGTCCTCGATGTGCTCGAGCTGGTCGGTGAGGATCTGCTTCGTGTCGTAGAGCAGCCGCCCGATCAACGTCGACTTGCCGTCGTCGACCGAGCCGGCGGTCACGAGCCGAAGGAGATCGGCGTCCAGAAGCTCCTTAGAAATAGCCAACGCGCTTCCGGTCCTCCATCGCAGCCTCGCTGACGCGGTCGTCTGCACGCGTCTCGCCGCGCTCGGTGACGCGGGTCGCGGCGATCTCGGTCACGACCTCCTCGAGCGTCGACGCTTCCGAGAGCACGCCGCCCGTGCAGGTCATGTCGCCCACCGTCCTGAAGCGGACGGTCGCGCGGAACGGCTCCTCGTCCGGGTAGCGCTCGACGAACTCGCTCGCGGCGTAGAGCATCCCGTCGCGGCGGAAGACGTCGCGCTCGTGCGCGAAGTAGATCCTTGGGAGCTCGAGCTGCTCGCGCGCGATGTACTGCCAGACGTCGAGCTCGGTCCAGTTCGAGATCGGGAAGACGCGGATCTGCTCGCCCTTCCGGATCCGAGCGTTGTAGAGGTTCCAGAGCTCGGGGCGCTGCGCGCGCGGGTTCCACTGGCCGAAGTCGTCGCGGAAGGAGAAGATGCGCTCCTTCGCACGTGCGCGCTCCTCGTCGCGGCGCGCCCCGCCCATCGCGGAGTCGAACCCGTGCTCCTCGATCGCGTCGAGCAGCGTCGTCGTCTGCAGCTGGTTGCGCGACGCGCGCGGGCCGGTCTCGTCGGTGACGCGGCCCCTGTCGATCGACTCCTGCACGCTCGCGACGACGAGGCGCTCGTCGAGCTCCCGCATCCGCCGGTCGCGGAACTCGACCACCTCCGGGAAGTTGTGGCCCGTGTCGACGTGCATGACGGGGAAGGGGAACCTGCCCGGGCGAAAGGCTTTCTCGGCGAGGCGCAAGAGCACGATCGAGTCCTTGCCGCCGGAGAAGAGGAGAACCGGTCGCTCCCGCTCCGCAGCGACCTCGCGCATGATGTGAATCGCCTCCGCCTCGAGCTCGTCGAGGTGGGTCAAGGTCACGGGCAAGGTCGTGCTCATACGTGCGTCACCGCCAGCTGCTCCAGCCGCTCGAGGACGACCCGTGCCGACTCGCTCGGGCTCACGCCGGTGGTGTCGATGCGGACCTCCGGATTCGCCGGCTCCTCGTACGGCGCGCTGACGCCGGTGAAGTCCGAGATCTCGCCGGCGAACGCCGCTGCGTAGAGCCCCTTCGGGTCGCGCCGCGCGCACTCTTCGAGCGGCGTCGCGACGTACACCTCGATGAACGGCGCGTGGGGCTCGACGAGCCCTCGAACACGCCGCCGCGCAGCCTCGTAGGGCGAGATCGCGGAGACGATCACCGCGGCTCCCGCTCGGGCGAGGCGCGACGCGACCCAGCCGATCCGCTGGATGTTCTCGTCGCGGTCCTCCTTCGAGAAGCCCAGGCCCTTCGACAGGTGCGTGCGCACGATGTCGCCGTCGAGGTGGTCGACGACATGGCCGCGCTGCTCGAGCTCGGCCTCGACGACGTTCGCCACCGTCGTCTTCCCGGCACCGGACAGTCCGGTGAACCACACGACGAGACCGGTCAGGTGAGGAGCTCCTTCACGTCTTCCGACGCGACCGTGTGGATGCCGCACTCGACCTTGTCGGTCCCGGCCCAGCGGCCCTCGCGCCCTTCGCCCGGCTGCGTCGAGTGCGTGTCGCCGATCGACGCGTAGCCCTGATCGTGCAGCGGGTTGTACGGCAGGCCGCGTTCGCGGATGTAGGCCCAGCAGTCCTCGTCGCTCCAGTCGGCGAGCGGGTTCGCCTTCCAGAGCTCGTGCTGCTCGTCCCACCCGAGCTTCGGCGCATTCGCTCGCGTCGGCGACTGGTCGCGGCGGACGCCGGTGATCCAGGCGTCGAGGTCGCCGAGCGCGCGCACGAGCGGCCCGATCTTCGCGACCGCGAGGTAGAGGTCGGGGTTGGTCTCCCAGACGTTCTCGCCGTGAGCGGCGGCGAGCTCCTCGGGCGACGGGCCTTCGAAGACCTCGATCGTCGTCCCGTAGCGCTGCTCGACCTCGCGCCAGTGGGCATACGTCTCCGGGAACAAGTAGTGCGTGTCGATGCCGAAGACGCGCGCGTTCGGCTCGAGCGCGAACAGCATGTCGAGGAGGACCGTCTCCTCCTTCTGGAACGAGCACGCGAGCGCGACCTTCCCCGGGAACTGCTCGAGCAGCCACTCGAGGATCTGCTCGGCCGACCACTGTTCGACGTTATTTGGAAGCAAGGAGAACCTCCTTCAGGGTGTCGCCACGGAGACCGCGGCGGAGCGTCTCGAGCGGGATCACCTCGTCGGGCGGGATGTTCCCGAGGTTGACCTCGGGGCCGAGCGTCTTCACGAACCACGCCTGCGCGGACTTCGTCGGCGCCTCGAAGATCACGTTCGCGGGGTCGACCGCTTCCGCGATCTCCTCGATCAGCTCGGTGCGCATGCCGCCGGACGAGTCGAAGATGCCTGCGGTGCCGCCTTCGCGCGCCTCGGTGATCACCTTCCACGCGCCGGCGTCCAGCTCCTCGCGGAGCCAGCGCGTCCACTCGTCCGCCGAGTACTCGACCGACGAGTCCTTCGAGCCGACCTCGGAGAGCACGGTGAAGTCGCGCGCGAAGTCGGCGATCAGCTCGAGCTTCCGCTCGCGCGGGATGTCGACCGTCCCGTCGGAGATCTCGACGTGCGTCAGGCCGAGCTCTCGCAGCCACGACTTGTACTCGTCGAGCTTGCCCTTCGCGTAGACGACCTCGAAGAACGTCCCGCCGATCACCACCGGCTTCTCGCGCAGCACCTCCAGCTTCTTCTTGAGGTTCGGCGTGACGTACGCGGTGCCCCAGCCGAGCTTGACGACGTCGATGTAGACGCCCGAGGTCTCGAGCACGTCCTCCCACCCGCGCGGGCCGAGGCCCTTGTCGATCACGTGGGTGAGCCCGCCGGCGCGAGGCTCAAAGTCGAGCAAAGAGCTCCTTCAGCTTCTCCTGCGCGCGCGCCTGCACGTCGTGGTAGAGCGAGTTGCCGTGCGCGTCGATCCCGACGGTCAGCGGCCCGAAGTCCTTGACGCGGAACTTCCAGAGGCACTCGGGCATCAGCTCCTCCCAGGCCACCTCCTCGATCTCCTCGATCTGCGTCGTCTCGAGCGCGGCCGCGCCGCCGACGATCGCGAAGTAGACCATCCCGAGCCGGCGCATCGGCTCGATCGCCTCGTCGGGGAAGCCGCCCTTGCCGCAGATCGCGCGCACGCCGTACTGCGTCCCGAGCGGCTCGGTGAAGCGCACCATGCGCGCGCTCGTCGTCGTGCCGATGCAGACCTTCTCGTACTTGCCGCTCTCCGAGCTTGCGGACGCCGGGCGCGGTGTGGAGCAGGAACGCGCCGCCCAGGTCCATCGGCGGCTCGACGCCCTGGTCGAAGATCCGGACCTGCGTGCGGTCGCGGATGCCGATGATGTGACCCTGAACGGTGACCTCGTCACCGGCGCGGAGCTTGAGGATCTCCTGCGGATCGGTGATCGGGAACGTGACCTCGTGCGTGGCCATCAGAATTCCCTGTCGAAGTCGACGGTGCCGTCGGGGGCGATGTGCGCGGACGCGCGCCTCGCCGCCCAGCACTGGTAGTTGACCGCGACGGGGTTGAGCGTCATGTGCGTGTCCGCGTGCTCGATGTGGCACTGCAGCACCGTCACGTCGCCGCCGAGGCCCATCGGGCCGATGCCCGTTTCGTTCAGCAGCGAGAAGAGCTCGTCCTCGAGCTGCGCGACGAGCGGGTCGCCGTTCCGCGTGCCGATCGGGCGCATGATCGCCTCCTTCGCCAGGTACATCGCGTAGTCGGCGCTGCCGCCGATCCCCACGCCGACGATGCCCGGCGGGCACGGCTTGCCGCCGGCGCCGACGATCGACTCGAGCACGAACTCCTTGATCCCCTTCACGCCGTCGGCGGGGACGCACATCTTCAGGAAGCTCATGTTCTCCGAGCCCGAGCCCTTCGGCACGCACTTCACGTCGAGCCCGTCCCAGTCGTCGATGAACTCCCAGTGCACGATCGGGAGGCGGTAGCCGATGTTCGGCCCGGTGTTCTCGCGCGTGATCGTGTGCACGGCGTTCGAGCGAAGCGGATGCTCGATCGTCGCGCGCGCGGTCCCGTCGCGCAGCCCCTCGTAGATGCGGGCGGGGTGGAGCGGGAAGTGCTCGCCCACGCGGCAGTGGTAGACGGCGATGCCGGTGTCCTGGCAGACGAGGTTCTTCTCGCTGTCGGCGATGTTGATGTTGCGGTGGATCGTCTCGAGCACGCGCTTGCCGGGCACGGAGGTCTCGAGCGCGCGCGCGTCCGAGAGCGCGTCGCGGAGGTCCTGCGGGATGTCCTTCAGCGCCCAGACGTAGAGGTGCGCCGCGGCGTCCTCCACGGTGTGCTGCAGGTCGGTCGTTGTACCAATGCTCATGCCTTCGCTTTCTCCGCGGCGGCCTTGCCTGCTCGGCGGCCGAACACGGTGCACTCGAGGAGGGAGTTGCCCATCATGCGATTCCGTCCGTGCGTGCCGCCCGCGATCTCGCCGGCGGCGAAGAGCCCTTCGATCGTCGTCTCGCCGTGCTCGTCGATCACGAGCCCGCCGTTCTGGTAGTGGAGCACCGGATAGGTGAAGAGCGGCTCGCGCAGCGGGTCGATGCCACCGCGCCGGTAGCGCCGCAGCATGTACGGGAGCGAGATGTTTGCGTCGGCCTCGGAGATGCGCGTCGTGTCGAGGTAGACCGCCGGCCGCCCGTCGGGCGTCTCGACTCCTTTACCTCTCGCGACCTCGTCGACGATCGCCTGTGAGACGGCGTCGCGCGGTCCGAGCGAGTCGGTGAACTCCTCACCGTCGGCGTTCAGCAGCACGGCGCCGTAGGCGCGCGTCGTCTCGGGGATCGAGTAGCCCTGCATCGTCTCCGGCCACGCGCCGCCGTTCGGGTGGTACTGGAGCGCGTCGAGGTCGCGGGCCTGCGCGCCGAGGTCGAGGGCGATCTGCGTTACCTCGCCGGTCGCACCGGGATGGTTCGTCGAGAGCTCGCCGCGCTCCTCCGCCTCGCGAAAGCAGCGGCCGCCCGCGGCGAGGACGACGGTTGCCGCGTCGATCGTCCGCTCGCCGACCTGCGCGCGCCAGCCGTGCTCCGTTTGCACGAGCTCGGACAGCGGCGACTTCGGGAACGTGTCGGTCGACGAGGACTCGACGGCTTCGCGCAACGCCTTCGTGATCGCGTGCCCCGTTCGGTCGCCGACCTGCAGGAGGCGCTTGCGGGTGGCGCCGCCGCAGCGGGCGAGCCGGTAGCCGCCGTTCTCCCGTGTGAACTCGACGCCGAGCTCCTCGAGCCAGTGGATCGCCGAGGGTGCCTCGCTCGTCAGGATCTCGACGAGCCGGCGGTCGGCCGTCTCGTGGCTCGACGTCCAGACGTCCTCCGCGTGGGTCTCCGGCGAGTCGTCGTCGCCGAAGGCGGCCTGGATCCCGCCCTGGGCTTTCGCGGAGTTGCAGCTCTGCAGCGCTCCCTTCGTCGCCACGGCGACGCTCGCGCCGGCCCGCTCAGCAGCAACAGCAGCGGCCAGGCCGGAGGCCCCGCTGCCGATCACGAGCAGGTCGTAGGGCACGCATCGACTCTACCTGCTAACTGCTAATCAATCACATTAGCTTTGCTTATATCTCACCAGATCGAGCGGTAGAGCGCTTCGACCTCCTCGACCGTGGCGGGCCGCGGGTTTGCGCGGTTTCCGGCCCGCGCCGCAGCCGCTTCGGCCAGCCCCGGGAGGTCCGCCTCCGGGACGCCGACGTCCCGGAGACGCGTCGGCCCCGAGAGGGCCGCGAGCTCCTCGACCTTCGCAGCAGGGTCGTCCGCCGCACCGATCGCCTCGCCGAAGCGACGCACGGCTTCGGGCGCGAGCTCGGCGTTGAACCGAAGCGCAGCCGGCAGCACGATCGCGTTCATCGTGCCGTGCGGCAGCCCGTACGCCCCGCCGACGGCCTGCGCCATGGCGTGCCCGAGGCCGAGCCCGGCGAGCGCAAGCGCCTCGCCGGCGTGCGCCGCGCCCTCGAGCAGGTGCGTTCGCAGCTCGAGGTCGTCCGGCTGCTCCAACACGCGCGGCAGCAGCTCCGCGATCAGCCGTGCGCCCGCGACCGCGCGCTCGTCTCCTGCGTCGTTTCGGCCCTGCACGTAGAGCGCCTCGGCGGAGTGAGCGAGTGCGTTCATCGCGGTTCCGCCCGACTCCGCTCGCGGCAGTCCCAGCGTGAGCTTCGGGTCGTAGACGATTCCCTCCATCTTTGCGCCGCTGCCACCGCCGACCATCTTCCGGTCGGGGTCGCGTACGCCGAAGGTCGGCGTCCACTCGGACCCGGAGTACGTCGTGGGCACGGAGACCAGCGGCAGCCCCCGTGCAGCGGACGGCGCCTTCGCAGTGTCGATCGCGCTCCCGCCGCCGACCGCGAGCAGGCCGTCGACGTCGTCCGGCGCTTCGATCCGGTGCGAGGGGATCTCGTGCCAGGTTGCCGCAGCAGGAAGGTCGAGCGACGACCACCGCTCGCTCGCGACGAGCAGCGGGCGCTCGATGCCGAGCTCGGCAAGCATCTCGGGGAGCGCGTCCAGCCCCCAGCGGACGATCACGCCAGGCGTTCCTTGCCGAAGGCCACGAAGGCCTCGGCGACTCGGGTCGGCGACTTGCGCGCAGCGCGCACGAGCGAGACGTCACGCACGAGGTTCAACCCGCGCACGCGAGCCTCGCCGAGCGTTCCCGCGGCGAGCTCCGCCTCGACGGCGGACCGCGAGATGAACGTCACGCCGTAGCCGGCCAGGACCGCGCTCCGCACGGACTCCTGCAGGCCGAGCTCGAGCGGCACGTCGAAGTCGCGCAGCCGCTCGCCGCTCCGGCGCAGCTCGTCCTCGAGGAGCTGCCGCACGCCGCCGCCCTCCTGCATCACGATCAGCGGGTTCTTGCGCAGCTCGTCGAGCGAGATGGTGCGGCCCGCAAACTTGTGCTTCGGCGGCGTGGCGAGGATCACCTCGTCGCGGAAGAACGGCTCGAACGCAACCCCGCGTTGACGGCGCGCCGCGCCGACGATCCCGAGCTCGAGCTCGCGGGCGGCGACGAGCTCGACGACCGCGTGGGTGTCGGCGACCGTGAGCGACACCTTGACACCCGGGTTCTCGGCCTGGAACTCGCACAGCAAGAGCGGCAGCACGATCGCCGCCGGCCCTGTCGAGGCGCCGAGGTCGAGCGTCCCGGTGAGCTCACCCTCACCGACCGTTGCGACGTCTTCGAGCAGCTGGTCCTCGAGCGCGAGCATCCGCTGTGCGCTCCGGTAGAGCCGCCGGCCGGCCTCGGTCGGTTCGACGCGACGTCCCGAGCGGTCGAGCAACTGCTTGCCGAGCCGCTTCTCGAGCGCCCTGATCTGGAGGCTGACCGCGGGCTGCGTGACCCCGAGGCGCTCCGCCGCCTGTGAGAAGCTCTTCCTCTCGACGACCGCGCAAAACGCAGCGAGCTGTCGCGTATCCATAAGGATCGATTATGACTGAGAGAGTCCTAGGCGCCGAAGTCCAGGCGTAGCTCCTCGAGCGCGAGGTCGCGAAGGATCCGGTGCATCACGTCGTCCGAGATCACGCCTGTGCGGCGTAGCTCGAGGACGGCCTCCTCCTCCGCCCGCAGGAGCTCGCGACGGATCTGCTGAAACGCCTGCGAACGCTCCTCGATCTCGCTCCGGTCGTCGTCCAGCCGTTCACGGAACCGGTCTGCCCGGAAGTTGTAGAGGCCGCGAATCCGCTCCGCCGAGTCCTCACGAATCTCACCGGCCTCGACGAGCTCTTCGAGCCGCACCAGCGCGCTCTCGGCTGCGCGAACCCTTGCTTTGGCCTCCTCGATCTCGGCTGCCCCGTCGTCCTCGAGGCCGACCAGCTTGATCAGGAGCGGCAGCGTCAGCCCTTGCAGGACGAGCGTCGAGAGGATCACACACGACGCGAGAAAGATGATGATCTCGCGTCCCGGGAAGGGAGCGCCGCCGTCGATCGTCAGCGGGATCGCGAGCGCCGCGGCGAGCGAGACGGCCCCGCGCATCCCTGCCCACCCGAGGACCAGCGGGATCCGCCAGGTCGGGTACGGGTCGCGCTCCCGAATCTTCCCAATCAGGAAGCGCGGGACGTAGACGAGCGGGAACACGAACGCGAGCCGGATCAGGATCACCGACGCGCAGACCGCGGCCGCCGAAAGCGCGAGCTCGTTCGTCGACCATCCGTCGAGTTGGTCGAGCACCTGTGGGATCTGCAGCCCGACGAGCACGAAGAGCGCAGCGTTGAGAATGAAGGTCAGGATCGTCCAGAAGGCCTCACCCTGCACGCGAGTTTCCGCGTTCGTGAGCTCGGGTGTGTACCAGCCCATGTACAGGCCGACCGTGACCGCCGCGAGCACCGCCGAGACGCCGAGCGCCTCGGCGGGAAGAAAGGCGAGGTAGGCGGTGATCAGCGCGACCGTGATCTCCGTCGGCGGGTCGTTGAGGCGCTTGCGCACCTGGCGCACGAGGTAGCCGACGACGAGCCCGATCGCGATCCCGCCCACCACGTTGACGACAAGTTGCGCGCCCGCCTCCCAGAGCGAGAACGTGCCAGCGACGGTGGCGACGACAGCGGTCCGGTAGAAGACGAGCGCACTCGCGTCGTTCACGAGGCTTTCCCCCTCGATCACGGTGATCAGGCGGCGCGGCACGCCGAGGCGCCGCCCGATCGAGGTGGCGGCGATCGGGTCGGTCGGCGAGACGATCGCCCCGAGCACGAATGCCGCCGGCCACGTGAGATCGTCGACCAGCCAATGCGCGACGACGGCGACGCCGGCCATCGTCGCGGCAACGAGCCCGATCGCGAGCATGGAGACGGCCCTGAAGTTCGCGCGGAGATCGCGCACCGAGGTGAAGAACGCCGACGAGTAGAGGAGCGGCGGCAGGAACCCGAGCAGGATCACCTCCGGCGGCAGCTCGAACTCCGGCAGCCCGGGGACGAACGCGAGCGCGAGCCCGCCCAGCACGAGCAGGATCGGGTACGGGATCCGCAGGACGGGCGCGAGGACGACGAGCAGCCCCGACGCCGAAGAGCAGCCCGACGAGCTGCCACAGCTCATTCGAGTGGAGATCGATCACGTGACGATAGGGCCTCCGTAGAGTTCCGACCCGTGAAGGTCTGGATCGATATGACCGCGAGCGCGCACGTGCTCGTCTTCCGGCCTCTGATCGAGCTGCTGCGGGCACGCGGCGACGAGGTGGAGATCACCTCGCGCGACTACGGACAGACACTGCAGCTGCTCGAGCTCCACGGTCTTCGGGCCGACGTGATCGGTCGCCACGCGGGCCGTGGACGAGTGAACAAGGCCCGCGCGATGTGGTCGCGGCTACAAGCGCTGCGGCAGTGGGCGCGCGGCAGGGACTTCGACGTCGCGTTCGCGCACGGCTCGCACGAGCTGACCATCACTGCGAGGCGGCTCGGTATCCCGAGCTCGAACACGTTCGACTACGAGTGGGCGCGCCTGCAACATCAGCTCGGCTGTCGCGCGGCGACGAAGGTCGTCGTGCCGGGCGCGATTCCGCCGGACCGGCTTCGCCCCTACGGGGTCGACGAGCGCAAGCTGCTCCAGTACGAGGGCCTCAAAGAGGAGTACTACCTCGCCGACTTCAAGCCCGACCCTGCGGTGCTCCACGCCTGGGAGCTCGACCTCGCGCGCGTGCTCGTCGTCCTCAGGCCCCCACCGGACGTCTCGCTGTACCACCGGCACGCGAACCCGCTCTTTCCCCAGACCCTCGACTTCCTCGGGAACCGTCCCGACGTGCACGCGATCGTGATCCCGCGCACCGAGGAGCAGCGCGAGCTCGTGCAGGGACTCGAGCTTCCGTCCGTGATCGTTCCGGAGCGCGCCGTCGACGCCCAGAGCCTGATCGCATTCGCCGACCTGGTCGTCTCGGCCGGCGGAACGATGAACCGCGAGGCAGTGGCGTTGGGCGTACCGGTCTACACGACGTTCGGCGGCCGCCTCGGTGGCGTGGACGAGGCGCTCATCCGCGAAGGTCGGCTCGTCCCGCTGACGGATCCCCGGGCGCTCCAGCTGCAGAAACGAGAGGGAGATTCGACCGGAACACGGCGGGATCCACGGATCATGCTCGACCTTCTGCTCGCGGCCTGTTAGAACGTCTCTCGTCAAGGACACCTTCGAGGGGAGAGGGTTGTGAAACGACTGCTTTTGTCTGCCGCCGTCGTGGCGGCATCTCTGGTCGTCGCTGCGGCGGCAACCGCTGACAACGACAACAAAGACGGCTTCAAGACAGCGGCTCCCGCGATGCTGATCGGCGTCGCGCCGGGTTCGACCACCGAGGCGATCATCTCGACCGGCGACATGGTGGGGGGTTACCGGTTCGAGTCGATCCCCGACGGGATCGCGCTCCGGAGGCACGACAACAACAGGGTCGAGGCGTACGTCAACCACGAGACGTCGCTCGTCCCGTTCCCGTTCCCGATGCCGCCGACGCCGACGACCGAGGCGAACGCGCAGAACGACTTCGAGAACGCGCAGGTCAGCCTGCTGACGCTCAACCGAGCGACGGCGGGCGTGCTCGACGGCACGCTCGCCGTCACGAGCACCGAGAACTACCAGCGCTTCTGCTCGAGCTTCCTCGCCACCAAGGCGGCCGGGTTCAACCATCCAATCCTGCTCACGAACGAGGAGGGCATCGACTGGGTCAAGCGTGTGGGCAAGCCGTGGCCGACGACGGTCGGGGCCACTGACTCGCGCCAGATCGGCGCGGTCGTCGCGGTGGACGGCCGTACCGGCAAGTCGAACACGATCTGGGGCATGGGGCGCCACAACCACGAGAACAGCCTCGCCGTGACGGGCTACGGACATCCCGTCGTGCTCTCCGGCGACGACTCGTTCGTGAACAACCCGGCGCAGTCGCAGGTCTACTCGTACATCGCCGACAGCGCGAACGACGTCATGAACGACCGCGGCGACCTCTACGCGTTCGTCTCAGACGTGGCGGGCAAGGACGACTACTTCGACTTCGCCCCCGGCGACTCAACCTCGATCCACGGCCACTTCGAGCTGGTCCCGAAGGACATCGCGACCGGCCGGCGGCCCGACGGCACCGACCTGATGGCGGCCGACAAGGGCTACCCGCTGCCGGTCTCGCCCGCACCGGGCGTCGGCTGGCAGCGCGACGCGGTCACGGGCATCCCGATCGACGGGCCGCAGTGGGTGCTCGAGAACTGGGGCGACGAACACACCGAAGACGAACCGGCGTTCCAGTTCGTGCGCATCGAGGACATGGCGTATGACAGGCGGCCGGGCATGCAGAACGTCGTCTACCTCGTCGACTCGGGCCGAGGAACCGCGGGTGCCTCGCAGCCGGGAAGGTCGACGAACGGGCGCGTCTGGAAGATGGTGCTCGACGAGAACGACCCGAAGAAGGTCCTCTCGCTGTCGATCTTCATCGAGGGTGACGACCAGCCGGTGAAGACGCCGACCGAGATCCACCAGCCGGACAACATCGAGTCGACGCCGCAGGGCCTGCTGATCACCGAGGATCCCGGGTCGAGCCAGCAGTTCAGTCCGACCGAAGCCAACGCGACGACCGCTCGGCTCATGCGGTACACGTTCGCGACCAACGCCCTCGACATCGCGGCGAAGGTCGACCAATCGCTCGACGAGAACACCGGTTCACCGGGGATCCCGAGCGACAAGGACGCCAATCCGGCTCCCGGCCTGCTCGGCGCATGGGAGTCGAGCGGGGTGGTCGACGCGTCGCCGTACTTCGGATTGGGAACGTTCCTCGTGACCGTCCAGGCGGGCACCTACTGGATCGAGAAGGCGCTCTCGTCCGACGACAACTTCGCGCCGTTCGGCGTTCCCGACTACACGCACAAGCGGAGCGGCGGTCAGCTCGTCCTGCTGCGCCTCCCCGGCTGGGGAAGCACCAGCACCGTGGACGACTGACCGAGGCCGAAGCAAACGCACACCGAGGGGGCGGCGAGAGCCGCCCCCTCTCGTTCAGGCAGCTGCGGCCGCGACGGCGGCGAGCACGTCCTCGCCGTAGCGCTCGAGCTTCGCCGGCCCGACCCCCGACGACACCGCCGAGCTCCGCGAGGCTCGCGGGTCGGCGCGCTGCGATCTCGGCGAGCGTCGCGTCGTGGAAGACGACGTACGCAGGCTTGCCTTCCTCCTTCGAGCGCTCGAGCCGCCAGCGCTTCAGCGACACGAGCAGCGGATCGTCGGCGACGACGGGCGGCGCCGCGCCGACCCCGAGCTCGGTCAAGAACCGACTCGGCTTGGCCGACCACGTCAGCGTGAGATGCCGTCGGGCACGGGTGATCCCCACGTAGAACAGGCGCCGCTCCTCCGCGATCTCGTCGTCCGTCTTGGCGCGCTTCGAAGGCAGCTCGCGCGAGTCGAGCCGGGGGAGAAAGACCGCGTCGAACTCGAGCCCCTTCGCGCGGTGATACGTGAGCAGGTGGACACCACCGGCCGGCCCGCTCGAAAACCGCGCCCGCAGGTCGGCGACGAAGTCCGCGACCGTTCCGGCATCCCGGGACAGCGACACGAGCAGCTTCAGGTCCTTCTGCCTCGTCTCCTCGCGCTCGCCGATCCGCTGTGGAGGCGCCGCCAGCAACCCGTGCTCGAGCGCGATGCGCCGCACCTCGTCGTGCGCCGGCAGATCGTCGCGACCGCGCAGCACCTTAAGGAGCTGCCGCGCAGCGTCGCGCTCGAGGAGCGCCGCGCCCTGGAAGGGGATCTTCGCCTCGGCGAAGGCGGCCTCGAAGTCGGCCGAGCGAGCGTTCAGCCGGTAGAGGACGGCCATCTCGTCGTACGCGACGCCGTCGGCGTGCAGCGCACGAACCCGCTCGACGACGAAGTCGAGCTCGTCGGTCAACGACGCGAACGGCCTCGCGACGGGCTCGGGGCCGCCCTCGCGAACCGCCCGCAGGGTCTTCGAAGCCCCGCCGAGCTTCGGCACGAGCCGGTTGGCGAGCGCGAGCACCTCGGGCGTCGAGCGGTAGTTCGCCTCGAGCCGGACGACGGTGGCGTGCGGAAAGCGATCGGGCAGCTCGAGCAGGTGGCGCGGCGTCGCTCCGGTGAACGCGTAGATCGCCTGGTAGTCGTCGCCCACCGCGCAGACGTCGTCGCGCTCGCCGAGCCAGAGCTCGAGCAGCGACTGCTGGAGCAGGTTCACGTCCTGGTACTCGTCGACGGTGAACGCCCGATAGCGCGCCTGGACGACGCCGAGCGCGTCCGCGTCGCGCTCGTACAGCTCGACCGCGCCGGCGAGCAGATCCTCGAAATCGACCGTGCCGCGCTCCTCCTTGCGTCGCTCGTAGTCGCGGAACACGCGCTGCATCAGCTCGGGCGGGATCGGCGGCTCGTGCTCGTCGAGGCCGTCGAGGTACGTCTCGGGCGTCAGCCGGCGGTTCTTGGCCCACTCGACCTCGGTCGCAAGGTCTGCCGCGGCTGTGAACTTGTACGGCATCGGCAGCGAGTTGCCGATCGCGCGAAGCGGCAGCACCTTCGAGGAGAGGATCTTCAGGTTCGGCACCTTCCCGAAGAACGAGAGCTGCGCGAGCGCGGCGGCGTGGAACGTCACTGCGCGCACCCGCTCGACGCCCAGCGCTGCGAGCCGCGCGCGCATCCCACCTGCGGCCTTGTCGGTGAAGGTCACCGCGAGGACCTGCTCGGGGAGAAACGCGCCGGTCGCCACCTGGTTCGCGATCCGGTGGGTGATCGTCGTCGTCTTCCCCGAGCCCGCGCCCGCGAGAATGCAGACGGGCCCGCGAACCGCCTCCGCGGCCCGCCGCTGCTCCGGGTTCAGCCCTCCGAGAATCCGTTCTTCGTCCATCAGGACGCTCAACCGTAGAGGCGGCGCGGGACGGAGCCGACCCGGGGCCGTTACGCGGGCGTCACAGGAGTCGAACGAGACGGTGACGATGCGCGCACAGGCGCCCTCACGATCGTCGCGAGCCGCGAGACGAGCTCCAACGTGTCCCCCTCGGCGACGAGCCGCTCCAACGCATTCAGCTCCTCCTCGAGCCAGGCGGGGTCGACCGGCTCGCGGGTCGCCCGCGAGATCTTCGGGTACGGCGTCGGGTGCACCGTCTCGCCGTCGTTCCAGAGCTCCTCGTGCAGCTTCTCGCCAGGCCTCGTCCCGACGAACTCGATCCGGACGTCACCGCGGCCCGAGAGGCGGATCATGTTCTCCGCCAGATCGATGATCCGCACCGGCTCGCCCATGTCGAGCACGTAGACCTCGCCCCGACCGCCGATCGCGCCGGCCTGGACGACGAGCGACGACGCTTCGGGGATCGTCATGAAGTACCGCGTCATGTCGGGGTGCGTCACGGTGAGCGGACCGCCGCGCTCGAGCTGGCGCCGGAAGATCGGCACGACCGAGCCGGAGGAGCCGAGCACGTTGCCGAAGCGAACCGCGACGAAGCGCGTGGGGACGTCGCCGCGATGCCCGTACGTCTCGACGACCCACTCGCACAGCGCCTTCGACTGGCCCATCACTGTCTTCGGGTTGACCGCCTTGTCGGTCGAAACGAGCACGAACCGCTCCGTCCCGAACTCGACGGCGACATCTGCGACGCAGCGCGAAGCCAGCACGTTGTTTCGCACCGACTCGACCGGGTTCGCCTCCATCAACGGCACGTGCTTGTACGCGGCGGCGTGGAAGACGACCTCGGGCCGATAGCGCTCGAAGACCTGCCGGAGCTTCGCGCGGTTGCCGCAGTCCGCGAGCACCGGCACGCTCGCGGGAAACTCGCGCTCCTCGACGAGCTCGCGCTCGATCTCGAACAGCGGCGTCTCCGCGGAGTCGACGAGCACGAGCCGCGCGGGCCGAACACGCGTGATCTGGCGGCAGAGCTCGGAGCCGATCGAGCCCCCCGCGCCGGTCACGAGCACGGTCTTCCCGGCGAGGTACGACGCGACGGATGGCAGGTCGATCTCGACCGGCTCGCGACCGAGGACGTCCTCGACCTGCACGGGGCGGATCTGGGTCGCGAGGTCGAGGTCGCCCGCGATCAGCTCGTGGAGGCCCGGCAGCGTCTTCACGGGCACGCGCTCGGCGCTCGCCATCTCGACGATCTTTCGGCGGAACTCACCGGGCGCCGACGGGACCGCGATCAGCACCTCGTCGGGCCGGTTGTCGCGCAGGATGTGCGGGAGCTCGTCGGTGGTGCCGAGCACGCGCACGCCGAGCAGGCGCATCCCGCGCTTGCGCGGGTCGTCGTCCAGGAGCCCGATCGGCGTCGAGCGCGCGAGCTTCGAGCGCTGCAGCTCCTGCACGATCAGCCGGCCCGCGTCGCCGGCTCCCACGACGAGCACCTTCTTGCCGCGCGTGACGATGCCGCCCTTCGGGCGCTCGATCACCGTCCGCGCGAGTAGGCGCGAGCCCGCGACGAAGGCGAGCAGCAGCAGCGGATCGACCAGGGCGACGCCTCGGGGCAGCCGCAGCCGCTCGACGGGATAGAAGAAGTAGACGGCGGCGATCGCGAGCACCGATGCGACCGCGACGCCCGCCACCGCGCGCCACATGTCGCGCGTCGAGACGTAGCGCCACCAGCGCTGGTAGAAGCCGAACGCGACGAAGACCGCGAGCTTGATCGCGACGACGAAGACGATCGTCTCGCGAAGCATCGTCTCGTAGAAGACCGGGACCTCGAAGTCGAAGCGCAGCTGGAACGCCAGGTACCACGCGGCGGCGATCAGCACCGCGTCGACGGCCAGCTGCCAGAGCCGGTGGCGCGTGATCGGCATTACACGCGGACGCCCACGGCAGAGCGGACGACGTCGACGACGCGCTCCTGGATCGCCGGATCCATGCCCGGCCAGAGCGGCACCGAGAAGTTCTCCGCGGCGGCCCGCTCCGTCTCGGGCAGCGACCCGGACTCCCAGCCGAGAAAGCGCAACGCAGGCTGGAGGTGCAGCGGCGTCTTGTAGTACGTCGCGGACGCGATCTCCGCCTCGCCGAGCGCAGCGCGGATCGCGTCGCGCTCGGGCGAGCGGCAGACGAAGAGGTGGTAGACGTGCCCCGGCTCGTCGGCAGGGAGCTCCACGAGCTCGCCGAGCCCGAGCTCGGCGTAACGTGCCGCGGCGTCACGCCGGCCGCGCGTCCACTCTTCGAGGTGCTCGAGGAACAGGCGGAGGAACGCTGCCTGCAGCTCGTCGAGGCGCGAGTTGTAGCCGACGTAGTGAAAGTCGATCTTGTCGCGCGAGCCGTGGAACGCGAGCATGCGCACCCGCTCCCCGAGCGCGTCGTCGTTCACGGCGATGAGCCCGCCGTCGCCGAGACAGAAGAGGTTCTTGGTCGGGTAGAAGCTGAAGGTGGACGCGATGCTCGTCGCGATCCCCGGCGAGCCGAACGCCTGCGCCGCGTCCTCGATCACCGGCAGGCCGAGTTGCGCAAGCTCGCCGAGCGGCATCGGGCGACCGAACAGGTGGACCGGCATGATCGCCTTCGTCCGGTCGGTCATGCGCGCGGCGACGTCCTCGGCGTCGAGGTTGAGCGTCGCCGGGTCGATCTCGGCGAACACCGGAGTCGCACCGCGCCGCGCGATCGACTCCGCGGTCGCGTAGAACGTGAACGCCGGGCAGATCACCTCGTCGCCCTGGCCGACCTCGAGCGCGTCGAGGACGAGCACGAGCGCGTCGGTGCCGTTCGCCACCCCGATCGTCCGCTCGACGCCGAGGTAGGCGGCCGCCTCCTGCTCGAACGCGGCGACGTTCGGCCCGCGGATGAACGCTCCCGAGGCGAGCACCTCCTCGAACCGCGTCCGCAGCTCCTCGATCAGTGGCGCGTACTGCGCCTTGACGTCAACGAGCGGGATCTGCACTGCGAGAGAGGGTACTGGAGCGCCGGCGGCGCACCAGCAGATACGCCACGCCGATCACGATCCCTGCCGCGACCGCGTAGTCCACGTAGTGGAAGTTCTCGTGGAAGGTCTCCCAGCGGGTTCCGAAGGCATAGCCGACCGCCGCGAAGACGACGCACCAGATCGTCGAGCCGATGAAGGTGAGAACCGTGTAGCGCCCGAGCGGCGCTCGGAAGACGCCGGCGGGGATCGAGACGAACGAACGTGCCACCGGCGTGATCCTCCCGAGGAACACGGCCCAGTCGCCCCAGCGGTCGAACCAACGCTCGGCCTTCGCGAGCTTCGGCGGCGAGAGGTGCAACCAGCGCCCACGGCGCTCGAGGAAGGGCCGACCGCCGTAGATCCCGATCGCCCAACCGAGCACCGAGCCGATCGTGTACCCGATCGTTCCCGCGAGCACGATCGCGAGCCACGCTCCGAAGCCGCTTTCGAACTCGTGCCCGAAGAGCACGACGCCCGAGGAGAACGCACCCGCCGCAAGCGCGCCGCCGTAGACCATCACGAGCTCGCTTGCTGCCGGCAGGACCGCGTCCACGAGCATGAGCAGGAAGACCGCGTACAGGCCGTGGCTCCCGAGCAACTCCGTGACCCTGTCGGTCACGACCGAGGTGACGGACGCGAGGACGAGCACCTAGCGGCGGGTGATCGTGAAGGGGGCGGTCAGCGAGACGGTGCCGACCGCGTTCTGGGCCGTGACCCGCAGCTGATATCGGCCGGCCCGCACGAGCGAACCGTACGCGCTGCGCCCGTTCCACGTGACCGTCTGGGGCCCGGCTGCCAGGCTCCGGGCCGGGAGCGCACGAACGGTCGAGCCCGAAGCGCTGAGGATCGTCCCGCGCACCTGCGCCGCGCGGCTGAGCGTGAAGCTCCCGCGCACGGTTCCGCCGCGGCGCGCGGAGCCGACCGTGAGCGACGCGAGCGTGTTGTTCAGCGAGAACGAGCGCTCGGCCTGCGACGCGCGGCCGAGGTCGTCGGTCGAGTCGACGACGAAGCGCCAGACCCCCTCGGGCGCAGTGGCCGCCAACGGGAAGCGGTACGTGCCGACGGTGGTCTTGCCGCCGACGTCGACCGGTTGCTCGCTTCCGTCGGGCGCGATGAGCCGCGCGTTCACGGTCGAGGGTCGCACGATCTTGTAGGCGAGCGTCTGGCGGTCGTTGACGCCGTCGCCGTTCGGCGAGACCACGTCGAGCGGGAGCTCGGGCACGTGAACGCCGTAGTAGAAGAGGCTGAGGGACTCCGCGATCGAGCGCTCGCCGCCGGGATCGGAGGGACGGCTCAACAGCGTGCCCTCGTACGCCATCGCCGAGGAGCCGCCGCCGTCGAGCGCCGACCCGGTCCACACGCCGAGCCGCATCAGGAGCAGCGCGAGCTCGAAGTTCGTCATCCCGACGCTGTAGCCGGCGCGTCGTCCGTCCACTGTGACGAGCACGATGCGCCCGTCCTGCGTCTGGCCGACCGCGGTCCGCGGCGCCCGTGGAACCAGCTGATCGGTCGTGAAGCCTTCGTTCGAGCGGAAGATCGGCCGGCCGTCCCGCATGAGCACCGGCCCGCCCCCGACGGCGTCGACGAGCCCCGACCAGTCGGGCGTCAGCGTCAGGCGGACGGTCACGTTCGATCCGACCGGCGCTTCGGTCGCGAGGCGGCCGGCGCCGGTCGCCCCGCGGCCGACGAGCACCGCCCCGCCCGGCGGGATCGGCGTCGCGCCGCCCTGCTTCGCCTGCACGACGGTGCCGACGAGATCGCGCAGCGGCGCAGCAGGCGGGAACGGCGTCAGGACGACCTCGACCGTCTCGGTCGCCGCCGGCGTCGCAGGCCCGTACGCCGACGTGTACAGCGCAGTCCCGCCTGCGACGGGATCCTTGTTCAGCACGAGCGGTCGGCGCTGGCCGGCGCCCTGCCACGTTCCTGCGAACTTCACTCGGTCGACGACGAGCGTGCCGTCGGACGAGATCCCGGTGCTGGAGCGGTCCGGGTTCGGCGGTGACGCGAGCACACCGTTCATCAGCAGCAACCCGCTCGGGTAGCCCACGTTCAGGTTGAAGAGGTCGCCGTTCACGCCGGCGACCGTCGCGGTCGTCGACAGGCGCCGCTGCATCTGCGTCACCTTCTCGCGCCCGATGATCACGTCGTTCGAGAGGATCGGCTTGAGCGCGTAGAGCCCGACGGGCCGCGGCCCACGAAGCACGTGCGCGACAACGGGCCCGCGAGGTGTGAACTGGACGGTCTTGTCGTACGTCACGCCGGGCATGAGCACGCGCGCCTGCGCCTGCGACGACGGCGCAAGCGCGAGCGCCGCCAAAGCGGCTGCAAGTACAGCCTTTTTCACCACGACCCGCGCAGACGGTAGCGCAAGGCCCGGCCGAGTCGGCCGGGCCTTACGCGTTGCTTACCTCTGAGTCCGTTAGTTCGCCGGAACCGTCACGTCGACCCAGACCGCGCGGTGGTCCGAGGTCGGGGCCGGGAAGCCGAAGCCCGTGAGATCCGTGAGGTACGGGAACTCGTACGGATCGCCGTCGTTCGGGTCCGTCGTCGGCCAGAACACACCCGCACCGACGATCTGCATCGTCTTGCGCGGCAGGACGTAGTCGGCCCTCAGATTTCCCGGGCCGGTGCAGGGCTGGCTGGGCGGGTTGAAGACCGCGAAGTCGCAAAAGTCCGCGGTGTCGTAGCAGCGGATTGCTCCTGTGCCCGAGATTCAGGTTGCCCTGAATGCTCGCCGCCCACGGGCCGCCCTGGCTCGTCGGCGTCACCTTCGAGTTGATCAGCGGGTGTTCGAGGAGCTGCTGGATCGAACCGGGGATGCTGTCGCCGTCGAGCGGGTCGGAGTTCTGGTCACCCGCGATCACGAACAGCTCGCCCGGCTTCAGCCCGCCGCGAGCACCTCGATCGTCGTAGATGTAGCCCGACCCGCCCGGAGTGATGTAGTCGGCCCAGAAGCGGATCTCGTCGTTGTTCCGACGGCCGTTTCGGTCCTCCGTCCCGTCGAACACCGGCGGGGTCGGGTGCGAGACCAGGAAGTGCACCGTTTTCTTCCCAATTGTGATCGGTAGGTCCCAGTGGCTCTTCGACGAGAGGCGGAAGATCGCCGCCTCTTCGGGCGAGTAGAACGGCGTCGGCATCAGGTTGCCCGGCATGTCCGTCCACCGGAAGAGCTGGAACGTCCGCGCGGCGGCCGCGTCGATCGGGTACTTGGAGTACACGACCATCCCGAACTTCCCCGGGAACTCGCCGAACCCGTAGGCGTCGTCGCCGTACCCGGGCGCCAACGGGGTCGAGACGACTCCACCGAAGTTGTTCAGGTCGAAGCCGGAGTGGATGCCCGTGTTGGACGGCGCGATGAACGAGTACGGGTACTCGATCGGCGCGGCGCCGTTCTGCGAGACCTCGAGGTAGTTGTCGCGGAACAGGTCGACCGGCCGTTGCGGGTTCGTGGCCCAGTAGTCGAACTCGTTGATCAGGAGCACGTCCGGCCGGTAGCGCTGGATCGTCTCCGCGACGTTCTTCGCCTGCTGGTTGTTCGGTGTGGAGAGATTCATCTCCAGCTGACCTTCGAAGAACCGGTTCAGCGAAGCGTTGAACGTCGAGAAACGCACGTCCGCGTCCTTCGCCTGGGCGGCCGGCGCCAACACGAGCGCGCACAGGACCGCGAGTAGCACTCTCTTCATCTTCAGCTCTCCCCTCGTAGCTGTCCGGGGCTGTCTACCGAGTCTGTGCCCGATTTGCAACTTGCCTTCACCGCGCCGGCTCCGGATCTTCACCGGAACGTTCGCTCAGTGCAGGAAGAACGGCGGGTCGTCGAGTGCCGCGTCCGCGATGATCGCGATCACGTAGCCGACGACGAGCAGCAGACCCGTCACGAGGTGCAGCTGGATGTTCTTGCCCATCGCGGGCATCAGCGCGTAGGGCTGGTCGTACGACTCGCGGAGCGCCCGCACGACCGGCAGCGCAAGCGGTGCCGCGAGCAGCGCGATCAGCGTCGGGCGCACGATCAGGTCGGTCACCGCGAACACGACGATCAGTCCGAACGTGACGACGACGGCGATCTCGTAGCCCCGCACGACCGCGTCCTTCGACCAGCGCACGGGCAGCGTCCGCTTCCCGCTCGCGGCGTCGCCCGCGCGGTCTGGCACCTCGTTCACGTACAGGATCAGCGCGATCAGGATCGCGACCGGCAGCGACGCGAGCGCCGGCTCGAGCGCGTACTCGCGCGCCTGGACGAAGTAGGCGCCGAGCGCCATGATCGGGCCGAAGCCGACTGCAACCGCGACCTCGCCGAGGCCGCGGTGCACGAGGCGAAGCGGCGGCGCGGTGTAGAAGAAGCCGATCAGCGCACCGGCAACGCCGAGCCAGAGCAGGTCCCACCCACGCGTGGCGGCGAGGAAGACGCCGATCCCGATCCCGACGGCGAAGAACGCCGACGCCAGCAACGCCATCGTGCGCATGCTGACGAGCCCGTAGAGGATCACGCGCGAGCCGCCGCTGAACTGCGTCGGGTTGACGTTCGCCTCGTCGGCGCCGCTCTGCGTGTCGAAGACGTCGTTGAACACGTTGACGCCGAGGTGGATCGCAGCGCCGCCGACCAGCGTGAGCAGCGCGAGCCACCAGTTGAAACCGTTGACGTACGCGGCGACCGCGATCCCGAGCAGGATCGGCACGAACGTCGCCGACAGGAACGGCAGGCGCGTCGCGCGCAGGAACAGCCAGCCGAACGAGAGCTTCGGCCGCACATCACGACCGGTCTCGGCGGAGACCTGCTCGAAGTAGCGCCGAGCCTGCGGAACGCTTCGCTCGGAGAACTCGAAGAAGGGAACTTCCTCCTCGTCCCAGCCCAGCGCGCGGTCGGGTGTGAGCACGAGCTCACCGCCGTCGGTCTGCGCGAGCTTTCCCCACAGCGACACGTATCTGCGCTCGTCGTAGCCGATGCCCGGCTGCGGCCTGATGTGGCTGAAGACGACGTTGACCTGCTCGCCGATCGGCGGCTGCACCTCGTCGCCGGCGACGGCGCGGAGCGCGACGACGCCGCGCGCCGGGTCGGCGCGGAAGTCCGTCGCGACCGAGAGCGGATAGCCCTCGTCGTCGACGAACACGATCACCGCGTGCTCGAAGCGTTCGCCGAGCCGAGCGAGGAGCTCTGACGACGGCTTCACCGCGCGACCCCGGCGAGCTCGAAGACCTGCGGCGCGCGGTCGGTGCGTCCGTCCTCCCAGAGAAACGCGCGCCGTGGGCTGATCTCGATCACGGCGCGCTCGAAGAAGAGCGGCAGCGCCACGCGCTTGCCGAGGAACATGTCGATCACCGGCTCCTTCTCGCGCCACAGCGGCAGGACACGCTCCCAGCCGGCGTGGAGGTCGCTGTCGTCGACGACGGCGTCTCCCTGGATCGTCGCGCGGTGGAAGCGGTCGCCCTTGACAGCCGCCGGGTCGCTGATCGAGAGCGACACCTTCGGGTTCGCCTTGATGTGCTCGAGCTTGCGTGAGAAGAGAACGCTCGACGTGAGGTAGATCAACTCGCCGTCGTAGAACGGAATCAGTGGGTGCGAGACCAGGCGGCCCTCGTCGTCCAGCACCGTGAGCTCACCGACGAGTGCGGTCGCCAGCAGCTCTTCGATCGGCTCGGGAAGCACGCCCACGCTGCGGACGATAGTGGAGCGCCGCTAGTCCGCGCTCGTCCTAGCTGAGAGGGGCGCAAGTCGCGAATCCGCTCACGCGGATCCGCGACCGCTTGGCACCTAAAGGCGGCCGCTTAGCGGCCGCTGCCGCCACCGTTCACGTCGAGCCTCTAGCTCTTGCGCTCGATCACGATGTGCGTGAGCGCCTCGAGGCGGGGCTCGTCGCGGAGCAGGTCCCGCGCCTGCCGCGCGTAGTCGAGGGCGACGTCCCGCGAGCGCTCGAGCGCGCCCGTCGCGGCAACGCGCACGAGCGCGCCGTCGACCGGCCAGCCGGCAAGCGCCTGGCGCACGACGTCGTCCTCGCGCGCCGCGAGCAGCAGCGGCAGCGTCGGCGTGCCCTCGCGCAGGTCGGTGCCTGCCACCTTGCCGGTCTCGATCGTGTCGCCGGAGCAGTCGAGGATGTCGTCGACGATCTGGAACGCCATCCCGAGCGCGAGCCCGAACCGCCCGAGCCGCTCCTCTCGCGAGCCGAGCAGACAGGCCGCCTCGAAGAGCTTCCCGGTCTTCAACCCGATGCGCTCGAAGTACGCCTCCTCGGTCGTGTCGGGATCGTGCTGTTGCGAGCGTTGGAGCGCTTCGCCGCGGGCGAGCGCGAGGCACGTGTCCGCGAGGATTCGCACGCCCTCGAGGTCACCCGCCTCGGCGAGCTCGGCGAACGCGGTCGCAAAGAGGTAGTCGCCCGCGGCCCGGGCCGCACCGGCGCCGTGCGCGTGCCAGACCGCCTCGCGACCGCGTCTGAGTTCGGCACCGTCGACGAGGTCGTCGTGCACGAGCGTCGCGGTGTGCACGAGCTCGACCGCGACCCCGCCGCGAAGCGCGCGCTCGCGATCGGTCGAGGTCAGATAGACGAGCAGTGGGCGAAGCCGCTTGCCGCCGGCGTCGAGGGCGTCTGCACCCACGCGCGCAACCACCCCTGGGTGCCGTGCGCTCGCGCGCCGCAGGCGCCCCTCGAGCTCGTCGAGGTACGGCTCCGCCTGGAGGAGCACGGCCTGCGCCTTCATCGCCGGCCCACGTGGAGCGACACGATGCCCCCGGCGAGCAACCGATAGCCCACCTCGGTGAAGCCCGCGCGCCGGAGCGCGTCGGCCAGGTCCTCCGGGCCGGGAAAGCGCCGGACGCTCGCGGGCAGGTAGCTGTACGCGACGCCGCCCGGAAGCACTTTGCCAACGAGCGGGATGAGCACGTCGAACCACACCCTGAAGAACGGACGCAGCACACCACTCGGTCGAGTGATCTCGAGGACCGCGAGCCGGCCGCCCGGCCGCACGACGCGTGCGAGCTCGCGCAGGCCGGCGTCGAGGTCGTCGACGTTCCGGATCCCGAAGCCGATCGTCGCGGAGTCGAACGTTGCGTCCGCGAACGGCAGCGCAAGCACATCGCCGCGTATCCACTCGATGGAGTCGGACTTCCGCCGTGCGCGCTCGAGCATCGGCTCGGAGAAGTCGAGGCCGGTCACGTCGCCGCCCGCCTCGTGGTCGGCGAGCGCGAGGTCACCGGTCCCGCACGCGGCGTCGAGCACCCGGTCGCCGGGCTGAACAGCGGCCGCCGCGGCGAGCCTGCGCCAGCGCCCGTCGAGCCCCATCGTGAACACGCGGTTCATCGCGTCGTAGACCGGCGCGATCCGGTCGAACATCGCGCGGACGCCCTCGGGCGAGAGCGTCCCGGAGGCGCGGGTTATGCCGGGTACCGCGTGCATGGGCGGCTCAACTGCCGCCCTTGGACTCGAAGAGGAAGGTCGCGACCGCGTTCAGGTTCTCGTCACCGAGGTTCTCGAACGCGGGCATCACGTTGTTCCCGAACGCCGACGGGTCCGCGACGTAGCGGTGGAAGTAGTCGACGCTCCGCCCGGACGCACCGATGTCCGAGAGCTCGGGCGCGCCGACGTTCGCGGAGCCCGAGCCGAGGTAGACGTGGCACTGCAGGCAGCCCACCTGCGCGAAGATCTCGGCGCCGCGCATGGCCTCCGGCGAGAAACCGCCCTGCTGTTCCGACCAGCTGTCCACCGCCGCGACCGCCTCGCTGCCGAGCGACTCGCGCGCGGTCGCACCCTTGTACGTGAGCACCCCCATCGAGACGGCGGTCAGCACGGCGGCGATCACCGCGACGGGGCGACGTGAGAGACGGCGCTCGGGCCGGCGGTCGATGAACGGGACGGCGAACAGCAGGATCATCAGCAGGGTCGGGATCCCGACCGTGCCGAGGATCACCGTCTCCGGCCACTTGAAGATCCGGAGGAGGTAGAAGAGAAAGTAGAAGTACCAGTCGGGACGCGGGATGAAGCTCGTCGTCCCGGGGTCCGCCTTCTCGGAGTACCACGGCCCGATCTCGCCGGGCGTGGTGCCGTCCGCGGTGAAATACCAGATGCACGCGAGCGCGATGATCACGGCCACGACGACGAGGCTCATCACCGTGTCGTGGAACATCGCGTAGGGGAAGAACGGCTTCCCCTCGCGCTCGACGTCCTCCTTGTAGCGCTTGAAGCCCTCCCTGCGCTCGTCGGCGGCGCTCATTCGCGACCTCCGCGCGTCAAGCCGGAGCGGCCGTTCGGCTCCTCGGGCGGTCGCTCACGGCCGGCAGCGACTCGCGACCACGGAGGCGACGAGACGCCCAACCTCGTGACCAGGTAGAGGTGCAGCCCGATCAGGGCGAACAGCGCGCCGGGGATCAGGAGCATGTGCAGCGCGTACCAGATCGAGAGCGTGTTGGCTCCGATCTCCGCCCCGCCGCGCAGGAACTGCGCGAGGAACGGCCCGAGGAACGGGGCACTGGCGTTGATGTTGATCCCGACGACGGTCGCCCAGTACGCCGTCTGGTCCCACGGCAGCAGGTAGCCGGTGAACCCCGCGAGCATGCCGGTGATCAACAGGGCTGCGCCGACGAGCCAGTTCAGCTCGCGCGGGTACTTGTACGCGCCGAACAGGAACACGCGCGCCATGTGGAAGAACATGAGGATGATGAACACGCTCGCGCCCCAGCGATGCATTCCGCGGACGAGCCAGCCGAGCGTCAGGTCGTTCGTGATGTGCTCGATCGATTGGTACGCCTTGTCCGGATCGGGCTTGTAGTAGAAGGCGAGGATGACGCCTGTCCCTGCCTGCACGAGGAAGGCAGTGAGCGTCGCCGAGCCGAGCGTGTGCCACCAGCTCGAGTCGCGCGGGACCTTGCGGAAGAGGAACCACTTGACACCTCCGACGAGACCGGAGCGCTCCTCGAGCCAGTCGAGCGGGTAGAGGAGAAGCGCGACGAGCTGCTGCTGCTTGCCCTTCTGCTTGCGAGGAGGCGCCGCGGTCGCCATCAGTGGGGCGGCTCGAGCGGGTAGAGGATCGCCTCCACGCCGTCCACGTGGACGCTCGGGTTCACCCAGTCGTACGCGTGGATGACCGCGTCCGCGCCCGTGCCGTCGACCTCGCCGACCGAATACGGCTCGGTCAGCACGAGGCGGCCGTCGCGGATCTCGAAGCGGTAGCGATCGAGCGCGCGCACCGGCGGACCCGCCGTCCGGTTGCCCTCGGTGTCGTACTGGCCGCCGTGACACGGGCAGCCGAAGCCCGACGCGGCCTGGGTCGGCGTCAGCGAGACCGACGGGCCGCCCTCGACCGCGACCAGCTGCTGCTGGTCCTCGAGCGAGAGCCCGTTCACCTGGACGGGGCAGCCGAGGTGGACGCAGCGGTTCGAGAGGATCGTGAAGCTCGGGACGCCGTCCTTGAACCCGTTGTTGCGGACGTACGCGGTCCGCCGGGAGACCTCTCCCTGCTCGGGGTTGCTGAGGAATGTCGCGACGACGAACTCACCCTCCGGGTAGTCCTCGATCGGACCGATGTCGATGTCGTCGGTGCCCTGGCCCACGAACGCGGGCAGGACGGCGAACCCTGCGACCGGGAGGGCGACCAGGCCGGTGATGACGCCTCCGAGCCCGAGCGTCGCCAACCCGATGAAGGTGCCTCGGCGATACAGGGTGGGGTCCTCTTCTTCCTCGACGACCGTCACGTCGGCCGGTGCCGGCGGCGTTGCGGCGGCGACCTCGGCCGGCTCGCCGCCGTTCATCGCATCGCGCACCCAGACGTACCCGAAGCCGGCCATCAGGACCGCGCCCACGCCGACGGCCACCCAGCTCCCGATCACGAGGCCGACGAGCGCGACCGTCAAGCCGACCGCGAAGCCGAGCGGCCACAGGCTCGGGGCAGGCCCGTGAGCCGGTCCGGTCGGCCCCTTGGTCTCGACCACTAGCGCCTCACCTCGAGCGCCGCCGCTGGATGACGTAGTGGGACAGCTCGCCGACGGCGATCACGCCGATGAAGACGAGCCCGACGATCAACATCGCCGTGATCACCTTCAGGCCCTCCTCGGCAGCGTCGGGCGCGGCCTCGAAGAGCGGAAGAATCGCTCCGAGCGTGCTCACCGCGCGGGAATCTATCCGACCCGCCGGGCGTGCGCGGCAAGCGCGGCGGCGCGCGCCGACGCCTCGGCACCGCCGCCGTCGAGGCGCTCGGCGGTCGCGGCCCAGACCTCCCCGTCACCGGGCGCCCCCTCGGCGCGCAGATGCGCGCAGCGCGCGATCAGCTCGGCGAGCTCCCGGATCGCCTCGACGTCGCCGAGCTCCGCGATCCGCACGAGCCCGTGCGCGTAGAGGTAGTCCCCGAGCAGGAGCGCGACATCGGGATCCTCCGGGTCGAAGAGCCTGGATGTGCCGTAGTGCACGAGGTACCCCTCGTAGATCGTCTCGAGCCCGAGGGCGTACCGCTCGTCCGCGAGCGGGGAGAAGACCGCCTCGAGCTCGGGCTCGGGGCGAAGCGCGTCGCCCCAGAGCGGGCTCTCCCGCCGGGCTTCAGCCGCGATCGTCTGCCAGGGCATCCCGCACCGCCTCCACGGTCTTGTCGATCTCCTCGTCGCCGTGCGCGAGCGAGACGAACATCGCCTCGTACTGCGACGGGGCGACGTACACACCGCGCGCGACGAGCCCGCGGAACAGCTCGTCGTACCCCGGCCTGAAGAGCGTCAGCATCGCGCCGACGCGCTGCACGTCGCCGAACGGCCGCAGCCCGTGCTCGAGCTTCGCCGCGCGCGCCTCCAGCTCGTCGTACACGGCAGGGTCGCGCAGGCGCCGCAGCACCGAGAGCCCGGCGGCGGTGGCGAGCGGGTTGCCCGAGAGCGTGCCGGCCTGGTAGACGTTGCCGCCCGGCGCGAGTCGCTGCATCGCATCGGCGCGACCGCCGAACGCGGCGAGCGGCAGCCCGCCGCCCACGATCTTGCCGAGGATCGTGAGGTCCGGCTTCACGCCGAACCGCTCCTGAGCGCCGCCGCGCGCGACGCGGAAGCCGGTGATCACCTCGTCGAAGATCAGCAGCGCGCCGGACGCGTCGCAGAGCATGCGCAAAGCCTCGAGAAAGCCCGCGGCCGGCGGAACGACACCGATGTTTCCCGCGACGGGCTCGACGATGATCGCCGCGAGCCCTTCGCCGTAGCGCTCGACCGCCGCCGCGGCGGCATCGATGTCGTTGTACGGCGCGACGATCGTGTCGCCCGCGGCGCCGGTCGTCACGCCTGCGCTCGCGGGGATCCCGAGCGTCGCGAGCCCGGACCCGGCGGACGCGAGCAGCGCGTCGGAGTGGCCGTGGTAGCCGCCCTCGAACTTGAGGATCCGGTCGCGGGCCGTGAACCCGCGTGCGACCCGGATCGCGCTCATGGCCGCTTCGGTGCCGGACGAGACGAGTCGCACCATCTCGATCGAGGGGACCGCGTCGGCGATCTCCTCCGCCAACTCGACCTCTCGCTCGGTCGGCGCGCCGAAGCTCGTGCCGTCGCGCGCAGCGTCGGTGATCGCCTCGACGGTCTCGGGATCCGCGTGCCCGAAGACGAGCGCACCCCAGGACATCACCCAGTCGACGTAGCGCCTGCCTTCGACGTCCTCGAGGTACGCGCCCTCTCCGCGCGCGACGAAGAACGGGTCGTCGCCGCCGACGGCGCGCCACGCACGAACCGGTGAGTTGACGCCGCCCGGGATGAGGCGGCGCGCGCGGGCGAAGAGCGCCGAGCGGGTCCCTAGAGCCAACCCGCGAGCTCCTTCGTCCAGTACGAGACGACGAGGTCGGCGCCGGCGCGCTTGATCGCGGTCAGCGACTCGAGCGCCGCGGCGCGCTCGTCGAGCCAGCCGTGCCGGGCACCTGCCTTCACCATCGCGTACTCGCCGGAGACGTTGTACGCCGCGAGCGGAGCGTCGAATCGCTCCCGCACCGCGCGGATCACGTCGAGGTACGGCAGCGCGGGCTTGACCATGATCACGTCGGCACCCTCGGCGAGGTCGAGCTCGCACTCGCGGAGCGCCTCGCGGACGTTCGCCGGGTCCATCTGGTACGAGCGGCGGTCGCCGAACGACGGCGCCGACTCGGCCGCCTCGCGGAACGGGCCGTAGAACGCAGAGGCGTACTTCGCGGAGTACGCGAGGATCGGCGTCTCGGGCAGCTGCTCGCGGATCGCCGCGACGCGGCCGTCCATCATGTCGCTCGGGCACACGGCGTCCGCGCCGGCCTCGACGTGCGAGACCGCCGTGCGCGCGATCAGCTCGAGCGATTCGTCGTTCGCGACCTCGCCGTCGCGGATCACCCCGCAGTGCCCGTGCGACGTGTACTCGCAGAGGCAGACGTCCGTGAGCAGGAGCAGCTCCGGAAACCTCGGCCGTAGCTCACGAAGCGCGCGCTGCACGACTCCGTCTTCATCGAAGGCGCCGGAGCCCTCCTCGTCCTTCTCATCCGGGATGCCGAAGAGGATCACCGCGGAGACGCCGAGGCCCGCGAGCTCCTCGACCTCGCGCGAGAGGTCCGCGACCGAGAAGCGGCCCATCGGCGGGAGCTCCGCGTTCTCACGCGTGTCCGGGCCGACGAAGAGCGGCTGGACGAAGTCGTCGAGGTCGAGCCGCGTCTCGCGAACGAGCGACCGGAGCGCGCCGGTCCGGCGCAGCCTCCGCAGGCGGGTGTTCGGGAAAGCGCTCACGCGGTCAATCTTCGCATCAGCGTGCGGGCTGCCGCGACCAGCACGGCCCCGATCGCCAGCAGCCAGCCCGCCTCCACGAGCACCGTCCGCCACGGATCGATCTCGTAGAGCAGCGCGTCGAAGAGCCTGACCTCGTGCGCGAACGGCAGCACGTCGCTCACCCAGCCCGCTGCCGGGGCGGCCTCCCGCGGGACGATCCCGAGAAAGACGATCGGGAGGACGACGAGGACCGCGACGAGCGTCGCCGAGCGGGCCTCACGCGCGAGCGTCGCGACGAGGGCTCCGAGGGCACCGGCGACCGCGCCGGCCAGGAGCAGCGCAGGGACGAGCGCAGGCACGCGCGACCACGGCTCGCCCCCCTCGACCCCTGCGGCCTCGACCGCGACCCCGAACGCCGCGGCCACCCCGAGCCCCAGCACGGCAGCGACGAGCGCCGCGAGCGAGACCTTCGAGGCCAGCACCTCCCCGAGCGACGCGAGGCCGCGGGCGAGCCGTTGGAGCACCCGCTCGTCGCGCTCAGCGGCGAGCGCCGCAGCAGCGAGCACCGCGGCGAGGAACGTCGTCACGAGTGCGAGCGCGTACGCCTGAACCTGAGCCGACAGCGCCCAGGTTCGCCCACGCGCAGTGTTGACCGCGAGCTCGATCGGATTGGCGGTCGCCTCGAGCGCGTCGTCCGTCTGGTCGAGAGCGAGCTGCGCGACCTCGATGAACTCGCGCACCTCGGGATCGCTCACGCGACTCTCCGCACGTTCGAGCCCGAGCACGTCGAAGCGCCGGCCGAGGAACGTTCCCTCGCCGCCGCGCAGGATCAGGTCGACGTAGCGGAGGTTTGCGGCGATGAATGCGCCCTGCAATTCGCGGTTCAACGAGTACACGAGCGCCTGCATCTGCTGCGTGACGCGCGAGGCGAGCAGCCCGCGCGTCGTCTCGAGCTCGAGCTGAGGGCTGCGCTGCATCGCCTTCAGCTGGGCGACGAAGCCGGCGGGCACGCGCACGATCGCGACGACCTTTCCGTTGCGCAGTTGTCGCTCCGCCTCGTCCCGCTCGAGCGGCACGAGCACGACGTCGTCGCTGACGCGGCGGATCGTGCGCTCGACGTGGAACGTCTGCCCGCCGATCTCGACCTCCTCCGGCAGGTTGTCGTCGTCGACGAACGCAACTCGGGGCTTCGCGTTCGCATACCCCGCGACGAGCGCGAGCAAGAGCGCGATCAGCAGCGGGTACGACACGAGCACCGCGAGCAAGAGCGGCGAGCGGCGCAGCACGCGCAGGTCCTTCCGCAGGAGGAGTGCTGCGCGCCTCAATCGACGTGCCCGCCGTGGAGTTGCACGACGCGGTCGGCGCGTTCGGTCTCCTCGCGCAGCTGGGTTGCGAAGACGACGGCGCCGCCGTCAGCGCACAGAGCCGCCACGCGCTGCCAGAGCTCCGCGCGCCGTTCGTCGTCGAGCGCCGCGGTGGGCTCGTCGAGCAGGAGCACGCGCGGGTCGCCGAGGAAGGCAAGCGAGAGGTTCAGCCGCTGGCGCTGGCCGACCGAGAGCTCGGCGGACGGGCGCTCGGGCAGGTCGACGCCGTCGGAGGACGCCCCGGCGAGCCGCGCGAACAGCTCGATGTTCTCCCGCGGGGTGAGCCGCGAGTAGAGCGCAGGCCGCTGCGGCGCCCAGCCGGTCGGCACCTGACGCTCGACTGTGCCCGTCGAGGGCTCGAGCGCGCCGGCAAGCACGGACAGCAGCGTCGACTTGCCGGCCCCGTTCGGCCCCACGAGCGCGACGAGCTCTCCCTCGACGAGCTCGAAGTCGGTTTTGTGCAGCGCGACGTGTGCGCCGTAGCGCCGTGAGACGCCGCGAGCCCGGATCAACGACGCGCGGCCCTGGGCGGTTCGAGCTCCACCTCGACCGGCACGGTCGCCCCGGACTCCCAGTTCTCGAGCGCAACTCGGTTGCCGAAGAACTCCCAGGTCGCCCGGCCCGCGGCGAGCGTGGGCAGCGCGACCAGGACGCCGGGGAGCCCGTAGATCTCTCCTCCCGCGAGCAGCCCGAAGATGACGAGCAGCGGGTGTAGCCGCAGCGCGTTCCCCATCACCTTCGGAATCACGATGTGCCCTTCGATCTGGTGGATCGCGAGGAAGAGCAGCACGACCCAGAGGGCGGAGATCGGGTCGACGACGAGGCCGTAGAGGACGGGGGGGATCGCGCCGAGCCACGGCCCGAGGTACGGGATCAGCTCGGCGACCGCGACCCAGGCGCCGAAGAGGATCGCGTACGTCTCGAAGCCCTCCGGCAGCCAGCCGATCATCCCGAGCAGCCACAGCGCGACACCGGCGCTCGTCCCGATGATCGCGGAGACGAGCAACTGGCCCTTCACGTAGCTGCCCACGGCCGCCTCGACGCTCGGCAGGAGCGAAGGCGACCCCGGCGGCGGCGGGAAGCGCCGGTCGAGCGCCGCGTGCAGGCGGTTGAAGTCGAGCAGCATGTAGACCGAGACGACGAGCACGAGGACGAGCCCGAAGAGGAACGCGAAGATGCCGAGGGCCGCACCCTCCGCCCAGTCGATCGCCGTCCGCGTCGAGCGCTCGACGTTGAGGTCAGTGACGAACTGGCGCCCCTGCTCCTCGATCCGGATCCGCCCGAGCCGGTGGTCGTCGAGCCAAAGCTGGAGGCGATCGATGTCCTGCTCGGCGGCGGTGTTCCCGGTCTGTCCGTCCTCGTTCGTAACGTAGACGTCGATCCGGTCCGACGCGTTCTGGGACTGCTCGACGACGACGGTCGCCAGGGCCACCACGGCGATGACAAGCCCCGCGGCAAAGGTCAGGTACACGATCGCGACCCCGAAGCCGCGCGGGACTCGGGCCCTCGCGAGCGCCCGCACGAGCGGGTTCAGGAGCAGCGCCACGATCGCGGCGACGAGGAAGAGGAAGACCGCGTGACGGACCGCGCCGGCGACCGCCCAGGCGAGCAGGAGCACGAGCGGGAGAGCGACCAGCTGGATCCAGCGTGGGATCTGGATTGGGGCGGGTTGGCGGCTCCCACCGACGACCGGAGGCGGCGTTTCCGCCATACCGGCGATGCTACAGCGCGGCCTCGCCGACCCCGAGGGCCGGTCTGGGACTGGTCTTTCGCCGAGGACGGCAACCTCGCGCTCGACCGTCACGATCTCTGGGAGGAAATCCCCGCCACTCCGCGCTTGCGTCTGTTACAAAGTCCGGCCGTGGAGCACTCCTTGCAGCGACCCCGAGCGTCCGTTAGCGTGGCCGCGATGCCCCAGCCTCCTGGGCCTGCTCGCCGTGCCCGCAGGGCACAACACCGCTCCGCGCACCGGCTCCGCCGTTTCGCCGGGCTGACCGCCGTCGCCGCGGTCGGCGTCGTGACGCTGCTCGTCACCGCATTCGGCCCCGACGGGGCCCAGACTGCTGCGCGCTCGGCCCCGGCCCCTGCCGACCGGCTCCTTCCTTCTGGACCGCCGGAGCCGCTCGTCGTCGCGACCCAGGGCGCGCTTCGCGTCCAGCTCCCGATCGAGCAGAACCGCGTCACGGCGATCGGCTACCACGGGGGATCGTCGGGCTCGCTCGCGCTCCACCCGCTCGGCCGCCGCGGCAACCAGGGCCTCATCGGACGCTTCTTCGACCGCGTCTTCGGCTCGGGCGACTCGGGCATGACGTGGTACCAGCTCCGGGGCGGGACGGGCTCGACCTCGGCGCTCGCGGTCGGTGCTGCGCCCGCCACCGACGTCTACTCGCCGGTCGACGGAACGATCGCGGGGATCACGGACTACGTGCTCAACGGCCGGACGCAGGGCAAGCGAATCGACATTCGACCGCTCGCGGCGCCCGCGCTCATCGTCTCGATCACACGGCTCGAAGCGGACCCGGCGCTGACGGTCGGCTCGTCGGTTGCAGCGGGGAGGAACCGCCTCGGCGAGGTGCTCGACCTCTCGCGGCTCGAGCGCCAGGCGCTCGCGCGCTACACGCAGGACGCCGGGAACCACGTGACCGTCCAGGTCTTCCCGGCCACCGCGCTCGCACTGCCCTGAGTAAGCCGCAAAGTGCTGCGCGCTTTTCGCGGTCGATGAGATGAACATCCTCTTTGTCGCAGACGTCGTCGGTGTACCGGGTCGAGCAGCGCTCGAGGCTCGCCTCGCGAGTCTCAAGAACGAGCTCGACGTCGACCTCTGCATCGTGAACGGCGAGAACGCCGCCGACGGGGTCGGGTTGACGCCCAAGCTTGCGCGCAAGCTGTTCGAGTTCGGAGCGGATGCGATCACGCTCGGCAACCACACGTGGCGGCGGCCCGACCTCGCGCCGTGGATCGACTCGGAGCCGCGCGTCGTTCGTCCTGCGAACCTCTCGCGGCACGCGCCCGGTCGCGGGCTGACGGTCGTGCAGGCGCGCGACGACACGCCCGTCGCGGTGATCAACGTGATGGGCAGCCTCTTCCTCGAGGTTGCGTGCGGCCCGTTCGAGGTGATCGACGAACTCGTCGACGAGGCGCGCGCGCAGACGCCGGTGATCTTCGTCGACATCCACGCGGAGGCGACGAGCGAGAAGGTCGCGCTCTCCCGCTGGCTCGACGGACGCGTGACCGCGGTCGTCGGTACGCACACGCACATCCAGACGAACGACGCGCGTGTTCAGCCCGGCGGAACCGCCGCGCTCACCGACGCCGGCATGACCGGCCCGCACGACTCCGTGATCGGAGTGACCGCGGAGCAGGCGATCTCGCGCATGCGAACCGGGCTGCCGGTGCGGTTCGAGACGGCGCAGAACGACGTGCGGATCGAGGGAGCGCTCATCGAGTGCGGCCCCGACGGTCGCGCTACGCGCTGCGAGACGATCCGCGTGCCGGTTCCCTGACCGCTCGCACGAGCGTCACGAGGAGCGCCACGAGGACGAGGTCGCGCGCGAGGACGAGCCACGAGACCCGCGGGTCGAGCTCGCGCACGAGATCCCAGTAGCGGAACGGAAACCAGAGCTGCGTCAGCACGAGCGCCGCCAGGAGCATCGCGTTCGCGCTCCAGCGGTGCGCGAGGACGACGACCGGGACCAACCAGATCAGGAACTGAGGCGAGAGCACCTTCCCGAGCACGACGAAGGCGGTGAGGGTCGCCGCGGCAGCGACGGCGAGCGCCGCCGGCGACGGCGTCTCCGGCGACCGCGCGAAGCGGACCCAAAGCCAGGCGAGCACCCCGACCTGCGCGACCGAGAGCGCGACGGCGAGCACGTCCGGGCTGGTTCCGATCAGGTTCTGCGAGCCGTGGCTCGAGCCGATCTCGATGGCGGTCCCGAAGAGATCGTGCGCGGCGAGCAGGACCGCGGAGCCGAGGCTCTCCACCTGAAGCGGCCTCGACAGCTGGCGCCCGACGCTGCGCACGACTCCCTCGGGCGCCAGCACGGCGAACGGGAGATAGGCGACGAGCGGAACGGCGACCGCGAGCACCGCGCAGACGATCCCCTCCCGTCGCCCGCGGCGCCGCCACACGTACGCGACGGTGAGCGGGAGGAAGACGGCGGGGTAGAGCTTCGCCGCGATCGACGCGCCGAGCAGAAGATGGCCGAGCCGTAGCCGGTCGTGCACGAGCGCCGCGAGCGCGAAGGACGCGAGCATCGCCGGCCACAGGTCGAAGCGGGTCAAGATCACCGACCCGATCGCGAGCGGAGAGAGCGCGACGAAGGCGAGCGTCCCGAAGCCGAAGCCGAGGCGGCGCCCGGCGAGCGCAACCGCGACGACCACCCCGCAGCCGCAGAGCGCCATCAGCCACTCGAAGACGGTGCGAAAGTCGGAGTCCGCGAGAGCCGGCACGAGGAACACGGGCAGCGCGCCCGGCGGGTACTCGATCGCGAAGTCGCGGTAGGGGACCTGACCCTCCTCCATCGCCTGCCCGTAGCTCTCGTAGACCGGTGTGTCGACGATCTGCTCCCGCTCGTAGAAGCCGACGTGCAGCACTCCCCAGGCGACGAGGAACAGCAGCACGGCGAGCGCCGTGCGCGCGAGGTCAGGAGTCCGAGCGGTCACGGGCGAGCAGCGCGAAGGCGGCGAACGGGAAGAACCACGGGATGTAGAGGTAGAACCAGTGCGTCAGCACGAGCTCGAACGCTGCGATCAACGCGGCGGTCAGCGCCGCGAGCTGGAGCGGCGACTTGCGACGCGGAACGAACGCGGCCGTGAGCGCACCCGCGAGCACGAGCGCCTTCACGAACTGGTGCGGGAGGTGGAGGTCCGGGATGCCGCGCGCGTGGTACTGCCCCCAGTCCCAGATCGAGAAAGGCGACTCGCGCCCGAGCTGCCACCCGAGCGTCCGGTCCCAGAACGTGCGCGCGGCGTCGAGCACGTTCGGCTCGAGCAGCAGGACCGAGAACGCGAGCGCCATGCCGACGAGATAGCCGAAGCAGTAGCGCACGACTCGTCGCAGGTTCCACTCCGGGTACGTCGCCCAGAGCGGCGCGATGACGAGCGCGGCGAACTTCGTCCATCCCGCGAGTGCGGCGAAGCCGCCGCGGAGCGCCGGTTGCGCGGCGAAGAAGAAGCCGAAGATGAGCAGCGCGGGCAGGATCGCGTCGTTCGTGTTCGAGCTCGACGCGTACTGCGTGAACGGGTACGCCGCCCACGCGAACGGCAGCGTCGCCGCGAGCCGCTGGCCGCCGAACCGCCAGCCGACGAGCGCGAGCCCGACCATGCACAGGATGTCGAACGCGATCGAGGTGAAGTGCGCGGCGGGCAGGTCGTCCCACTTGCCGCTCCAGCCCAGGGCCAGATAGCCGGGAACGTACGCGAGGTACGCCACCGGCCCGTACGTGTCGCCGCGTTCGTTGGACGACTCGCAGCGCCCGTTGGTCTGCACGCGCTCGCGCACCTCGCCCTCGGCGTCGGCAGGCCCGCACTCCTTGCGGTTCCCCTGCACGGGCATGTGACCGTACGGCGCTTCTCCATTGACGATTCGATCGGCGCCGATCACTCCCGCGTAGCCGACATCGATCACGTTCGAGCTCTCGACGTTCAGTCCGATGCGAAAGCCTGCGAGAAAGACCGCACCCGCGACGAGCACCCAGACGGGCCAGACCGGGCGTGCTGGTTTGAGGCGCGCAGTCGTTCCGATCCACGTCATGCGCGCGATCACGTACAGCAGCGGCGGGTAGGCCAGCGGCACGCTCGTGAAGATGTCGCCGCGGTTGAAGAACCAGAGCGACACCGAGAACGAGAGCAACGCGAGCAGGTCGAGGTTCCGCAGCGAGAGCGGCCGGCGAAGATCGGCCAACCCGATCAGGAAGATGAGGCCGAAGCCGAGCCAGACGAGTGGCTTGTTGATGTCTCGGCCGCCGAAGGCGCCCGGGCCGCCGCGCGCCATCTTCCATGCGACCTGCGGGCCGGTCCACGCCTCGGTCACGAGCCCGGAGCGATCGTCGACCCTCCCGTCGGCGATCTGGCCCGCCTCCCCCCACCAGACCTTGACCCGCCACGCGGCGTCCTCGTCGTCGAAGTCGGCCTGGACCGTTCGACCTTGTGTCGGGTAACGGTCCAGCCAGTCCCGGATCTTCGGGTGGGCGAGGAAGATGCGCTCGACCCGCTTCTCGCCCAGTCGCGCGGGCTCGGGCTCGGGGATGAACGGCGTCTGGACGAGGTTGCCGTTGCCGTCGAAGACCGGCCCTGTCGAGGTGGTCGCCGCATCAACGACGGAAGGCCACGCAAGCGCAGCGGCGAGAATCCCGTATCGAAGAAGACGCTTCAGCGGTTTCTTCGAAACGTCCAGAGCTTGTTGCCGACGAAGTTGATCGGCGTGACGAGCACGATCGCGATCGCCTGCGCAGCGATCTCTTTCAGGCCGAGTGCGATCAGCACCTCGAGCGCGACGAGGTTCGCGACCAGCGCGAGCAGCGCGACGAAGAAGAACCGCGCGCCCTGGTACGCGACGTGCCCGCGCTCGCCGTGGAACGTCCAGAGCCGGTTCCAGGTGTAGTTGTTCGTCACCGCGACGAGGAACGAGCACACCGCGGCGAGGCGGTGGTCGAAATCTGCGCCGAGGACGAGCGCAGTGAACACCGCGAGGTTGACGAAATACCCGCTCGCCCCGACGGCGGTGAACTTCGCCAGCTGGATCCAGTTCTTCTGGCGGCGGAGCGCGCGGCCGGCGCGGGTGCGGGCCAGCGCGGCGGCGACGCCGACGGAGGTCGAGCGCTCCACGACGGGGGCGAGCCTAGCCGCTCACGAAGCCGCGCGGACGTTCGTGCCCGCGGCGACGAGCGCCACGTCGGCGCCGTAGTCCAGCTCTTCACAGCCTTCGGGCGTTGCCACGATCAGCGAGGCGATCGTCCCGTCCGCAGCGAGGGTCAGGTCGACGAGCTCACCGAGCAGCGCCCGCGAGCGGACGACTCCGCACCCTCTGAGCGCGGCGAGTGTGCTGCCGCGCGTCATGTAGTAGGCGAGCTCGGCCTCGTCCAGCAGGCCGAGCGAGGAGCGAATCTCGAGCTCGCCCTCGCGAATCGTCGCCACCGCGAGCGGCAGAAAGCGTCGCTCCTCGTCGCCGCAGAGCACCTCGAAACCGAGTACGCGGGTGTGCTCGCGGTCGAGCACGAGGTCGACCGGCCGTCCGAGCTCGATGCCGCGAACCCGCACCGGCAGACGAAGCAGGCGCTCTGCAGAGACCCCTCTCATCCCCGGAAGAGTCTGCCTGCCCGAGCCACGGTCAAACCGCGAAGCCCTCCTCGCCCAGCAGGGGCACGAACCGGCAGGACACCGACCGCACGACGGCAGGCCCCTCCGGGCTCCGCACGACGAGCTGGAGCTGCTGGCCGTGGCGCTTGCCCACCGGCACGACCAGCCGCCCGCGCGGCTCGAGCTGGTCGTAGAGGCTCGGCGGCAGCACCGGCGCGGCGGCGGCGACCGCGATCGCGTCGAACGGCGCCTCCTCTGCCAGACCGAGGGTGCCGTCCCCGACATGGACGTGGACGCGGTCTCCGTAGCCGGCCTCCTCGAGCCGGGCCTGCGCGGCGTTCGCGAGCTCCGGGAGCCGCTCGATCGTGTGCACCTCAGCTGCGAGCTCAGCGAGCACCGCCGCCTGGTAGCCCGAACCTGTCCCGACGTCGAGCACGCGCTCGTTCCCGTGCAGCGAAAGCGCTTCGCAGATCCGCGCGACCATGTACGGCTGCGAGATCGTCTGGCCTGAACCGATCGGCAAAGCCGCGTCGGCGTAGGCACGGTCGCGGAGCTCCTCCGGGACGAAGAGGTGTCGCGGCACCCGCTCCATCGCCGCCAGCACGCGTTCGTCCTCGACGTCGCGGTTCCGGAGCTGTTGCTCCACCATCAGGCGGCGCTCCTCCGAGCGGTCAGGCATTGCTGAGCGCGCGGGCGTAGTCCGGGCGCGCCACGCCGAGCTGGTCGAGCAGGAGGGGCGCGATCCCGGTGATGCTCGCCGGCGCAGCTCCGAGCCCGATCGTCAGCACCGGAACCTCGGAGTCGCCGGCGAGGAGCGATCCGTGGCTGCCGCCGCCTGCGTGGTGCCGGCCGGCGAGGTCGGTGAACTCGTAGCCCGGAGCGGCCGACACGAGCACGTCGCCGCTGTTCGGGTTACGCAACGCCGCATTCGCGCAGGCGAGGCCGTCCGGATACTCGGCGAGCACGTCGAGCCCTTCGCCTCCGTCGCGGCGAGCGACGAGCTCGCCGTCCTCGAGGAAGAGCACGGTTTCCGCCGCGGCGTCGCCGTCGAGTCGCTGGGCCAGGTCCCGCGCCCGCCCGCCGCGGAGGTCGTACACCATCCCGGCCCGGTTCGAGGCCGTGATCACGACGTCGTCCACGCCGACGAAGGAGTCGTGCAGTGACGTGGGCCGCTCGACGCGGGTCTGTCCGTGGTCGGAGCAGACGACCACCGCGTAGCGCTCGAGCAGCGCGTCGGCCCCACCGGCGGCGTCGAGCAGCGCGCGCACCGCGTCGTCCGCCCGCGCAAGTGCCGCGTGCGCCGAGTCCGGGCCCGCAGCGTGCGACGCGTAGTCGTAGTCCGGGAGGTAGTAGACGAGCAGGTCGAAGCCGTCGCGCGTCACGAGCCAGCGCCCGACCGCTCCGGCGTAGCGGTCGTTCCCGCCGGCCTGGCGAGCACCAGGCCGGAACGGTGCGCCCGTTTCGTCCGACTCGAAGAGGTTGAAGTAGAAGAACCGCTTCGGCCCGTGCGCGGCGCGCGTCACGCCGGGAATGCGCGCGACGTGCGGCGTGCGTCCTCGGTAGCAGATGATGTTGACGGCGGCGGCAACGCGACCGGCGTCCTCAACCGACTCGTAGAGCGTCACGGCATTCCGCGACAGGTGCTCCTCGTTCATGCGGAAGATCGCGTCGAGGATGCCGCGGCGCGTGCCCGCGCGGCGAAGCGCCGCGAACGACGATCCGTACTCGACGAGTCGCTGCTCGCCGCGGTGGTACCAGACGAGGTGCGGGATCTCGTGCACGTCCGGGTACGCGCCGGTTACGAGTGACGAGAGGCAGACGGGCGTGAGCGAAGGAAACACTGTCGCCGCGCGGCGGTACTCGCCCCGCTCGTGCAGCTCCGCGAGCGCGGGGGCAGCCCGACGCTCGACCGCGTCCTCGTACATCGCGGGGGTCAACCCGTCGATGACGATCAGGAGCGCCTTAGTCGCGGGCAAGGATCCGAAGACCTGCGTGGCGCTCGCCTGCGCGTCGGCTGACGCGGAGCCCGAGCACGGGCAGCGCGAGCGCGACGAGGTAGCCGAGCACCGGAATGAACGAGAGCCCAGCGAGGACGAGCGCCGCGACACCGACGAGGACGGCGGTCCCTGCGCGCGTGCCACCGCGAGCGAGTGCACCGCGAACCGTCGGGGTGGCGCCAACGGCGCCGAGCACGCTGCCGACCGCGCCGGCGATCGCGCCCGCCCACTCGGCCAGGAACCAGCCCACGGCCGCCGCGGTCACCAAAGAGAGTGGAAGCGCAACTCGAGGGTCCCGAAGCACCGCAACGGCAAGGACGCCGAGCGCAGCGCCGACGCCCGCGCAGACGCCGATCCAGTACCAGGCTCCCATCGGGATCGAGTGTACTGGCGGAGTTTGAACCGTCAGTCAAGCGGGAATCACGAAGCCCCCTTCGTTCTTGCGGGCCCCGGCAACACAGGAGATGAACGTGACCGACGACGCAAGGCCCCTGCTCGTTTTCTTCACGAGCGAGCGCTCCGGCCCCGCGCGCCGGATGGAGAGCTTGCTCGCGCATCTCGCCCGTAAGGAGCGTGACCGCCTGCGCACGACCAGGGTCGACGTCGACGCTCGACCCGAGCTCGCGGCCAAGTTCAAGGTCGAGCTGGTCCCGACGCTCGTGCTCGTCAAGGGCAAGCGTGTCGTCGGGAGGATCGAAGGCCGCGCCAGCGCGCCCACGATCGAAGCGATGCTTGCGGAGCACCTCCCCGAGCCGCCGCCGCTCGCACCGGCTCCCGCAGCCGCCTGAAATCCGATTTCCCCTCCCCCGGGTAGGACCCTTGCTTACTACTGGGTCAACACCCGGGGGAGGAGGGAGTCATTTATGAGGAAGTACCTGTTTGCTCTGCTCGTGCTCGTCGCGGCAGGGTCGACGCTGCTCGTCGCCGCATTCGCGACGGCGGGCGCCGGCTCGAACAAGGTGAAGGCCGACAACTCAACGGCTATCAGGAGGGACCGGCGATCTCATCGATCGCGACCGGCAGCTTCGAAGCCGAAATCGACGAGGACGCCCAGACGATCACGTACACGCTCAGCTACCAGGATCTCGAGGGCGGATCCCCGACTCAGGCGCACATCCACATCGGGAAGCGTGCGGAGAACGGCGGCGTGAGCGTGTTCCTCTGCGCGGGCGACAAGCCTGCTTGCCCACCGTCGGGCACGGTCACCGGCGTCATCGTGCCGGCGAACATCATCGGACCCGCAGCACAGGGCGTCGAGGCCGGCTCCTTCACGGAGCTCGTCCGCGCACTGCGTACTGGCAACACGTACGTGAACGTGCACAACGCAAGGTGGCCTGGCGGAGAGATCCGGGCTCAGGTCAACGACTTCAACCAGCGCGAGACCGGCTGACATAAACGAGAGCCCGGCGGCGTTGTGCCGCCGGGCTCTCAACTCTCGCTCTCAAGGCGCGAAATCACGTCGAGCCCGAACTCCGCGGCGCGCTTCCCGTCGAGCACGCGGTGGTCGAACGTGACCGACACGTGCCCGATCGGCCGCACGACGATCTGCCCGTCGCGCACGACGGCACGCTCGGCAATCCGGTGGATCCCGAGAATGCCGACCTCCGGATCGTTGATCAGCGGCGTCACGAACGAGCCCGAGAACTTGCCGGCGCTCGTGACGGTGAACGTCGAGCCGCGCAGCTCCTCGGGCTTCAACGTGCCGGCGCGCGCACCCTCCGCGAGTCGACGGACTTCGGCGTCGAGCTCGTCGAGCGACAGCGAGTCGCAGCCGCGAACGACGGGGACGACGAGGCCCTGGTCGGTGTCGATCGCGACGCCGACGTCGCAACGCTCGAGGAAGACGATCTCATCGCCCTCGAGCCGCGCGTTCAGCTCGGGGAACTCCTGCAGCGACGCCGCCACCGCCGTGGAGCACCGTCGGCACGAGGCGCTGCAGGTCGACGTTGCTGAAGTCGCACTCCTCGACCCACGTCACCGCGGGAATCGACTGCGCACGCGTCATGTGCTCCGCGATCACGCGCCGCACACCGCGCAGCCGCTCGCGTCGTCCTTCGAGGCCGCGTCTCGGGACCAGGTCCGTGGTCGTGGCCGCACCTCTCACGTCTTGTTCGGTGACACGACCCTGAGGCCCCGTTCCTCCGACGTTCTCGAGCTCGACGCCCAATTCGTCTGCGAGCCGTCGCACCAGCGGCGTCGCCCTGACACGTCCACCACCGGCCTGTCCAGGGACCAGGTCCCGAGACGCGCCCGGCTTGGCCACGGCCTGGTCGGTTCTCGACTGCGCCGGCTCAGCGACGGCCGCGGAGCCGTTGCCGATCACCACGATCACGCTCCCCACCGGAACGACGTCGCCCTCCGCCGCGAGGATCCGCGAGACGATCCCGGCCGCAGGCGACGGGATCTCGACCGTCGTCTTGTCGGTCTGGATCTCGACGAGCGGGTCGTCCTCGGCGATCTCCTGCCCCTCGGCGACGAGCCAACGCGCGATCTCGCCTTCGGTCAGGCCCTCGCCGAGGTCGGGCAGCTTGAACTCGTAGGCCACGCGCCGAGGTTCTACCGGATCGCGTCGTCGCGGAGGACGGCGTGCACGCCTTTGACCCCGTTCACGATCTGGGTCACACGCAGATCGACGACGACGCTCGAGAGCGCCAGCGCGTAGTCCCGGTCGAGCTCGAACTCGCGCTCCATCAGGTCGAGCATCGTCGCCATCGCCTCCTCCGCAGCCAGATCGAGGTCCGCCGAGAAGCCGAACGCGATCCAGGACGCCCCCGTGCGGGCGATCGGGGTGCGAAGCTCGAGGTCCGAGAGCTCGAGCGTCAGCTCGGCGCGCTCGACCGGACACTCGATCGCCGTGCCGGACACCTCGCCGTCGCCCTGCGCCGCGTGACCGTCGCCCGCCGAGAAGAGCGCGCCGTCGACGCTGATCGGGAGGTAGAGCGTCGTCCCGGCGACGAGCTCCTTGCAGTCGATGTTGCCGCCGGATCGGCGCGGCGGAGCGGTGGAGTGGCGCCCGGCTTCGTCGGGCGGCATGCCCATCACGCCGAGGAAGGGCGCGAGCGCGACGCGCAGCCCGCGCTCCGTGACACCGACGTCGTGTTCGAGCCGCCACTCGATCCTCGTCGGTTCGTGTGCGAGCGTGACGCCCCAGGACCCAGGCACGACGCTGCGCACCCGAACGACGAGCGTGCCGCCGGCCTTGGCCCCGCGCACCTCGACGGGCCCGATGAGCGCGTGCCCCGCGTCGAGCTCCTCGTCGTACGGCTCGAAGCGCACGCCGTGCTCGTACTCCCAACCGGCGTTGGGACAGGAGAAGGCGATCGTGTCTCCGGGATCGACCGACACGACCGGAGCAAGCTCGCGGGAGTAGTGCCCGTGCAAGACCCGACGCTCGTGCGGCAGCTCGTGGATCACGAGCGCGGGACCCCGATCCACGAGTCGCGAGGCGCGAGCAGCACGCGCAGCCCGCCGCGCCGCCCCTCCTCCGCGAACTCCCTGAGCGAGACGGCCTGCCACTCGTCCGCGCGCAACGTGCGCGCCACCTCCGCGGGTACGTACCCGGCCTGCACGCGACGCTCGGCGTCCCAGATCGCGATCGCGTTCGGGTCGTGCTCGTTGTCGGGCTCCGGCACGAGCGCGAGCGGCCGCCCGGGCGCGAAGCCCTCCGCCTGGACCTCGTCCATGCGGTAGCTGACCCCCGCGACCGGAACGACGTGGATCCGGGGGTCGTCTTCGCGAACGAACTGCTCGGTCGCGGCGTCCCGCAACCGGTAACCGGACCCGGCCCGCTCGAGCCACAGGCGCAGCCGCTCGCTCAGTATTCGAGCAGCTTCCGCGCGGCGTTCGCGACCCGCTGCACCGAAGGCATGTACGCGTCCTCGATCTGCCAGTACGGGTACGGGACGTCGTACCCCGTCACCCTGAGCACTGGCCCGCGCAGGTCGAGCATCGCCTTCTCCGCGAGCACCGCGGCGAGCTCGGCGCCGTAGCCGGCGGTGCGCGGCGCCTCCTGCACGACGACGACGCGCCCCGTCTTCGCGGCCGTCGCAAGCAGCGCGTCCTCGTCGAGCGGCTTGAGCGTGCGGATGTCGAGCACCTCGCAGGAGCACTCGCCCGCGAGCTCGTCCGCGACCTGCTCGCAGAGCGGCACCATCGACCCGTACGCCACGAGCGAGACGTCCGTGCCCTCACGCGCGAGCCGCGCCTTGCCGAGCTCGACCACATGCTCGCCTTCGGGAACCTCGCCGCGCATCGTCCGGTAGTGGAGCTTCGGCTCGAAGAGCACGACGGGGTCGTCGGAGCGAATCGCCGCCGCGAGCAGCCCCTTCGCGTCTGCCGGCGTCGACGGGATCGCGACCTTCACGCCGGGCGTGTGCACGTAGTACGCCTCGGGCGAGTCGTCGTGCAGCTCGGGCGCGCGCACGCCGCCGCCGTACGGCATGCGGACGGTGATCGGAAACCGCATCTTGCCGCCGGTGCGCCACCGGTAGCGCCCGACGTGCGTGATCAGCTGGTCGAGCGACGGATACGAGAACGCGTCGTACTGCATCTCGCACACGGGTCGCCAGCCGGCCATGCAGAGCCCGACGGCCGCACCCATGATCCCGGCCTCCGCGAGCGGCGTGTCGAAGCAGCGGTCCGGCCCGAAGCGGTCGCGCAGTCCCGCGGTCGCGCGGAACACGCCGCCGGCGCGGCCCACGTCCTCGCCCAGGATCATCACGTCCGGGTCTCGCCCGAGCTCGACGTGGAAGCAGTCGTTGATCGCCTCGAGCAGCGTGAGCTCAGCCACCGCGCAGCTCCCGGAGATCGTCCTCGAACGACGGCAGCGGCTCGACGTGCGCGTGGTCGAACACGAGGGAGACGTCGGCGGGCGGCTCGGCCTCGGCCTCGGCGATCCCGCGGCGCATCGCCTCCTGCGCCGCGACCTTGATCTCTGGGTCGACCGCGATGCCGAGGCGTTCGAGGTAGCGCTCGTAGCGGCCGACGCACTCGTTCTGCTTCTCCTCCTCGACGCGCGCGAGGTCGATGTACGCGCTCGGATCGTCCGCGGTCGCGTGCGGCGCGGCGCGGTACGTGACCGCCTCGATCATCGTCGGGCCACCGCCGGTGCGGGCGCGCGCGACCGCTTCGCGCGTCGCCTCGTACACCGCGAGCACGTCACCGCCGTCGACGCGGATCCCGGGGATCCCGTAACCGACCGCCTTGTCGACGAGCGCTTCCGCGCGCGTCTGCGCGGTGATCGGCGTCGAGATCGCCCACTGGTTGTTGTTGCAGAAGAGGACGAGCGGCGCGCCGGTGACGGCGGCGAAGTTCGCGCCCTCGTGGAACGCGCCCTCGGAGGTCGCGCCGTCGCCGAAGTACGCGATCGCGACCGCCGACTCGCCGCGCAGCTTCTTCCCCCACGCGAGCCCGGCCGCGTGGGGCACGTGCGTCGCGATCGGGACGCAGATCGACGCCACGTTGTAGTCGGCCGGGTTCCACCAACCCGACGGGTGGCCGCGCCACCACTGGAGGATCACGCTCGCCGGCATCCCGCGGAGCAGCGCGATCGCGGACTCGCGGTAGCTCGGGAAGATCCAGTCCTCGTCCTCGAGGGCGTAGACCGAGCCCGCCTGCATCGCCTCGTGGTTCCAGAAGATCGCGTACGTGCCGATCCGCCCCTGGCTGTGGTAGACGACGGAGCGCTCGTCGTAGGTCCGGAGCAGGACGAGCGAGCGGTAGAGCTCGAGCAGGTCGTGCTCGGCCAGCCCGTCGACCTCCCCGTCCGGGACCGTGTCGCCGTCGCCGATCACGCGACGGAGGTCGCGCTCGGCCGGAAGCACCTGGGCCATCGCAGGGAAGTATCTACAACGAACGGGTCAGCGAAGCGCCGCCTGGAGAACCGGGTCACGGCCCGCCAGCCAGTCGGCGCTCGAAAGCTCCACGCGAACGTGCGGCTCGAGCGCAGCACGCGTGTCACCCTCGCGACCGCGCTCGATGTACTGGGTCGCGACGAGCACTTCCAGGCCGACGTTGGGAAGGACGAACGGAGCGAAGTCGCCCCACTGGCTGGGCGAGCCGCCGGGCGGCTCCCCGATCAGGCGGGCCCGGGTCGACTCCTCCACGTCGGCGGCGAAGTTCCCGGCGGCCGAGAACGTCGTTCGTCCCGGTGAGCACGACCGGCCGTGAACGCCGATTCACGACCTTGCTCGCGATCGCGTCGAGCAATGCGAAGTACCTCGTGTTGTCACCGCCGCCGTTCTGGCGCACGTCGACGATCAGGCGCCGGAACGCCGGCTTGCGGGCCAGCCGCTTGATGCGCGCTGCGAGATCTCCGGCGTCACCGGTCTGCGTGTACGCGACGTAGACGAAGCGTCCGCGCTGCAGCGTCTTGACCGCCTGCCCGGTCCCGCGGTAGCGGACCCAGAGCGGGTCGCGAACACCGGGCGGCGCGGCCGGCGGCTGCCAGTAGTAGGGGAACCGCGCCCTGTAGCTCGCCGCGGCGATCGGGGTGAGCTCCACGTTCCGCGAGCCACTCGCCGACTGCAGCGTGAACGTCACGCGCTCACCGTCTGAGATTCCGAGGCCGCGCAGCACCTCGGCGCAGACCAGGTAGTACGGGATCCGCTCGCGGAAGCTCCACTCGTTGTCGCGCGTGATCAGCGGTCGGATGCGGGCGACGGCCTCGTCGATCGGCACACCTTCGATCGCAACGAGCTTCGCGCCCGGCGCGTCGCCGTCGACGACCGTGAGCCCGTCCGAAAACCAGTAGGTGCGAAGCGGGTACAAGTGCAGCGGTCGCGGATGCGTGTGCAGCGTGTAGATGCCCGAGTGGCCGTCGCGCTCGCCGAGGAGCGCCAGCAAGCGCATCAGCTCGACCACGAGCTGGTCGCGGTCGAGCGAGTCGGCGCGAGCGGCGAGCTCGTCCACACGGCGCGCGTACTCGGCGCGGGGAGTCGCGTGGTACGGGTTCGGGTGGATCCGCTCGAGCTCCGCGGCGAAGAGCCGCACGTCGGTCTCGGCCCCGGACACGCCTTGCTGCGCGTTCCCCGCCGCGCAGCCGACTGCCACCGCGACGAACAGCACGAGCGTCAGCCTCATGCGTGCGGTCGCCTCAGCGCTCGCAACACCCAGTCCGCCCACTCGAGGTCGAGCTCCGCCTGCTGGATCCCTCGACGCAGCAGGAGGTAGTGGTAGAAGTCCGGCCCGCTCCGGCTGTTCGTCGGCTCGATCGCGCGGTACTCGGCGAGCCGCGCTGCAGTGTCCGTCGCGGAACGCCTCGACGTGCCTGACGAGCACGTCGTCGTCCGTGAGCACTCCGACGAAGAGCCGGAGCTGGAAGGCGGCGCGGTCGTCGGGTCGACGTGCGTCAGCCAGCCGTCGAGCGCCCGGCGCCCTTCGGCGCGTGATCCTGTAGAGCGTCTTGTCGGGCCGCTCGGCCTGGGTGACGGTACGGCTCCGTGCGTACCCGTCCTTCACGAGCCGCGGCAGGAGGCTGTAGAGCTGCGAGCGCGCCGGCGCCCAGATGTAGCCGATCGCCTTCTGGACGTACTTGAGCAGGTCGTAGCCGGAGTTCTCGCCCTCGATCGCCAGGAGCGCGAGGACGGCCGCTTCCGTCGTGGTCAGCGTCCGGGTCGCGGTGCGGGTCGCCGGCATACTTGACGATCATACTCCGTTCCGGAATACTCCGCAACGGAATGCTTCGCCTGCTCGCCCTCGCCGCCGTCGCCGCTGCGCTCGCAGCGTGCGGGTTCGCTGCCGCCGCCCCGCCCGAGACTGCCTCGGACGTCGAGCACTACCTCGTCGAGCTCGAGCGCATCCACCCCGAGCCGTACCACGCGATCTCGAAGGCCGACTACCGCGCGGCCGCCGACCGGTTGATCGCTCGCCTTCCGGAACTCGACGACGACCAGCTGATGGTGGAGCTGCTCCGACTCGTCGCGCTGCTCGGCGAGCGCGACGGCCACGCGAACATGAACCCGCTCGCCGGCGGGCACCGCCGTGACCTCCACCTCTACCCGATCGCGACCTACGAGTTCGCAGACGGCGTCTACGTCGTGGCAGCGCCCGGTCGCCCACAACTCGTCGGCCGCAAGCTCGTCGCGATCCAGGGCCGGCCGATCGCGGACGTGCTCCGCCTCGTCGACCCGCTCGTGACCTACGACAACGCACTGTCGCTCGCAGCGCATCGCAGCCCCTACCTCGTCACGGCCGAGATCCTCCACGGGGTCGGAATCACGCCGACCGCCGCTCGTGCGGTGTTCTCCGTCGAAGGCCTCACCGACACCGAGCTCACGCCCGTCAACGCGGGCGCGTACGTGTCCGCGCTGCGGCCCGCCTATCCGAACTACCTCGACGGGATGCCGAAGCGCTCGAAGCCGCTCTTCGTCCAGAAGCGCGGCGCGTCGCAGTGGGTGACCACGCTCGACAAGGGTCGCGTCGTCTACTTCGCCTACAACACCGTGACGGGCGACCCGACGGGGACCGCGGACCGGATCCTCCGGCTCGCGCGCCAGAAGAAGACGCGTCGCGTGATCGTCGACGTGCGAAACAACGGCGGCGGCGACATCAACACGTACCCGTACCTGCTCCAGACGCTCAAGTCGCGCGCGATCAACAAGCGCGGAAAGCTCGTCGTGCTGATCGGGCGGACGACGTACTCCGCCGCAGTCCACTTCGCCGTCGACCTGAGACGCGGGACCCGTGCGATCCTCGTCGGCGAGCCGACCGGCGGAAGTCCGAACCACTACAGCGACACCGACCCGGTCGCGCTGCCGGTCAGCGGCTACACGATCAACGTGCCGCGGATCCACTTCGTGAAGCTCCCGGGCAGAGCGGGCTGCAACTCGACCCCGACGTCGCCGTCCCGTTGACGGGCGCCGACTTCTTCGCCGGGCGCGATCCCGTCCTCGCGCGGGCGCTCGCGCTTCGTTAGACCAGGACGGTCACGGCGTCGCGCTCGGCCTCGAGCAACGCCTCCGTGACGTCGCCGAGGTCCTCGCCGTCGGCCTGCAGCGGCAGCGGCCGGTCGCAGACGATCTCGACGCGATCGACGTCGCGCGCGTAGAGGATGTCGCGCGCTCGCTCCTGTCCTGCGCCTCGCACGACGTACACGGCAAAGCGCGGCAGGGCGGACGGCTTGAGGGCCCTGGCGCCGACGATGTCGAGGCCGCCTTCGAAGCTCGCGAGCGGCGCGACGTGGAGTGGAAGACGGCCCGCGTAGGTATACGGATCGCAGTTCGCGGCGAGCGCGAAGGCGGCGCGCCCGTGGCCGCGCACCTCGAGCACCGGCTCGAGGCGGAACCGAGTCGCCGCGAGCAGCCCGAGACCCTCCATGGCGAACCGCACGTTCCCGACGCGCCCGCGCTCGCGCGTGCGTCCCCGCGCGTCGACGCGGCGCACGAGCTCTGCGTCGAAGCCGACTCCGGCCGAGAACCCGAAGCGGCGGTCGTTGACGCGGCCGAGCGAGATGCGGCGGGTCCTGCCCTGCGAGCAACCTGCGCGCGGCGGCGACGGGGTCGCGCGGCAGTCCGAGCGCACGAGGTAGGACGCTTGCACCCCCGCCCGGCACGAAGCCGAGCGGCGTGCCGCCGGCGACGCCGTTCAGCGCCTCGTTGAAGCCGCCGTCGCCGGAGAAGACGTAGATCGCCTCGACCTCGCCGTCCGCCTCGCGCGCGAGCTCGGTCGCGTGGCCCGCGCGTTCCGTAACCCGAACGTCCACGTCTCCGAGCGCTGCGGCGACGCGGTCGACCAGCTCGTCGGTGACCCGCGATGCGAAGGGATTGACGATCAGGACGGCCCGCGCCATGCCGGCTACCGGCTCGCGTAGCCGCGTAGCCCGTCGAGCAGCACGTCGCAGAAGCGATCGGCGAGCGCGTCGGTGTCACGCTCCGGCGTCAGCCAGGTGTAGGCCCAGTTCGCCGCCGAGAGCGCGAGCAGCGCGGAGGTTGCGTCGTCGAGATCGGTGCGGAGCTCCCCGAGCTCGCGGCCCTCGCGAAAGAGCGCTCGGAAGCGCTCCTCGTAGCGCCGCCGCTCGGCGAGGATCTCGTCGCGCCGCTCGCCCTCGAGGTAGCGCCACTCGCGCAGTGAAGACCGTCGCGACGTCGAGCTGACCGGCGACGGTCCTCAGATGGGCGCGTAGAGCGAGGCGGATCTTCTCGGCGGCGGGCAGCTCGTCCGGGATCGCGTCGAGCCCGGCGTGGAAGGCCGCTGCGCCGTCCCGCATCGCCTCGAAGAGCAGGTCCTGCTTCGAGTCGATCCAGGTGTAGACCGTCGGCTTCTGGACGCCGAGTGCCTCGGCCAGGTCGCCGATCGACGTGCCGTGGTAGCCCTTCTCGGCGAAGAGCCGGGCTGCCTGGCGGGTGAGCTCGGTCCGGCGGGCGGAGATACACTGAGCCTAACGATCGTTCGGTAGGGAGGCCAAGTGGACGCGCGCACCCAGGAATTCGTCGACTACGTGCAGGGCGGAGGTCAGGTCGAAACGGGCGACTGGATGCCCGACGAGTACCGCGCCAAGCTCGTGAAGTTCATCGAGATGCACGGCAACTCCGAGCTGATGGGAGTCCTCCCCGAGCGCGAGTGGATCCTCCGCGCGCCGACCCTGCAACGCAAACTGGCGCTGACGGCGAAGGTGCAGGACGAGGTCGGCCACTCGCAGCTGATCTACCGCGTCGTCGAGGACCTCGGCAAGCCGCGCGCCGCGTGTCTCCAAGATCTCGTCGACGGGAAGTCGAAGTTCCACAACGTCTTCCACTACCCGACGAAGACGTGGGGCGACGTCGGCGTCATCGCCTGGCTCGTCGACGCGGCCGCGATCATCTCGCAGAAGGCGCTCCTCAAGTGCTCGTACGCGCCGTACGCGCGGATCATGAAGAAGATCTGCTGGGAGGAGTCGTTCCACATCCTCCACGGGCGCGACGTGATCCTCACGCTCATGAACGGCACCGACGAGCAGCGCGCGCTCGTGCAGGAGGCGCTCGACCGTTGGTGGGGCCCGCTGATGACCTTCCACGGCACGGCGATCCCCGCGGACGAGGACCCGATGGTCTTCTGGCGGATCAAGTCGCAGGGAAACGAGGAGGCGCGCCAGCAGTTCCTCGACGGCTACGTGCCGCAGATCTGGGAGCTCGGTCTCACGGTTCCCGACCCCGAGCTGCGCAAAGGCGACGACGGCGTGTGGGACGTACTCGGAGCCCGACTGGGACGAGCTGAAGCGCGTCGTCACCGGGAACGGCCCGATGACGGCCGAGCGGCTCGAGTTCCGCCGGCGCTTCCTCGAGCAAGAGGCGTGGGTGCGCGACGTCGTGCTCGCGGAAGCCGCGTGATCTTCGAGGTCTTCCGGCAGGAGCGGCGCGGGCAGCCGTTCGCGCACGCGGGCTCGATCGAAGCGCCCGACCTGGAGTTCGCGGAGGCCTGGGCGCGCGAGCAGTACGGGCGACGGCAGGAATCGGAAGCGCTCTGGGTCGTGCCGCGCGAGGCGGTCCGCGAGGTGCACGACTTTCCCGACGAGCTGAACAAGACGTACCACCGCGTCGACGGGTACTCGCTGAAGGCGAAGCTGAAGGAAGCGCGTGAGCGAGCGGGCACAGCGACTTCTTGAGCTCGCCGACGACGAGCTGATCCTCGGCTGGCGCGACTCCGAGTGGACGGGGATCGCGCCGACGCTCGAGGAGGACGTCGCGTTCTCGTCGATCGCGCAGAACGAGATCGGCCACGCGCGCGCGCTCTACGAGCTCGCGGCGCGCGACCTGGGAACGACCGCCGACGCGCTCGCGTTCGACCGCTCGCCCGAGGAGTACCGCAGCGCGCCGCTCGTCGAGCTGCGCCGGCTCGACTGGGCGCGCACGATCGCGCGGCACTGGCTCTACGAGACCGCGGACGAGCTCCGCCTCGCGGAGCTCAAGTCGTCGGACGACGCCGAGCTCGCGGGGCTCGCGGCGAAGATGGACCGCGAGGAGGTCTACCACCGCATGCACGCTCAGATGTGGGCCGAGCGACTCCGCGGCGACGAGCGGTTCGAGGCGGCGGTCGATGAGCTGTGGCCGTATGCGCTCGGCGTGCTCGCGCCGGAGCTGCGCGCGGCGCTCGCGGAGCGCGTCGGCCGCGCAGGAGGTCGACGCGGTCGAGCGCGGCGCGCACTCCGACGAGCTGCGCGAGCTGCACGAGGAGATGACGATGGTGCGTCGCAGCATTCCGGGTGCGACGTGGTGACCGAGGCGGCAGGTCTGGGAGGCGCTCGCCGAGATCCCCGATCCGGAGATCCCGGTGATCTCGCTGGTCGACCTCGGCGTCGTGCGTGACGTCGCGATCGAAGGCGAGCACGTGCGCGTCGAGTTCACGCCGACGTTCCTCGGCTGCCCCGCGCTCGAGGTGATGCGCGACGCGATGGCCGAGAAGGTGCGCGAGCTCGGCGGCGAGCCCGACGTCCGCGTGATCTCGGACGACTCGTGGTCGTCGGACAAGATCACGCCCGCAGGGCCGCGAGAAGCTCCGCGTCGCAGGCTTTGCGCCGCCGGCGCCGCGCGAGGCCCGCGCGCCGACCCTGGTCCAGCTGCAGTCCGCAGCGTTCCGCTGCCCGTACTGCGGGTCGACGGACACGAAGCTCGAGAACATCTTCGGCCCGACGCCGTGCCGGTCGGTGCGCTACTGCAACGGCTGCCGGCAGCCGTTCGAGCAGTTCAAGACGATCTGACGGCGTGACCAGAGGGGGCGCGGCGGTCGGGAGTTTGCTGTTCACGGTGGGGGAACCCGGCGTGATGGGCGTCCTCGTTCCGTACTTGCTCACGGGCTGGGACGGCACGGACCCGCCGCTCGCGCTGAAGGTCGCCGGCGCGGCGCTGCTCGCCGCCGGCGCCGCCGTCCTTGCGCACACGGTGATCCGCTTCGCGGTCGAGGGCCTGGGCACGCCGTTCCCCGCCGCGCCCACCGAGCACCTCGTGGTCGGCGGCCTCTACCGCTACGTACGCAACCCGATGTACCTCGCGGTGCTCGCGATCATCCTCGGCCAGGCGGCGATCCTCGGCCGCGTAACGCTGGTGGCCTACGCCGCGGTCTTCTGGGCCATCGTCGCGGGCTTCGTCAGCTTCTACGAGGAGCCGACCCTGTCCGAGCGCTACGGCGAGCAGTACGACGCCTACCGCCGCGCGGTCAGGCGCTGGTGGCCGCGGGCGACACCCTGGAGCGCCTGACGGGATGAAGCGAGCGCATGGTCGGGATGAACGAGCTCAAGACGATGGGCCGTGCCAGTCGTCCGTTACCGGTGGCTCCTCCGAGTGCTGCCGGGCCGAACGTCGCCGCCACCACCAGACGATCGCGCCGACCACCACTGCCACGGCCAGGCACGCGAACGCGATCCAGCCCCAGGGAGTCTCCTCCTCCTCCTGCGCAGCGGCCGCCGCGGCGACGGCCGCGGGACTCAGCCCTTCCGAGTCGGACGTGGTCGTGCCCGCCGGTTCCTCCTCGGCAGTCTCCGTTTCCGTCTCCGTTTCTATCGTCTCCGTCACCGTTCTGACGGTCGTCGTCGCAGGCTCGGTCTCCACGATCGTCGTCGTGGGCTCCGGCTCGGTCGTCGTCGCAGGCTCGGTCTCGGTCTCGGCTCGGTCTCGGACTCGGTCTCGGTCGGCGCCGTGGTCTCGGGCCGCGTGACGGTCGGCGTGGGCCGCGTCACGGTGGGCGTCGGGACCGTCACGTCGGTCGGGAGCGTGCGGACGGCTTCGCCGTCGCCGCCGCAGGCGGAAAGCCCGACGAGGAGGAGCGCGGTCGCGATCGGCGAGAGGGATCGCACGCACCCACTGTGGCGAGACGCATCCGGCCCGACATCACCCCGTACGGATGATCCCCGCCGCGAGCCCTAGTCGGTGAGCGCGGCGAGGCGTTGCGCGACGACGTCCGCGTGCGGAAGACGTGCATCGAACCCCTCCCGCACGAGCTCGCGGACGCATGCGGCGAGGGCGGTCCGGAGCGCGTCCGGCGTGAGCGCGCCGACGTGGGCGTCCTCGAAGAGTGCGAGCGTCTCGGCGGAAAGGTCGTCGTACCCGCGCGCCTGCACCGCCCGCTTCCCCTCGCGAAGGCAGGCGAGCGAGAGTGCGTGGTCCCGCGCGGCACCGACGTAGTGCTCGGCTTGCCAGACGCGCCCACGCTCGATGCACGCGCGCGCGTGGAGCGCATAGATGACGCCCCACCCGAAGAGGTCTTCCGCGACCGGCGGCTTGGAGAATTCCGCGTCACCCGCCGCCGTCTCGCCGAACAGCAGTCGGAATCGTGGCCCGGCGGGACGGAACTGCGTCGCCGGCGTCATCGAGAGGTCGAACTGCAGCGCGTCCGGCAGGAGGAACACGCGGTACGTTGTCGGACCGCGCTCGAGGTCGGTGAGGTGCACCGCGTCGAGCTCGCTGACGAGCGTGCGCGTCCACTCGTCGAGCACGCTGGCGACCGGCACATCCTCGACGATGCCGAACGTGAGATCCAGGTCGGAGAAGCGGTCCCCACCGTCCACCGCGAGCGATCCGACCGCAGCTCCGGCGACGACGCGCGCGTCCTCCTCCGCGAGCCGCAGCACGCGCTCGCGGAGCGCGTCCCGCTCCTCAACGCTGAACATGAGCACGTTCCATGATCTCCTGCACGACGGCGGTCTTCGCGTCGGCGTACTGCTGCACGTACTTCCACGGATGCGCGGCGAGCTCGCGCTTCGTGCGCGCGTAGAGCTCACGGTCGTCCGCGTTCGCGCGCAGGTGGTCGCGGAACAGCAGCATCGTGTCGACCTCTTCGCAGCCGGCGGTAAACGTGTGCAGGTTGACGTTCGTGTCGGGCCCTTTGAACACGCGATGCTCGTACCACTCCGGCTCGCGGATCACGACGCGGTAGGCGGCGGCCTCCAGGTCGGGGACGTACGTCGGCTCGTCGCTGGAGTCGGGCACCTCGAGGACGATGTCGATCAACGGCTTCGCGGGGAGCCGCGGCACCGACGTCGAGCCCACGTGCTCGATCCGCACGACGCGCTCACCGAGCACCGAGCGGATCCGCTCCTCCTCGCGCGCGTAGAGGCGCGGCCACTCGGGGTCGTACTCGTGGATCTCGATCGGCCGCGTCAGAAACTGGACGTCCGTCGAGACCTTCGGGAGGTGCTCGTCATACCAGGCGACGTCGTACGGGTCGCGGCTCATGATCGTGAAGGTAGCTTTCGGGGTGTGCGCGTCGAGATTCACTACTGCCCCGTCTGAGGGGGCTACGACCGGCGGGCTGCGAGTCTCGCGGCCGAGCTAGCGGAACGCACCGAGCACGACGCCGAGATCGTCGAGGGCGCCAAGAGCCAGTTCGACGTGATCGCCGACGGGAGGCTCGTCTTCTCGAAGCAACGTGAGGGGCGCTTCCCCGAGGTGGACGAGATCATCTCCGCCCTATAGCATTCTCGCTATGGCCGCCCGGAAACCGGCGATCGAGCGGCTCCGCGAGCGGGCGGCGCAGGCGATCGCGCCCAAGGAGGGCTACCTCTTCGCCCAGATCGCGGACGACGTCGCGTCGAGACGGGCGCGAGCAGAAGCTGTCGCAGCGCGAGCTCGCCGAGCTGACCGGCACGACTCAGTCGGCGATCGCGCGGCTCGAGCGCGGCGGCCGACCACCGCGGATCGACACGCTGTTGCGCATCGCTGAGGCGCTCGACTGCGACCTCCGCGTCGAGCTCAAGCCCCGCTGAACTTCGGCGCGCGCTTCTCGAGGAACGCGGCGACGCCCTCGCGGAAGTCGCGCTCTTCGTCGCGGCCGACTGCAGCTCCGCCTCGAGCGCGAGCTGCTCCTCGAGCGTCGCCTTCTCGGCGTGGTCGAACATGCGCTTGGTCATCCCGATCGCCTTCGTCGGCAGCGAGGCGTAGACGCCGGCGACCTCGCCGACGTGGGCGAGCAGCCGGTCGGCCTCGACGACCTCGTTCACGAGCCCCCACTCGTTTGCCTCCGCCGCGCCGAGCTTCCGGTTCGTCGTCATCCACTCGAACGCGCGCGCGGTGCCGAGCAAACGCTGGATGAAGTACGAGCCGCCAGAGTCGGGCACGAGGCCGATCCCGATGAACCCCGGCACGAAGCTCGCCGTGTCGGCCGCGATGCGGAGGTCGCACGCCGCTGCGAGCGAGAGACCCGCACCGGCAGTCGGGCCGTTGACGGCGGCGATCACGGGCTTCTCGAGCGAGCGGATCGCGCGGATGTTCGGGTGGTACGTGCTCTCGAGCCGCTCGCGGATGTCGTCGGCGACCTCGCGGAACTCGGTCAAGTCCTGGCCCGCGCAGAAGCCTCGTCCGGAACCGGTGATCACGACGGCGCGGACCTCGTCGTCGGCCGCGTCGCCGAGCGCTTCGGCGAATCGCGCGTGCAGTGCCGCGTTGAACGCGTTGAACACCTCGGGGCGGTTCAACGTGATCGTCAGCACCGCACCGTCGCGGCTCGTCTCGACCTCGGCCATCAGCGCCCCTTGAACTCCGGCTTGCGCTTCTCCATGAACGCGTTCAGGCCCTCGCTCGCGTCCTCGGATGCGAACGCGAGGTACAGCGCCTTGCGCTCGTCGGCGACACCCGCAGCGAGCGGCGTCTCGTCCGCGTGGTCGACGAGCTCCTTCGCGATCCTCGTCGCGATCGGCGCCTTCGAGGCGATCGCGTTCGCGACCGCCTTCGCCTCGCCGAGCCAGTCGTCGGCCACGCGCGCTACGAGCCCGGCGCGAAGCGCCTCGTCCGCGGTCAGGAACCGGCCGGCGAGGATGACGTCCATGGCGAGCGACTTTCCGACCGCCCGCGTCAGCCGTTGCGTGCCCCCCGCGCCGGGGATGATCCCGACGCCGGTCTCGGGCTGGCCGAACTGCGCCGTCGGCGACGAGACGATCAGGTCGCACGCCATCGCGAGCTCGTTGCCGCCGCCGAGGCAGTAGCCGGAGACGGCAGCGACGATCGGCGTGCGGACGTTCTTGATCCGATCCCACGCGTCGATCCGGTCGCGCAGCGCGTACATGTCCATCGCAGACGCAGTGGCCATCTGGCCGATGTCCGCGCCGGCCGCGAACGCCTTCTCGCCTCCGGCGAGCACGACGCAGCGCACGCCCTCGTCGCGGTCTGCGTCCTCGAGCGCGTCGACGACGAGCCCGATCAGCTCGTCGTTGAGCGCGTTCAGCCGCTCGGGTCGGTTCATCGTCACGAGCGCGATCGGGCCCTCGCGCTCGGTCAGGACGAGCTCACTCACGCTCGAGGAACTTCCTCACCGCGGCCTGCGGCTCCTCGGTCGCCATCGAGAGCGCGAGCCAATCGCGGGCGTGGTTGATCGTCTCGTGCCACGCGAAGTCCTTCCAGAAGTTCAGGTGCTGCTTCGCGTAGCGCGTCGTCTGCGGGAGCTTGCGCGCGAGGTTCTCGACGACCGCGTCGACCTTCGCGTCGAGCTCCGCGGCCGGGACCGCCCAGTTGACGAGACCCCACTCCTCGCACGTCTTGGCCGGGAGCGGCTCGCACATGAGAACGATCTCTCGTGCTCGGCGGTCGCCCACGAAGATCGTGAGCCACTGCGTCGCGCCTCCCGCAGGCACTGACCCATGCTCCGGTCCGACGTGCTGGATGAAGGTGTCGTCCGCCATCACCGCGAGGTCGCACGCCATCTGCAGCTCGTTGCCGCCTCCCACGCACACCCCGTTGATCCGCGCGACCGTCGGCTTGCCGATCTCGCGCAACCGGTCATGAGCATCCTTGAACGCGCCGAACCACTTCCAGTACTCGTTCGGCTTGCCGAGGTAGTCGTCGGCCCACGACTTGAGGTCGGCACCCACGCAGAACGCGCGGCCTTTACCCGTGAGCACGACGACGCGGATCTCGTCGTCCCACGACGCGTCCTCGCAGGCGCGGGCGAGCTCGCGCAGCATCTGGAAGTCGAACGCGTTCAGGCGCTCGGGACGGTTGAAGGTGATCGTCGCGCGCGGATACGCCTTCTCGTAGACGATGCGCTCGAAGCCGAGCTCGCTCGGGTCGCGCGGCGCGGGGTAGTCGGGCTCGGTCACTCGATCTCCGCGAAGTGAACGTGGAACGGGATGCCCATCTCCATCGCATCCTTCCCGGTCGCCATGAACTCGTCCGTCCGACCTGCAGCCTTGAACGCGTCGCTGGTCCGCGAAACTCCCACTCGGCGTAGTACGGGAACTTCGGCTCGCCCCTCGGCGCGCCGAACACGGCTCCGTGCCTGAACGTGGCGCCCGGAACCTGACGGCAGAGCTCGGCGTGCTGCTCGTAGCGCCCGGCGTCCGGCACCTGCTCGTAGAGGACGAAAACGCGGACCACTGCACCTCCTCGTCGTGAACGGAGCGACGAGCGTATAACTTGCCGCCGTGTCCGGAGGCACCGCGCTCGCAGTCGCGATGACGGCCGTCGCGGGCCTCGCGGGCTCGGTCCAGGTTGCGATCATGGGTCGGTTCGGCGAGCGAGTCGGCGTCTTCGAGGCGCTCGCGTTCTCGACCCTCGTGACCGCGGTGCTGTCATGCGCAGTCCTGCTCGCAGCCCGCCAGACCGTTTCGGGCTACGCCGACGGCCTGCGCGCGCCGCTCTGGCTCTGGGCGGCCGGGCTGATGGGGCTGATCGTGATCCTCTCGATCACCTACGCGACGCCGCGGATCGGCGCGGCCGCGACGATCGGGCTGCTGATCGCGGGCCAACTGGCGATGGGCGCGGCGATCGACCGCTTCGGTCTGTTCGGGCTCGAGCAGATCCCGATCGGCTGGGAGCGTGCGCTCGGGATCGCGCTGCTCGCCGTCGGCGCGGTGCTCTCCCTGCGCAAGTAGTCACGCCCGCACCCGGCCGAGCAGCACCCAACCGGCCAGCGGTGCGAGCGCGGCGAGCGCGAACCCGGCGCGCCACGAGCTGAACGCGACGAGCGTCGCGAAGAGCGGCGGCACGACGACGCCCGACACGGACAGCACCGTCTGCTGGAACCCGATCGCCGCTCCGCTTCGCGCGGTCCCCGCGAGCTCTGCGGCCGCGACGAACGAGAGCCCGTTCCACGCTGCGGACAACGCGGTCGCGAGCACGAGCAGCGGCACGACGACGGCGTTCGAGGCGTCGAGCAAGATCGCCGCGGCGGCGAAGACCACCGTCGTCGCAAGACCAATCCGCCGCAGCGGCACGATGCGCGACCCGATCACGTCCGACCAGCGGCCGGCGCCGATCCGAAAGACCATCGCGACCGCCTGCGACACGGCGAGCACGCCGGCGGCACCGGCCGCCGAGTAGCCGCGCTCGTCGTGCAGGTAGAGAACGAGGAAGCTGAAGAGCACCATCTGGGCCGTCACGTAGAGGCCGCTTCCTCCGGAGAGCAACCAGAGGCGCCGGTCGCGCAGCGTCCACTCGAGCTCCGCCGGCTGCACGCCTTCGCTCGGCAGCTCGCGCACGACGGTGTAGCCGATCAGCGCGGTCACGACGCAGAACCCGCCGAGGAACAGGAACGCCGCGCCGACGCCCGACGACTCGGCAAGGCGCGGCAGCACGAGCGCTCCGATGACACCGCCGACCGGAACGGCCGTCTGGCGCACCCCGAAGGCGAGGCCTCGCTCGCTCGGGCCGAACCACTGCATCACCGCGCGGCCGCTCGCGGACTGGACGCTCGCGCCGGCCGCAGCGGCGAGCGCGAGCACGGCGGCAGCTGCGAGCGCCGACTCGAGCAGTCCCATCGACGCGACGAGCAGGCCGCAGCACGCGAGCCCGATCGCGAGCGCACGACGCTCGCCGATCCGGTCGGTCACGAGCCCCCACGGGAGCAGCGCGAGCGTGAGCCCGACCCACTCCGCTGCGAGGAAGAGCCCGACGCCCTGCAGGCCGAGGTCGTACTCCTCCCGAAGCGCCGGCGCCATCGCCGGCAGCCCGAGCGTGATCGTGGAAAAGCTCGCCTGCGCCGCCGTGCCCGCGGCGAGCACCGCCCAGCGGTACCGCGAGCGTCCCGTTAGAGCTGGAAGGGGTTGTACGGCCTCGCGCTCGTCGAGACGAGCACGCTCTTCGTCTCGAGGTAGTCCTCGAGCGTCTCGAGGCCGAGCTCGCGACCGAAGCCCGACTGCTTGTAGCCCCCGAACGGGATGCCGGGGAACGCGGTGTAGGGCGTGTTGATCCCGACCATCCCGGACTTGATCTGCCGGGCGAGCCGGTGACCGCGCGCGGGGTCGCCGGTCCACACCGTTGCGAACAGCCCGTACTTCGTGTCGTTCGCGATCCGCGCCGCGTCCTTCTCGTCGTCGAACGGGATCACCGCGACGACGGGGCCGAAGATCTCCTCCTGCGCGACCTCCATCGAGTTCTCGACCTGCGCGAGGACGGTCGGCTTGTAGAACGCGCCCTTGCCCTCACCGTGCTCGCCGCCGGTCACGACCTCGACGCCCGCGTCGCGACCGCGCTCGACGAAGCCGTGCACCCGGTCGCGGTGGCCCGTGCTGATCAGCGAGCCCATCTGCGTCTCCGGGTCGAGCGGGTCGCCCACCTTGATCGCGCCGGCCTTGTCCGCCAGCTGCGCGACGACGTCGTCGTAGATCGAGCGCTCGACGAGCAACCGCGAGCGCGCCTCGCAGCTCTGCCCGGCGGCGTAGTAGATCGAGAAGGCCGCGCTCGGGATCGCGTCGGCGAGGTCGGCGTCGGCGAAGAGGAGGTTCGGGCTCTTCCCGCCCAGCTCGAGGGTCAGGCGCTTGATCGGGTCGGAGCAGAGCCGCATGATCTCGCCGCCCGTCTTGGTCGAGCCGGTGAACGCGACCTTGTCGACGCCCGGATGCCGCACGAGGTACGAGCCCGTCGTCGGACCGTCACCGGGAACGACGTTGAGGACTCCCGGCGGGAAGCCGACCTCGATCGCGAGCTCGGCGAGTCGAAGCGCGGTCAGCGGCGTCTGGGGATCGGGCTTCAGCACGATCGTGCAACCCGCGGCGAGCGCAGGCGCCAGCTTCCACGTCGTCATCAGGAAGGGGTAGTTCCAGGGGACGATCTGAGCGCAGACGCCGACCGGCTCCTTCTGCGAGTAGAAGAGGAGCGAGCCGCCGACGGGGTTCGAGCGTCCCGCGATCGACGCGATCGCCGAGGCGAAGAACCGGAAGTGCTCGACGGCGCCCGAGATCTCCGCCTTGACCGACGAGATCGCCTTGCCGACGTTCCGCGCTTCCAGGTCGGCGAGTTCCTTGCGGTTCGCGACGATCGCGTCGGCGAGCGCGTGGAGGAGCCGGGACCGCTCGTTCGGCGGCGTCTTCGCCCACGGCCCCTCGAGCGCCGCGCGCGCTGCGTCAACGGCGCGGTCGACGTCGACCTCGTTCGCCATCGCAGCGCGTGCGAGGGGCTCTCCGCTCGCGGGCTCGCTCAGCTCGCGAACCTCGCCGGAGGCAGGCTCCGCGAACTCGCCGGCGATGAAGAGCCCGTACTCGCGCTCGGTGGCGACCGCCATCGCGGGGAATCTATCCGAGCAGCCCGTTTTCCCGACGACGCGAAGGGGGTAGGGTCGTGTGATGACCGACCCCGTCCACGTCGAGGCCGCGCGGATTCCCGACCGGGACCGCCTGCTGGCGACGCTGCAGGAGCACGGCCACTCCGCCCGCCCGCTCGGCGAGGTCGAGATCGAGATCCCACTGGACAGCGACGGCGAGGGCGACGATGTCTACGCCGACGTCGAGCAGGTCGTGATGAACCTCGGCGCGCCATTCGTGCCGATCAAGCACGAAGGCGTCATCTACATCCGCCCGCCGGTCGGCTAGCCGAAGAAAGTGCTTCGCACTTTCTTCGGATTGATCGCAGCGGACCCTCGCCGCAGTAGCTCCCGGCGTGGCAAGCCACGCCTCCGCGGCGAACTCGTACGGTCGACACGACAACCTCGACCGCGGTAGCGGCTAGGCGCGTCTTCCGAAGAACCAGCGCTCGAGCGGGCCGAGCAGCTCTTTGCGCGTGAACGGCGCGATGTGCTGCGGTCGCCCGTCGTCCTCCGAGACGCGGAGGTCGTCCTCGAGCACCTCGTTCGCCTTCTCGAGCGCGTCTTCGAGCTCGTGGCCCTCGAACGCGTAGTCGTCGGCGCGAGGCTCGTCGGAGGAACGGTGCTGCGGGTTGACCGCGCGCCCCACGGCCCAGAGCGCTCCTTCCCGCCGCTCGATCCAGACGACGATGCGCTCCTCGGCGCCCGCGTCGTCGAATCCTCGGATCTCCCGCTCCGCGAACCGCCCGGAAGTCGCCCTCCGCCTCACAGGGTCTACGATACGGCCCGTGGGGCGCTTCTCGCAGTTCTTTCGGAACCCGCTTGCGTTCCTCTTCGAGCGACCGAGCCAGGAAGACCGGCTCGCCGCCTATGTGATCCGCGAGCACGACCGTGGTCGCTCGCTCGATGACATCCTGAACGACCGCTACATCCTGAATCGCACGACCCCCCAGCAGCTTCGGCGGCTGCTGGAGAACCCGGACCTCATCCGCGCGCTCGGGAACGACACGATCGAGTCCGTGCGGACGACGATGACTTCGGTGTAGCTACAGCTCGCGGCCGGCGCCGCGCTCGCGCGCGCGCCCGACCACGGCTGCCCCCACCGCGACGTCCCAGGCGGCGATCCCGTTGGACTTGAACACGACGATGTCCTCGTCGCTCTCGCGTCCGCTGACCTCGCCCGCCACGATGTCCTGCAGCTCGTACACCTCGAGCCAGTCGAGCAGCCCCTGCTCGACCGGATCGATCAGGTCGCCCGACTCGAGCTTGGCCTGCTCGCGCGAGTCGCAGCACACGAAGGTCGCACGCTCCAGCACCGCGTTGTCGAGCTCGCGCGCGTTCGGGTCGTTCGCACCGACCGCGCAGACGAGCGCGCCGGGCTGCAGCCACTCGCCTCGCAGCACAGGGTCCTTCGACGTCGTGACGGTGACGACGACGTCCTGCTCGCCCGCGTCGCGGTGCGACTCGCCGGCCTCTGCACCGACACGCGCGCAGAACTCGTCGAGCCGCTCCTCCGACCGGCAGTACGCGACGACACGATCGATCGCGGGAACCGCCTCGCGGATGCAGGCGACCTGCGACTCGGCCTGCCAGCCGCAGCCGATCACACCAAGCGTTGAGGCGTCCGACTTCGCGAGGAACTTCGCGGCGACGCCGCTTGCGGCGCCGGTCCGCAGCTGCCCGAGCTTGTCCGCCTCGATCACCGCCGCGAGCTGCGCGCTCGCGAGATCGAAGAGCACGACGACGAACGGCGTGCCGCCCGGAAGCCAGGCGTAGGTCTTGAGCCCGGCGAGCCCGAGCTCCTGGTCGGCCGCGGCCATGTAGGCGAAGACGCCGTCCTCCAGCGGGACCCGGGCTCGGGGCCGGTTCTCGACGACGCCGCGGGCGAGCCGGATGAAGCACGCCTCGATCGCGTCGAGCGCCTCGCGCGGCGAGAGCAGCTCGGCGACCTCGCTCTCGCTCAGGTAAAGCGGCATGTGCCGGACTCTACGATCCGCAGATGATCCATCTGCGCATGGTCGCGCCTCCCGCGCTTGCCGAACGCGTCCTCGCCGCACTCGAGCGGAAGGCGTCCGTGATCAACGTCGTCCACCTTCCCGGCGCGGCGCGCCATCCGAGCGGTGATCTGATCCTCTGCGACGTCGCCCGTGAAGACGCCAGTGTCGTCCTCGCCGAGCTGCGCGACCTTGGTCTCGCTGAGGAGGGCACGATCGCAATCGAGACGATCGACACCTCCATCTCGACCGCCGCGCGCGCTGCCGAGGACGCCGCTGCAGGCTCGCCGGCCGACGCCGTCGTTTGGGAGGAGGTCGAGAGCCGCACCTCCGAGAGCGCGGAGCTCTCGGGCAGCTTCCTCGCGTTCATGGTGCTCGCGACGCTGATCGCCGGGGTCGGGATCCTGACCGACTCGGTGATCTTGATCATCGGCGCGATGGTCGTCGGGCCGGAGTTCGGGCCGCTCGCGGGCCTCTGCGTGGCACTCGTGGAACGCCGCCTGGCGCTGGCCCGCCGGTCGCTGATTGCGCTGGCCGTGGGCTTCCCGGCCGCGATCGCAGCGACGTACCTCGGGACGCTGCTGCTCCGCGTCGCCGACCGAGGCCCCGACGAGCTTGCCGACCACCCGGCCACGCTGTTCATCTCCAGCCCCGATCTGTTCTCGGTCATCGTCGCCGTGCTCGCCGGCATCGCGGGCGTGCTCTCGCTTTCGACCGCGAAGTCCGGCGCGCTGATCGGCGTCCTGATCTCGGTGACGACGATCCCAGCCGCGGCGAACGTCGGCGTTGCAGCCGCGTACCGCGACTGGGACGAGTTCGCCGGCGCTGCGTCCCAGCTCGGCATCAATCTGGTCGCGATCGTGGTCGCAGGCGTCACCACGCTCGCAATCCAGCGCGCCTTCTATGTTCGGCGCAGACGGGCGGCGCAGTCAGTTCGCTGAGGGCCGGCCAACCGCAATCAGCGCGCGGTGCCGCTGAACTCGCGCGCGACCATAAGAAGCACGTCTGTTAGCTGTTCTACCGAAGCGAGTTCGACCCATTCGACGGTCTCGTGCTCACCTCCGCCGCGTGGGCCGAACAGCACTGTCGGAATTCCGGCCGCGGCGAGCAGCGCCGAGTCCGCCCAGTAGGGAACACCGACAATCGCCGCTCCCGAATGGCGCTGCACGAGTTGGACGATCTCTTCGTCTTGGCTGACCTCGAAGGGATCCCCTGTGAACGTCACCCGTAACTCGGCGTCGGCGCCGCTGCGCGCAATCAGCTCGCGAAGCTCAGCGCGAACGTCGGTCGGCGATTCTCCCGGCAGTGTCCGCCATTCGGCGGTCAGCACACACCGCTCCGGATAGCTGGAGTACTCCTGGCCTCCCTCGATCAGGGACGTATGCAGCGACTGCGAGCCCAAGAGGGGGTGCCGCTCGCTGCCCCGTAGGCGTTCGGCGAGGGCTGAGAGCTCTACGAGCACGGGTCCCATGCGCGCGATCGCATCGATCCCTCGCTCTGGCCGGGAGCCGTGCGCGGCGCGCCCGGCCGTCTCGATCTCGAAGCCGACAAAGCCCTTGTGTGCGATCGCGACGTCCAGCTCGGTCGGTTCGGTCACGATCGCCGCGTCCACGCGCTGACCGGAGGCCAGCAGCGACTTCGTCCCGGAACCCGCCGCCTCCTCGTCCACCACCGCGGCGAGCACGACATCACCCGCGAGCCCGCGCGCGTTGGCGGCCGCGACCATCGCTGCCGCGAGACCGGCCTTCATGTCGTAGGCGCCGCGTCCGAAGAGCCGCCCATCTTCCAGACGGGGCTCGTGCGGCGCTTCCATCCCGCCGACCCCGACGGTGTCCGTATGCGCGTTCAGAAGCAGCGTGCGACCACCACCGGTCCCCCGAGCGACCGCGATCACGTTCGGCCGCCCAGGTGCAGCCTCCTCGAGCGACACTTCAAGCCCGGCGCGCTCGAGCCAACCCGCCACAAACCGCGCGATCGCCGCCTCACCCGCGCCGCCAGGAACGAGTGACGGGTTCACGGAATCGATCGCGACGAGCTGCCGCAGCAACTCGGTGAGCTCGGACCCGGTGGTGCCTACACGCACCGGTACTTCTGCGCGCATCTGCCCCTCTGAACCACGTGGTTGAGCGATGCGCCCGGCAAGATTCGAACTTGCGACCTCTGCCTCCGCAGGGCAGCGCTCTATCCCCTGAGCTACGGGCGCGAGGGGGCCAAGTGTAGCCGTGCCCTTGCGGCGCCGATCTCGAGGACGGCGTCGTCCGGCACCTCGGTGCGCACGTAGGCGAGCGCGAGGCCGGGCACGACGCTCGTCACCCGGCCGACCGCCTTCTCGCCGAGCCGGATCTCCGCGTCGGGATCGACCTCGCCTTCGAGGTCGAGCACGCGCAGCCGCCGGTTGAGCTTGCCACGGTAGTGCTGGCGCGCGATCGGCTCCTGACCCGGGTAGCAGCCCTTCGAGAAGGAGACCGCGCGTTCGGTCAGCCCTGCTTCGGCGGGAAGCACGCGGTCGTCGATCTCCGCGCCGAAGCGCGGCGTGCCGGCCTCGATGCGCAGACGCTCGAGCTCTTCCGGCTCGAGCGGCTCGCCGACGACCTCGGCGTCGAGCACCTCCCAGGCCTCGCGACCGTAGTCGGCGTTCGGGAGCGCGCCCTGCGGGCGCTCGCCGAAGACGAGCGTCGACGCGTGCTCCTCGGGCTCGACCTCCGCCTTCGCCGCCAGGCGCATGCGCACGAGCTCGACGCGGACGCGATCGCCGAGCTCGGGCTCGGTGAGCAGGAGGAAGTCGTCGGCCGCCCGCCGCAAGACGCGCAGCGGCGCGATCACCCGCGCCTTCGCCGTGAGCAGCAGCGCCTCGCAGCTCTCGCCGGGCGCGAGCGCCTCGACGTCGTTCGAGAGCATCCGCTGCAGGTAGTCGGCTGCGTCGGGACCCGCGACGCGGACGAACGCGCGCGGCCGCTTCGCGGTCCTGGTTCTCATCGGTAATTAGTGTAGGCACCGTGTTCAGGGGTAGAGCCGAAAAGAAGGTCGCGGCCGCCGGGTACGACCCCGCACGTCTCCCGCCGGGCCAGTACCTCACGGAGAAGTGGCCGGTGCTGCACGCCGGCTCGGTGCCGGACACGGACCTCGCGACGTGGGACTTCCGCGTCTTCGGCGAGGTCGAGAACCCGATCACGCTGAGCTGGGACGAGCTCAACGCGCTGCCGAAGGCGGAGAACGTGCAGGACATCCACTGCGTCACGCGCTGGAGCCGGTTCGACGCGCGCTTCGGCGGCGTGCACTGGCGCGAGCTCGCGAAGCTCGTGCGCCCGAAGCCGAGCGCGCGCTTCGTCGTCGCGCACGCCGAGCAGGGCTTCACGTCCAACGTTCCGCTCGAGTTCCTCGAGGACGACAACGCGCTGCTCGCAACGGAGGCCGACGGCGAGCCCCTCACTCCCGAGCACGGCTGGCCGCTCCGGCTCGTGATCCCGGGCAAGTACTTCTGGAAGAGCGCGAAGTGGCTCCGCGGGATCGAGCTGCGAGCAACGGACGAGCCGGGGTTCTGGGAGCGCTACGGGTACCACAACGACGCCGACCCCTGGCGCGAAGAGCGGTACGGGTTCTAGAGCGGGGCCGGGAATCACTCGAACGGGGTAACAAGCGTTCCGGGTGGGTGCCGATACGTGGTGTGACCCACCTCCCCCACCCCTCGAAGAGCCCGCCCCCCTCGGCGGGCTCTTTGCTTTTCTAGAACGAAGAAGGACAGAGGGGCCGGCTTTGCCGGCCCCCTGCAACCCGAGAAAAGTTGAGCGCCGAAGGCGCGACTTTCTCGGGTCCTTACATCATGCCGCCCATGCCGCCCATGTCGGGCATGCCCGCACCGGCGCCGGCCTTCTCGGGCGCCTCGGCGACGATCGCCTCGGTGGTCAGGATGTTCTTCGCGATCGACGCGGCGTTCTGCAGCGCCGAACGGGTGACCATCGTCGGATCGATGATCCCGGCCTTGACGAGATCCTCGATCTCCCCGGTGACCACGTTCAGGCCCTCGCCCGGCTTGGCCGAGCGCACCTTGTCGACGACGACCGAACCCTCCATCCCCGCGTTCTCGGCGAGCTGGCGAACCGGCTCCTCGAGCGCACGGACGATGATCTGCGCACCTGTCCGCTCGTCACCCTCGAGGTCGTCGGCCTTGATCGCGATGATCGCGTTCAGCAGCGCAACACCGCCACCCGGCCCGATGCCCTCTTCGAGGGCGGCCTTCGTCGCCTGCAGCGCGTCCTCGACGCGATGCTTCTTCTCCTTCATCTCGGTCTCGGTCGCAGCTCCGACCTTGACGACCGCGACGCCGCCGGCGAGCTTCGCCAGCCGCTCCTGCAGCTTCTCGCGGTCGAAGTCGGAGTCGGTGTTCTCGACCTCCGCCTTCAGCTGCTTGATCCGGCCCTTGATCGCATCCGAGTCGCCGGCCCCGTCGATGATCGTGGACGAGTCCTTGTCGATCACGACCTTGCGGGCCCGGCCGAGCTGGTCGAGCTTCGTGTTCTCGAGCTTGAGACCCAGCTCCTCGGTGATCACTTCGCCACCGGTCAGGATCGCAATGTCCTCGAGCATGCGCTTGCGACGGTCTCCGAAGCCCGGCGCCTTGACGGCGACGGCCTGGAACGTGCCGCGCAGCTTGTTGACGACGATCGTCGCGAGCGCTTCGCCCTCGACGTCCTCCGCCACGATCAGCAGCGGGCGACCGGCCTGGATGACCTGTTCGAGCACCGGGAGCAGATCCTTCACGGCACCGATCTTCTGGTTCGCGATCAGGATGTACGGGTCGTCGAGCACGGCCTCCATGCGCTCGGCGTCGGTGATCATGTACGGCGACAGGTAGCCCTTGTCGAACTGCATGCCCTCCGTGAACTCGAGCTCGAGGCCGAACGTCTGGCCCTCCTCGACGTTCACGACGCCGTCCTTGCCGACCTTCTCGATCGCGTCGGCGATCACGTCGCCGATCTCGCGCTCGCGCGAGACCACGGCGCCGACCCGGGCGATGTCTTCCTTGCCCGAGACTTCCTTCGACTGCGACTTCAGGTGCTCGACGACCTGCTCGACCGCGGACTCGATCCCGCGCTTGAGACCCATCGGGTTCGCCCCGGCGGCCACGTTCTTCAGGCCTTCGCGGACGATCGCCTGGGCGAGAACGGTCGCGGTCGTCGTGCCGTCGCCGGCGACGTCGTTCGTCGACGTGGCGACCTCGCGCACGAGCTGCGCACCCTGGTTCTCGAAGACGTCCTCGAGCTCGATCTCACGCGCGATCGTGACGCCGTCGTTCGTGATCGTCGGCGCGCCGAACTTCTTGTCCAGCACCACGTACCGACCCTTCGGGCCAAGGGTGACCTTGACCGCGTCGGCGAGGATGTTCACGCCGCGCTCGAGCGCGCGACGTGCCTCCTCGTTGAACTTCAGTTCCTTGTGAGCCATGTCTGCTTCTTCCTCTCGCGTCTCTGACTAGGCAGCTGCGCCGGCAAGCTTCTTCTTGCCCTTGCTCTTCTCGCCGGTGGATAGGACCTTCGCGAGCACGTCCGACTCGCGGAGGATCAGGACTTCGTCGGCGCCGAGCTTGATCTCGGTTCCGCCGTACTTGGAGAAGATGACCTCGTCACCCTCCTGCGACGTCCATCTTGATGTACTCGCCGTCTTCGTCCCGCGGGCCCGGCCCGACCGCCAGCACGCGACCGCGCTGGGGCTTTTCCTTGGCCGTGTCCGGCAGCACGATCCCGCTGGTCGTCATCTCCTCTTCATCGAGGACCTCGACGATCAAGCGGTCACCGAGCGGCTGGAGATTCATATGATTTCCTCTCGTCTCTTGCCGACTTTGTGACATCTGTTGGCACTCTCAGCATGGGAGTGCCAGGCCACTCTAGCCGCGATGGGGCCGCGTTCGCAAGCGGGCGGCGGACACGTGTTACAAACAGAGGGTGAGGCGCGAGTTCTCGGCCGGCGGGGTGCTCGTCCGACGGATGGCGGGGAGGAGCTGGCTCGCGGCGATCCGACCCGGCGGAAAGCCCCCGGGCACCTGGGCCCTGCCGAAGGGCCTGATCGAGGGGGAGAGCCCGGAGGTCACGGCACTCCGTGAGATCGAGGAGGAGACCGGCTGCCGAGGTCAGGGCCTGGGCAAGCTGGGCGACGTGCGCTACGTCTACACGTTCGAGGGCGAGCGGGTCTTCAAGGTCGTCAGCTTCTTCCTCGTCCGCTACACCGGCGGGCGGATCGGCGACATCCCGCCCGCGTTCCGGAAGGAGGTCGCCGAGGCTCGCTGGCTGCCCCTCGACGAGGCGCCCCGCCTGCTCGCCTACAAGGGCGAGCGGGACATGGCGGAGAAAGCGCTTATGATGCTCGCGGCCGGCGCCCCCTCGTGAACGCAATGTACGCCCTCAACTTCTATTCGCCGATGGTCGCCGACCAGCTCCGCAGCCATCGCAAGACCGCGACGATCCGGCTGGGCGACAAGTCGAGCAAGTACAAGAAGGGGATGATCGTCTCGGTGCTCTGCGGGGTCCGGTTCGGCCCCCGGGAGAAGGTCTTCGACGCCGTGATCGACAAGGTCGAGGTGAAGCCGCTCCGCGATCTCTCCCCGCGCGAGATCGAGCACGACAATCCCGAGATGCGCCGGCCCGAGGACCTCGCGGCCTTCCTCTCGCAGCTCTACAACCAGGACATCAACGAAGAGGACACCGTGACCGTGATCCGGTTCTCGCAGATCGTCAGCCGCTGAAAATGCTGCGCATTTTCAGCGGTCGCCTCCGTCTGATCGGAGCCCCAGGAGCGTCGTCCGGGCGCAGGGCTTCTCCACAGGCCTCGCACGCTGTGGCGAAGGCTGAGGCGAACCTCGCGCTGCAGGACGGGCAGCGCGCCCGGATCGGACCGGCGCATTGCGGGCACTGCGACCGGCAGCTCCTGCTCGGTCTCCTCGAAGTAGCGGAGCGTGTGCCCGCAGGAGAGGCAGAACGCCGCCCAGTGGCCGAGCGTGCTCCGGCGCTCCTCGATCAGCCAGTCCGGAGGCTTTCGGGCTCTCACGCGGTTCAGGCTAGTCGTTAGAGTCTCCTCGTCCGGATCCCACGACGGGGGTTTGCGCATGGCAGTCAGAGAGGCCGAGCCGGTCGCCTCGCTGAGCGAAGTGAAGGAGGCGGGCCTCGATCGCGAGGACCTGCTCCAGATCTACCGGAACATGGTGCTGACGCGCGGGATCGAGGAGCGCGGGCACATCCTCTACCGGCAGGGCAAGATCCCGGGCTCCTTCTACACGGGCCGCGGTAACGAGGCGTCGGCGGTCGGGGTCGCGACGGCGATGAGCCACCGACGACGTCGGCACGCCGCTTGCACCGCGACATGGGCGTCCACGTGACGCGCGGAGTCGAGCCGTGGCGGGTCCTCGCGCAGTACATGGGCCGCCGCGACGGGCCGACGAAGGGCAAGGACGGCAACGTGCACATGGCCGACGCGCGCCTCGGGATGATCGCGATGGTCAGCCACCTGCCCGCGATGCTCCCCGTCGCGGTCGGTTGCGCGCTCGCCTTCCGGATCAAGGAGGAGCCGCGCGTCGCAGTCGGCTGGTTCGGCGAAGGCGCCTCCGCGCGCGGTGACACGCACGAGGCGATGACGTTCGCCGGTACGCGCCGCCTCCCGGTCGTCTTCGTCTGCGACAACAACCAGTGGGCGTACTCGACGCCGACGCACCTCGAGTACGCGACCGAGCACGTCGCCGACCGTGCGCGGCCTACGGCTTCGACGGCGTCGTCGTCGACGGCACCGACGTCCTCGCTGTCTATCGCGAGGCGAAGCGCGCGATCGAGAAGGCGCGCGCAGGCGGCGGGCCGACGCTGCTCGAGTGCCAGACGCTGCGCATGGAAGGCCACGCGGTGCACGACGACGCGTTCTACGTCCCGAAGGAGCTCTTCGAGGAGTGGGCGAAGCGCGACCCGCTCGAGCGCTTCCGCCTCTGGCTGCAGGAGCACGCGAACATGACGACCGAGGAGGACGAGGAGATCTCCGCCGGCGTCAAGAAGCTACTTGAACGACGCGCTCCAGCGCGCGGACGAGTCGCCGCTGCCGGATCCCGCGGAGCTGCTCGACGGCGTGTACGCGACGCCGGAAGACCTCGACACGCCGCACCACAAGTAGGTCGCATGGCCGAGAAGACCTACCTCCAGGCGATCAGCGACGGCCTCCGGCAGGAGATGCGCCGCGACAAGCGCGTCTACGTGATCGGCGAGGACGTCGGCGTCTACGGCGGCGCGTTCAAGGTGACGCTCGGCTTCCAGGAGGAGTTCGGCCCGTGGCGCGTGATCGACGCGCCGCTCGCCGAGACCGCGATCGTCGGCTCGTGCACCGGCGCGGCGATGATGGGCCTGCGGCCGGTCGCGGAGATGCAGTTCGCCGACTTCGTGTCGTGCGCGTGGGACCAGCTCGTCACCGTCGCCGCCAAGCAGCGCTGGCGCGCGGGGACGCCCGTGCCGATCGTCGTCCGCTGCCCGTCGGGCGGCGGGTTCTCCGGCGGCCCGTTCCACTCGCAGAACCCCGAGTCCTCGTTCGCGCACATCCCCGGGCTGAAGGTCGTGTGCCCGGCGACGCCGGAGGACGCGAAGGGCCTGATCGTCTCCGCGATCGAGGACCCGAACCCCGTCCTCTACATGGAGCACAAGCACCTCTACCGGCGGATCAAGGGCGAGGTGCCGGACGAGCGCTACACGGTGCCGATCGGCAAGGCGCGCACGCATCAGGAGGGCGAGGACGTCACCGTCGTCACCTGGGGCGCGATGGTCTACACGGCCGAGGAGGCCGCGAAGCAGCTCGACGACGTCTCGGTCGAGATCATCGACCTGCGCTCGATCCTCCCCTGGGACAAGCAGGCGGTGCTCGAGTCGGCGCGAAAGACGTCGAAGGTGCTCGTCCTGCACGAGGACACGCGGACCGGCGGCTTCGGCGCCGAGATCGCGGCGACGATCGCGGAAGAGGCGTTCGAGGATCTCGACGCGCCGCTGAAGCGGATCACGGCGCCCGACTCGCCGGTGCCGTTCTCGCCGCCGCTCGAGAAGGCGTACATCCCGCAGGTCGAGGACGTCGTCAAGGGACTGCAGGAGCTAGCGGCGTACTGATGGCAGTCGCAGGCGCAGACCGACGTCGTCATGCCCCAGATGGGCGTGTCCGTCTCCGAGGGAACGATCACGAAGTGGCTCAAGCAGGTCGGCGAGCAGATCGCCGCCGACGAGAGCCTGCTCGAGATCTCGACCGACAAGGTCGACACCGAGGTGCCCTCGCCCGGCATCGGCGTCCTCGCCGAGATCCTCGTCCAGGAAGGCGAGACGGTCGAGGTCGGCACGAAGCTCGCGGTGATCGCGCCCGAGGGCGCGGAGGTCGCGCGCCGTCGGCGGACGGCGACGTCCCCGAGCCCGCGACGGCGCAGGCCGCAGCCGAGTCGAACGCCGCGAGCGACTCGCCGGCGACGACGCCGACCGCCGAGACGGTCGAGGAGGCCACGCCGGCGCCGGCCGGCAGCGTCCGAGACGACGAGCGAGCCTTCGGACGAGGACGCGAGCGGGAACGGCAAGAGCTTCGTCTCGCCCGTCGTCGCGCGCATCGCGGCCGAGCACGGCGTCGACCCCGGCCAGGTCCAGGGCAGCGGCCGCAGCGGCCGCGTCACGAAGAAGGACATCCTCGCGTTCGTCGAGGGCGGCGGGAAGGCGCAGGCCGCGCCGCAGGCCCCGGCAGCACCGGCCGCGCCGCAGCTCCGGCAGCGCCGGCCGCGCCCGCACCGGCGCCCGCGCCCGCGGCAGCTCCTGCCGCACCGCGCCGCACCTGCACCGGCACCGCGCCCGCCGCTGCCGCAGGCCCAGGTCGGCGAGTCGCTCGAGCCGATGAGCGCGATGCGACGCGGGATCGCCGAGCACATGCGCCGCTCGCTCGACACGTCGCGCGCACGTGACGAGCGCGATCGAGGTCGACATGTCGAAGGTCGTCGAGATCCGCAAGAAGCTGAAGAAGGAGTTCGAGAAGGACTACGGCGTCAACCCGACGTACCTCGCGTTCGTCGCGCGCGCGGCGGTGGAGACGCTGCGCGAGTACCCGTGGGTGAACGGCGAGATCCGCGGCGACCAGATCGTCACGCGCCCGTACGTCAACCTCGGCTTCGCGGTCGAGCTCGCCGACGGCAAGGGCCTGATCGTGCCGGTGCTGAAGAACGCCGAGACGCTGAACCTGCTCGGGATCGCGAAGGGCGTGACCGACATCGCCCAGCGCGCGCGCGACAAGAAGCTCCTGCCCGACGAGGTGCAGGGCGGCACGTTCACGATCACGAACCCCGGCGGCTACGGCACGTTCCACGGCACGCCGGTGATCAGCCAGCCGCAGGCGGCGATCCTCGGCACGTACGCGGTCGTCAAGCGCGCCGTGGGTGATCCAGGACGAGCTCGGCCAGGACGTGATCGCGATCCGGCCGATCATGAACCTGACGCTCACGTACGACCACCGCCTGGTCGACGGCGCGCTCGCCGGCCGCTTCCTGCGCGACATCCGCGCGAAGCTCGAGAGCTGGGGCGAGTCGGACTACTAGCTGGGGCGGCGCAAGTCGCGCATCCGCTGGCGCGGATGCGCGACCGCTTGGCACCTAAAGGCGGCCGCTTCGCGCCCGCTGCTGGGCGATCTCCGCAAAGGCTCTAAAGGATCGCTTGCGTCTGCGTGACGCGGGCGACGTGCTTGCCGTCGGCGTCGCGCAGGTCGGTCTCGACGACGATCGTCGTGCGGCCCTTGTGCAGCACGCGCGAGACCGCCTCGACGTGGCCCGACGAGACGGGGCGGAAGAAGTTCGTCTTCGACTCGATCGTCGCGGTCGCCGTCGCGCCTTCGGGCAGGTTGAGGAACGCGCAGAGGCCGCCGGTGCAGTCGGCGAGCGCCATGAGCGCGCCGCCGTGGAGGATCCCGCCCGAGGTGCAGCGCGACTCGTCCCAGGCCATCCGCGCACGCACCTGCTCCGGCTTCGAGCTGCTCGAGCTCGACCCCCAGCAGCGCGGCGAAGGGCATCGCTCGATGCGTGCGCTCGGTCAGCTCCTCGTCCACGACGAGCCCATTCTCGCGTAGTGGACGTGAGGATCCGGTCCCTAGCCGTCGATGTCGGACCGGATCCCCCTGGGGAGTGGGCTCGACCCACAAGGTCGAGCTCACTGCGTAAGCGTGCTCGACGACCGGCGCCGCGTCCTGACACAAACGCACTAACCGGGCAGAATGCTCAGGATGGCGACTCCGCCCGGCAGCGTCGACGAGCTCCGCCGGATCGCCCCCGACCTGGCTCCGTCGATCGCGAAGCTCACAGTCCCTGCGTACATCCTCGATCGCAACGCCGTCGTGCGCTGGCTCAACAAGGCAGCCGTCGACCAGTTCGGCGACCTGCGCGGGAAGCGCGCGAGCCACGTGGTCGCACCGGAGGACGCCGATCGCGCGCGACGGGAGTTCGCGGGGAAGCTGCTGGGGACGATCGAAGCGACCGAAGCGACGGCGGACCTGCGTACCGCGGACGGCCGCACGGTCCGCGTCGACATCAGCTCGACCCAGCTTGTCGACCACGGCGCTGTCGTGGGCGTCTTCGGCCTGGCCGACCCTGTCGACCTCCCCGACGTGCCGGTTGCCGAGTCCTTGGACCTGACCCCGCGCCAGCTGGACGTCCTCCGACATCTCGCGGCGGGCCAGTCGACGGACCGCATCGCGCAGACCCTCGGGATCTCCCAGGCGACGGTTCGCAACCACATGCGCGGCATCCTGGCCGGGCTCGACGCGCACACGAGGCTCGAAGCGGTGATCCGCGCGCACGAGCTCGGCCTCGTCTGACGCGGGTACGCTGGTCCGGTGGCCAGGGCCGCCCACCTCCTGAACCTCGGCGTGACGCCCTACCTCGAGGCCTGGGAGCTCCAGCGCTCGCTCGCGACGACGCGTCGCCGCCGGCGAGCTGCCCGACACGGTGCTGCTCCTGGAGCATCCGCCCGTCGTCACGCTCGGTCGCCGAGCCGACGAGGGCGAGCTGCACCTGCCCGACGACGTCGGAGGTCGAGCTCGTCGAAACCGACCGCGGCGGCAAGTCGACCTACCACGCGCCCGGCCAGCTCGTCTGCTACCCGATCCTCGACCTGACGCGCCACGGGCAGGATGTGCAAGAAGTACTGCCGCGACCTCGAGCGAGCGCTCATCGCGACGCTCGCGCCCTTCGGCCTCGAGGCGAAGACGATCGAGGGGCTCACGGGGCTCTGGCTCACGCCGCCGCCGCGGAAGATCGCGTCGATCGGCATCCACATCCACAAGTGGGTGACGACGCACGGCTATGCGCTCAACGTCGACCTCGACCCGGCGCCGTTCACGGAGTGGATCACCGCGTGCGGGCTCGAGGGCGCCGCGTTCACGACGATGGCCCGCGAGCTCGGCCGCCCGCGTCGCGGTCGACGAGGTGGGCCCGCGGCGGCCGCGGCGCTCGAGCGAGGTCTTCGACCTCGACCTCAAGGAAGCCCCGGGCGACAGTCGCGAGATAGCGGAGGCGCGCGTCGGCGGCGCTGAACCCGTCGAGAACGATCCCGACGAGCGGCCGCCACTGCTCCGCCGGAGCCGCTGACATCACGCCGCCAAGCAGATTGCGGACTTCGTCGGGACTCAACGTCGTCCCGTACTGCACCTGCCTCCTGTGCCCGACGCACGATCTGTTCGGTCAACGCGACGACCTCCTGCGTTTTCTCGTCCTTCAGGCACCGGTCTATGCATTCGAACAACCCGCGATCGCGAGCGTTGAGCTCCATCGCGGACCAGAAGTACTCCGTGAATGCCTCGCCCGGATCCTCCGCTACGAGCGCCGCCTCCGCAGTCGCGGAACTCCTCGAGACGCTGTTCGACGACCGCGCGGATCAGCGCATCCTTGGTCGGGAAGCGGCGGAAGACCGTCGCGTGCCCGACGCCGGCGCGACGAGCGATCTCGTCGACGCTGACGTCAGGCCCGCGCTCGGCGAATGCTTCCGCCGCCGCTTCGAGCACGCGGGTCAGGTTGCGCTGCGCGTCGGCGCGAAGAGCGGTCATGCGGCTACCGGCACCGCCTGCTCCTGCTGAGCCTCGCTCTCGATCCGGGCGACGTGGCGAGTGCGGAGCAGGGCGAGCATCACCACGAGCGCGCTGAGCACGAAGGCGGCCCCGCCCGCGAAGGCCCAGTGGAAGCCCGTGACGAGCGCCTCGCTTCTCACTACCGGTCGCCGCCGACGACTTGCTTGCCGCGAGCGTCGAGAGGATGGCAAGCCCGACCGCGCCACCGATTTGCTGGGACGTGTTGAACAGGCCCGACGCGAGCCCCTGGTCGGAGTCGTCGAGCCCGGTCGTCGCGATGAGCGTGAGCGGCATGAACACCGCACCCATCCCGAGGACGTGAGCAAGAGCGCCGGCAGCACGTCGGCGACGTACGTTCCGTCGACTGGAAGCTGCGTCAGCAGCAGCATCCCGATCGCAGCTGATGACCATGCCGACTGCCGCGACGGGACGCACGCCGATCCGCGGCGCGAACTGCGAGGCGAGACCGGCTGACACCATGATCCCCGCCGTGAAGGGCAGGAACGCGAGCCCGGCCTCCAGCGGCCCGTAGCCCAGCACGCGCTGGATGTAGAGCGTGTTGAAGAAGAACATCGCGAACATTCCCGATGCGACGAGGAACATCACGACGTTCGCGGTCAACAGCGATCGGATCCGGAAGATCGAGAGTCGAACGAGCGGAGCTGCCGAGCGCTGCTCGATCAGCGACGAAGGCCGTCAGCAGGACCGCCGCCACCGCGAAGAAGCCGACAGTGGTGGCGGACGTCCAGCCGCTCGTTTCGGCCTGGACGATCGCGTAGACGAGCGCCATCAAGCCGCCGGTCGCGGTGACGGCACCAGCAATGTCGAACGCCTGCGCGGCGTGCTTCGTCCCTCGACTCCGGGATGAGGCGCCACGAGAGCACGAAGGCGGCGATGCCGACGGGAATGTTGACGAAGAAGATCCACGGCCATGAGAACGCCTGCGTCAACAAGCCGCCGAGGATGAGGCCGACACGCCGAGCCGCCGATCGCGATCGCGGCCCACACGCCGAGTGCCCTGGCGCGCTCCTTGCCCTCCGCGAACGTCGTCGAGATGATCGACAGCGCGGCGGGCGAGATCAGTGCGGCGCCGAGACCCTGGGCCGCACGCGAGACGCGATCAGCATCCCGGAGTTGACCAGACGCCGGCGAGCAGCGAGGCCACGCTGAAGACGACTAGGCCGATCAGGAAGAGCGCGCTTGCGCCCGAGGAGATCGCCGGCGCGGCCGCCCAGCAGCAGGAAACCGCCGAAAAAGAGCGCGTAGGCGTTCACGATCCACTGGAGGTTCGCGTCACTCAGATCGAGATCCGCCTGGATCGATGGCACCAGCATGTTGACGATCATGCGTCGAGGATCACCATAGACTGGGCGACGCGATGAGGACGAGAACGACCCAGGGATTCGTTGAGAGGCGCGTCTATCGTTCTCCATCAAAAGCGGACTGTTAGTCCACTTACCCTACCAGAAACGGACGGGTCAGTCCGCTTACCAACCGGTGACTACCCGCCCGCTTCTCTAGACTGCAGGCATGGAGACCTCGCTGCCCGTCGCTGAACGCCCCCGCCGGCCCGAGTGGATGAAGGTCCGCGCACCGAGCGCGAACGGCCGCTACTTCGACGTCAAGAAGCTGATCCACGGCGCGAGCCTGAACACGATCTGCGAGGAGGCCCGCTGTCCGAACATCGCCGAGTGCTGGGGCCGTGGCACCGCGACCTTCCAGATCTTGGGCGATACGTGCACCCGCGCGTGCCGCTACTGCTACGTGCACTCGGGCCGGCCCGAGTCGCCGCCGGACCCGCTCGAGCCGTTGCGGCTCGCGCAGACCGCGAAGCAGATGGGGCTCAAGCACGTCGTCGTCACGTCCGTCGACCGCGACGACGTGGCCGACCGCGGCGCGGGCCACTACGCCGCGACGATTCGCGCGCTCAGGCGCGCCGTTCCCGCCGCGTCGATCGAGATTCTCACGCCCGACTTCCTCGGCGTCGAGGAGGAGGCGCTCGTCACAATCCTCGCCGAGCGGCCACACGTCTTCAACCACAACATCGAGACCGTGCGGCGGCTGCATCGAAAGATGCGCGGTGCGAAGGCGAGCTACGACAAGGCGCTCTGGCTGCTCGAGCGCGCGAAGGTGCTCGCGGACTATCCCGTGCTGACGAAGTCGGGGATCATCGTCGGCCTGGGGGAGACGAACGACGAGGTCGTCGAGACGATGCGCGATCTCCGCGCGCACGGAGTCGACGTCGTGACGATCGGCCAGTACCTCCAGCCGAGCCCCAAGCACGCGACGATCGACCGCTGGGTACACCCCGACGAGTTCCGCTGGTTCCGCGAGCAGGGCGAGGAGCTGGGCTTCGGCTCGGTCTTCGCCGGCCCGCTCGTCCGCTCGAGCTACCGGGCAGACGAGCAGCGCCACGCCGCGGAGACCGGGCGCGGCGCCGTCGCCTACTAGGCCCGCTTCTCGTCCTCTAGAAGAGGACGACGATCTTGAACGCGATGAAGCCGAGCTTTCCGGCCGCGGCCGAGATCGCGACCAGGGCGAGGACGGGGAGGAGTCGCTTCATGTGCTCTCCCGGAGGGTTGGGGGGCGGGGTTGCCCATTCTGGTCGTTGGGCGGCCGTGCTTCAAGCCGGACCCCCAAACGCGAGCGGCCCCCGGTTTCCCGGGGGCCGCTGCATTCCTACGTACAGCCTTCGATCAGCCGTTGATCCGGATGATCGTGCTGCCCTGTTCGACCGCACCGTCGCTGTAGACGACGCTGCCGAGGTACTTCGTACCTGCGGTCAACGGGCCCCACGAGAGGTTGATCGTCGCGGAACCGCCGACGGTCGCGGTGGCCGGACCGGTCGCCGACATGTTGCCGGCGTCCGTGTTTCCGAGCACCCAACCGAACAGCGTGTACTGCGCGTCAGGGCCGTCGGTCTGCCAACCGTGCACGTACACGTGGTACGTCGCGGCGATCGGAGCCACGAGGTTGGTCTCCTCTGCCGCGGTTCCGCCGCCACTTGCGGCGACGAGCGTCTTCGTCGAGTCGGCGTTGACGCGGTACACGTACATGTCGAGATCGTCCGCGCCGTCGGTGTTCTCGTCGAACAGCGACCAGCGGGCGTACGTGGTCCCCGCCGGAACGACGACGTCGTGCCGCTGGAAGCCCTGGTTCGCGTCCGGAGTCGCCGTGACGAAGTTGTTCGTCGGGTCGTCCATGACGGTCCTGTCACTCGTCGCGGCAGGGATCAGTCCACGCTCGGAAAGCACGAGCGGGCCGGCCCAGCCGGTCTTGATGTTCCAGGAAGTCGAACCACTCGGGCCCGAGCCGTTGATCTGCGCCGGAGCGGCGACTGCCGCCGCGGAGACGATGATCGGGCTGCGGACACTGTGCGTGCCGTCCGACCAGATCAGCGAGCCCGCCCGACGGCTACCGAACAAGGCATCCGTCCGGGTGAACGCGACCGTGTAGCTCCGGGTCGCACCTGGAGCGATCGTGAACGAGGTCGGGCTGACCACGACGTCGAACCCGGCAGGTGCAACCAGCGCCGAGTTGTAGGTCGCCGCGGAAGAACCGACGTTCGTCACGGTCCGGGTCACTGTCTGTGCCCCGGCCACGCCGCCGATTGCGATCGAGGCCACGTTCAGATCACTTGCGTCGATCGCCGTCGCCGGCTCCGTGCCGAAGCAGAAGTTGCAGAGCAACTGCCCCTTCAGGAAGTTCCGGTAGTCGTTGAACGACGCCTCGTACACGAGCCCCGGATCGAGCGAGCTCGTCGGGTTCACTTGCCCCGAACCGGCGTTGAAGATCGCCGAAGTGGCGACGCCGGCAAGCGGAGCGGCCGTCGTGGCGAGCGCAGAGCGCATCGCCGCGGGCGACCAGTCCGGATGGGCCTGCGTGAGCAGCGCACCGAAGCCGGCCACGTGCGGGCTCGACATCGACGTGCCGCTGTACAGGTCGAAGCTGCGACCGAAGTTCCCCTCGGGCGCAACCGCGGCCAGGATGTCCTCGCCCGGCGCCATGAAGTCGGGCTTCATGATGTCCTCGCCGCCCGCGAGGCTCGGCCCGCGAGAGGAGAAGGACGCCACGAGCGGCGACGGGTTGTCGAACGAGAGCGTTGCTGCCGTCAGACGCGCAGTCGCCCCCGTGCCGGCGGACGCGATGTAGGCCTTGATCGGGTCGGAGGCAGCCAGAGCAACGTGCACGGTCGGCACCTGATGGAGCAGGCCGAGCACGTTCGTGCCGCCACCGGCGACGTTGCCGATGATCGCGCCGATACCACCGGCCGCCTTGACCTCCTGCGGCTTCTCGACGAGCGGGTTCGTCCCGCGGTCGCAGAAGACGATCTTGCCGGCCACCTTCGCCGGATCGAGCGTCCCGAGGAAGCAGCGAGCTGCATCGGCAACCGGAGCGGTCGCCTTGCCGACGTTGCCGGCATAGACCAGCGATGCGGGTCCGACGGCGTTCGTCAACGATGCGCCGGTGAATGTTCCACCGGTCCCGCCGAGAATGACACTCGCCTGACCGCGGCGGCTGTGTGTGCCGGCCGCAACCGAGGAGAGCCACGGGCTCGGATGAGCGACCGTGAAGTTGCCCGGGCCGGCATTGCCGGCCGAGGTCGCAACGAACACTCCGGCTTCGGCTGCGAAGAGGAACGCGACCTCGACTGCGTCGAGGTAGTTCGTCGTCGTGCCGCTGATCGAATAGTTGATCACGTCGACGCCGTCAGCCACGGCCTTGTCGATCGCGGCGACGCTGTCGGACGTGTTGCAGCCTCCGTCGCCGACTTCCTCTTCCCAGCAGACCTTGTACGCGGCGATGAGCGCGCGCGGCGCCATCCCGCTGATCTGACCGAGCGAGGAGGCGTCACCGGTTGCCTGGATGCCGTTGTTCCCGCCGGCGGTCGAGGCCGTGTGGCTCCCGTGGCCGTTCCAGTCGCGCGGGGACAGGAAGTCCCGGGCGGCGATCCGGTCGACGGTGAAGCCTGCGGTGAAGAACTGGGCACCGATCAACTTCTTGTTGCAATCCGAGTTCTTGAAGCCTTCGCCCGACTGGCAGCGATCTGCCTTGTGCCAACCCTGCGGCACGGGGCCGTACGCCTGGCCTCCGCCACTCGGCTTGTCCGAGAAACTCGGATGGACCTGGTTGATGCCCGTGTCGACGACGCCGATGATGACGCCCTCGCCGGCCTTGCCGACTCCACCGAGCTTGCTCCAGGCACCGTTACTTCCGGTCAGGCCCATGAAGCTCGGCGTGTTCGACGTGTCGACCTGCCCGCGACGATCCTTCTCGATCGAGTAAACGGCAGGATCGCTCGCGAGCTGCGCGGCCTGTGAGCCGGTCAACTCGGAGGCGAAGCCGTTGAACGCGAAGCTGTAGTCGTAGAGCTTCGTCGCGCCGACCTTCTGCGCGGCCTCTGAATGCTTGCCGTTGAGATGCGCGGAATACCGAATGACATTCGGATCCTCGTCGTTGATCTTCTTACCCTTCGCGGGCTTCGTTGCGGCAATCCCCGGCACACCACCGGTGTACGCCGCGACCGGCTGGTCGACCATGCGGACGATGTAGACCGCAGACCGTGTGTCCGCTGCGGAGCTCTCCGTCCGGCTCGAGGCTGTCGCTGTCATCGCCAAGGCAACGAGAACGACGGCCGCGAGCGGCCAAAAGACCTTGTTCACACTCTCCCCTTTCGCTATTTGCAGCACCGGCCAGCGACCCCGGCGGTGCCATCCCTCAGAGCCGGGGCAAAGTAACACCCTTCCCGGCAAAGGTCAATGAATCTACGTATACGGGAGCCGAATCGAGAGCCACTCGCTCTGGTTCGCCAAAAACGGCGGCCCCGTTCTTGGCTCTAGCTCTCTGCGGGCGACTCGACCGGCATGGTCGGGCCGCCGGGCTCTTCGACCGGTAGCGGGAGCGGGATCTGGCCCGCCGGTCGGGTCAATCGGCTAGGTCGCCCTTCCGCCGCTTCGGCAAACGGGGAAATCGCTACTCGTGCGGCTTGGCCATCCGGCGGTAGTCGAGGGCCTCGTCCAGCACGGAGTCCTCGACGCCTTGCTCCTTCGCGACCTCCCGCAGCGAGCGACCCGAGGCGGCCGCCTCCTTGACGATCTCGCTCGCGCGGTCGTACCCGATGTACGGGTTGAGGGCGGTCGCGGCCGACAGCGTCAGCTCGGCGTAGCGCTCGTTCTGCTCGCGGTTCGCCTCGATCCCGTCGACGCACTTCTCCGCGAGGAGACGCGACGCGCTCGAGAGCAGCCTGATCGACTCGAGCAGGTTCCGCGCGATCAGCGGCACGTACACGTTCAGCTCGAAGTGACCGTTCATGCCGCCGATCGTGATCGCCGTGTCGTTGCCGATCACCTGCGCGGCGACCTGGGTGACCACCTCGGGAATTACCGGGTTCACCTTGCCGGGCATGATCGAGCTCCCCTTCTGCAGCTCAGGGAGGAAGAGCTCAGAGAGCCCGGCGCGCGGACCTGAGCCCATGAACCGAAGGTCGTTCGCGATCTTCGTCAACGAAACGGCGACCGTCTTCAGCGCGCCGGAGGCCTCGACGAGCGCGTCGCGCGCGGCCTGCGACTCGAACGGATCGGCGGGCGGGTTGATCTGGAGCCCGGTCTCCGCCGACAAGAGCTTGCGGACGCGCTCGGCGAACTCCGGGTGCGTGTTCAGCCCGGTGCCGACCGCGGTGCCGCCGAGCGGGATCTCGCCGACGCGGCCGAGCGTCGCCTCGACGCGCTTCTGCCCCTGGCGCACCTGTGCGGCATAGCCGGCGAACTCCTGTCCGAGGGTCACGGGCACCGCGTCCATCCAGTGCGTCCGGCCGGACTTGACGATGTCGTCGAACTCGCGCGCCTTCGCCTCGAGCGAGGTCGCAAGCTTGTCGAGCGCGGGCAGCAGGTCGTGCGTCAGCTGCTCGAGGGCGGCAAGGTGAACCGCTGAGGGGAAGACGTCGTTCGAGGACTGGCCCATGTTCACGTCGTCGTTCGCGTGGACAGCTTCGCCGGCCAGGGTCGCGAGGACCTCGTTCGCGTTCGTGTTCGAGCTCGTACCCGAGCCGGTCTGGAAGACGTCGATCGGGAACTGGTCGTCGAGCTCCCCGGCCGCGACCCGCTCAGCCGCCGCGGCGATCCGCTCCGCCTTGTCGGCGTCGAGCAGCCCGAGCTCGGCGTTCGCGCGCGCGGCGGCGCCCTTGAGCCGCCCGAGCCAACGCACCACATGCACGGGAATCGGCTCGCCCGAGACGAGGAAGTTCGCGACCGCCTTCGCCGTCTCTCCGCCCCACAGCTCCTTGCGCTCCGTGGTGGCCACGGAAGCGAACTCTAGCTAGGCGACAGCGCGCAGCCTGCGCTGGTGCGGCGGGCGCTCGCGGAGGATGCGGCGGGTGCGCTCGTCGAGATCGGACACGCGTGCCCAGCCGAGGTAGCCGCAGCGCGGGCAGTCCGGTTCATGATTGAAGTCGGTACGTCGCTGGCCACAGCCGAGGCACTCGATGGGACGTGTCTCCACCCTCTTTAGTTCGGAGCCAGGCGGCTTCCGGTTTACCTTGCCGATCCCTCGTTCTAGGGAGGCGCGAAAGCGAGAAACAGGGAGGGCCGCCCTCCGGCGGCCCTCCCTGTCTTACCGGTTGAGTCCAGCTCCTACTTGTCGACCGTGATCGTGACCTTGCTCGTCGTCGCGTCGTTCGTGACGTTCGACGTGAGCGTGGCGAGCAGGTCGAACACGCCGTGGTTCAGGCCGTAGGCCTTGTAGGCGAGGTTCACGGTGCCCCCTGGTGCCGGAGGCGTCGCGTTGACGGTGAGCGACGAGTTGGCCGCGGGGATCGCCCCGAGGTTCTGGCCGCTCGTGCCGTTGCGGTTCTCCGCTCCGACGTTCAGGCCGACGCCTGCGTCACCGGGGCCTACCTGCGTGTTGTAGGCGTAGGTCACCTTCTCGACGTTCTGCTGGATCCAGATCTGCGCCGAGCGCCGCTGGGTCGGGTCGCTGAACAACGGCACGTTGTTCCACTCGACCACGAGCCAGCGGTCTACTGGTCCGGCCGTGAGCTGAGCGACGCGGATGGCGCCACCCGCCGCCGGGTTCAGGTCGGTCCAGTACGCGGCGAGCACGTTGTTCGGCCGGTTGATGTTGGGGAACGTCTGCGGCCTCGTGACCGTGTCGTTCGCGTCACCACCGCCCATCACGACGTACCCGTTCGAGGCGACCGCGACCCGGCTGTACGGCTCGGTGCCGAACAGGAACGGGTTGATGTTGAAGTTCACCAGCGTGTCGTCGCCGAATCCGGGTTGAGGTGCGACGCCGAGCGTCGCCAGCGGGAAGAAGCCGAACGGCGCTCCGCCGTTCGTCAGCGACGCGATCTGCGGCGCGAGCGCCGGAGACAGCGTCCCCGTGAACGAGAGCCCGTTCGCAGTAGCGACACCCGGTGCGGCGACGTCCCGAATCGCGAGCTGGTTCGGATCCGAGCTCGAGACCTGGATGTTCACGGTCGCCGGAACCGAGGCGAAGTTCGTCGCGACAACATTGCACGATGCCGGCGCGCCGTCACGCGTGAGCGTGGTCGGCGAGCAGGAGTGCGCCAGCGTCACGTCGCCCTGCCGCTTGACGAACGCGACCGGCATGACGACGTCGTTGGCGCCGCCGCGGCTCGGGTCGAACGTGATCTGGCCGAAGTACTGCTGGCCTGTCGTCAGGTTCGTCCCGTCGATCGTGATCTCGACCGTCTTCGACTCACCGGGCGCAATCGGAATCACGCTCGGAGAGACCGAGATCGACGAGCCCGCAGGAGCCTGCGTGCTGGTATGGATCGACTGAGGCTGCCCGCTGACGTTCTTGAACGTCCTCGTCGTGCGCAGGACGCCGGACATCCGCGTCGAGTTGATGCTCGGCAGGTTGAGGTGGACGCGGCCGAGCGGATCGCCCGCCGCCGCGAAGTACCTCGCAGGCGTCTCGTCGAACGTGAGTGTCGGGTTGACGGCACGATCGACGTGCATCGCGCCCGCTCCACGGTCGAACGGATCGCTCGGTGTGACGCCGTCCTGCTTGGTAACGCTCTGCAGCGAGGACGTCATCAGCGCCGACTTGATCTGACCGGGCGTCCAGTCGGGGTGCGCAGCCTTGACGAGCGCGGATGCGCCCGCCGCGTGCGGACTCGACATGGAGGTGCCGGCGATCGCCTGGTACAGCTGGTCGCGCGGCCCGACGACGAAGTTCGTGTCGTACGGGTCGGGCGTGTGGCCGGCGAGGATCTGGATTCCCGGTGCCGTGATGTCGGGCTTCAGGAAGTCCACGCCGGGCCCACGCGACGAGAACGCGGTCATCACGTCGCCGGGAACGGTCGTCGCCGTCCCGCCCGTGAAGGTCGCGGTCTCACCGGTGTGCGACTCGAGGAACGTGACCAGCGGATGCGGTCCCGCCGGGCCGTTGTGCTCGAGATGGATCGACGGAACCCAGTGGTTATCGGTGTTGAGGCCGAAGTTGGGCGGCCCGTTGTAGAGGATCATCCCTGCCGCTCCGCCGAGAGAGGCGTTGTGGCTCTTGAGCACACGCGCGCCGACCTCTCGGCGACACACGACGATCTTCCCGGTCAGCGAGCCGGGAGCGAACAGCACGGCCGGCTGTGGCAGACCGGCCTCGCCGGGCTTCGCGCAGAGGCCGTTCGGCTGGCCGGGCACCTCGTTCGCCAGCACGACGGGAGTCGCGGCGGCAATGCCTGCCGTGACCGTCGCGCCGGTCATCGTGAACCGGTCGCCGTTCGAGGCGGTGACCGTCAGGTTCCCGAAGAAGTGGCGGTTCGAGGTCGACGCCGCGACCGTGTTCGTCCACGGCCCGCCGTGGTCGACCGTGCCCGCGCCCGGACCGGCGTTGCCGGCCGAGGCGTTGACGATGATTCCCGCCGCGTAGGCGTCGAGGAATGCGAGCTCGACCGCGTCGGCGAACGGGTTGCGTCCACCCGAGATCGAGAAGTTGAGCACGTCGACACCGTCCCGCATCGCCTGCTGCACCGCTGCGACCGCGTCCGACTGGAAGCAGCCGGATGCATCGCAGATGCGGAACATGATCAGATGCGCGCCGGGGGCGACACCGCTGACCGGGCCGCGGCTCACGCCGAGCAACTGAGTTGCGGCGACGGGGCTTCCGGCGGCCGTGCTGGACGTGTGAGTGCCGTGCCCTTCCGCGTCGCGCGGTGAGCACACCCTCGTGACGTTGTTGCAGAACTCGCCGGCGAGCGACGGGCTCACCGACATGTTCGTGGCCATGAACGCGTACGCACCGATCAGCTTGTCGTTGCAGGCGCGCGCGGGGCCGAGAGCGGGATCGGTTCCGTTGCCGAACTGGCAGCCGAAGGTGCCGCCCGGATGGCTGATCCCGGGGTCATCGAAGGATGGGTGCTCCGGCCAGATGCCGGTATCGAGCACTCCGACGATCACACCCTCGCCGGCACGGGACGAACCTCCCAGCGACGGCCAGACGCTCGTCGCGCCGATCCATTGCGGCGAGACGGTGGTGAGGGGCTGCTCTGCCGTGTCTGGCTGAACCGCGACCACGCCGTCGACGGCCAGGAGCTCGTCGATCTGGTTCGCGGGAAGCTGCATCGCGACGCCGCCGTAGACCGTCCGATAGCTGCTGCGGATCGTCTCGTCCGAGACGGCGCCCTGGATCGCCGAGACGACCTGGCCCTCCTTGGCGGCAACGTGCGTCTCGTAGCTGTCAACCGCGGCGCGGTTGTCCTTCAGCTTCTTGCCGGTCTTCGCGGGACTCGTCGCTTCGAGACCGGAAACGCCGCCCTCATAGGTGGCGGTCGAGTCGTAGTCGAGTTTGACCAGGACGTTCAGAAGCTCGGCATCGGTTCGTCCGAGCAGGGACGGGTCGGTTTGAGCAAGCTTGCTCGTGGGCGACTTCGAACCCTCGAAGCTCAGGCCCGCGGTGACGGACTCGCCGACGGGGTCGTTCGTGTCGCCGGACGCACCTCCGGCTGCTGTGACGCTCAAGGCGACGAGCGCCATGAACGCGAACAGGAGCTTCACGACGCGACCTGTGCCGCTACGGCGTGCCAGCGCGTCAGAGCCCCCAAAGTGGCTGCTTGACATCAGTGGTGGATCTCCTCTCCCCACTCGCTTTGTAGGGCTGACGAACGCGCCCTACCTACCCCTCGCGACCAGTTTCCCGCAGAGATCGGGAGGTTGTCAATGGTTCGACTGGTGCCGGGGAACCGTTTTGGGGCAATCCGGGCATAGTGGGGCCATGCGGACTGCGCTCATCTGCGGTCTTGCGCTCATCGCGTGTGTCCCGGCGGCCGCCGGCGCCACCTCTACGCGCCCGGCAGTCAGGATCGTCGACCTCCAGCCGATCGTGCTCCGGGGTTCCGGCTTCGCGAGTCAGGAGCGCGTCCGTCTGACGGTGCGCGTGGGCGAACGGAGCTCGGTGGCGAAACGGCTTCGCGCCGACGCCCGAGGGCGCTTCATCGTCACGTTCCGCGAGTACAGGCTGGGACGCTGCGGAAACGAGCTCGCGATGGCCGCCGTCGGCAGCCGCGGCAGCCGCGTCTCGTGGGTTCTGAACCAGCCGGCCTGCTCGGACGACTAAGCGGGCTGGGGAGCCGCAACGCGGCCCCCCATTCCGCTCAAGCTACGGCAGGAACGTCCTGAGCCAGTTCAGGTCGTCTGCCTTGTCGACGCGGTAGACGCCGCCGGTTCCTGCGCAGTTGCCGTTCTTGCCGTACGAGGTGACGCCCGCGATCACCGTCGAGTCGCCGATGAAGTTCGGGCCACCCGAGTCACCGAAGCAGGTGCCGCCGGTGTTCGAGTTGTTCGACAGCAGGATCGAGAAGTCACCCGTGAACCCGCTGTTGATCCCGATCAGCCGCGGGCGCGAGAGCATGCGTACTCGCAGGGCCACGGTGTGGTTCTTGTTCGCGTTCTGCAGCCCGTACCCGACTGCGGTGAACGTCGGCTTCTGGCCGCTCCTCAGCGAGTCGAGCTGGTTGAGGCTCGGCAGCAGGCCGAACGTGCTCATCGCCACCGGCGCGTCGAGCACAACCACGCCGAGGTCGAAGAGATAGAACGCGGCCGGGTTGTAGCTCGGGTGCGTGTGAGGCGTGCCTCCCACGTCCCCGTTCAACGGGTAGCCGTTGCCGGGGATGCCCGACTCGACATCAGCGGCGAACCAGATCTCGACGTGCGCTGCGGGTGACTCGGTGCAGTGCCCCGCCGTCAGGAACAGCCGCGGCGAGATCAGCGTGCCGCTGCAGCGCCACAGCGGCGCTCCCGCCGCGTCCTGAGCGACCATCAAGCCCACGTACGGGTGACGGTTCCCGTCGAGCTCGCCATCGGTGATCGCACTCGCAGACGCCGGAAGCAGCATGAGCATCGCGACTGCGAGCAACAAGAAGATCCGTTTCAAGAGACTCCTCCGTTTCCGGAACCACAGCCGTCCGGCTCTCTGTGCCCGAACGACCGGTTCCCGCTCCCCTGGAGCGGTGCATGTTGCCAGAAGCAGGCTTGCCGTCTAGTCCTTGCGTGCCGCCGACAGGAGATCGTCCCAGCTGTGGAGCTTGACTCGCGGGCGGCCATGGGGCTCGCCGGCGGCCTTCTCGACGCGGTCGATCTCCTCCCAGCCGGCGTAGACGACCGGGTCGGCGCCTCGCTCGGACAGCAGGTCGACGAGGTCGCGCGGCTCGGGCGCGCCCGGCAACCTTCCGGCCGCGGCGTCCTCGAGCAGGAGCTGTGCCGTCTCGTTCGCGTCCTTCTTGTTGGTCCCGATCACGCCGGTCGGCCCACGCTTGATCCAGCCGGCGCAGTACACACCGGCAAGCGGCGCACCGTTCTCGTCGAGCAGCCGGCCGCCCTCGTTCAAGAGCGTCCCGCGTGCGGGATCGAACGGAAGCCCGGGCAGCTCGACGCCGCGGTAGCCGACGCTCCGGAACACGATCCCCGCGGGAATCGTCTCTCGCCGTTCGGTCGCACGCGCGCTGATGCGTCCGCTGTCCGCGACGAGCTCGTTCTGCACGATCTCCACCCCTTCCACTCGGTCGTCGCCGAGGACTGCGACGGGCGATACGAGAAAGCGCAGCACGATGCGGCGGGGCTTGCCCACCGGCTCGCGCGACGCGAACTCGTGCAGCACCTCCATGTTTCGGGTCGCGTTCGTGTTGCCGACGATCGAGGCGGCGCTCGCGGGGTCCAGCTCGAGCTCCGCCGGGTCGACGACGATGTCGGCGCCTGCAAGCTCGCCGAGCTCTTTCAGCTCGGGCGTCGTGAACGCCGCCTGCGCCGGGCCACGCCTCGCGAGCAGAACGATCTCGCGGATCCCCGACTCGGCGATCGCCTCGATCGCGGCGTCGGTCGTGTCGGTCGGCGCGAGCTCGTCGCGTGTGAGCGCGAGCATCCGAGCGACGTCGAGCGCAACGTTCCCCGCCCCGACTACGACCGCGCGCTCGCTCGAAAGGTCGAACTCGAGCCCCTGGAAGTCCGGATGGCCGTTGTACCAGGCGACGAACTGGGTGGCCGACCACGAACCCGGCACGTCCTCGCCCGGGACGCCGAGCCGGTTGTCGGTCTGCGCGCCGACCGAGTAGATCACGGCGTCGTAGAGGCTCACGAGGTCATCGTGCGTCACCACGTCTCCGACCTCGACGTTGCCGAAGAAGCGAAAGCCCGGCTTCTGCGCCGTCCGCTCGAAGGCCCGGGAGACGTCTTTCAGCTTCGGGTGGTCGGGCGCAACGCCGAGGCGGACGAGCCCCCACGGCGTCGGCAGCCGCTCGAGCAGGTCGACTTCGGCCGGGGGATCGGCACTGAGGAGCGCGTTTGCGGCGTAGAAGCCGGCGGGGCCGGAGCCGACGACGGCGACGCGCAGAGGGCGGCCGGAAGGGCTAGCCGCAGCCGGAACCGCAGCCACCGCCGGCCTGGGCGTCGGCAGCGGAGTCCTCGTCCACCTGGAACGAGTGGCCGCATCCGCACGACGAGGTGGCCTGCGGGTTCTCGATCTTGAAGCCGGACTCCTGAAGCCCGTCGAGCCAGTCGATCGTCGCACCACTGAGATAGGGGGCGCTGAACGGGTCGACGACGATCGTCACGCCGTGCTGCTCGAGCTCGTGGTCGCCCTCGAGCGCTCCGCGGTCGAAGCCGAGGCCGTACTGGAAGCCGGAGCAGCCGCCGCCCTGGATCGCGATGCGGAGCACCCCCGCCTCGCCCTCGGGCTCTGTCGCCTGGATCTCGCGCACCTTCTCGGCCGCGCGCTCGGTCAGCTCGACGAGGGTTTCGACGGTTGCCATGACCCCATCGTACCCCAGGGTCGAGACGCTGCAATCCCCCGAGTTCGTGACACCCGCTACAGGCGTGGTTGAGCCGTTTCTCGGCCTGCTCGTAACGACAAGGGACCTGTTAGCGTTCGCCGCCGGGTGGTGGTCGCGGCAACGCTGGACAGCTGGCTCCCGTTCCTGATCTACGGGTCGTTGGCGCTGATCATCCCCGCCTCGATGATCGTGATGTCGTTCGTCTTCGCGCAGCGCCCGGCGCGCCGGGTCAAGGCGCGGACGATCCCCTTCGAGTCGGGCGTGAGCACGGGGCCGCCGCAGCAGCAGCGCTTCACGGTGAGCTTCTACCTCACGGCGATGCTCTTCATCGTCTTCGACATCGAGATCGTCTTTCTCTATCCGCTTGCGGTGATCCTCGACCAGCTCGCCTGGTTCGGGCTCTTCGAGTTCCTCTTCTTCATCGGGATCCTCGTGATCGCCTACGTCTACGTCTGGCGGAAGGGAGCTCTGGACTGGCAGTGAAGCCGCTCAAGCAGTACGGGCTCCAGTCCGAGCGCGTGCTCGGCGTCGGCAAGCAGCCCGGGGTCTTCGAGCAGGAGGTGTCGGCACTCGAGGACCGGCTGATGATGACGACGCTGGAGAAGGCGATCGCGTGGGCGCAGACGAAGTCGATGTGGCCCGACACGTTCGGGCTCGCGTGCTGCGCGATCGAGATGATGTCGATCGTCTCGTCGCGCTACGACATCGCGCGCTTCGGAATGGAGGCCTTCCGCTCGTCGCCGCGCCAGGCCGACCTGCTGATCGTCTCGGGACGGGTCGTCCACAAGATGGCCGCGCCGCTCCGCCAGATCTACGACCAGATGCTCGAGCCCAAGTGGGTGATCGCGATGGGCGCGTGCGCGAGCTCCGGCGGGATGTTCAACAACTACACGACGCTCCAGGGCGTCGACAAGATCGTCGCCGTCGACATCCACGTGCCCGGATGCCCGCCGCGACCCGAGGCGCTCATGGAGGGGATCGTCCGGCTGCACGAGAAGATCAACGCCGGGATCCCGCCCGCCTATGAGATCCGCGGGGTCGCCGAGTGACCTACGAGGGCGTCCCCGGCGTCGTGCGGACGAAGGAGGAGCACGGCGAGACCACGCTGGTCGTCGACACGCCGCGGCTGCGCGAGGCCTGCCTGCACCTGCGCGGCGAGGAGGGCTTCAACATGCTCGTCGACGTCTCGGCCGCGGACTACCTGGGCTGGCCGTCGGGCCCGGAGGACGTGGCGGGATACATCGGCGACGCGCGTGGGCGCAGTGTCACGTCGCCGGGCTCCTGGGGGCTCGAGCGGCTGCCGGAGCCGAAGCCGAAGCGCTTCTCCCTCTCGTACCACCTGCTGCGACTCGGCGCCGACCCGGCACGCGTACGCGTCCAGGTCTGGCTCGACGAGGCGGAATCTGTAGCGAGCGTGATCGACGTGTGGCCGACCGCCGACTGGCACGAGCGCGAGGCCTACGACCTGATGGGGATCCCGTTCGAGGGACACCCGAACCTCGTCCGGATCCTGATGGACGACGACTGGGACGGCCACCCGCTGCGCAAGGACTACCCGATCGGCGGCGAGCCGGTCCGCTTCTCGGGAGACGAATAGGTGGCAATCGCACCCGGATCGAGGATCTACGAGGGAACGCGGATCCCGTTTCCCGTCCCGACGGTGATGGAGGTCGACGAACGCCTGCGCGAGCGCGGCGACATCCTCCAGATCAACTTCGGGCCCAACCACCCCTCGACGCACGGCGTGCTGCGCCTGATCGTCGACCTGAGCGGCGAGGAGGTCGTCGGCCTCTCCGCGGTGATCGGCTACCTGCACACCGGGTTCGAAAAGTCGATGGAGCAGAAGACGTGGTGGAAGGGGATCACGTACCCCGCGCGGGTCGACTACGTCGGCTTCCAGAACAACGAGCTCGTCTTCGTGCTCGCGATCGAGAAGCTGCTCGCGCTCGAGGTGCCCGAGAAGGCGACGTGGATGCGGATGCTGCTCTGCGAGCTGAGCCGCATCCACTCGCACCTCGTCTTCCTCGGGACCGCTGCGCTCGAGCTGGGGGCGATCTCGATGTTCTGGTACTGCTTCCGCGAGCGCGACCTGATCCTCGACCTCTTCGAGATGGTCTGCGGGACGCGCATGCACACGCGCTACTTCCAGACCGGCGGGCTGGCCGAGGACATCCCCTCCGGCTTCTACCCCCAGGCGCGCGAGTTCGTCGAGTGGATGCCGAAGGCGATCGACGACTACGAGCGTCTGCTCTCGAGCAACGAGATCTGGCTCGAGCGCACGAGGGGGATCGGTCTGCTCTCCGGCGACGACGCGATCGCGCTCGGGCAGTCCGGTCCGGTGCTGCGCGCGTCGGGCGTCGACTGGGACCTGCGGAAGGCCGAGCCGTACCTCGCGTACGACCAGGTGGACTTCGCCGTGCCCGTCTACCCGAACGGCGACGTCTACGACCGTTACAAGGTGCGCGTCGACGAGATGCGCGAGTCGACGCACATCGTCGAGCAGTGCCTCGACCGGCTCGAGGGCATGGAGGGCGAGCCCTGGATCACGGACGACCGCAAGGTCGTGCTCCCGCCGCGGCACGAGCTGCACACGTCGATGGAGTCGCTCATCCACCACTTCAAGATCGTCACCGAGGGCTACCGCGTTCCCGAGGGCGAGGTGTACGTCGCGACCGAGTCGCCGCGCGGCGAGTCAGGGTGCTACGTCGTCTCCGACGGCGGCGCGAAGCCCTGGCGCGTCAAGTTCCGCGCGCCGTCCTTCGTCGCGCTCGAGGCGACCGCGACGTGCATGCGCGACGCACTCGTCGCCGACCTGATCGCGATCGTCGGCTCGCTCGACTCCGTCATGGGAGACACCGACAGGTGAGCGTCGCCGAGTTCCGCGCGCGGGTGCAGGAGATCGCGGCCCAGTACCCCGACAGCAAGTCGGCGGTGCTACCGGCGCTTCGACTGGCGCAAGAGCGCGACGGCTATCTGACGCGCGAAGGCTTCCGCGACGTCGCCGATGCGCTGGACCTGACGCCCGCGTACTGCGAGGGCGTTGCGAGCTTCTACGACATGTTCCACCTGGAGCCTGTCGGCGCGCAGCTCGTCGAGGTGTGCACGAACGTCTCCTGCGCGCTGGTCGGCGCGCAACAGGTGCTCGAGGCCTTCGAGTCGGAGCTCGGCGTGCGCGCGGGCGGGACCACGGAGGACGGAGCCGTGACGCTGCGGACGATCGAGTGCGCCGGCGGTTGCGGGTGGGGGACGGTCGTCGCGGTCAACCACCGCTACCGCGAGCCGGTGCGGCCCGAGGACGTCCCCGCGATCGTCGAGGAGGTGCGCGGTGCCGGTTAGACCTCTCGTGCTGGCCGGGGCGGAGGAGAGCCCGCTGACGGACATCGGTGCGTACCGCGACGCCGGCGGCTTCGCCTCGCTCGAGAAGGCCCGGGCGACCGACCCGAACGCGGTGCTCGAGGAGATCCTGGCGGCGAACATCCGCGGACGCGGCGGCGCCGGCTTCCCGATGGGCAAGAAGGCGAGCTTCCTCGCGAAGGACACGGGCAAGCCCGTCTACCTCGTCGTGAACGCAGACGAGTCGGAGCCCGGCACGTTCAAGGACCGCGAGATCATGTTCCGCGTTCCGCACCGGCTGATCGAGGGCTGCTTGATCACGGCGCACGCGATCGGCTCGCAGAGCGTCTTCATCTACATCCGCGGCGAGTACCTCGCCGAGTTCGAGGTGCTGCGGTCCGCGCTCGACCAGGTGCGCGAGGCGTCGTTGCTCGGCGGCGTCACGGTCGTGCTGCACCGCGGCGCCGGCGCGTACATCTGCGGCGAGGAGACCGCGCTGCTCGAGTCGCTCGAGGGCAAGCGCGGGCAGCCGCGCTCGAAGCCGCCGTTCCCCGCGGTCCAGGGTCTCTACGCCTCGCCGTCGCTGATCAACAACGTCGAGACGATCGCGACCGTCCCGAAGATCATCGAGCTCGGCGGCGCCGAGTACGCGAAGATCGGCGTGTCGAACTCGACCGGCACGCGCGTGTTCTCGCTGTCGGGCAACGTCGTGCGCGGCGGGAACTACGAGCTGCCGCTCGGCACGTCGCTGCGAGAGCTGATCTACGACATCGGCGGCGGGATCCCCGACGGCCGCGAGCTGAAGGCGATCATCCCCGGCGGCTCCTCGGTTCCGGTGTTGGCGGCCGAGCACGTCGACGGGCAGCTCGACTTCGACTCGATGGCCGGTTTGAAGACGATGCTCGGCTCCGGCGCGGTGATCGTGATCGACGACCGGTGCTGCATGGTGCAGCTCGGGCTTCGCGTCGCGCAGTTCTACATGCACGAGTCGTGCGGGAAGTGCACGCCGTGCCGCGAGGGCACGCGCTGGATGGTGCAGATCCTCGAGAAGATCGAGGACGGACGCGCCGAGCACGAGGACCTCGACCTGCTGCTCTCCGTCTGCGATCGCATCCTCGGCAAGTGCCTCTGCCCGCTCGGCGACGCGGCCGCGATGCCGGTTGCGAGCTACGTCGACAAGTTCCGCGACGAGTTCCGCCGCCACGTCGACGACGGCGCCTGCCCGTTCCCCGACTCGCCGCTCGACCACGTCCTCGCCCCCGTCGACCAGCACGGCCACGAGCATGTCCACGCCTGAGCTCGTCACCGTCGTCGTCGACGACCGCGAGGTCCAGGTCCCCAAGGGGACGGGTCTCGTCGAGACGGCGATCGTCGCCGGGATCGAGATCCCGGTCTTCTGCTACGAGCCCCGCCTCGGCGCCGCGATCGGCGCATGCCGGATGTGCCTCGTCGAGATCGAGGGGAACCCGAAGCTCCAGGCCGGCTGCACGCTGACGGCGCAGGACGGCCTCGTCGTGCGGACGGCGCAGACCTCGGCGAAGGCGGCCGAGGGGCAGAACGCGACGCTCGAGTTCATCCTCGTCAACCACCCGCTCGACTGCCCCGTGTGCGACAAGGGCGGCGAGTGCCCGCTGCAGGACCTGACGTTCCGCTACGGGCCGGGCAGCACGCGGATGACGTTCTCGAAGCTGACGGCGGACAAGCCGATCCCGATCTCGCCGCACATCGCGCTCGACCGTGAGCGCTGCATCCTCTGCTACCGCTGCACGCGCTTCTCGGAGAGCGTCGCCGAGGACGGCGAGCTCGTGGCGGTCAACCGCGGCGCGAGCACGGAGATCGCGACGTTCGGCGAGGAGCCGTACCGCGACCGCTTCTCGGGCAACGTGATCGAGCTCTGCCCGGTCGGCGCGCTGACCTCGACGGAGTACCGCTTCGAGGGACGGCCCTGGGAGATCCAGAACGTTCCGTCGGTCTGCGGGCTCTGCCCCGTCGGCTGCAACATCGGCGTGACGACGCGCGAGGGAAAGGTCAAGCGGATCCTCTCGCGCAACCACCCGGAGGTCGACCTCGGGTGGCTCTGCGACAAGGGGCGCTTCGCGTTTCCGTCGCTGCGCGCGAGCGACCGCATCGTCGATCCGCTCCGGCGCGTCCGGCGGCGCGGGCTCGAGGAGGCGTCGTGGGACGACGCGCTCGACGAGGCGGAACGGCTGCTGCGCGAGGCCGGCTCGTCGGTGCACGTGGTGCTCTCCGGATCGGAGACGAACGAGCTCGCCTACGCGCTCGCCAAGCTCGCGGCGGCGGTCGGCGGCTCGGTGCAGGTGCCGGATCCCGAGCGCGCAGCCGCTCGGCCGGCCGCTCTCCGAGCTCGCAGGCACGGGCGCAGTGGCCGAGGGAGACGTGCCGCTCGACGAGCTCGCGCCCGTCGCCGAGCTGTGGGCGAAGGAAGCGCGGCGCCGCGGCGCGAACGGCGGCGAGCCGGCGCTGCGCGTCCCGCGCACCCCGAACGGGATCGGGATCAACCACGCGGTTGCGCGCGCCGGGGCGAGCGCAAGTAACACTGTGTTACAAAGCCCTCCGGCCCTCCTGATCGTCTCCGGGGACGACGCCGCTGCGGACCCGGCCGTTCGGAAGCTCGCAGAGAGCGCGCAGACGGTGATCGCGCTGACGATGTTCCAGGGGCTCGCGGTCGGCTGGGCCGACCTCGTCCTGCCCGGCACGAGCTACCTCGAGCGCGACGGCTCGCTCACGAACATGGAGGGCCGCGTGCAACGGCTGCGACGCGCGGTGATCCCGCCGGCTCCCGACGAGCTCGCGTGGCTCTCGAAGCTCGCGGAGCGCTTCGACGTCGCGCTGTCCCCCTACGCGTCGCTCGTGCACGAGGAGCTGTTCGGAACGCTCTTCGAGGAGCTCGGCGAGACGGCGGCGCTTCCTGCTTCGGGCGGCGAGCTTCCGACGGCGAGGCCAGATCCCCGCGTCGGCCGACGGGCTCCGGCTCGTCCGCTACCGGCCGCTCTTCTCTGGTCCTGCCGTCGAGCGCGTCGAGAAGTTCCGCTTCCAGCGGCCCGAGGGGCTCGTCGACCTCGCCCGCGACGACGCGCACCGGCTCGGCGTGCGCGACGGCGACGAGGTGAGCGTGCGCACCAACGGCACGTCGGCCACGCTGCGCGCGCGCGATCCGCCGCAACCTGCGGGCCGGCGTCGTCCTCGTCCCCGAAGGCTCCGCGCAAGAGCTCGTGCCCGGCACCGTCGAGGTGACACGCGCGTGACCGAAGCCTGGTGGATCAGCGCGATCAAGGCGGTCGTGGTCATCAACCTCGTCCTCGTCGGCTTCGCGTACCTGACGCTGATCGAGCGGAAGGTGCTCGGGCGGATGCAGCTCCGCTACGGGCCCAACCGCGCCGGGCCGTTCGGGATCCTCCAGCCGGCCGCCGACCTGCTGAAGCTGATCCGCAAGGAGAGCTTCTTCCCCGCGGCCGCGATCGACCTCCCGTACATCATCGCGCCGATCATCGCCGCGTTCACCGCGCTCGCCGCGTTCGCCGTCATCCCCTGGGGCGGCGGCTGGGAGATCGCCGGCTACACCGTCACGGGCTACGTGATCGACGTGCCGATCTCGCTGCTGCTCGTCTTCGCGCTCGGCTCGGTCGGGATCTACGGCTTCATCATCGGCGGCTGGGCGAGCGAGTCGAAGTACTCGCTGCTCGGCTCGATGCGCACGTGCGCGCAGCTCGTCTCCTACGAGGTCTCGCTCGCGCTCGCAGTGCTCGGCGTGATCCTGATGTCCGGTTCGCTCTCGCTGACGGACATCGTCGCCGAGCAGCACAGCGCCTACTGGTTCATCGTGCCGCAGTTCGTCGGCTTCCTCACGTTCTTCATCGCCGGCATCGCCGAGACGAACCGCGCGCCGTTCGACCTCCCCGAGGCCGAGCAGGAACTCGTCGCCGGGTACCACACCGAGTACTCCGGCATGCGCTGGGGCCTCTTCCAGATGGCCGAGTACATCAACATGCTCACGCTCTCGGCGCTCACCGTCACGCTCTTCCTCGGCGGCTGGCACTTCTTCTGGCTCGACTGGCTCGGGCCGCTCTGGTTCATCCTCAAGCTCGCGCTCGTCGTGTTCGTGTTCATCTGGCTGCGCGCGACGTTCCCGCGCATCCGCTACGACCAGCTGATGGCGTTCGGGTGGAAGGTCCTCTTGCCGGTCGCAACCGTCAACGCGGTCGTCACCGCGGTGCTGGTGGTCGCGCTATGAGCCCGCAGCCTCTCTCCACGATCCGCGGCTTCGGGGTGACGTTCAAGCAGATCTTCAAGAAGCCGATCACCCAGCAGTACCCGGAGTACAAGCGCCCGGTCTACCCGCGCTTCCGAGGGCGGCATCGCCTCAACCGCTACGAGAACGGGCTCGAGAAGTGCATCGGCTGCTCGCTCTGCGCCGCTGCGTGCCCCGCCGACTGCATCCGCGTCGTCGCTGCGGAGAACACGCCGGACAACCGCGTCTCGCCCGGCGAGCGCTACGCGCGCATCTACGAGATCAACCTGTCGCGCTGCATCTTCTGCGGTTACTGCGAGCTCGCGTGCCCGTTCGACGCGATCACGCTCGGCAACGAGTTCGAGATCTCCGAGTACTCGCGCGACGACCTCATCTACACGAAGGACATGCTGCTCGCCGAGCCGGTCAAGAAAGTCCCGGTCGCAGACCCGACGATCTACGACACGCCGATCCCCTACTACAAGACGAACGCGTAGATGGACGTCGGCAACATCCTCGTCTGGGTGGTCTGGTTCGCCGCGGCGTTCGCGTGCCTTGGATCCGCCGTCGCGGTCGTCTGGTTCTCGAACCCGTTCTACTCCGCGCTCGCGTTGATCGGGAACCTCGCAGCGCTCGCGGTGCTCTACCTGCTCCTGAGCGCCGAGTTCGTCGCGGCGGCACAGGTGCTCGTCTACGCGGGCGCGGTGATGGTGATGTTCCTGTTCGTGATCGCGTACCTCGGCGGGCGCGCGGACGCACCCTGGGCGGGCGGGCCGTCGTGGCAGCAGGTCGCCGCGATCAGCGCCGCCGGCGCGATCCTCGTCGAGGTCGTCGTCGCCGTCGGGATGACGGCGGGTGGACAGCTCTCGAACGAGCCGCCGGTCGACGCGTTCTTCGGCGGACCGCACCAGATCGGCGAGCTGTTCCTGACGAACCACCTGCTCGCGTTCGAGATCACCTCGATCGTGCTGCTGATCGCGGCCGTCGGCGGCGTGATCCTGGGCGCACACTCGCGCAAGCTCGACGTGAGGGTCGACCGATAGACGGTCCCGACCTCACCTGGTACCTCGTCGTCTCGGCGCTCCTCTTCACGATCGGGGCGCTCGGCGTGCTGATCCGTCGCAGCCCGCTGATCATCCTGCTCGCGCTCGAGATCATGCTCAACGGCTCGAACCTCGCGCTGATCGCCTTCGCACGCCAACAGGGAACCGCGGACGGCCAAGTCTTCGCGCTCGCCGTGATGGCGGTCGCCGCCGCCGAGGTCGTCGTCGGGCTCGGCCTGATCGTCGCGATGTCGCGCCGCAAGCTGCCGCTCGACGTCGACCGGATGACGACGCTCCGCGGATGACGATCGCCGCCGCCGGCTGGGTCTGCCTGCTCGCGCCGCTCGCGGGCGCGCTGCTGATCACGCTCGCGGGCAACCGCCTCTCGCGTCGCGGCGCCGGCTACCTCGCGACGCTCTCGACGTCGGTGTCGTTCGTCGCCGCACTCGTCGGGTTCGTCGCGATGCTCGGGGAGAACAGCGAGGAGCGCTCGCACGTCACCACGGCGTGGACGTGGCTCGAGGCGGGCGACTTCGAGGCGGGCCTCAGCCTGCTCGTCGACCCGCTGAGCATGCTGATGATGCTGATCGTCTCCGGAGTCGGCTCGCTGATCGTCGCGTACTCGATCGGCTACATGGACGGCGAGGACGAGGAGCGCCGGTACTTCGCATACATGGCGTTCTTCGTCTTCTCGATGCTGCTCCTCGTCGAGGGGGCGAACCTCGTCCTCCTGCTCGCCGGCTGGGGCCTCGTCGGCCTGGCGTCGTACCTGCTGATCGGCTTCCATCACGACCGTCCGTCCGCGATCGCGGCCGCGAAGAAGGCCTTCGTGATGAACGCGGTCGGCGACGCGACCATGGTGCTCGCGATCTTCCTGCTCTTCTGGAAGACCGGCGTCGTCGACTTCGCAGGCGTGTTCGAGCGCGTCGACGGTCTCTCGAGCACGGTCGTCACGCTCGCGGCGCTCGGGCTGCTCGGCGGAGCGGTCGCGAAGTCGGCGCAGCTCCCGCTGCAGACGTGGCTCCCGGACGCGATGGAAGGCCCGACGCCGGTCAGCGCGCTCATCCACGCGGCGACGATGGTGACGGCGGGCGTCTATCTGCTCGTCCGGTTGCACCCGATCTTCGAGGCCGCCGAGTTCGTGCAGCAACTCGCTGCGGGGATCGGCGCGGTCACGCTGCTCGTCGCGGGGCTGATCGCGCTCGTGCAGACGGACATCAAGCGCGTGATCGCGTACTCGACGATGTCGCAGATCGGCTACATGTTCCTGGCCGCCGGGATCGCCGCGTACGGCAGCGCGATGTTCCACCTGATGACGCACGCCTTCTTCAAGGCGCTGCTGTTCCTCGCCGCCGGAATCGTGATCCACGCGCTCGCGGGCGAACAGGACATTCGCAAGATGGGCGGCCTGCGCGACGCGCTGCCGCGTACCTACCTGTACATGCTGATCGGCTCGCTCGCGCTCGCGGGCATCTTCCCGCTCTCGGGCTTCTGGTCGAAGGACGCGATCCTCGCGTCTGCGCTCGCGAGCGGCGGGTACGGGATCGTGCTCTTCGTGGCCGGCTTGATCGGCGCGTTCCTGACCGGCCTCTACACGTTCCGGATGATCTTCCTCGTGTGGCGCGGCGACCGCTCGCCGTACGTCCGCGAGCACCTGCACGACACCAGCCACGGCGAGGCGCCGTTCTCGATGTACGCCACGGTCGCGGTGCTCGCGGTGCTCTCGGTCGTCGGTGGGTGGCTCCAGGTGGCCGGGCTCTGGCACCCGTTCTCCGACTGGCTTGCTCCCGTTGCCGAGCCGCTCGTCGAGCCGAGCGTCCTGCAGGACTGGGTCACCTCGCTGGTCGCGATGACCCTCGGCGTCGGCGGGATCTACCTCGCGTGGCTCTACTACGGGCAAACAGAGCGTTCGCGGTGCCGAGCTTCCCCACGGCCAAGCGCCTGCTCGAGCACAAGCTCTACTTCGACGAGCTCTACGACGCGGTCTTCTACCGCCCCGCGGTCGCCCTCTCGAGCGCGCTCCGCCACGGCGTCGAGAAGCCACTGGTCGAGGGCTCGATCGACGCGACCGCTGCCGGTGTCCGCGAGGCCGGCCGAGCCGCGACGCTCATCCAGACCGGCTACCTGCGGAGCTACGCGCTCGCGCTGACCGCCGGGCTGGCCGTCCTCGCCGTCCTCTTCGTGGCGCTGCGATGAGCGGCTGGCTGACCACCACGCTCGTCTTCCTGCCGATCGCCGGCGCGCTCCTGCTCTGGCTGGTTCCGTGGCCGCGGCTCTGGGCCGGCTCGATCGCAACGCTGATCGCGCTCGTCGAGGTCGGCCTCTGGATCGTCTCGCTCTCCAACTTCGACTTCCAGGCCGGAATCCAGGGCGAGCAGCGACACGCGTGGTTCAGCGACCTCGGGGTCTCGTACCACGTCGGGCTCTACGGGTTCTCGCTCTGGCTCGTCGGCCTCACCGTCGTCGCGAGCGCTGCTGCGATCGCGTACGCGTGGTGGGCCGGCCGCGACCGGGAGCGCGCGTACTTCGGGCTGATGCTCTTCCTCGTCGGCGCTGTCGTCGGCGTGTTCGTCGCGCAGGATCTCATCCTCTTCTACGCGTTCTTCGAGGCGATGCTGATCCCGCTCTACGTCCTGATCGGCGTCTGGGGCGGAGCAGGGAGGACGCGCGCGACGTTCACGTTCGTGATCTACACGATGGCCGGCTCGCTCCTGATGCTGGCCGCAATCGTCGTCTTCGGGCTACGCGAGGGCACCTTCGACCTGATCGACTCGGGGACCAGCGACAACCCCTGGATCTTCCTCGGCTTTCTCGCGGCGTTCCTCATCAAGGCGCCGGTGTTCCCGTTCCACGGCTGGCTGCCGCTCACGTACCGCGAGTCGCCGCCCGAGGTGTCTGCGCTGCTCTCCGGGGTGATCTCGAAGGTCGGCGCGTACGGACTGCTCCGAATCGCGATCGCGAAGTTCCCCGAGCCCGCCCAGGACTTCCAGGTTCCGCTGCTCGCACTCGCAGCTGTCGGATTGGTGTACGGCTCGCTCCTCGCGTTCCGGGCTTCGGACCTCCGCGGCGTGATCGCGTACTCGTCGCTCGCGCAGCTCGGGTTGATCACGCTCGGGCTGTTCGCGCTCAACGACCAGGGTTTCGACGGCGCCGTCCTGCAGATGGTGGTGCACGGTCTCATCTCGACGACGCTCTTCCTGCTCGCGGGCGCGATCGAGCGACGCACGTCGACCGGTGAGTTCGTGCTGCTCGGCGGAATGGCGCGCGGCCGCCCCGCTCTGGCGACAATGCTGATGACCACGGGCGTGATCGCGCTCGCGGTCCCCGGCTCGGCCGCGTTCGCGGGCGAGTTTCTGATCCTGCTCGGCGTCTTCGACGCGGGCTGGGGCTGGGCCTTCGTCGGCGCTGTGGCAATCGTGCTCGCAGCGATGTACATGCTGCGGCTGATCTCGGCCGTGCTGCACCAGTCGCGCGGCTCGGCGGTGAACGACGCAGCGCTCGACCTCCGCCCGGCCGAGCTCGGGATCCTCGTGCCGCTGCTCGCGTGCGTGCTCGCGCTCTCCGCGTGGCCCGCGGCGATCAGCGAGCGCGCGTTCCCCGGCGACGACGCGGCGCGCGCGGTGGAGGAGCAGTTCCGGTGATCCCGACCCCGTCGATCGACTGGCTGGCGCTCTCGCCGACCCTCGCGCCGCTCGCCGCGGCCGCGCTCGCGCTGCTGCTGTCCGTGACGGTGCCAGAGGGCTGGCGTCGCGGCGTGGCCGCGTTCGTCGTCGCAGCCGGGTTCGTCGTGGCGTTCGCACTCGCCGCCTACGTCTACTGGAAGAGCCCCGAGGCGCAGGGGATCGTCGCGGACGCCGCGCGTCGTGACCGGCTCGCCGCTCTCGCGCAGATTATCGTCGCGGGCGCGGGGTTGTTGACGGTCGGGATCGCGTACTCCGACAACCCGAAGCAGGATCACGTCGGCGAATACTTCGCGCTGCTCGCCACCGCAGCCGCCGGGATGATGTTCATGGTCTCCGCGTCGAGCCTCGTCACGCTCTTCCTCGGGCTCGAGTGGTTCTCGATCAGCCTCTACGTGCTCTGCGCGATCGACATCGACCTCGAGACGTCGCTCGAGTCGGGGCTGAAGTACCTGATCGTCGGCAGCTTCGGCTCGGCGGTGCTCCTGTTCGGGTTCGCGCTCGTCTTCGGCGCGACCGGCCACCTCGACCTGGCGGGTATCGGCCAGGTGGGCGCGGGGCTCGAGGACGAGCGGATGCTCGTCGTCGGGCTCGCGATGGTGCTGACCGGGCTCGGCTTCAAGGCCTCCGCCGCGCCGTTCCACATGTGGACGCCCGACGTGTACCAGGGCTCGCCGACGCCCGTGACCGCGTTCATGTCGGCCGCGACGAAGGTCGCCGCGCTCGTCGTCACGCTGCGCGTGCTGAACACGGCGTTCCCGGCGCAGGAGGACCTCTGGACGGCGGCGGTCGCCGCGCTCGCGGTCGCGTCGCTCGCGATCGGCAACCTCGCCGCGCTCGCGCAGCGGAACGTCAAGCGGCTGCTCGCGTACTCGTCCGTCTCCCATGCCGGCTTCATGCTGATCCCGATCGCTGCGGGGAACGAGCTCGGCGGGAAGGCCCTCCTCTACTACTTGATCCCGTACGGAGCCGCGTCGCTTGGCGCCTTCGCCGTCGTGGCCGCCCGCGAGCGCGAGCTCGGCGAGCCGGTGACGCTCGACAACCTCGGCGGGATGGGGTGGGAGCGCCCGTTCCTCGGCTTCGCGCTGGCGCTCTTCGCCTTCGCGTTCATCGGGTTGCCGCCCGGTGGCATGTTCACGGGCAAGCTCTACGCGTTCTCCGCAGCGGTCGACGCCGACTGGACGTGGCTCGTGATCGTCGGCGTGGTCGCGACCGCGGTCAGCGTCTACTACTACCTCGCGATCATCCGCGCGCTCTACATGCGGACGGAGCTGGAGCTCCGCCTCGCGCCTGCCGGCGGATCGCCCCCGCGCGACATGCTGCTTTCGACCTCGGTCGCGGTGTCGCTCGCCGTCGTCTTCGCCTCGTTCGTCTTCGTCGAGCCGCTGATCGACCTCGCCGAGAAGGCCGCGGCGTCCTTGCCGCTCTAGGAGGGCTTGGCGGGACAGGCCTCGTCGCCGGGGCGCGATGGGTGGTGCGAGGCAAGGACGCAGGGAGCGCTCGTATCCGATGGATACGGGCGCGACTGAGGACGCCGCATCGCGCCGCCCAGCGCGGCCCGGCGGCACAGCGCCTGTTTCGTCAAGCCCTCCTTAGCGGACTGCGAGCCTGACGGCGCCCTGCAGGCCGAGCAGGGCGAGTGAGGCGACCGCGGCAGAGATCCCGACCGGCGGCACCGCACCGTGCGCGTGGACGGCCGCAGCGACGAGCACGAGGGAGAGCGCCAGCACCCCGAGGGCCGCGTTGAGCCGCGCGGCGGCGAGCGTGGGCGCGCTGCCCGGAAGCTCGACCAGGTGTCCGTAGGCCTGTAACGCCGCGTGGGCGGTCACCACGACCGCCGCCAGGAGCAGGTAGAAGGCCGCACCCTCGGCGCCGAGCGTGTCCGCGCCGATCGCCGCGAGCAGCAGGAGGACGGCCATGGCCCAAGGTTCGCGGCCGGTCCGGACGTTCCTCCCGGAGTAGATTCGCGGCATCCGAACCGTCGTCTGGGCCTCCGCCGTCACGCTGCCGCTCGCCGGGCTCGCGCTCCTGCTCGGCTACCCGTCGTTCGACGTGCGCTGGGAGCACCACCCGTCCCACTTCTGGCTCGTCCTCCTCGTCGCGGTCGTGAACGCGACGCTCGGGTTGAGCATGAGCGAGACGGCCCGGCGTCGGGGCGACCCACGGATTTTCCTCGTGGGGCTCGCGTTCCTCGCGGCTGCGGGCTTCTTGGCCCTTCATGCGCTCGCGACCCCCGGCGTGCTCCTCGAGAAGGGCAACGCCGGGTTCACGATCGCCACGCAGGTCGGGCTCGTGAACGCCGCGGTGCTGGCGGTCGCGTCGTCGCTCGACCTCGGCGGGCGCTTCGGACAGGCGGTGATCCGCGGCCAGAACATGCTCCGCGCGGCACTCGTCCTGCTGCTCGTCACGTGGGGCGTCGCTTCGCTCGCTTCGCTACCGCCTCTCGACGACCCACTGGTGCCGGAGGAGGCGGAGGGGCCGCTCCGGATTGCTGCGCTCGTCGGCGTCGCGCTTTATGTGATCGCGGCGGTGCGGTACCGCCGGCTCTACCTCGCGACGCGCGAGCCGCTCCCGCTGGCTGTGCTCACGACGTGGATCTTGCTCGCCGAGGCGATGGTCGCGGTCGCGTTCGGGAGGAACTGGCAGCTGTCGTGGTGGGAGTGGCACCTCCTGATGGCGATCGCGTTCGCGCTCGTCGCGTCGGTTGCGCGCTCGCAGCAGCGGAGCCGTCGTGCGGGCGGGCCGTTCGCGTCGCTCTACCTCGACCAGACCGTCGCCCGCGCGAATGCGGCGTACGCGAACGCGCTCGGGCAACTCGTCGACCAGAAGGCGGGCGCCGACGACGTCGCGCGGCGCTTCGGGCTGAGCGGCGAGCAGGCTGAGCTCGTCGCAGGCGCCGCGACACGCATCCGTCAGCTGGACGAGACGTTCCGGCCGCACTTCGCGCCACAGCTCGCCGACCGCCTCCGTCGCGACCCCGACGCGGGCGAGCTCGGCGGCGAGGAGCGCGAGGTGAGCGTTCTCTTCGCCGACCTGGAGGGCTTCACCGCCTGGGCGGAGTCCCGTCCGCCCGCGGAGGTGATCGACATGCTGAACGAGTACTGGGGGACGGCCGTCCCGATCGTGCTCGAGCGCCACGGCGGACTGATCGAGCGGTTCGCCGGTGACGCGGTGATGGTCGTGTTCAACGCGCACGGTGGCCAGCCCGACCACGCGCGGCGAGCCTCGGCGGCCGCGCTCGAGCTCCAGGAGCGGACCGCCGCCCTCGCCGAGCGAAACCGCGACTGGCCGCGCCTGCGAGCCGGGGTCAACACCGGCTTCGCGGCTGTCGGCTACGTCGGGGCCGAGGCCCAGCGGAGCTTCGCGGTGATCGGGGACACGACCAACACCGCCGCGAGGCTCCAGGCTGCCGCGCGACCCGGCGAGGTCGTGATCGCCGCCGCGACCCGCGAGGCGCTCGGCGACGACGCTGAGGTCGAGTCGATGGCCCCGGTCGAGGCGAAGGGCAAGCGGGAGCCGGTGTCGGCGTTCCGACTCGTGCGGCTATCCGGTCGATAGGCTCCCGCCGCCCACAACGCGAAGGAGGACGATGGCTGGCAACACCCTGACGTGGCTCGGCCACTCGGCGTTCCGGATCGACACGAGCGGTGGCAAGCGGATCTACGTCGACCCGTTCCTCGAGGGCAACCCGAAGTGCCCGGAGAACGAGAAGGAGCCGGAGCGCGTCGACCTGATCGCGCTCACGCACGGCCACGGCGACCACGTCGGCTCGACGATCGAATTGCACGAGCACTTCGGCTGCAAGGTCCTTGCGCCGGTCGAGCTCAGCGACTGGCTCGTCTTCAAGAAGGATGTGAAGGGCGCCGAGGGCAACGACCCGAACAAGGGCGGCACGTGGCGCTGGGAGGGCATCGAGGTCTCCTTGACCGACGCGAACCATTCGTCGAGCAGCAACGAGCTCGAGTACCTCGGCGAGCCCTGCGGTCTCGTCTTCAAGCTCGAGGACGGGAAGCGCGTCTACTTCGCGGGCGACACGAACGCCTTCGGCGACATGGCGCTCATCCGGCGGATCTACGAGCCGGAGCTCGCGGTGCTCCCGATCGGCGACCACTACACGATGGGCCCGAAGGAGGCGGCGGTCGCGCTCGAGCTGCTCGGGGTGAAGCGCTGCGTGCCGTGCCACTTCGGCACCTTCCCGGTACTCACCGGCACTCCGCAGGAGCTCCAGGAGCTGGCGCCGGACGTCGAGGTGCACATGATCGAGCCGGGGGACACGGTCACGCTGTGAGAGAGCGCTGGTGGGGTGCGACGGGCCGGCGAGTGCCGGAGATCTCGGTCGAGGGCGAGCTGCCGGTCGACGAAGCGGTCGTCCTGGACGGGGCCGACGACGCGGAGGTCCTGCGTGAGGCGCATCGTTCGGGAAAGCCGGTCGTCGTGCGTGCGCGCACACCGGAGGCGGTGCTCGCAGCGCTCGCTCACCCCGAGGTGTCGGCCGTCGTCGTCCCCGAGGCGAAGCGCGACCTGCTCGACCTCGACCTCACGAAGCTCACGTATGGCTGAGCCCATCGTCGCGACGTACTCGATCGTCGCTTGCGACCTCGCCGCGGGGCAGTGGGGCGTCGCCGTGCAGTCGAAGTTCCTCGCGGTCGGGTCGGTCGTGCCCTGGGCGGAGCCGGGCGCGGGCGCGATCGCGACGCAGTCATACGCGAACCCGCGCTACGGCCCGGACGGACTAGCGCTGCTCCGGCACGGACGCTCGGCGCAGGAGACAGTGGACGAGTTGACCGCCGCCGACGACGGCCGGGCGCAGCGGCAGGTCGGCGTGGTCGACGCGAACGGCGGTGCAGCGACGTTCACCGGCGACGAGTGCCACGACTGGGCCGGCGGCCGAACGGGCGACGGCTACGCCGCGCAGGGCAACATCCTCGTCTCCGCCGAGACCGTCGACGCGCTCGCCGAGACGTTCGAGGCGTCGATCGGCCCACTCGCCGAGCGGCTGCTGGCGTCGCTCGCAGCCGGCCAGGCCGCGGGCGGCGACCGGCGCGGGCAGCAGTCCGCGGCGCTCCTCGTCGTCGAGCGGGACGGCGGCTACGCGATGCTCTCCGACACGCTCGTCGATCTCAGGGTCGACGACCACGAGCGCCCGATCGAGGAGTTGCAGCGGCTCGTCGAGGCACACGGCCTGCTCTTCGGGAAGACGCCTCGCGACCGCTGGCTGCCGCTCGACAGCGAGTTGAAGGCGGAAGTGAGCGGCCTGCTCGCACGCCTCGGGCACGAGACGCTGGCCGACTGGGCGGGCGTCGCGAACCTCGAGGAGCGCGTCGACGGCGACGACGCGATCGACCCGGTCGTGCTGCGAGAGCTGAGGAGGGCAACGTGAGCGCGTACGAGGTGCGGCGAATCGACGACCTGGAGAAGATCCCGATCGCAGACGCGGACATCAACTGGCGACCGATCCGCAGGCCGCTCGGCATCCGCGCGTTCGGGATCAACGCCTACACGGCCGACGAGGGCAAGCACGTCGTCGAGGAGCACAGCGAGACGCAGCTCGAGCACGAGGAGGTCTACGTCGTGCTGTCGGGCCGCGCGCGCTTCATCCTCGGCGACGACGAGGTCGAGGTGGCGGCCGGGGCCTTCGTCTTCGTCCGTGACCCGCAGACGAAGCGGGGCGCGGTGGCGCTGGAGGACGGCACGACGGTGCTCGCCGTGGGAGGCAAGCCGGGCGAGGCGTACGAGCCGTCGGCCTGGGAGTCGTGGTTCGCGGCTGCCCCGCACCGTGAGCGCGGCGAGTACGAGCAGGCGCTCGCGATCATCGACAAGGACCTGCAACAGCGGCCCGAGCATCCTGCGCTGCTGTACGAGACCGCGTGCTACGAGGCGCTGCTCGGCCGGCGCGGCGACGCCGTCGCACACCTGCGGCAGGCGGTCGAGCGGGAGCCGCGTTTCGGCAAGTCGGCGGCTGCAGACGAGGACTTCGCCTCGCTCGCGGAGGATCCGGAGTTTCTAGCGATCACCGGGCAGGCGGAGCCCGGCGGCGGCGGCACGTAGCGCCGGCACCGGGTCGGCCTGCGGCTGCGCGACCACGAGCACCGCACCGTAGCCCTCGACGAGCGAGTCGACGACGAGCTGGAGCCCGACCGCGAGCGCGAACGCCTTGTGCGCCTGGTCGCCGCCGAACGGAACGACGTCCTCATCGGTTGCGAGCCCTGCGAGCACCTCGCCGAAGGTCGCCTTCGCAGGCGAGACGTCCGTCACGAGCGCGCGGCCGTCGGAGCTCGGGACGCCGATCGCGAGTGGGTTCGTCCCCACGAGCGCCGGGCCGCCGTCCGGGTGCGCGAGCCGCGGCGGCGAGGTCGCGGTCAGCAGCGCGACCAGCCCGCCGTCCGCAAGCCTCCGGACGTAGTGGCCGAGCATCCCGGTGGGGAAGCAATGCGACGCCGCGACCACGCGCGCGTGCTCCGGTGGCTGCGCGAGCTGCGCCTCGACGATCGCGGACAGGGTCAGGTAGCCGAGCGCGCCGCGTCCCTCCCAGCGCTCGAAGCATTCGGTGGCGAGCACGCCTTCCGGCTGGGCGCCGGGGTCGAGGTCGGTCAGCGTCTCGAGCCAGGGGATACGCGCGTAGCCGTGACCGAGCTTGCCGCGCCGCTCCGCGTCGTCGAAGTGGCGGAAGAGCGTGTCGGCGTCGGCCTCGGCGAAGCCGAGCGCCGCGATCCGCGCCTGCGCTTCTTCAGGCTGCACGCGCGCCGAACCTCAGCACCGGCCAGCCGCGATCGGCGGCGACACGGCGCAGCGCGCGGTCGGGGTTGACCGCGACCGGGTTGCCGACCACCTCCAGAAATGGCAGGTCGGTATGGCTGTCGGAGTACGCGGTCGATCGAGCGAGGTCGTACCCGTGCTCGTGGGCGAGCTCCCGGACCGCGGCCGCCTTGTGCTCGCCGTGCAGCGAGCGCACGCTGCGCCCGGTATAGAGGCCGTCCTCGACCTCGCACACCGTGCCGAGCGCCCCGTCGAAGCCGAGGTCTGCCGCCATCGCCTCGACCACCTCCTGCAACGCGGCGGAGACGATGTACGAAGGCTCGCCGCGCTCGCGGTGGCGCTCGAGGAGGCGCAACGGCTCCTCGTAGACGAGCGGGCGAAGCACCGGCTCCAGCGACTCGGCCACGAGCTCACGCATCTGCGTCGGCGTGAAGCCACGCAGGAGCATCAGCCCGTCCTCCGACGCAGAGCGCACGCGTTCCTGGCTCGTTCCGCGCACGACGAAGAGCAGTTGCCAGAACGCGGCCTTGGCGACCTGCGCATGTGTGATGACGCCGTGCCTCCGGAACGCCGGCGCGAGCGCGAGCGTCGAAGAGCGCCGCAGCAGCGTTCGGTCGAGATCGAAGAACGCCGCGGCGCTCAGGAGAGGACTGGCAGCGCCTTGACGATGCCGACGCCCTCTTCGCGGCGCGTACCGTCGATCGACTCGGCAAGTGCGACGATCGCACTCGCGGTCGGCGAACCGGGGTCCGCCGTCACGAGGGGCATCCCGAGGTCGCCCTGTTCGCGCAGTCTCGGGTCGAGCGGGATCTCCGCGAGTAGCGGCACGCCGAGCTCCTCCGCGAGCACCGCGCCACCGCCGCGCCCGAAGACGTCGCCCGTCATGTTCTCGATCACACCGATCAGACGCATGTTCGTCTTCTGGGCCATGACCGCCGCGCGCGACGCGACCTCCTTCGCCGCGGGTTGCGGCGTCGTCACGACGACGACCTCGGCGCGCGGAAGCAGCTGGCCGAGCGAGATCGCGACGTCCCCGGTGCCCGGCGGCATGTCGACGACGAGCAGGTCGAGCTCGCCCCAGTGCACGTCGGTGAGGAACTGCTCGAGCGCGCGGTGCAGCATCGGACCCCGCCACATCACGGGCGCGTTCTCGTCGAGGAAGAACCCGATCGACATCAGCTTGAGCTCCTGTGCCACCGGCGGCACGATCATCCGGTCGACGAGCACCGGCTTCTGGTCGATCCCGAGCATGTGGGGGATCGAGTGTCCGTAGACGTCCGCGTCGAGAATGCCGACCTGTTGGCCGAGCTGCGCGAACGCGGCGGCGAGGTTCACCGACAGCGTCGACTTGCCGACGCCGCCCTTGCCGCTCGCGACCGCGAGCACGCGCGTGCCGCGGTCGAGCGAGAGACCCTTCGAGCGGCCCGTCACCCCTCCGCGAAGGCGTTCTGTCAACGCCGCGCGCTCGTCCGGCGACATCACGTCGAACTCGAGCGCGACGCGCTCCACGCCCGCAACGGGAGCGAGCGCCTCGGCGACCTGCTTCTGGAAACTGTCGCGCAGCGGGCATCCCGCAACGGTGAGCGCGATCACCACGATGACGTCGCCGCCGTCGATGCGCACGTCGCGCACCATCTGCAGCTCCGTGACTGGACGACGCAGCTCCGGGTCGATCACCTGCTCGAGCGCGGCAAGGACTGCTTCGCGTGAAGGCTGCATCTACGTCGAGCCTAGCAACGGCTCGACGAGCTCCGAGAGCGCGCGGCGATGCTCCTCCGTCTCGTAGTCGTGGAGCGGATGCGGCGCCAGGGGGTGCTCCGCGACATGGTTCCGCAGGCGCAAGTAGACGGCCGGATAGATCGTCCCGTCCGCCGCCATCTCGACCGCGATCGCACAGGCGTCGGGGCCGGGCTCGTCGACGAAGACCTGGAGCGGCAGGATCCCGTCGTCGCGCAGACCGTCGGCGGCGCGATTGACGATTCGGCAGAGGTAGCCCTTCTGGATCCAGAGCTCGGGCGCGGTCGCGAGCTCGCGGAGCAGGTGCGGGACGAGCCGTTCGGGCTCGACGAGCGGACGCGGCGGGTCGACGCCGAAGTGCTTCTCCGCGACGTGGCGGACGAGGATGCGCGCGTTGTAGCGAAAGCCGTTCACGGAGCCCGAGTTCGACGAGAGGCCCTGCTTGCGCAGTCCGGGAGAGCCGAGGGTCGCGTTGCCGGCGAAGTAGATGCCGGGGACCGACACGCTTTCCCAGAACGCGGTCTGCGCCGGGATCCTGCCGTCGGCGACCGTCGCGACTCCCAGTTCCGGGAGATCTCGAAGGGGCGTGCGGAACCCCGTCGCGGCGATCACGTCGTCGCAGTCGAAGACGAGCGGTCCGTCCCACGATGTTCCAAGCGCGTGCACGCGGAAGCCGTCAGCGGTTCGCTCGACCCGCTCGATCGACGCGTCGACGATCGACGTCCCGAAACCGCCGCGCACGTGTTCGTCGAGCGGCTGCAGATAGCGAGTGCGAAGCGGCGAATGGCCGAGCACGTCGGTCCGGATCGCGCGAGGCGACGCGAGCACGATGCGCCTCGCCCACGGGAGCAGGCTGTTCGCGATCTCGAATGCGGAGTTGCGCTTGCCGACGATGAACACGCTCCTCCCGTCGTACTCGTCGGCACGCCGCACGTCGACGTAGTGCGTGGCTCGGTCGAGGCCGGGGATCGGAGCCGTCCACGGCGTCGTCACGCCCACCGCGAACACGACCGCACGGCAGCGGTACTCACCGTCGCTCGTCTCGAGCACGAACCCTTCGCCGTCGCTTCGCGTCGCTTCCCAGCGACAGCCGTAGCGCACTCGGAGCTCCGCAAGCTCGACGAAGCGTGCGAGCCCGGCCTCCATCTCGGCACGCGACGGCACGTCCCAGGTCCGGTCCATCAGCGAGGGCAGGCACGCCTGGCAGCGTTCCTCGTCCGCGACGAGGCTGTTGTGGTCGTAGAGCTCGTACTCGCGAGAGCCGCGCGCGTACGGCGCCTCGGGTTTGGTCCAGCTGATCAGCCGCTCGAAGATCGGCAACGTCCTGAACATCCCGCCGGGCGCGTCGTCGGCGGACAGAACTGCGTGGTCGACACCGAGCCGCCGCAGCTCGTAGCGCGGCCTGCAGGCCGCCGGGGCCGCTGCCGACAACGACGACGCCGTACGTGCCCGGAGGAAACGGGCGCTCTACGACTGCCACTCGAGCATGCCGCGCAGCCGGTTCGCCTCGGCGCGAAGCATCCGCAGCATCACGCGCGGCCGCTCGAGCAGGAAGCGTTCGACGTCGGGCCGCGGGATCACGAGGCAGTGGAGCACGCCGCTGCGCGACGATGTCCGACGTCGGCGGGCCCTCCGTGAGGATCGAGATCTCGCCGAAGAAGTCGCCGCGGCCGAGACGCGCGATCTCCTCCCCGTTGAGCTGGACGACCGCCGCGCCGTCGAGGATCACGTAGAGGCTGCTGCCAGAGAGCCCCTGGCGCAGGACGCGCTGACCCTCCGCGAACGCCTCCTCGTCGAACTCGTGCGCGACCTTCTCGAGCTCGGGGCGCGACAGGTCGGCGAAGAGCGACGTCTGCGCAAGCCTATCGACGAGCGAGGCCCGGGTCTCCATCGCTCGAACCCTACGACAGAGCGGCGGCCAGACGGGCGCAGAGCTCGTCGTTCGCGGCCGCGACGACGCGAGAGCGCGGCTCGAGGTCGAGCGGCGCGTCCCCGAACGGCGGAGCTTCGAAGAGGTCGATCGCGAGCCCGACCTCGCGGACGAGCAGCTGCGCTGCCGCGATGTCGACCGACCGCGCGCCCTTGAGCGAGCAGACGCCGTCGATTCGACCCGCGGCGAGGTTGCAGAGCGCGAGCGCGAGCGAGCCCATCACCCGGAGCCGATGCGCGAGCCCGACGACGTTCGACGCCTTCTCCGCGATCGACGAGGTGAGCGTCGCCTCGAACGCGAGCAGCTCGATCTCGTCCTTCGGTCGCACGGCGCCGAGCCGCGCGCCGTCCAACCACGCTCCCTCGCCGCGACGCGCGGTCCACTCCTCGCCCGTGCCGAAGTCGTAGACGTAGCCGAAGGTCACGTCGTTCATCGTCGGCGCCGTCGGCGACGGCCAGCGAGAGACAGAAGTGCGGAACACCGCGCTTCGCGTTGAGCGAGCCGTCGACGGGGTCGAGAACGAGCCACGGCCGCCCGCTCCCCTTGACGACCTCGCCGATCTCCTCCGAGACGAGCGTGTAGTCGTCGAGCCTCTCGTCCAGCAACGCGATCACGACGCGCTCGACCTCCGCGTCGATCGCCGTCGTCTCGTCGCCGCCCTCGCCCAGGCCCGACGACCGGTTCACGTTCGACGCGCGTCGGCAGGTCGACGAGCACGCTCTGGGCGTCCGCGACCGCCGCCCGGCACGTCGCGAGCCAGTCGGTCACAGCGGGTGGAAGAGGAGGCCGCTCAAGCAGCTTCGGAAAGAAGTAGGTCGTCTTCGGCGGCAGCACCTCGCCGCGCTTCGCGACCGCGAAGACGTCCTCGATCTTCGTCGGGCGGAGCAGAAACGCCGCCTCCGCGCGACCTTCGTCGACCGCAGCGATCGCCTCGTCGACGTACGCCGTGTAGCCGACATCGGGGGCGAGTTTCTCGACGAGCTGCGTGTCGAGCTGCCCCGGCTCGCCTTCGGCGACGGCGACCCGCTCGCGCGTGTAGACGACTGCCGCTGGTCGGTCCGTCGGCAGCGAGTCGAGCGCAGCGCGTGGGTCGTTCCCGTCGGCAAGTAACACAGTGTTACTTGCATCGAACCGCGCCGCGGTTCGATGCGTCGGGAAAATCGTCAGGCCGGGGTCGCTCGTCGAGACGAGCACGACCATCAGCCACGGCGAGCCGCCGCCCTTCGCGTACTCGACCGTCGTCTCGTAGCGGTGGTGGCCGTCGGCGATCATCAGCTGCCGGTTGGCGAAGGCCTCGACGATCGCGTCGGTCTCGAAGAGCCGCCAGAGCTTCGCGCCCTCCACCTCGAGCTCGGGCTCGCCCTCCGGCTGAGAGACGGGCGGGAGTCCCTCGTAGAGGAGGAAGATCGGCTCGAGCTGCGCCCCGACGGCGCGGACGAGCCGGAGCCGGCCCTCCCTCGCCTCGCGGTGTGTCCGCTCGTGCGGCAGGACGACGCCACGCTCGTAGGGCTCCGCCTTCAGCGAGGCGACGATCCCGCGTCGCGTCCGCGCGACGCCGTCCGGCCCGACGTAGTCCTGCTCGAGCGCCCAGAACGCCGGCCGCTCCTCGCGCAAAACGCCCTCCTCGCGCCAGGCCGCGAAGTCGGCGGCCGCCTGCTCCTCCGAGTCGGGGAGCGTCAGGTGGACGACGTTGTAGGGGCTCTTCTCGAGGTATGCCTCGCGCTCGTGCTCCGAGAGGACGTCGTAGGGCGGCGCCACGAGCGACTCGAGGGGCCCGGCGCGCTCCTCGTCGTAGCGCAACGCGGCGAAGGGTCGAAGCTCGGCCACGCCCGGACCGTACCCTAGGATCAGCACCATGAACGCGATCGCCGACCTGGCCGAGGACCGGGTCGTCGAGGGCGTCTACGCCGTCGCCCGCAAGCAGCGGCTCCGGACGAAAGGCGGCGCGTCGTACCTCGCGCTCGAGCTCGTCGACCCGAGCGGCCGCGTCGACGCGAGGATCTGGAACGACGTCGACCTGCTCGACGCCCGGTTCGACGAGGGAGACGCGGTTCGCGTGCTGGGACGGGTCGAGCGCTTCCGCGACCGGCTCCAGGTCGAGGTGCGCTCGCTCGAGAAGGCGCCCGAGACAGACCCCGCTGGGCTCACCCCGACGATCCGCCGCGACCGCGACGAGCTCGACGGCTTCCTCGAGTTTCTGGCCGGAGAGGTCGCGCACCCCGGGCTGCGGAAGACGGTGGCGCGCTTCGTCGACGACCCCGAGCTTCGCGAGCGCTATCGCACGCTGCCCGCGACGCTCGACTCCCACCACTCCTATGCGGGCGGCCTGCTCGAGCACACCGTGGGAGTCGCGACGATCTGTCGCGAGACGGCGCAGCTGCATCCCCGGCTCCGCACCGACCTCCTGATCGCCGCCGCGCTCCTCCACGACGTCGGCCGCACGCGCGAGCTGGGACCCGCGCCCGCGTTCAGGCCGACCGAAGAGGGACGGCTGCTCGGTCACGTGCACCTCGGACTCAGGCTGATCGAGGAACGCGGGAGCTCGCTCGCCGCCGACGCACGCGCAGAGCTCCTGCACGCCGTCGCCTGCCACCACGACCTGCGAGCCGCGCGAACCGCCGAGGCCGCAGCGCTCTACCACGCGAACCAGCTCGACGCCGTCGCCGCGACGCGGCCCGTAGACCACGCGTGACCGCGATCGGACTCGCCCTCGGGGCGAGCGTGCTTTGGGGGGTGGGAGACTTCCTCGGCGGGGTCACCTCTCGTCGCCTCGCGACGCTCACCGTGCTCGCGATCTCGCAGGCCGCCGGGCTCGTGGGGATCCTGGTCGTTGCGAGCTTCGCCGGCGGCGCGTTCCTCGGCGGCACCGCGATCGCCGCTGCCGTTGCGGCCGGGCTGGCCAGCGCGCTCGGTCTGGGCTGCCTCTACCGCGGAATGGCGATCGGAGCGATCGGTGTCATCGCTCCGATCTCTGCCTCCGCAGCCGTCGTGCCGGTCACCGTCGGGCTTGCGCGCGGGGAACGTCCCGGCGCGATCCAGCTCGCCGGCGTCGCCCTCGCACTCGTCGGCGTCGTGCTCGTCTCCCGGGAGCCGGGCTCGTCCGGCGGGCTCTCGGCCGGCGTGCCGCTCGCTTTGCTCGCCGCGCTCGGGTTCGGCTCGTACTTCGTGTTCATGGATCGCGCGAGCGCTGACGACGCGTACTGGGCGGTCGTCGTTGCACGCGTGGCAGCTGCAACGCTCGCGGTCACAGTGGCGGTTTCGTTGGGCTCGCTGCGCGTGCCGGCGCGGGACCTCCCCGTGCTCGTTGCGATCGGGCTCTTCGACGTCGCCGCGAACCTCGCGCTCGCTCTTGCGCTGAACGAGGGCTTCGTCAGCCTCGTGTCCGTCCTCGCGTCCCTCTACCCGGTCGTCACGATCCTGCTCGCGGTCGCGATCCTGCGCGAGCGACCCGCGCGGACGCAGGCGCTTGGAGGAGCGGTCGCGCTCACCGGCGTCGGGCTGATCGCGGCGGCCGCCTGACATGGCGCTCGACGAGCTCACGATCGAGAGCGAGGCGCTGCGCGGGAACCCGCTCGGCGACCCGCACGTGCGGCCGCTCTGGGTCTACACGCCGCCGGGCTACGAGGGCGGCCCGGCGATCTACGTCCTGCAGGGCTACACCGGACAGGTCGACATGTGGCGGAACCGCGCCGCGTTTCGCCCGACGATCTTCGAGCTCCTGGACCGCGAGCAGATCGACGCACGAGTCGTGTTCGTCGACGCGTGGACCTCGGTCGGCGGCTCGCAGTTCGTCGACTCGCACGGCTCGGGCCGCTACCACTCGTACATCTGCGACGAGATCGTCCCGTTCGTCGACGAGCGCTACGAGACGAACGGGCTGCGCGGCGTCGCCGGCAAGTCCAGCGGTGGCCAGGGCGCAGCGGTGACCGCGATGCTGCGCCCCGACCTCTTCTCGGGCTACGCGAGCCATGCGGGCGGCGGCCTGTTCGAGGTCTCGATCCGGCCGTTCTTCCGACTCGCGGCGCGGCGGCTTCGCGATGGGTACGGCGGGTCGGTCGAGCGTTTCCTCGAGGAGCTGCGCTCGTCGCCCGCGCCGCTCGAGCACCCGCGACGACCTGCACATCCTCCTGCAGTGGGGCTTCTCGGCGGCGTACTCGGCGGAGGAAGACGGCACCGTTCGCCTCCCCTACGACCCGACGACCGCGCAGGTGATCCCCGAGCTCTGGGAGCGCTGGCTCGAGTGGGACTACCCGACGATGATCCCGCGCCACGCCGACGCGCTGCGCGGCATGCGGGCGATCTACTACGACGCCGGGACGCGCGACGAGTGGTACCTCGATCTCGTGTTGGAGTGGATCCGCCGCGAGCTCACGGCGCATCGGCGTGCCGGACCTGCACACCGAGCTCTTCGACGCGACCCACGGGGGCATCGAGTACCGCTACCCGATCGGCCTGCGCTACCTCGCGGACAGGCTTCGCTAGACGTTGAAGCGGATGTTCAGGACGTCGCCGTCCTGGACCACGTACGTCTTCCCCTCGACGCGCTCGAGCCCCTGACGGCGCGCGTTCGCATGTGACCCGGCGCCGACCAGGTCGTCCCAGCGGATCACCTCCGCGCGAATGAACCCGCGCGCGATGTCGCTGTGGATCGCCTCCGCGGCGTCGAGCGCCGTCTCGCCCTTGTGCAGCGTCCACGCGCGCGTCTCCTTGTCGCCCGCGGTGAAGAACGTGATCAGGTCGAGCTCCTCCACGAGGCCGCGCACGACTGCGCCCAGAGCCGACTCGCCTTCGCGAAATGCCGCGGCCTCCTCGTCGGAGAGCTCGGCCAGCTCGGCCTCGAGCTTGAGGTCGGTGCCGCTCCGGCCCGTTGACGATCTCCATGATCGGCTTGATCGTCAGCAGCTCGAGCTCCGGCGGGATCTCGACGTCCGCACCGAGTTCGCTGACGGCCTGGAGGTTCTCGAGATGCGCCGCCAGTTGCTCGAGGTTCTCGACTTCCGCGCGCAGCTTCGTGTCGCCCGACTTCGCCTGCTTCGTCACGCGCTCCAGCCGGCGCTGCACGTGGTCACGGTCGGCGGCGAGCAACTCGAGCGTGAGCTCCTCGGAGTCGCTGCGCGCGTCGCGCGTGCCGGACCACCCGTCGAGCACCGCGAGGATCAGGTCGACCTGGCGCAGGTTGCCGAGCAGCTCCGCACCGGTTCCCGGGACATCGACGACCCGGACCGCGGCGGGCGTGACCTTCTTCGCGCCGACCGTCTCGGCGAGCTGGCGAAGCCGATCGTCGGGCACGGCCGCCATGCCGACGTTGTCGCGACCCGTCGTCTCCGCGCCCGTGAGCGCGCGAAAGAGCGACGTCTTGCCGGCGTTCGGGAGCCCAACGATCCCGACCTGGAGCGCCACTAGGCGGTGGTTATCTGCTTCTGCAGCGACGCGAGCGCGCGGTGCTGCAGCGACTTGATCGCGCCTTCGGTCTTTCCGAGGATCGTCGCGACCTCGCCGTTCGAGAAGCTGAAGACGAACTTGAGCGTCAGCACCTGCTGCTGCTCCTCGGAGAGGTCCTCGATCAGCTCGAGCAAGCTCTGCCGGCCGATCGAGTGCAGCGCCTCGACTTCCGCGGAGTCCTGCTCGCTGCCGATCGGCTCCGGGACCTCCTCCTCGGGCTGCACGCGGCGCGACGCGCGGAAGTGGTCCATCGAGAGGTTGTGCGCGATCCGGAAGAGCCAGGCCGAGAACGGCGCCGACTGGAAGCGGAACTTGCCGATCGACTCGAGCATCCGCAGGAAGGTCTGCGTCGTCAGGTCCTCGGCGTCGTGCCGGTTCCGGACCGTCATATGCAGGTAGCTGTAGACCCGGTCGAAGTGGATGAGGTACAGCTCTTCGAGCGCCGCGCGGTCACCCTGCTGCCCGCGCTCGACCAGCCGCCTGATCTGCGCGCCAGTCTCCTTGGCCCGCTCCGTCGTGCGTTCCGCCATCGCTCTGGTGTGCCCCTGCCGCTGGGCCGCGTAACTAGGGCCCGGGGGACCCGAAGCCCACCCGAGACTCCCGCAGGAACCGCTTCACGTACGCGATGTGGCCGAGCACGACGGCATAGCGGCCGTCCTCGGCGTCGATCGTGAACACGCTCTCGTCGCCGGACGCGAGCCGCCGCTCGAGCTCGTCCGCGGCATCGTTCGACATCAGCGTCGTGAACGACTGGCCGCCCTGGTACGCGACCTCGACGCGGACCTTGTCCTCAGCGGGCATCGCTCACCAGTTCCGCGAGGACGCCGTGGGCGGCGTCGGGGTGGACGAACGCGACCTCGAGGCCGAACAGGCCCCGGCGCGGCTGCGGGTCGATCAGCTCCGCGCCCTGGCGCTCGAGCTCCGCCAGCGAAGCGGGCAGATCTGCGACCGAGTAGGCGACGTGATGCATCCCCGGCCCGCGTTTCGCGAGGAACTTCCCGACCGGTGTCTCGTCGCCCAGCGAGGCCAGGAGCTCGACACGGCTCTCGCCGACGCGGAGCGACGCGGCCTCGACGCCCTGGTCCGGAACGGTGTCGCGGTGCTCGACGTGCGCGCCGAACAGGCGCTCGTACGTCGTGACCGCCTCGTCGAGATCCTCGACGGCGACCCCGAGGTGATGGATCCCCTTGGCCTCCATTGAGGCGATCCTACCGGGGGCTACTCGGAGCAGCGAGATGACCTGCGGCGTGCCGACCAGCTCGGAGGCCCTGGACTCCGCCACGAGGTCGCCGAGCATCGCCACGAGCTCTTCGCGGAGCAGCGTCTCCTTCTCGAGGAGCGCGTTCGAAAGTCGGTCGAGCGAGGCGCGGTGCTTCTCGATCAGCCGCACCGCCTCGGAGTAGGCGCCGTCCGTGAGGAGCGCCTGCTCCTGGTCGCGGACGCGCTTCGTCTCCTCCGAGAGCGCGTAGTTGTCGGCGCGGAGCGTTCGCGAGGAGACGCTGTCCGACATGCCCCACTCGAAGACCATCGAGCGTGCGATCTGCGTCGCCTTCTCGAGGTCGCTCGCGGCGCCGTTCGTCACGCGACCGAACACGACCTGTTCGGCGGCGCGACCGGCGAGGCAGATCTTCATCACGTCGACGAGCTCTTCCTTCGTCTCCATGTAGCGGTCCTCCGACGGAAGGTTGAGCGTGTAACCGAGCGCCTGCCCGCGGGCGACGATCGTCACCTTCTGCACCGGCGCCACCTCGCCCATCAGGAACGACATCAGCGCGTGACCCGCCTCGTGGTACGACAGGATGCGCCGCTCCTTCTCGGTGAGGACCTTCTTCTGCTGCAAGCCGGCGACGACGCGCTCGATCGCGTTGTCGAAGTCGACGTGCGAGATGTACTGCGCCTCGTGACGGCCGGCGAAGATTGCGGCCTCGTTCGCGATGTTCGCGAGATCGGCGCCTGCGAGCCCTGCGGTCTGCTTCGCGATCTGCTCGAGGTCGACGTCCGCGGCGAGCGGCTTGCCGCGCGTGTGCACGCGGAGGATCGCCTCACGTCCGGCGAGGTCAGGCGGCGAGACGAGCAGCTGACGATCGAACCGGCCGGGACGGAGCAGCGCCTGGTCGAGGTCCTGGATGCGGTTGGACGCACCCATGACGACGACCTGCGCGGCCGCGCCGAACCCGTCGAGCTCGACGAGCAGCTGGTTGAGCGTCTGGTCCTGCTCGCGGTTGAACCCGCCACCCGTGCGCGCGGTCCCGACGGCGTCGAGCTCGTCGATGAAGATGATCGCCGGCGCGTTCTTGCGCGCGTCGTCGAAGAGCTTGCGGATGCGGGCTGCGCCGAGGCCCGCGAACATCTCGACGAACGCGGACGCGCTCTGCGAGAAGAACTTCGCGCCCGACTCGTGGGCGACCGCCTTCGCGAGCAGCGTCTTGCCGGTGCCCGGAGGGCCGTAGAGCAGGATCCCACGCGGCACGCGTGCTCCGAGGCGCTCGAAGCGTTCGGGGTGCTTCAGGAAGTCGACGACCTCTTGCAGCTCGGCCTTCGCCTCGGGAAGTCCCGCGACGTCCTCCCAACGGATCGAGGACTTGCCCTGCGCGTCCTGCTGCGCCGGCTTGATCCGCGGCATCAGCTGCATCGTGCGCCAGAGCAACCAGACGATCACGATCATCAGGAGCAGGAAGAAGACCGGCAGCCACGTCTGCGTGATCCCCGGAATCTCGGAGATCACATGGGTGACGTGGTCCCAGAAGGTCGGATCCGTGGGAGCCGGCTCGGGAGCGGGGGCGGCGCTGTCCACAAAGGAGGGATCGGCAGGAACCGCGTCGACCCTTAGCGAGTCCGAACGGCGACGATCACGGCCTCCTCCGGCGAGACCTGGAGCTCGGTCGCGGCCAGGTCGGGGTGCTCGAGCCAGAAGTCACGAACAGCGTCGGTTCCGGGGCGTCCCGGCGTCAGGTCGTCCATGACGATCGCGCCTCTCGGCGCCAGCAGGCGGAGCGTCTCCTCGCCGTCCAGCTCGGGCCGGCGCTTCGAGCCGTCGTGGAAGAGAAGGTCGAACGGGGCGTGCGCGCTCAGCACGTCGTGCCAGTCCCCCGCGAGCACGTGGACGTGCTCGTCGTGGCGGAAGAGCTCCGCGGCGACTCCAACCCTCGTTTCGTCGAGCTCCGCCGTGAAGAACGGCACCGAAGGATCGAGCGCCGAGACGATCCAGGCGGCGCCGTAGCCCACCCCCGTCCCGGTCTCGCCGACGCGCTCGCGCCCGCGCATGCCGGCGAGCGCGTGGAGCAGGCGACCGGTCTCCGGCGAGCAGGAGCTCTCGAACCCGAGCTCCGCGGCGAGCGCAGCCGCGCGCTCGACCAGCGGCGGGGTCACGCCTCTTCGAGCTCGAGGCAGGCGCGAAGCGCCGCGTTCGCGACCTCGAGCTGCCCCGCGGACGGCTCGTCGGTGCCGACGCGGTGCTGCAGCTCGTTGCCCGGCCGCGAGAGCGCGCGGGCGACCGGATGCTGTGGGTGGCGCACCATCCACGAGAAGATCTCCGTCGAGACTGCGATTGCGCCGAAGGCAGCCGCGGCGCGTGCGAGCGGGCGCATCTGCGCTGGGGCCTTTGCCGCCAGCACGTTGCCGAGCGTCGTCGTGAGCAGGATCGGGCCGACCAGGTGCGAGCCGCAGCGTTCGTGCTCCTTCGCGCGCGGTTCGTCGTGCTCGTACGTCCCGATCGACATGTGCTCGGCGCCGTGGTACGCCGCGAGCTCCGAGCTGCGAAGCGCCAACACCGCGGGCGCGAACGACAGCGCCGCCGAGAGCACCTCCTGCGTCGCGGTCCCCAGGCGAGAGCCGCGAACAACGCGTAGTGCGAACACGCTGCCGAGCATCGCCGCGACCACGGCCGGACGTTCGAACGGGAGTCGCGCCCCCGGAAGCGCGCGCCGCACCGAAGGGAGCACCGCCACCGCCTCGAGCAGCTTCAGCGGACCGCGGAGCAGCGGCGGCGTCCCTTCGCCGCTGACGAAGCGCTTGCGCTCCGCCGCGACCTCGAGCGTCCCGTCGGGCAACCGAATCGCGCAGGCCCACGAGGTCGGGCCGTGCACGAGCACGCCGTTGGGCAAAGCCATCCCGCCGAGCCGGATCTTGTCAGCCATTGCTCCAGGCTAGCCGCAGAGGTGCTGTGCGGCGTCCCGGTAGAAGTCGACCGCGAGCTCGAGGTCGTCGACCGGAATGCGCTCGTTCGCCGAGTGAATGAGCCGAACCGCGACCTCGGCGTCCATCGCGCGCATCGGGAAGAAGCCGTACGCCACCGTGCCGAACGCCTCGCGCATCCAGTGGCTGTCGGTGAAGCCGGACAGGCACATCGGCGCGAGCCCCGCAGTCGGGTCCTTGGCGCGCACCCACGTCTCGAGCGCCTCCCAGAGCGGAGACTCGACCGGCGACCGCGTGCCACCCGCCGCCTCGATCCACTCGAGCTCGTAGTCGCCGTCACCGAGCACCGATCGGACGATCTCCTCCGAGTCGGCAGGCGTCTGCCCCGGCAGGAGCCGCGAGTCGACGGTGATCTGGCAAAGGCTCGGGATGACGTTCCGCTTCTTCGACGCCTCGATCATGGTCGGGGCATACGTCGGGCCGACCAGCGCTTCCAGGAGCAGCCCGAACATCGGGTGCAGCTCGCCCGCGCGCTCGAGCGCCTGCTCGATCGGCGGCACCTCACCGGTGACCGCGCGGAAGAACGCCTCGGTCTCGGGCGTGTGCTGCGGCGGATGCCTGTACGCGCCGAGCCGCTCGATGAGTGGCGCGGCCTTGAGCAGCGCGTTGTCGGCGATGCTCGGCACCGATCCGTGCCCCGCGCGCCCGCGCACGCGGATCGTGAACGGCGCGCTCATCTTCTCCGCGGTCGAGACGAGGTAGAACGGCTTGCCGCCGAGCTCGACGCGGTCGCCGCCGCCCTCGTTCAGCGCGAACTCGGCCCGCACCGCCTCGGGGTGCGCCTCGCAGAGCCAGGAGAGCCCGAAGCCGGTGTTCACCTCCTCGTCGGCGGCCGCGACGAAGATCAGGTCGCCGCGGGGCTCGAACCCGTCGCGCGCGAGCGACGCGAGCGCAACCGCGTTCGCCGCGACCTCGCCCTTCATGTCGAGCGCGCCGCGCCCCCACACCTCGCCTTCGTGCACGTCACCGGACCACGGGCCGCGCTCCCACTCCTCCGCGTCGGCGAGCACCGTATCGGTGTGGGAGAGCAGCGCGAGCCTCGGCCCGCCGCCCGTGCCGGGAATGCGCGCGACGAGGTTCGCCCGATCCGGCGTCTTCGCGTAGAGCTCGCAGCGCACGCCGTTCGACTCGAGGTACTCGCGCAAGAGCTCTGCGGCGACGGTCTCGTTGCCGGGCGGGTTGACCGTGTCGACGCGGATCAGCTCCTGCAGGAGCTCGGTCACCTCTCCCCGCAACGTCGAGATGGCCATCAGCCGCGGTTCGCCCGGTCGGTCAGCTCGTTCCGCACGTCCCACAGCTCCGGATACATGCGGCTGTGGATCAGCCGCCCGAGCAGCTCGACTGGCGTGCCCTGCGTGCCGATCGCGCCCGCACCGATGATTCGCTCGACGACCTTGAAGTGACGCACGCGCCACAGCGTGACGCGCTCGTCCCACTCGACGAGCGCCTCGGCGAGCTGGTACAGCTCCTCGTGCTCTCGGCCGTGGACGTAGACGTCGACGAGCGAGAGCTCGGCGTCACGCCTGAGCCGGTGGAAGGCCTCTCCGAGCATCGGCGAGACCCGGCGCACCTCTCGAAAACCAGGAGAGTCGAAGCCGCTTCCGTGGCCGAGCAATGGCCGGACGAACGCCGTGTACTCCCACGGCGACATGTGCTCGAGCATGTCGAGGGCAATGAAGGTGTTCTGCAGGCAGTCGTGCGCCCTGCGCAGGAGCCGCAGCGCCCCGGCGAGCTCGCCGTCGCGGAGCAGGCCGACGGCGGTCTCGACCTCGAAGCTCGCGAGCTTCAGCCAGAGCTCGGACGACTGGTGCACGGTCATGAACAGGAGCTCGTCGCGGTGCGTCAGCTCGTCGGGCGCTTTCTGGAGGGCGAGCAGCTCGTCCGTCCGGAGGTACCGCTCGTAGTCGCTGGGTGCCGTCCCCGGGAGGATCGGCTCTGAGAAGTCCTCGACTTCGGGCACGGGTGGCGGGAGCATACTTCGTGTGTGAGCGACCTCTTCTCCGATGCTGCCAGGGAGCGCATCCCCGACATCGCACCGCTCCCGCTCCGCCTGAGGCCGCGCTCGCTCGACGAGTTCGTCGGGCAGGAGCACGTCCTCGGCCCGGGCTCGGCGCTTCGCCTCGCGATCGAGGAGGACCGGGTTCGCTCGACGATCCTCTACGGACCGCCCGGAAGCGGCAAGACGACGCTCGCCCGGATCGTCGCGAACGCGACCGGCGCTGAGTTCGAGGAGCTCTCCGCCGTCTCGGCGACGGTCTCGCAGGTCCGCGAGGTGATCTCGCGCGCCCGGGAACGGCTCGGCGCGCAAGGCCAGCGGACGATCCTCTTCCTGGACGAGATCCACCGCTTCAACAAGGCGCAGCAGGACGCGCTCCTGCCGGCGGTCGAGGAAGGCGTGATCACGTTGATCGGCGCCACGACCGAGAACCCGTACTTCGAGGTCAACTCCGCCCTCCTCAGCCGCGCGCAGCTCTACGAGCTCGAGCCGCACTCACCCGAGGGCCTGGAGCGGATCGCACGTCGCGGCGCCGACGAGCTCGGAGTCGAGCTGACCCCGGAAGTCGCCGCGCTCGTCGCCGAGCGCGCAGGCGGCGACGCGCGAAATGCGCTCTCGATCCTCGAGCTGGCGTCGCAGACCGCGCGCGCCGAGGGCGGCGCACTGGAGCCCCGACACGTCGAGGACGCGTCGACGAAGCGGCCGCTCGTGTACGACAAGGGCGGCGATCGCCACTACGACACGATCTCCGCGTTCATCAAGTCGATGCGCGGCTCCGATCCCGACGCCACCGTCTACTACCTCGCCGCGATGCTCGAGGCGGGCGAGGACCCTCGCTTCATCGCGCGCCGCATGATCGTCCTCGCATCCGAGGACGTCGGCAACGCCGACCCGCAGGCGCTCGTCGTCGCGGTCGCCGCGGCGCACGCGCTCGAGCACGTCGGACTGCCCGAGGCACGACTCAACCTCTCGCAGGCCGCGATCTACCTCGCGCGCGCGCCGAAGTCCAACGCGAGCTACGTCGCGATCAACGAAGCCACCCGCGACGTGCAGGAGCGCGGCAACCTGCGGCCGCCGAAGTCGCTCCGCGACGCGCACTACGCGGGCGCGAAGAAGCTCGGCCACGGCAAGGGGTACGTCTATCCGCACGACGACGAGCGCGGGTTCGACGTCGACTACCTGCCCGACGAGCTGAAGGGCACGACGTACTATCGGCCATCGGGTTCCGGCGACGAGAGGGAGGGCGAGGATGGCGGTTGAGCATCGCGCACACACGAGGTGGGAAGGCGACCTGGCGAGCGGATCCGGCGTGTTCACGCTCGGGTCCGGGGCGACGGGACCGCAGACGGTGACGTGGAAGGCGCGCGCCGAAGACGCCTCCGCGGGCACCAGCCCCGAGGAGCTCATCGCGGCGGCGCTGTCGAGCTGCTTCTCGATGGCGCTCTCGGGCGGCCTCGCGCGCGCGGGCACGCCGCCGACGTCGCTCGAGACCGACGTCGTGTCGACGTTCGAAGGCGGCGTCGGGATCACGAAGCTCGCCGTGACGGTCCGCGGGGACGTTCCCGGCGTCGACGCTGACGCGTTCCGCGAGGCGGCCGAACAGGCGAAGGAGAATTGTCCGGTCTCGAAGGCGCTGAAGGGCAACGTCGAGCTGACGCTCGACGCCGCGCTCGCCTAGTCGGAGCCGTTCTCGAGCCGGCGGGCGACGAACGCGCCGAACTCACCCAGGCTGCGGAAGCCGGCGACCGCGCGCTCGACGTCGTACTCGGTGCGATGGAACGTGAAGTCGCCGTCGCGAGTCGCCCACGCTGGACGACGGTCACCGTCGAGCGGCATTCCCGAGCTTCCGGGGTTCAGGAGCTCGGTGTCGTTCGGCCCCGGCCGCCGGAACTGCTGATGGCTGTGCCCGAACACGACGGTGCGGTCGCGCACCCCCGCGAGCAGACGCTCCTCGTCCGGTTCCGGCTCCGGCGCGAAGCTCTCGACGTCGGAGAGAGGCGAGCCATGCACGTACAGGACGCCGTCGAGCTCGACCTGCGCGGGCAGTCGATAGAGCCGCTCGAGCACATCGTCGGGAAGCACCCCGATCACGTGCTGCTCGTAGGCCTCCCGGACCTCCGGGATGTCGGGGAGCTCGCGTGCCCAGCGCTCGCCGTTCCCGCGAATCCAGGTCGTGTTCGGCAGCGCCTCGAGCCGCTCGAGGGTCTCGAGTGGCCATGGGCTCGGGATCCCGTAGTCGCCGCCGAGCAACCAGCTGTCGACGCCGAGCTCGTCGGCCTCAGCGAGCACCGCCTCGAGCGCGGGCAGGTTGCCGTGGATGTCGTAGAGCAGGCCGAGCACGCCGCGCCTCAGACGGCTGTCGCGAAGTCGTCCTCGACCACGAGCACCAGGCTCGCCGGGCTCGTCCCGGCTTGGTCGAACGGGGACACGCAAATGACCGTAGCGCCGCCGGATCTGGTTTTCTAGAGCGCGTGCTCCTGCACGTCCACGAGTGGGGCGATCCGGGCGCGCCGCCCGTCCTCTGCCTCCACGGCGTCATGGGCCACGGCCGCCGCTTCCGCCGCCTCGCGGAGGAGCGCCTGCGCCGCTTCCGCGTGCTCGCCCCCGACCTGCGCGGCCACGGACGCTCGGGCTGGGAGCCGCCCTGGACGATCGCGCAGCACGTCGAGGACCTGCGCGAGACGCTCGAGGCCGTCGGCGTCGAGCGCGCGACTGTGATCGGGCACAGCTTCGGCGGTCGGCTGACGCTCGAGCTGACCGCGGCCGGGGTCGCCGAGCGCTCGGTGCTCCTCGACCCAGCGGTTTGGGTCCCGCCGACGATCGCGCTCGAGCGGGCCGAGCAACACCGTCCCGACCGGTCGTTCGCGACCGAGGACGAAGCACGTGCCGAGCGCGCGCCGCTCTCGCCGCTCGCGCCTCGAGAGCTGATCGACGAGGAGTTTGGGGAGCACCTCGTCCGCGACGAGGACGGGCGGCTCCGGTTTCGCTACTCGCAGTCGGCGGTGATCGCCGCGCTCGGCGAGCTCGCGCAGCCGCCACCTGCGTGGGAGCGGGTGCAGGTGCCGACGCTGCTCGTCGTCGGCGCCGACACCGACGTCACGGTGCCGGCGGTCGTGGACGTCCTGCGCTCGGAGCTCGGTGACCTCGACGTCGTCACCGTGCCGGGCCGTCACGTCGTCCTGTGGGACGCGTACGAGCAGACCGCGGACGCGATCGAGACGTTCCTAGAGGATCCGGGCGCCTAGGGCGCTCGCAACGAGCTCGACCGCGAGCGCCGCCGTCTCGTTCTGCCGGTCGAAGATCGGGTTCACCTCGACGACGTCGAGCGACGACGCGAGGCCCGACTCGGCGACGAGCTCGAGCGCGAGGTGCGCCTCGCGGTAGGACAGGCCACCGCGGACCGGTGTACCGACGCCGGGCGCGACCTCGGGATCGACGACGTCCATATCGAGGCTCACGTGTACGAACCCAGGGCCTGCGACGTGGGCGAGCGACTCGCGGATCGCGCGCTCGACGCCGAGACGGTCGACGTCGCTCATCGTGAAGACCTTTGCACCGAGTTCCCGCACCCTGGCGCGCTCACCCTCGTCGAGCGAGCGCACGCCGACGAGCGCGACACGTTCCGGATCGATCGCGGGCGTCGGCCACGCAGCGCTCTCGAACGCCGCCCCGCCGAGGCCGAGCACAGCCGCGAGCACCATCCCGTGGACGTTGCCGGTCGGTGAGGTCTCGGGCGTGTTCAGGTCGCCGTGCGCGTCGAGCCAGAGAACCCCGCCGCTGCCGTAGGCCGCCGCCAGGCCACCGATCGAGCCGATGGCCACCGAGTGGTCTCCGCCGAGCACGAGCGGCACCGCGCCCGACTCGGCGGTGCGCCTCACGAGCGCCGCAACCCGCTCGCACGTGCGCAGGACGGGCAGCAGGTAGCGCGCGTTCGGCTCGCCGACCTCGGCTGCTTCGGCGACAGCGGTCTCGACGTTGCCCCGGTCCTCGACTCGTCGGCCGATCTCCGCCAGCCGCGTGTCCAGACCGGCGTACCGGATCGCCGACGGGCCCATGTCGACACCGCGACGTCCTTGTCCGAGGTCGAGCGGCGCGCCGATCACGGCGACCGGCTGCTTTTCTTTCGCGGCCATCTGAGGAGTAGGCTAGCCCCCCTTGACTGCGGCGAACGTTCGAGTGCTGCTCGCGGACGACGACCAGGGGTTCCTCGAATCGCTGTGCCTGTTGATCGACGGTCAACCGCACCTGAGCGTGGCCGGCACCGCCGCGGACGGGCTCGCGGCGATCGAGCTCGCCGAGTCGCTCGGTCCGGACGCGGTGGTGATCGACCTCCACATGCCGCTGCTCGACGGCGTCAGCGCGGTCGCCCGGCTGCGGCGCGACCACCCGAGCCTCTGCCTGATCGCGCTGACCGGGGACGACAGGCAGCGGATCCACGACGCCGTCCGGGAGGCCGGCGCCGACGCGGTGCTCCTCAAGGAGGACTTCCTCGGCACGCTGATGGACCGGCTCCGCGCAGTCCGGACGCCTGAGGCGACCGGGCTACACTTCGCCCGCCTCGGCGAGGTAGCTCAGTTGGTAGAGCACACGGCTGAAAACCGTGGTGTCGCCGGTTCGATTCCGGCCCTCGCCACTCCCTAGGCGCAGAGCGCCGGTCCGGGCGCAGCGAAAGAGAGACGTCCGGACCGGTGCTCCGTGTCGCGAACGTCTCTGTGGACGGGAGGTTAACGCTTCCGCGCGACCAGCGCCGAGCCGCGGCCGGCCTGGATCTCCGCAAACTCCGTGAAACCCCGCGCCGCGAGCTCCTTCCGCATGCGTTCGGCCGGGACGTAGATCGGCGTCTGCGGGCCGAGCGAGAACGCGACGACGAGGGTGCCGCCCGGACGAACGACCCGCGCGAGCTGGTCGAAGAACGGGATCATGTTCGCCACGGTGACGAGGTCGAAGGACGCGTCGTCGTACGGCAACCACGATGCGTCCCCCACCTCGAACGTGACGTTCGGGCGGTCGCGCGCCTTCTGCCGCGCATGCTCGATCATCTCCGTCGCGATGTCGACGCCGACGACGCGAGCCGCCGGAAACCGCTCCGCGATCGCGAACGCCGCAGCGCCGGTGCCCGTGCCGACGTCGAGCGCGGCCTGAACCGGGCCTTTCACCTGGTCGAGCGTCGCCTCGAGCGGCGCGAACGCGTCGGGGCTCCGCATCGTGTCCCAGACGGGCGCGAGCACGTCGAACTGCTTGCGGACCAGCGGACGGACCAGCGGCCAGAGTCGCGGGAAGCGCACGGCGACGTTCGTCGCGAAGCGCGCATAGCTGCGGCCGAGTCGCTGCTTCAACTGGTTCACGGCACGTCCAGGTTGATCCGGACGTCCTGTCCCGCGCGCGCGCCGAGCGTCTCCGCAGCGTTGCCGCCGCTCATCGCAACTGCCACGTTGCCGTACGAGTCCTCGTAGAGGATCAGGTCGCCGGCCCGGGCATCGGAGAACGTGCGCGCCGCGATCGCGTAGTAGCGCTGCCCCGCGACTTCGAGCTCGACGCGCGCACCCGGGTGCACATCGGCCTCGCCGAGATGTTCCTTGGTCAGGTTCAGCTGGACGTTGCCGAACGCGTCGACGTAAAGGACGGTCGCCGAGATCCGGTTCGGGCGCAGCTCGGCGCGAGGCAGCTCGAGCCGGACGAGCGCACCGGGATCGATCGGCGGCCCGAGCTCGTCGAGCGCGAGCCCTCGCGCCAGGTGCGCGGCAGCCGGCGCAAAGATGTCACGGCCGTGGAACGTCCTCGACACGGGTGAGAGCGCGTACTCGGGGTTGACGATCTCATGCGCCTCGGTGACGCCGGCGCGCTCCGCCGCCGGCAGCAGCAGGCCGTTGTCCGGGCCGACGTAGAGGCGGCCTTCGCCGTCGCGGAGCGCAAGCGCTCGCCGCGGTCCACCGACGCCGGGATCGACGACCGCGAGGTGCACGCCCTGCGGCATGTACGGCACGGTGTTCGCGAGGACGAGCGCGCCTTGCACGATCGCGCGTGCGGGGATCCCGTGCGTGATGTCGACGATCTGCACCTCGGGCGCGATCCGCTTGATCACCCCGTGGCACGTGCCGACGAAGTCGTCCCGCAGGCCGAAGTCGCTCAGGAACGTGACGAACATGCCTGTACGACGGCGTCGACCAGCCCGTCGAGGTCGTGGGTCCTGGCCTCGGCGACGACCTCCAGCCCGGCGGCGCGCGCGGCGCGGGTCGTCTGAGGGCCGATCGAGACCGCGGGGAGAGGAGCGCCGAGCGCCGCGAACGAGCGCGCCGCCGAGCCCGAGGCGAGCACGACGAGGTCGCCGCTCGGCGCAGGCGGCGTCAGCAGCCTCGTCCGATAGAGCGGGAGAAAGTCGGCGTCGAGCGCGTCGATGAGCACGCGGCGCGAGCCTTCCGCGCCGACGAAGAGCACTCGACCGGCGGGGCGCGGCAACTCCTCCGCGAGCCCTTCCTGCGTCGACACCCGAGGCACGAAGTCCGGCTCGATTCCGAGCTGCTGAAGCGTCTCCGCGGTTCCGGGGCCGACCGCAGCGATTCGCGCGCGGTCACCGGAGCGACGTTGCGCGAAGAGGTCGGCGCCGTTCGGGCTGGTCACGACGACCCAGTCGTACCCGCTCGTGTCGACCGCATGCGGCTCCTCGAGCGGTTCGATCTCGATCAGCGGGCACTCGACCACCTCGAGCCCGAGCCCCTCGAGCCGCTCGACGAGCGGCCGGGCTTGCTCGCGCGCCCGGGTCACGACGACCCTCACGTCGCCACGTTTCGTCGTTCCCCCCAACACGACATCCCTTCCCGACCCCTATGTCCTTCCCAACCCGTATGTCCTTCCCAACCCCTATGGGGGGACGCGAAGGTCCCTACCAACACGCTATCGACCATCGCGTGTCGTGTCCGTCACGACTTCGTGCCGAGTTCGTGCCGATTCGAGCTCCACGAGCGCGCGGCCGAGCTCGGCGGGATCGTCGCCCGTTACGCGCTCGATCCACGAGCCGTCGTCCGCAGCCACGAGCGCCGTCAGCTGCTCACCGTCGTGGTGCGCGCCTACCGGCGCCGTGCAGCCGCCGCCGACCGCGGCGACGCACGCGCGCTCGGCCTCGACGCGCCGGCGCGTCTCCGCGTCGTCGATCGCGCCGACGAGGCGCTCCTCGCCCGCACGTACCTGAAGCGCGAGCGCGCCCTGACCCGCCTCCGGCAGCAGCTCGTCGGGGTCGAAGCGGTGGCCGATTTCCGCCGAGAGGCCCAACCGATCGAGCCCGCAGGCGGCGAGAACGATCGCGTCGAACCCGCGTTCAACGCGCTTGCGTAGCCGCGTGTCGATGTTGCCGCGCATCGGTTCGATCTCCAGCTCGGGCTCGAGCGCGAGCAGTTGCGCGCGCCTTCGGACAGAAGCGGTGCCGATGCGCATGCCCGGTCGCAAGACGTCGGCCCCGCAGAGCGCGTCGCGCGGGTCCTCGCGCGGCAGGTATGCGCCGACCGCCAGCCCCGCCGCGTCCGTCGAGGTCATGTCCTTGGCCGAGTGCACCGCGACGTCGATCCGCCCCGCGAGAAGCGCCTCCTCGAGCTCCTTGACGAACACGCCGCGCGTGCCGATCTCGCCGAACGGCTTGGTGCGGTCACGGTCGCCGGCGGTCGTGATCGGGACGAGCGCGATCTCGACCGGTGACGTCCGCAGCGGCACGAAGGGCGTCGCCCGCGAGCTCCGCCTGCGTGAGCGCGAGCCTACTGCCGCGAGACCCGACGCGGATCAGCGCCACACCGTCTCCGACCCGCGCGCGCTTCGCCGCAACCCTTGCCCCTCGGACGGATGCGGACGAACGCCGTCGGCGCCTGGACCGGAAGCGGACGACCGGTCAACGCGCGCGCCGCCGTGCTCACCGTTCGTCCTCCAGGCCGAAGAGGTGGCGCACCGCGTCAGCATAGACCACCCCATCGGCTGCCGCGGCTGCCTGTTTCATGCGAACCGTCGGCAGATGGAGGAGCTTGTTCACGATCTGCGCCGTCACCGACTCGACCGCGCGCCGTTCCGCGTCGGAAAGCTCACCGAGGCGCGACTCCGCCTTCGCCAGCTCGGAACGGCGGATCTCCTCGGCGCGCGCGCGAAGCGACGCGATCGCGGGAACCACCTCGAGCGACGCCTGCCACGTGCGGAACTCCTCCGCTTCCGCTGCGACGATCGCCTCGGCCGCGGCGGCCTCACGCCGACGCGACCCGAGCGACTCGGCCACGACCGCCTCGAGGTCGTCGATGTCGTAGAGGTAACAGCCGTCGAGCTCGTTGATCGCCGGGTCGAGGTCGCGGGGCACCGCGAGGTCGATCAGGAAGAGTGGGTGACCGCGCCGCGCGCGCAGCGCACGCTCGACGTGCGCGCGACGAAGCACGGGCTCGGGCGAGCTCGTCGACGCGACGACGACGTCCGCGCGCTCGAGCTCCTCCTCGACGCGCTCGAGCGGCAGCGCCGCGCTGCCGAAGCGCTCCGCCAGCTCGGTCGCGCGCTCCAGCGTCCGGTTCGCGACAACCGCGATCTCCGCGCCGCGCGACACGAGGCTCCGCGCTGTCTGCTCGCTCACCCTGCCGGCGCCGACGAGCAGAATCCGGCGACCCTTGAGGTCGCCGAAGACCTGCTGTGCGAGCGCGGCGGCAGCCGCGGGCACCGACGCCGGCGACTCGCCGATCCCCGTCTGCGCACGCGCCTTTCGTCCTGCGTAGAGCGCCTGCCTGAAGAGGCGATCGAGCAGTGCGCCGGTCGAGCCGACGTCGAACGCCGAGCGCACCTGGCCGAGGATCTCGCCCTCGCCCGGAACCAACGAGTCGAGCCCTGCGGCGACGCGGAAGAGATGCAGCGCCGCGGCCTCGTCGCGCAGCCGGTACAACGCGTTCGCGAGCTCGGGCTCGCGTTCGAGCAAGACGCGAGTCGCTCGCGCTTCGGCGTCGACGTCTTCTTCGTGCGCGATGTAGAGCTCCGTGCGGTTGCACGTCGAGAGGCACACCGCCTCGCCTGCGCCCTGTGCGAGGTCTTCCGCGACTGCTCGCGCGTCGTCGAGCCGAAGCGCGACGCGTTCACGAAGCTCGACGCCTGCGCCGTGATGAGACACGCCGACGAGCGTGACCCTCATCCGAGATGCCCCGCCGGCAGTCCGAGGAACGCGACGAGCGCGAAGCCCGCGAGGGTCAGGTACGCCGCGCGGCGACCGCGCCAGCCGAGCTCGCGACGAAGCACGAGTGCGGAGCCGAAGACGAGCCACGCTGCGATCGCGCCGGCGACAGCAAGATCGACGTCGTGTCCGCGCACGAGCCCGAGCGCGATGCCCGACAGTGAACGCCGCGAGCGACACCGCCGAGACGCGCGCGACGACACCGTCGAGCGTGACGAGCGACGGGGGCCCGAGGCGAAGCACGCCGGCAGGCCGTCGCTTGAGCCGCCGCTCGAGCCAGAGATACAGGCCGGCCAGCGCGGCTGCGAGCGCGAAGCCCGCAAAGCCGGCGACGACGAGCCCGACGTGCACAGCCGTGAACAGGTCGGAGCCGCTCTGCTCCGCGGCGCCGCCGAGCCCGGCGAGTGCGAACAGAATTGCGGCACCCGGCATGACTGCGATGCCGAGCAGCCGATAGCGCGGGCTGCTGCCGTAGACGAGATACGCACCGACCGCGAACCACACGAAGAGGTTGAGCGCGCCCGCCCAGTCGGCCCACGGAAAGCCGTCCGCCTGCCAGGCCTGGACTGCGAGCAAGGCCGTCTGCGCGAGCCAGCCGATCCGCACGCCCCAGATCGCGAGCCGGGCAGCGAGCTCCGGCCGGCGAAGCACGCCGACGTACGCCACCGCCGCTTCCCCGTAGGCGATCAGGGCCGGCCAGAACAGGAGCTCAGCCACGTCGCTCCCGCGCCCGCTCGGCCAGCTCGGTGACCTCGCGCTCGAGCCGGGCGAGCTTCGCCGAGATGATCGCGACATAGACCAGGATCGTCGCGAGGACGACGAGGTAGGCCGCCCACAGATACTTCTCACCCGAGCTCAAGTGACTCCCTCAGGTCGCGCAGGCGAAGGTCGAGACGCTTGCCCGCGAGCTCGTTGAGGTACATCGTGCCGGCGAGCAGCAGCGTTCCTGCAAGGCACACGCAGAACGTGAAGAACATGTCCCCGGACATCTGCGGCCCATCGCGCGTGAACACGACCGGGTGGATGAGGTTCTCTGCGAGCCTGATCGCGAGAAAGCTGATCGGGATCAGCACGACGCCGAAGAGCGCGTACACCGCGGAGATCCGCGCGCGACCGGGCCCGTCCGGCAGCGAGAAGCGCAGCATGAAGTACGCGGCGTAGAACAAAAAGAGAATGAGGAAGAGCACCAGCTGGCGCTCGCCCCAGCTCCACCAGACGCCCCACGAGGTGCGCGCCCAGATCGAGCCCGTCACGAGCGTGAGCGTCCCGAAGATCGTCCCCATGTGCACGGCCGTGTAGCTCTCGAGGTCGTAGCGCTGGTTGCCGGTCCAGAGCAGTCGGAGTGCCTTCCACGCGCCCCAGCCGAAGGCGGCGTACGCGGTCAGCGCGATCGGGACGTGGAGGTAGAAGATCCGCTGGCTCGGCCCCTGGTCGGCGTCTTCCGGCGCCCAGAGCAGCGCGAGCGCGAAGCCCGCGACGAGCACGACCGCAGCCGCGACCGCCACGGAAACACTTCTATTCCGTGACCACGTACTCAAAGCTCGCCCACGCAAGTATCGCGAAAACGCCGTCGTATAACGCCAGAAAGGCCAGGTAGCGACCCGGATCGTCGCTCACGGCGGCGCCGACGCCGCCGACGAGGATCGGGAGCGACAGGGGAAGGAACAGGACCGGGAAGAGCAGCTCCCGCGCACGGCCGGCCGCTGCCATGGCGGCGAGAATCGCCCCGACGGCGCAGATCCCGACGTTGGCGAGTGCGACCGCCGCAACGGTACTCCACGTCACCGGCTCGAAGAAGAGCGAGAAGGCCGGGAGCGCAACGAGCTCGGCCGCTCCTAGGAACGCGAAGGTCGCCACGACCTTCCCGAGCCAGATCGCGCTGCGGTCGACGGGCGCCAGCACGAGGCCGTCCAGGACGCGCTGCTCTCGCTCGGGGATGAACGCGCGCGTGATCCCGAGCAGCGCGGTGAAGAGGATCGCGACCCAGAGCAGGCCGATCGGACGCGCGCTCGGACGCGTCGGCGGGAAGCGCGAACCGAAACGCGACGAGCGTCGCGAGGACGAACAGCAACATCGCGGGCAGGGTCTCCCGCGCGCGAAGCTCCAGCAGCAGATCCTTGCGCGCGAGGGCGACGACATCGCGGGCGTAGGTCACAGCGCGAGCGCTCCCGAGGCGAACGGCGCGAGTCGCTCCGAATCGTGCGTCGCGACGAGGAACGTCGCCTTGCCGACGCGCTCCGCGAGCTCGCGATCGAGCAACTCCGCACCTTCTGTGTCGAGCCCGGAGTACGGCTCGTCGAGCAGGAGGAGCTCCGGCTCGTGCAGCAACGCCCGGCAGAGCGCGAGCCGTTGCAGCATCCCGCGCGAGTACGAGCCCGAACGCTGGTTGCGCACGTCCCAGAGCGCGAAGCGCTCGAGCAGCATCCCGATCCGCTCCCTCGGCTCGGGGACGCGGTAGAGGCGCGCGTAGAGACGGAGGTTCTCGAGCGCGGTGAGCTCGCGGTACACGAGCGGCTCGTGGCCGACGAAGCCGAGCTGCCCGCGCTCGACGTCCACCTCGAGCTCGCCCGCCGTCGGCGCGGCGAGCCCCGCAACGAGGCGCAGGAGTGTCGTCTTGCCCGATCCGTTCCGACCCGTGACGAGCGTGAACCCGCCGCGCCCGACCTCGAGGTCGACGCCGCGCAGCACACGCTTCGCGCCGTAACGACGCTCGAGTCCGCGGGCGTGGATCACGGCGCGACCAGCTCGTGCCATATCAACCCGCCGCCGTGCTCGAGCTCGACCTTCGGGCGATCACGCTCGTTGCCGTCGTAGGCAGCGACCTCCGTGAACGGTGACGCCGCAATCGCTGCGCGCCACGTCGTCGAGGTCCACGCGGTCATCTCGTGGAGCTCCTCGATCACCTCGCCCTTCCTCGGCCCTGCGAGCACCGTGATCCTCGAGCGGTGCCGCTCGCGGCCTGCGGTCAGATCGCGCTCGATCGCGGCCCACTCGCAGTGGAGCGCCAGCTCACCGCGCTCCGCGTCCCACTCGTTCGGAGGCGGCAACTCGTCCCCGTCGAACACCCCGACCTGGACGAGGTAGCGAGCTCCGGGCTCGAGGTGCTCGGCCATGAGGTCGAGGTGCGCCGCGAGCGCGTCCGGAGTCAGGTGCGTCAGGGTGTTGATCGGGCAGACAGCAGCGTCGAACCGCGCGTCGAGGTGAAAGTCGGTCATGTCCGCCTGAACGACGCCGGCGTGCAGGCCCGCCTCCGAAAGTCTGTCGTGAGCGAAGACGATCATCTCAGGCGACGTGTCGAGCCCGCACGCCGCGAGCCCCCGCCGAGCGAGCGCCTCGAGCATGCGGCCGGTGCCGCTGCCGGGCTCGAGCACCGTCATGACCGACGGTCCGAACCGCTCGACGAGCCACGAGACCTCGTCGTCGAGGTCCCACGTGAACGCGATGTCATAGAGCTCGACATCGTCGGTGTAGAGGCGCGACACGACGTCAGGTCTGCACGTGTGCTGTCGCCTCTCCGGACAACAGATGCAGAGCGTGCTCGAGGGCAGGGCGGATGACCGCGTACCCGTCGCGACAGCCCCCGGTCGAGCCGGGAAGGTTCACCACAAGCGCAGTCCCGCGCACGCCGGCGATCCCGCGAGAGAGCAGACCGTGCGGCGTCTTCGCGATCGCGTCCGCGCGAATCGCCTCGGAGATCCCGGGCGCAACCCGTTCGACGACCGACGCGGTAGCCTCAGGAGTGACGTCGCGGGGCGCGAACCCGGTGCCGCCGGTCGTGAGCACGAGCGACGCATCGGCGGCGAGCGTGGCGACGGCACGCGCGATCTCGTCGACGTCGTCGGTAACGGTTCGGCGCTCGACCTCGTAGCCGTCCACGCCGAGCAGCGCGGCGAGCAGGTCGCCGCTCTCGTCCGCGCGGGTTCCTGCGGCGACGCCGTCGGAGACCGTCAAGACCGCGGCCTTCATTGCTTCGTCTTCTCCAGGAGCCGAACGTCGGCGATCACCATGGACGCGTCGATCGCCTTCGCCATGTCGTAGACGGTGAGCGCCGCGACCGTCGCGGCCGTGAGCGCCTCCATCTCGACGCCGGTCTGCGCGGTTGTCTCCGCGACCGCGTTGATCCTCACTGACCCCTCGCCCACCTCGAGCGAGACCTCCACGTTCGTGAGGGGAAGCGGGTGGCACAGCGGGATCAGCTCGGCGGTTCGCTTTGCCGCCATGATTCCCGCGAGCTGCGCAGTCGTCAGCGCGTCGCCCTTCGGAAGCTCGCGAAGCCGCCGCGCCGTCTCCGGCGCCATGCGCACCTCGGCCGCCGCGACCGCTCGCCGGCGCGAGGCCGGCTTGCCACCGACGTCCACCATGCGAACCGCGCCCGACGGGTCGACGTGCGAGAGACCGTTCACGCTGTAGACCCTAGCTCCGCAGAGACGCCGAGCCCTCGAGCGCGCGAAGCTCCTGTTCCAGCCACGCCGAGAGGTCGTGCTCGCGAACTCGCGCGCGGATGCCCTCGATCCGCCGACGCCGCTCGTCGGCATCGAGCTCGAGCGCCCGGTGGATCGCGCGAGCCTGTCCGGCGACGTCGAACGGATTGATGGTGAGCGCGAAGTCGCCGAGCTCGTCGTGCGCGCCCGTGTTCTCGGAGAGCACGAGCACACCGTCGCGCGTGTTGACGAGCGGCGCCTCCTTCGCGACGAGGTTCAGTCCGTCGAAGACGGCGTTGACCAGCAGCACGTCGTACTGCTTGTAGGCGGCGACGGAGCCTGCAAAGTCGTCCTCGATCCGGAGGTCGATCGGCATCCAGCCGGTCCGTGCGTAGCGGTCGTTCACGCGCCGCGCCTCACGCTGGATCGCGCCGAGGTACTCCGCGTACTCAGGGATGTCCTGGCGCGACGGATCGAGCAGCGCGAGCATCCCGACCCGTTCGCGCATCTCGGGGTGCTCGTCGAGGTAGAGCTCGAAGGCACGGAACCCGCGCACGACGTTCTTCGACGGATCCGTGCGGTCGACGCGGAGGATCAGCTTCTCGGGTCGATTCCGCGCAAGCGCACGCTCGGCTGCGAGCACCGCTTCGCTCTCCGCGAGCGCATCGAACTCGCGCACGTCGACGGAGATCGGGTTCGCGGTGACGCGAACCTCCCGCCCTCCGTGCTCGACGGTGCCGCGCACGTCGTCGCACGTCGCACCGACGAAGTCCTCGCAGCAGCGCAGGAAGCTCCGGCTCCAGCGCGGCGTGTGAAACCCGACGACGTCGTTCGCGAGGATCCCCTCGTGGATCTGCTGGCGGATCTCGAGCGGGAGCACGTGCCAGTAGTCCGCCTGCGCCCATGGGATGTGCACGAAGTGCTGGAGCGTCGCGTCCGGCTTCGCGTCTCGGACCTGCCGTGGCGCGAGGTAGAGGTGGTAGTCGTGGAAGAACACCGTCGCGCCCGGTTCACGCTCGAGCTCGTCGACCACCGCCGCCGCGAAGTTCCGGTTCACGACCTCGTACCCCTGCGTCCACGCGCGATGCAGCCCGTCGTCGAGGCTCAGCTCGTCCTTCAGGTCCCAGAGGTAGTGCTGGATGAACCAGAGCGTCGGGTTCGAGACGACGTTGTAGAACCAGTCGTAGGCCCGCGGGTCGTGCGCGACCAGCCGCAGGCGGAACGCCGAGCCCTCGCGCGACGTCTCGTCGAAGGCCTCGTTCTTGTTGTCTGATGCGACAACACGATCTTCGGCGCTCATCGCGCTGGCGATCCACGTCACGTCGTGGTGGTCGAGGAATCCGCGAAGCGCCGTGACGAGACCACCGCCTCCCCGACGCGCAATGCGCGTCCCGTTCGCAGCGCGCTCGTACGACGCAGGCCCGCGGTTCGAGACGACGATCAGCTTGCGGCGCGCGGCCGCCATTGCGTACTAGCTCGCCGCGGCCGTCGCGAGCTCGACACCCTCGGTCTTGTTGCCGAGCAAGAGGTTGAAGAGCGCGAGCCAGTCGCGAAGGAGTCGCGGTGTGAGGAAGTGCCGGCGAACGTGCTCCTTGCCGGCGAGGGCCAGATGGCGCGCGTGCTCCGGTTCGGCGAGCGCGACCATGCAGGCCTCGGCGCACTCGCTGGAGGACGAGACCAGCCAGCCCGTCTCGCCGTGCACGATCTGGTCGACGATCCCGCCCGCCTTCCCACCGACGGTCGGTCGTCCCTTCCAGAGCGCCTCGCTCACCGTGAGGCCGAAGCCTTCACGAATCGACTTCTGAATCACCGCAGCGGAGTGCACCTGGAACGCGTTCACCTCGACCGACCCGACGTTGTTCAGGTTCGAGAGGATGTAGATGTCCGGGTCGCCTGCTGCATATGCGACGGTCTGGTTGTAGAACTCCCAGCCTTCCGGGTCGTCGTGCGCCATCGAGCCGACGAGCGCGAGCTGGACGTCGGGATGCTCCTCCTTCACGAGCCGGTACGCGTCGATCACTCCGAGCGGGTCCTTCCACGGGTCGAACCGCGAGACCTGGGTGAGGAGCGGCCGCGTGACGTCGATGCCGAACTGGTCGACGATGTAGGCAGCGTCCTCGGGCGACAGCGCCATGTTCTTCGGCGCGAGCGGGTCGATCGCCGGCGGCCAGATGTACGCGCGGTCGACGAGCTCGGGCGGGACGTAGTCACGGCGGTGGAAGATCGTCGCCGCGTAGCGCCGGATCGACGGGAGCAGGAATTCGAGCACCTGGCGGTTCGGCGTCGAGAGGTCGATGTGGCAGCGCCAGATCCAGCGCGCGCGTGAAGACGGGAACCAGTCGATCATCGCGCCCGGCTGTGCGTCGTGGACGATCACGAAGTCGTACTCGTCGACGAACTCCTTTGCATTCATTTCGTTGTAGCGCCGGTAGATCGCCTGCTGTTCCTCGTCGAGCCCTTGCGGGTTGCCCTGGAGCGCGTTGTGGATCGTCTTCGTGACGTTGAAGAACTCGTCCGCCCCGCGGATGATCAGCCAGTCGGCCTCGAGGCCCGCGCTCTGCATCAGCGGCACGAGCGTGTAGTTGATCTCGGCGACACCCCCGCCGAACGCCGTGGCCGAGACGTGCGCGACCCGCTTGCCGGCAAGCGGCTCGGCCAGTCGGCGGATCTCGTCCATCAGCCCACGCGTGGCGATGGTCGTGTAGTCCGCGAGCGACTTGTGTCCGACGTTGACCGCTTGGAGCACGGCGGTGAGACTAGTCGCGGCGCCGGATCAACCGTCGAGCACCTTCACGAAACGAAGCCGCGACCCGCGGCCTCCCTCGCCCGCACCGATCTCGACGTCGTCGGCGATCGAGCGGATGATCGCGATCCCGAGCCCGCCCTCGGTGAGGTCGTCGTCGTCACCGTTCCGACCAGGCTGCGCGGGATCGAAGCCCTCACCGTCGTCGACGACCTCGATCACGAGCCGGTCCGCGTGCAGCTCGTACCGGATGTCGACGGAGCCTTCACCATTGGCGTAGGCGTGGCGGACGGAGTTGGAGCAGGCTTCGGTCAGGGCGAGCTTGAGATCGGCGAGCGTCTCCTCACCCACCGGGCGAAGCCGGGAGATCCCGGTCAGGGCGAGCCGGCACAAGGCGATGTACTCCGGCTTGGCCGGAATCCGCAGTCGCACCTCGCGAATGGCCGCAGCGGGTTCGCTCATCCGTATGGGATTTCCCTAGAAATGCGCAAGTTAAACTACTGCAGCCTGTCTCTTTCAGGCCCCCGAATGGCCCGCTGAGACGCTTCCTACCCAGATGCGGTCGGCGCTAACGCTCGCCGAGGCGGACCGCGACCCGGACCCGCTTCCCGTCGCGGACGACGGTGAAGACGGCCACCTGGCTGGGCTCCAGCTCCGTGACCAGCCGGACGACGTCATCTGCACTGCGAACCGCGCGGCCGTCGATCGCGACGATCACGTCGCCACCGATGGGGAAGTTCAGTCCGTTGAACTCCTCCTCGCGAACGGCGGGCCGGATTCCCGCCCGGGCAGCGGGGCTGTGCTCACGGACGACGTTGACGACCGCGCCGCGGAGAACCGGGTAGCCGAACCTGCGGGCGAGCGTCGGGGTCAGGTCGCTCGTGGTCACACCGACGTAGGCGTAGTGGACGGTTCCGGTCTGCACGAGCTGCTCGAGTGACCGCTTGGCGGCGTTGATCGGGATCGCGAACCCGACACCCTCGTTCTGGCCCGTCTCCGTGCGGATCTGGGCGTTGATCCCGATCACCCGGCCTCGTGCGTCGAAGAGCGGGCCGCCGGAGTTGCCGCGGTTGATCGGGGCGTCGATCTGGATCGCGTCGACGACGTTGTAGATCGAGGTCAGCGAGGCGATCGAGCGCTTCGTCGCCGAGACGACGCCGACCGTCAGCGAGCTCTCGTTGCCGAAGGGGCTTCCGATCGCCGCGACGGGCTCGCCGACCACGACCTTGCTGGAGTCGCCGAGCGGCACGGCCGAGAGCCGGTGCGCGGCCCGGTCGACTCGCAGAACGGCGACGTCGGTGAAGGGGTCGTAGCCCACGATCTCGCCGGGCACGCGGTCGCCGTCGGCGAACTGCACGTAGACGGTGCGGGCCGACTGCGCCGCGCCGGCGGTCTCTCCGGCCGTCGTCACGACGTGTGAGTTCGTCAGCACGAGCCCGTCGGTGGAGACGACGAAGCCGGAGCCCTGCGACGCGCCGGCCGCGTCGTCCTGCTCGTCGCCGAAGAAGGCGAAGATCGTGACCACGCCCTGCGAGCGGGCCTCGTAGATCGTCGCCGGCTTGAAGTCGCCGCCGACGAGTGGCTCGGACGCGCCCCGGAGCGGCGTCGAGGCCGGGTCGCCCGAGCTCCGCTGGTCCGCTCCGACGATCACGGTGTCGGTGTCGCCGATCCAGCCGGCCGCGGTGCCGATCCCGATTGCGGCCAGGGCTCCGAGGAGCGCGGTCGCAAGCGAAACGAACACGACGGACGCCGGGCGCATCGAGCCACTGTAGCCACGGCCCCACTGGGGCCGTTTTCCACGGAAAAGCGGCTACGCGGCTGCGGGCAGGGCGAGCCGGAACACCGTGGAGCCGTCCCCAGACTCGAGCTCGATCGCCCCGCCCATCAGCTCGGCGAGCTCCTTGGCGATCGCCAGGCCGAGCCCGCTCCCCGTCGTGACGCCCCCGTCGACCCGGTAGAAGCGGTCGAAGACCTGGGCCTGCTGCGTCGCCGGGATCCCCGGGCCCTCGTCCTCGACCTCCAGCACCGCGCGGCCGTTCTCGCGACCCGTCCGGATGCGAACCTTCGTCCCCGGAGGGGTGTGCACGAGGGCGTTCTCGACGAGGATGCGGCCGATCTGGAGCGTCCGCTGCTCGTCACCCACAGCGTCGGCTGGGCCGTTGAGCTCCGTCTCGATCGAGTGGCTGTTCGAGCGGGCGACCGCCTCGAACTCGCGGCAGATCGAGCGCGCGACGGCGCCGAGGTCGAGCTTCTCGCGGTCGAGCTGCACGCGGCCGGCGTCGAGGCGCGAGAGGTCGAGCAGGTCGGTCGCGAGCTTCGTCAGCCGTGCCACCTGCCCGCGGGCGGTGCCGAGGAACTCCTTCCGCGTCGCCTCGTCGAGCTCCTCGTCGTCGAGCAGCTCGAGGAAGCCGCCGAGCGAGAAGATCGGCGTCCGGAGCTCGTGCGACGCGTTGGCGATGAACTCGCGCCGCGCCCGCTCGAGCCCCGCCAGGCGCTGGCGCATCCGGTCGAACGCCGCCGCCAGCTGGCCGATCTCGTCCCCGCCGCGATCGACGATCGGCTCGTCGAAGCGACCGCTTGCGATGCGGTCGGCGGCCCGTTCGAGGCGCCGCAGCCGGCGGGCGAAGAGGTACGCGGCGCCGTAGCCCATCGCGAGCGAGAGGAGCAGCGCGACTGCGCCGGCGAGCAGCAGTCTGCGCCGGACGAGCTCGACGTTCGCGAGCGTGTCCTCGAGGGGCGCGCGAAGCACGAGCACGGTGTCCTCTGCGAGCGGGATCGCCGCCTCGGCGTAGGGCTTGCCGCCTCGCTCGAGCCGCCCGCTCTCGGTTCGCCGAGTCTCAGCCGCCTGAACCGCGATCGGATCGTCGATCTGGAGGGAGGACGTCGACTGCGAGTCGGCAAGCGGAAGAACCGTCGGCTCGGTGGCCCCCAGGACGAGCGGGTTGACGATCATCACCCGGGCGTTCACGGTCGGGGCGCTCTCTTCCACGAAGATCTGCCAGCGCGTCTGGTCGTCCGGCACGCGCGCTGCGAGGTTCTCCCCGAGCGGCACGAGCTGGTCGATCTTCGAGTCGACGAGGTTCCGTTCGAGGATCGGGACGAGGCCGGCGTAGACGATCGCCAGAGCCGTCGCGACGACCACGACCAGCGCGAGGCTGAGCCGGGCGCCGACGCTCCGGAAGGGGCTCACGCCGCGAAGCGGTAGCCGGCGCCCCGAACGGTCTGCAGGTAGCGCGGCTCGCTCGGGTCGGGCTCCAGCTTCTCCCTCAGGTGCCTGACGTGGACGTCGATCGTCCGGGGCTCCCGGTAGTCCGAGCCACCCCAGAGCGCCTCCAGGAGCCGCTGCCGCGAGAAGACGACCCCCGGGCTGGAAGCGAGGGTCCGCAGGAGCTCGAACTCCACGTACGTGAGCTGAACCGCTTTCCCAGCGACCTGCACCGTCCGCCTCGCGAGGTCGATCAGCACCTCGCCGGCCTCGATCGTCGAGCTCTCGCCGGTGACCTGGCGTGGCGTCGAGACGCGGCGGAGGAGGGCTCGAACACGGCTCCGGAACTCTCTGATCGAAAACGGTTTCGTGATGTAGTCGTCGGCGCCGAGCTCGAGTCCGAGCACCTTGTCGAACTCGTCGTCGCGGGCGGTCAGCATGATGATCGGCACGGAGCTCTGAGAGCGAAGCCGCTTGCAGACCTCGAGCCCGTCGAGCTTCGGCAGCATCACGTCGAGGACGACGAGGTCGACCGGCTGCTCGGCGAAGCGCAGCAGCGCCTCCTCGCCGTCGTGCGCTGGAACGACGCGGAAGCCGTCGCGCTCGAGCGGGTACGTGAGGAGCTTCTGCACCGAGTCCTCGTCGTCCACGAGCAAGATCGTCGACGCGTCTGCCACAAGCCCATGATGCCCGCCGCCCACTGGCGCCGGGAGGCGGCCCGCCTAGACTCAGACGCCATGGCTGTTCCGCCCTCCACGCGGAGGCCGAGACCCGGTTCCACTGAACGGCCCGTGAACGCCCGGATGTACCGCGGGACTTGGCTCCTCCTCGCGATCCCGCTCCTGCTGGCCGCGTTCAGCGTCGCGCGTCCGGCACCGCTGCCAGAGCCGTTTCCGCCCGCGTTCGACGCCGCGTCGGCAGCCACGCTCGCGGAAGAGCTCGCGACCTTCTATCCGATGCGGCTCTCGGGGAGCGACGGCGCCGGCAGGGCGGCCGAGTGGTTCCGCAGCCAGCTCGAGCCGTACAACCTGACCGTTCGCACGCAGCCGTTCGCCGCCGATGTGCCCGGCTACGGGCGGCTCCAGATGCAGAACCTCGTCGCGACGGTCCCCGGTCGGTCGGACCGCCGGATCGTCGTGATGGCCCACCGTGACGACCTCGGAATCGGACCGGGCGCGGTCGACAACGCTTCGGGAACCGCGGCGCTGATCGTGCTCGCGCGCTCCTTCGCGAGCCCGGCCGCTGTCGAGGATCCGCGCCAGGGGCCTGCACACACGCTCGTCTTTCTCTCGACCGACGGCGGTGCCCTCGGCGGCTACGGCGCAGCCCATTACGCGGCAAACGAGGTGGACGAAATCGACGCGGTGATCAACCTCGACTCGATCGCCGGCCCCGGCCCGACGCGGCTCCACCTCGCCGGGGACCGCCCACGCTCGCCCGGCTGGACACTCGTGCGAACGGCTTCCGAGCGGATCGCCGAGCAGACCGGGCAACCGCCGCTGCGGCCGAGCGCTGCACGACAGCTGCTCGACCTCGCCTTCCCCTACAGCCTTTACGAGCAGGCGCCGTTCGTCGGCCGCGGCGTTTCCGCGCTCACGATCACGACGCAGGGGGACTCGCCGGCACCCGCGGAGCTCGACAGCGAGGCGCGCCTCCAGCGGCTCTTGGCAACCCCGCGCTACGCCCAGCTCGGCGCAGCCGCGCAGACGCTGATCGGCTCGATCGACCAGGGCCTCGAAGTGACGCGCGGCGGCCCGCCCTACCTCTACTTCGGCACGCGCGTGGTCCGAGGCTGGGCCGTCCAGCTCGTGCTCGTCGCCGCTCTGATCCCTTTTCTGGCAGTCGCGGTCGACCTCTTCGCGCACTGTCGCAGGCGACGGATTCCACTGGGGCCCGCGGTTCGAAGCTATCTCAGCCGGCTCGGCTTCTGGCTCTTCGTCGGGCTCGCCTTCGCCGTTGTCGCCAAGGCCGGCGGCTGGCCGCAGGGCGACCCGCGTCCCATCCCGCCCGAGAGCGCGGCGGCGCACGTCTGGCCGGTCGGCGCGCTCCTCGTCCTCGCCGTCGCGTCCGCTGTGGCCTGGATCATCGCGCGGGACCGGTTGATCCCCCGGCGCCCGGTCTCGGTCGAGGAGGAGCTCGCGGGGCACACTGCTGCGCTCCTGATGCTGGGCCTCGTCGCGCTCCTCGTCGTCGCGGTGAACGCGTTCGCCCTCGTGTTCGTGCTGCCGTCGCTTCACGCGTGGCTTTGGCTGCCGCAGCTCCAGGCGCGCGCCGCCTGGGCGCGCGCCGCACTGATCGCGACAGGTTTCGCCGGCCCTGCGCTCCTCGTCTGGTCGCTCGCGGCGCGGCTCGACCTCGGCTGGGACGGGATCGCCTATCTCACGGAGCTCGTCGCGATCGGCTACGTGCCGGTGCCGCTCGTCGCGTTGTTCCTCGCGTGGCTCGCCGTCGCCGGCCAGTTGAGCGCGCTCGCCGCACGACGCTACGCGCCGTACCCGTCCGCGGAGGAACGTCCCCCGCGAGGCCCGATCCGCGAGCTCGTCCGGACCCTGCTCGTCGCCGTCGAAGGTCGGCGCACATCCTCTGCGGAGCGCCGGGCGTTAGGTTGAGAGCTCGATGAGGCGACTCCTCAGGACTCTCGGCACGCTGCTGATCGTCGGCGGCATCGCCACGCTGGCCTGGGCGTTCGCGGTCTGGCGTTGGGAAGACCCGTTCACGAGCCTCTACACGGCGTACGAGCAGCGCGGCCTGTCCTCGGGGCTCGAAGAGCGCTTCGCCTCGTACACACCGGCCGTCGAGCAGCCCGAGTCACTCGGGCCCGCCGAAATCGCAGCGGAGGCCCGGCGATATCGAGAAGCGACGGCGTCCGGTGACGGCATCGGGCGCATCGAGGTTCCGCGACTCGGCGTCAAGATGGTGCTCGTGTACGGCACGGATGCCGAGTCGCTCAAGCGCGGCCCCGGCCTCGACGCGCGCACGTTCTTCCCCGGCCAGAACCGGCTCGTCTACATCGCAGGACACCGAACGACCTATTCGGCGCCGTTCTCGAAGATCCAGTCACTGCGAAACGGCGACGTCATCCGGGTCGAGATGCCGTACGGCACGTTCACGTACGCGGTGACTGGGCAGCCGGATCGTCGCTGCGACCGACCTCTCGGTCTTGAAGTCCAAGAACTACGAACAGATCGTGCTCCAGGCGTGCCATCCGCGGTTCTTCGCGTCGCACCGCTGGATCACCTACGGGCGTCTCACCAAGTTCGCGCCGCCCGACGGCGACGGCAACACTGCCGCGCGCTAGATCGGCAGGTACGAAACCTCGCCGGCCAGCTCGCCCTCGCCGCGAGGGACGAGCACGAGCGCGTCGGCAGCCGCGGCGCGGACGATCATGTGCGACTCCTGCCCGCCGAGCGCTTCCAGCTCGCCGTCGCGCCAGCGCGCGCGTACGAGCTCGTCGCGTGCGCCGTTTCGCCGAACCGGCCGAGCGAGCTGCGCTTGCCGGAAGCGCGGACCAGGGTCACGTTCTCCCTCGAGCGCGCGGAGCGCCGGCCGAACGAAGAGCTCGAACCCCACGAGCGCCGACACGGGATTGCCGGGCAGCCCGAACACGAGCGTCGCGTCGCGCACCCCGAACGAGATCGGCTTGCCGGGCTTGACGGCGACGCGCCAGAACACCTCCTCGACGCCGAGCTCCGCCGCGACGCGGCGTACGAGATCGTGCGGTCCCACCGACACACCGCCCGAGCTGACGACGACGTCGGCCTGCAGCGCGCGCGCGAGCGCGTCGCGGTGCGCATCTTCGTCGTCGCGGACGGGAGCGAGTTGCTCGACGTCGGCGCCCTGCGCGCGAAGCGCGGCGTCGAGCATCGCCCCGTTCGCCTCGTAGATCTCTCCCGGCTCGAGCGCCTCGCCCGGCGTGCGGAGCTCGGAGCCAGTCGCCAGCACCGCCACGCGTGGCCGTCGGGCGCACACGAGCTCCGGGACGCCTGCCGCGGCGAGTGCACCGACCTGCGCGGCCCCGAGACGCGTGCCCGCCTCGAGGACCACGTCGCCTTCGCGCGCGTCACCACCGCGTGGTCGGATGTTGTCTTGTTGGCCAACAGCGTTGGGAACCTCGAGACTGTCGCCTTGCTGGACAACACGCTCGATCGGAACGACCGCGTCTGCACCCTCCGGGACCACCCCGCCTGTGGCGATGCCCATCGCCTCGCCCGCCTGCAACGCTCGCGCCGCGGGCGAGCCCGCTGCGATGCGGGCCACAACGGGGAGTCGGCCGGGCGTGTCGACGCTTCGAAGCGCGAAGCCGTCCATCGCGGAGCTCGCGAAGGGCGGCAGGTCGACCCGCGCGAGTGCGGGCGCTGCAAGAACGCGTCCCGCAGCCTCACCCAGCCCGACTCGCTCCGCGGGAAGCGGCGCGCTGCGTGCGAGCACCGCCTCGATCGCCGCCTCGAGCGTGAGCAGGTCGGTCACGTGGGCACCCTAGTCCCGGTACCCTCGCCCCGTGCTCTCGGTCGTCGTGCCGGTGTACAACGAGGAGCGAAGTGTCGAGCTGCTCTACGACGAGGTCGCGAGCGCCCTCGACCCGCTCGAACGCGCCTGGGAGGTCGTGTTCGTCGACGACGGCTCGACCGACGGGTCGTTCGCCGCGCTGACGCGACTGCACGCGCGCGCCACGAACGTGCGCGTCGTCCGGCTGCGCCGGAACTTCGGCAAGGCCGCCGCGCTCGCGGCCGGGTTCGCGCAGGCCGACGGCGACCTGATCGTCACGATCGACGCCGACGGCCAGGACGACCCCGCCGAGATTCCGCGGCTCCTCGCGAAGCTCGACGAGGGCTTCGACCTCGTGTCGGGATGGAAGACGCGCCGGCGCGACCCGTGGCGTCGTCGGATCCTCTCACGCGTGTTCAACACGGTCACCGGCTGGATCTCCGGAGTGCACCTGCACGACATGAACTGCGGGCTGAAGGCGTACCGGGCCGACGTCGTGAAGGGGCTCGCGCTGTACGGCGAGCTGCACCGCTTTCTCCCCGTGCTCGCGTACGAGCGCGGTTACCGCGTCGCAGAGCTCCCGGTGAATCATCGACCGCGCGAGCACGGCCGCTCCCGCTACGGCCTCGAGCGTTACCTGCGCGGCTTCTTCGATCTGATCACCGTCACGTTCATGGGCCGTTACCGCCACCGCCCGCTGCACCTCTTCGGAGGGCTCGGGCTCGCGCTCGGCGGGATCGGCTTCCTCGTCTGCGTCTACCTGACGGTGCTCTGGCTGAGCGGGAGCGCGATCGGGCATCGGCCCCTGCTGACGCTCGGCGTCCTGCTTGTCGTCGTCGGGATGCAGTTCCTCTCCCTGGGGCTGATCGGCGAGATGATCACGACGCACCACGAGGAGCGCGCGCTCGAGCGGGGGCGCGACGAGCTGCACGTCGACGAGATCCTCTCCTGAAGGTCCTCTACTTCGGAACGTACGAGCGCGACTACCCGCGCAACGCGCAGGTGATCTCGTGCCTGCGCGGTGCAGGGGTCGATGTCGTCGAACGGCACGAGCCGGTGTGGGAGGGGACTCGCGACGCGTGGCGCGCCGGCTCGAGGACCGCACTGCAGCTCGCGCGAGCGGAGCTCCGCCTGCTCAGGCGACCCGACGAGCGCTACGACGCCGTGATCGTCGGCTACCCCGGCCACTTCGACCTGCCTGCGGCGAGACGCGCAGCTCGTGGCGCGCCGGTGCTCTTCAATCCGCTCGTGTCGCTCGCGGACACGCTCGTCTCGGACCGCGCGCGCTTCCGCTCCGGTTCGCTCCCTGCACGCGCGCTCGCGCTCGTCGACCGCCGCGCGCTCCGCGCTGCCGACGTCGTCGTCGCCGACACCGAGCAGCACGCACGCTTCCTCGCCGAGCTCGCCGACCTCGAGCGCGTCGAGGTCTGCTTCGTCGGCGCAGAAGAGCGCGTCTTCCAGCCCGGCGCGCGAGGCGACGCGTTCACGCACGCGCTCTTCGTCGGCAAGCTGATCCCGCTGCACGGGCTGGAGACGATCCTCGAAGCGGCGCGGCACGCGCCCGAGCTCCCGTTTCGGATCGTCGGCAGCGGCCAGCTCGACGGGCTCCTCGGGCAGCGCCCCGAGAACGTCCAGTGGGTGCCGTGGGTCGAGTACGAGCAGCTCGCCGGCGAGCTCCACGCGGCCGGAGCGGCGCTCGGAATCTTCGGCCGCTCCGAGAAGGCCGCACGCGTGATCCCGAACAAGGCGTTCCAGGCGCTCGCGTGCGGGACGCCGCTCGTCACGGCCGACACGCCCGCAGCGCGCGAGCTGCTCGTCGACGGCGAGAGCGCGCTCCTCGTCCCACCCGGCGACGCGGCCGCGCTCGCGAGCGCGCTCCGCCGACTCGCGTCCGACGACGCCCTGCGAACACGCATCGCGGAAGGCGGCCTGTCCGCGTACCGCCGTCACGCGAGCGAGGACGTCCTCGGGCGCCGGTGGCTTTCGATCATCGAGCGCGCGCGGTGAACCGGGCGCTCGCGCTTGCGATCTCGGCCTTCGCAGCCGGCTTCGGCGCCCTCGCCGTGCTCCGGCATCGCTCGTTCGAGACGGGTCGCTTCGACCTCGGGAACATGGTGCAGGCCGTGTGGTCGACGGCCCACGGCGACCCGCTCGCCGTCACGAACCTCGCCGGAGAGCAGACGACGCGCCTCGCGTCACACTTCGATCCGATCCTCGTCCTCTTCGCGCCGCTCTGGCTTCTCTGGCCGAGCCCGGAGGGGCTGCTCGTCGCGCAGTCGGTCGCGCTCGCACTCGGGGCGCTGCCCGTTTTCTGGCTCGCGCGCAAGCACCTCGCCTCCGAACGCGCGGGACTCGGCTTCGCGCTCGCCTACCTGCTGTTCCCCGCAACGCAATGGGTTGCGCTCTCCGACTTCCATCCCGTCGCGCTCGCGTGCCCGCTGCTGCTGTTCGCGTTCTGGTTCCTCGACGAGGATCGCCTTGTTCCGTTCGCGATCTGCGCGGCGCTCGCGTGCACGACCAAGGAAGAGATCCCCCTGGCCGTCGCGGGGCTCGGCCTCTGGTACGCACTGGCACGCAGACGGCGAGTTGCGGGGATCACGATCGCGCTCGCCGGAGTCGCTCTCGCGGTGTTCGCGCTCGGCGTCGTCGAGCACTACAACACCGGCGGCGGACCGTTCGACGGACGGTACGACGAGGTCGGAGGGTCGCCGACCGGGATCCTGAAGACGCTCGTCACCGACCCGGTGGCGGTCGCGCGCGCGCTCGCCGATCGGGAGGGGCTCGCCTACCTGCTCGCGCTGCTCGTGCCGCTGGCGTTCCTGCCGCTCGCAGCGCCGCTCGCGCTGCTGCCGGCGCTGCCCGACCTCGCACTCAACCTGCTCTCCGCGACGGACACGCAGACGTCGATCCACTTCCACTACGTCGCACCGCTCGTGCCCGCGCTCTTCGCCGCGGCGATCTTCGCGGCCGCGCGGCTGGAGCGACCGATCGTCAAGCCGCTGGTCGCGCTCGTCCTCGCGTCCAACTTCGTGCTCGGCGCGATCCCACTCTGGGGAGCGATCCCAGGTGGCGAGGACCTCCAGGCCGACGCCGCACTGATCGACGGCCACGACCAAACGGCGGCGCGTGGGCTGCGGCTCGTCCCGGACGACGCGGTCGTGTCGGCCTCGAACTCGCTCGGCGCGCACCTTTCGGGCCGCACGCCGCTTCCTGAGCTTCCCGATCCGTGGGGACGCGACCTGGATCGCCGTGGACGAGCGCTCGCCCGGTTACCTCGACCGCTTCGCACCCGAGCCCTACGCGCGCGAGATCGCGCGGCTGCGCGCGTGACCCGCGCTGGCAGCTCGTCTTCGACGAGGACGGGGTGCTCGTGTTCAGACGGGAATCGTCTGCGGCAGCAGGTACGCCGTAAGGGCGAGCGCGAGCCCGCGCGCGAGCTTGTCCTCCTCGACCGCCGCGAGCGGCACGACCCACGCGAGGTACCACGGCGTGACGTACGGCGCGCACGCGAGCAACGCAACCGACGCGAGCGCGAGCCGTGCACGGCCGCGCCACGCCTCCCGAGCGAGCACGACATACGTGAGCGCGAAGAGCGCTGCGAAGAGCGCGATGGCGGCGCTTTCTGGTACCCCGAGCTGCGAGAGGCGGTGCGGGAGTGCGAAGCTCGTCGTCTCCTTCGCGTTGTCGGCGAGCGGTCCGAACGCGTCGAGCCACGCGAAGCCGTAGCGCAACGTCGCGAGCGCAGCGACCGCTGCCGAAACGACGGCGAACGCACCGAGCCCGGCCCGGCGGCGCGCCGCGAGCGCCTGCAACGGGAGCAGCACGAGCGGGATCCACTTCACGGCGGTCCCGAGCGCCCAGGCGACGCCCCCCGCCTGCGTCGCAAGCGCGGCGAGCAGCAGCGCGCCGACCCACGCGTCGTTGTGACCCCCACCTGCGAGGTGCACCGCGAGCAGCGGGTTCCAACCGACAAACGCGGCGGCGAGCGCGGGTCGTGCGGCAAACCGCGCGGCCAGCAGGACCGTCGCGCAGGCAGCGAGCGCCGCGAGCGCCTTGTAGAGCCACGCCGCCGCGTCGTGCGACTCCCCGGCGACCAGGGCGATCGGCTCGGAGGCGAGCGTGAACCCCGGCGCGTAGACGGACGTCGAGTCGCGCCAATGCTCGCCGGCCCATTCGTACGCCGGGTCGTCGGGAAACGCCGACGGCGGGTCCTCGTAGGGGTTCGCGTCATGGACGGCTGCGATCCGCCCGTACATCCAGTACGTCCACGCGTCGCTCGAGAGCATGAGCGGCGCTCCCAGCGGCACGAGCTGCACGGCGAGCGCGAGGACGACCACGCCTCGGAGCGGCACGCCGCCTCGTGCGAGCCGGTGAAGTCCCGCCACGTACGCGACGAACGCCAGCGCGAGCAGCGCGAGGAACGCCCAGGCCCAACCGGCGCTACCGACCAGCGCACCCCCCGCCTGCGGGACGATCGGCGAGTCGCCGGGCCAGGCGAGCGCCGTGCAGCCCGCGACGCAGGCGAGGACGAGGAGTCCCGGCGCGAGCCGGGTCAGGCCGTCATGGGGTAGGCGGAGGCGGAGGCGGAGGCGCGGTCGGCGGAGGCGGCTCGGTCGTCGGTGGCGGCTCCACCGGCGCAGGCGGCGGCTCGGCGGGCGGTGGCTCCGGCGCGCCGGTGGTCGTTCCGGTCGTCGCCGGCGCCGGGGGCTCGACGAACTCCACCGCGTACTGCCCCTGCTCGAAGGGCCGCCACTCCGGGCTGTGGTTTGGCTGCAGCCACTCGAACACGGCCCGATTCTCCATGGCGACGAGCATGAACCGGCGCCAGATGTCGGCGGGAAACGTTCCGCCCGCGACCGAGATCCCGTGCACGCTCATCATCGGGATCTGGCCTTGTGGATAGCCGACCCACACGACCGTCTCGAGCTGGGGGGTGAACCCCGCGAACCATGCGTCGGCGTGATTGTCCGTCGTGCCGGTCTTGCCCGCCACGGGGCGGCCGATCTGCGCACCGACGCCGGTCCCCGAGTAGACGTTGTCCTCGAGGATCTGCGTCACCTCGTAGGCGACCCAGTCGGCCAGCACGCGCTTGCGCTTCGGCTTGCCCCAGTCCGTGTTCGTGTCCTCCTTGCCGTCCGAGAACACGACCTTCCGGATCGCCATCGGCTTCGAGTAGATCCCGCCGGAGGCGAGCGTTGCATACGCGGAAGCCATCTCGAGCGGCGAGACCGAGATCGAGCCGAGCCCCATCGCCGGCACGATCTCCTCCCGAGGCACGGTGACACCCATCTTCCGAGCGACCGCCGCAACGTTTTCCGGGCCGAGGTCGAGCGTCAACTGCGCGAACACCGTGTTGTCGGAGGCCAGCGTCGCGCGAGAGATCGACGTCGGGCCGAGGTAGCTCTTGCTGTACGTCTCGACCTCCCAGGGCTCCGTCAGCGGATCCGGCTGGTAGCGGAACGGGCCCGAACGGTAGTACGTCGTGTCGGGGTTCACGCCCTGTTCGACGGCCGCGGTCAACACGAACGTCTTGAACGTCGAGCCCGCCTGCCGACGTCCTTGCGAGACGAGGTTGTACTGATTCTTGACGCGCTGCGGCGTCACGGCGACCATCGCGCGAATCGCACCGGTCTTCGGGTCGATCGACACGACCGCCGCGGCGGGGTCGTCCTTGTACGGCAGCGTGTTCTTGATCGCCTGCTGTGCGGCGATCTGCAGCCTGCGGTCGACGGTCGTGTACACGCGGAGGCCGCCGGTGCGCACGGTCGCGGCGCCGTATTCCTTGACGAGCTCGTTGTAGACGTAGCGGAAGAAGTACGGCTCGCGGATCCGGCGGTACAGCTTGCCCGGCTTGAGACCGAGCTTGCGGTTCGCGATCGCGACGTTGAACTCGGCGGATGTGATCGCCCCGGTCGCGAACATCGCGCGCAGTACTTCGTCGCGGCGGCCCAGGGCTCGGTCGGGCTGCAGGAACGGGTCGTAGGTCGACGGCGCCTGCGGCAAGCCTGCGAGCAGCGCCGACTGGGTCAGCGAGAGCTTGCGCGCAGGCAGCGAGAAGTACGTGCGCGCTGCGGCCTCGATGCCGTATGCGTGGTTGCCGTAGTAGACCTGGTTCATGTAGCCCGTCAGGATCCATTCCTTCGAGTACGCCCGCTCGAGCTTGATCGCGAGACACGCCTCGCGCAGCTTTCGCTCCAGCGTCCGCTCGCGCGAGATGTAGAGGTTGCGCACGAGCTGCTGGGTGATCGTCGAGCCGCCCTCGGCCACGCGCTGCTCGCGAAGGTTCGTGTACGCAGCCCGGGCGATCCCTTCGACGTCGACGCCGTCGTGCTTGAAGAAGCGGCGGTCCTCGATCGCGACCGACGCCTTCGGCACCCACTCGCTGATGCGGTCGATCGTCACCGGCTGGCGGTTCTTCTCCGCGGGGATCGAGCCGAGCAGCGAGTTGTCCGCCGCGTAGATGAAGGAGTTCTCCTCGGTCCCGATTGCCTTCAGGTCGTCCAGGTCCACCTTCGCGCAGATCGACCGCCGCACCGCCGGCTCCGCCGGCCGGAAGGACGACGAGAACGAGTGCGACCGCGGCGACAACGAGCAGCGCAAGCTTCTGCTTGTGCCGACGCGTCGCGCGACGCCGATTGCGCCGGCGACGGCGGCCGAGCTCGTGCGGCTCCGGAAGGCCGGGCAGCCGCGGGCTCACCCGAGCACGCCTTCCTCACGCAGCCGTTGGTGCGCGCGAAGCCGGAGCTCGTGCTCGAACTCCTCGGCGTTGCCGTGCGGCGACGGCACGCGGACGGTGAGCGTCGCGTCTCCTTCCAGCCCGCTCAGGACGACCTGCGCGCCGTCGTACTGGGCGATCTCCTCGCGAAGTGCGTCCACGGCGGCGGCAACGTCCTGCGCGAGCGGCACCTGCACCTTGATCTCTGCCACCGTGTTCACGCTCCGAATTGTCGAGTTCCGGATGGTATCCGAGGCCAGCGTGTCGTTCGGGACCACGAGGCGGGCCCCGTCGGCCAGGCGGATGAAGGTGTACGTGAGGCCGATCTCCTCCACCCGGCCGCTCTGGTCGTCCACGGTGATCAGGTCGCCCAGCCGAAACGGCTGCGCGACTGCGATCAGGATCCCGGCAACGAAGTTCGAGAGCGTCCTCTGGGCCGCGAGCCCGAGAATGAGCCCGAGGATCGCCGTCGACGCGAGCACCCCGCCGGCGATCGCGCGCACCGCCGGGATCGTCAGCAGCGCCGAGAGGACCCCGACCGAGATGATCGCGGTCGTGATGGTCCGCCTCAGAACGCGGTAACGAGTCGCCACCACAGGGTCGAGCGTGCGGCGCGCCATCCGGCGGTCGACGAGCCGCGCTGCGACGATCGCGACGAGCACGAAGGCGGCGGCGATCGCGATGCGATCCCAGTCCATCCGCGTCTATTCCCTAGGGATCGAGCGCCTTCCTGCCGGGGAAGCCCTCGTCGATGCCGTGCCAGTAGGCGATTTCGTCCTCGCCGAGGCGCCAGCACAGGAACGCCTCGACGCCGTCGACCTGCGCGGGGAAGTCGACGAGCCCTGCGTCCGGGTCCTTCACGACCCCGCCGAGCTCGTGAATGGCGTTGGCGCAGCGGGCGACGCCGGCGTGTTCGCGGGCGATCTGCTCGTCGAGTGTGGCCGCGGCCGTCACGTCGACCCCACCGCCGTTCCCCGCGATCTGGAGCGCGAGCTGCTTCCGCTCTGACTGCGCTGCCGCGAGCGCCGCCCGGTGCTCGACGAGCTGCTCGGTCAGCGGACGAACCTGCGCGAGCAGCAGCGTTCGCCTCCTCGCGGGTGAAGTGTCTCGGCGCCACCCCCGTATCATCGGGAGGAAGGTGGCCGCCAGTCAACGAGAGCGGGCGATCCACCCGACGAGGCTCGCGATCTGGCTCGCCCTCATCGCGCTGCTGACCTTCGCGCAGCTGTACGGCCGCTACGTCGCCGACTCCGAACCCGTCGACGACCCCCTCTACAGCGGGAGCTTCGCGGCCGCGAGCCTCACGCAGTGGATCCTCCTCGGCGCGATCGCGCTCGGGCTCGCCGCCGGCGCGCGACAGCTCCTTGCGTTGCACGCCCCCCGTCGCGTGGGCCGCTCCGCCCTGATCGCGGTGGGCACCTTCCTGCTCGTCGTCGCCGTGGGCGGCGTCCTGAGCGCGCTCGGGCTGAACCCGTCGAACGAGCAGGGGCTCGTCCCGGACGAGTGGCCTCCTCCGGACCAGCTGGTCTTCGCGGCCAACCTCGTGCTCGTCGTGCTCGTCGGCCCGTTCGTCGAGGAGCTGCTCTTCCGCGGGATCGGCTTCACGCTCCTCCGCCCGTTCGGCCGTGCCGTCGCGGTGGTCGGATCGGCTGCGGCGTTTGCCGCGGTGCACGGCCTGGTCGAGGGCTTCGCGCTGATCTTTCTCCTCGGCCTCGGGCTCGCGGTGATGCGCGAGGTGAGCGGCAGCGTCCTCCCGGGCTATGCGCTCCACGCGACGTTCAACGCGATCGCGGTCACAGCCGCGGCGTTGTCTTCCGCCACGAACTGACGCCTAGCGGTCGTCGTCGTCGTCGATCTCGGCGAACTGCTCCGGTGAGACCTCCTCGAGGAACCGCTTGAACTCGGAGACGATCTCCTCCTCGTTCACCTCGTCGCCCTCGAACTCGATCGCGGACTCCTCGATCACCTGGTCGGCAGCGAAGATCGGCGCCTCGGCGCGAATCGCGAGCGCGATCGCGTCGGACGGCCGCGAGTCGACCTCGACCTCCGTTCCGTCCAGCTGCACCGTGACCTGCGCGTAGAACGTGTTCTCGCGAAGCTCGGTCACGGTGATCCGCGTGATGCGCGCGTCGAGCTCGCTCAGGATCTCCGTCAGCAGGTCGTGCGTCATCGGTCGCGGCGTCGACGCACCCTGGAGCTTCATCAGGATCGCGGCCGCCTCAGGCTGGCCGATCCAGATCGGCAGGTACCGGTTGCCGTCCTTCGTCTTGAGCAGGACGATCGGCTGCTTGCCCACCAGGTCGAAACTGACCCCGTAGATGTCCATCTCATGCATCCGGACGGCTCCTCGTCTGAGTCTAGCTCAGGGCTTTTTCCCCAAACGAACGCGAAAACGCCGGCGCGGGCCGGCGTTCGGAGTGGGCGATCGTGGATTCGAACCACGGACCTCCGCCTTATCAGAGCGGCGCTCTAACCAACTGAGCTAATCGCCCGAAGCAGGCCGCAGTGTAGCCGCCGTCAAATTCTCGAGCGCCTCGGCGAGCTCCTCGAGCTCGTGCTCGTCCCGGAACTCGACGACGACCTGGCCGGGGCCGACGCGGGCCTGGAAGCCGGTCGCCCGCTCGAAGGCCTCGCGAACGCGGCCGGCGAGGGCCGGGTCGACGGCGCTCTTCTTGCGCGGCTTGCGCTTCGCGCCGGCGTCCTGCGCGGCACGCTCGGCGGCTCGGGCGGACAGCCCCTGCTCCACGATCCGCTTCGCGAGCTTCTTCTGGCCCTCGCGATCCGGGACCGCGAGCACGGCGCGGGCGTGCCGCTCGGTCAGGTCGCCGCGGGCAAGCATCCAGAGGACGTCCTCGGGGAGCTCGAGCAGACGCACCCGGTTCGAGACGGTGGACTTGGCTTTGCCCACCCGCTCGGCCACACCGCCGAGGCTGAGCCCGAACTCGTCGAGCAGCACCGCGTAGGCCCGCGCTTCCTCGACCGCGGAGAGCTGCTCGCGGGCGACGTTCTCGACGAGGGACAGGAGCAGCGAGTCGCGATCGTCGGCCGTTCGGATCAAGGCGGGCAGGTTGCGGCAGCCCGGCGTCCTTGGCGGCGCGCCAGCGACGCTCGCCGGCGATCAGCTCCCAGCCGCCCTCGGCGCGGGGCCGAACGACGACCGGCTGGAGCAGGCCCTGCGCGCGGACGGAGGAGGCAAGTCCTGTGGCCGCATCGGGCTCGAAGCGCCGGCGCGGCTGCCGCGGGTTCGGGTGGATCTGGTCGACGGGCAGCTCGGCCAGCTCCTGACCGCCGTCGCGACCGCCGATCAGGACCTCGAGGCCCTTGCCCAGGCCCTTTCGTTTAGGCGCGCTCGACAAGCTCCATCGCCACCTTCCAGTACGCGTCGGCGCCGGGTGAACGGCGGTCGTACGCGATCGCGGGGAGTCCGTGGCTCGGCGCTTCGGCAAGCCGGACCGAGCGGGGGACGGTCGTCCGGAAGACGAGGTCGCCGAAGTGCGTGCGCACCTCACGCTCGACGTCCTGGGCGAGCCGGGTGCGCGAGTCGACCATCGTCAGCAAGAGGCCGGCGACACCGAGGCGCGGGTTGAGGCGTGTCTTCACCAGCTCGATCGAGCGCATGATCTCCGCGAGCCCCTCGAGCGCGTAGTACTCGGCCTGCACCGGCACGAGCACGCGGTCCGCCGCGGCGAGCGCGTTGACCGTCAGCGGCCCGAGCGACGGCGGGCAGTCGAGGAAGACGTACTCGTACGCGTCGGTTCCCTCCGCGAGCGACTCCGCGAGGTAGCGATCGCCGTTGTCGCGGCGCGCGAGCTCGACGACCGCGCCGGCGAGCGCCGGCTTGGACGCCACCAGCGAGAGGTTCGCGAAGCGGGTCGGCTTCGCGAGCTCCGAGAGCGGAACCCCGTCGAGCAGGTCGTAGCTCGACGTCCCGTTCGCGCTCTCGCCGAGGCCGGACGTCGCGTTCGCCTGCGGATCGAGGTCGACGACGAGCGACTTCTCGCCCGCCTCCGCGAGACAGGCGGCGAGGTTCACCGCCGTCGTGGTCTTCCCGACGCCGCCCTTCTGGTTCGCAACCGCATAGATCCTCGCCACCCGGCCAGCCTACTCAGGCGAGCGGACGCTTTTTCGCGACCCCCGGCCGCCGCGGAAAACCCTTCGGTGTGTGCGCGATCTTCGGGATCACGAGCAATCCGGGCTCCTCCGAGACGCGGCCGCCCCCGACACGGTCGGCGACCCGCTGCACGTGGTCGAGGTCGGCGCTCGGCCCGACGTAGAGAACGACCGCGCCGCCCGGAGCAACGAGCGGGAGGCACCACTCGGCGGCGACCGGCGGCGGCGCGAGCGCACGGGCGACGGCGACGCGCGTACCTGTCCGTCTCGTGCTCCTCGGCCCGGCCCCTGACCACGCTCACGTTCGAGAACTCAGCGGCGAGGCGCACGAGCGCCTCGGCCTTCCGCTCCTGCGCCTCGAGGAGCGTCACCTCCCGGTCCGGAAACGCCGTCGCAAGCGGGATCCCCGGCGAGCCGCCTCCCGACCCGACGTCCACGATCGCGCCGTCGAAGCGCGAGACGACGTCCGACCGCCTCGAGCGAGCGCTCCACGTGCTCGCGCCAGGCTTCGTCGGGATCCTTGATCGCGGTCAGTCCCGGTGTCGCGACGAGCTGGGCGATCCAGCGCCGGAGGCGCTCGTCACTCACTCGTCACGACGACGAACCGGTTCGGCTCGGCGCCTTCGCTCGCCGTCGCGACGCCGGGAAACTCCTTCAACCGCAGGTGGACGATCTTGCGCTCGATCGACGTCATCGGCTCCAGCTCGACGCGACCGTCCTCGAGCGCGCGCTGCGCCGCCCGCACGGCCATCGTCTCGAGGGTCGCGCGGCGCCGGTCGCGATAGCCGGCGGCGTCCACGACGACGTCCTTCGCTCCTTCGGCGCCCCCTCGGCGCGCGACGGCGTTCGCGAGGTACTGGATCGCGTCGATCGTCTGCCCGTGCTTGCCGATCAGCAGCCCGAGCTCAGCGCCGCCGCACACGACATGGATCGCCTCCTCGTCCTCGCGCACGTCGATCCGACAGCGCACGCCGATCCCCTCGGCGACCCGCGCCACGAGCTCGCGCGCCTGCGCGGCCTGTTCGCTCTCGTCGCGGACGCCGGGCACAGCGCTCTCGTCGGCGACCGCGACCACGCGGGCCGGCGTGTAGCCGACGCCGAGCAGTCCGCGCTCCCCCTCGCTCAGCACCTGGAACCGAACCGACGCCTTGTCGAGACCCGGGTGAAGGTGCTCGAGCTCCCGCAGCGCCGCCCACTTCGCCTCGCCGACGGTCTCGCCCGTCGTCTCGACCCGAAGCGGCTCGTCGCTCATCGCCGCGCGCGCTTCTTCTTCTTCTTGACCCGGCGCGGCGGGGCGGTGGCGACGGCCGGCGTCGCCTCGGGCTCGGCCTTCGCCTTCCCGTCACCGCCGCCGGGCGGCGTCCGCGAGCTGCGCTTCTCCGGGGGCACCGGCTTGGGCCGGAGCTTCCGCGTCACGAGCCCCTGGCCTGTCGTCCAGAGGTTCGTCGTGACCCAGTAGATCATCAGCCCAGCCGGGAAGTTGATCACGAAGAAGAGGAAGATCAACGGCAGCGCAAGCAGCAAGTAGCGCTGCATCTTGTCCATCGTCGACGACATGAAGTACGTCGACGCGGTCTGGCTCGTCGCGTAGAGGATGAGCAAGATGACGGCCGAGAGCGGATCCGAGCTGAGCGGCTGGGTGATGTCCGGGACGAGGTCCCACAGCCACCCGAGATCGGAGGCCGGATACTGCGGGAAGACCTCCTTCTCGAAGTCCCTCAGCACGAAGAAGAGCGCCAGGAAGACCGGGATCTGGAACAGGATCGGCAGGCAGGACGAGGCCGGGTTGATCTTGTTCTCGCGGTAGAACTTCATCAGCTCTTCCTGCTGTTTCGCGCGGTCCTGCTTGTAGCGCTGCTGGATCGCCTTCATCTCCGGCGCGTGTGCCTGGAGACGCTGCATCGAGTGGATCTGCCGTACCGTCAGCGGAAGCAGGACCGTGCGGACGATGATCGTCGTCGCCACGATCGCCCAGGCCCACGGAATTCCGCCGGCGCCCGGCCAGAGCCAATCCGTGACGTGGAGCCACTCGAGCAGCCACGTCAGACCCTGCTCGAGCTCGTTCAGAACCGGGATGAACAGCGGCAGATTCATGCCGGGTCGAAGCCTCCGTGGCTCCACGGATTGCAGCGAAGCAGCCGCCAGCCGGCCTTCAGCGAGCCCTTGACGAGCCCGTGCGCGCGAAATGCGTCGAGCGCGTACTGCGAGCACGAGGGGTGGTACTTGCACGTCCCGGCGGGAACGAAGCGCCCGAACGTGAAGCGATAGCCGTACACCAGCCCGATGCCGACGTACTTCATGCCGCCGCCTTCTGAAGAACCTCGCCGACGCGCTCCTGGAGCCAGTCGAAGCCTCGAGTCTGAACGGCTTCCGGCAAGCCCGGGCCGGGCGATCAAGACGTAGTCCTTCCCCGCCGGCACACGCTCGAGCATCGCGCGCCAACTCTCGCGAAGCTGCCGCTTGAGGCGGTTGCGGACGACTGCGCCTCCGACCTGCTTCGGCACCGCGATCCCGAGCCTCGGGTCCTCGCCCGTCTCCTGGCGGTCGAACCAGTAGAGGACGAGGAAGCGGGTCGACACGGATCGTCCCTGACGGTAGACCGAGTCGAAGTCCCGCGAGCGCGAGAGGCGATGTCGACGTTGCACGCCGCTCAGGCGGAGAGGCGCTTGCGGCCGCGCGCCCGGCGTCGCTTCAGGATCACGCGACCCGCGCGTGTCGACATGCGCGCGCGAAAGCCGTGCTTGCGCTTACGGCGACGAACGTTTGGCTGGTAGGTGCGCTTCACGAAGAGCTCGTTCGGGACAAAATTCGCGCCCCTTGCGGGGCGAGCGGCCAGTATAGACAAGGGTTTGTGGACGACGTTTTCCACAGCACGAAGCGCCTGCAGACGCAGGGAAAACGGCACGCCGTCCACACCTGTGGAGAGTCATGTGGGCGACGGTGATGTCCCTGCAAATCACGACTTTTTCGTCCAGGGATACGCGTGTTGTGACAACGCAAGGCGGCTGCTATTGTCGCTCGCTCGCACGCCCCCATCTAAAGGAGCATCCCACCTCGGTGGAACACCAAGTCGAGCTGACTGCCGAGAGTCTGTGGGGAGAAGTCTCCAGTCGGCTCAGGGGAGCGTTGAACGACACCACGTACCGAACGTGGTTCGACGACGTCGAAGGTGAAGACCTCACCGACGACACGTTCGTCCTCCGAGTGCCGAACGACTTCGCCCGGGAATGGATCGAGGGTCACTTCCTCGGTCTGATCAAGGCCGCGGTCAAAGACTCAATTGGTCATGAACGGCGTGTGAACCTGCGCGTGGTCGAGGGGCACTCGCCCGGCGGCCTGCCGGAGCCGCTTCCCGCGGAGGTCGAGCGGCCGCCGAAGCGCGGCGAGGCCGGCATGAACCCGAAGTACATCTTCGACCTCTTCGTGATCGGCTCGTCGAACCGCTTCGCGCACGCGGCCGCGCTTGCCGTGGCGGAGGCGCCCGCGCAGGCCTACAACCCGCTCTTCATCTACGGCGGGACAGGGCTGGGGAAGACCCACCTGATGCAGGCGATCGCCCAGTACGTGATGCAGCACTCGAGAGACATGAGCGTCCGCTACGTCACGAGCGAGACCTTCATGAACGACTTCATCAACTCGCTCCGCGACAAGCGAATCGAGGGCTTCAAGCAGCGCTACCGGGCGTACGACCTCCTGCTCGTCGACGACGTGCAGTTCTTCGAGCACAAGGAGCGGATCCAAGAGGAGTTCTTCCACACGTTCAACTCGCTCTACGAGGCCGGCAGCCAGATCGTGATGTCTTCGGACCGGCCTCCGCGCGAGATCTCGACCCTCGAGGAGCGGCTGCGCTCGCGCTTCGAGTGGGGCCTGATCACGGACATCCAGCCCCCAGACCTCGAAACACGGATCGCGATTCTCCGCAAGAAGGTCAAGACCGACGGGATCCACGTGCCCGACCCACAGGTGCTGACCTTCGTCGCGAGCAGGATCGAGTCGAACATCCGCGAGCTCGAGGGTGCACTCACCCGCGTGGTCGCCTTCTCGTCCTTGACCGGCCGGCCGATGACCGTCGAGCTCTCACAGGAGGTGCTGAAGGACGTCTTCCCGCAAGGCGAGGCCGCCGAGGTCTCGATTCGGCGGATCCAAGAGACAGTTTCGGAGCGCTTCAACCTCTCGCTGAGCGAGCTGACCGGCGAGAAGCGCTCGCAGAATATCGTCTACCCGCGGCAGGTCGCGATGTACCTCTCACGCGAGCTCACGGACTCCTCGCTTCCGAAGATCGGGAAGGAATTCGGGGGCCGTGACCACACGACGGTGATCCACGCGACGTCCAAAATCGCCCGCTTGATTCGAGAGGACAGGTCTGTGTACAACCTCGTCCAGGAACTCACAGCTCGGATCAAACAGGTCCGTTAGCGCCGATGGCTGTGCAGAACCCCGTTTCGTCCCCAGGCGCTCTCCCGAGCGCAACGCGGTCCCCAGAGTCGAGCAAGACCTTCGTCCCCGGTCCCCACACCCCCTACTACTACTTCTAGAATCTTTTAAAGAATGAAAGACCTAGAAGCAGTAGCCATCGGATCGGGTATGAAACTCACCTGTTCGCGAGACGAGCTCTCGCAGAAGCTCGCCGTCGTCGCACGGGCGGTGTCGGCGAGGACAACAGTTCTCGTCCTCGGTGGGATCATGCTTCGCACCGAGAGCGGCGAGCTCCATCTTGCGGCGACCGACATGGAGCTTTCGCTGCGAACGTCGCTCGAAGCGCAAGTGGACGGCGACGGTGCAGTCATCGTGCCCGGGAAGATGCTGGTCGATCTGATCCGCCTGCTTCCCGACGAGGACGTACAGATCGAGCACCGCGCGGAGGAGGGTGTCGTTCGCGTCGACTCGGGTTCGTACAGCTCGCGCCTGCACACGTACAACGTCGAAGACTTTCCGCGCCTCCCCGACGTCGAGTCGATCGGGACGTTCAGCGTGGACCGAGAGGCGTTGCTCGACACCGTGGGCCGTGTCTCACGCTCCGCGTCGCGCGATGAGTCGCGCCCGGTGCTCACAGGCATCCTCGCGCGGTTCGAGGCCGGCAAGCTTGTCATGGCCGCGACCGACTCCTACCGGCTCTCGGTCAAGGAGACGCCGATGGAAGGCGACGCGCCCGAGTTGGAAGCAATCATCCCGGCTCGCGCTCTGACGGAGGTCACCCGCATCGCAGCGGGCGCCGATTCGCTCGAGCTCGGCGTGCACGAGAACCAGGTCGTCTTCGTCGCGGACGGCGTCACGCTGACCACTAGACGCATCGAAGGGCAGTTCCCGAACTACCGCCAACTGATCCCCGAGACGTTCGAGCACACGGTCGCGCTTCCGCGCGCAGAGGCGATCGAGGTCGTCCGCCGCGTGGGCGTGATGGCGCAGCGCAACTCGCCCGCTGAGACTGCGCTTCGCCGAAGGCGAGCTGACCGTATCGGCGCAGACGCAGGACGTCGGCGAGGCGCGTGAGTCGATGCCCGCACCGTTCACCGGCGAGCCGCTCGAGATCGGCTTCAACGCGGAGTACCTTCGCGACGGCTTCGAGTCGGTCGGTGGCGACGAGCTCCTGGTGAAGCTGATCAGCCCGCTGCGGCCGGCCGTCCTGCAGGGCGAGAACGAGGACTTCACGTATCTCGTGATGCCGATCAGGCTTCCCACCACCTGATCGTCGAGACGGTCGCGCTCCGAAACATCCGCTCGTACGCGACGCTCGAGCTCGGGCTGTCGCAAGGCCTCGTGCTCGTCGTTGGGCCGAACGGCGCCGGCAAGACGAACCTGCTGGAGTCGCTGCACGTGGGGACGCAGGGGTTCTCGCCGCGCACGCGGAACGACGCGCAGCTCGTGCGGTTCGGCGAGAGCGTCGGCCGCGTGTCGCTTCGCGGACGGCGCGCCGAGCTGGCGCTCGAGCTCGACGTCACCCTCGAGCCGGGTAAGGGCAAGCGCGCGAAGCTGAACGGGGGCCCGCTTCGCGCCGCCGAGCTGTTGCGAGCCGAGGTGTCGACGCTCGTCTTCACACCCGGACCGGCTCGGGATCGTGAAGGGAGCGCCTGCCGTGCGACGTGCGTACTTCGATCGCGCGCTCGGGCGGCTGTTCCCTGCCCGCGCGGGTCTGTCCGCGGAGTACGGCGCAGTCGTCGGCCAGCGGAACGCGGCGCTGCGGCGCGTCGCGAATGGCGTTTCGTCACGCGATGCCGTGGATCCCTGGACCGAGCAGGTCGCAGCGCTCGGAACCGAGCTCGCGGCTGCGCGCAGGCATGCCCTCGAGCTGCTCACGCCTGCCTTCGCGCGGCTGACCGGCGCGTTCGGGCTCGAGCCCGGCAGGCTCGCGTACGAGGGAGGGCTCGTCTCGCGCGAGCAGTTGGACGAGAGGCTCGCACGCGACCTCGAGCGGGGCACGACGAGCCTCGGCCCGCACCTCGACGACGTCGCCGTGCTCGCCGGCGACCGTGACCTGCGGACGTACGGCTCGCAGGGCGAGCAACGCCTCGCAGTGCTGTCGCTCCTGCTTGCAGAGGCCGAGATCCTGCTCGAGCGCAGCGGCGTCCCACCGCTTCTGCTGCTCGACGACGTGCTCTCCGAGCTCGACCCCGAACGCCGGGCGACGCTCGCGCGGCTCCTACCGGCCGGCGGTCAGACGCTGATCACGTCGACCACAGCGGGCGCGCTCCCGCTCACCCCCGACCAGCTCCTCGAGGTGGCTTCGGGGACGGTGCGAGCCGCATGAAGCGGATCGCCTCTGACGTCGCGAGCGAGCTCGGCCGCTTCGGGCCTGCCGCCGGCATGGTGCGGATCGTCGAGGCGTGGCCGGGTGCGGTCGGCGCGACGATCGCGCGCAACGCCTGGCCGGCGCGAATCGCACGAGACGGCACGTTGCACGTCGCGACGAGCTCCTCGTCGTGGGCGTTCGAGCTCGCGCAGCTCGAGGCCGACGTGTTGAAGTGCCTGCGCGCGGCCACGGGGAACGACGCGCCGACGAAACTTCGCTTCGCGGTCGGCAAGCTCCCCGAGCTCGGTCCCGAGGAGGACGACCGCGACGATCGGACAGCACCGTCACCGGGTCCCGAGGAGCTGCGGAGAGGCGAAGAGCTCGCGGCCGAAATCAGCGACGAGGACCTGCGCAAAGTGGTCGCGAAAGCGGCCGCGCAGAGCCTCTCGAGAAGCCGCGACGACCGCGAGTTCTGATACACTTTGAGCACCCGGTAAGGCCGCAATTTGCAGGCCTTTTTTGGTTATGACCCAGACTAGCTACTCCGCAAAGGACATCACCGTGCTCGAAGGTCTCGAGCCGGTCCGTCTGCGCCCCGGGATGTACATCGGCTCGACGGGTCCTCGCGGCCTCCACCACCTCGTCTACGAGGTCGTGGACAACGCCGTCGACGAGGCGCTCGCGGGTCGAAACGACCGCGCCGAGGTGACCCTTCATCCCGACAACTCGGTCACCGTCCGCGACTGGGGCTCCGGGATCCCCGTCGACATCATGGAGGACCAGGGGCTGCCCGCGCTTACGGTCGTGCTGACGAAGCTGCACGCCGGCGGCAAGTTCGGCGGCGACGGCTACAAGGTCTCAGGCGGCCTGCACGGCGTCGGTGTGTCCGTCGTCAACGCGCTATCGGAGTATCTGATCGCGGAGGTGCATCGCGGCGGAAAGATCTACCGGCAGGAGTTCGCGCGCGGCGTGCCACAGGGCGACATGCAAATCGTCGGCGACGCGACGGAGACCGGCACGACGATCACGTTCATGCCCGACGCAGAGGTTTTCGAAGAGATCGACTGGTCGACGGAGACGCTCATGCAGCGACTTCGCGAGACCGCGTTCCTCACCCGTGGCCTGCGGATCACGCTCACAGACGAGCGCGCCGGCGGCGAGCAGGTGACCTTTCACTACGAGGGTGGCATCCGCGACTTCGTCGCGCACGTCAACGAGACGAAAGACCCGATCCACAAGCACATCGTCTACTTCGAGGGCGCGAACGACGAGGGCCAGGTCGAGGTCGCGATGCAGTGGAACACCAAGTACGTCGAGTCGGTCTTCTCGTTCGCCAACAACATCAACACGACCGAGGGCGGCTCGCATCTGTCCGGCTTCAACGCGGCTCTGACGCGCACGCTGAACAAGTACGCGCGCGACAAGAGCCTGCTCAAGGAGAAGGAGGACAACCTCGAGGGCGAGGACGTCCGCGAGGGCCTTGCGGCCGTCATCTCCGTGAAGCTCCAGGAGCCGCAGTTCGAAGGCCAGACGAAGACGAAGCTCGGCAACCCGTGGGTTCGCGGTTTCGTCGAACAGACGGTCAACGCGCGGCTCGCGGAGTTTCTCGAGGAGAACCCGACGGACGCGAAGCAGATCATCATGAAGGCGATCTCGGCCGCCCGCGCGCGCCAGGCTGCGCGCAAGGCGCGCGACCTCACGCGTCGCAAGGGCGCGTTCGGCGGCGGGATGGCGAAGAAGTTCGCGGACTGCCAGACCAAGGATCCGGCGCTGAGCGAGGTCTTCATCGTCGAGGGCGACTCGGCCGGCGGCTCGGCGAAGCAGGCGCGCGACAAGTCGAACCAGGCGATCCTGCCCTTGCGCGGGAAGATCATCAACAGCGAGAAGAACCGGATCAACAAGGTCCTGTCGAACGCAGAGATCCAGTCGCTCGTGCAGGTGATCGGCACGGGCATCGGCGACGAGTTCGACATCACGAAGCTTCGTTACCACCGCGTGATCGTGATGACGGACGCCGACGTCGACGGCGCGCACATTCGCACATTGATCCTGACCTTCCTCTACCGGCACATGCCGGAGTTGTTCGACCGCGGCCACGTCTACATCGCGGTTCCGCCTCTCTACCTCGTGAAGCTCGGGAGCCAGGAGACGTACGTCGTCAAGGACGCGCAGCTCGAGGAGCTGCTCGTTCGCGAGAAGTTCCCGGAACTCGAGGTCACGTCGCGGGACGGCAGCGCGATCAAGCTCACCGAGGCCCGCTACGGACGCTTCCAGCGGACGCTCGCCGAGTTCGAAGGGTGGTCGGCGCGCCTGCGGTCCGACTTCGGCCCCGACGCCGCCAACTTCATCGTGACGCACAGGCTCGTGGAGTCGGACGCCGACAGCACAGCCGGGATCGCGACGCTCTTGCGAAACGTCTCGCCGAACGGGTACTCGTTCGAGGTGCTGGACTCGGAGGACGACGCGGTCAAGGTCAAGGTGATCGAGATCGAGACGAGCGCCGCGCACGAAGTCAGCGTGCCGCGCGAGCTCCTGCAGTCTCCGATCTACGCTCATGTGCGCCGCACGTACGAGCGGCTGCGCGAGATCGCCGGCGGCGTTCCGCCCTTCTCACTGAAGCTCGGCAAGCACACGGCAGAGGCGCACACGTTCGAGGCGCTGCTGGATCGCGCGTTCGAGCTCGCGAAGGAAGGGATCCATATCAGCCGCTTCAAGGGCCTGGGCGAGATGAATCACGAGCAGCTCTGGGAGACGACGATGGACCCCTCCCGGCGGATGCTGATCCGCGTCGACGTCGAGGATGCGTCGGCCGCCGACATGTGGTTCTCCCGCTTGATGGGCGACCAGGTCGAGCCGCGCCGTGACTTCATCGAGCAGAACGCACGCGACGTTCGCTTCCTGGACGTGTAGGCGATGTCCGAGGTGACCCAGGACCCGATCGGGGGCGGCCGCATCGAGAGCCGCGAGCTCGACCAGGAGATGCGGTCGAGCTTCCTCGACTACGCGATGTCCGTCATCGTCAGTCGCGCGCTGCCCGACGTGCGCGACGGTCTCAAGCCCGTGCACCGCCGCGTGCTCTACGGGATGCACGAGGACGGCCTCCAGCCGAACCGCCCGTACAAGAAGTCCGCTGCGACGGTCGGCACGGTGATGAGCCGTTATCACCCGCACGGCGACGGTGCGATTTACGACACGCTCGTTCGGATGGCGCAGCCGTTCTCGCTGCGCTACCCCCTCATCGACGGCCAGGGCAACTTCGGTTCGATCGACGGCGACCCCGCCGCCGCGATGCGGTACTCGGAAGCGCGCCTGTCGCGGATGGCGACCGAGCTGCTGCGCGACATCGACGCGGACACGGTCGACTTCGAGCCGAACTACGACGAGTCGCGGAGGCAGCCGACCGTGTTGCCGTCTCGGTTCCCGAACCTGCTCGTGAACGGGTCGTCCGGGATCGCGGTCGGCATGGCGACGAACATGCCGCCGCACAACCTGGGCGAGGCGATCGACGCCGTCGTGGCGATGATCGAGAAGCCGGACATCGACGTAGAGGGTCTGATGAAGCATCTGAAGGGGCCGGACTTCCCGACGGGCGGTTACATCGTCGGCCGTTCCGGCATCCGTGACGCCTACCGCACGGGACGCGGCCGAATCGTCATGCGCGCGCGCGCACACATCGAGGAGCTGCGGGGCGGCAAGAGCGCGATCATCGTCACCGAGCTTCCGTACGGGGTGCGCAAGGGTGGCGAGGGCGGCGTGATCGAGAAGATCGCCGAGCTCGTCGAGAACAAGGTGCTGACCGAGATCCCGATGAGCGACGACGCGCTCGCCGATCACTCCGACAAAGACGGGATGCGCATCTACATCGAGTTGAAGCGCGAAGCGATTCCGCAGGTCGCGTTGAACAAGCTCTTCAAGCACACCCCGCTGCAGAGCTCGTTCGGTTACAACGCGGTCGCGCTCGTCGACGGCGTTCCGAAGACGCTGTCGCTGCTCGAGCTCGTTCGGCACTACCTCGACTACCAGCGCGACGTCGTCATCCGGCGCTCGAAGTACGAGCTGCGGAAGGCGGAGGCGCGTGCGCACATCCTCTCCGGCTATCTGATCGCGCTCGACAACCTCGACGCGGTGATCAAGTTGATCAGGGCCGCTGCCGACACAGACGCCGCGCGGTCGGGGCTGATGGACAAGCTCTCCCTGAGTGAGCTTCAGGCCCAGGCGATCCTCGACCTGCGTCTGTCGCGCCTCACCGGGCTGGCGCGCAAGGAGGTCGAGGAGGAGTACGCCGACCTACAGGAGCGAATCGCCGAGCTCCGCGCGATCCTCGGCGATCGCGCGCGCGTCGACGGGCTGATCAAGGAGGAGCTGCTCGAGATCAAGGAGATCTACGGTCGCAAGGACGAGCGAGTGACCGAGATCGTCGCTGCGGAAGACGAGCTCGAGCTCGAGGACATGATCGCTGAAGAGGACATGGTGATCGCGATCTCGCGGTCGGGCTACATCAAGCGGCTACCGGTCACTGCCTATCGCGAGCAGCGGCGCGGCGGCATCGGCGTCATGGGGATGGACCTGAAGGACGAGGACTACATCGAGCATCTCTTCGTCGCCTCGACGCACGACTACATCCTGTTCTTCACGAACGTCGGGAAGGTCTACCGGCTCAAGGTGCACGAGCTGCCGCTCGGGTCACGCCAGTCGAAGGGCCGCGCGATCGTCAACCTGCTGCCGTTCCGCCCGGACGAGGCGGTGCGCGCGGTGATTCAGACGCGCAACTTCGAGGAGGCCGAGTATCTCTTCTTCGCCACGAAGAACGGGGTCGTGAAGAAGACGAAGCTCGCCACCTACAACACGACGCTGAAGTCCGACGGGATCATCGCGCTGAAGATGCGCGAAGGGGACGAGCTCGTCGGCGTCCGCCACTCGTCGGGGAAGGACGACATCCTGCTGGTCTCGAGGAACGGCCAGGCGATCCGGTTCCACGAGCAGGACGTTCGGCCGATGGGTCGCGACGCGTCGGGTGTTCAAGGCATGAAATTACGGGCCGGCGACGAGGTGATTGCGGTCGGTGTGGCGCAGGACGACGCCGACCTGCTCGTTGTCACCGAAAATGGGTATGGGAAGCGGACCCGCGTCACGGAGTACCCGGTCAAGGGCCGGGGCGGGATGGGCGTGAAGACGGTTCAGCTGACCGAGGCTCGTGGCCATCTCGCCGGCGCGCGCGTCGTGCGCGAGGGCTATCAGGTGATGATGATCTCGACCGGCGGCACCGTGATCAAGATGGCCTCCGGCGACATCAAGCGGCTCGGCCGGTCGACGCAGGGTGTGATCGTGATGCGGCTTCGCGAGGGCGAGCAGGTGTCGACGCTCGCGCCGGTGGTCGAGGCAGATCCCGAGCCCGAGACCGCTGAGATCTCCGGAAACGGCGCCGAGCCCGGCTGACGCCCGCTCGGTCGAGGGGTATTTGCGCGTCGTCCCCTTCCCAAAAGCGACGAAGGGTTCTATAACTCCAAAGAGGGGTCGAAACTCGCTCGCGTTCATCCTCCAAGGAGTGTTCCGTGGCAGCAGGGAGACAGGTTGATCTGCTCGAGCCGATCAACCTCGCAGAGCATCTCGGCAAGGTCGAGCTCTACCTCGGCCAGGTGTGCCAGATCGCCGGCATCTCGAAGATGCAGTTGGACTACTGGACGAACAAGGCGCAGATCCCGACCAAGGGCCGCAAGCAGCGCATCTACGACATCGACGCGCTCGAGACGGTGATGCTGATCAAGCAGGCGAAGGACAAGGGCCTGAACCTCGGCGCGGCGATCGACGCCGCACGAACGTTCCGCGAAAGAAGCTCCGCTCCTTTCGCGGCTGAGTCGCTCGGCTCCTAGAGCCGCAGTTGGCTCACGGCGCGGCAGAGCCGCGCCTCCGCGTCAGCTCGTAGTCTCAGTCGGGCGACCGAAGCTCGGCAGCTGCGTCTTCCGGCGCGAGGGTGTTGACGTAGATCCCCGCCCCGAGTTCAATGCCCGCGAGGACGGTGAGGCGTGGGAGGACCTCCAGGTGCCAGCGCTTGCCGGTGTGCAGCCACGCGTTCATCGGCACGGCCCCTTCGCACACAATGTGGAGACGGCGGAGCAGCTCGGCGAGAAGTTGCAGAGCAGTTGGGAGCAGGTCGCTTGTCCAGGCGTCTGGCTCCGGCTCGATCGGTTCGATCAGCAACTCGTAGGGGACGCGGCCGGCACGGGGGCACCTGGCGACGAGACCGCCGCGCTCGACGACCACGTTGTCGCGGTCGGCCTCACCACGTTCTGCCTCCACCGCCGGTGGTGAGCTCGGGAGCCAGACGAGCTGCGAGTGCGAGTGCGCGAGGCTGCTGCCCGCAGCCTTCCCCTCGTTGACGAGCGCGTGCAGGTAGCCCGCGGGCTCTGCCTCGCGGCGCTGTCGCCAGGCCTCGGCGACGAGCGTGACCTGCTCGTCGTCGAGCTCGGCGAACGAGCGAACGTGTTCCGGTGCGTGGACGACGACCTCCTGCCGCTCGAACGCGGGGTACAGGTTCGGGACGACGCGAACCCGCCAAGGGTCGCCCAGCGTGAGTATCTCCGGCGGTGTGCGGTCTTCCCGGCCGGCATCGAACGGGCACGAGTCCAGCTCTTCCTGCGTCGCCGGCTCGACATGCGGCCAGCTCGCACCGGGACGCTTCGAGCGGCCGGCCGCGACCACGACTTGCCGACCCGAGAGCGGGTCCTCGCGGAGCTCTCCGCTCAGGTGGCCTGGCCCTGGTCGCTCTTCTCGATGAAGGGCCTGAACAGGTCGATCGGCGCCGGGAAGACGATCGTCGTCGACGCCGACGGGCCGAGCTCGAGCAGCGTCTGGAGATAGCGGAGCTGGAGCGCGATCGGCGTGTCGGCCATCACGAGCGCCGCGTCCTTCAGGCGCTCGGACGCCTGGAACTCGCCCTCGGCGGCGATCACCTTCGCGCGCCGTTCGCGCTCGGCCTCGGCTTGGCGCGCCATCGCGCGCTGCATGCCGGCGGGGATCTCCACGTCCTTGACCTCGACGATCGAGACCTTGATGCCCCACGGTGCTGTGGCCTCGTCGATGATCTGCTGGAGGATCGCGTTGATCTTGTCGCGCTCCGAGAGAAGCTCGTCGAGCAGGTGCTGGCCGAGCACCGATCGCAGCGTGGTCTGCGCGATCTGCGACGTGGCGACCATGAAGTTCTCGACCTGGACGATTGCCGCAGCCGGGTCGACGATCCGGAAGTACGCGACCGCGTTGACGCGCACGGGGACGTTGTCCTTCGTGATCACTTCCTGCGGTGGGACGTTGAGGGTGATCGTTCGGAGATCGACGCGGACCATGCGGTCGATCACCGGAATGAGCAGGAAGAGCCCCGGGCCCTTCGGCGGCTGGAGCAGGCGGCCGAGTCGGAACACGACGCCTCGCTCGTACTCGCGCGCGACCTTGATCGCGGCCGTCAGGAAGATCAGCAGGAGAAAGGCGGCTGCGCCGATCAGGATCAGGAAGGCCATCGAGTCCTTTCGCCGGGTGCGCCTGGATCCTACGCGCCGCGCGGACGGACGACGAGCTCGAGCCCGTCCATCCGCTCGACCTCGACCTCGTCGCCCTGCCGGAGCGGCTCGCCGTTCTCGGTCCGCGCACGCCAGAGCTCGCCGTTCACGAACACCATTCCGCCGTTCCGGACGACGCCGCTCGTGCCGACGACCGTGTTCGGGCCGACCGCGACGGGGCTCTCCCGAACCTGGACGATCTTGACGACGACCAGCGCCATCAGGCCCGCCAGCGTTGCGGCGGTCCCGATCAGCAGTGGCAGCGACACCTCGTAGACGCCGCCGGACGGCTCGAAGAGCAGCAGGCCTCCGAGCACGAAGCAGACGGCGCCGGCGACCGTCAGCGCGCCGTGGCTCGCGACGAACGGCTCGGCGCCGATGAACACGGCCGCGAGCAGCATCAGCAGGAACCCGGCCCAGTTCACCGGCAGCACCTGCGCCGCGAAGAGCGAGATGATCAGCGAGATCGCGCCGACCGTGCCAGGGAAGATCAGGCCGGGGTTCCAGAGCTCGACGACGATCCCGATCAGGCCGATCGACACCATGATGAAGATCACGTTGGGATCGATCAGCAGGTCGAGGATCTGCTGCCAGAGGCTGAGCTCGGCAAGCGTGACGTCGGCGTTCGCGGTTTCGAGCACGAGGCCCTTCGGCTCCGTCGTGCGCCCGTCGGCCTCGTTCAACAGCGTTGCCAGGTCGGGCGCGATCAGGTCGATCACGTTCTCCTCGAGGGCCTCCTCGGCCGTCCAGCTGTCGCCGCCGCGCACGGCTCGCTCCCCGACGTCGGGGTTGCGGCCGTGGTCGCTTGCGAGCCCGCGCAGCTGGGCCGACAGCTTCTCGACCGCCTTCTCGCGCAGGTCGTCCGGCAGATCCTCGCCGCCGCTCCCGACCGGGGTCGACGAGCCGATCGTGGTTTGCGGCGCCATCGCCAGGAGGTCTCCGGCCTGCGCGATGAACGCGCCCGCCGAGGTCGCCGAAGCGCCCTCGGGCGACACGTAGACGATCACGGGAACGGGGGAGGCGAGCTGGGCTTTGACGATGTCCTCCATCGACGAGACGAGCCCGCCGGGCGTGTCGAGCAGGATCACGACCGCGTCGTAGTCCTCCTCCTCCGCGCGCTTCAGCTGCTCTTCGACGAAGTCGCGCGTGACCGGGTTGACGTCGTTCGCGAACTCGATTGCGAGGACGCGGGCGGCGGAGGCTCCGGCGGGCGCGGCGAGTGCCGCGGCCGCTGCCAGGAGCAGAAGGGAAAAGCCCCGCACAACTGTGCTTTTCACTCGTAAGGATTCTATACGGAGGTGTCCTCCCGACCGGCGGGAAGTTGGTGGTTCCGTCACTCTGGACGTTCGCTCCCGTGAAGCTCCTCGCCGCCATCGTCATCGCGCTCGCCTTGCCCGCCTCAGCGTTGGCGGAGGACGCGCGGCTGAAGACGCAGGACGTGCCGCTCGGCGGCGGCGCGCGCACGCTCGCGAGTGCGCGTCCGCCCGTGTTCGACCTCGTTGGCCTGCACTGGCGCGGTCCCGGCGACGTGCTCTTCCGAACGCGCTCCGTCGCCGGCCGCTGGACGGCGTGGCGCCCGGCGCAGCCGGAGCCGTTCGACGTGCCGGACGCGGGAACGCCGGAGGGACGCTCCGCGCTCGAGTGGAGGCTCGGCAACCCGTACTGGATCGGTCCCTCGAACGCGATCCAGTACCGGCTCCGCGGCCGGGTCACGCGCCTGCGCGCGCACTTCGTCCAGAGTGCGGTCCGCTCGGTTCCGGCGCGCACGCTCTCGATCGCCGGCTCGCCGGCGTTGATCCCGCGCGCGAGCTGGCGCGCGGACGAGGAGATCCGTCGTGCGGGCCCGGTGTTCGCGCAATCGCTCAAGTTCGCGGTCGTGCATCACACCGCGGGCGCGAACGCCTACACGGCGGCTCAGTCCGCGGCGATCGTTCGCGCGATCCAGGTCTACCACGTCAAGGGCAACGGCTGGAACGACGTGGGCTACAACTTCCTCGTCGACAAGTACGGGCAGGTGTTCGAGGGCCGCTACGGCGGCGTCGAGCGCAACGTTGTCGGCGCGCACGCGGAGGGGTTCAACACGGGCTCCGTCGGCATTTCGCTGCTCGGCAACTACGGGAACACGCGGCCGACTGCCAAGGCGCTCGACGCGATCGCGGCGCTGCTCGCCTGGCGGCTGGACGTTGCACACGTCGACCCGCTCTCCCGGCTCTCGTGGAGCTCGGGCGGCAACTCGCGCTTCCCGTCGGGGACGCCGGTGCCGCTGGCTGCGATCGCCGCCCATCGCGACACCGGCCCGACGTCATGCCCTGGGAACGCCCTCTACGCGCAACTGCCGGCGCTCGCGCGCAAGGCCGCGGCGCTCGGGCTGCCGAAGCTCTACGACCCGCTCGTCATCGGCAGTGCAGGTGGGCTCGTGCGCTTCACGGCCCGGCTCTCGTCGGCGCGCCCGTGGAGCGTGCGCGTGACCGACGCCCTCGGGGCGACCGTCGCCTCCGGCACCGGCACCGGAGCGAACGTCGACTGGACGTGGGACGCGACGTTCGCCGCGCCGGCCGGCTACACGTACGCGATCGAGGCCGGCGCTGACGTGCGGCCCGCGATCGGCACGATCGGCCAGGTGGCGACCGCGCTGACGATGACGAGCGCGCAGGCGAAGCCCGCGACGTTCACCCCGAACGGCGACAGCCAGGCCGACTCGACCGTGATCAGCTACACGCTCAGCCTCGCGTCGCTCGTGACCGCGACTCTTCGGGACGCGTCAGGCGCAACGCTTGCGACGCTCTTCGCCGAGCAGAAGAAGGCGGGGCGGCAGTCGTTCAGGTTCACGGCGACCGGTGTGCCGGACGGTCGGTACTCGGTCGTGCTCAACGCGAGGGCGCCGAGCGGCCGCGAGGCGAACGCGGTCGTGCCGATCGTCGTCGACCGAACACTCGCGGCGTTTGCGGTCTCGCCCGCTGTCTACTCGCCGAACGGCGACAGGCGGCTCGACCAGCTCGCGTTCACCTTCGTGCTCACGGCGCCGGCGCACCTGAAGCTCACGATCGTCGGGGGCGACGTCGTCTACGAGGGCGACCTGCCGGCGGGGCCGCAGGACATCCGCTGGGACGGGCGCCTGCGCGACGGGAAGCACGCTGCCGTCCTGCAGGCCACGGGACCGTTCGGGACCCGTTCGCAGACCGCGAGGTTCGCGGCCGACACGAAGAAGCCGGTGCTCGTGCTGCTCTCGAAGGCGCAGCGCCGCTTCTCGGTGAACGAGCAGGTGACGGTGACCGGCTCGGTCGGCGGCGTCCGGGTCAGGGCGGTCGTCGGGCCGGGGCGTTTCTCGCTCGCCGGGGGCGCGGGGCTGATCGCCGTCACCGCCTGGGACGCGGCGGGCAACCACACGACGATCCGTCAGCGGTAATCGTCGACCCACGCGTCGTGCTCGCGCTCGAGGTGGTCGAGCACGGCCGCGAGGAGCTCCGCGCGCGGGATGCGGCGGCCGGTCTCGAGCAGCAGCGAGGTCGCCGGGTGCTGCGCACGCGGTGGCAGCTCCTCTGTCGTCTGGAGCACGTTGATGCCGATCCCGAGCACGACGTACCCTTCGCGTGCCTCCGCCAGGATCCCCGCGACCTTCCGGCCGTCGACCAGCACGTCGTTCGGCCACTTCACCTCGGGGACGACGCCGGCCACGTCGGCAAGGGCCTGGGCGACCGCCCGGCCTGCGACGAGCGAGAGCTCGGCGAGCCTCGCAGTCGGGACGTCGGGGTGAAGCGCGATCGACGCGAGCACGCTCGATCCCGGCGGGGCGACCCAGTCGCGGCCGAGCCTGCCCCGGCCTGCCGTCTGCTCGTCCGCGGCGGCGACGGCCCCCTCGGGCGCGTCGTCCGCGAGCAGGCGCTGGGTCGATTCGCACCGCTCGACGTACGTATACGGCTTGCCGAAGCGACCCCGGAGGAGCGGGAGCAGGGTCTCGGGGTCCAGCGAATCGTTCACGGGCCGTAAAGTGTGGCGGTGCAACCGCTTCGCTCCAAGGCCGGTCCAATCAGGCAACCGCTGCGGGCGAACTCGTCGCTCGCCTACGAGAGGCTGAGCGACCCCATCTTGGTCAAACGCGCGAAGGACGGCGACCGGCAGGCGCTCGAAGCCCTGTGCGCGCGCCACCAGCCGGCGGTCGACAAGATCGCGCGGCGGATCCTCCGTGATCCCGAGGACGCTCGCGACGCCGCGCAGGAGTCGTTGGCGAAGGTCTGCACGCGAATTCGGCAGTTTCGCGGCGAATCGCAGTTCGCCACGTGGCTGCACCGCCTCGTCGTGAACACCTGTCGTGACGCGCTCGCGCGACGCCGCTCCTGGGAGGAGCTCCCGGACGACCTCACCGCGGCGGTACCGGCCGGCGACGTGGGCGACCGCGACGAGCTCCGAACGTGTCTGCTCGAGCTCCCGCCGGCGCAGGCGCGCGTCGTCGTCCTGAAAGACGCGCTCGGGTACTCGTTCGAGGAGATCTCGGCTGCGAGCGGAATGCCGGTCGGCACGGCGAAGTGCTACGCGCACCGCGCGCGGAACAGCTTGCGAGAACGGCTCGAGGAGCGCGTGGCGTGAACGCGCCGTTCGGGAAGGCCCAGATCGAGGAGATCCTCCCCCACCGTGACCCCTTTCTCCTGCTCGACGAGGTGCTCGAGCTCGAGCCCGGCTCGCGTGTCGTCGCGCGCAAGGTCGTCACGGACGAAGACTGCGCCGGGCACTTCCCCGGCAACCCGATCATGCCGGGGGTGAAGATGGTCGAGGCGCTCGCCCAGGCCGGCGCGGTCGCCGTGCTCGTCCAGGAGGAGAACCGCGGCAAGCTCGCGCTCTTCGCGGGGATCGACGACGTTCGCTTCAAGCGCGTCGTCCGCCCGGGCGAGGAGTTGACGCTCGAGTGCCTGCTCGAGCAGGTGCGCGGCCCGATCGGGCGTGGGAAGGCGAGGGCGACCGTCAACGGCGAGCTCGCCGTTCGCGGGACCCTGACGTTTGCGGTGGAGCAGTGATCGGCAAGGCGAACGGCGCGCGGATCGGGATCACGGGCCTCGGCGTGAACGTGCCGGCCAAGATCGTGACGAACGACGACCTCAAGGAGTTCGTCGACACCTCGGACGAGTGGATCGTGGAGCGAACCGGCATTCGCGAGCGACGGTTCGCGACGCAGGACGAAGCGCTGACCGACATCGCGCGGCCCGCCTGCCTCCAGGCGCTCGCGAGCGCCGGGGTCGAGGCTTCGTCGATCGACCTCGTGCTCTGCGCGACGGTGACGCCGGACATGTTGTTCCCGACGTCGTCGGCGCTCCTCGCCGACCAGCTCGGCATGCCGGACGCCGCGGCGTACGACCTGCTCGCCGGTTGCACCGGCTTCGTCTACGCGATCGCGCAGGCCTACGGGATGCTCGCGTCCGGGCTGTCCCGCCGCGCCCTCGTGGTCGGCGGCGACGTCCTCTCGAAGATCCTCGACTTCGACGATCGCTCGACGCTCGTGCTCTTCGGCGACGGCGCGGGCGCCGTGGTGATGGAGCCGGTCGAGCGGGGCGGGTTCCTCGGCTTCGAGCTGGGCGCCGACGGCGGGGGCGGCGAGGCACTCTGGCTCCCGGGCAGCGGCTCGCGGCACTTCGAGGACCCCGAGTCGTTCGTGAAGATGAACGGCCGCGAGGTCTACAAGTTCGCGACGCGCGTGCTCGTCTCGTCCGCGCAGAAGCTGCTCGACGAGGTCGGGATGACGGTCGACGACGTCGACGTCTACGTGCCGCACCAGGCGAACATCCGGATCATCGACCACGCGGCGAAGAAGCTCGGCTTCCCGCCGGAGAAGGTCGTGATCAACGTGCAGAAGTACGGGAACACGTCTTCGGGGTCGATCCCGCTGGCGCTCGCCGACGCCGCGAAAGACGGAAGGTTGAAGCCGGGGGCGAAGGTGCTGATGACGGGAATGGGTGCCGGCCTCACGTGGGGCTCCGGCTTGATCGAATGGACAGAGGAGATGGCTGCGTGAGCAAAGTCGCGTTCATGTTTCCGGGCCAGGGCTCGTTCGAGGCGGGGATGGGTCGTGACGTCGCGCTCGCCGTTCCCGAGGCCATGGCCGTCTTCGACGCCGGCAGCGCCGCGTCCGGGCTCGACCTGAAGCAGCTCTGCTTCGAAGGGACCGCCGAGCAGCTCGTCGAGACCGAGCTGCAGCAGCCCGCGCTCGTCGCGACCTCGCTCGCCTTGAACGCCGCGCTTCGCGCACGGGGCATCGACCCGGACTTCGTGGTGGGCCACTCGGTCGGCGAGTTCGCGGCGCTCTCCGCCGCCGAGTCGTTCTCGCCGGCGCAGGCGATCGCGCTCGTCCGCGAGCGTGGGCTCGCCATGGCGGCGGCCGCGCGCGAGAGCCCCGGCTCGATGGCGGCGATCCTCGGGCTCGCAGACGAGGTCGTGGAGTCGCTGTGCCGGAAGATCGTCGGCGTGTGGCCGGCGAACTACAACTGCCCGGGGCAGATCGTCATCTCGGGCGAGGACCGCGCCGTCGGGGAGTGTTGCGAGGAGGCCGAGCGAGAAGGCGCGAAGCGCGCGATCAAGCTCCGCGTCTCCGGTGCATTCCACTCGCCGCTCGTCGCCCGCGCGGCCGACCGGCTACGTCCGGCGATCGAGAAGATCGACTTCGCCGCGCCGAAGGCAGCGTTCATGTCGACGGTCACCGCAAGGGTCGAGGAGGTGCACCGCTATCGCACGTTGCTCGTCGATCAGCTCACGGCACCCGTCAAGTTCACGCAGGCGGCGCGCGCGCTGATCGGCAGCGGTGTCACGGTTTTCGTCGAGGTGGGGCCGGGCAACGTCCTCAGCGGTTTACTGAAGAGGATCGACAGATCGGTCAAGACCTTCTCGGTGAACGACCTGAAGGCGCTCGACGAAGTCACCGAAGCACTGCGTGCCTGAGTTCGCGTCCCTCGAGGGAAAAGCCGCTCTCGTCACCGGCGGCTCGCGCGGGATCGGCGCTGCGGTCGCCCGCGAGCTCGCGCGGGCCGGCGCGACGGTCGTCGTCGGCTACCGGTCGGGCGCCGAGGAGGCAGAAGCGATCGCTTCGGAGATCGGCGGTCGCGCAGTGCAGGCCGACGTCTCGAACGTGGAAGACGCGAAGCGCCTGGTCGAGGAGGCCGGCGACCTCGACGTGCTCGTGAACAACGCGGGCATCACGCGTGACGGCGTCCTCGCGCGGATGAGCGACGATGACTGGCGCTCGGTGCTCGAGACCAACCTCAGCTCGGTCTTCTACACCTGTCGCGCCGTCTCGCGCGGGATGATGAAGCGACGCGGCGGCTCGATCGTCAACCTCTCGTCGATCGTCGGCCTGCACGGCAACTGGGGGCAGTCGAACTACGCCGCCTCCAAGGGCGGCATCGTCGCGTTCACGAAGTCGCTCGCGCAGGAGCTGGGCTCCAGGGGCGTCCGCGCGAACGTCGTTGCCCCCGGCTACATCAAGACCCAGCTCACCGACGCGATCCCCGAGGAGGCCCAACAGCAGATGCTCGGGCTGACGCCGCTCGGCCGCTTCGGTGAGCCGGAGGACGTGGCCCGCGCGGTACGGTTCCTGAGCTCCGACGACGCCTCGTTCATCACGGGCGAGGTCGTGGTCGTCGGCGGCGGATTGGGCATGTGATGAGCACGAACGGACGACGGAGGGTCGTGATCACGGGGCTCGGGGCGGTGACCCCGCTCGCCAACGACGTGGAGACGTCGTGGTCTCGCCTGCTCGCGGGCGAGTCCGGCGCTGCGCCGATCACGCAGTTCGACCACACCGAGTACCCCGTCCACTTCGCGTGCGAGCTGAAGGATTTCGACCCGACGCAGTGGATCGACCGCAAGGCCGCTCGCAGGATGGACAGGTTCGCGCAGATGATCCTCGCGGCCGCGCGCCAGGCCGAAGCGGACTCGGGGATCGACATCGCGAAGGAGCCGGACCGAGTCGGTGCTTCGATCGCGACCGGGATCGGCGGGCTTCGCTCGTTCCAGGACTGCTACGACGTGCTCAAGGAGCGCGGGCCCGACCGGGTCTCACCGTTCTCGATCCCGTCGATCATCCCGAACATGGGCGCCGGCTGGGTCTCGATCGAGCTCGGCACGAAAGGCCCGTTGATGTCCGAGTGCACCGCCTGCGCCGCCTCGAACATGGCGATCGGCGATGCGCTCGACGCGATTCGAATCGGCCGCGCGGACACGATGATCGCGGGCGGCACCGAGGCGCCGGTCACGGCGGTCGGGATCGCCGGCTTCGACTCGATGCGTGCGCTGTCGCGACGAAACGACGATCCGGCGAAGGCGTCTCGACCGTTCGACCAGGCACGCGACGGGCTCGTGATGGGCGAAGCGGGCGCAGTGCTCGTCCTCGAGGAACTGGACCACGCGCAGGCGCGCGGTGCGAAGATCTATGCGGAGCTCGTCGGCTACGGCGTTTCCTCTGACGCCGCGCACATGACGGAGCCCGATCCGACCGGCGAGAATCCCGCGCGCGCGATGAAGATGGCCTTCGACGATGCGGGCGTCGACGCGAGCGAGATCGGCTACGTGAACGCGCACGCGACCTCGACGCCGCTCGGTGACTCGAGTGAGACGCGTGTCCTGAAGCTCGCCCTCGGCGAGGAGAACGCGCGCAAGACCCCGATCTCGTCGACGAAGGGGTCGACTGGGCACTGCTTCGGCGCCGCCGGCGCGGTCGAAGCGGTCTTCACGGTGCTCGCGGTGCGCGACCGGAAGCTCCCGCCGACGATCAACTACGACGATCCCGACCCGGACTGCGATCTCGACTACATCCCGAACGAAGCGCGCGACGCTCCGGACATCGAGGTCGCGTGCTCGAACTCGTTCGGCTTCGGGGGCCACAACGCGTGCATCGTGGTTCGCCGTTTCGCGGACTGACCTCGGCCTCGTCGCTACCGAGCGGCCCCGGCTACTGACCCTTCGAGCCGCGTCTCGGGACCTGGTCCCTGGTCGTGGCCGCGCAGACCGTGTCCTGCCGCGATGAACTCCACAAACCGGGCGCGGCCATTGGAGCCTGGCTCCTCGAAGAGTTCGTGCAGCCTTCGAACGTCGAGAAAGCCTGGAGCCGGAACATGCCCGGCGGCGGCTCGGTAGCTGCTCCACGGCCACTCGCCCGGCTGTTCGTGCATGCCTGCTCGGACCGGGTTGAGCACGGCGTAGCGGACGAGTTCCTTGAGATCCTCATCCGACTTCGCCTGCCGACAGCGGAACGGCCGCTCGAACAGATGCCCTTCGAAGCCGTGGCGCCAGTTGAACCGCTGCGCGTGGACGCCGTTCAGACGTTGCATCCCGGCAGAGAGGGTGGCCTTCGGAGTGTGGACGACCAGGTGGTAGTGATTCGTCATCTGGCAGTAGGCGAGGACGCTCCACTCGAAACGTTTGACGACGTCGCCTAGCAGCGAGAGAAACCACGAGCGGTCGATCTCGTCGCGGTACACGGTCTGCAGCCGGTTGCCCCGGGTCGTGACGTGAAACGAGCCGCCGGCGGGTGCGATCCGAAGTGCGCGTCCCAATGACTCGACTGTAGGCGCGGCCGCCGAACCACGCCGAGATCGTTGCGCTTTCGGCACATCTCCCCGTCCTTGCCGGCCGTGTCCAGGGACCAGGTCCCGAGACGCGGCCGGAACTGACACTGCGCGCGGGCTCGCGCCGACTCGGTCGGTACCGTCGCGCGGATGCGGATCGTCGACGTCGGGGGACGCCTCGTCGAGGTGCAGGTGCGCGAGTCGCCGCGCGCGCGGTTGCTGCGGACGGTCTGGCGGCCCGGGAGAGCCGGCGGAGCTCGTCGTGCCCGTGGGCACGAGCAACCGTGCGATCGACTCGGCGCTTCGAGCGCACGCTCCGTGGCTCGCGCGGCAGCTCGACGCCGAGCGCGTCCGCGTGCTCGACCCCCCTCGCTGACGGAGCGCGAGGGCCGACGCCTCGCGCGCGAGCTCGTGACGGAGACGATCGCCGCCGAGGAGCCGCGCATCGGCGTCCGGTGCCGGCGCATCTCGATCCGCGACACGCGCTCGCGCTTCGGCTCGTGCTCGTCGCAGGGCTCGCTGTCGTTCTCGTGGCGGCTAGCGCTCGCGCCGCGCCGGATCCTCGACTACGTCGTCGTGCACGAGCTGTGCCACCTCGTCCACCTCGACCACTCGCGGCGCTTCTGGTCGCTCGTCGAGCGCGTGCGCCCGGACTTCCGCGAGCAACGCGACTGGCTCGGCGACCACGGCTGGGAGCTCCTTGCGTATCGTCCTCCGCATGACGCGGTGGGCGACGTTTGACTGCTACGGCACGCTGATCGACTGGAACGGCGGGATCCGCGCGGAGCTCGTGCGGCTCTGGCCGGACGAGGACGCCGACGAGTTGCTGCGCCGCTACCACGAGCTCGAGCCCGAAGTCGAGCACGCCGAGCCGGGGCTCAGCTATCGCGAGGTGATGCGGCGCGTGCTCGCGCAACTCGGCGAGGTGCCGCCCGGCGAGGAGGACGCGCTCGGTCGCTCTCTCCCGAGTTGGAGGATGTTCCCCGAGGTGCGTGAGGCACTCGAGCGAGCGTGCTCTCGCAGGTGGCGGCTCGCGATCCTCTCGAACACCGATCGCGACTTCATCGACGCGTCGAAGGCGACGATCGGCGTCCCGTTCGACGAGACGGTGGTCGCTTCGGAGATCGGCTCGTACAAGCCGGCGCACAAGCATTGGCAAGAGTTCTACGCGCGGACCGGCGCCGACCCCGCGCGGCACGTCCACGTTGCGCAGAGCATGTTCCATGACATCGTCGTGGCCAACGAGCTCGGGCTGCCATCGGTCTGGATCAATCGGCTCGGCGAGCGCCATGACACCGCACCGACTCGTGAGCTTCCAGATCTGGTCGCGCTTCCGGAGGTGCTCGATGAGCTCATCGCTTCCTGACGGCTTCGACGTTCGCTTCGCCACCGACTCCGACGCCGCGGAGGTCGCCGAGCTCGGGCGCGCGTGCGAGGAGGAAGCGCTCGGGGTCGGGGTGGTCGACGAGGGCGACATCCGCGACTGGTGGCGCGTCACGGTCCCGGGCGAGAATGTGTGGCTGATCCACGGCGAGGGCCGGTTGGCTGCCGCCGCGACGCTCTGGCCGCGCGACGACGCCCCGAGCGTCTGGGGCGACGTCCATCCGGAGCTGAGGGGCCGCGGTCTCGGCACGCGCTTTGGTCGAGCTGGCGGAGACGCGCGCCCGCGAGCTCGGCGCGTCGGCGATCCGGAGCGACGCCTTCGCCCGGGACGAGGCTGCCGTCGCGTTCCTGGAGAGCAAGGGCTATCGACCGGTGCGGCGCTACTACGAGATGCGGATCGAGCTAGGCGACGAGCCGCCGCCCGAGCCCGAGTGGCCCGAGGGTCTGAGCGTCGCGCCGTTTCGCGACGGCGATGGGCCGGGGTTCCACGCGGCGCTCGGCGAGTCGTTCCAGGACGAGTGGGGCCACTCAGCGATGGAGTACGAGGAGTGGCGACGCGCGAGGCTCGAAGCGGAGGACTTCGACCCCGATGTCTGGGCGGTCGTGCGCGACGGCGACGACATCGCCGCGGTCGTGCGCTGCGACGTCTTCCGCTACGGAGGTGGGTGGGTCGGGGCGATCGGCGTTCGCAAGCCGTGGCGCAGGCGCGGCATCGGGCTCGCGCTCCTTCAGCACACGTTTCGCGTCTTCCACGGTCGTGGCGAGCGCAGCATCGGGCTCGGCGTCGACTCCGAGAACCCGACCGGCGCGACGCGCCTCTACGAGCGTGCGGGCATGCACGTCGAGCTCGAGTCGATCACCTTCGAGCGAGCCTTCTCGTGATGCTTCGCCCGCCGCGCGACGACGACTTCGACGCGATGCTCGAGCTGATGAACGCGCACCAGCTCGCGGTCTTCGGCAAGGCCGACGTGACGGCCGAGGAGCTCCGCACCTGGCTGACGACGCCGTCAGTCGACGCACAGCGCGACGTCCGGGTGCTCGAGCGCGACGGGAGGCTCATCGGGTACGTCGACGCCGACAAGACGAAGAACGAGCCCGTGCGCTGGTGGTCGGACCTCAAGGTCGCGCCCGACGTCGACGCAGCGCAGGTCGTGCCGGAGCTCCTCGCGTGGCTCGAGCAACGCGCGGACGACGGGCTGCTCCGAGTGTGGACGAGCGCCGACGACGAGCGACTGCTCCCGCTCTACCGGGAAGACGGGTTCGACGTGACGCGGCACTCGTACCGGATGGAGATCGCGCTCGACGGCGAGGAGCGCGAGCCGTCGTGGCCCGACGGCCTGCACGTGCGCACGTTCGAGCCCGACGACGAGCGCCGGCTCTACGAGGTCGTCGTCGAGGTCTGGCAGGACACGACGGAACCGATCGACGAGCCGTTCGAGGACTTTCGCCACTGGACCACACAGCGCGAGGGCTTCGACCCGACGCTCTGGTTCCTCGTCTTCGACGGCGACGAGCTCGCGGCGTTCGCGCTCGACAACCCCGACGACGTCGATCCCGACACCGGCTACGTCAACTTGCTCGGGGTGCGCCGCGCCTGGCGGAAGCAGGGCCTCGGCGAGGCGCTCCTGCTGCACTCGTTCGCCGCGTTCCGCAAGCGCGGGTACACACGGGCGACGCTCGGCGTGGACGCTTCGAGCCCGACCGGCGCGACGCGCCTGTACGAGCGCGCGGGCATGCGCGTCTACCGCGACACCGTGATGCTCGACCGCCCCGTTCGTCGCAGCTAGGGTCTCGGCGTGTCGCGCCTGCGCGCGAAATGCCCCGACTGCCGAACGTACACCGCCGTCGCGCTGGGCCCGGAGTACCAGTGCCATTCGTGTGGGCGCGAGTTCGCAGCCGGCCTCGTTCGGGTGCCGCGCGCGTGGGGCGACGGCGGCGAGGCGATGGCCGAGGCCGCACACCTGCCCTTCGACTACCCCGAGGCCGCCGTCGTCGAGGAGGACTCCCTCGCCGACCAGAACCTCGCGATCGCCGCGGAGCTGCCCGAGCGCCCGCTCGTGCTCGGCGGTTGCTGCTCCGCGCACGTCGGCGCGCTCGAGGGGCTCTCGGCGCGCCACGAGCAGCTCGCGCTCGTCTGGCTCGACGCCCACGGCGACCTGAACACGCCCGCGACGTCGCCGTCCGGGAACGTCTGGGGAATGCCGCTGAGGATGATCGTGGACTCCGGGATGGTGGCGCCCGGAAACGTCGCGCTGATCGGCGCGCGGAACCTCGACCCGCCGGAGGAGGCCTTCATCGCGGAGAGCGGGATCCACACCGGCCCCGATGCGGTGGACCGGGCGCTCGAGGACTGCAGCTGCGTCTACGTCGCCTTCGACGTGGACTCGCTCGATCCCGGCGAGATCACCCCGTTCATGCCCGAGCCGGACGGCCTCACGCTCGACGAGGTCGAGCGCCTCTTCGCCGACCTCCGGGGCCGCTCGACGGTCGTCGGCGCCGGGCTCAGCGGCCTCACGCCGGATCCGGACAACGTGGGCCGGCTGGAACGGCTGACCCACGCGCTGGGCCTGTAACTCGCGCCGCAGCCGTCAGGTCTAACATCGCGTCATGGCGGAGCCGGGAATCGACGTCCAGGTCGAGACGAACGACGCTCCCTCGACGGACGGGAAGAAGCACCCGAACACCTGCCCGAAGTGCCAGTCGCACTACCGCGACGACGAGCTCGAGGAGAGCGTCTGGGTCTGCTCGCACTGCGGGCACCACTTCCCGATGCGCGCCCGCGCACGGATCGTCAGCCTGGCCGACGAGGGCAGCTTCGCCGAAGAGGCCGCCGACGTCCGCTCCGACGACCCGCTCGACTTCTTCGACCTCCGCCCCTACGGCGAACGGCTTGCCGAGGCCGAGCTCGGCACCGGGCTCGGCGAGGCGATCGTGATCGGCCGCGCCACCGTCGAGGGCAATGCGTGCGAGCTCGCGGTGATGGACTTCGCCTTCATGGGCGGCTCGATGGGGAGCGCCGTCGGCGAGAAGTTCGCGCGTGCCTGCGAGAGCGCGGTCGAGCAAGGCGTGCCGCTCGTCTCGGTCAGCGCGTCGGGCGGCGCCCGCATGCAGGAGGGGATCCTCGCCCTGATGCAGCTGCCGAAGACGATCGTCGCGGTGGCCGACCTCCACGACGCCGGCTGCGCCTACGTCTCGGTGCTCGCGCACCCGACCACCGGCGGCGTGCTCGCGAGCTTCGCGAGCCTCGGCGACGTGATCGTGGCCGAGCCCGGGGCGCTCATGTCGTTCGCCGGCCCGCGCGTCGTCCAGCAGACCACGCGCGAGAAGCTGCCCGACGACTTCGGCCGCTCGGAAGCGAACCTCCGCTACGGCCACGTCGACGCGATCGTGCCGCGACCCGAGCTGAAGTCCCACCTGGCGCGGCTGCTGCGCCTCTTCGCCAATGGCAAGTGAGGCCGAGCTCCGGCTCCGGGACAGGCTCTCGAAGCTGAAGTCGATCGGCCTGCTCGGCGGCACGAAGGTGTCGGGTGAGCTCGAGCGGCTCCAGAAGCAGCTCGACCGGATCACGGCCGAGCCGAGCGAAGACGAGATCTGGCGCTCGGTGGAGCTCGCGCGCCATCAGGACCGTCCGTACACGCTCGACTACGTCGAACGGCTCCTCGACGACTGGGTCGAGCTCCACGGCGACCGGGGGAGAGCGGACGACGCCGCGATCGTCGCGGGTCTCGGCAAGCTCGACGACCGGACGGTCGTGCTCGTGGGCCACCAGAAGGGCCGCGACGTCAAGGAGCGGACGAAGCGCAACTTCGGGATGGCCTACCCCGAGGGCTACCGCAAGGCGATGCGCGTGATGAAGCTCGCCGACCGGTTCGGCTTCCCGGTGATCACGCTCGTCGACACCCCGGGCGCGTATCCCGGCGTCGCGGCGGAGCAGCACGGGCAGGGCGGGGCGATCGCGTCGTCCCAGGCGACGATGCTCCGGCTCGGTGTCCCGATCGTCAGCGTCGTGATCGGCGAGGGCGGCTCGGGAGGCGCGATCGCGATCGCGGTCGGCGACCGGGTGCTGATGCAGGAGAACGCGATCTACTCGGTCATCTCGCCCGAGGGCTGTGCCGCGATCCTCTGGCGGGACGCCTCCGAGGCGAAGAAGGCCGCCGCCGCGTTCAAGCCCGATGCGGCCCACTGCCTCGAGCTCGGCGTGATCGACGGGATCGTCCCGGAGCCCGACGGTGGGGCGCACGCGGACCCGGACGAGGCCGCCAGGCTCCTCGGCTCCTCGGTCCGGGAGGCCCTGGACGACCTCGACGGGCTCCCTGTGGACGAGCTGACCCGACGCCGGCGGGCGCGGTTCCGCTCGATCGGTGTTTTCGCCTAGAACAGGGGCTTCCCGGGCAGCTCTTCCACAGTGTCCACAGTGTTTTCCCCCGCCCCTTTTATGACTTGAGGCCGGGAAAACCTGGGCCTCGAGCGCGGGCGGCCCACTAGGAGAGAAGCTCCCCGACCGGCCCGCTACCGCCCGAGCCAGAAACGAATCCCGTTGCGCTTCCCCTGCTCCGAGCGGGCCGCGCAGGCGGCCCCGGCGTGCCGCCGAGCTGACGATCGCGGCGGCGCCCGAGCACATTTCCTCCACAAGTTCCGGCAGAGTCCAGGCGTGCCGCCGCTCGCCGAGTACCGCCGCAAGCGCGACCCGAAGAAGACGCCTGAGCCGTTCGGCTCCAAGCGCAAAGGGGACGAGCCGATCTTCGTCGTGCAGCGCCACGACGCGACGCGGCTGCACTACGACTTCCGGTTGGAGATCGACGGCGCGCTCGCGAGCTGGGCGGTGCCGAAGGGCGTGCCGATGGAGCCCGGCCAGCAGCACCTCGCGGTGCACGTCGAGGACCACCCGCTCGACTACGCGACCTTCGAGGGCGAGATCCCGAAGGGGAACTACGGCGCCGGGACCGTCGAGATCTGGGACAACGGGACCTACGAGCTCGTCGAGCGCAAGCGAAACGGCGGTCTGACGGTTCGGCTGCACGGCAAGAAGCTCGACGGCGTGTGGACACTCGTTCCCGCGAAGCTCGGCGGTGACGAGAAGAACTGGCTGATCCTGCGCAAGCGCGACGAGCAGCAGGCGGAGGCCGTGAAGCGTGCCCGTCGCTACGCGCCGATGCTCGCCACGCTCGAGAAGACGGTGCCGAAGGGTGAGGACTGGCTGTACGAGGTCAAGTGGGACGGCTACCGCGCGCTCGCGTACGCCTCGAGCGGTGACGTCGCGCTCTTCAGCCGCAACGAGAACGACCTGACCGCGCGCTTCGCCGACGTCGCGAAGGCGATCGGCAAGGCACTGCGCACGCCGAACGCGGTGCTCGACGGCGAGGTGTGCGCCGTCGACGAACAGGGCCGCGCGACCTTCTCGGCGATGCAGCAGGGCCGGCCGGGCACGAAGTACGTGTTCGTCGCGTTCGACGTGCTCGAGATCGACGGCGAGCCGGTCACCGACCTGGAGCTGACCGAGCGCCGGAGCAGGCTCGAGCGCCTGCTCGACAAGCGCGTCAGGGCGGTGCAGTTCTCCGACTCCTTCGAGAACGGCGACGCGTTGTTCCAGGCGGCGAAGGACCAGGGCCTCGAGGGGATCGTGGCCAAGAAGCGCCAGTCGACGTACCAGGTCGGCCGACGCTCGCGCGACTGGGTCAAGGTGAAGGCGACCAACAGCCAGGAGTTCGTGCTCGGCGGGTTACACGCGCGGAGAGGGCCGACGCGCGGGGACGTTCGGCTCGCTGCTGCTCGGCGTCTTCGACGAAGGCGAGAGCAAGCTGCGCTACGTCGGCAACGTCGGCACCGGCTTCGGCGACGCGGAGATCAAGCGCCTGCTGTCTCTGCTGCGGCCGCTCGAGACGGCTGAGCCGCCGTTCGACCCGGTGCCGAAGCCGCCGCGCGTCCGCAAGGGCGACATCGTGTGGGTCCAGCCGAAGCTCGTCGCCGAGGTGGAGTTCGTCGAGTGGACGCACGATCACCGCCTCCGGGCTCCGGCCTACAAGGGATTGCGGGAGGACAAAGGACCGCGAGAAGTGCACGAGGAGGAGCCGCTTCCGACCGAGCTGCGCAAGGGCAGCCGCGTGCTCAAGCTATCGAACCTCGACAAGGTCTTCTTCCCGGTCGAGCGGATCACGAAGGGTGACCTGCTTTCGTACTACCGGGCGGTCGCGCCCTTGCTCGTGCCGCACCTCAAGGACCGGCCATTCACGATGATTCGCTATCCCGACGGGATCGAGGGTAAGCACTTCTTCCAGAAGGACGCGCCCTCGCACATGCCGGACTGGATCCCGACGTTTCGCACGCTCGTTTCGACGCGCGAGTCACCGCGAGCGCAGAAGTGGGTCAACTTCCCGGTCGTGAACGACGAGCTGGCGCTGCTCTGGATGGTGAACATGGGCTGCATCGACCTGAATGCGTGGTACTCGCGCCTCGACAAGCCCGAGCGGCCCGACTTCGTGCTCTTCGACCTCGACCCGTCACCAGACGTCGGGATCAAGGAGGTCGCGCAGGTCGCGCTGCTCGTCAAGGAGGCGCTCGACGCCTTCGGTCTCGTGGGGTTCCCGAAGACCTCGAGCGCCGATGGCATGCACGTGCTCGTGCCCGTGGAGCGGCGCTACACCTTCGAGGACACGCGCCGCTTCTCGGAGATCGTCGCCGGGGCGATCGCGCGAACGCACCGCGGGCTCGCGACGACGGAGTGGACGAAGTCGAAGCGACGCGGGGTCCTGATCGACTCCAATCAGAATGGAGAAGGAAAGACGATCGCCTCGGTGTACGCAGTGCGCCCGCGCCGCGGAGCCGTGGTCTCGACGCCGCTGCGCTGGGAGGAAGTGAACGAGGAGCTCGACCCGACTCGGTTCACGATGGAAGTCGTCCGGCGCCGGATCGAGGAGCACGGCGACCTCTTCGAGGGCGTGCTGAAGACGAAGCAGCGCCTAACGGCCGCGCTGGGCTAGACCGCGAGCGCGAGCTCGGGTTGCTCGCGGTCGAGAACCCGCTCGAGCGCCGCGACGCAGCGCTCGTCGAACTGCTTCCCGGCTTCCTCACGGAGGAGCGAGATCGCCCGGTCGTGCGACCAGGCGCCGCGGTAGACGCGTGGCGAGATCAGCGCGTCGTACACGTCGCAGGTGCCGATGATCCGCGTCTCGAGGTCGAGTTGATCGCCGAAGGCGCCGAACGGGTAGCCGGAGCCGTCGAGTCGCTCGTGGTGGTCGCGGACGAGCCGCCGTACGTCGCCCGGGAACCCGAGCTGCGCCAGCAACTCCTCGCCCCACTCGGAGTGGCGCTTGACGATCTCGTACTCCTCGTCCGAGAGCGCCGCCGGCTTGTTGAGGATCTCGTCGGGAACGGAGAGCTTGCCCATGTCGTGCAGGAGGCCACCGGCGGCCAGCACCCGCAAGCGCTCAGGCGGTAGCGCGAGCTCTTCACCCACCTGCACTGCGCGCAGCGCGACTCGACGTGTGTGCTCTCCCGTGTACGCGTCTCGCTCGGCGAGGCGTCGCGTCAGGGCGCTGACCTGTCCGCCGAAGAACGCTTCCTCCGCGGCGACGAGCTCACACGCGCTGAGATCGCCGAGGAGCGGGCGCGATGCGACCGCGCGCCGCAGGTCGAGGGCGACCGGCACCCCGATCGCCGCGATCCCGAGCACCTCGAGCCCATGGCCAAGCCACCAGCCGAGGTCGAGATACGTGAGCAGGAGCGACGCGGCGAGCGCGCACGTGAGCCAGGCGGTTCCGACGACGACGAGCAGGTCGGCCGCTCGCCTCGTGAGCCGGTAGGTGCGAAACGCGCGCCAGCCGACGAGCGCGTAGAAGGCGAGACCGACGCCGAGCGTGATCCACGCCGGAGTCGAACGAGGCTCCGGGACGCCCGGGACGGTGTTCGGGAAGGCGAGGCCGACGACGCCGAGCACCACGACCGCTGCCAGCAACGCTCCGAGCATGAAGAGCAGCGGCTTGACCGCGCGCGGGTGCCTGAGGATCGGCAGCGTGCAGAGCGCGAGGAGCACGCCTCCGGCGGGGATCGTCGCGGCCCCGGAGAACGCCACGACGCCGTAGTCGTCGAACAGCACGCCGGGCGTCGCGATGCCGTGCAGCACGAGCAGCGCCGCCATCACCGCAAACGCGGAGCCGATCATGACGCTGCGCCCGTCGTTGCGGCGCGCGGCCGCGACGGTGAGCACGATCGCCGCAATCGTGGCGCCGCCGGCGCTCGCACCGACGAAGAGCGCGTGCGCGACACCGCCCCAGGCGACCTTCTCGGTCGAGAGGAAATGCAGGAGCGCGGGCGGGAGGATTGCAAGAGAAACGCCCGCCGCGAGGACCGGCTCGCGGGTCAACTGCCGCAGCATGACCTTTCAATCCTCGGCGGGGCGGCCGGGACAGGCGTCCCCCGGACGAGGGACTTGGCTTACTCCAGACGCCGCGGGTGTCCGAGCGTCCCGAGCTGCGCGATGTCGCGCCGGAAGAACATCGCCACCGTCCAGTCGGTGACCACGCGGAGCTTTCGGGTGAAGAGCGGCAGCTGGTAGAGGTGGTACGAGCGGGTCGCGAACCAGCCGGGGAAGCCTCGGAGGCGGATGCCGAAGATCTCCGCCACGCCCTTGTAGCGGCCGAGCGTGGCGCCCTGCCCGATCATCCGGTAGGCGTAGGGGCCGGGCTTGCCCCCGAGGTTCTTTGCGAGCTGGCGCGCCTGTCGGAGCGCGTGCTGGCTGGTCGGCGGGTCCGGCGACCCGGACGCGCCGTTCACGATCCGCGCGCAATCTCCGACCGCCCACGTCGTCTGGCGGCCCTCGACTCGAAGCTGCTCGTCCACCCGGACCCGCCCGCGGTCGTCCACCGGGAGGCCCCACTCGGCGAGCAGCGGGTGCGCGCGCACGCCGGTCGTCCAGACGAGCGTGTGCGTCGGGATCCGCTCGCCGTCGGAGAGGGTCGCCGACTCCGCGTCGAGCTGCTCGAGCCGCGTCGCCGTTCGCACCTCGATCCCCCTGCGGGCGAGCAGCTTCGACACGTACTCCGCCAGCCTCGGCGAGAGCTCGTGCAGGATCCGGTCGCCCGCCTCGACGAGCACCCAGCGCTGCCGTGCGGCTCGGAGTCGAGGGTAGTAGCGGAGCGCGTCGCGCACGAGGTCGTTGAGCTCGGCGAGCGCCTCGACGCCGGCGTACCCCGCGCCGACGAAGACGAACGAGAGGTGCGACGGCTTTTCGGGCGCAAGGTCGGCCGACTCGAGCTCTGCGAGCACGTGGTTGCGGAGCGCGATCGCGTCGGCGAGGTCGTTGAAGCCGAGCGCGTGCTCGGCCAAGCCTGGAACCGGAAGCGTGCGCGCCACCGACCCGAGCGCCAGCACCAGTCGTTCGTAGCGCAGGTCGAAGCTGCCGGCGTGGGACTCGACCGCGACGGTGCGGGCCTGCTCGTCGAGCGCGGTTGCGCTGCCGACGACGATCTCCGCGCGCGGGCACATCATCCGGAGGGGCACGACGACGTGACGGGGCTCGAGCGTGGCCGAGGCGGCCTCGGCGAGCAGTGGCCGGAAGAGCATGAAGTTCTCCGGGCTGACGATCGTGGCCTCCCCGACGTGTCGCGCGAGGATGCTGCCGGCGTAGCCGCCGCCGACGATCAGGGTGCCGCCTCGAGCCTCGCGCTCGGTCACGGCGTTATCGTCGCAGCGTGGCCGCCGTCCGTGTGCGAGAGCTCGACGTCGTCCGTGGCTCGACGCACGCGCTGCGGGCCGTGAGCCTCGAGGTGCCGGAGGGTCGGGTCACCGGCCTCCTCGGCCCGAGCGGGTCGGGCAAGACGACGCTGCTGCGCGCGATCGTCGGCGTTCAGGTGATCCGGAGCGGGACCGTCGAGGCCCTCGGCCTGACGGCCGGCGCGCCGGAGCTCCGCCGTCGCGTCGGCTACGTGACCCAGGCGCCTTCGGTCTACGGCGACCTGACGGCGCGCGAGAACCTCGACTACTTCGCGCGGATCGTCGGAACGGCGCCGGGCCGCGTGGAGGAGGTCCTCGAGACCGTCGACCTCGTCCGGCTTTCTCGACGGCCGGTCCGCTCGCTCTCCGGCGGCGAGCGGTCGCGGGTGTCGCTTGCCGCTGCGCTGCTCGGCCGTCCTGACCTGCTCGTCCTCGACGAGCCGACCGTCGGGCTCGACCCGGTGCTGCGACGTGATCTCTGGAACACGTTCCGCCGGCTCGCGGAGGCGGGCACGACGCTGCTCGTCTCGAGCCACGTGATGGACGAGGCCGATCGCTGCGACGAGCTCGTGTTGATCCGCGACGGGCGGATCCTCGCGCAGTCGCCGCCCGAGGAGCTCCTGCGCAGCACGCGGACGGCCAATCTCGGAGACGCGTTCCTCGTGCTGATCGAGGGAGCGTCGTGAGTGCGCGCGTGACGACCGCGACCGCGCTCCGGGTGCTGCGCCAGCTGCGGCGCGACCCTCGCACGATCGCGCTCCTCTTCGTCGTGCCGCCGTTGCTGCTGACCTTGTTCAGGTACGTCTTCGACGGGCAGCCACAGACCTTCGACCGGATCGGCGGTCCGCTCGTCGGGATCTTCCCCTTCGTCCTCATGTTCGTGATCACGTCGATCACGATGCTTCGCGAGCGGACGACCGGAACGCTCGAGCGGCTGATGACGCTCCCGCTCTCGAAGCTCGACCTGCTGTTGGGCTACGGCCTGGCGTTCGGCCTCGTCGCCGCGGTCCAGGCCACGATCACCGCCGCGGTCGCGTTCGGGCTGCTCGGTCTCGACGTGGAGGGATCGATCGTCGTCGTGGTGCTGCTCGCGGTCGGCAACGCTCTGCTCGGCATGGCGCTCGGGCTGCTCGCGAGCGCGTTCGCGCAGACGGAGTTCCAGGCGGTGCAGTTCATGCCGGCGTTCGTGCTGCCGCAGTTCCTGCTCTGCGGCCTCCTCGTCGCGCGGGACCAGATGGCGCCCGTGCTCGAGTGGATCTCGTACGCGCTGCCGCTGACCTGGGCCTACGACGGGCTGCAGCGCGCGGTCGACGGTGGCGATCCTGCGCTCATCGCGCGCGATGCGGCGATCATCTTCGCGGTGACCCTGCTCGCGCTGGCGCTCGCCGCCGCGACGCTGCGTCGCAGGACGCCGTGACGCAGGTCTCGGTGATCGGCAGCGGCGCAGAGCACGAGGCGCGCGCGGAGGAGGTCGGGCGGCTGCTCGCGGAGCGGGGCGCCACCGTCGTCTGCGGCGGGCTGGGAGAGGTGATGGCCGCGGCCGCGCGCGGCGCGAAGTCGGCGGGCGGCACGACGATCGGGATCCTCCCCGGCGAGTCGCGCGCCGACGCCAACGAGTGGATCGACCACGCCGTCGTCACGGGCATCGGCCACGCGCGCAACCTCGCGGTCGTCGCGTCCGGCGATGCGGTGATCGCGGTCGGCGGCCGGTGGGGAACGCTCGCCGAGATCGGGTTCGCCCGGGCGCTCGGCCGCTACGTCGTGATCCTGGAGCCGGGCCTGGAGGTCGAGGACGTGCCGCGCGCGCAGACGCCCGCCGAAGCAGTCGACCTCGCGCTGGCCAACGTCTAGCCTCGAACGAGCGGGCGCGTCAGGCAGGTCGGGCCGCCGTCACCCTTGCGCGAGAGCTCCTCGCCCGCGTAGACGACGCACCTCGACCCCGGCCGCCTCGAGGCGGCGACGCGTCTCCGGGTTGCCGTCGAGCGCGAGCGCGACGCGCGGCGCGAGCGCGAGCACGTTGCACGCCATCGACTCGAACTCCTCGTCGGGCACCTCGACGAACGCGACGCCGCGTCCTTCGAGAAGTTCCACGAGCCGCACCGGCATCAGCGGGAGGTAGACGAGCGCGAGGTCGTCTGCGAGCGGCGAGATGAGCGACAGCATGTGCATCACTTCGTCGCGGCCGTGGTAGTGAGGCAGGTCGACGGCGACGACGTCGACGTCGGGGAGAGCGGTGCGCAGCGCATCGACGCCGGCGTCGTTCGTGCGGAAGCCGCGTCCCACGACGAGCGTCTCCTCGTCGAGCCAGAGCATGTCGCCCCCCTCTGCCGTAGCGGGCGCCTCGAGCCGCGCGAGCACGTCGATCCCCGCGTTGCCGAAGTCCCGCTCGATCGCGTCGACCTCGACCTGGCGGAGCTCTTTGCCAGGCCGGAGCAGCACCGCGCCGCGGCTCGTGACGGCGGCCGGGTCGTGGACGTAGATCGCGTCGAGCACGGAGTCGAGCGGCACCCCGACGACCACCTCTACTCCCGCCGCCTCGAGAGCGTCGACGAAGGCCTCGTGCTCCTCGACGATGCGCACGGGATCGGGTGCGTGCCCGCCAGCCGTACTCCCGCCAGCGCTCGACGCCGCCGGGCCGCCGCACGAAGACGCGGCGGAGTGGCGCAGTCATCGTCACGCGAGCGATTCTAGGCGGCCCTCCAGAAAGCGACGCTCGACCGGGTTCGTCGCGAGCTCGAGCGCGCGGCGGTACGCGACCGCTGCCTCCTCGGCCCGCTCGAGCCGGCGCAGGAGGTCGGCGCGCGTCGAGTGGTAGAGGTGGTACGAGTCGAGCCCTGACAGCCGGTCGACGGCGTCGAGGCCGACATCCGGCCCCCGGGCCATCGCGACCGCGACCGCCCGGTTCAGCGAGACGACCGGCGAGCCGGTGAGCTCCTCGAGCCGGCCGTAGAGCACGACGATCTGCTCCCAGTCGGTGTCGTCGGGCGTTGCGGCGCGCGCGTGGAGCGCGGCGATCGCCGCCTGCAGCTGGTACGGCCCCGGCCGACGCCGCGCCAACGCGTGGTCGAGCATCCGGAGGCCCTCGTCGATCTTCGCGCCGTCCCACAACGCGCGGTCCTGGTCATCGAGCAGCACCAGCTCGCCGCCGGTGCCGACGCGTGCGTCGCGGCGCGAGTCCTGGAGGAGCATCAGCGCGAGCAGTCCGAGCACCTCGGCCTCGTCGGGCATCAGCACGGCGAGGAGCTTGCCGAGCCGGACCGCGTCGTCGCAGAGGTCGCGCCGCACGAGCTCCTCGTCGGAGGTCGCGGCGTAGCCCTCGTTGAAGACGAGGTAGAGGACGGCGAGCACCGAGTGCAGCCGCTCGGTGAGCAGGTGGTCGGGCGGCACGCGGAACGGGATGCCCGCGTCGCGGATCTTTCGCTTCGCGCGCACGAGCCGCTGCGCGAGCGTCGACTCGGGGACGAGGAACGCGCGCGCGATCTCGGGTGTCTGAAGCCCGCCGACCTCGCGCAGCGTCAGCGCGACGCGAGCCTCGGGCGCGAGCGCAGGATGGCAGCACGTGAAGACGAGGCTCAGCCGTTCGTCGGGGATCGAGCTCACGTCGTCGTCCTCCTCGGTTCGAAGCTCCTCCAGCCGTGCGAGCAGCTCGGTCTTCCGCGCGAGCGTGCGCTCGCGCCGGATGCGGTCGATCGCGCGGTTGCGCGCGGTCGCGATGATCCACGCGGACGGGTTGCGCGGGGTCCCGTCGCGCGGCCAGCGCTCGACCGCGGTCACGAACGCCTCCTGCACCGCGTCCTCGGCGAGCTCGAAGTCGCCGAGAACGCGGATCAGGATCGAGACGGCGCGTCCCCATTCCTCGCGGAAGAGGGACTCGACGCTCACTCGGCGATCGGTCGGATCTCGACGGAGCCGGTCGTCGCCACGGGCACGCGTTGCGCGAGCTCGATCGCCTGGTCGAGGTCCTTGCAGTCGGCCAGGAAGTAACCGCCGATCTGCTCCTTCGTCTCGGCGAACGGGCCGTCGGTGACCGCGGTCTCGCCGTCGCGAACTCGAACGACGCGAGCCTTGTGTGGGTCGTCGAGCTCGAGGCCGTCGAGCTCGATGCCCTGCTCGCCGGCCCAGCCGAAGAGCGCGTTCCAGCGCGGGATCTCCTCGGCGCGGAGCGCAGCGGCCTCCTCGGGCGACAGGCTGCGCCAGGAGTCGACGGCGGTGCCGTCGTTGTTCAGCAGCAGGAGGTACTTCACGGCCCCTCCTCCTCGGCTGCGGCGCGCAGCTCGACCGACCCGTGCCACGCGCCGGGGATCTTCGCCGCGAGCTCCGTCGCCTCGTCGAGGCTCTCGACGTCGAGGACGAAGTAGCCGCCGAGCTGCTCTCGGGTCTCGGCGAACGGACCGTCGGTGACGACCGTCTCGCCGTCGCGGACGCGTACCGTCGTCGCGGCCTGCGTCGGGGCGAGCTCGTCGCCGCCCGCGAGCTTGCCGTCGGCAGCCTGCGAGAACGAGCGGTACTTGCCGTACCACTCCTTGCGCTCGTCCTCCGAGAGCCGCTCCCAGTTCGACTCGTCGGACCAGATCAGGGCGAGCACCTTCACGCTCGCGCCTCCGCGGGGATCTGCATGATCGCCCGCACTTCGATCGTCCCGAAGCGCGCGGACGGGATCTTCGCCGCCCACTCCGCGGCTTCCTCGGGCGTGTCGACGTCGATCACGTAGTACCCGCCGAGCTGCTCCTTCGTCTCGGCGAACGGGCCGTCGCTCAGGCTGATCTCGCCCTCGCGCACACGCACGGACTGGGCGGTGGCGCTGGGCTGGAGTGGGGCGCTCGAGACGAGCTTTCCCGAGGCCTCGAGCTCGTCGGTGTAGGCGAAGTACTCCTGCATGAGCCCTTCGCGCGCACCGGCGTCTGCGCTGTCGTAGATCAAGAGCACGTACTGCATCTCGCCCTCCAATCGGTTGCTTGCATCCTCTAGGACGAGCGGGCGGAGGGGAAATCGACAAGCCGGCCGAGAAAGGTCAGCGCTCCGTGCTTGTCGAGCGGCTCGTTCAGGTTGCCGCACTTCGGGCTCTGGACGCACGAGGGGCAACCGTGCTCGCAGGGGCAGCCGGCCAGCATGCGAGCGGTGTCCTCGACCCAGCCCTCGAAGATCTCGAAGCCGCGCTCGTTGATCCCGACGCCGCCCGAGTGCCCGTCGTAGACGAAGATCGTGGGGCGCCCGGTCTGCGGGTGGATGTTCGTGGAGAGCCCGCCGATGTCCCAGCGGTCGCACATCGCCCAGAGCGGGAGGATCGCGATCATCGCGTGCTCGGCTGCGTGGAGCGTGCCGAGCAGGCGCGGCTCGCGCTCGAGGCCCTCGAGGTGCTCGGGCTCCGGGAGGTACCAGACCGCCTCGGTCTCGAACTCGGTGATCGGCAGCTCGAGCCGGACGAGGTCGATCGTCGACTGGTCGCGGATCGACTTGCGCTGGTACCCGACGACCTGCTCGGTCACGACGACGCGGCCGAACGTCACCTCCATCCCGAGCCGCCGCTCGACGCGGAGCGGCTCGGCGATCTCGGTCATCGTCTCCTTCTTCGCCTGCGTGTACCAGTCGCCGGAGAACGGCGCGACGAGCGCGCGCCGGCCGTCGAGGTCGAGCTCCTGCACGAGGTACGGCTCGCCCAGGTGGAGGTAGACGGCGCCGTCGTGCACGGTCGAGTACGCGCGCTCGCGCTCGACGAGGCCGAGCAGCGAGCCGGTGTCGACGTCGACGACGGTGAACGAGTCGGGGCTCGTCGAGCGCAGCGGGATGCGCGCGGCGGGATAGTCCCGCCCGGCCCAGACCCAGCCGCGCGGCGTGTGCTTCAGCTCGGGGAGCTCGGCGGCGCGCTGCGAGCGCCTCGTCTCCGAGCGTCGCCCGGTCGGCGTCGTCGATCGGCCCCTCGAACGCAGCTGCGCGGACGTGGCCGTCGAGCACGCGAGGGTTCGCGTGGTCGAGGATCGCGGCCTCGACCTGCCGGTCGATCAACGTCTCGGGCTGCCGCATGAAGTACTGGTCGAGCGCGTCCTCGCTCGCGACGAGGACCGCGAGCCCGTGCCCGCGCCGCCCTGCGCGACCCCACTGCTGCTTGAGCGACGCCATCGTCCCGGGGAAGCCGACCGAGATCGCGCAGTCGAGCAGGCCGATGTCGATCCCGAGCTCGAGCGCGTCGGTCGCGCTGACGCCGAGCAGGTCGCCCTCCACGAGACGCCGCTCGATCTCGCGTCGCTGCTGCGGCGTGTAGCCCGCTCGGTACGGCGCGAGCCGCGCACGAAGTGCCGGATCGTCGAGCCGGTCGACCGCGAAGCGGTGGATCAGCTCCGCGGCCTTGCGGCTCTTCGCGAAGCAGATCGTGCGGAGGCCACGGCGCGCGAGCTCGGCGAGCAGGCGGGACGCGTCGCCGAGCGCGGAGGCGCGCACGCCAAGCTCCTCGTCCAGCAACTCGGGGTTCCAGAGCACCACGGTGCGCTCTGCGCGTGGCGCAGCGTCATTGCCGACCACGGTCGCCTCGACGCCGAGCAGCCGCTCCGCGAGCTCACCGGGGTTCGCGATCGTCGCAGAGGCGAGCAGGAACTGCGGCTCCGCGCCGTACATCGCGGCCGCGCGGCGCAGGCGGCGAAGGACGTTGCCGACGTGGGAGCCGAAGACGCCTCGGTACACGTGCGCCTCGTCGACGACGACATAGCGGAGGTTCTGCAGGACGTCCCCCCAGCGGTCGTGATGCGGGAGCACGCCGACGTGGAGCATGTCCGGGTTGGTGAGGATCAGGTTCGCCCACTTGCGGATCTGCCAGCGGCGCTCGCCTTCCGTGTCGCCGTCGTAGATCGCCGGCTTCACGCCCGGCACGGCGAGACCGGTGAGCGTGCGCAGCTGATCCTGCGCGAGTGCTTTGGTCGGGTAGAGGTACAGCGCGCGGGTCTTCGGCTCGCGCGCGAGCGCGTCGAGCACGGGCAGGTTGAAAGCGAGGGTTTTCCCCGACGCGGTTCCCGTCGTGACGATCACGTGCTCCCCGCGGCGCGCGGCCTCCCAAGCCATCTGCCTGGTGCGCGTAGAGCGCGTCGTGCCCGAGCCGCTCACGGACCCGCGGGTCGAGCTCGTCCGGGATCGGCGCGAAGCGTGCGGGGCGCGGAGGCTCGATGCGGGTGTAGGCGATCTCCTCGCCTTCGAGCAACTCCGCCCAGCTCGCCGTCTCGGTCGCCATCTCCACCCAGGGTAAACTCGACTGACCGGGGTGCCGCACTGCGCGGCTGAGATCACACCCGTCGAACCTGATCCGGGTCATGCCGGCGAAGGGAGGAGCCACGTCCATTCCGCGCGTCTTGACGATTGCCACGTCCGACTCGGGCGGGGGTGCGGGGATCCAGGCCGACCTGAAGGCCTTTGCCGCGGCCGGCGTGTACGGCACGTCGGCCATCGTCGCCTTGACCGCGCAGAACACGACGGAGGTCACCGCCGTCCACGAGGTGCCGACCGACTTCATCCGGGCGCAGCTCCACGCCGTCTTCGACGACATCGGAGTCGACGCTGCGAAGACGGGGATGCTCTTCTCGAGGTCGATCATCGACACGGTCGCGGACTTCCTGCACCAGCGGCGCGTGCCGCTCGTGGTCGACCCTGTGATGATCGCGAGCTCCGGCGCGAAGCTGCTGCTCGACGACGCGGTCGACACGCTCGTCTCGCGTCTCTTTCCGCTCGCGACGGTCGTGACGCCGAACCTGAGCGAGGCGGTTGCGCTGGCCGGCTTCGACGGCACGCGCAGAGAGCTCGCCGAGCGGCTGCACGAGCTCGGCGCGCCGGCGGTGATCGTCACCGGCGGTCACGGCGACGAGGCCGTCGACCATCTGTTCGCCGACGGTCGGCACGTCGAGATCCCGGTCGAGCGCCACGACGTGCCCGCGACGCACGGCGCGGGCTGCACGCACTCCGCGACGCTGACGGCGGAGCTCGCGAAGGGCGCTCCGCTCGAGACAGCCGCACGCGAGGCTGCGCGAGTCGCCTCGGAAGCGGTGCGGAACGGGCTGACCGAGCATCGGGCGCGGGGAAGGCCCGGTCGACGTCCTGAACCTGAAGGGAGCAGCGTGAGCGCCGGCTCCACACTCGCCGCCCTGCGCGAGCAGCGTCCGCTCGTCCACCAGATCACGAACTACGTCGTGATGAACGAGACTGCGAACGCGACGCTTGCGCTCGGCGCGCTGCCGGTGATGGCGCACGCGCGTCGAGGAGGTCGAGGAGATGGTCGGGCTCGCGCGCGCGCTCGTGATCAACATCGGCACGCTCTCGCCGCCGTGGGTCGAGGCGATGCTCGCGGCCGGCAAGGCGGCGAACGCGAGAGGGATCCCGGTCGTCCTCGACCCCGTCGGCGCAGGCGCGACCAGCTACCGCACCGAGACCGCAAAGCGCCTGCTCGATGAGATCGACGTGACGGTCCTGCGCGGCAACGCGGGCGAGGTCGCGACGCTCGTCGGCGTGAAGGCGGAGGTGCGCGGCGTCGAGTCGATCGGCGGAGCGGGCGATCCTGCGGAGCTCGCGCGCGAAGCGGCGCGAACGCTCGAGCTCGTCGCGTCGGTCACCGGCCCCGTCGACCACGTCTCCGACGGCATACGGACGCTGTCGGTCGCGAACGGGCACGAGCTGCTCGCGACCGTGACGGGGACCGGCTGCATGTCGAGCGCGATCACGGGCTGCTTCCTCGCTGCGAACTCGAACGCGCTCGAGGCCGCCGCGGAGGCGCTCGCGGCGTTCGGGGTCGCAGGCGAAGACGCGGCCGTGGGCGCCAAGGGCCCCGGCACGTTCCATGTCGCGCTCTACGACGCGCTCTACGCGCTGACGCCGGATTCGCTCGACGAACGGGCGAGGATCGCGTGAGGCTGCACGTGCTCGTCGAGGACGTCGAGACGGCGCGCGCGGCCGTGGCCGGCGGCGCGACCGTGGTCCAGCTGCGCGTCAAGGACGCGTCGACACGGGAGCTGGTCGAGCTCGGCCGACCGCTTCGCGAGCTGGATGCGATGTTCGTCGTCAACGACGACGTGACGGCGGCGATCCGGCTCGAAGCCGACGGCGTTCACCTCGGCCGCGACGACGAAGGCGCCGAGCGCGCCCTGGAGGCGGGCCTCCGGGTCGGCCGATCCGCGTGGGACGTCGGCGAGGCGATCGCCGCCGAGCGCTCCGGCGCGACGTACATCGGCGCCGGCCCGATCTGGGCGACGCCGTCGAAGACCGATGCCGACGCGCCGATCGGCCTCGACGGGCTGGCCGGGATCGTCGACGCGGTCGAGATCCCCGTGGTTGCGATCGGGGGGATCGACGCGACGAACGCCGGTGCCTGCATCTCGGCCGGTGCCGCCGGCGTGGCCGTGATCCGAGCCGCACGCGACGCGCGTGCCCTTCGCGAGGCGATCGATGAAGCTCTCGCAGCTCGGTGAGCTGGGCCTGCTCGCGGAGCTCGAGCGCCGCGGGCTCGCGCAGGCGATCGAGAACGACGCGGCGCAGGTCGAAGGGCTGGTCGTCACACAGGACGCGCTCGTCGAAGGCGTCCACTTCCGGCTCGACTGGATCTCGTGGCGCGACCTCGGCTGGCGCGCGGCGGCCGTCAACCTGAGCGACCTTGCGGCGTCGGGGGCGACGCCCGCCGGCCTGATCGTCTCGCTCGCCGCGCCCGGCGAGACGAACGTGGACGACGTGCTCGAGCTGTACGAGGGGATCGCGGAGACAGGCGTGCCGGTGCTCGGCGGCGACACGACGCGCTCCGACCAGTTGCTGCTGAGCGTGACGGCGCTCGGGCGCTCCGAGCGCGTCCCGGGGCGGTCAGGCGCGCGGCCAGGTGACCTGCTGGTCGTGACCGGGCCGCTCGGCGGCGCCGGCGCGGCGTTTCGGAACTCGCGGTACCTCCGTCCGCCGCTTCGCCTCGAGGAGGGCCGCAGCCTCGCGCGCGTGGCGAGCGCGATGCTCGACATCTCGGACGGCCTCGCGCAGGACGCCGGCCACATCGCCGCGCGCTCAGGCGTCCGGTGCGCGATCGACCTCGAACTCGTCCCGCTCGCCGACGGAGCGACCGTCGAGGACCTCGGCTTCGGCGAGGACTACGAGCTGCTCGCGGCGTCCCCCGACCCGCTCGGCTTCACCGTGATCGGCCGCTGTGAGGAAGGGTCCGGGGTCGTCGGGGTCCCAGCCGGTGGCTGGGAGCACTTCCGCTAGAGCCGGCCGCGGAGCGCGGCGAAGCGCAGCTCCGGAACCTTCCAGATCGCCTCCAGCACGATCCACTTCGACATCTTCGAGCCGCCCTCCTCGCGGTCGACGAACGTGATCGGCACCTCGACGACGCGAAAGCCCTTGCGCAGCGCGCGGTAGGTCGTCTCGATCTGGAACGCGTAGCCCTTGGCGTCGATCGCGTCGAGGTCGATCGCCTCGAGCACGTGCCGGCGGTAGCATTTGAATCCCCCGGTCAAATCGCGCACACGCACCTGCAGCCAGAGCTGCGCGTAGACGCAACCGCCCCGGGAGACGAACCGCCGCAGCAGTCCCCAGTTCGGGATCCGGCCGCCCGGCACGTAGCGCGAGCCGAGCACCAGGTCGGCGCCCTGCTCCGCTCGCGCGATCAGTCGCGGGACGTCCTGCAGGCTCGTGCGAGAAGTCGCAGTCCATCTCGAGGATCAGCTCGGCGCCGTCGGCGAGCGCGCGACGGAAGCCCGCGAGGTACGCCGGGCCGAGCCCCTCCTTCCGCTCGCGGTGGAGCACGCTCACGCCGTCGAGCTCCGCGGCGAGCCGGTCGGCGAGCTCGCCCGTGCCGTCGGGCGAGTTGTCGTCGATCACGAGCACCCGCACGCCCTCGGCGACGAGGGCGCGCACCATCCGCTCGACGTTCTCGCGCTCGTTGTAGGTGGGAAGACAGACGGTCGCCTGCACGCGCCTATGATCGCTGTCCGTGGCGAAGGCACTGCCGAAGAACCAAGAAGTGGCCGAACAGCTGGAGCTTCTCGCCGATCTGCTGGAGCTCGACGGCGAGCCGTCGTTTCGCGTGATCGCCTATCGCCGCGCGGCCACGCGGATCCGCGAGACCCCGGGCTCGGTGGCCCAGCTGGCGCTCGACGGAGCCGCCAAGGAGCTCCCGGGGATCGGCAAGACGATCGAGGAGAAGATCGTCCAGATCGTCGACGACGGCGAGATGCACGCCCTGACGAAGCGCAAGGCCCTCGTCCCGCCCGAAGTCGTGACCTTCATGCGCCTGCCCGGGCTCGGCCCGAAGTCGGCGGCGAAGATCTGGAAGGAGCTCGGGATCACCACCGTCGCCGACCTCCGGGCCGCGGCCGAGGCGCGAGCAGCTGCGGGCGCTCTCGGGCTTCGGCGCGCGCACCGAGGAGCGGATCCTGCACGCGCTCTCGCAAGAGGCGACGCTCGAGCCGGTGCGGCCGCTGCTCGGCGCCGGGCTCGCGCCGGTGCTGGCGGTCGTGGAGGTGCTTCGCGCACATCCGGCCGCGGATCTCGTCTCCGAGGCCGGCAGTGTCCGCCGGCGAAAGGAGACGTTCCGCGACCTCGACGTGATCGCGACGGCGAAGGACCCCCGCGCGCTGATCGACTACTTCGTCGCGCTCGAGTGGGTCTCGGAGATCGTCGCCCACGGTGACACGAAGGCGACGGTCGTCTCGCACGACGGCCTTCGCTTCGACCTGCGCGTCGTTCCGCCCGAGTCGTTCGGGAACCTGCTCCAGCACTTCACCGGCTCGAAGGACCACAACGTCGCGCTGCGGGAAGCCGCGGTCAAGCAGGGGCTCTCGATCTCGGAGTACGGGGTCAAGACGGTCGAGACGGGCGACGTGTTCACGACGCGCGACGAGGCCGAGCTGTACGAGTTCCTCGGCTACCAGTACATCCCGCCCGAGCTGCGCGAGAACCTCGGCGAGCTCGACGCCGCGCGCAAGGGCGAGCTCCCCGAGCTGGTCGAGGTGAAGCACGTGCGCGGCGACCTGCACGTGCACTCGACGTGGTCGTCGGACGGCAAGAACACGATCGAGGAGATGGCGCGCCGCTGCATCGAGCGTGGCTACCAGTACATGGCGATCACCGACCACTCGCACTATCTGCGCGAGGGCCGGCTCGAGGCGCAGTGGCGCGAGGTCGAGCAGTTGAACGAGAAGCTCGCGCCGTTTCGCATCCTGCGCGGGATCGAGGCGAACATCCGCGCAAACGGCGAGGTCGACGTCGCCGAGGAGTTGCTCGCGCAGCTCGACTGGGTGGTCGCGTCGCTGCACCAGGCGTTCGACAAGAACCCGACCGAGCGGATCATCAGCGCGATGGAACATCCGCACGTTCACTGCATCGGACACCCGACCGCGCGGAAGATCAACAAGCGGCCGCCGGCCGACGTCGACGTCGAGCGCATGATCGAGAAGGCGCTCGAGACGCGGACGTTCCTCGAGCTGAACTCGCAGCCGGACCGTCTCGACCTTCGCGACGTCAACGCGCGCCGCGCGGGCGAAGCGGGCCTCAAGATCCCTGTGGACACCGACGCGCACCAGATCAGCGCGCTCGACTGGATGGAGATCGGGATCGCGCAGGCGCGCCGCGCGTGGCTGACGAAGGACCAGGTGCTGAACACGCGCACCTGGAAGCAGATCGAGAAGCTGAAGAAGAGGCGCTAGCGGTCGAGCGCGAGCCGGGCGCCCGAGCGCGATCAGCCGCCGCGGAGCGAACCGTGAATCAGCCATGATGGTCATCGTGCGCCGCTCCGCGCTCTGGCTGCTGACGTTGCCGCTCGCGGTCGGCGGTTCGCAGATCGCCCATGCTCAGGCGTACCGGATCGTGTACGCCGACCCGCACGACCGCGCGCATGCGCTTGCTTCGAGCGGCCACGCCTACCTCGAGCACGCGCCGCTCGCCGTCGCGCTCGGCCTGGCGTTCGTCGGCGTCGCTCTGGTCGCTCGCGCTCGGGGTGCCGGCGGCCGGTTGGCGACGTGGCCGTTCGCGGCGGTTCCCGTCGCGACCTTCTTGCTCCAGGAAGTGCTCGAGCGAGGTGGCGACTTCTCGGCCGTGCCCGAGCCGACGACGCTCGTCGGTCTCGTCCTCCAACTCCCCTTCGCGCTACTCGCCTACACCGCGGCGCTCCTCCTGCTTCGTGTCGTCGACGCGCTGGTGCTCGGCGGGGGAACGCGCCGCGCGCTCGGCGGCACCGCGGCGCTGCGCGTTCCGATCGATCTGCACCTCACCCCGCTGCCGGCGCTCGCCGTCGGGCACGCGCAGCGCGGGCCTCCTCGAAGCGGCTGATCCGACGACGCCGCAGCCGCGGCGCCGCCGCACTTCGAGGAGGAGGACACGACGCACAAGCTCGTCGCGACAACCTGCATCGCGCTCGTCGCGCTGGTCGCAGCACCGGCGGCGTTCGCGCACGCCGAGCTGGTCGAGACCCGGCCGGCCGACGACGCGATCGTCCAGGAGGCCCGCGAGGTCGTCTTGCGGTTCAGCGAGCCCGTCGAGATCGCGCTCGGCTCGGTGCGGGTGTTCGACGCAGACGCTCGTCGGGTCGACGACGGCAGGCCAACTCACCCGTCGTCTCGCGAGGTCGCGGTCGCGCTGAAGCCGAACCTCGCCCGCGGGACATACACCGTCGCCTGGCGCGTGATCTCGGCCGACGCCCACCCCGTGCACGGCGCGTTCGTCTTCCACGTCGCCGCGCCCGGGGCGAATCCTGCCGGAGTCGGCGCGGAGGTCCTCGACCAAGAGGGAGGCTCCCGTTCGGTCGACGTCACGTTCACGGTCGCGAGGTTCCTCGCGTTCGCGCTGATCCTCCTCTGCGTCGGCGGCGCGGTTGCGCTCGTCGCGGTGGTGCGTTCCGACGACGGAGTCGAGGCTTTGCGCCGGCGTCTGTTCGGAGGGCTCGCCCTCGCGGCGACCGTGTTGGCCGTCGTCTCGGCCTTCGGGCTCCCGTTGCAGGCCGCGTCCGCGGGCGGGCTGCCGCTGCGTGACGCGGTGCGTTGGAGCGCCGTGTCCGCCGTGCTCGACACGCGCTTCGGCGAGATCTGGTCCTGGCGGGTCTGGCTCGCGATCATGCTCGCGGTGCTGGCCGTCGCCGCGCGTCGTGGTTGGAGCTTCCCGGCGGCGACGGTGATCGTGGCCGGGATGCTCGCGGTGACACCCGCCCTGTCGGGGCACGCGAGCGTCTCCGGCGCTCTCTCGTTGGTCTCGGACGTCGCTCACGTGGCCGCCGCCGGTGTCTGGGGCGGCGGGCTCGCCTTCCTCGTTGCGGCGCTCGTGCTTGCACGCGGCGACCGCTGGCGTCTGGCCGCTCGTGCGGTCCCGCGGTTCTCGTCGATCGCAGTCGCGTCGGTCGCGGTGCTCGTCGTTGCGGGAGTCGTGAACGGCTACCTGCAGGTCCGCGAGTGGCGCGGGCTGTGGGAGACGACCTACGGCCTGCTGCTCGTGGCGAAGGTCGGGCTCGTCCTGCCGATCCTCGCGCTTGGGGCGTTCAACAACCGGTTCGCGGTACCGCGGCTGCGCAAGGAGATCGCCTCTCCTCGCGAGCAGCGGCGCTTCCTGCGAACGGCCGCGGCGGAGCTTGCACTCCTCGTTGCGGTGCTCGGGGTGACGGCGGTGCTCGTGGACGAGCCGCCCGCAAAGGCCCAGCTCGAGCCGACGGGACCACAAGCGGTCACGACGGCGATCGGCAATCTCGAGCTGAACCTCGTCGTCGACCCGGCGGTCGCCGGTCGAAACGCCGTTCACGTCTACCTGCTGAGCCAGGCGGGCAGCCCGGCGAGCGTCGCCGAGGTCGACGTGCTCGCGTCGCTCCCCAGCCGAGGTCTGGGGCCGCTTCACCTGGACACGCGCGTCGCGGGTCCGGGCCACTACGTCGTGCGCGGAGCGAACTTCCCACTCCCGGGCACCTGGCAATTGACCGTAGAGGCGCGTCGCGGCGAATTCGAAGCGCTTAGCGCCACCGTCTCCATTCCCATTCGAGAGGAGCAGTGATGACACGCACCATTTTCGTCGTGATCGCGGCTGCGCTGGCCTTGCCGGCGACCGCGCTCGCGCACGTGACAGCCAACCCGAGCGAGGCGGCCGCAGGAAGCTTCGCGATGATCAGCTTCCGCGTTCCACACGGTTGCGAGGACTCGCCGACGACGGGGATCACGGTGAAGATCCCCGCCGGCGTCGTCTTCGTCACGCCCGAGGCGGTCCCGGGCTGGACGGCAACTGTGAAGGAGGGCAAGCTCGCGGAGCCGGTTCATGCCGAGGGCGAGACGATCACCGAGGGGGCCACCGAGGTCAGTTGGACCGGCGGTCCGCTCTCGCCGCACGAGTTCACGGACTTCGGGCTCAGCCTGAAGCTGCCCGACACGGAGGGCGAGACGCTCTGGTTCCCCGTGGTGCAGCGCTGCGAGCAGGGCCAGACGCGCTGGATCAAGATCCCGGTGGAAGGCCAGCCCGAGCCCGACACGCCTGCGCCGGGAGTGTCGCTCCTCGCCGCTGAGACACCGTCGGCTGCACCCGCTGCCGCCGGCGACGAGGCGGAAGACGACGACGACAACTCCACGACCGTCGCGCTGATACTCGGAGCTGCGGGCCTGCTTGCAGGTCTCGCCGCGCTCGGTCTCGTGCTCTTCCGGAGGCCGAGGAGCGCGTGAGGTCCCTGCTGGCCGGGTTCCTCGCGGCACTCGTCCTGAGTCCCGCCGCCGCCGCTCACGGCGGCGGCGGGACGAACTACCGATCAGAGGTGACGGCGGTCACTCCCTCGGCCGGGCTCACCGTGGTCGTGCTCGACCGCGACGACCGCCTCCGGCTGACCGCCGAACGAGAGACGACGGTCCTCGGGTATCAGCGAGAGCTGTACCTCCGCTTCACCAGCCGGGGCGTGTTTCGCAACGCCCGCTCACCGGCCACGTACTTGAACGAAGAGCGCTTCGGTGGGGTCGAGCTTCCCGCCGAGGCCGACCCGAAGGCGAAGCCCCGTTGGGTGAAGGTCGCGGACGGCCGCACGTACGAGTGGCACGACCACCGGATCCACTGGATGAGCACGATCCCTCCGCGTCAGGTCCGCGACGCTCCGAAGGAGCCCCACCACGTGCTCGACTGGCGCGTGCCGATCTCGGTCGATGGAGAGCCGGGCGCGATCGCGGGAACCCTCGACTACGAACCGTCCTCCTCACGCTTCCGGCCGGCGCTGATCGTGCCGCTCGCCGCGCTCGCGCTCGGCGCAGTCGGCATCTGGTGGGCGCGACGACGCCGGTCACAGAGTCCGTAGGAGCTCGAGCAGCTCCGCCGGCGAGCCGACCACGACGTCCGCACCCTCCGCGATCCCGCGCGGGCCTTCGTCCGAGACGACGCCGACCCGCACGCCCCACTCGATCTCGTCGAGCGCGCGGAACGCGTCGAGGTCGGTCGAGTCGTCGCCCGCGTAGAGCGCGCGCTCGAGGCCGCGCGCCCGGAGGAGGTGCCGGACCGCGGTTCCCTTGTTCGTCTCGAGCGGCGGTCGCAGCTCGAGCACCATCCGGCCGAAGCGCGGCACGAGGCCGGCGTCGCGCGCCCGCGTCGCGACTTCCAGCAGGTAGGTCTCGGCCGCCTCCGGGTCCTCGGCGGTGCGGTAGTGGAACGAGAGCGTGAGGCCCTTGTCCTCGACCGGCCACGCGACGCTCTCGGCGAACTCGCGGAGCCGCGACGACCACGCGGGCGCCTCGGGGTCGAGCTCGAGCCCGTGCTCGCCGACGTAGACCAACTCGTCGAGCCCGACGATCCGCCGGGCGTCAGCTCCGGCGCGTCCACTGACGCACGCGACCAGCGCGTAGGTCCCGTTCAGCCGGCGGAGCTCGTCGCGGGTCTCTTCCGGCACGCGCGCGTCTTCGGGCCGGTCGACGATCGGGGCGAGGACGCCGTCGACGTCCAGCACGATGCCCGCACGCTCGGGCGCCTCCCGCAGCCGCTCGAGCAGCTCGTCCGGCTCCACGCGCCTACGATACGCGCGTGAAGCTCGCGCTGATCGGGCTGCTCGCGGGCTTCATGAGCGCGCTCTTCGGGGTCGGGGGCGGCCTCATCGTCGTGCCGCTGCTGCTCCTGCTCGTCGCGTACACGCCCCACGTCGCGACGGCGACGTCGCTCGCGGCGATCGGGATCACCGCGCTCGCCGGGACGATCACGTTCGCGATCGCCGGTGAGGTCGATCCTGCGCACGCGCTGCTCGTCGGCCTGCCCGCGGCGGCCGGCGCGACCGTCGGCGCGACGCTCCAGCAGCGCGTCCAGGCACGGGAGCTCTCGTATCTCTTCGCAGCGTTTCTCGTCGCGATTGCCGTCTGGCTGCTCGTATGACGTTCGCGCTCGCCGTGCTGCTGGGGTTCACCGCCGGGATCGTCGCCGGGATGTTCGGGGTCGGGGGAGGGATCCTCTTCGTACCGACGCTGATCGCGCTCGGGCTCGGCCAGGTCGAGGCGCAGGCGACGTCGCTCGCGGCGATCCTGCCGACGGTTGCGGCAGGAACCTGGCGGCAGGCCTCGTACGGAAACGTTCGCTGGAAGCCGGCGCTCGTGTTGGGGCTGACCTCCGTCTTTGGCGTGCTCGGAGGAGCCCAGGTTGCGCTCGCACTGCCCGAGGACGCGCTCAGGCGCCTGTTCGCGGTCTTTCTGATCGCAGTCGCGGCGCAAGTTGCCTGGCGGGCGCGCACCCGATAGGCCATCCTTCGAGCATGAGCGCCCCGGACGACATCTGGATCCCCCTCGTCGACGAGCCGATCGGCGGCATCGTCGATCGAATCCAGCGCGAAGACTCCGAGATCGCAAAGCTCGTCGAGTCGCCGAACCGCGTGCTCGCGTTCCGGACGTTCGCGTACATCCGCATCGGCGTCGTGCTCGGCCAACTGCTCTTCGACAACGACCTGCCTCCCTACGACGGGTCGGAGACGTGGGTCGACCTGCTGCTGAAGAACCCCGAGTACCGCGAGGCGCTGCAGAACGAGGTGCGCGCCGTCGCCGAGGAGATCGCGGCCGACCCGAAGTACGCCGACGACGAGGCCCTCGGCCCGGACGACGACGCGCGCGCGCGCTTCAAGGAGTTCGCGCGCAAGCAGCTCGGCGGCTGAACCCGTGAGGCTGCTGCGCTAGGTGCCAAGCGGTCGCGGATCCGCGTGAGCGGATTCGCGACTTGCGCATCAAGCTACTAGTGCGCGGCCAAGAGGCTGACGAGAAAGACTGCGGCGAACCCGGCCGTCGTTACCGCGACTCGTTTGGCCGATGGGTGCTCGTGCGCGTGCGGCAGAAGGTCGGTGGCCCCCATGAAGAGGAAGAAGCCGGCGTAGAGGGCGAGCAGCACGCCGAGCGATTCCTCGGAGATGTCGAGCGTTGAGCCGACGATTGCTCCCAGCAGCGGCGCGGTTGCGACGATCGAAAGCCACGTGATCGCCCGCCGCCGGGTGCCGCCCTGGTGGAGCACGAAGGCCACCGCGTTCAGTCCGTCCGCGAAGTCATGCGCGACGACGGCGACGAAGACGAGCACGCCCGTCGCCGTGTCGAGGCTGAAGGCGAGGCCGATCCCGAGTCCGTCGATGAAGGTGTGAATCGCGAGCGCACCTGCGCCGAGCGCGCCGACGTGGCTGTGCGCGCGCGCTTCCTCGGGGGCATCGCGGTGGTGCAGGACGAGCAGCCGCTCGGCGAGGAAGAAGCCGACGAATCCGGCACCGACGAGCATGCCGACCTGGCGCGGCGAGTCGAGGATCTCGATCGCCTCCGGCAGCACGTGGAAGAGCGCGACTGCGACGACGACGCCGCCGGTGAGCGCGATTGCCGTCGTCAGGTCGCGACTCAGGCGGAGCGCCGCGATCCCGCCGCCAAAGGCTGCGAGCACCGTCACGAGCGCAAAGGGGATCGCGATCCAGTTCATGCGCAGCGGGCGCAGAGCCCGTAGACGTCGAGGTCGTGGTTCTGTGCGCGGAAGCCGTGACGGCGTTGCAACACCGCGGCGGACGGTGCACCGCACAGCTCGGTTTCCTCGACCGCACCGCACGAGACGCAGACGAGATGGTGGTGATGACCGGTGTGGCAGCGAACGTACGCACCTTCACCTGCACCGGTGAGCTGGCGGATCGACCCGGTTGCGCGCAGCAGCTCGATCGTCCGATACACCGTCGCGAGACCGAGCGACGGCTCGCGACGGCGCGCACGGTCGTACACCTGGACCACCGTGAACGATCCGCCCTGACGCTCGACGGCGTCGAGCACCGCTCTGCGCTGCGGAGTCAGACGGACGTCGGCGGGAAGCTCGAGCTCGGCCACAGGCCAAGCATAGTGAGAACGATTCTCATTCGCAAGTGTGTCGAATGCGGTCGCGGTCCAGCGGCCTGTAGATGCCTGTGCCAGAATCGATCGTTCGGTGGGGAAGCGGCTCTCGATTGCACTCGCGCTCCTCCCGCTCGCGCTGGCCCCCGGGATCGCCGGGGCGGAGTCCGCGGCGCGGGACGGCGGCGCAACCGCGCAGGCCTTTGCGCTCAAGGTGATCGTGCCGGGGGGCTCGGGCGCCACGACGACCGTGGTGTCGGCACCGGTCGACTCGGTCTCGTTCGGCAACGCAGGCTCCTTCCCGAGCGCGGACGTCGTTTCCTGGGGCGGTTCCGTCGCTTCGGCCTCGGCGAGCCCCGGTCAGCTCGCCACGGCGAACGCATCAGCGGAGGTGACCTCCCTCTCGCTCTTCCAGGGTGAGGTGACCGCGACCGCGGTCCGTGGGTCCGCGCAGGCCCGCGCGAGCGCGTCCGCCACAGGCGGGCGACTTCGGCGGTGCGAGCTTGGGCTCGCTCGTCGTACAGGGACAGCCGGCGGCGATCGGGCCGAACGCCCGCGTCGACCTCGGCACATGGGGCTACGCGATCGTGCTCTCCCAGGGCGCCGCTCCGGCGGAGCGCTCGTACCGGGGCAACATCACGGCGCTCGACATTCGCCTGACCGCCGAGCACGGCGGCCTTCCTGCCGGGACGCAGATCCTCGTGGGCTACGCGGAGGTCTCCGTCACCGCGCCCGAAGCGGCGAGCCCCACGACGTCGACGGGCGGGCTGCCCGTCCCGACCACGCCGAACGGCACGAAGTCGAAGCCCTCGCCCGCTGAGCCGACGGGGATCCCACCGCTCGTCCGCCAGCCGCCGGTGGGGGTTCGGCCGAAGCTCACCCAGGCCCGCTACGTCTTCCCGGTCTACGGTCAGTCGTCGTTCACGAACACGTTCGGCGCACCGCGCGCGTCAACCACCTGGCACCACGGCGAGGACATCTTCGCCTCGCTCGGCGCGCCGCTGCTCGCCGTCTCCGACGGGACGCTCTTCTCGGTCGGCTGGAACGATGTCGGCGGCTACCGGCTCTGGCTGCGCGACCGCCAGGGGAACCAGTTCTATTACGCGCACCTCTCCGCGTTCTCGCCGCTCGCGCAGAACGGGGCCGAGGTGAAGGCGGGCGACGTCGTCGGCTTCATGGGCAACTCGGGCGATGCCGCCGGCACGCCGTACCACCTCCACTTCGAGATCCACCCGCTCGGGATGCTCCACATGGGCTACGACGGCGTGGTCTCGGCCTACCCGTACCTCGTCGCGTGGCGCCGCGTCGAAGACATCGTCTTCCCGGACGGCGCCGGCTGGGCTCCGGCGGCGAACGCGACCGCGACCGCGCCGAAACCGGGCGCGATCCTGCTCCAGGTCTCCGACATCTCGAGCGCGAGCGGGCTGCGACCGGGATCGGTCGCGCGCGCGTTCGTCGCGCCCGTCTCGGCCGAGGGCGACGGCTCGCTGGTCCGCGCGTTCGCGCCGCCACCGGTCTCGCAAGGCGGCGGACGCGAAGGCTCGCGCGGGCAACGCTCCGGTGATTAGAGGCCTGATGGAAGTCGCTGCGGCAGCGGCCGCGAAGCGGCCGCCTTCAGGTGCCAAGCGGTCGCGAATCCGCGTGAGCGGATTTGCGACTTGCGCCTCTGCCGGCTACTAGGAGTTGTTGTTGCCCTGGTAGGTGAAGTCCTCGTCGCCGTCGCCGAGCAGCCCCTTGAGCCAACTGCGGGTCGCCGGGCCGGTGACGGGGTTGAAGAGGATGCCGATCGCGATCCCCGCGAGCAGCAGCGCCGAGTTTCGGCCGGAGTGATCCTGCTTGCCTTGCAGCCGGGTCGCCGCTTTGCGCAGGTCCTCGACCGCTTTACGCATGTTGTCCTGGAGGTCCTCGTCGCTCGCAACGCGGGCCGCGAGCGGAACCATCCCGCGCGGGCCGATCAGCTCGGCGTAGATCTCCCGGGCCGTATCGAACGCGTCGCGCACGTTGTTCCGAATCTCCTGGTCCTTGACTGCCCGCTCGACGAACGGACGAATGGTGTCCGCGGTGTCCGAGAGCCGATCTTTTGTCCTGGCCATGCCGGTCGCGTCCTTTCGATTGCTTGCGGAGGGGTCCTACCCCTCGCCCTTGTCACCCTAATCCTCGCAGCCTGCGGTACCTCTGGGTCGCGGTCGGAACCGCAGGAGCTGCGCGGGATCGGCTTCACGGCGAGTGCGCCGCCCGATTGGGTGGTGGAGCGCGTTCCCCGGACGGTCCTCGCGCGGCGCCCCCATGGGCCGGAGTCCGTCGCCGTTGCGGTCTTCCGGCTCGCGAAGCCGTTCCGCCCGGCGCTCTGGGAGGAGGTGGTCGGGGAGCTCAACGACGTCGCCGCCCGCCTCGCGGAGCGCCTGGGCTCGTCCGCGCGCGTCGTGCGGAACGGCTCGGCGACGCTCGACGGCGAACCGGCACGAAGCTACGTCATCGCCTACCGCAGGGACGGGCGCCTGCTGCAGGACCGCGTCGTCTTCCTGCTGCGCGGCCAGCGCGAGTACCAGTTGACGTGCCGCATCCTCGTGGACGACGACGACGCGGACGTTGACGCCTGCGACGAGCTGAAGCGCTCGTTCCGTACGACGCGCTAGCGCCCGAGAGCGGCGCGGCGCTCGGTGCCCTGTGCCCGGCGGAGGCGAGCAGGCGCCTGCCCGTCGAGCGCTGCCTCGAGCACCTGCGGGAGCTCGTCGGCGAGCACGAACTGCATCGCCTCGCGCGCGTCTGCGGGCAGCTCCTCGAGGTCGGACTCGTTCTCTCGCGGCAGGATCACGCGTTTGAGGCCCGCACGCTGCGCGGCCAGAACCTTCTCGCGCACGCCGCCGATCGGGAGCACCTGACCGGTCAGCGTCACCTCGCCCGTCATCCCCACGTCGTTCGCGACCGGTCGCCCGGTCACCAGCGACACGATCGCCGTCGCCATCGCGACGCCCGCCGACGGTCCATCCTTCGGGACCGCTCCGGCGGGAACGTGGATGTGCACGTCGTGTGCGGCGAACCACCCAGGGTCGAGCTGGAGCGCAACCGCGCGCGAGCGGACCCACGAGAACGCCGTCTGCGCGGACTCCTGCATCACCTCGGAGAGCTGGCCGGTCAGCGTGAGCCGGCCCTTGCCGTCGTACGCGCCCGCTTCGATGAAGAGGATCTCGCCTCCGGCAGGCGTCCACGCGAGCCCGGTTGCCACTCCCGGCTCGGACGTGCGCTTGCGCACCTCGTGCGAGAACCGCCGGGGCCCGAGCCACTCCCGCGCGCGAGCCTCGTCGACTTTCAGCTTCTCGGCCAGGCCCTTCGCGATCTGCGTCGCCGCTTTTCGAAGGAGTGCGGCGATCTGGCGCTCGAGGTTGCGCACTCCTGCCTCACGTGTGTACTCGCGGATGACGAGACGGAGCGCCCGGTCGTGGATCGCCACGCGTCGCGTCGTCAATCCGTGCGCGCGAAGCTGCTTCGGGATCAGGTACTTGCGCGCGATCCCGAACTTCTCTTCCTCGGTGTAGCCAGACAGCTGGATCACGTCCATCCGGTCGAGGAGCGGCGAGGGGATCGTGTCGGTCGTGTTCGCGGTGCAGATGAACAGCACCTTCGAGAGGTCGAACGGGAGGTCGAGGTAGTGGTCGCGGAAGGTCGAGTGCTGCTCGGGGTCGAGCACTTCGAGCATCGCGCTCGACGGATCGCCGCGAAAGTCGTTCCCCATCTTGTCGATCTCGTCGATCAGGAACACGGGATTTCTCGACTCGGCGTCGCGCAGCGCGCGGATGATCGTCCCCGGCATCGCGCCGATGTACGTGCGCCGGTGGCCGCGAATCTCCGCCTCGTCGCGAACGCCCCCGACCGAGATCCGGACGAACTTCCGGCCGAGCGCGTTTGCGATCGAGTGGCCGAGCGAGGTCTTGCCGACGCCCGGCGGGCCGACGAAGCAGAGGATCGGCCCGCTCAGGTCGTCCTTCAGCTTCGAGACGGCGAGGTACTCGATGATCCGCTCCTTCACCTTCTCCAGGTCGTAGTGGTCCTCGTCGAGCACCGAGAGCGCGTGCTCGAGGTCGAGGTTGTCGGGCGTCGTCAGGTCCCAGGGAAGCGTGAGGATCCACTCCAGGTAGGTGCGGATGACGCCGTGCTCGGCGGCAGCGGAGGGCAGACGCTCGAGCCGCGACAGCTCGCGCTCCGCCGCCTTGTGCACGTCTTCGGGAAGCGCGATCGAGTCCAGTCGCTCGCGCAGCTCCTCGACCTCGGCCCGCTCGGGGTCGATCTCGCCGAGCTCGTCCTGGATCGCCTTCAGCTGCTGGCGCAGGAAGAACTCGCGCTGCCCCTTCTCCATCTCCGACTGGACCTGCGACTGGATCCGTGTTCCGAGCTCGAACACCTCGAGCTCGCGGTTCAGGATGCGCGAGACGAGCCGCAGCCGCTGCTCCACATCGACTTCCTCCAAGAGCTGCTGCTTCTCCTCGGTCTTGAGTCGCAGCGTCGACGCGACGAGATGGCAGAGCGCGCTCGGGTCGTCGACGTTCGCCGCTGCGAGCTCGAGCTCCTCCGGAAGGTACGGAACGATCGCGATGATGCGCGCGAACAGGGCCTGGACGTTGCGGGTCAGCGCCTCGACCTCGCGCGTCTCCTCGAGCACGTCGGGCACCTCGACGAAGCGACCGATCAGGTACGGCTCGACCTGCACGGGCTCATCGAGCCGGATCCGGCGGAGTCCCTGCACGAGGATGCGGAGCGTCCCGTCGGGGACGCGGATCAGCTTGTGGATCACCGCCGCCGTGCCGACCTCGTAGAGATCCTTGAAGGTGGGGTGCTCGTTCTCGGAGTCGCGCGTCGTCAGCAGCGCGAGCATCCGGTCGCCGCCGACGACGTCGTCCACGAGCTTGATCGAGCGTTCCTGGCCGATCGCGAGCGGCGTCATCGACTCGGGAAAGACGACGGTGTCCCGCAACGGGAGCACGGCGAGCTCGCGCGGGATCTCAACTGAGTCGAGTTCCGTGGGTGGCGTCTCGACCTCGAGCTCGAGCGCGGCGTTCATCCGATTCGCCTGATCGCGATCGTCAGTCGTGCGGGCGCAAGGGATCGCGCCGCGACGGGCAGGACGACTCGCAACAGCCCGCGCTCGTACGTTGCAGCGGCGCCGCTCGCGTCGACGTCGACCGCAAGCGACACCTCGCGCTCGAACGGCCCGTACTCGATCTCGCTGCGGTACCAGACCTGGTCGCCCGCGTGAGGGCGTGGCCGCTCGCCGGCGATGACGAGGCGGCGCCCGTCGAGGACGACGCGGATCGAGTCGGCATCGGCTCCGGGGATCTCGACGACCACGGTGAGCTCCGGCGGGTCCTCGGTGCGGACGACGTCGATCTGCGGCCGGTGGACGAGCCTCGCCCCAGCCGCGAACCGCGGCACCTGCCAGAGGTCGGCGAAGAGCTCCCCGAGCTCGGTCAGCCGGTCGATGTCGCGCCGTCGTGCCATCCGTCACAGCGTAGAGTGCCCCGTCGTGCCCAGTCCGATGCGCACTCTGAAAGTCGCTGTGGCGATCGTGGTCGGCGCAGTCGCGGTCTGGTTTCAGGCAGTTCTGCACGCACCAGCCGTGAAGCGCCGTAAGGCGGCACGGCGGCGCGCGCGTGTGCTCCCGAAGTCCTGAGCTCCCGCTTACGACTTGAAAACAGGGTCTGGCTACGTTGGCCAGATGCTTCGGATCATGCTTGCGGCGATCGTCGCGCGTCGGCGCGTTTCTCGTGTTCGAGGCGCGTGCCGATGCCTCCCCCTACGTCCAGTACGGGATCCAGGACGACGCGTGGTTGCTCGGGGGGCCGGGGACGTTCGACGAGCGCCTCGACCAGGTCGACGCCCTGGGCGTCGACGTCGTCCGGATCAACCTTCGCTGGGACGAGATCGCCGCGAAGCGCCCGGCGAAGCCGGCCTCACACCTCGACCCGGCGTACCACTGGGCCGCCCCCGACGTCTTGCTCGACGGGCTGCGCTCGCGCGGCATCGCGCCCGTCGTCACCCTCGTCGGCACGCCGCGTTGGGCGAACGGCGGCCGTGCCGCGAACTGGGCGCCGACCAGCCCGAGCTCGTTCGCGAACTTCGCGTACGCAGCGGCAACTCGCTACCCACACGTGCGACGTTGGGTGATCTGGAACGAGCCGAACAAGTCCTGGCAGCTTCGCCCGACGAGCGCCGCGACCTATGTGCGCGTCCTGTTGAACCCGGCCTACGACGCACTGAAGCGCGCGAACCGAGCGAACCTCGTCGGCGGCGGGGTCACTGCGCCGCGCGGCGGGTCGGGCAGCGTCTCACCGGTCGACTGGATCCGCGGGATGGACGTCGCCCGCGCCCGACTCGATGCGTACGCGCACCATCCGTACCCGGTCAGCCGCGGTGAGACGCCGATCTCGGGCGGCTGCCGCTCGTGCGAGAGCATCACCATGGCGGATCTCGAGCGGCTGCTTGCGCACGTCTCGCGCGCGTTCGGGCCGAAGCGCATCTGGCTCACCGAGTACGGGTACCAGACGAACCCGCCCGACCGAATGCTCGGCGTCTCACAGTCCGCGCAGGCGCGCTATCTCGCAGAAGCGTCGCTCCGCGCCTACCGGGCACCGCGGGTCGACCTGCTGATTCACTTCCTGGTGCGCGACGAGGCGCAGGTCGCGCGCTGGCAGAGCGGCCTGTTCACGTTCGGGAACGCGCCCAAGCTCTCGGCCTCGGCGTTTCCGCTGCCGCTCGCGCAGCTTTCCCGCCGGGGCGCCGACGTGACGCTCTGGGGCCAGGTGCGCGCCGGCACGGGCAGGCAGGCCTACCGCGTGCGGTACTCGCAGGGGGGCGCGTGGCGCTGGCTCGGCGGCACCCGGGCGACGACGCCTCGCGGCTTCTTCACCCTGAAGGCGCGACTGCCGCGCGGGACCAGCGTCCAGCTCTGGTCGCGAGGCACGCTCGGCGTGCCTTTGCGCTTGCGGCTAGGCTAATTGAAAATCGCGTTGAGCACGATCGCGCCGACGACGACGCCGATCGGGAGCCACGCCCAGCGCAGCACGGCGAACGCACGCCGATCGCCGGGCCGCGGGCCGGGCTCCGGCGTGTACGGGTCGAGCTCAGGCGCCGGCTGGCGCGGGATCTCGTCGTCGCCTTCGAGCACCCCCGCCTCGGGGTCGACGATGTGTTCCTTTCCCCCGTCCATCGGGGGAAAGTACCATCGCCTCCCGTGGAGGCGAGAGGACTCATCGCTGCCGGGGGCGAGGCGACGCGGCTCGGCGAGCTGACGCGCGTCGCGAACAAGCACCTGCTGCCGGTCGGGCGGTGGCCGATGATCTACTACCCGCTCCAACTCCTGCAGCTCGCGGGTGTGCGCGAGGTCCTGATCGTGACGGGGCAGGGTCACGCCGGGCAGTTGATCGACCTGCTCGGCGACGGCCGCATGCCGGCCCGCGGCTCGGAGCAGCCGATGTTCGACCTCGATCTCACCTACAAGGTGCAGACGGAGCCGGGCGGGATCGCGCAGGTCGTCGGGATGGCCGAGGGCTTCGCCGGCGGCGGAAAGCTCGTGGTTTGCCTGGGCGACAACCTGTTCGAGTTCGCCGAGGTCGCCGCGATCCGCGACTGGGTGAAGGACGGAGAGGGCGCGAAGATCTTCGTCAAGGAGGTACCCGACCCCGAGCGATTCGGAGTCGTCGTCTACGGCGAAGACGGGCGGGTGAGTGACGTCGTCGAGAAGGCGGGCGTCGTCGACACGCGTTACGAGGCGTCCCCGACGTCCGATGCCGTGGTCGGCCTCTACTGCTACGACGCCGGCGTCTACGAGCTGATCCGGGATCTTCGCCCCTCGAGCCGCGGGGAGCTCGAGATCACGGACGTCAACCGTGCGTACGCGGAGCAAGGCCGCCTCGACGTCCACCGCGTTCAGGGCTGGTGGCACGACGCGGGGACGCACGAGGCGCTCTCGGAGCTCGGCGCGCTCGTCGAGGAGACCGGAGCGAACAAGCCCGCATGAAGGGCCTCGAGGTGATCCCGCTCCAGCGGTTCGAGGACGAGCGAGGGTGGTTCCTCGAGCTCGCGCGCGCGTCCCGGCTGGCGAAGTCGTGGGGGCAGACGAACGTCTCGTTCTCGCGCCAGGGCGTCATCCGCGGATTGCACTTCCACGAGCGCGGTCAGGACGACCTGTTCGCGTGCCTGCAGGGGACCGCGCGCGTCGTCGTGCTCGACCGCGAGAGCGGCGAGACGTTCACCGAGGACATCGGCGACGAGAACCCGGTCGCCGTCTACATCCCCGGCCACTTCGCGCATGGCTTCGAGGCGCTGACCGATCTCCTCTTCTGTTACCACGTCACGGAGGAGTACGACCCGTCCGACCCCGACGAGAACGCGATCGCCTGGAACGACCCGCGCGTCGCGCCGCTCTGGAGCACGTCGTCGCCGATCCTGTCGCAACGGGATCTCGACGCATCGTCCTGACGGGCGCAGGCGGCCAGCTCGGCCGCGCGCTCGCCGAGACGTTCGGGCAGGACGAGCTCGTGGCCCTCGGCCACGCCGACTGGGACGTCACCGCAGCCGCCTCCCCCGATGCTGGCGCCCGACCTGGTGCTGCACGCGGCCGCGTGGACCGACGTCGACGGCGCCGAGTCCGACCCGCAGGATGCCGCGGCGGTCAACGTCGGCGGCACACAGAACGTCGCTTCGCTCGGCGCGCCGCTCGTCTACTACTCGACCGACTACGTCTTCGACGGCCGCAAGCGCGAGCCGTACGTCGAGTCCGACGGGCCGGATCCCGCTGTCGGCGTACGGTCGCACGAAGCTCCACGGCGAGGCCGCCGCGGGCGAGCGCGCCTGGGTCGTCCGCTCGTCGTGGCTCTACGGCCCGACGGGGAACAACTTCGTCCGCACGATGCTTCGGCTTGGCGCAGAGCTCGACGAGGTCGCGGTCGTCGACGACCAGCGCGGCGCGCCGACGTACGTTGGGCACCTCGCCGACGCGACGCAGCGAGCTCGTAGCGCTGCCGTTCGGGGTCTACCACGTTGCCGGGCAGGGCGAGTGCACGTGGGCGGAGTTCGCGGAGGCGATCTTCGAGGAGGCGGGCCTCCGCACGCCACGTGCGGCGGATCTCGACCGACGAGCTCGGCCGCCCTGCGCCTCGACCCGCCTACTCGGTGCTCCGCTCCGAGAAACCGGAGACCCCCGTTCTGCCGAATTGGCGCGAGGGACTGCGCGCATGCCTGGACGAGCTCACTACCGCATTCCTGACCACGTGGCTCGTCGACGCGCCGATCGAGCGCGTCTGGGAGGTGATCCACGCGATCGAGCGCTGGCCGGCGTGGTGGCGCGGCGTGCAAAGCGTGACGGAGCTCGTCCACGGCGACGGGGACGGGGAGGGGGCCGTCTACCGGCACGTCTGGCGCTCGAGGATCCCCTACGCCGTCCGGTTCGACGCGACGGTCGAAGAGGTCCGCCGGCCACACCTGATCCTGGCTCGCGCCGAGGGCGAGCTTGCCGGGACCGGAACGTTCCGCCTCTTCGAGTCCCCGCTCGGCACCGCTGTCACCTATGACTGGCAGGTCGTGACGACCAAGAGCTGGATGAACGTGGTCGCACCGCTGGGTCGGCCGGTTTTCGCGTGGAACCACCACGCGGTGATGAACCGCGGCGGCGTCGGACTCGCGCGAGTGCTGGGCGTCGAGCTGATCGCTCAGTCATCGAGCTAGAGTGACTGTCATGCGACTGCTAGTCACCGGCGCGGCGGGTTTCATCGGTTCCAACTTCGTCCGCTATTGGCTCGAACGCCATCAAGACGACCACGTCGTCGCGTTCGACCTGCTGACGTACGCGGGCAATCGTTCCAGCCTCGAAGACGTCGAGGATCGCATCGTCTTCGTCCAGGGAGACATCGCCGACGGTGACCTCGCCGAGCGCGTCGTCCGCGACGAGCGAATCGACACGATCGTCAACTTTGCCGCCGAGTCGCACAACAGCCTCGCCGTGATCGACCCGACGCGCTTCTTCCGCACCAACGTCCTCGGCACGCAGACGCTGCTCGACGTGGCGCGCGTCACCGAGCTCGCGCGCTTCCACCACGTTTCGACGTGCGAGGTGTACGGCGACCTCGCGCTCGACTCCGACGACGCGTTCACGGAAGACCATCCGTACCGCCCGCGCACTCCGTACAACGCATCGAAAGCGGGGGCCGACCACGCGGTGCGCGCTTACCACGAGACGTACGGCCTGCCGATCACGATCACGAACTGCTCGAACAACTACGGCCCGTTCCAGTTTCCAGAGAAAGTGATCCCACTCTTCGCGACCAACGCGCTCGACGACAAGCCCCTCCCGCTGTACGAGGCGACGAAGAACAAGCGCGAGTGGCTGCACGTCGACGACCACTGCCGCGCGATCGAGCTCGTGCTCGAGCAGGGGCGAGTCGGCGAGACCTACAACGTGGGCTCGGGAGTCGAGGCGACGATCGACGAGATCGCGGACGCGATCCTCGAACTGACCGGCAAGCCGCAGGACCTGCGCACGATCGTTCCCGACCGCCCGGGGCACGATCGTCGCTATCTCCTCGACTCGACCAAGCTCCGGCGGGAGCTCGGCTGGGAGCCCAAGTGGGAGTTCGAAGACGGGCTCGCCGACACGGTGCGCTGGTACACGGCGCACCGCGAGTGGTGGGAGCCGCTCAAGGAGCGCGCACCCGTCGTCGAGACCGCCTGGCGCTAGTCCCGGGTCAGGCGCCGCGCGCCGCGAAAACGTGAGGATTCCGTGAAAGCGCCCTCCGGTGGCCGAATTTCTGCGCTAGCCTCGATGACGTCTCTCTCGCGGCCTTTCCTTCCGCCGATGCTTCGTCGAGCGCTCCTCCTCACCACCTGCTTCGCACTTGCCGCGACCAGCTTGGCGGGCGCCCGCACGGCAGCGCCCGAGCGGCGGACCGCGACCGAGCCGCCGCCGAGCTTCTTCATCAGCGGCCGCGGCTGGGGACATGGCATCGGAATGAGCCAGTGGGGCGCATACGGCTTCGCGCAGCGCGGCACGCCCTACGATCAGATCCTGGCGCACTACTACCGCTCGACGACGCTCGGCAGGGCACCCGTCGCGCGGATTCGCGTGCTGCTCGGCGAGGGGAAGAAGGCGCTCGCGGTTGCGTCGGACTCGCCGTTCTCCGTCCGTGACGGCTCGGGAACCGTCTACCAGCTTCAACCCGGCCCCTACGCGTTCGGCCCTGCCCTGAAGGTCAAGGTCGACACGGCCAAGCCCGCGCAGGCGTTGCCTGGCCCGCTCGTCTTCCTTCCCGGCGCGACGCCGCTCAAGTACGGTGGCAAGCAGTACCGAGGCCAGCTCCAGGTCAACGCGAGCAAGACGTCGCTGCAGCTCGTCAACTCGGTCGGTCTCGAGCCGTACCTCTACGGCGTCGTCCCGCGGGAGGTGCCGTTCGCATGGCCCGTCGAAGCACTGAAGGCGCAGGCCGTGGTGGCGCGCTCGTACGCCCTCGCGGTGCGCAAGAGCGGTGCGTACGACGTCTACGCCGACACGCGCAGTCAGGTCTACGGGGGCATCGCCGCCGAGAAGCCGACGACGAACGCAGCGGTCGACGCGACGGCGGGCCAGGTCCTGCTCTACGAAGGCAAGGTCGCGACCACCTTCTTCTTCTCGACCTCCGGCGGGCGCACGGCGTCGATCCAGGATGTCTGGGCGCGCGGCGAGGCGGTGCCTTACCTCGTCGGTGTTCCCGACCCGTACGACACCGCGTCGCCGCACCACACGTGGGGACCGTTCGCGTTCACCGTCGCGAAGCTCACTTCGACCTTCAGAGTCCCGGGCAAGCTGCTCGACGTGCGTGTGACGCTCAACCCCTCGCAGCGCGTCGACGAGCTCACGCTCGTGAGCACCAAAGGTGAGGTCGTCGTTCCCGGCGACGTCGTCCGCACGCGGCTCGGCCTGCGCTCGACGTGGTTCCGCGTCGGTGTTCTCACGCTCGCGCCGGCGGGCGCCCCGCTCGAGTACGGCGGCCAGTTGAAGCTCAAGGGCGTCGCCCGCGGCGCGGGTGCGCAGATCACGCTCGAGCAGCGGGTGTCCGGCACGGTCTGGGAGCCCGCCGCGCGGCTCAAGCCCGGCGCCGGGGGCGTGGTGGTCGCGACGATCAAGCCACTCGTCTCGACCGACTACAGGCTGTCCGCCGCGGGCAAGCTCTTCGGCGCGCCGGTCCGGGTCTCCGTCGCGCCTCGGATCCGGCTGTCGCCTGCGACGGTCGCGACGTCGCTTCGCGGTCTCGTCCGCCCGGTGATTCCGGGCGCGCGGGTCGACATCCAGCGGCTCGACGGATCGAGCTGGCGCGCCGCCGCGACCGCGTCCGTCGACCAAACAGGCGCCTTCGAGGCACGGCTCGCCCTGACGCCGGGGACGTACCGAGCCCGCGTCGCGCCGGGGCACGGCCTCGTCGCGGGCTTCTCGCCCGCCCTCCAGGTCGTCGCGGGGTGATGCGGATCCTCCTCCTCGCCGCCGCCGGGGCGGCGCTGCTCCTGCCCGCGCAGGCGGCCGCGGGGCGGTACGCCGTCGGCGTGGCCCCGGGCACGTCGCTCGACGCAGTGGCGGAGGCAATCGAAGAGACGACGGGCTCGCGCGCCGAGCGGAAGCTGGCGCCGCTCAGGGCGCTCGTGGTCGACGCGGCTTCCGCCCGCGGGCTGCGTGCCCTGGACGGTGTGGAGTACGTCGAGCGGCTCGACGCTTCCCGGCGAGTCGCGTTCGTCCCGAACGACCCGCTCGTTGCGAGGCAGTGGCATCTGGAGCAGGACCACGCATTCGATTTCTGGCTGGAGCCGCCGGTCCTCGTGGGACCGCGCGTTGCCGTGATCGACTCCGGCGTCGACGGCACGCACCCGGACCTCGCTTCCCGCATCGCGGGCTCGCGGAGCTTCGTCGGCGGCAACGCCCTGACCGACCAGCAGGGGCACGGCACGTTCATCGCGGGACTGATCGCCGCGCAGACGAACAACGCGGTCGGCGTGGCCGGGATCGCGTTCCCGTCCCAGCTGCTCATCGCGAAGGTCGTGCGCGCGAACCGGCAGGTCTCGCTCGAGGCGGAAGCAGAGGCGATCCGCTGGGCGGTCGACAACGGCGCGCGCGTGATCAACCTCTCACTCGGCGGTGTCCGCGACCCGCGGGACGCCGGCCGCGACACGTACTCGCCGCTCGAGGCCGCTGCGGTGCGCTACGCGTACACACGCGGGGTCGTCGTCGTCGCGGCGGTGGGGAATGCCGATCAGGCGCCGAGGGCACCGTGGCCGTACGCGAGCTACCCGGCAGCGCTTCCGCACGTGCTCGGCGTGAGCGCGCTCGGGAAGGACGGGTCGTCCCGCTCTTCTCGAACCGCGACCCGATCTACAACGACCTCGCCGCGCCCGGCCAGGAGCTCGTCTCGACGTTTCCACGCCAGCTCACCGCGCCCGCGCGCGAGCTGCCTCGAGCAGGGCTACTCGATCTGCGGCCCGGACGACTATCGCAACGCGGAGGGCACGTCGTTCGCCGCACCGCAGGTAGCCGCCGCCGCAGCGCTCCTGCTCGCCGCGCGGCCCCTGCTCCAGCCGGACCAGGTCGCGCACATCCTCACCCGCTCGGCCGAGGACGTCAACGCCGCGAGCGGCTGCAAGCCCTGCCCGCTCCTGCGCGACTCGTACAGCGGCTGGGGGAGGCTCAACATCGCGAAGTCGCTGGCAGCGCTCGCCGGCCCGATCCCGCTCGCCGACCGCTTCGAGTCGAACGACGACGCGGGCACGCAGGCGACGCCGCTGCGGCAGACGCGAGTCGACTTCACGGCGACGCTCGACTTCTGGGACGACAACGTGGACGTCTACAAGGTCCACCTGCGCGCCAAGCAGCGGCTGGTCGTCACGCTCGACGGCCCTCGCGGCGTCAACACCGACCTCCTGCTCTGGAGGCCCGGGACGCAGCGCGTGCAGGGGCTGTCGCTCGCGCTGCTGCGGCAGCGTGTGGCGCTCTCGGCGAAGCCCGGGACCCGCGAGCAGATCTCGTATCGCGCGAAGACCACGGGCTGGTACTACGTCGAGACGAAGATCGTGCAGGCCGGCGCCGGCTCGTACCGGCTCCGCTACACGAAGCGCTAGAGCAGTTCTTCGGCGGGCACGTCGCGGAGCACGCGCGCCGGGTTCCCGACGACGACGACGCGCGGCGGCACGTCCTTCGTCACGACCGCGCCAGCCCCGACGAAGGCCTCTTCGCCGATCTCCACGCCCGGGCAGAGCACGGCACCGCCTCCGACCCGCGCGCGGCGGCGAATCGTCGGCCCCTTGATCAGCTTGTGCCGCTTCTCGGTTCGTCCCATGAAGTTGTCGTTCGTCGTGACGACGCACGGCGCGATGAAGACCTCGTCCTCGAGCGTCGAGTACGCAGTGATGTACGCCTCCGCCTGGATCGTCGTGAGCGCCCCGATCGTCGTGTCGTTCTCGACCAACGAGCCGCTCCCGATCACGACATCGTCGCCGATCACGCAGCGCTCGCGAACGCGCGCCCCGTCGCCGACGATCACCCGCGCGCCGAGCTTCGTCCCGGCGAACACGATCGCGCCTGTCGAGACGATCGTCCCGGCGCCGAGCTCGAGCGGCGGGAGCGGCTCGCGCTTCGCCGTCGAGCGCGGCGAGAGCGTCGGCTGCTTGCCGACGACGGCGTTGTCGCCGATCTTGCAGCCGTCGCCGATCACGGTCCCCGGATAGACGACCGCGTTCGCGCCGAGCTCGTAGCTCATGCAGGTACGGCCGTCAGGGAGTGCTGCAGCTGCTCGAGGGTTCGCACGACGGCGAGCCCGTCGCGGGCGACCTTGTGGCGGTCGCCCTCTCCCCGCACGAGCGAGAGGAAGTACTGGCACTCGAGCTTGAGCGGCTCGTCGTTCGCGATCTTCGGGCTGTAGATGTCACCCGTGCGGGTCTGCCACTCGCCGTAGGTCTGGGCGGGCTGCCAGGGGCCCTTCTCGTAGACGGTGATCTTGCGCTCGAGCTCCATGTCGTCGAAGACGACCATCTTGTCGCGGCCGACGACGGTGATCCGGCGCATCTTGTGCGGGTCGAGCCACGACAGGTGCATGTGCGCGATCCGTCCACTCGGGAAGCGCAGGTAGCAGAAGACGACGTCTTCGACACCCGGGGTGAGGAACGCGTTGCCGTGGGCCCACGCCTCGCTCGGCTCCTCGTCGAGCAGGTAGAGGATCACGGAGAGGTCGTGGACGCCGAGCGACCAGAGCGCGTTCTCGTCCTTGCGGATGATCCCGAGGTTCTGGCGGTTGCCGTAGACGCAGAGCACGTCCCCTAGCGTGCCCTCATCGACAAGCTTCTTCACGGTGCGCACGCCGGGGTGGTAGAGCAGCAGGTGGCCGGGCATCAGGGTCAGGTCGCGTTCCTCTGCGAGCGCCACGAGCTCCTCCATCTCGTCGCCGCGCATCGCCGGAGGCTTCTCGACGAAGACGTGCTTGCCCGCCTCGAGCGCTTGCTTGGCGAGCGGGTAGTGCGTGGGAACGGGCGTCGCGATCACGACCGCCTCGACCTCGGGGTCGGCGAGGAGCTCGCCGAAGTCGTCCGTGACGAGCGCGTTCGGGTAGCGCCGCGCGAACTCCTCACGCGTCTCGGGAGAGACGTCGCAGAGCGCGCGAAGCTCGGCGAGGTCGTCGAAGTTGCGGACGAGGTTCTTGCCCCAGTGGCCGAGCCCGGCCACCGCGACCTGGGTGGGTCGGCCGGCGCCGCCAAGTGCCGCCGGTCGAGCCACTAAAGCTTCCAGACCTTGTCCGAGTCTCGTCCCTTGTCGCCCGTCGCGTTCCGCAGGTCGACGACGAGATCGGCCTGGTCGACGAGCGCTGCATAGTCGATGGACGAATGGTCGGTCACGATCGTCACGCAGTCATAAAGAGCTGCGTCGAGCGGGACCGACTCGAGCCCGAGCCCCGGAACGGAGGGGACGTGCGGGTCGTGGTAGGCGACGTTCGCGCCGGCGTTCCGCAGAAGCTCGATAAGCTTGAGCGCGGGCGACTCGCGCACGTCGCCGATGTCGGGCTTGTACGCGACGCCGAGCACGAGAATCTCCGAGCCGCTCATCGACTTCTGCTTCTTGTGGTTGAGCGCCTGCGAGATCAGTGAGCGGCAGTAGTACGGCATCGCCTCGTTGACCTTCCCGGCGAGCTCGATGAACTCCGTCGTGAAGCCGAACTCGCGCGCCTTCCACGTCAGGTAGAAGGGATCGATCGGGATGCAGTGGCCGCCGAGCCCCGGGCCCGGCTTGAAGCTCATGAACCCGAACGGCTTCGTCGCGGCGGCGTCGACGACCTCCCAGACGTCGATGCCCATCCGGTCGCAGAGTTGCGCGAGCTCGTTCACGAGCGCGATGTTGACCGAGCGGAAGATGTTCTCGAGCAGCTTCGTGAGCTCGGCGGCTTCAGGCGACGAGACGGTGTGCACCGTGCCGATCGCCCAGCCGTACAGCTCGGCGGCCCGACGCGAGCACTCCTCCGTGACTCCGCCGACGACCTTCGGCACTTCTTTGACGTCCCACGGCGATCCCGGGTCGACGCGCTCCGGCGAGAACGCGAGGCTGAAGTCCTCGCCCGCCTTCAGGCCCGTCGACTCGAGGATCGGCAGCAACTGCTCGCGCGTCGTTCCCGGGTAGGTGGTCGACTCGAGCACGACGAGTTGTCCCTCGCGCAGGCGCTTGGCGATCTCTCGCGTCGCGGCCAGGACGATCGAGAGGTCCGGCTCGCGCTGCTTCGAGAGCGGCGTCGGGAGTGCGATCAGGATCGCGTCTGCGCCCCGGAGTGCGTCGTAGTCGGTCGTCGCGGCCAGGCGTCCGTCGGCGACGAGCTCCGCGAGCTCCGCGTTCGGCACGTCCTCGATGTGGCTCTCCCCACGGTTGAGCGCGTCGACGACCTTCTGGACGACGTCGACGAGCAGCACCGAGCGTCCCGCCGTTGCGAAGGTGCACGCCAGCGGCACGCCGACGTAGCCGGCGCCGACGATCGCGACGTCCCAGGTCTTCGAGGGGGTGGACGCCGGCGCGGGGGTCTCCGTGCGCTCGGTCATGATCGGAAGAGTGTAGAGACGAGGTCAGCGATCCTTGCCGCGGCCTTACCGTCTCCGTACAGCTGCGGGCGCTCCGTCGGCATGCGCGCCTCCGTAACCGCCTCGGCGAGGGCGGCGGGATCGTCGTCCACGAGCCGGTTTGCGCCCACGGAGACCGTGTCGACCCATTCCGTGCTCGGTCTGAGCGTCACGCACGGCACGCCGTACCAGTACGCCTCTTTCTGGAGGCCGCCGGAGTCCGTGACGATCACGCGTGCCTGCCCGGCGAGCGCGGCGAAGTCGAGGTAGCCGAGCGGCGGGAGCAGCACCACGTGCCCGTGGAGGGTGAGCCCGTCGCGTTCGAGTGCGGCCGAGGTGCGGGGGTGGACGGGGAAGACCACGGGCTCGGTCAGTCCGTTCAACCCATCGACGATGCGCGCGAGCCGTTCGGGGCGCGTGTTCGCCTCGCGATGCACGGTGGCGACGATATAGCGCTCTGGCGTCAAGTCGAGCTCCGAGAGCAGCCGCGAATGCCGCCGGGCGACGGGCGCGAACTGCATGGTCGCGTCGGCCATCACGTCGCCGACGACCTCGACCCGTCCCTGGACACCCTCGGCGGCAAGCGTCTCGCGCGAGCGTTCGTCTGGCGCGAACAGCACGGCCGAGAGACGGTCGACCTCGATGCGGTTGCGCTCCTCCGGCATCTCGAGATCGCCGCTCCGAAGCCCCGCCTCGACGTGCGCCACCGGCACGCCGGACTCGACCGCGCCCCGTGCGCCCGCGAGCGTCGAGTTGGTGTCGCCGTAGACGAGCACCACGTCCGGCTGAGCCTCGCGGACGGCAGCCGCGATCGCCGGCGTCATCGCCTCGACGTCGGCCGTGTGGAGGGCGAGTCGCACGTCGGGCTCGGGCAGTCCGAGCTCCTCGAAGAAGAGGGCGGAGAGCTCCGGGTCGTAGTGCTGCCCGGTGTGCAGGAGCACCTCCTCGATCCCACGGCCGCGCAGTGCGACGGAGAGGGGCGCAGACTTGACGAACTGAGGGCGGTTCCCGACGACCGAGAGAACCCGCATCGCTCGCTACACTACGCGTCCCGCGCGGGCCGTTAGCTCAATTGGCAGAGCAGGGGCCTCTTAAGCCCAAGGTTGAAGGTTCGATTCCTTCACGGCCCATTTGGCCGACCGAAGTCCGGCTCGGCTATCGCCGAGCCATGATGACTTCGATCGGTTGGGTCTTCACGCATCGCTGAGCCGCCGGCACAGCTGGCAGCGGCGTGTGTGGAGCTGCCACGGCGTGACCCCCGAGAGGCGGCCGGTCGGCCGCCCCTCCGGACGATCGCTCTAGAGCGGCGGCCCGTCGTCGACGTACGTCGTGCGCCGCCTCGACACGCCGGCCGGGCCGCCCCACGACGACCAGAAGATCAGCGAGAGCAGCCCGCCGATCAAGCCGACCACCATCAGGATGACGCCGATCGCGTCGATGTCGATGCCCGAGACCTTGCCGGTGACGCCCCAGAGCAGGATCGCTCCGGCTGCGATCAAGAGGAGACTGACTCCAATTCCCACGTTGTGACCTCCGTTTGGGGTTCGCCGTTCGGCGTAGCCGTCGCAGGGCAACCGAAAACACCCCTCGTGGCGCGCCGCTCAATCTGGCACCCACCTGGCGCGTTCAGTAGGCTCGTCCGGCGTTGCGCAGGGGAGCCATCGTCGCGCTGATCTCGATCGCGTTTGTCGTCGCTGCGATCACGACGGGCATCGCCTACTTCATCGACTGGCTGCCCGAGGCGGCGTCGGAGGAGCGCCAAGGGATCGACCTGGTGTTCTGGGTCACGGTCGCGATCTGCATCTTCGTCTTCGCCATCGTGGCGGCCGTTTCGATCTACGCGGGGGTCAAGTTCCGCGTCCGCCCGGACGACGAGTCTGACGGTCCCCCCATCCACGGCCACACGGGCATCGAGATCGTCTGGACCGCGGTCCCGACGCTCCTCGTCACGATCATCGCCGTCCTGAGCGCGGTCGTGCTCGCGCAGAACGACAGCCCGAAGGGCGTCCCGCTTCGAGTCGAGGTTCTTGCGCAGCAGTACGCCTGGCAGTTCACCTACCCCGAGCAGGGCGGGATCAAGGCGACGAACCTCTACCTGCCGATCGACCGCTCGACGAAGCTCGAGCTGACGGCGCGCGATGTCCTCCACTCCTTCTGGGTGCCGGAGTTCGGCCAGAAGCAGGACGCCGTGCCCGGCATCGTCACGACGATCGTGATCACGCCGACCAAGACCGGCGAGTACCGCCTGATTTGCACCGAGCTCTGCGGGCTCGGTCACGCGCTGATGCGCACGCGGGCGATCGTCCTCTCGCAGGCCGACTTCGAAGCGTGGACGGAGGAGCAGCCGCAGGGCGGCGGCAGCGCGGGGGGCGCAGGCGGCGGCGTCGACGCGAAGGGGATCTTCACCGCGAACTGCGCCGCGTGCCACACGCTGTCCAAGGCGGGAACGAACGGCCAGGTCGGCCCGAACCTCGACAACCTTTCGATCGCGGCCGCGGCCGCCAAGCAGCAGATCCAGAAGGGCGGCGGCGGCATGCCGCCGTTCGAGGATCAGCTCTCGGATGACGAGATCAATGCACTGGTGCAGTATCTGACGGGGTCGAACTGATGAGCGAGATGACGACCGCGAACTCGCACGCGCCGCAGCACGCGTCGCACGAACCGCCCCGGCGGCGGCACTGGCTGCTGACCGCAGGCTGGCCGCGCGCGTTCTGGATGACGATCTTCTTCTTCCTGCTCGGGATGGGGATCGTCGTCGGGCTCCGCGCGCTCGGTGGCTACGGCCACGCGCTCGACTGGCACGTCGTGATCGTCGTCGGCGCGCTGACGATGGCGCCGCTCGGCTTCCTCTCGGGCCTCGGCGCGTTCGACTACTGGGTCTCGTACGCGATTGGTCAACCGACGCCGCCGGAGGACCACTCGGCCCACGGCGCGTACAGCTGGAAGGACTACTTCCGCGTCAACACCGACCACAAGGTGATCGGGATCCAGTACGTCACGACCACGATCTTCTTCTTCCTCGCCGGCGGCCTGCTTGCGCTGCTCGTGCGCGCCGAGCTCGCCCGCCCGGAGACGAACTACGTCGACACGCAAACCTACAACGAGCTCTTCACCGTGCACGCGTCGCTGATGATCTTCCTGTTCATCATTCCGGCGTTCGCAGGGCTCGCGAACTACGTCCTCCCGCTGATGATCGGCGCGCCGGACATGGCGTTCCCGCGGCTGAACGCGCTTTCCTACTGGATGCTCCCGATCGCCGGGACCATGCTGCTCGCGTCCTTCTTCTTCCCCGGCGTCGGCGCCGGCTGGACGAACTACGCGCCGCTCTCCGTCGACCAGCCCTTCGGCAATGTCTTCTTCTCGATGGCCGTCCAGTGGGCCGGCGCGAGCTCGATCATGACCGCGCTCAACTTCCTGGTCACGATCATCACCATGCGTGCGCCCGGGATGACGTTCTGGCGCATGCCGCTGCTCGTGTGGGCGAACTTCACGACGTCACTGCTCGTCGTGATCGCGACGCCGTTCATCGCCGCGTCTCAGTTCTTCGTGCTGTTCGACCGGGTGATGCACACGAACTTCTTCGACCCCGGCGAAGGCGGGTACGTGCTCGGGTACCAGCATATCTTCTGGTTCTACTCCCACCCCGCGGTCTACATCATGATCCTGCCCGGGTTCGGGATCGTCTCCGAGGTGATCGCGACCTTCTCCCGCAAGCCGATCTTCGGGTACCGGCTGATGGCGCTCTCGTTGATGGCGATTCTCGTCCTCGGCTTCTCGGTCTGGGCGCACCACATGTTCGTGTCGGGGATGGCGGGATATCTGCGCGTTCCGATGATGGTCACGACGCTGCTGATCGCCATCCCGACGGGGATCAAGGTGTTCTCGTGGCTGGCGACGCTCTGGGAGGGAAAGCTGCACTTCAGTGCGCCCATGCTGTGGGCGCTCGGGTTCGTGACGAGCTTCGTGGTCGGCGGCCTGTCGGGCGTCATGCTCGGAGCGGTCCCGATCGACATCCATGTCAGCGACACGTACTTCATCGTCGCGCACATCCACTACGTGCTGCTCGGCGGCTCGTTGTTCACGATCTTCGCGGGCATCTACTACTGGTTCCCGAAGATGACCGGGCGGATGTACAACGAGCGCCTCGCGAAGCTGCACTTCTGGCTCACGCTCGTTGCGTTCAACGCGACGTTCTTCCCGATGCACCTGATCGGGATCCAGGGCATGCCGCGGCGCGTGGCGACCTACGAGGAGCGGTTCGGCGACTGGAACCTGTTCATCTCGATCGCGGCGTTCGTCCTCGGGGCGTCCTTCATGATCTTCGTCTACAACATGATCGTCTCGTGGAAGAGCGGCCCGCCTGCGCCGGGGAACCCGTGGCGCGGGATGACGATCGAGTGGCTCGTCTCGTCTCCGCCGCCTGTGTTCAACTTCGATCAGGTGCCGCAGGTCGTCGGAAGCCCGTACGAGTACGGCGTCAAGGGTGCACGCCACGCGATCATGAACGGTGATCGTGCGACCGAAGTCGAGCCGGTTCGGACGCAATGACCCGCCACGTCCTCGTGATCGCGAACGAGACCGCCGCGTCGGGGAGCCTGATCGCCCGGCTCGAGCAGACCGCCTCCGAAGAAGACGCGATGGTGACGGTGATCGCGCCCGTCAACCAACCCAGCGAGGGGTACGTCGTCTACCAGGACACGCGCCGCGCGGCGGCCGGCCGACGGCTCGACCGAACGCTCGAGCTACTGCGTCGCGGGAAGATCCGCGCGAGCGGAATGGTCGTCGAGAGCGACCCGGTCGCAGCGGTCAAGGACGCGCTTGCGCAACTCGAGCCGCCCGTGACCGAGGTGATCGTCTCGACGCACCCGAAGGAGCGGTCGGGCTGGCTGAATCGCAACGTCGTCGAGCGGATCCGGAAGGCGGCGGGGGAGATCCCGGTCGACCACGTCGTGGCCACGGAGACCGCGGCCGACGGTGAGGCGAATGTGCTCGTCGTCGCGAACCAGACGCTCGCCTCGGCGCCGCTCCTCGAGAAGATCCGCGCTCGGGCGGAGCGCGGGACCTGCGAGCTTCCTGATCATCGCGCCACAGGAGCACGCCTATGCCGAGCAGCAGGAGTCCGAGCGACGACTCCGGCGCCTCGTCGGCGGCCTGCGAGCCGAGGGGATCGAGGCGCACGGTCAGATCGCGCATCCCGATCCGCACACGGCCGTGATGCAGACCGTCCACGACGAGCGGGTCGACGAGATCATCGTCTCGACCTTCCCGGGTCAGAAGTCGGGCTGGCTCCGCCGCAACCTCGTCGATCGGCTGCGTGGCGACACGGGCGTACCCGTCGATCACGTCGTCTCGGAAGCGCGCGAGGAGGTGTCCGCGTAGTGGCGACGCACGTGGAGGCCGACCACCACGGTCCGCCCGTAGCCAATCAGAGCTCGCGCGTCGACTCGCGCGTACTCGGGATGTTCCTCTTCATCGCGTCCGAAGTCATGCTCTTCGGCGCTTTCTTCACCGCGTACTTCTTCGTTCGAGTCGTCAACGGAATCGAGTGGCCTCCTGAAGGGCTTCACCTGCCGGTGTTCGTCGCCGGCGTGAACACTTGCATCCTCGTCACGTCGTCGTTCACGGTCCACTGGGCGCTCCAGTCGATCAAGAGGGACAATCGAGCGGGATTGAAGGCCGGGCTCGTGCTGACGCTCGCGCTCGGGTTCGTCTTTCTCTTGACGCAGGCACGCGAGTACTCGCGCGTGGGCTTTGCGCCGAGCGACGGGGCGTTCGGGACGATCTTCTACGGGCTCACGGGCCTCCATGGGGCGCATGTGTTCGTCGGGCTGATGTTGCTCACGTTCGCGACGATCAGGGCGTTCCGAGGCCACTACTCGGCGGCGCACCACCACGGTGTCGAGATCCCAGGGATCTACTGGCACTTCGTCGACGTAATGTGGATCGTGGTCTACACGACGATCTACATCCTCTAGGGCTAGTGGCTCGCCCGACCCTGCCCTCCGGCTTCTGGCGCGCGATCAGCGGCGCCATGCCGCGTCCTCAGTCGCGCCCGTACCTACAGGTACGAGCGCTCCCTGCGTCCTTGCCTGGCTTGCTGCTCGCACCCCAGAAGCTCGGCAGCGAGATCGGACGAACCACTAGATGATCAACCCGTTCCGGAGCGAGGCCGAAGCGTTCCGGTTCTTGATCCGGACGATTGCGTACTTCGCCGTGATCGCGGTGGCGGCGATGATCAACACCTGGCTCGGCGTCGCGGTGTTCGTGCTCGCGACTGGCGTCATCGTCTGGTCGCTTTTCTTCCGTGGCGATCCGAAGCGGCCGATTCGCACGGCGCCGGCGCGCCATGCCGGAGGTGAGCGCCGAATCCTCGTCGTCGCGAACGAGACCGTTGGCGGCTCGACGCTTCGCGAGCGGATCCGAGAGCGGTCGGAGGGTGTCCGCACCCAGGTGCTTGTCGTCGCACCGGCGCTCAACACCCCGATCCGGCACTGGGCGTCGGACGAGGACGGCGCTCGGGCGGTGGCCGAGACGCGCCTCGAGGACTCGCTCGCACTGTTGCGCTCGGGCGGCGTCGACGCGCGCGGCGAGGTCGGCGACGCGGATCCGCTGCAGGCGATCGAGGACGCGCTGCGCACGTTCGGAGCCGACGAGATCATTCTCTCGACGCACCCGGAGGGCCGTTCGCAGTGGCTGGAGCGCGGAGTCGTCAGCGCCGCCCGCGAGCGCTTCGCCGTCCCGATCACGCACGTCGTGGTCGACCTCGACGCCGACCGCGAGGACATCCGCTAGAGAGCCGCGGCTACTTGCGGTTCTCGAAGACGAACTCGGCGAGCGCCTGGATCTGCTCGTCGGTCAACTGGCCTTCGAAGGGCGGCATCCCGCCGCCGCCGTTCCGGATCTGCTCGGCGATCCGGTCCGCGGTGACCGAGAGCTGGTCGAGGTTCGGCCCGACCGTTCCGCTCGCCTCCGCGGCCGCGAACGTATGGCAGCCGGCGCAGTTCGCGGTGAAGAGCGCCTTCGGGTCGCCGGCCGAGGCGTTGCCGGCCTGCTGGCCCGCCTGGGCGATCGCCTGCTGGTTCGCTGCGACCGAGGCGACGTAGCTCGCGATCGCCTCCATCGCGGCATCACGCTCCGACTCGGTGTACGTGTCGGAGGGGAAGAGCTCGTCCGGCCCCGGCATCGGCGCGATCGGGAAGCGCATCTGCCCGAGCACGACCTCGCGAATCGTCGACTCGTCGAAGCCCTCCTGCTTCGGGGCCGAGAAGGCTGCGTCGAGCGACGGTCCGATCGTCCCGCGCGCGCCGGCCGCCTTCAGCTCGTGGCAGCCCGCGCACTTCTCCTTGAAGAGCGCCTCTCCGTTCGCGCCCGAGGACTCGGCGTCCCCCAGACCGCCGGTACCGCAGCCGGCAAGGAGCAGAACGAGGAGGAGCGCGCCGCGCCGCAAGCTAGACGGCGGGTCCAGACGTCTTGAGCTGTTCGACGGCCTCGTCCCGCGTCGGGTGGATCGTGAAGACACGGTCGAGCCCGGTGATCTCGAAGATCTTCGTGATGTTGCGGTCGCTGCAGACGAGCGAGAGCTGGCCGTCGTTCGTGCGCAGCCGCTTGACGCCGCCGACGAGCACCCCGAGCGTCGTCGAGTCGATGAACGTCGTGTTCGAGAAGTCGACGATCACGTTCTTGCCGCCCTGCGAGATCACGTCCAAGAGCTGCTGTTTGAACTCCGGTGCGGTGTAGAGGTCGACCTCGCCGGCGAGCGAGATCACGTAGGTGTCGTCGCCCAAGTCCTCGGTCTTGATCTCGAAGTTCATCGCTCCCTCGTGGTCGCCGCTGCCAGGACGCGCGGAGTCTACCCCTACGGGGTGGGCGCTACTCGCTCTTCGAGCAGTGCGATCCGCTCCTCGACGGCCGGGGCCGACTGGTCGTCGGGCGCGAGCTTCAGGAAACGCTTGTAGGCGGCAATCGCGGTCGGCAGGTCGTTTGCGGTCTCGGCGGTCTGGGCGAGCTCGAACTGGATCGCCGAGTCGTTCGGCTGGGCCGAGGCCACGACCTTGTAGGCAGCCACGGCATTCGAGAGGGCGTCCGTCATCTTCGTGAAGGCGGCGTTGAGAGTCTCGTTGTGGCGGCCCGAGAGAGCGTCCGTGATCGGGTCGCTCGAGAGGGCGTTACCGATCGGCGACTCGGACGAGGGCTGGAAGGCCGCGCCCGGAACGTCGGTCTGGAGGGCGAGCTGCGCGAGCTGGGCCTGGGTGCGGTACTGGTCGGCCTGCTGAAGGTAGAGCGCCGCGAGCTCCCGCTGGGAGTCGATGTCGCCCGGCTCGAGCTCCAGGTACCTGGCCAGCGGCACGATCGACTCCTCCGACTTCTGCTGGTTCTGCAGCGCGGTGGCGAGGTCGCGGTAGGCCTGCGCATCCTTCGGGTTGTCCGCGATCCGGTCGCGCGCATCGTTCTCGGACGGGCCGCCCGCGACCCCGCTGTTCTGGAGAAGGATGTCCTGGAGACCGCCGAAGCCGGTGCCGACACCGAAGAGCACGAAGCTCAAAGTGAACGTGATCGCCAGGAAGACGAACACCCATTTCGCCCGGTTCCGCAGCCGGATGAAGAAGAGCGCCTCGTTCGGGTCGGGAGCCCGCGAACCGGCTCCACCGCCACCGCGAGCATTCGTACGCGCGCGCGGGACGCTGCGACGGTCAGCTCGTGCCACTCGGTGACTCCCTTCTCATGACGAATGCCCCCTGGACGGGTGAAGCGTACGGGGTCGGGGAGGCTCCGAACCAAGGATGAGGGTACCGATCTCGTGGTCGAGCCCAGGCGGGGCGACGCCCGGAGGCTCTACTTGACGCCGACCAAGGTGAGCGTGCGCTGCACCTTGTTGCCGTTCACGTCGCCGACCTCGACCTCGAGCGTGTACGTGACGCCGCGGGCGGGCGTGAACCGCGGCCGGATCGTGATCCAACCGTCGATCCCGATCGTCGTGACCGGCTGCTCGACGACGAGCAGGCGATCCGCGCTGGAAGACCTTGTACGTGAGCCCGACGCGGGAGCCGGCGCCGCTGCGGTACGCGAGCTTCGTCGTGGCCACCCGCACGGCCGGGTTCGGGACGCCGCCCTTCACGGTGACGAAGGCATTGCGTGCGTCGAGCGGCTTCGCGAGCACCGAGTACGTGTCGAACGCCGGCTTCTCGAGCCCGAACTGCGTCAGCAGCCCGCTCTGCCAGGCGTTGACGGGGTTGTCGCGCATCGCGAACCAGATCAGCATCCCGACGCGCGGGTTGCGGCGGGCCATCGTGACCGCGGTTCGGAGGTACGACGCCTGCTGGGCGTACGTGACGCCCCTCGGGTCCTCGGGCCGCGTCTCGTGCCCGTACTCGGTCAGCCAGATCGGGATGTTCTTCCGCCCGAACCACTTGTCGAGCTCCTTCCCGAACCTCGGCAGCGTCGTCATCGAGACGTTCGGCCAGCGCACGATCTGCGTCGGCGGCTGGTTCGCCGGTGACGAGTACGGGTGGTGGGCGTAGGCGTCGAAGCGCACCTTCGGCCGTGCCTTCGCGAGCAGCTCGGCGAACTTGCCTGGCGAGTGCGTGTCGGAGACGCCCGCCTTGTGCCGGTCGCGTCCGCGCGCAGAGGTATCGCCGATCGCGACCTTCGCGAGCGGAGAGCCCTGCTTGAAGCCGGTGTACGCGGCGCGGTAGAGCTTGGCGTAGTTCGCCGGCGCGACCGAGCGGCCCTTGCCGTCGAACTGGGGCGTCAGGAAGAGGTTGAGGTTCGGCTCGTTCCAGACCGAGTAGAAGCGGACGAACGGGTAGCCGCGGTTCCGGCCGGAGTAGCGCGACGCGAGCGCGCGCGCGAAGTTCTGGATGTCGGCGAGCCGCCGCGGGAGCCGGTTCTTGGCGGGGCCTGCCCACGTCGGCGTGCCCCAGATCGACAGCATCACCTCGGTGTCGCGATCCGCCGCCTGGCGCACGAACTCGTCGAGGTCCTCCCACCGATATGCCGGATCGAATGAGTTCGCGGCGTTCGCCGGCCGCCTCGGCGCCGTGTTGAACCAGTAGACCGTCGTCTTCACGATCGTCGCGTTCGCGTGCACCGCGCGGTCGCGCATGAAGAAGCGCTCGGGGAGCCACCGGAAGTAGGGGTCGTCCTGGAAGCCCATCCACATGCGCGGCGCCGCGCTCGCGGCCGCCGGCGCAACGAGCGCAGCGAGAACGAGCAGTAGGGCGAGGCGGGTGAGGCGGGTCAACGGCGGCATCCTCCGATCAGACGAGCAAACGCGCCGGACGGTAGCGATCAGACGTTCGGATTTCGTAAGGCCGCCGCTATGAGCGAGCGGGGGCGTCGGCGAGCTCGGCCCGCTCCCATCGCCGCTCCATGTACGCGGCGATCCAGATCGAGGCCTCGAAGAGCACGATGATCGGGATCACCTCGAAGAAGAGCGAGATCGCATCGACGGTGGGCATCGCGACCGCTACGAGGATCCCGATGAACCAGGCCATCCGGCGGTTCTTCCGCAGCTGGTCGACCGTCAGGATCCGCAGCCGCACGAGCGCGAGGATGAAGACCGGCAGCTCGAAGACGAGGCCCATCACGAACAGCGCCAGCGTGACGAACGAGAAGTAGTAGCTCGCTCGGATCTGGATGTTGTAGAGCTCGGCGTCGAACTCGGTCAGGAAGCCGATCGCCTTCGGCAGGACGACGAAGTACGCGAAGGCAACGCCCGAGGCAAACAGCACGGTGGCTCCGATCGCGAAGATCGATACGACCTTCTGGGTGTTCTCCTCGAGCGCCGGCGCCAGGAAGCTCCACAGCTGGTAGAGGACGACCGGCAGCGCCAGCGCGAGCGCGGCGAACGCCGCGACCTTCACAGAGGTTGTGAACGGCTCGGTGACCCCGAACGTGACGAGCTGCTTGTCGTCTGGGAGGGGGCCGGTCAGCCAGTCGATCAGCCGCTCGTGGAAGGCGAACGTGAACGGGAAGAAGACCGCGATCGCGCCGAGCGAGATCAGCAGGCGCGTGCGGAGCTCGCCGAGGTGTTCGACGAGGGTCGCCTCTTCGCCGTGACCGAGGCGTCTCGGCAGGCTACGGCGAGGCACGGGGAGCTACAGGGAGTCGCGCTCGCGCGCGGTGACGACCGGGTCGTTCTCGTCCACTGGCGGTGGGAGCCGCGGGACGTCGTCGTCGTTGTCCTTGCCGGAGACCCCGTCCTTGAACTCCCGCATGCCGCGCCCCAGCGAGCGCCCGAGCTCGGGCAACCGCTTGGGCCCGAAGATCAGCAGCGCTGCGAGCAGGACGAGGACGATCTCTGTGACGCCGATGTTTGGCATATCTCTGAGGGTACCAGGGGTTCGGTACAATCCAGCCACGGGGGGTATCCACCACTCGTAACCTTTCGAAGGGGATGTTTTGGCCCTGCTGGAGCTGAAAAACCTGCACGTCGCGCTGGAGGACGGCACCGAGATCGTCAAGGGCGTCGACCTCATGGTCAGCCCCGGCGAGGTGCATGCCGTCATGGGCCCGAACGGCTCGGGAAAGTCCACACTCGCGTACGCCCTGATGGGCCACCCGGCCTACGAGATCACCGAGGGGCAGCTGATCTTCGACGGCGAAGACCTCACCGAGGCCGGCGCCGACGAGCGAGCCCAGAAGGGCCTGTTCCTCGCCTTCCAGTACCCCCATGCGATTCCGGGCGTCACCGTCACGAGCTTCCTGCGGAGCGCGATCAACGCGATCCGCAAGGCGAGGAACGGCGGCACCGACAACCCGGTCCCCGTCAAGGAGTTCCGCACCGAGCTGCTCGCCGCGATGGACCGCTTGAAGGTTCCGCGCGAGCTCGCGTCCCGCTACCTGAACGACGGCTTCTCGGGCGGCGAGAAGAAGCGGGTCGAGATCCTCCAGATGGCGATGCTCGAGCCGCGGATCGCCGTGCTCGACGAGACCGACTCAGGGCTGGACATCGACGCGCTGAAGATCGTCGCCGGCGGCGTGAAGGATCTCGTGGGACCCGACATGGGCGCACTCGTGATCACGCACTACCAGCGGATCCTCAACTACATCACCCCTGATTTCGTGCATGTCTTCGTGAACGGACGTATCGTTGAGGAAGGCGGCCCGGAGCTCGCGCACAAGCTCGAGGCCGAGGGTTACGAGGCATTCACTCCCAAGGAACAGGAAGCGGTGACGTAGTGGCGCAGACCGAGACCGAAGTCGTCCAGGGGATCGGCTCCGACTACGAGGCGAAGTACGGCTTCTCGAACCCGGACGAGGCGAAGGACTACTTCTTCAAGTCGGGCCGCGGGCTGAACCACGAGATCGTCGAAGCGATCTCGCAGCACAAGAACGAGCCGGAGTGGATGCGGAAGTTCCGCCACAAGTCGCTCGACTACTTCCTCGCGCGCCCGCTGCCGCAATGGGGCGGGAACCTGAACGACATCGACTTCGAGAACATCTACTACTACATCCGCCCGACCGAGAAGCAGGCGGAGTCGTGGGAGGACCTGCCGGCCGACATCAAGGACACCTGGGACAAGCTCGGGATCCCCGAGGCTGAGAAGAAGTACCTCGCCGGTGTCGGCGCGCAGTACGAGAGTGAGGTCGTCTACCACAAGCTCCAGGAGAGCCTCGAAAAGCAGGGCGTGATCTTCCTCGACATGGACTCGGCGCTCCGCGAGCACGAGGACCTCGTCAAGCAGTACTTCGGGACGATCATCCCGCAGAACGACAACAAGTTCGCCGCCCTCAACTCGGCGGTGTGGTCGGGTGGTTCGTTCATCTACGTGCCGCCCGGCGTCAAGATCGAGCTGCCGCTCCAGGCCTACTTCCGCATCAACGCGGAGAACATGGGCCAGTTCGAGCGCACGCTGATCCTCGTCGACGAGGGTGCGTACGTCCACTACGTCGAGGGCTGCACCGCGCCGATCTACTCGTCCGACTCGCTGCACTCCGCGGTGGTCGAGATCGTCGTCAAGAAGGACGCACGCTGCCGCTACACGACGATCCAGAACTGGTCGAACAACGTCTACAACCTCGTCACGAAGCGCGCAGTCGCCTACGAGGGCGCGACGATGGAGTGGGTCGACGGGAACCTGGGCTCGAAGCTGACGATGAAGTACCCCGCGATCTGGCTGATGGGTGAGCGGGCGCACGGCGAGGTCTTGTCGATCGCGTTTGCCGGCAAGGGGCAGCATCAGGACGCGGGCGGCAAGTGCGTCCACGTCGCGCCGAAGACCACGTCGGTGATCACGTCGAAGTCGATCTCACGCGGCGGAGGGCGCGCGGGCTATCGCGGCTTGCTCGAGGTCGCGAAGGGCGCGCACGGTGCGAAGTCGAAGGTCGTCTGCGACGCGCTGATCCTCGACGAGGAGTCGCGCTCCGACACGTATCCGTACATCCGGATCGACGAGAGCGACGTCAACATCGGCCACGAGGCAACGGTCTCGAAGATCGGCGAGGAGCAGCTCTTCTACCTGATGTCGCGCGGCCTCTCCGAGGCCGAGGCGTCGGCGCTGATCGTCTCCGGCTTCGTCGAGCCGATCACGAAGGAGCTTCCGCTCGAGTACGCGGTCGAGATGAACCGGTTGATCCAGCTCCAGATGGAGGGTTCGGTCGGTTGATCGCGAGCCTGGACTTCGTCGCGATCCCTTCGCGCGACGCTGACCGCTCCGCACAGTTCTACGCCGAGGTGCTGGGCCTCCGGCGCGATCCGAAAGCGCAGTACGAGTTCTGGGTCGGCGAGACATGCTGCGCGATCTGGGAGCCCGAGAAGATGGGCGGGACGTTCGCGCCGCAGAAGAACGGGCACCTCGCGCTGCACGTTGACGACATCGACGCCTCCCGCGCAGAGCTCGAGGCCAAGGGCGTCGAGTTCATCGGCGAGACGTTTGACACCGGGGTCTGCCGAATGGCGTTCTTCAACGACCCCGACGGCAACGACTTGATGCTGCACCACCGCTACTCGCCGCGCTAATGGACGTCGAGCGGGTCGACTTCGTGTCCTTCCTGACGCAGGACATCGCGCGCGCGAAGCAGTTCTACGCGGAGACGCTCGGGCTGGAGCTGGAGTCGGAGGGCGAGAGCGACATGGAATTCCGCTGCGGTCAGGTGACGCTCGACATCTTCGACCCGTCGAGCATCGGGCAGCCGTTCGCGCCGTCCGCTGGCCTGGCGCTGCGGGTCCCGGATGTCGAGACCGCTCGCGCCGAGCTCGAGGCGAAGGGTGTCGTCTTCGACGGAGAGACGATCACCACGAACGTCTGCAAGCAGGCGTGGTTCAAGGATCCCGACGGCAACGCGCTGATGCTCCATCGGAGGTTCGACGCGTGATCACGATCGAGAAAGTCGACTTCATCGGCATCCCGGTCGTGGAGAACGCAACCGGGGACGCGTGGTTCGCGGAGACGCTCGGGCTCTGGGAACGCAATCCCCGTTCGAACGAGCGGTGGGTCGAGTTCGAGGCCCCGAACGTGACGCTCGCGCTCGTGCCGGAGGCCTACAAGCCCGGCGACCACGTGCCGCTGCCGTTCGGGGCGTTCGCGATCCGCGTCGGCGACGTCGACGAGGAGAAGGAGCGCCTGTCCGCGGCGGAGGTCGAGTTCGTGGGCGAGCCGTTCGACTCGGGCGTCTGCAAGGGAGCGATGCTCAAGGGTCTCGACGGAAACGGCATGCTGCTCCACCACCGGTATGCGCCGTTCGCCGACGGCCGCACACCCGACGTGCCGCGAGGCCACATCGACTTCGTCGCGATCCCGGTGCAGGAGCGAGCGCCCGTCGAGGACTTCTACGGCCACATGCTCGGGCTGGAGCGGAACCCGAACTCGACCGAGACCTGGGTCGAGTTCGAGACGTCGAACGTCACGTTGGCGCTCGTGCAGCCGGAGCAGATCGGCCAGCCCTTCGAGCCGCTTCCGGGCGGGACTGTTGCGTTTCGCGTTCCCGACGTCGAGGAGTCGAAGGCACAGCTCGAGTCGATGGGCGTCGAGTTCCCGGCCGGGGTGATCGACTCGGGCGTCTGCCACATCGCACCGTTCTCGGATCCTGCCGGCAACGGGCTCATGCTTCACCGGCGCTACGCGCCCTTCGCGGACGGGACGATGCCGTGATCGATGTCCAGCGTGTCGATTTCATCGTGCGTCCCGTCGCCGATCTGCCTCGCGCGGACGAGTTCTACGGCCAGACGCTCGGGCTCGCGCGCAACCCGAGCTCGGACGAGCACTGGGTCGAGTACGAGACCGGCAACCTCACGATCGCGCTGTCCGAGCACGGCGGGCTCGGGCTCGGCGTCCCCGATGTCGCCGAAGCGCGACAGACGCTCGAAGGCGCAGGCGTCGAGTTCCCACGCGACATCTACGACTCCGGGGTCTGCCACACGTCCGGGTTCTCGGATCCGGCGGGCAACAAGCTGTTCCTCCACCATCGCTACGCACCGCTAGAGCGCTGGGACGGAGAGGTGACCGGCGTCGACCGGACCGACTTCGTCGGCATCCCGGTCACCGACCGGCCCGCCGGCGTGAAGTTCTACAACGTGACCCTCGGGCTCGCGCGGAACACCCGCTCGAGCGACGAGTGGCCGGAGTTCGAGCCCGGCAACGCCACGATTCTCCTGAACACGCCTGAGCAGACCGGCACGCCGTTTCGTCCGAGCAACTACGCCGTCGCACTCCGCGTCCCCGACGTCGCGCAGTCGATGCAGGCGCTCGGGGCCAAGGGTGTCGAGTTCCAGTTCGAGGAGCCGTACGACTCGGGCGTCTGCCACATGGCTTTCTTCAACGACCCCGACGGCAACGCGCTGATCCTCCACCACCGGCACAAGCCGTACTCGGACGGGTCGCTTCCCTAGCCATGCAAGTCGAACAGGTCGATTTCGTGTCCGTCCCGACGCGCGACATCACGCGCGCCGTCGCGTTCTACCGCGACGTCCTCGAGCTGCGCGAGAGCGCGTTCACGGAGGGCGAGGTCGAGGTCGGCGACCTCACGCTCTCGTTCTGGAGTCCGGAGGAGCAGGGTGAGCCGTTCGTCCCGAACGCGAACGGGATCGCCCTTCGTGTCCCCGACGTCCACGAAGCCGTCGAGGACTTTCGCTCCGCGGGCGGAGAGGTGATGGGGATCGAGGACACCGGGGTGTGTCACATGGGCTTCGTCAAGGACCCCGACGGCAACGTGATCATCCTGCATCGCCGCTACGCCGACAGGAAGCGCCGTGACGAGAGCTGAGCTGAAGGAGAGCTACGCGGCGCTGCCGCTGCCGACGACGAACGACGAGTCGTGGCGCTTCACCGATCTCAAGGGCTTCGACCCGGACAGCTACGGGGCGAACGGACACGGAGCAGTTGCCAAGCCGGCCGGCGCGATGCTCGACGTCGACGTCACCGGGCTCGCCGTGATCACCGAGTCGGGGATCGGGATCGAGCGCGTGCCGGAGGGGATCGTCTTCGAGCCGCTTACCGATGCGCAGGAACGTCTCGGCACGCTCGTCGGTCACGACGAGAAGTTCGCCGCACACAACGCCGCGCTGTGGGAGCACGGGTTGCTCGTCGTGATCCCGAAGGGCGTGCACGTCGAGCAGCCGCTCTACGTGCGCATCGCAAACACCGTCGAAGCCGGTGCTCTGTTCTTCCGGATGCTCGTGATCGCCGAGGAAGGCTCGCGCGCAACGTTGATCGAGGAGTACACGAGCGCGTCCCCGGAGCTCGCCGGCTACACGAACGCCGTCGTGGAGCTCTTCGTCGAACAGAACGCGAAGCTCGAGTACGTCTCGCTTCAGAATCTCTCGATGAGCACGTGGCACTTCGCGAACCATCACGCGCGCGTCGAGCGCGACGCCGAGCTCGATTGGGTCGCCGGCGGTTTCGGCTCGAAACGCGGCAAGACGCGGATCCAGAACGACCTCGCCGGTCAGGGCGCAACGTCGCGCGTCACCGGGGCGTACTTCGCCGACGGCGACCAGCACCTGGACTACGACACGTTCCAGGAGCACATCGCGCCGAACACGACTTCGGACTTCGCCTTCAAGGGCGCGCTCCGCGACGAGGCGACGGCGGTCTGGCGCGGGATGATCCGTGTCGAGAAGGAAGCGCAGAAGACGAACGCGTACCAGGAGAACCGGAACCTGATGCTGAGCAAGAAGGCTCATGCCGACTCGATTCCGGGCCTGGAGATCCTGGCGAACGACGTGCGCTGCACCCACGGCGCGACGCTCGGGCAGGTCGACCGCGAGCAGCTCTTCTACCTGATGTCCCGCGGCCTCTCACGAGCAGAGTCGGAGCGCATCATCGTGCGCGGCTTCTTCCAGGACATCCTGGACCGCATCGAGCTCGAGCCGGTGCGCGAGACACTGGGCGAAGCGCTCGAAGCGCGGATCCCGCAGGCTTAGAGCAGTCGTTCGTCAGGCGAGAGCGCTCTCGCCACAAGGCAGTGCTCCTTGCTCTTCCCGGGCAGGTGTGCAATACTGAACTCTATGGTTCAGTATCCGCCGGCCGTCGACCTTGCGTTCGCGGCCCTCGCCGACCCGACCCGGCGCGCCGTGCTCGAACGGCTTGGTTCCGGCAGGGCGACGATCAGCGAGCTCGCCGAGCCCTTCGGCATGTCGCTGACCGGGATGAAGAAGCACATCCGGCTGCTCGAGGAGGCGGAGCTCGTGACGACCGAGAAGGTCGGCCGTGTCCGCAGCTGCACGCTCGCGCCCTACGCTTTCGAGGGCATCAGCACCTGGCTGCAGCGGCTCGACCGCTTCGCGCTGGTCGTCGAACGCACGAAAGGAGCACCGAATGGCTGAAAAGAAGTCCACGGGATTCTCCGCCGAGGAGAAGGCGGCGATGAAGGAGCGCGCCCAGGAGTTGAAGGCGGAGAAGAACAAGGCGGACGGGGAGAAGCTGCTGCTCGCCAAGGTCGGCGAGATGAAAGGGAAGGATCGCGCGATGGCCAAGCGGATCCACGAGATCGTCACGGCCACCGCGCCGTCACTCCTGCCGAAGACCTGGTACGGGATGCCCGCCTGGGCCAACAAGGACGGCAAGGTCGTCTGCTACTTCCAAGACGCGGCGAAGTTCAAGTCGAGGTACGCGACGTTCGGCTTCAGCGACCTGGCGAACATCGACGCAGGCGCCATGTGGCCGACGTCGTTTGCGCTGACGGAGCTGACCGCCGCCGACGAGAAGAAGATCGCCACGCTCGTGAAGAAAGCCGTGCGCGGATGAACGAGACCACCGTCACCACTCCGAGCGAGCTCGAGATCCGCGTCGAGCGGATCTTCGACGCACCGCGCACGCACGTCTACTCCGTCTGGACGGATCCGAAGCTGATCCCCGAATGGTGGGGCGACGGCACCGTCGTCGAGGAAATGGACGTCCGTCCCGGCGGCACCTACCGGTTCCAAACCGCCTACGGCGTCGTCGAGGGCGAGTTCCGCGAGGTCGACGCGCCCGAGCGGCTCGTGCAGACATTCCAGAACCACCTCCAGACGCTCGAGTTCGAGGATCTCGGTGAGCAGACGAAGCTGACGCAGACGATGCTCTTCGAGACGACCGAGCAGCGGGACACCACGATGCAGTACGGCGTCGAGGAGGGCGCGAAGGCGGGCTTCGCACGGATCGACGCGCTGCTGGAGAAGATCGCAGCGTGAAGCCGGCGCCGCGGTCGCGTGCGCAACGCAAGGCGGACACGCTCGCATTGCTGCGCACGGAGGTCGACCGCTGGGTGGCGAGCGCGGACGAGATGGAGAACGCCCATCTCGTCCCGCTCTCGCAGTACCGGGACGGCGCGACGCTCGTGCTCGCGACGACCGAGCTCGGGCTCGAAGTGCGTGCGGGCATCCACACGGGCGACTGCGAGCTCGTCGGAGAGAAGCTCGCCGGCATCTCGGTCGTCACGGGCTCTCGCATCTCGTCGCTCGCCGCTCCCGGCGAGGTGCTTGTCTCCAGCACTGTCAAAGAGCTTGTCGCGGGGTCGGGATTCAGCTTCGAGGATCGCGGTGAGCATGCGCTAAAGGGCGTCCCGGGCACGTGGCGCCTCTATGCGGCCGCAGAGTGAGTCGGGCGCACAAGGGTTGCCTAGCTTTCGCGCAGAAACGCGAGCAGGAGAGCGTTGGTCTCGTCGGCTCGTTCGAGGCTCGGTAGGTGTGCCGCCTCGGGCAATCTCACAAGTCGTGCGCCGCTGACGGAGTCGGCAACGTGGGCGGCGATTGCCGTCATGTCCGCGACGTCGTCATCGCCCACGATCACCAGCGTCGGGCAGCGGATCTCAGCGAGCCGATCGTTGACCGGGGGGTCGAAGATCTCCTCTTCCGCGCCGGCCTCCCACGCGTGCTGCTGGAGCTCGTAGGAGCGGAGCACCATCGCGCGCACCGCCGACCGCATGGCCGGGTCGATCGCCTCCGGCGAGCGACGGGGGCCATCGACCCACAGGCGCAGGCTCGCCTCGGCTGCTCCCACGAAATCGCCGCGTTCGAGGGCCGCTTCTTCCTCAGCCCAGCCCGCGCGCGTCTCATCAGACCACTCCCAGTGAGGCAGGCCCGGCGCGATCAGGACGAGACGCTCCACGAGCTCCGGCCGGAGCACCGCCAACTCGAGAGCCACCCGGCCGCCCAGCGAACTGCCGATCACAGCGGCCGGGCCGTCGAGCAGCGCCTCGACATCGCGTACGTAGGAGAACGTCGCAGGCTCCAGTGCCTGCTGCCCGAACCCACGCAGATCAGGTGCAAGCACCCGATAGCCAGCCGCCCGAAGCACCGCGACCTGCGGCTGCCACATACGGCTATCCGCAATCCCGGCGTGAAGCAGCAGAGCAGCGCTCAGAACCCGTCCCGGATCAGCCGGTTGCTCATCCGACAAGGCTAACCACGCCGCGTCGACCGTCGCACGCCTCGGGAGCGCGCAGCGCTTCAGTACCATCGCGTCCGTGCGCGAGTTGCGTCCGGGACTGTGGCACTGGCAAGCACCTCATCCCGATTGGCGGCCGAGCGAGCCGTGGGACCCGAAGGTCTCGTCCTACGCGATCGACGACGGGGAGCGGCTGCTGCTCTTCGATCCACTGGGCGTGCCGAGCGAGCTCGAGGCGCTCGCATCCGGCCGCGAGACGGCGATCGTGCTCACCGCGCCCTGGCATGAGCGCGACGCCGAGAGCCTGGTCGAGCGGCTCGGCGTGCCCGTCTACACCCCGCTGCCCGACAGCGCGCAGTTCCTCATGGACACCTACGGCATCACCGCCGAGCAGGCCGGCGACGGCAGTCCCGACGTCGTCTGGCTGCTCCGCGAGGGGAAAGGCGAGGCACGTCCGTACGGGGCCGGCGATCGGCTGCCGTTCGGTGCCGACGTGTTCCCCGGGCACAAGGCGAACGACACCGTGCTCTGGGTCGAGAGCCAGCGTGCAGTGATCTCCGGCGACACGCTCGTCGACTTCGGCCAGGGCCTCGAGATCAACGAGCGGTGGCTCCGCCCTGGCGTGACGCGCGAGGAAATCGCCGAGGGGCTCCGCCCGCTCCTTGCGCTGCCGGTCGAACTCGTGCTTGCGACGCACGGCGGGCCGTTCGACCGGGCCGCCCTCGAGCGCGCATTGTCCTCTTCCTAGAACCCAAGGGACATTCCCCGCACGCTCGCCGATCGGTGACGGGAAAGGAGGACAGACCATTGGCCAGCCTGATTTACTCAGCGATCGCGTCGCTCGACGGCTACATCGCGGACGAGGACGGCGAGTTCGGCTGGGCGCAGCCCGACGAGGAGGTCCACACGTTCATCAACGACCTCGAGCGGCCGGTCGGCACGCATCTGCTCGGACGCCGGATGTACGAGGTGTTGGCGTACTGGGACGATCCGCCGGCCCTCGACGAGCAGCCGTCCCACGTGCGGGAGTTCGCGGAGATCTGGCAGGCCGCGGATAAGATCGTCTACTCCAGGACACTCGAGACGGCGCGGACCGGAAGGACGCGGATCGAGCGCGACTTCGACCCGGAGGCCATCCGGCGGCTGAAATCGCGGTCGGATCGCGATCTCACCGTCGGCGGTCCCGATCTCGCCGCCCAGGCGATCAGGGCCGGGTTGGTCGACGACTACCAGATGTTCGTCGTGCCGATCGTCGTGGGAGCCGGCAAGCAGGCTCTGCCGCGCGATGTCCGCATCCCACTCGAGTTGCTGGACGAACGACGGTTCCGCAACGGCACCGTGTTCCTTCACTACCGCACCCGGACGTGATGCGGCGAGGTATCGCCACCGAACGGGATTGTGAGAGCATCTTTCCGCAGAGGAACATCTGAATCGAGGACTCCAACCAGCGAAGGGTTGCCCATGATTGCCGACGAGAACACCCGCCGAGACATCCAGGCGCTTATCGACAAGACGTACGACGCGATGTCTACGCCGGGGTCGAACGTCGCTGAGCTTTTCGATGCAGATGACATCGCGATCGCAGGATCCGGGCAGGGAGAGCTGTGGACCGGCCCGCAGGATGTTGCGGCCGCGGCCACCGTGGTTTCGTCGTGGGGCTTCCGCTGGAGCCCGGACACGGTGACGGTTTGGCGACACGGCGATGTCGCCTGGGCGCAGATCCTCGGGTCCGTAACGGTCCTCCGAGACGACACGTCAGAACTCGTTCCGTATTCGACCACCGGAGTCTTCTGCTTCGAGGCCGACAGTTGGCGCTGGGTGTACTGGGGCGGATGCGAACCGCAGGAGTCGCCAAAGGTCTGACCAACCACCGGGTGAGCGGTTTCGTTCTCTACTGGCTCCCGGCCGGAGGTACTCCGTCCCGGAGCCAGTGCATGTTTTCTGAGATCTCGCGCTCGGGGTCGGATCCCAGGTGACCGGCGTCGTCGTCCAGCTTGACGACGCATCCCGGTACCTTCGCGGCCAGCCACTCGCCATGCGTCGCCGGGACGAGCACGTCGGTCGTCCCGTACCAAACGAGTACAGGGACGCTGATCTCGCCCACGTCAAAACCCCAGGGCCGAGTAAACGCCAGGTCGTCGTCCACCCACCCCCACACGCCGTTCAAGGCCTGTTCCGGGGTCGACTCGCGGATGATCTGGATGAACTCCGGCCGAGCCAGCTGGGCTCGATCGGACTCGCTGAGCGCGAAGTCGCCGAGCACGGTCGTTGGGTCAGCGGCTACGCGGCGCACCATCGCTGCGTGCTCGCGCTCGAGCTCGGGGACGAGAACGTCCTCTCCCGCTTCTGCCCAGCCGAACTCCTTGACGTTCGCCGGGTCCATGCCGGCGAGCCACGCATCGCGCTCGAGCCCGGACGGCCCGATCGGTGCGATGCCGACGGCGCAGGTCGCTCGAACGACGCGCTCGGGCAGCAACGCAGCGCAGGCGAGTGCGTGCGGTCCGCCTCCGGATCCACCCGAGACGCCGAACCGCTCGAACCCGAGGAGGTCGGCGAGCGTGACCACGTCGTCGACCTCATCGACGACGCGCCGCCCATTCCGTCGTGTCGATCGCCCATAGCCGGCCCGGTCGTGCGTGACGAGACAGATTCCGAGTCTCCGGTAGAGCTCCTCGTGTGGCCACCGGTCGAGCCGGGACCCCGGCGTGCCGTGGAGCGACATGACGGGGAAGCCCGACGGATCGCCCCAGCTGGCGAACGCGATCACCCGGCCGTCGGCGCTGGTTGTTGTCTCCAGAGACTTACCCATTGATCCCGCAGCCCTCGCTCGCGGGACAATACGCCTCTCGCGACTCCATGGTTCAAGGGCTCGTGCTCCCGACCCACAGCGGGCCGACCGACCGCGCCGCGCTCGAGCGCGCGTTGTCGCCCTTCTAGACCTGCGAGCATCGCTCTGACCTTGCGGTACCGCGATCAGTTACCTCAGCTCGACGACCGCTTGTTCATGACCGACGGCGGCATCGAGACGACGCTCATCTTCCACGAGGGCTTCGAGCTGCCCGAGTTTGCGGCCGTCGATTTGCTCCGAAGCGAAGCCGGCACCGAGGCACTCAGGAGCTACTACTCGCGGTACGCAGAACTCGCCGGCGAGCTCGGCATCGGCTTCGTGCTCGAGAGCCCCACGTGGCGAGCGAGTCCGGCGTGGGCGGCGCGACTGGGCTACTCCGCCGCGGAGCTCGATGCGCTCAACCGGACAGCGATCGCCCTGATGGAGGAGATCCGCGACCGGTACGAAGACCCGAACGCGCCGTTTGTGATCAGCGGCTGCGTCGGCCCCCTGGGCGACGGTTACGCCCCGGAGGAAATGCTCACCGCCGAAGCTGCCGAGAGCTACCACGCCACCCAGATCGCCACCTTCGCGGAGACCGCGGCCGACATGGTGACGGCGATCACGATGACCTACCCCGCGGAGGCGGTCGGGATCGTTCGGGCTGCATCCAAAGCGGGGCTGCCCGCCGTGATCTCGTTCACCGTCGAAACGGACGGTCGACTCCCGAGCGGCCAAGCTCTCGGCGAGGCGATCGAGCAGGTTGACGACGAAACGCAGCAAGCGGCTGCGTACTTCATGATCAACTGCGCGCATCCCACCCACTTCGAGCACGTCCTCGAGCCAGAGGCGCCGTGGCTGGCACGCGTGCTCGGTGTGCGTGCGAATGCATCGACGAAGAGCCACGCAGAGCTGGACGAAGCCGCCACGCTCGATGACGGCGATCCCGACGACCTGGCGAGACGTCACGATGAGCTTCGGCTGCGCCTCCCGAGTCTGAGCGTGGTAGGCGGCTGCTGCGGTACCGATCACCGCCACGTGGCAGCTATCTGTCGCACGTTGCTCAACTGAGGCCCCGCAGCACCGTCAACCGTGTCGGGATCGCGAGCAGCGTCGTGACGCAGTAGATTCGCGCGATGCGCCGGTGGCTTCCCCTAATCATCCTCGCTGCAGCGCAGTTCGTGATGGTGCTCGATTCGAGCGTGATGAACGTCTCGATCTCGCAGATCGTGGCCGACCTCGATACGACGGTGACAGGCGTGCAGGCTGCAATCACCGCGTACACGCTGGTGATGGCGGCATTCATGCTCGTCGGAGCGAAGCTCGGAGACATCTGGGGGCGTGACCGGGCGTTTGCCCTCGGTCTTGCGGTGTACGGGCTCGGCTCGTTGACGACGGCGCTTAGCCCGAACCTGTACGTCCTGCTCTTCGGCTGGTCCCTTGTCGAGGGGCTCGGCGCCGTGCTTGTGATCCCGGCCATTGCCGCCCTGGTCGCGGCGAACTATCAAGGGAAGGAACGGGCGTTCGCCTACGGGATCATCGGCGGTGTCGCCGGGGCGGCGATCGCGGTCGGCCCGGTGATCGGCGGCTGGGTGACGACGTACTACTCCTGGCGGCTCGTGTTCGTGGGCGAGGTCGTGATCGTGCTCGCCATCCTGCTCGTGCGCAAGCGGATGCAGCCAGCGCCCCGGCCTGACCACCCGCCACGGCTCGACTTCGTCGGCGCGGCCCTCTCGGCCGCAGGCCTCGCCCTGATCGTGTTCGGCATCCTCCAAAGCAGCAAGTGGGGCTGGCTGCTGCCCCTCGACGCGCCCACCATCGGAGGCCATGAGCTCACCCCGCTCGGCTTCTCACTGGTGCCCTTCCTGATCGCCGGCGGCGTTTTCCTCCTCTGGTTCTTCAGCGTGTGGGAGGAACGGCGAGAGCGGCTCGGGCAGGACACGCTGCTCGAACGCGCACTGCTGCGCATCGAGTCGCTCCGCGCCGGCCTGGCGGCGCTGATGTCGCAGCAACTGGTGCTGATGGGCACCTTCTTCGTCCTCCCGGTCTACCTGCAGGTCGTCCTGGGGCTCGACGCATTCGAGACCGGTAAACGGCTGCTGCCAATGTCGGTGACGATGCTTATCGCGGCGCTCGCCGGGCCTAAGCTCGCTGCCCGGCGTTCGCCGAGGCTCATCGTGCAGATCGGCCTTGCTGCAATGGTGATCGCAGGCCTCGTCCTCGTCGGCACGATCGACGTCGAGCTGAACGACACCGGGTTCAAGCTCTCACTCGCGTTGTTCGGCGTCGGCGCCGGTCTGATGATGTCGCAACTCGGCAACGTCATCATGTCGTCGGCGCCGTCCGAGAAGACGAACGAGGCGGGCGGTCTCCAGGGCACCGCCCAAAACCTCGGCGCCTCACTCGGAACCGCCCTCATCGGCTCCGTCCTGCTCACCGGCCTGCTGACAGGCTTCACGACCCGCATCGCCGAGAACCCTGCGCTTTCCGAACCGGTGCGCGCGGAGATCACGGCCGCGACCCAGCAGGGGATCGAGATCGTCACGACCGAGCAGGCAAACGCCGTTGCGATCGCTGCCGGCCTCAGCCCCGCCGAGGCGGACGCAGTCACGGCTGACTATGCGGAGGCCCAGCTCGAAGCGCTCAAGAAGGCGATGCTCGCGGTGGCGCTACTCGCGCTTCTCTCTCTCGTGTTCACGCGCCGCCTGCCCGACAAACCGTCGACAACCCAGCCGGAGCCAACGCTCTCTGGGACGACCGGTGTCAGAGCAGATACATGAGCTCGACCTCGTCGCGCGTCAGTAGGCGCATCTCCACTCTCTGAACCCGGCACGCTGGCGTAGCCTCCTGTCCGTGCACCGGCTGACCAAGGCGCAGGCTCGTCGCATCGCGGTGCGCGCGCAATTGCTCGATGCACGCAGGCCGACCGATCTGGTCGCGATTGTGCGGCAGCTGACCCTGCTGCAGATCGACCCGACTGCGGCGATCGCGCCCAGCGCCGACCTCGTCGCCTGGAGCCGCCTCGGCTCGGCGTACCGGCCGGTCGACCTCCGGAGGGCGTTGGAGCAGGACCGCACGCTGTTCGAGCACAACGCGCTGGTGCGGCCGATGAGCGACGTCGGCCTGATCCTCGCCCGCAGTCGGACGAGCCGCAGCCATGAGCGAACGGATCAGTGGATCCGCGACAACGACCGCTTCCGGCGCGACATCGTCAAGCTGCTTCGCAAGTCCGGGCCGCTGAGCTCGCGTGACATCCCTGACACGTCCGCGGTGCCGTGGGCCTCGACCGGCTGGACCAACGATCGCAACGTGACGCAGATGCTGGAGTTCCTGATGATGCGCGGCGAGGTCGCGATCGCTGCGCGCGTGGGGCGTGAGCGGCTTTGGGATCTCCCCGAACGGGTGTACCCGGCCGATGTCGTCGTTCCCTCCGTAGACGACGCGCAGCGGATCAGGAACGAGCGGCGGCTCGCCTCGCTCGGCATCGCCCGTCAGAAGACCACCGCAATGCCGATCGAGCCGGTCGACGTCGGCGACACCGGGGAGCCGGCGGTGGTCGAGGGCGTCAAGGGCGAGTGGCGCGTCGACCCCGCCGCGCTCGGCGCCGACTTCGAGGGACGTACGGCGCTGCTCTCGCCGTTCGACCGGCTCGTCTACGACCGGCGCCGCGCGGAGGAGCTGTTCGAGTTCGAGTACTCCCTCGAGATGTACAAGCCCGCGGCCAAGCGCCGCTGGGGCTACTACGCACTTCCGGTGCTCCACGACGACCGGCTGGTCGGAAAGGTCGACGCCGCCGCCGACCGCAAGGCCTCCGTCCTGCGCGTGCACGCGATCCACGAGGACGTGAAGTTCACCCGCGCCATGACCAAGGCCGTGCAGGCCGAACTGGAGGACATGGCCTCCTGGCTCGGACTGGGTGCGGCCGACGGTTCCCTCCGCCACGACTGACGAAGCCCGGCGGACGGTTTGGTGTCAGCCGGCGGAGCGTCGCGACTTCGTCATTGCCTTGACGCGGTCGAGACTGGCGGCCGGCCAGAGCTTCTTCACGTCGTAGTAGGTCGCGAACGCCGGGACCGAGTCCGGAAGGGTGACCCAGCTCAGCTTCGACCGCGTGTAGATGTGGACGTCGGGCGTTACGCTCGACGGGTCGTCGAGGGTGCCACCCCGAACAAACCGGATACCTGCGCGGGTGTAGCGGCTAAAGACCGCTACTTGGCAGGTCGGGCATCGAAAGATCCGCTGCTTTTTGCCGCCGCCTCGGGGTACGTCGACCGGCTGTGGCTCGCCGGCAAGCAGTTCGACGCGGTCGGCCTCGATCAGGATGTTGACAACGAACGCGCTCCCGGTCTGCCGCTGACAGTTCAAGCAGTGACAGCAGTGTGTAAAGAGCGGGTCCGACGTGAGCCGATACCGAACCTCGCCGCAGGCGCAGCCGCCTTCGAGCACGTCGCTCGTGACCTTGGGCCTCAGGGCGTACCGTCGAAGTGGACGTCCTTGGTCTCGACCGCCCCGGCCGTCCGGCCCGGCGCAGTTTGGTATTTCCAGTACAGGTTCGTGTGCGCGATGACCTGCTCCGGCGGCGGCGCACCCCATTCCGTCTGGTCCTCCGTTGTGTGCGCGTCGCTGACGAGGGTCGCGTCGTACCCCCTGGCGAACGCGCCGTGGAGCGTCGAGCGGATGCAAGCATCGGTTTGCGCACCGACGACGACGAGGCGCCCGACACCGAGGCCCGACAGCACTGTCTCGAGGTTGGTGTCCTCGAAGGAGTCGCCGTAGCTCTTCTCGACGAGCGGCTCGGCGGCGTCCGGCGTCAGCTCGGGGACGATCCGCCACTCGTCGCTCCCCCTCGCAAGCCCCTCGTCGGAATGCTGAACCCAGACAACGGGGATGCTCTCCTGCCGTGCCTTCTCGACGAGGCTGCCGACGTTCGCGACAACGGCGTCGCGTTCGGTCGCCCCTTCGACGACGCCGGTCTGCACGTCGACGACGAGGAGCGCGGTGTTCGGGCGGTTCTCGAGTGTGGTCATGGTCTCCCCTTGTTCGCGCGGAACTGTCTGTCCGCCGAACCGTAGTGGACTAGACTCGCGGCGTGCCAGAGGCGCAGCTCGAGGACTCCGGCTCGGGGCTATCACCGACCAGCGAGGGCTGGTTCGTGGTGAACGTACGAGACGCCACTTGGCTGACGTCGGTGAACGGCGAGAAGAAGCCGTCCGGGTCGGAGTGCAGCTTCGAGAGCCCGTACGCCGAGTTCCCGCAGTTCGGCATCAGGATCCACGTCCTGGAGCCGGGCGAGCCGAACGGCCTGTACCACGCCGAGAACCAGCAGGAGGCGTTCCTCGTGCTGTCCGGAGAGTGCAGGCTGCTCGTCGAGGGTGAGGAGCGGCTCCTGCGGCCGTGGGACTTCGTCCACACCCCCGCCGGGACCGAGCACATCTTCGTCGGCGCCGGCGACGGGCCGTGCGCGATCCTGATGGTCGGTGCGCGTTCGGCGCCCTGGGAGGTCCTCTACCCGGTGTCGGAGCTGGCGGCGGGCTACGGCGCGAGCGCAGAGGTTGAGACGCCCGACCCGGACCAGGCGTACACGGGCTTCGAGCTGTCACGTCGGGAGCGGCCCCCGTACTGGGACCGCCTCCCCTGGGCGTAGTCACGCGTCGGTAGGAGCCGGCGACCAGACGTACGGCGTCGTCGTCGTCACCGCGGTGAAGCCGAGCCGCTCGAGGATCGGGCGGCTGTCGCTGGAAGCATCGACCTCGACGAACCGGAAGCCGCGCTCCGCGGCCAGGTTCGCCCGATACGCCACGGCGGCTCGGTAGATCCCACGCCCGCGCCAGGCCGGCAGCGTGGCGCCGCCCCAGAGCGTCGCGAAGTCCGTTCCGCGCTCGAAGCGCACCCAGCCGGCGCACACGATCGCGCCGCCGGCTTCCGCGACGACGATCGTGATTCCCTCCGGATCGGCGGTCCGCTCGGCGTCGAGGCTCCCGGCGATCCAGCTGTCGCCGTCGTCCTCCTCCCACGCGGCCTGTTCGAACGCGGCGATGCGATCGAGGTCGCTTCGGTCGGTCACCTCCCGCAACGACACTTCCTCGGGCAGCACCGGCCGGCCCGCGATCTCGTCCACCGGCGCGATCACGACGGTCTCTTCCTCCTCTGGGACGAAGCTCGCAGCACGCAGTCGCTGCGAAAGGTCCGGCGGCCGGTCGTGCGCGTGCAGCTTCCACTCGAAGCGCTCGCCGCGCTCGGCGAACACGCGCACCTGCCGTGCGATCAACGCATCGAGGTCTGCGCCGTCGAGCCCGTCGAGGTCGCGATAGGAGACGAAGCCGCGGTTCCCCTCACCGAAGAGGCCGAAGAAGCGCAGGAGCGGCCCGTCGCGCTCGACGGTCACCCCGGCCGGCAGCCGGTCGGAAACGCGATCGCGGAGTTGCGCGTCGTAGGCGGCCAACCAGGCGGACGCTTCAGTTCGGCTCATACGGCTTGTAGCGGTGGTGCAGGAGGATGGGGTTGCCGGCAGGGTCGCGCAACCCGGCACCTTGGCAGACACCGGAGTCCCACAGCTCGTTGACCTGCACGCCGGCCGCCTCCAGCTTCGCCTTCGCATCGGCGACGTCGGGGACGCGGAACGCAAGCGTCCCGGGCGGCAATGGTGTGAACTCGTAGTCGTGGGTGTGCGGCGTCATCACCGCGAGCGTCACGTTGCTGGTCTCGTACTCGACCCAGTCTTCGTGAGGCGAGTTCGGGTTCCGGTCGAGGCCCAGCACCTCGCCGTAGAAGTGGTTCGCCTGCTCCATGTTCGTCACGGGGACGCGGATGTAGTCGACTCGCTGTACGTCAATCATCGGACGAGCACCTCCTCGTTGATGGAAGACACGATGGGTTAGAGTCAAGCGAATTCTCGACAAGGAGGCAGTCATGCCGCTGGCACGAGTCGTGACCTTTGATGGCGTAGACAGCGCTCGGATTGCGCAGATGAAGGGCGAGATGGAGGGAAGCGAGCGGCCGGAGAACGTGCCCGCGAAGGAGATCATCGTTCTCCATGATCCCGAGGCGGACAAGTCGCTCGTGATCGTCTTCTTCGAGACCGAGGACGACTACAAGACCGGCGACGAGACGCTTAGCGCGATGCCGGCCGGCGACACTCCGGGCAAGCGAACGTCGGTCGGGAAGTACCAGGTCGCTTTCCGCATGGCCGACTAGCTGGTCAGTTCCCCCAGAGCGGCCTGACCTCGATCGTCCCCATCTGCGCGATGGGGTGCCCGGCCGCAATCTCGACGGCCTCTTCCAGGCTGCCGCACTCGATGATGTCGAATCCGCCGACCGCCTCCTTCGTCTCGACGAAGGGGCCGTCGGTGACGATCGCCTTCCCGTCGCGGACGCGAACCGATCGTGCCCGTCGCGGCGGCGCCAGTTGGTCGCCGGTGATCCAGCGTCCTCGCGCCTGGAGGTCGTCCAGCCAGGGAAAGCTCTCCTCGTCCGGCGTGTCGTTCGGGCCGGGCTCGGTCTGGGCATCCATCTTCTCGGCGTCCCAGCAGACCAGCAGCAGGTACTTCATCGTCGTCCCCTCTCGTCGGTCGGTATCGGCCCTACCCATGCACGACGAACGCGCTGGGGCCAGATCGACATCTACCCGTTAGTCCCTAGTGTTCTGGCCGATGGCGACCAGCGCGTCGACGACGTCGTCGAGCGGCTTGCTCGCATCGATCTCGTGGGTGCACGTCGCTCGGAGCTGCGGCTCCACGGTTTCGAGGTGGAAGCGAATCAGGTCGAGCTCCCCGGGCCCCTTGCCGTAGTCGTTCGTCGTCCTGTTCGCCACTCGCTCGAGGATCGCCTCGAGGGGAGCGCTGAGCAGGACGACCGCGTCGAAACGGTCGTAGAACTTCCCCTGGTTCGACATGCAGCCCGACACGTAGAGGACGTCGTCCTCCTCCGATGCCAGGAGCTCTGCGATGCGGTCCTCCCGCCAGAGCCACTCATCCGCAGCGGGGATCCACTCGCTCCAGGCGGGGGAGTCCGTGTCGACGACTCGGAAACCGCGTCGGCCGAGCTCGTCCAACGCCGTGGACTTACCCGTCCCAGACATTCCGGTGACCAGCACGCTCGGCACCTTCGGACAGTAGTCGCCGTCGCGCTAGGTCAGTCAGGCTCGCCGTCGTGGTAGTCGAGCGTCTCGATCCGACCGATCACCCCGAGGCCGCGGAACCAGACCTTCCGCGAGCGCGGGAACCAGGCCAGGTCGTTCGGCTTCCGCGTTCCGTAGATCAGCATCGTGACCCCTTCCGGCCCGGCGACGAACGCGTGCGAGATCCTCGACCCCGGCGGCCTCGCGACCAGATGCCCGGGCCGCAGCGCATGCTCCTCCATGACCTCGCCGGCAGCCTCGCGCGGCGGTGACGGCCACAGCTCGAGCGTCGCACTGCCTTCGAGGATGACGAAGACCTCTTCCTCCTCGGAGTGGCAGTGCGGAGGCGAGCCGCGAGCTCCCGGCGCGATCTGCTCCCAGTGAAACCCCGCGAGCTCCGAGCGGTCCGTCGTCGCCAGCGGCGCCGTGGTGAGCCGATCTTCCCAGCGCTCGAGCTCGACCTCGTCGACGTTGAGGATGTTCGCCGGCCGCGGCGCCGGGTCGCCGTAGGCGAGCGGCTCGCCCGCGGCCTCGATGTCCCACGGGTCGTCGTCACGGCCCTCGACCCACGGCCACCCGAATCTGATCGCGCGCGAGCGGGGCAGCCAGCCCACCTCCGTCGGGTGCCGCGTGCCGAAGGCGAGGTACTCGAGCCCCTCCTCGCCGGCGATGAACGTGTGCTCGTGCTCGTTCGCGCGGTGGATCACGCAGTCACGCGGTCGGACCTCGTGCACGTCCCCGTCCTGCCACGCGAGCCCCGAGCCGGCGAGCACGAAGAAGACCTCCTCGGAGGCAGTGTGCGAATGAGGCGGCGTTGGCAGCATCCCGGGCGCGACGCGCACACGGTTTACGCCGACGGTTCGTGTTCCGGCGACGTGGCCGAGCCGCTGCCACGTTGCGTCCATCTCTCCCTTCGCGCGGCGGAAGCCTTCGACCTCGTCCCAGTGCGCGAGCGTCACGGCAGCGAGTTTCGCAGACGCAGAACGTTCATAGTTCGGGTCATGGTGCTTCGGACGCTCCGGACGAGCGAGCTCGACGAGACGATGCGCGCGGCTGTCATCCGTCTCTGCATCGACGCACATCAGGAGGAGGACTTCCGGAACCTCTTCTCCTACCTTCCGCCCGACGGCCTGCACGTCGTCGCGGATCTCGGCGAGGAGCTCGTCGGGCACGCCGTCGTCACGACGCGCTGGTTGCAGCCGCTCGAGCTGCCGCTTCTGCGCACGGCCTACGTCGATGCCGTTTCGACCTCGCCCGCGCACCAAAACCGAGGGATTGGGAGCGCGGTGATGTCCCAGCTCGCGTCGGCCCTCGACGACTACGACGTCGCCTGCCTGGAGACGGACCGCGTGTCGTTCTACGCACGCCTCGGGTGGGAGGAGTGGCGTGGGCCGCTCGCGGGCCGGACGGGCGAAGGGCTGATCCCGACGCCTGATCAGAAGGGCGTCATGATCCTGCGCCTCCCGCGAACGCCGGAGCTCGACCTCGACACACTGCTGACGATCGAGGTGCAGCCCGCACGAATCTGGTGACGGGCTAGCCGGCGACCGCCTGGCCCGTGACCTGCGCGATGTAGCCGCGCACGTCGCCTGCCGGTTCGGTGTACGCGTCGCCGAGCGCCGACTCCACTCGCTGCATGTAGTCCTTCGTCCAGTCGGGAAGCTCGGTGTCCGTCACCGCCAGGAACTCGAGCGTGCACGCGAGCCGGATGTCGGCGATGCTCGGCTTGTCGCCGCCGATGAAGCCGCCGTCCGCGCCGAAGAACTCGCGGTAGGTCTCGAGGATGCGCGGGATCGCGTCCTCCGCCGCCTTCCGGGCGCCTTCCTTGTCGTCGTCCGACGCCTCCGACGTCGCCACTTCGCCCGGGTAGCCGGCGAAGCTCAGGCGCGGATAGGTCGCGCGCGCGACGAGCGGGTAGAGCATGCTCATCGTGTAGAAGTTCGCGCTGTCGGTCATCGCGCGGCGTCCGAGATCGGTCGGGTAGAGGTCGTCGCGCCCCTCGCGGCTCGCGAGGTACATCATCACCGCGCAGCTCTCCCCGAGGACGCCCTTCGGGAGCTCGTCCGTCTCGACCGTCGGCGTCAGCCCGGCCGGGTACTTGGCGAGGTACTCGTCGCCCTGCGTCTGGCCCCAGACGTTCTCCTCCTCGTACGGGAGCCCGGCTGCCCGCACGAAGACGCGGACGGACATGTTGTTCACGCTGGGCGGGAGCATGTTCAGCTTCAAGGACATGGCCAACCTCCGAAGTCGCTTGCCACGCCGAGCATATTCCTGTGCTCGATTGCCGCAAAGTGGTCGGTAGACTGGCTTTCCGGCTGTGAGCCGGCCCCGGAGGGCAGGACTCCCGCGGAACGACGACGAAGGGAAACCGATCGATGGCGACCAAGCGACAGACGACGATGGCCAAGCTCCAGCGTGAGCGCAAGGTCCAGGAGAAGCGCGAGAAGAAGCTGGAGAAGAAGCAGGCGGCCGCGGCGATGAAGCAGGCGATCGAGTCCGGCGAGCTGCCGGAGGGGTACGTCGAGCAGCCGCAGGTCGAGGACGACCGCCCCAACCTGAACGCTCCCTAAGGAGGGCTTGACGAAAGAGGCACTGTGCCGCCGGGCCGCGCTGGGCGGCGCGATGCGGCGTCCTCAGTCGCGTCCGTATCCACTGGATACGCACGCTCCCTGCGTCCTTGCCTCGCACCACCCATCGCACCCCGACGACGAGGCCTCTTCCGCCAATCCCTCCTAGTCCGTCATCTGCTCGACGAGCTTCGGCGGCGCCACCTCCGCGTAGGCGTCCTCCACGATGCCCGCGAGCTCGTCCCAGTCCAGCGCCCGGTCGAGCCGGAAGCCGAGCCAGCCTCGGTGGCCGACGTACGGCGGGACGAAGAACCGCTCCGGATCTGCCTCCACGAGCATCGCCTGCGTCCCTGGCTCAGCGGCGCACCAGATCGCAAAGCGGCCGTCCCCGTGGTGGTTCGTGAGCACCATCAGGAACGCGCGCTTGCCCCGGACGAAGAACGTCGGCGCGCCGTGGCTCGGCCGCTCGCTCACCTCGGGCAGGGCGAGGCAGAGCTTGCGGATCCGCACGAGCGTCCGCTCGCGGTCCCGGGCGGCGACCATGTGACCTGGAGGCTAGTCGCCGGAGAAGTTCGGCCCGGTCCAGGCGTTCGGGTCGAAGCCGTACGTAGCGATGGGATCGACTTCGGCGATCGGCTCGCCGCGCTGGTCGCACTGCCAGACGCGCTCGCGCTCGGCTCCACGCCCCCGAACGATCTCGAGCACCTCGGGAGACTCGGCGGCGAGGTATTCGAAGGCGAAGTCGGTCGCCTCGAGAAAGCTGTCGGTCGAGAAGAGCGAGGCTCCGTCGGGCTCCTTGACCTCGTAGAACGACTCGTCGGGGAACGCGGAGGTGACCGGCTGCGCGGCCGCGTCCGCCCCGATCGCGAGGCCGTGCTGCTCGCTGAGAGCCGCGGCGAGGTCGAGCATGGTCACGCTGTGCTCGGTGACGAGAACCTCGCCGAGCTTGCGATCCGAATGACGCTGCGTCGCCAGCGCCTCGTCGAGCGCCGCCTGCGAGATCGTCCCGCGCGTGACCAGCAGTCGGCCGAGCGGCTGCCACGGAGCGGGCGGTTCCGAGGCCTCCAGGGTGGAGACCGACACCGTGGGCAGTTCGATTCCGTACTGCTCCGCGAGTGCTCGCGTCAGCTGGGCTCCCGTGAGCGCTCCTTTGGAGACCAGCACTTCGCCGAGGCGCCGCCCGGTCGCGCGCTGCTCGACCAGGGCGTCTTCGAGGTCGGCCGGGACGATCAGGCCCCGGTCGATCAGGAGCTCGCCGAGAAGCCGCGACGGGAACGTGAAGGCCATCGAGGGGATATCGGCAGATCAGCGGTGCAGCATGAGGCTCACGGCGCTTCGAAGTCGACGACGATCCGAGCCGGGTCGTCGAGCGTGAGCACGCGGAACGGAACGCGCTCGCTCAGCCCGACCGCCCAGGTCAGAACTGCTTCGAAGTCACCCGTCCGGACGACCTCCTGGACCACGGACGTGCCGTCTCCCGCGATCCGCCGCGGGCCCGTGTAGATGAGCTCGCCCTCGGGGACCGTGAGGTCGAAGCCGGATGCCGGCTCCATGCGGATGACCACGAAGGCATCACCGTCCAGCTCGACGAGGTTGCCTGACCCGTCCTCGCGGAGCGGGGGCTCGACGTACTCGACGCGGTAGCCGGGGAGCCCGTTCCGGAACTGGAAGACGACCCGGTCGTAGCCCTCGTGGCCCGCGACCGCGACTCGCTCGAGCAACGCGGTCTCGGCGATCTCCGCGGGGGCGGTGGCGGTGCCCGTCCCGCCCTCGAAGGTCTCCCCGGTCGTCGTCGGCGCCGTTGTCGTGGTCGGGATCGACGTCGTCTCGTCGTCGTCTGCACCGGCGCAGCCAAGGCCGACGAGGGCGAGGGTCGCCGCTGTCACCACCCGTGCGAGGCGCGTTCCGATCGGCCAAATGTAGAGAGCGGTTGTGAAGATCGCGTATGCGCGACTCTCCGACTACCCTGGCCGGCGATGGCTCCCAAGCGCGACCTGACGACCCGGGGCGTCAAGAAGCTGACCGAGCGCGAGCGTGCAGTCGGGCTCGAAGATGACGACGAGGCCGCGCGCTGGCTCGCGGAGCACGACCCGAAGCCAACGCCCACAACGCCGAAGTCGGCGCACAAGTCGAAGCTGCTCCACCGCTGGCGGCAGCAGAACCGCTGAGCCTCCGTGCAGTTTGCGACCAAGATCGCGGTCGTTCTCCGCGACGACCTCGCAGTCTGGCAGAAGGCGAACGTGACGGCGTTCCTCGCCAGCGGGATCGCCGGCACGGACCCCGAAACAGTCGGCGTCCCGTATGCCGACGCGTCGGGTAACCGCTACCTCCCGATGTTCAGGGAGCCGGTGCTCGTCTACGCCGCGGACGCGGCGGGCCTACGCCGCGCCTACGAGCGTGCGATGCAACGGGAGGTCGAGCTCGCGATCTACACCGAGGAGCTCTTCGCGACCGATCACGACGAGGCGAATCGCGCCGCCGTCGCCGCAGTGCCCGCCGGAGAGCTCGATCTCGTCGGGCTCGCGATGCGCGCCGAACGCAAGGTGGTCGACAAGGTGCTCGACCGGCTCAGGCCGCACCCATAGACCGAACGTCCGAAGGACTTTCGGCTTACGCGCGAACTAGCGGTTTGTACTTGATCCGGTGCGGCTCGAGCGCGTCCGCGCCCTTCGTCTCCTTGACCCAGTCGGCGTACTCCTCCCAGCCGCCCTCGAACCACGTCACCTGGGAGTCGCCGTCGAAGTGGAGGATGTGCGTCGCGATCCGGTCGAGGAACCAGCGATCGTGCGAGATCACCACCGCGCAGCCGGCGAAGTCGAGGAGCGCTTCCTCGAGCGCGCGCAGCGTGTCGACGTCGAGGTCGTTCGTCGGCTCGTCGAGCATCAGCACGTTCCCGCCCGAGCGAAGCACCTTCGCGAGGTGCACGCGGTTCCGCTCGCCGCCGGAGAGGTCGCCGACGCGCTTCTGCTGGTCGCCGCCCCTGAAGTTGAACCACGAGACGTACTGGCGCGAGTTGAGCTCGCGCTTGCCGAGCTCGATCGTGTCCAGCCCGCCGCTGATCTCCTTCCAGACCGTCGCCGCGGGGTCGAGCGACTCGCGCGACTGGTCGACGTAGGCGAGCTGCACGGTGTCGCCGACGCGGAGGGTGCCGGCGTCGGGCGACTCCTCGCCGACGATCATCCGGAAGAGCGTCGTCTTGCCCGCGCCGTTCGGGCCGATCACGCCGACGATGCCGGCGGGCGGCAGCGAGAACGTCAGTTCCTCGAAGAGCAGCCGGTCGCCGAAGCCCTTCGAGACGCCTTCGGCCTCGATCACGACGTCGCCGAGCCGCGGCCCGGGCGGGATGTGGATCTCGACCTTGTCGAGCTTCACGTTCTGCTCGTCCGCGAACAGCTGCTCGTACGCGCCGAGACGCGCCTTCGACTTCGCGTGGCGCGCGCGTGGGCTCGCGCGAACCCACTCGAGCTCGCGCGCGAGCGTGCGCTGGCGAGCCGACGACTGCTTCTCCTCGACGGCTAGGCGCGCTTGCTTCTGCTCGAGCCAGGACGAGTAGTTCCCCTCGAAGGGGAGTCCCTTGCCGCGGTCGAGCTCGAGGATCCAGCCGGCGACGTTGTCGAGGAAGTACCGGTCGTGCGTGACTGCCACGACTGTGCCCTTGTAGTCGTCGAGAAAGCGCTCGAGCCACCAGACCGACTCGGCGTCGAGGTGGTTCGTCGGCTCGTCGAGCAGCAGCAGGTCGGGCGCGGAGAGCAGCAGCCGCGCGAGCGCGACGCGGCGCCGCTCGCCACCCGAGAGCGAGACGACGTCGCGGTCGCCCTCCGGCGTGCGCAGTGCGTCCATCGCACGGTCGAGCGTCGCGTCGAGCTCCCAGAGGTCGCGTCGGTCGATCTCGTCCTGCACCTTCGACTGCTCGGCGAGCAGCGTGTCGAAGTCGGCGTCCGGCTCGGCGAACCGCGCAGAGATCGTGTTGAAGCGGTCGAGCAGGTCGCGCGCCTCACGCACGCCGTCCTCGACGTTCTCGCGCACGGTCTTCTCCGGGTCGAGGTCCGGCTCCTGCGAGAGCAGGCCGACGGTCGCGTTGCGCGCGAGCTGCGCCTCGCCGGAGGACGGTTCCTCGACCCCGGCCATGATCCGAAGCACCGTCGACTTCCCCGCGCCGTTCGGCCCGAGCACGCCGATCTTCGCTCCCGGCAGGAACGAGAGCGAGACGTTCGAGAGCACCTGGCGTTCAGGGCCGTAGAACTTGTCGACCCGGTACATGGTGAAGATGTATTCGCTGCTCATCGCGGGCGACGATAGCCGTAGGATGCGCTGCGATGCCGCGCTGCTGCTCGACGAGCGCGTACGGCGAGTTCTTCGACGAGAAGCTCGCCCGGCGCGATGCCGAGGGATATCGCACGCATGGGGTCAGGGGCGCCGGGATGCGACTCGTCGACCTGATCGCGGCTCGAGGCGTCGAGCAGGCAGACGTGCTCGAGATCGGCGGCGGGATCGGCGCGCTGCAGCTGGAGCTGCTGGAGCGCGGTGCGGCGCGCACGACGAACGCGGAGCTCTCACCGGCGTACGAGGGCGAAGCGGTCGCACTTCTCAAGGAACGGTCGCTCACCCAACGCGTTGACCGGCGGATCGTCGACATCGTGAACGAACCGGACGCTGTTCCTTCCGCAGACGTCGTGCTGCTGCACCGGGTCGTCTGCTGCTACCCGGACTCCGAACGACTTCTCGGAACCGCGGCTCGCAAGACGAGGCGCCTGCTCGCATTTTCGTTCCCGCCGGATCTCGCCGTCGCCCGTGCGGCCATCGTCCTCCTGAACCTCTGGCCGCGGCTCCGTGGCTGCGACTTCCGCTCGTACGTGCACTCGGAGCGCCAGATGCTCGCCGCAGTCGAGCAAAACGGCTTTCGCATCGTGTCTCGCGAGCGCTCCGGGCTCTGGCGCATTGCGCTGCTCGAACGCGCCTCGTGAAGGCCCTGGTCGGGGCAAACCTCGCGCTGAGGTTCCTCCTCGAGCTCGCGGCGCTCGCGGCAGTGGGCTACTGGGGTTGGGAGACAGGCGACGGCGTGCTGGGCTGGGTCCTGGCCCTCGCCGCGGTCGGGGCGGTGATCGCGGTCTGGGCGCTCTTCGTCTCGCCGAAGCACACGATCGAGATCTCGAAGCAAGGCGCGTTCGCGATCGAGCTCGCTGTCTGGGTCGCAGCCTCGGCCGCCCTGTACGCGACCGATCACGCCGCGCTTGCACTAGCGTTCCTCGCGGTCTCCGTGATCAGCGGCCTTCTGAACTACGTGTGGCGATGAGCGCGATCCCCGAGCTCGAGAGCTCGAACCGCTTCCTGATCCAACAGATCTTCAAGGCGCTCGCGAACGAGTACCGGATCAGCATCCCGGCGCCGGGGTCGACCGACGAGGGTCGGCCGATCCTGTTCGTCAAGCAGAAGAAGTTGAAGATCCGCGAGGACATCCGCTTCCGCACGAGCGAGAACGACGACGCGCCGCACGTCTTCATGATCAAAGCACGGACAGTGTTCGAGTTCCGCGGCCGCCACGACGTGCTCGACGCCGAAGGCAATCCGATCGGGGTGCTCGAGAAGGTGTTCGGCCTCTCGCTGCTGCGCAGCCACTGGCGCGTCAAGGACCCGGCTGGAAGCGAGCTCTTCGAAGCGCACGAAGCGAGTTGGCTGATCGCGATCGTCCGGCGCGTCGCGGATTTCGGGCCGGAGCTCTTCTCGCTGCTCTCATGGCTTCCGTTCAACTTCGTGCTGAAGCGGGAGGGCAAGCAGGTCGGATCGTACAAGCGTGTGCTCGGAAAGCTCCGGGACCGGTACCTGCTCGACCTGGAGCCGGACTTCGACGCAGACCGCCGGCTCGTGATCGCGTTCGCGGTCGCGCTCGACGCGCTCCAGGACCGCTAGAGCGCCTCCTCGAGGTCGCCTTCGATTATTCGTCCGCGTACGGCGGGCCTGCGACGTAACACGCGCGTCTGCCTACAGTACGGCGATGAGCGAGCTGCCGGAGTTCACCGCGCTCGGCCACGCTGGTTCCGAGCACTACGCCGGCCTCGAAACCTTCCCCAACCCGGGCGTCTCGCTCGTCGACCTCACGAGCGACGAGCTCACGGCGGTCTGCCCCATCACTGGACAGCCCGACTTCTATCTCGCCTCGATCGAGTACGCGCCCGGCGAGCTCTGCCTCGAGTCGAAGTCGCTGAAGCTCTACCTTGCGCGGTACCGCAACGAGGGCGCCTTCTGCGAGGCGCTCGCCGTGAAGATCCGTGACGACGTCGCCGAGGCGCTGAGACTCGACGCGAGCCGCGTGACCGTGACGCTCGAGCAGAAGGCTCGCGGCGGGATCACGATCACAGCGACTGCCTGACCTCCTGTTGCAGCTCTGCGACCTGCACCTCGAGTAGCCGGACGCGCTCCTCGAGCGAGTTCTGCGGTGCGGCCGCCGTGACGTCGTCGGAGGTTTCGCCGAGCCGGTGCTCCCAGCGCTCTTCCTTCTGACCAGGACGTCGCTCGAGCCGCACCACGAGCTCGCGTCCGGTGAGCGCGCGGAGCGTCTCGTCCACCTCGGCGAGCGATCCGAAGCGGTGCAGTCGCTCTGTGCGCGACTTCAGCTCGCCGACCGTCTGCGCCCCCCGCAGCATCAGGACGGTGAGCAGCGAGATCTCGGGGCCGGAGAGGCCGAGCGCCTCGTCGAACAGGTGACGGTACTTGACCGCGCGGCTCGAGGGTCCGCTCGCGAGGCGAACCCAGCCCTTCGCGGAGAGGCGCTGCAGCGCGTCCCGGATCGCCGGCTCGTCGTAGTCGACGACCGGCTCGCGGTTGGTCGCCTGGTTGCAGGCGAGCCGGAGCGCGTTCAGGGACAGCGGATAGGCATCGGGCGTCGTCCGCTGTTTCTCGATCAAGCAGCCGAGGACTCGGAGCTCGACTGCGTCGCTAGCGGCCGGAACCGCGACGATCCTCGAGTCGGTGGACCTCCGCGCCGATGCTGCGGCTTCGGTCGATCGGCTGACTCTGGTCGATCCGCTCGATCATCTTCTCGAGCCGACCGAGTCGGCGATCGACCATTCGCCAGCCCTCAGTCGTGAGGTCGACCGTGAGCGCGAGGTCGTCGATGCGTTCGCGGCGGTCGCGGTCGAGCCGGTCGAGGAGCACTCCGAACAGCGAGTAGAGCTCCGTCACGAGCTCATGTCCGTCTTTGGCGGCTGGAAGGTCCGTACGTGCCGCGAGCGTCGCGGGGGCCGCAGGGGGTTCGTCCTCGAGCGGTAGGACTTCGATGTGGCCGTCCGGGCGCGGGTAGTCGGGCAGGCCGAGCGCCTCGACCGCCTCGGCGACGCGCTTCTGCGCTGATTCGTTCGTCGGCTCGCGCAACAGAACCCGGAGGACGGTCTCTGCGGGAAGCTCGGCGAACGCTGCTAGTTCGAGAATAGTGGCCACAGGCGTGAGAACCAGTACCGATCGTTGTTCGAAAAGCATAGGTCGGATCGCCGAGAATTCCTATGGGGTGTTGGACGGCTCGACGAAGACCCCGAAGGCGATGACCAGGACGGCGAGCACGACGCTCGAGATCAAGATGACAACGGCAGTTGCGAAGAGGAGTCGTTCCCAGCGCGGCCGCCGAGGCTCGAACTCCGCCGGCGCCTCAGTCGTGGCCGCGTCGGTGCGAACGGGCGCGCCGCACTGGGAACAGAAGCGCGCATCGGCCGGCACCTGACCGCCGCAGTTGGAGCACGTGGTCACGTGCCGACATACGTCCCTGACCCGAAACCTCCTTCACGTGCCGGTGCCTAGAGTCCGCCGGCCGAGGTGGCGAGCGGCTAGAGCCGCTTTCTGAGCATCCCGAACACGCCGCGCACGATCTCCTTCTGCAGCGCCTTACCGTGACGTGAGGTCATGAAGTCCGTGAGCGGGTCGCTCGGCGCGGGTGGGGGCTTCTTCGCGCGCGTCGGCTTCGACTCCGGCTCGGGCGTGCTCTCGACGCGCCTCGCAAGCGCTTCGGCTGCGCTCTCCCGCTCGAGCCTCGTCCCGTACTTCGCCCAGAGCGAGGACGACTTCGCGACCGCGTCGAGGTCCGGCGCCGGCTCCATGCTCGCGCGTGGCGCACGAAGACGTGTGTGCACGACCGGCGTCGGCACGCCCTTCTCGTTCAGGACGGTGACCGCCGCCTCGCCGATCCCGAGGCTCGTGAGCAGCTGCTCGAGGTCGTAGAGCTCGGACGTCGGGTAGGTCTTCACCGTCTTTCGGAGCGCGTCGGCGTCGTTCGGCGTGAACGCACGCAGCGCGTGCTGCACGCGGTTGCCGAGCTGCGCGAGCACCGAGCTCGGAATGTCCGTCGGGTGCTGCGTGACGAAGAACACGCCGACGCCCTTCGAGCGGATCATGCGCACTGTTCGCTCGACGGACTCGAGGAACGTGTCCGTCGCGTCGTCGAAGAGGAGATGCGCCTCGTCGAAGAAGAAGACGAGCTTCGGCTTGTCGAGGTCTCCGACCTCGGGCAGCTGCTCGAAGAGCTCGGCGAGCAGCCACATCAGCACCGTCGAGAAGAGGCGCGGCTTCTCCTGCACCGCCGCGAGCTCGAGCAGTGAGATCACGCCGCGTCCGTCCGGCGCGGTGCGGAGCAGGTCCGCGATCTCGAACTGTGGCTCGCCGAAGAACTCGGTGCCGCCACCGTCCTCGAGCTGCACGAGCGAGCGGAGCAGGACGCCGATCGTCTGCTTCGAAACGCCGCCGATCCCCGTCAGGTCTTCCCTGCCCTCCTTCGACTCGAGAAACGCCAGCAGCGCCCGCAGGTCGGCGAGGTCGACGAGCGCGAGCCCGCGCTCGTCCGCGTAGCGAAAGACGAGCGCGAGGCTCGACTCCTGCGTCACGTTCGAGCCGAGCACCTTCGCGAGCAATTGCGGCCCGAAGTCCGTGACGCTCGCGCGCACCGGGACGCCGGGGCCGATTCCGCCGAGCGACAGCAGCTCGGCCGGATAGGACGCGGGCTCGTGCGTGAGCCCGAGCTCGGCCATCCGCTCGGCGGCCTTGCCCTCAGGCGGGCCGGGGACGCCGAGGCCCGAGACGTCGCCCTTGTAGTCCGCGGCGAAGACCGAGACCCCCGCTTCCGAGAACTGTTCCGCCAGCAGCTGCAGCGTGCGCGTCTTCCCTGTCCCTGTTGCGCCCGCGATCAGGCCATGGCGGTTCGACGTCGCGAGCGGAAGCCGCACCACCACCTCTGACTCGAGCTTGCCGTTGTGGACGCCGCGCCCGAGGTCGAGCGAGGCTCCCTCGAACGCGTAGGCCCCAGCAACCGTCTCTGTGAAGCCGCTCATCGCGCGTACGATAAGCACGATGGCAGTGGAGGCACGCCCCAAGCTCGACGCGCACAAGCTGCGCGCGGACTTCCCGATCTTCGAGCGAGAGGTCAACGGGAAACCGCTCGCGTACCTCGACTCCGCCGCTTCGGCGCAGAAGCCCCGTCAGGTGCTCGACGCGATCCGCGACTTCTACGAGACCTCCTACGCGAACGTCCACCGCGGGGTCTACAAGCTCGCCGAAGACGCAACCGCCGGCTACGAGGGCGCGCGCGCGAAGATCGCGGCGTTCCTGAACGCGCCGAGCGAGCGCGAGGTGATCTTCACCCGGAGCGCGACCGAGGGGATCAACCTCGTCGCGTACGCCTGGGGCCTCGACAACCTCGGCCCCGGCGACGTCGTCGTCGTGACCGAGCTCGAGCACCACTCGAACTTCGTCCCCTGGCAGTACGTCGCGAAGCGGACCGGCGCCGAGTTCCGCGCGATTCCGTTCGACGACAACGGCGAGCTCGTGCTCGACTCGTTGGACGAGATCGCGCGCCGCGGGGAACGTGAAGGTCGTCGCGAACAACCTCGTCTCGAACTCGCTCGGGACGATCAACCCGAGCGAGCGGCTCGCAGCGTGGGCACACGAGCGTGGCGCGATCATGGTCGTCGACGCCGCTCAGGCCGCCCCGCACAGGACGGTCGACGTTCAGGCGCTCGGCGCCGACTTCGTCGCGATCTCGTCGCACAAGATGTGCGGGCCGAGCGGAGTGGGCGCGCTCTGGGGCAGGCGCGAGCTGCTCGAGCAGATGTCGCCGTTCAACCTCGGCGGCGAGATGATCCGCTCGGTCAAGCTCGACCGCACGACCTGGAACGAGCTTCCCTACAAGTTCGAGGCGGGCACGCCGGCGATCGCAGAGGCCGTCGGCTTCGGCGCGGCCGTCGACTACCTGACCGAGGTCGGACTCGAGGCGATCGAGGCGCACGAGCACGAGTTGCTCACGTATGCGCTCGACCGGCTCGGCGAGGTCGAGGGAGTCACCTGCTACGGACCGCCTCCCGAGCGGCGCGCAGGGATTCTCTCGTTCAACGTCGACGGGATCCACCCGCACGACGTCGCGCAGGTGCTCGACTGGGAGGGCATCGCGATCCGCGCAGGCCACCACTGCACCCAGCCGCTGATGACTCGGCTCGGCGTCGCGGCCACGTCGCGCGCCAGCTTCTACCTCTACTCCGTTCGCGAAGAGGTCGACCGGCTCGTCGCCGGGGTCGAGCGCGTGAAGAAGGTGCTCGGATGAACGAGTTCGACCAGCTCTACCGCGAGGTGATCCTCGACCACTACAAGAACCCGCGCGGCCATGGTGTGATGGAGAACGCCGACGCCGATGCCGAGGGGATGAACCCGCTCTGCGGGGACGAGGTGACGATCTACGTCCGCTTCGGCGAGGACTCCGACACGATCGACGAGGTGAAGTTCTCCGGACGCGGGTGCGCGATCTCGCAGGCGGCGACGTCGATGCTGACCGAGATGGTGCAGGGCAAGAAGGCGTCCGAGGTCGCAGTGCTCGACAAGGACGAGCTGCTCGAGGAGATCGGGATCCCGCTCACGCCGATCCGGCTCAAGTGCGCGATGCTCGGGTTGACGACGCTCAAGGTCGCTCTGCACAAGGCGAAGGGCACGCCGCTGCCCCAGGGCCTCGCCGGCTACGACGAGCTCGAGCTCACGTAGTGGCCCTCATCGACGTCTGCCCCGTGGAGGAGCTTCCTCCGGGGGCGATGAAGCTGGTCCCGGCGGGTGCGATCACCGTCGGCGTCTACAACTGCAACGGCGAGCTCTCGGCGATCGAGGATCGCTGCTCCCACGACGACGGTCCGCTCTGCGAGGGCGACTGGGACCGCGAGACGTGCGTCGTCGTCTGCCCGCGCCACGGCGCGAACTTCGACCTTCGCACCGGCCGCCCGCTGACCCTCCCGGCGTACGAGCCGGTCGAGACGTACCCGGTCGTCGTCGAGGACGGCTACGTCAAGGTCGACGTGACCTGAAGGATCTGAACCAGTTGGACTCGAGGAGCCGCTTGAACTCCTCGAGGTCCTTGACGAACTGCCGCTCCACCGCGCGGCGGACGGTGCCCTGCATCAGCCTCGGGATGCGGTGCGTCTCGCCGCGGCCGACGAACGTGACCCGCGTCCGGCCGTCGAGCGCCTCGAGACCGTGCTCGACCGAGTACAGGATCGGCCCCTCGACGACGCGGAGCGAGAATCGCTGCGGTGGCTCGTACTCGGTCACCTCGAGCGTGGAGGCGGCCCGGCGGCCCATGAACGTTCGCACCTCCCGGACGAGGGCGCCCTCGCGCAGCTCGCCCTCGAGTTCGGCCGACGCCGCGCTCGCCTGCCACTCGGGCAGCCGGGAGACGTCCGTCAGGTAGTCGAAGACCTCCTCGACGGGACGCCCGATCTCGACCGTGTGCTCGACCTCGATCACGGCGCGACCCTATCGTTGGCCCCGTGCTCGACGACCGCGTCCTCGAGGTGCTCGCTCGGCTCGAGGCCGAGGACGCCTCGGAACGCGAGCGAGGCCTGCCGGCGGCTGAGCGCTCGCGCCAGGTGGCCCGCACGACGGGGCAGTTCCTCTTCTCGCTCGCCGCTCCGATGAACGACTGCGGCGTGCTCGAGCTCGGCGGCTCGCGCGGCTACTCGACGATCTGGCTGGCGGCCGGGGTGCGCTACTTCTCGGGCCGGGTCGTCTCGATCGAGCACGACCCGGCGAAGGCGGAGGCCTGGCGGCGGAACATCGCCGACGCGGGGCTCGAGGAGTGGGCCGAGCTCGTCGAGGGGGACGCGTTCGAGGTGCTCGCGGAGGTGCAGGACGTCTTCGACCTCGTCTTCCTGGACGCCGAGAAGGACGACTACGAGCGGCTCTTCGGCTTGCGCGGGACAAGGTCGAGCCGGGCGCGCTGATCGTCGCCGACAACGTCCTCTCCCACGCCGAGACGCTCGCCGAGTACTCGGCCGCCCGGCAGGCCGACCCGACGCTCGTCAGCACGACCGTCCCGCTCGACCGGGGGCTGGAACTCTCCGTTGTCCTCCGCTCGGACCGCTAGATTTCCGCCTAACGCGGAAAGGAGGTGGTCCCGACAGTGAGCGATTCAAGTCCGGGCAGCGGAGGTACCAGCGGGTAGGGACGTGTCCCCGGAACCTACGGGGAACCGCCTAGCCAGCGTGGGGGACTCGCGTCTCGCGCCGCCGGTCGGTAACGGCCGGCAGGAAGCGTCTCTACCACTTCACCGCTGGTAACCGAGATTGAGGGCCGCGCGAGCGGCCCTCAATCGTTCTTAGGTGCTGCGTCCGCTGATGTTGCGGCCCCAGCCGGCTTCCGAGACGAGAAGGGCGGCGGCCATGACTGCAAGACCGATCGCGATCCAGTCGCCGCCGGTGTCGTCGATCACCGCCACCAAGAAGAAAAGGATCGCGAGCACCAACAGCAACGTCTTCAAGCTCAACGCGTTCATCGCACTCCTTAGGTTGACGGCGCGGTTTTCGACTCCGGAGCCGAATGGCCTTCTACCTCGAGGTGCGGGATCCACTCGAGCCAGCGCGGCAGGTACCAGTTCCGGTCGCCGAGCAGGGTCATCACGCTCGGCAGCACGACCGAGCGGATGATCGTCGCGTCGATCAGCAGCGCGATCGCGATGCCGAAGCCCATCTGCTGGAACATCACCAGATCGCCCCGCGCGAAGCCGGAAAAAACCGCGACGATGATCAGTGCGGCGCCCGTGATGATCCGCGCGGTCGACGCGACGCCCCAACGGACGGCGTCGCGCGTGTCGCGCGTCTGGTCGTAGCGCTCCCGGATCCGGCTGAGCAAGAACACCTGGTAGTCCATCGACAGCCCGAACAAAACCGAGAAGAGGAAGAGCGGCACCCACGCCTCGATCACGTCCAGCTGCGTGAAGCCCAGCAGGCCGGCGCCCCAGCCGTGCTGGAAGACGAGCACGAGCAGCCCGTAGGCCGCGCCCACCGAGAGCAGGTTGAGCGCGATCGCCGTGACCGCGACGACCAGCGAGCGGAACGCAACCGTCAACAGCACGAGCGAGAGCCCGAGCACGAACGCGAACACGATCGGCGCCGGGTCGGTCACGTTGTCGAAGTAGTCGATGTTCTCCGAAGACGTGCCGCCCACGAGCGGGTCCGCGGTCGTGCTCGCGTAGGCCTCGGGAACGAGCCGATCGCGAAGGTCGCGCACGGCGCTCGTGGCCGCGTCGCCGGCCGGGTCGCCGCGAACCGGCACCACGAGGTCGATGATGCCGCCGTTGCCCTGCCGGATCTCGCCTCGCCCGAACCGCGGGTCGGCGGCCAGCTCGTCGCGCAGACGCTCGGTCGCGGCGAGACTTCCGACGACGAGGATGTGCGCGGGGTCGGTCCCGGCCGCCGGGAAGGAGGCCTGGAGCGCGAGGTAGCCGCGCTTCGACGCCGCGCTGTCCGGGAACGTGCTCACACCCGCGCTTCCGATCGAGATGCCGAACGCGGGCAGGGCGAGCGCGAGGAGGAGCGCGGTCGACAGCACGAGGCTCAGCGCCGGCCGATGCTGCACCCGATCGACGATGCCGCTCCAGAAGCCGCTGACGGGGTTCTCGCGCTGGAGGGCTGCGCGGCCGAAGTACGGCAGACGAAGCGAGTCGACGCCGTCGCGGATCAGCCCGAGCAGCGCGGGGAGCAGCGTCAGCGCGGCGAGCACCGAGGTGATCCCGACGAGGATCGCTCCGGCGGCGAGGCTGCGGAAGATCGTCGACGGGACGATCAGCAGCCCGAACATCGCGACGACGAACGCGGTCCCACTGAACAGCACCGCGCGGCTCGCGGTCGCGCCGGTCGCGGAGATCGCGTCGAGCGGCTCGCGACCCCCGCCGCGCTCCTCGCGGTAGCGCGAGATCACGAAGAGCGCGTAGTCGATCCCGAGCGCGAGCCCCATGCCGACGAGCATGTTCGTGGTGAAGATCGAGAGCTCGAACAGCTGCGTCAACACGGCGACGAGCCCCATAGCGGTCAGGATCGAGACGAGTGCCATCAGCAGCGGCACGAGGCCTGCGACGACGGTGCCGAAGACGAGCAGCAGGATGATCAGCGCCGCCGGCAGCCCGAACTTCAGCTCGCCGTTCGCCAGGTCGCTCTCGGAGAGCTCGTTCGAGTCGTGGTCGCGCGTCTGGTTCCCGGTGATCGCGACCTCGAAGTCCGGGTCGGCGTCGGCTTGCTCGACAACGGCGACCACGGCCGGCGTCTCGTCCTCGCCGATGATGAACAGCGGAATCAGCGTCGCGTGCCGGTCCGACGAGACGAGCGAAGCGTCCTGCGTGTCGTAGTACGTGCGCGCGCTGGCGATGCCGCGGGTGGCTCGACCTTCGCGCTCGAGGTTCTCGACGAAGCGTCGGAAGGGCTCGTCGTCCACCGTGAATCGCGCCGAGCGGACGATCGCGACGTCAGTGACGATCGCGTTCGGGTCGGGCGGGAACGCCTCGAAGCGCCGCTGGTCCGCGCGCGCCGACTCCGGGTCGTTCGTGCCGGAGGCGTCGGTCGTCAGGCCGGTGAGGAGAAAGGCGAGCGCGAGGACGGACGCGACGAGCACGGTCGCCCAGGCGCCGATCGTCCGCCACGGATGCGCAGCGCAGGCGCGGGCGACCCGTTCGGTCAGACCCATCCCGTCACGATGCCACGCGGCGAAGCTGCTCGTCCAGCGGGACGAGTTGGAGCCTGAACGTCTCGACGGCGTCGGTGTTGGTGACGACGTTGTCGCCGTGCTCGAGCATCTTCAGCAGGTCGCGCGTCAGCGGGATGTCGCCCGGCAGCCGCTCCGTGACGAGCGCGTTCGCGCGCATGAACGCCATCGGCACGTGGAGCGAGGGCCTGCGCACGCCGAGCGCGCGCTTCAGGCGCGTCCAGAACTCGTCCCAGCTGACCACGTCGGGCCCGCCGAGCTCGAACGTCCGGTTCGTCGCCTCCGGCTTCCCGAGTGCACGCACGAAGTAGGCGGCGACGTCCTCGACCCAGATCGGCTGGATCCGCTGCTTGCCGGAACCGATGATCGGCGTCACCGGCGCGAGCTTGGCGAGCCTCCGGAAGGTCGGGATGATGCCCCCGTCCTTGCCGAAGACGAAGCTCGGCCGGAAGATCACGTGCTCCAGGCCCGACTCGCGGACGAGCCCTTCCTCCAGCCACTTCGCGCGGTAGTAGGGGACGAGGTCCTTGCGTCTGCTCGCTCGTCCCGAGCGCGCTCATGAGCACGAATCGCCCCACCCCCGCCTCGCGGGCGGCGGCGAGCAGGTCGCGCGTGCCGTCGACCATGATGCGCTGGAACTGCTCCTCGCGGCCCTGCCGGATCGCGACGAGGTGGACGACCGCGTCCACGCCCTGCACGGCGCGGCGGAGGCTCTCCGCGTCGGTCATGTCGCCTTCGGCGCGCTCCGCTCCGGGGACCGAGCCTTTGCGCACGAGTGCGCGCACGTCGTGCCCGGCGTCCTGGATCGCGCGAACCACGTGCGGGCCGACGAACCCGGTGCCGCCGGTGACGAGGACCTTCACGACTCGACGCGCTGGAAGTTCTTCCAGTACTTCGACGGGGTCGGCCCGCGCTGGCCCTGGTACTTCGACCCGAGCTTGTCGGCCCCGTACGGCGTCTCGGCCGGCTCGGTCAGCAGCACGAACGAGAGCTGCCCGATCGGCATCCCGTAGTAGATCGTGATCGGGAGGTTGGCGACGTTCGAGAGCTCGAGCGTCACGTGGCCGTCCCAGCCGGGGTCGATGAAGCCTGCCGTCGAGTGGATCAACAGCCCGAGCCGCCCGAGCGAGCTCTTGCCCTCGAGGCGAGCCACCAGGTCGTCGGGGAGCCGGATCCGCTCGAGCGTCGAGCCGAGCACGAACTCCCCGGGGTGGAGGATGAACGGCCGGTCGTCCTCGATCTCGACCAGCTCCGTCAGTTCGTCCTGCGGCTCCTTGACGTCGATGTAGGGGTAGCGGGCGTTGTGGAAGACCCGGAAGTACCGGTCGACCCGCACGTCGACAGAGGAGGGCTGGAGCAGGGCGTCGTCGTAGGGATCGATCTCGATCCTGCCCTCTCCGAGGAGCCGCGAGATCGTTCGGTCGGAGAGAACCACGGACCGATTCTAGGTACCCGAAGCGCCACAACGGTCATGTGCCGTTCGGCACACACTTCCCCGCGGAACCAATCCGATCCGCGGCATACTCCGCGGTCCCGTGGTTCTCCAGCCCGTCGATCGCGCGGCGCACTACCGCGAGCGCCGCCGCAAGCAGCGTCGACGCAGACGCGCGCGCCGGATGGCCGCGATCGGGGTGCTCGTCCTGGTCGCGGGCGGGGTTGCCTACGCAGCGCAGGTCGCGCGCGACCGCGACGCGGCCCCGAAGACGCCCGAGCGCGTCAAGCAGGTCGTTCCCGACGCGTCGAAGCAAGTCGTCAAGCCGTTGTCGCCGCCGGAGACGATCCGCGGGGTCCACGTCACGATGGCGCTCGCCTCGATCCCGGGCAAGCTCGACGAGTACCTGTCGCTCTCCGGGATCAACACGATCCAGCTCGACGTCAAGGATGAGAACGGGGAGGTCGGCTTCATCCCCTCGGCCGTGCCGCTCGCTCGGAGCATCGGCGCCGCCAAGCCGTACTACAAGCCCCGCGCCACCGCGAGGCAGATCCACGCGAAGGGCATGTACCTGATCGGGCGCGTCGTCGTGATGGAGGACCCGGTCCTCTCGTTGAAGCGGCCCGACCTGGCGATCCAGAACGCGAACGGCGGGCGCTGGACGAACCACGCGGGGCTCGGCTGGTCGAACCCGTACGACCAGCGCGTCTGGGAGTACAACGTCGACATCGCCGAGGCCGCAGCGCGTGTCGGCTTCGACGAGATCCAGTTCGACTACGTGCGGTTCCCGAGCGACGGCGACGTGAGCGCGATCGTCTACCCGGGGAAGACCTCGACGCCGCCGGGTTGGGTGATCGCGCAGTTCGTGCAGTACGCGTCGAAGCGTCTGAAGCCGCTCGGCGTGAAGGTCTCCGCCGACGTGTTCGGGCTCGCCGCCACACGCGACCTCGGGATCGGCCAGATCCCGAAGCGGATCGGCCGCTACCTCGACGCGATCTATCCCATGGTCTATCCCTCGCACTTCGGGCCCGGCGAGTACGACCTCGACGACCCGAACGGGAACCCGGGCGGAACGGTCGCCTACGCCCTTCGGGACTTCAACCGGCAGCTGGCCGGGACCCGGGTTCGAATCGTGCCGTGGCTCCAGGACTTCTCCTGGGCGGGCCGGACCTACGGCCTGGCCGAGCTCCAGGCGCAGATCGACTCGGCACGCCGGGCCAAGGCCAGCGGCTACCTGCTCTGGAATGCCGCCGGGATCTACACCCCGGGGGCCCTCGAGCAGGCCCGCTGGGCCGCCAACTAGCGGCTATTCACGTATTCAGAGCGTGGGTGCGCTCCGGTAGATTCCGCTCGTGGCAACGACCCGGACGATCGAGCTCCGCACGGCGATTCCAGGGCCCCGCTCGAAGGCGATCCTCGAGCGGAAGGACGCCGTGATCGCCGGCCCGCTCTCGATCACGATCCCCGTCGTGGTCGAGGAGGGGCGAGGCTCGACGCTCACCGACGTCGACGGCAACACGTTCATCGACTTCACCGGCGGCGTCGGCTGCCTCAACGTCGGTCACTCGCACCCGAAGGTCGTCGAGGCTGCGCAGGAGCAGCTGACGCACTTCGCGCACACCGACTTCACGATCGTGCCGTACGAGGTCTACGTCACGCTCGCCGAGCGCCTGATCGCGGTCTCGCCGTTCACCGGCCCGGCGAAGGCGGCCTTCTTCAACGCCGGCACGGAAGCGGTCGAGAACGCGGTCAAGTTCGCGCGCTCGTACACCAGGCGCCCCGCCGTCATCGTCTTCGAGGGCGCCTTCCATGGCCGCACGCTTGCTTTCCATGACGATGACGTCGAAGACGCACCCGTACAAGGCGGGGCTCGGGCCGTTCGCGCCCGAGGTCTACCGCGTGCCGTTCGCGCAGGACTACCGCGGTCCCGACACGCGCACGGCGCTCGCCGCACTCGAGCGGGCGCTCGTGACGCAGGTCGCCGCCGAGCAGGTCGCCGCGATCGTGATCGAGCCCGTGCAGGGCGAAGGCGGGTTCGTCGTCGCCCCGCGGGACTTCATGGCCGGCATCCGTCGCCTCTGCGACGAGCACGGGATCGTCCTGGTGGTCGACGAGGTGCAGACAGGCTTCGGCCGCACCGGAAAGATGTTCGCGATCGAGCACTACGGGATCGAGCCCGACCTGATGACCGTCGCGAAGTCGATCGCCGGCGGGCTGCCGCTCTCCGGCGTGATCGGCAAGGCGGAGATCATGGACGCTCCGCCGGACTCGGCGATCGGCGGCACGTACGTCGGCAACCCGGTCGCGCAGGCGGCCGCGCTCGCCGTCCTCGACGTGTTCGAGGAGGAGAACCTCGTCGAGCGCGCCCAGCAGATCGGCGAGCGCATGCGCGAGCGGATGGTCGCCTGGCAGGAGCGGATCGAGCAGATCGGCGACGTCCGTGGGCTCGGCGCGATGCTCGCGATCGAGTTCGTCCGCGACCGAGACTCGAAGGAGCCGAACCCCGAGCTCGCGACCGCCGTGGTCGAGGCCGCGGCCGAGCGCGGGCTCCTCCTGCTCAAGTCGGGGATCTACTCGAACTGCATCCGTGTGCTCTGCCCACTCGTCCTCACCGACGCCGAGCTCGACGAGGCGCTCGAGGTGTGGGAGGACGCGTTGGGCCACGCCGTCGGCGCCTGAAGGGGCACTAGCCTTCGAGTCGCCACGCCATGACGGCGTCGCCCGCTAACTGAGCGACAATCCGCCGGTGGAGCGGAAGGTCGCAACCGTGCTCTTCGCCGACCTCGTCGGCTCGACCAGTCTCGGCGAGGCCGACCCGGAGGTGACGCGGGTGCTGCTCGACCGGTTCTTCGCGGCCATGGCCGAGGAGGTCGAGCGGGTCGGAGGCACCGTCGAGAAGTTCGCGGGCGACGCCGTGATGGCGGCGTTCGGCGCTCCCGCAGCGCTCGAGGACCACGCGGAGCGTGGGCTGCACGCTGCACTCGCGATGCGCGGGCGGCTCACCGAGCTCGAGCCGTTGCTCGAGCTGCGGATCGGCGTGAACACGGGCGAGGTGGTCGTTGACGCCGACGCGCACAGCTCGTTCGTCACCGGCGACGCCGTCAACGTCTGCGCTCGCCTGGAGCAAGGCGCGGAACCCGGCCAGATCGTCGTGGGCGAGCGAACCGCGCAGGCGGCGAGGGGCGCGTTCGAGTTCGGCGAGCTTCAGCACGTCGACGCGAAGGGGAAGAGCGAGCCCGTCGCCTGCAGGCTGCTCGTGCGGTCACTGGCCGCGGTACGGCCGCGCGGCGCCCACGAGCGGCCGTTCGTCGGACGGCGTGACGAGCTCGACGCCCTCCGCGGCGCCTACGAACGTGCGGTCGACGACGCCGAGCCGCAGCTCGCGATCGTCTTCGGCGACGCCGGCGTGGGTAAGAGCCGCCTCCTGCGCGAGCTCGGGGCGTGGCTCGAGGCTCGCGTGGAGAGCCCGTCGCTTCGCGTCGGCCGGTGCCTCTCGTACGGGTCGGCGAGGACCTACTGGCCGGTCCGGGAGATCCTTCAGGAGCAGCCCGGCGCGCTCGGCGATCGGCCGATTCTCGGCCTCGCGTTCGGCCGCGACGTCGGCGTCGACCTGCACCCGCTGGCGGCACGCGACCGCTTTCGCGATGCCTGGGTCGACCTCCTGACCGAGGCGTGCGCGGATCGCCCAGTCGTCGTGCTCGTGGAGGACGTCCACTGGGCCGAGGCGCCGTTGCTCGAGCTGCTCGAGCGAACGGTCCGCGACGTGCGCGGACCGCTGCTGGTCGTCGCAACCGCGAGGCCCGAGCTCGACTGGGGCGGTGGCCGTCGGAACGTGACCGTGATCGAGCTCGAGCCGCTCGCCGACGACGCGGCCGCAGAGCTCGTCTCGGATCTGCCCGAGGACGTGCGCGACGTGCTCGTTCGCCGCTCGGAGGGCAACCCGTTCTTCGTCGAGGAGCTGATCGAGTCGCTCGTCGACAGCGGCGTCCTGGTGCAGCGCGACGATCGGTGGGAGGTCGCGGCGCTCCCGGAGCAGCTCTCGATGCCCGACTCCGTCCGCGGCGTTCTCGCGGCGCGCATCGACCTGCTCCCGCCACGCGAGAAGGCGGCGCTGCAGGCCGCGTCGGTGATCGGGCGTGTGTTCTGGGAAGCGCCGGTGCGCGAGCTGATCGGCGGCGATGCCGACTTCGCGCTGCTCGAGGAGCGCGACTTCATCCGCCGTCGCACCGGCTCGCGCTTCCCCGAGGACCGCGAGCACGCGATCAAGCACGCGTTGACGCGCGAGGCCGCATACGCCGGGATCCCGCGGGCGCGACGCGCGCGCATGCACGCAGCGCTCGCGGAGTGGATCGAGCGAAGCGTCGAGAACATCGACGACATCGCGGCTCTCCTCGCGCACCACTACGCCGACGCGGTTCGCCCGGAGGACGTGGAGCTCGCGTGGGCAGGCGACGACGCCGAGCACGAGCGGACGCGGGCGAAGGCGCTCGAGTGGCTCCAGCGCGCGGCCAAAGGCGCGATGCAGCGCTACGAGCTGGTCGACGCGCTCGACTTGCTCTCGCAGGCGCTGCCGCTCGCGCAGACGCGCGCCGACCGCGTGGACGTGCTCCGGACGACCGGCAAGGCGCACGCGCTCGGCTTCGCGGGCGAGCCGTTCTGGCAGTCGATGCAGGACGCCATCGCAGAGGCCGACGACGAGCAGGTGCGGAGCGAGCTCTACGCCGAGCTCGCCTACGAGTCGGCGCTCCGCTCGGGCATCTGGCAGCAGATGCCCGACCGCACGAGGGTCGACGAGTGGGTCGACCGTGCGCTGGCGGGGGCGCCGCTCGACAGCCGCGCCCGTGCGATGGCGCTGATCGCGCGAGCGCGCTGGAGGCCGGGCGAAGGTGCCCCGTCCGCGATCGAGGCCTCTGAGATCGCCGAGCGGCTCGACGACGCCGAGCTCCGCTCGGCCGCCTGGGATGCCCGCGGGATCGTCGCGTTCGTCGCCGGTGAGTACGACCACGGCCGCGCGTGGGCCGAGCGGCGGTTTGAGCTGCTCGACCGAATCTCCGACCCGGACATTCGAGCCGACATCTACGCCGCGCCGATCTCCGGCTGCATCTGGAGCGGGCGGTTCCGCGAGGCTCGTCGCCTCGCCGCCGCGCATGACGAGATCGTCGAGTCGCTCACTCCCCACCATCGCCTCCACGGGGTCGCGATCACGATCGAGGTCGAGGAGCTGCTCGGCCGCTGGGACGTCGTGCGCGAGCTTCGCGAGCGCGTCGTGGCAGCCGTGGCCGAGAACCTCGAGACACCCTGCGTCCGCAACCCCCGGACCCTGCTCGTGGCTGCGGTCGCGAGCGAGCTGGACGGCGACGCGGCGGCAGCACGCGCGCTCGAGGAGCGCGCGCTCGACCTGTGGATGGAGGGGTACGGCCTGACGCTCGACACGCCGCGGCTTCGCCTCGCGCTGGCGCGGAAGGATCGCGACGAGGCGGAACGTCTCCTCGCGCTCTTCGACACCTCGCACGGCTGGCACCGTGGCTGGTTCGTCTTCGGCAACGTGTCGGCGCGGTTGGACGCGCTCGCCGACCTCGACCGACGCGACGAGGTCGAGGAGGAAGCACCGGCGCACGCGCGCCGGCCGAACTATCTCCGACCGTTCGCGCTCCGGGCGCTCGGTCGCGTGCGCGGCGACTCGGACCTCGTCCGCGACGCGCTCGCCGACTTCGAGTCGCTCGGCCTCGACTGGCACGCGGCCGAGACGAAAACGTACCTCTAGTACTCGAGCTTCGAGCGGCGCTCGTGGCGCTCGAGCGCGAGCTCGATCAGCCGGTCGAGCAGCTCGCCGTAGGGCACGCCGGACGCCTCGAACAGCTTCGCGTAGACGGACGTGGCCGTGAACCCGGGGATCGTGTTCAGCTCGTTGACGAGCACGTCGCCGTCGGCGGTCACGAAGCAGTCGACCCGCGCCATCCCTTCGCATTCGGTTGCGACGAACGCATCGACCGAGACCTCCTGCACGCGCGCGACGACGTCGGCGGGGATGCGCGGCGGGACGATCAGGTCCATGCCGCCCTCGTCGTACTTGGCGGAGTAGTCGTACCAGTCCGCGCCCTCGAACCCGTGCGCGACGATCTCGCCCGGAAGCGACGCGATCGGCGTGCGGTTGCCGAGGACGCTGCACTCGACCTCGATCCCGTCGACGTTCTCCTCGATCAGGACCTTGTCGTCGTGGCGGCGCGCGACTGCGACGGCGGGCTCGAGCTCCTCCGCGCGCGCGCACCTTGGAGATCCCCACCGACGAGCCCAGGCGCGCCGGCTTGACGAAGACGGGGTACTCGAACGGATGGTCGATCGGGTCGCCCTCGCGGATCGTGACGCTTCGCGTGACCGGGATCCCGCGGGCGCGAAGCACGGCCTTCGCGAGGTCCTTGTCCATGCAGACCGCGCTCGCCGCGACGCCGGCGCCGACGTACGGGCACGCCGGCGAGCTCGAGCAGCCCCTGCACCGTGCCGTCCTCACCGAACGGGCCGTGCAGGATCGGCAGCACGACGTCGACGCCCGCGAGCGTCGCAGGCACCCCGCCTGCCAGTGGGAACCGGGAGCGTCTCCACGACCGACCCTGATCCCAACTCGGCGCCGGCGCCGAGCTCCCACCGGCCGTCGCGGCCGATCTCGACCGTGACGGGGTCGTAGCGCGCCGGGTCGAGCGCGGCGAGCACCGACCGTCCCGACGCGATCGAGATCTCGTGCTCGCTCGAGCGCCCGCCGAGGAGCACGGCCACGCGGACGCGCTTGCTCACGGCGAGAACTGGCCGACGACGATCGTCACGGCCGAGCCCTGTGGCGCCCGCCCGCCGCCCGCAGGCTCCTGGCTGATCACGAACCCGTCGAGATTCGGGTCCTCGGTCGCCTCCCGGACGACGTTCGCGGTGAAGCCGGACGCTTCGAGCGTCGCGACGGCGTCGCCCTCCGCCTGGTTCGTCACGTCCGGGACCGGCTGCTCGGTCGGGCCCTTCGAGACGCTGAGCGTGATCGTCGTTCCGGCCGGCGCGGTGCCCCCGCTCGCGGGCTGCTGGTCGACGACGGTTCCCGCCGGCTCGGTCGAGTCGACGTTGCGTCGCGCAACCTTGAAGCCCGCGCCCTGAAGCGCTGACGCGGCGGACTCGTAGGGCTGACCGATGACCGACGGGATGGTCAGCGGCCTCACGCCGCGCGAGATGTTGATCTGCACGCGAGTTCCGACCCTCACCATCTCGCCGGCGGCTGGGCGCTGGCCGGTCACGGTCCCGGGCTCCTTCTCGGAGAAGACCAAGACGATCTTCGGCTCGAGGTCCGCGCGGGCGAGCGCCGCGACCGCCTCGTCTCGGCTTTGGCCGATCACGTCCGGCACCTCTGTCTGCGGCGGGCCGGTCGAGACCTTGAGGCTGACCGTCGAGCCCGGCTCGGCCTTGAAGCCAAACGCCGGATCCTGCTCGAACACGAAGCCTGCCTCGACGTCTGCGTTGGCCTCACGGATCACGTTCGGCTCGAGCCCCGCGTCCAGCACCTGGCCGACGGCCTGCGTCTCGCGCAGATCGATCAGGTAGGGCACGCCGACGGTGCCGGCGTCCGCGAGCTGGTCCCGCACCTGCTGGAAGACGAACCAGCCCGTCAGCGCGGCGGCGAGCGCTAGCAGCAGCACGAGGAGCCAGGGCCAACCGGGCCGTCCGCGCCGCGGCTGCTCGTATTCGTAGAGCACCTCCGCAGGCGGCCTCGGTGGCGCCGCGACCATCGCCGCGGGCGCCAGCTGCGAGCGCGAGAGGATCATCGTCGCCGCCTCCTCGGTCTCGCGGCTCACACTGAGCCCCTGAGCGACGCGCGCGAGGTCCTTGTCCATCTCCTCCGCGCTCGGGTAGCGCTCCTCGGGCGTCTTCCCGAGCGCGCGCAGGACGATCAGGTCGAGGTCCTCGGGGACGTCCGGCCTGAGCGACGACGGCGGCTCGGGGACCGCGGAGATGTGCTTCATCGCGATCTCGACGGGCGAGTCGCCGGTGAACGGCACCTTCCCGGTGAGCAGCTCGTAGAGGACGATGCCGACCGAGTAGAGGTCCGACGTCTGGTCGACGGGCGCGCCCTTCGCCTGCTCGGGCGAGAGGTACTGCGCGGTGCCGATGATCGAGCCGACCTCGGTCATCTGCGACGTGCCCGCGCGCGCGATCCCGAAGTCGGTCACCTTGACGCGGCCCTCGGCGTCGACGATCACGTTGTGCGGCTTGATGTCGCGGTGGACGATCCCGTTGCGGTGCGCGAAGCGCAGCGCGTCGAGGATCTTGCGCGCATAGTCGATCGCGACGTTGACGGGCGCGGGGCCGCGCGCGACGATCAGCTCCTTGAGCGAGCGGCCGTCGAGGTACTCCATCGCGATGTAGTAGGTGCCCTCGGCCTCGCCGCGGTCGTAGATCGCGACGATGTTCGGGTGCGAGAGGCCGGCGGCGTGCTTCGCCTCGCGGCGGAAGCGGTCGACGAACTGCTCGTCGTTCGCGTGGCGCTCGTTCAGGATCTTGATCGCGACCCGCCGGCCGAGCTCCTGGTCCTCGGCGAGGTAGACGTTCGCCATCCCACCGGCGCCGAGCTTCCGGATGATCTTGTAGCGCCCGTCGAAGAGCGTGTTGATCAGCGAGTCCGAGACGGCCATCTCATCCAGCCTAGGGACCCTGCAGGAGGGCCTGCAGGACCTGTTTGGCGATCGGGGCAGCGGTCGAGCCGCCGGTCCCGCTCTGGTTTTCGAGCATCACGGCGATCGCGAACCTCGGCGCCTGCACGGGCGCGAAGGCGATGAACGCGGTCTGGTTCAGGCCCGCGCGGCCCGTCTCCGCGGTGCCGGTCTTGCCCGCGACGCGGACTCCGGGGATCTGGGCGGCGGTTCCCGTGCCCGCCTGCACGACGGCTTCCATCGCGCCGGTGAGGTCGAGGGCGTTTGACGCGCTCATCGTCCGGCCGAGCGCGTGGCGCTTCGTCCGGGTGACCGTCTTCCCGTCGGGGCCGACGACGCGCTCGACGACGAACGGCTGCATGACGACGCCGCGGTTCGCCACGGCGGCGGCGACCATCGCCATCTGCTGGGGCGTCACCTGCAGCTCCGACTGCCCGAACGCGAGCCGGCCGGGGTCGACCTCGCTCGAGTCCTTGGGCTCGAAGAGGCGGCCGTTCTTGTAGAGCCCGCTCGCTCGCCGTTCGCCCTCGGGCGTCTCGAGCGGCGGAAGCGAGTAGAAGCCGAAGTCCTTCATCTCCTGCACGATCGGCCCCGGCCCGAGGTCCTTGCCGATCTCGCAGAAGTACGAGTTGATCGAGTACTGGATCGCCTGGAAGAGCGTCACCGATCCGAACGGAGACGTCGTGTCGTAGTTGTTCACGCGTTGCCCGTACTCGATGCAGTAGCCGGGGTCGTTGTGTCGCGTCTCCATCGTGTACTGGCCGCTCTCGAGCGCGGCCGCGGCGGTGACGATCTTGAACGTCGAGCCCGGGACGTAGCGCCCCGCTGTCGCGCGGTTCAGCAGGGGCGCCGCCGGACTGCAGTCGGCCCGCGTTGCGAGAATCGAGCGGTAGTCGGTCTCGATCAGGTTCGGATCGTAGGTCGGGGAGTTCGCCATCACCAGCACGCGCCCCGTGGACGGCTCGATCACCACGACCGAGCCGCAGTTCCGTCCGAGCGCCCGAAGCGCGACGCGCTGCGCGCGGGCGTCCAGGGTGAGGACGAGGTCGTTGCCGACGACGTGTCGCCCGAGCAGCTTGTCGACGTTCGTGTCGACGACCGTGCTCAGGTTCTCGTTCGAGCCGGTCAGGAAGTCGTTCATCGACTGCTCGAGCCCTGCTCGCGAGCGCACCTGCGTCGAGTAGCCGACCACGTGCGCGGCGAGCCCACGCGTCGGGTAGCGGCGGAAGTAGAGCGTCTGTCCCTTCACGGTCCGCGGCCTGTTCGTCGCGAGCAGCGTCCTTCCGTCGGCGGCGTAGATCTTCCCCCGCTCGATCGTGAACTGCGCGACGACCTGGATCGCGTTCTCCTTCCGGTCGGCAAGTCCCGGAGCCGCCCACGCCTGCCAGTACGTCGTGGCGAGGATCAACGCCCCGAGCAGCGCGAGCGCGAACACCGCCAGCCGTGAGATCTGCCCGTTCAATCGCGTGGCGCGAGCGCGCGGTTGGAGACGAGGAGCAGCAGCGCGAGCAAGACGAAGTTCGCGAGCAGGCTCGAGCCGCCGTAGCTGACGAAGGGGAGCGTGATCCCCGTCAGCGGGATCAGGCGCAGCACGCCGCCGACGATGATGAACGTCTGCAGCGCGAAGCCGAACGTCAAGCCTGCGGCGAGCAGTTTCGAGAAACCGTCCTGCGCGAGCATCGCGACGCGGAAGCCACGCGCGACGATCAGCATGTAGACGAGCAGGATCGCGGCCACGCCGGCGAGCCCGAGCTCCTGCGCGAGCGCCGAGTAGATGAAGTCGGTGTTCAGGTCCGGGATGAGGTTCGTGCCCGCAGTCGTCGTGAACGTCCCCCGGCCGAGCCCGGTCCCGCCGAATCCCCCGAAGGCGATCGCGAAGAGTGACTGCACGAGCTGGTACGACTCGTCGTTCGCGTACGGCCAGGGGTCGAGCCAGATCATCACGCGGTCCTGGACGCGCGGGATCACCTGGTAGACGAACGCCGCGCCCGCGAGGAAGAGCGCCATCCCGCCGACGACGAAGACGATCCGCGCCGTCGCGACGTAGAGCATCCCGAGGAAGATCCCGAAGTAGAGGAGGCCCGAGCCGAGGTCGTTCGTCTGCACGAGCACGGCCATCGCGCCGCCCCAGATCAGGAGCAGCGGGCCGAAGTCCTTCAGGCGTCCCTGCGCGAGGACCTCGCGCTTCTCGCGCAGGTACCCCGCCAGGAAGATGATCAGCAGGATCTTCGCGAACTCGCCCGGCTGGAACCGGAAGGGGCCGACCTCGACCCAGAGGCGCGCGCCGCGGATCTCGCGACCGATCCCCGGCAAGGCGGGGAGCACGAGCAGCGCGATCGCGACGAAGCCGATCACGTACTTGTACGACTCGAGTCTCCGGTAGTCGTGGCGGAACGCGACGAGCGTCGCCGAGAAGAGCGTGACGCCGATCACCATCCAGATGCCCTGGCGGAACGCGTCGTCGGGATTGAGGCGGTAGATCTCGGTCAGGCCGATCGCGGTCAGCAACCCGGCCATCGGGAGCAGGTACGGATCCGCGTAGGGCACCGTGAGCCGCGTGACCACGTGCGCGACGAGGTAGACGAGCAGGAAGAACGCCGCGTACGTGAGCGACTCCGGCGAGACGACCTCCGAGCGCGCGATGTAGACGCTCGCGAAGCCGAGGCCGGTCAGTATCCCGACCGCGATCAGGTTGAGGAGCTCGCGGTTGCGTGCGGACAGCGTCCTCACGCGGCGAGCCCCCACAGGATCAGGTACGCGACTCCGAAGAGGAGCGCGATCACGATCAGAAACGAGAGCACGCGCATCCAGAACCGCCGGCGTCTCGGCTGGGGAGCCTGCTCCTGGTCGTACGCAGCGGCGAGCTCGTCGGCGCTCACGACCATCGTGTCGACCGTCGGCACGGCATCTGCCTCGGTCAGCGTGTCCTCGTCGTTGGGCTCGGGGTCGGGCGGCGGTGCCGGGACGACTGCGGTGTCCTCGAGTGCCGGGTCGCTCGCCTCACCGATCTCGAACGCCACGACGGTGATGTTGTCTTCGCCGCCGCCCTTGTTCGCGGCCTTGATCAGCGCCTTGACGAGCGCTTCGAGGTCGCCGCGTGTCTCGCCGACGATGCGGAGGATCTCGCGGTCGTCGACCATCGACGTCAAGCCGTCCGAGCAGAGCAGGAAGAGATCCCCGACGCGCGGCTCGACCGAGAACATGTCGACGTCGACGTCGGGATCGGTGCCGAGCGCTCGCGTGATCATCGAGCGCTGCGGATGCGACACCGCTTCCTCGGCAGAGAGCTTGCCGGTTCGCATCAGCTCGCCGACGAGCGAGTGGTCCTCCGTCAATTGCTCCAAATTTCCGGCGCGGACGAGGTACGCGCGCGAGTCGCCGACGTGCCCGATCGAGACGACGCCGTCCGCAATCTCGGCGACGGTGAGCGTGGTTCCCATGCCGGAGGTGTTCGGGTCCTCGAGCGAACGCTGGTGCACCCGCCGGTTCGCTTCCTGGACGAGGCCTTCGACGTCGGCGCCGTGCTCCTTGACCGCACCCGCGGCGAGCTTCGACGCGACCTCGCCGGCCTGGGCGCCCCCCATCCCGTCGGCGACCGCGAACAGCGGCGGGTCGATCACGTAGGAGTCCTCGTTCCGGCGCCGGCGGCGGCCCGGGTCGGTTCCGCCGGCGAAGCCCGCGAGCCTCAACGCTCGTACCTCAGGTCGGTCTCGCCGACGCGCACGACGTCGCCCTCGGCGAGTCGTCGCGGGCGGTCGAGCTGCGTGCCGTTCACGTAGGTGCCGTTCGTCGAACCGCGGTCCTGCACCCAGACGCCGTCGCGGCGCGGCTCGAAGCGCGCATGTCGCGCAGAGGCGAACTCGTCTTCCTCGATCGGCACGTCGTTCTGGCCACCGCGACCGACCGTCAGCGCGGATGCGTCGAGCTCGAACGTCGTCCCTTCCGCGATCGCGGGGCTCTTGAGCACGACCAGGCGGCCGGTCTGCAACGGCTGTTGCTGCGCGAGCTTTGCACCGTCGCCCTCGCCGGGCCGAAGGATGAAGCTCTCCTGCGGCACCCGCACGTCCTTGCTCGCACTTCGAACGATCCGCCAGATGAAGAGGTACAGCAGCACGAGGAAAAGCGCCTTGAGGACGAGGAGCGCCTCGTCGACGGCGATCGAGTCGCCGAGCGTCATCCGGCCTCCACGTCGAACACCAGGTCAGTCGAGCCGATCGTGATCGTGTCGCCGGTGTCGAGCTTCGCGCGCTTCGCCCGCCTGCCGTTCACCTCGAGCCCGTTCGTCGAGTCGAGGTCCACGATCCAGTACGACGTCCCTTCCTGGCGCACCTCGGCGTGCAGCCGCGACGCGTTCGCGTCGTCGAGCTGGAGATCGCAGTCCTTCGAGCGGCCGATCACGGTGCGGCGCCTGTCGAGCGGGTGCCGCTTGCCGTTGACGACGAGGTACGCGACCTCACGCTCGAGCCCGAGCTCCGCGGGCGACGCCGCCTGCGTCTCGAGCGGCGCGGTCGGCTTGTAGATCATCGTCGCGCCCGACTCGACCTCGGGGGCAGGGGCCGACGGGGGCGGCACCTCTCCGGGCTCGGGCTGCGCCATGCGCACCGCGATCCCGAACTCGCCGACCTCGAGGTCCTCGTCCGTTCTCACCAGCACCTTCGGCGGGGAGAGCAGCGCGTACGTCTCGCGGCGGGCGTGCTCCGCCAGATACTCCTGGAGCTCGCCGATCAACGACTCCTCGTAGCCCTCGAACTGGGTGCGGTCGCTCTCCGAGAGGAAGATCGTGTACTCGTTCGGGACGTACACGCGCGAGACTGAGACCTGGCGGTGGTCGTCCATTTCCTTCGCGAGCTTGCGGGCCAACTCGACCGGCTGGACGTTCGTCCGGAAGGCGCGACCGAAGACACCCTCGACAAGGGCCTCGATCTTCTGCTCGATGAGGCGGAGAACCATGGCGGTGGGGGGATTCCCCGCCCGACGATTCTAGGTCGCGGGCCTGAGCGCCAAGACGGTTGTCCCCACCCAGACGACGCAAATGACGGGGAGCGCGGCCAATTCCGGGTTCGGGACGAGGAGGGCGGCGAGGAGCCCGGCGCCCCAGAACGCCGCGCGCCAGGGCGAGCGGACGAGCGCGAGCGTGGCTGCGGCGAGGCCCAGGGCGAGCGCGATCCGCCAGGCTTCCGGCCCGACGGCCCAGGCGAACGCCTCTGCGGCGGCGAGCGGGCTCCGCTCGCCGCCGACGTCGATCGGGCCGAGCCCGGCCAGGACCACCACCCCCGTTCGCCGTCACGAGCCCGTGCCGGAGCGGAGCAGGCCCGGCGCTGACGGCGAGCCAGGCGACGACCGCGGCCGCGTAGGCGAGCGCCAGGCCGAGCGAAAGGTTCCCGACGGGGAGGACGCCGACCGCGAGCGCAGCGCCGAGGCCGAGCCGAGGCCGCCAGTACCCGAGCAGGGTGGCGAGCGCGGCGAAGCCGAACGCGAAGCCGGGCGGCCAGAAGGGGAGCAACGTCGCCGCGAGCCCGGCGACGACCCCGGAGAGCGCCGCGGGTGCCAGGCGCTCTGGCGCAAGTAACACTGTGTTACTTGCGCTTTTCGGGCCGCGCCTCGGTCGCGCGTCGCGTAGGAGTGCCGCGAGCTTGGCGGCCGTCGGCCGCTTGCGCGGGTCGGTGGCGAGGGCCAGGTCGACGGCGTCCAGCAGAACCTCCGGCAGGTCCGGGCGGGCCGTGCGAAGAGAGGGCGCTCCTTCCTCGATCGCGCGTCCCGTCTCCATCAGCGACGGCCGCCAGAAGGGATGCCGGCCTGCGAGCGCCTCCCAGAGCATCACACCCACCGCCCAGACGTCGCCGGCCGCCGTTCCCTGCTCGCCCGCGAGCCGCTCCGGCGAGATGTACGCGAGCGTCCCGGGGACGTCGCCCACCGCAGTGAGGGTCTCGGCTTCCGCGAACGCCGCGAGCCCGAAGTCGAGCAGGCGGACGGACACGCCGGGGTCGTCGGTGAGCTGGACGTTGGCCGGCTTGACGTCGCGGTGGACGACCCCGCGGCCGTGCGCGTGCGCGAGCCCCTCCGAAAGCTGGGCGCAGGCCTCGATCAGGTCGGCGTCGCCGAGCTCCTTCGCGCGGAGGGCGTCGCGGAAAGTGCACCCGGGCGCGTATTCGTACGCGATGTAGACGTGGTCGCGCTCCCGGCCGAAGGCGTAGGCGCGCAGGCAGGTCGGGTGCCTGAGCCTCGAGGCCGCCTCGGCCTCCCGCTCCGCCCGGAGGCCCGCCTTGCCCTCTCGGGGCACGATCTTCAGGGCCACGTCGAGCCCCGTCTGCTCGTCCCTGGCGAGCCAGACAGAGCCGCTGGCGCCGCTTCCCAAGGGGCGAAGCGGGCGGTAGCGGCCCAGGGCCAGATCGGGGGCGGGGGCGTGGGCGAGGGCCTGGGCCATCGTTCACAAGGGGTTAAGCGACCCGGGGCGAAGTCCTGCGCGGGTTAGAGTCACCCACGCTCATGACCGAGCGCGACGACGACATCATCGAGTTCGACTTCTTCGACGAGACGGAGACGGAGCAGGCGACCCAGCGCCGGCCCGCCGTGAGCTCGCGTGAGGCCGGCCGGCCGGGCGGAGGCGGGGGCCCACGGCGCCCGACCTTCCGCGGCCCGCAGGGCGGCGTCACCCCGCTCCTTCGGTTGATCCTCCTGATCGCGCTCGCGATCTTCGTCGTGATCGTGCTGGTCTTCTGGGTGCAGAGCTGCCGCAGCGAGAGCCGGACGAACGCCTACAGCAACTACATGGCCGACATGAAGACCGTCGGCGACTCCTCCGCCGCGATCGGCCGCGACCTGAACGAGCAGCTGCTGACCCCAGGGGTCGACCAGCAGGATCTGATCAAGGCGATCGAGGGCCTCGCCCAGCGGCAGAACCAGGTCACGACCAACGCTGAGGCGATCGACCCACCCGGCCCGCTCCGCGGCGAGCACGAGGCCTCGATCGAGTCGCTGCAGTTCCGCTACAGCGGCCTGAACGGCCTGGCCGCAGCGTTCGTCGAGCTGGCGAACACCCAGGACGCGACGCGCGCCGGAAGCGTGCTCGCGGCCCAGGCGGAGCGCTTCGTCGCGAGTGACGTGATCTGGGACGACCTCTTCGCGGAGCCGTCGAAGGTCGAGCTCGAGGCACAAGGGATCAGCGGCGTCCCGGTCCCGAACTCGGACTTCCTGATCACGCCGGACCTCGCGAGCCAGCGCTCGATGACCGCGCTGTGGCGGCGCCTGCAAGGTGCGTCCGAAGGCGGCACGCCGACCGGCCTCCACGGAACCGGGATCGTCTCGGTGACGGTGCTCCCGGCGAACGAGCAGCTTTCGGTGAACAACGAAACGGTCGTCGAGGCGACGAGCGACCTGGCCTTCCGCGTCGCGATCCAGAACAGCGGCGACTCCCAGGAGGTCGGCATCAAGGTCACGCTGACGATCCAGAAGAGCCCCGAGCCGATCACGCAGACCAAGACGATCCAGCTGATCAATGCCGGCGAGACGAAGACGGTCACGTTCGAGGACCTCGGTCAGCCGCCGTTTGGGCCCACGACGCCGGTGAAGGTGGCGGTGGAGCCCGTCCCAGGCGAGTCGAACACCTCGAACAACAGCTACCAGTACCCCGTAGTCTTCTCGCTCCCTCGCTAGTACCTGGTAGAGGCGCAAGTCGCGAATCCGCTCGCGCGGATCCGCGACCGCTTGGCACCTAAAGGCGGCCGCTTCGCGGCCGCTGCCGCAGCGATCCCCCATCAAGCCTCTTTAGTAGCCTGGGCTGGCCGTGGACCTCTCGAGCACGACCGCCGGGTGGATCGCCGCCGCAGCGGCCCTCGTCGCGATCCTGTCGCTCTCGGTCGCCGTCGTCGCGTGGCTGAGGGTGCATCGCGTCCGCTCCGCACAGCTCGTGCTGCTCGGGGGCGGGAAGGCCGACCTCGTCGACTTCGCCGTTTCGCTTCAGGGCCGGATCGACGACTTGCATCGCGCGGTGGACGAGGTCGCAAGCGCGCTCTCGCGTGTGGATCGCAGGATCGACGACTGCGTCTCGAAGACGTCGATCCTTCGCTACGACGCGTATGAGGACAAGGCCGGGCAGTCCTCCGCCACCTTCGCGCTCCTCGACGCGGGGCGGACGGGCGTCGTGGTGAGCGCCATCCAGGGCCGCGACTACGCACGGATCTACATGAAAGAGCTCGACCGCGGACGGCCGTCGACAGCCCTCTCACCCGAGGAGCTCGAGGCCGTCGAGCGGGCGATGGCGCACTGAGGAAGCTCCTCCTCGTCCTGATCGTCGCCGTTGCCGCGGCGACCGCCTACCTGTTCGTCTGGCCAGAGTCGGACGCGCCGCCGCGCGGGGCGGACGCCGTCGTCGTCCTCTCGGGCGGCCGAGGCCACAGGCTCGCCGAGGGTCGGCGGCTGATCGCCGAGGGGATCTCGGACACGCTCGCGATCTCGGACGGGCTCGACGAAGGGTGGGTCGAGGCCGGTCGACTCTGCTCGACCGGCCGTGCGATCTGCTTCACGCCCGATCCCTACAGCACCCAGGGCGAAGCCCGCTGGATCGCTCAGGAGGCGAAGAGACGCGGCTGGGACTCGGTGGTCGTGGTCACCTCGACGTACCACGTCCGCCGCACACGGCTGATCGTCGGGCGCTGCTTCAACGGCGATCTGGCGGTCGTCGGGGCCGAGCCGCCGTTCGAGAACCGGATCATCGGCGTGGCCTGGGAATGGCCGAAGAGCATCTACTACCTGACTCTCAATCGCGGTTGTTGACCCTCCGAGCAGCTACATTTCCGCCGTATGCAGCAGGTCCTCGTGCTGAATGCAAGCTACGAGCCGCTGAACGTCACGACGCTCAGGCGTGCCCACGTGCTCGTGTACAAGGGGAAGGCGGAGGTGATCGAAGAACTCGATCGACCACTTCGCTCGGCCGCCAGCACGTTTCGGTGGCCACACGTGATTCGGCTCGTGCACTACGTCCGTGTTCCACGCGCGATCCAGCGGAAGATCTCGCGCCGCGCGCTGTTCGCGCGTGACGGCTGGCGCTGCGTCTACTGCGGCACGACGAACGGGCGGCTGACGCTCGACCACGTCGTCCCGCGCTCGCGCGGCGGCGACTCCGTCTGGGAGAACGTCGTCACATCGTGCGCGACCTGCAACCACAAGAAGGGCAATCGGCTGTTGCACGAGGTGCAGATGGTCATGCGGGTGCACCCGCGGCCGCCGACTCCCGTCCTGTTCATCCAGCTCGCGGCACCGAAGATCCCCGAGCGCTGGCGACCGTACTTACCCGAGATCGCCGCCGCCTAGTGCCCCTTCAGGCAATACACGCCTGCTTCTGGCCCGCGATCACGCTGCGCCAGAGTCCACCCTCGCCCTTGCCAAGGCAACCAGCCTTGGCCGCGGGCGAGTGCGGCCTCTGGCTTGGTGCTCGCGACCCAGAACCGGGGCAGCATTACCTGAAGAGGCACTAGTGTCCTGGACGTGCAGCCGGTGCGGCGAGGAGCATGAGGGGCTCCCGCACGACCTCGCGTTCGACGCGCCGATGCACTGGGATGGTGGGAGGTCGGAGCACGACGAGCTCACCGACGACCTCTGCGTGTGGACCGACGACGACGGCGAGCCCGCGTTCTTCATCCGCGGGCTGATCACGCTCCCCGTGCTCGACGCTGACGACGACTTTCGCTTCGGCGTCTGGTCGTCGCTCAGCGGGGCCTCGTTCGAACGGATCGTCGAGCTCTGGGACGACCCTGCGCGGATCGAGGAGGATCCGTACTTCGGCTGGTTGTCGAACTCGATCCCCGGCTACCCCGATACCGTCAGCCTGCCGCTCAGCGTGATCACGGGCTCGCTCGAGTTGCGGCCCAGCTTCTTGCTTCACGACGGCGACCACCCGCTGATCTGCGAGCAGCGCGAGGGGATCACCCTGGCCCGAGTGCTCGAGCTCGCCGAGCTGAACTTACACCCGGCTTAGCTGGAGAGGCGCAAGTCGCGAATCCGCTCACGCGGATCCGCGACCGCTTGGCACCTAAAGGCGGCCGCTCCGCGGCCGCTGTCGCTCCGTTCCACGAGCGCGCCTAGAAGGCGGGAAGCGTCGTCCCCGGCGCGTAGAGCAAGTACACGAGCCCGCCCGTTGACTCCATCCAGGCCTTCTCGAACTGCGCACGGTTGTAGGTGCGCTGCACGTCGGCGTCGGTGAGCGCGGCGGGGTCGTTCGAGACGACGTCGCCCGACGCCGTGAAGCCGACGATCGTCAGCAGGTGACCGTTCGTGCTCTTGAAGGGGAAGCCGTCGAGCTTGCCGGAGCCGAACGACAGCGACGCGACGAGCGGGATGCCCGCCTTGATGTACTGCTCCGCCTCGGCGAGCGATCGCAGCTGCGTCACTTCTCCCTCGAGGCCGAGGCTATGCGCGTACGCGACGTTGAACGGCCAGTTCCCGGCGCCGTTGTAGTTGTAGTCGTACGTGTAGCGCGCGGCGTGGTCGACCCACGGGTCCTGGTGGTCGGGCGGTGTCACCCAGGAGTAGTCGGCGGACGTCGGGCCGCGGCCCCAGAAGGCGAGGATCATCGCGGTCGAGGTCGGGCTGCACCACGCCTCGCCGCCGCCGTCGAACTCGGGGTAGTGCCCGGCGTGGATCTCCTGCGAGTACTCGGGTACCGACAACGTGATCGCGCTCGTCATCGTCGTCGCGCTCGGGACGTACGGGTCTGCGTCGTTCGCGACGACGGTCGACAGCTTCGTCACGCTCGGTGACACGCCGCTTCCTGGCTCGCGATAGAGCGTGAGGCGCAGCTGGTACGCGAGCATCGCGCGCTTCGGAACGAACGTGTCGATCGCGATCGAGGCGTCCTTGTCGCCCTGTCCCGGGACGGAGGTTCGGTGGAAGTCGCCGTCGCCGGACGCCCAGCGGCCGAGCACGTACCACTTCGTCTCGCGTGCGTCCTGCGTACGGGCGCGCAGCTCGACCTGGATCCACGTGCGCGCGGGCGTCGTCGCGTTCCACGACGGGACCGCCTGTGAGAACGCGAAGCCCGGGTCGTGCCAGCCCGACGTCCAACTGCCCGACTCGTACGTCTTCGTGCCGTAGCCGTGCGGGTCGGTGTACGGCGCGCTCGTCAACCCGGCCGCGGCAAGCGTCAGCGCGCTGCCCGACGTCGACGGTGCCGACCTTCGTGCCGCCTGCGAACGAGAACGACTCGAGCTCGACCTGGTACTGCGGCTTCACCGCCGCCGATGCGGAACCCGTGAGCACGAGCAGCAGTGTGAACGCGACCAGACCCCGGCCAAGCACGGAAGCGATGCTACGCGGCCGAAGCCCCGGCCTCAAGGCCGGAGGACTCCACGACCTCCAGCAGCGCAGGGCCGGTGCGGAAGAGCACGCCCTCGCCGGCCCAGCCGAGCACCTGCTCAAACCCGAGCCGCTCGTACGAGGCGACCGTCTCGTCCAGATGCTCGACCACCTGGACGAAGCGCTCGCGCAGCGCGACGTCCAGCTCCTCTGGCTGTGCCTGCATACGAGTTGCATAGTAGCATATCTATCGGCATACTACGCAGATGCCGACCGCAGCCATCCTGGGCTCGTCTGGGTACGCCGGCCAGGAGACCCTCGATCGCCTCCTGGCCCACCCGGACCTCGAAGTGCTGGCGCTCGGCTCCGACTCACTCGCGGGCCAGGCGGCCTCGGCCCTCGACGTGCGGCTGAACGGGCACCTGCCGGCGTTTGCGCCGAACGACGAGGCGCTCCAGGCGGGTGCGGACGTCGTCTTCGCCTGCCTCGGCAACGAAGCGGCGGCCGCGCTCGACCCCCCCGACCACGGCGTCCTCGTCGACCTCTCCGGCGCGCATCGCCTGACCGACGCCGGCCTCTACGCGCAGTGGTACGGCTTCGAGCACCCCCACTCCGATTCGTTGGCGGCGTGGAGCTACACGGTCCCGGAGCTCGCGCCGCCCACCGGGCGGCTGATCGCGAACCCGGGCTGCTATGCGACCGCCACCCTGCTCGCGCTCGGACCGGTGGCAGACCTGCTCGAGCCCGCGAGCGTGGTGGTCGACGCGAAGTCCGGCGTGTCCGGGGCAGGACGCGCGCTGAAGGAGTCGTCGCATGCGGGCTTCGTGCTCGAGAACGTCTCTCCGTACCGCGTGGGGACGCACCAGCACGCGCCCGAGATCGAGCAGGTGCTCGGCTTCCCCGTGTGCTTCGTCCCGCACCTGCTGCCGGTGCGTCGAGGGCTGCTCGTCACCTGCTACGCGACGGCCGACGCTGACGCGCTGCGCACCCGGCTCGAGGAGACGTACTCCGGCTCGCGCGTCGTGCACCTGCTGCCAGACGGTGTCGCTCCGGAGCTCGCGCGCGTGCAGGAGACCGACGCTGCAGAGCTAGGGGTGTTCGAGGACCGCGCGACCGGCAAGGCGATCGTGATCTGCGCGCTTGACAATCTCGGCAAGGGCGCTGCGGGGCAGGCCGTTCAGAACGCGAACCTCGCGCTCGGGCTCGAGGAGACCGCCGGGCTTCGGTTGCAAGGGGTGCTGGTGTGAGCGTCACGGCTGCGCAGGGATTCGTCGCCAGCGGCGTGCACTGCGGGATCCGGAAGACCCGGAACGACCTCGCGCTCGTCCGGTCGACCGTGCCGGCGACCGGCGCGGCCATGTTCACCGTCAACCGGATGCTTGCTGCCCCCGTCGTCGTGTCGAAGCGACACCTCGAGCTCGCGCAGCCGCAGGCGGTGGTCGTGAACTCGGGGAACGCGAACGCGGCCACCGGTGAGCAGGGCGAGCAGGACGCGCGTGCCACTGCCGCTGCCACCGCGAGGCTGCTCGGGCTCGTCGAGGCGCAGGTGCTCGTGCTCTCGACCGGTGTGATCGGCGTGCCGCTTCCCATCGACGAGCTGCTCCGCGGGTTGCCGCCTGCCGTCGACGCACTCTCGTCCGAAGGCGGCGCCGACGCCGCGGAGGCGATCCTGACCACCGACACCTGCGCCAAGGAGTCGGTTGCGCACGCGGACGGGTTCACGGTCGGCGGGATGGCGAAGGGCTCGGGGATGATCCACCCCAACCTCGCGACGATGCTCGCCGTCGTCACCACGGACTATCCGCTCGAGCCGGGCGAGGCGCTCGAGTTTCTGAAGCCCGCCGTCGAGCGGAGCTTCAATGCGATCTCTGTCGATGGGGAGTGCTCGACCAACGACACGGTCGTGCTGCTCGCCAACGGTGCGTCGTCGGTCGCGCGTGACGACGCCGCGTTCGCGGAGGCGCTCGACGCGGTGTGCTCGAAGCTCGCCGGCATGATCGTCGCCGACGGCGAAGGCGTCACCGTCGTCGCGCAGATCGGCGTCACCGGCGCCGCCTCGGCCGACGAGGCGAAGGCGATCGCACGGCGCATCGCGACCTCACCGCTCGTGAAGACCGCGTTGCACGGACACGATGCGAACTGGGGCCGCGTGCTCGCAGCCGCGGGCTCGGCGCCCTTCAACGGCGGCTACGCACGGCTCGATCCGTCACTCGTGACGCTCGACTTCGACGGCGTGCGCGTGCTCGAGCTCGGCGCGCCGCGCGGCGTGGAGCCGGAGCTCGCGGGGGCAAACGTGACGATCGAGCTCGACCTCGGGCTCGGAACGGGCTCCGCGAGCTACCTGACGAGCGATCTGTCCTCCGACTACGTCCGCATCAACGCGGACTACCGCTCGTGAGGGTCGTCGTGAAGATCGGCGGCGCCGTCGCGGGCGACGCTGCGGCGCTGGTGCACGAGCTCGCGGCCGAGCACGAGGTGTGCGTCGTCCACGGTGCGGGTCCGCAGATCTCCGAGGAGATGGCGCGCTATGGGCTTCGCGTCGAGTTCGTCGACGGGCGCCGCGTGACGAGCCCCGCCGCGCTCGTGCTCGTTCGACGCTCGCTGGCGCGGGTCAACGCCGAGCTCTGCGCGGCGCTCGGCGAGCGCGCGGTCGGGCTGATCGGGGACGAGATCGGGCTGCGCGCCGAGCACCTGCCGGAGCTCGGACGCGTCGGCGAGCCGCTTCCTTCGCGGCCGCTCGCGATCGAGCTTGCGCTCGCTCAGGGTCAGATCCCCGTCGTCGCGCCGGTCGCGGAGGGGCCGCTGAACGTGAACGCCGATTCAGCCGCCGCCGCGCTCGCCGTCGGGCTCGAGGCCGAGCGGATCCTCTTCGTCAGCGACGTTCCGGGAGTCTTGCTCGGCGGCGTCGTGGCGCACACGCTCGCAGCGGGCGACGCGGATCGCCTGCTCGACGCCGGCGAGCTCGAGGGGGGCATCGTGCCGAAGGTCCGCGCTGCGATGGTCGCCGCACGTTTCGGTGTGCGCGCAGAGATCGGCGCGACGGCGGTGGTCGCGTGAGCACCGTCGTCTCGCAGGCCGTCCTACCGACCTACGCCCGCCAGGACGTGACGCTCGTCTCCGGCGAGGGTGCCTGGGTCGTCGACACGGAGGGCCGCCGCTACCTCGACTTCCTCGCGGGGATCGCCGTCGTCGGCCTCGGTCACGGTCACCCTGCGCCGCTCGCTGCCGCGCACGCACAGCTCGACCGGCTCTGGCACGTCTCGAACCTCTACTGGACGGAGCCGATGACGCAGCTCGCCGAGCGGCTGTCCCAACGCTTCGGCGGCGCGCAGGCGTTCTTCTGCAACTCCGGCGCCGAGGCGATCGAGGCCGCGCTGAAGTACGCGCGCAAGTCGTCGGGCAGGGCGGGCGTCGTCGCGCTCGAGGGCTCGTTCCACGGTCGCACGTGCGGCGCGCTCTCGGTCACCGGCCAGCCTGCGAAGCGTGCCGCGTTCGAGCCGCTGCTTCCCGGCGTCGCGTTCGCGGAGCCGAACGACGTCGCGTCGCTGGAAGCGGCGGTCACTGATGAGACCGGTTGCATCCTGCTCGAGCCGGTGCTCGGCGAGGGCGGGATCATCCCGCTCGACTCGCGGTTCGTCGAAGCGGCGCGCGCGCTCGCGGACGATGCGGGCGCGCTGCTCGTCCTCGACGAGGTGCAGACGGGCGTCGGACGCACGGGCACGTTCTTCGCGTTCGAGCAGCTCGGCGTGCGTCCCGACGCGATCACGCTTGCGAAAGGGCTGGCGAACGGTCTGCCGATCGGCTGCCTGCTCGTCGCCGACTCGGCGCACCGGCAGCATTTGAGCCGGGCGACCATGCGAGCACCTTCGGCGGCAACCCCGTCGCTTGCGCCGCAGCCGTCGCCGTCTGCGACACGGTCGACGACGAGCTGCTCGCAGGTGTGGTCGCGCACGGCGCGACGATCGCGGCCCGGCTGCCGAACGTCCGTGGGCGCGGGCTGCTGCTCGCCGTCGACACGCCGCGTCCGGCGGCGGACGTCGTTGCGGAGTGCCTGGAACGCGGGCTGCTCGTCGGAACAGCCGGCGAGAGCTCTCTGCGGCTGACCCCGCCGTTGACCCTGACCGCCGACGAGCTCGAGCACGGGCTCGCAATCCTCGAGGAGGTCCTGTGAGCAAGTTCGACCGGCAAGGCGCAATCCTTCGGCTCGTCGACGACCGCAAGCTCGCGACGCAGGCCGAGGTCGCCGAGGCGCTTCGCGACCACGGCTTCGAGGCCGTGCAGACGACCGTCTCGCGCGACATCGCGCAGCTCGGGCTCGTGAAGGTGCGAGACGAGGACGGGCGGCTCGTCTACGCACACCCCGGCGCGGGCGACCTCGACCGCCTCAGCGAGCTGACCGCCGTCGCTCCGCCGCTTCGCACTCTCGCTCGTCCCGACCGGCAACCTGCTCGTCGTCACGACGCCGCCCGGCCACGCGAACGCGCTCGCCCGCGTGCTCGACGCCGCGACGCTCGGCGACGTCGCGGGCACCGTCGCGGGCGACGACACGATCTTCATCGCGGCCAGGGAGGGCGTCAGCGGCGCCGACCTCGCCGAACAGCTCCGACATCATCTGGAGGGAGAGACATGAGCCGGACCGCCGTGCTCGCCTACTCGGGCGGGCTCGACACGAGCTGCGCGATCGCGTGGCTCAAGGAGGACTATGGGTTCGACCAGGTCGTCGCCGTCCTGGTGGACGTCGGCCAGGACGCCGACTTCGAGCCGGCGATCGCGCGCGGGTACGCGGCGGGTGCGAGCGACGTGCTGCTCGTCGATCGCAAGCGCGAGTTCGCCAACGACCAGGTCGCCAAGGCGCTGCTCGCGAACGCGCTCTACGAAGGCCGCTATCCGCTCGTCTCCGCGCTGTCGCGGCCGGTGATCGCGGAAGCGGTCGCGGACGTCGCGCTCGAGCTCGATGCAGAAGCAGTCGTGCACGGCTGCACGGGCAAAGGGAACGACCAGCTTCGCTTCGAGCTCGCCTTCAAGGCGAAGTACCCCGGCGTGCACGTGATCGCGCCGCTTCGCGACAAGATCTGGACGCGCGACGAGGAGATCGCGTTCGCCGAAGCGCGCGGGATTCCCGTCGAGGCGAGGGCGGAGAAGCCGTACTCGATCGACGACAACCTCTTCGGCCGCGCGATCGAGGCGGGGATCCTCGAGGACGCGTGGGTCGCGCCGCCCGAGGACGCGTTCCTGCTCACCTCGCACCCGTCGACCGCGCCCGCGCCGGTCGACGTCGTCGTCGGCTTCGAGCAAGGTCTGCCGGTCTCGCTCGACGGTGACGAGCTCGAGCTGCACGAGCTGATCGCCGCCCTCAACCCGCTCGCCGGCACGTACGGGATCGGGCGGATCGACATGATCGAGAACCGGGCGATCGGGATCAAGAGCCGCGAGCTCTACGAGGCGCCTGCGGCGATCGCGCTGATCGAGGCGCACCGCGCGCTCGAGGACATCGTCCTGACGAAGGCCGAGGCGATCGCGAAGCGCGAGCTCGAGCCGAAGTGGGCGAAGGTCGCTCTACGACGGGCTCTGGTTCAGCCCGGTTCGGTCCGCCTACGACGCGTTCTTCGCCGCGACGCAGACCCTCGTCACGGGAGAGGTGCGGCTCTCGCTCCAGCCTGGCGCCGCAGTCGTCACGGGGCGCCGCTCGGAGTACGCGCTCTACGCCGAGACGCTCGCGTCGTACGGCACCGGCGAGACGTTCCCGCACGAGGCGTCCGAGGGGTTCATCCGGATCGCCGCGCTCGAGGTCGAGCTCGCCGCCGCGCGAGAGCGGAGGCTCACGCCCGCATGACGCTCTGGTCCGGACGCGTCGGAACGGGGCTCGCGCCCGAGGTCGAGGCGCTCCTGCGCGCCGACGACGCGGAGCTCTTCTTCTACGACATCGAGGCGACGCGGACGCACGCCAAGCGCCTGGTCGCGGCCGGCCTGCTGAGCGGCGACGAGCTGCGCGAGGCGGAGCGGCTGCTCGACGGGCTGACGTGGGAGCCGGGCGACGAGGACGTGCACACGCTGATCGAGCGGCGGCTCGGCGAGGTCGGGCGGAAGATCCACGCGGGCCGTTCGCGGAACGACCAGGTCGCGGCGGCTTTCCGCCTGTATGTCGCCGACGCGTGCGCGGAGGCGATCGAGAACGTCGAGCGCTTCGTGCGCGTCGTGCTCGATCGCGCTGAGCAGGAGGCGGAGACACCGCTGCCCGGCTACACGCACCTCCAGCGCGCGCAGCCCGTGACCGTCGGCCACCACCTGCTCGCGTGGGTCGAGATGCTCGACCGCGACCGCGCGCGGCTCCGCTTCGCGTGCGCGCAGGCTGCGCCGTCGCCGCTCGGGGCCGCGGCGCTCGCCGGTTCGACGTTGCAACTTCCGGCGCCGGAAGGCCAGACGATGCGGAACTCACTCGACGCCGTCGCCGATCGCGACTTCGCGCTCGACTACCTCTACGCGTGCGCGATGCTCGCGTCGCACCTCTCGCGGATCGGCGAGGAGCTCGTGCTGTGGTCGACGAGCGAGTTCGCCTTCGTGCGGCTCCCCGAGCGCGCAGCGACGGGGTCGTCCGCGATGCCGCAGAAGCTGAACCCCGACGTCGCGGAGCTCGTGCGCGGCAAGGCCGGCGCCGCGCTCGGTCGCCTTGCTGGGCTGCTCGCCACCATGAAGGGACTACCGCTCGCGTACAACCGCGACCTGCAGGAGGACAAGCCGCCCGTGTTCGCGGCGAGGCGCGACCTGCGGCTTGAGCCTCGACGCGCTCGCGGTGCTGGTCGGCGAGCTCACGTTCGACCGCGGTCGCCTGGCGGCGGCGTGCGCCGACCCGCTCCTGCTTGCCACCGACGCCGCCGAGCAGCTCGTCGGCGAAGGCGTGCCGTTCCGCGAGGCGCACGAGCGCGTCGCCGCGAGCGTGCGTGCGGGAACGTTCGAGCCTCCGGCCACTCCGGGCCAGCGTGGCGCGCCGGGGCCGGGTGGCGTTGCGGCCGCGCTCGAAGACGCGCGCAGCCGCTTCGCCTAGACCCGGCCCGTCGCGGCGCGGTTTGATGCGTCGCAATGGCCGTTCTGAGGAGACCTCCGGTCACGTGGATCGACGTTCTGCCGGCGTTCACCACGTTCGGCTTCGTCTTCGTCGTCGGCCTTTCCGGCGGCGGGTTTTTCCCCAGAACGTGGCGGCTTGCCCTGCTGGCTCTGCTTCTGGTGTCCGCCGCCGCGCTCGTCGCGCGCGAACGGATCGCGCTCGAGCGCCGAGACTGGATCGCGTTCAGCGCTCTCGGCGCCCTCGCCGCGTGGACGGCGGCATCCTCGGAGTGGTCGAGCCTTCCCACTGCTTCGCTGATCGAGTCCGAGCGGGCGCTTCTCTATGCCGTCGCGCTGTTCGCCGTCCTCGTCGGCGTCGGTCGTTCCGCGCTGCCGCAGCTGCTGATTGGCGCACTCGCGGGCGTGACCGGCGTCGGAGCGTACGCGTTGGCCCGCCACGTCTTCTGGCCGCCTCCGCTCGACGCCTTCCAGGGCGCGCACCTGCACGAGCCTTTCGGCTACTCGAACGCGATCGGCATCTTCCTCGTGCTGGGAATCGTGCTCGCGATCGGTCTCGCCGTAGCGGCGCGGTCGCCAACCGCGCGGCTCGCCGCCCTGACTCCGTTGGTCGTGCTCGTGCCGACGCTCTACCTCACGTCCAGCCGCGGCGCCTGGATCGCGCTGCCCGTCGGCATCGCAGTCGCGCTGTACGTCGGCGGGGCACTTCGGTCGCGCGTCGTCTTGCTCGCGCTGCTCGCCGTCGGGATTGCCGCCGGGTTCGTGGTCGGGTCCCAGCGGGGGCAACCCCTCACGCTCTTCGGCGAGAACCGGCCGCACTATTGGCGTGTCGCCTGGCAGGACTTCGAAGCCAATCCCGTCCTTGGCTCCGGCGCCGGGACCTTCGGCGCGTTCTGGCTCGAGCATCGGCCCGTCGACGAGTTCGTCCACGACGCGCACAGCCTGTTCCTCGAGTCGCTCGCCGAGCTCGGCACCATCGGCCTCGCGGTGCTCGTGGTCGGGCTCGGCGTTCCGCTGCTCGGCCTGCGGAGACGACGGGACCCGGTCGTCGCCGCCGCTGCGGGTGCCTACGCCGCTTTCCTCCTGCACGCCGCCGTCGACTGGGACTGGGAGTTCGCCGCCGTCGGGCTCGTCGGGATCCTGTGTGCGGGAGCAGTGCTCATGGGCACACGTCCGGAATGCGCGCAGCCGATCTCGCCCGCGACTCGGGTTGTTCTGTTCGCGGCGGTGCTCGTGCTCCTCGTCATCGTGCTCAGCAGGCTCCTGTCAGACCGGTTGAAATCGTGACGCTTGCCACTTAAGCTTGACGGGCTGCTCATGAGCTCCTTGCGCGCGACGCCAACCTTGCGTCATCGGCGCGTTTTCGGCGGACTCCTGGTCGGGCTCGCCTTTGCGTCACTGGCGGTGCTCGGCTTCACGAGCGGAGGAAGCCTCGCCGCGAACGGCTGCCCCGGCTACGGATATGGGTACGGGTACGGCTACGGGTATTGCCCGGAGCCCTCAAAGCCGACGACGCTGACGCTCGTTCCGGCCACGGACAGCAATCCGGTCGACTCGGAGCACTGCGTCACGGCGACCGTCAGGGACCAGTTCGGCGACCCGATGGCGAGCGTCGTCGTTCGCTTCAGCGTCACGGGCTCGGTGATCGACCGGCTGGGACGGCGACGACGAACGCGGCCGGTCAGGCGCAGTTCTGTTACACCGGTCCTGCTCTGCCGGGCGCGGACGTGATCACGGCCTACGCCGACACCGACAACGACAGCGTCAACGACGCCGACGCCGGCGGATCCCGAAGACACGGCGACGAAGGCGTGGGTCATCCCGGCCAACATGGAGGGTTGCAAGGTCACCTACGGCGGCCGGGTCACGGCGGCCAACGGCGACAAGGCGACCTTCGGCGGCAACGCGAAGGGCGATGGTCCGAAGGGCAACGAGAACTACCAGGACCACGGCCCCGCGGCCGACCTGCACGTCAAGTCGATCACCGTCCAGTCGGTCGTCTGCAACACCGGCCGGCACGCAGGCCAGCATCTTCGGCACCGCGTCCATCAACGGCAGCGGAACCTTCAACTTCCGGGTCGACTTGAAGGACCTCGGCGAGCCGGGCACGAGCGACACCTATCGCATCCGGCTCTCCAACGGCTACGACTCCGGCGAGCAGACCCTCGCAGGAGGCAACGTCCAGATCCACTAGCCGCGCTCGACCGGCAGGCCGAGCGTCTCCCACTGGCTCCACGAGCCGGGGTAGAGCCGCGCGTCTCGGCCCGGCGAGCCAGAGCCGGTGCACGATCGTGCTCGCGGTGACGCCCGAGCCGCAGTAGACGGCGACCTCTCCGGTCCGGCAGGTCCGGCAGCGACTCGTTCCACGGTGCGTTCCGTGAGCCCGGGATGCGGCCCGGCACCTTGTCGATCGGGTTCTCCTCGCCGCGCCAGCGCGACGGCACGCGCGCGTCGACGACGACGAGCTCGTCCCCGCGCTCGAGGATCTCGTCCGCGCCGATCGTGTCGTCGCTCCGCTCGCGCGGGACGAAGGTCGTCGGCTCGACGTCCTCCTCGCCTGCGCGAAGCGCGCCGCCCCAGCTCTCGATCCCTCCGAGCAGCACGGCGCACTCGGCGTGGCCGAAGTGGCGGAGCAGCCACCAGAGGCGCTCGGCGCCGCCCATGTTCCCGTACGCGACGACGAAGACGCCGTCCTCGATTCCCACGCGTGAGGCCGCGGCGGCGAACCCGCGGGGGCTCGGCAGCGGATGCCGGCCGGCGCCTTGGACCGAGAGGTCGGAGAGGTCGGCGTCGACGTCGAGGAACACCGCCCCCGGGATGTGGCCGGCCCGGTAGAGCGCGTGTCCCCGCTCCGGGTCGGTGAGGTCCCAGCGGCAGTCGACGAAGCGGTAGTCCACTCCCGTGACCGTAGAGCAAGTGACGAGACCGGCCCCCGGCGGCGTAGAAACGCCATGAAACCTCTACGCATTCTCATCGCTGCCGCGTTCGTCCTCGCCGTCGCGGCACTCGCCGGCGTCGCCCAACCCCAGCAGGCGAGGGGCCAGGAGGCCGACGGCCCCACCCGCTCGATCACCGCGGCCGGCGTCGGCTCGGTCACCACCGTGCCCGACCGCGCCCACTTCTCGTTCGGCGTCCAGGCTCAGTCTCGGACCGCCAGCCAGGCGCTCGACGCTGCGGACGCGCAGCTGACCCGCGTCGTCGCCGCCCTCCGCTCGGCGGGCGTCGCGCAGGCCGACATCCAGACCGAGCAGATCTCGCTCTCGCCGCGCACCGCCGAGGACGGTGTTCAGATCGTCGGGTACACCGCTGTCAGCTCCGTGTCCGTCCGCGTGCGGAACCTCGACCGTGCCGGCCCCGTGGTCGACGCGGCGGTCGCCGCAGGCGCGAACCAGGTGTACGGGCCCTCGCTGACCCGCTCGGACGAGGCCGCGGTCTACCGCGGCGCGCTCAAGGCGGCCTACGCGGACGCACGCGCGAAGGCGCAGGCGCTCGCCGAGGCAGCAGGCGTCACGCTGGGGGCGATGACGTCCACGGTCGAGGGTGGCGGGAGCGTCCCGATGCCCCTCGCCGCGGGTCGTGCCGAGGACGCCAAGGCGACCGTCGAGCCGGGCACGCAGGAGATCCAGGCATCGGTCACGGTGACGTTCGCGGTCTCTTAGGAGTTTGCGCTGTCTGGCCAAAGGAGTAGGGTGAGCGACTTCATGGGACGCCGCCCGAAGACGCTGTCGATTACCAACGTTTTTACGCGCGTCCTTACGCGCTAGCCGGCGCTCACCTCCCGCCCCGCCGGCTAGGTCGTCCGCAACAGGCGGGAACCTCTCTCCAGACACACCGCTGAAGGGCGCGCCCGTGGCCGACCCGATCCACCGAACCGAGCTCGACTCCTGTGGCATCGGCTTTGTCGCGGACCTGCACGCGCGACCCTCACGCGAGCTGCTCGACCGGGCGCTGGAGGGGCTGCGGCGGATGCGCCACCGCGGCGCGGTGGCCGCCGATCGCAAGACGGGGGACGGCGCGGGGGTCCTGCTGCCGATCGCCGCCGGCGCTCGTGCCTGGCCCGTGGTGCGGGCTCGCGATGGTCTTCCTGCGCGACGACAGTGCCCGTGCCGGGATCGAAGCCGCGTGCGAGGCGGAGGGGATCGGGCTCGCCGGGTGGCGGAAGGTTCCCGTCGACCGGGATGCGCTCGGGGACTCGGCGCTCGCGACGATGCCGGGGATCGAGCAGCTCGTCCTGGTTCGGCCGCTCGGCCTCGGGCCGGACGAGGCCGAGGAACGCGCTTACCGCGCCCGCCGACGGGCCGAGCGCGTGCGAGGCGCGTACGTCGCTTCGCTCTCGTTCCGGACGGTCACCTACAAGGCGCTCTGCGCCGCAGATCAGCTCGACGCCTTCTACGCGGACCTCCGCGATCCCACGCTCGAGGTCCCGTTCGCGATCTTCCACCAGCGCTTCTCGACGAACACGTCGCCGTCGTGGGAGCGGGCGCAGCCGTTCCGGCTCCTCTGCCACAACGGCGAGATCAACACGCTCCGCGGCAACATCGCGTGGATGCGCGCGCGCGAGGCGCGGCTCGGAGACGAGCTGCTCGGCCCCGTGCTCGACGAGTCCGGCTCGGACTCCGCGATGCTCGACAACGCCGTCGAGCTGCTCACGCGCGGCGGTCGCGACGTCCGGCACGCGATGGCGATGCTCCTGCCGCCCGCGTGGCAGAACGACTCCGAGCTCGACCCGGGAGTGCGCGCGTTCCACCGCTACCACGCCGGGTTGCATCGAGCCCTGGGACGGGCCGGCGGGCGTCGTCTTCACCGACGGGCGGGTGGTCGGCGCCGCGCTCGACCGCAACGGGCTGCGTCCGCTTCGCTACGCGATCACCGACGACGGCCTCGTCGCGTGCGCATCCGAGGCCGGCGCGATCCCGCTGCCGCACGACGCGCGCGTCCGCCGCGGCAAGCTCGGCCCGGGCGAGATGCTCGCGGTCGACGCCGCCGGGCGCGGGCTCGAGCTCGACGAGGACGTCAAGCGCACGCTCGCCGCACGTCGCCCGTACCTCCGCTGGCTCTCGGTTGGCCGGCGTGAGCTCGCTGCGGGCGAGCCGGTGCTCCCGCCGACGGGCGACCTTCGCCCACGCCACGTCCTGGCCGGCTACACCCGCGAGGACCTCTCGCTCGTGCTGAGGCCCGCCGCCTCGCACGGCCACGAGCCGATCTCGTCGATGGGCGACGACACCGCGCTACCGCCGCTCGCCGGGCGGGCACGACCGCTCTACTCGTTCTTCCGCCAGCGCTTCGCGCAGGTGACGAACCCGCCGATCGATCATTTGAGAGAGCGCAGCGTGATGTCGCTGCAGACGCTCTTGGGCCCGCGCGCGCCGTTGCTCTCGGAAGGCCCCGAAGGCGCGAAGCTCCGCGAGCTCGAAAGCTTCTTCCTCTACCCGTCGGCACTTCCCATGCTCCACGCGAAGGTTCTCGACGCGACGTTCCGCGACGAGAGCCTCGCTTCCGCTTGCAGCCGGCTGTCCTCCGATGCCGTCGCGGCTGCCCGCGACGGCGCGGCCTGCTTGCTGCTCGACGATGCGGCGACCGCCGAGGGGCGTCTTCCTCTCCCCGCGCTCCTCGCGGTCGCCGCTGTCCATCGCGCCCTGGTCGAAGCCGGGCTCCGCACCTCGACGTCGCTCGTCGTCGCGAGCGACGAGCCGCGCGAGGTGCACCACTTCGCCTGCCTGCTCGGCTACGGCGCCGACGCCGTCTGCCCGCGGCTCGCGCTCGAGACGGTCGCCGACCTCGGAGCTGCGGACAAGCTCGGCGGGCGCGACGCCGGAGGAGGCGCAGCGGAGCTTCCGCCGCGCCGTCGAGGGCGGCGTCCTCAAGGTCATGGCGAAGATGGGCATCTCCGACGTCGACTCGTACCGCGGCGCCGAGGTGTTCGAGGCGATCGGCCTCGCGGACGACGTGCTCGGCGAGTGCTTCCCGCACACACCCGCGACGCCCGGGCCGGTCGGCTTCGCGGAGCTCGAGCGCGACGCGCGCGCACGGTTCGAGGCGGCCCGCTCCGAGGCGCCTCAGCTCGAGAACCCGGGCTACGTCAAGTTCCGAAAGGGCGGAGAACGGCATGCGTCGAACCCGGACGTCGTCGCCGCGTTGCAGCGGGCAGCGGCCCACAAGCTCCGCGCGGCGGTCAACGGCACGGGCTGGGACGACTACGAACGGTTTGCCGAGCTCGTGAACGAGCGCGAGCCGCTCGAGCTGCGTGACTTGCTCGAGCTCGTGCCTGCCGTCGAGCCGGTCCCGCTCGACGAGGTCGAGCCTGCGGAGTCGATCCTGCGCCGGTTCTCGAGCGGCGGCATGTCGCACGGTTCGCTGTCGGCAGAAGCGCACGAGACGGTGGCGATCGCGTTCAACCGACTCGGCGCGCGCTCGAACTCGGGCGAAGGGGGCGAGGATCCTGCGCGCTTCGGCGACGAGCGCAACTCCCGCATCAAGCAGATCGCCTCGGCGCGCTTCGGCGTCACCGCGCGCTATGCGGTCTCGGCCGACGAGCTCCAGATCAAGATCGCGCAGGGGTCGAAGCCGGGCGAGGGCGGCCAGCTGCCGGCGCACAAGGTCAGCGAGGAGATCGCGCGCCTGCGGCACACGCGGCCGGGCATCGAGTTGATCTCCCCGCCGCCGCATCACGACATCTACTCGATCGAGGACCTCGCCCAGCTCGTCTTCGACCTGAAGCAGGTCAGCCCGCGCGCCGACGTCTCGGTCAAGCTCGTCTCCGAGGCCGGCGTGGGGCTCGTCGCCGCGGGCGTCGTGAAGGCGCTCGCCGACGTGGTGCACGTCGCCGGCGCGGACGGCGGCACCGGGGCGAGCCCGCTCTCCTCGATCAAGAACGCCGGCGCGCCGTGGGAGCTCGGTCTTGCCGAGACGCAGCGGACGCTCGTCGCCGAAGGGCTCCGAGGCCGCGTTCGCCTGCGCGTCGACGGCGGGCTGAAGACGGGCCGAGACGTGGTCGTCGCCTCGCTGCTCGGCGCGGACGAAGTGTCTTTCGGCACGGCCGTGCTGCTCGCGCAGGGCTGTCTCCTCGTGCGCTCGTGCCACCTCGACACCTGCCCGGTCGGCATCGCGACCCAGCGGCCGGAGCTTCGCGCGAAGTTCGCGGCGACACCGGAGCACGTCGAGGCGTATCTCCGCTTCGTCGCGGAAGAGGTGCGGCGCCACCTCGCGAGCCTCGGCCTGCGAGGGCTCGAGGATGCGATCGGCCGCTCCGACCTGTTGCGCCCGCGTGCGGGTGCTCCGCTCGCGGTCGAGGAGCTCCTCGGCACCGGCCGCGGTTACGCGGGCGAGTCCCAGTTGCACGCTCCGGGTGGCGAGCTCGGCGAGCTCCTCGCCGACGACGCGAAGCCCGCGCTCGAGGAGGCGCGCCTGCTCGACCTCCGCTACCCGATCTGCAACTCAGACCGCGCCGTCGGCGCGCGGCTCGCCGGCGAGATCGCGTCGAGGTTCGGCGGCGCGGCTCCGCCCGGTCGTGTTCGTGTCGGCTTCACCGGCAGCGCGGGACAGAGCTTCGGCGCGTTTCTCACCGACGGCGTGCGGCTCGCGCTCGACGGTGAGGCGAACGACTACGTCGGCAAGAGCATGTCGGGAGGACGAATCGTCGTGCGGCCACCTGCGGGCGACGCGGGCAACCCCGTGCTCGTCGGCAACACCGTCCTCTACGGCGCGACGGGCGGCGAGCTCTACGTCGCGGGTCGCGCGGGAGAGCGCTTCGCCGTTCGCAACTCGGGCGCGAGCGCGGTGGTCGAAGGCGTCGGCGACCACGCGTGCGAGTACATGACCGGCGGCACGGTCGTCGTCCTCGGCGAGGTCGGTCGGAACGCCGGCGCGGGGATGAGCGGCGGCGAGCTGTACGTCTTCGACGCGAAACGCCTCGAGCGGCGCAGCAACGAGGACGTCGTGCTTCGGGCTGCGACCGCAGACGAGCTGCGGGGCGTCCGCGAGCTGGTCGAGCGGCACGAGCGCTCGACGCGCTCGCCGCGCTCGGCGGACGTGCTGGCCCGGTGGGACGAGCTGGCGCCGTTCTTCGTCCGGGTCGCGCCGCGTGCTGCCGTCGCCGAGACGGCTCAGGGCACGGGCTAGCCCAGTTGCGGTAGTCAAGTCGTCGGTTCAATGTTGTCTTGGCCATGGCCGTCGACATCGTGGGCAGGGAGGTCGAGCTCGCCTCCATACACGCGTTCCTCGAACGTCCGGCGGAAGGCCCGGTCGCGCTCGTGCTGGAGGGCGAGGCGGGAATCGGGAAGTCGACCTTGTGGCTTACGGGTGTCGAGGCCGCCCGCGAACGAGGATTCCGTGTCCTCGTATCGCGGCCGGCTGAAGCGGAACGCGGTCTGACCCACGCCGGCCTCGGCGACCTGTTCGAGAACGTGCTCGAGAGCGTCCTGCCGGCGTTGCCGGCGCCCAGGCGCCACGCGCTCGAGGTAGCACTCCTCGTCGAGGAAGATCCTGACGGCTTCGATCCGCGCACGCTCGGTGTCGCGGTCCGGAGCGCGTTGGAGGTTCTCGCTGCCGAGGGGCCAGTTGTCCTTGCGATCGACGACGCCCAGTGGCTCGATCCGTCCTCGGCGAGCGCACTCGCTTTCGCGCTGCGGCGGTTGGACGATCGGTCGATCCTCCTGCTGCTCGCCCGTCGCCTCGGCGAACGTGCGGAGACGCCGGACCTCGAGCCGGCGATCCGTGACGACCGAGTGGAGCGGCTGCACGTCGGCCCGCTCAGCCTCGGGGCCATTCACCAGCTTCTCCAAGCACACCTCGCGCTCAAGCTGGCACGCCCGACCCTCCTACGTGTGCACGAGACGTCCGGTGGGAACCCCTTCTACGCGCTCGAGCTCGCCCGGGCTCTGGGCGCGGACGTCGACCCCACGCAGCCGCTCCGTGTTCCAGAGTCGCTCGAGGGACTGGTGCGTGCACGCCTCGACAAGCTGCCGCCGGCAACGCGAGCGTCGCTGCTGCTCGCAGCGGCCGCGGGCCGTCCGTCCGCCGAGCTCTTCGCAAGCCTCGACGTCACCGAGCACGCACTCGATCGCGCCCTTGCCGCCCGCGTGATCGAGCGCACGGACGGGACGATTCGCTTCACGCACCCCCTGCTCGCGTCGGTGGTCTACCACGGCGTGTCCGCGGACGAGCGACGGCGCGCACACGGACGCCTCGCCCTCGTCGTCGCGGATCCGCTCGACCGCGCCCGCCACCTCGCGCTTTCGACGGAGAGCCCGGACACCGAGATCGCCGGTGCCCTCGAGGACGCCGCGGCCCTCGCCAGCACCCGCGGCGCACCGATCGCCGCCGCCGAGCTCGCCGAGCACGCGCTTCGGCTCACGCCGCCGGACGCCCACGCCGACCGGCATCGTCGAGCGCTCGTTGCGGCGCGCGCTCAGCGCAGCGCGGGCGAGTGGACGCGCGCGCGAAGCGTCCTTGCCGATCTCCTCGCGGAGACGACGAGCGGCTCCTTGCGCGCCGAGGCTCTTGTCCTCCTTGCCGAGCTCGAGAGCGAACGTCGTTCCGTCCCACTGCTCGAGGAAGCCCTGCGCGAGGCGGCTTCGCAGCCGGCGCTTCAGTCAGTCATCCACTGTCGGCTCGCGTGGGCGAGCCCCAAGCCAGGGTTCGACCATGCACGTAGAGCGCTCGAGCTCGCCGACGAGCTCGACGACGACCAGCTGCGAGGACAGGCCCGCGCGATGCAAGCCATGCTCAGTTGGTTCGCCGGCGAAGCGGAAGCACCGGAGGATCTTCCGGCGCGGGTCCGCGACTTCCCGAGCGCTGTCGGTGGCGAATTGCTGGTGCGGGAGGCGACTCTGGCCGTCGTGAACACCCTCGCGCCCGCTCCCGAAGCGGGACGAGGCCCGCGCCTTGCTCGAGCGCGAGTACGAAGAGTGGCGCGAGCGGGACGAGCCGAGGAGCTCCCGCGCGCTCTGGGGTCTCGCCTGGGTCGAGTTCTGGGCTGGACGTTGGGCGCTCGGGGCCGAGTACGCGGCTCGCGCCCGCGACATCTCTATCCAGTACGGGCTCGAGATGCCGCAGGACCATCTGCCGAGTGCGGTCATCGCCGTCCATCGAGGACAACTCGACCTGGCCCGGGAGCACTCGGAACGAGGTCTCGACCTCGCTCACGAGCAGTTCCGCGGACGACCCCGTGCAGCTCATGGCTGTCCTCGGGCTCGTCGCCCGCTGGAGCGGAGATCCGTCCGCGGCCGAGAACTGGTTCGAGAAGGCCGACCGGCGGGCCTCGGAGCTCGGGTGGGGCGAGCCGAGTGTCCGCTGGTGGACGGCCGACTACGCCGAGCTGCTTCTCGAGGACGGTCGGATCGACGACGCCGTTCGAATCGTCGATGTCTGGGAGGCGGATGCGGCGCGGGTGGCCCGCGAGTGGGTGTTGGCGAACGCGACCCGATGCCGTGGTCTCGTCGCCGCCGCGGAAGGGGACGTCGCCCGCGCCGGTTCCCTCCTCGAGCGGGCAGTTGCGCAGCACGACGGAGGTCGGAGACCCGTTCGGCACGGCGCGGGCGTTGCTCGGGCTCGGCATCGTCCAGAGGCGGGCACGGAAGAAGCGGGTCGCCCGCGAGGCGATCCAGGCTGCGCTCGACGGATTCGAAGAGCTCGGGGCAGCGACTTGGGTCGAGAAGGCTCGCGGCGAGCTCGGACGAATCGGCGGCCGCAGGCGCGAGGAGGGGCTGACGCCCGCCGAGCGCCGCGTCGCCGCCCTGGTCGCAGAGGGCCGCACGAACCGGGAGGTCGCCGCGGCGCTCTTCGTCACGGAGCGGACGGTCGCCAGCCACTTGTCCCACGTCTACGCCAAGCTCGGCGTGCGGTCGCGAACGGAGCTCGCCCGCCGGCTGCGGTGAGTATCTCGGGGCGAAAGATCAGTGGTTCTGACGTTTCGCATTCCGCGGACCGGCGCGTAGAGTCGCGAATGCACGTCCGAGGCAGGCTCATCCGGAAAGGAGAAGAAATGAGATCGAGATTGGTCTTGGCTTCCTTCGTCGTCGTCGTGGGCATCGCCGCGTTCGCCTCGAGCCGTCCTGGCGACGCCACCCTCCGGCGTGACGCCAACGGAGTTCGGGATCGGAAAGCTTCGGTTCCATCGATACGAACGGCAGGATCGGTGCGTGGAGCGCGACGATGAACATCAAGGGAGCCTCCGACCTCCATGTCCTTTCGAACACGATCGCGCCGGGCGGGTCGTTCGGGTGGCACAGCCATCCCGGGCCGAGCTTCGTGATCGTCAAGTCGGGGACGGCGACGGTCTATCTCGGCGCTGATCGGAAGTGCCGGCCTCACAGGTTTCGGGCGGGATCGGGGTTCGTGGACAAGGGCCGCGCCGTCCACATCGTGCGAAACGAGGGACTCATGGACCTCGTGACGGTCGTCGTCTCGTTTGTTCCCACGGGCGCAGCGAGGCGAGTCGACCGAGCAGCCCCCGGCAACTGCCCGTTCTAGGAGTGACAGGCGGAGGGTGGGCCACCGCTCACCCTCCGGCCCAGCCACGACAAAGTTCAGTCGTTCTGACGGTTTCAACACGCCGACGCTCACCTAGCGTCGATGGCGTGCCGAGCTACCTCGTCGAGACCTTCCTCCCGCGCGGAGCCGCAGGTGAGCGCGCCGCGCGGGAGCGGCGGGCGCGCTCGGCCGCCGAGGAGCTGACGCGGAAGGGAACGAGCGTCCGCTTCGACCGAACAATCCACGTTCCCGAGGACGAGATCTGCTTCTTCGTCTTCGACGCCCCGTCGAGCCAAGACGCTGCTCTGGCGGCGCAGCTCGCGGAGCTCCGGCCCCTCCGGGTCGTCGAGGCCAGTCCTCGCCCGTGCGCGGTCACTTCTATGCAGGAGGAGTCATGAAACAGCTCAAGCTCGTGAACGTGCGAAAGCTGATCCCGCTCGCGTGTTGTCGGTGCGGTCGCCACTGGTCCCTGTGGCGGCCGCGCTCGCGACGGCGGGTTCGGGTTTCAAAGAGCGCACCGTGGTCGCTCGCGGAACCCTCGAAGATCAGTTCAAGATCAAGCTGCGGAAGAGCTCGATGCCCGGGCGATGTCGTCGTCCAGAAGTTCGTGCTCGCTCCGGGGGGCCAAAGCGGCTGGCACTACCATCCTGGCCCCGCGGTCGTGACCGTCCAGTCGGGCACGTTGACGCTCGACCAAAACGACTGCTCGACCACGACCTACTCCGGGGGCAAGGTCGCCGTCGAGCCGACCGGACGTTGTTCATCGCGTCCGCAACCTCGGCGCCACGGACCTCGAGTTCTGGGTGACGTTCCTCGACATTCCGGTCGGTTCGCCGCAGCGAATCGAGGCGGAGACTGATCCCGGTTGGGTTGAGCCCGCCTGCTGATTGACCAGTGACCAGGCGCCCCAGCCCTGCCGTCGCGAGGACGGTGGGGCTGGGGCGCCTCGTCGATCAGGAGCCTTCGAGCGCCGGCTCCGCGTGTGGGTGCGGGTGCGCGTGCGCCGGTGCGCTGCGCGCGTGCGCGAGCCCCAGGTGGCCGTGGCTCTCGGTGCCGTAGCCGCCGGGGACCGGGATGTAGAACTCGGGATAGCCCCACATGCCGTGCTCGGACACGTCCAGACCGGCCGTTTCGACCTCGGGCTCCACGCGGATCCCGAACGTCTTCTTCATCGTCCAGAGCGCGCCGAACGAGGCGCTGAACGTGAAGATCCCGACCGCGAGCAGACCGAGCGCCTGCACGCCGAGCTGGTGGAAGCTGCCGGTGTACCAGAGCCCTCCCGTGCCGGTCGCCAGGTTGTCGGCGAGCGCCGGGACCGCGAAGATCCCCGTCGCGAGCGTGCCCCAGACGCCGGCGAGGCCGTGCACCGAGACGGCGCCGATCGGGTCGTCGACCCGCAGCCGCTCGACGCCGAGCACGCCGAGAACCGCGATCGAGCCGGCCACGGCGCCGATCACGATCGCCGCCCACGGCGCGACGAAGCCGCACGCCGCGGTGATCGCGACGAGTGCGGCGATCACGCCGTTCAGCATCATCGAGAGGTCGGGCTTCTTGATCACGATCCACGACACCGCCACTGCGCCGAGCGCGCCGGCCGCGGCCGCGACGTTCGTCGTCAGCGCGACGTACGCGAAGTAGCCGAGCTTGTCGCCGGTGACGACCCCGAGCGTCGAGCCCGGGTTGAAGCCGAACCACCCGAACCAGAGGATGATCACGCCGAGCGTGACGAAGGCCATGTTGTGGCCGGGGATCGCGTTCGGCTTGCCGTCGGCGCCGAACTTCCCGATGCGCGGCCCGAGCAGCAGCGCACCGGCGAGCGCGGCGAGCGCACCCTGGTAGTGCACGACGGTCGAGCCGGCGAAGTCCTGCATGCCCCGCGCGAAGAGCCAGCCGTCCGGGTGCCAGATCCAGTGCGAGACGACCGAGTAGATGAGCGTGAAGACGACGCCGAAGGCGAAGTACACCCAGAGCTTCGTGCGCTCCGCCATCGCTCCCCAGACGATCGCGAGCGCGACCGCGGCGAAGACCACCTGGAAGAGGTAGCCGGCGCCGGCAGGGATCGTGCTGAACCAGCTGAAGGGCGAGGCGCCGATCGCGAGCAGCTCGTCGACCGAGGGGAAGAACCCGGAGCCCCCGACGATCGCGTTGCCACCGTCGCCGAACGCGAGCCCGTAGCCGACGAGGTAGTAGACGATCGAGGCGATCCCGAGCACGAGGACGTTCTTCGCGGCGACGTGCCCGACGTTCTTCATCCGCGTCAGGCCCGCCTCGAGGAACGCGAAGCCGGCCTGCATGAACATCACGAGGACCGCCGCGATGACGACCCAGATCGTGCTCGTGGCGATCACGAGCTCCTTGTTGGTGAGGGTCATGCGACCTCGACCTCCTCCAGGCTGCTGCCGGTCCGGTTGTGGGTGACGTTCGCGACGGGCGTCGTCCACACGAGCCCGTCGCCCGATTCGTTGCCGCTGCGTGCCGCATCCGCGGCGGCGGCAACCACCGCGTCCGCGATCTCGTCCGGGACGATGAACGTGAGCAGCGCCTTCGGCAGGAAGCGCGACTCGAACACGCGGCCGCGGTACTCGTGCGTGATGCCGCGCTCGCGTCCGTGCCCGATCGCCTCGACGACCGTGACGCCGACGTGACCCGTCTCCTCCTCGACCGCGTCGATCACCGTCTCGACGCGCTCGCGGATGACAACTGCTTCGACTTTGACCATCAGAGGATCTCCTTGCTTCGTCGTTCCAGGAAGACGACATCCCGCCAGACGCCGTCGAGGCGGCCGAGCCGCTCTCGGATGCCGACGACGCGGAAGCCGCACGACAGGTGGAGCTGGAGACTTGCGAGGTTCTCCGGGAAGATCCCGGTCTGGATCGTCCAGATGCCGTCGTCCTCCGCCCGTTGCACGAGCTCGGTCAGCAGCGCGCGGCCGATGCCCTGCGACCGCGCACCCCGCGCAACGTAGACGGAGTTCTCCGCGACGCCTTGGTAAGCGCAGCGGTCCGAGACGTGCGTGAGCGCTGCCCAGCCGACGACCTCGCCGTCGCGTCGTGCGATGAGCCGGGGCTCCGCGAGATGGGCCGCGTCCCATTCGGCCCACGTCGGGACGTCGGTCTCGAACGTCGCGTTGCGCGTCTCGATTCCCTCGGCGTAGATCGAGCTCACCGCCGCCCAGTCGGCGGCGATGAGCGCGTCCACGCGGACTTCGACGGCCGTTCGCATCACGCGTCGAAATAGAGGGAGAACTCGGCCGGGTGCGGGCGGAGACGCACCGGGTCGACCTCGTTCTCGCGCTTGTAGTCGATCCACGTCCGGATCAGCTCGTCGCTGAACACGCCGCCCGTCGTCAGGAACTCGTGGTCGCGCTCGAGCGCGTCGAGCGCCTCCGCGAGCGAGCCGGGCACCTGCGCAACGCCGCGGTCCTCCTCGAAGAGGTCCCAGTCGGCAGGCTCGCCGGCGTCGAGGCCCTTCGCGATCCCGTCGAGCCCTGCCATCAGCATCGCCGCGAACGCGAGGTACGGGTTCGCCGCTGCGTCCGGGCAGCGGAACTCGATCCGCTTCGCCTTGGGCGAGTCCGAGTACATCGGGATCCGGATGCAGGCGGAGCGGTTCCGCTGCGAGTAGACGAGGTTGACCGGAGCCTCGTAGCCGGGCACGAGCCGGCGGTAGGAGTTGGTCGTCGGCGCGCAGATCGCGAGCAACGCCGGCGCGTGTGCGAGCAGACCGCCGATATAGGCGCGCGCGAGCTGCGAGAGGCCCGCGTAGCCCGACTTGTCGGCCATCAGCGGCGTCCCTTCCTTCCAGAGGGACTGGTGCGTGTGCATGCCCGAGCCGTTGTCGCCGAAGATCGGCTTCGGCATGAACGTCACGACCTTGCCGGCCGCGTGCGCGACGTTCTTGACGACGTACTTGTAGGTCATGACCTGGTCGGCCATGCGGACGAGCGAGTCGTACTTGAGGTCGATCTCGCACTGGCCGCCGGACGCGACCTCGTGGTGGTGGAACTCGCAGGCGATCCCGAGCCGCTCGAGCGTCAGCACCATGCGCGTGCGCAGGTCGTGCAGCGTGTCGTGCGGGGCGGGCGGGAAGTAGCCCTCTTTTTCGCGGATCGTGTTGCCGAGCCCCGGCTTCCCGGAGTTCCAGTAGCCCTCGGCCGAGTCGACCGCGTAGTGAGAGGCGTTCGGCCCGAGCTCGTACGACACCTCGTCGAAGACGAAGAACTCGCACTCGGGCCCGATGTAGGCGGTGTCCGCGATCCCGGTCGAGCGGAGGTACTCCTCGGCGCGCTTCGCGACGAGCCGCGGGTCTCGGTCGTACGCCTCACCGGTCAGCGGGTCGCGGATCTCGCAGATGAGCGAGAGCGTCGACGCCTCGGTGAACGGGTCGAGGATCGCGCTGGTCGCGTCGGGAACGAGCAGCATGTCCGACTCGCTGATTCCCTGCCAGCCGCGGATCGAGGAGCCGTCGAAGCCGAGCCCCTCGTCGAAGGCGGACTCGTCGAACGACGTCAACGGCAGCGTCATGTGCTGCCAGCGACCGAAAAGGTCGCAGAACTTCAGGTCGACCATCTGGGCGCGCGTCTCGGTCGCCCAGTCCAGCGCCTCGCGCGCGTCGGGCTGCGTGCCGTTCGCGAGGAAGTGCTTCGTCTCGAGCTCCGCCATGCCGTCCCTCCTGTACGTCGGTCCACGAAAAAGGCCCCAGGACTGGAAAGTCCTGAGGCCCCATTGCCTCGGCCGGCGCCTTCGGCGGCGACGACCTGAGCGGCACATTAGCGAAGCGCCCGGACATGTCAAGATCGCCTTGTGTCGAACATCTGGTCGGACGAATGGGAGTCGCTCGGCGAGACCGAGTGGGAGGGCGGGACGAGGTCGACGCGGCTTCCCCGAGGCGAAGTGCTCGGTGCGAGCCTCTACGAGCTCCCGCCCGGAGGGCGTAGCACGTACCACTTCCACCACGGCTCCGAGGAGATTCTGATCGCTCTCCGCGGAAGCCTCACGCTTCGCACGCCCGACGGCGAACGCGAGCTCGAGGTGGGAGAGGTCGTCCACTTCCCGAGCGGCCCCGCCGGTGCCCATGAGCAGTTGAACAAGTCCGGCGAGCCCGTGCGGTATTTCGTCGTCAGCAACCGCGTGAGCCCCGAGGTCGTCGAGTATCCGGACACGCGGCAGATCACCGCGCAAGGCAGGCACGCGTCGCAGACCGGCGCAGCCGCTTTGGTTGATCCACGGGCTGGACACGGAAGAAAAGGGCTAGCGCGCAGCCGACGCGGCTGCTAGCCTCGTTGACCTGATGTTGCTCCGAACGGCCTGACCAGCTTCACCGGCGCCACGCGCTCCTCCTGAGAGAGCGCGGCTCACGCACGCCACCTGTCGGCCGTTCACGTACGCAAAGGAGCAACCATGTTGGACACACAAGCAATGAAGACCTCGCCGGACGCTCGCCGTAATGGGGCCGTGACGGCGGTCGAGGTCGTCGACCTCCGCAAGGAGTTCGTCCGCCGCAAGCGCCGCGGGCGGTTCCGACGCGACCGCAAGCGGGTCGCTGCGCTCGAAGGCGTCACGTTCACGATGAAGAAGGGCGAGACCCTCGCGATCCTGGGCCAGAACGGCTCCGGGAAGTCGACGCTCGTCCGCCTGCTCTCGACCCTGCTGCTGGACGACGGTGGCAGCGTGACGATCTTCGGCCACGACGCCAGGACCGACCACCGAGCCGTGCGGCGCCTCGTGAACCGCGTGTCGGTCGAGGCGAGCTTCTTCAAGAAGATGTCGGCAATCGAGAACTTGAGCTACGCGGCGCGCTACTACGGGATGGCGCCGTCGCAGACGCGCGACCGGATCCCGGTCATCCTCGAACGGGTGCGCTTCCCGAAGGACCGCCTCACCGACTCGATGGAGAACCTCTCGCGCGGGACGCAGCAGAAGGTCGCGCTCGCGCGGGCACTCCTCACCTCGCCGGTGCTGCTCCTGCTCGACGAGCCGACGACCGGGCTCGACCCGCGCTCGAAGCTCGAGGTGCAGGAGTTCATCCGCGAGATCCGGACCACGCACGACGCGACCGTTCTGCTCTGCACGCACGACCTCGCCGAGGCTGAGGCGCTCGCCGAACGGATCGGCATCCTCGACAAGGGGAGGCTGATCGCTCTCGCACCGGCGGACGAGCTGAAGCGCCAGTACGGCGTCGAGACGCTCGAGGACGCGTTCTTCGCGGCGACCGGCAAGACGATCGAGGACGAAGAGGAAGGAGACGACGAATGAAGGGCGCGGCCGCAACGATGAGAGCCGAGCTGATCGGCCTCGCCGGCGTCGTCGAGCGCAACGTCTACCTCACGAAGCGGTACTTCCTGTGGGACGTCGCCTTCTTCGTCTGGACGGTCGCGAACACGCTCACGATCGTCTTCATCGCGAAGGGGATCGAGGCGACGGGCGGGGAGATCGACGTCAACCGCACGACGACCACGCTCTTGATCGGAGCGGTGATCTGGGCGTACCTCGGGATCATCTTCGAGTTCTTGACCGAGACGGTCGCCTGGGAGCGCTGGGAAGGGACGATCGAGTACACCTTCATGGCCCCGCTCTCCCGCGCGATGCACCTCGCGGGGCAGGGCGTGTTCGCGATCATCTACGGGCTCGCGCGGGCGGTGCTCTTGTTCGTGGTCGTTGCGATGTTCTTCGACCTGAGCCTGCCGAACGCGAACTACTTCGCTGCGCTGCTGGTCGTGGCGATCGCGTCGATCTCGTTCATCGGGATCGGGATGATGACCTCGGTGATGCCGCTCATCTCGCCGGAGAAGGGCATGCAGCTCGGCTTCATCGGTCAGGGGATCCTGCTCGTCGTGTCCGGTGTGTATTACCCCGTGGAGGTTCTCCCGCAATGGATGCAGATGATCGCCAAGATCTCGCCGGCCACGTACGCCCTCGAGGGCGCGCGCGACGCGATCATGGACGGAGCCGGAGTCGCCGACCTGTGGGACGAGATCTGGCCGCTGATCATCATCGGGGTCGTCTCGGTCCCGCTCGGGCTCTGGGTGTTCTCCGTCGGTGAGCGGTACGCCAAGCGGCACGGAAAGCTCAAGCGTTCCGGCTAGAGGGCCGAAGATCCTTGCGCCCTTCCGGGTGCGGGACTTCGCCCTCTACTGGACCGCCCGCACCGTCTCGTTCCTCGGCGACGGGGTGATGAGCGTTGCCCTGCCGTGGCAGGTCTACGAGCTCTCCAACTCGCCGACGGCGATGGGCGCTCGTCGGCGGGCTCCAGACGGCCGCGATCCTCGCGTTCGTGCTCCTCGGGGGAGTCGCCTCCGACCGCCTCGAGCGCAAGAAGGTGATCATCGTCGCCGACGTCGTCCGCGCGCTCGCGGCGGGAGCCATCGGCGTGCTCGCGATCTCCGGTGACCTCGAGCTCTGGCACCTCTGCGTGATGGCGGCCGTCTTCGGCCTGGGCCAGGCGTTCGCCGGGCCCGCGTTCGGCTCGATCGTCCCGCAGCTCGTGCCGGACGACCTGCTCGTCCAGGCGAACTCGGCGCTCTTCACGGTCAACCCGCTCGCGTTCCTCTTCGTCGGGCCTGCGCTCGGCGGGTTCGCGATCGCCGCGGCCGGCACCGGGGTCGCGTTCCTGCTGGACGCCGCCTCGTTCGCCGTCGGCGCGGTCGCGATCGCGTTGCTCGCCGCGCGCCCGGCGGCGCGCGTCCTCGAGCGAGGGCGAACGGCGCACGATCGTCCAGGACATCCGCGAGAGCTTCCGCTACGTCCGTCGGCGGGTCTGGCTCTGGGGCACGCTGCTCTGGGAGCTGCTCGTGCTTCCCGCTGGCCTGGGGCGCCGTACGTCGTCCTGCTCCCGTACTTCGTCAAGAACGAGCTCGGCGGCGACGCTCAGGACCTCGGCCTCGTTTTCGCGGCAGGCGGTGCGAGCTCGGTGCTGATGGCGCTCCTGATCTCGCAGGTCGGCCTGCCGCGCCGGCACATCGCCTTCATGTTCGCCGCGTTCGGGCTCGGCGCCGTCGATCTGGCGATCTACGCGCTCACGAGCGCGACCTGGCAGGCGATGGTGGTCGCGTTCGTCGCCAGTTGCGGCTGGACGGGCGGGATCGTCGCGTGGAACACGCTGCTCCAGCGGAACGTACCCGCCGAGATCCTCGGGCCGGGTGCGGAGCCTCGACTGGCTGGCCGCGACCGCGCTGGTGCCGTTCTCCTTCGTGATCGTCGGGCCGCTCGCCGAGTGGGCCGGGGTCAGGCCGGTCATGGTCGCCTGCGGCGTCCTGGGCGCGATCTTCACCGTTGCCGCCTTCCTGCTCCCGGGCATGCGCAACACCGAAAGTCAACTCTCGCTCTAGCAAGAGATGACCCGTCCGGCGTTTGGTCGTTTCCGCCCTGGTGAACGAAGTAGGTTGACGCTTGAGGGAAGGAGCAGTGGTGGTGAAACTCGCGCTTGCGCTAGGACTTGCGGTGCTTACGGGCCTCGTAGCCGTCCCTGCGCTCGCGGCCGAGAAGGTCGAGACGCTGCGTCTGATCCAGACCGTGGTCTCCGCCCGGTCCGTCGACGTGGGCCGCCGAGGCCCATCCATCGGCGACCTGCGCTTCGTGTCGCACACGCTCAAACGAGCAGCGGCGGACGGGGAACGTCCGGTCGGAGGTCAGATCGGTACGCGTTCGACGACCATCACTGTGCTCGCAGGCGGTTTTTCGAGCGTCGTCGCCACGGCGGCGCTTCCGCAAGGCTCGATCACGGCCGGCGGTGTGGGCCGGCTCACGACGAACACGCAGGCAATCCTCGGCGGCACCGGGGCGTACGCCAACGCCCGCGGGACGATGACGGTGAAGCGTCTGGACGCGCGTCGCTCGTTGCTCGCCTTCACGCTGTTCACGGGCGACCGCGGGGAACAGGGACCCCCAGGACCGCAGGGTGCCCAGGGCCCGGCCGGCTCGACGGGTCCGGGCGGGGCCTACGGGCGCCACGGGTTCGATTGGCGCGCCTGGTGCGCCTGGAGCGGTCGGGCCTGCGGGTCCCGGCGGGGCCCTGCTGGCCCGACGGCGTCCTGCCGGGCCAACGGGTCCTGCCGGGCCAACGGGCGCAACAGGGGCGACCGGTGCCGCCGGGCCTGACGGCCCGGCCGGACCGCTCGGCCCGGCTGGACCCGCCGGGCCGACGGGTGCGACCGGCGCGACTGGCGCGCCCGGCGCGACAGGGGCGACGGGAGCTCAGGGCCCACCCGGCGTCTCGGGCCTCGTTCGTGTCACGACCACAGTCGGGCCCGACTCGGCGACGACGAAGAGCGCGACCGCGACCTGTACTGGAGGCCAGCGCGCGCTTGGCGGCGGCGGAGTCGCGACGTTCGTCTCCGGCGCCGGGGCGCCGGCCGACCTTGCCATCGTCCGCTCCGAGCCGGTCGTCGTCGGCGGCAACCCGACCGGCTGGATCGTCACCGCGAACGAGACCGACCCGATCGGCGGCATGTGGTCGGTCACGGCGGTCGCACTTTGCGCGACCGTCACCTGAGCGCCGTGTAGACTCCGGCCGTCCGGTAGGCGACGATGCCTCGGGCGCGACGGTCGCGCCTGGGGCTTTTTGCGTTCTAGGAGGCGAACATGGCGCAGGTGGAAACGCAGAACAGGGCGACGTCGAACGAGGACTCCCGCAAGGTGGTCCTCCGGCGCGTCGAGAAGGAGAAGGCGGAGTTCGTGCTGCTCTGGTTCACGGACCTCGAGGGGCACCTCAAGAGCTTCGCGATCACTCCCGACGAGCTGGAGGCGGCGCTCGACGACGGGATGGGCTTCGACGGCTCGTCGATCACCGGGTTCAACGCGATCGAGGAGTCGGACATGGTCGCGATCCCCGATCCGGAGACCTTCCAGATGATGCCGTGGAAGGAAGGCGAGACCCGCGTCGCGCGGATGATCTGCGACGTCGTCACGCCTGACGGCAACCCCTACGACGGCGACCCGCGCCACGTCCTCCGCCAGGCGCTCGAACGCATGCAGTCGATGGGCTTCGACACGTTCAACATCGGTCCCGAGCTCGAGTACTTCCTCTTCAAGGACGACACGGGAACCGAGACGCTCGACGAGGGCGGCTACTTCGCGATGACGACGATGGACGCGGCCGGCGAGCTGCGGAACGAGACGATCCGCGCGCTCACCTCCGTCGGGATCCCGGTCGAGTACCACCACCACGAGGTCGGGCCGTCGCAGCACGAGATCGACATGCGCTTCTCACCCGCGCTCGAGATGGCCGACCACACTGTCACGTACCGGCTGATCGTCAAGGAGGTCGCGAAGAAGGCGGGCTTCCACGCGACCTTCATGCCGAAGCCGATCTTCGGCGAGAACGGCTCGGGGATGCACACGCACCAGTCGCTCTTCACGCGACGGGCGGAACGCGTTCTTCGACGCCGACGACCAGTGGCACCTGAGCGACGTCGGCAAGGCGTTCATCGCGGGCCAGCTGCACCACGCGCGCGAGCTCTCGGCCGTGTTCGCGCAGTGGGTCAACTCGTACAAGCGGCTCGTGCCGGGCTACGAGGCTCCGGTCTACGTCGCGTGGTCACGCCGCAACCGCTCGGCGCTGATCCGGATCCCGCTCTACAAGCCGGGCGCCGAGCAGGCGACGCGCGCCGAGCTTCGCTGCCCCGATCCGGCCTGCAACCCGTACCTCACGTTCGCGGCGCTTGCTGCACGCGGGGCTCGAGGGGATCGAGAAGGGCTACGAGCTGCCCGAGCCGATGGAGACGAACCTGTACCACCTGACCGCGGAGCAGCGGCGGGAGCGCGGGATCGTCTCCCTGCCGGAGACGCTCGGGGAGGCGATCGACGAGATGGCCCAGTCGGAGCTGATGCGAAAAGCGCTCGGGCCGCACATCTTCGAGCGCTACGTCGAGCTGAAGCGCAAGGAGTGGGACGAGTACCGGGTCCAGCTCACCGACTGGGAGATGCGCCGGTACCTCGCTGCGCTCTAGCGAGCGCTGCGTCGGCACCTCTAACGGGGAACCCGTGGTTCCCCCGTTGCCCTCCTTCTTCGCAGTGACCTGCGCGCAGTTGCTCACGGGCGGGCAAGCCCGCCCTCCGCGGCACTGGACACGTTGCCAACCGCGAAATGATGGTGGCTCCGGCCTGACGCTCTGCGGCGTTGGGCCGGCAACTGACGGCCGATCGCGGGGCGCTGCCAAGGCGCCCCGTGGTCGTTCAGGAGCCGCAGAGTCGAACGTGCGCGGAGGGCGGGCTTGCCCGCCCGTGAGCAACCGGCGAATGGAGCGCTGAGGCGCTGTTCAAGCCGAAAGTCCGAAGGACTTTCGGCTCTAGAGGAAGCTCTGGACGTTCTCGCGCGGGACGCGGAGCCCGATCACGCCGCTGGTGGCGTCGATCTGCTCGATTGCGTCTGCGGGAACGAGGTGGCGCCGTCGCCCGAAGAAGCCCTTGCGCACTGAGATCGCGTCCGGCTCGTCGGGGCGAGTGCCGTACATCGGCGACTCGACCTTGCCGAGAACCCGGCCGCGTGAGTCGGCGACGATGTAGCCCATCGTGCGGCGGAGGTCGTAGGCGAGGGCGGACACTGCGCTGAACCTATTCCCCGTCTGTGGGCAAAATCCCTCTGTCGGGTAAGGATTCTGTTAGCCCAGATGGGCTAGTCCGGTTTGACGCTCATCGCCCAGACCGCGACGAGGTACGCGGCGAGGGCGATCGTTGTCAGCACGGTGCCGATCCGGACGAGGAGGCTCGGGCCGGGCCGGTCGTCGCGGCGAAGTCGCCGGATGCCGATCCCCGTCAGGATGATCGAAATCAGGAGGAGCAGGCCGCCGGGCTCGGCGGTGATGTAGCCGATCTCGATCCAGGTCGGCTCGAGGTCGTCGAAACCCTCCTTGGAAGCGATCCACTGGCCCCCGACAAACATCAGCCACCACGACGGGAACGCGACCACGAGGAGCGACCAGAAGCCGAGCCGCGAGAACGTCGCGGAGTCGCGCCTCCAGCCGAGCCAGAACGCCGTGACCGCGCAGGTCAGGCCTCCGACGAGCAGCATCGCGCCGAGCACGTGCAGCAGCAGCGCGAAGTTCCAATCGTCCGGCCGGATCGCGGCGAGCACGTTCATGCCCCGGGCTTGTAGATCATGTCGATGAGCAGGAGCAGCACCGCGAGGCTCGAGATGCCGTTGAGCGTCATCCCCTTCGGGTCTTTGAGCCTCGCGCGAAGCTCGGGGCTCGACTCCTCGCCGCGTCCTTCGGCCGCGAGCTGTTCCGCGAGTTTCTGGGCCTCCATGTACGGGACGCCTCCCCGCCTGCCTGTCTCCGTGGAGATCGCCCAGAGAATGAGCGCGGCGATGATCCAGCCGTCCCAGACCTGGTACTCGTCGCGCTCGATCGCGAGCCAGACTCCGAAGATGAGCGTGCCGAGCGAGCCGATGACCACGAGCACGTTGGCGGGCCGTGCGACCCGGAAGTAGCGCAACGACTCGGCCGGCCGGTCGACGGTTCGGGCCACGATCCCGATGATCCAGAAGACGACGAGCGCCGCCACGAGGGCGAACGCGGTCAGGATGTGCAGGAAGAGAAGCCAGTCGTAGAGCGACAACGCAGGCAGAAACCTAGGACATCCGGCGGACGGGCACAATCGGCAGATGGACGAGAGCGCACGCCACCTCGGCCTCCTGACCGAGACGATCGCAGCCGTCAACTCGTCGCTCGACCTCGAGGAGGTGCTCGGCCTGATCGCGAGGCGGGTCGCCGTCGCACTCGAGGCCGATGCGTGCTTCGTCTACCTGTACGAGGCGCGGTCCGGCGAGCTCGTGCTGCGCGCGACGCACGGCTCTCACGTGGAGGAGCTCACGCGGACGCCTCGGATGCGGCCGGGCGAAGGGATCACCGGTACGGCAGCGTCGGAGCGCGCTCCGGTGATGATCGCGGCGCAGGCGCACCTCGACCCACGCTTCAAGCCCTTTCCGAACCTGCCCGAGGACGAGTACGAGTCGATCCTCGCGGTCCCGATCGTCGCGCGCGACGGGAAGCTCGAAGGCGCGCTGAACATCCGGACGATCCGGCCTCGCGAGTTCGGGGAGAGCGAGATCGGCCTGCTGCTCTCGATCGCCGCGCAGGTCGCCCAGTCGATCGAGCACGCGCAGCTGTACGCGCAGGCCCAGCTGCGCGTCCACGAGCTCGAGTCGCTCGCGCGCATCTCCGAGGCCGTGTCGGAGTCGCTCTACCTCGAGGAGTCGCTCGAGGCGATCGTCAAGACGACGATCGCGGCGGTCGGGGCGACCGGCGCCGCACTCGTCCTCGAGGACGGGAAGATCGCGTGGCCCGAAGGTCGCTCCGGCGCGTACGCGGTGCGCCTGCCGCTGCGGTGGAAGCGCAGGCAGATCGGCGAGCTCGTCTGCGACCGCGATACGCCGTTCACCGACGAGGAGAACGCGCTGCTGGCGTCGATCGCGTCGCACGCCGCCGTTGCTCTGGAGCACGGGCGCGCGGTGATGCGCGGCGTGCTCGCACAAGAGATCCACCACCGCGTCAAGAACAACCTGCAGACGGTCGCGTCGCTGCTGCGGCTGCAGGCCCGCGCGCCGGACCTGGACCCGCGCAAGGCGCTCGAGGATTCGGTCAACCGCGTGCTCGCGATCGCGGCGGTGCACGAGGTGCTGATGGAGCGGCGCGAGGAGGAGGTCGAGCTCGCCGACCTCGTCGACCGGCTGCGCGCGATGCTCGTCCAGGGGCTGGCGGCGGGGAAGCACGTCGAGTCGTCGCTGGAGCCGGTGCAGCTCGTCCGGCGACCGCGCGACGGCGCTTGCGCTCGTCTTCAGCGAGCTACTCCAGAACGCGCTCGAGCACGGCGGCTCGTCGGTGAGCGTCGAGCTCAGGCGTCGCGACGGCGACGTCGTGCTCTCGATCTCCGACGACGGCGACGGGCATTGGCCGGCGAGCCGGAGACCGGCACGGGCCTCTCGATCGTCAGCGCCCTCGTCCGCGACGAGCTCGGCGGCTCACTTGCGCTGGACTCGAACGGCGCGGGCCTGCGCGCAGTCGTGACGTTCCCGGCCTAGTAGCGTGGAGCGCATGGGCAGAACAGGCCGAGGCGATCCGCCAGTTCGGTCGCTGCGGTGAGGGACGAGGTGGACACCCCCACGGATCAGCCCGACCCGAAGGCGATCGTGGGCGGAGCGTTCTCAGCTGCCGCCGAGAGCTACGACCAGGTGGTGGGGTTCTTCGCCCCGTTCGGTCGGGCGCTGGTCGCCGCGGCAGATCTCGACCGGGGCGTCAAGGTCCTCGACATCGCCTGCGGTCGCGGTGCGTGCCTCTACCCGGCGCTCGACGCCGTCGGCCCCGACGGCTCGGTGCTCGGCATCGACCTCGCGGCGGGGATGGTCGAGCAGCTCAACGCCGAGCTCACCGCCAAGGGCATCCGCAACGCCGAGGCGCGTGTCGGCGATGCCGAGGACCTCGACCTGCCCGACGGCTGGTTCGATGTGGTCACCGGCGGGTTCATGATCTTCTTCCCGCCCGACCCGCCGCGGGTCCTCCGGGAGCTCCGCCGGGTGCTGGCGCCGGGCGGCACCCTCGCCCTGTCGATCTTCGACGGGCCGTCCGGCTTCCCGTGGATGGACGACATCGCCGCCGAGCTGTTCGGCCCGTCGCCGCCGATGCCGAGCTTGACGAGTTCGACAAGGCAGCGGTGCTCGACGACGCCCTGGTGGCAGCCGGCTTCACCCGCCCGATGGCGCATCGACGTCATCGAGCGGTTTCGCTTCGCCGATGCCGGCCACGTCGAGGCGTGGATATTCAGCCACGGCGTCCGCCTGCTGCTCGACCGCTGCGACGACCAGCAGCTCGCCCGGTGCCGCGAGTTGATCGCCCAGAACCTCGAAGCCCACCAGCGGACCACGGACGGAGACGGATACGAGCTGGTGCAGCGGGCGCGCATGACCGTGGCGCAGCGGGCCTGAATCTGCTCTCGCAGATCCGCACCCTCTAGCGACGCGGCTGCCAGAGCTCGAAGCGGTTGCCCTCCGGGTCGGCGGCCCACCCGAAGCGGCCGTTCTCGTCCTCCGAGGTCTTGTCGTCGACGGCGACGCCCGCGGCGCGAAGCTGCTCGAGCATCGCGTCGAGGTCACGGACGCGGTAGTTGAGCATCCACTGCTGCCCGGAGGGCCAGTAGTCGCTCTCGCCCGCGAAGATCGACCACACGGTCACGTCGGCCTGCTCCGCGGAGAACACCTGGCCACCCCAAGTCCTGCAGGTCGAAGCCGAGGTGCTCCGCGTACCAGGCGCGGAGCTTCTCAGCGTCGCGCGCGCGGAAGAACGTCCCGCCGATCCCGACCACGCGCTCCACGTCGCCGACCCTACACTCGTCCGGTGCGGATCCTCATTGCCGAGGACGAGACGATCATCCGCCTCGACCTGCGCGACCTGCTCGAGCGGGCCGGCTTCGAGGTCTGCGCCGAGGCGAAGGACGGCGAGCAGGCCGTCGAGCTCGCGCGCACCGAGCAGCCCGACCTCGCGATCCTCGACGTGAAGATGCCGAAGCTCGACGGGATCGAGGCCGCGCGCAGGATCCTCGACGAGCGCCCGCTGCCGATCGTGATGCTCACCGCGTACGGGCAGGAGGAGCTCGTCGCGCGGGCGGTGGAGGCGGGCGTGTTCGGCTACCTCGTGAAGCCGTTCCGCGAGCAGGACCTGCTACCCGCGATCCAGACTGCGCGCGCACGACACGACGAGCTGAGCGCGCTCCGCGAGGAGGCCGAGTCGCTCGGCGAAGCGCTCGCCGCGCGCAAGGCGATCGAGCGCGCGAAGGGACTCCTGATGGAGAAGGAGGGGTTGAGCGAGGACGAGGCGTTCGCCCGCCTCCGCAAGGCGAGCCAGGTCTCGGGCCGCCCGCTGAAGGTGGTCGCGGAGGCGCTGATCGCGACCTTCGCGAAGAGTTAGGTCAGAAGCTCGAGCGCGGTGCCTGCGGCGACAAGCAGCAGGCCTGCGGCGAACAGGATGACGAGCTCGCTGACGAACGGCTTCGACTCGACAACAGCGGCGGCCTTCGCCTCGTTACCGCTTGGCCCGATCCGCCGCGCGACGTGCTTTCGCGCGGAGGTCGGCGCACCCGAGAAGCAGGCGAACCCGATCGTGACCGCGCCCGCGATCGAGAGCATGTAGCCGACCCATTGCAGGACGCTCTCGTCCTGCGCCAGGCCGAGCGCGATCCCGAGGGCGAGCGCCGCTGCCACGCCGATCGCCACCACGATCCCGAGCGCGCGTGCCGAGTCCCTCACGCCTGCGACCGTTCGAACAGTGCTTCCCACCGGCCGAGCAGCGCCTGGAGGTCGTCGCGCGCGCGTCGGTGCCGGGCGAGCACGTCGACGTTCGCCCAGTCCTCCGAGAGCTGTTGCTCGAGCTCCGCGACCGTCGTCTCCAGGGTTGCGATCTCGTCCTCGACGAGGTCGAGCTCCGTCGGCCGGGTCGAGCGTTTTCGGTCCGGCAGCTCGCGCTTGACGTGCGGCTTCGGCTTCTCGAGCTTCGGCGGCGCAGCCTCAGCGGCGCGCTCGTCGCGGTTCCGCACGTAGTCGGCCCAGCCGCCGTCGTACGAGTTGATGCGTCCGTGCTCGATCGCGAGCGTTCGCTCGGCGACCGCGTCGAGCAGCGCGCGGTCGTGCGAGACGAGCAGGACGGTGCCGGGGAACGCCTCGAGCGCCGCCTCGAGCGCCTCGCGGCTCTCGAGGTCGAGGTGGTTCGTCGGCTCGTCGAGCACGAGGAAGTTCGCGCCCGACGCGACGACGATCGCGAGTGCCAGCCTTCGCCGCTCGCCGCCGGAGAGCACCTTGACCGCCTTCTCGTGCTCGCCCCAACCGGAGAAGAGGAACTTGCCGAGCAGCGACTGCGCCTGCGGCCGCTGGAGCCCGGTCATCGTCTGGACGCACTGGAGCACGGAGCCGCGCTCGTCGAGCTCGACCTCCTGCTGCGAGAAGTACGCCGCCTCGACGCCGTGGCCGAGCCGCAATCGGCCGGCGCCCGGCTCGCGCTTGCCGAGCAGCGTCTCGAGCAGCGTCGTCTTGCCGGAGCCGTTTGGGCCGATGAGCGCCGACGTGCTCGCCGCGCTCGAGCGCGAACGACGTGTCGACGAGCAGGTGCTTGCTGCCCGCGGACAGGTAGAGGTCGTCGACCTCGGCGACCGTGCGCCCGCTTCGAGCGGGCTTCAGGAACTCGAACCCGAGCGAGCGCGAGCGGCGCGAGAGGAGCTCGACCTCGCTGGTCGCCGTGGAGCGCTCCTGCTGCAGCCGGCCGATCTGCGTCAGCTTCGCCTGCGCCTGCTTCGCCTTGTCCTTCTTGTAGCGGAACCGCTCGACGAAGCGGTTGAGGCGCGCGATGTCGACCGCGATCCTGTCGGCCGTCTTCTGCGCGTGCTCCGCGCGCTGCGCCTTCTCGAGTCGCCACGCGTGCCAGGGGCCTGAGAAGAACGTCGCCCGTCCTGCCACCAGTTCGAGCGTCGCGTTCGTGACCGCCTCGAGGAACCAGCGGTCGTGCGCCACGAGGATCACGCCGGCGTCGAGCGACTGCAGCTCGCGCTCCAGCCACTCGAGGCTCGCGACGTCGAGGTGGTTCGTCGGCTCGTCCAAAAGGATCAGATCGGGGTCGCCGCTGAGCGCTCGTGCGAGCGAGGCGCGCGTCAGCTCGCCGCCCGAGAAGGTCGTGAGCGGGCGATCGAGGTCGTCCTCTGCGAAGCCGAGCCCGCGCACGACCGCGTTCGTGCGCTCCCGCCACGCATACCCGCCGGCGTGCTCGAGCCGAGCCTGCGCCTCGCCGTAGCGCCGCAGCGTCGCCTGGTCGTGTGCCCCCGCGCCCATCGCCTCCTCGAGCCGCCGCAGCTCCTCCTCGGTCGAGATCAGGTCGCGCGCGCCCGAGAGCACGTACTCGCGGAGCGAGAGCGCGCGGTCGAGCGGCGGCCGCTGGTCGTGCAGGGCGACCCGGGTGCCCTTCTGGAACGCGAGCTCGCCGCCGTGGAGCTCGGTCTCGCCCGACAGAAGCCGGAGCAGGGTCGTCTTGCCGGCTCCATTCGGTCCGGCCAAAGCGCACCCGGTCGCGGCGCTCGACCTTGAAGGAGACGCCGTCGAACAGGACGTCTCCGCCGAGCTCTTTCTTGAGATTGGATGCGATGACCACTGCCATCGCGCCTAAGGGTAGAGCGCGAGCTAGGCCGTGGCGCGCTCTCGCACGAGCTGCCGAGCGGCCTCGGCGATGTGCTCGGCGTCGATCCCGGCCGCGTTCAGCAGCTGGTCGGGCTTGCCGGAGTGCGGCAGGTCGCGGACGGCGAGCTTCGTGACGCGCGGCGCGTCCTCGAGCCCGGCGAGCGTGGAGAGCACGGCTTCGCCGATCCCGCCCTCCGGCCAGTGGTCCTCGACCGTCACGATCGGCATCTGGAGACCTCGCAGCGTCTCGGCGTCGATCGGCTTCACCGAGTAGAGGTCGATCACCCGCGCCGAGATGCCTTCGGCTTCGAGCGTGTCGGCGGCCTCGAGCGCCTCGTGCAGCGTGATCCCCGCGCCGACGATCGCGACGTCGTCTCCCTCGCGCACGGTCTTGCTGCCGCCGACCGGGAACTCCTCGTCGGGGCCGTAGATCACCGGCGTGTCCGCGCGCGTCGTGCGCAGGAACGAGATCCCCTCGAGGTCGCCCATCGCGCGCACGAGCTTCACCGTCTGGTTGCCGTCGCTCGGGTAGAGCACGGTCGAGCCGTGGATCGCGCGGAACTCGGCGAGGTCCTCGAGCGCCATCTGCGACGGCCCGTCCTCGCCGATCGACACGCCTGCGTGCGAGCCGCAGAGCTTGATCGTCGCGCGCGAGATCGCCGCCATGCGGACGAAGTCGTACGCGCGCGAGGCGAACGCTGCGAACGTGGAGGCGAACGGCTTCCAGCCCAGCACCTGCATGCCGACCGCGGCGGCGACCATCTGCTGCTCCGCGATGAACATCTCGAAGAAGCGCTCGGGGTGCGCCTTGCCGAAGATCTCCGCGTACGTCGAGTTCGAGACCTCGCCGTCGAGCGCGACGACCTTGCCGTCCGCGGCGCCGAGCGCGGCGAGCGCGTCGCCGTACGCGCGGCGCGTCGCGACCTTCGACCCGACCTCGTAGCGTCGGCCAGTCGCGCGGCTGCCGGTCTCGAACGCGTGCGGCGTGCCGGCCTGCGGCTTCGGGACGTCGACGACGATGTTGCGGATCCCACCGAGCTCCTCGATCGCTTCCTCTGCGATCGCCTTCCCGTGCCAGCCGTCCTGGTTCTCGACCTTCGAATAGCCCTTGCCCTTGATCGTCTTCGCGACGATCGCGGTCGGCTTGCCCGTCGTCGACTCGGCCTCCTCGTAGGCGCGCGTCGATCTGCTCGACGTCGTGGCCGTCGACCTCGATCGCGTTCCAGCCGCACGCTTCGAGCCGGCGCGAGAAGTACGCGAGGTCCCAGCCGTGCATCGTCTCGCCGCGCTGACCGAGGCGGTTGACGTCGATGATCGCCGTCAGGTTGTCGAGCTTGTAGAACGCGGCGTGCTCGATGGCCTCCCACATCGAGCCCTTCGGCCATCTCGCTGTCGCCGCAGATCACCCAGACGCGAAACGGCAGCCGGTCGAGCTGCTTGCCCGCGAGCGCCATCCCGACCCCGATCGGCAGCCCCTGCCCGAGCGAGCCGGTCGCGACGTCGACCCACGGGAGCACCGGCGTCGGATGTCCCTCGAGGCGGCGAGCCGAACTGCCGGTACGTGCCGAACTCCTCTTCGCTGAGGACGCCGGCCGCGCGGAAGAGCCCGTAGACGAGCGGTGAAGCGTGGCCCTTCGAGAAGATCAGGCGGTCGTTCGCCGGGCTCTTCGGGTTGTCGTAGTCGTAGCGGAAGTGCCCCGCGAGCAGCACGGCCGCGAGGTCTGCGGCGGACATCGACGACGTGGGATGCCCGGATCCGGCCTTCGCGCTCGCACGGACCGCGTCGACCCGAAGCTGCTGCCCGAGCTCCCGGTAGAGGTCGTAGTCAGCCATGCCCGTGTACCGTAACCGCACCATGCGAGTCGCGGTCGCCTTCGACCACCGAGGGGTCAAGCTGCGCGAACGCGTGCTCTCAGTTGTCGAGGAGCTCGGCCACGAGACGGTGGATCTGGGAACCGACGCTCCCGAGCCGCGGATCGACTACCCGGACAAGGCGCAGGAGATCGGCGACGCGATCCGCTCGGGCGCCGCGGAGCGCGCAGTGTTCGTCTGCGGCTCCGGCGTCGGCGCCTCCGTCGCGGCCTGCAAGCTGCCGGGAGTCCGCGCCGCGATCTGCCACGATGCGTACTCGGCGCACCAGGGCGTCGAGCACGACGACATGAACGTCCTCTGTCTCGGTTCGGAGGTCGTCGGGGCCGAGCTCGCCGCAGACCTCGTCCGAACGTTCCTCCAGGCACAGTTCGACGGCGGGGAGCGCTACGTGAAGAGGTTGGAGAAGGTCGCCCGAATGGAAAAGGAGTTGGCGCATGGCGAAGTCACGTCTGCATGAGCTGAGCGAGCACGGGCAGAGCGTCTGGATCGACTCGCTCTCGCGCCAGTGGCTTCGCGACGGGACGATGCGGAAGCTGATCGACGAGGACGCCGTCGTCGGCGTGACGTCGAACCCGACGATCTTCCAGAAGGCGCTCTCGCAGGGCGACTGGTACGACGAGCAGCTGCGGGAGCTGATCCAGGCCGAGGAGGACCCGAAGGAGATCTTCTGGCAGCTCGCGGTCGCCGACATCACGGAGGCCTGCGACCTCTTCCGCCCGATCTGGGACGGTGGCAAGGGCCAGGACGGCTACGTCTCGCTCGAGGTCGAGCCCGACATCGCGTACGACAGCGACGCGACGATCGAGCAGGCGCTGAAGCTGCACGAGTGGGTCGACAAGCCGAACCTGTTCGTGAAGATCCCGGCGACGGAGCCCGGGCTCGGCGCGATCGAGGAGTGCATCGCGCGCGGCAAGTCGATCAACGTGACGCTGATCTTCTCGCTCGCGCGCTACGAGGCGGTCGCGCAGGCGTACATCCGCGGGCTCGAGCGGCTCGTCGCGGACGGCGGCGATCCGTCGCGCGTCGCGTCGGTCGCGTCGTTCTTCGTCTCGCGCGTCGACACCGAGGCGGACAAGCGCCTCGACGCCGTCGGTCACCCGGAGCTGAAGGGGAAGCTCGCGATCGCGAACGCGAAGCTCGCGTACCAGCGCTACCAGGAGCTGTTCTCCGGCGAGCGCTGGGACGCGCTCGCCGCCAAGGGCGCGACGAAGCAGCGCTGCCTCTGGGCCTCGACCTCGACGAAGAACCCCGACTACCGCGACGTGATGTACGTCGAGGAGCTGATCGGGCCGGAGACGGTGAACACGATGCCGCTCGAGACGATCGAGGCGTTCCAGGACCACGGCGTCGTCGCCGACACGCTCGAGCAGGGCGTCGACGAGGCGCGGAAGCTGCTCGAGGAGCTCGCGGAGCGCCGGCGTCGACTACGACGACGTCACGGACACGCTCGAGCGCGAGGGCGTCCAGAAGTTCTCCGACTCGTTCGCCGAGCTGCTCGAAGGCATCACGCGCGAAGCGCGGCGAGCTCGTCTCCGCGTGGCCGTCGAGCACCGCGCAGCTCGTCGACCGGATCTGGAGCCGGGACCCGAGCGTCTGGACCGGCGGTGACGAGGCGCAGTGGCTCGGCTGGCTCGACGAGCCGCTGCGGATGCACGAGCGCGTGCCCGAGCTGCTCGAGCGGTTCTCGCGGGTCGAGTTCGAGCGCGTCTGCCTGCTCGGCATGGGCGGGTCGAGCCTCGCGCCCGAGGTGCTGAAGCGCCTCTTCCGCGTCGACACGTTCGAGACGCTCGACACGACGCACCCGAGCGCGGTGCGGCGCGTCGAGACCGACGGCACGCTCTTCATCTCGGCGTCCAAGTCGGGCTCGACGCTCGAGACGCGCTCGCACACCGAGTACTTCCTGGAGCAAGTCGGGAAGGGCGACCGCTTCGTCGCGATCACCGACCCCGGCTCGGAGCTCGAGCGGCTCGCGTCCGAGCGCGGGTTCCTCGACACGATCCACGGCGAGCCGACGATCGGCGGCCGCTACTCGGCCCTGTCGCCGTTCGGGATCGTCCCGGCGGTGCTGATGGGGATCGACGTGCACCGGCTGCTCGACCGCGCCGAGGAGATGCGCGAGGCGTGCCGGCTCGAGGTCGGCAACCCGGGCCTGGAGCTCGGGCTCGAGCTCGGCGCGCGGGACCGCGACAAGGTGCTCGTCGAGGGCGACTTCGGCCTCTGGGTCGAGCAGCTCCTCGCGGAGTCGACCGGCAAGCACGGCAAGGGGCTCGTCCCCGTCCGCTACGGCGACGCCGACCGACGTGCAGCGGCCGGACTTCCGCGTCGAGGATCCCGTACGAGGTCGCGCAGGAGTTCTTCCGCTGGGAGTTCGCGACCGCGGTCGCCGGGTCGATCCTCGGGATCAACCCGTTCGACCAGCCCGACGTTCAGGCGGCGAAGGACAAGACGAACGAGCTGCTCTCGCGAGGCGGCGAGCCGTCGGTCGAGCCCGAGGGCGACCTCGACGAGCTGCTCGCCGGCGCGCGCGAGGGCGACTACGTCGCGATCCTTGCGTTCATCGACCCGGCGCGCGAGGCGGAGCTCGCGCCGCTCGTCGAGCGCGCGCGCGCGACGGGCCGCCCCGTCACCGTCGGGCTCGGCCCGCGCTACCTCCACTCCACCGGCCAGCTGCACAAGGGCGGCCCGGACACCGGCCTCTTCGTCCAGGTCGTCGACGACCTCGGCGAGGAGCTGCCGATCCCGGGCAGGCCGTTCGGCTTCCGGACGCTGATCGCCGCGCAGGCGGCGGGCGACTTCGAGGCGCTGAAGGAGCGCGGTCGAAGGATCGTGCGGGTGACGCTGTGAAGCTCGGGATGATCGGCCTCGGCCGCATGGGCTCCGGGATGACCGAGCGGCTGCGGCGCGACGGGCACGAGGTGATGACGTACGACCCGAACGTCGAGTCGACGGCGGAGTCGCTCGCCGAGCTCGCGACGCAGCTCGAGCCGCCGCGCGTGTTCTGGATGATGGTGCCGGCCGGCGAGATCACCGAGAGCACGTTCCGCGAGTCGCTCGAGGTGCTCGAGCAGGGCGACGTCCTCGTCGACGGCGGCAACTCGTACTTCCGCGACTCGATCCGCCGCCACGACGAGGCGAAGGAGCGCGGCGTGCGCTTCGTCGACGTCGGCGTCTCCGGCGGCGTCTGGGGGCTCGAGGTCGGGTTCTGCCTGATGGCGGGCGGCGACGACGACGCCACCGCGATCCTCGCGCCGGCCTTCGACTCGCTCGCGCCGGAGAACGGCTGGGCCGACGTCGGCGGACCGGGCTCGGGGCACTTCGTGAAGATGGTCCACAACGGGATCGAGTACGGGCTGATGGAGGCGTACGCCGAGGGCTTCGAGCTGATGAAGCACTCCCAGTTCGACCTCGACCTCGAGCAGATCGCGGGCATCTGGCGCTACGGCTCGGTCGTGCGCTCGTGGCTCCTCGACCTGCTCTACGAGGCGTTCAAGACGAATGGCTCGAACCTCGAGAAGATCGCGCCGTACGTCGAGGACTCGGGCGAGGGCCGGTGGACGATCAACGAGGCGATCGACCTGAACGTCCCGGTGCCGGCGATCGCCAGCGCGCTGTTCGCGCGCTTCGCGTCACGTGACGAGATCAACTTCGGCGCGAAGGTGCAGGCGGCGCTTCGCAACCAGTTCGGCGGGCACGCGATGCGCGCGGCGGAAGAGCGCCAGGAGGACCCTGACCCAAGTCGCTGAGAACCCGCTGCTCGAAGGGCTCGAGCGCAGGCGCACACCGGATCCGTGCGTGCTCGTGATCTTCGGCGCGTCGGGCGACCTGACGCGGCGCAAGCTCTTCCCCGCCCTGTACGCCTTGGCAACGAGGCACATGCTGCCCGAGCGCTTCGCGGTGCTCGGCACCGCGCGCAGCCCGATGTCGACCGAGGAGTTCCGCAACGCGATGGAGGAGGCGGTCCGCGAGTACGGGCGCGTCGAGTTCAAGCAGGAGGTCTGGGACGAGCTGGTGTCGGCGACGCACTACGTACCGATGGAGTTCGAGGACGATCCCGGCGAGGACCGCGTCGCCGAGAAGCTCAACGAGCTCGACAAGGAGCACGGCACGGAGGGCAACCGCCTCTACTACCTCGCCGTGCCGCCGAGCGCGATCGCGACGCTCGTCCGCGAGATCGGCGAGCGGCGCGCGACCGAGGGCTGGGCGCGGTTGATCGTCGAGAAGCCGTTCGGGCAGGACCTCGCCTCCGCGCGTCGCCTGAACGAGGAGATCCGCCGCAACTTCGACGAGAACGAGATCTTCCGGATCGACCACTACCTCGGCAAGGAGACCGTCCAGAACATGCTCGCGCTGCGGTTCGCGAACGGGATCTTCGAGCCGCTCTGGTCGCGCCAGTACGTCGACCACGTGCAGATCACGGTCGCGGAGTCGATCGGGATCGAAGGTCGCGCGGCGTTCTACGAGCAGGCGGGCGCGACGCGCGACGTCCTTCAGAACCACCTGCTGCAGCTGCTCGCGCTGACTGCGATGGAGCCGCCGATCGACTTCGACGCCGACGCGGTGCGCAACGAGAAGGCGAAGGTGCTGCGTGCGACCGAGGTCGACGACGTCGTCCGGGGGCAGTACGGCCGCGGGTACATCGAGGGCAAGGAGGTTCCCGGCTATCGCGAGGAGGAAGGCGTCGACCCGGAGTCGACGACCGAGACGTTCGTCGCGGCGAAGCTCCGCGTCGACACGTGGCGCTGGGCCGACACGCCGTTCTACGTCCGCACGGGCAAGCGGCTCGCCAAGCGCGAGACGACGATCGCGGTCCAGTTCAAGCGCGTCCCGCAGTCGCTCTTCACGCACTCGGACGGCCTGCGCCCGAACGTGCTCGCAATCCACGTGCAGCCCGACGAGGGCGTCTCGCTCGGGATCGGCGCGAAGGTGCCGGGCCAGGGCATGACCGTGCGCACGGTGAACATGGACTTCCTCTACGGCGGGGCGTTCCGAACCGGCCTGCCCGAGGCGTACGAGCGCCTGATCCTCGACGCGATGCGCGGCGACCCGACGCTCTTCACGCGCGCCGACGAGATCGAGGAGCAGTGGCGGATCGTCGACTCGATCCACGCGCGCTGGGCCGGCCAGATTCCCGACTTCCCGAGCTACGACGCCGGGACGTGGGGGCCCGAAGCGGCGGACGAGCTGATCACGCGCGACGGGCGCTCCTGGAGACGGCATTGAGCACCGCGCAGCAGGAGTGGACGGGCCGCGACGTCACGATCGCCGAGATCGAGCGCGAGCTCGCGCAGCTGCGCAGCGACTCGATGGACCTCCGCACGAGCATGATGACCCACCTCGGCGTGGGCTCCGCCGGAGTGGCAGGACGCCGCGCGCGAGACGCTCGCCGGTCTCGCCGAGCTGCATCCCTCGCGCACGATCCTGCTCTTCCCGCAGGAGGGCGGCCGCGACGCGCTCGACGCGGACGTCTCGCTCGAGTGCTACTCGCTGCCCGAGCTCGAGCGGCACGTGTGCTCGGAGGTGATCGAGCTGCGACTGCACGGCTCGCTCGCGAACTCGCCGGCGAGCGTCGTGCTCCCGCTCGTGCTTCCCGACCTGCCGGTCTTCCTGCGCTGGCGCGGCCGGCCCGCGTTCGGGAGCCCCGCCTTCGAGCAGCTCGTCGACGTCGTCGACCGGCTCGTCGTCGACTCGCGCGAGTGGGACGACGTTCCCGCCTCGTACGCCGAGCTCGTCCCGTACTTCGAGCGCGTCGCGATCTCCGACATCGTCTGGGGCCGGACGCTGCGCTGGCGCCGCGCGATCGCGGAGCTGTGGCCGGGCGATCCGGGCTGCCGCCGAGCTGCACGTCCGCGGGCCGCTGCCCGAGACGATGCTCCTGCGCGGGTGGCTCGCGTCGCGGCTCGACCGCGACATCGCGCTGCGACACGAGCTCGCCGAGCACGTCGAGCTGCTCGGCGATCGACGGCCGGGAGGTCATCGCGCGCGAGGAGCGCACGTCCGCGAGCGACCTGCTCTCGAACGAGCTCGACCGCTTCTCGCGCGACGAGGTCTACGAAGAGGCTGTAGCTACGGCTTGACTGCTGAAGATCGGCCGCGCCGCGACGATGCGTGTCGCGTCCGACCACGACATGTACTGCGCGTTCTGCGGCAGCCGCCAGCTGATCCCGCGCACGCGGTACCACCAGGTGCCGGGCTTGAGCGGGAGGACGGCGGACGTCGAGAGCGTGAGGAAGCCTGCGGTGCCGTTCGAGAGCTCCGCGTTGAACGGGTAGCGCTTCTTGCTCCACTGCACGTGGTACGCGTCGGCGCCGAGCGCGGGAGTCCACGCGACGAGCGGCGTGCCGTAGAAGCTCGCTCCGACCCCGGCGGCCGAGATGAGCCGGCCCTTCGGGGAGAGGCCCGAGGCGAACGGTGCGCCGCCGGTGACGAGGGTCGGCTCGCTGCTCTTGCCGAAGCGCAGCACGCGGCCTCGAGGCACAGACCTCCTGCGGGAGCTCGAGGTCGCGGTAGATCAGGTTGCCGCTCATCCGGAGCACGGGCTCGCCCGCGCCGTGCGCCTGCTTGAGCGCCGTCGCGAGGCTGATCGTGTTGCCGGTGACGCCCGTGACGGTGACCGTCTCCTTGTTCGAGGGGTTGCCGATGTCGACCACGTCGCCGGTCGAGAAGCCGTCCGGGTCGGCGATCGAGACCTGCAGAGCACCGATCGCGGCCGACTGGAAGGCGGTCGTTGCGAGCGGCGACGGGTTGACCGCTTCGACGGGAACGACGGTCCAGTAGTAACCGCCCTCCGGCCAGTTCGTGTCCCAGAGGTCGACGGGCGCGCCGCGGTTTCCGCTGACGGAGATCGCGCCGACGCCGGTTCCCGGCTCTTCCACCGGAGTCGGTCGGCGTGGTCGGCGTGGTGGGCGTCGTGGGAGTGGTCGGCGCTGCGGTGGGCAGCGTCGTCGTCAGGCTCGGCTGCGGCAGCGACTCGTTCGGCGTGACCGACTCGAAGTCGGCCATGTAGGTCGAGCCCTGGTCGCCGTCGGTGAGGTAGGTCGATCGCGCTGCGGCGAGCGCGCCCGTGCTCTTGGGCAGCGTCAGCGGACCGAACGAGCGAGGCGCGTACGCGGGCCCACCGGTGATCGCACCGGTGAACACGCGGTTCAAGCAGTCACGGTCGGTGAAGACGTAGATGCGGTACAGCTCGGTGTCGAGCCCGGCGAGTCCCTGGTTGCCGCCGTACACGAACGCGGGCATCAACCGGTGCGCGCGGTCCGACGACAGGCCCTTCGAGACGACGTCCGAGACGGTCGCGAGACCCTTCAGCTCGCCGACGGCGAAGGGCGGGTTGACCGACTCGTAGACGGGGCTCCAGCCGCCGAACGAGCTCACGGGCAGGCCGTTCGCGCGCACCTGGCCGCCCTGCGACTGGTCGGAGCGCACGGTGCGGATGCGCCAGCGCACCTTCGACATCCACGGGTTCGCCTGGTGGAAGGTGTAGAACTCGCGCTCGTCCATGACGTTGCCGAAGATGCGAACCATCTTCGGGATGTCGATCAGCCACACGTCGTACGCGGTCGCGCCTTCGATCGGCGTCCAGCGCAGCAGGCCGGGATAGCTCGCGAGCGGACGCGGCACCTCGGTCTGGCGCATGTTGAAGCCGAAGGGCTTGCTCCACGACGTCGCGCCGTTCTTGAACACCGCGCGCACCCGCGCGTACGAGCGAGTGGGGCGAGCCGGTGATCCACGGCAGGGTGAGCGTGATCGACGCGACGGGGCTCTTGAGCGTGCGGTCGGCGTAGAGCAGGCCGTTCTCGCGGAACGTGCTGCTCGTCGCGAGCTCGAGCTGGTAGCTGGCGGCGCCGGGCACCGGGGCCCAGGCGAAGGACGGGGTGCGTGCGAACTCGTGCCGGACCGGCTCGTCGGCCCGGAAGAGGAAGCCGTGGAGGCTCTTCGGAGCAGCCGTCGACGCGCTCGGGGCAGCGTTGGCGGAGCTGGCCAGGACCAGCGTCACGAGGAGTGCCAGCAGGAGGCGTGCGAGGCGCATCCCCCTTGTTCTCGGCAGTTTCTAGGGGCTAGCCGTCCCTCGAACGAGGGATGCCCCGGCCGCCAGGACGAGCGCGTCCTCCCCCGGCTTGCCGACGAGCTGGAGCGAGGCGGGGAGACCGTCCTCCGCCGGTCCGCAGGGCAGGGCGAGGGCGGGCCAGCCCGTGCAGTCGAAGGGGTACGTGAGGCTGATCCCGCGCACCCGGAAGGCGGACTCGTCGGCGTCGGCCGGCGGGGCGACGAACGGGATCGTCGGCGTGAGGAGCAGGTCGACGTCCTGTGCGGCCTCGAGATAGCGCTCGCGCACTTCCGCGCGGAGCGTGCGCGCGGCTTCGGCCTCGGCGTCCGTCACGGCCAGGCAACGCTCGATCTTCGGCCGGACGTTCTCGCCGTAGGCGTCGGCGTGCTCGGCGAAGAGCTCGCGGTGGACGTCCGCCACCTCGTGCATGAACTCGGCGTAGGTGCCCTCGGTCGACGGGAGCTCGACGTTCGTGCGCCGCGGAAAGCGCTCGGCGGCCTCCTCCACCCGCGCGCGCACGAGCGGGTCGGCCTCGTCGAGCCAGGCGATCCCGACTCGAACCTCCTCGAGCGACTCGAGCCGCCTCGGCTCGAAGCCGGGCGCGAGCGCGGCCATCGCCGCCTCGCACTCCTCCACCGTGCGCGCCATCGGGCCCGCGTGGTCGAAGCTCGGCGCGAGCGGAAAGCAGCCGTCGAGCGGCACGAGCCCCCACGTCGGCTTGAAGCCGACGATCCCGCACCAGGCCGCCGGGATGCGAATCGAGCCGCCGGAGTCGGTGCCGAGCGCGATGTCGGCGAGCCCGGCCGCGAGCGCCGCGCCATTTCCGCCGCTCGACCCGCCGGCGAGCCGGCCGGGCGCGATCGGGTTGGGAACGGTGCCGAAGTGCGGATTCTGGGACGAGATCCCGTAGGCGAACTCGTGCAGGTTCGTCTTGCCGACGTTCGCGTAGCCCGCGCGCTCCAGCCGGACGACGGCCTCGGCTGTCGCAGCGGGGACGTGCTCGGCGAACAGGATCGACCCGTACGTCGTCGTCAGGCCGGCGGTGTCGAAGAGGTCCTTGACGGCCAGCCGAGGACCTGCCGCGGGCGGCGGATCGGGCATGGCGAGGAAGATGCCGTCGTGCGCGCTCGTGCGCGCGACGTTACTTCGTCAGGACGAGCTTGCGCGTGACGGTCGCGCCGCGCGTGCCCGCGGATCGAGACGCTCGTCAACGTCAACCGGCTCACGGCCGCGAGCGTTCGCGTGACGTTTCGCGGGAGGGTGAAGCGCAGGTCGTTGTTCCCGGTGCGCAGACTCCGCGTTCCGAGCGAGAGCGCGCCGAGGCTCGCGTTGAGCCTGCCATCGCCGCTCGAGAACACGACGAGCGCGAACGACGCGCTTCTTCTTCGAGACCCGAAGCGTCTCAGGCCCGTAGAGCGCTATCGATGGCGGCTCGTCGCCGACCGGGGTCGGGACGACGGGACCCGTGTAGGAGCCGGCGGGTGGGGGCGTCGACGTTGCGAGCCGCGTCTTGTCGACGGTCAGCGTCCCCGACACCGTGAATTCGACGCCGTCGATGCTCCCGGCCGGCGTTCGGGAGCGAGAGGAGGCCCTGCGCGGACCACGTGCACGTGTCCCATGGAACGTTGAGAGTCGCGGTGGAGCCGGTGACCGCGAGTGGAATCGGGACACTGCCGGTCGCCGGCCAATAGAAGTGCGGTCGGGAGTGGACGCCGAGCCGGGAGCGCGACGTTCAACGTCAGGGTCGCAGGGTGACACGGCCCCGAGCTGCCGGCGGAGCCGCGTTGGAGACCGACGTACCGGACGGACAGATGGTTTACCGAGACCGTCGTCGGGGCGAGCTGTCCCCCGCTGATACCGGTCGCGAGCGTGGTCCAGGTCTGCGGCGTCGTGCCCTTCAGCCCGGGCGCGACGTAGCTCCCCGACATCGCGGCGGTCGTCCAGTCGTTGAAGACGTCGGCGAGATGAGCCCCCTTGGCGGTGAGCACCTGGTCCACGAAGTCCAACCCGAGTGCGTTCGGGTCGCCGAGCACAGGTCCGCGGTCGTGGATCTCCTTCACAATCTGCGTGCCGAAGCGTTCGCCGAGGTACGCGAAGAACGGCCACGCCTGGTAGTAGCCCTGCTCGTAGATCGTGTCGCCGCACTGTTCGCCGACGCAGTCGAGCGGAATCGCCGTGCGGGCGAAGGAAGCGGTGATCGGCACTGCCTCGTTCGTCTCATCCGAGTACACCGTCATCGGGAACCCGAGCAGGCGGAACGCGGCCCACTCGGCTCCCGCCTCGCGCAGCCAGAAGTCGAGCGGGTTCCAGCCTGCCGCCTGGAAGACATGGAACACGAGATGGGCGATCTTGCGTTCGTCGAGTCCGAGCTTCGCGTTCACCGTCGCGTACGCCGGGCTGGTGAGCGCGAACGGGCTGTCCGACGCGGCGCTTCCCCAGGTCTTGTTCAGCCATCGTCTTGACGTAGAAGTCGGTGCGGCCGTCGCCGTCGTCGAGCGGCGGCGTGTAGCCCCACGAGACGTACGTGGCATATGCGCGTTCGGCCCATGCCGCGAGGTCGTTCGCCTGCATGACGTTGATCCGGTAGTCGAAGTCGTCGTCGCCGTTGAAGTGGACCTGGAAGTGAGCGCTCGTCAACGTGTCCGGGAGCACTGGGTCGCGGCCCGGGAGCACTGGGTCGCGGGCAGCGCCGGCGGCCGGGCTCAGAATCGCGGCGAGGGCGCACGCGAGCAGCGCGGTGCAGAGGAGGCGAGCCTTCACAACCCTCCATTCGGCGTCTGGCCTGTCGAACTTGAGCTAATCCAGGGCCAGGTAGAGCAGCGCGACCGCCGAACGAGCCGCCTGAGAGCACCAGGAACAGGGCAAACAGGCCCCAGCCGATGCGCAAGCCCCTGCGGGCGGTCTCCGGGTCGTTCACGCGATCAAGGGGTCGACGGCCATGGCGACGAAGAGCAACGCGAGGTAGGCCAGGGAGTAGTGGAACAGCACCGCCGCGCGAGCGGGAACGAGCTCGCGCCGCAGCCGCCACGCGAGCCAGAGGAACGCAGCGCCCAGCGCGACCGCCGCGACGAGGTACAGCGCCCCGAACATCCCGAACGCGACCGGCACGAGCGTCACCGCGATCAGCACGATCGTGTAGAGCAGGATCTGCCGGACGGTCTCGCGCTCGCCGCGGACGACGGGAAGCATCGGGATCCCGCGCCGCCTGGTAGTCGCGCTTGATCAGCAGCGCGAGCGCCCAGAAGTGCGGCGGCGTCCAGAAGAAGACGATCGCGAAGAGCGCGAGCGCCGGAAGCGTGAGGTCGCCGGTCGCCGCCGCCCAGCCGACGAGCGGCGGAACCGCGCCGGCGGCGCCGCCGATCACGATGTTCTGCGGCGTCGTGCGCTTGAGCCAGCGCGTGTAGACGAAGACGTAGAAGAGGTTGCCGACGAGCGCGAGCACGGCGGTGAGCACGTTGGCGAAGCTCGCGAGCAGCACGAACGAGAGCGCGGACAGCGCGAGCCCGAACTCGAGCGCGCGCTCGGGCGCGATCCGCCCGGTCGCGACGGGCCGCGAGCGCGTGCGCTTGCCCATCAGCTTGTCGATGTCCGCGTCGAGGACGTGGTTGAGCGCGCTCGCTCCGCCACACGCGAGCGCGAGGCCGACGAGCAGCACGGCGACGTCGCCGAGGGGCGGCACACCGCCGGCGCCGACGAACATCCCGCACGCGCCGGTCAGGAGCAGCAGCGACATGATCCTCGGCTTCGTCAGCGTCACGTAGTCGCGCCAGGAGCCGGCGGGGACGCGCTCCCCACGGAAGAGCTGCACGGTGGTCGCCGCGATCACCGCGAGCGCAACCGCAGCGGCGGCGACGTGCACGGCGCCGGCCCACCAGGTCCCGATCGCGACCAGGAAGGAGACGAGCGACGCGAGCGTCCAGGGCAGCAGCCGCGGGTGCGCGCGCCAGGCCGCGACGACGAGTCGCGACGAGCGGCGGCAGCGCGATCGCGGCGAGCGCGCGGTGCGCGACCCCGAGCGACCCGCTCGCCACGGTCGCGGCGGCGGCCGCGGTCGCGGCCAGGCCGCACAGGCGAAGCCAGGGGCCCGGGCGTCACCTGATCTCGCTCCTCGCAGCCGCAGTCGGAGGTCGCGCAAGGGACGCGGGCTCGAGATGTACGGGACCTTGTCGAAGTTGTGCTCGGGCGGCGGAGAGGTCGTGTACCACTCCAGCGTGTCGGCGAGCCACGGGTCGTTCCCGACGCGGCGCGACTTGCGCGAGCGCCAGACGTTCACGAGGAACACGAGCGTGCCGAGCGCGAGCGTGAACGAGCCGATGGTCGAGACCACGTTCCAGGTCTCCCACCACGGCGCATCGCGGTAGCCCGCGACGCGCCGCGGCATTCCGAGCAGCCCGAGGAAGTGCTGCGGCCCGAAGGTCAGGTTGATCCCGATGAAGTAGAGCCAGAAGTTGAGCTTGCCGAGGCTCTCTCCGAGCATGCGCCCGAACAGCTTCGGCCACCAGTAGTAGAGGCCCGCGAAGATGCCGAAGATCGAGCCGCCGAACAACACGTAGTGCATGTGCGCGACGACGAAGTACGTGTCGTGCACTTGCCAGTCGAACGGGAACGCGGCGACCATGATCCCGGTCAGTCCGCCGATCGTGAACACCGAGATGAGGCCGAGCGCGAAGAGCATCGGCGTCGCGAAGGTGATGTTGCCGCGCCAGAGCGTGGCGAGCCAGTTGATGATCTTGATGCCGGTCGGCACGCCGACGAGCACCGAGGCGATCATGAAGAAGCCGTTCAGGAAGTTCGGCAGCCCGACGGCGAACATGTGGTGCGCCCACACGAGCAGCGACACGAACGCGATGCCGATGGTCGAGAAGGCGATCGCCGCGTAGCCGAAGATCGGCTTTCGCGCGAACACGGGGATCACCTCGGAGACGATCCCGAACGCGGGCAGGATCATGACGTAGACCTCGGGGTGGCCGAAGAACCAGAACATGTGCTGGTAGAGCACGGGGTCGCCGCCCTCGTCGGGCAGGAAGAAGTGGGTGCCCGCGGTCCGGTCGAGCAGCAGCATCGTCAGCGCGGCGGCGACGGCCGGCAGCGTGAGGATCAGCAGCCAGGCGTAGGTGTAGATCGTCCACACGAACAGCGGCATGCGCATCCACGTCATGCCTGCGGTGCGCATCGTGTGCACCGTGGCGACGAAGTTGATCGCGCCCGCGAGCGACGACACGGCCAACAGATGCAGCGCGAGGATCGTCAGGTCGACTGACGTACCGGTGCGCGTCGCGTAGGGCGGGTAGAGGTACCAACCGGTGTCCGCTGCGCCGCCCGCCGAGAACCACGAGCCGTAGAGCACGATGCCGCCGAGCAGGAACGTCCAGTACGAGAACGCGTTCAGCCGCGGGAAGACCATGTCCCGCGCTCCGATCATCAGCGGTAGGAGGTAGTTCCCGAACCCGGCGAGGATCGGGACGATGACGAGGAAGACCATCGTCAGCCCGTGCATCGTGAAGAGCTGGTTGAACGTCCGCCTGCTCACGAAGTCCGCGGTCTCGGGCGTCAGCAGCTCGGTGCGGATCAACAGCGCCATCACTCCGCCGAGCAGGAAGAACGCGAGGCTCGTCCAGATGTAGAGGATCCCGATCCGCTTGTGGTCGGTGGTGACGAGCCAGCTTACGAAGCGCCCGCGGTACCAGGGCACCGGGTAGATCGGCTCGGCGCGAACGGCCACTACTGCCCGCCTCCCACGCTGCGTGTGTAGGCGAAGAGCGCGTCGAGCTGCGCGTCGCTCCAGTCGCGCCCGATCGCGGGCATTTCGCCGCGCCCTTCGCGCAAGAGGGTCGCGAGTGCCGCGTGGTCGGCAAGCGTCGGGTTGCCCCCGAGCGTCGGCCCGACGAGCTGAGGCCCGCGCAGGTTGTGGCACTTCGCGCAGGTCGCCTCGAACTGCGCCTGCCCGCTTCCGGCGAGTCGCGCAAGCTCGGTTTCGTACGAGGACGCGTCGACCGCTCGCACGAGCATCGTCATCTCCGCATGCTGCAGCCCGCAGAACTCGGCGCAGTTGCCCTCGTACTCGCCTTGCGCCTCCGCACGGAACCAGGTGTGGTTGAGCCTCCCGGGGATTGCGTCGATCTTCCCGCCGAGCGCCGGGATCCACCACGAGTGGATCACGTCGAAGTCGGGCGCGGTCACGTTCAACTCGACGGTGCGTTCGACGGGCACGACCATCGTGTCGTACGTGATGCGTCCGTCGGGATAGCGGAACTCCCAGTAGAACTGACGGCCTTCGACGTCGATCACGAGGTTCTCCTCGCCGGCCGCTCTCGACACGTCGGTCACGTTGGGCAGCGTGTAGAAGACGTAGCCGACGACGATTGTCACGAGGAACACCGGCACGATCGTCCAGAGCAGCTCGAGCCGGGTGTTTCCGTGGATCTGCGGGCCCTCGGCGTCGACGGGCCGGTTGCGGCGGCGGTACCTGACCAGAAAGACGACGAGTGCGATCTCGACCGCGAAGAAGACGATGCCCGTGACGCCGAGCAGCAGGTAATACTGGTCGTTGATCGCCTCGGCGTTCGGAGACTTCGGGTCGACCGGCGTCAGGCCCGCGTTGTCCGCCAGGACCGGCGCCGCAAACGCGAGCGCACCGAGGACGACAGCGGCGATCGAAGCGAGGCGGCGCACAGCCGGTGGCATTCTATGAGGGGTGAGCGCAAAGACGAGGGTGGACCTGCCGCCCGGGATCAGGGGTGGGATCGAGGTCTATGTGAACGGCGTCCCGCAGGTCGAGGGCCGCGACTACGTCCGTCGTGACGATTCGCTCGTGTTCGAACGTCAGCTCGCCCGCGAAGGACGGCTCGGGTTCTGGCGCTGGCTGAGCATCATCCTGGGGATCGCGGGGACGTACCGGCAGAACGACAGCGTGGACGTCGTCTACGAGGTCGGGGGCCGTCGGCTGGTCGCGCCCGCGCTCCCGCTCGTCGAGTGTCGACTAGGTTCTTCGGCCCGTGGTCATACTTGGCGGATGAGCGACGCCGAGTGGCCTGCGCCTGAGCCCGCGACGCCGCGTGAGCCCGAGCGCCGCACGACGCCCCTGCCCAGGGTCGAGGACCTGCCGGTCGCCGAGCAGGGCTACGACCGCGAGAAGGTGCGCGAGGCCTTCGACGCCTTCTACCGGCACGCGGCCCAGCTCGACGCGACCCTGAGCACGCTCGAGGCGGTCGAGGTCTTCCAGCGCACCTCCGCCGAGCTCCGCGCCGAGCTGCGGAACATCCGCGGGTCCGGCTGGACGGTGCAGTCCTGGCAGGGCGGATCCGGGTACGCAGGCAGCGGCGCCTCGCGTGGGCGCGTGAGCGAGTGGACGCTGCCGCCGTCCTTCCTGCGGCTCGCGGCTGAGTTCAGTTTCCTGATCGTGATCGGCGTCGTCGTCGGTGTCGCCGGCTGGTCCGCGCAGACGATCGTCCTCGTCATGGGTCTCGCGCTCGGCGTGGTGCTGTTGCTCGAGTGGGTGGCCGCACGCGAGCGGGCGATCCCGCAAGCGGCGGCGCCTGCCGCGGCGCCCAACCTCGACCGCGACGAGTCGGCCGAGCTTCCGGTCGGCGAGGCCTGGGTCGCGCCGGAGGAGGGTCCCGAGGCCTTGACCATGCTCGACGACGCGGTCGTCGAGGTCGTCGACGTGCCAGAGCCGGAAGCCGTCGAGCCGGAACCCGACGTCGTCGAGGTGGAGGCTGCGGTCGCCGAGCCGGCGGAGCCCGAGCCCGAGGAGCCGCCTGTCGCGGAGGCTGTGTCCGTCGTCGAGCGAGCCGGAGCCCGTGGCCGAGGCGGTTCCGGACGAGTCCCTGCAGTCCGAGCTGCCGGAGGAGCCAGTCGAGGCCGTCGACGTCGAGGAGCAGCCGGCCGAGCCCATGGCGGAGCTCGCCGAGCCGTCGGACGGGGAGCGTCGGCGGCGCTTCGGCCTCTTCGGCCGTCGCCGCGAGGCGGTCGCCCCGGTGGAGCCGGAACCGGAGGCAGCGGCGGTGCCGGTCGAGTCCGAGGAACGCCTCGATCCGTGGGAGCAGGAGGCGGAGCTGCCCGCGCTCGAAGCCGACGAGCATCCAGCTCGAGCCCGAGCCCGAGCAGCAGGTCGAGACAGAGGAGCAGCTGGTCGAGCCGCCGCGGCACAGCTGGTTCCGCCGCCCGGCGGCCGAGGAACACGCCGACGCCGACGAGCCGCTGCCGATCGTGGTCGCAGCGGTGCCCGAGCCGGAGCCGGAGCCCGAGCCAGAGCCCGAGCCAGAGCCGGAACCAGAGCCGGAGCCCGAGGAAGAAGGCCCGCTGCCCGTCGACCTCCTCGCGGAGCAGGCTGCGGCCGCACTCGAGCGTTCGCGCACGCGGCGGCGAACCCCGCGACGAGCGCGGCGTCGTTAGCCGCGACGGGCACGTTCGTCCCTACTCTTAGCCTTCGACCATGAGCGCGCTTCCCTGCCGGCACGGTCACGTTCCTGTTCTCCGACATCGAGGGCTCGACCGAGCTGCTGAAGGACCTCGGGCGCGACGACTACGGCGGCGTCCTGTCGATCCACAACGAGCTCCTCCGGCAGGCCTTCGACGAGGCCGGTGGAGTCGAGATCGACCGCCAGGGCGACTCCTTCTTCGCGGTCTTCCGCAGCGCGGGCGCCGCCGTCCAGGGAGCGATCGCGGGACAGCAGGCGCTCGCTCGCCAGGAATGGCCGGACCGGACCGTCCTGCGCGTGCGCATGGGCATCCACACGGGCGAGGCGACGCTCGGCGAGGACGGGTACGTCGGTTTCGCAGTCCACCAGGCGTCGCGGATCGGCGACGCGGGCCACGGCGGGCAGATCCTCCTCTCGTCGACGACCGCGCGGCTGGTGGAGCACGACCTTCCGCGCGACGTCTCCCTTCGCGACCTCGGTGAGAACCGCCTCGAGGGTCTCGACCGGCCGGAGCGTCTCCACCAGCTCGTCGTGCCGGGGCTCGCCGATTCCTTCCCGCCGCTCACGACGCGCGCAGGCCCGGTCGTCGCGCCCGGCGGCCCGGCACTGCTCGAGCGCGAGGCAGAGCTCGCAGCGCTCCGCGCGATGATCGAGGTCGCGCGCGGCGGCAACGGCCGCTTCGTCGCGATCGAGGGCAACGCGGGGATCGGGAAGACCCGCCTCGTCGGCGAGACGCGCTCGCTCGCGTCCCAGGCGGGGATGCGCGTCCTGACCGCACGAGGCGGCGAGCGAGAGCACGAGTTCTCGTTCGGGGTCGTGCGACAGCTCTTCGAGCCCGTGCTCGCGCTCGCGGCGCCGGAGGAGCGCGAAGAGTGGCTCACCGGCGCCGCCGCGCTCTCCGCTCCGCTCTTCGACGAGCGCGGGCTGAGCGATCCGGAGGCGCTCGCGGACAACTCGTTCGCGACGCTGCACGGCCTGTTTTGGCTCGCGGGGAACCTCGCGACGCGCCAGCCGCTGCTGATCGCGGTCGACGACCTGCACTGGGGCGACGCCGCATCGCTCCGCTGGCTCAGCTACACCGCGCGTCGCCTCGAGGGTCTGCCGATTCTCGTGGTCGCGGGCACGCGCCCATCCGCCCAGTCGAACGAGGAGGCGCTCGTTGCCGAGATGGTCGCCGACCCGGGTGCGGTCGTGATCCGTCCGCAGACGCTGACCCTGCACGCGGCGGCGTCGTTGATCCGCGAGACGCTTGCGCGCGACGTCGACGTCGAGTTCGCTGACGCCTGTCACGAGGCGACCGGCGGGAACCCGCTGCTCCTGGGCGCGCTCCTCGACGCGCTCTCGAGCGAGGGGATCGCGCCGAAGGCGAAGAACGCGGAGCGCGTGTACGAGATCGGCCCCGAGGCCGTCTCGCGCTCGGTCAGCCTCCGGCTCTCACGTCTCCCGGTCGAGGCGACCTCGCTCGCTCAGGCGGTCGCCGTCCTCGGGGACGACGTGCGCCTCTCCGACGCCGCGACGCTCGCGGGCGTCGACCGCGAGCTCGCTGCGCACACCGCCGCGACGCTCGCGCGGAACGGACTGCTGCGCGTGGAGCGTCGCCTTGCGTTCGTGCACCCGGTCGTGCGTGCGTCGGTCTACGCGGAGCTGAACGGAGCCGAACGCGAACGAAAGCACGCAGCCGCGGCTGCGCTGCTCGCCGACGCGAACGCACCGACCGAGCAGGTCGCCGCGCATCTGCTGCTGACCCGGCCGGGCTCGATCGAGGACGGGATCTCGACGCTCCGCCAGGCGGCCGACCGCGCGCTCGCCAAGGGTGACCCCGACGCCGCCGCGTCGTACCTCCGGCGCGCGGCGGACGAGCCGCTCGAGAACGCCGATCGTGCCGAGCTGCTCTACCGGCTCGGCCTCGCGGAGCGCCTGGTCGACAGCCCGCTCGCTGCGCGGCACCTGCGCGAGGCGCATGCGCTCACGACCGACACGATCGGCAAGGCCCGCATCGCGCTCGACCTTGGCCGCACGCTGCTCTACAGCCTTCAGGTCGAGGAGGCCGTCCAGGTGCTCGAGGCCGCGATCGAGTCGGTCGGCGAGAGCGACCTCGACCTCTGCCGTCGTCTCGAAGCAGGTCTGCTGACCGTCACCCTGATCTTCGCGCCGCTCTACCCGCTGGCGCGAAAGCAGATCGAGCGGGTGCGCAAGCTGCCGCTCGGCGACGACATCGGCTCGCGCCAGCTGCTCGGCCTGCTCGCGTTCGACGGCGCAAGGACGCTCGGCGACCGAGCGATGTGCGTCGACTACGCCGAGCGCGCGGTCGCCGGTGGTGCGCTCTTCTCGCAGGACAATCCGGCGTTCGCGTTCTCGACCGTCACGCTCACGGTCGCGGACTCGTGGGAGACCGCACGCGCGATCTTCGACGATGCGTTCGCCGACGCGCGGATCCGCGGCTCGATCTCGGCATTCGCCGTGGCGTCGATCTTCCGGGGCTACCTGCATATCTTCACCGGCGACCTGAGCGAGGCCGAGGCGGACCTGCAGAACGCGGTCGAGTCGAGCCGCCAGCACGGGCTCGCCAGCGGACTGCCGTACGCGCTCGCCTTTCTCGCGGACGCGCAGATGCAGCGCGGCGATCTCGAGGCGGCGATCGAGACGCTCGCCCAGGTCGACGCGCTGCCCGAGCTCGCGCGTGAGCACTCGTTCGTCTACGACTCGCGCGGCACACTGCGCTACCTCCAGGGCCGCTACCGCGACGCGATCGCCGAGTTCGAGAAAGGGCGGCAGGTCTACGAGGCGCTCGGGGGGACGAACCCGGCGGTGATCGCATGGCGCTCGCAGATGGCGCTCGCGCACCACCAGCTCGGAGAGACCGACGAGGCGAAGCGGCTCGCGGCCGAGGAGGTCGAGCTGGCACGCCGCTGGGGCGCATCGCGCGCCCTGGCGAAGGCGCTTCGCGTCGCCGGGATGATCGAAGGCGGGGAGCCCGGGATCGAGCTGCTCGAGGAGGCCGTCGCCCTGCTGCGTGACTCCGAGGCGATTCTCGAGCGGGCTCGGGGACTGCTCGAGCTGGGATCGGCGCTCAGGCGCGCGAACCGCCGCTCCGACGCGCGGGAGTACCTCAGGCAGGCGCTCGAGCTCGCCCACCGCGGCGAGTCGGCCACGCTCGCGGCCCGCACCCAGGACGAGCTGATGGCGACCGGCGCTCGTCCGCGCCGCGTGGCGCTCAGCGGGCTGGACGCCCTCACCCCGAGCGAGCGCCGGGTCGCCGGCATGGCCGCCAAGGAGATGACGAACCGCGACATCGCCCAGGCGCTCTTCGTCACCCCCAAGACGGTCGAGGTGCACCTCTCGAGCGTCTACCGCAAGCTCGGGATCCCGTCGCGGGCCCAGCTCGCGGGCGCGCTCGGCGCCGAAACCGCCCTCGCCCCCTAGACGCCGGCCCCCCAAAACCTGGTGTCGATCTTGGGGGGTCGCCCCGATGCGACCGCTGCCCCCGCTGGCGCAGGATCAGCGCATCGAGAGGTTGACCAAGCGACTCTTGAGGAGGCAGCGATGATCAAGGCAGGCGACACTCTGATGAACCCCGTCACGAAGGAGCGGATGACGTTCCTGAAGACGGCGGCGCAGACCGACGGGGAGTACGTGCTGATCGAGCTTCGCGCCGCCCCCGGCGCGGTCGTCGCCGCGGCGCACGTCCACCCGCACCAGACCGAGACCTTCGAGGTGCTGAGCGGCACGCTCGGAGCGAAGATCGGCCGGAAGACGGTTGAAGCCAGGGCGGAAGGCGTCGTCGTGGTCGAGCCGCGGGTCGCCCACAAGTGGTGGAACGCCGGCGAGGACGAGCTCGTGTTCCGCGCGCGAGGTCCGCCCCGCGCTCCAGTTCGAGCAGCTGATCGAGACGATGTTCGGCCTCGCGGCCGACGGCAAGACGAGCAAGAAGGGGATGCCGAACCCGTTGCGGCTCGCGGTGATCGCGAACCACCACTTCGAGGACGTGCAGCTCCCGGTCGTGCCGAGGTGGATGCAGAAGGCGGCGCTGGCGATGGGCGCACCGATCGGTCGAAGCCTCGGCTTCCAGCCCCACTACGCCCCGGCGGGCGAGCTCGTCGCGGCAACGACGTAGGCGAAAGGAGCACGAGATGCCGAAGTGGCTCTACCTCACCCTTCTGGCGGTTGCGCTGCTCTCGCTGGCCGTGGGAGGCTGGGTCGTCAAGGGGATCAAGTCCGCAACGAAGCCGGCGGGGCGCCTCGCGCCCCGGCCGGCCTGAGGAGAGAAGCGATGGCAAACCTGACCGGCTCCTGGCTCGCCTTTCGACTCGGCGTCGACCCGGTGCGGATCGACCGCATGCGCAAGGACGGCGAGCTCTACGCGACCCGGAACGACTCGGGCGAGTGGGAGTACCCGTCCTGGCAGTTCGACGCCGCGGGCGAGCTGAAGCCGGCGGTGGCGGAGTTCCTCGCCGCTGCCCGCAAGGAGCGAGTCGCTCCATCCGAGCTGACCGAGCTGCTCGAGCGGCGGGTCGGCCTCGCCGGCGGCAAGCGCGTCCGGGACCTGCTGTTGAACGGGGGAACCCAGGGTTCCCCCGTTGGCCCCCTCCTTCGGAGCCGAGGCTCGGCGGGGGCATAGCTCGCCTCCCGCCGGGCAAGCTAGGTGTACTCGTCTGCGATCGCGAGCACCTCGTCGAGGACAGCGAGACCCTCGTCGAGTTCCTCGCGGGTGATCGTCAGCGGCGGCGCGATGATCACGACGTTCCAGTGCACGAAGAGGTAGAGGCCGCGCTCCATCGCTGCCTTCGCCATCCGGTTGACCGGCGCCGCGGCGTCGCCCGCCGCGTTGAAGGGGACGAGCTGCTCGCGCGTCTCGCGGTTCGTGACGAGCTCGAGCCCGAAGAACAGCCCCTTGCCTCGCACGTCGCCGATCGACGGGTGCCGCTCCGCGAGCCGCGGTAGCTCGACCGCGAGGTACTCGCCGTGCGCCGCCGAGTTCTCGACGATGCCTTCCTCCTTGAACGCCTCGATCGACGCGACCGCCGACGCGCACGCGAGCACGTGGCCGGAGTACGTGAGCCCGCCCGCGAACGGCTTGTCCTTCACCCAGTCCGAGAGCTTCTCGTTCACGACCATCGCGCCGAGTGGGACGTAGCCCGAGTTGATGCCCTTCGCGACGGTGAGGATGTCGGGGACGACGTCCCAGTGCTCGCACGCGAACCACTTGCCACTGCGACCGAAACCCGCCATCACCTCGTCGCAGATCAGCAGGATGCCGTGCCGGTCACAGACCTCGCGGATCGACTGCAGGTAGCCGTCCGGCGGCACGATCAGCCCGTTCGTGCCGACGATCGTCTCGAGGATCACGGCGGCGACGGTGTGTGCGCCTTCGTACTGAAGGATCTCCTCGAGGTGTGGGCCGCCCGAGCAGACAGGGCACGGGTCGGGGTGACCGGCAGGGCAGCGGTACGTGTACGGGTCGAGCATGCGCACGACGCCGGGGATGCCGGGCTCGGCGGGCCAGCGGCGCGGGTCGCCCGTCAGCGTGATCGCGCCGGCGGTCGCGCCGTGGTACGAGCGGTAGCGCGCGATCACCTTCTGGCGGCCGGTCGCCCAGCGCGCGAGCTTGATCGCGTTCTCGTTCGCCTCCGCGCCGCCGTTCGTGAAGAAGGACATCTTCAGGTCGCCGGGCGTCACCTCGGCGATCAGCCGCGCGAGCTCCGAGCGCTTCTCGTGCGCCATCGGCGGTCCGATCGTCGTCAGCTTGTCGGCCTGCTCCTTGATCGCCGCGACGACCTTCGGGTGCTGGTGGCCGATCGAAACGTTGACGAGCTGCGAGGCGAAGTCGAGGTAGCGGTTCCCGTCGTAGTCCCAGAACCAGCAGCCCTCGGCGCCGGCCACCGCCAGCGGGTTGATCTGGCTCTGCACCGACCAGGAGTGGAGGACGTACTCCTTGTCGAGCTCCCGAATCCGCTGTCCGAGCTCGCGATCCTCGCCCACGACGGCCATCGCGCGAAGCGTAGTCGCGCTAGGGTCCTCCTGTCACGTGAGGAGGCAGCCATGACGGAGATTGCAGAGGCACCGGTCGCCGCGAAGAGCGGCGAGGTCAAGCGGATTTCACACTGGATCGGCGGCAAGTCGGTCGCCGGGACGTCGGGTCGAAACGGCCCCGTCTACAACCCGGCGCAGGGCCGGCAGGCCGCAGAGGTCGACTTCGCCTCGGTCGAGGAGATCGACCAGGCGGTCCAGGCTGCCAAGCAGGCATTTCCCGCGTGGCGTGCGATGTCGCTGTCTCGCCGCACCGAGTTGTTCTTCCGGATCCGAGAGCTCGTCCACGTGCACCGCGAGGACATCGCGAAGCTGCTCACCGCCGAGCACGGCAAGGTGCTCTCCGACGCGATGGGCGAGGTCGCGCGCGGGCTCGAAGTGATCGAGTACTGCTGCGGGATCCCGGAGCTCTTGAAGGGCGAGTTCTCCGAGCAGGCCTCCTCGGGGATCGACGTCTACTCGATCCGCCAGCCGCTCGGCGTCGTCGCAGGCATCACGCCGTTCAACTTTCCCGCGATGGTGCCCATGTGGATGTGGGCGCCCGCGCTCGCGTGCGGCAACACGTTCGTGCTCAAGCCTTCCGAGAAGGATCCGTCCGCGTCGATCTACACGGCTGAACTGCTGAAGGAGGCCGGCGTCCCCGACGGCGTCTTCAACGTCGTGCACGGCGACAAGATCGCGGTCGACGCGATCCTCGAGCACCCGGAGATCAAGGCGGTCTCGTTCGTCGGCTCGACCCCGATCGCCAAGTACGTGTACGAGAACGCGACGAAGCACGGCAAGCGCGCGCAGGCGCTCGGCGGCGCGAAGAACCACATGATCGTGCTGCCCGACGCCGACGTCGACATGGCCGCCGACGCTGCGGTCTCCGCCGCGTACGGCTCCGCCGGCGAGCGCTGCATGGCGATCTCGCAGGTGGTCGCGGTCGGCGACGTCGCGGACCGCTTCATCGAGGCGGTCAAGGCGCGCATCCCGAAGGTGAAGGTCGGTGACGGGATGCAGCCCGACTCCGAGATGGGCCCGCTCGTCACGCGCGAGCACCGCGACAAGGTCGCGTCGTACGTTGCAGGCACCGCAGACGAAGGCGGCAAGGTCATCGTCGACGGCCGCGAGTCGACGCCGGAAGGCGAAGGCTTCTGGCTCGGCGTCTCGCTGCTCGACGACCTGAAGCCCGGCATGAAGGCGTACGACGACGAGATCTTCGGTCCCGTGCTCGGCGTCACGCGCGTCGACACGTACGACGAGGCGGTCTCACTCGTGAACGACAACCCGTACGGCAACGGCACTGCGATCTTCACGCGCGACGGCGGCGTCGCACGGAGGTTCCAGTTCGAGGTGCAGGCCGGAATGGTCGGGATCAACGTGCCGATCCCGGTGCCCGTCGCGTACTACTCGTTCGGCGGCTGGAAGGCATCGCTCTTCGGCGACACGCACATCTACGGACCGGAGGGGATCTCCTTCTACACGCGCGGCAAGGTCGTCACGTCGCGTTGGCCGGACCCGGCGACGTCCAAGGTCGATCTGGGGTTCCCGCAGACCCGTTGAGCGAGTTCAGCGAGGGCGGGAGCGACATCGTCCGCCACGAGGCGCGCGAGCGGGAGTTCGAGCCGGCGGTCGGAGACGCCCCGCTGATCGACGGCGTCTCGGCGCATCTCGAGCGCCACGTCCCCGGCGAGCAGACCGTCTGGCACGAGCTCGTGTCGGATCTCGTCCACGTCGACGTGCACACGGTCCCGCCTGCTGCGCGCTCCTCGAGCCGCCGAGGCTCGGGCCGGACGGCTTCGATCGGATCGAGCTCCCCGACGGTCGCACCGTTCATCTGTACGCGATCGTTCCGATCTACAAGGACGAAGTGGACTTCAAGCTCAAGAAGGGCGCCGACGCGCTTCGAGCGTTGTTCGATGAGCACAGCGTGACCGAGCTGATCGATCCCACCCGACCGAGCGTCGCGCCCAAGCGCAGGCCCTTCCGGCGCTGACTCGACCGGAGTACGATTTGCCCATGCCGCGCTACGTGATCGAGCGCTTCTTCGACCGGATCACCGACGACGACATGCTCGCTGCCTCGGTTCGGTCGGACCGGATCGCCGCGGAGCGATTCCCGGAGATCGTCTGGGAGCACAGTCACGTCGTGGTCGACGACGCGGGTGCGATCAAGACCTTCTGCGTCTACGGCGCTCCCGACGAGGAGATGATCCGCGAGCACGCCGACGCCTTCGGCGCGCACTCGATCACGAACGTCTACGAGCTCGTCGACGACGTGACGCCCGAGGAAATTCGCCGCCGCGCGTCTGCGGCGAACCTCTAGTCCGGCAGGTCGATCAGCGTGTGCGAGAGGCGCGCGAACGCGACCGCGCGCAGCTTGGCGAGCTGGCGGCGCCGTTGGACGTCACCGTCGGGGAGGATCGCGAGCGCCATGGTCAGCAGGCGCACGGCCTGGCCGTCGGCCCCGTTCTCGAGCGCCCAGTTCGCCGCGAGCTCCGCGAGCTCGACCGCGTCGTCGACCCCGTCCCCGCCGACCGCGGCCTCGCAGCGGTGCAGCGCGATCTCGGCCAACTGGGGGCCGGGCTCGAGGCCCTGGCGCGCCGCGAGCGCCTCCGCGGCCGCACGATGCAGTCGGGCGCGCCGGCTTGGCCCGAGGCCTGCGTGCACCGCATCGCGCGTGAGCGCGTGCGAGAACCGGTAGCGGCCCGCACCGACCTCCTCCACAAGCCCTTCTGCCGCAGCCTCCTCGAGGAGCGAGAGGAGCGCGTCGTCGTCGACGCCGGACACAGTCGACAGCGTCGCGACGTCGAACGCTTCACCGAGCACCGCGGCAGCGGCCAGCGCTTCCGCGCACGTCGTCGAGAGGCGCTCGACGCGCGAGCGAACGAGATCGCGGATCCCTTCGGGAACGTCGCCGAACGACGTACGCGGCCGGTCGGCGACATGACGCGCGAGCTCGCGGACGTAGAACGGGTTGCCGCCGGTGCGGTCGTGGATCGCGCGGGCTTGCGCGGCGGCGGCGCTCGTCTCGAACGCGCTGCCGATCAGCGCAGCGACGTCGGCGAGCGCCAGCCCGCCGAGCTCGATCCGATCCACCTCACAGTGACGACGAAGGTCTGAGACCGCGCCGTACAGGTGTGCCTCCGCCTCGTCCTCGCGGTAGGCGCCGACGACCGCGAGCCGTTCGGAGAGGTGGCCGCGGACGACGCGCCCGAGCAGAGCGAGCGTGGCCCGGTCCGCCCACTGCAGGTCGTCGAGGACGAGCAGCAGCCGGTCGCCCGGGATCGCGGCGAGCCGCTCCTCGATGGCGGCTGCGTCGAGCGCCGTGTCGCCCAGCACGCCGACGGCGTCGGCGAACGGCTCGTACGGGACGAGCGCCTGCTCGCCGCACGCGCCGTAGAGAACTGCGGTCCCGTCTGCTGCGCATTCGACGGCATAGCGCGCCGCGAGGCGCGTCTTGCCGCTGCCGGCCTCACCGGCGATCAGCGCAACTTTTACCGCCTCGCCGCGCTCGCTCAGCCGGCGCAGCCGTTCGAGCTCCGCGGCGCGACCGAAGAAAAGTGCCGTGTCGACTCGACCGAGCTGTGCGGGTATCGGCGTGGCCGTCGTATCGGCGCGCAGCGTGTCCGCGAGACGGCGCGTCTCGTCAGACAGGCCGATGCGGATCGTCTGCAGCAGGCGAGTGCGGAGCTCGCCGTAGACCGCGAGCGAGCCCGAGCGGTCGCCAGCCGCCGCGAGCCGGCGCATCAGCGCGCGGTGCGACTCCTCCGACAAGGGAGTCAGCGCGGCGGCACGCCGAGAGAGCTCGACGGCGCGGCCCAGCTCGCCCTCGGCCTCCGCAGCTCCGGCGAGGCGCTCGAGGAGGGACGCCGTCCGCGCTTCGTGCTCCTCGCGCGCGTCGTGCACCCACTCGTCCTCGAAGCCCGGCAGCAGCTCTCCCTCGCCGAGCTCGAGTGCCTCTTCGAGGCGTCCGAGCCCTTCGAGGCGATCGGCTTCGGCGGCATCGACCCAGACGCCGTCGGCCAGCCCGACGCGGTCGCGCGTCGCGACGAGCGCGCCGTTCGCCTGCTCGCCGAGCTGCCGGCGCAACGACCAGAGCGCGCTCCGCAAGCTCGCCCGGGCGCTCTCGTCGAGGACGTCGGGCCAGAAGCGGGACGCAACAGCGGAGCGAGCGTGGAGGCCCGGGTTCAGCGCCAGCCAGGCGAGGAGCGCGGTCGCACGATCGAACGCCGGGGACGTGCGGTCCTCGCCGTCGACCTCGACCCAGAACCGCCCGATGGCGTGGATCCGGAGCACGAGCGAAGCGTAATCCCCTCACGGACGCTTGACGATCCGCGTGACGGTCGCATGACGGTCCCTCTCGCACGCTTCGGACGTCATCGATCCAGGGGGACCAACCCGATGCAGGCCAACGTGATCCTTCGCCGCAATGGGTGGCGCGACGCCGGCGACCTCGGGCTGGCTGCCGAGCGCTCGACGCTCGAGGGCGAGCAGACGCCGGGCGACGTCCGCTGGATCCGCAGCTACGTGCTGGCGGAGGAGGACGGCTCGATCGGCACCGTCTGCATCTACCAGGCGAGCAGTCCCGAGGCGATCCGGGAGCACGCTCGACGGGCGGAGCTGCCCGTCGACGAGATCGTCGCAGTGGCCGACACGGTGGTCGTGTGGCCCGACCCACAGGAGGTACTCGCATGAAGCGCGCACGCATCTTCGTGTTCATCGCCGCCGCGATCTCGCTGCTGGGTGTTGCGAGCATCGCGGTCGCCGGCGCTGCGTTCGACGGCGCCAAGCCGGCGACCGCACGCTTCCACGACGTCGACAAGGCGATCGCGGCCGGCTATTCGTTCCGGCTGCCGGAGCTCAGCGGCAAGACGTGCATCACCCAGCCCGGAGAGGGCGCGATGGGTGTGCATATGGTCAACCTCGACCTGGCCGGAGACCCGGCCGTCGACGTCGACAAGCCGGAAGCCCTCGTCTACGAGCCGAGGAACGACGGCACGCTCAAGCTCGTCGCGCTCGAGTACGTCGTGTTCCAGGGGCCCGGGATCGCGCGGCCATCGCTCTTCGGTCAGCAGTTCGACGTCGTCCCTTCCCCGAACCGGTTCGGCCTGCCGGCGTTCTACGCGCTGCACGCGTGGATCTGGAAGCCCAACCCGAGCGGGATCCTGAACGCCTGGAATCCGAACGTGGAGTGCGACGGGTCGTGACGTGACGTAGGCGGGGCCGGTGCAGGGCAACCGGCCCCGCCTAGGATCCAGCTGTGAGCCTCTGCAGTGCTTGCGGCCAGGAGAACCCCGCCGTCGCGCGGTTCTGTCTCGCCTGCGGCCAGCCGCTCGCCGGCGAGAACGAGGCGCCGAACGAGGAGCGCCGCCTCGTCAGCGTCATCTTCGTCGACCTCGTCGGCTTCACGTCGCGGTCCGAGCGGCTCGACCCCGAGGACGTGCAGGCGCTGCTCCGTCCGTACCACGACGCCGTCCGCGGAGAGATCGAGTCGTTCGGCGGCGTAGTCGAAAAGTTCATCGGCGACGCGATCATGGGTCTGTTCGGCGCTCCGACGGCGTTCGGCGACGACGCCGAGCGTGCAGTTCGTGCCGCGCTCGCAGTGCGCGAGCGAGTGCGCGCGATCGACGAATCGGACCCGGAGCTCGATCTGAAGATCCGCGTCGCCGTGAACACCGGCGAGGCGCTCGTGGTGATGAACGCGCGTGCCGCGCTCGGCGAGGCGATGGTCACGGGCGACGTCGTCAACACCGCAGCACGACTCCAGACCGCGGCTCCGATCGGCGGCATCCTCGTCGGCGAGGAGACCTACCGCGCGACGCGTGCGGCGATCGTCTACACGCCTGCTCCTGCCGTCCACGCGAAGGGCAAGGAGCTTCCGGTCGCGGCCTGGATCGCGGTGAGCGAGGCACACGTCCCGGGAGACCGGGCGCTCGCCGGGGCGCTCGTCGGGCGCGCCCGCGAGTTGGAACTGCTGAGCGGGACGTGGGACCGCGTCGCCTCCGAGCGCACGCCGCAGCTGGTCACCGTGATCGGGCCGGCAGGGGTGGGGAAGACACGGCTCGGTGTCGAGTTCGGGGCGCTCGTCGAGTCCCGCGGCGGACGGATCGTGCGCGGGCGGTCGCTTCCCTACCGCGAGAGCACCGCCTATGCCGCGCTCGGGTTCCAGCTCAAGCAGCTGTGCGGGATCTTCGAGAACGACAGCGTCGAGTCGGCACAACAGAAGCTCGAAGGCGCGGTCTCGACGCTGCTTCCGGCGGCCGAGTCGCGAAGCGTCACCGAGCATCTCGCTGTTCTCCTTGGACTGGATCCGTCCGGCACCGTCGCCGACCGCGAAAGCCTCTTTTTCTCGATTCGCACCTTCATCGAAGCCGTCGCCGCCGACCGGCCGACGATGCTCGTGTTCGAAGACCTTCACTGGGGCGACGAGAGCCTGCTCGACCTCGTGGAGCTCCTCGCGGCGCGGCTGCGCGACTTGCCGATCCTCGTCGTCGTGCTCGCGCGCCCGGAGCTTCTCGACGTCCGTCCGACGTGGGGAGGCGGGCTCTTGGCTCACTCCGCGATTCAGCTGCGCCCGCTCGATGCACACGACGCGTCCGAGCTCGCCGCGCAACGCCTGACAGAGCTCGGCGTCGGTGAGCGTCCAGGTGAGGCGATAGAGCTCGCGCAGCTCGCCGATGGCAACCCGCTCTTCATCGAGCAACTCGTCGCCGCAGTGGCAGAGACCGGTGAGCCCGAGGCGTCGCTGCCGACGACGATCAGGGAACTGATCGCCGCACGCCTCGACGCGCTGCCAGCGAGCGAGCGGTCGGTCCTGCTCGACGCGGCGGTGGCCGGAAAGGTGTTCTGGCGCGGCGCGCTCGAGCGAATGACGACGGAAACGGAGGCGCTGGGCGCGGCGCTTGCAGAGCTGGAGCGGCGCGATCTCGTCGGGCGTGACACCGTGTCTGCGTTCCAGGGAGATCAGCAGTACTCGTTCAACCACGTGCTCGTCCGGGACGTGGCGTACGAGCTGCTGCCGCGCCCTCGGCGCCAGGAACGCCACCGTGAGGTCGCGCTCTTTCTCGAGGAAGCGAGCGGCGAGTTCGGGGAGGCCGGCGCCGCTCTCGCCCGCCACTGGCGCGACGCCGGCGACCAGGCGCGCGCCGTGGACTACTTCGCCGCGGCCGCCGCGGCGGCCGAGAGCGGCTGGGCCAAGGAGCGTGCTGCGTCGCTCTACCGCGAGGCCTACACGCTCGTGCCGGAGGACGATGCACGGCGGACCGAGCTCAGACGGCGCCTCGCGCTTGCCGAGCAGGCGAGCCTCCACGTGCTCGATGCGAGGCTGCTCGGCCTTCAGGGCCCGGCCGCGGGTTAGGTCGTGACCGGCGGGAAGTCTGCCGGCGTGACGTCGCCGGCGATCTCGTGGAGCGCCTCGACGTGGTGCCTGCCGAGACGCTTGGAGTGCTCCATGACTGTGTCTTCGTCCGGGGCGTCGTAGACGCAGTAGGTCAGGACGTTGCCGTCGGGCTCGACGACGACGTGGCTGTGCTCCCACGTGATCTCCGGGAGCTCGTCCTCGGTGATCTCTCTCGAACGCCGTCCGACGAAGGGCATCTGGCTCTCGTCGACCGAGAATCGCCTGACGATCAGGTAGCGGGGCATCGCACGATCCTACCGCTCCGTCATGAGGCTGTCACTGCCGCCCCGCCCTTCAGCTCCTCGCCGAACTTCGCCCGAGCAACGAAGCGCCCGATGCCGGGCGCGGCGACCAGCTCGTCGTTCTCGACGAGGACGTTGCCGCGCAGGAGCACGACCTCGGGCGTCCCGGTGACCTCCGTCCCTTCGTAGAGGTTGTAGTCCGTGCGCGAATGCTGGCCGTCTGCCGTAATCACGTGCTTGCGGTTCGGGTCGAAGATCACGAGATCCGCGTCGGAGCCGACCGCGACCGTCCCCTTGCGCGGATAGAGCCCGAAGAGCTTCGCCGGGCTCGTCGCGAGCAGCTCGACCATCCGGTTCAGCGAGATCCGGCCGGCGCGCGCGCCGAACTCATGGATCATGTGCAGCCGGTTCTCGAGACCCGGCCCGCCGTTCGGGATCTTCGAGAAGTCGTCCTTGCCCATCATCTTCTGCTCGCCCCACGTGAACGCGCAGTGGTCGGTCGAGATCACCGAGAGCGAGTCCGTGCGGACGGCGTTCCAGAGGACGTCCCAGTTCGCCTTGTCGCGCACCGGCGGCGAGTAGACGTACTTCGCACCCTCGAAGTTCGGCTTCGCGATGTCGTCCAGGCTGTTGAAAAAGTACTGTGTGCAGGTCTCGCCCCAGACGTCCCAACCCTTCTCGCGAGCGAGCGCGATCGGGTCGACCGCCTCCTTGCAGGTCACGTGCACGACGTACAGCGGAGCGCCGGCGACGTGCGCGAGCTGGATCGCGCGGTTCGTCGCCTCGCCTTCCGCCTCGGGCGGCCGCGTGAGCGCGTGGTAGAGCGGCTCGGTGTTCCCGGCCGCGAGCGCCTGCTTCACGAGCACGTCGATCAGGTCGCCGTTCTCGGCGTGCACCATCACGAGCGCGCCCGACTGCGCCGCCACTTCCATGGCGCGGAAGAGCGTCTCGTCGCTCACCATGAGCGCGCCCTTGTACGCCATGAAGAGCTTGTAGGACGTGACGCCCTGCTCCGGCAGCGAGGCGAGCTCCTCGAGCGTCCCGCCGTCGTCGAGGTCGGTGATCGCCATGTGGTAGCCCATGTCGATCACCTGCTTGCCTTCGGCCTTCGACTTCCAGTCGTCGAGGGCCGCGGCGAACGTCGAGCCTTGCGGCTGGATCACGAAGTCGACGTGGCAGGTCGTGCCGCCGAACGCGGCCGCGGTCTGCCCGGACTCGACGTCGTCGATCGTCACGGTGCCGCCGAACGGCATGTCGAGGTGCGTGTGCGGGTCGATGCAGCCCGGTAGCACGTACTTGCCGTGGGCGTCGATCACCCGGTCGGCCTCGACGTCGAGCGACTCGCCGATCAGGGAGATCCGCTCGTCCTCGACGTAGACGTCGCCGACGTAGTCGTCTGCCGCGGTGATGACGCGGCCGCCTTTGATCAAGATTGACATGCGGATCTCCCTTCTCGGCTCATGTTGCTACTTGCCGCCCTCGGTGACTTCGACGGTCTCCTTCTGCCAGTCCGCGCCGTTGCCGTCCTCGCCCAGCTCGTCGTACGCAGCCTGTGCGAGGTCGGTGCGGTAGGCGTCCGGCGACGCGTCCTTGGCGATCACGCCGAACTGCTTCGAGATGTCGGCGGTCCGCTGGAACGCGGCTTCGTCCATCAGCCCGATCCCGGTCTCGTTCGGCCAGATCAGCGCGTTGATCTCGTTGAGCATCCAGCGCTGGTGGCCTTCGCCGAGCGTCGGTCCATTGTCGAGCACGATCTGCAGGCACTCCTCGGCGTTGTCGCGGCAGAAGATCCAGCCGCGGAAGCTCGCCTTCAGGAACCGCTTCGCGATGTCCTGGTTCGCCTCGTCGGCGATCCAGTCGCCGCGGGTAAACACGCCGTCCTCGAGCATCGCAGTGCCCGCGTCCTCCATCGTGATCACGTTGAGGTCGTCGAGCGTGTAGAGCTCACCCGTGTCCGGGTTCTTCTGCTCGAGCACCTGCGCGAGCTCGTTGTACGTCATCGCCGCAGCCGCGTCGACCTGCTCCGAGACGAAGAGGCTCATGTCGAACGGCTGGTTGACGATCGTGACCTCGTCCTTGTTCTTCGGGTCGATCCCGTTCTTCGTCAGCGCCGCGAACAGCTCGAACTCGTTGCCGCAGCACCACACGCCGACCTTCTTGCCCTTCATGGCGGCGACGTTCTCGATCCCGCTGTCCTTCCATGTCACCTCGGTCATGCCGGACCGGGCGAAGACCTGGGCGATGTTGACGATGTCGCCGCCCTTGTCGCGCGTCGCGAGGAGGGACGGGAGCCAGTCGATCCCGAACTCGGCGCCGCCGCTCGCGACGACCTGCTCCGGGGTGATGTCCGGCCCGCCGGGCTTGATCGTGACGTCGAGGCCCTCCTCGTCGTAGTACCCCTTCGCCAGCGCCGCGTAGTAGCCCGCGAACTGCGCCTGTGGGACCCACTTGCTCTGGAGCGTGACCTTGTCGTTCTGTCCCCCGGCGGTGTCCGCCGCTCCCCCGTCGTCGTCGTCGCCGCCGCAGGCGGCGAGCGCGAGCATCGCCGCGGCGAGCAGCGTTGCGAGGAAGAACCACGTCGTACGACCTCTCATCCCTCTCCTTTCGTCACTCCGCCCCTCGGGCGGACGGATGCCATCCCATGGTCAGGCGCTCGAGAACAACGATCGCCAGATAGAAGCTGATGCCGAGGATGCTCGCGACGAGGATCGCCGCCCAGGCCGTCTCGAAGGCGAAGAGCGCCGCCGAGTTGCGGATCTGGACGCCGAGCGCCTCCTGCGTCCCGCCGAAGTACTCCCCGACCACGGCACCGATCATCGCGAGGACGCTCGCGATTTTCAATGCCGAGAAGAGAAACGGCAGCGAGTTGGGGATCCTCACGCGGCGGAAGATCTCGACCTCGCCGGCCGCGTACGACCGCATCAGCTCGATCGCGGACGGGTGCACCGAGGTCAGCCCGCGCAGCATGTTGACGAGCACCGGGAAGAAGCACAAGACCGCCGCGACCGCCATCTTCGAGAGGGGGTTGAGCACGCCGAACCACTGGTTCGTGATCGGGGCGAAGGCGATGATCGGGACGGCGTTCGCGGCGATCGCGTAGGGCATGATCGCCGCCGAGAGCCCGCGGAAGCGCGCGAGCACGAGCGCGACGGCGATGCCCGCAGAGCAGCCGATCGCGAACCCACCGAGCGCTTCCTTGAACGTGTACCAACCCGCGCTCCAGAGCGCGTCGCGCTCGTCCCAGAACGTTCGCGCGATGTCGCTCGGCGGGGGCAGAAGGAAGCGCTGGACCTCCAGAGCCGCAACGAGTCCTTCCCAGAGCCCGATCCCGAGCAGGAGCACGCCGACCGCCGGCAGCCACGAGCGTGCGCCGCGCATCGTGCGTCCGAGCAGTCGCTCGCCGGCGACGGGTGTCGCCATGACGCTCACCGATCCTCCGCCACCTCCACGAAGCGGGTGGCTGGCGCGCGCCCCGAGCCGCCGTGCAGCGCCTCACGCAACTGCGTGACCAGCTCGAAGAAGCGCGGCTCTTCGCGTGTCTCGTACGTTCGTGGCTGCGGGAGGTCGATCGGGATGATCTCGGTGATCCGTCCCGGCCGCGGAGACATCACGACGACCCGCGTCGACAGGAAGACTGCCTCGGCAATCGAGTGCGTGACGAACAGGACGGTGCAGCCCGTCTCCGCCCAGATCCGCAGCAGCTCCCCGTTCAACCGCTCGCGGGTCATCTCGTCGAGCGCGCCGAACGGCTCGTCCATCAACAGCAGCGCCGGCGAGAACGAGAGCGCGCGTGCGATCGCCACTCGCTGCTGCATTCCACCGGACAACTCCCACGGGTGCCGCTTCTCGAAGCCGGTCAGCTCGACGAGCTCGACCATCTCCTTCACGCGTGCGTCGCGCTTCGACCGGTCCCACCCGGCCATCTCGAGCGGCAGCGCGATGTTGCGGGCAACGGTCCGCCAGTCGTAGAGCACCGCATCCTGGAAGACGATCCCGTACTCGCCGTCGCGGCGAGCCCGGTCAGCGCTCTTGCCGTTCACGACGACCTCGCCGGAGCTCGGCTGGATCAGGTCGCCGACGATCCGCAGCAGCGTGGACTTGCCGCAGCCCGATGGGCCGATCAACGAGATGAGCTCGCCGGGCTGCACGTCGAGGTCGATCTCCTGGAGGGCTGTTACCTCTCCTCTGGCAAACGTCTTGCCGACCTTCCGGAGCGAAACTGCGGCGCTCACGCCACGTGCTCCGGGGCACGCCGCACGACGAAGTGCTCGACGATCGCGACGATCGCGAAGAACGAGATCCCGAGCAGCGCGGCGATGAGGTTCGTCGCCCAAAGGCTCGGAGGCGAGCTGAGGTAGTACTGGTTGAAGTTGAGGATCGCCCCGCCGAGACCTTCCTGGATCGACGACGGAAGCTCACCGACGATCGCACCGACCACGCTCGCGGTCGCCGAGATCTTGAACGCGACGAAGAGATACGGAAGTGACGCCGGCACCTTCAGCTTCCAGAGCACCGACCACTTGCCCGCCGCGTACGAGCGCATCAGCTCGAGCGCGCGCGGGTCGGCCGAGTCGAGCCCGCGCAACGTGTTGATCGTGACCGGGAAGAACGTGAGGAACGCGGCGATGATCGCGACCGAGAACCACGCGGGTGTGCCGCGCGAGCCCGTCCAGACGACGACCATCGGGGCGATCGCGAGGATCGGGATCGTCTGCGACGCGACGATGTAGGGGAGCACCCCGCGCTGGAGCAGCCGCGAGTGGTGCAGGACGACGCCGATCCCGAACCCGATCGCGGCGCCCAGGACGAATCCGACCGCCGCTTCCTTCGCCGTGAAGAGCGCGGAGTGCCAGAGCACCTCGATCAGGAGCGGCCCGTTCGTTCGTGAGGGCTCGAACAGCTGGCCGACGATCTCGTGCAGGTGCGGCATCGTCAGGTCGGTCACGGTGAAGGCTCCGAGCCGGAGGTCGGTGGCCTCGCCGAGCCACTTGAAGCCCTCCCAGAGACCCCAGAGCACCGCGAGCACCGCGAACAACATTCCAACCTTGCGGAGCACCGGTTTATCCTCCCAGGCCGTGCCGCTAACGCCAAGCCGAACCGTCGACGAGCTTCGAGAGCTCCGCGAGCTGACCGGAAACGAGGACGGCGCCCAGCGGGTTGCGTGGACCGACACGTGGGCTCAAGCGAAGGAGTGGCTCAGCGGCAAGCTGGCCGGGACCGGGGTCGAGGAGGAAACCGACGAAGCCGGGAACCAGTGGTTCACGCTGCGCGGCGCCTCCGACCGTGCGCTGCTGATCGGCGGCCACATCGACTCGGTTCCGAACGGAGGGTGGCTCGACGGCTGCCTGAACGTGGTCGCCGGCGTCGAGGTGCTGCGCCGGCTCGCCGAGGAGGGCGAGCAACCGCTCACCGTTCGCCTCGTCAACTGGGCGGACGAGGAGGGTGCGCGCTTCGGCCGCTCGCTCTTCGGCTCGAGCGCAGCAGCCGGCTCGATGAGCGACCAGGACGAGCTCCGCCAGCGCAAGGACGCCGAGGGCGTCCCGCTCCCCGACGCGATCGGCGCGTACGGCGTCGATCTCGACCGCGCCCTCGAAGCCCGGAGGCAGCTCGAGAACGCCGCCGCCTACCTCGAGCTGCACATCGAGCAAGGTCCCGTGCTCGAGTCGCTGGACCTGCCCCTGGGAGTTGTCCTCGGCACCTTCGGCGTCGAACGCCACCTGGTCACCTGGCGCGGGCAGGCGGCGCACGCAGGCTCGACGCCGATGGACAAGCGCCGAGACGCGCTCGCGGGCGCCGCGAAGCTCGCGCTCGAGATCCGCCCGATCGCTGCGCAGGTCGGAGCAGGTGCGGTCTGCACCTCCGGCGGCGTCGTGACCAAGCCGGGGATCGTCACGTCGGTCGTCGAGACAGCCGAGCAGCTCCTCGATCAGCGGCACCTCGACGCGGACTCGCTCGCGGAGCTGCTTCGGCTCGCGAAGGAGGCGTCCGAGCGCTTCGCGCAGGAAGAAGACATCGAGGTCGAGTGGGAACGCATCTGGAGCATCGAGCCGATCCTGTTCGACGCCGAGCTGATCGAGCTCGCCGACGAAGCCATCCACGAGGTGGCAGGGACGTCCCACCGTCTGCCGAGCGGCCCGCTGCACGACGCCGCAGAAGTCGCGCGCGCCGGCATCCCGACCGTGATGCTCTTCGTGCAGAGTCTCAGAGGCCTCTCGCACACGAAGCTCGAGGACACGAAGCCGGAGCACCTGGAGCTCGCGGCTCAGGCGCTCGACCGCCTGACCACGAAGACGCTCGAACGCTTCTCTAGAAAACTCTGACGAGGGCGACGCCGGCCGCGACGAGCGCGATCCCGAGCAGGCGCCCGGGCGTGATCGGGTTCTCCTCGAACCCCACCCAGCCGTAATGGTCGACGAGCAGCGACGCGAACGCCTGTCCGGCGAGGATCACCGCCACGAGCGTCGCTGCGCCGAGCTTCGGTGCCGCGACGACACTGCCGAGCACGTAGAACGCGCCCAGCAGCCCGCCCACCCAGACCCACCACGGCGCGCCCGCAAGCGAGCCGCTCGAGGGCCAGTCCCGATAGGCCGCGAGCATGACGACGAAGAGCGCGGCCGTTCCGACGGCGAAGGAGATCAGCGTCGCCCGGAGCGGGCTGTCCACCCAGGTCGCCAGCTGGGCGTTGATCCCGAACTGGATCGGGAGCATCGCTCCGGCCACGAACCCGAAGAGCAGGTAGGGCCAGATTGCCACGTGGCACGATTCGGGAGAAGATCACGGTTTCCCTGCCAGCTCGAGCCCGGAGGTCACATGCTCACGTTCGGCGTCACAGTCCTGCCCGACCCGCCCTACACGCGCCTGATCGAGCTGACCTCGCTCGCGGAACAGCACGGGTTCGAGTACGGCTGGACCTACGACTCGCACATCCTCTGGCAGGAGTCGTACGCGACGCTTCCGATCGTCGTCGACCGAACGGACAAGATCAAGCTCGGCCACTTCGTGACGAACCCGGGGATCCGTGACCCGACGATCACGGCGAGTTGGTACGCGACGATGCACGACGTCTCGAACGGGCGCATGGTGATGGGGATCGGCCGCGGCGACTCGTCACGACGCGTGGTCGGGCTGAAGCCGGTCAGGGTCGCGGAGTTCGAAGCGGCAACGGGGATGATCAAGGACCTGATGAACGGCCGGCCGGTCGTGTGGAACGACAAGGAGCTCAAGTTGGAGTGGGTGCGGCCGGAGCTCCCCGACGTCGAGGTCTGGGTCGCGGGTTACGGGCCGAAGGCGCTCGCGGTTGCGGGTCGCGTCGGTGACGGCGTGATCATCCAGCTCGCCGACCCGCAGATCATCCAATGGATCATGGACACGGCACGTGCGTCCGCGATCGAAGCCGGCCGCGACCCGAGCGCGCTCAAGTGCATCGTCGGGGCCCCGAGCATGATCAGCGACGACATCGCCGACGCGCGCGAGCAGGTGCGCTGGTTCCCGGCCATGGTCTCGAACCACGTCATGGACCTGATCGAGCGCTACGGCTTCGACTCCGAGATCCCCTCCGCGCTCACCGACTTCGTCAAGGCGCGGAAGTTCTACGACTACAAGGACCACAGCCGCGTCGGCGCGGCGCACGGCGAGTTCGTGACCGACGAGATCTGCGACCGCTTCTGCGTGCTCGGCAACACCGAGCAGGTGATCGCGAAGCTCCAGGAACTCGAGTCGGTCGGCGTCGACCAGTTCAACATCTATCTCATGACCGGCCGGCAGGAAGCGACGCTCGAGGCCTACGGCAACGACATCATTCCGCAATTTGCTGGTAGAGGCGCAAGTCGCGAATCCGCTCACGCGGATCCGCGACCGCTTGGCACCTAAAGGCGGCCGCTCCGCGGCCGCTTTCTGGTCCAGGTAGCGCTTTTAGCTCTCGTCCAGCTCGAGTGCTGCCGAGTTGATGCAGTACCGCTGACCCGTCGGCTGCGGGCCGTCGGGGAACACGTGCCCGAGGTGACCGCCGCAGGCGGCGCACAGCACCTCGGTGCGCACCATCCCGAGACATGGCGTCGCGCTCCTCCTCGATCGCGTCCTCGTTTGCGGGCGCGGAGAACGCGGGCCAACCGCAGCCCGAGTCGTACTTCGCGTCCGAGCTGAAGAGCTCGGTGCCGCAGCCGGCACAGCGGTACGTACCCGGCTCGAAGACGTGGTCGTACTCGCCGGTGAACGCCGGCTCGGTCGCCTTCTCACGGAGGATCCGGTACTGGTCGGGCGTCAGCTCGGCCCGCCACTGCTGCTCTGTCTTCTCGATCTTCTGCATGCCTTCAGTGTGCCGAAAGCGCGGTGCGTTACGGGTAGCGTGAGGGCCGTGAGCGAGTCACCTCTGATCGAGGCCAGAGGCCTCACGAAGCGCTTCGGCGAGTTCACCGCGGTCGACGGGATCGACTTCGCGGTCGAGCGCGGCGAGACCTTCGGCTTCCTCGGCCCGAACGGCGCCGGGAAGACGTCGACGATGCGGATGATCAGCGCCGTCTCGCCCGTCACGGGCGGAACGCTCCGCGTGCTCGGTCTCGACCCGATGGTCGACGGCCCGACGATCAAGGCGCGCATGGGGGTCGTCCCGCAGCAGGACACCCTCGATTTCGAGCTCACCGTCTACGAGAACCTGCTCGTCTACGGCCGGTACTTCGGGCTCCCGAAGGACTTGATCAAGACGCGCGCCGAGGAGCTGCTCGACTTCGTGCAGCTCCAGGAGCGCCGCGACTCGAGGGTCGAGCCGCTCTCCGGCGGGATGAAGCGGCGGCTGACGATCGCACGGGGCCTGATCAACGAGCCCGAGCTCCTGCTGCTCGACGAGCCGACGACCGGCCTCGACCCGCAGGCGCGGCACGTGCTCTGGGACCGGCTCTACCGGCTGAAGCAGCAGGGCGTCACGCAGGTGCTGACGACCCACTACATGGACGAGGCCGAGCAGCTGTGCGACCGGCTCGTCGTCATGGACCAGGCGAAGATCGTCGCCGAAGGCTCACCGCGCGAGCTGATCGAGCTCCACACGCAGCGCGAGGTCGTGGAGCTTCGCTTCCCGGAGGGCGTCGAGCTGGACGGCAAGCTGGACGGCCTCGGCGAGCGCGTCGAGGTGCTCGCCAACCGCGTGCTGATCGGAACCGACAACGGCGACGCCACCGCGCACGCCGTGCACGAGCGCGGCATCGAGGCGGAGAGCGTCCTCGTCCGACGCAGCACGCTCGAGGACGTCTTCCTGACGTTGACCGGCCGGACGCTCGTCGACTGATGGCGACCGTCGCGGCGACGAGCTCGGCGTTCGACCGTGCGCTCTCCGTCACCGAGTGGCATGCGATCTCCTACAAGCGCACCTGGCGCGCGACGATCACGACGGCGTTCCTCAACCCGATCTTCTTCCTGCTGTCCGTCGGCGTTTTGCTCGGCCAACTGATCGACGACGACCAGGCGGCGCTCGGCGGGCTCTCGTACGTCGAGTTCGTTGCGCCCGGTCTGCTCGCCGCGACGGCTATGCAGATGGGAGCGAACGACGCGATGTGGCCCGTGATGGCCGGGATCAAGTGGCTGCGCACGTACCACGCGGTCCTGGCGACGCCCGTTCGGGTCGCCGAGCTCGTGCTCGGGACGATGGGCTGGGCGGCGATCCGCGTCTTCTCCGCGGCGGTGATCTTCACCGCCGTCGCTGCCGTCGGCGGCGCGATCTCCTCTCCGTGGGCAGTGCTGGCGCCGTTCGCCGCGCTGCTCTGCGGGCTCGCGTTCAATGCCCCGATCGCAGCGTTCTCGGCGAGCCTCGAAGGCGGCGACGACGGGTGGTTCCCTGCGTTGAACCGGTTCGTGCTGATCCCGATGTTCCTGTTCGCGGGGACGTTCTTCCCGGTCTCCCAGCTGCCCGACTGGCTGGAGCCGGTCGCGTGGGCGACCCCGCTCTGGCACGGCGTCGAGCTGTGCCGCATGCTGACGACCGGGGAGCATCGACGCGCTGCTCGCAGCGGGTCACGTGGCCTACCTCTCGCTCTTCGTCGTCGTCGGCACCGTCGTCGCGATCAAGCGTCACCGGAGGGCGTTGCTCAAGTGACCGACTACGCACTCAACCGCCGGGTTGCGCCGTGGTTCACGTTCGGTGCCGACCGGTCGCTGCACCTCGTCTACCGGAACCTCAAGGCGGCCCGCCGCTACTGGCTGGTCATGGTGTCCGGCTTCTTCGAGCCGCTCTTCTACCTCGTCGGGCTCGGGGTCGGCGTGGGGGCGCTGGTCGGCGACATCACCTACGGCGGCCAGACGATCTCGTACCAGGAGTTCGTCGCGCCGGCACTCCTGGCGGCGTCCGCGATGAACGGCGCGGTCTACGAGACGACGGGCAACGTCTTCTTCAAGCTGAACTACGCGAAGACCTACGACGGCGTGCTCGCGACGCCGATGGGCGTTCGCGACGTCGCAGTCGGCGAGACGATCTTCGCGTTGATGCGCGGGAGCGTCTACGCCGTCGCGTTCGTGACGATCATGCTCGCGCTCGGGCTGATCGAGTCGTGGTGGGCCGTGCTCGCCGTGCCCGCGGCGCTGCTGGTCGGCGCAGCGTTCGCAGCACTCGGCCTCTCCGCGGTGACGTTGATGCGATCCTGGGCCGACTTCGCGTTCATCGAGCTGCTGACCCTTCCGATGTTCCTCTTCTCGGCCACGTTCGTGCCGCTCGAGGAGTACCCGAAGGCGGTTCAGTGGGTGCTCCCGATCACGCCGCTCTACCACGGTGTCGACCTGATGCGCGCGCTCACGCTCGGTAACGTCGGCTGGAGCGCGCTGATCCACGTCGCGTACCTGCTCGGAGTTCTCGCGCTCGGCGTCTGGTTCACGGCGCGACGGCTCGAGCGCAAGCTCCTGAAGTAGGTCGTAGCGGCTCCCTTGACGGGGGACGGACGCTCACCCTCGACTGGAGCCTTAGGGTTCCTCGAGAGCTTGGGCGCCACGTTCGTGCGCGATCGTTCGATCGAAACGAGTCGATGTCTCCTACACGAATGGGGGACGGGGCAGACGCGGTTTCCGGGCGATGGTTGGAACAGCGGTCCCCGATGCGGCAGGAGCAGTGATGGCGAAGACACCACGGCAGCAAGACGAGCCGACCCGTTCGCGGCGGGTTCGCGCCGTCGTGGCGCCGCTGGGCCGCGCTTCCGCCGCCGTGACCGCGTGCATCCTCTGGGTCGGGCTCGCGCTGCCCGGCCTGCAGTTGCTGCCGGGGGCCGGCGGCTTCGGCGACCGGAGCATTGCGATCTCGCTTCAGAGCGCGCTGCTCGGGATCGACGACGGATATGTGTCGACGCCCGAAGTGCGCGCGGCGATGCGCGCGCTCGGCCTCTCGGTGATCAACCAGTCGAGCTCGGCGCTGCGTTCCGACGGCGCCGTGTCGCTCCCGGTGGAAGTCGACGAGAGCGTCCGCGCCGACACCGTCGATGCGATTCCGGTCGCTGTCGGACCGCACGACCGAACGGGCGCCGGAACGGGAAGCGACGCACCCGGCCGCGAGACACCGGAGCCCTCGTCCCCTCAGCCTTCTCCGCTCGATCCGGTCCAGCCGAACCAGCCGACTTCGCCGCCGGGCGGTGGTGGTGGAGCCCCGTCGAAGCCGACGCCCGTACCTCCGCCCGTGCCGAAGAGTGCGCAGTCGATCACCTTCACCTCGTCCCCGTTGGGAGCCGTCGTGGGCGGCGCGTACACCGTAGGGGCATCCGCGAGCTCCGGGCTGCCGGTCAGCTTCTCGCTCGCGCCGGGGAGCTCCGGCGTCTGCACGATCTCGGGAGCCACCGTGAGCTTCGTCGGCAGCGGGAGCTGCACCATCCGGGCGAACCAGGCCGGGAACGGGAGCTATCTGGCGGCGCCGCAAGTCACACAGTCCGTCGACGTCGACGTTGCGATCGCGGTCCAGACGATCAGCTTCACCTCGAGCCCTCCGAAGAGCGCGCGCGTCGGCGACTCGGACTACCACGTCAGCGCGAAGGCGACCTCGGGGCTGTCGGTCGAGTTCGGAGCGGAGAGCAACAGCGCCGGCATCTGCAAGGTGACCGGAGCGAAGGTCCATCTGATCAGCGAGGGCACGTGCACGATCAACGCGACGCAGAGAGGGAACAGCAAGTTCCACCCCGCGCCGCCGGCGTTCCAGTCGTTCTCGATCGGCGCGGATGCTCCGTCGCAGAGCATCCAGTCGATCAACTTCACGTCGACGCCCCCGTCGGGCGCGGTCGTCGGCGGGACCGCCTACACCGTCTCCGCTTCTTCGAGCTCGGGCCTGCCGGTCAGCTTCTCGATCGACTCGTCGAGCGCAGGTGTCTGCACGCTGTCGGGCGCCACGGTCTCCTTCGTCGGAGCCGGCACCTGCACGATCCGCGCCGATCAGTCCGGAAACGCGAGCTATCAGGCGGCGCCCGCCGTGTCGCAGTCCTTCGCCGTGAACGTCGCCGGCCAGACGATCAGCTTCACCTCGTCGCCTCCGGGCGGCGCCGGCACCGGCGGGCCGACGTACAGCGTGACGGCCGCCGCGAGCTCGGGTCTCGCGGTCACGTTCTCTTCCGGGAGCCCCTCGGTCTGCAACGTGTCCGGCTCGACGGTGTCCTTCCTCTCGCCGGGAACGTGCACGGTGCTCGCGAACCAGGCGGGCAACGGCTCCTACTCGGCCGCCCCCCAGGTCTCGCAGTCGTTCGCCGTCGCCCCAGGCCCACAGACGATCACCTTCACGTCGGCGCCGCCGAGCGGGGCATACGTCGGCGGGCCGACCTACACCGTCGCCGCGACGGCCAGCTCCGGCCTCGCGGTCACCTTCTCGTCCGACAGCCCGTCGGTCTGCAGTGTCACGGGCTCGACGGTGTCGTTCGCCGGAACCGGAACCTGCATCGTCCGCGCGAACCAGTCGGGGAACGCGAGCTATCAGCCGGCGCCTCAGGTGCAGCAGTCGTTCACCGTCGTCCCGCCGCCCTCGGCACAGACGATCACGTTCACCTCGAGCGCACCGTCGAACGCGGTCTATCTCGGGCCGAGCTACAACGTCTCGGCAACCGCGAGCTCCGGCCTCCCCGTCACCTTCACGGTGTCCGGCACCTGCACGGTGTCGGGCTCGACGGTCGCGATGACGGGCGGCGCGGGGACGTGCACGGTTTACGCGAACCAGAGCGGCAGCAGTGCCTATCAGCCGGCACCGCAGGTGCAGCAGACGTTCTCGATCGGCAAAGCGGCGCAGACGATCACCTTCCCGGACCCCGGCAACCACGACAAGAACGACCCGCCGTTCCCCCTCTCGGCGACGTCGACCTCCGGCCTCGCGGTCACCTACACGCTCGATCCGAGCAGTGCTTCGATCTGCTCCCTGTCCGGCAACATGGTCACGCCGCTCGGCGAGCGCGGCGACTGCATCGTCTATGCGAACCAGGCTGGCGACGCGAACTACCTGGCCGCTCCGCAGGTCACGCAGGTGATCGACATCAAGAACCACACGCCGGGGCCTTAGCCGGCGACCTCACTCCTTCGGGGGAGTCCCCGTCGGAGTCCGGGAGCCGATGCTGAATCACCGTTCCTCCTCGGAAGGCGTGCAATGAACGTGGTACTGCGGCGCGTAACTGAGCCGCCGTTGTCGGCGGAGTCTCCGTCTTCCCGTGGCGAGGGAGGGAATTGATGCTCGGCCGCTCCCCGCGCGAGCTTCGCCACGGCACCCCGGTCGTCCGCTACGCCGTCCTCGTCTTCCTGCTGATCGCCGCGCTCGTCGGCACGGTGAGCTGGACGCTCGATCGCAACGGCCGCCGGAGCAACTGGCAAGAGCACGGCACCGCACTCAACGCCGGCGCCCGCGTGGCGGCGTCGACGTTCAAGACGTTGCGAGCCGACCTGCGCGTGCAAGCGAGCGAGCTCGCGACCTCGCTGCCGCTCCAGCGCGCGGTCATCACGAACGATCAGCAGGCCCTTCGGGAACTCGCTGCGACGCGCCATGCCCGCATCGACCTGCGCGACGGACGCGCGATCGGCACCCTCGCCCCGAAGCCGCGCATCGCATCGACGGCGACGATCGGGAACGGTCGGGCGATCCTCGCAAGGGTGACCGTCTCGCTTCCGCTCGGCAAGGACGTGCTCACCGTGCTCCGTGAAGCGACGCCGCTCCCCGCAGAGGCCTCGCTCGCTCTCATGCAGGACGGCCGTCTGCTCGCGGGCGGCCCAAGAGGCATCACGCTGGAGCCACGCGACGGCCGCGTCGTCATCAGCGACACCGACTTCGCCGCCCAGTTCGCCGCACTCGGGGTCGCGGATGCGTATGTGGTCGCCCTCGAGCCGGTTGCCGCGATCGATGCACTCTCGACGGGGTACCGCAGACTCATCATCCTCGCTGCGCTGTTCACCCTCGCGCTGGCTGCAGCGCTCGCAACGCGGCTCGCTCGCCCCTTCGCCCAGATCGTCGGCGACGTCGCGCGGCTTAGTCGCCAGGCGAACACGGACGGGCTGACCGGCCTCGCGAATCGTCGGCTGCTCGCCGAGTGGCTGGAGGACGAACTGATCCGGGCGACCAAGAACGACACCAGCGTCTCGCTCGTGATGGCCGACATCGACAACTTCAAGCAGATCAACGACAGCTTCGGCCATCAGACCGGCGACGAGGTGCTCCGCGAGTTCGCTGCCGCGCTGACCCGCTCGGTGCGCGAGACCGACCTCGCGGCCCGCTATGGCGGCGAGGAGTTCGTCGTCGTGCTGCCCGGGGCCAGCCTGGTGAACGCCGCCCGCGCCGCGGAGCAGATGCGAAAGACCGCCGCCGAGGTCGAGGTGCGCGGACGGAACGGCGAGATCGCAAGATTCACGGTGAGCTTCGGTGTCGCCGAGTTCCCGACGTACGCCAACGCGGAAGCTCTGATCGCCGCGGCCGACGCGGCGCTCTACCAGGCGAAGCGCGGCGGCAAGAACCGGGTTGCCACGTCGACCGTGCAGGGGCAGGACATCGCGCCGGAGGCACCGGCGCGGCTCGTCTCGCTCGGCTGATCGCAGCGCCGTTCCGCGGCGATTTGCGATCGGACGTACGCTTACTCCGTGCCGCACGAAAACGCCCAGCCCCTGACTGCCGAACAGAAGCGTCAGCTCGAGACGGAGTTGACCGAGCTCGAGGGCCCGAAGCGCGCCGAGATGGTCGAGGCGATCCGTGTCGCGCGCGGCTTCGGCGACCTCTCCGAGAACTTCGAGTACCACGCCGCGAAGAACGAACAGGGGATGCTCGAGCGCCGGATCACGCTGCTTCGCGACCGGCTCTCTCGGTCTGTGGTCGTCGAGGACGAAGTTGCGAATGGTCGCGTCGGCGTCGGCTCACGCGTCGAGATCGAGGACGAGAAGGGCGAGCGGATGCAGCTCGAGATCTCCAGCGTCGGCGGTGTCTCCCCAGAGTCGCCGCTCGGCAAGGCGCTCTACGGCGCGAAGGTCGGCGAGAAGGTCACGATCACAGCACCGGGCGGCTCGTGGATCGCCCGCGTCGTGTCCGTCGGCCCCTGAGTCGGCCGAACCGCTAAAGGGCCGTCAAGACTTCGCCAAGCGGCGTAGTCGTTCCGTCAAGCACTCGCTCGCGGCGCTCCGGATTCGCTAGGACTGGTGCGTGGTCGATCTGCTCTTCATCGCCGTCGTGCTCGTCTTCTTCGGCGCCGCTGTCGCGTACGTGCGTGGCTGCGCACGGATCAGTGACGAGTCCGAGGTGAGCGGGCGGGGCCAAGGGACGTGACGCTCGCCGACCTCGGCGGGCTCGTCCTCGCGGCGATCGTGCTCGTGTACCTCGTCTGGGCGCTCCTGGCGCCCGAGCGGTTCGGATGACGGTCCAGGCCTGGCTGCAGGCAGCCGCGCTCGTGGCGTTGATCGCCGCGGGCACCCGCTTGCTCGGTCCGTACCTGGCGCACGTCTTCGGCGGTGGCCGAGCCCCCGGAGATCGACTCTTCCTCCCGGTCGAGCGCTTCGTCTACCGCGTTGCCGGCATCGACGAAACCCGCGAGCAGCCGTGGCGCCTCTACGCCGTGTCGCTGCTGGCGTTCAGCGCCGTCTCCGTGTTCGCCCTGTACGCGTTGCAGCGTCTCCAGGGGCTTCTCCCGCTGAATCCGACGGACGTCGAGGCCGTGCCGCCGACGCTGGCCTTCAACACGGCCGTCAGCTTCGTCACCAACACCAACTGGCAGAACTACGGTGGCGAGTCGACGATGAGCCATCTGACCCAGATGGCGGGTCTGACGGTCCAGAACTTCGTCTCCGCAGCGGTCGGGATCGCCGTCGCCGTCGCGCTCGTGCGCGGCTTGACGCGGCGGCGGAGCGAGACGATCGGCAACTTCTGGGTCGACCTCGTGCGGACGACGACGCGCGTGCTCGTGCCGCTGTCGGTGGTGTTCGCGCTGGTGCTGGCGAGCCAAGGTGTCGTGCAGACCCTGAGCGGCCCGGCGACGGCGCAAACCCTCGAGGGCGCGACGCAGCAGATCTACCGGGCGCCGATCGCGAGTCAAGAAGCGATCAAGGAGCTCGGGACGAACGGCGGTGGGATCGCCAACGCGAACTCGGCGCACCCGTTCGAGAACCCGACCGGCTTCACGAACGTGTTCGAGATGTTTGCGCTGCTCTTGATCCCGTTCGCGCTGACGTATGCCTTCGGACGGATGGTCGGCAACCAGCGCCAGGGCTGGGCGATCTTCGCGGCGATGTTCGTGCTCTGGCTCGGCTCCGCCGCGATCGCGACCGCTTTCGAGGTCGAAGGCAACCCGCGCATCGACGCCGGCGCAGCGAACCTGGAGGGCAAGGAAGTGCGGTTCGGCGCGCCTGGGTCGGCGCTGTTCGCCGCGTCGACGACCGGGACGTCGACGGGCGCGGTCAACTCCGCGCACGACAGCTTCACTCCAGGTGGCGGCGCCGTCCCGCTCGTCAACATGATGCTCGGTGAGGTCTCGCCGGGCGGCGTCGGCGCCGGCCTGTACGGGATGCTCGTTTTCGCGCTCCTCGCCGTCTTCATCGCCGGGCTGATGGTCGGGCGAACGCCCGAGTACCTGGGCAAGAAGATCCAGGCGCCGGAGATGAAGCTCGTGATGCTCTACCTGCTTGCGGTGCCGACGATCGTGCTGGGCTTCTCGGCGGCATCGGTCGTCCTGGACTCCGCGACGGCGTCGATTCTCAACCCCGGGCCGCACGGCCTCTCCGAGATCGTCTACGCGTTCACCTCGGCCGCGAACAACAACGGCTCGGCGTTCGGGGGCCTGACCGGCAACACGGACTGGTTCAACACGACGCTCGGGCTGGCCATGCTCGCCGGGCGCTTCCTGCTGATCGTCCCCGTGCTCGCGATCGCCGGCTCGCTCGCGCGGAAGCAGCCGGTGCCTGCGACGGCCGGCACGTTTCCGACGACGACGCCGCTCTTCGTCGGGCTGCTGATCGGCGTCGTGCTCCTGGTCGTCGGCCTGACCTATTTCCCCGCCCTGGCCCTGGGCCCGATCGTGGAGCAGCTCGGCCTGTGACGCGCCAGGCGACATCGATCCTCGACCGGGCGATTCTGCGGGTGGCCGCGGTCGACGCACTCCGCAAGCTCGACCCGCGGCGCATGGCACGCAACCCTGTGCTCTTCGTCGTCGAGCTCGGCAGCATCCTGGTGACGGTGCTCGCGATCACCGACCCGAGCGTCTTCTCGTGGTCGATCGCCGCCTGGCTGTGGTTCACGGTTCTGTTCGCGAACTTCGCCGAAGCGCTCGCCGAGGGCCGCGGCAAGGCACAGGCCGAAACCCTCCGCCGCACCCGTTCCGAGACGAGCGCTCACCGCCGCACGTCGGCGGGAGCGCTGGAGGACGTCGCGTCGAGCGCGCTGGCTGCCGGCGATGTCGTCGTCGTGTCGGCCGGCGAGGTCATCCCGGCGGACGGCGAGGTCGTGGAGGGGATCGCCAGCGTCGACGAGTCGGCGATCACGGGCGAGTCGGCCCCGGTGATCCGCGAGTCCGGCGGGGACCGCAGCGCCGTGACCGGCGGCACGCGCGTGCTCTCCGACCAGATCGTCGTCCGGGTGACGCAGCAGCCCGGCCAGAGCTTCCTCGACCGGATGATCGCGCTCGTCGAAGGCTCCTCGCGCCAGAAGACTCCGAACGAGATCGCCCTCGACATCCTCCTCGCAGGGTTGACGCTCATCTTCCTCATCGCCGTCGTCACCCTCCAGCCGTTCGCGATCTACTCCGGTGATCGCCAGGACACGATCGTCCTGGTGGCCCTGCTGGTCTGCCTGATCCCGACGACGATCGGCGCGCTGCTGTCGGCGATCGGCATCGCCGGGATGGACCGGCTCGTGCGGAGGAACGTGCTCGCGCTCTCGGGCCGCGCGGTCGAAGCGGCCGGCGACTGCTCGACGCTCCTGCTCGACAAGACGGGGACGATCACGCTCGGCAACCGGCAGGCAGCGGAGTTCCTGCCGCTCCCCGGCGTCACCGAACGCGAGCTCGCCGACGCCGCACAGCTGTCGAGCCTGGCCGACGAAACACCCGAGGGCCGCTCGATCGTCGTGCTGGCCAAGGAGCGCTTCGACATCCGCGAGCGCGATGTCGCGCACGCGACCCTCGTCGCGTTCACCGCGCAGACGCGCATGAGCGGCATCGACCTCGACGGCCGCTCGATTCGCAAGGGAGCGGCCGACTCGGTGGAGCGCTTGATTCTCGAGCGCTCCGGGACGATCCCCCCCGAGCTCGAGGCAATCGTCGAAGGCGTCGCAACCGGCGGCGGCACGCCGCTCGTCGTCGCGGAGAACAACCGAGCGCTCGGCGTCGTGCAGCTCAAGGACGTGGTCAAGGACGGAATGCGCGAGCGCTTCGACGAGCTGCGCCGGATGGGGATCCGCACCGTGATGATCACCGGTGACAACCCGCTGACGGCCAAGGCGATCGCAGAGGAGGCCGGCGTCGACGACTTCCTCGCGGAAGCGACGCCCGAGGACAAGCTGGAGCTGATCCGCCGAGAGCAGGCAGGCGGCAACCTCGTCGCGATGACCGGTGACGGCACCAATGACGCACCAGCGCTCGCGCAAGCCGACGTCGGCGTCGCGATGAACACCGGCACGCAAGCCGCGCGCGAAGCCGGGAACATGGTCGACCTCGACTCGAACCCGACGAAGCTGATCGAGATCGTCGAGATCGGCAAGCAGCTACTGATCACGCGCGGCTCGCTGACGACCTTTTCCATCGCCAACGACCTCGCCAAGTACTTCGCGATCATCCCGGCGATGTTCGCCGGCACGTACCCGGCGTTGGACGAACTGAACGTGATGCGCCTGGACAGCCCCGAGTCGGCGATCCTGAGTGCGGTCGTCTTCAACGCGTTGGTGATCGTGGCCCTGATCCCGCTCGCACTCCGCGGCGTGCGCTTCCGTGCCGCGTCGGCGGTAGCGGTGCTGCGGCGCAACCTCCTGATCTACGGAGTCGGCGGGCTCGTCGTGCCCTTCCTCGGGATCAAGCTCATCGACCTCGTCGTCGGCGGACTGGGGCTCGTCTGATGCGCCGCCAACTCGTTCCCGCATTGGTCGCCTTCCTGGCTCTGACCCTTCTCACCGGCGTGCTCTATCCGTTGGCGGTGACGGGCGTCGCCCAACTCGCGTTTCCTAGTCGCGCCGACGGATCGCTGATCGAGCGTGACGGCCGCGTCGTCGGATCGAGCCTGATCGGGCAGCCGTTCGCCGGCGCGCGCTACTTCCAGCCCAGGCCGTCGGCGGCCGGCGACGGTTACGACGCGATGGCGAGCGCGGCGTCCAACCTCGGGCCCACGAACCCGGATCTGCTCAAGGCCGTCGAGGAGCGTCGAGCGGCCTATCGCCAGGACAACGACGCGGACGCGCCGATCGACGCTCTCACGGGCTCGGGCTCGGGCCTCGATCCCCACATCTCGCCCGAGAACGCCGAGCTCCAAGCGCCGCGCGTGGCGCGCGCACGGAACGTCGCCCTGGTCGAGGTGCTGCGGCTGATCGAGGCCCACACGGAGGGGCGTTCCCTCGGGTTCCTCGGCGAACCGGCCGTCAACGTCCTCGAGCTCAACCTCGCGCTCGACGAACGGGCGTAGCCTTCGGGCATGGCGCGCGGGACCCTGCGCATCTACCTCGGCGCCGCCCCCGGTGTCGGCAAGACCTTCGCGATGCTCAACGAGGGTCGACGCCGTCGCGGGCGCGACACCGATGTCGTCGTCGGCTTCGTCGAGACACACGACCGCAAGCTGACGGCCGAGCAGCTCGGCGACCTCGAGGTCGTTCCTCGCAAGCGGGTCGAGTACCGCGACGCAACGTTCGAGGAGATGGACGTCGACGCCGTCCTGGCTCGGAACCCGGAGGTCGCGCTGGTCGACGAGCTGGCCCACACCAACGTCCCCGGCCTCCGAAACGAGAAGCGCTGGCAGGACGTCGAAGAGTTGCTCGAGGCCGGGATCACGGTCATCTCGACCGTCAACGTGCAGCATCTCGAGTCGCTGAACGACGTCGTGGAGCAGATCACGGGGATCAAGCAGCGCGAGACGATCCCCGACGCAGTCGTCAGGGGGGCCGACCAGGTCGAGCTCGTCGACATGAGCCCCGAGGCGATCCGACGGCGGATGGCCCACGGCAACATCTATCCCGCGGAGCGCATCGACGCTGCCCTCGGCAACTACTTCCGTCCCGGGAACCTCGGCGCGCTGCGCGAGCTTGCGCTCCTCTGGCTCGCCGATCGCGTGGACGAGGCGCTGGCCGAGTACCGCGGGCGACAGGGCATCGACCGCCCGTGGGAGACGCGCGAACGTGTGCTCGTCGCGCTGACCGGAGCTTCGGACGGGGAGCGACTCGTCCGGCGCGCGGCGCGCATGGCCGCGCGGATCAAGGGCGAGCTGTTCGCCGTGCACGTGCTGAGTCAGGACGGCCTCGCGGCGCCTTCGGCCGAACTGCTGGCGAAGCAACGCGAGCTGGTCGAGACGCTCGGTGGCAGCTACCGCGAGGTCGCTGGCGCCGACATCGGCGAAGCGCTCCTCAACACCGCCCGCACGCTCAACGCGACGCAGATCGTGCTCGGTGCGACCCGGCGGTCACGCTGGCGCGAGTTCGTTCAGGGCTCGGTGATCAACCATGTCATCCGCAACTCGGGCGTCGGGATCGACGTGCACGTGATCAGTCAGGTCCCCGAGTCAGAGGAGCCGTCGCTTCCGCGTCGGCGTCGACCGAGCGCTCTGCCGCGCCGGCGAGTCGCGCTCGGCTTCGCCCTCGGCGTAGTTGCCGCGCCGCTTCTGACCTGGGTGCTCTCACACCTCCGAGACCACGTGTCGCTCCCCAGCGTTCTCCTGCTCTTCCTGCTCCTGGTCGTCGCCGTCGCCGCCGTCGGCGGTGTCTGGCCGGCGCTTGCCGTCGCCGTCGGAGGCTTCCTGCTCGTCAACTGGTACTTCACGCCGCCGCTCTACACGTTCACCATCGCCGAGGGCGAGAACCTGCTCGCGCTGGTCGTGTTCGTCACCGTCGCCGCCATCGTCAGCTCCTTCGTCGCGCTCACCGCCCGCCGCGCCGCCGAGGGTCTCCGCGCCCGCGCCGAGGCCGAGACCCTCGGTCGGCTTGCGGGCTACTCGTCCGTGGAGTCGCTGCTCGAGGGGATCCGGCGCGCGTTCGGCTTCGAGGGCGCCGCAGTCTTCCACCGCGACGGCGCGAGCTGGCTGGTCGAGGCTTCGAGCGGCGAGGCGCCACCCAGCCCGGATGCGGCGACCGAGACGTTCGAGGTCGGCCGGGAGCACGTGCTCGCGGTCCAAGGCGGTGGGCAGCTCGCCGCCGCGGATCGAGGCATCCTCAATGCGTATGCGACAGAGCTCGCGGCGTCGATCGAGCACGAGGAGCTCGAGGCCGAAGCTTCGTCCGCGGGTGCGCTCGCCGCTGCCAACGAGCTTCGCACCTCGATCCTCTCGGCGGTCTCGCACGACCTGCGAACGCCACTCGCCGCGACCAAGGCATCGGTTTCGAGCCTTCGGCAGCGAGACATCGACTGGACCGCGGAAGAGCGCGAGGAGTTCCTGGCGACGATCGAGGAGGAGACGGACCGCCTCAACGACATCGTCGGCAACCTGCTCGACATGAGTCGGCTGCAGACGGGCTCGCTCGAGATGCAGCGCGAGCCGGTGAGTCTCGAAGAGGTATTGCCCGCGGCGCTGCGGAACGTCGGGCCGCGAGGGCGGGACATCCAGCTCGAGCTGCCAGACCCGTCGCCCGAGGTTCTCGCCGATGCCGGGTTGCTCGAGCGGGCTCTCGCCAACGTGATCGCGAACGCGACCGCGTACTCGCCCCCTGACGCGCCCCCGCGCATCGTCGCCGGCGCGGTCGACGGGAAGGTCGACATCCGCGTCGTCGATCGCGGCCCCGGTGTCCCGCCCGCCGATCGTGAGCGCATGTTCCTCCCGTTTCAGCGGCTGGGCGACGCAGGCACACGCGACGGCATCGGGCTCGGGCTCGCGGTGGCGCGCGGCTTCGTCGAGGCGATGGGCGGCACGATCGAAGTCGACGACACTCCCGGCGGCGGCATCACCGTCGTGGTGCGGCTGGAAGCCGTCACGTGACCCGGATCCTCGTCGTCGACGACGAGCCGCAGATTCGCCGCGCCCTGAACACGAACCTCCGCGCCCGCGGTTTCGACGTCGAGCTGGCGTCGACCGGAGAAGAGGCGCTGGACCTGGCCGCGCGGACGCATCCGGACGTCGTCGTCCTCGATCTCGGCCTGCCGGGGATCGACGGCATCGAGGTGATTCGCGGCCTGCGCGGTTGGAGCCGTGTGCCGATCATCGTGCTGTCGGTGAGGGACCGCGAGGCGGACAAGGTCGGCGCCCTCGACGCAGGCGCCGACGACTACGTCACCAAGCCGTTCGGCATGGACGAGCTGCTTGCGCGTCTTCGGGCAACGGTGCGTCGGACCACGCCCGCAGAGGAGGAGGCGGTCGTCGAGACCAGTGACTTCACCGTGGACCTCGTCGCGAAGCGCATCGTCCGTGACGGGACGGAGGTCAAGCTGACCGCGAAGGAGTGGCAGATCGTCGAGGTGCTCGTCCGCAATCCAGGGAGACTCGTCAGCCAGCGCCAGCTCCTCCAGGAGGTGTGGGGCCCGCAGTACGAGCGCGAGACGAACTACCTCCGCGTCTATCTCGCCCAGATCCGCCGCAAACTCGAACGCGACCCCGCCCGACCACGGCACTTCATCACCGAGCCGCGCATGGGCTACCGCTTCGTCTCGGGAGTCGAGGAGACTCGCCACGAGGGCCGCGCTCAGCCGACGTAGGCGCGAACGACCTCGCCGAGCGGGCCGTCCGCCGCGACGTGCCCGTCGCGCGCTCAAGCTCGCTGAGCTCTGAGTTCTCGCGTCGCGTAGAGGTGCGCGAGCTCCGGTGTGAGGTACGGGATCCCGTCGACGACGACACCGATGTCGGCCACTCGCCTGCGCACTGCGGGGTCGCGCCGGTAGACCCACTCGTCGCCTTCGACGGCTTCGATCTTGAAGTCGATGTGCCACTGGTCCCCGCGGGTCGGGCGCGCCCACACCGCATTCTCCGGCGGGCCCACCGGTCCGCCGAGTCCACGGCCTGAGCGTTCCGTCGTACGCGATCCGGAGGTCCCAGTCGGCGAGGTATTCGCGCAGCGCCTCGTGGTCGGGGCGCAGCACCGCGACGTCGATGTCCTTGTGCGGCTCTCGCCCTTCCCGATCGAGTGCCCAGCCACCGGCGATCCACCAGCCGATGGGCAGACCCGAGAGCAGGCGCTCGACATCGTGGGGCGACAGTTCGGCCCACTGCTGCTCTTCCGCTAGTCGCAGGGCGCAGTTCCCGCGACGAGCGCCGTCACCCGACCGTCTCGAATCCGCCCCCGTGCTCGATGCTCCAGTCTGCGGCGTCAAGCGTCACTGGAACGTCACGGCTGGAGGATGAAGTCTCGTCGGCGCAAGAGGTGGTCGACGTCCTCGGGGTCGGCACGAAAGTGCCGGCGATGGTCCGCGACGACGTAGGTGCTTCCCGAAACCGGCCCTCGAACCTCACGACGGCCGGATCCGAGAAAGATCATGGCGACCCCTCCTTTCGGCTTCGGGTTCGGAGGCAACCGCTCCGGTGGAGCTCGCATCCGGCGGCGTGAGCTCGGCTGGCCGCAGCATCCGTCAAACGCCATCGTCCTCACCTCCCGTCGACATCGATCCTCCGAGCCAGCGCTCGACGATCGACACTGCGCCGGCCACTGCCGGCCAGAGCAGCACCGACCACCAGGACAGTTCGTACACGGCGACCACCACCAGGGCGCTGATCCACGTGCCTAGACAGTGGAAGCAGCCGACGAGCCGCCCCAGACGGAGCGTGACCAGGAGGCGCCTCACGCGTTCGAGGACGCGGAAGGGACCACTCTCGTACGCGATGAGCGCGGTGACCCGCCAGGCGGCCAGCGCGCTCAACGCGAACAAGAGCGGCTCGGAGGGCTGCCGTTCCAGCACGTGCTACGTCGTCAGCACGGAAGCGACGCCGGAGGGCACGGCCCCGTGATCGTCCAGCCGTAGGGAGCGCTGGCTTGGAAGACCGTGACGCCGGCCACCGTGCACTTCAACTCGGCGACGACTCCGAGCCCGTAGGTGCACGACGAGCCCGACCCGGACTTCGCGATGCCCGCCACTCCGTTGACCTTCGCACTACACGAAGCACAGACCGTAATGCCGACGATGCTGGCGCAGATCTGCGCGTACGCGGCCCCCGAGGCGGTCGCACCGCAGCACGTGATCCGATAGTTGACTTCGAGCCCGACGCTGAAGGTGACGCTCGCGATCGTGAAGGTCTTGGTGCACGTCCGGAACGGATTCGTCCAGGTCGGGCACCACACAGTGAGCCTGACCGACAGGGAGAACGACGCACTGAAGTGCCTCGTGTACCTGCCCTGAATCGGTCGCTCGCAGAGATTTGGTGGCGTCGGAACCACCACCACGTCGAAGAAGTCTGCGAGGCGCCCGGCGACGGTGACGAAGTTGCCGAAGGCGAGCTTCGGTCCGCCGGAGGCCGCCACGTCGGTGGCCGAGTTGGCGATGTCGACGACGGCGTTGAAGTTCGCGCGGCTGCGCGAGAGCTCCTTCGCCATCCGTTCGATCCCAGCCTCTGTGAGGTTCTGCAGGCCACCCGCGGCGAAGACGTCTCGTGCCTCGTCGACGATCTTGGCCCATTGGGCGTCGACGCGGGCACGGTCCTCGCCTTTCTTCAATCGTCGCTGCCGCTCGGCCTTCAGCTTCGTGTACTCGAGGGCGGCAACAGAGGAGTACACCAAGCCGAGCGTCTGTTCGGGGTCGAGCTTTTGAGCAACCAGCTCGGCGGTGGCCGCTTGGCTCTCATGCACCGCTCGGAGCTTCGTCAGTTGCGCGGTCGTGAGGCGGACCGCCTTCACTCGCTTGGGTCGTGGCTGGGTGACTGTGGGCGGCGGGGTCGACTTGACGAACCGCTGCTGGCGAGCTCGGAGCTCAGCAGCAGTCGTGGCTCGCTTCGGAAACTTGGCCGAGTGCTTCCGGATGGTCGCGAAGCCCGGAACACTCGAGAGTTCGTCGGGACTGACCGGGACGAGATCGTGTGGCGCGGCCATTCTGTCCTCCTTGTATGGCGATTTCCTGACGACGATGGCGGAACGTCAGGAGCGGAGGTCCCCGCGCCCAGAACTGGTCGAAGCATGGAAGCCGTGCGCTTCGTGCGGCCCTGCGGCGGCCGTTTCCCATGACTGCACCTCCAGACCTCGGCCGCATAGGTCGTCGAAGTCGGAGAACGTAGGGTATGACTTCGCGGCAGTTCGCACAACTGTCACCCGTTCCCTTTCGTGAGCGGACTAGGTTCGATCGCGGTCGTACTCGCCCACGCCCTTCCTCGGTTGGAGCGGTTGGTACTCGAGCCTTGTGCGAAAGCTGCCCTCGAGGTTCTGGCGTGCCGCGCGGGCGACGTCGATGAGCTCTTCGCACCGCGCGGCATCTCCGGCACGAGCCTCACTGAGCATGTCGTCGAGGATCGCTCGCAGACCACGGGCGTCCTTCCACATCGTTCGCGAAGCGTCGAGATTGAGGCGGTGGTACAGGTCGACGAACTGATCATGGGCGTGGACGGCTTTCGTCTCCAGGTCGCGGTCCTTCGAAGCGCCGCCGGCTCTTGCAAGCGCGACCGAGCTCTCGCGGGAGCGTCGTTGGGCGACCAGGAAGTGCGCGTACGTCTCGCGAAGTGCCGCCCGCGTCTGGTACTCGAGCTCCCTCGTCTGGAGGTGCTCCTCGTGGGTCGCCTCGGCCTTTTGACGGCGGTCCTCGGTAAGGGCCTCGTAGCGCTTCACGACAACGGCGGCTACACCAGCCACGAGCAGCGCCGTGAACACGGCGTTCAGGAATCCCACCGCTACCGTCTGCGCAAAGTCGAGTTCTGCCGGCGCCATGACGATGTTTTCAGCCTTCTTGCTCGGCCAAGGCTAGCCCTCACGGTTGAGAAAAGCGAGCGGCGCACGTCTCGACCGTGAGTTGACTCTGGACGCCGGCGGCGCGAGAATCGCGCGGCACAACTCTGGGGTCACTCGAGCGAGGTGCGGAGCCGCCTCCTAGTTGACGCGGAACACGCGCCGGCCGATCGACGGATCGAAGTAGGAACCGTCGTCGCGGACATCGACGAACGTCTCGGACGTGCCGACGTCCACAGCTGTCTCGTGCGGCCAGAACGGAACCGAGCTGTCGCCGGGCAGGTCGCGATCCCCTGTCGAACGGGAACCCGCTGGAGCAGCGACGATGCCGAGTGCCGCGACCGCGGCGACCGCGGCTATCGGCACGACCCTCGTCCGAATGCCACTGTCCTTCGCGAAGCGGGTGGGCAGCCGAACGTCACGTGTGTGGCTCTTCCCGCCGACGGCGCTCGGTCCGGTCGCGGTCTCGTCCCTCTCTGCCTCCGACACAGCGGCGATCCCGACGACCCGGCGAATGCGGACAAGTGTGAGTCGCGGCTCCATCGACCTACTCCTTTTCGGACGGGAATGCGGCCGGGCCCGATCCGTGTGGCGTGGCGCCGCCCGTGCAGTCGGGTACGTGCAGTCGTTGCTCGAGGCTCTGTGCGATCGCACGGAGTGCGTCGGGAGAGTGAAGAAGCTTGTTCAGCACGAGCGGGAGCCGGGCTTGTTGTCTTGGGGTCTCGGCGGCGGCGATGGCGTCGTAGATGCCCAGGTAGCTGCTGGCGTAGACGGCGGCGAGGCGGTGCTCGAGTTTGAGCCAGCGAGTCGAGAGGCGTTCGTCCGGCGGAACGACTTGCAGTGTTCGGATGCGTCGAAGCCGCCGTGCCGTCGAAGCGCGTATGTCACGCGCGACGGCGACGGCACCCGCCCGGGTGCCTATTTGATGGCTTCCCTCGAAGAGGAGCGCGTTGGCGCAGATACCGGTGACAGCGTCTGACCAGGTCGACGGCCGTCCGCCGAGCACGGCGTGATCGTCGGCCTGAATTGCTCTGGCAAGCGCCGTCTGAGCTGGGGAAGCCGCGAGCATCGCAGCCAGTCCGACTACGACGAGCAACGTCAACATGGCCGTTCGAACAAGCAAGCCGAACCGGCCAAGACGCAGCGCCGCCTTGAAATTGACCAGGCCCTCCCGGTCGGACGTCACCTTGAAGGTGCCTCTCTCGAAGAGACCGCCTCGACGACGCGGATCGGGTCGAGCCCTGCCCGCAGCGCTGCGAGAGCGGCGCCACGACCCGAGGGAGCGCCGAAGACGAAGAAGCAGGTCTCGTCCTCGGGAACGTAGATCGAATGGTCGAAGCGGACGCGCGTGCCTCCTTCCGCAAGTTCCTCTGCGGCCGAGCGTGCCCGCCGCTCGCGGGAGGCGTGCTCTCCCGCCAGGCCACGCGCGAGGTAGGTCTCCACTAGGTAATCGGGCATGCGCTCGACGCTACGGCCGGGCGAGCGACGAGAAAAGGTAAGAACGTCCTGACTTTGCCCGCGCCGACCGGGCGGTCAGGACAATCGGCGCGCGAGCTCGGTACGCGAGCGCACGCCGAGCTTGGCGTAGACGTGGGTCAGGTGCCCGGCCACGGTCCGCTCGCCGAGAAACAGCTCGGCCGCGACTTCCCGATTCGTCCGGCCGGCGGCGACCAGGACGGCGACGCGGCGCTCGGCTGCTGTCAGCCCTACCCCGGGTGTACGACCGCCGATCCGGCCGAACTCGCTGCTGGCTTTCGCAACCCACGTTGCTGCCCCCAGGGCGTCGAAATGTTCAAGCGCTGCGTGGATCGCGTCGCGGGCAGCCCGCTTCTGCCGCGCGCGCCTTCGGACGACGCCGAGTGCGAGCAGTGCGCGAGCCTGTCCAAAGACATCGCCGACCTCGTCGTGTTGCGCGACCGCCTGCTCCAGGCGCGACAGTGCTTCGTCGACGGCCCCGCGCGCCGCTGCCACGAGCCCGCGGCAGCGCGTCACGTGAGCGAGTACGCGATTGCGGCCGAGCCGCACCGCATCCGCTTCCCAGAGGTCGACGACTTGCACCGCGTCGTCGATCCTGCCGAGCTCGAGCAGCGCCTCCGCGTAGTCGCCAGTCCATGGTCGCGCGTCCGGCGCACCCCATCCAAGAGCCGCCGCCTGCCGGTCGGCTACGCCAAGGCGTGCGGCGGCCGTCGCTGGGTCGCCGCGCCAGAGCGCGACGAGTCCCGGGACCGCTGCGAGCAGGGGCGGATGGAACCCGATCTGCTCATCGCAGAGCTTCAGGGCTCGCTCGGACTCCTGCAGAGCGAGGTCGAGCTGCCCGCGATGGATGGCGACCCACGAGCTCGGCATGTAGTCCTGATTCCTCTCGACCCCGTACTGGACGCGGATGTCGCGGGCACGCGCGGCGTGCTCGGCCGCGAGCCCCCAACGCCCGTCCCACACCTCGATCCACGACAGATCCCAGAGCACCTCTGCGCAGAAGAGCTCGTCGCGCTCCTGCCACTCTCGATACTCGCCTTCGAGGACAGCGCGTCGCTGGCCGATGTCGCCGGAGTCGAACAGCATCCCAGCGACGAGGATGTTCGCCTTCCGCACTAGGCGCGGGTCGCCGACGGCGCTCGCAATCTCGCGTGCGCGCATCGCGTACGTCCGCGTCTCGGCGTCGCCCACGAAGCCGCCAAGCATGTGCAACTGCACCAGTGCCTCGAGTCGGACAATGTCGTCATCGAGACGGTCGGCAAGCTCGAGTGCGACACGGGTGCCCTCGAGCGCGGCCACGAACCCCTTCCTGAACCGTTCCGCGTAGGCAAGGCGGACGTGGATGCGCGCCCGGAGCGCCGAGTCCGACGACGCTTCGCGCAGCGCCTCTGCGAGGACCGGAACGGCAAGATCGTCGTGCTCGAACTCGGCAAGGAGGAGGAGGGCCTCGGCGCGGAGCGGGCCGGCCTCCGTCTCGGCGGCCAGCAGATCTGTCGCGATCGTTCGGGCGCGCGTCCACTCCCCGGCAGCCAGGTTCGCACGAGCAGCGACGAGCGCTCGCCGGCGGCGGTCGTCACCCCAATCCGGCGACGTCAGCCGGAGCGCCTGCTCTGCCAGCTCGGCTGTCACGGACCATGCGCCCCGATCGGTCGTCAGCGTGGCAGCCTCATCGAGCAAACGCGCAACGTCGGCGTTAGGCCCATCGGTTGAAAGTGCGATGTGGCGGGCAGCGAGGATCGGGTCCTCGGCAATCTCGGCGATACGGGCGTGAACGCCCCTTCGCTCTTCGCCCAGGTCGGCGTACAAAATCGACGACAGCAACGGGTGTGTGAAGCGGATCATCCCGTTCTTGCTCTCGATCATGTGGGCGGCGACAGCCGTGTCGAGTGCGTCCGCAGCAACGCCCGCGCGCTCTAGGAAAGACACCGACGTCGTGCCTACGGCGGCCGCAAGAGCAAGCGCGCTGCGAGTCGACGCAGGAAGCGCCGCGATCCTCGCGCTGACGAGCTCTTCGAGCTTCTCGGGAACCGCAAGCGGCTGAAGCGGGTCTATGTCCGCCGGGATAACGCGGGCCAACTCCAGCGCGAAGAACGGATTCCCACCGGACCGCTCGTGGATTCGGAGCAATGTCTGGCGGGGAAACGACGTTCCCAGCCGATCGCGCAGAAGGCGATGGAGCGCTCCCGTGCTGAGCGGCCCCACGACAATCTGCCGGCCGCCGTCCGCACCCAGAGCGCGTTCGAGTTCCGACTGATGTGAACCATCGGCCAGCCGCAGCGCGAGTAGAAGGCTGACCGGGCTCCCCTCGAGCCGCCGAAGGGCGAACGCGAGCGCACGCGACGAGGACGGGTCGAGCCACTGAACGTCGTCGACGGCGACCAGAATCGGTCCACGCTCGCTCAAAAGCTGCAGGACGTCACGCACTGCAACGGCAAGCGTCCGGTGATCGACGGGATCAACTGACGCCTCCTCTCGGAGAAGCGCCACCTGGAGCGCGTGCCGTCGCGGCGTCAAGAGTGCAGACATCGCGTCGTCGACGACGCCCTCGAGCAGATCCACCAGCCCAACGTGGCCGAGGGCGCGCTCCACCTCGGCCGGACGCGACGAAAGGACTGTCAACCCGTGCGCGCGCGCCTTCTCGACGCCCGCTTCCCAGAGCGTTGACTTCCCGATCCCCGCGACGCCCTCGACTACGAGCGTGGCCGGTCCGCGCCTCGCGTCGTCGGCGAAGGCTTGAAGGGAGCTGAGCTCCTCCTCCCTACCGACGATCTCGATGCCATCCACCTCGTCACAATGTGCCAGGGACCGCGGGAAAGGCAAGTCTCGACTGCCGGCTCTCGCCCCACCGGCTGTGCAACGGCCCGCACGAGTCGCCCGCTAGGGCGTGCGCGAAACTCGCGCGAAAGTGGACGCCCGCGGAGGGCGACCCGGAGCGGTCGCGAGCGTTGAATCGATGCTCGGCCGGCATGAGTCTCCTGCTCAAGGCGGGAATTGCCTGCATACCGGTGATGCCCCCGGCCGGAATCGAACCAGCGCACGCGGTTTAGGAAGTGGCGTTCCCCTCATCGAAAATCGCTGCAAGGAGGTCGCTTCTGTGCGCGATGGACGCAGTGCGCGCCAGCGATTGCGCCAGCGCCAAGAGCGCGATCGCGCCGATCACGGATTGCCTCATGAGCGTCCCCATCTCACCGGTCGGATGAACTCCTTGCGGTGCGCGAGACTGTCTTGACGCATCGCTCGCCGTTCGCCATCAACTCCGGCGCGTGTGCGCGGTACGTCGCACGACCCTTCGGTAGCGGAGCCGTGAACAGGCCGGCTTTGTCGGTGCGCACCCTACGGATGATCGACCACCCTTGCTTTGCACGGCGTTCGACGATCACCGGGACGCGCTCGCGGCACCGCTCGTAGCCGTCGAGGACGCGGAGTGCGCCTGCCGCACGCAGCCCGCGAACACGCAGCGTGAGGGTGCGCCGGTGCGACAAGGCGCTGAACGACGCGCTCGCGGATCCTTCGCCGGCGACGCTGCAGGGAGAGCCGTCCCGTTGCACACTCCTGTCCAGCCCCTGAAAGCCGCGCCCGCGGATGGCGTCGCGGTGAGCGTGACCGAACGCGGGAACATCCCGTTGCAAGCAGCGGGACAGTCGATCCCCGCGGGGCTGCTCGTCACGGTGCCGGGGCCGTTTACCGTGACGGAGACGGAGTGAAGGGACGCAAGGTATGGACTGTTCGACAAGTCGGGACAGCCCGGGTACGTTGGCCCGGTAGTAGTCGTCGCGGTTGAAGTCCAAGACGGCGTTCGCCCAGTTCCAACCCGCCGTGTGCGTCGCGTCGGGGCCGTACATCAGGTCGGTCGGACTGTCGTTGACGTGGTCTGGGAAGGCGCTGGCGCTCGCGTGAGGGGCGCAGGGTGGCGAGAACCCGATCACGTGCAGGATCTCGTGCAGGAGACCGATCTCGAAGTAGCCCGGTCGATCCGTACCAGTGCCGAATCCCGGCGCTGCACTACACGGAAGCGTGGCGCCCGTCGGCTGTGCCCGGAGGTACATGGCACCCAACTTCGGCAACGCGGGTGACTTCGCTCCTCCGCACGCCCACGCACTGGGCCCGTCGTAGAAGGCCGTGTAGACCTTGGTTGGATTGTTGAATCCTGCGGCGACGAGGTCTTCGCCGATCACCCAGAGCGGCCACGGATTCGCGGCCGTAGCTTGCGCAGCCGAGTGCGGCAGTCGCACGAACGTAATGTCCGGAACTCCGTTGTATGTGTCGACGCGCAACCCCTGGTTGCCAGCCTGCTTCACGAACCATCGCTCGATCCGAGCGATCGACTGCTCCATCACTCCGTTCGTATCCAGCTGCGCGTCAGCGCCGTCTGAAGGCACGACGTAGAGAAAGTGCACCTGGGCGCCTGAGATGTCGTCAGGCATGTCAGTCACCGCGCGGTCGCGAGCAGCGGCTGCTTCAGCTGAATCGCCCGAGGCGCCGGCTGCACCCGTCAACGCCAGCGCAGCAACCGTCGCACCCAGCCAGAGCCCGTGTTGTGTTCCGAAAATCACGGTTCGACCCGACGGACACCGGCGCGGTTGATCAGGAAGCCCTCCCTGACCGGATCACCGTGCACCTGACCCCCGAGACTAGGGATACGCAACGAAAGCGCCCAACAGCCCGGAGCTGCCGCATGTCGATCTCCTTCTCGTCGCCGGTCGGGAGAGAAGGAAAGACTCCTTCTCTGCACCAGAACCCGTGCCGAACCGGAGATCACCACACCGCTACCGCGCGAGGTCTAACGCACGACCATCATCACACAGTCGTTACGACCCGCACAAGCCGTGCGCCTCGATGCCCCCGGCCGGAATCGAACCAGCGCACGCGGTTTAGGAAGCGGCGTGCATCGCTGAGAAAACTGCTGCAAGCATCGGGCTTTTAGAGCGAAGCGGCGAGGTGCGCGCCAGTGATTGCGCCAGTGCTGCGGAGCCCGTGGTCTAGGACTTCTCCGAGCGAGGCCACCGGCAGACGCCAGGGGCGCGAAGATCAGGGTCGGTTCAGGGGCATGCCGGATGGTGCAGCGACGTGGCGGGGCGCATCCTGGAATCGTCCCCCACGAAAGGCAGAGATGACCACCACCGAAACCCCCACGTCCATGGCCGGCCTGACCCGATGGGTTCTTGACCACAAGCGAATCGTTGTTTGCTTCTGGTTGCTGGTCACGATCGCAGCCTTCGCCGCGGTTGGACCCGCCGGCAGCGCTCTCTCGCAGCAGTTCAGCATCCCTGGACGCGAGGGGTTCGAGACCAACGAGGAGCTTGCGGCCATCTACGGCACCGGCGGGGACGTCGCGCCGATCGTGCCGGTGGTGACGCTCCCGCAAGGGACGACTGTCGATTCGCCCGGCGTCCGCGCGCAACTCGCCGCTGCTCTCGCGAGAGTGGAGACGGCGCTGCCGGAGGCGATGACTGCTTCCTATGCCTCGACCGGCGATCGGGCGTTCGTCTCCGATGATGGTCGCACCACGTTTGCGCTGGTCTACATCCCGGCCAAGGGTGGAGTCGACCCCGGCCAAGAAGAGGCCCTTGCCGCACAAGGGGCGCTGGATGGTGTCAAGGTCGGCGGGTCCTCGGTTGAGGTGACGGGGCTCGATGCGCTTCGTGCTTCCGCCGGCGAGAACGAGAGTGATGGCGTCGGCGTTCTGCTGGGAACCTTGGTGGCTGCGCTGGGCGCGCTCCTCGTCCTGGCCTTTGTCTTCCGTTCGTTCATGGCGTTCGTCCCGCTGCTCATGGCTTTTGTCGCAATCCCGACCACCTTCCTGCTGATCTGGCCGCTGGCAAGCGTCACCGACGTCTCGGTGATCGTCCAGTTCCTGGTCGGGCTGATCGGGCTGGGCATCGCGATCGACTACGCGCTTCTCGTTGTGGTTCGCTGGCGCGAGGAGCGGCAGCAGCCGAACGTGACGAACGAGCGGGCGGTGCGGAATGCCATGGAGCACGCGGGCTCCGCGGTCGTCTTCAGCGGCACGACCGTGGCGATCTCGCTGCTCGCACTCCTTGCCCTGCCGGTGCCGTTCCTGCGCAGCATCGGCATCGCCGGCCTGATGATCGCGCTGGTCAGCGTCGCGGTGGCCGTGACGCTTCTGCCGGTCGTTCTGGCGACCATCGGGCCGAGGTTCGATTGGCCTCGTAACCGACGCGATGCCCAGGCGAGCCGCGGCTGGTCGGCCTGGGCGCGCCTGATCGTGCGCCACCGTTGGGTCGCGGCCATCGCATCGACCGCAGTATTGGTAGCGCTGGTTCTCGCGGCCTCGACGATCCAGCTCGGGAACCCGCGCGCCGCGTCGCTCGCAAAAGTGGGGCCCGCGCGCGCCGGCCTCGAGAAGCTCGAGGTGTCGGGCATCGGCACCGGGCCACTCTCGCCCTTCGACGCACTCGTGCGGTCAGGTGACGCGAAAGCGGTGGCGGAGTCTCTCGGCCAGGTCGAGGGTGTCCGCAGCGCTGCGGCACCCCAAGACTGGCGTCGGCAGGGAACGGCGGTCGTCGTCGTGATCCCGACCGAGGACGGGAACTCCGCGGCCGGCCGCGCAACGCTCGATCGGATCCGCGACACCAGCCTGCCCGGCGACGTCACGCTCGGCGGTGAGGCGGCGCAGGGCTCCGACTTCATCGAAGCCGTCTACGGCAACTTCCTGCTCTTGGTCGCGCTGATCGCGTTCTTGACGTTCATCCTTCTCGCGCGCGCGTTCCGCTCACTGATCCTGCCGCTCAAGGCCGTCCTGCTGAACCTGCTCTCGGTCGCGGCCGCCTGGGGGTTGATCGTGCTCGTCTTCCAGAAGGGCTACGGCTCCAACCTCTTGGGCATCGAAGCCACCCAGGCGATCAACGTCGAGATGCCGATCGCCGTCTTCGCGTTCCTTTTCGGCATCTCGATGGACTACCAGGTCTTCATCATCAGCCGAATGCGGGAAGCCTACGACCGCACAGGCTCGACCGAAACGGCCGTCGTCGAAGGCATTGGCCGGACCGGGCGTCTCGTGACAAGTGCGGCACTGATCCTCGGCCTGGCGTTCGTTGCCTTCGGCGCTCAGCCGGGAACCGAAGCCAAGATTTTCGCGCTTGCGCTCGGAGGCGGCATCCTGATCGACGCCACGATCATTCGCGGCATCCTCACTCCCGCCATGGTCGCGATCCTCGGCCGCTGGAACTGGTGGCTTCCCGACTGGGCCGCACGGATCCTCCGTGTCGAACCGTCACCCGTTGCGCCCGCCGAGTCCGTCCCGGAGATTCCAGCTCCTCAGTCGGGATGAGTCGCTAGGCCGTGGCCACGATCTCGCATGAACGATGCATGCCCCCGGCCGGAATCGAACCAGCGCACGCGGTTTAGGAAACCGCTGCTCTATCCACTGAGCTACGGGGGCCTTTGGTTCGACCAAGCCGTTCCTGGTGCTTGGTGATCTATCCACTGTAGTCCGCAAGAGCCGGGGGCTACGCTCGCCACGACTCGATTACGAGTGTGAGTTCGGCGACCGATTTGAGAGCGCGACCAGCCACCGCGTGAGAGAAAGAAATACAACCGCTCTGGCGAGGTTGCCACGCTTTCCGTCGACCTTGAAGGCTCGCTCTCCTCATCGTTCTCGATCCAGACGTCGTCACCGATGGCACGCGCCAAGTGTCTAGAATCATGCGGATTCTGGGGGCCGGGTGGAGGAGGCTGGCGTGACCGAAACAATCGAGGGGAGCATCGTCCGTCTGCCGGGAGAAGGCGAGACGGCCTCGCTTTTCGGTGACAGCTACACGATCAAGGCGGCAGGCGGAGAAACCGGCAACAGCCTCTCGGTCATAGAGGCCGAACTGGCTCCTCACTCGAGCGGCACGCCACTGCATGTGAACACGCTCGAGGACGAGAACTACTACGTGCTCGAGGGCACGCTCACGTTCAGGTTGGGCGAGTCCACCGTCGAAGCGCCTGCCGGGTCGTTCGTGCACATCCCCAAGGGGATCGTCCACACCCACTGGAACGGAACGGGTGACACCGTGAGGCTGCTAGGCGTTCCCGCCCCAGCCGGGTTCGAGCGGTTCTTTGCGGAACTCGCCGACCTCGTGGCGGCAATGCCGCCCGGCCCGCCGGACATGGGCCAGATCGGCACGCTCTACGAGAGATTCGGCCTCCGAGTCGTCGGCCCGTCACCGAACGCCTGACTCTGACGCGTTCCTGCTAGCTCTCGCTGCGGTCGCGATCGCAGTGGGAGCCGTGTCCGTCCTCGCTCCCTGAATCACCCTGCAGCCCGGCGGCGCTGCCACCAGGTCACTGCCAGCGTCACGAGCGCGACGGCCCAGAGTCCAGCCTCCTCGTGGACCCAACCGGTCGACTCCGGCAGCAGGTCGGCCGCGCCGTCCAGCGCCGCGAAGAGCGCGAAGCCGAGGACGACTCCAACTGCTGCCGCGATGATCCGCAGCCAGATCGCCCGCCCCGCGGCGAATGCGAAGCCGAGCGCCGCCCAGGTGACCAGGAACGCCAGGGAGCCGACCGCCCAACCAATGTCCTCCAGACTCGTCCTGCCCAAGCCCCCGGCTTCCCAGATTGCCAAGGCTTTGAACGCCCAGACAATCGCGGTTGTGATGGCCGCGTACCAGGCGAGACGGGAGGCAGTCACTCGGGCGAGCATACGGACCGCGTCGCCGGCTCGCACCCCGGCAGTTCACTAGCTCAGACACTCGGACGTAGACTCCCCGTATGGTGCGGGTCGAGCTCGCCCGTCGCTACGACGTTCAAGTGGAGCGGGGATTCACGTTCATCACGGACACCGCGAACTGGCCGACGTTCTGGCCCGGCTTCGTCCGGCTCGAGCCGGGTTCCGTCTGGCGCGCGCCGGGTGACACGGCACGGCTCGTGACGCGCCTCCTTGGACGCGACCGCGAGTTGGCAATGACGGTTGAGACCTTCGAGGCGAACCGCCTCGTGACCTACAGGAGCACGCAGCCAGGATTGCCCGACGCGCACCACGAACGTCACTTCGAGCCCGACGGCGACGGGTTCGTCTACCGGCTCGTGGTCGAGTACGAGCCGCGCAGCGGCTTCGGTGGAATGCTCGACCGCGTGCTCCTCGCGCGCGGGGTCCGGCGCGCGTTCGAGAGCACGTTCGCGAGTCTGGAACGAGAGTTCTCAACCGCGACGCCGTCGCGTTGACGGTCTCCGACGTGAGAACCGCGATCGTCGTGCTCGGTAACGGCGGGCGCCGCCGCGGCGAGCGGCCGATCACCGACGCGTGCCTTGCGCTCGTCCGCGAGGCCGAGCGGGTTGCGGCAAGCCGCGGCGCCGACGTCGTCGTGCTCACGGGCGGCTCGCGGGGCGGTCGTCAGTCCGAGGCCGAGCAGATGTACACGGCGTGGGCGGGACCTGACGTAGACCTCGTCGTCGAGCCGACAGCGTCGATCACCGCCGAGAACGCCGCTCGTACGCTCCCCCTGCTCATCGAGCGCGGCGTCGGCCGTGCCGTCGTCGTGTGCGCTCCGCTGCACGTGTACCGCACGCGGTTCTTCTTCACGCGGCTCTTCGAGCCGCTTGGCGTCCAGACCTCGTTCCACGTCGCCGCCGTCGCGCAGGGCGCGCGTGCGTTCGCCTGGGAGATCGCGGCTGCCCCGCTCTGTCGGCGGCAGCTGCGAGCGGCGCGCACCGAGCTCGTTCAGCGGGGGTACGCATGAGCGACGTGCTCGTGTTCGTTCCAGCGTGGAACGAGGAGGGGAATCTGCCGGCTGTTCTCGACGACCTGGCGCGCGTCCTACCTGGGGTGGATGTTCTCGTCGTCGACGACGGTTCGACCGACCGAACCGCTGATGTGTCGCGTGAGCACGGCGCCGAGGTGCTGTCGCTCGGACGAAACCGCGGGCTGCCCGTCGGAATCGCGGCGGGCTATCGCTGGGCGCTCGAGCACGACTACGCGTACTGCGGCAGGGTCGACGCCGACGGCCAGCACCCGGCGGCGGAGCTCCGGCGGCTGCTCGACCTCGTTCGTACGGACCACTGTGACGTCGCGGTCGGGTCGCGCTTCGTGTCAGGGGACGGTTACGCGCCGTATCGATACCGCCCCGACCGCACCCGGCGCTTCGGCACTGCGGTGCTGCGGCGCGCGATGGCGCTCGTCCTGCGGCGCCCGTTCGGCGACGCGACGAGCGGCCTCTACGCAGTCAACGCGAAAGCGCTCCCGCTCCTCGCCGAGGAGTTCACGACGGAGGCGCCCGAGGTCGAGGCACTGATCCGGATCGTGGACGCCGGGCTGCGTCTCGAGGAGGTGCCGGTCGACATGGCGGCACGCGCAAGCGGCGAGTCGAAGCTCCGCGGCGGGAAGGCGGTCAAGGTCGTGCTGACCGTGGCCGCAACGCTTGCCGCGGCTAAGTGGATTCAGACCAGGCGGCCGCGTTGACCGTGGAGGATCAGCCGGTGGGCAGCTGAAGCGTGCGCTCCGCCGCGCAGGCGTCAGCCCACCGCTCGGCGATCTCGAGCAGTCGGCCGCGGAGCTCCACGTCGATCGGGCTCTCGACCTCGACCCTCACCTGGTGGACGGTCGCCTCACCGTCGCCGGAGAACTCGTAGCGCTGCTCGGAGACGATCGAGAACGTGTCGACCCGTGTGCTCAGCTCCCGTGCCAGTTCGTCGACCTCCGCCGCGGTCGCCTCCCGCCCGGTGATCACGCCGAAGTTGACGCGGATCTCGCGGTCACCGCTCGAGAACACCATCGTGGGCTCTTCCATGCTCACGGGGTACCCGGCCCCGGCAGGCCTCTAACGCTCTCTCGGCTCCCAGGTGAAAAACCGCACAGCAATGAGGGTTCCGGCGACTCCCCAGGCCAGCAGCACGGCGACCGCGAGCGGCTGCTCCCAGATCGGCTTCGCGTCGTAGACGACCCCCTGGACGATGTCCACGAGGTAGGTCAGCGGCAGCACGTCGGCGATCGCCTGCAGGACGTCCGGGAAGTCTCTCGTAGGCCCGAACCCGCCCGAGAGGAAGGCCATCGGGAGAATGATCACGTTCACGACTGCCGACGCGCCCTCGCTCGAGCGGATCAGCGAGGCCGCCCCGAAGCCCATCCCCGCGAAGCACAACGCGCCGAGCAGGAATGCGGCGAACAGCGACAGCCACTGCGACGGAAGGTGCCAGTCGTAGAGCGCGCGCCCGAGCGCCATGATCGCCGCCGTCTGGAGGGCGAAAACGAGCAGGATCGAGCAGAGCGTCGCGGCGAGGTACATCGGAGCGGGGAGGGGCGTCGCGCGAATTCGCTTCAGGATCCCCAACTCGCGCCTGACCACGAGGATGATTGCGAGCCCGCCGAACGTGGTGTTCGCGACGCCGTACGTGATCAACGACGGGACGAGGTAGTCGGTCAGCGGCCTGCCGCGGTAGTCCCCGGAGTAGACGGTCGAGAGCAGCAGGAAGAGCAGCACCGGGAAGAGGAAGACGAAGACCGCGCTCTCGCGTCCGCGCCAGAAGACGAGCTGGTCCGCGCGGAGCTGGTGTGCGAAGAGGCTCACGCTTCGTCCTCACGCAGGAGCTCGAGGTACACGTCCTCGAGCGATCGGCGGCGCACCTCGAGCTCCTCGAGCTCGAGTCCCTGAGCGACCGCACGCGAAGTGAGCTCGTGCAGTGCGCGGGTCGGCTCCTCGGTTTCGACGACCTTCACCTCGCCGTTCTCCCGGTACCGGATCTCTGTGCGCGACGATGCGACGAGTTCCGCGGGAGTTCCCTCGGTGACGATCACGCCGTCGCGAAGCACCGCAACCCGGTCGGCGAGCTGCTGCGCTTCGTCGAGGTAGTGCGTGGTGAGCAGGATCGTCTTGCCGAGCGCCCGGAGGCCGCGGATCATTTCCCACGCGTTCCGCCGTGCCTGGGGATCGAAGCCGGTCGTCGGTTCGTCGAGGAAGACGAGGTCGGGGTTGCCGACGAGCGCGAGGCCGAGGTCGAGGCGGCGCTTCTGGCCGCCGGAGAGCGTCTTGATGCGCGCGTCGCGCTTCTCGACGAGTCCGACGAGCTCTATCACCTCGTCGACGTCGCGCGGGTTGCGGTAGTAGCCCGCGTAGATGCGCAGCGTTTCGCCGACCGTGATCTGCGGCCAGGTCTCGGAGTGCTGGAGGACGACGCCCATCCGCTCGCGGAGCGTCCGCTCCCGGCGCCCGGGGTCGAGGCCGAGCACGGTGACCTCGCCCGCGTCGCGTGCGCGGTAGCCCTCGAGGATCTCCACGGTCGTCGTCTTGCCCGCGCCGTTCGGGCCGAGCAGGCAGAAGACCTCGCCCTCGTCGATCCGGAACGTGATCCCCCGGACGGCTTCGTGATCCCCGTACGACTTTCGGAGCCCGCGGACGTCGACGGCCGCGGCCATCAGACCTCGACCGCGACGACGCCGCCCGGCGGGAACGCGGGCTCGGGCCCGCCGGTGAGCGCGGCGGCGGTTCGGCTGCAGTCGGGCTGGTGGCCCACGACGACGACGATCTCGCCCCGGCCCGAGGCTGCTGCGCGCACGTCGTCGGGATCGGCGCCCGGCGCGAGCCGCTCGTCCGCTTCCACGTCGAGCCCCACGGCCTCTGCGATCGCGGCGGCGGTCTCTCGCGCCCTCAGGAGCGGGCTCGACACCACCGCGTCCGGCTGGATGCCGTCGTCCGCGAACTGCTGCCCGAGCCGGCGGGCGTGTCTCCTCCCCGCCTTGGTGAGGGGCCGCAGGTCGTCCGGCTCGCCGGCCGCCGCCTCCGCGTGACGCACGATGAAGAGCCGCACGCCCGCAAGGATACGACCGGTGCCGTCGGGACCTCCTTGTAGGGTCCGGCGCCGTGATCCGTACCGTCCCCGGCAGCGGTGGCTGGCTCGAAGTGGTCTGTGGCCCGATGTTCAGCGGCAAGAGCGAGGAGCTCATCCGTCGCCTTCGCCGCGCGGAGATCGCCGGTCAGCGGGTCCTGATCGTGAAGCCGCGGATCGACGACCGTTTCGACGTCTCGCATGTCGTCAGCCACGCCGGGGCCAGGATGCGCGCGGTCGCGGTCGAGGGCGCCGGGGAGACCCTGCGCCGCGCGGAGGCGTACGACGTCGTCGGTATCGACGAGGCGCAGTTCTTCGAGCCGGCGATCGTCGAGGCGGTGCAGGAGCTCGTCGCGCGCGGCAAGCGCGTCGTCGCTGCTGGTCTCGATCGCGACTTCCGCGGCGAGCCGTTCGGTCCCATGCCGCTGCTGCTCTGCCTCGCGGAGTTCGTGGACAAGCTGCAGGCCGTCTGCCACGTGTGTGGCGGCGCTGCGACGCGCACCCAGCGGCTCGTCGACGGGGAGCCTGCGCCGTTCGACGGCGCGACGATCCAGATCGGCGCGCTCGACTCGTACGAGGCACGCTGCAGAGCGTGTTACCGCGCGGGCGTCGCCGTCGCGCTCGGCGCAGTCGGCTAGCGTCCGAGCCATGACGCGCGAGGTCGCGCTGGACGTGCATCCCGTCACGGCGGACCGGTGGCACGACCTGATCGAGCTCTTCGAGCGACGCGGTCCGCGCGGAGGGCACCGGAACTCGCCGGCTCCCGGGTGCTGGTGCATGTACTGGCGCAACCGCGCGCTCGGTCACGGGACGCCCAAGAAGCGCGCAATGGGCTCGCTCGTGAGGGCAGGACGCGAGCCGGGACTGCTCGGGTATGTGGACGGCTCACCCGTCGGTTGGGTCTCGATCGGACCGCGCGAGCAGTTTCACGACCTCCTCCACTCGCCGCAGTACCGGCCGCGCGACGACGACGACGATGATGATGTCTGGTCGATCGTCTGCTTCGTGATCGACAAGCCGGCCCGCCAACGAGGAGTCGCAGGCGCGTTGCTCGATGCAGCTGTCGACCACGCGCGTTCGCGCGGCGGTCGTTGGGTCGAGGCGTACGCGCACGCCTCGGACCCGCACGACTACATGGGCGGCATCGACCTCTACCTCGCGCACGGGTTCGAGTCGTACCGCCCCGCGAACAAGCGGACCATCGTGCGACGCGCGCTTTAGCCGGCCGCCGACTCGAGAACGGCAACGTGGATGAAGCGCTCGATCATCGACGTCACCTGCTCCGGCACCTCGATCTGATGGAAGTGCCCAGCGCCGACCGTCACGCCGAACTGGAGATCGGGCTTGAGCGGGAGAAGGCGTGCTGCTTCGTTGCTCCCTCCTGTCCCCGAACGCAGCACGAGCAACGGCTGTTCGCACAGCTCCAGCGCGGCGGAACCGTTCCACTCGTTGACACCCCGGATGCCGGCAGCCGCCACGCTCAAGGGGACCGCGCACATCGTCTCGACGATCCAACTCCTTCGGTCGGCGTCCACGGTCGGGCCGGGCGTGTCCTCGACCCACGCACGTCGAGCGGCCTCGCCGTTGGGGCCGTCGAGGTCGCGCGCGAAGCCCTCGAAGATCCTCCGCGTCTCCGGCAGCGGGTTGATCGGTCCAGGATCGTCGGCGACGATCGCCAGCGGCACGGACGGGTGCCTCGCCGCAAGCTCGATTGCGACCATGGCTCCGAGGCTGTGGCCGACGACGATCGGTCGCGAGATCCCGATCGAGCTCGCCAGCCACGCGACATCGTCGGCAAGGGTAGGGAGGTCGTACCCGGCCTCGGGCCGGTCGCTGCGGCCACAGCCGCGTAGGTCCATCGCGATGACAGTGTGGGACGACTTGAAGTGCTCGAACTGCGGCTCGAAGAACGTGTGGTTACAGCACCAGCCGTGGACGAACAGAAGCGGCGGCGCTGCGCTTCCCTCTCGCTCGTAATACAGCCTGAGGCCGTTACGCACTGCGTATGGCAAGGCCCTGCCATCCTTTCACCTGCGCCCACTAGAGTCGGCACGATCGCCTCGGTTAACGACGTGGAGGTGCTAATGGCCCAACCCGGATTCATCGACCACATCGGGATCGGCGTACCGGATCTCGTCGCGACCAAGCAGTACTACGACGAGCTCATGCACGTGCTCGGGCTCCGCGAGTGGTTCGAGACAGGCCCCGAAGGACCACTCAACTACGGGCCTGACGGTGCTCTCGGCTCGCAGCTGTTCTTCTACCAAGCAGAGGAACCGGGAACGTACTCGCGCGGGCAAACGGGCCTTCATCACCTCGCGTTCCTGGTCGCGAGCAGAGCGGTCGTCCGAGCGGCGCACCAATGGGCACGCGCACGGGAGGCCGTCATCTTGGACGAGCCACGCGAGTTCCCTCAGTACGGTGAGCACTGTTTTGCGACGTACTGGCTCGAGCCTCACGGGTTCAAGCTCGAGGCGGTTTGCCACAGCCCCGAGGAGAGCTGACCGCGCGCCCAGTTTCTGCGGACTAGAGTCGCCGCGATGCCGGGCACCTATCGCTACGTCGTCGCGGACGTGTTCACCGACACGCCGCTGCAGGGCAACCAGCTCGCGGTGTTCACCGACGCACGCGACATTCCCGAGGAGCTTCTCCAGCCGTTGGCGAAGGAGATGGCGTTCAGCGAGACCGTCTTCGTCTACCCGACCGACGCCGAGGCCCATGTTCGGATCCGGATCTTCACGCCCGCTGCCGAGATCCCCTTCGCCGGTCACCCGACGCTCGGGACGGCGTTCGTGCTTGCGCAGCCCATGCAGCTCGAGGTGATCGCGATCGAGACGGGCTCGGGCGTCGTTCCGGTCTGGCTCGAACGAGAAGGCCCGAAGATCGTGTTCGGTCGGATGCACCAGCCGATCCCGACGATCGAGCCCTTCGACGACGAGGCCCAGCTCCTGGCCACGCTCGGCGTCGAGCGTTCGGAGCTCCCGGTCGAGCTCTACGACAACGGCATGCGCTTCGTCTACGTCGCGCTGGCGAGCGAGGACGAGGTCGCCGCCGTCGATCCCGACCAGAGGGCACTCGGAGGTGTTGCGGGGATCGGAGGCGTGAACTGCTTCGCCGGGTCCGGTGACCGTTGGAAGACGCGGTTGTTCGCGCCCGGCCAGGGCGTGGCGGAGGACCCGGCCACCGGATCCGCCGCCGGGCCGCTGGCAGTCCACCTCGCCCGCCACGGGCGCATCGGCTGGGGCGAGGAGATCCGAATCTCGCAGGGCGCGGAGGTGGGCCGTCCCTCGACGCTGTTCGCGCGCGCCGACGGCTCGGCGGATGCGATCGAGCGCGTCGAGGTCGGCGGCTCGGCCGTTGTGGTCGCCCGCGGCGAGTTCCGTCTGTAGGAGGGCCTAGCGGCGACGCTTGCGGTTCGTGAGTAGCAGCGCCACGAGGGCGGTGGCGCGGCGTGCGGCGGCCACCGGCCCGAGCCCGTCGCTTCGCGCCGCGAGATAGCCGACGCCGAACACATCGCCGCAGCCGGTCAGGTCGACGCCTTGGATCGGGTGGCACGGCACGGGAGTCGTGTCCCCGCCCGCGTAGACGACCGAGCCGCGGGAGCCGTACGTGACGATGACCTCGGGAATGCCGAGCCGCTCGATCGAGCGCTCGTTCACGTCACGCAGGATCACGCTCGCTTCCTCCTCGGCGAGCTTGAGGAACGTGACGCTGCGCAGGACGTCCCGGTCGAACTGGTCGTCGAAGCGGACCTTGCCGACTTCGGCGCAGCGCACGAGCCCCTGGCCGTCGTACGAGATCTTGCGACCGACCGCGAGGGCCTCCATCGTCTCGGCAGGGAAGTCGGACTGGACGAGTGGGGCGACATGCACCCACTCCGCCTCGCCGATCGCGGCGAGATCCTCCGGCTGCCATGGATCGCCGACGGCTTGCAGTTCGGTCGTGCGTACCTCGCCTTCGTAGCGCAGTGCGAAGGCGGCGGTTTGCTCTGCGTCCACCATCGTCAGCTGCAGGCCCATGGAGGCGAGCTGTGGGACGACGAGCGCGCGATCTTCCGGAGCGCACTTCGCTACGACGTGCGCGCGCCGCTCGAGCAGGCGCAGCCCCTGACCGCAGTGGTATGGCCCGCCCCCGACCTGCGGCTTCCCGCCGTCGATGACGTCGATCGCCACGTTCCCGAGGACCGCGAGCCCACTCACGACGCGGATCTTCGCTGTTCAGCCGACGAAAGTCAGATAGAAGAGCGTGCTGCCGGTTACTCGACGCCGATTCGCGCCGCTAGCTCGCGGGAGATCGCGTGGTCGGCTCCTGCTGACCGGACCACCACGGGGCCCTCGAACGGCTCCTGCATCGTCACGGTGATGCACGCCCCCGGAACGAGACCGAGCTCGGCGAGATGGCGGAGCAGCTCGCGGTCCGTGTCGGGAACCCGCCGCACGGTGGCGGTCGCGCCGGCCTCGACGTCGGCGAGCGAGCGCTCCGGCGCGAAGTCGAGCTCGAGCTCCGCGCTCGGGATCGGGTCGCCGTGCGGGTCGTGCGTCGGGAAGCCGAGCGAGGCGTCGATGAGCGCCTCCAGCTCCTCCGAGAGCGCGTGCTCGAGCCGGTCCGCCTCGGCGTGGACGGCTTCCAAAGGGAGCCCCAGCTGGGTGGAGAGGTACTGCTCGAGCAGCCGGTGGTGGCGGATCATCTCGATCGCGACGAGCTCGCCTCGCCGGGTCAGGCGTGCACCCCGGTAGGGCTCGTGCTCTGCGAGGCCGAGCTGGGCGAGCTTCTTCAGCATCGCGGTCGCCGAGGCGGGCGCGACCCCCATCCGGCGCGCGAGCGCGGAGGTAGAGGCACGGCCACCGGCCTGGAGCTTGTAGAGCTCCTTCACGTAGTCCTGGACGGACGTGGAGAGGCTTGCGGTCTCGCTCAAGGTTTGTCTAATATACAGTTTAGACATGGCAAAATTCAGCCGGAAGAGGCTCCTCGGGGCCGCGGTACCCCTGCTCGCCGCCGGCCCGCTCGCCCGGGTCGCGTTCGCCGAGACAGAGCACTCGGCGACCCACGAGGGCCATGACCAGACACATGCCCCCGCCGGGCATGCGGCGATGATCGGGAACGAGGCGCCCTCGATCGAGCGGAACCCGGCGATCGACGCGCTCCTCACGCCGCCGCCGGCCCTGCCGCACCAGCCCGGCCGCGTGCGGGAGTACACGCTCGTCGCGCGCGACCACGACATCGAGGTCGCGCAGGGCGTCACGTTCCCGGCGTGGACCTACAACGGCACGGCGCCGGGGCCCGTGATCCGCGCGACCGAGGACGATCTGCTGCGCGTGCACTTCCGCAACGAGGGCGAGCACCCGCACACGATCCACTTCCACGGCATCCACCCCGCGAACATGGACGGCGTCTTCGAGATCATTCCCAAGGGCGGTGAGTTCACCTACGAGTTCCCGGCGAGGCCGTGGGGGATGCAGCTCTACCACTGCCACTCGACGCCGCTGAAGAAGCACATCCACAAGGGCCTCTACGGCGCGTTCATCATCGACCCGCCGAAGCCGCGCAAGCCTGCGCAGGAATTCGTGATGGTGATGAACGGCTTCGACACCGACGGCGACGGTGGAAACAACTTCTATGCGGTGAACGGCCCGGCGTTCTACTACGCGCGCTATCCGATCCGCGTCTCGCGATCCCAGACGGTGCGCATCTACCTCGTGAACCTCACCGAGTTCGACCTGATCAACTCCTTCCACCTGCACGGCGACTTCTTCCGCTACTACCACACGGGCCGCGACGAGATCGTCGAGTACACCGACACGGTCATGCTCTGTCAGGGTGAGCGCGGGATCCTCGAGATCGACTTCGCGAACACCGGGCGGTTCATGTTCCACGCGCACCAGTCGGAGTTCGCCGAGCTCGGGTGGATGGGCTTCTTCGACGTGGTCGAGTGACGGAGATCGCGGCGCGCATGTCCGGGGCGTGGCGCCTCTGGGCGCTGGTCCCGCTCGTCGCGCTCGTGGCGATGGTGTCGCTCTTCGCCGCCACCGGTGGCTCATTGATCGACCTCCTCGGCCGCACGCCGCCCCCCGCAGACGCATTCGACGTCCGGGGGGTGGAGTTCAAGCCGGGCGAGATCAAGGTTCGCGTGACGAACCCGCAGCCGGAAGACCTGACGATCGCGAGCGTCACGGTCGACGACGCCATCGTCACGTTCAGCCTCGAGGGCGGCCCCACGCTCGAGCGACTGCGCTCGGCGACGATCGTGATCCCTTACGACTGGGTCGACGAGGAGCCGCTGCTGATCGGAATCACCAGCTCGTCGGGGATCGAGACCACGCACGAGATCGCCGCTGCAGTGGAGACGCCCGAACCCTCGGCGAAGGGCTTCCTGGGCTTCGCCCTCGTCGGGCTCTTCGTCGGCGTGATCCCCGTGGCGCTCGGGTTGCTGTGGCTCCCGTCGTTGCGGCGCGCACGGCCCGAGTGGCTGGCGGCGTTCATGGCGCTGACCGCCGGGCTGCTGACCTTCCTCGCGCTCGAGGCTCTCTCGGAGGCGTTCGAGCTCCAGGCCGCGCTTCCATCCGCGCTCGGCGGAGCGGGCATCGTCCTGCTGGGCTTCGTCGTCTCCTACCTGACGCTGACGTACCTCTCGCACAAGCTCGCCGCCCTCGCGACGCTGGTGGCGATCGGAATCGGGCTGCACAACTTCGGCGAGGGGCTCGCGATCGGCACGTCGTTTGCGTTCGGCGAGCTCGCGCTCGGGACGTTCCTGATCATCGGCTTCATGGTCCACAACGTGACCGAGGGTCTGGGGATCGCGACTGCGACGACCGACGAGCGCCGCGCGTCATTCGCGCGGCTCGGCCTGCTCGTCCTGATCGCCGGGGCGCCGACGATTCTCGGCACGTGGACCGGCGGTTACGTGCGGAGCGACGTGCTCGGTGTGATCTTCTTCGCAGCTGCGGCCGGCGCGGCCTTCGAGGTGGTCGTCGAGGTCGGGCGCTGGCTGCGCACGCGCGCGCCTGGAGGCCTGACGAGTGGCTGGGTGCTCGGCGGGTTCCTCGGGGGGATCACGATCATGTACGCGACGGGGCTGCTCGCCGGCTGAGCAGCGATGCGGCGGTCGCGGCGAGGACGAATGCCGCGATGAAGCTCGGGATCGAGACGCCGATCGCGTCGAGCCCGCCCGTCGGAGGTCGCACGGACTCCACCGCGTCGACCCACCAGCCGGGGCCGGTCGGGTGGAGCCACTGGTAGACGGCGAAGCCGACGAGCCAGGCGGCGAGCAGCGCCGGCCGAAACGGCGGCGCGTCGAAGACGTCAGACCGCGAGTAGTGCGCGTTGTTCAACAGCCAGTGCGCGAGCAGGACGCCGAGCAGCGGGACGAAGAACGCGCCGAGCAGGAAGAGGAAGTCCTGGTATCGGCGCAGGTCGAGGGCAAGCGCGCCGATCGTCGCGGCGACCGAGACGAGCACGACGAGCGCGCGCTGCGGAACGCGGGGGACGAGGTTCTGGAGCGAGACCGCGCTCGAGTAGATGTTGGCGAAGGCTTCGTCGGCCTCGTCGACGGTGATCGCGAGCACTGCGAGCGCGGCCGCGAGGCCCGCGCCGACGACCGACGCGGGCAACTCTGCGGGATCGGAGAGCCCTCGCGTGAGCACGAGCAGTACCCCGAGCACGAGCATCCAGGTCGCAGCGACGAAGTAGCCGAGCCCGGCGCCCCACCACGCCGCGCGCCGGTCGCGTGAGAAGCGCGTGTAGTCGGGGATCAGCGGCACCCAGGAGACGGTGATCGCGATCACGAGGTCCATCCCGATCCAGAGCGTCAGGCCGCCCTCGGGCTCCGCGTGCCAGAGTTGTGAGAGGTCCGCCTCGGAGAACGACCACCACGTCAGGTACACGAGCGACGCGAGCACGACGTAGACCGCGTAGCGGCGAATCAGGCGGCGCACGACGGAGACGGGCCCCATCAGCGCCAGCGAGGCGGCGACCGCACCGAACACGAGCGTCCAGAACCACCGCGCGCCGACGCCGATCAGCTCGTCGGAGAGGGCCGCTGCGGCCGCCGCGATGATGATCAGCTCGAACGTCGCCCAGCCCCAGCACTGGAGCGTGTTGAGCACGGTCGGCGCGTACGAGCCGACGCGGCCGAGGGGCGCGCGCATCAGCACCATCCCGGGCACGCGCGCGTCGGCTCCGATCACTCCCGCGCTCGCGAGCATCGCGTTGCCGATCAGCCCGCCGAGCACGATTGCGAGCAGCGCGTCCCGGAGCGAGAGCGCCGGCACGAGCAGGGCGCCGACGACGATCACGAGCAGCGAGACGCCGAGCGAGCCCCAGAGCAGTACCTGGTCGACGAGGCCGAGGACCCTCAGCCGCTCAGGGACCGGCTCGATGCCCCAACTCGTCGTGTGGTCGTCCATGGCTCCCTTCGCCGGCATGACCCGGATCAGGTTCGACGGGTGTGATCTCAGCCTCTCGTCGAGGCACCCCGGTGCGTGGACTGTAGTGGAGGCGGGTACGTCGGCTGGCGTGAAGGTCGTCCTGAGAGTCGCTCGCATCGCACGCTGGCTTGCGTACGCCGCTGCGTTCGCCGCGGCGATCCTCGTGCTCGCGCTCTACGACGAGGACTGGAAGGTCGGAGTGGCCGTGTTGGCGACGGTGCCGGCAGTCGTGCTCTTCCTCTTCTCCGCCGCGCTCGCGGAAGCGGCCGCGCTGCCCCAGCGCCTGCGCAACGCGCCGTCGGAGGCGGGCGAGCTCCAGGCTTCGCTCGCCGAGCTCTCGCGCGCGCGGCGAGGGCGCTGGCTCCGCCCGCTGTGGCGCACCGGACGGGCGGCGGCCGGCGCACGCGACCTCGTCACGCCGTGGGCGCCGCTCCTGCCGCTCGTTAACCTGCCGTTCCTCGTCGCCACGCTCGCGTCCGCGCTCGCGACGCCGCTGCTCGTGTTAGGTGCGCTTGCCATGCTCGTCGTCTACGGCTGAGCCAATACTGACCGCGTGGACGTGAACGTCTGGACGGTCTTCGTCGCCGCGTCTCTCACCGCGCTCGCGACGGGGCTGGGCGCGCTGCCGTTCTTCGTCTTCCCGCGGATGAGCCGGTCGTGGCTCGGGATCTCGAACTCGATCGCCGCGGGCTTCATGCTCGGCGCGAGCGCTGCGCTGTTCTGGGAGGGCGCAGACATCGGCATCGTGCGAACGCTCGTTGGTGCGCTGATCGGCGTGGTGTTCATCGAGGTGACGCGCCGTCGCCTGGGTCACGAGCACGACCACTTACGGCTCGGCGTGCTCCGCGGAGCCGACGCGCGCGCGGGGTTGCTGATCGTCGGCGTGATGACCGTCCATTCGTTCACGGAAGGGGTCGGCGTCGGGGTGTCGTTCGCCGACAGCGAGGCGCTCGGCGCGTTCATCACGACAGCGATCGCCGTGCACAACATCCCGGAGGGGCTCGCGATCAGTCTCGTGCTCGTGCCGCGCGGCGTGACCGCGTGGCGTGCGGCCGGGTGGAGCGTCTTCACGAGCCTCCCTCAGCCGCTCATGGCCGTGCCCGCGTTCCTCCTCGTCGAGTGGTTCGAGCCGGTGCTGCCGGTCGGCCTCGGCTTCGCCGGCGGCGCGATGGTCTGGATGGTCGCGGTCGAGCTGGTCCCCGAGGCGCGCGAGGACCTCTCCGACCGCTTCGTCGCGACGGCGGTCACGGTCTCGATGGCGGCGATGGTCGCGTTCCAGGTGCTCGTGCTGGCCTAGGCTCGATCTGGAGTCGCTGCGACAGCGGCCGCGAAAGCGGCCGCCTTTAGGGGTCTTCGTGCGTCGCGGATCCGCGTCAGCGGATCCGCGACCTGCACAGACAGCTAGAGCGAGACGAGCCGCGCGCCGGTCGCCTTGAAGCTCGCCACGATCCGCTCTCCCTCGCGCAGGCCGAGTGAGACCGCAGCTTGCTGGGTGATCTCCGCGGTGAGCGGCCCCACGCGCACGCGCACGCGGTTGCCGATCGGAACGATGCTCTCGATCGTGCCGAGCAGGTGGTTGCGGGTCGAGTCGGCGGCGGGCGGCTCCAGCGCAAGCGAGACGTCCCACGGATACACGATTGCGCCGACGCGTCCTTCCGCCGTATCGGACGAGAGCAGCCGCTGCCCTCCTTCGAGCTCGACCTCGGTCAGGCCGTCTCCGGTCGCCCGGGCCCAGCCGACGAGCAGGTTCGCGCCGGTGAACTGCGCGACGAACGGGCTCGCCGGCGCAGCGATGAGCTCGGAGGGCGTGCCGACCTGGACGAGCTTGCCGTCGTTGAGCACGCCGACGCGGTCGGCGAGCGCGGCAGCATCCTCGTAGTCGTGCGTGACGACGATCGTCGGGAGGCCGCTCGCTCGCAGGTGTTGACGAAGCTCGGCGCGGACGTGCGCGCGTGTCTGTGCATCGAGGGCGCCGAGCGGCTCGTCCAGAAGCAGGACCGCCGGCTCGCGTGCGAGTGCCCGCGCGAGCGCGACGCGCTGACGCTCGCCGCCGGACAGGCGCGCTGGTCGTTCGCCCGCCAGCTCCGTGAGCCCGTACGCCTCGATCAGCTCGGTGGCCCGCGCGCGACCGCCGTAGGCGACGTTCTGCGCGACGGTCAGGTGGGGGAAGAGCGCGTAGTCCTGGAAGACGAGCCCGACAGATCGTTGCTCCGGCGCAAGATCGATCCCTTGCTCGCTGTCGAGCCAAGCCGTCCGACCCGCTACCACCCGCCCGCTGGCGCGAACGAGGCCCGCGATCGCCCGGAGCACGGTCGACTTCCCGCTCCCCGACGGCCCGACGAGCGCGAGCGTCTCCGCGCCTACGCCGAGGTCGAGTCGGAGATCGAAGGCGCGAAGAGGAACGGTGAGCGAGAGCTCGAGCGTGTCCATGAGAGGAGGAGGGCGGCGATGGCCATGACAGCGATGCTGAAGACGACGAGCAACACGCCGAGTGCGACGGCGACGTCGAAGTCGCGGTCCAGCTCCGCGTAGATCGCAAGCGGGGCAGTTCGAGTGACGCCGGCGAAGCTCCCCGCAAAGATGATCGTCGCTCCGAATTCGCCGAGCCCGCGCGCGAAGGCGAGCGACGAACCGGCGGCGAGCCCGCCGGCCGCGAGCGGGAGCGCCACACGAAGGAACGTTCGACCAGGCCCGCGCCCGAGCGTTCGGGAGGCGTCCAGCAGCAGCGGGTCGACGGCGGCGAACGACGCGGCGGCCTGGCGGATGTAGAAGGGGCTCGAGACGAAGACGATCGCGACCACGACGGCCGCTTGCGTGAACGGCAACGACACGCCGAGGACTTCGAGCGAGCCACCGAGAAGCCCGCGGTTCCCGAACGCGGCGAGCAGCGCAATCCCCGCGACCGCCGGCGGCAGTACGAGCGGCAGCTCGACGAGCCCGATCAGGAGCCCACGTCCCCGGAACACGCGGGTTCCGAGCAGGTACGCGACCGGGGTTCCGACGAGCAACACGATGACGTGCGCGACGGCGCTCGTCTTCAACGACACGATGAGTGCCTCCCGCGCAACGTCGCTGCCGAGCTGGTCGAGCAGGACTCCGGGAGGAACTCGCAGGAAGAGCGCGACGAGCGGGAGCGCGAGGAAGACCACGGCGAGCGTTGTTGCGCCCGCGAGGATCAGAGAGAACGGCGACCTCACGGCAGACCGAAACCCGCGCTGCGAAGCGCCGACTGCCCGCGCGGCGAGCGCAGGAGCTCGACAAAGCGCTGCGCCTCCTCGCCACGCTCGGCGTCCTGTACGACCGCGACCGGGTACTCGATTCGCCCCTGAAGCTCGCTCGGGAGCTCGATCCCGACGACGTCGCCGCCCGCCGCACGCACGTCGGTCGCATAGACGAACCCGGCGTCGGCCTCTCCGGCGGCGACCTTCGCGAGCACACCCTTCACGTCCTCTTCCTCGCTGACGACGCGGTCGAGCACGTCGAGCCGGCCTGCCCGCTCGAGCAGGTCCCGCGTGTAATCGCCGATCGGGACGCCCTCGCCTCCGACGACGAGGCGAACGTCTGGCGCGGCGAGGTCGTCGAGCTCGCGGATCGCCGCGGGGTTCCCAGACGGAACGACGATAACCAGCCGGTTCGTCGCGAAGACGGTCGGCTCGTCGACGATCCCTTCCTCGAACAACTCGTCCGGATACCGGGGGCTCGCCGCCGCGTACACGTCGGCCTGCGCACCCTCTCGGAGCTGCGTCGCGAGCTCGTCTGAGCCGGCGAAGTTGAAGCGCGCGGCCGGCGCGAGTCGCTCGAACACCGCGGTCAGGGACGACGCGGCGTAGACGGTGAGCGGCTCGTCCTCGTTCCCTCCGCAGCCGGTGAGCACGACGAGCCCGGCAAGGAGCGCGATGAGCCTCAACGCTCGAGCAAAACGGACGTCGCCTTGACGAGGGCAGTCGCCGGCGATCCCGGCTCCAGCCCGAGCTGCTCCACGGCCTCGCGGGTGATCACCGCGACGACGCGGAACGGGCCGGCTTCGAGCTCCACCTGCGCGAGCAGCCCGTCGACCTGCACGCTCCGCACGATCCCCGGAAAGCGGTTTCGCGCTGAGACCTCGGCCTCGCTCCGCCCGCTCAGCCGGTCGAGCTCGGACGCGGGCACCACGCGCCGGTTCGCCGCATCACGCAGCGTGCGGATCTTTCCGACCCGGTCCCAGCGTCGCAGCGTGTCGAGGCTGATCCCGAGCCGCCGGGCCGCCTCGGCGGCCGGAACAGCTTGCCTAGGCATTGCCTAGGAAACTATCAGGGAGTGAAGGACGGGGGTTCGGGCTACGCGGCCAGCAGGCGGCGCAGCACGTAGGGGAGGATCCCCCCGTGCTGCAGATACTCGCGCTCGCGCGGCGTGTCCAGCCGCACGCGCGCCCGGAACTCCTTGCCGTCGGCCCGGACCGTCACCTCTCGCGCCTCGCCGTTCTCGACGCCCTCGACCGAGAACTCCTCGCGGCCGGTCAGGCCGAGCGCCTCGCGGCCCTCGCCGTCCATGAACTGCAGCGGCAGGATCCCCATCATCAGGAGGTTCGAGCGGTGGATCCGCTCGTAGCTCTCGGCGATCACCGCACGCACGCCGAGCAGGTTCGGGCCCTTCGCGGCCCAGTCGCGCGACGAGCCTGACCCGTACTCGCGGCCGGCGATCACGATCAGCGGCGTCCCTTCCGAGAGGTAGCGCTCCGAGGCCTCGAAGATCGTCGTCTCGTCACCGCTCGGGACGTGCACCGTGACGGTGCCCTCGCTCCCCGGCACGAGCAGGTTCTTCAGCCGGACGTTTGCAAACGTGCCGCGCACCATCACCTCGTGGTTCCCGCGCCTCGACCCGTACGAGTTGAACTGCTTGCGCTCGACGCCGTGCTCGACGAGGTACCTGCCGGCCGGGGACTCGGGCTTGATTGCCCCGGCAGGCGAAATGTGGTCGGTCGTGACCGAGTCGCCGAGCATCACGAGGCAGCGCGCGCCGACGACGTCTTCGACTCGGCCTGGCTCGCGGGACATGCCGTCGAAGTAGGGCGGGCGCTTGACGTAGGTCGACTCGTCGGACCAGGCGAAGAGCTCGCCCTCGGGCGTGTCGAGCGAGCGCCAGTTGTCGTCACCCGCGAAGACGTCGCTGTACGTGTCGCGGAACATCTCGCCGTGCACCGACGCCGTGATCGCCGTCTGGATCTCCGCGGAGGTCGGCCAGATGTCGCGCAGGAAGACGTCCTCGCCGTTCTGGTCCTGCCCGAGCGGCTCGGTGGTCAGGTCGACGTCCATGCGCCCGACGAGCGCGTAGGCGACGACGAGCGGCGGTGAGGCGAGGTAGTTCGCCTTCACTTCCGGATGAATCCGCGCCTCGAAGTTGCGGTTGCCCGATAGCACCGACGCAACGACGAGCTCGCCGTCGGTGACGGCCGCGGAGATCACCTCCGGAACGGCCCGGAGTTCCCGATACAGGTCGTGCACCCGTAACCGACCGTGTAGAAGCCGAGCTGCTCCAGGTACGTCGTCAGGCCCGCGCGCTCGTAGTACTCGGTCACGACCTTCGAACCGGGCGCGAGGCTGGATTTCACCCACGGCTTGCGCATCAAGCCCTTCTCGATCGCCTTCTTCGCGAGCAGCCCGGCGCCGATCATCACCTGTGGGTTGGAGGTGTTCGTGCAGCTCGTGATCGCAGCGATCACGATGGCCCCGTGCTCGAGGTCGAAGCGGTCACCGTTCATCGTCACCGGCACGGGCTTGGCCCGCTCCGCGACGACGTTCTCGGGGACGTCGACCGGCGCCTCCGTCTCGTCGACGCCGTTGTGCGCCGGGTGCTGCTCCGCCGTCGGGTCGCTCGCGGGGAACGTCTCGGCCACCTGCTCGTCGTGCGCGTCGCCGTACGGGATCCCGAACGACTCGAGCGCCCCGAGGAACGAGTTCTTCGCGTCCGAGAGCGCAACGCGGTCCTGCGGTCGACGCGGGCCCGCGATCGACGGGACGACGTCGCTCAGGTCGAGCTCGACGATCTCGGTGTACTCCGGCTCGTGCTTGGGCTCGTGCCAGAGCAGGTTTTCCTTGCAGTACGCCTCGACGAGCTCGATCCGCTCCTCGCTGCGACCGGTGAGCCGCAGGTAGGTGAGCGTCACGTCGTCGACCGGGAAGAACCCACACGTTGCGCCGTATTCCGGCGACATGTTCCCGATCGTCGCACGGTCGGCGAGCGGCAGCGACGTCAGTCCCTCGCCGAAGTACTCGACGAGTCGTCCGACGACGCCGACGCGCCTCAGGATCTCGGTCACGGTGAGCACGAGGTCGGTGGCGGTCGCGCCTTCCGGCAGCTTCCCCTTCAGCTTGAAGCCGACCACCTGCGGCACGAGCATCGAGACCGGCTCCCCGAGCATCGCGGCCTCGGCCTCGATCCCGCCGACTCCCCAGCCGAGCACGCCGAGGCCGTTGATCATCGTCGTGTGCGAGTCCGTTCCGACGAGCGTGTCGGGGAAGGCCTGGCCGTCGCGCGTCTCGACCACCCGCGCGAGGTACTCGAGGTTGACCTGGTGGACGATGCCGGTGTTCGGCGGCACGACCTTGAAGTTGCGGAACGCCGACTGTCCCCAGCGCAGGAACGCGTAGCGCTCCTTGTTCCGTTCGAACTCGAGCTCGGTGTTGTGGCGCATCGCGACGCGCGTCGCGTACTCGTCCACCTGCACCGAGTGATCGATCACGAGCTCGGCGGGCAGCAAAGGGTTGATCTTCTCCGCGTCGCCGCCGAGGTCGCGCATGGCGTCTCGCATCGCGGCGAGGTCGACGATCGCGGGCACGCCGGTGAAGTCCTGGAGCAGCACTCGCGCAGGCGTGAAGGCGATCTCCTGGCTCGGGTCGGCGCTCGCGTCCCAGCCCGCGACGGCCTCGACGTCGCGCTCGTCTCCGGTCCGGAGCGCGTTCTCGAGCAGGATCTTGAGGGTGTAGGGAAGTCGTGCGACGTCGTAGCGGTCCTGCAGGGCGTCGAGGCGAAAGATCTCGTGCTCCTCGCCTCCGACGCGCAACGTCGAGCGTGCGGCGAAGGGATCGGTCACGGGCTCGACTCTACCGGCCGAGCCCGTGACCGCGATATGTCCCTAGTTGACGAGCACGTTGAACCCGCGGTCGGCTGCGGCGCCGGTCGAGTCTGCCGTATGGATCTCGATTTCCTTGCCCGACGGGCAGTTCGTGAGCAGCGTCGAGCGCACGGATCTCGCCCGACGCGCCACCCGCGTCGAGCGTGGCGACGACGTTCACCGCGCCACCTTCGATGTCGATGCAGTAGACACCGGCCGCCGGCTTCGAGACAGCGGCGTCGGTGATCCCCCGCGCACGCGGGTCGTCGACGTCGCCGCCGGCGAGCACGCGGGCATACGCCTTCGCCGCACCGGCCGGGCCGGTCGGACCGGCGGGGCCGGCAGGACCAGCAGGGCCGGCAGCGCCTGCGGCCCCGGCGGGGCCGCGCGGGATCTGACCGGACTTGAAGTCCTGGGCGAGCAGCGAGCGATCCTTCACGTGGATCGAGGTGATGCTGCTGCGCTTGATGACGTGCTGGGCTGCTGCGTACCCGGTCCCGCTCAACGCGACGAACAAGGCGATCATCGAGAGAACGAGTGCCGGTGTCGGCAGCTTCTTGAAGCGTGACAAGTTGAACCTCCCTAGTTGGCCGTGTTGCTTCTACCCGCTGAATCCCCGCTCCTCGGCCTTTGTGAGGAGTCCTTACGAAATGCGTATGTCGCGCTTACCCGTCAGTTCGCGGGCGAAACTGCCCCCGCCGATCACTCGCTCCGCACGTCGCCCGGCGCGCTCCCGGAGCTCGCGGTCCGAGGTGACCAGCCAGTAGGGCTCGTAGGAGAGCGCTTCGCGGGCGATCCAGTCGTCGGCGATCTCGCCTCCGGTGCCGATCACGTCGTCGGCCTCGACCGGCGCGCGCCCGTCGAAGACGATGAGCGGCCGGACCTCGTTTTTCGCCGCCCAATCCCGAACGAGCTCGACGAGCCGTTCGGAGCGGATGTTCGGCCAAAGCGAGCGCTGGACGTTGCGTCCGTCGACGATCAGTGTCGTGGCCATCGACCGAAGTTAACGGAGCCGCAATACGACGCGCGCGCCTCGGCGCTATAACGGCTCCGTGGGGGATAGGCACTTCCTGCTCCGGGCCGGCGCGCTGCTGGCCGCCGGCCTCGTCGGCGGTCTCGCAGCACTCGCGATCGCCTCGGCAGTCGGCGTCCTCGGCGCCTCGACGACGATCAGCGAGGTCACGCCGGAGGCGGACCGGACGCCGGTGGTCTTCGCGCAGAGCGGCGGGCTCACGTACGGCGACATCTACTCGGCCTACTCGAGCGGCGTCGTCCAGGTCGAGGCGACGGGACCGCTCGCGTCCGACCCGTTCGATCCGTTCCCGCGGCGGACACGCTCCCTCGGCTCCGGCTTCGTGGTCGAGAAGTCCGGCCACATCGTGACGAACTACCACGTGGTGAAGGGAGCCGAGATCGTCACGGTCAGCTTCTCGAACGACGAGTCCGTGCGCGCCAAGGTCGTCGGCATCGATCCCACGACTGACCTCGCCGTGCTCAAGGTGAACACACCGCCGCGCGGGCTCACGCCGCTCCGGCTCGGCCGGTCGAGCTCGGTCCGGGTCGGAGACGAAGTGGTCGCGATCGGCAACCCGTTCGGCTACGAGCGCTCGATGACCGCCGGCATCGTCAGCGCGATCGGTCGCGTGCTCGAGGCGCCGAACGAGCTCGCGATCGACAACGCGATCCAGACCGACGCGCCGATCAACCCGGGCAGCTCGGGCGGCCCGCTCCTGAACGCGCGCGGACTGGTGATCGGCGTGAACACGCAGATCACGACCGGCGGCGCGTCGGACGGCAGCGTCGGCGTCGGCTTCGCGATTCCCGTCGACACCGTTCGCAGCGTGACCGCGCAGATCATCCGCGTGGGCAAGGTCGAGCACGCGTCCTTCGGCATCCAGGCGACGTCGCTGACCGACGACATCGCACGCCTCTTCGGCTTCCCGAGGCAGGCGTGGCGGGGGCTCGTGATCGACTCCGTCGTGCCGGACAGCGCCGCGGACAAGGCGGGCCTTCGCGCCGGCACCCGCGCCGTGATCGTCGGCGGCGAGAGCTGGCGGCTGGGGGGCGACATCATCGTCGCCGTCGACGGAGCGCCCGTGACGACGCCCGAGCGCTTGCGCTCGATCCTCGCTCGCAAGCGGCCGGGAGACGAGATCGAGGTCGAGGTCTATCGCGCCGACCGCCGCCTCATCGTGACCGTCAAGCTCGGCCGCGCCCCCGCCGCCGAATAGCCTCTAGCCATCGAGCACACGTTCGGCCAGAGCGCGCCCTTCTCCGTGGGCGTCGAGGAGGAGTTGCTGCTCGTCGACGAGCGGACGCTGCTGCCCGTCGCCGCGTCGACGCGCGTCCTCGAGCGGGCGGGCGAAGGCGTCAAGCACGAGCTGCTCGCGTCGTTCGTCGAGACCGCGACGGACGTCTGCGAGTCACCGCGCGAGGCAGCCGAGCAGGTCTGGTCCCTCCGCCGCCGTGTGTTCGACGCCTGCGAGGCGGAAGGACTGCGCGCGCTCGCGATCGGCTCGCACCCGTTCGCGACGCCGGAGGACACGCCGGTGGTCGAGAACCCCGAGTACCTCGAGTTCGAAGCTGCGGCAGGCCCGGTCGCGCGACGCCAGGGTGTGTGTGGTCTGCATGTGCACGTCGGCATGCCGGATCCCGATACGTGCCTGCGCGCACACGAGGGCGTTCTTCCCTGGTTGCCCGTCGTGCTCGCGGCTCTCCGCGAACTCGCCGTGGTTTCGTGGCGAGGCGACCGGGCTGCTGTCCACGCGCGCCGAGGTGCTCGCCACGCTGCCCCGGTCCGGCGTGCCGCCCGAGTTCGGCTCGTGGGCTGACTGGGTGCACACCATGGAGCGTTGGCAGCGCGCCGGTGTCCTGAGGAGGCCGACGCAGACCTGGTGGGACGTGCGGATGCATCCCGCACTCGGAACGCTCGAGCTGCGCGCGCCCGACCAGCCCACCGACCCGCGGCTCGCGGGTGCCTTCGTCGCGCTCCTGCACGCACTCGGCGTGTGGGCAGCGAACGGCGACGGCCGTCCCGCGTCGCGGGCGGACGCTCACACCAACCGCTTCTTCGCGTCGCGCTTCGGCCCACGGGCACAGCTGATCCACCCGAACGAGGACCGCCTCGTGTCGGCCGCCGAGCTCTTCACCGAGCTCCGGGAGCACGTGGCGCCCTACGCCGACCTCGACCTCCTGGAGCCGCTCGACGGGGTCTCCTGCGAGGCCGATCTCCAGCTCGCAGCGGGCAATCCGCGTGCGGCCTGCGCCGACGCGGTCGAACGCTCGCTAGCATCGCCCGGGTGACGACCGAGACGATCCAGGTCGCAGGCGTTCGCTGCGAGCGCTGCGTGATGCGTCTCGGCGAGGCGCTCCAGGGACACGATGGCCTCGAGGCCGCCAACGCGAACCTGCTGGGCGAGGTGACGCTGACCTGGGACGAGTCGCGGACTTCGCGCGAAGACCTCGTCACCGTGCTGAGTGGGGCAGGGTTCGCTCCGCACGAGGCCTGATGTCGGAGACAGACACCGAGGGGCGGCGCATCGCCAACGAGGCGCGTGACCGCGTGCGCTTCGAGGAGGAGGCGCTCGGCCTCTCCGACCAGGTCTTCCGGGTCGCCCGCGGTCTCGTCAACTCCCGCGAGGAGGCCGAAGACCTCGTGCAGCAGACGTACGAGCGGGCTTTCCGGAGCTGGCGCTCGTTCACGCCGGGCACGAACCTCCGAGCCTGGCTCCTTCGCATCCTCACGAACCTGAACATCGATCGGGCCCGCAAGGTGCAGCGCAGGCCGCAGACCCAGCCGATGGAGGAAGGCGACTACTTCCTCTACAACAAGCTCGAGGAGTCGGTCGGGAGGCCCCTGGAAGAAGAACGGGTGGTCGAGCGTTTAAGCCAAGATGACGTGGTCGGAGCCCTCTCTGCTGTACCGCACGACTTCCGCGACGTCCTGGTGCTCGTCGACATCGGCGACTTCTCGTACCAGGACGCCGCGCAGATCCTCGACATCCCGATCGGTACAGTGATGTCACGCTTGCATCGAGCACGGCGCGTGCTGAAGCAAGAGCTTGCAGACCGCGCCGTCGAGGCCACATGATGGATCCCTGCGATCACTGCGAAGAGGTCATGCAACCGTTCCTCGACCGCTCGCTTTCGCTCGAAGAACAGGTCTCGGTCGAGACGCACCTCGAGACCTGCCCCTGGTGCTCCAAGCGCTTCCGCTTCGAGCAGGAGCTGCGCGGTTACGTTCGTGTCGTCTGCAGCGAAGAGATGTCTCCCGGCCTCAAGGCCAAGCTCTTGGCACTCCGTACGCCGCTTTAGCTGCGCAAGTCCCGAATCCGCTCGCGCGGATCCGGGACGCGCGAAGATCCCTAAGGCGGCCGCTTCGCGGCCGCGGCCGTACGACGCCACACCGACTCGCTCGCTACGCGGGGCCGCGGTGCGGCCCGACGATCACGACGAGCCGCTGTTTGTTGTCGCCGCCCGGCAGCGGTCGGGTCCCCGACGCCGAGCTGCCGTGCGAGCCGCTCGGCGACGTCGTAGCCACCGCGTTCGTAGTAGACGGTGGTCTGTGGATAGTCGAAGCGGTTCGCACGGCGCACGCGGGCGATGTGGTACCCGAAGGCACCGATGCGCGACGCGATCTGGCGCGTGTGCGCGATGTCGCCGTTGCCGTTGAGCACGTCCACGTCGATCTGCCACGGCTTGGGCAGCGTCGCCTCGGCTGCGAGCAGTGATGCCTGCGCTTCGCGCGCGCGCTCCTCCGCTCGTCCTGGAAGGACGAACGCTGCGGTGAGCGCCACAGCTGCTGCTGCCACCGCCGCGAGCACCGCGAGCCGAGCGCGGGGGTTGGCGCTGAAGGGGCGCGGGCCGACGCGGAGCCCCGCCATCTCGCGGGCCTCGTGGTGGTCGATCTCGAGCGCGGTCGCGTACAGCAGGAGCGCGAGCAACGCGTCGTCGGGAGATCGGAAGCGGTACACGCGGCCCTCCTCGAGCCACGAGACCTCGTCCTCGGTCAGGCCGGCTTTCGCGGCGGCTTCGCGGACGGGCAGTTGTCGTTGCAACCGCGCCTGCGCGAGCGGCGAGCGCTTATGGTCGAGTGCGGTTGCGAGCTCCATGGGGTGTCTCGTTTCGTCGGCTAGCGGGGATCTTCCCATTCATCGGCCGAATCGACGTCTCCTGGAGACCCTAGATCGTCGCAGGGGACGAGCAGCGGCTCGAGCGCGCGGGCGCCTTCGTCCGGGACGGCGCCCCACGCTGGGCGCGCAAGGAGGACAGGGTGGCCTCGGTCGCCGCCGTAACTCGCTGCCACGACCTGGGCGCCGGTCTCTCGCCAGGTGGCAACCACACGGTCGATCGCGGCGGGGGCGAGGTACGGCCCATCGGCGAGGACGACGACGGCAGCCTCGACCTCCGGGGCGAGCGCTTCGAGGCCGCAGCGAAGCGACGCGCCGGGCCCGCTCTTCCAGTCGCGGCACTCGACGAGGCGCACGTCTGTCTCGAGCTCGTGCGCGCCCGCGACGACGACGATCTCACCGACACCGCTCGCGCGCACGCGCTCGAGCACGCGCGGCAGGAGGAGCCGCTGCTTGGGCGCGCCGAACCTGCTGGCGGCGCCGGCCGCGAGCACGACGGCCGCGACCATCACCCGCCTCGAGAGATCTCGACGGACTCGACGACGACGGTGAGGGTCGGCATTCCGGCAGCATCGCCGTAGCCACCGATGCGCGCGACGACGTCGAACCCGGAGGTGACCTCGCCGATCACGGCGTAATCGCCGGGGAGCTGGACCTCGTCACTGGTGACGACGAAGAACTGACTGCCTGCGGCACCGCGCGGCTCCGCTGCGGTCTTGGCCATCGCGACGATCCCGAGCGTGTACTGCGTGTCCTTCGCAGGCGTGTCGACGGTCGTGTAGCCGGGACCACCGGTTCCGGTCGCAGTCGGGTCGCCGCCCTGGATCACGAACTCGGGAACGATCCGGTGGAACACCGTCTCGTCGTAGTAGCCGTCGCTCGCCAGTGCCGCGAACGACGCGGCCGCGTGCGGCGATCGGCCGGGGTCGAGCGTGATCGTGAAATCCCCGCAGTTCGTCTTCACGACCGCAGTGTGCGTGACGTCGGGGTCCAGCTCGGTCGACGGCGCCTGCCGCGGCTCCGGCTCGCGTGGTTCCGGCGCTTCGACCGCAGTGCAGCCCGGGCGCGCTCTGGCTCGAGTCTCGTCGTCATCACCGCCGCCGCAGCCGCCGGCGAGGAGCGCGGCCACGAGCAGTGCTGCGCCGATGACGAGGAGGGAGGCCAGCCGCCGCGCCACGAGATCGGGATGCTAGCGCGTGACCGAGGCGATCGCCCGGCGCCCGAGGGCCTGGGCGAGCTCGACCTTGTACGCGTTGCCGGGCAGCGGCTCGGCGGCATCGAGCGCTTCGAGTGAGTCGAGCGCCCAGGGGATCGGCGCCACCCCCGCGAGGGCGAGACGCACGCCGCTCTCGTAGCGCGCGGCGGCGACACCGACGAGCGCGAACGCCCAGCGCTTTCGGTCCATCGCCTTCAGGTACGTGCTCGCCAGGGGTGGTTCGAACGCGATCTCGAGGATCAACTCGCCGTCCTCGAGCGTCGTCAGGCTCCGGTCGTCCGGCGTCGGCAGACGGTAGAGGAGATCGAGCGGGAGCTCGCGCCGGTCGGTCCGAACGCGTGCGTCGAGCGCGAGCAGCGCCGCGGCCGGATCGGACGGATGCGCGGAGGCGCAGAAGTCGTTCGCGAAGATCGCGTGCTCGCGGTGCTGCCCTGCGCGTGCGTGGCAGACGTCGCCGCCGTGCAGTCGGCACGGAAACTGCAAGCGCCAGTACCAGCAGCGCGTGGACTGCAGCAGGTTGCCGCCGATCGTCCCCATGTTCCGGAGCTGCGGCGAGGCCGCGAGACGGCAGGCCTCGCGCAGCGCCTCGGGAATCGTCGCGTCGTGCTCGAGCTCTGCGAGCGTCGTGCCCGGCGCCGATCGTGGTGCCGTTGACCCCCCGCGGCACGACGTCCGTGATCTGGACGAGCCGGTCCGCGTGGACGAGCCCGTCGCGGAGCTGCGGCACGAGCTCCGTGCCTCCCGCGAGCGCCTGGTCGCCGGGCTCGCGGCCGAGCGCCGCGAGCTCCTCGAGCGAGCTAGGCCGAACCAGCTGCAACGCGCTCCCGTTCTCGTGCCTCACGCAGGGCCTGCAGGATCTCCTCGCGCGTGATCGGCAGCGACGTCGACGTCGGCGCCGGTCGCGTCGCGGATCGCGTTCGCAATCGCTGCCGCGGTCGGGATGATCGGCGGCTCGCCGAGCCCCTTCGACCCGAGGTTCGTGAGGTGCTCGTCCGGAACGTCGACGAGCTCGCAGATGATCTCCGGCACGTCGGCGAACGTCGGGAGCTTGTACGCGTCGAGCGTCCGCGTGAGGATCGCACCCGTTCGCGGGTCGTCGAGGCGCACCTCCGAGAACGTGTGGCCCATCGCCTGGATGATCCCGCCCTCGATCTGGCTGCGCGCGCCGAGCGGGTTGATCACGCGGCCGACGTCGTGGACGGCGTAGATCTGCTCGACGACGACCTCGCCGGTCTCGACGTCGACCGCGACTTCCGCGACCTGGACGCCGAACGTGAGCACCCGCATCCCCGCGGGGTTCGGGCCGCGTGCGCCCTTGCCGAGGATCTGCCCGTCCTGGAGCAGCCCGGTGATCTCCTCGAGCGGCCACGAGTCGCCGTCCGACGAGACGATGTTGCCGCCCTCGAGGGAGAGCACGCGCTCCTCGACCTCGAACCGCTGAGCCGCGATCTCGACGATCTGCCGTGCGGCGTCCGCAGCGGCTGCGCGAACGGCCGGGCCCATCGAGGGCAGCGTGGACGAGCCGCCGGAGATGACGGCGAACGGCCCGCGCGCAGAGTCGCCGACCTGGACCTCGACGCGGTCGAGGGGAAGCCCGAGCTGCTCCGCGGCGATCTGAGCCATCGCCGTGCGCGTCCCGGTCCCGATGTCCTGCATCGCGGTGACGACGTTCGCACGACCGTCCGAGCCGATTCGCACCCACGCGTACGACGGAGGTCCGCCGCCGCCGTACCAGATCTGGCTCGCGAGCCCGACGCCGCGCTTCCACGTGTCGTCCGAGCGTGCGCGCACGTCGGTGCGCCGGTCCCAGTAGGGCTGCGCGCGGCGGTAACACTCCATCAGGTTCTTCCCGGAATACGGGCGGCCGTCGAGCGTGTCCGTGTTCGCGTAGTTGATGCGGCGCAGCTCGAGCGGGTCGATGTCGAGCTCGGCCGCGACCTTGTCGAGCAGGCACTCGAGCGACCACGTTCCCTCCACGAAGCCGGGCGCGCGAAAGGCGTCCATCGGCGGAAGGTTCAGCTTCGCGCCGTACTCGACGGTGCGCACGTTCTCGCACATGTGCAGCATCTGCATCGGTCCAGCCGTCGACGGCAGCCACCCGTCCCAGCCGAGGGCGCAGAAGTACTCGCCTCCGAGCACCGTGAGTGTGCCGTCCGAACGCGCGCCCGCGGTGACGCGTTGGATCGTCGCGTTGCGGTTCCCCGCGACCATGTTCTCCTCGCGCCGAGTCATCGCGTAGTGCACCGGGCGACCGGTTCGCCGCGCGAGCTCGGCCGCGAGGAACGTGTAGTCGCCCGCGGAGCCCTTGGCGCCGAAGCCGCCGCCCATGTACTCGCAGACGACGCGCACCTTGTCGGCGGGCAGGCCGAACGTTTCGGCGATCTCGTCGCGGACGCCCCAGATGTACTGCGTCGAGATGTAGACGTCGACCCCGTCGCCGCGCCAGTCGCAAACGCACTGGTGGGTTTCGAGCGAGTTGTGGTTGAGCGTCTGCGTCCGGAACTCGGCCTCGACGACGACGTCCGCCTCAGCGAGACCGCGCTCGTAGTCGCCGCGTGCGTAGTTCCGCGCCTCCCCGATGAGCGAGCCGCTGCGCACCGCTTCCTCCGGGTCGAGCAGGGGATCCAGGACGTCCCACTCCACCTCGATCAACTCGAGCGCGGCCCGGGCCTGCGCCGTCGTGTCAGCGGCGAGCGCCGCGACGGGCTGCCCCTCGTACGAGATCTCGTCGGAGAGCCAGTCGACCTCACCGGCGACGAGGAGACCGCGGACGCCCGGAGCCTCCTTCGCCTGGGCGGCGTCGAGGCGCTTCAGCTTCGCGCGCGCGTGCGGGCTGCGCAGGTAGGCGGCCTCCAGCATCCCGGGCAGGCGCACGTCGGCGGTGTAGCGCGCCTCACCTCGCGCACGCTCGTACCCGTCGACCTTCGCCGCCGGCCGGCCGACGACCTCGCCCGGCCCTGCAGGCCACGGGTCGAGCCCGTCTTCCTCGACGACGATCCACGTCTCGGTGTAGCGGCCCTCGACCTCCTTCTCGGTCTTGATCAGGCGCGCCACGACTGGATGGCCTCCTCGATCCGCGGGTAGGTCCCGCAGCGGCAGAGGTTGCCGGCCATCCCGTGCCGGATCTCCTCGCTCGACGGCTCGGGGTTCTCGGCGACGAGCGCCGAGGCGCTGACGATCTGGCCCGGGGTGCAGAAGCCGCACTGAAGTGCGTCGGTGCGCACGAACGCGTCGACGAGCGGGTGGTCGCGCAGTCCTTCGATCGTCGTCACGTCCTGCTCGCCGACGGTGTGCACGAGTGTGATGCACGAGAGGTGCGGCACCCCGTCGAGCAGCACCGTGCAGGCTCCACAATGCCCTTCGCCGCACGCGACCTTCGTGCCCGTCATCCCGAGGTCCTCGCGCAGCGTCTCTGCGAGCGTGCGGCCGACTTCCGGCTCGAGCTCGTGTGCCGCTCCGTTAACCGTCAGGCGCATCGACCGTCACCGAGAGGATGTCCGCGAGATGGATGAGGCGGAACGTCGCGCGCGTCGACTCGATGCGATCGTCTTCGGTCTCCGACTCCGGGAGCCCGCGCCACAGCTCCCGCGCGGTGAGCAGCAGGTCGCGGATGCGCTCGAGCTCGCCGGGTCGCCCGTTTCGCTCTTCGGTCGCGTTCAGCGCGAGCCCGAGCACGCCGATCGTGTCCGGTTGGCGCGTCCAGAGCAGCGGCGTCGCCATCGAGAGGTACTGGTGGATGCGTGCGAAGACCATCGGCTGGCTGAACGTCGAGCGGCCGCGCGGCTCCGACGGCTCCAACGGCTCTTCGCCGTCGGCGATGCGGTTCGCGTTGCCGGCGAGCATGTTCCGCACCTCCTCGTCGCTGAAGCCGGCGATCCGCGCGGTGCGAAGCGAGAGCAGCAAGGAGTTGGGCTGACGCCCGTACGGGTAGTCCGAGGCGTAGACCACCTGCTCCGGCGGCACGAGGTGGAAGAAGTCGAGCAGGTCGACGGCGCTCCACACCGATGTGTCGAAGAACACGCCGCGCTTGCCTGCGAAGCACGCGGCGAGGTTGCCGAGATCGGCGATTCCGGCGTGGGCGATGATCAGCTGCGCCTCGGGGTTCGCGTCGACGAGGCGACGCAAGTTGTCCGCGATCGGGGGCAGGCCTCGGCCGCCGTGGATCAGGATCGGTACGCGACGCTCCGCCGCGAGCTCGAACACCGGTGCAAGCCGCTCGTCGTTCAGCATGAACCGCTGCGCGCGCGGGTGAAGCTTGATCCCGCGAGCGCCCTTGTCGAGGCACCGGCGCGCCTCGTCGAGCGGATCCTCGGTCAGGTCGAGGCGGACGAACGGAACGAGCCGGCCTTCCGACCGCGTGGCGAACGCGAGCGTCCGGTCGTTCGCGGCACGAAACGCCGGGTGCCGATCCGGCTCATCCAGGCAGAACATGTTCGCGCGCGAGACGCCGTAGTGCTCCATCCCGGTGAGCAACTCGTCGAAGCGGCCCGTCATCCCGTCGATGTCGTCGCCGAGGTGGACATGCACGTCATAGATGTCCGCCCCGTCGGGAAGCTCCTCGCGGAGTTCCACCTCGTAGAGCGAGAGCAGTTCCTGAGCCCGTTGGAGCGCGTCCTCCACGGGCGGAGTCTATGCGCGTACTAGAGGCTTGATGTGAAGGTCGCTGCGCAGCGGCCGCGAAGCGGCCGCCTTCAGGGGTCTTCGCGCGTCGCGGATCCGCGAGAGCGGATTCGCGACTTGCGCAGCTACTACTAGCGCCGCGCGGTGGCTGCGACCGGCAGCTTCAGCCGCACGATCGCTCCGCGCGGACTCGCGGGCTTGTCGCCCGGGCGCCGCGCGATCACGACCACGGTGACGACCCTGATCGCAGCCTTCAGCTTCGTGCCGCGCTTGAATTCGAGCGTCACCAGCCCGTCGGCGGTCGTGGTGAACTCGGTCGGCGGAACGAGCGCAGTCACCGGCAGCGTGCTCGCGGTGACGAGCGCGCCCTCGACGAGGAAGCCTCGGCTGTCGGTCACGCGCAAGGTCACGCGCATCGCGCGGCCGGTGAAGCGCGCCGGGGACTTGACCTGGTCGATCACGAGCTTGTGCGGAGCGATGACCTTCGTGGCGGCGATGCTCGGGTTCTGCTCGGTCGGCTTCAGCTCGCTGACGACGGAGGTCGGATCGGAGAGTGCGTTTCGCGCGCCTGCGAGGTTGGCTGCCGTGATCTTCACGCGGATCGTCTTGCCGACGTCGACGGCTCCGACCGTGTAGGTGTCGGCGGTGATGCCGAGGCCCTGGCAGTTCTCGCCGTCCGCGTCGCAGCGGAGCCACTCGAGTCCGACCGTCAGCGGTTGCGAGCCGCTCCACGTCCCGAGCGTCGCGGTCAACGCCTGTTCGACCATCGCCGCGCCGCTGATCGTCGGCGCCGCGGTCGCGGCGGGAGCGAGCGGTGCCTGTGGCTTCGGGCCGGTGGGAATCGGGGGCGCCGTCGGCGAGGTTGGCGTCGTGGGCGCGCCACCGGGCACGACCTCGGTCATGCCGGACGGCGCGTTCCGCCGGTCCCAGCGACACTCGATCGTGCCGGTCTGAGTGTTGTGGGCGCCGCAGTCGTAGATGCTCATGGTCTCCATCGCGCGTAGCCGAGAACCGGCGTCGGCGGACTGCACGGTGTAGAAGCGGCCGGTCGCTCCCGCCACGTCCGTGCAGGCGCTGCCACCCGCGTCGCACCGCTGCCACTGGTAGCTCATCTCGCACTCCGACTGGCAAGAGTTGCCGTTGTCGTACAGCCAGGTGCCGTTGTGCGCCGTCAGCTGCCCGCCGACCGCGGCCGATCCGGTCACGCTCGCAGACGCTCTCATCTGCGGTGCCTCAGCGCCGGCGTTCGCAACGACGACGAGCGACACGGTCAAGGCGGCCAGGACGAGGCGAAACGAGCGCGACAGCATGAGTAGCACCGACTCCTTTGTGATTGCCGCGCCCCTTCCTGCCGGACGGCAGAAAGGGGCGCTTTACAGGTTCTCAGAGGGTTTTCGGCAGAAACCGCCGAGGACTGAAGGGCTAGCGGACGCGGACCTTGAACAGGTTCGAGGTCGAGATGCCCGCCTGCGGCTTCTCGCCCTTGCGGTTGGCCTCCACGAACACGTACGTGGCCCCGGTGCCCGTCGCGCGGAAGGTGAAGGTCGCCCAGCCGTTGGCCGCGCTCGTCCGGGCCGCGACCGCGCCCGCGAGCAGACCGGTGGGGGTGACCCTGACCTGGACGCCCCCGACCCGGAAGCCTCGGTCGTCCGAGACCTTGACCCGGAGCGTGACGGTCGTCCCCTTCTGCTGCGTGACCACCTCGTTCAGCACGAGGCGGTGGGGCAGCGAGACCTTCGTGACGGGAATCGTCGGCCGCGCGACCGTCGGCATGAGCTCGTCCACGACGTCGGTGACGACCGAGACGGCCTGAGACGTTCCGCCCTCGTTCGTCGCGGTCTCGACCACGCGGAGGCGCCAACCGACGTCGCTCGAGGTGAGGCGGTACGACGGCGCCGGAGACCGCGGGAAGCGTGGCGCAGCCCTCGCCGGCGGTGTTGCACCGCTGCCAGAAGAACGCCTTCGTGATCGTCCCCTGCCCGGTCCACGTCGCCCCGGTGGCGCTGAGGACCTCATCCTCCATGGGCCTGCCCGCCACGGTGGGAGTCCCGGCGGACTGCGGAGTCGTCACGGGCTTCGGCTCGACCTGCACCGTCGGGGCGGATGCGCCGTTCTTCTCGATGTCGTGACACTCGATCTGGCCGGTCTGGGTGTTGTGTGCACCGCAGTCGCGCTTGAAGATCCACTCGATGAAGCGCATCCGCTTGCCGACGTCGTCGGCGCCGAGCAAGTAGGTGTAGCCGGTGCGGCCCGGAACGTCCGCACAGCCGCTCAGGTCCGCGTTGCATCGCTGCCACGTGTACCTGTACGTGCAATCGGTGCAGTTCAGGCCGTCGTCCATCAGCCACTGACCGGTCTGGCCGTTCAGCGTCTGGCCTTCCTGCGCGGTGCCGCGGATGGACGGATCGCTTCGCTTCGTCGGGAACTCGGCGCTCGCAGCACCGACGACGGCGAGCGCGAGGACGCTTGTGAGAGCCAGGACGAGAGCGCGCAAAGCAACGCGCTTTGACAGGTGAGACATAGGAGACCTCATTTCAGGCGAAAGACCTCGAAAAGACCCGGTATCTGCCGAGTGGGGGTCCGGCAGCGGCCGGGAGGATAGCACCACTTTCCGGCAGGTATAGGATCTTCGCGGCCGTGCCGGACGTCTTGATCTACGCCGATACCGTCCGCTCGCCGGAGCTCAGGCACGAGATCCCGCTTTCCGTCCCCGATCCGTTCCTGTACGTCGAGCGGAACGGCACAAGGCACGTGGTCACGCACTCGCTCGAGCTCCCCCGGCTCCGCGCGCTCGCCGGCCTCGAGGTCCACCCACGGGAGGCCTTCGGTCTCGACGAGCTGATGCGCAGCGGGAGCGACCAGTACGAGATCCGCGACGAGATCATCGCCCGCGCCTGCCGCGAGCTCGGGGTCTCAGACGCTGTCGTGCCGGGCTCCTTTCCGCTCGACGTCGCCGATGCGTTGCGCGCAAACGGGATCGAAGTCGCCGTCGACCGCGAGGTGTTCGACCGGCGCCGGCGTGTGAAGAGCGGTGCCGAGCTCGAGGGGATGCGGCGCGCGCAACGCGCGGCGGAGGCCGGAATGGGGACGGCGCGGACGATGCTCAGCGACGCGCTCGCGGGCGGCTCGACGATCACGGTCGAGGAGATCAAGGCGGCGATCCTGCAGCGCTTCCTCGACCTGGGTGCCGGCGCTGACGAGCTGATCGTCTCGCACGGCCCGCAGTCCGCGATCGGCCACGAGGCCGGGTCGGGCGAGATCCTGCGCGACGAACCGGTGGTGATCGACCTCTTCCCGTACGACAACGAGTCGGGCGTCTACGCCGACATGACGCGGACGTTCGTCTTCGGCGAGCCGAGCGACGAGCTCCGCGAGTGGTACGGGCTCTGCAAGCAGGCGCTCGACCGCGCGCTCGGCGAGATCCGCGCCGGCGTGACCGGCCGCTCGATCTTCGAGGGGACCTGCGAGATCTTCGAGGCAGCGGGCTACGCGACGCCGCGCAAGAAAGAGGAGGGCGTCCCCCTGGAGGAAGGCTTCATCCATTCGCTCGGGCACGGCGTCGGGCTCGAGGTACACGAGGCGCCGTTGCTCGGCCTGCTCGGCACCGATCCGCTCGTTGCCGGCGACGCCGTCAGCGTCGAGCCGGGGCTCTACCGGCCCGGCTTCGGCGGTCTTCGCCTCGAAGACCTCGTCGTGGTGACGGAAGACGGTTGCGAGAACCTGACCGACTTCCCGTACGAGCTGACGCTGTGACGACGCCCGCGATCGAGACGATCCTCACCGAGGACCGCAGCTACCCGCCGCCCGAGGACTTCGCGGCGCAGGCGAACGCGCAGCCGGACATCTACGACGAGGACTTCGAGGCGTTCTGGGAGCGCGAAGGCCGCGAGCGCATCTCGTGGTTCGAGCCGTTCACGCAGCTCTACGAATGGAAGCCGCCGTACGCGAAGTGGTACCTCGGCGGCAAGACGAACGTCACCTACAACTGCGTCGACCGCCATGTCGAGGCGGGGCTCGGCGACAAGGTCGCGTACTACTGGGAGGGCGAGCCCGCCGACGAGCGGCGGGAGATCACGTTCGCCGACCTCCAGCGCGAGACGACCAAGCTCGCAAACGCGCTGAAAGCGCTGGGGATCCGCAAGGGCACTCCGGTCGGCATCTACATGGGGATGGTCCCCGAGACGCCGGTCGCGATGCTCGCCTGCGCGCGGATCGGCGCACCGCACACCGTCGTCTTCGGGGGCTTCTCAGCCGACTCGCTCTCCGACCGTCTGCAGGACATGGAGTGCGAGGTGCTGATCACGCAGGACGAGGCGTGGCGACGCGGGACGACCGTGCCGCTCAAGCGCACGGCGGACGAGGCGGTCGCGGCGTCGCCGACGGTCAAGAGCGTCGTCGTCCTGCGCCGGACGGGCAACGAGGTGCCGATGCAGGAGGGGCGCGACCACTGGTGGCACGACGTCGCGACGGACGACACGGCGTACCCATGCGAGCCGATGGACTCCGAGGACCTGCTCTATCTCCTCTACACGAGCGGCACGACCGCCAAGCCGAAGGGGATCGTCCACACCACCGCGGGATACCTCACCGGCGTCGCATCGACGCACCACTACATCTTCGACGTGAAGCCCGACTCCGTCTACTGGTGCGCGGCGGACGTCGGCTGGGTCACAGGTCACAGCTACATCGTCTACGGGCCGCTCGCGAACGGCACGACCGGCGTCATGTACGAGGGCACCCCCGACTTCCCCGACAAGGACCGGTGGTGGGAGATCGTCGAGCGCTACAAGGTCGACATCCTCTACACGGCGCCGACCGCGATCCGCGCGCACATGAAGTGGGGGACCGAGCACGCGGAGAAGCACGACCTCTCGTCGCTGCGCCTGCTCGGGTCGGTCGGCGAGCCGATCAACCCCGAAGCGTGGGAGTGGTACCGGCGGCACATCGGCGGCGGCCGCACGCCGGTCGTCGACACGTGGTGGCAGACCGAGACCGGGATGATCATGATCACGCCGCTTCCGGGGGTCACGACGACGAAGCCGGGCTCGGCGACGAAGCCGTTCCCAGGCGTCGACGCGGCGGTGTACGACGAGCAGGGGAACGAGGTCGGACCGGGCGGTGGGGGCTACCTCGTGCTGCGACGGCCGTGGCCGGCGATGCTGCGCGGGATCCACAAGGCCGACGACCGCTACCGGGACACGTACTGGTCGAAGTACGAGGACGTGTACTTCGCGGGGGACGGAGCTCGAATCGACCGCGACGGCGACTTCTGGCTGCTCGGTCGGGTCGACGACGTGATGAACGTCTCGGGGCACCGCATCTCGACGATCGAGGTCGAGTCGGCACTCGTCGACCACCCGAGCGTCGCCGAAGCCGCGGTCTGCGGGCGCACCGACGCGCAGACCGGCCAGGCGATCGTTGCGTACGTGACGCTGAAGGGCACCGAGGAAGCGTCGGTCGAGAAGCTCGAGGAGCTTCGCAACCACGTCGCCCGCAAGATCGGGCCGATCGCCAAGCCGGCGAACATCGTGTTCACCCCGGAGCTGCCGAAGACGCGGAGCGGAAAGATCATGCGCCGGCTCCTGCGCGACGTCGCGGAGGAGCGGACGCTCGGCGACACGACGACGCTGGCCGACCCTGCCGTGGTCGAGGAGATCCGCGACCGTGCGGCGAGCGAGAAGACGGAGGAGTGACCTGCCGGCGTGAAGCTGCTGGCGCTCGCCGCACTCGCGCTCCTCACCGCGGCACCTGACTCCGACGCCCTCCAGGCCAGGTACGACTCCGCGCGAGACCGTGAGGAACGCGCGCTACGGGCGGGTGATCGGGCCGCCGCCGCGCGCGCCCATGCAGAGGTGTTGGCCGCGGAGCGTCACGACCATCGCCCCGCCACCTGGCGCGGCGGGCACGACGCACCCGGGTTCGCAAAGCGCCCTGGCGCCCGGGCCGAACGGGCCAAGGACGCCCGTCTTGCGGGACGACTGGCCGAGATCGGGACGTCCTACCGCGGGTGGGCCGCGTTCTGGGTGCACGACCTCGGCACGGGAGCGTGGGCCGGTTGGAACTCGGACGCCAGCTTCCCCGCAGCGTCGACCGTCAAGCTCGGCGTGCTTGCGGAGGCGCTTCGCCGGGGCCACGCGCCGGGCTCACCCCTCTGGTACGACCTGCGCCAGCTCGCAGGCTGGTCGTCGAACCTCGCTGCAAACCGCCTCACCCGAAGGCTCGGCGGCGAGCGGGTGATCGCGAGCTCGCTCAGGCGTCTCGGCGCGCGCGCGAGCACGTATCCGGGGCCGTACCGCGCAGGGACCTCGGCTGCCGCCGACGCTCCGAAGCCCCCGGCCCACGGCCACTCGCGCGTCACGACCGCGCACGACCTCGGCCGGATCCTCTACGCGTTCCAGGCCGCGGCCGCGGGCAACCGCTACGTCGCGCGAACGACCGGTCTGTCGCAGACGGAGGCAAGCCGTGGAATCGCGCTGCTCGTGCACTCGACGCGGAGTGGGCTCATCGAGCCGTTCTTCTCGGCGCCGGTCGCACACAAGGAGGGTTGGATCTCCGACCTGCGCGCGAGCGCCGCGATCGTCTACGGGCGGACGCCGACGATCGTCGTCGTGCTTGCATACCGTCCGAGCATCACCGACGCGGAAGCACGTGCCCTGGGCCGCCGCGTCGCCGCTGTGACTCTCGACCGAGGAGGCCCTGATGGCTGAGCAGCAGACCGGGACAGAGATCGACCACCGCCGGCTCGGCGTCGACCTCTACAACGCCACGTGGAAGCTGCTCGAGCAGGAGAGCAGGACGCCCGCGGACGACGACGCGATGCTCGACACGACGCATGCGTCGGCGTACCACTGGAGCCGCGCCGAGGGCGCAGGCCCCGTGAACGCAGCCCGCGAGCCACTGGCAGATCTCCCGGGTGAACGCCGTGCTCGGCCGTCCCGAGGCGGCGCTGTACCACGCCCGGCGCTGCCTGGAGCTCTACACCGAGAACGGGATCGGCGACTGGGACCTCGCGAGCGCCTACGAAGCGCTCGCCCGCGCGAACAAGCTCGCCGGGAACGACGCCGAGTTCCGCCGCAACCTGGAGCTCGGCCGCGAAGCGTTGTCGCAGATCGCCGACGAGGAGGACCGCGAGCACATCGCCGAGGATCTCGACGAGCTCGCCTAGGCAGTCGTGCAGGCCGTGACGGCCGCGCGGAGCTTCTCGACCGACACCTCTGCGGGCTGGCGATTCTCCTTCAGTGCCTTGTCCGCTGCCGCGAACTCCTCGTAGGGCATCGCCTCCTGCAGGCGCTCGACCACGCAGCGGCACTGGCGCTCGGATGTGTTCGGCTGCGCACGGCACTCCTGCACGAACGCGTCGATCGACTCTTGCGGGTAGCCGTCCTCGCCTCCTCCGCCGCAGGCGGCGAGGCCGACCACGGCAACACGCGAGGGCAGCTCCGCTATGCAAGCAGGCGCTCGAAGCGATCGGCGTCCTCGAACGGCCCGATCACCGCGAGATTGAGCGCGTTCCGGCCGATCACGTCCTGGGCGACGCGCTGCAGATCCTCAACGGTGACGGCATCGAGGCCTTCGAGCACCTCGGTCGGCTCCGTCGCATGCCCTTCGAGCACCTCGCGCCGAAGCCCGTACATGATCGTTCCGTGCGGGCTCTCGAGTTGCAGCACGAAGCGGCCCTTCGCGAAGTTCCTCGCCTTCTCGAGCTCGTCGGCCGGCACCGGCTCCTCGGCGATCCGCCGCAGCTCGCGCACGATCGTCTCGATCGCCTCGTCGATCCTGTTGATGTCGACCCCGGCCTGCGAGAAGAGCGAGCCGGCGTCGGTGTAGCTGTTGTTCACGCCGAAGACGTAGTAGGCAAGCCCGCGCCGCTCTCGCACCTCGGTGAACAACCGCGACGACATCCCGCCGCCGAGCACCGTCGAGAGGAGCTGGAGCGCATAGCGGTCGGGGTGCACGATCGGGTAGCTGCGCACGCCGAGCGACACGTGCGCCTGGTCCGACGTCTTCGTGTGCACGACGACGTGCGGGCCGCCGTTCGAGTCGAGCCGCACCGGATCGGGCCCCGGCATCTCGCCGAGCGGGAACTCCGACACGAGCTCCTCGAGCGTCTTGAGCAGGCTCGGATCGAACTTCCCCCCGACCCCGACGACGAGCCGCGTCGGCTGGTACCAGCGGTCGAGGTACTCCTGGAACGTCTCGCGGGTCGCGCCGCGCACGGTCTCCTTGCGGCCGATGATGTCCCAGCCGAGCGGCTGGTCGCCGTAGAGGAGCTGCTCGTAGAGGCCGCCGAGGTAGTCGCGAGGGGTGTCGAAGTACATGTTCATCTCCTCGACGATCACGCCCTTCTCACGCTCGATCTCGTCCGGCTCGAAGCGCGAGTGGCGGATCATGTCGACGAGCACGTCGAACGCGATCGGCGCGTGCTCGGCCGCGCAGCGGACGTAGTAGCCCGTGTACTCCTTCCCGGTGAACGCGTTGAACTCGCCGCCGATCGAGTCGATCTCGCCCGAGATGTCCTTCGACGAGGGCCGTCGCTCGGTCCCCTTGAAGAACATGTGCTCGGCGAAGTGCGCGATTCCGTTCGACTCCTTCGTCTCGTAGCGCGAGCCGGCCGCGAACATCAGGAAGCACGAGGTCGACTGCACGTTCGGCATCGGCGCGGTCAGGATCCGCACGCCGTTCGCCAGGCTCAAACGCTCGAAGGTCATGCCGCTAGCCGCTGTCGCCATTCGTCCGGGATCTCCTTGCTCGAGTTTTTGTCGTAGTCGTACGCCACGAGTACGGTCGTCGCGTTCGCGACGATCTCCTCGCCGCGTCGGAGCTCGTACGCGAGGTCGAAGCTCTTGGTGCCGAGCCTCGCCGTCCGGACACCGACGTCGATCTCGTCCCCGAAGCCCACGGGGGCTCGGAAGTCGAGCTGGACGCGGGCCAGAATCATCGCCATCTCGGTCGTGTCGGGCTTGTCGAAGGCGCCGAGCTGCCGCAGGAACTCGATCCGCGCGTTCTCGATCCAGGTCAGATAGACGGCGTTGTTCACGTGGCCCATTGGATCGAGATCGCTGAATCGCGCGACCTCGCGGTGAACGAACGGGAAGTCGGCCACGCGAAGGATGGTATAGACGCGTGTATGGCCGGCGACCTGACGCGCGCGTCGATCCACGCGCAGCCCGACTGGCTGCGGCAAGTGCCGACCGATCGGCGTCTGCCGGACGGCATTCGTGTCGTCCACACGGGCTGCGGCACGTCGTTCCACGCTGCGCAGACCGGCGGCGAGGCGATCCAGGCGCTCGAGGCCGTGCTGCGGCCGCCCGAGGCGGACCTGCTCGTCGTGGTCAGCCACGAGGGCGACACGTCGGTCACGCTCGAGGCGGCGCGCGCGTTCCGCGGTCCGAAGTGGCTCGTCACGGGCAAGCCGGACAGTCCGCTCGGCGAGCTCTGCGACGAGGTCGTCGTGGCGACGCCCGAGGTGGAGCAGAGCTGGTGTCACACCGCGAGCTACACCTGCGCCGTCGCGACGCTCGCCGCCCTCCGCGGGGAGGACGTGTCGTGGCTGCCGGACGCGGTCGAAGCGGTGCTGGGCGAGCGCGAGCCGGTGTCGGAGCACGGCCGCTGGCTGATCGCGGGCGCCGGGCGCGACTGGCCGACCGCACAGGAGGCCGAGCTCAAGCTTCGCGAGGGCGCGTACGTCGCCGCCGAGTCCCACCACACCGAACAGCTGCTGCACGGCTACCTCGCGGCCGTCGACGAAGACGTGCGCTGCTTCGTGCTCGAGGGCGAAGGCCGGGCCGCGGAGCGCGCGCGCGGAGCTGCCGAAGCGCTGCGCGTGCTCGGCTGCGAGACGACGCTCGTCCCAACGCGCCACCCGGTCGTAGACATCGTGCGTTTCCAGCTCCTCACGCTCGACCTCGCCGAGGCCCGGGGCGTGGAGCCCGACCGGATCAGGCGCGACGACGAGCGCTGGGCGCGCGCTGCGGAGGTCTCTCGGTGAGTCGACCCCTTCTCAGGCACCGGCGAGCAGCTCACGCTCGCGCTCGGGCGTGAGGCCCACGCCCTCCGCGCGCGGAGTCTCGCGTGTCGCGTCCCACGCGAGCGTGTCCGCGATCGTCTCTGCGAGCGGCCTGACGCGGAGCCCGGCGCGCTTCGCCTTCGTCACGTCGGTGCGGTGCGTCGCGGAGTACTCGGGCGTGGCGATCCAGAGCGGGAGCTCCATCCACTCCCCGACTCCGGCGGCCACGAGGCGCCCCGGTGGCACCCAGACGATCTCCGCGTCGCCCGACACGCGGCGGCACTCGTCGAGCACCTGTTCGAAGGTGATCGTGTCGCCGGTTGCGTTGTAAAGGCCGTCGAGCTCGGCCTCGGTCGCCGCGACGATCCAGTCTGCGAGATCGCGCACGTCGATGAACTGCACCGGCTGCTCGGGCGGGGCAGGCGCGAGTACGCTGCCGCCCTGGGCAACCCGGCGCGGCCAGTACGTGAACCGGTCCGTCGGATCGTGCGGCCCGACGATCAGCCCGGGGCGGACGACGAGCGCTTGATCGCCGAAGGCGTCCAGGACGATGCGCTCGCACGTCGCCTTAAGCGCTCCGTAGTGCTCGACGTCCTCCGCGTCTCGGTCGTCGAGCTCCGCGACCGGTGCGCCCTCGACCGGCGGTGTGCTCAGGTCGGCGTAGGCAGAGATGCTCGAGATGTAGACGTAGCGGCCGACGCGACCAGTGAGGGCGTCGACCGAGCCGCGCACCACCCGTGGGAGGAACGTGGCGACGTCGAGCACCGCATCCCATTCGCGACCCTCGAGCGGCGAAAGGTCCTGGGTGCGGTCGCCCCTGAGCTTCTCGACTTCCGGGAAGAGGTCGGCGTTCGTCTGTCCTCTGTTGAAAAGCGTCAGCTCGTGCCCGCGCGCGAGCGCGGAGTCGACGAGCGCGCGGCCGAGGAACTGTGTGCCGCCGAGGACGAGGAGGCGCATGCACTCATCCTGCATGAAGCCCGAGTACGCACTCGCTTGTTGGCTAGAGCTCGCCCAGCGCCTCGAGCACCCGGTCGACCTCGTCCGCAGTGTTGTAGTGGACGATCCCGATGCGCACGGCCCCGTCGGGCAGCCTCAGCTCGTTCATGATCTCGAGGGCGTAGTAGTTGCCGGCCCACACGGCGATCTTCTCCTCGGCGAGTCTCGAGGCGATCGCGTCGGGAGTCAGCGTGGTGTGCGTGACCGCGAACGTCGGGACGCGTCCTTCCATCGTCGCAGGCCCTTGGAGGCGCCAGCTATCGGGAAACCCCGCGAGGAATTGCTCGCCGAGTGCCAGCTCGTGCGCGCGGATCGCGTCCCAGCCGACGTCGCCGACGTAGTCGACCGCGGCGACGAAGCCCGCGAGCAGCTCGTGAGCGAGGGTGCCCGTCTCGAACCGGCTGCCGACGGGCTCGTCGTCTGCGGGGCGAACCTTGTACGGCCGCCAGCGTTCGAGGAGCTCGGCGCGGCCGAACGCGACTCCGAGGTGCGGCCCGAAGAACTTGTAGGGCGAGCAGAGCAGGACGTCGACGCCGAGCGCGGCGACGTCGATCGGTGCGTGTGGCGCGAAGTGCACGGCGTCCGCCCAGGCGAGGGCGCCAACCTCGTGCGCGAGCTCGGAAACCCGTCGCGCGTCGACCAGCGTTCCGACGGCGTTCGAGGCGAGCGGGAACGCAACGACGCGCGTTCGATCCGAGAGCTTCGACCTGAGGTCGTCGAGGTCGAGCGTCGTGTCGTCGTTGAGCTCGACGAGCTGAACGCGGAGGTCGAGGTCGCGCGCGAGCTCGAGCCAGGGGGCGACGTTGGCGTCGTGGTCGAGCTTCGTCGTCAGGATCTCGTCGCCGGGCTGCAGCTCTCGCCCGATCGTGCGCGAGAGCGCGAAGTTGAGCGTCGTCATGTTCTGGCCGAAGACGACCTCCTCAGGCGCACACCCGAGGAACCCTGCCGCGGCGAAGCGGGCGTCGGCGACGAGCGCATCGCTTCGCACGCTCGCCTCGAAGGGGCCGCCGAGGTTCGCGTTCGACTCCCGCAGGTACGCGGCGATCGCGTCGATCACCGAGTCCGGCGCCTGGGTGCCGCCGGGAGCGTCGAACCGGGCCCAGCCGTCGTCCAGTGCCGAGAACCGCGCCCGGACCGCGTCGACGTCGAGGGCGAGCGCGGCCATGAAAACGAGGCTATCGTGAGCGTGATGGCCACGCTGACGCCCCCGCGGGAGCGCGAGCGGACACGGGGTCCCGGGAGCGGGACCGGCGACGCGAGTCGCGTGATCGTGCTCAACGACGACCACAACACGTTCGACGGCGTCGCCTTCGCGCTCGCGGCCGTCCTACCGGGCGTCGATTTCGAGCGCGGCATGACGTTCGCGAACAGGATCCACAACAACGGCCAGGCGCTCGTCTGGAGCGGGGACCGCGAGGTGGCCGAGCTGTACTGGGAGCAGCTAGACGGTCACGGCCTCACGATGGCACCGCTCGAGCGCTGATTGAGCGCTGAACGCCCGCTGGCGGTGCTCGGGGCGACCGGGTACACCGGACGACTCGTCGTCGAGCAGGCCCGTGAGCTCGGGCTGCCGCTGCGGCTTGTGGGCAGGCGGCGGGAGGCACTCGAGCAGCTGGCGCGCCAAGGAGAGGAGATCCGCGTCGCGGACGCGCGCCACGAGGCCGAGCTGATCGAGGCCTTCGACGGGGCCTTCGCGGTCGCGTCGACGGCGGGACCGTTCCTCGAGGTGGGCACGAAGCCCGTCGGTGCGGCGATCGCGGTCGGCGCGCACTACCTCGATGTGAGCGGGGAGCAAGCCTTCGCGCGGGTGGTGTACGAAGGCTTCGGCGAGTCCGCGGAGGAGCGCGACGTCGTCCTGCTGACGTCGTTCGGCTTCGACTACGTCCCCGGCGATCTCGCGGCACGACTTGCCGCCGAGGGACTCGAAGAGCCGCTCGACGAGATCGTCGTCGCGTACGCGACCGAGGGCCAGATCACCTCCGCCGGCACGCGCAGGACGATCGGCCACGTGCTGGGACAGCCTCAGGTCGCCTGGGAGGGCCGCGTCGTCCCGTCGCGGTTCGGGAAGACGACGCGCAGCGTGCGCTTTCCCTCGGGCGAGCGCTCCGTGGTCGAGTGGGCAGGAACCGAGCCGCTGACCGTGCCCCGGCACACTCGCGTGCGGAGCGTCCGGTCCTACTTCGCGGCGCCGCGTGCCGCCGCGCTCGCCGGCCTTGTCGCGCCGCTGGTCGCGCCGCTCGTGCGTCAGAGCGGTCGATTCGGCGGTGACCCGTCGCCCACGCGGCGGGCGGGCAACGGCTGGACGGTGGTCGCCGAGGCCCGCCGCGGCGGGGAGGGCCGCCGCGCGACGCTCGTCGGCCGAGATACGTACGGGCTGGCCGCGCTGCTCGTCGCGCACGGCGCGCGTGCGCTCCGAGACGGAGAAGCGCGAGGGGTGGGCGCGCTCGCGCCCGCGGAGGCCTTCGACGTTCACACGTTCGTGCCGAGGCTCGCGCCGCTGCTCGAAATCGCCGGCGTGGACGCGTTTTGACGTCCGACGGCCGGTCTAGCGTGCGGATCACATGCGACGCCTCAGGCCATTGACGGAGGCCGAGTGCTATGCCCGCTGCTACGGCGGCGGAGGGGACGACGTTCGGGTGCTGCGGCTCGAGCCTCGCCGGTCGCGAGTCGTCGTGCGCCTCTCGGGCGAGGAGCTTCGCCGCCGGTTCGAGGAGCGTCTGGACGCCCGCGAGCCCAGAGGTCGAGGCCGCCTAGAACGCCCGCCGCCGTCCGGAGCGCCGGGACGAATCGGCACACATCCGGCACGATCGCGGCACCCATGGGTCACAGAAAGTCGCGTAGCGTTGGTCATGGGGCGCTCGATCGTCCCCCAAGGGGGCTGCGATGAGTGCGATCCCCGACGTCCTCGGCCGGCACCTCCGCGTGCTCTTGAGGAGTATTCCTCATGTTCTAACGCCGCATGTCCCTGTCCCGAACGGCCACTAGGCAGGACGACGATCACACCGTAGGTTCGACGCGGGCCGCGTCCACCCGGAAGCGCGATGGCGTTCGACCGCCTCGCGCGGCCAGTCGTGCGTTCACGGCGAGCAGGCGTCGCCGGGCGGTATGAGATCCTTGTCGTAGCCCGGCACGCCGAACCGATCCAAAGGCCAATAGATGAGAACGACACGGCCGATGATCGCATCTCGTGGCACTGGGCCGAAGTCCCGACTGTCCTGAGAGAAGCTGCGGTTGTCGCCCAGCACGAAGTACTCGTCCGGGCCGAGACGAACGGCCGAGAAGGGATCAGTTGCGATGTCGTCGGCCTTCGTGCCGTTGACGGAAACGCGTCCGTCGCGGCCGGTGACCGTGTCTCCGGGAACGCCGATCACGCGCTTCCCCAGAAGGAGATCCCGCGCATCGGGATCGGGCGTGACCGGCCCGCCGAGAGCGCCACGCGCATGGAAAACGACCACCTCGCCACGATGGGGATCCCGGAAGCGGTAGGTGAACCCCTTCGGCCGTCGCCCGCCCGTTGCACGCCGGGATCGTGGGCGCCATGCTCGAACTGCCTGCCGCCTGATTCGCAACGATCAGCTCGGACCGGTTGAGCACGAAAACCAGGACGACGACGGCGATCAGAGACGCGAGGGGAATCAGAACCCGCTTCCGGCGAAACCGCCTCATCTCACCGGATCATCGCCCACGTGCGGTTCCCGCGTGATTCGGAAGCGGACTAAAACGCCTGTTGAGGAGTATTCCTAAGTTTCCAACCCGGCGGCTGTAGGGTTGATGTGAAATTTGCGCCGTCTCGTGGCGCCTGCTGGCCGTCCCACGCTCAGCAGGCGGTAGCGCCCTGATGCGGGCCAATGAGTTCGGGAATATCACCAGAACGCATCGGGCCATACTGCGAGCGTGCATGGACGCTACGCGGGCGAATCGGCGGGGCCGGCACGCGGTCGAATCGTTCTCCGAACAGCGCGTCTGATCCTGATCCCGCTGAGACGACTCGACGAGGCCGAGCACGCACGAGCGTCGAAGAACCCCGCCGACGCATTGCGCGACACTCGCGCCGCCGAGCTGCAGTGGCGAGAGCACGGCTTCGGCCCCTGGGCGATCCGGGACAGACGGGACGAGAGCTTCCTCGGCGGCGCCGAGCTGCGCCTTGCCGGTCATGGCATCGAGGGAATCGCACCCGACGAGGTCGAGGCGGGCTGGTGGGTGACCGAGGAGCGGCGGAGGGAAGGCATCGCGACCGAGGCGATGGAAGCAGCCATCGATGACCTCTGGGGCCGTACCGATGTCGAGATCATCACGGCCTACATCGAGGCGGGAGCGAACGAACCATCTCGTCGCCTTGCCGCCAACCTCGGATTCGCGGCGCGGGGCCCAGGCCTCGGGCGCTCGGGCGAGCCGATGACGGTGTACGAGGTTCGCCGAGACGATTGGCTCCGACGAGGACTCTGAAGCCAACGGGGCGAGAGTGGCCTGGGCGAGCGTGTTCCCACGTAACGCGACTGTTCTGCCCTATTGATCCTTGCTAAGTAGCTGGTAGAGGCCAGAACGCGCGGGAGTTTCACATCAAGCCTCTGCGGTCAGGCGCGGCGAGGTCCGGCTCGACCGCCGGCACCGCGTCTTCCTCCACCGCTTCGTCCTCCCAGGGGACCCGGGCGTCTGGATCGCGCCCGGCGGTGCGCTCGAAGCCGGCGAGTCGCCCGAAGACGCGCTTCGCCGCGAGCTCGCAGAAGAGCTGCGACTCACCGATGTCGAGCTCGGGCCGTGGGTGTGGACGCGCCGCCACGTCTGGTTCTGGCCGGCGCAGGGTCACATCTACGACACGCGCGAGCAATTCGCGCTCGTCCGGGTCGCTGACGTCCGGAATGTGCGCCCGACGTCGCACGACTCGCTGTTCGCCGGCCCCGACGCGCGCGAGGAGCACCGCTGGTGGACGGTCGAGGAGATCGAGCGGAGCGAGGACGAGTTCGCGCCGCGCTCGCTCGCGACACACCTGCGCGAGCTGATCGCGGGCGGTCCGCCCGACGCGCCGGTCGACGTCGGCCGCTAGTCGCGCCAGCGGTTCGTGATCGGCGTGCGCCGGTCGCGGCCGAACGCCTTCGGACGCAGCTTGACCCCGGGCGGCGCCTGGCGCCGCTTGTACTCCGCGCGGTCGATCAGCGCGATCGCGCGCTCGACGACGTCCTTGTCGAACCCGTCGGCGGCAAGCTCCTCACGCGAGCGGTCGAGCTCGACGTACGCCTCGAGCACCTCGTCGAGCGCCGCGTAGGGCGGGAGCGAGTCCGCGTCGAGCTGATCGGCGCGCAGCTCCGCGCTCGGCGCGCGCTCGATGATCGAGGCCGGGATCAGCTCTCGCCCTGCCCGCTCGTTCAGGTGCCGCGCAAGCCGGAAGACGTCCGTCTTGTAGACGTCCTTGATCAGCGCGAAGCCGCCGGCCATGTCGCCGTAGAGCGTCGCGTAGCCCACCGAGAGCTCGGACTTGTTGCCGGTCGCGAGCAGCAGCCAGCCGAACTTGTTCGAGAGCGCCATCAGGAGCACGCCCTCGGATCCGCGCCTGCAGGTTCTCCTCGGTGAGGTCCGGCTCGCGACCGGCGAAGACGTCGGCGAGCGCCTCCTCGAACGCGTCGTAGATCGAGTTGATCGGCAGCTCGAGGAAGTGCGCGCCGAGCGACTCGGCCAGCGCGCGCGCGTCGTGCCGGGTCTCCTCGGACGAGTAGCGCGACGGCATCGACACGCAGTGCACGCGCTCCGCGCCGAGCGCCTCGACCGCCAGCGCGGCGACGAGCGCCGAGTCGATCCCCCCGGAGACGCCGAGCACGACCTCGCTGAACCCGTTCTTCTCGACGTAGTCGCGCAGGCCGAGCTCGAGCGCGAGCCGCATCTGCTCGAGCGGGTCGAGCATCGGCGCGATCTCGCCGCCGACGTGCTTGCCGTCCGGCGCCTCGCGCGGCGAGCCGATGTGCACGACGGAGACGGGCGGCGGCGTTTCGCGCTCCTGCTCGAGTGCGCGCCGGCGAACGTCGCGTAGGCGCCGCGCGATCACCGCCTCCGGGTCGAGGTCGACGACGAGCAGGGCCTCCTCGAACCCCGGTGCGCGCGCGACCACCTCGCCCTCGTCGTCGAGCACGACCGAGTGGCCGTCGAAGATCAGCTCGTCCTGGCCGCCGACCGCGTTGCAGAGCGCGACGAAGCACGAGTTGTCGCGCGCGCGCGTGACGAGCATCTCCTCGCGCTCGCGGTCCTTGTCGAGGTGGAACGGCGACGCCGAGATGTTCAGCAGCAGCTGCGCACCCGCGAGCGCGAGGTCGGTCGCGGGCGGTCCCGGCTGCCACACGTCCTCGCAGATCGTCACGCCCAGCGAGCGTCTTGCCGTGCTCGAGCAGGAGCAGGTCGCGTCCCTGGGCGAAGTAGCGCGCCTCGTCGAACACGCCGTAGTTCGGCAGGAAGCGCTTTCGGTAGACGGCCTTCACCTCGCCGCCCGAGCACACCGCGCACGCGTTGAAGAGATCGCGGTCGTAGTGCGGATAGCCGACGAGCGCGGTGATCCCGCGAGCTTCGAGCGCGAGCCGGTGGAGCGACTCGTCGGCCGCGCGGACGAAACCGGGGCGCAGGAGCAGGTCCTCGGGCGGATACCCGGTGACCGCCAGCTCGGGGAAGAGGAGCAGCTCGACGCCGTCGCGCTTGGCATCGGCGATCAGCCCGGCCATCTTCTCGCGGTTCCCGTCGAGGTCGCCGACGATCGTGTTGATCTGTGCGAGTCCGAGCCTCAGGGTTTTAGCCTCACAGTCGAAAACCTAGTCTATCGGGAATGGACCTCATCATCGCGTCCCGCTACAACGGCCCGCCCGGCTCGGCGAACGGCGGCTACACCTGCGGCCTGCTCGCCGAGCGCGTCGGCGAACCGGCCGAGGTGACCCTGCGCTCGCCGCCGCCGCTCGACACGCCGCTCCGCTTCGACGGCGCGCGGCTCTGGGACGGGGAGACGCTCGTCGCCGAAGCGCATCGAGCGCACGTCCACGGCGAGGTTCCGGAGCCGGTCGCGTTCGACGACGCCGAGCAGGCGTCGCGGAACTACCCAGGCTTCGACGAGCACGACTACGCGACGTGCTTCGTCTGCGGCCCGGACCGCGACGACGGACTCGGGCTCTTCGCCGGCGCGGTCGACGGGACGAAGGTGTTCGCGGCGCCGTGGGTCGTCCCCGACGACGTGTCGCGCCTGCTCGTCTGGGCCGCGCTCGACTGCCCCGGCGCGATCGGCGTCGGCTGGGACGGTCGCGGCAACTGGCTGCTCGGCCGCATGGCCGGCGAGGTCCACGAAGTGCCGCAGCCCGGCGAGCGCTGCGTCGTCGTCGCCTGGCCGATCGGCCACGAGGGCAGGAAGGGTTTCGCGGGCACGGCGCTCTACCGCGGCGACGAGCTGCTCGCCCGCGCGCGGCAGACCTGGATCGCGCTGCGCTAGCGCCGTCAAGCGGATCGCGTTCAGGTCGTCCGCGAGGATCTGCTCGATGCGCGCTTCCAGCTCCTCCGGCGGGTCGTGCTCCGCGTGCAGGTAGCGCCCGCTCAGGCGGTCGAACCTCCCCGACGCCAGCGCCCGCACGAGCCGTGGCGCGCACTCGGGCGGCGTCCACGGTGCGTCGTCGCCTATCCGGTCGCCGATCAACTCCGTCCTCACGAGACCCGGGCTGATCGGGAAGACGGGAATCCGGCCCTCGAGCTGGCTCGCGAGCGTCTCGCCGAAGCGCACGGCTGCGGCCTTGCTCGCGCTGTACGCCGTCTGCCGACAAGCCCGGTAGGTACGCGGCGCCGCTGCCCGTGATCACGATCCGCCCGCTGCCGCGCTCGAGCATTCCCGGGATCGCAGCCCGGCACGTGAGGTAGACGCCGAGCACGTTCACCTCCTGCACGCGCCACCAGTCCTCGACCGGCACCTCCCAGGCGCGCTCCTCCCACAGCGCGATGCCGGCGTTCGCGACGAGCAGGTCGATCGGGCCGAGCTCGCGTCTCGGTCTCGGCGACCATCCGCTCGACGTCCGCCTGCTTCGAGACGTCGCCCTCGATCGCGAGCCCGCCGATCTCCTGCGCGACCGCTTCCACCTGCGCGCGCGTTCGCGCCGACACCGCGACGCGCATCCCCGCACTCGCGAGCTCGCGCGCGACGTCCGCGCCGATCCCGCGACCGCCGCCGGTGACGAGCGCGACCCCGATGAGCTCAGATGGCATTCGCGATCTCCTCGAGCGCGTCGGGGTTCTCGACCGACGAGAGGTCGCCCGGGTCCTTGCCCAGCACCTTCGCGCGCACGGCGCGCCGCACGATCTTCGCCGAGCGCGTCTTCGGCAGCGACCCGACGAACACGATCCGCTCCGGCTTGAAGGCCTTCCCCAGCACTTCGGCGACCTTAGCCGCCACGTCCTGCTCCAGCGGCGTCTGCTTCGGGTGAACGCACGCAGAAGATCCACGCCACCTCGCCCTTGACGTCGTGCGGCACGCCGACTGCGGCCGCCTCGGCGACACCGGGGTGCGAGACGGCGGCCGACTCGAGCTCGGCCGGCCCGATGCGCTTGCCTGCGATGTTGAGGGTGTCGTCGGAGCGCCCGTGGAGGTACCAGTAGCCGTCCTCGTCGACCGATGCCCAGTCGCCGTGCGTCCAGACGCCGGGGAAGCGCCGCCAGTAGGTCTCGAGGTACCGCTCGGGGTCGCCCCAGAGCCCGCGCGTCATCCCTGGGAACGGTCGCTTGCAGACGAGCTCGCCGACTTCGCCGCGCACCGAGCGCCCCTCAGCGTCGAAGACGTCCATGTCCTCGCCGAGCGCCGGGAAGCCGAGCGAGACCGGCTTGATCGGGTACGCGACGCACACGGAGAGGAAGCAGGCGCCGACCTCGGTCCCGCCGCTGATGTTCACGATCGGCGTTACACCGCGGCCGACGTGCTCGTGCAGCCAGAGGTACGGGTCGGGGTTCCATGGCTCCCCGGTCGTCGTGATCACCCGAAGCGACGACGTGTCGGTCTGCGGCTCGCCCTTCGGGATCAGCGCGCGGATCAGCGTGGGCGAGACGCCGAGCATCGTCACGCGCTCCTGCTCGATCAGGCGCCAGAGCCTGTCGTCGGGCCAGTCCGGCGCACCCTCGGCGAACACGATCGTCGCGCCGATCGCTCCGGCGCCCACCACCGTCCACGATCCCATGATCCAGCCCATGTCCGTCGCGAAGTGGACGACGTCGCCCTCGTTGACGTCGGTCTGGTACGCGACTTCGCGCGCGATCGAGACGAGGAACCCGCCGTGGACGTGGAGCACGCCCTTCGGCTGGCCCGTGGTGCCAGACGTGTACGTCAGGAGGTACGGGTGCTCCGAGTCGACCTGCAGCGCCGGCAGCGTTCCCGGCTGCCGCTGGCACGAGCTCGGGCCACGTCGGCGCGGCGCGCGGTCCCACTCGATCACCGTCAACGTCGGCTCGGGCGTCGTCGACCGTCTCGCGCATCGGCAGCCAGCGGCCGCGGCGGAACGACCCGTCGGCGCAGATCACGACCTTCGCGTCCGACGCCTCCAGCCGCTGCGCGATCGCGGGCGCCGCGAACCCCGAGAAGATCGGGACCTGCACGGCCCCGACGTGCGCGCACGCGTGCGACGCCACCGCGACCTCCGGGCACATCGGCATGTAGATCGCGACCCGATCGCCGGGCTCGACGCCGAGCTCGACCAGCGCCTCGGCGAGCTGCGTCGTCTCGCGGGACAGCTCGGCGTACGTTCGCTCGACGACGCTCGCCGTCCTCGCCGAGGAAGACCGCAGCGACGTCGTCCGGCCGGCGCTCTGCGTGGCGATGGAGGCAGTTCGTCGCGACGTTCAGCCGACCGCCGACGAACCACGTCGCCCACTCGATCCCCGCGGACTCGTCGAGCACGCGCTCCCATGGAGTCGAGAACTCGAGCCCGAGGTCGTCGATCAGCGTCGGCCAGAACCGTTCCGGCTCCTCGATCGAGACGCGGTGCAGCTCGTGGTAGCTCTCGCAGCCCAGCTTGCGCCAGAGCCGCACGACGTTCGCCTGCTCGACCCGCTCGGGCGAGGGCTCCCAGACGAACTCGCTCATCGACGGGCGATCCTACCCCTGAACACTCCGGCCAGTACCTTCAGGACGAAATGAGACAACGCCTGTACTCGAGCGTCAATCGAAAGTGGTGGACCCTCGGCGCGGTCGCGGTGGGGCTGTTCATGATCATGCTCGACAACACCGTCGTGAACGTCGCGGTTCCGTCGATCCAGCGGGAACTCGGCGTCGGCCTCTCGGAGCTCCAGTGGATCGTCACCGGCTACGCGCTGAGCTTCGCCGCGCTGATGATGACGGGCGGCAAGCTCGCAGACCTGTTCGGCCGGCGCCGCATCTTCGTGATCGGGATCGTGATCTTCACGATCTCGTCGCTCTTCTGCGGGCTCGCGCAGAGCGGCGAGTCGCTGATCGCGTGGCGCATCGTCCAGGGCGTCGGCGCCGCGCTGATGAACCCGGCGACCCTCGCGATCATCTCGGCCACGTTCCCCCCGCGGCAGCGCGGGATGGCGATCGGCATCTGGGCGGGCGTCGCGGCCTTGGCGCTGGCGATCGGACCGCTCGTGGGCGGTCTCCTCACGGAGCACCTCAGCTGGAGCTGGGTCTTCTTGGTCAACGTTCCGGTGGGCGTGGTCGGCGTCGTCGCCAGCTACCTGCTGATCGACGAGTCACGCGACATGTCGGACGAGCAGCGGCTCGACCCCGCGGGCTTGCTCACCTCGGGGCTCGGCCTGTTCGCGCTCACCTACGGGCTGATCGAAGCCAACACGTACGGGTGGTCCTCGGCGCGGATCGTCGGATCGTTCGTCGCAGCGGTCGTGCTCCTCGGCTCGTTCGTGATCCTCGAGCTGCGCCAGCGCGTCCCGATGCTCGACCTGACGCTGTTTCAGAACGGCACCTTCGCCGGCGCGAACGTCGTGATCCTGATGGTCGGGCTGGCGATGTTCGGCGTCTTCTTCTTCGTCTCGCTGTACATGCAGAACATCCTCGGCTTCTCGGCTGTCCAGGCCGGCGCAGCGTTTCTCCCGATGACGGTGTTGATCATCCTCGTCGCTCCGATCGCGGGAAAGCTCTCCGACCGGATTGGCTCGCGGTGGCTGATGACCGGGGGAATGACGCTGCTCGGCGTCCAGCTTCTCTACTACTCGACGCTCGGGACCACCGCGAACTTCTGGGACCTCCTGCCCGCGCTGCTGATCGGCGGCGTGGGGATGTCGCTCACGATGACGCCCTCGGCCGCGGCCATCATCGGCTCGGTCCCGGTGGACAAGTCCGGCGTCGGCTCGGCGGTCATGAACACCATGCGCCAAATCGGCGGCTCGATCGGCGTTGCGCTGATCGGGGCGATCATTGCGGCGAAGGTCGGCGACCGGCGCTCGCCGGAGGCGTTCGTCGACGGCTTCTCGACCGCGCTCGTCGTGGCCTCCGGGTTTGCGTTCGTGGGGGCGATCGTCGCGGCCACGACCGTTCGCAAGGTGCGCCACGAGACGCCGGTTCCGATCGCCGAGGCCGCCTGAGCTCGTCCTCGTCGTCGGGGCAGGAGCAGTGCCCTGAAAAAGAGAAACCCCCCGGGCTGCGGCCCCCCGGGGGTTTCTCTTGTCTGCGCCTTGACCCACCTGGGGTGACTAGCCGGTGGTCATGAGTCTGCGGCCCACTCACGGCCACCGGCTTTCTGTGTCACCTTGGCGCGTCCCCTGCGCCTGGCCTGGCGTCCGGCCTGGCGTCAAGGTTGAGCTCACTCTAGGAGCCGTGTCCGGGGTTGTCAAGTACCTCGGTCAAGTGATTTCGAACCACCGTCGTTGACTCGGTTTCCCTGGAGACATGCCCCTTTTGGGGGATGCCTAGTCAGGCGTACTTGCACTTTGGTGAAGTATCGAGAAGACTTCTCGGGCCGCCATGAAACCAACCGTCCGTCACGAGCCGCAGCGCCTCACGAAGCCCGCAGCACTGGGCCTCGGCGAACGTCTGCGCAGGCTCAGGGTCGCCGCGGGGCTGACCCAGGGCGAGCTCGCCGGCGACCGGTTCTCGAAGGAGTACGTCAGCCAGATCGAGCGTGGCAAGACGCGTCCGACGGCCGAGACGATCGAGTGGCTCGCGCAACAGCTCGGCGTCGACGCCAGCTTCCTCGCGAACGGCGTCTCGACCGACGAGCGCGGCCGCGTCGAAGGCGGTCTCGCACGCGCTGAGGCGCTCATCCGCTCAGACCAGTGCACGCAGTCCCTCGAGGTCTACGACTCGCTCCGCTCGGCAGTGCTCGCCACCGGCTCGCCGGAGCTGGAGGTTCGCGCGCTGACCGGCGAGGCACGCGCACGGGGGATCGACGGCGACGTTCGTAGCGCGATTCCGCTGCTCGAGCGCGCACGCGGCCTCTCGGAGGGCGCAACCTTCTCGGACGTCGAGCGTGCCGAGGTCGTCTTCGAGCTCGGTGTCGCCCGCTACAAGCTTTCGAGCATCTCCACCGCACTCGGGCTCTTCAGCGCAGCGCTCGAGCTCGCGGAGCGCTCCGGGTTCCCGTGTGACCTCCTCCGCTCGAAGATCCTCGAGGGGCGCTCGCGGTGCTACCGCCGGCAGCGCGACTTCGAGGCCGCGAAGGAAGACGTCGAGCGCTCGCTCGAGCTTGCCTCCGCCGTGGACGACCGGTCCGCGATGGCCAACGCCTTGTTCCAAGCCTCCGTCCTCGCCGAGCGCGAGGGTCACTGGGTGCTCGCGCGAAAGTACGCGGAACAGGCCAAGTCGATCTACGAAGACCTCGCCGAACACCGGCACGTTGGCCGGCTGCACAACAACATCGGCGGCTTGACCTTCACGCTCGGGAAGCCCGACGAGGCGATCCCGCACCTGAAGGAAGCGTTCCGCATCGCCCTCGATCTCGGGAACGACGCTGACGCGGCGCAGGCCGTGTCGTCGCTCGCGCAGGTCCACCTGCGTACCGGGTCACCTCGAGCAGGCCGAGGAGCAGTCGCGCCACGCGCTGCGGCTGCTCGAAGGCCGCGTCGACTTCCTCGATGAGATCGGCAACGCTCAGCTCGTCCTCGGCCGCTCGCTCCTCGAGCAGGGCCGGCTCGACGACGCGGAGGTCCAGTTCCACGCCGCAGACGCGACGTTCGAACAGCTCTCGTCGGTCAGTCATCGCGCAGCCGCCTGGGTCGCCCTCGGCGACCTCGCGACGCTGCCGCGGCGACGACCGCGGCGCCGCCCACGTCTACCGCCGCGCCGCAGAGGCGCTGCAGGACTTCCGCTTCTAAACGCGAGAGGAGGTGAACGCTAAATGATGAAGGCTCGCCTCACCCACCTGGCTCTTTTCGCCGCTCTCGCCGCGTCCCTTCTGGGCAAGCTCGGCTGGCTCGGCTTCTCAGACGGTGCCTGGCAGTAGCGCTCTCGCTACAGTCGAGGCGTGCGTGCAACCGCGGTCCTGGCTCTCGGTTTCGTGCTGAGCGCCCTCGGCTGCGGCTCGAACGACGCCGCCTCGACGGCGCAGGCCGGACCTCGGCCCGGGTCGCTGGAAGCGTTGTGGAAGCGCCCGGGCGAGGACGTCGCACTCGTGATGGGCACGTCCGACCACGCGCCCGGTCCCGCGCGCGTCTCGTTTCTCGTGCTCACGGACCGGGCCCGGCCGATCGAACGGCCGACGGCTCGTGTGTGGCTCTCGCTCGCCCTCGACCAGGCGCCCTTCCTGACCGGGACGGCGCGGCTCGAGGACGTCGGCAAGGGTCAGCGCGTGTACGTCACGAATCTCGACATCCCTGGCCCTGGCACGTACTTCCTGCTCGCCGAGCCCGTCGGAGGAACCCGGATCCAGGGAGTGGGGAACGTCGTCGTCGAGGAGCGCACGAAGTCGCCTGCCGTCGGCGAGCTTGCGTTTCCCTCCAAGACGCCGACGCTCGATGATGCCCCGGCCGCCAAGCTGACGACGCAGAACCCGCCGGACACCGAGCTGCTTCGAGTCTCGGTCGCCGATGCGCTCGCGCAAAAGGAGCCGTTCGTCGTCGTCTTCGCGACGCCGAAGTTCTGCGAGAGCCGGACCTGCGGGCCGGTCGTCGACATCGTCGACGCCGTCCGGCGGCGCACCCCCGGCGTGCGCTTCATCCACGTCGAGATCTACGAGGAGAACAACCCTGCGCTCGGCGTGAACCGCTGGGTGCGGGAGTGGAAGCTGCCGACGGAGCCATGGGTGTTCCTCGTCGGCGGGGACGGCCGGATCAAGGCGAAGTTCGAGGGCGCGGTCTCCGAGCGGGAGCTCGAGGCAGCGGTCCGCCGGTTTCTGACGTAGCCGGGAAGCACTCGCCCGGTGGGTGCGTCTAGAGGTAGGGTTCACTTCAAATCGGGAAGTAATGGAGGGAGCCATGGCTGACAACGGGTACGCAAAGCCCGTGCTCGTGACGACCGACTGGTTGGCCGAGCACCTCGACGACGAGGGGCTCGTCGTCGCGGAAGTCGACGAGAACCCGGACCTTTACGACGAAGGGCACATCCCGGGCGCGATCAAGCTGCACTGGCGCGACGACCTGCAGGACCCCGTCGAGCGCGACCTCGTCGAGAAAGACGCGTTCGAGCTGCTCATGGGCGCGCGCGGGATCTCCAACGAGACGACGATCGTCCTCTACGGCGACAAGAACAACTGGTTCGCCGCCTATGCGTACTGGTACCTCAAGATCTACGGCCACGAGGACGTGCGCATCCTCGACGGCGGGCGGCAGAAGTGGATCGACGAGAGCCGCGAGCTGACGACGGACGAGGCGCAGGTCTCGCCGGCGTCGTACTCCGCGCGGGAGCGCGACGAAACGATCCGCGCGCGGCGCGATGCGGTGCGCGAGACGATCGGTCGTGACGCGCTCGTCGACGTCCGCTCGCCGCAGGAGTACTCGGGCGAACTGATCGCCGCGCCGGGGTACGAGCAGGAAGGCGCCCAGCGTGCGGGGCACATCCCGACCGCCCAGTCGATCCCGTGGGCTCAGGCCGTCAAGGACGACGGCACCTTCAAGAGCGCGGACGACCTGCGAGAGCTCTACGGCGCGAAAGGGATTACGCCGGACCGCTCCGTGACGGCCTATTGCCGGATCGGAGAGCGGAGCGCTCACACGTGGTTCGTCCTTCGCGAGCTGCTCGGGTACGAAGACGTGCGAAATTACGACGGCTCGTGGACCGAATGGGGCAACCTGATCGACGTGCCGATCGAGAAGACGGCCTAGTCCGGGACGCGCTCCCGGGCAACGCTGCGAAGATCCGGCTGCTGCTCGACCTCGTCGAGCGGCGGCCGGCTCGTGTGCTCGACGTCGGCTGCGGCGATCTCTCTTTGTGGGCTGCTGTGAGTGAGCGTCCGCAGGTCGTCGGTGTCGATGCGCGGTTGCCGCCGCCGGCGGTGCCCGGAATCGAGACGCGCGAGCTCGACGCGCGCGCGCTCGACTACGACGCCGAGTTCGACGCCGTCGTCTCGACCCAGATGCTCGACGACGTCAACGAGTGGCGTGACGTGCTCCGCGGGATGCGCGACGCGCTGCGGCCGGGAGGCACGCTCTTGCTCACCTGCGACTCCGGCGATGTAGCGCGGCCGTGGCGTGCGCGGTTACGCGGCGTCCCGCGCGGGCCTCGGCTCGAGGAGCTGGCCGACGCTGCACGCGAGCTCGGTCTCGAAGTGCAGGCGCTTCGTCGCTATGGACGCCGCGACCTGAAGGCGCTCCAGGGGGAGCTCGACGGCGCGGGCAGGCTCGAGACGCTGAGGCTCGAGGAGTCGCTCGAGCCCGACGACCCCCGCGAGTGGCGGTTGCTGTACCTCAGAGCCGGTCGCCCAGGCGCTCAACCACCACCTGAGGGATCCGAGCGGCGGGGCTGAGCCGGAGTAGCAGCCGGACGATCTCCGCGCAGTCCTCCGGCTGGATCATCTCCTCGTTCGACATTCCGGTCCAGGCGGCCATCGGCGTGTCGACGAAGCCGGGGCAGAGCGCGCAGATGCGGATGCCGTCGCCTTCGAGCTCGCGATTCATGGAATTGGTCAGCGAGATCACGCCGGCCTTCGACGCGCCGTACGCTGCCAACATCGGAGTGGGAACGGTCCCCGCGATCGAGGCGAGGTTGACGACGAGCCCGCGCGACTCACGCAGCATCGGGATCGACTCCCGCGTGACGATGAACGTGCCGCGCAGGTTCACGTCGAGCTGCAAGTCCCACTTCTTCGTGCTCATCTGCTCGACGGGTCCGCCGAGACCGACTCCGGCGGAGTTGACCAGCACATCGAGCCGGCCGAAGCGTTCGGCGTGCTCGCGCACGAGTCGCTCGCAGTCTTCCTCCTCGGCGACGTTCGCGATCACCGTGTGGGCGCCGAGCTCGCCTGACGCCGCCTCGAGCTTCTCCGGCGTGCGCGCGGAGAGCGTGAGCTCGAATCCCTCGTCGCGGAGCATCCGTGCGATCGCCAGCCCGATCCCTGACGAGCCACCGGTGATCAGGGCTGCGCGCACGGGCGATCAGAACCCCTTTCATGATGAGGCCTCGTTACCGGGGTGCGATGGGTGGTGCGAGGCAAGGACGCAGGGAGCGTTCGTATCCGGTGGATACGGGCGCGACTGAGGACGCGGCCTCGCGGCACCCAGCGCGGCCCGGTGGCACAGCGCTTCATCGTGAAAGGGGTTCTTAGCAGGTTCGGCGTCGCCCGTGCCGAAAACTCGCGCGGGGGAGCCCAGAATTGCTCCTCCCTCTCCCCTGACGGCGGCCCTGAACAAGGGCCGCCGTCAAATGTTCCGATCGGGAATACGACTGAACCGGCCGACGTCTCTAGACGAAAGGACTGCGGCTGCCTACAGTTGCGGCGTCGAGAGAAGGCCTGGATGTCGTCCCAGACTTACCCGGTGAAGCTGACGGAGCTTGCGAGCTGCGGCGGCTGTGCGGCGAAGTACTCGGCCGCGAGGCTGGAGGAGCTGCTGCGCGGGTTCGTCCCCGTGGAGTCGGAGAACCTGCTCGTCGGGCTTGCGCCCGCGGACGACGCCGCCGTGTACAAGCTCGACGACGAGCGGGCGATCATCTTCACGCTCGACTTCTTCCCGCCGGTCGTCGACGACCCGGCGGACTACGGCGCGATCGCCGCGACGAACGCGCTCAACGACGTCTTCGCGATGGGCGGCACGCCGCTGCTCGCGCTCTCGATCGCCGCATTCCCGGAAGAGCTGCCGATCGAGATGCTCGGCGAGATCTTCGCCGCGGCCGACGCGCAGGTGCGGGCGGCGGGCGGTCTGCTCGCAGGCGGTCACACGATCCGCGACGACGAGCCGAAGTACGGGCTCGCGGTCGTCGGAACGGTGCACCCCGACGGGATCTGGCCGAAAAGCGGCGCGCGACCGGGCGACACGCTCTTCCTCACGAAGCCGCTCGGTACCGGGCTGATCATGACCGGCTTCAAGCAACAGGTCACGGGCACGATGCCGCTCGAGCGCGCGGTCCGTTGGATGCGGACGTTGAACAAGGACGCAGCCGACGTCTTGCGCGGCGCGTCGCCGAACGCGGTCACCGACGTGACGGGGTTCGGCCTGTTCGGCCACGCGCACGAGATGGCGTCGCGGAGCGGCGTTGCGTTCGTGCTCGAGTCGGAGCGCTTCCCTGCGATCGACGGCGCGCTGGACTGCGCGCGCAAGGGCGTGCGCACGAGCGGGGACCCGCGGAACCGCGAGTTCGCGTCGAGCCACGTCACGCTCGAACGGGTCGCACCGACGTTCGACGCGCTCGGCTACGACCCGCAGACCGCCGGCGGATTGTTGGTGTCGCTGCCGCACGAGCGCGGGCCCGCGCTCGAAGCGGAGTTCGAGCGGCACGGTCTGTTCATCCGGCGGATCGGCTCCGTGGAGGAGGGAGCGGGAGTCCTCGTTCGTTGACCGGCCGCGGGATGATCCACGGCCGGTTCCAGCCGTTCCACAACGGCCACCTCGAGTACCTCGCGGGCGCCGCAGAACGCTCGCCCGAGGTGTTCGTCGGGATCACGAACCCGGACCCGGCGCGGATCAAGCCCGAGCCCTCCGACCCGCTGCGGCACCTCCCCGAGTCGAACCCGTGGTCGTACGTCGAGCGGCTGCTGATGGTCGAGGCCGCTGCCGCCGACCTCGGGCTCGACCTCGCGCGCGTGCATGTCATTCCCTTCCCCGTCAACGAGCCGGAGCTCTGGCCCGCGTACGTGCCCGACGGCGTGACGCAGTACATCCGGCTCTTCTCGGACTGGGGCGGAACGAAGCTCGACCGCCTGCGCGCTGCCGGCTACGACGTCGTCGTGCTCGACGAGGGAGTCGAGAAGGGCGTCTCGGGCGCGACCGTGCGCGCTGCGCTCCGTGACGGCGGCGACTGGCAGTCGCTCGTTCCTCCCGGCGTCGCGCGAGTGATCCGGTCGCTGGAGCGCGTCCCGGTCTAGATGTACCCGATCGTCGTCGTCCTGCTGGACGGGCTCGGCGACCGCGCGCACGACGTCCTCGGCGGCCGGACCGGGAACGAGGCCGCGCGGACGCCGAACCTCGACGCGCTCTGCGCGCGCGCGTCGTGCGGGGTCCTGTACGCGGTCGGGCCGGGACGGGCGCCGTCCTCGGAGGTCGCGCACTGGTCGATGCTCGGCTATCGCCCCGACGAGTTCCCGGGCCGCGCGGTGTTCGAGGCGGTGGGCCGCGGGCAGGAGGTCGATCCCGAGCACGTCTTCGCGTACGCCGCGCTGCGCCCGGCCGAGCGGCGCGACGGCGGCTGGTGGCTGACCGGCCGCCCGGATCCCGAGCGCGACGCGGAGGAAGCCGAGCGCCTCGTCGAGCGCTGCGCGGAGCTCGAGGTCGACGGGCTGACGCTTCTCGCTGACGCACGTCTGGCGCGGCGAGGCGGTGCTGCGCGTCTCCGGTGGCGCCGACCCTCGCGTGACCGACAGCGATGCGTTCTTCCGCGACCGGCATCCGGTGCTCCGGCCGCAGGCGCTCGTGCCCGAGGCGGAGCGCACGGCACGCGCGGCGGAGGAATGGACGCGCGAGGTGATGCGCCGCCTCGAGGGTGAGCGGTTCAACGTGATCACGCTCAAGTGGTGGGGGCGACCGACGCGCGTTCCGTCGTTTCTCGAGCGTCACGGCGTCGGTGGGACGTTCGTCGGCGAGTCGGCGTTCCTACGGGGGCTCGGCGCCTACGTCGGCCTCGACCCGGTCGTCGAGCCGGAGACCGACGACCCGGTCGACGACCTGCGCCGGCGACTCGCGCACGTGCGCACACGGCTCGACCGCGGCGAGACGTTCGTCTTCATCCACCAGAAGACGACCGACGCGGCAGGGCACACGAAGGACCCCCGCGTGAAGCAGGCGACGATCGAGCAGCTCGACGAGGTCTTCGGCGAGCTCCCTGTCGACCGAGCGATCGTCTGCCTGACCGGCGACCACGCGACGCCGGCTTCCCCCGACGTGATCCACTCGGGTGATCCCGTGCCGCTCGTCGTGGCAGGGCCCGGCGTGCGGGCCGACGACGTGAGCGAGTTCGGCGAGGACACCTGCGCCCGGGGCATCCTCGGCCACCTGCGAGGTCCGGACCTGATGCCGGTGCTCCTGAACGCCGCCGACCGGCCGCTCTTTCTGGGCTCCCGTCCCACGCCCTACGACGGCGCCGACGGGTACCCCGCCGTGCTCGATCCACTCGACTAGGCTCGACCCATGGACGCCGAGGTGCAGGTCGGCGCTCGCTCGCGCTCGCTCGAGGTCTCGACGCAGTTCTTCCGGAAGCTCGCGCTCGCGTCGGCGATCTCGCTGTACGTGATCATCGCGTCCGGCGCGACCGTGCGGCTCACGGGCTCGGGCCTCGGCTGCGAGGGCTGGCCCGGTTGTTCTCCGGGGGCTGTGTTCCCGGAGCAGAGCTACCACTCCTTCATCGAGTTCGGGAACCGCGTCGTCAGCATCGTTCCGATCCTGCTCTCGCTCGCGACGGCGGTGAGCTCGCACTTCGTTCGCGGTCTGCCGCGCTGGCTGAAGGCAACCGCGTGGGCGGCTGCGCTCGGCACGATCGCACAAGCGCCGCTCGGGCTGATCACGGTCCGGCTCGACCTCGATCCCGTCGCCGTGATGTCGCACTTCCTGCTTGCGATCGCGGTGCTCGCCGCAGCGGTCGTCGTGGCCATCGAGGCCTGGCGTGTCGATCGCGGTGCCGGAGCGCCGTTCGTCTCGCGACGGTTCGCGCAGCTCGGGCTCGTCTTCGCCGCGCTGACACTCGTCGTCGTCGTTACCGGCACGCTCGTGACGGCGAGCGGACCGCACGCGGGTGACCCGGACGTCGTCGACCGGCTCGGGAACATCGAGCACACGATCTGGGTGCACGTGCGCGCGACCGCCGTGTTCGGCGTGCTCCTGCTCGGCATCGTCCTGTACCTGCGCCGGAACGCCCCCACGATCGTGACGCGGGTGGCGTACCTCCTGCTCGCGCTCGCGGCGACGCAGGCGGTCGTCGGCGAGCTTCAGTGGAGGAACGCGTTGCCCTGGTGGCTCGTGCTCGTCCACGTCGTGCTCGCCGCGGGCATCTGGGCGACGACGGTGTGGCTCGTGATGCTCTTCTGGCGTCCGACCGCCTCCAGCGTTCGCCCGTAAACTGAGGCGATGGAGGAGCTCCGCGTCGCGTCGCGGCCAAGTTTGCGCCGCCCCGTCCTCATCACCGCCTTCCGGGGCTGGAACGACGGCGGCCAGGGGGCTTCGCTTGCCGCCGGCTTCCTCGCGCGCACCTGGCAGGCGGCCAGGTTCGCCGACATCGACCCCGAGGAGTTCTTCGACTTCCAAGCGACGCGGCCGCACGTCTCGCTCGTCGAGGGTGTCACGCGGCAGATCGACTGGCCCGACAACGCCTTCTACCACGCCGAGATTCCGGGCACCGACCGCGACGCGATGCTGCTGCTCGGTGTCGAGCCGAACGTTCGCTGGCGCACGTTCACGACGCTCGTCGCAGAGCTCGCAACCGATCTCGGCGTCGAGCTCGTGGTGACGCTCGGGTCGCTGCTCGCCGATGTCCCGCACACGCGCCCCTCCCCGGTCACGGGGAGCGCGAGCGACTCGGACCTCGTCGAGCGCCTCGGACTGCAGGCGTCACGCTACGAGGGCCCGACCGGGATCGTCGGCGTGCTGCACGACGCGTGCAAGCAAGCCGGTATCCCGTCAGCGAGCCTCTGGGCCGCGGTGCCGCACTACGTGTCGCTCGCACCGAGCCCGCGCGCCGCGCTCGCGCTCTGCCGCCGACTCGGCGAGCTGCTCGACGCGGAGATCGACACGTCGGAGCTCGAGGAAGCGAGCGAGGCGTACGCACTGCAGGTGAGCGAGGCCGTCGCCTCCGACCCCGAGACGGCGGCGTACGTCGAGGAGCTCGAGCAGCGCACCGAGGAGATCGAGGAGGAAGAGGAGAACCTGCCCTCGGGCGACGCGATCGCGGCGGAGCTGACGCGCTACCTGCGCGAGCGCGAGCGCGAGAACGGCGGCCCCGAGGGGCCTGCCGGCTAAGCCGCGGGCTGCTCGACGACCGGCTCAGGCGGAGCCGCGGCGGGCTTTTCGTCTGCAGGTTTGCTGCGCTGCTGCTGCTGCTGCGAGTCCGCGTCCGTCGTCTTCTTCTTGCGGCGCCGCCGGCGGCGCTTGCGCGACGGCTGCGTCTTCGGCTGCGGCAGGTTCTCGGCGAGGGCGAGCGCGACCTCCTGGATCGGGCCGAGCCGCTCTCGCGCCGCGTCGAGCAGCTTCGTCGCCCGCGGCGTGTAGGCCTCCGCTGAGGCGAGCAGCGCGGCGCCGACCGGCTTCGGAAGCTCGAGCGCGGTGTTGACGAGCTTCGCGGCGTTCTCCTCGTGGCGGTGTCCGCGTGAGTTCGCGAGCGCGCCGAGCAGTCGCTTCGCCTCGGGGTACTCCTGGCTCGCCTTCCGGTCCAGGACCTTGCGGGCCGCGCGCGCGAGCTTCCATGTCCAGCGCGAGAGGATCTGCTCGGGTGCGTCGGCCTTGCCTTCGCCGATCGCCCGAAGCAGCGTGCGGATCCCGCTCAGGCGGTCCTTCTCCCAGGTCGGCGCCGAGCTGACGAGCGTGACGAGGTCGTCGAAGTCCGCACGCTCGACCGGCATCGACACGCGGTCGGCGAGCGCCATCATACGCAGCCGCCGGTTCGGGTTCTCCGCGGCGCACGTCGCGAGGAACTGCTCGAGCGCGCCTTTCGTGGCGCGTCCGGCCGTCAGCTTCTCGACGAAGTTCGTGCGCTCCTCGAAGCGGATCTGCCTACCGGCGATCGAGGCCCAGAAGCGCTGCTCGTCGTCGTCCAGGTACTTCGGGTCGACCCGCTGCCACTCGCGCTGGATCACGCTGAGCCTGCGCCGCACGTCGGGCGTGACCGGGACCAGCCACGGCGCCGGTGTCAGCTTGCGCTTGGCCCGCCGCTGGACTCGCCGGCGCGGGGCCGGCGTGACACGCGCGCCCTCGCGGTAGAAGTCCGCGTCGAGCAGCGAGTGCAAGGACACGACACGCTCGTTGTGCGTCGCCGCCTTGGGCACGAAGTCGACGACGATCCCGGCTTCCTTGCGCGGGTGTATTCGCATGATGCGGCCGATGCGCTGCTGGTAGACGCGACGGGACGCCGTCGGCGCCAGGTGCATGCAGATCGTCGCGCGGGGTGAGTTCCAGCCTTCGGCGAGCAGCATCGCGTTGATCAGCACGTTGATCTCGCCGCGCTCGTATGCGCCGAGCGTCTCCGCGAGCTTCACCGGCGGCGTCCGTCCCGAGACGGCCTCCGCCTTGATCCCGACCGCACGGAACTCTTGCGCGAGGTTGTACGCATGGTCGACGCCCGCCGCGTAGACGATCCCCGGCGTGTTGTCGAAGCGATCACGGTAGAGGGACGCGGCGGCGAGGTTGAGCGCCTGGTGGTCGAGCGCTTTCGCGAGCTCTTCCTGGTCGAAGTCGCCGCCGATGATCGGCACGTTGTTGATCGCCGCGACAGGCGGCACGCGCAGGCTGCGGAGCGGTGCGATCAAGCCGCGCCGCGCAGCCTCGGCGAGCGGCAGGTCGTCGACCGAAGCCGGGAACACATCCGAGACCTGCTTCGCGATCAGCTGCTCGGTCGCGGTCATGCCGATGTAGAGCGGCTCGTGGTAGGAGCGGATCGCGAGCGACGTCTTCTCTCCGAGTGCCGTGTGCGCCTCGTCGGCGATCACGAGGTGGTACGCGTCACGCGAGATCTCGTCGTGGTGCCGCGCGAACCACGCGTAGGTCTGGATCGTGATCGGGTTCTCGCGCGGCGGCTTCTGGTCGCGCATGATCGCGTCGGTGAAGCGATCGCCGTAGCCCTCCTCGGTGAGGTCGCGGTTGAACTGCTGGACGAGCAGGCGGCGGTGCGTGAGGATCAGGACGCCGAGCGTGCGCGCGGCCTCGACGAAGCCCGCGGCGGCGATGGTCTTGCCGGACGCGGTCGGGTGGCGGAAGCGGAAGCGGCGAGCCGCGCCGGGATCCGGCCCCGCGTAGACGTCCTCGTCGGTGTCCTCGTCGGGCTCGCGCTCGAGCAGGCCGAGCTCGTCCTCCGGCTCCTCCTCGAGCGCGTCGGTGACCTCCACGACCGCCGCGTGCCCGTTGCCGTTGCCGTTCTCGGTCTCTCGCTCGCGCTGGTTCGCGTGCAGGAGCTCGGTGAGCATGCCTGCGAGCGCGTCGATCTGATGTCGGCGCAGCTCTGTCTTGCCCGAGGCGAGCTTCGGTCGCGTCTCGACGAGCACGCGCTCGAGGCCGAGCATCAGGCCGTACTTGACCTTCCATGGGTACGAGGGGGTGCGTAGGCCGTCGCCGATCTCGGTCAACGCGTCGTCGAGCGCGCGCCGGCGCGCGGTGCCGGGCGCGAGCACTTCTTCGGCGTCCTCGTCCGTGTGCAGGAACGCTTCGCCCGCCCAGTCTTGGGCCTTCCGCGCCGCTTCGGCGAGCGCCTCGCCCGCCAGCGGCGAATCGATGAAGTGATCGGTCGTCGTTGCCACGGTGGCAGCGCCAATGCGCGCTGCAGCTTCCATCACAAGGTGCGGCCCGGTCTTGACCCCGACTCGGGCGACGCAGTCACAGCATAGACGATCCTGTGGACCTTCTGGGGTTAGGAGGGCTTGGCGGGCCTGTCCCGCCAAGCCCTCCTAGGCCGGAGCGGCCGCGCCGGCGTCCGCCAGCCGCCTGCCGAGCACGCGCTCGGAGACGCCGGTCCGGTCGAGGTGCGGGGTGATCCCGCCGAGGAAGAACGGCCAGCCCGCGCCGAGGAGCAGGCACGTGTCCACGTCTTGCGCGGAGCCCACTACGCCTTCGTCGAGGAGCCGCTCGATCTCGTCGGCCAGCGCTTCGAGGACCGCCTCGGTGATCTGCTCGGGCGTGCGGGGGCGGTTCCCGAGGACGACGACTTCGTCCTTTCCGTCGGCGAAGTTCGCGAGCGTCGGCGAGAGCGGGAACCGGTCCGGATAGGCCTCGTGCATCGTCTCGAGCACATGGTTCGCGACACGCGGGCCGACGAGCTGCAGCAGGACGGACGGTGCCATCGGCATCCCGAGCTCGACGATCGCCTCGTCCGTCTCCTCGGTGGTGTTTCCGTGCTCGAGCGAGTCCATCAGGACGCTTGTCATGCGTGTCAGCACGCGGTTGACGACGAAGCCCGGCGCGTCCTTCGTCACGACGCCGCGCTTGCCCAACTGCTTGCAGACGTCCCACGCGGTCGCGAGCGCCTCGTCCGATGTGTCGTCGTGGCGCACGATCTCGACGAGCGGCAACACGGCGACCGGGTTGAAGAAGTGCAGCCCGACGTCGGCACCCATCTCTGCGAGCGACAGCGACGACGTGTTCGACGCGAGGATCGCGTTTGGCGCGACCTTCCGGAGCGTCGCGAAGACATCCTGCTTGACCGCGAGCTCCTCGACGACCGCCTCGAGGACGAGGTCGCAGTCCTCGAAGCCGTCCCAACCGGTTGTGCCGGAGACGAGCGTCGTGCCGACCGCATCACGGACGTCCGCGAGCGCGGCGTCGACGAGCTCGGCCGTCAGGTCGCGGAGGACGAGCGGAACCTCGAGTCGCTTCACGAACAACGTTGCGAGCTGTCGTGCCATCAAACCGCCGCCGACGATGCCGACCTTCTCGACGCTGCGCGGCTCGGCGTCAGGAACGCCGATGCCCTTCTTCTGGCGTCGCTCGACGAGGTTGAACGCGTAGATCGAGTTCTGCGCCTGCGGTTCGGGCAGCAGACCTGCGATCGCGTCTTCCTCGGCGCGATACCCCTCCTCGAGCGACCACTCCGCCGCTCCCGCGATCAGGTCGAGTGCGACGCGAGGGGCGAGTGCGGGGCCGAGGAGCTCACCGCGCGCGCGTCGGACGACCTCCGCCGCGCTCGAGAGGTCGGCCCCTTCGCGCTGCGCAGGCGCGCTCCGGAGATAGGCGATCGACTGGTCGAGAAACTCCGGGTCGTCGAAGACCGCGTCCACCAGGCCGAGCTCGAGTGCCTTCTGGGCGTCGAGCATCCGGTTCTGGCGCAGGGGGTTCGCGACGACCACCTTCACCGCGGCCTCGGCGCCGACGAGCCGCGGCAGCAACTGTGTGCCGCCCCAGGCGGGGAAGAGACCGAGGAAGACCTCCGGCGTGCCAACGTGGCGCACCGAGCGCGCGATGGTGCGGTGGTCGCAGTGGAGTGCGATCTCGAGCCCGCCGCCGAGCGCCGCGCCGCTGATCGCGGCGAGCGTCGGGAACGGCAGGTTCCGGAGCCTGAGGAAGAGGTCGTGCCCCGCGCGAGAGCCTTCGCGCGCGAGCTCGGGCGTCACGTTCGGAAACGCGTCGATGTCGGCGCCGACCGCGAAGCCGTTCGGCTTGCCCGTCAACACGAGGCCCGCCCAATCCTCCGACTCGAGCTCGTCGAGCGTTCGGCCGAGCGACTCGAGCGCATGGCGCCCGAAGGTGCACGGCTTCGTCCAGTGCTCGCCGTTGTCGATGGTGACGATCGCAAGGTCGTCGACACGCCGGAGCTCGAACTCGGTGGCCACGCCGGCAAGCCTAGACTCCGCTCGTGGATTGGGCCGGCGTGGCAAGGCGGCAGGAGGAGCGCTCCGTGAAGGCCCAGGGACCCGTCCTCACGGCGAATGCGGCGTACGGCGCGGGTCTCGCGCAACTGATGCTCGGCGACCGCGAGGCGGCACGCACGTGGCTGGAGCGCGCCGTGTCGGCCTATCGCGAGAGCTGGGCCGACGCAAGACCCGACTCGTGGGGCCGGCCGATCGCTGCGATGAAGGCGCGGCTGCTCGCGGGCGAGCCGGCGGAGACCGAGGCGCGCTGGGCGCTCGAGGCGGGTGCGGACGACGCGGAAACGCCGGTCGGCCGTTACGCCGCCGCGCTCGCACACCTCGTGCTCGGCGAGGACGAGCAGGCTCGTGTGCACGCCGACGCGATCCGCACGGCCGACGGCTTCCCGGCCGACGTCGGGGACGCGCTGGCCGCGATCGCCCGTACCGACGCGGTCGCTTACGTCGAGGCGCTCGAGCGCGTGCTCGACTCGTTCGAGACGCGCACGGACTATCTCGAGGACGTCGCGGTCGCCGACACGGTGCTCGTGCTCAGGGCACTCGGAGCGGCTCGCGGACTCCGTGCGGAGCTCTCTTCGCCGCTCCTCCCCGGGTAGAATCGGGGACGTCGTGGACGGCTTCGGCTTCTATCTGCTCTTCCTCGTTCCGCCGCTCGTCATCGGGATTCTGGTGCAGGTGTGGCTCAAGCGCACGTTTGCACGCTTCTCGAACGTCCCGCTCTCGAGCGGCCTGACGGGCGCCGCGGTCGCGCGGGAGATCCTCGACCGCAACGGGCTGCACGACGTCCCGGTCGAGCAGTCCCCGGGCGGGGCGCTCTCCGACCACTACGACCCGCGCAAGCGCGCGCTCTTCCTCTCGGCGCCGGTGTACGAGCCCGCCACGGTCGCCGCAGCGGCGGTTGCTGCGCACGAGACGGGCCACGCGCTCCAGCACGCGTCCGGCTACGTCCCGTTGAAGATTCGCTCCGCGATGTACCCCGCCGTTGCGTTCGCGTCGAACGCGTGGATCTGGCTCCTGCTCGCGGGGGCGTTCTTGCAGGTGCTCGGACTCGTCGCGGTCGCACTCGTGCTGTACGCGGTCGCCGTGCTCTTCCACGTCGTCACACTGCCGGTCGAGTTCAACGCTTCGCGTCGCGCGTCCGGGCAGCTGCGTACGCTCGGGCTCGTCGGCACGACCGAGCTCGGAGGCGTGCAGAAGGTGTTGAGCGCCGCCGCGCTGACGTACGTCGCCGGCGCGCTCGCCGCGCTCTCGCAGCTTCTCTACTACGTGCTCGTCTTCTTCGGCGACGATTAGCCGACGACGAGAGCCGCTGCCAAGCCGCTGCGCCTGCGGCCGCGAAGCGGCCGCACTTTAGGTGCCAAGCGGTCGTTGATCCGCGGACGCGGATCGACGACTTGCGCCTCCCTAGCTAGCTGTATGCGGGTGGAAGACGAGCGTGATCACGATCGGGTCCTGCTCGGGGTCTTCGAGCTCGTCGACTCGCTCCGACAGGAGCTCCCAGAGCTCACGCACGCGCTCCGGCGCGATCCGGACCGTCACTTGAGCGCTGCGGAACTTTCCCTGCGGGCCGAACTTCGCCCAGCCCGCGTTCACCTCGTCGAGGATCGCCTCGTGGACGTCGCTCGTCGCGCTCGGTGACGTGAGCAGTTCAGGCGCGACGCGAATCGTGTGCGCCACCGCCCGGTAGGGCTTCTCGCGGCCGTGGCCGCCCTCGACGCGCTGGATCAGCCCAGCCTTCAGCAGCGTGCGAACGTGGAAATGGAGGTGGCCGGGGTCGACCTGGAGCCGTTGCGCAAGCTCGCGGTTGGTAAGCATCGCGTCGTTCTCGCCGAGCAGCTCGAGCACGCGGAGGCGCAGCGGATGCCCGAGCGCCTTCAGTTGCCCCGGCTTGTCGATCGTCAGGACGCCGAGCGGCTCTCGATCGACGGCGGCCATTGGGGGTACATATAGGAATCGGCAACCGCTGTCTAGATCTCAAGCTCCTGGGCGGCGGCAGGATCGAGGATCACGACGGTCTCGCCGTTCTTGGATCGAACGAGGCTCGCCGGTGTTGCCTCGGAAGGCGGCTCTGCGAAGGCGCGCCGCACGACTTCGGCCCTCTCGGCGCCGGCGACGAAGAAGACGACGAACGGCGCCGACACGAGCACCGGGATCGTCATCGTGACGCGGTCGACGAGCGGCTCGAGCTTCGCCTCGGCGGGAATCGCGCGGCGCTCCCGCTCGGCGAGCCCCGGCGCTCGGGGATAGAGCGACGCCACGTGACCGTCGGTGCCGAGCCCCAGCAGCACGAAGTCGAGGGTGACGCCTTCGAGTTCCCGGTCGTACTCGTCGGCTGCAAGCTCCGCGCCGAGCTCGCCGCGGATGCGGTGCACCGCCGCAGGCGGGGCGGCGATGCGATCGAGCAGCGTTTGCTTCGCCATCCCGTAGTTCGACCACTCGTGGTCGGGCGGGACGCATCGTTCGTCGCCCCACCAGACCTCGGCCGAGCTCCAGTCGGGCCGCAGCTCGGCGGCCAGCTCGTACGCGCGCCCGGGCGTCGTGCCGCCGGTGAGGACGACGTGGCCGTTCGCCTCGGCGAGCAGCTCGGCGCACATGCGACTAGCCGTCTCGGTGTCGGGTGCGACGCGGAAGTCTATTGCTCGCCGGCCGCGAGCTCCTGCGACCGCTCCATCGCCGCCTGGATCGCGTCCAGGAACGCGGCGCGCACACCCTTTTGCTCGAGCACGCGGATCGCGCGGATCGTCGTCCCGCCGGGCGAGGTCACGGCCTCGCGCAGATCGACGGGGTGCATCTGCTCGTCACGGAGCAACTTCGCCGTGCCGAGCATCGTCTGCACGACCAGCTGCGTCGACACCTCACGCGACAGGCCGAGCAGAATGCCCGCCTCGATCATCGCCTCCGCGAGGAGCGCGAAGTACGCGGGGCCGGAACCGGACACCGCCGTCACCGCGTCCATCGCCGACTCGGGCAGACGCACGACCCGGCCGAGGTTCGACAGCACGCTCTCCGCGAGGTCGAGGTGCTCGTCGCCGGCGTGCGCGCCCGCGCAGAGCCCAGCGATCCCCTCGTGCACGGTCGACGGCGCGTTCGGCATCGCTCGCACGACCGGAACGCCGTCGGCGAGCCGCGATTCGATCTGTGCGGTCGGGATCGCTGCGGCGACGGAGAGAACGGTCTGCTGCGGGGAGACCGACGGCGCGATCTCGCCGAGGAGCGCGGGGAAGTCCTGGGGCTTGACGGCGAGCACGACGATGTCCGCACCGGCGACCGCTTCCTCGTTCGAGAGCGTCGCCTCGACGCCGTAGCGTTCGCGCAGCTCGTCGACCCGCGCCTGTCGTCGACCGGTGACGACGACGTTGCTCCAGCCGGACGAGAGCAGTCCCGCGAGCAGCGACTCGCCGATCTTCCCTGCGCCGAGGATCGCGAGCCGTTGTGCCATGCCCAAGTCTAAGCGGCGCGCGAGGAGATGCGGTGCGGAGGCTTGCGGGTGCGCGCGCCGTCGGGCAGCGGGATGAGTCCGCGCGCGAACCCCGCCATCAGGTAGACGCTCGCGAGCCCGGCCCACTCTTCGTAGGGCTCGAGGAGCGCGGCCGTCTCGTGACCCTCGACCCAGCGGCCCTCGAGCGCGATCTGGAGCTTCACGAGCCCGAGGTCGCCGACCAGGCCGTACTCACGGCGGCCGAGCCCTTCGAGGCAGATGACGCCGACCGACCACGCGCCGAGCCCGCGCTCGCGGCCGAGGCGCTCCGCGACGACGTCGGAGGGATGCTCCCGGAGCCGCTCCAGCTCGAGCGAGCGGCAGAGGCGTGCGAGCGTCGCCCCGCGTCGGGCGTGCAACCCGAGCGCGCGCAGCTCGGCGGGAGAGCAGCGAGCAAGCGTCGCGCAGTCGGGCGGGGCGTGTAGGTCGCCGACCGGTTGTGAGATCGAGCGGATGATCCGCTTCTCCATCGCGCGGGCGCGCCAGGCCTCGATCAGCTGGCCGCAGAGCGCGCGGAGGAGTGACTGCGCAACCGTGCCCACGCGCAGCACGCGCTTGCCCTGCAGGTGCGAGATCGGCCCGCGGAGCAGCGGGTCGCTCTTGAAGCGTCGCAGGAAGTCGGAGTGGTCGTCGTCGACGGCGAGGAGCCAGCGGAGCCGCTCGACGCTCGCCTCGCTCGGGCCCTGGACGACGACGGTGCCGTCGCGGAGCTGCGTCGCGCAGGCCTGCTCGTCGCTCACGACCGCGCGCAGCACGCCGTCCCGCCAGACACGGGTTGCGTCGCTCGCGCCTTGCGCGGTCAGCGAGAGTGAGTAGGGGCCGGCCGGACGGATCCGGGCCGTGACGGTCAACGCTCGAGGGGCGTGTGTGCCGGCTGGCTGCGGACCGCGTAATCCGTCGCTCGCTCCAGCGCGTCCAGCGCTTCTGCGTCGCGACCCGCGTCGCGGAGAACCTTGGCCCAACGGCGGCAACACTGGGCAGCTTCGCGGAAACGGGAGCCGGCGTCCAATGCGTCGACGCCGCGACGGAATGCGTTGTCCGCCTGGGTCACGTCGCCCTGGAGCGCGTAGCCCTCGGCGAGCGCCCACCAGGCGCTGCCCTGCTCGGCCTCGTACGTGTCGCCGAGGGTGTCGATCGCTTCGCGTGCGCGCAAAACGGCGGTGTCGCCGTCGCCGGCGTGTGCCGCGACCTTGGCCTGCTCGACGCGGAGCTGTGCGAGGTCGACGGGGTCGGGCGACGGGCCGAGCAGCGTCTCGGCCTTCTCGAGGTGGGGCACCGCATCCTCGCTCTTGCCCTCGAGGCCCATGATCCAGGCACAGAGCAGGTGCGCGCGAGCGAGGTGGTGCGTGTCCTCGGTCGCCTCGAGCAGGGCGACCGCACGGCGCGCATAGTCGAGTGCGCGCACGGGATGACCGTCGACTTCGGCGAGTCGGGCTGCGGCCCAGTAGAGGCGGACGCGCGTGTACGAGTCCCCGTTCTCGCTCTTGCCGAGCGCATCGCGAAGCACGCTCTCCGCGCGGCCGAGATCACCCTGGTCGGTGAGGGCAGCGCTGAGGTAGCCCGCGAAGCGGACGTAGGCGGCGACGTTACCGGGGTCCTTGCGGTCGAGCTCCTCCAAGCACGTCTCGAGCAGCTCGATCGCGCGCTCGTGTGCGCCGACGAGCGAGTACGAGCGGGCGAGCGTCGCGAAGGCGTCGGGACGGTCGAGCGGCGACAGGCCTGCGTCCACTGCGCTCTGGAGGTGCTCGGCGGCCTCGGCGGGCCGGTTCAACTGGGCAGCGACCTGCCCGAGACCGATCTCGGCGCGGATCGCGGAAGTCGCGTCGCCTGCCGCGTGCGCCTCACGGGCCAGCGCTGCGAAGGCCTCGTTCGCGGCGTCGGGCTCGCCACCGACCCTGAGCTGGAGCTCGGCGTCGGCCAGGCGCAGCTCACGCTCGTCGACGTCGCGCAGCTCGGAGCCCGTCTCGAGGTACTCGGGCGAGATGCCGAGCGTCCTGGCCAGCGTTCTGAGCGCCTTGACGGACGGGCGCCTGGTTCCGGCCTCGATCCTCGAGATGTACGCGTACGAGACGCCGGGGCCTGCCAACTCGCGCTGCGACAGCCCACGCTCGAGGCGAAGACGCCGAAGTCGGACCCCGATCGGCTCTGGCTCACGCCTATTCATCGAATCGGCGGATCATGACGGTCCTTGCGGGCGGCGTCAATCGACAAAGGCTTGACAACAAAAGGACACCTGATTCCGTCACGGTTGCGTGTTCAAGGCCACGACTCCGACGAGGGGAGGTGTTCCTATGCGCCGCATGCTGACCTGGCGTCCCATCGTCGCCATGCTCATGATCGCCGCCGTCTGCGGCGACGGCCCCTGGCCCCCGCAGTAGCCTGGCCTTCGGCGGGCGGGGGCGAGCCGCAAGCCCTCGCCCGCCGGCCTCGGTAGCCTCACCCCGTGGCCGCGGCCGCCCTCGTCGTCTACGCCGTGGCGCTTGCGGCGGGCGGCCTCGCCGTTTGGAGGCGCCCCTCCTATGCGGTCTATGCCTTCGTCGTCGGCCTCGCGCTGCACAACGCCGTCATGGCGGCGCTCTTCGCCCTCGGCGTCGAGGGGACATCGCTGACGCTGATCGCAGCTTGGAAGGAGGTGCTGCTCGCGGTCGCACTCGCGCGCGTCGCGCGAGATGCAATCGCCGCCCGGCAGCTTCCGTTCCGGCCGTCGCTCGTCGACGCACTCGCGCTCGTGTTCGCGGGGTTCGTCCTTCTCTATGCGGTGCTGCCGCAGAGCGCGCTCGGCGGCGAGGCCGACGCGACGACGATCCTCTATGCGCTGCGCCACGACCTCGCCTGCGTGGCGGCGTACTTCCTCGGGCGCTCGATCCAGCTGCCACCGCTCCGGCGCCTCGTTCTCGTCACCGCCGCCGCAGTGGCCGTGCTCGGCGTCGTCGAGATGTACACAGTGCCGATCGAGCGCTGGGAGGACGCGAGTGTTCCCGCCTACTTCTCCGAGCAGCTCGGGTTCGAGCACCACGGTCCGCGCGGGCTGCCGGAGAACTTCGTCTTCAACACGGGTGACGAGAGCGACCTGCTGCGGAGAGCGGTGTCGACGTTCCTGAGCCCCCTCGGGACCGCGTATCTGATCGTCGTCGCGCTTTGCTTGTGGGCTGTGCGGCCGCGAAGTGGCTGGCTGTTCGCGGCGATCGCGGCTGTCGGCCTGCTCTTCACGTTCACGCGCGCCGCCATGCTCGTGCTCGCCGGCGCGTTGCTCGTGCTCGGCTTCGTGCAGAGAAGATGGTGGCCCGTCGCCGCAGCCATGGCCACACTCGCGGTCGCCGTTGTCTGGACGCAGGTCTATCCGTCGATTGCTCCCGAGACGACCTGGTCCCAGGCCGACCTGCGCTACCAGCGCGAGCAGGCGAAGAAGCTGGGCGTCACCCCCGGCCAGACCGTCGCGCTCGACGAGCCGTCGATTCGCAGCCACCTGCGCGCGTTGCGCGACGGGGTCGAGACGGTCGTCGAGCATCCCCAGGGCTACGGGCTCGGCAATGCCGGTGCGACTGCGCTGCGCCGTGACGTTCAGCTCAGGGCGGGCGAGTCGACGTACACGGAGCTCGGAGTCGAGACGGGGCTGCTGGGCGCGCTCGCGTTCATCGCGTGGAACGCGCTGCTGCTCTGGGCGCTGGTTCGCGCTCGTGCTGCAGGGATCGCCGCGGCGCTCGCGGCCGTCCTCGCGCTCGGCGTGCAGACCGACGTGCTCGGGACGCCGTGGCTCGCCTTCGTCGTCTGGCTGCTCGCCGGCGCAGCGCTCACCACGCGCGCGTTGCGTGAGAACGCCGTGAAGCAATCGTGAGCGGCGGCTGAGAGTGCGGTAGCCTGAAAGGCAGGACGATGACGAAGCAGGTCGAGCAGGTCCACGACGTCGTGATCCGGTTCGCCGGCGATTCCGGCGACGGCATGCAGCTGACGGGCGGGCGCTTCACGAGCGAGACCGCGGCGCTCGGCAACGACCTCTCGACGCTCCCCGACTTCCCGGCGGAGATCCGTGCGCCGGCAGGCTCGCTCCCGGGCGTGTCGGGGTTCCAGATCCACTTCTCCGACCACGAGATCCTCACGCCTGGAGACCATCCCGACGTGCTCGTCGCGATGAACCCGGCGGCCCTTCGGACAAATCTCGGCGACCTACCGAGCGGCGGAACGCTCGTCGTGAACCGCGACGCGTTCAGCGACAAGAACCTGCAGAAGGCCGGCTACTCCGCGAACCCGATCGATGACGGCTCGCTCGAGGAGTACAACCTGCACGCGATCCCGCTCACGTCGATGACGGTCGAGGCGCTGAAGGGGATCGACGGCGTCACGTCGCGCGAGGCCGAGCGCTCGAAGAACTTCTTCGCGCTCGGGCTGATGTCGTGGCTCTACGGCCGCCCGACGGAGCACACGCACGAGTTCATCCAGTCGAAGTTCGCGAAGCGTCCCGAGATCGCCGAGGCGAACCGCCGTGCGTTCAACGCGGGCTACAACTACGGCGAGACCTCCGAGGACTTCCTCGTCCAGTACGAGGTGCAGGCGGCGCCGATGGCGCCCGGGCTGTATCGCCAGATCACCGGGAACCAGGCGCTCGCGTACGGCCTGATCGCAGCGTCGGTGAAGTCGGGCCTTCCGCTCTTCCTCGGCGCGTACCCGATCACGCCGGCCTCGGGAATCCTCGAGGAGCTCGCGCACCACAAGGAGTTCGGCGTGCGTACCTTCCAGGCGGAAGACGAGATCGCCGCGGTCGGCGCTGCGCTCGGCGCGAGCTTCGGCGGGTCGCTCGGCGTCTGCACGTCGGCCGGCCCAGGAGTCGTCCTGAAAGCGGAGACCGTCGGGCTCGCGATGATGCTCGAGCTGCCGCTGCTGATCATCGACGTGCAGCGCGCAGGCCCGTCGACCGGGATGCCGACGAAGCCCGAGCAGGCCGACCTCTTGATGGTGCTCTACGGGCGGAACTCCGAGAACCCGGTGCCCGTGATCGCCGCCTCGACGCCGGGCGACTGCTTCGACTGCGCGCTCGAGGCGATCCGGATCGCGATCAAGTACCGGACGCCCGTCTACCTGCTCTCGGACGCGTACCTCGCGAACGGCTCCGAGCCGTGGCTGATCCCGGACGTCGACTCGATCCCGCCGCTCGCCGCCGACTTCGCGACCCAGCTGCCCGAGGACGGCGTCTTCCTGCCGTACGCGCGCGACCCCGACACGCTCGCGCGACCGTGGGCGATCCCCGGCACGCCCGGCCTCGAGCATCGGATCGGCGGCCTCGAGAAGCAGGACGGCACGGGCAACGTCTCGTACGACCCTGACAACCACGACAAGATGGTGCGGTTGCGCGCGCAGAAGGTCGCAGGCATCGCCGCGGACATCCCCGACCTCTTCGTCGACGACCCGGCCGGCGACGCGGAGCTGCTCGTGCTCTCGTGGGGCGGTTCGTACGGCCCGGTGCACGCAGGCGTGATCCGCGCGCGCAAGGCCGGGCAGAGCGTCGCGCACGCGCATGTTCGCTACCTGAACCCGTTCCCGCGCAACACGGCCGAGGTGCTCGCGCGCTACCCGAAGGTCCTCGTTCCGGAGATGAACCTCGGCCAGCTGCTGAAGCTCGTGCGCGCAGAGTTCCTCGTCGACGCGATCGGCTACAACCGGGTGCGCGGGCTCCCGTTCCGCGCGCAGGAGATCCACGACGCGATCGAGGCGATGCTGTGAGCGAGGGCAACGGCCACCTGATCCAGCTGACCGCGAAGGACTTCAAGTCCGACCAGGAGGTCCGTTGGTGCCCGGGCTGCGGCGACTACGCGATCCTCGCCGCGATGCAGGGCTTCATGCCCGAGCTCGGCTTGGCTCGCGAGAACATCGTCTTCGTGTCCGGCATCGGGTGCGCGGCGCGTTTCCCGTACTACATGCAGTCGTACGGCATGCACTCGATCCACGGCCGCGCGCCGGCGATCGCGACCGGTCTCGCGACGTCGCGGCCCGATCTCTCCGTCTGGGTCGTGACCGGCGACGGTGACGCGCTCTCGATCGGCGGCAACCACCTGATCCACGCGCTCCGGCGCAACGTGAACGTGAAGATCCTGATGTTCAACAACGAGATCTACGGGCTGACGAAGGGCCAGTACTCGCCGACTTCGCCGGTCGGCAAGCGCACGGGCTCGACGCCGATGGGATCGATCGACAACCCCTTCAACCCCTTGAGCCTCGCGATCGGCACCGACGCGACGTTCGTCGCGCGTGCGCTGGACACCGACCGCAAGGAGCTGACGGAGGTCCTTCGCGCAGCGGCCGCGCACAAGGGCGCGTCGTTCGTCGAGATCTTCCAGAACTGCAACATCTACAACGACGGCGCGTTCGACGCGGTGCGCGAGGACAAGACGAACCGCATCTACCTCCGTCACGGCGAGCCGGTGCGCTTCGGCGAAGACGCGAGCCGCGGAGTGCGCCTGCGCGAGGACGGTTCCGTCGAGATCTTCGAGGGCGAGGGCGACGCGCTCGTCTGGGACGCGCACCACCGGGAGCCGTCGATCGCGTTCGCGATGTCGCGCCTCACCCTCGGGGCAGTGGGCGCGGCGCCGTTCGGCGTCTTCCGCGACGTCGAGCGCCCGGTCTACGACGAGCAGATGGCCGAGCAGCTCGAGCAGGCGCGTGCTGCGAAGGGCGAAGGCGACCTCGCCGCGCTCGTCACGTCGGGCGACACGTGGTCGATCGGCGAGCCGCCGAGCGAGCGCTCAGGCCTAGGCGGCTCGAGCGCGACCGCGCGGCGTTGCGGCTGCCGTGGCTTCTCCACTAGGTGACGAAGAGCGCGACGCCGACGTACTGGCACGCCGCCGCGGCGACGACGAGCGCATGGAAAATCTCGTGGTAGCCGAAGACGGACGGGACGGGATCGGGCCGCTTCAGCGCGTAGATGATCGCGCCCGCGGTATAGAAGGCGCCGCCGACCGCGATCAGCGTGAGCGGCGCGACCCCGACCGAGTCGAGGATCTGCGGAAGGGCGACGACGCCGACCCAGCCGAGCGCGACGGCGAGGACCGCCGCCACCCAACGTGGTGCGTCGATCCAGGCGACCTTGAGCACGATCGCTGCGAACGCGCCGGTCCACGCGATCGCGAGCACGGTGACACGCCAGGCGCCGTCGAGTGCGACCAGCCCGAACGGCGTGTACGTGCCGGCGATCAGCAGGAAGATCGCGGCGTGGTCGAGCCGACGGATCCACCGGCGCGGTCCCGGGGGCCAGACGATTCGGTGGTAGAGCGCGCTCACGCCGAGCATCGCCGCGACGCTTGCCGCGAACACGATCGCGGAGATGCGCGCGATGCCGCCCTCGGCGAACGCGACGAGCAACGCGCCGAACACGAGCGCAGCGAAGAACGCGTACTGGTGCAAGCACGCCGCGGAAGCGCGGCCGGCGCCTGCGCGGCGACCAGCCAGTCCGGCTGCTCGAGCATCCCGCTTGGCAACTCAGTCGCGGTAGCGGTAGACGATGCGGCCGCGCCCGAGGTCGTAGGCCGAGAGCTCGACCTTGATCCGGTCTCCAGGGAAGATCCGGATGCGGTAGCGGCGCATCTTTCCGGCCGTGTACCCGAGGGTCTCGTGGCCGTTGTCGAGCGCGATGCGGAAGAAGCCGTTCCGGAGGGCCTCGATCACCTCTCCCTCCATCTCGATCTTGTCTTCCTTGTTGCTCTGCTGGGTCGAAATCGGTGGCTCCTGGGCTCGTATCCGCGAGAAAAGGTACCTGCTGCTACCCTGATTGCACGGACGGCGTGGTGCCGCCCAGTGAGATTTCGCTTCTCGTTCCTCCTTCGGGTGTTTCGGGCCGCAGATCTCGAACACCTAAACCAAGGAGTCGAACAACCATATGAAGTCATTTCGTCAGCTTGGCGTGGCCGATGCTGTCGTCGAGGCGCTTTCGCGCCGAGGCGTCGAGTCGCCCTTCGCCATCCAGACCCTCGTCATCCCGGACGGGCTCAACGGGCAGGACCTGCTCGCCAAGTCCCCGACCGGCTCGGGCAAGACCCTCGCTTTCGCAATTCCGATCGTCCAGCGCCTGAACGCAGCCGAGGCGCGGCCGTCGGCGCTCATCCTCGTTCCGACGCGAGAGCTCGCGACCCAGGTCGCCGAGGAGTTCGCGCCGCTCGCCGCGGCGCAGGGCTTGAGAGTCGCGGCCGTCTACGGCGGCACGCCGCTCGTGGCCAACGCGAAGAAGGCCAAGGACGCGCACATCGTCGTCGCCACACCCGGCCGGCTCGAGGACCTGGCCGAGCGGAAGCTGCTCAAGCTCGACGCAATCCGGATCCTCGTCCTCGACGAGGCGGATCGGATGCTCGACATGGGCTTCCAGCCGCAGGTCGACGCGATCGTCAAGCGCCTGCCCCGCAAGCGCCAGACGATGTTCTTCTCGGCCACGCTCGACGGCGAGGTCGGAGAGCTCGCCCGCTCGTACACCTTCAACCCGAGCCGCTACGACGCCGAGCTCCCGTCGCACCTCGAGAGCGGCGAGACCGACCACAAGTTCATCTCGGTCACGGCCGACAACAAGGTCGCCACGCTCGTCGGCCTGCTCGCCGAGGAGCGCGGCCTCGTCCTCGTCTTCACCCGCACGAAGCGTGGCGCCGACCGGCTCGTGCAGAAGCTCAAGCGGCACGATGTCCAGGCTGTTGCGATGCACGGCGACATGAGCCAGAACGCGCGCGAGCGCGCGCTCTCCAGATTCGAATCTGGGAAGGTGCAGACGCTGGTCGCGACCGACGTCGCGGCCCGCGGCCTCGACCTCGACGACATCACCCACGTGATCAACTTCGACCCGCCGGAAGACGACAAGGGCTACACCCACCGCGTCGGCCGCACGGGCCGAGCCGGCCGCGACGGCACGGGCATCACGCTCGTCCTGCCGGAGCAGCAGGCGGACGTCTCGCACGTCGCCCGCAAGGTCGGCGAGAGCGCCCAGTTCGAGGCCCAGGGCATGCAGATGGCCCGGCCGCGGCTGGTCTACTCGGGCACGCGGCGCAGCCACAAGTGGGGCGCCAAGCGGCCCCGCCGCAAGATCTAGACGGAATTCCCCTCAAGGTTCGTGCCGTTTCGAACGATGAATGGCCTATGGGTCCCTCTGCGGATACCCCTGCCTGGAAGCCGCTCGGCGAGCTGCTCGTCGAGCAGTCCTGGATCACCCCTGCAGATCTCGAGCAGGCGCTCGAGGAGCAGGAGCGGACCGGGCGCAAGCTCGGCCAGATCGTGGTCGAGAGCGGCTTCATCTCCGTCGAGGGGCTGACGAAGGTCCTCCTCGAGCAGTGCGGGATCGACATGTCCACGGAGGACGGTTTCGGGTCGGGGCTCCGAGATGAGCTCGCCAAGCGCGGCGGCCGGCGGGGAAGCGAGCCGGTCCGGTTCGAGTTCAACGTCGAGCCCGAGCCTGAGCAGCGCAGGAAGCGCGACAAGCCTCCGAAGCAGGAGAAGCCGGAGGAGCCGAAGGCGCAGCCCGAGCGACGGTCACGCCGCGTGCGACTTCGCAACCCGAACCGAGAGCCGCTCAAGCGCCTCGAGAAGCTGGCGAAGGACTTCGAGCGTCAGGAGCGCGAGCTCGTGGAGACGATCACGTCGCTGCGCCAGATGCTCAGGCCCGTCGGGGACTGAGCGCGGGCGTCAAGCCCGCCCGCTGGAACCAGGCGTACGTCACGACGACGAGCGACATCGCACCGCCGAGCGACAACGCGAGCTGCGTGCCGCCGACTTCCATGAGCCAGCCCGCGAACAGGCCGCCGATCGGCGCCAGGCCCGCGAAGGCGAACATGAAGAGGCTCATCACCCGGCCGCGCAGAGCATCCGGCGCGCGCAGCTGCAAAATCGAGCTCGTGTTTGACACCCAGAGGGTGAAACAGATGCCGACGCCGAACAGGATCACGCACGCAGGCGCAACCGATTCAACCGGCGCCAGCGCCAGCAGCCCAGCGCTGAAGCCCGTGGCGCCGATCAGCAACGCCTTCCAGCTCGCACGGCTACGCGCAGCCTGAATCAGCGCGCCCAGCAACGCGCCTCCGCCGAAGAACGCGCTCAGCACGCCGAACACCTCCGGGCCCGCGTTCAGCGTGTCCGACGCGAGGACGGGGATGATCACGTGGAAGTTGAAGCCGACCGTGCTTGCGATCGCGAGGACGATCAGGGCGAGACGGATCTCGGCATTGCCCCACGCGAAACGAACGCCCTCGGCGATCGCCGCCCCTGCGCGCGTGCGCGGGTTGCGCTTGACCTCGAAGAGCTCGTCCTCGCGCATCAACCACAGCGCGGTCAGCACGGCGAGGAAGGTGATCGTGTTGACGAGGAAGCAGATGCCGGTGCCGCCGAGGCCGATGATCACGCCGGCGATCGCGGGGCCGATGATGCGCGAGCCGTTGAAGAGGCCGGTGTTCAGCGCGATCGCGTTCGGCAGCTCGTCGCGGCCGACCATCTGGAAGGTGAGCGCCTGCCGGCCCGGCGCGTCGACCACGAGCGCGGTGCCGCCGAGGAACGCGAGGAAGTAGACGATCGGGATGTTCTCCCAGCCCGAGAACGCGAGCACCGTGAGGGCCGCGGAAACCACCATCTGAGCTCCCTGCGTCACCATCACGAGCTTGCGGTTGTCGAAGCGGTCGGCGATCACGCCCGCGTAGAGCCCGAAGAGCATGAACGGCAGGAAGCGGCAAAAGGCGAGCCCGCCGACGGCGAGCGGGGAGCTCGTCAGCTCGAGGACGAACCAGGCAAGCGCGATGTTCTGCATCCACGTGCCGGCGAGCGAGACGACCTGGCCCGCGAAGAACAGGCGGTAGTTCCGGTGGATCCGGAGGGACTTGAAGATGCGTGCCGTCACGGGAGGAGCTTCTCGAGCGGCTCGAGCGCGGCCTCGACGGCCGCGAGCTCCCGAGCCGAGAGCCCCTTCAACCGCTCGGCGAGCCAGATCGTCCGGCGCGAGCGAACCGAGCGGAGCACCTGGTGCCCCTTCTCGGTCACGTACAGCCCGACGCGGCGCTTGTCGCCCTCGAGCGGCTTGCGCTCGACGAGCTGCTGCTGCTCGAGCCGGGTGATCGCCTTCGAGACCGCCGCGGGGGAGATCCGCTCCGCGCTTGCGAGCTCACGGACGCCGATCCCGGGCGTGTACTTGATCGCGACGAGCAGCGAGACCTGGCCGCCGGTGACGCCGAGCGAGTGGATCTCGCGGCGAAGCTCCCTGGTCAGCCTGAGCAGCGCCGGCCTGAGCCGGTTCGCGACCTCGACTTCGTTAACCAGGGAAACGTTCACCTGGTTAACGATAGCTGAAGGGGCTTACTCCTCGCGCCGGGGCGCGAGCTCGATGCTGACGACCGCTTGCGGCCGGATCAGCCGGTTGCCGAACTTCGCCCAGACGCCCGGCTCGGGGCGGTTGAGCGCGCGAACGATCTCGACGGCCCGCTGCTCCGCGAGGACGCCGGAGTCGAACCGACCGGCCCAGATCCGCTCGCCGCTGCTCAAGTGGACGAACACCGCGACGGACTCGTCGAGCGGTGCGGCCACCGGGGCCGGCGACGCGTGCACGGCCTGCACAGGCTGCTGTGGTGCCGCCACCTGCGGTGCCGCGGGCGGCTCGGGCTGCGGGACCGGCGCGACCTGAGCGACCGGTGCGACCGGGCGCCGCGACGGGAACGGCCGCGAACGGACGGGCCGCCGGAGGGCTCAGAGGCGGCTCCGTGAAGGCGACCGAAGCCGTTTGAGGCTGGTACGCCACACCGGCCGTCCGAATACCGTTCACGCGAGAGTCCTTTCGCCGCAGATTTCGTGTTGCGGGGCATCGCCTGCCCTACGTACAAGCATCGCCATTTCCGCGTACGACCGAATCCCCCGGAGGGGGGAAGCGCGCGCCAGACGGCGCGTCCCTCTCGTCAGGTCAGCGCTCTTCGCGCGGTGACACTTCGACGCTGACGACAGCGTCGGGGCGGACGAGCTGGTCGCCGAAGCGAGGCCAGACGCCGGGCTCGGGACGAACGAGCGACTCGGTGAGGTTCTGCGCGTGCTGCTCGGCGTCCTCGAGACTGTCGAAGCGGCCCGCCCAGATGCGCGCACCGTCCTCGAGGTTGAGGAAGACGCCGACCGACAGGTCGGCTCCGGCGGGCGCCGGCGCGCGTTCTGCGGGTGCTTCGAAGACGGGGAGGGGCGCTACGGGCGCCGCAGGTGCCGGTGCCTCAGCGACCGGGGCGGGCGCGGGCGGCGGCGCTTCGACGACCGGGGCGGGCGCGGGCGGCGGCGCTTCGACGACCGGGGCAGGCGGCGCGGGAGGCGGCGCTTCGACGACCGGGGCAGGCGGCCCGGGAGGCGCCTCCGCGACCGGCGGGGGTGCCACGGGCGCGGGTGCCGGCGGCGCTTCGAAGACCGGCGCGGGTGCCTGCGCGATCGGGGCCGGTGCAACCGGCGCTTCGACAGACGGCGCGGCCGCGCCGCCCGGCGTGTAGCTCTGCTTGGCCCGGCGAAGTGCGTCGAGCTGGTCCGCCGAGAGCCAACCGCGCGAAAGCGCGATGTCCTCGACCGCGCGGCCCGTCGCGACGTTCTCGCGGAGCGCGTCGGCGAGCTGGTCGAGCGTGATGTGTCCTGCGCGAACGAGCAGCGCCTGGAGCGGAAGGGTCGCGATCTCTTCCTGCGAGAGCTCGCGCCGATGCGCCGCCTCGGGGGCCGGAGCGGCGGGGGTGACGGGGGGCTCGACGGGAAACGTGCTCATGGGACCGCTTGGGCGTTATCGGCCTTTCGCTCGCCGTTGCGTTCACCCTTTCGAGGGACTGCACGCGCGCAGGAACGGCCGATTCGACAGGTGATGTCCTCCGAACCCACTCCCTGGCTTCCGCTCGGCGAGCTGCTCGTCGAGCGGCGGTTGCTGAGCCGTCGTCAGCTCGAGTTGGCGCTCCAGGAGCACCAGCGCACCGGTCGCCGCCTCGGCGAGGTGCTCGTCTCGTATGGGTTCGTCTCCGAGCAGGCTCTCGCCTCGACGCTGCTCGAGCAGGTCGGTCTGATGGACGCCAAGCCGGTCGCCCTGGACGCGCCGGAACCGGAGCCGGAGCCGCTGCTTCGCGTCGCCGGTCCGGTTGCAGATGGTGCCGTCGTCCTGCGGGTCGAGGACATGCTCGCGGCGCCCGGGCTCGGCGTCGCCGCCTCCGCGCTCGAGGAGAAGGTCGTCGAGTTCGAGCAGCGCAGCGACCAGATTCAGGCCAGCATCGCCGAGATCCGCGGTGTGCTCGGCGAGCTTCAGGATTAGTTAGCTGCCAGTTAGCTGCGCAAGTCGCGAATCCGCTCGCGCGGATGCGCGACGCGCGAAGACCCCTAAAGGCGGCCGCTTCGCGGCCGCGGTCGCGGCGATTTTCACATCAAGCTTGGGCCGCGGCCAGCGCCAGCGTCTTCTCTTCGCCGGGCGCGCGGTAGTCCTCACCCAACGCGCTCTCCAGCTTCTCCACGAGCTCGCCGCTGATCGCCAGCTCCTGGACGATGTCGGCCCCGCCGATCAGCTCGCCCTTGACGAAGACCTGCGGGATCGTCGGCCAGCCCGAGAGCTCGGTCAGCTCTTGCCGGTACGCGGGGTTCGGGAGGATGTCGACCGCGGCGATCGGCGCCTCGGCCGCGCGAAGCGCCTCGAGCGCACGCATCGAGTTGCCGCACATCGCCCACTGCGGCGTGCCCTTCATGAAGAGGACGACGTCCTCCGTCTCGATGATCTCCTTGATTCGGTCGCGCAGGTCGCTCATCCGGTTCCTCTCGTCGTGATTCTGAGCTCATGGATGGTGCCGTCCGCGAGCGGCGCTGCCAGCGCGTCGTGGACCAGGCGATGCTGGTCGATCAGGCTCAGGCCGTCGAATCGACCGGTCTGGACGGTCACGTGAAAGTGGTCGCCCCCGCCGGTCCGATCGACGACGTCGAGCTCCTCGGCGCCTGGAAAAGCCTGCTCGAGCAGCGCGCGGAGTGGATCGGTCGCCATGCTTTGCATCGTAGCCATCGGTTTCGGGAACACGGAGCGAGATGATCGACGACGTCTTGAAGGCAATGCGCGAGCAGGTTCGGCGGGTCGCCGGCGAGCTCGACCTGCCCGAACCGCTGCGCGGGCGGGTGGAACCTCCGCGCCCGCTGGAGGAGCTTCAGGCCGAGCTCGACTCGCTCGTCGGGCTCGAGACGGTGAAGGAGCAGGTGCGCGCACTCGTCGCGTTCCTCCAAGTGCAGTCGCGCCGGCTCGAGCACGGCCTGCCCGAGGTCGCGACCTCGCAGCATCTCGTCTTCCTCGGGAACCCCGGCACGGGCAAGACCACGATCGCGAGGCTGCTGGCCGAGATGTACCGCGCGATGGAGCTGCTGCGACGCGGGCACCTCGTCGAGGTCGACCGCGCGGGGCTCGTCGGCCAGTACGTCGGCACGACGGCGATGAAGACCGATCGCGCGATCAAGCGCGCGCTCGACGGCGTGCTGTTCGTCGACGAGGCCTACGCGCTCGCGCCCGACGCCGTGATGCAGGACTTCGGTCCCGAGGCGGTCGAGACGCTGCTCAAGCGGATGGAGGACTTCCGGCACCGGCTCGTCGTGATCGTCGCGGGGTACCCGCGGCCGATGGAGCGCTTCCTGGACTCGAACCCGGGGCTGCGGTCCCGGTTCTCACGCGAGATCGTCTTCCCCGACTACACGACCGACGAGCTGCTCGCGATCACGCGGCGCTTCGCCGGCGAGAGCGAGTACCGGCTGACCGAGGGTGCGGAGGCGGAGCTGCGGCGGACGTTCGACTCGGCGCAGCGCGGGGAGGGCTTCGGGAACGCGCGCTACGCGCGGACGATCTTCGAGCAGGCGCTGAACGCGCAGGCGCTGCGGCTGGCCGGCGTCTCGGGGCGCTCGCTCGAAGAGCTCGATGCCGAGGAGCTGATGCGGCTCGAGGCGGACGACGTGCTCGGCGCGGCGCGGGCGCTCGGGGAGGGCTCGGAGCTGCCGCCGCGTGCGACGTGGTTCCGACGCCGCCGAATCTCCTAGCTAGGACAGGGCTTCGCGGACCAGGGCGTCGAAGTGGGCGATCAGCTGCTCGCTCTCGCCCAGCAACCTGCCCTCGGTGAGCACGCCGGAGCGCACGCCGCGCTGCACCCGCTCGACGAGCGCGGTGTCCTCGCGACCGACCTGGTCGTCGAGCTCGAGGAGGTCGCGGATCCACGTCTCGTCCTCGCCCGGCGCGAAGAAGTAGTCGAGGAACCCGCGCGAGCGCTCGGGGCCTTCCGGCCACACCGGCCCGATCGAGAGGTTCGGGCGGCCGGGGTACACGTTGACCTTCAGGTTCGGCCAGAGGAAGTGGAATTGACCGCGCGCGCCGTTTCCTCGTGCGTGGAGTAGCTGCGACGAGTGCCAGCGGTGGCGCTCGAGCACGTATTCGCCCGGCGACACGTCGACGACCGCGCTGAAGCCCGGGTGCGCGACCGCGCAGTGGTAGCACTCGAGGTAGTTCTCGCACGCGACCTTCCAGTTCGACTCCAGCTCGTACTCGACCCGGTGGTGGAACTCGAGCCCCTCGAAGGGCAGCAGGTCGCCGAGCTCGCCGAGCGTCTCCTCGAGCGAGTCGCCCTCCGCCGACGGGTTCACGAAGACGAAGGGACCCCACGTCCCGATTCGGAGGGGCAGGAGCCCGAGCTCCTCGCGCGGTGCCGTCTCGTCCGAGCGCGGCGCTGCGCGAAGCGCCCCGTCGAGCCCGTACGTCCAGGCGTGGTAGGGGCACTGGAGCGTCTCGCGCGTGCCCTCGCCGTCCGCCAGCACCGAGCCGCGGTGGCGGCAGACGTTCAGGAACGCGCGGAGCTCGCCGTCCTGTGCCCGCGTGACGACGACCGGAACGTCACCCGCACGGCCGGCGAAATAGGAGCCCGGCTCGGCCACCTGGCCCAGGTGCCCGACGTACTGCCAGGTTCGCCGGAAGATCGCGTCCTGCTCCCGATGCAGGATCTGGGGGTCGAAATACCAATTCCAGGGGAGTGTTTGCTCCACTCGACAGACGATATAAGTGTGCGGTGAAACTGCGGCTCCTCTTCACGTCTGTTCTCGCTGCGCTCCTCCTGGCGCCGGCGGCAGCGGCAGCGCCGTTCAGCTCGATCCGGATCGCCGCCTACTACCCCTGGTTTCCCGAGGGCTGGACGCACGCCCAGACGGACCCGTTCACGCACTTCCGGCCCTCGCTCGGCTTCTACGACGCCGGCCGTCCGGCCGTGATCGAGAAGCACATCCGGGCGATGAAGTGGGGCCACATCACCTCGGCGACCTACTCCTGGTGGGGTCAGGGCAGCCAGACCGACGGCCGCTTCGCCACACACCTGTCCGCCGGAGCGAAGCTCGGCTTCCAGTGGGCGATCTACCACGAGCTCGAGGGTTACGGCGACCCGTCGATCGAGTCGATTCAGGCCGACCTCGAGTACATCCGCGACACGTACGCGGCGAGCCCGGGCTATCTGAAGCTCGGAGGTCGCCCCGTCGTCTTCGTCTACGGCGACGCGGACGACGGCAAGAACTGCGACGCCGCGACGCGCTGGGGGGCAGCGAACCAGACCGTCGGCGCGTACCTCGTCCTGCGCACGTTCAAGGGGTATCGCGCCTGCGAGGCCAGCATCGACGGCTGGCATCCGTACTCGGCCAACAAGAACGAGTTCGACCTCTTCCCGTTCGCGTACTCGATCTCGCCGGGGTTCTTCTTCGCGATCGACAAGCGCCCCATGCGCCGACGCAGCGTTCGCTCGTGGTCGCGGATGGTGCACCGCATGGCCGACTCGCCTGCGCAGTTCCACTTCGTGATCAGCTTCAACGAGTGGGGCGAGGGGACGTCGGTCGAGAGCGCGGTGCAGTGGGCGAGCCCGTCCGGATACGGCCGTTACCTCGACGTCCTGCACGCTGTGCCCACGCGCTGAGCCTCTAGGCTTCGGCGCGTGCCCGAAGCACCCCTCGAGCAGACCGACGAAGGCCTCGTTCCGAAAGGGGAAGGCTGGTTCGTCGTGAACGCCCGCGATGCGCGCTGGCTGCACTCGGACGCCATGGGCTCCGCGACGATGTTCGAGGGCGACCCGAAGTTCAGCGAGCTCGGGATCAACATCGGCGTCATGCAGCCCGGGCAACCCGCCTGCATGTACCACGGCGAGAACGCGCAGGAGGACTTCCTCGTTCTTTCGGGAGCAGCTTTGCTCGTGATCGAAGGCGAGGAGCGGCAGCTCGAGCAGTGGGACTTCGTCCATTGCCCGCCCTGGGCCGAGCACGTGATCGTCGCAACCGGCAGTGAGCCGTGGATCGTGCTCGCGGTAGGCACCCGCCCGGAAGGTTTCGGCCGCGAGGCGGAGATCGTCTACCCCCGAAACGAAGCGGCGGCCGCGCACGGCGCGAGCGTCGAGACCGAGACGAAGGTGCCGCGGGAGGCCTACGCGGCCTACGAACGCCCGTCGTTCGGGCGATACCGCGACGGCGACCTGCCGGACTAAGGAGTTCGCCGCTACCCTCGACGGGTGCCGCTCCGCGAAGACATCCGCAACGTCGCCATCGTCGCCCACGTCGACCACGGGAAGACGACGCTCGTCGACGCCATGCTCTGGCAGGCCGGGTCGTTCCGGGTGAACCAGGACGTGAACGAGCGCGTGATGGACTCGATGGACCTCGAGCGCGAGAAGGGGATCACGATCCTCGCCAAGAACACGGCCGTCCGCTACGGCGACGTGAAGGTGAACATCGTCGACACGCCCGGCCACGCCGACTTCGGCGGTGAGGTCGAGCGCGCGCTGACGATGGTCGACGGCGTGCTGCTGCTCGTCGACGCGAGCGAAGGGCCGCTCCCGCAGACGCGCTTCGTCCTGCGCAAGGCGCTCGAGTCGCGGCTGCCGGTCGTGCTCGTCGTCAACAAGGTCGACCGCCCCGACGCGCGTCTCGAGGAGGTCGTGAACGAGGTCTACGAGCTCTTCCTCGACCTCGACGCCGACGAGAGCCAGATCGAGTTTCCGATCGTCTACACGAACGCGCGCGCTGGACACGCCGGTCTCGAGGCCGACGAGCTCGCGGAGGACCTCCGGCCGCTGTTCGAGACGCTGCTCGAGCGGATCCCGCCGCCACTCTATGAGGAAGGTCATCCGCTGCAGGCGCACGTGACGAACCTCGACGCGTCGCCGTACCTCGGCAGGCTCGCGCTCTGCCGCGTGCGCGAGGGCACGATCCGCAAGGGCCAGCAGGTCGCGTGGTGCCGTGCCGACGGGCGGATCGAGCGCGTGAAGGTGACCGAGCTCTTCGTGACGGAGGCGCTCGACCGCGTCGACGCGGCCGAGGCGGGGCCGGGCGAGCTGATCGCGGTCGCCGGCATCCCCGAGGTGACGATCGGCGAAACGCTCGCCGACCCGGACGACCCGCGCCCGCTGCCTGTGATGATGATCGACGAGCCGAGCCTCTCGATGACGATCGGGACGAATACGTCGCCGCTCGCCGGACAGGACGGCTCGCGGCTGACCGCGACGATGGTCAAGGCGCGGCTCGACCAGGAGTTGATCGGCAACGTCTCGCTCCGCGTGCTCCCCACGGAGCGGCCCGACACGTGGGAGGTGCAGGGTCGCGGCGAGCTCCAGCTCGCGGTGCTCGTGGAGCTGATGCGCCGCGAGGGCTTCGAGCTGACCGTCGGCAAGCCGCAGGTCGTCACGCGCGAGGTCGACGGCAAGGTGCACGAGCCCGTCGAGCGGCTCGCCATCGACGCGCCGGAGGACTACGTCGGGGTGATCACGCAGCTGCTCGCGCTGCGCAAGGGACGCATGGAGCACATGGTCAACCACGGCACCGGCTGGGTGCGGATGGAGTACCTCGTGCCGGCGCGCGGCCTGATCGGGTTCCGCACCGAGTTTCTGACCGAGACGCGCGGGACCGGGATCCTTCACCACGTCTTCGAGGGCTACGAGCCCTGGCACGGGGAGCTGCGCACGCGTCCGACCGGCAGCCTCGTCGCAGACCGTCGCGGCCCGACGACCGCGTTCGCGCTCTTCAACCTCCAGGAGCGCGGTCAGCTCTTCATCGCGCCGGGGGTCGAGGTGTACGAGGGGATGGTCGTCGGCGAGAACGCCCGTCAAGAGGACCTCGACGTGAACCCGACCAAGGAGAAGAAGCTGACGAACATGCGCTCGTCGACCTCCGATGAGCTCGTCCGGCTGATCCCGCCCCGACCGCTGTCGCTCGAGCAGGCGCTCGAGTTCATCCGCGAAGATGAATGTGTCGAGGTCACGCCGTCGAGCGTGCGGCTGCGCAAGGTCGAACTGGCGGCGCAGAAGCGTGCCACCTCCGCGTCGCGCAAGGCACGCGGCTTGGCCGCCGTTTAGAGCTCGGCTAGGATCGCCGCATGCGAGTGGGGTCACTCAGGCTCGTTCTGCGGGTCAGCTTCCTCGCGCTCGCCGCGTCCCTCTCGCTGTCAGCCGGCGCACCGGCCGCGAGCTTGCCCGACTACCGCTGCTGCTTCCGCATCGACGCGCTCATGACGGGGCAGCTCGACACCATTTACGACGACGTGCCGGGCAAGCCGAGCGACGACGAGCGGGCGTCCTTCACCTTCATGACGAGTGAGCTGCTCGTGTACTCGGTCACGGGAGCCCGTCCCCACTTGCGCCGCGCGTTCACGCGCCGCGGTGGGCCGTGGCCGCAGACCGACGGCCCGGGCGTCGCCTTCGGCGTCGGCCGGGTGACGACGCACACCGGCGGGCGCGTCGCGTGCGACGTCGAGGACTCGAGCCGCGTCTACACGAGCGCGCCGAACCTGATGAACCGGCTCTACAAGGGCGCGCAGGGACTCCATCTCAGAGTCGAGGTTGGCCAGGGAGTCGCCGACATCGGAGGGAAAGCAGACAGGGCGTGCGACGAGACCCAACACGGCGTCAGAACGGGCCCTCTCGACGGGCTCAGTGCGGGCGGGCCGACATCGCACCTGCTCGTCCCGCCCACGCGCGCTCAGTTTGCGACATTCAAGGCGAAGAAGCTCTCGCGCGTGCGCAGGTTCGGCAAGGACGTCAGGCACAACCCGATCCTCAGCAGCCTGATCCCGCACAAGACGACGGGCTTCGTGCGCGTCGAGGTCTGCATCCGGCACGTCACTCCGCAACGAGTCAAGTCCGAGGCGGCGAAGATCCGCGCCCTCGTCGGCAAGGAGCCCACGCGAGTGAGCTCGCTTCGCTGTCCCTGAGAACCCCTTTCACGATGAAGCGCTGTGCCGCCGGGCCGCGCTGGGCGGCGCGATGCGGCGTCCTCGGTCGCGCCCGTATCCATCGGATACGAGCGCTCCCTGCGTCCTTGCCTCGCACCACCCATCGCACCCCGGCAACGAGGCCCCATCATGAAAGGGGTTCTACGTCGGCGGGACGATCCGCACGCCGCGGTTGAACGCGAGGTAGCGGTGCTGCATGAAGTGCGCGATCGCCGTCATCCGCAGCTCGACCGGCCGCGCCGTTGCGCGGTCGAACGTCCCGGTGAACCACGACGGCACACCCGGGTCGAACCATGAGAGCGTCACGCGGCGTGGTGTCTTCTGCAGCACGTACGCGTTTGCGAACCTCGTGCCCCAGGGTGACACGGGCTGGGGAAGCAGCGTCGAGGTCGACTCTTTCCAGGGAGCGCCCGGCTTCGAGCGGTCCCAGCGCTTGCCGCCGATCACGATCCCGCCGGCGCCGCCGCTGATCGCGTACTCGAGCTTGTTCGGCGCCTCGAGCTTCCAGGTCGTGACGATCGTGCGCCCGAGACCCGAGGAGAGGCGTTCGACGAAGAGCACCGAGCGTTGTGCACGGAACGTCCGCGTCGCCCGCGCGAGGAACGCCGCCCCGGAGGTCGGCGCGAATGGCCCCGGCAGCGGAAACGCGACGGAGCGAGCAGGGCCGGCTCCCGCGATGTTGACCGCGAAGCGCGTCGGCTCGCGGACCGGGAGCGTGGCGGTGTAGCAGCCGCGGCCGCAAGGTCGCGCGCGCTTGGAGGCTCCGCTCGTCGCCTTGCCCGCGATCAGGTCGACGTCGAGCCCGTCGACTCCGCCGCCGTTCCCGCCGATGATCGTCGCCGTCAGGCGCAGCGGCATTCCCGGCCGCACGGCGAGTGCGACCGCGAGCTCGCGCGAGTCGCGTGCGAGCACGACCGACCCGCGCGCGGGGAGCACCGGCGGCGGAGCTTCACCGACCGCATGCGCCGTGTGCGTCGTCGCGGCCGGCGCGCCGTTGTCGTCCTGGAGCGCGAAGAGCAGCGACCGGAGCGGCGGCGCCGACGATCGCGAGCATCGTCAGGAAACGGCGCACGGTCCCATCCTGCCTAGGTTGAGCGAGCCCGCACAGCGCCAGCCGGGCGGGCCCGCCCCAAGACCTAGGTGACTTTCAGCGTTCCCTTCATGCCGCCTGCCGCATGGCCGGGGACGGTGCAGATGTACGGCTTGGAGCCCCTGGTCAGCGTGACGCGAAGCGTGCCCGACTTGCCCGGGCCGATCATCTTGGACTTCTTCCCCGCGATCTTGAAGTCGTGCGGGATCGCACCCTTGTTGACGAGCTTGAAGGTGACCACGCCACGAGGCACGGTGCGCTTCGAAAGGGTGAACTTGAACTCCTTCATCGTCACGGTGACGGTTGTCGCGTTCTGTGACGTCGCCTTCGTCGAGGCGACGGGTGCGTAGCTGAGTGCGGCGAGCACTGTGACCAGCGCAAGCGCGAACCAACGTGCTTTCATCGATTGACCTCTCCCTCGGATCCGGAACATTCGTCCCACCATTGTTACCGGAGTTTCGGTTTCCTGCCTAGCGAGGTAGCCGAAGCCGGAGAAGCCCCTGGGGCGCCTGGGGGCCGGGGGCCGCGGGGTAGAGGCTCGGCGTCACCGCTCGGCCGGGACCCGCCGGGGCACGGGAGAACACCGGGGCGCGCTCCATCCAGAACGAGACTGCCTTCCCGCGGGCCGACGCGGGCAGCACGAGCCTGAACCGGCCCTGGGAATCGGGCCACGTGGCCGAGACCGGCCGCACGGTGCGGCCGCCGCTCGCGACGCCGATCAGCAGTGCGTCGTAGACGCCCCCGACGTAGGAGCCGACGTCTGACGAGGTCATCTGACCGCCGCCGGTCGGGATCTTGATGTCCAGCGTCGCGCTGCGCAGGCGCTTGAACGAGACGTTCCTGCCGCCCGGGAACGCGTACGAGGTGTCGCCGAGCGCCACCTGGACCTGCAGAGGCACCGGGTCGGCGTTCTCCTTGTCGGACGCGGTGTAGAACGAGCTGTAGTTGCCCTGCGCGTCGCTCGGCTCCGAGAACGTCCAGAAGTCGCGGTCGAGCGTGCGCGTGACCACCACCGCGTTCTGAACGGGGCGCCCGGCGGAGTCGGTGAGCTTGCCGGAGAGCATGTAGGTGAAGAGCACGGCCGGAGGCGGTGCGGTCCCACGCGCGAGCGTTGCGCGGCCCGTGACGAGCACGTTGCCGTTCGCGAGGCGCTTCGCCCGCACGTCGCGGATGCGGTAGGCAACGTTGATCCCGCCTCGCGCGGCGAGCACCGCGCTGCGCTCGGCGCTCGAGAGCCGGCGCCCGCGCACGGTGGCGCGCGATGCTCCGACGACCGTGACCACGTGCCGCTTCGGCATCGTCACGTCGGCGCGGTAGCGGAACCGTCCCTCGGCGTCGGTGAGGCTCAGGAGCTGGTAGCGGTCGACGCGGATCCGTGCGCCGCGAACGGGCACACCGCGCAGGAGCAACCGCCCGACGACGATCTGCTCGTTCGATCCGGTCGCCTGCCAGCGTCGGACGAACGGACGAGCGCCGACCTGGATCGTTGCACCCGTCGCCGCAGCAACGGGCGACGCCGCGTGCGCCGGGGTCGACGTCGAGAGCGGCGATCCGATCAGCGCCGCCGGGGGCGTCGAGACGCCGGCAGTCTGCCGGAGGGCAGGCAAGTTGTTCGGCGGCGGCGACTGCTGCTTCGAGCCGTCGAGCGCGAACACCTGGATCCTCGTCGCCAATCCGCCGTTGGAGGACGTGGGAGTTCCGCCAACGGTGATCGCGATGTACTGCTTGCCGCCGACGCTGTAGACCGATGGGCCGCCCGCGATCTGGAAGCCCGTCTGGAACGTCCAGAGCACCCTCCCCGTGCGCGTCTCGAACGCGCGCAGCACGCCATCGCCGCCGCCGGCGAACCCGAGGCCGCTCGCGGTCGTCGTCACGCCTCCTCGTTCAGGTTCGGGCGTACGGAACTTCCAGACCCGACGACCCGTGTTGACGTCGATTGCGCTGATCGACCCATGGTTCCGCCAGCCGGGCAGCAGCGTCCCGAACTCGCCGTTCGTGAGACCGACGAAGATGTCGCCGACCAGCTTGCGCCGCTTCTGCGTCGGTGTGAGCTTGTCCTGGATCAGCACGCCGGCCGTCTCGGCCGCCGCGTTGATGATCAGGTTCGTCGCCGGGTCGTACGAGGCGGGCGAGTAGTTCAGTCCGCCGATCGGCCCGGGGAAGACCGCGACCGCCTGTCCCGGCTTGAGCGACGGATGCTCGACGCGGTCGAGCACCTTGACGCGCTGGTAGATCGGGGCGCCGGTGCGTGCGTCGTAGGCGAACCAGACGCCCTCCATCGTCGCCACCGAGACGATGCGTCGCCGCTTGCCGCCCACCCGCGCGTTGTAGACGACCGGCGGCTGTGCGGTGTCGTACGCCCACTCGTTGCGGGCCATCTGCTGCCGCCACCACTTCTGGCGGCCGGTCATCAAGTCGACGGCGATGAGCGAGTCGGTGCGAGGTGCTGGGCCTGGGCGAAGACTCGGCTGGTAGAGGGGCGTCGCCGAGCCCGTGCCGAAGTAGACGGTGTTGGTCGTCGTGTCGACCGTGACCGGCGTCCAGACCGCGCCGCCGCCGACGAGCCGTCCGCGCTTGCGCCACTCGGTCTGCGGAGGCGGGATCGTCCAGTACGGGTTCGCCCAGGCAGGCGTCAGGTTCGTGCGCCAGGCCATCACGAAGCCGCGGATCCCGTATTCCGAGCCGGCTGCGCCCATCAGGATCCGGCCTTTCGCACAGATCGGAGCGCTTGTCTGCCCGTACCCGTAGTTCGACGACGCGCCGGGAACGGCGGAGTCCACCGGCACCCGCGCAAGCAGGCGACCGGTCGCCGCGTTGAGCGCGACGAGGTGCATGTCGAGCGTCGCGAGGAACAGGCGGCCGTTGCAGTAGGCGACGCCGCGGTTCGCGCGGATGCCGAAGTTCGCGAACAGCGCGGTGTTCGCCGGCTTGTAGCGCCAGATCACACGGCCGCTCGTGCCGTCCAGGGCGAAGACGTTGTTGTCGGCGGTCGTCACGTAGATGCGGCCGTTGACGATGAGCGGGTTCGCCTGCTGCCCGCGGATCATCGTGGCGTCGATCGCGCGGAAGTCGACGTTGAAGACGCGCCCGAGGCGATCGATGTTCGCGCGCGTGATCTGCCTGAGCGGGGAGTGCCGGTTCTGGTCGAGCGTGCGGCCCCAGCTGAGCCAGTTGCCGGACACCGAAGGAGTTGCGCCGACCGCGGGCCCCGTGCCCGAGGGTGTGACAGTCAGTGTCGCGGCGATCGCAGCGACGAGGAAAGCCACGACGAACGGTCTCTGCATGCTCTCCTTCACTTACCGGAACGCCGGGGATCGGGTTTTAGTCTAGAGCCGTTGCGCCGCGGCCTCAAGAGAAAGGCGAGGGGCAGCAGGCTCGCGGCGGCGACGTAGGGGGCGAGCGGGATCGTGTGCGGCCTGATGCCCTGCGAGGCGGTCTTCCCGCTCCCGAGCTCGCTGCGCGCCCGTGCCTCCACGTCGCCGAGCTCGTCCTCGCCGAAGCTCGCTCCGCCGGCGGCCGCCGCGAGCCGATCGAGCTCGCGGCGGCTCTCCTCGTGCGGGAAGTAGGCAGCCTCCGGCCGGCCCGACGGGCGGTAGACCCGCTCGCCCGACTTCCAGAAGTGCACGAGGATCAACGAAACCCCGGGCCTAGCACGGAGCGCTCTTCCGACGGCGCCCACGTCATAGGTTCGCGACTCGCCGTCCGTCAGCACGACGAGGAGCCGGCGGCGCGCCGACGCGGAGTAGTAGCCCTGCGTCGCAAGCTCGCTCAGCGGCGCGAGCGTCGTCGCGTTGACGTTCACCTCCTGCGGGGGCGGGCGCTCGATCCCGATCGCCCGTTCGACGGTGGCGTCGAACGCCGCGGTGTCGGCAACGGGAAGCAGGTTCGGAAGCGCGCGGTCCGTCAGCGTTCCGACGCCCGCCGGGACGTCCTCGAGCGCTGAACGCAAGCGTACGGCGGCGCGCTGCGCCCGGGCCAGGCGACTCGGCGCACCCGGGCTCGACGCGGCCAGCATCGAGCGCGACGTGTCGAGGATGAACATCGCCTGCGCGTCCGTTCGGACGTTCGCCGTCTCGGGCGCGCGGATCGCCGGCTGCGCGGCCGCGACTCCGAGCAGCACCGGAACTGCGATGAGCGCCGCGACGGTCGCGCGCGGCGCGCCGCCGGGTGGCCGCTCCAGGCCGAGCAGCGCGCGGGCCGCCTTCACACGCCTCCCCGCAAGCACGAGCCCGGCGAGCGGCAGCAGGGCGGCCAGCACGAGCAGGCCGCCGAGCGGCGACAAGAACGTCAATGTGGTCGCGCCGGTCAATAGCCCTGCCCCGGCGTGCCGGTGCCCGCGCCGCGCCGGCCGCTGCCGCGCGGGCCAGGTGCGGGGTTCGGTCCGCGCCGCTCGCCCTCGGCTTCGAGCGCGCGGAGCAGCAGCTCGAGGTTGTACTTCGCTGCGGTGTTGTCGGGATCGCGCCGCACGGCGTTCTCGAACGCGGCGAGGCTCCGCTCGACCGGCGTCGCGCGCCGTCCGCTCGTCGAGTCGCTGAAAGCGAGGATGCCGAGCAGGTCGAACGCCTGCGAGGCCTGCGCAGGTGCGCCGTCGCCCGTCGCGACTTCCGCGAGCGCCGCCTCGGCCGCTCCGCGCACACGGGGTCGCGCGAAGCCGCGCGCGCGGTCGGCTGCGCGGAAGGCGGCGACGCCCCGCCGTAGTGCTCGATCGTCGTCGACGTCGAGCACTCCGCGAGACACACCGGGCGGAAGCAGTGTCGAGGTGTCCCAGTCGGACTCGGACGAGCCGGCGAGCTGGAAGCTGAGGTCGTCCGCTCGCATGGTGTCGCGCCACGCGCGCACGTCGGCCGCGAGCAGCGCGAGCCCCGCCGCGAGGATGAGCGCGAGGGCCGCAGCGATCAGGCGCGAAGCTCTCACGCTGCGCCCTCCGCCTGCGGACGGTTCGACCAGGTGAGCCGCGCCGACCAGAGCTCGTAGGCGCCGAGCAGGAGCGCGACCGCGAGCGCGATCGCGGCAAGGCCGAGCGGGAACGATCCCCGCGACGCGGTCTCGCTCTGCTCCCCGCGCAGCCGGGCCGGCGTGTACGAGCCCCACCCGCGGACGAGGCGACGGTAGAGCTGCTCGTCACCCGGCGAGGGGTTGAGGCCCACGATGTCGAGCGGGATCCCCTCGCGCCGGTACGCGAGCGCGAGGCTCGTCACCTTCGGGACGTCGGACGGGTCGTCCTCGAGATCGCTGATCAGCAGCACGGCCGGCTTCTCGGCGGCCGCGTCGTCGATGATCACTCCGCGCGCGAGCTCGAGCCCCGTCGAGATCTTCGTGCCCGCGCTGAACGAGTTCGCCCACGGGTTGACCGGGAACGTCGGCAGGAAGCCTTCCGTTCGCGCTGGACGCAGCGTGAAGTAGCGCAGCGAGCGGCCGCAGCGCCTCGGAAGGCGTCCCCGGCGGTATCGCCTCGTATGCGGTGTCGGAGAACACGACGAGCCCGAAGCGGCCGCCCGACTCGATGAGCTCGCGGAGCGACGCGCCGATCCGCGCGTACGTGTCGGTGGAGATGCTCGCGGAGAGATCGAGCACGACGATCCCGTTCGAGCGCTTCGGCAACACCGTCGACTGGCGGACCTCGGGGTCTCGCCCGACCAACACGGCCGCGAGTGCCAGCGCGACCAGCACGACGGCCGCCGCTGCGCGAACGACCGTGGTGCGGCGCGCGAGCGGGAGCAGACTCCGCACGTCGGCGAACGGGATCGCGCGCGGGGTCATCGGACGCGCACCGTCCGCTCGATCTCGTCCACGAGCGTCTCGAGGCCCGTCGCCGACGGTTCCGTGCGTCCCCACGCGAGACGGGCAGCTGTGGGTGCGAGGCGGCGTCCGCCGTTCGGGTCGAAGGCGAGCACGCGGGCGAGCAGCGCAAGCGCCTTGCGCCGGTCGTCGGGGCCGCGCGCTGCTGACGCGCGGGCGAGGTCGAGCGCGCGTGCGAGCGCCGAGCGAAAGCGCGCTCGATCGACGAGGAGCCGACGACGGCGCGCGATCTCCCGACCGATGATCGCGAAAGCGCCGAGCGCGAGCAGCGCCGCGCCCAGCGTGAGCGCCGTCGCGAGCGACCCCGGTTCCAGACGATACGAGACCGCGGGCAGGGCGAGTTGTTGCCGCCATGGCGGCGGATCGGTCGCAAGCGCGGCCGACTCGACGCGCGAGACGACGTTCACTCGCGGCCAGTTCGCGGTGACCGCGGAGGACCCGGTGTGCACTCGAAGCTTCGGAAGGGCGATCCCGCCGGGCCGCGGGAGGCACGCCTCGACCAGGCATTGCAACGTGTAGCGCACGTCGATCGAGGTCGTCCGCCCGCTGTCGGTGCGCGACTCGTTCGGCTGTCCGACGAGCGAGTACGGAGCGAACTCCGCCTCGATCCGCATGCGGTCAGCGTCGATCCGCTGACGATCGACCACGACTTCTGCGCGCGCGTTGACGAGGTCGCCGAAGAAAGAGGGGTTGGGTGCGAGCGACGTCGTCACCGCGACCATTCGCCTCGGCGTCGGTGCGCCGTTCGGGCCGCCCAACGTCGCGACGAGTACCAGCGCGACGACGCACGCTGCAGCGAGCCCCGCGACCGCGAGCAGACGTCCGCGGCTCATCGTGCGCGCCTTCGCCCCTGACGACGGAGCTCGGCCCAGGCGAGGAACTCGCGGTCGATCGCGAGCGGATCGCTCGTCCCGACGACGAGCGGGTCCAGGCCGACCCCGCGAAGCTCGGCGAGAAGCCGGGCGAGGCGCGCCTCGTTCGCCGCGCGGCGCGCGCGCGCCTCCGACGCGGACACGCGAACGGTGACGACTCGTCCCGTCCCCGGTTCAGCGAACGGGACGGTCACCGAAGAGAGCTCGGGGAAGCTCTGCTCCCAGACGGGGTCCTGCACGACCACCGGGACGACGTCCCAGCGGAGCGACCGCGCGTGCAGCCAAGCGTCGAGTCGCGGCGGCGAGAGGAAGTCCGACACGACGAACACGAAGCTCCCCGACGGCAGGTCGGCGCGCAACCGCGCGAGGTGGTCGAGCGCGCGCTCGACGTTGTCCTCCGGCGCGTCGAACTCGAGCATCGCGAGACGTTCCTCGACCTCCCAGCGTCGGCGTCGGCTTCTCGGCGGCAGCCAGAACGGGGCACCCTCGCGCCGCTCGCTGCCGGCGAAGTCCAGGTACCCGATCTCGCCGCGCGCAGCGAGCGCGCTGACGACGATCGCGTCGGCGACCGCCGAGACCGCCGCGGGCTTGGAGAGCCAGGGGAGCTCCGGCGGGTAGAGCGCCATCGCGGGCCGCCGGTCGCACAGCACGACGACGCGCGGGGCCTCCTCCGCGTACTTCTCGCGGACGACGAACACGTCGCCGCCGCGTGCCGACGACAGGCGTGCAGACGCGTACCAGTCGATCTTCGAGACCGGATCGCCGGGCCCGTACTCGCGCGAGCCCGCGACGTCCGAGCCCGGCCCGCGGCGGAGGCTGCGCTGCTCGCCGAACGGGATCCCCGCCACGCGCCAGCGCGGCACGAGGGGAAAGGTCCGGCGCGGAGTCTCGCTCACCCGTCGACCGCGCGAGGCGCGGTGCGTTCCTCTTCCCAGTCGGGCTCGGGCCGCGGTGCGAGCTCGAGACAGCGGTCGCGGATCTGCCCGAGCGCCTCGTCGCGGCTCTGCATCCGCGTCTCCGCGAGGAACGACGGCGTGAGGATCAGCCGGTGGCCGAGCACGGGCAGGAACAGCTGCTCGAGGTCCTCCGACGTGACGAAGTCGCGGCCGTGGAGGAGCGCCCAGGCGCGCGCAGTCTTGTCGAGCGCGAGCGTTCCGCGCAGCGACGCACCGATCTCGACACCTTCGACCTGCCTCGTCGCGCGGACCAGCTTCACGATCCACTGCTCGAGGATCTCCGCGAGGTAGACGTCCTCGACCGCGGCGTGCAACTCGGCGAGGTCGGCGGCCGTGATCACCGGCGTGAGGTCGGCGAGCGGGTGTCCGCCGCGCTGCTCGCGCATGATCCGGAGCTCCTGCTCCTCGTCCGGGTAGCCGAGAGCGGTCTTCAGGAAGAAGCGGTCGAGCTGCGCCTCGGGGAGCGGGAACGTGCCCTCTTGCTCGATCGGGTTCTCGGTCGCGATCAGCAGGAAGGGCGGCGGCAGCGGGCGCGGCACGCCGTCGACCGTCACCTGTTGCTCGGCCATCACCTCGAGCAGCGCCGACTGCGTCTTCGGCATCGCGCGGTTGATCTCGTCGACCAGCACGACGTTCGCGAAGATCGGCCCGGGCCGGAATTCGAACTCGCGCGTCTGCTGGTTGTAGACCGAAAGCCCGGTGACATCGGTCGGCTGCAGGTCGGGCGTGCACTGGATCCGCGTGCCGACCGCACCCTCGACGCTCTGCGCGATCGCGCGCGCGAGGACGGTCTTCGCGGTGCCGGGGACGTCCTCGAAGAGCACGTGGCCGCCCGACGCGAGCGCCGAGAGCACGAGGCGAATCTCCTCGCGCTTGCCGTGCACGACCGTTTCCACGTTCGTGAGCAGGCGCGCGGCGACATCGACGGCGCGCTCGAACCGGACGCCGACCGGCTGCTCGTCGATCCCTGGCGCGGTCACTCCACCCATCCTACGGCGGGTTGCGTCCGCGTCCGACCTCAGTTGATGGTGAAGAAGCCCCTCATGCGCGGGTTCGACCGATCGCCGGGCGCGATGCTCCGGTACTGGAGCTTCCCGCGGTAGTCGAAGAAGAGCAGCAGGATCTTGGCCCGGCTCTTCGGTCGCATCAGGCCCGTGGACAGACCTGCCTTGTGCAGCACGACGACCTTGTCGCTGCCGACGGTGAAGGTGTGCGCCTTCTTGCCGAAGTTCCGCACGATGAAGCGGCCGGCGGTGCCACGCAGGCCGACCTTCGGGGTCACGGTGATCCCCGAGTCTCGGAGCGCGACTTCGTGGTCGATGATCTCGGTGGGCTCGGTCGTCATCGGGCGGGCAGCGCCTTGGGCCGCCGACAGGAGCACGGCGAGTGAGGCGAGCAGGCCGACGAGTGAGAAGGCGAACGCTCACGCGCCGATAGGGTAGCACCGCTTTTGGCTGCTTCGATCGCGTCTCGGATCGCTCGTTTGGCGGCAGCCTCGGCGCTCGTCGCGTGCCTCCTCGGCGGCTGCGGCGGTGGCGAAGACGCGGTCTGGCAGTTGCCGAACAGCGACCTCGAGGGCACGCGGTCGGCGGCCGGATCGGCGATCGACGCCGGCAACGTCGAGCAGTTGGAGGTGCGTTGGCGCTTCGCGTTCACGGCGCGGCAGACCTTCTCGGGGATCTTCGCGTCGACGCCGGTGGCCGACGCCGACACCGTCTACGCGCAGGACTTGCGAAGCAACGTCTTCGCGCTCGACCGTTCGACCGGTGCGCTTCGGTGGGCGAAGCGCTACCACGCCCCGAACGACGGCCCGAACGGAGCTCGTCGTCGAGGACGACGCTGTGTACGGCGCGACCGACTCGGATGCGTTTCGACTCGACGCCGAGACCGGGAAGGAACGCTGGCGGCGCCACCTGACGGGCGCGAGCGAGCAGTTCATCGCGATCGCGCCGGTGGTGTGGGAGGACCTCGTGTTCGTCAGCACCCTCGGCTTTCCACCGACGGGACGAGGTGCGATCTACGCGCTCGACGCGGAGACGGGCGCGGTGCGGTGGAAGTTCGTGACGATCAAGGAGCCGTGGACGTTCCCGCTCGAGACCGGCGGCGGCGGCGCCTGGAACCCGGTCTCGGTCGACGACGCAGGGTCGTCTCTACGCGGGCAACTCGAACCCGGGACCGTGGGGCGGCACGCCGGAGCGGCCGAACGGCGGCGCTGTTCCCGGGGCCGGTGCTGTACACCGACTCGCTGCTCGTGCTGGACGCGCGCACGGGGCGGTTGCTCTGGTACGACCAGGTGACTCCGCACGACGTTCGGGACTACGACTTCCAGGCGACGCCGGTTCTCGCGACGCTCGACGGAGTCGACATCGTGTTCGGCGCGGGCAAGGCCGGACGCGTGATCGCGTGGGACCGCGAGACGCGACGCCGCCGGTGGACCGCGGTCGTCGGGCTGCACCGCAACGACCTCGGTCCGCTGCCGCGGCGCAGGGTGACCGTGTGCCCGGGTCTGCTCGGTGGTGTCGAGACGCCGATGGCCTACGCCGACGGCCGGCTCTTCGTCCCGGTCGTCGATCTCTGCGGGTGGGGCAGTGCGATCGACCGCCAGGAGCTGACCGAGGTCAACGCGACCGAAGGGCGCGGCCGGCTCGTCGCCCTCGACGCGGAGAGTGGCCGAATGCTGTGGGAGCGCCGCCTGCCCTCCCCGAACTTCGGTTGCGCCACGGTCTCGAACGACGTCGTCTTCACGTCCACCTACGCCGGAACGGTCTACGCCTTCGCGGTCGAGGACGGGGCGCTGCTCTGGACGGGACGGCTGCCGGCCGGCGTGAACGCCTGCCCTGCGGTGGTCGGAGAGCTGCTGCTCGTCGGCGCCGGGGTGCGCCTGCCCGAGCGGCCCGGACTTTCCCCCAAACTGGTCGCGTTCGGCCCCCGTAATGATTGAAACCGACGGTACAAAGTAGGATAGTGGATCGGTCACGCATCTGACTCGAGGGGGCTCAATGCGCCGCGCTGTTTTTCCCGTGATTTTCGTCCTGGGGCTGACAGTCCTGGGGCTTCTCGCAGCAGGAGGTGGAGCGACGTCCTCAGCACCGCAGAAGGCGCTCGCCGTGTCGCCCGCCTACACAGCTGCGCAGCTGAACGCGTATCCGGGCGACAACTGGATCACACCGGGCGGTGATCTGAAGAACAGCCGTTACTCGACGCTGACCCAGATCACCCAGGCAAACGTCGGGACACTCAGGCAGGCCTGGAAGATCAGCACCGGAATCTGCCCGGCCAGGGACACGACGTGCGGCTCCAACGAAGCCAACGCGGTCGTCGTCGACGGCGTGTACTACCTGCCCACGGGCAAGGGCCACGTCTTCGCGTTCGACGCCGTGACGGGCAAGGAGCTCTGGAAGTACACGCCGATCTTCGACGGCGGCGTTGCCGGCGGCGGCCTGGCCACCGGCCCCTACAACATCGGCACCGGCGGCCGGAACTCCGGCGTGGCAGTCGGCGACGGCAAGGTCTTTCTGGGACGGCGTGACGGCTACCTGATCGCGCTCGACCAGCAGACCGGCGCCCAGATCTGGAAGTCGGAGGTCATCCCGTGGCGGAAGGGCGGAAGGCTCGTCGCCCATCCGATCTACTACGACGGGATGATCGTGATCGGCACGAGCGGCGGCGACAGCTACGTCCGCAACGACATGCAGGCGTTCGACGCCACGACCGGTACGCAGCTCTGGCACTGGAACATCGTCCCGTCTCCCGGCCAGCCCGGCGCGAACACGTGGGCTCCCGGCGAGTACCACTACGGCGGCGGCGCGATGTGGAACAGCGGTGCGATCGACGTCAAGAACAAGCTGGTGATCATCGGCACCGGCAACCCGGTCCCGTGGAACTCCCGCGGCCCCGGCATGAACCTCTGGACATCCTCGGTCGTCGGGCTCGACGTCTACACCGGCGTGTTCAAGTGGGGCTTCCAGACCGTGCACCACGACAACTGGGACACCGATATGCCTCAGTCGCCGCTCCTCGTTGACGAGGCCTACAGCCTGACGACGTCCAAGGTTGTCAAGGTCAGGGTCAGGGTGAAGGGAAAGCTGGTCACCCGCAACAAGACCGTCAGGACGACCTTCAAGAGCAGCGAGGCCGTTTCGATGCTCTCGAAGTTCGGTTGGAACTACATCTTCGACCGGAAGACCGGGAAGCCGCTGGTCCCGACCCCCGAGGTGAGGGTTCCGACGATGCCGAACATGCCTGACGTGAACGCATGGCCGACCCAGCCGATCCCGCAGGGGATGAACATCCTGGACTTCCCGGCGATGCCGAACGGCCAGGGCAGGCTGTGCGCGAACGCGCAGGCGACCTGGGAAGGCAACGCACCGAACGGGAGGCCGTTCAAGCTCGGCTGCATGCTCGACCCGTACGGGACGGATGAGTTCGTCGTCGTGCCCTTCGAGAACGTCGAGTGGGGCCCCTCCGCGTACAACCCGACGCTGCACTCGATCGTCGCGTGCGCCGTCGGAACGCGGACACGTGCCTTCGCTCAGGTTCCGAAGGCCTCGCAGACGCTCGTTCCGGGCGTCAGCGGTGTCGGCGTCCTCGGGCGCACCAGCCCGACGACGACGCACACCGGCACGCTCACGGCGTTCGACGTCCGCACGAATAGGCGGATCTGGCACCAGGTGTGGCCCGCCCCGTGCATCAGCGGGTCGACGAACACCGCCTCGAACCTGACGTTCGTCGGCACGACCGGCGGCGCGACGGGCAAGGGCACGCCTGCAGGCGCTCAACACGGCAACGGGAGCGCTGCTCTGGGAATCGCCGAAGATGGACGCGATGGCGACTGCGCCGCCGATGACCTACTCGGTCGGCGGGAAGCAGTACGTCTCGATCTACGTCGGCGGACAGGGCCGCGACGATCCGACGGGCGGCGTTTGCGCGCCGGCTCCGTGCGGACGTGGCGACTACATCTACACCTACGCACTGCCGTAACTGAACTTCCCGTGGTGGCGGCCGCTCGGCGGCCGCCACCACGGCCTTTACATCTGGTTGCGCACGCATGAACCGGTGCTAACCTGCCTCCGGCTCGAGTCCGAGCGGAGCGACTTCGGGAGGGGTTCTTGCAGATGCGTCGCGTCGTAGGGGTTTGCGTGCTGGCGGTCCTTGCAGTCGCCGGCTTTGCCACAGGGAGCTTCGCCAGGAGCACCGACGCCGCCGCTGTGGCGCCGCAGAGCTCGGAGGCGACCTCCCGGGTCACGGTCACGATGACCGAGTTCAAGTTCAGGCTTTCGAAGACGCGGTTGGCGGCGACCGGGACCGTGATCTTCACCGTGATCAACCGCGGCAGGATCGCGCACGACTTCAGGATCGCCGGCAAGAAGACGCCGACCATCCTTCCCGGTAGGCGCGCGACGCTGCGCGTCGTGATCAAGAGGAAGGGTCGCTACGCGTACCTGTGCACGCTGGTCGGGCACGCGAGGGCCGGCATGAAGGGCAGCCTCGCGGTCGGCGTCACGCCTGCACCGACCACGACGGCGACGACCACCACGACGACCACGACGACCACGACCACGTCCACGACCGGCACCGGCACGGTCGGGAACACGGCGTCGACGATCGCCGTCGGCATGTTCGAGTACCGGTTCGACCTGGCGCCTGCCACCGTGCCGTCCGGGCCGATCACCTTCGTGATCACGAACCGCGGCCAGGAGATCCACAACTTCAGCATCTCGGGCGTGAAGAACGGGGCGTTCATCAACCCCGGCGGCGCCGAGACCTGGACGGTCGGCCTCCCTGCAGGCCGCTACGACTACGTCTGCGACGTGCCCTTCCACATCGGAGCGGGCATGGTCGGCACGCTGGTCGTCACTCCGTAGCAAGCGATGAGCTCAGGGCAGGGCCGCTTCGCCGCGGCCCTGCCCGAGGCTTCCCCTCGTGAGCACGATCACGGCCGTCGCCGCGACGACGATCACACCGCTCAGGATCAGGATTCTCGCGGTGTCCGAGCCGGGGATGATCTCGCGGGAGAGCTCGCTGATGCTCGCGTCGAAGCTCGCGTGGAAGATGCCGACGAGGAGCACGCTCCGGCCCGTCCCGTTGTAGAGCCAGACGATCAGCACGCGGGCGAAGAACAGGCTCACGAGCTCGAAGAGGAAGAAGACGGGTGAGACAGCCAGCGTCATCAGCGTCCAACCCTCTTCGACGAAGAAGTCCGGCAGATGCCACGCCGCCCACGCGGCGGCGACCACCGCACTGAGCTTGAGCGGGCCGTACTCGCCCTGCAGACGTTCCTGGAAGAAGCCGGTCCAGCCGATCTCCTCCACGAAGTTGAAGAAGACGAACTGCAACACGAAGAGCGCGAGCACTGCCAGGATCACGCTCGTCCAGCCCTCCGGCGGGGACTCGAGCGCCTCTCCGCCGTACACGGCGATGGCGACGAGCGTTGCTGCGACGGGAACGCCGAAGAGCGTGAGCAGGTACCACCGCACCGGCACGCGCCAACGGAACGAGCGCCGGAGCAGATCGACCACTCCCGCTCGCCCGTCGGCGGCTGCCGTGATGAGGAACGCTGCCAGCCCGACGCCGAGGAACGTCCCGACCGACGCGAACACGGGCAGCTCGAACCTCGTCACCTCGAGCTCGGCGAGCGGTGGCACGAGAGCGGTGGCGAACGCAACCGCGTTCCCGATCCCCAGGAACCACGCGATCGGGTGACGAGCCAAAGCCTGCCGTGCGCGCGACACTGATCGTCCTCCTGCCTGCGGCACAATGACGCCCGCGGCCGACGCTTTCAACCCAACAACGCGGAGGGGTGAACGAGCGGCACGAGGGTTTGATCCCAGCCGTTGTCCAGCACGGCGACCAGCGACGGCGGCGTGATCACCGTCACGCGACGGCTCGGTCGCCGCTTGCGCGACACGTAGCCGGCCGGGCTCCAGCCCAGCACGTGCGCGCCGAGCACGAGCTGGGGCGCACCCTCGAGCACGACGAACGTGCCGTCGGGAAGCTCGTCGAGCGGAGCGTCGTGATGGAGTTGTGTGCGCGTGCCGGGCGCGACGCGCTCGCGGTGAAGCTGTGCGTCGATCGCATCCGCACCGACCTGGCCCGGGTGTAGCTCGGCCCAGATCTCGACGAACCGGACGTAGTCCTCGCGGCGGCAGAGAGCGCAGGGGCGATGGCCGGCTGCGAACGCCGTCGCTTCGTCGAGGAAGAAGAGCTCGGTGAAGCGTCCAGGCTGCAGCAGCTGGCTTCGTTGCCAGCCGCGAAACTCGAGCCGGCAGGCGATCCAGCGCCTCCCGTTGTAACGGCGGCGGATCCGCCCGCTGCCGTCGTGGAGGCAGCCACGATTTCCGTAGACCAGGCCGCGCGCCGGGTCTGAGACCAGCTCGCTGAGCGGCGTGACCCGGTTCTGGAGCGGCATCCTGGAATCATCGCGAACGGGGAATCGCCGGCGAAACGTGGAACAATCGAGTAGCCCGGCTCGTCGAGAAGGAAGAGGGAGATGTCGATGTCGCAGCTCGTGGACGTGGTTCAGACCGCCCGCAGCGCCGCGGAGCGCTACGCCTGGCGCGAGGCGTTCGAGGCGTACACGAGCGCGGACCCGAACGAGCTGACGCCTGCCGACCTCGAGCACTTCGCGGAAGCGGCCTGGTGGCGAGGCCGTCCGGACGAGGCGATCAGCCTCCGCGAGCGGTCCTACGGCGGGTTCTCGTCGAGCGGTGACCAACTGAGCGCAGCCCGGCTCGCCCTCACACTCGTCGACGCCCACATGGGTCGAGGGCTCTTCGCCGTCGCTCACGGGTGGTTCGCCAAGGCCGAGCGACTGCTCGAGGGACAGCCGGAGTCCGCGGAGCACGGTGTCCTGATGCTCATGCGCGGCATCAACGCCCTCTTCGCCGAGGGCGACCTGCCGAGGGCGATCGCGGAATTCGACCGCGCTGCCGAGATCGGTCTCCGCTTCGGCGACCGCGACACGCACGCGCTGGCGCTCGTCGGAAAGGGTCGAGCGCTCGTCAAGTCGGGAGCGGTCGAGGAGGGTCTCGCGCTCCTCGACGAGGCGACTGCCTCGGCCGTGTGCGGCGAGCTGCGGCCGTTCTCGACCGGGGTCGTCTACTGCATCACGATCAGCTCCTGTCAGGACCTCGGCGACTACCGCCGGGCGGCGGAGTGGACGGAGGTTGCGAATCGTTGGTGCGACCGGCTCGAGGTCACGGGCTTCCCCGGCGCGTGCCGCATCCATCGAGCGGAGATCATGCGGCTCCGAGGCGAGTGGCCCCAGGCGGAGGAGCAGGCGATCGCCGCGTGCGAGGAGCTCTACGACTTCGACCGCCACATCACGGCAGGCGGCTACTACGAGATCGGTGAGATCCGCCGCCGTCGCGGTGACTTCGCCGGGGCAATGGAGGCCTACGCGAAGGCCGACGAGTTGGGTCGCGCGCCGCAGCCGGGCCTCGCGCTCCTGCGTCTCGCCGAGGGCAAGGTCGACGGCGCAGTCGCGGCGATCACGCGCGCGCTCGAGGACACCCAGGACCCGACTCTCGCGGCTGCGGCGCTTACCGGCGCAGGTCGAGATCGCGATCGCGGCCGGCGACCTGAAGACGGCCCGCGCGGCGATGGGCGAGCTCGAAGGCATCGTCGACTCGTACACGATCGGCGAGCGCCGAGCGCCGGCGTTCGATGCGACCGTCCACTTCGCCTCTGGGCAGATCAAGCTTGCCGAGGGCGACGCGGATGGAGCAGCGGCCTGTCTCAAGCGCGCGCGTGACGACTGGCAAGAGGTTGGCGCTCCGTACGAGACGGCCCACGCACGGATGCTGCTCGGGCTGGCCTTCCGCCGGCAGGGCAACGAGGAGGCAGCGACCTCCGAGCTCGAGGCGGCGCTCGCGACGTTCGCGCGGCTCGGCGCGAAGCTGGACGAAGAGAGCGTGAACGAGCGCCTCGGGCGGCTCCAGACGCGCCGAACGTTCGTCTTCACCGACATCGTCGACTCGACGAAGCTGCTCGAGACGCTCGGCAACGAGAAGTGGAAGCGACTGCTCGCGCGCCACGACGAGCTTCTGCGCACGCAGATCGTCGACAACGGTGGCGAGGTGGTCAAGCGCACCGGTGACGGCTTCTTCGCCGCCTTCGACAACCCGAAAGCCGCGGTTGAGGCCGCCGTCGCGATTCAGCGCGCGCTCGACGCCGAGGTCGTCGCACCCGACGTCAGGATCGGCCTGCACACCGGGGGCGCATTCCACACCGGAACGGACGCGAGCGACTACGGCGGCGACGGGGTGCACGCGGCGGCACGGATCGGCGCGGCTGCTCGCGCCGCCGAGATCCTGGCCAGCCGCGAGACGTTCGACGGCTTCAGCACGGCGTTCCGCCTGTCCGAGCCACGCGCAGAGGTGCTCCAGGGCTTCGACCAGCAGTTCGAGCTCGTCTCGGTCGATTGGCGCTAACGGCGTGAGAAACTAGAGACATGACCGCCGTCGCCGAAGGGATCGAGATCGACGAGGCCGTGTTCCGCGGCGACGTCGTTCGTCCGGGTAGCCCCGACTACGACGTGCACCGCAAGATCTGGAACGGCTCGTTCGACCGGCGACCCGCATTGATTGTTCGCTGCGCAGGCGTCTCGGACGTGATCGCCGCGGTGAAGTTCGGGCGTGCGAGCGGCCTGCCCGTTGCGGTGCGGAGCGGCGGCCATTCGTTCCCGGGCTTCTCGGTGGCGGACGACGCGCTGATGATCGACCTCTCGCCGATGAAGGGCGTCCGCGTCGATCCCGAGAAGCGCACGGCGCGCGTGCAGGCCGGAGTCCTGCTCGGCGAGCTCGACCGGGAGACGCAGGCGTTCGGGCTCGCAGTGCCGTCCGGCATCGTCACGCACACCGGTGTCGCCGGGCTCACGCTCGGCGGTGGAATCGGCTGGATCATGCGCAAGCACGGGCTCTCGGTCGACCAGCTCGTATCGATGGATCTCGTCACGGCCGACGGCGAGTTCGTCAAGGCGAGCGCGGACGAGAACGCGGACCTCTTCTGGGGCCTGTGCGGAGGCGGCGGAAACTTCGGGATCGTCACGGAGTTCGAGTTCCGCTGCGTGCCGCTCGGGACGCAGGTGCTGGCCGGGCCGATCTTCTGGCCGATGGAGCAGTCCGGTGAGGTGCTCCGCTTCTATCGCGAGTGGGTCGCGGACGCGCCGGACGAGTTGATGACGATCGTTCTCCACCGCAAAGCGCCGCCGCTGCCGTTCGTCCCGGAGGAGCTGCACGGCAAGCTGGTCGTGATGGTCGTCCCTTGTTGGGTCGGAGACATGGACGAGGGCGAGGCGTTCATCCGGCCGCTTCGCGAGTTCGGCCCGCCGGTCGCGGACGTCTGCATGGTGAAGCCCTACCTGGCGCACCAGGCGATGTTCGACCCGAGCTTCGTGCCGGGGCGTTGGTACTACTTCAAGAGCTGCGACGTCGCGGAGCTGACCGACGAGATCATCGACATCACGCTCGAACGGTCGCTGCAGATCGAGTCGCCGCTGACGTCGTTCCCGATCTGGCAGATGGGCGGAGCGGTGAGCCGCGTGGGCGACGACGAGACGGCGTTCAACGGCCGCAAGGCCGCCTTCACCTACAACATCGGCGCGTCCACCGCGACGAGCGAGGGCTTCGACCATGAGCGTGAGTGGGTGCGGAGCTTCTGGTCGGCCCTCGAGCCCTGGCACGAAGGCGTGTACGTGAACTTCCTGGGCGACGAGGGCGCCGAGCGAGTTCGCCAGGCCTACGGGCCTGCGAAGTACGAACGGCTTCGCGCGCTGAAGCAGAAGTACGACCCGGACAACTTCTTCCGGATCAACCAGAACATCGCGCCGAGTTAGTCGGCGCTGCTCGACTCGGCCCAGAGGTTAATCGCGCTCTCCGTGGCGTAGCGGTCGATCGCGGCCAGCTCTTCGTCGGTGAAGTCGGGACTGTCGAGCGCTACGACGTTCGCCTCGAGCTGGGCAACGCTGCTCGCTCCGACGAGGGTCGAGGTCATGCGCGGATCGCGCAGCGTCCACGCAAGGGCCATCTGGGCGAGCGTCTGGCCGCGGCTCGCGGCGAGCTCGTTTAGCGCGCGGATCTTGGCGAGCGTCTCTTCCGTGAGGAGGTCGGGTGACAGCGAGCTCGCGCGGCTCGCGCGCGAACCCTCTGGGATGCCTTCCAGGTACCTGTCGGTCAGCATCCCCTGGGCGAGCGGCGAGAAGCCGATGCAGCCGACGCCGAGCTCGCCCAACGTGTCGAGCAGATCGTGCTCGATCCAGCGGTTCAGCATCGAGTACGAGGGCTGGTGGATCAATAGCGGCGTGCCGAGGTCGCGCAGGATCCCAGCCGCCTCGCGGGTCTTCTCCGCGGAGTACGAAGAGATGCCGACGTAGAGCGCCTTGCCCTGGCGCACGGCGGCGTCGAGCGCACCCATCGTCTCCTCGAGCGGTGTGTCTGGGTCGAACCGGTGGGAGTAGAAGATGTCGACGTACTCGAGGCCGAGCCGCTGCAGGCTCTGGTCGAGGCTCGCGTGCAGGTACTTGCGCGAGCCCCATTCGCCGTACGGCCCCGGCCACATGTCGTAGCCCGCCTTCGACGAGACGACGAGCTCGTCGCGGTACGGCGCGAGGTCGTCGCGGAGCAGCCGTCCGAAGTTCTCTTCGGCCGAGCCGTACGGCGGGCCGTAGTTGTTGGCGAGGTCGAAGTGCGTGATCCCGAGGTCGAACGCCCGCCGCACGATCGAGCGGATCGTGTCGAAGGGACGGTCGTGGCCGAAGTTGTTCCAGAGGCCGAGCGACACGGCCGGCAGCTGAAGGCCGCTGCGGCCGCAACGGTTGTAGGTCATCCGCTCGTAGCGGTCTGCGGCCGGCCAAACATCCATACGTGCCACCACGATACGCAGCCGTGATTATCTGCGGTCGATGAATCGCGATCAGACCACCGAGTCCGCGGCGTTCTCCGGAAAGACCGCGTGGGCGCGGAGTCTGGAGACGCCGCTGCGCTCGTTCTTGCGCACCGAGACCGGCGGCGCGGCGGTCCTGCTCGCCGCTGCCGTTGTCGCGCTCGTCTGGGTGAACGTCGCCGAGTCCTCCTACGAGTCGCTGTGGGAGACGACGATCTCGATCGACGTCGGCGGGGCGGGGTTGGGTCTCGATCTGCGCGAGTGGGTGAACAGCGGCCTGATGACGTTCTTCTTCTTCGTGGTCGGGCTCGAGGCGCGGCGGGAGCTCGACCTCGGCGAGCTCCGGGAGCGGCGCCGCTTTGCGTTGCCGCTGCTCGCCGGGATCGGTGGCATGGCGGTCGCGGTCGCGATCTACCTGGCCTTCAACTCAGGCCACTCGTCCGCGTCCGGCTGGGGGATCGCGATGTCGACCGACACCGCGTTCGCGCTCGGGTTGCTCGCGCTCGTCGGGCCGCGCTTTCCGGACCGCCTGCGGGCGTTCATGCTCACCGTCGTCGTCGTCGACGACATCGTCGCGCTCGTCGTCATCGCAACCGTTTACACGGAGGACGTCACCGTCTCGGCTCTGGTCGTCGCGTTCGGCCTGTTCGCCGCCGTGCTCGTCGTCCGGGCGCTCAGGGTGCGAATCGGGTTGATCTACGCGGCGCTCGGCGCGGCAATCTGGGTGGCGCTGCTCGAGTCGGGCGTTGAGCCGGTCGTGGTCGGGCTTGCGTTCGGACTACTGACCTACGCCTACCCGGCTGGACGATCGGATCTCGAGCGCGCCAGCGAGCAGTTCCGCGCGTTCCGTGAGCAGCCCACGCCCGAGCTCGCCCGTTCCGCCGGCGTGGGGCTCAGGGCGGCAGTCTCGCCGAACGAGCGTCTGCAGCAGCTCTACCACCCGTTGACGAGCTACGTGATCGTGCCGCTGTTCGCGCTCGCGAACGCCGGCATCGCCATCGACGGTGACTTCCTCGTCGCAAGCATTTACCTCGCCGATCACGCTCGGGATCCTGTTCGGCTACGTCGTCGGAAAGCCGGTGGGCATCCTCGGGGTGTCGTGGCTGGTCTCGCGACTGAGTCGCGGCCGGCTGCGACCGCCGGTGGGCTGGGTAGCGGTCGCGGGCGGCGGCACGATCGCCGGCATCGGCTTCACGGTCGCTCTGCTGGTCGCGACGATCGCTTTCGACGGGCTTCAGCTCGAGGAGGCGAAGCTCGGCATTCTCAGCGCGGCGCTTTGCGCAGCGCTCGTCACCTGGCTGCTGTTCCGCGCCACTGCGCTGCTGCCGCGGCGTCTGCGCATCCACGCACTCCTCGGCACGGCCGAGCCGCTGGTGGATCTCTACATCGACGTCGATCCGGAGCGCGACCACATCCGCGGTCCGATCGAGGCACCCGTCACCGTCGTCGAGTACGGCGACTTCGAATGTCCGTACTGCGGCCGGGCCGAGCCCTTCGTTCGCGAGCTCCTCCGCGAGTTCGCCGACGTCCGTTACGTCTGGCGGCACCTCCCGCTGACCGACGTCCATCCGCGCGCGCAACTCGCCGCCGAAGCAGCCGAGGCGGCCGCCGCCCAGGGCGCTTTCTGGGAGCTGCACGACCTACTGCTCGCCCACCAGGACGCTCTCGACTCCTAGCGACCTCGTTGCCTACGCCGAGCAGCTCGGCCTCGACGGCGAACGCTTCACCGAGGCGCTACGCGAGCACTCTGGCCTCGGTCGCGTGGCCGAGGATGTCGACAGTGCCGACCTCAGCGGCGTCTCCGGCACGCCCACCTTCTTCATCAACGGCCGAAGGCACTACGGCGCCTACGACATCGCCACGCTTTCGGCCGCCGTGCGCGCAGCGGGCGCACGTGCTGTCTTGGCAGAGTTGTGACGCGTGCGTCCGGTGGTCGAGCGCGACCGCGCGGACGAATCACCCGGACCGGATGAGGCGTATGGACTCTCCTTCCTGGATCGTCCTGGGCTAGAGGGGTCGCGACCTTGGAGGAAGGGATGGCGGAAACGCAGAAGCCGAACATCCTCGTCATTTGGGGCGACGACATCGGCATCACGAACCTGAGCTGCTACAGCGACGGGCTGATGGGCTATCGCACGCCGAACATCGACCGGATCGCGGACGAGGGGATGCGGTTCACCGACTCCTACGGCGAGCAGAGTTGTACCGCCGGGCGCTCGTCGTTCATCACCGGTCAGAGCGTCTATCGCACCGGCTTGAGCAAGGTCGGTTTCCCCGGCCTGGACATCGGTCTCCAGGCCGAGGACGTGACGATCGCCGAGCTGCTCAAGCCGCTCGGCTACGCGACGGGGCAGTTCGGCAAGAACCATCTCGGCGACCTCAACAAGTTCCTGCCGACGGTGCACGGCTTCGACGAGTTCTTCGGCAATCTCTACCACCTCAACGCCGAGGAGGAGCCGGAGCTGCCGAACTGGCCGTCGCCCGACGACTTCCCGCGGTTCAACGAGCGATTCCGGCCGCGCGGCGTCATCCACTCCTGGGCGACCGACGAGGACGACGACACGGAAGAGGAGCGCTTCGGCCGGGTCGGCAAGCAGCGGATCGAGGACACCGGCCCGCTGACGAAGAAGCGGATGGAGACGATCGACGACGAGGTGCTCGAGCACGGTCTCGACTTCATCGAGCGCCAGGCACGCAGCGGGCACGCCGTTCTTCGTCTGGTTCAACACGACGCACATGCACCTCCGGACGCATCCGAAGCCGGAGAGCGTCGGGCAGGCCGGGCGCTGGCAGTCGCCCTACCACGACACGATGATCGACCACGACAAGCTGGTCGGCGCGGTCCTGGACAAGCTCGACGAGCTCGGTATCGCCGAGAACACGATCGTCGTCTACTCGACCGACAACGGGCCGCACATGAACACGTGGCCGGACGGCGGGCATGACGCCGTTCCGGAGCGAGAAGAACACGAACTGGGAAGGCGCCTTCCGCGTCCCCGAGCTGATCCGATGGCCCGGGCAAGATCGCGGCCGGGGCGGTCTCCAACGAGATCGTCCAGCACCACGACTGGCTGCCGACCTTCCTCGCCGCCGCCGGCGAGCCCGACATCGTCGAGAAGCTGAAGGCGGGCCACAAGATCGGCGACACGACCTTCAAGGTCCACATCGACGGTTACAACCTGCTCCCGTACCTGACCGGTGAGACGGACAAGAGCCCGAGGCAGGGGCTCGTCTACTTCTCCGACGACGGCGACGTGCTCGCGCTCCGGTTCGACAACTGGAAGGTCGTCTTCATGGAGCAGCGCGCCGCAGGGGACGCTGCGGATCTGGGCCGAGCCGTTCGTGCAGCTGCGCGTCCCGAAGCTGTTCAACCTGCGCACCGACCCGTTCGAGCGTGCCGACGTGACCTCGAACACCTACTACGACTGGTTCATCGACAACGACTACATCGCGCTGGCCGCGACCGCGATCGTCACGCAGTTCCTCGCAGACCTTCGAGGAGTTCCCGCCGCGCCAGAAGGCGGCGAGCTTCACGATCGACCAGGTCGTCGAGAAGCTCGAGGCGGCGCTCGCGTCCGGACGCTGAGGTTGAGCGAGCCGCTCGCGTCCTGGAACGACGGGCCGACGCCAGGACGCCGTGCTCGACTTCGTCGAGCGCGTGTCCGCGGACGGCGTGCCGCCGGACGAGCGCGTCGCGGTCTTCGACAACGACGGCACGCTCTGGTGCGAGAAGCCGCTGCCGATCCAGGCCGACTTCATCCTCGCGCCGGCTCCACGAGATGGCCGAGGCCGACCCCGCCCTCCGCGAGCGGCAGCCGTGGAAGGCGGCGTACGAGCGCGACTACGCCTGGCTGGGAGCGGTGATGGTAGAGCACTACGCCGGCGACGACACGAACGTGCGTACGCTCCTCGGCGGCGTCCTCGCCGCGCACGCGGGAATCAGCGTCGACGACTTCGAGCAGCAGGCGGACGCGTTCCTGCGCACGGCGCAGCATCCGACGCTCGGCCGCAGCTATCTCGAGTGCGCGTACGCGCCGATGGTCGAGCTGCTGCGCTACCTGGAGGCGAACGGGTTCTCGAACTACATCGCCTCGGGTGGCGGCCGCGACTTCATGCGGCCGATCAGCGACGAGCTGTACGGCATCCCGCCGCGACCGGGTGATCGGGAGCTCGACCGCGCTCGACTACGTGCGCGACGACAACGGCGGCGCGATCATGCGCAAGCCGCGAGGCCGACGTCCTCGACGACGGCCCGCAGAAGCCGGTCCGGATCTGGAGCCGCATCGGCCGCCGGCCGATCCTCGCCGCCGGCAACTCGAACGGCGACATCCAGATGCTCGACTTCGCGCAGCACGCGGACAAGCCGTCGCTGCGTCTGCTCGTCCTGCACGACGACGGCGAGCGCGAGTTCGACTACACGGCGGGCGCCGAGAAAGCACTCGAGCGAGCGCGGACGGAGAGCTGGACCGTCGTCAGCATGGCAAGAACGACTGGTCGACCGTCTTCCGCGGCGAGTGATCGGCGGACGACATGGTCTGGATCGGCGGAACCACGTTCCGCATGGGCTCCGACGCCCACTATCCGGAGGAGGCGCCCGCGCACCGCGTCAGCGTCGACGACTTCTGGATCGACACGCTCCAGGTGACGAACTGCGCAGTTCGCCGCCTTCGTCGAGGCAGACGGGCTACGTGACGGTCGCCGAGCGCCCGCTCGACCCGAGCCGACTTCCCCGGCGCGCCGGCGGAGAACCTCGTCCCCGGCTCGCTCGTCTTCACCAGGACCGACGGGCCCGGTCGACCTGCGCCACCTCAGCCCCTGGTGGACGTGGACGCCCGGTGCGTGCTGGCGGCATCCCGGACGGGCCGGCGAGCTCGATCGACGAGCGCGGCGACCACCCCGTCGTGCACGTCGCCTTCGAGGACGCGGAGGCGTACGCCGCCTGGGCCGGCAAGGAGCTGCCGAGCGAGGCGGAGTGGGAGCTCGCAGCGCGCGGCGGACTCGAGGGTGCGAATTCGCTTGGGGCGACCGGCCGGAGGCGCCCGGCGAGCGGCTCGCCAACTACTGGCACGGCGACTTCCCCTGGCGTCCCGCGCCCGGCTACGGCACGCGCGACGCCGGTCGGCTCGTTCCCGGCCAACGGGCTCGGGTTGTTCGACATGGCCGGCAACGTCTGGGAGTGGACGAGCGACTGGTACAACCCTCGACATCCGACCGACGCCGAGAAACCGTGCTGCGTCCCGCAGAACCCGCGCGGACCGGAGCGTCGAGTCGAGCTACGACGCCGCACAACCGCAATTCCGGATTCCGCGCAAGGTGGTCAAGGGCGGCTCGTACCTCTGCGCCGACAGCTACTGCCTGCGTTACCGCCCCGCCGCTCGGCGGCCGCAGATGATCGACACCGGCATGAGTCATGTCGGCATCCGCTGTCTCCGGCGCGAGCACCGAACATGAGCTCTCGCCTCGATCGACAGACCGCTGAGTTCCGGGCCATGCGGCGCGAGATCGAGGAGTCGATCTTGCCGCTCGCGACGTCGGTCGACGGAAGGCGCTTCGAGTTCCAGGCTTCGCTGCACGGGTTGGAGCTACAGGTCGGCGGCTACGTCGTGCTCGAGAGCGACGACGGGCGACGGCTCGGCCAGGTCGTCGCGCTCGAGCTGGCTCGCGTCGACGGTTCGGAGCTGACGAGCGGCGACGGATCGGTCGAGCTGCGCACGCGGATGACGCTCCGGTCCGCTAAGGGCGAGGGCGTCGTCCTCGACGGCGACGGGCGGCCGTTCCACGATGCACTCGCACGCCCGGCCGACCCAGCGGACGTGGCGGCGTGGCTGGCGACGATTCGGCCCGCGAGGGCGACGCTGGCGATCGGCGAGCTCCTGCTGGCGCCCGGCGTGCCGGCGACCCTGGACGCGGGCGGGTTCGACCGCCACACGTTCCTCTGTGGCCAGTCGGGCTCCGGCAAGACGTACTCGCTAGGGCTCGTACTTGAGCGGCTGCTCGTCAAGACGGACCTTCGTCTCATCATCGTCGACCCGAACTCCGACTACGTGCGGCTCGGCGAGCAACGTCCGGACGCCGATGCCGAGCTCGCCGCGGGCTACGCGGATGCGGCGAAAGGCGTCGTCGTCCGGCGCGCCGGCGACGGCCTCCAACTCCGACTCGATCAGCTCGACCCGAACGCCCGCGCGGCCGCGCTGGCGCTCGATCCGGTGGCGGATCGCGAGGAGTTCGCGCTCGTCGACCAGTTCCTCGGCGAAGGCATCACCTTCGAAGAGCTGGCGACGTCGGAGGAGCCACACGCGCGGGCGCTTCGTCTCCGAGCCGAGAACCTCGGCGTCTCGAAATGGCCGCTGTGGGCGCGCGGCACGCCGGGGTCGCTCGTGGACGACGTCGAGGGCCGCGATGCGCGCTGTCTCGTCGTCGACCTCGGCTCACTGTCGACGCGCGAGGAGCAAGCGGTCGCCGCGGAGGCGGTGCTCGCAACGCTCTGGCGGCGGCGCGCCGACCGCGAGCCCGTGCTCGTCGTGATCGACGAGGCGCACAACGTTTGCCCCCAGAAGCCGGACGATCCCGTAACGGCTCTCGTGACGGAGCACGCAATCCGGATCGCGGCCGAGGGGAGGAAGTTCGGCCTCTACCTGCTCGTCTCGACGCAGCGGCCCCAGAAGGTGCACGAGAACGTCCTCGCCCAGTGCGACAACCTCATGGTCATGCGCATGAACTCGCTCGCCGACCTCGGTTTCGTCGCCGACGTGTTCTCGTTCGTCCCGTCGAGCCTGCTCGAGCGTGCGACAGCGTTTCGCCAGGGAGAAGCACTCGTCGGCGGCAAGATCGCGTCACATCCATCGTTTGTTCGATTCGGCGCCCGCGTCGCCGAGGAGGGCGGTTCGGACATCCCCGCCGACTGGGCCAGGCCTACCTAGAGCGAGCGTCGCACCGGGTAGCGCTGGTCGACCGCAGCCATCGTCAACCAGGCCGCAACGGCCGCCAGTGACGCCGCGGGGACGGCGTCCAGGCCCGCCGTGCCGACGAGGAGCGCGGCGAACAGGACCGATGCAAAGAGCAAGCGCGTCATCGCCGCAGTGCCGGCCGCCGCACCGACCGCGACCGCGAGCGTCGGTGACACGTCGAACGCGATCACCGCGAGCATCGTGAGCGCGACCCCGAGGAAGATCGCCGGGAAGACCTGGCCGCCCCGGAAGCCGCAGCCGAGACAGACGGCAAACGCGAGCGCCTTCGCCGCGATCAGCACCAGAACGATTCGGCTCGAGTCCTCCGTGACGAGGCCCGGGATGCGACGCCTGACCGGAGAACAGCACGTCCTGCGAGTTCGCACCGAGCCCGTCGGCCAGGAGCGCCAGGGCGCCCGCGGCGAGCCCGCCGCCGACGAGCAGCACGGGCACTCCGAACCGCGTGCGTCCAGGCCCGGCGACCCCGGACGCTAAGTGTCGAACGACCTCGACGAGGAGCGCGACCACGACCCCCGCGCCCACCGCGATCACGAGGTCGCGGAGATGCACGCCGTCGTAGGCAGGCAACCCAGGGACCGACAGTGCCGCCGCCTCGATCCCGCCCCAGTCCCCGAGCCCGACGAAGATCAGGTAACCGAGCGAGGCAGCGACGAGGCCGGGGACGAGAAACGGGATGAGTGCGGTGCCGAGTCCGACGCCGGCCTCGAGGAGCAGCATCCCGGCGACGAGCGGCCCGCCGAAAAGCGACGAGATGGCCGAGAACGAGCCCGCGGTCGAGAGCACCTTGCTGTCGCGCGGGCCGGCGCGTGCGAGTGACGCGACCGTGACGCCAACGACCGAGCCGAGTGCGATCAGTGGAGCCTCAGGACCGAGAACCGCGCCGAACGCGAGCGTGGCGAGCGCTGCGAGCGCGATGCCCGGCGCATGCGAAAGCGGCGTCGGCTCGACGCTGATCCCGCCGAGCGGCTCGTGCCCGCCGTCGCCCGGGAGGAGCCTGCGCGCCAGGAGGACGATGCACGCCCCGGCGACCGGCAGCCCGAGCACGAGATACCAGGGTGGGCCGGACGCGTCGAGGCGCTCGGGGAGGTCGACCCACAGCCAGTGCTCCAGCTCGTGGACGGCGGCCAGGAAGAGCGCCGCCAGCAGCGCGGCGGGAATACCGATGACGGCGCCAAGCGCGATGAGTCGGACCGCACTCCCCGCCGAGACGTTCGGGTGTGACTCGGTGCCGCTCACGCGCGCACCGTATCGCCCTGGTTCCCCCTTACGTGTGCTGCCGCTCGCTTCGGCGCCGGCGGTCCCAGAGCGTTGCATTGAGAAATGCGGCACCGGTGATGAGGCGGCTGAGGACGTAGAGCCAGACGAGCATCGTTGCCGCGGTGCCGAAGGCGCCGTAGGTCTCCTCGGATCTGCCGAGCCGAGGTGCGAAGTAGAACAGCACGGCGATCTGAACGAGTTGATGGCCGGCCGCAACGAGTACGGCGCCGGGGAGGAGCTCGTCTACGTGCGTTGCGCGGTGGGGGAGCAGCCACATCGCATAGAGCGCGATCGCAGTCGTGAATGCGAACGTGAGCGCAATGCCGAACAGCGCGGTGCTGCCGATCGCGGCCTCGAGCCATGCTTCTCCGGCGGACGAGAGGAACGTCAGGAGATAGAGCGCGTTGAAGACCGCGATGACGCGGAGCGGGCGGCGGATCCGCGGCGGCGCCAGCTGCCACGCGAGTGCGTAGGACAAGAGCAGCGCCCGGACGGCACCGAGCGTGAACCACGCCAGGAAGACGAGCCCGAAGAGGAGAATGAACAGGGTGCTTCGCTCGCTGAGGTGGAGCGCTTCGGAGGCGGCCTGAGCGGCCGCTGCGCCGACGCCGAAACGGCGAGCGGCCGATTCGAGCCCATCGGGATCCTGCTCGCTCCAGAAGGAGAGACCTGCGGCTGCGACGAGCCCCAACGGCACGAGCCAGAGAAAGAGGCGGAACGCGACGCCGCCCGCGATCAGACCGCCTCCCAGCTCGCGCTCGTTCTCCAGCACCTCGCGAATCAGCGGCCCGCCCGGCAGCTTCTCGCTCCGCACGCGCATCGCCGCAAGCCGTTCCTCCAGCCCCGCAGTTCGCGATCGGCGCTCGGGCGTCATGCGGCGAGCGTAACTCCCGCCGTGACGAACAGCCGCGGGGCCGAGGCGGATAGGGTTGTCTGGCATGCGCTCGGTCCTCACGCCGCTTGCGTTTCTCCTCGTGCTTGGGCTTACTGGCGGCTGTGGAAGCGATGACGGGAACGGGACCATGGGCGCGCGCGATGCAGCCTCGTTCGTAGGTACGCCCTGGGTGCTCGCCGCCGGTCTCGACGTCGACGGCTGGGAGGCGGCACCGCCGAGTGCGACGTTCACCGACGGGACGGTCGGCGGGTCGACCGGCTGTAACCGCTTCACGGGTCCGTACAGCGTCGACGGAGGCTCGCTCGAGATCGGGACGCTTGCGTCGACCAGGATGGCCTGCGCACCGCCGGCCGACGCGGTGGAGCGCGCGTACGTCTCGGCGCTCGGGCGTGTGGCAGGCTGGCGTTCGGACGGCGCGGAGCTCGTCCTGCTCGACGGGGACGGCACCGAGTTGCTCCGCTACAGAACCGCGACGCCCGTGGGGGAGTGGATCGCGACCGCGATTCAGACCGGTGCCGCGCTCGCGAGCCCGCTGCCCGGCACGGAGATCACGGCGACATTCGCGGACGACGGCACGCTCACCGGTTCTGCCGGCTGCAACCGCTACACGACCACCTACACGACCGAACGAGGCGGGATCGAGATCGCCCCGCCGGCTGCGACCAAGAAGGCCTGCGCCGCGCCCGACGGCGTGATGGAGCAAGAGGCGGCCTATCTCGCCGCGCTTCCGACCGCGGTGCGCTATCGGGTCGACGGCGGATCGCTCGCGCTTCTGAGCGCCGACGGAACGTACGTCGCGTCGTTCTCGCGGCCTACGAAGCCCTGACGTCGAAGGCCCTCACCAGACCGACCGCGGTGCTGATCATGCTGGCCGCCGTCGCTGCACTCGTCAGTCCGTCCATCGCCGACGCCGATCTCGCGGACGAGCAAGCGCTCGGCGAGCGGTTCGCCCCGGTCGTCCGGCTGGTCGAGCAAACCGAGGAGTGCGGCCCCGGCGAGCCGTATCAGCCGACAGACGTCGACGTGCTCTTCGACGAGTCGACGGTCGCGCTCCGCGGGCCCTGGAATCCCACGGATCTGGTCAAGATCGGCCCCTGCCGCCGAGGATCTCGTCGACCGGTACGACTACCACCTCGACTTCCCGGGCAACGCGCTCGATCCCGGCTGCGACTACGAACGCTGGGCGCGCCGGCTCACGACGGGAAGCGCTCCCACCGTGTACGCGCACGTCGCGACCGACCCGAGCCACCCGGAGCAGCTCGCGCTGCAGTACTGGCTCTTCTATCCGTTCAACGTCTTCAACAACCTGCACGAGGGCGACTGGGAGATGATCCAGCTCGTCTTCGCGGCTCGCGATGCGCGCGAGGCGCTCGACGAGGAACCGGAGTCGGTCGGTTACAGCTCGCACGAAGGCGCCGAACGCGCGGAGTGGGGTGACGACAAGCTCGAGGTCGTCGGAGGCACGCATCCGATCGTGTATCCGGCGGCCGGGTCGCACGCGAACAAGTTCACGGAAGCTCTGTACCTCGGCAGCTCGGCGCAAGCAGGTGTCGGCTGTGACGACACGCGCGGTCCGCACGTCGAGTTCGTTCCGGACGTCAAGACGATCCCGAGCGACCCGGCCGCGGCACTGCAAGCGTTCCCCTGGATCGCCTTCGAGGGCCGCTGGGGTGAGCTCCAGCGCGCGTTCTTCAACGGGCCGACGGGGCCGAACCTGAAGTCGCAATGGACCGAGCCGATCGTGTGGTCCGAGGACTGGCGCGCGCGGAGCTACGCGATTCCGACCGGCGGTGTGCTCGGGACGGGCGCCACCGACTTCTTCTGCACCGCGGTCGAAACGGGCTCGAAAGGCCTTGTCTCACTGCTCCGGAACCCGGCTTTGACCTTGCTCACACTCGCAGCGCTGCTCGCACTCGTCGTGTGGGCTATTACCCGCACGACCTGGAAACCCGTCGCGCCGCTGCGGCTCGCGCGGCGGCGCAGCTGGGGTCAGATCCTCGCGGCCGCAGCTCGCATGTACGTCAAGCGGACGCGGCTCTTTCTCGGGATCGGCCTCTTGCTCATCCCCCTTGGATTCGTCATCTCCTTCGTGGAGGCGCTCGTGCTCGGCGGCTTCGGCCTGCTCGGAGTCGAGACGACCGGGGAGTCGGCGGGCGCGCTGGTGCTCCTGGTCGCCGCGGTCGGCACGACTCTGGCCCTGCTCGGGCTCGCCCTCGTCCAGGCTGCGACCGCGTGCGCGTTGATCGAGCTGGACGAGGGACGGCGCGTCGGTCCCGTCCACGCGTACCGGCTCGCGCTCGCCAGGTTCCGCCCGCTGGCGGGCGGCCTCGCGCTCGCAGTCGCCGCGTCGTTGGTGCTGACCGCGACCGCCATTCTCATCCCCGTCGCGATCTGGCTCGGAGTTCGCTGGGCGCTCCTCGCCCAGGCCGTCGAGCTCGAGGGTCGCGGCGCTCTAGGCGGCCTTCGTCGGAGCGCCGAGCTCGTGCGCGGCCGTTGGCTCCGCGTGGCGTCTCTGGTCGGGGTCGGCGCTGCGCTCGTGCTCGTCGCCGGCCCGCTCCTCGGCGCGCTCCTGATCCTCCTGACGGACATGCCGCTTCCGCTGCTCAACGTCGTCGCGGGCGTCGTCTACGCCCTCGCGATGCCGTTCGTCGCCCTCGTGACGGCGTACGTCTACTTCGACGCGAGGGTGCGCGAGGAGCTCGAGACGGAGCAGGTGCCAGAGGTCCTCCCCGCGGAGATCGAGTTCTCGACCTGAGCCCGTTGCATGATCCGAGCGTGGGCTCGATCCTCGACGCGATCGGCAACACGCCGCTCGTTCGCCTACGCGCCTGTGCGCCGCCGAACGGCGCTGAACTATGGGTGAAGCTGGAGTACCGCAACCCGACGGGGTCGATGAAGGACCGGATGGCGCTCGCGATGATCGTGGGCGCGGAACGTGACGGGCTGATCACTCCGGGCGACATGATCGTGGAGTACACCGGCGGCAGCACCGGCCCCGCGCTCGCGCTGGTCTGCGCGGCGAAGGGCTACCGCGCGCTGATCGTCATCGCCGACTGCTTCACCGAGGAGCGCTTCCAGCTGATGCGGGCGCTGGGCGCCGAGCTCGACGTGATCCCGTCGGTCGAGGGCCGGCCGAAGGTGACCTCGCAGGACATCGCGAACATGGTCGCGCGCGCGGCCGAGCTCGCCGCGCAGCCGCGTCACTACGCGACCGACCAGTTCAACAACCCGTACATCATCCCGCACCATCGCGACCACCTCGGCAGCGAGATCTGGGAGCAGACCGAGGGGCGCGTGACGGCGTTCTGCCACGGCCTGGGGACGGCGAGCTCGGTCATGGGTGTCTCCGAGGCGCTCAAGCCGCGCGGCGTGTTCATCCAGGCGCACGAACCGGCGAGCTCCGCCGCGATCACCGGCGGCGAGCGCGGGTCGTTTCTCGTCCAGGGCTGGACTGGCGGCGTGATGCCCCACTGGTATCCCGAGAAGGTCGACCACGTCGAGCCGATCGGCGACGACGAGGCGGTTGAGATGACGCGCCGGCTCGCGCTCGAAGAGGGGATCTTCGCCGGCATCTCGACAGGCGCGAACGTGGTCGGTGCGCATCGTCTTGCAGAGCGCCTCGGCCCGGAAGCGGTGATCGTGACCTTGGCGGTCGACACGGGCTTCAAGTACCTGAGCGTCAGTCCGTACGCCGACGTGTAGACGCCGGGCGTCCGCGTGGACGACTAACTGACGTCGTGGCGGCCGATGCCCATCCCTCGATCCAAGACTCTGAACCGAGCGAAACGTAGAACGGCTCAAGGACTGCGTCGCAACAGAGATCGACCATGTAGAACCCGTCGAGCTGAGCAAGGAGGCGGCGTATGAGCTCCGCGCCGATGCCCTGGCGCGCATACGTCGGCAAGACCTCCAGGAGCGGGATGAAGGCGCTGAGCACGCCGTCGCTGATGGCTGTCGCAAATCCCACCACAGCGTCGCCATCGAGCGCGAGCTCCACCGCGTAGCTCCCCCGCAGCAGATCGACGTGTCGTTCCGGTGTTGGCGACGTTGGCCAGCCGACAAAGAACCCGTGGAGCTGGTCAGCGCGAATCGCCTCGGCGCTATCGATGTACTTGATCACGTCGCCGAGCGTACCCCGTGCCAACAGAGTCGCCTGGACCAGTGTTCGGGATGTCCCCCCGAGCGCGCGCGGCTAGGATCAGCGGACGACGTTCGTTCGACTGAGGAGAACTTGATGAGAGCAGTCACCCTCGGTTCCTTCGACGCAGCCGCCGGCGTCCGCGACGACGTGGCGGAACCAACGGCTCCGGCCGCCGGGATCGTCGTGCGTGTCGGCGCGTCCTCGGTCAATCCGGTGGACAACGCGATCGCGGCGGGGATGCTCCGGGGCATGGTCGAACACGACTTTCCCGTCGTCCTCGGCCGCGACTACGCGGGCACGGTCGACGCGACCGGCGCCGACGGGGCGGGATACTCGGTTGGCGACGAGGTCTTCGGCTTCCTCCTGCACGCGAACCCGACCGTCCACGACGGAAGCTGGGCCGAGCTGATCGCACTTAACCCAGAGATGTCGGTCGCCCCGAAGCCCGCTTCATTAGACGTTACCGCTGCGGGCGTCGACTAGACCTTAAGGAGGCAATGGTGTCTTGTCCCGCAGACGAGATCCTCGGCGATCAGAGCCAAAACGGGCTGTTTCGGAACTGGCTCGGCAACGTCGCGGTACGAAGCGTGCGTCATTTCGTCCCGAGTGACGCTTCTGGAAGCGGGCAACGATGATCATCACCGAATCCGTCAAGCCATTCGATGAATCGTGCAAGAACCAGGTCGTGGAGACGACCGGCACCTTCTCACCGCCCTCAGAGGCCATCGACTGCCCCGATCCGTACTGCGGCCGCCTGATCCGCCCACTTCGCATTGCAGCCCGAACGAAGGACGCTAGGGAGATCCTCGCCCGCGCCGCGGTCGCGCGCTACAGGGGCTTGCACAGCGAGCTGACGAGTCCCGAGCTGAATTCTTCGAGCATCCAGGACGCGCTCTCCGATCTCGCCGTCACGGGCCGATTCGCCTACGCCTCCTTTCGCGCGCTCGCCCCCGTCGAAGCGGATCTCAGCGCATTGGTGAAGTCGAAGCTGGCCGCGGCCCACCCCGCGCATCAGGTCGTGAACGCCGACCTAAGCGATGCGATCAAGGAGACGCTGGAGCGCGCTTACAAGGTGGCCTGGACGCTCCGCGGACCGGTCAGCCATCGCAAAGCGGAACGCGAGGCTCTGGGCTGGATCGCTGTCACGGCGGAGGACGACCCGCCGCACCGGCCGGTGAACGTCGGATCGGCGCTTTTTCCGCAGTACGACCTGACCGTGCAGGTAGCTGCAACCCCGATTACTCCGGTTACCACTCGTTTCATGGTCGCGTCCCGAAACTTCAAGGACAAGTATCCGGTCAAGCTCAAGGAGGTCCCTCCGGAGCGAGCGATTCCGCCCATCACCGGGGACATCGTTCTTTTCATCCACGGCCACAGCTCGGCGGCCGAAGAGGCGATGCCGCTGGTCGGGCCGCTCCTCGCAGCAGGCGGAGCACAGAGGACGGCAAATGACCCTCATCTCCCTTGATCTGCCGTCCAATGGTTACGCCTCGATGATCGAGCACACTGACATCGCAAAGATCGAGGACTCTCTTTGGAATACCGGCTACCCGATCCTCGACTTCATCGAGGACTTCATCGTCGCCTTCGTCGATCAGCTCGAGGCGTTGCAGCCGGGCTTCAAGAAGAAGATCGTCGGAGTCATCGGCGGAAGCCTGGGCGGGAACATGGGGCTGCGGCTTGCGCGGCGCGATCCCGCCACCCATCCCTGGCTGCATAGCGTTGTGAGCTGGTCGCCCGCATCCACCTGGCGCTCCTGGGCACGCGCCGGATTCGCTGTTCTCAAGGGGCGGTACGTCAACTGGTAATCACGCGGGGGTGCGAAGAACCCGACGCGCCGCCGTCGAGGACGAGGTGGAGGAACCCTTCTACAAGTCCTCCATCAACAAGCTCTTCTACGAGGAATTCGCCGGGAAGAAGATCGGGAGAATTGAGCAGTCGGAGCACTGGTACAGCGAGGACTGGCCCTGTCGCGAGGCGGCCATTGAATCATCGCACCGCGGCATCTACGAGATCTACAGCGAGATCTCCCGGCGTTGGCACTGGCGGGTCGCCCACGAGCAGCTGATCTACAGCCACTGGGATTCCGACACGACGGATCCGCACATCGATCCGGACCCCAGGTCGACGCCGCCGCCGGGCCGGCCCGCTACACGCAGATCAAATCGAGGATGCTGCTCGCCACGGCGCTCAACGACGACCGGTCTCCCGTGAAGATCTTCAGCAACACACAGAAGCTCGCCAACGCGATGACCATGGTCGAGGGCACGACCCTCTTTGTCGAGGACACCGGGCACTCGATACCAACCGAGCGCCCTATCTTCTTTGCCGGCCAGATCCTCGACTTTCTCTACCGCACCCCCGCGGAAATCGAGCCCTGGCGGCTCTTCGCCGAGAGCGCCGACGATGGCACTGTCGCCTTCGATGCGATCCGCAGCGACCTGCAGAACACCAATCCGGTCTGGAGGGGGGAGTGGACGCCCGGCTGGACGAGCTTCCAGATCTTCCCGATGAACGGCAAGAACTACATGTTCGCCTACAAGGAAGGCGATGGCACTGCCGCCTTCGATGAGATCCGCAGCGACCTACAGAACACCAATCCGGTCTGGAGGGGGGAGTGGACGCCCGGCTGGACGAGCTTCCAGATCTTCCCGATGGGCGGCAAGAACTACATGTTCGCCTACAAGGAAGGCGATGGCACCGTCGCCTTCGATGAGATCCGCAGCGACCTGCAGAACACCACTCCTGTCTGGAGGGGGAAGTGGACGCCCGGCTGGACGAGCTTCCAGATCTTCCCGATGGGCGGCAAGTACTACATGTTCGCCTACAAGGTCGGCGATGGCACGGTCGCCTTCGATGAGATCCGCAGCGACCTGCAGAACACGAATGCTGTCTGGAGGCCCTCGGCGAAGTGGACGCCCGGCTGGACGAGCTTCCAGATCTTCCCGATGTGGCAGCTCTCCGCGATTGGCCGCAAGAACTACATGTTCGCCTACAAGGTCGGCGATGGCACCGCCGCCTTCGATGCGATCCGCAGCGACCTGCAGAACACGACTGCTGTTTGGAGGGGGACGTGGACGCCCGGCTGGACGAGCTTCCAGATCTTCCCGATTGGCGTCAAGAACTACATGTTCGCCTACAAGGCCGGCGATGGCACCGTCGCCTTCGACGAGATCCGCAGCGACCTGCAGAACACCACTCCTGTCTGGAGGGGGAAGTGGACACCCGGCTTGACGAGCTTCCAGATCTTTCCCGTGACGTAGCTCGTGTTCGTGAACCCTGAGCCAGGTGTGTTCAGGGAGAAGCCGCAGACGGAGAAACGTACAATGCCGATGCGGTTGAAGTGCGGGCCGGGGAGTCCCATACGGCGATCAGCCAGTGGCGCGTGACCTACGTTTTTCTACGAACAGGCGCGCGCAAGGCGCGAGCCGCTGCAAAATCGGCCGCTCCCACGGACTCGGACACCGGGGCCTGAAGTGAGGAACGCGAAAGGGACGCTCGCCCCTCGAGGCGGCCGATCAAAGTCGGCGGCGTTCTCGCATCCGAGTAGCACCTTTCCCGTTCGCGTGTCAGCGACATGTCAGCACGTCGCGTCCAAACTTGACTAGAGCGGTCTCGTCTTGTGACCCGACGAACCGCCTAATACCGCGCGTTGTCGAACCTCGTCCTTCAGGGTCAAAGAGCTTGGCAGGCTCGACAAGTTGGGGGTTTGCCGTTGAGGGAGTGGCCTCGACCCGTCCTAACGAACGACAAGGTTGCCAATCCTCGCGGTTTGGCCAGCTGTCGAGTGCTCGACAAGCGTCAAATGCCGGAATACACTGTCATCGTCTGCGCGAAGCAAAGGTTGACCGTGAGGTCTTCGACATGCCTCGAGAAGCCGGCGGCGCCGGCCGCACGCACCCCCCGAACCAGGTCAACGCGATCCGGGCGTCCTTCGGGCCGGAGCTACCGATCCTGCTCGACCTCAACCGCGCGACCCCGGCCGAACTGAGGAAGCACCCGCTGGTCGGAGCCACGCTGGCGCCGAAGATCGTCAAGCTGCGCAAGGCGGCCCGGATCGGCACGCCGGCCGAGCTCCTGCACGGCGGTCTGATCCCCGAACGCCGACTCCCCGGCTTCGAGAGCTTCACTGTCGGCGCTCGCGCGCTCCGACCGCTCCTGAGCGGGATCGAGATCGACAGCCCTCACCTCTACGCGGGGGAGAAGTTCGCGCTCCGGTTCAACTGGCTGAAGTCCGCTGCGATTCGCCCCGAGATCCTCTCGATCTCGGTGCGCTTCCCGTCCGGCCGAACGGCAGACGTCCACGCCCGACTCTCCAAGCGGGACGTCGAGTCCGGCACCGTCACCATCCCGGGATTCTCGTCGGGAGAGTCCGGCGAGCTCTACGTCCTCGGGATCCTCCGCGATGCGGAAGGCCGGGTCTCGCGTCAGAGTGCGCTCTTCGACGTCTTCACGCGCAATCCAGTGCAGCTTTTCGTGACCCCGCAGTACCTGACGCAGTCGGGGTCTGCCGGCGCGCCGAAGTACAACTTCGCAGAGAACCGCTGGTACTGCCATGCCGACGTGCGCTGGGTGAACGGCGAGGCGCGCTCCGTCAACCTGGGACGCCGTGTCGACGTCCTCGTCACCGATGCAGGCATCGGAACCGTTGCGACGTTCTCCTTCAACCTCTCGGGCGACATCGTCGTTCCCGCGCTCTCCACGGTCTACGGGACTTGGTACACGTGGCATGCGTCGGGCGGCGTCTTCGACGAGTTCTCCGCCAAGGGCGACCTGACGTTCCGCTACACGATGAGCGGATCGGGATTCTCCCCGTCTCGATCGCGGGTCTGGCGAACGATGAGAACCATCGGCTACAACCTCATCCGGGTCGGCGATTTCACGGCCGCGGAGCGCAACGAGTACGAGCGGGCTGCGACTCAAGTCGCGTCCGGCATCTTCCAACCTCGCGACATGACCGTCTACGGAGCCGAGCGCTACCGGATCGAGGGCACGACGGAGATGGACGCGGACAAGACTCGCTGGCGCTTCATCGACAACGATGCCGAGTTCGACGCCATGGCGTCGAAGTACTCAGTTCCCAACTGGTACATGGACCTGTTCATGGTGGAGGGATACTTCGGCGGGTTCGGCGCGTCGTACGTCAATGCGCCGACCGACAAGATCGGATCGCGCAGCGGCATCGTCGCGGGCCGCGACGGCGACACGGTCAACCTCGGCCAGACGTTCGCGCACGAGGCCGGGCACCACTTCGGGCTCGAGCACGCCGACGAGGACGACGGGTGCGCCGACACCGACCCCGCCTCGGCCACGATCTCCGACAACTTCATCTTCTCCTCCTCGCGCCGCGACAGCGCCGTGATCACCGGCTGTCAGATCAACAAGATGCGACTCCACGGACTCGTACGCTCGATGACCCCGTAACCAGGAGATGCGATGAGCAGGAAGAGGCGGACGCCGCCGAAGCTCCCAGTGAAGCTCCCATCCGTGCCGGACTCCGAATCCGAGCCGACGAGGTACAACGAGCCCGACCCGCGGACGGCATCCGACCACGTTCCCGGAAAGCGGTTCGAGCCGGCGACTCGTGGCTCGCGAGCCGAGCTGCGGATGCGGATCGAGGAGCTGCTGCGCAGGAAGGAGTCTCCCTCGGAGGACGCGTGGGCGGAGCTGGGCGAGGAAGCCAGAGACGTCCTCGTGCAGCTGCTCGACGACGAGGCGATTCGTTCGCACGACGCGCTCCGCCACCGAGCCATCGCCGTGCTCGGAGAGCTCGGCGTCCAGCGAAGCGTGCCGCGCCTCACCAGGATCCTCGCCGACAGGGGCGAGCGACCGGTTACGAAGGCGTTCGCCATCGGCTCGCTCGGCCGCATCGGGGGCGCCACGGCAACGGACGCACTCGCGCCGCTCGTCGGTGTGCAGGACGACATGCTTCGGCGGCAGGTGGCGATCGCACTGTCGCGGATCGACCGTCCCGAGGCGATCCCACACCTCTTGGCCCTGGACTCCGACGACTCCACCGCTGTGTCCGAGGTCGCGGCCGACGCGCTGCGCGCCTGGGAGGACAAGCTGGGCAAGCCCCTGGGAACGACGCGGAAGGCGCGGACAGCGAAGCAGCCGAAGAAGAAGAGGCAGCCCGCTCCCGAGAGCTAGCTTCCTCTCAGCTTCACAGCCTTGCCTCCGACACGGCAGCGTTCGGGAATCCGACCAGGGCGGTCACCGCTTCCTCTCCGCACGCCGCCCCGGCGCCGCTTGCGGCCGCGCCAACGCGACCTCGACTGACTCGCAGACGCAGTAGCGCTCGAGGCAGCGCGCCGCATCGTCGAGTCGATACTGCTTGAGCAGCCGCTTGACGCCGTCCGAGCCCAACAGGCAGTGCAACAGATGGCAGATGCGCTCGTCGGCGCCGCTTGCGTCTTCTCCACCGAACGGAAACGGCCCGTCGCCACCCTGGAACACCGCGCCGGTCATGAGGATCTACCGCGTCACCGTCCGTCCGGTGATGCCACGAACCGCAGCCCGGCTGGTGGAGGCTGGGACCCTCTGAGTTCCTGGACGGGGCTTACGCCGACTGGCGCAGGTCTGCGGTCCGGTAGTCGATGCCGCGCCAGGCAGCGTGAGCGTAAGGATGTTCGTAGACATTCATCGGGTTGAGATCCGCGTCTACGAGCAGTTCGAATTCGTCGCCTGTTAGATCGTCGTGGACGACGACGGTGGCCAAGTTCGTGTCGGCTTCCCAGAGGAGCAACACGAGAATTCCGGCGCTCCTGCGGCTTGCGAGCACCTCTCTCGTTCTTTCTGTCACGGTCCTAGTCATGGCTCCTCCGGTTGCGACGCACTCAGCGCACCTGGTCGGCAGGACGCGATCCGTCCTGCCGACCAGGTAGCGCGGTTAGTGGACTGACGACACCGACTTGGCGGCTTCGAGGATGAGTTCGGTCACCGCGGAGGGCCGCGAGTTCATCGGGACGTGCGAGGAGCGGACTTCGGCGATCGTCGCACCGGCCCGCTCAGCCATGAAGCGCTGGGTCGTAGGCGGGATCGCGCGGTCTTCGGTCGTGACGAGATACCACGATGGGATTTTCTTCCAGGCCGGCTCGCCCGAGACCTCCTCGAGGATCGCGAGATCGAACGGCCGCTGAGTCGCGGCCATGATCGCAGCCGTCTTCTCGGAGACGTCCTGAGCGAAGATCTGCCGGAACAGGCTCGGAGTGATGTAGCTGTCGAGTCCACCGGGATAGGGCCTGACCGTCAGCGTGGCCGGACTGATCTGGCTGCCCGGGTTCTTGAGGATCAGTTCGATCTGCGTCTCGCCCTGGTCGGGGGCGAATGCCGCGATGTAGACGAGGGCTTTGACGTTCGGGTTTCCGGTCGCGGCGTTCGTCAAGACCATGCCTCCGTAGGAGTGGCCCACGAGGACGATCGGGCCGGAGAGGCTGGCGAGCACGCTGCGCAGGTAGGCAGCGTCCCCATGGAGGCTACGCAGCGGGTTGGCGACTGCGAGCGCTGTATAGCCCTTCTTCTGCAGCTTCTCGATGCTGTCGTTCCAGCCTGATGAGTCTGCCCAGGCGCCGTGGACGAGCACGATCGTCGGCTTCGGGGCCTGGGACGTGGCGGAACCGTCGGCGGTCGCGACCGCGCCTGCGGCGATGCCGACCGCGACCGTGACTGCGATGACGAGTGCGGCCAGGTTGCGGCGGCGTCTTGGATGGGTGAACGTGTTCATGCGAGTGCTCCTTCGGGGACGGCCGACCGGGCGGCCTGAGCGATCAGGCTGGCGACGGTCTCGGGGTTGGAGACGTAGACGGCGTGACTGCCGGGCGTCTCGGTGACGGTGGCGCTGGCGCGCTCTGCCATGGTGCGCTGCGCCGATGGGGGAATCATGTGGTCGTCGGTGGCCAGGGCCAGCACGAGCGGCGCTCGGAAGCGAAGCTGGGCGAAGCTGGAGGCAGTCCCGCGCGGGCCGCTTCCGCCGAACCAGGCGAACAGCTTCTGCGCGCCGTGCGCCGCCACGATCGATCCGAGGACGACCCTTAGAAGGAGGATTCCGTACGACATGACCGTGCTTCTCCTTTCGTTACGTGCTCACGGCCGCGAACTGCTCGGCTCGGTGCGCGCCGTTGATGGCGGTTGCTGATTGCGGTTCGTCCCGTCGCGCTCGGGCGGCGGGACGAACCGCGTCTTTCATCAGGGCCTGGTGTCGAGTGCCACGCGCAGGACGCTGATCGCCTGGTTGATCGCGCCCTCGGCCGCGTGCGTCTCGCGAAGGGCGTTGAGCATCACGAAGTCGTGGATGATGCCCTGGTAGCGGACGGCTGTGACGGGGACGCCGGCCTGGCGAAGCTTGTTCGCGTAGGCCTCGCCTTCGTCGCGCAGCACGTCGGCCCCGGCGGTGATGACGAGCGCCGGCGGCAGGCCGGCGAGCTGATCGAGGCTGGCGCGCAGCGGGGAGGCTGTGATCTCGTTTCGCTGCTCCTCGCTGGTCGTGTACTGGTCCCAGAACCACTGCATCCCGTCGCGGCGGAGGAAGTAGCCTTCGGCGAACTCGTGGTAGGAGCCGGTGTCGAAGCTGGCGTCGGTGACCGGGTAGAAGAGGACTTGCGCGGCCAGCTTGGGGCCGGAGCGCTCCTTAGCCAGAAGGGTGAGCGCGGTGCTCATGTTGCCGCCAACGGAATCGCCGGCGACCGCGATCCGAGAGGGGTCGAGACCCTTCTCGGCGCCGTGCTCGGCGACCCAACTGGCGACCGCATACGACTCCTCGAGCGCAGTCGGATAGCGGGCCTCCGGCGAGAGGCTGTAGTTGGGGAAGACGACGGCTGCACCGGTCCCGGCAGTGAGCTCGCGGATCAGGCGGTCGTGGGTGTGGCTGTTGCCGAACACCCAGCCGGCGCCGTGGATGTACACGATCACGGGAAGCGGTCCGACCGCTCCCCTTGGGCGCAGGATGCGAACGGACACCTCGCCGGACGGTCCGCCTGGAAGGGTGGTGTCCTCGATGTCGACGTCCGGCTTTGCGATCTCACCGGCCTGCACCTCGTCGACGGTCTTGCGACCTTCTACGGGACCGAGGTCGAAGAGATAGGGCGGGTTGGCAGTTGCCTCGACGAACGCCTGCGCAGCGGGCTCGAGGACTGTGGTCTGGATGATGGTGTCTGACATCGTTGACGCTCCTTTGGGTCTCGAAGATTTTTGGGGTCGTCCGTCAGCGGAACGGAGCTTCAGGACGCCTTTCGGAGCCGAGTCGACGCCGACGCCAGGTTGCGGCGGCGCCTTGGAAGGATGGAGGTGTTCATGCGAGTGCTCCTTCGGGGACGGCCGAGCGGGTGGCCTGAGCGATCACGTTGGCGACGGCCCTGGGGTTGGAGACGTAGACGGCGTGACTGCCGGGCGTCTCGGTGACGGTGGCGCCGGCGCGCTCTGCCATCGTGCGCTGCGCCGACGGGGGAATCATGTGGTCGTCGGTGGACACGACGGCGTAGCTCGGCTTGCTCCGCCAGGCGGCGTCGCTGATCGTGCCGCCAAGCGCGCCGAGGCCCCACGGAACCTGCGAGTCGGCCATGAACGCGGCCTGCTCGGCGCTCAGATCGCCCGCGAACGAGGCATGGAACTTCTCGCGGTCGAGGAGCAGGAAGCCGTCCTGCGGCGGCAGGATCGGCGGCTGGGGGCCGTCGGTCGGGAAACCTGCGATGAGGCTGTTGACCGACTCGCCCTGGTCGGGGACGAAGGCTGCGATGTAGACGAGCCCTGCAACCTTCTCGTGCGTGCCGGCTTCGGTGATGACGGCGCCGCCGTAGGAGTGGCCGACGAGGATCGCCGGGCCGTCCTGCTTGTCGAGGACGCGCCGCGTGAGGGCGACGTCTTCTTCAAGTGTCCGCGTCGGGTTCTGGACGACGCTGACGTTGAAGCCGTCTGCTCGCAGCAGGTCGTAGACGCCCTGCCATCCCGATCCGTCCACGAAGCCGCCGTGGACGAGCGCTACGTTCGTTACCTCAGTCATGATGATCTCCTTCGTTCGTTGTGGACTGTTTCGTCGCGACGTCGCACTGCCAGAATCCGTCATCGCCGGGCCTGCGTCTGCCATAAAGGCAGGAGTCTTCGGGGCCCTCTGCTGTGCGTCTCGACATTCCATCTAGGGGTAATGCGCCGCCTGGATCGCGCTGCGATGCTGAGGCCCGTGCCACTGCGCTGCCTGATCGTGGACGACAACGAATTTTTCCTCGAGATCGCCGCCGCGAGCCTCGCGGGAGACGACCTTGACGTCGTGGGAACGGCAACGACGAGCGCGGAAGCGCTGCGTCAGGTTCGCGAGTCGCAACCTGAGGTCGTGCTCGTCGACATCAACCTCCGCGAGGAGAGCGGCTTTGAACTGGCGCGGATGCTCGTCGAGCGCTTTCCGCGGCTGGCATCGGGCGTGGTGTTGATCTCGACGCGCGCGGAGCAGGATTTCGGCGGCCTGATCAAGGCGAGTCCCGCCGCGGGCTTCATTCCCAAGACGCAGCTCTCGGCTCGGGCGGTGCGCGAGCTTGTCGCTAGTCGATCAGCTTCTGACCGCGAAGAAACGTGACGACGGCCAAGACTCGCCGATGATCTTCGTCGCTCTCGGTGAGACGGAGCTTGGCGAGGATGCTGTGGACGTGCTTGGCAACGGTGCCTTCCGTCACCCACAGGCGGCGGGCGACACCGGCGTTCGAGCGACCCTCCGCCATCAGCGCGAGCACCTCGCGCTCGCGTGGCGTCAGCTCGTCGAGTGGGTCATCGATGCGCCGCGCCGCGACGAGTTGCTGAACGAGCGCAGGGTCGACGACCGAACCGCCTTTGACGATGCGCTCGAGTGTCTCGAGGAAATCGTCCACGTCTGTGACGCGACTCTTCAGCAGATACCCGGTTTGCTTGCCACTGGCGAGAAGAGCCACCGCGTGCTCGACCTCCACGTAGGCCGAGAGAACGAGGATCCCCACGTCGGGATATTCCGCCCGGATGGCGTGTGCCGCCTCGAGCCCTTCCGTCGTGTGTGTGGGTGGCATGCGGATGTCTGTGACCAGCAAGTCCGGCTCGTGCTCGCGGCATGTGCGAAGCGCCGTCACACCATCGCCTGCCTGAGCGACGACGTCGAAGCCCGAGCGCTCGAGCAGGCTGGCAAGCCCTTCTCGGAGGAGGACGTCGTCGTCGGCAATCACGACCCGAGTGGCAGGCGAGCTGCTCACCTGTGGAAGTATCCGCGATGCGGATATCTGCCACCAAGGCTCGCTGTGTGTGTTCGTCAGTCAGTAGGGCCGAGCCCGGGCGCAACCCTTCCCTCCGCCGCGTGAGCGGATCAGACTGGTGGCGTGACTGAGACGAACCAGGACGACGGTGACCTTCGCCTCGCCGAGCTCACCGGGCCTCTGACAAGGGCGAGCGAGAACGTGGATGCGCGCGAGGATGTCCAACTGCTGGCCGATGAGCAGGCGGCGCTGCGGCGCGTGGCCACGCTCGTCGCGAACGGAGTGGACCCGGGACCGCTGTTCGACGCGCTTGCCGGAGAGATCGAGGCACTGTGCGGAGCCGACATCTCCGCTGTGCTCAGATTCGAGGGCGACGGCACGGTCACGGTCATGGGAGCACACCGCGGTCCTCACAGCCGCGGCGCCCGCGTGCACCTCGATCCGGACTACGTCGTCGGTGCCGTGTACCGGACAGGTCAGTCCGCGAGCTTCGATCTGCAGAAATGCGACGGCGAGCCGCCGACGGTCGCGCGCGAGTCGGGCGTGCGCTCCGCACTTGCAACTCCCGTCCTCGTCGAGGGCGAGTTATGGGGAGCGATCACGATTGCATCGCTCGAAATTTCGCTCGCGGCTGGAACCGACAGGCGTCTCGCCGACTTCAGCGCGCTGTTCGCTACCGCAATCGCGAATGCACAGTCGCGCGAGGCTCTCGCCGCGCTGGCCGAGGAACAAGCGGCCCTGCGGCGCGTCGCCACGCTGGTCGCGAACGACGCGCCATCGACCGAGATCTTCTCCGCCGTCAGCGAGGAAGTCGCTCGCCTCTTCGACTCGGCAGCAGGCGTTGGGAGATTCGAGGACGACTCAGCGGTCGTGTATGTCGGTGTCGTGAACATCGACATCCCGGTCGGGTCACGATGGGACTTTCAGGATGGAATGATCTCAGCGGAGGTCCACCGGACTGGGCGCCCGGCGCGGGTCGAGGAACGAGACTGGCCTTCCCTTACAGGAGAACTTGGCGCGGCGGTTCGTCGGCATCGCTTCAGCTCGATGGTCGGGAGTCCCATCTTCGCCGACGGTGGGCTCTGGGGAGCAATCGTCGTGTCTTCTCAGGATCTCTTGCCGCGCGACACCGAAGAACGGCTGGAGAGATTCACTGAACTGATCGCAACCGCGATCGCCAATACCGCGATACGGCAAGCCCACGCGCAGCTCGCCGAAGAACAAGCCGCTCTGCGGCGGGTGGCAACGCTCGTTGCGCACGACGTACCGCCCGGCGCGATCTTCGCGGCTGTGACCGAGGAAGTGGCGCAGGTCTTCTACTCGAATGCGGCCGTCTTGAGATTCGAGGACGGTGCGGCGGTCGTATTCGTCGGCGCCACAAACATCGACATCCCAATCGGGACACGCTGGGAATTCCAGGAAGGAATGGCTTCGGCGGAGGTCTATCGGACGGGACGCTCGGCCCGTATCGAGAAGAAGGACTGGGCCGCCATCGGCGGGTCAGTTGGAGAGGCGTCGCGTCGCCTCGGCACGCTGTCACATGTCGGATGCCCGATCGTCGTCGAGGATCACCTGTGGGGAGCGATGGTCGTGGGTTCTACTCATAATCTCCTGCCGCCCGACGCCGAGACGCGTCTGGAAAGGTTCACCGAGTTGATCGCCACGGCGATCTCGAACGCGACCGCCCGGACCGAGTTGATCGAGTCCCGCGCCAGAATCGTGGCCGCAGGCGACGAGGCGCGACGCACGATCGAGCGCGACCTCCACGACGGAACCCAGCAACGGCTCGTCTCGCTCGCATTGGCGGCCAACGCAGCCGCGGCCGAGCTACCGCCGCAGAGCAGCGACGTTCGAGAGAAGTTCTCGCGCATCGCCGCCGGTCTCGGCACGGCCGTCGAGGAGCTGCAGGAGCTCTCGCGAGGCATTCACCCGGCCATACTCTCCGACGCCGGCCTCGGACCGGCGCTTGAAGCACTCGCGCTGCGCTCGCCGATCGCCGTAGACCTGGAAGTAATGACAAGGGAGCGCTTCCCCGAGCCGGTTGAGGTTGCCGCTTACTTCGTGGCGTCGGAGTCACTGGCCAACGCCGCAAAACACTCGCAGGCCTCGCGCATCGACGTCGTGCTTAAGCTAGAGAACGAGGGACTGCTGCTGTCGGTACGCGATGACGGCATCGGCGGCGCAGATCCGGCTCGGGGCTCCGGCCTTGTCGGCCTCCGCGATCGGGTCGAGGCACTCGGCGGCTCGCTGGAGGCCACAAGCAAGCCTGGCGACGGGACTTCGCTCGTCGCCGCGCTCCCAATCCGGCACTAATCACGTTTCTCCGGACTGTCGAGGCTTGTGAGCTAGGAGCTCCATACCTACCGCCCGCTGAGTCAAGAGCAAGTCGTCACAAATCCCGTGAACGCGCTTGCAAGCCTTTGACGGAATCGAACCGTCGACCCCCGCGCGATGTCTCAATGTTGGTAGCTATCTATCCGGGGGCCGCGGACATAGCAGAGCCGATAGATGTCTTCGTAGTTCTCAACCTCGCCAACGAGCTCACCGCCGCGGGCTCGCACGGTGGCGACGGCGGCGTCGATGTCGTCGACTGCGAATGCGACATGGCGGATGCCCAGGATGTTCGCCGGCGCGTGCCCGTGGCCGCCCCGGACCGAGGGGGAGTGGAACTTCACGAGCTCGTTCCGACCGTGGCCGTCCGGGGTCTCCACCATCGCGTACTCCACCCGGACGCCCTCGAGCCCGACCACACGGTCCACCCAACCGCCCTCGACCCGCCCCTCTCCATGCAGCTTGAGTCCGAGTTCGACGAAGAACGCCGTCGCGGCCGCGAGGTCGTCGACCACGATGCCCACGTGCTCCATGCGTTGGACTGTCATGGGCTCGACGGTAGCGCCGCCCGCGCGCTGGCGGCCTGGCGGACCAGGTGGTCGCGCTCGGCGACGTTCGTGGCCCGACGGGCGGCCTCGGCATAGGCCGTGGCGGCGGCGGGGAGGTCACCGCCCAGCTCGTGCAGGTAGCCGCGGACGGCGTGCCAGCGGTGCCGCTCGCCGATCACCTCGCGCAGCCGGTCGGTCTCGCGCAGCCCGGCGGCGGCGCCGAGGACGTGGCCGACCGCGACCGCGCGCCCGAGCACCGCGGCGGGGTCCTGGCGCACTGGGTCGTCGGTGAGGGCGACGAGGTCGTCGTACCAGGCGAGGATCTGCGGCCAGTCGGTCTCCTCGGCGCTTGCAGCGTCGTCGTGTAGGGCTGCGATGGCGGCCTCGACCTGGTAGCGCCCGGGGCGCTTCAGCGGCCAGCGCCGACTGCAGGACGCGCACGCCCTCGGCGATCTCTCGGGTGTACCACAGGCCGCGGTCCTGTCGGTCGAGCGTGACGATGCGACCCTCTGAGTCGAGTCGCGCCGGGAGGCGGGCGTGGTTGAGGAGCATCAGCGCGAGCAGCCCGCGCGCCTCCGGTTCCTCGGTGACGAGGGTGAGTTGGCGGGCGAGCCGGATCGCCTCGCCGGCCAGGTCGACCCGGCCCGCGTGGCCGGCCGTGTAGACGAGGTAGAGCACGCGCAGCACGATGGCGAGGTCGCCGGGCTGGTCCAGGCGGCGCCCCTGCAGGATGCGCTTGGCGCGGCTGATCCGCTGCGCCATCGTCGCCTCCGGCACGTAGAAGGCGTCGGCGATCTCGCGGGTGGTGAGGCCGCCGACGGCGCGCAGGGTCAGCGCCACCTGCGAGGCGGGCGCGAGGTCAGGGTGGCAGCAGCAGAAGAGCAGGAAGAGGGTGTCGTCGCCCTCCTCGGTGGCGGCGGGCCGCGGCTCGGCGTACGTCGCCTCCTCGCGGCGGTGCCGGGCGGCCTCGCTGCGGCGGGCGTCGACGAGCCGCCGGGTCGCGACCGTCGCCAGCCACGCGCTCGGGTCGCGCGGCGGGTGCTCGGGCCACACCCGCAGCGCCTCCAGCAGCGCCTCCTGCAGCGCGTCCTCGGCGGCATCGAAGTCCTCGCCCCGCCGGACCAGCCCTGCGAGCACCCGAGGGACGAGGGCGCGCAGCGCGCCCTCGTCCAGCCGTCGCGTCGTCTCGTCGATCACGCCGGGTCAGTCGTCCGAGGGCGCCGGCACGGTGCCGGTGTTGAGGAGACGACCGACCGCGCGAAGGCATACGCGCAGGCGACGAAGGGCGACATGACCCCGTATCGGGAGGGTTGGCTCCCCGAATAGCCGCCTGCATGGCGCCGCACGGCCCTGCCGTCCACGGGAGGAACGGTGTTAGATGCGGTTATGGCACAGCCGCAGCCGCCGCTGGGTTCAGAGCCTAACGCCGCAGAAGAACCGCCTCCGGTTCCGACGTCGCCGTCGGATCTCGATCAGATGCGGCGTACTTCGATGGCTGCGGAGCGCACCTGGCTGGCGTGGTGGCGCACCGCCTTGGGTGCCAGCGCCGGGGCGCTCGCTGTGGGCCGGTTCGCTCCGGAACTGCTCGACGTCGCCGCGTGGCCGTACATTCTGCTCGGCTGCGGCTACGCGTCACTCGCGGTCGGGTTGTTGATCGTCGGCGCACAACGCCAGCGCGAGTTGGAGCAGGCGCTGCGAACCGGCGGCCACGTACCGCTGCAGTTCCGCACTGTCGGGCTGTTCACCATCGGGGGCGTCGCGCTTGCCGTCATGACCGTCGTGCTCGTGATCGCGCAAACCTGATGGCAGCTTGGCTCCCTCATTCCGCAATCCTCACCCTGTCGAGGGTCCCTAGCCGCGACGCCGCCGCGCGGCGCTGCTCGGCCAAGCGGCTGGCGGGGGCGAACGCGCTCCACGCGAACCAGCGACCAAAGCCGCGCTGGAGCGCACGCGAGCCGGTCATCGTCAGCTTTCGCATCCGCATCGCGCTGCCGAGCTCTGCCCGTCCCAGGTAGACGCGATAGAGCGTGGCTGTGTCGACCTTGACCTCGAGGTCGATGGTGAACCCGGGATGCTGCAGGCACACCGAGACCTCCGAAGGCTCGAGCACCATCCAATAGCGCCTGGCCGGATTGCGAAAGTCGAATTTGAGCACGGTTCGGCCAGGGGGAAGTTGCTCGCGATTCACATGGCGGGCCATCCAGACGATCAAGAGGTCAGGGTCGAGCTCCTCGGGGCGGGGATCGGTGAACGACCAGGTCACCCCCCACTCCCCCATCGCCTGGACAACCGGCTCTAGGTCGCGGCCGGCGGGCGTCAGCTGGTACCCGAGCGTCCTGCCCTTGGGGCCGGTTCGCCTCGCGACGATCTCGGCCCGCTCCAGCGAGCGCAGGCGGTCAGTGAGGACGGAGCGCGAGATCCCTGGCAAGCCGCGCTGTAGCTCGTTGAAGCCTTTAGCGCCACCGAGCATCTCGCGCACGATCAAGAGCGTCCAGCGGTCGCCGAGGATCTCGCTTGCCTTGGCGATCGGGCAGTACTGGGCGTAGCTTCGCATTGCGCCTAACCATGCTAGCCCGCAGTCCGTAGCAGGTTCGAAATCCGAACCGGTTGGTACGAATCTCGGACCGGTTGGTCCGGATCTCGGTCTAGCCGCACGGACACGCGCGGGCCTACCGTGCCCGAGACGACAACTCCCAACCGGGCAACGAGCGAAACGGGACGACGATGAGTGCTATCACGACGCCGCGCGAGACCAAGGGGCTGGACGAGTTGGGGGCCGCGCTGCGCGGCGAGCTGCTGCTGCCGGCGAGCGTCGACTATGACACCGGTCGCAGGATCTGGAACGGCGCGATCGACCGCCGGCCGGCCGGCATCGCGCGCTGCGCCGGCGTCGCCGACGTGGTCGCAGCCGTTCGCTACGCGCGCGAGCGCGATCTGCTCGTCGCAGTGCGCTCCGGTGGCCACGGGGTTGGCGGGCACGCGCTCTGCGATGGCGGGCTCGTGATCGACCTGTCGCGGATGAAGGGCATCCGCGTCGACCCGCAAGCGAGGACGGCGCGCGCCGAAGCGGGCGTGCTGTGGGGCGAGCTCGACCGCGAGACCCAGCTCTTTGGGCTCGCCACCGTCGGCGGCATCGTCACCCATACCGGGATCGCCGGCCTGACGCTCGGCGGCGGGATCGGCTGGTTGATGCGGAAGTATGGGGCGACGGTCGACAACCTGCTCTCCGTCGACCTGGTTACTGCGGATGGCGAGTTGGTCACCGCCAGCGAGAACGAGAACCCGGATCTGTTCTGGGGAGTGCGTGGCGGCGGCGGGAACTTCGGCATCGTCACGTCGTTCGAGTACCGCCTGCACCCGGTCGGGCCGATCGTGCTCGCCGGGCCGATCTTCCACCACCTCCACGACGCCCCGGAAGTGCTGCGCTTCTACCGCGAGTTCACCGCCGCCGCGCCCGACGAGCTCACGACGATCGTCGAGCTCGAGCTCGCGCCGCCACTGCCGTTCCTTCCCGAGGAGGTGCACGGCGAGCCGATAGTCATGGTGGGCGCGTGCTACGCCGGGGTGCCTGAGGACGGGGCCGAGGTCGTCCGGCCGCTGAAAGAGTTCGGCAGCCCGATCGTCGATCGGCTCGAGCCCAAGCCGTACCTGGCGCTGCAGTCGATGTTCGACCCGTTGGTGCCGCACGGCTGGCACCGCTACTGGAAATCGGCCGAGCTGCCGCCGCTCACGGACAGTGCAATCGACACGCTCATCGACCACACCTCGCGAATCACATCGTCACGCTCATACACCATCATCCTCCAGCTCGGCGGGGCACTCGGTCGCGTCCCAGAGGACGCAACCGCCTTCAGCCAGCGCGACGCCACGCACAACGTCGTCATCAACGCCGTCTGGACCGAAGACGACCCCGAGGGCGACCGGCACATCGCTTGGGCGCGCGATTTCTTCGACGCCTTGCAGCCCCACGCGCGCGACCGCGTCTATGTCAACTTCCTCGGCGACGAGGGACCCGACCGTGTTCGACAGGCATACGGCACCCACAAGTACGACCGGCTGGTCGCGCTCAAACGCAGTTACGACCCCACCAACTTCTTCCGCCTCAACCAGAACATTCCGCCCTACGAGGACTGAGAGCGGGAGCGTCGCGCGGGCGGGGAGACCCCTGAAGCCTGCACCTCGAACCCGGGAGGGGCTGCGGCTCGCGTTGCGGAAACTCAGGAGCGGTGCGGTGTTGCGGGAATGGGAGCGACGGGACTCGAACCCGCGGTTATGACCTGCTGCCGTCCGGCCAAGGCTGTGTGGTACGCGTGTGGTCGTTCTGGTTGCGAAGAGGCAACAGGGCTATCGCAACCAGCTACTCCCGCGCGCAGCAGCCACATCGCTTGAAGCGCCCGCTGTTTCGTGCGCGACAGCCACGTAACGATCGCCGATCCACCCTTGAACGGCAAACGCGGTGACGCGCCTGAAACAGTGCTGTAACGCCGGTTTCCTACAAATGATTCCCGAGTCGGCTTATCGTTGCTGCAAGGTCCCGAAAGCGAGGATGCGCACGTGCAAGTGAGCGATGACCCGCGGGTCGGCACCGAACTTGCCGGCTACCGGATCGAGTCGCTGCTGGGCTTCGGCGGCATGAGCGTCGTCTACCTGGCCGAGGATCTGCGGCTCAAGCGGAAGGTTGCGCTCAAGCTGCTGGCTGCCAGCCTCGCCGAGGACGAATCGTTCCGTGACCGCTTCCTGCGCGAGTCGGAGCTGGCCGCGTCGATCGACCATCCGAACATCATCCCGATCTACGAGGCTGGGACGACCGAGGACCTCCTCTTTATAGCCATGCGCTACGTCGAGGGGCGTGACCTGAACGAGCGCCTGCAACGAGGCCGTCTGGACCCGGCGGACGCGATCGGCATCCTCGCGCAGGTGGCGAGCGCTCTGGATGCGGCCCATGCGCGGGGTCTCGTGCATCGCGACGTGAAGCCCTCCAACGTGCTACTCGACACGGGCGCCCGCCCCGACGGCTCCGACCACGTCTACCTGGCGGACTTCGGCCTCACGAAGCGGATCTCCGAGGAAACTGGAGTCGGCGACGACGGCCATCTCATGGGCACGATCGACTACGTCGCCCCCGAGCAGATCGCCGGTGAGGAGATCGACGGGCGGGCGGACGTGTACTCGCTCGGCTGTGTGCTCTACGAGTGTCTCGTCGGGCAGCCGCCGTTTCGGCGTGACTCGGACCTCGCGGCGGTGTTCGCGCACCTCGAAGCGGAGCCACCGGCGCCGAGCGCACAACGACCGGAGTTGCCCGTCGCGCTCGACGCCGTGATCGCCCAGGCGCTGGCGAAGGAACCAGAGCAGCGCTATCCGGGCTGCCGCGAGTTCGCCGGAGCAGCGCTCGCGGTCGCAGTCGACGAGGCGAGCCGCCGACTCGTCGACGTCGCCTCCCGCGCCGCCGCCGGCAGAAGCGATCTAGGCGAGGTCGAGGCCGATTTGGCAGGCAAGGTGATCGACCTCCAACTCGTGCGCGAGCAGGCGCGGGTCCTAGCGGGCCCGGCCACCCCGGCCCGTGTGGCCACTGAGGGGATCTGCCCGTTCAAGGGTCTCGCGAGCTTCGAGCCGGTCGATGCCGAGTACTACTTCGGCCGCGAGCGGCTCGTCGCCGAGCTCATCGCCCGCCTTGTGGGCGCCGGTTTCCTCGGCATTGTCGGCCCGTCGGGCAGCGGCAAGTCGTCGGTCCTCCGCGCTGGTCTCCTCCCGGCCCTCGCCGGAGGGGTACTGCCGGGCAGCGGGGGCTGGCGGCGTCTGCTGCTGCGTCCCGGCGAGAGGCCACTGGAAGAGCTCCGCCGCGTGCTTGTGTCGGGAGCGAAGGATCCTCTCGCCGAGGCGCTCGACGCACTGCCCGCCAACGCACGCCTGCTCCTCGCCGTCGACCAGTTCGAGGAGCTGTTCACCGCCTGCCGCTCCGACACCGAGCGCGCCGCCTTCGCCAGCACGCTTGCCCGCGCGGCCGCCGATCCGGAGGGTCGAGCAGTCGTCGTGGTTGCGCTGCGTGCCGACTTCTACGGGCGCGTCGCCGCCTACTCGGGGCTGGCCGAGCTGCTGGGTTCGAACCACGTGCTGGTCGGGCCCATGCAGGCCTCGGAGTTGCGGCGCGCCGTCGAGCTGCCCGCCGCCCGGGTGGGGCTGCGGGTGGAGCCTGAGCTTGCCGACGCGCTGGTCGACGACGTGGAGGGTGAGCCGGGCGCGCTGCCGTTGCTGTCCACCGCCCTGCTCGAGCTTTGGCGGAAGCGGCAAGACAACGCGCTGACCCTGGCCGCCTATCGCGAGTCCGGAGGCGTACACGGTGCCGTCGCGCGGCTGGCTGAGGGCACTTACGCCCGGATCCCGGATGAGCGCAAGCAGCTCGTGCGCGCCGTCATGCTGCGCCTGGTTGGCGAGGGCGAGGGCGAGGCGCCGGTACGCCGCCGCGCTCCCCTCGCCGAGCTCGACCTGGAGCGCGACAGATGGGTGGCCGACGTGCTCGCGACCCTGGCCGACAGCCGTCTCGTCACCGTCGGCGAGGGCTCCGTCGAGGTCGCCCACGAGGCGCTGCTGCGCGAATGGCCGCGCCTGCGAGAGTGGATCGAGGAAGACACCGAAGGCCGCCGGCTTCGCCGCCAGATCACCCAGGCAGCGACCGAATGGGACGCGGCAGGGCGCGATCAGGGAGAGCTCTACCGCGGCGCCCGTCTCGCTGCCGCACTCGACTGGACCGCCGATCACGCGCTCGACGTCAACGAGCTCGAGCGCGAGTTCGTCACCGAGAGCCGCGAGGCATCTGGGCATGAGGCGAGACGGGCTCGCCGAACGAACCGGCGGCTTCGCGCGTTGCTCAGCGGCGTCGCGGTCTTACTCGTCGCGGCCCTCGCCGGCGGGATCTTCGCCGCCATCCAGCGCAGTGAAGCCCGAGACGCAGAGACGGCCCAGCTCGCCCAGCGCCTCGGCGCGCAGGCGCTCGTCGAGGAGGACCTCGACCTCTCCCTTCTGCTCGCTCGCCAGGCCGTGGCGATCGACGACTCGCCCCAGACTCGCGGCTACGTGCTTGCGGATCTCCTGCGCGCGCCGGCGGCCGTCGGGATCATGCATGGCGGCAGCGACACCAGCGTCCTCAGGGGGATCTCCGTGAGTCCCGACGGGCAGACGCTGGCGGTCGCCGCCCTCTCTGGCGGGATGCTTCTCTTCGACACTCGGACGTTCGAGCAGATCGGCCAGCCGGTCGAGCAGCCGGCCGGGGTCGACGCAGTCGCGTACAGCCCGGACGGCAAGACGCTCGTGCTCGGCGGAGACGGCTACATCCGCTTGATCGACGCGCGCACGCGGAAGCAGTTGACAGAAAGGCGCATCGACTTTGGGGCCAGCGCGCGCAGTGTGGCGTTCACCAGCGACGGCTCGCACCTCGCCGTGGTGGAGTCTGCGGTAGAAGGCCCCCCGGCTCGGATCACGATCCGCGACGCCGCCACCCTGCAGCCGACCGGCTCCCCCATCCAACCGGAAGGCTTCACCGGCTCGTTCATCTCCCAGTACTGGACCGACCCCAATGTCGTGCTGACGCCCGATGGTCGCTCGCTCGTCACCGCATCGGCCGAGGGCGAGCTCGCCTGGTGGAATCTCGCCAGCCTCCAGAAGACGAGGACGATCGAGATCGAGGACGGGTATCGCGCCCTGGCCCTCAGCCCTGATGGTCGTACGGCGGCGATCGGCCTCGACCGCGGCCTCCGGCTGATCGACGTGCGCACGGGGGCCGCGAGAGAGGCCAAGGGCGCCCTCGCATCGAGCCCGATCAGGCTGCTGTTCAGCCCTGACGGCAAGACGGTCGTGTCCACGAACGTCGACGGAACGGTGACCCTCTGGGATGCGGGCGCGGCGACGCCCAGCGAGACGCTCCGCGGCCACTTGCACTCGGTTTGGCAGCCGGTCTTCAGCCCCGACGGGGACACGCTCTACACGGCGAGTAGCGACGGGACGGCGATCGCCTGGGATCTGAGCGGGGACCGGCGGCTCGGGAGACGGTTCAGGTTCACGCACGACAGAGGCCTCAGCGATTGGCCGGACCGGCACCCGGGGAAGTTCAGCCCGGACGGCCTGCTGATCGCGGTCGGGCTCAAGACAGATGGAGTCGAGCTCCGGCGTACGAGCGACCCATCGCGGCGCGGTACGCCTCTCCGGCCCACCGATGGCGAGGTTGCGGCGTTGGCGTTCAGCCCGGACGGGCGAACGCTCGCGGCCGTCACCAAGCTCGGCGTGGCGACGATCTGGGATCTGGAGTCACGATCGCTCCGGCAGGGACCGTTTCGTGTCGCCTCGTATGCCGTCGGCGTGAGCATCAGCGCGGACGGGACGATGCTCGCCACGGCCGGCGAGGGCGGCGTGCAGTTCTGGAACGTCGCGACCGGCGCCGCGCTCGGCCGCATCGGAGACGGCCACAACGCGGGCGATGTCGCCTTCAGCCCGACCGAGCCCCTCGTTGCGTTCGTGGTCGACGGGTACCTCCAATCGGGGGGAGGAGACGCAGAGATCTGGGATGTAGCCCGCCGTTCGCTCGTCACGACGCTGCACACCGACCACCCGGCCGCCGGTGTCCTCGGCTGGGCCGTCGCCTTCAGTCCAGACGGCCGCACGCTCGCGACCGGCGGCAACGATCCCCTCGTGCACCTCTGGGACGTCCGTACCGGCAAGCTCATCCGCGAGCTCGAGCAGAACGTGGGCAACGCTGTGTGGGCGATCGAGTTCAGCCCCGACAGCAGGATCCTCGCCATCTCCGGAGGAGACTCCTTCGCGGCCCTCTGGGACGTCGACACGGGTGCGCAGATCGGCCCGAGGCTCGGAGCCGGCAGCCGCGAGTCGACGCTTGACCTGTCCCCCGACGGGCGCCGTCTACTGATGACGAGCGGCAACGGCCAAGGGGCGATCTGGAACATCGACCCGGAGTCGTGGCACCAGCGCGCCTGTGCCCTCGCCAACCGCATGCTGACGCGCAAGGAGTGGGAGGAGTTTCTCCCCGGGCGGCAGTACGACCCGGCCTGCCAGTAGCACAGCAGCTCGATTACGGGCGAATCGACCAGGTGAAGCGCGTGAGCGTGGCCGGCGGCGCGAGGCCGCCGGGGCGCAGACCGCGCCGCACGAACAGCGTGGGCGGAGCGGCCTCCCTGGCGAGTCGGAGGCGCGCCGGACCGAGGCCCTCGCGGTGCCACCTCGTGGACAGGCCGACGACGAGCAGACCGGCGTCGCGACTCGCCTCCAGCATGCCGTCCTCTCCCGGTTGAGTCAGCAGCGGCTCCGCCGAGATGCCCAGCACTCGCTGGACCGCGAGCGCGCCGTGGGAGAGAAGCCGGCTTGCGTCGCGCTTGCCTTGCTCCGGCACTGCGGCGGCACCTGCGAGCCTGAGGGGCGCATCGGCGGCGCGTGCGAACCACGCGCCGAGCTCGACCGCAGCCCAGTCGTGCTCGGCCCCTCCGAACGGGACGAGAATGGGACCCTCGGGCATCACGTCCCGAGGAACGAGCAGCGCCACGTCGCAGGGCGTGTCCGCAAGTACGGCAGTGAGCTGCTCGTCGGGAGCTCCCTCGGCCAGGAGCTCGTCGGGGGCTCCGGCGAGCAGGAGCTCGACGTCGAGCTCGGTCGCGAGCCGAGCCAGCTCCTCACCGGGCGCCGTCGACGTGAACGAGGCCACACGGGCCACGACACCGCGCGCTTCGAGCGCAGACCGGCGCTCTTCGAGCCAGGCCGACGCGGACCGAAGCTCGGCGGCGTCCGACACGAGCCTCACGAGGATGAGGATGCGAGACGGGTGTCGCACAAGCGGCTCGGCCACCGCGAGAAGCGCGTCGACGTGGGTCTCGTCTGTGATAGCGACCAGAATCGACCGCTCGGCGACCTCCCGGACACCTGCGGGTGGCATGGCTTCGACGTCCAGTGACGGGTCCTGCCGAAGGATCGCTCGCTCCAGCTCCAGGAGCGCCGGGCTCGGATCGATCCCCATCTCTTCGACGAGGACGCGGCGAGCATCCTGGTAAGCGTCGAGCGCCTCCGCCTGCCGACCCGACCGGTACAGCGCCGTCATCAGATAGCTCCGCAGGCGTTCGCGGAGCGGGTGCTCGGCGACCAGCGCCTCGAGCTCTCCGACCAGCTCGTCGTGGCGCCCAAGTGCGAGGTCGGCATCGATCCGGAGCTCCGCCGCTGCCAGCCTGATCTCCTCGAGCCGGGCGATCGCCACCTGGGCGAAGCTCTCGTAGGCGAAGTCCGCTAGCGCCGGGCCTCTCCACAGCGCCAGCGCGTCGCGGAGCCGCTCCGACGCGTCGACTGCCAGGCCGCGCGCACCCAAGCTTCTCCCCTCGTCCACCAGGCGCTCGAAGCGGTGGAGGTCGAGCTCGTCGGGTTCGACCCGGATGACGTAGCCGGGCGCTCTGGTCGTCAGCACGTCGTGCGGAAGCGCCTTGCGAAGACGCGAGACGTTCACGCGCAGCGCGGCCGCGGCGCCCTCGGGTGAGCCCTCGCCCCAGAGCTCGTCGATCAGCCGGTCAGCGGGGACGACCTCGTTGGGGTGGAGCAGGAGCGCAGCGAGAAGCGCACGCGGCTTAGCGCCCCCCAGGGAGACTTCGCCTGCTTCGTCCCACACCTCGAGCGGTCCCAGGATCCGGAACTCGATCGTGCCTCCCTATGGCCGGGACGCTAACAGCTGTTGCTCGCCAGAAACGGACCTGAAACAGGCCTGCTCGATCATCGGGTTCGACAAAGCGATCAGATCGAGTCTCGAGGAGGAGCGAAAATGAAAGCACGACACGCCATGCTCGCCGCGCTCGTAACGGCGCTGACGCTGACAGCTGTAGCGGCGGCCGGACCCGACGCCGCAAAGCGCAGGTACACGTTCACCGAAAACGGCGTTCGGTTCTCGTTCAATGTGGCGCCCCGACCGCCGGGGGCATTCCACCCAGTCAAGAGCATCGCGACCGACAAGCTCCCTGCAGGGCCGATCTCGCTCAACAAGGACGTCGCGGGGGCACAAAGCGCAGAGGGGATCATCTATTGGACGAGCTTCCCGGACGGCGACTACGCCGATCCGTGTGCCCGTCTGCTGTCCCCGTCGACTGGCGCATCGCCGGCCAAGCTCGCGACCGCAGTCGCGAGAGCGCCCGGCACCAGGCTCGTCAAAGGGCCTGCGGACGTCACACTGGGCGGACGGCCCGCGAAGCACGTGGTGGTCACCGTTCGCAAGAACGTCGGCTGCAACCCCGGGTTCTTCTTCACCTGGCGAGCCGTGGACGGCGGCATGTTGTGGACGAAGACGCGCGTGGGCGACACGATCCGGGTCTGGATCGTCACCGTGAACAAGACGCGTCTCTTCATCGGAGCCATGACGAACAAACATGCCACCCCGGACCTCAAGAAGGAGATCCAGCAGGTCGTCGAATCGATCCGCTTTTGCTGCGCCTAGCCATGAGCGACTTCCACCATGGTCATGAGCCACGGGCAGAGGAAATCGCGCTGCATCAGAAGTACCTCACGCTCGAGGGGCAGATCGACGCGGCCAGACTCGAAGGGGACGAGGCCGAGGCGCGTCGCCTCACGCCGCTCGTCAAGCGAGCCAAGGCGGGCTGGATCAAGGCCAACCGGAGAGTCACCCGCGGGAGCTAGTCCGCCGACGGCTGTTGCGGGTCTGAAACAGACCTGAAATGCGCCGGGTCGATCATCGCATCCGACACTAGAACCTCAGCAAGGGAGGGACGTAATGAAAGCTCGACATGCCGTACTCGTCGCGTTGGCGGTGGCGGTCACGCTGACATCCGTTGCGGCGGCCGGCCCTGAGGCAGCGAAGCAGCGGGTGGCGATCTCGATGAAGAACCCGGGGAACGGCACGTTCGTGCTCACGCCACTGCAGCCCGGGACGCTCAAGCGCGACTCGGGCACGGTGAGCGGCGTCTACAAAGAGGCCACCACTGTGATCCGCGAGGGGCAGTCCGTCTTTATCGGTTGGAACACCTACACGTTCAAGGGCAAGCGAGGGACCATGTCGATTCGGGAGCGGAACGAGTTCGTCAATGTCTCGAACGAAAAGGTCAAAGGCTTCGATTTCACCCCAGGTGTCGGCATCGGCACTTGGAAGGTAGTGAGCGGGACGGGCGCGTACGCCAAGATCACCGGAGGCGGACGGAGTGGCCATCAGGGCCATCCCTGGCTCGTGCAGCTGGAGGGCTTCCTCACCAGTCGATGAGCCGGCTGCGTCTCAGCAGGCTCGCGCCTTCTAGCAGCTGTTGCCGGTTTGAAACGGACTGGAAACGGACCGGCTTGATCATCGGACTCGACAGACGAGCAGAGAGGAAAAGGGAGAACGATGAAGGACGACCGATACAAGACCAGCAGAGCCGGGCTCGTGCTCGCACTGCTCGCCGCTGGCTTGCTTGCGCTCGGCGGCGCCGGTACGGGCACCGCGAAGCCTCACCCCGCGGGCCCGCCCGACACCTACGTCGCGGCGTGGGACGCGATCGGCAGCCAGGCCTTCACCGCGGCTGCTCTGAGCCCCGCGGAAGGCCACGTGATCTTCGCCTACGTCGCGATCGCCGTCTACGACTCGGTGATGGCGATCGAGGGCGGCTACGAGCCGTTCGCGGTCGACGTCGACGTCGACGTCGCCTCGCCCGAGGCGGCCGTCGCGGCGGCGGCGCACCGCGTACTCGCTCACTACTTGCCGGCTCAGGCACCCACGATCATCGATCCGGCGTATGCGACGTCGCTGGCCACCATTCCAGCGGGTGAGGCGAAGAAAAACGGCATCAGCGTCGGCGAGAGCGTCGCTCAGCTGCTCATCGCCCAGCGCTCGGGCGACGGCTTCCGGGCGCCGGTGACCTATATGCCGCCGAGCCCACCGATTCCCGGCGTTTGGATCCCGACCGGACCAACTCCGATCGGCCCCTTCCTCGGGCTGATGCAGCCGTTCAGCCTCGACTCCTCCGACCAGTTCAGGCCGGGCGGACCGCCGGCGCTCGACACCAAGAAGTGGGCACGGGAGTACAAGGAGGTCAAGGAGATCGGCTCGAGCACGAGCACGGCCCGGACGCCCGAACAGACCCTGGCCGCCCGGTTCTGGGCGGAGCCGCCGGTACAGCAGGCACGTGGCGCGCTCCGGAAGCTCGTCCTCGACCGTCAACTGGACATCGGCGACTCGGCGCGGTTCATGGCGATGGTCTCGGTGACCTATGCCGACGCACTGATCGCGTGCTTCGACGCGAAGTACCACTACGCGTTCTGGAGGCCGATCACCGCGATCCGCGCAGGTCACACGGACCGTAACGAGGCGACCGTCGGCGATCCCACCTGGAGCACGTTGCTCGCGGCCACACCGAATCACCCCGAGTACCCGAGTGCGCACTCGTGCGTCACGCCGGCGGGAGGGCTCGTCGTCGCGAGATTCCTCGGCACGCCGGAAATCGACTTCACCGTCCCGAGCTTGACGGGCTTGGGCGACCGTCACTTCCCGCGTGCACAGGATCTGGAGTACGAGGTCTCGAACGCGCGCATCTGGGGCGGTATCCACTTCCGCTCGGCGGTCGAGGACGGCGTCGAGATCGGCAAGAAGACCGCCCACCACGTGCTCGCGCACCACTTCAAGCGGTCGAACGACTAGATCGGCGCAAACACGAAGGAGGAAGGCCCGCACGCGGGCCTTCCTCCACGTCTCCGCAGGCTCCTGGCGCGGAAGGCCGGGACGCTAACGGCTGTTGCTCGGCTGAAACGGACCTGAAACGAACCGGGTCGATCATCGGATTCAACAGAACGAGATGCAGAAAGGGGACGTACGAGATGTCTCAGCAGTTGAGCGAAGACATGCACAGAACCGAGGTTGACCGAAAGTCGGCGTGGCCCAATCGGGGGCTTTTGGTAGGAGCGGCAGCGGTCGCCCTACTCATTGTCGGGGCCTTCGTGGTCTACCAGAGCCGCGACGACGGTGTGACCAGCCAGCCACCGGCGGAGGTCGCCTCGAGTTTCCTCGAGGCCTATGGCGCCTTCGATGCGGAACAGGCGATCTCCTATCTGGCCGACGACGCCGACATCTCGCTGATGATCACGTCGGTGGGGGCACAGGGTGTAGAGGGAACGCTGCAGGAATTTCGACAGCTGGTCTCCTTGCTCGAAGCCACGGGCTACAAGCAGACGCTCATCTCCTGTGACGAACTGGGCGGGTCGGCCTCTGGCACCAGCGTTCGTTGCACGTCCGATTACCACAACTTCGGGTCCGATGAGATTGGACGAGGTCCTTTCAGCGCGGTCTCCTTCGATCTCACCGTTCGTGATGGAGAGATCGCTCAAGCTCGAATGGATTTCGGAATCGAGGAGTTCTCGACTCAGATGTGGGAGCCCTTCGCCAGTTGGGTGTCCAAGGCGTACCCGGAGGACGCCGCGGTGATGTACGAAGACGGAGGTACAGGCGGTGTGCGGCTCACCGAGGAGTCGATCGGCCTCTGGGAGCGGCACATCCGGGGGTACGTGGAGGAAGTGGGGCGGTGAAACCGGGAACGCCCGGGGGCCAGATCCTGCAATGCCACATCGGTGGACGGTGGCAGCGGAGGCGGGCTTCGCCCGCAGGGAGCGTGCCAGGCAGCCGTCACGGAAGACGTAAGCCGGACAAAGTTGAGCCCGCAGAGCGGGCGACTTTGTCCGGCTGAGGCGGGAGCGACGGGACTCGAACCCGCGACCTCCGGCGTGACAGGCCGGCGTTCTAACCAACTGAACTACGCCCCCGCGAGCCGGCCCAGTCTAGCGGGTCGCTCTCCGCAGGCCCGGCTACGCTGGGATCGTGACCCGGGTCGACTGGTTCGCGCTGCTGTTCGTCGCCCTCGCGGCGTTCTTCGGGTACCGGAAGGGGCTGATCTCGAGCGCGCTCTCGGTCGCAGGCATCGTCGTCGGAGCGGTGATCGGCGCCCGGCTCGCCCCGCACCTGCTCGCCGAGGGGGCCGAGTCGCCGTACACGCCGCTCGTCGCGCTCGCGGGCGCAGCCGTGGGGGCCGTCCTGCTCGAGACGCTCGGGACGGTTGCCGGGAGCGTCCTGCGACGCAAGGTCGAGTTCGGTCCGGCGCGCGCGTTCGACTCGGCGGCCGGGCTCGTGCTCGGCGCGGCCGCCGGCATCGCGGTCGTCTGGGTGCTCGGCTCCGTCGCGCTGCAGTTCCCCGGGAGGCCGGGGCTGCGCGAGAGCGTGCAGCGCTCGGTTGTCCTTCAGCAGCTGAACGACGTCGTCCCGCCGGCGAAGCTGATGCGCGCGCTCGCGCGCGTCGACCCGTTCCCCGCGATCACCGGACCGTCCGCTCCGGTCGCGGCGCCTGATCCTCGCGTGCTCGCCGATCCCTCGGTCCGGCAGGCCTCACCCTCGGTCTTGAAAGTGCTCGGCACGGCGTGCGGGCTTGGCGTCTCCGGTACCGGCTGGGTCGCCGCGCCCGAGCTCGTCGTGACCGCCGCGCACGTCGTCGCCGGACAGGACGACACCACCGTCGAGCCGGTCGGCGGTGTGCCGCGGCTGCGGGCGCAGCTCGTGTACTTCGACAGCAGGAACGACGTCGCCGTGCTGCGCGTGCCCGGTCTCGACGCGTCGCCGCTTCCGCTCGCCAAGGCCAAGCCCGGTGCTTCCGTTGCGATCCTCGGTTTCCCTGAGACCGGGCCGTTCACCGCGGTCGCGGGGCGGATCGGCAGGACGCAGCCGGTGCTCGCGCGCGACAGCTACGGAAGGACCTCCGTCCTGCGCACGATCACGAGTCTTCGCGGGCGGGTTCGCCACGGTAATTCGGGTGGGCCTGCGGTCGACGCGGAAGGTCGGGTTCAGGCGACGATCTTCGCGGCGCGTCCCGGCGGCGACGTCGGTTACGGCGTTCCGGCGGACATCGTGCGCCGTGCGCTCGCGCGATCGGCGGAGCCGGTCTCGACCGGCGACTGCGCCGGCTAGCTCCGGAGGAAGTCGAGCACGCCGAGCGGTTGCCGGAACGGCGCGACGACGTAGATCCCCGCCGCGAGCTCCTTCGACCGCGCCACGAGCTCGTGCGCGAGCGTAGCCCCGACCTCCGGAGCATTCGGCCCCGCGTCGAGCAGTGACTGCTGCACGTGGTCCGGCACGACGATCCCCGGCACCTCGTTGTGCAGCCGCTGCGCGAGCTGGTGCGAACGGAGCGGCCAGATCCCGACGAGGAGCGGAATCGGCGACGGACCGCCGAACCGCTCGAAGAACGCCTCGAGGTACGAGAGGTCGAAGAGGATCTGCGTCATCGCGAACTTCGCGCCGGCCTCGAGCTTCTGCTCGAAGCGCTGCAGCTCCAGCTCGAGGTCGTCGGCGGTCGGGTTCACGGCGACGCCCGTGAAGAAGTGCGTCGGTGCGTCGATCGCCCGGCCGTGGAAGTCCTCGCCCCGGTTCAGACGCTCGATGATCTGGACGAGCCCGATCGCCTCGACGTGGTAAACCCCTCCGGCGCCGGGATAGTCCCCTTCCTCGGGCGGGTCGCCGGTCACCGCGAGGATGTTCCGGACACCTTCGGCGTGCGCGCCGAGCAGGAGCGACTCCAGCCCCGAGATCGTCGTGTCGCGGGGAGTCTGGTGCGGGATCGTCTCGAGCCCGACCGTTCGCTCGATCGCGACTGCGCTCATGATCCCGCTCATCCGCGCGCGGGCGCGTGGGTTGTCGTTGATGTCCACGAACTGAGCGGCACCCGTGTCCTTCAGTGCCTGCGCGACCTCGAGCATCCCGGCGTTCGAGCCTCCGAGCGGCGGGTCGAGCTGCACCGAGACGACCCACTCCCCCTCGCGGAGCATCCGCGCGAGCTCGGTCTCCGCGGGGGCCTGCTCGACGTGGATCGCCGTCTCGCGCTCGCGGAAGACGAGCGGGGCTCGCGGCTCGCGGGCTTCGTCGACCGAGCGGCGAATCGCCGCGATCTCCGCCGGCGTCGTGCCGCAGCAGCCGCCGATGATCTTCGCGCCGAGCCGCCGAGCGTGCGCGGCGAACTCCGCGAAGTACTCCGGGGATGCATGCGGGTAGATCACGCGACCGCCGGCCATGCTCGCGAGGCCGATGTTCGGGAGCGCCGCGAGCGGGATGTCGTCGCCGCCCATCTGCTCGATCGCGCGGAGCGCTGCCTGGAGACCGGCGCCGTGATTCGCGCCGAGCGCGCTGACCCCGAGCTCGCGCAGCTTGTCGGCAGCGTCGCGCGCGGTCACGCCCGCGAGCGTTTCCGCCTCGTTCTCGAAGGTGAGCAGCGCGACGATCGGCAGGCTCGACACGGAGCGAACTGCCTCGACCGCGACGACGAGCTCATCCAGGTCGAAAAACGTCTCGAGCATGAACAGGTCGGCTCCGCGGCCCTCGAGGATCGATGCCTGCTCCGAGAAGAGCCCGGCGCGCTGCTCGGGGTGCGAGTCGTCGACGTCGCCCAGCGGGCCGATCGAGCCGCCGATGAAGACGTTGCTCCCGGTCACCTCGCGGGCCTCGCGGGCGAGGCGGACGCCCGCGGAGATGATCTGCTCGAGCTCGTCCTCGAGGTAGTGGCCGGCCAGCTTGTGCCGGTTCGCACCGAACGTGTTCGTCTCGATCAGCTCCGCTCCCGCCTGGATGAAGCCGACGTGGAGCGAGACGACGGCATCCGGCGCGCGGAGGTTCGCCTCCTCGGGGGTTCGGAGGCGCGGAACGGCGCTCGTGACGAGCGCGCCCATGCCGCCGTCGCCGACGATCGGGGGACCGTTCTCGAGGCGCTCGACGAATCGGTTGGGTGCTGCCACTCGGTCTCCCTTCGCTCGACATCCTCCCGGGCCTCTCGACCCGGCCGGGCTTGGCACCTTGCTCGGAGGCAGGTTGCCGAGGCGTCTCAGGGCCGGTTCCCTCAGCCTCTCTCGATGCGGAGCGGGAGTGGTGCGCCCGGCTCCGAAGGCGAGTCTAGCGCCGCCTGCGGTGGTGAACCACAGAAGGTCAACCCCGGAAGGGTGATGGATCAACCGGCAACGGCCCGGCAATACTCCGGAAGCAACGGAGACGCGCCCGCGATGCGGCGGGGGGCGCTCCCAATCAGAGCCGGTGGCCCCGTTGCGGCGGGGGCTCCGGAAAGATCGGAAGGCGGGCCGGGCGGCGGCCCGCCTTTCGCGTTCCATGGAGAAAACCGGGCTCTCACCCGGAGGTTCGCCCAGTCCGGGGGAGCCAAGTGCCTCTAAAGGGCGATGCCCGGCGTGCCGATATGCGCCCAGGAGTCTTCTGGTCGGGGGCTGACGGCAATCACCCTGTGGCTTGGAGCTTCCGGAGGCGGCGCGGAGACGCGCCGCTTTCGCATTCAGTCCTGGTGAACCGTCCGGCCTTCCATGCCGCCCGCGACGGTCAGGACCTGGCCGGTCACGTGGCCCGAGAGGACGTCGGAGGTGAGGTAGACGACGGCGGCCGCGACGTCCTCGGGCTGTGCGACCTTTCGGAGAGCCATCGTCCGGGAGACCTTGCGGATCGCCTCTGGGTCGACGTGGCCCCGGGTCATCGGCGACTCCGTCCAGCCGGGGGCGACGACGTTGACGCGCGCGTTGGGCGCGACCCGCACGACCTCGTTCTTCAGCGAGAGCAGCAGCCCGTGCGCGACCGCGGACTTCGCCGCCGCGTAGTCGGCATGGCCCGCCTCGCCGTAGAGGCCCGCGGTGGACGCGATCAGCACGAGCGAGCCGTGCCCCTCCCGCTCGAGCTCACGCAGGTACGCGCGCGCCGTGAGGAACACGGTCGTCAGGTTCGCGTGCAGCGTCGCCTCCCAACGTGCGAGCGAGAGCTCCCACACCGGAACGTCCTCGCTCGGCCAGACCCCGGCGACCGCGATGCAGGCGTCGAGCCCGCCGAGCGCGGCGCGCGCCTGCTCGAAGAGCGCGTCGACCTGCGCCTCGTCGGTCAGGTCCGCCCCCAGCACGGCTTCGGCCCCGACGGCCTCGGCTCGCTCGCGGCCCCGGTGGTAGTGCACCGCGACCCGGGCGCCCTCGGCCATGAGCGCGCGGGCGCACGCACCCCCGATCCCCCCGGAGCCGCCCGTCACCAACACGCGCTTACCGGCGAGCCCCGTCTCCACGCGGACTACGCTACCCGCCCATGCGCGTTCACATCATCAGTGACATGGAGGGCGTCTCCGGGATCGTGAAGTGGGAGCAGGTCTCGGGCGGCGAGTCGCTCTACGAGGAAGGCCGCAAGCTCTACACCGAGGAGATCAACGCCTGCGTGCGCGGCGCGAAGGCCGCCGGGGCAACCGAGATCGTCGTCATGGACTGCCACGGCGCCGGCAAGGGGTGGACGTTCAACTCGCTGATCCCCGACCAGCTCGACCCCGACTGCGAGTGGGTCGTGCAGGACGAGTGGACCGAGTACACCGAGTTCCTCGAGCGAGGCTGCGACGCCGCGCTCTTCGTCGGGATGCATGCGCGCGCGGGCACCGAGCTCGGCGTGCTCAGCCACACGGTCTCCGGGACGAACTGGCAGAACCTCTGGTTCAACGACGTGCTCGTCGGCGAGACGGGGATCAACGCGGCGCTCTGCGGCCACTTCGGCTGTCCCGTGCTGCTCGTGACCGGCGACCAGGCCGTCTGCGCGGAAGCCACCGACCTGCTCGGCGGCGGAGTGACCACCGTCGAGGTCAAGCGCGGCCTCGGCCGCTTCAGCGCGCGCAACCTGCCGCCGGTCGTCGCTCGCGAGTTGATCCAGGAAGGCGCCAAGCGCGCACTCTCGAACCTCTCCGCCGTCGCGCCGTGGGAGCCCGGTCGCCCGGCCGAGATCAAGGTGCAGTACTCGCAGCCGCACGACGTGCAGAAGCTGCGCTTCCGCCACGGCGTGGAGGTCGTCGAGCCGCGCACGATCGTCTCGCGCGCCGACGACTGGTGGACCGCCTGGCGACAGTTCTACTTCTAGGCGCGCGCGTGCCGACGGTCTCCTGGTTGTCAGTTGCTCCCGTCAAGGGCCTCGCGCTCACGCAACGCGACGAGCTGACGCTGGAGTCGTTCGGCGTGCTCGAGAACCGGCGCTTCCATCTGCTCGACGAGCGCGGCAGGTTCGTCAACGGCCTGACGAGGCTCGAGCGCTCGCTCTTCCCCGTGGTGCCGCGATGGGACGCCGAGGCAGACACGCTGTCACTCACGTTCCCGGACGGTGCGGTCGTCGGCGGTGAAGTCGAGCTCGGCGGGCCCGTCTCCACCTGGTTCTACAACCGTGACGAGCCCGGGCGGATCGTGGAGGGGCCGTGGGCGCAGGCGCTCTCCGACTACGCCGGTCGCGACCTCCGCCTCGCCCGCACCGACTTCCCCGGCCGCGCGGTCGACCGCGCCGACGGCTCGGTCTCGATCGTCTCCGACGAGTCGGTGGACGAGCTTGCACGGCAGGCGGGCGTCGACGCGGCCGATGCGCGGCGTTTTCGCATGCTCGTCGGCGTCCGGGGCGGCGAGCCGCACCTCGAAGACACCTGGGTCGGGCGCAACGTGCGCATCGGCGACGCCGTCGTCCGCGTCAACGAGCAGGTCGCCCGCTGCGCGATCACGACGAAGAACCCCGACACGGGCGAGCGCGACCTCGACACGCTGCGGGTGATCAAGTCATACCGCGGAGTGCGCAACGAGAAGCAGCTCGACTTCGGGGTCTACGGCGAGGTCACTACGCCGGGCCACGTGCGTGTCGGCGACCCGATCGAGCCGCTTGCGTAGCCGCTTCCCGATCCTCTCGCGGCTGACGTACCTGAACAGCTGCTCGCACGGGGCGCTCTCGAACGACGTGCGCGAGGCCTACGAGCAGTACGTGCGGGACTGGGAGGAGCTTGGCTCGCCGTGGGAGCTGTGGGGCGAGAAGACCGCCGAGGCACAGGCCGCATTCGCCGAGCTCGTCGGCGCGGAGGCGCAGGACGTCGCCGTGACGGCGTCGCTCTCCGCCGGTGTCAGCGCGCTCGCGAGCGGGCTGCGGTTCGACGGTCCGCGCTCGAAGGTCGTGCTCTCCGAGGTCGAGTTCCCGACCGTCGGTCAGATCTGGCACGCGCAGGAGGACCGCGGCGCGCGCGTCGTCCACACGCGCGACTTCGAGTCGGAGATCGACGAGGAGACGCTGCTCGTCTCGCTGACGCACGTGAGCTACCGCACGGGCGAGCGGCTCCCGGTCGAGGAGATCACGCGGCTCGCACACGAGCGAGGCGCGCTCATCTTCCTCGATGCGTACCAGTCCGCGGGAACGATCCCGCTCGACGTTCGCGCGCTCGACGTCGACTTCCTCGCAGCCGGGACGGTCAAGTACCTCCTCGGCTCGGCTGGGCTCGCGTTCTTCTACGCGCGCCGCTCGCTGGTCGAAGGCATCCGCCCCACGACAACGGGCTGGTTCGCCGACGAAGACGTCTTCGCCATGGACGACCGCGACTACTCGCCGGCACCGACCGCCGCGCGCTTCCAGGCGGGCACGCCGCCGATCCCGAACGTCTACGCGGGGCTCGCCGGCCTTCGCCTCGTGCTCGAGGCGGGGGTCGAGCGCACGAACGCACGCATCCGCGAGCTGACGCAGGCGTTCGTGGACGGGACGACTCGTCGAGTCGTCACGCCACAGGAGCGCGGCGCGCTCGTGTGCGTCGAGGTCGACGATCCGGCAGCCGCAGTCGAGCGCCTGCAGGAGCGAGGAGTCGTAACGTCCTGGCGCGACAACAGCGTCCGGTTCTCGTTCCACTTCTACAACGACGAGCGTGACGTCGAGGCCGCGCTTGCCGCGCTCGAGGCCGTCTAGATGTCGCGGTAGCGAAGCCTGGAGGATGCGCCATGGTGCTTGGTCTGCCCCGCCGACTCCTGTTTGATGTGTCCGTGGTATCGGACGCCGAGCTCATCGCCCGCTGCCGCGCCGGCGAACCCGACGCCTGGCGCGAGCTCGTCGAGCGCTACTCGCGCTACGTCTACGCGATCACGCAGGCGTTTCGCCTGCCGTCACACGACGCCGAGGACGTCTTCCAGGACACGTTCACCCGTGCCTACGAACGCCTGCACACGCTGCGGGACGACGACGCCTTTCGTCCGTGGCTCGCATCCCTGACCCGCCGGCTCTGTATCGACCGGCTCCGAGCCTCGGCGCGCGAGCAGCCGTTGGAGGACCTCGAGGCCGAGGGTGGGGAGGACCGGATCGAGGAGCTGACCGAGGCCTTCGCCGTCCACGAAGCGCTGGCGGAGCTTCCCGAGCACTGCCGCGAGGTCCTCGACCGTTTCTTCGCCCGGGACGAGAGCTATCGGACGATCGCGGACGCGCTCGACCTGCCCTCCGGGACGATCGCCAGCCGGATCTCGCGGTGTCTGGCGAGGCTCCGCGAGCACTTCACGGAAGAAAACCAGGCCGACCCACGTCTTGAGGTGTGATGGATCCCCATCCTGAAGAGCGTCTGGCTGAGCTGCTGGCCCTGCTGCCCCCTGCTCCGCAGGGGTGGGTGGAGGCTGCGCAAGAGCTCCCGCTCGCCAGGCCCGGCCTCGACCGCCTCGTTGCCAGGGCTGAGGCCGACGCGCGTTTCCGCGAGCTGCTGATCGCCGACCTCGAAGCCGCCTTCGCGCAAGAGGGCGTTGAGGCCGATCCCGCGACCGTGGAAGCCATCCGGAGGCGGCTCTCTCTGCCCTAGGCCCAGGCGCCGAACGCTGAGACAATGCGGCCGTGGCACATTTCCACGACCTCAGCGTTCGGGGCCTCCTAGGTGAGGCGGCCTCCGAGTCGCCGACTCCCGGCGGCGGCGCGCTCGCCGCGCTGACGGGTGCGCTTGCGGCGGGGCTCGTCGAGATGGCCGCTCGCAACTCCCCCGAGTGGGAGCTTCGCGGCGCCGCGATCGCTCAGGCGACGGTGCTCCGCGAGCGGCTTGCCGAGCTCGCGCCGCTGAACGACGAGGTCTACGAGCACGCGCTCGCCGCGCTCAGGCTGCCCGACGCCGTCGACAACGAGTCGAAGAACGAGCTGATCGGCTCCTCGCTCGAGCGTGCGGCGGCGTTTCCGCTCGCGATCGCCGAGGCGGCCGCGGACGTCGCGGAGCTGGCCGCCGTGGTGGCGGAGGACGGCTCGTCGTCTGCCCGTGGGGACGCGACCGCCGCCGCGATGCTTGCGCTCGGCGCCACGCGCGCAGCCGCGCACCTCGTCGAGATCAACCTCGGAGTGCTCGAGAACGATGAGCGGCTTCATCGGGCGACCCGGCTCGCCGCCGACGCGGCCGCAGCGTCGGCCCGGACACTCGCGCCCGTCCAGTAGCCACGGGAAGATCGCAAGCCTCCTGGGCGTCTTGTCGGTAAAGCGGCAAGAGAGGAAGCCATGCACGATCAACTCCTGAACGCAGAAGTCGCCCGTCTCCAGCGCGCGGAGTTCCTGCGCGAGTCGCGCCGGCGCCACACCGTCGACCGCGAGCCGCGCGTCCGCAAGGCGGTCGCTCCTGGGTTGCTCGATCGTCTCAGCGGCCTGGTGCACAGGCACCGCCGACTGAAGCCGGCGCTGCACCACTAGCCGGTCGCTGCGAGCCCGGCCTCGGCTTCGCGCACGTACCGTGAGGCCTTGACCGAGTGGTAGAGGTCGAGCGCCGCACGTAGGTCGGTGTCTCGGCCGGTTTGGAGGCGTGCGAACGCGACGCTCTAGCGTCGAACCGCACTGCTCGTAGATCTCGGCAGCACGAACCCAGTTGCCCGCTGCGACCGCCTCGGCGGCCGTGAGCCACGGCGTCCGCCGACCCGTTCCCATCACGCGGATCATCTTGTCGAGCAGTCCGACTTGCTGCCAGGCCCAGGCTGTCCAGCTGCTCGGCGCGCGACGTGAAGCCCACCAGGTCGGCGAAGAGCACGGTGACGACCTTGCGCTCGCGGCGGGGCTCGGCCATGGGCCGAGTCTAGGGCGCTCGGGCTAGGCCTTGAAGGTGTCGCAGGCGGCGGGGTCGCCGCTGTCGAAGCCGACCTTGAACCACTTCTGCCGCTCGGCGGCGGAGCCGTGCGTCCACGACTCGGGATCGACGCGGCCCTGGGTCTTCTCCTGGATCCGGTCGTCGCCGACAGAGGCCGCAGCGCCGAGGCCCTCCTGAAGGTCCCCGGGTTCGAGCAGCTTGCGCTGTGCGGCCGAGTGTCCCCACACGCCGGCGAGGCAGTCGGCCTGCAGTTCGAGCTTGATCCCGTCCTCGCGCGTCTTCACCTGGTCGTTGATGCCGAGCGCGTTCTGGACGTGGTGTCCGAACTCGTGCGCGATCACGTAGGCCTGCGCGAAGTCGCCGGCCGCGCCGAAGCGAGTCTTCAGCTCGCGGAAGAAGGTCATGTCGAGGTACACGTGCTGGTCGGGCGGGCAGTAGAACGGGCCGGTCGCGGACGATGCGACGCCGCAGCCTGTGCTGACCTGATCGGTGAAGAGCCGCAGCGTCGTGCGCGGGTACGTCTCGCCCGCGCGCTCGAAGATGCTCTCCCACGTGTTCTGGACGTCACCGGTCACGAAGTAGACGAACTCCGTCTGGTTGTCCGTCGTCTGCGGCTCGCCGGTCTCCACCTGCGGCGACGCGACGGTCGGGAACGGGTCGAGCGGGCCGCCACTCGAACCGCCGCCAGGCAGGCCGCCGTTCAGCAGGACGACGAGGAGGAGCAAGAGCAGGCCGGCGCCGCCGCCGATGCCTCCGATCGGGATCCCGGCGCCGCCCATCCCACCGCGGCCGCGCATGTCCTCGACATCGCCGCGCCCGGCTCCTCGCTTCCACCTCACGGGATGGGTCTTCCCCGCCCGTCAAACGCGAATCCGCGTGGCTATTGGGTGGTGGGCTTGCGCTGCTCCGCGAGCTTCCCATACCGCTCGATCGCGGCCTCGAGCCTGCGAGTCACTTCGTCGTACCGAGGCTGATCAGCCTTGACTTCCTCGCGGATCCGCTGCTTCGTCGTCTTCTTGGCCATTGGTGAGGGCCCTCCCGATTGAGTCTGACGTCTCTTCGTATGGCTAGGCCGAGGCTAGTTCGTCGAGCTCTCGAGCGCGCGTAGCTCGCGCTCGTAACGCTCGAGCTTCTCGCGCTCGGCCTCGACCACCTCGGGCGCCGCGTTCGCGACGAAGCGCTCGTTGCCGAGCATTTTCTGGGAGCGCTCGACCTCCTTGCGCAGGCGGTCGATCTCGAGCTTTGCGTTGCCGTTCGCCTTCACGCGCTCCGGCCGGACGACCGCTTCGAAGATGCGGCGCTCATCGGGCTCGAGCTCGACCTGCACCTGGCTTCGGCGGAAGATCGCCGCAGCGTCCTGCACGCGCACGAGCGCGTCGCCGAACTCGGCGAAGCGCGGGTCCGCACCCGGCCACTCGGCGACGATCAGCCTGGACGTGCGATCGGGCAGGTTCGACCAGATCTCCTCGGTGACGTGCGGCATCACGGGATGGAGCAGCTTGAGCAGCCGCTCGAGCGCGGCGAGCGCGGTGGCACGCGCATCCTCGTCGCCGCCTTCGTAGAGCCGCGGCTTGATTGCCTCCGCGTACCAGTCGCAGAAGTCGTCGAACGTGACCCGGTAGAGCGTGTTCACGGTGCCGGCGAAGTCGAAGGCTTCGAGCTCGCGCTCGATGTGGCCGCGCGCCGCGTCGAGCCGCGCGAGAATCCAACGCTCCTCGATGCTCGCCGGCCGCACGTCGGGCCGCGCGTCGCCGGCGTTCGCCAGCACCAGGCGCGACACGTTCCACAACTTGTTCGCGAGCTTGCGCCCCTCGTCGATCATCCCGACGTTGAAGCGCACGTCCTGCGTCGAGGACATCTTGAGCAGCCCGTACCGCGTCGCGTCGGCGCCGTGCGAGCCGATCACCTCGAGCGGGTCGATGCCGGTGCCGAGGCTCTTCGACATGCGACGTCCGTCCGGCGTCTGGATCGTCGAGTGGATGATCACGTCGTGGAACGGCACCTCACCCATCAGTTCGAGCCCCGCCATGATCATCCGCGTCTCCCAGAGGAAGATGATTCCGCGGTCGGTCGCGTTCACGTCGTTCGGATAGAAGTAGTCGAGGTCCGGCGTCTGCTCCGGCCAGCCGAGCGTCGCGAAGGGCCAGAGCGCTGACGAGAACCACGTGTCGAGGACGTCCTCGTCCTGGTGGATCTCGGTCGAGCCGCACTCCGCGCAGGCGTCCGGCGCGCTCTCGGCGACCGTCGTGTGCCCGTCGTGGCAGTACCACGCAGGGATCCGGTGCCCCCACCAGATCTGCCGCGAGATGCACCAGTCGCGGATGTTGTCGAGCCAGTTGAGCGCGACGGCGTTCTGCTGCTCCGGAGTGAAGACGACGCGACCGTCGCGGATCGCGGCTGCGGCGGGCTCCGCCAGCGGCTTCATCGTCACCCACCACTGGAGCGTGATCAGCGGCTCGATCCGCGTCCCGCACCGGTCGCAGTGTCCGACCGCGTGCCGGTACGGCTCCTGTTGCTCGAGCAAGCCCTGTTCGCGAAGGCGCTCGACGATCCGCTCGTTCGCCTCTTTCTGCGTGAGACCGGCGAACTCGCCGGCCGCCTCGTTCATGCGGCCGTCGAGACCGATCACCGTGAGCTCCTCGAGCCCGTGGTCTCTGCCGATGTCGAAGTCCATCGGGTCGTGCCCGGGCGTGATCTTGAGCGCGCCGGTCCCGAAGTCCAGCTCGACTCGCTCGTCGCCGATGATCGGCACGCGGCGCTCGACGATCGGCACGATCGCCTCCTTGCCGATCAGGTGCTTGTAGCGCTCGTCGTTCGGGTTCACCGCGACGCCGGTGTCCGCGAGCATCGTCGCCGGGCGCACGGTCGCGATCGTCACGTGCCCGGACTCTCCGGCAATTGCGTAGCGGATCCACGAAAGCGTGTCGTCCACTGGAATGTGGTTCACCTCGAGGTCCGAGATCGCCGAGGCGTCGCGCGGGCACCAGTTGACGATCCGGTTCGCGCGGTAGATCAATTCCTTGCCGTACAGGTGGACGAAGAAGCGCAGCACCGCGCGCACGTAACGCTCGTCCATCGTCATCCGCTCGCGGCGGTAGTCCATCGACGCGCCCAAAGAGCGAAGCTGCCCCATGATCACCAGCCCATACTTTTCGAGCCACGCCCACACGCGTTCGAGGAACGCCTCACGGCCGAGGTCGTAGCGCGTCAGCCCTTCCTTCGCGAGCTCACGTTCGACGACGTTCTGCGTTGCGATGCCCGCGTGGTCGTACCCGGTCTGCCAGAGCGCATTGAAGCCGCGCATCCGGTGCCAGCGGATCAGGGCGTCCTGGATCGAGGCGTTGAGCGCGTGCCCCATGTGCAGCTCGCCGGTGACGTTCGGCAGCGGAAACGCGATCGTGTACGGCTCTCGCGCCGGGTCGACCTCGGCGTTGTAGAGGCCTTCGGCCTCCCAGGTCTCTTGCCAGCGCGCCTCGACGCCCTCCGGCTTGTAGAGGGGTTCCATCGATCCGGTCAGGTCAGGCAGCGACTATGCGTCGAGTATAGCCGCCGATCAGGCGGGGACACCCACGCAATGGCTCGCTTGGGCGAGGAAGCCGTTCGTCGCCTCGTCGAACCAGACGTAGAGGCAGAAGTCGTTCTCCTTGTCGTTGTACTCCCACGCGTCCTGGCCCTGCATCTTGACCTTTCGGAGCTCGGCGTCCTCGGGCTTCGCGCCCTCGGGGTAGATCGCGGCGACCGGCTGCTGATCCGGCTTGCGCGGGGTCGCCTGAATGATCGTCACCTTGACGTCGGGGTCGGCGGTGATCTCCTTCGCCTCCTCCTCGGTGCAGCCGCCCAGCGCTCGCCTGCACCGCAACCGGCGACGAGGACGAGGGCGAGCCCAACCAGGACGAGTCGTTTCATCGAGTCCATTAGACGATGGACGAGTGTGCCAGTTGGCGGCCCGCAACCCGCGCTGGAAGTCGTCGTGGCCGCGAGCCGGCCGGACTTCCAAGGCCCCTCTACGACGTTCCGGAGGACGGCTTCTCTCCGGCTAGCGACCCGTGGACGGCGACGACGACGGCGGCCACCGGCACGGCCAGGAACGCACCGGCGATCCCGAAGAGCGAGCCGCCCGCCGTCACGGCGAGCAGCACGACCGCCGGGTGCAGGTGGACGCATACGGCTCTGGATCGTCGGCTGGAGGAACGTGCCCTCGAGGAGTTGAACGGCGACGACCAGGCCGAGGACCGCGAGTGCGAGCTCCCAGCCGCCGTCCGCGAAGCCGACGAGCACCGCGACGAGGCCGGAGGCGAACGCGCCGACGTACGGCACGAACGAGCCCATGAACACGAGCACCGCTAGTGCGAATGCAAGCGGGACGCCGAGCAGCCAGAGCCCGGCCCCGATCAGCAGCGCGTCGACCGTCGCGACCTGCGCCGTCGCGCGAACGAACCCGCCGAGGGCGCCCCACGCGCGGCGGCCCGCACGATCGACCGCCGGGCGCGTGTCGGACGGGAAGCGCCGCAGGATCGACGCCCAGAGATCGCCGCCGTCCCGCAGCACGAAGTAGAGCATCGCGACGGCGAGCGCGACGCCGGTGACGATGCCGGCGCCCGCCTGCACGCGCGAGGCGGCATAGCCGGACGCTTGCCGCCACGAGTCCTCCAGCGTCGACCGGAAGTCGTCCGCGAGCGTGAGGTTGAAGGGCTCGCTCTCGAGCTCGGCGACGATGTCGTCGACGGCGCGGGCGACCGAGTCGACGAGCTCGTCGAACTGCTGGACGACCGAGACGGCCACGATCGAGACGAGCAACGCGACGACGGCGAGCCCGGTCAGCAGGGCGAGCCCGGCCGCCGCCCGCTCGAGGTGGCGCCGGCCGCGGAACCACGAGGCCACCGGCGACAGCGCCGGCGCGATCGTGAGCGCGACCGCGATCGGCAGCGCGATTACCCGCACGTACCAGACCAGCGCGAGGAGGACGGCCAGCGCGGACGCGCAGACGAGCAACCGCCACGTCCAGGCCGCCGCCCGGTCGAGGTTCTCGCTCACCGGCGGCACGTTCACCGCTCCCGCTCCCTTGACGACTCGACGCCGCTCAATGGAAACCCCGCTCCGCGACGAGCAGGAGGACTGCGAGCACGCCGTTGCCCGCGCCCAGTACGGTGGCTGTGAGCCAGCTCCCTCCGCGGCGCCGGCCCGCAGCGACTCCCCAACCGACGACCTGCGCGAGCGCTGCAGCGAGCCGCGAGCGTCGCGCCCGTCGAGCGAGACCACGCTCCGGCCCACGCGAGCGCGAGGAGGATGGACGGGAGGGCAGCGGCTTCGACGAGAGGCCATTCCCGACGCGCGATCAAGAGCACGTCGCGAGGCCGGAACGCCTCGCCGAGGCGTATTCGCTCGCCGACGGCGTCCGACCACACGTGCGCTGCCCAGAAGACCAGCATCGACCCGAGCAGCGATGCGGTCATCGTTCGGGCGCCCGCCCCCGACTCGTAGGCGATGCCGATCACGGACGCGGCGAGGAACGATCCGTAGACGGCCGCGCCGAAGCGGACGTCTCGGTCGAGGACGGGTGGCAGGTCGACAGATGCACGCGGAGCCGGCGAGCTGGTCGCCGGCTCCGAGGACGTGCGGTCGAGCAGATCGACCATCAGTGCGACGGCTCCGGCGTCTTGAGCGACTGCCAACGCGATGCGAAGGTCTTCACCTTCCGCTCGAGCAGCTTCTCGCCGGCGATCGAGACGACGAGCTCGCTGATCCCGGTGACAAGCGCGAAGGCCGCGATCAGTCCGAGCATGGCGAGCGCACCTGCGCCCGGCTCCGCGAAGATCACGATCCCGAAGACGATCGCGACGAGGCCCGTCAGGATCATCAACGCCGTGTCGCGACCGTCCAGTGGAAGCCGGAACGACGCGCCGACGCACAGGATGCCGAACGCAACGGCATACGCGCCGATCACGTACAGGAGCACGAGCGCCGAGATGTCGGGCCAGGCGAAGACCAGCACGCCGACGGTGATCCCGAGAAGGCCCCTCAGGATCAGCCACGCGCGCTCCTCCTTCCCCTGCGCGGTGAACGCGGTGCCGAACTCGAGGATGCCCGTCGCGAGCGTGTAGGCGCCGAACAGGATCGTGAGCGCGTAGACGCTGATGCCGGGCCAGGCGAGAATCATCACGCCGAACACGACGGACGCCAGGCCGTGCAGGCCGAGCACCCACCGCATCTTCGTAACCAGCGTCCGCGAGGTCTTCGCGGCGCGGTCGAACATCGTTTCCATCTCCTACCTCCGTTCCGTTGCTGTCAGTTGCACGACGAAGCGTGCGCGGCGTCGATGCCAGGTCGCTGCCACGGCCACCGTCCGTGCTGCCAGCAGCTGTTCGCGAGTCAGTCGTCCTCGGCAAGAGTGCAGCGCCTCCGACGGCAGGCCCTCGACGGCGTCAGGCGATGTCACGCGCTCCAGCACCTTCAGCGAATCGAGTCTGCGAGACGCACGCGCTCGGGTGCGGAGAGTCGCCGCTCTTACGCTGCCGGTCGCCGGGGCGTCTCGGCGTGAATCGCCTTCGCGAGGTCGAGGATCTGACGCGAGAGCTCGAGCAGCTCTTCGTTTTGCCCGTCCTCTTTCTTGACGGTCTGCCATTGCTGGTCGGCGATCACCTGACGCTTCGCGTCGGCCCGGTTCTGGCTGATCATCACGAAGGTCGAGAGGAAGATCGCCTCGAGCGAGACGATCATCGTCAGCAAGCCCATAGGGGTAGTGCTCGACGCGGAACGCGATCCAGCAGCTGAACCAGGCAATGTGGATGTAGACGAACCGCATCGACCCGGCGAACGCGGTGATCCGATCCGCGATTCGGTTCTCGACGCTCTGCGCTCGCTCTTTGGCCTCCTGGACGAGTGCCGGGTTCGGCTCGAGCCGGGGGTGCGGGAGCCGTCGAGGGTCGAAGCCGGCCACCGCGCCGTCGCGCGATCACCGCCGCCGCCTTTGACGGCTCGTCTTCTGTCCGCCACGAGAGCTGACGCTTCGCGACGCCGGCCTGGACCATCAGCACCCCGACGCACGCCGCGACGACTGCGGCCACGAGGGCGGAGGCGTTCGTTCATGTCCTCGCTCCTTCTCAGATTGAAGTCTGGCCGACAGTTCGGCGGCCTTCTGTTCGAGCTCGTCGCGAGCCGCGCCGACGTGGCTCCTTTGCTCGTGCCAGGCGCCGTTGACGTCCGCGCGCGCCTGGGCGAGGCGTTCGTAGACCGCGATCAGCTGGGTGCGGACGTTGGCAATCGCCGCCTCGGCCCGCTCGCGCGCATTCCCGGCCTTCGTCGCGGCCGTCGCCTGCAGCCGCTCGATGTAGGTGTCCCAGCTGCGGAGCTCGTCCTCGACGGCGGCCGCGAACGTCGTCCACTCGTCGGAGACGTCTGCGAACAGCGAGTTCTCGGCGACCGCGAGCCTCGTCCTTAGCTGCCCGAGCTTCTCGTCGACCTCGTCGGGGGCCCCGCGGGCCGCGGCCAGGACGGATGCCTCCTCCCGGTGCAGCGCGTCGAGGTGCCGCCGGATCCGTGAGCTATCCGCAGCGGCACCAATTGGCGCGAATGCCTGCAGCCGGTCGATCCGGCGGCGGGCGTCCTTCATCGGGTCCTCGATCGTGGTTGTGCTCATGTTCGAGCCTCCGGTTGGGTCTGTCTTCTGACGCCACGAAGGCTCGTCAGCGCCGATGCCAACGCTCTGCCAGGCGCGACGGCGCTTCTGCCAGCTCTAGGTGAGCGCGGTGTCGGGGCGGGGCTCGGCGATCTCGGCGAGCCCGCGCTCTGCTGCCGTGGCGGGGTTGCCGGCGAGCGCGACGAAGAGGCTCTCGCGTGCCTGGTGCGGCCGTTGCATCGTCGACCACTCGAGGACCTCGCGGTACAGGCGATCGGCTTCGTCAGTGTTTCCGGACGCCGCGGCGATCCGCGCGAGCTCGACACGTGCCTGGGCCGTGACCCACGGCGCTTGGGCTGCCTCGGCTGTCGCAAGCGCCTGTCGCTGGAGCTCCTCGGCCTTGCGCAGATCGCCGTTCGCGAGAGCGATCGCTCCGAGTCCGGCGAGAGCGAACGCCGCGTGGTCGCCGAACCCGATTCGCCCGGCGAGCTCGAACGCGCGCCGGTATGCATCCACCGCGGCCGCGTCTTCCCCGCGTCCTTCGGCCGCCCACGCTTCGAGCAGCAGCGCCGGGGCGCGAAACGCGTCGTATCCGACCGCGTCCGAGTGACGGCGGGCGACCGAGGCCGTCGCAGTGACGGTAGAGACGTCGCCGGCGTGCGCCGCACCCATTGCGCGAATGAGGCTGCTCGCTGCGATGCCCCAGTCGTCTCTAGCCGCCTCGAACGCGGCGGCCGCGTCGTCCGCCATCGTGGCAGCGCGTTCGACGTCGCCCGATTGCCCAAGGGCGAGCGCGAGCATCAGTTGAGCGAAGCCGCGCTGCCATGGTGCCGCAGCGGTCGCGGCAAGCGAAACCGCGCGTTCGCCTGCCATGAGCGCGGGGCCGAGATCGAACTCTTCGGTTGCGATGTAGCAGAGGTCGGCGAGCTGCTCGATCCGCAACTCGACCGGAGCGTCATCGTCCGTGGCAGAGAGGGCGAGCTCGAGGAAGCGCCGCCCCTCGGAGACGCGGTCGGCCAGCGCGAAGTACCACCCCAACGTGCCGAGCCGAACCGCGACGGCAGGGTCGGGCGCGTCGCGAGCGTACGCCAGCGCAGCCCAGAGATTGTCGTTTTCCAGCTCCAGGCGACGTTCCCAGCGCAGCCATTCCGGCCCGCGCAGCTCGACGCGCGCCTCGTCGGCGAGTGCCGCGAAGTATTCGGCGTGCGCGCCGCGGGCGGCGGCGAGCCGCGCCGCTCTCGACGAGGCGTTCGAGCACGTACTCGCGGACCGTGTCGAGCATGTCGTAGCGAGCGGCGCCGTCTGTGAACGAGGCCGACACGATCGACTTGTCGACCAGCGCTGCGACGAGATACGCGACGGTCGCCTCGTTGAGGCCGTGCCTCGCCGCGAGCGCGACGAGCGACGGCAGGGACGCGCCGCCGCGGTGGACGGCCAGCTGCTGGAGCACCGTCTTCTCGTCCCCGTGCAAGAGGTCGTAGCTCCATTCCACGAGGCTCCGTGCAGCGCGGTGCGGGTCGGGTCCGAGGCCGGGCTGTCGCGCAGGAGCGCCGCGCGCCGCTCGAGGACGGCGACGAGCTCCGCGAGACCGAGCACGTTCACGCGCGCGGCGGCGAGCTCGATCGCCAGCGGCAATCCGTCGACGCGCCGGGCAATCTCGCCGGCGAGCGCGACAGCCTCGGCGTCGGCCTCGAATCCGGGTCGTGCCGCGCGCGCACGCTCGAGGAAGAGCTCGACGGCCGCGGCCTCGAGCGGCGCCACGGGGAGTCTCACCTCGCTCGCGACGTGGAGCGCCTCGCGGCTCGTCGCCAGGATCCGGACCTGCGGGCACTCCGCGAGGACCGTCGACACGATCCGCGCTGCCTCGTCGAGCACGTGCTCGCACGCGTCGAGAACGAGCAGAACCGCTGCGTGACGAAGCCGAGAAGCCACGCGCGCGAGCGGGTCGGCGCCGCGAGCGTCGACGGCGTGTGCAAGAAGTCGCACGCCATCGTCCGCGCCGCCCGCGCGCGCGAAGTCGACGAGCCAGATGCCGTCCGGAAACTCGTCCTCGAGCGAACGCGCGGCCTCGACCGCGAGTCGGCTCTTGCCCACGCCGGGCGGACCGGTGAGCGTCACTTGGCGGTGCCGTACGGAGCAGCGTGGCGACCTGGACGAGCTCGTCCTCGCGGCCGACGAACGACGTCGAAGGCGCAGGGAGATTGCCGCGGCGCCTGCCGGCCGCGGAGACCGCGGCGATCGCCGGGTCGTGCGCGAGGATCGCCTCCTGGAGCCGCCGGAGCTCAGGCCCCGGCTCGAGCCCCAGCTCGTCGGCGAGCACACGCCGTGCCTCCTGGAACGCCTCGAGCGCGTCCGCCTGCCGGCCGCTGCGGTAGAGCGCCAGCATCAGCTGGCCCCACAGCCGCTCCCTGAACGAGTTGTCTGCGACCGCCGAGCGCAGCGCCGCGACCAGCTCCCGGTGCTCTCCGAGCGCGAGCGCAACCTCGAACTGCTCCTCGAGCGCGTCCACACGCAACGCCTCGAGCCGGCGCGCCTCGGCGTCGAACCACGCCGTGCCGGTGAGGCCCTGCAGGGCCGACCCGCGCCAGAGGTCGAGCGCCGCCGCAACCGCGTCCGCCGCGGCCCGCACGTCGCCGTCACGCAGCGCGCCGCGCGTCTCCGCCAGCAGCTCCTCGAACCGCACGGCATCCACATGCGCGTCGCTCAACGAATACCCGTCGGCCGAGCCCGGCGATCGCCGCCTCTCCCAGCGCGGCGCGAAGACGCGCAATGTGGTGGTGGAGCGCATTCCGCGGGGCGGACGGGAGCTGCTCCCCCCACAGGCCGTCGACGAGTGCGTCGACGTCGACGACGCGACCGTTTCGGAGCGCGAGCATCGCCAGCAAGGCTTGCCGCTTCGATCCGCCCACGTCCGCAACCCTTCCGTCCGCGAGCACCTCGAACGGGCCGAGAAGCCGGATCTCCAGCAGTGCGTGCGTCACAGGTTTCATGCTTCCTCCATCGAGTCTCCCACGCCCCGGCGCTGGC
>CAWCVL010000004.1:0-38268 GCA_963798985.1 uncultured Actinomycetes bacterium | reverse complement strand
CCTAACGCTGGAGCCTGCGCCAACGCGTCTAGGCCCAGCCCGAACCGGATAGTCTCTCGACCAGGTACCGGCCCGAGCGGCCGCGTCTTTGGGACCAGGTCCCTAGCCGTGGCTCCGAGTGACAGGGCGGCGAGCGATCCTCCTTATCTGGCTGGTCTCCCTCGAACCGTGCGGACGATCATGTGACAGTCCCTTGACAGCCGACCGTCCAGCGCGGCCGCGTCTCTGGACCAGGTCCCAAGCGCGGCTGGAACTGGCACGGCCGCGTCGGCTCGTCGGCCGCGTCGATCTAGCGCTTGAACATCGCCGCGAGCTGGACCCTCGGCTCGCGGTGCGCGAACAGGCGCTTGATGTTCTCGCGGTGCAGGAACACGATCGCCGCGGCCGCAAGGAAGGTCACGATGCGCACCGGCCACGTCTCGGCAAGCGCGAACGCGAACACCGGCAGCGAGAGCGCTGCCGCAATCGACGCCACCGACACGTAGCGCGCGACGACGAACGTCACGAGCCAAACGATGAGCGCACCGATCGCGACGAGCGGCGCGAGCGCGATCATCATCCCGCCCGTCGTCGCCACCGCCTTGCCTCCCTTCTCGAACTTCAAGAAGACGGGTCGCGCGTGCCCGACCATCGCGGCGAACCCCGCGAGCACGGCGGCGACGTCGTCGACGAGCAGCGACGCGATCAACACGGGCACGAACCCTTTCGCGACGTCGACGAGAATCGTCGGAACACCGAGCTTCCACCCCATCGCCCGCCAGACGTTCGTCGCCCCGATCGAGTGCGAGCCGACGCGACGGATGTCGATCCCGCGGAAGATCCGCACGAGCCAATACCCCGTCGGGATCGACCCGGCGAGGTAGCCGCCGAGCACGGCGGCGAGGTAGCTCACTTCAGGGGGATCTGGTAGCTGGAGACCCAGTCGTTCACGGTCGTCCAGTCGAGATTGTCGAAGAACCTGTCGATGTAGGTGGCCCGGTCGGTCCGGTAGTCGAGGAAGTACGCGTGCTCGTAGACGTCGAGCGCGACGAGCGGCGTCGCGTTCCAGATCGGGTACGTGTTCTGCGCGTCGCCGATGTAGTTGAAGAGCCGAGCCTCGTCCCAGTCGTAGGCGGTCCACGCCCACCCGCGCGCCGCGAGCCCGGTCGCTTTCAAATCTTGCGCGCCACTCCTGCGCCGAGCCGAAGTCACGCTCGACGAGCTGCCCAAACGCCCCGTCCGGGTCGCCGCCTGCCCCGCCGAGGTGCTCGAAGTAGAGCTCGTGGTTCTTGATCCCGCCGACCGCGAACGTCAGCTCGACCTTGAGCACGCGGAGCCGGGAGTACACCTGGTTCGCCGCACCGAGGTCGACCTCGCCGAGCTCGCGAAGGATCTCGTTCCGCTTGTTCACGTAGCCCTCGTACAGCTTGTAGTGCGACTCGACGGACTCGCGCGAGATGCCGTCGAGCTCGAGGAGGCCGGGCTTCAGCTCGCGGGGGACGATCTCTTCGAAGGCGGGCGCAGGCATCGATCTCCTTCAGACGGGGGCGGGTGCGCGCGGCGGAGCATAACGGTTAGCCTCACGAAAAGACCCGCGACGAGGGAGGCTGAGACATGGCGCACGAGGTTCCCGCGCTCCCCTACGACTACGCCGCGCTCGAGGCTGCGATCGACGAGCAGACGATGCGCGTCCACCACGACAAGCACCACCAGGCGTACGTGGACAACCTGAACGCCGCGCTCGCCGGAACGGAGTGGGCGGACACGCCGATCGAGGAGCTGCTGCAGAGCCTCGACTCGCTCCCCGAGGACAAGCGCACGCCGGTTCGCAACAACGGCGGCGGCCACTACAACCACACGCTCTTCTGGCAGTGGATGAGCCCCGACGGCGGCGGCGATCCACCCGACGGGCCGCTGAAGGACGCGATCGAGCAGTCGTTCGGCGACGTCGCTTCGCTCAAGGCGAAGATGAACGACGCGGGTGTGAAGCGCTTCGGCTCAGGCTGGAGCTGGCTCGTCCGCGGCGCCGACGGCTCGCTCTCGGTCGAGTCGACGCCCAACCAGGACTCGCCTCTGATGGAGGGCCGAACGCCGATCCTCGGGATCGACGTCTGGGAGCACGCGTACTACCTCCGGTACCAGAACCGCCGCCCGGACTACCTTGGCGCCTGGTGGGACGTCGTGAACTGGAGCGCAGTCCAGGACCGCCTCGGCTAGGCGCGCCGAAACCGTAAGCCCGCTTCCCTCGTAGAACCAGGGAACGTGGCCACAAATCTCGCCCTCCTCCAGGGCGCCTTGCCGCCTGCGGCCGGCTCAGCCAGGATCCGACTAGTGACCGAGCATGAGCTGACCGACTCAGAGCTGCTGCTCCGGGTCGGGAACGGGGACGGCGGGGCGTTCGAGACCCTTTACCGGCGCTACTCGCGCCCGGTGTTCGGGCTCGCACTGCGCCGGCTCGGCGACCGCACGCGCGCGGAGGAGGCGGTCCAGGAGACCTTCACGTCCGTCTGGCGGTCGGCTCGAACGTACAAGCCCGAGCGCGGCCCGGGCGCACCGTGGCTCTACGCGGTCGCCCGGAACGCGATCGTCGACGGCGCACGCAGCCGGGTCGACCCCGTCGTCGCGGATCCGCGCGACGAGCCCTCCACCGACGCCGGGCCGATGGAGCGCGCCGAGCAGAGCTGGACCTCGTGGCGCGTGCACCGCGCGCTCGAGGAGCTCCCGGAGACCGAGCGCGTCGTGGTCGAGCTCGCCTACTGGAAGGGCCTCTCGCAGAGCGAGATCGCGGAGCGGCTGAAGATCCCGCTCGGGACGGTCAAGACGCGGACGCGCAGCGGGCTACACCGGCTCGCCGACCTGCTGGAGGGAGAGTTCTCGTGAGCGGGCCGCCGAATTTCGACGAGCTGATCGGCCCGGACCTCCCGCCCGGCGACCGCGAGCGCTTGCGGCGCGTGCACGAGCTGCTCGTCGCGGCCGGGCCACCGCCCGAGATGCCGGAGCTGGCCACGTCGCCGCCGGTGCGCTTGCACCCGCGCCGCCGCGTAGCGGCGCTGCTGATCGCCGCCGCGCTCGCGCTTGCCGCGTTCGGTGCGGGTTGGCTCATCGGAGGGTCCGACTCGGCCTTCGACGTCAGAGCTGCGGTCGCGATGCACGGGACCGGAGCCACGCCGGCGGCCTCGGGAACGATCAAGCTCGGCTACGGGGACGACGAGGGCAACTGGCCGATGCTCGTGGAGGTCTCCGGGCTCGAGCCACTGCCCGAGGGCGGCTACTACGAGCTGCTGCTGACCAAGAACGGCGAACCCGTAGTTGCGTGCGGCTCCTTCAACGTCGGCGACGACGGCAACGCGAACGTCCGGCTCGGCGCGTCCTACAACCTGCGGAACTTCGACGGCTGGGTCGTCCGCCCGTGGGTGCGAGGGCGAGACGAGTTCAACAAGACGGTCGTCCTGACGACCTAGGGCGCTGTACGCGCGTTGGCGACGAACGCAGCGTGCGTGATCGGCATCTGGTCGGCGAGGAAGCGCTCGACCGCCTCGGCGTAGCGCCGGATCTCGCGCTGCGCGTTCTCCGATGCGCGTAGCGAGACGAAGTTCATCAGCGCGCGAGCGTTGACCGTCCAGTAGAACTCGGTGTAGGCGCCGACAGGAAGCGCCGCCCGGGCGAGCTCGCGCGCGACGCCCTGCTCGACGAGCCGCTCGTACGCCGCGTAGGCCGCGTTGTACACCGCCTGCAGCTCCTCGCGCGTCGTCTCGGCGAGCTCCGCGTCGACCGGCTCGAACGAGTACGACCCCGGCTTGCCGACCTGTGTGCGCACGTCCTCGGGCTCGGGCACGTAGAAGTCGTCGGTCGCCCTTGCGTAGCGCATCGAGAACTCGTTGAACGAGCCGATGCGGTGCCGGAACCACTCGCGCGCGACGAAGATCGGGCAGCGCACGTGAAAGCGGAACGAGTTGTGCTCGAAGGGCGTGCCGTGCGATTCCCGCATCAGGAACTTGATCAGGCCGGCGTCGGCATCCGAGATCTCGGTCACCTTGCGCCCGAAGCTGACCCGCGCCGAGTTGACGACCGAGAGATCGTCGGCCATCACGCCGTCGAGCCGCACAAAACCGTGGTCCAGCACGGAGATGCTCCCGTCCGGCAACACTTCTGGCATGACCGCCACGGCGACGAGGGTAACAGGGGCGTACGTCGGAGCCTCGGGCTTCTCCTACCCGAGCTGGAAGCCCGGTTTCTACCCCGCCGACGCGAAGCCGCCCGAGTTCCTCCGCCGCTACGCGGAGCGGCTCCCGTCCGTCGAGCTGAACACGACGGGCTACCGCCTGCCCGCCGAAGGACACTTCGAGCGCTGGGCCGCCGAGACGCCGGCGGACTTCCGGTTCGCTGTCAAGCTGCCCGCCCACTTCACGCGGCAGCTCGGCGCTTTCCAGGAGCGCATGGCACTGCTCGGCGAGCGGCTCGGCCCGATCCGCGTCGCCGTCCAGCAGGCGGCCGACCCGGGGTTCCTCGTGCTCCTCTTCGGCTCGCTCGACCCCGCGCTCAGGATCGCCTTCGACTTCAACCACGAGTCGTGGGACGGCCTCGACGTCTCGCCCGGGATCCGCGTGAACGACTGGGATGCCGACGCGCCCTTCCGCTATCTGCGCTTCCGCGAACCGCCGTACTCGGACGACGAGCTCGAGCACTTCGCCGCGCGGATCCGCCCGCTCCTCGACGAAGGCATCGAGGTCTTCGCGTACTTCCGCCACGAGGACGAGCCGACGGCGCCGCGGTACGCCGAACGATTGCTCACACTGTTGGCATGACCGCGATGCGGATCCAGCTCGTCCCGCGGCCGGGTCAGCCGGACTTCCTCGACCTCCCCTGGGACGAGCCGCTCGAGGATTGGCAGTCGGAGCGGCTCGCGGTCGTCGAGCGCGGCATCAGCCGGCATGTCGTTCGCTTCGTCGAGTACGACGGCACGTTCTACGCGCTGAAAGAGATCAACCACGAGCTCGCGCACCGCGAGTACCGGCTGCTCCGTGCGCTCGCACACGACGGGATGCCGGTCGTGGACGCGGTCGGGATCGCCCATCGACCGAACCTCCAGGACGTCCTGATCACGCGGCACCTCGAATACTCGCTCCCGTACCGGATCATGTTCGCCCGCAAGCCGGTCGCCGACCTGCGCGACCGTCTGATCAACGCGCTCGCGAACCTGCTCGTGCGCCTGCACCTCGACGGCTTCTACTGGGGCGACTGCTCGCTCTCGAACACGCTCTTCCGACGGGACGCGCACAAGCTCGCGGCGTACGTCGTCGACGTCGAGACCGGCGAGCTGCACGACCAGCTGAGCGACGGCCAGCGCCTGCACGATCTCGAGGTCGCGCAGGAGAACATCGCCGGCGAGCTGTTCGACCTCGAGGCGGAGCTCGGCGACCTCGACATCGAGGACCCGTTCGAGCTCGCGACGGAGGTCGCCGTCGAGTACGACCGCATCTGGAACGAGTTGATGGCCGAGGAGGAGTTCCGCACCGACGAGCGAGACCGTCTCCAGGAACGGCTGAAGCGGGTGAACGACCGTGGCTTCGACGTCGAGGAGGTCGAGCTCGAGGCGACCGACGACGGCTACCGCCTGCGGATCCGCCCACAGGTCGTCGAGGCCGGGCACTTCCGGCGCCGCCTGCTCAAGCTCACCGGTCTCGACGCGCAGGAGAACCAGGCGCGCCGGCTGCTCGAGGACATCGAGTCCTTCCGTGCGTCACTCAAGGCCTCCGGGCAAGAGCCGGTCTCGGATACCGCGGCCGCCGGTCGCTGGCTGACGGAAGTCTTCGAGCCGACCGTCGTGAAGGCGATCCCCCAAGAACTCCACGGCAAACGAGCCGCAGCGCAGGTGTTCCACGAACTGCTCGAGCACCGCTGGCACCTGTCGGAGGAGGCCGGCCGCGACGTCGGCATGGACGAGGCGGTCGAGTCGTACGTCGAGAACGTCCTCCGCGCCGCGCCGGAAGAGCGCGTGATCGTCGAGGAGAACACGAGGGAACCCGTGGTTCCCCCGTGAGCCCCCTCCTTCTTCGCATCTAACCGCGCCGGTCAACCGCGACGGATGCCGTGAGAGATGGCCTCGACGATCGCTGCCGACGAAGCAACGCGGCGCACATCGCCGACACTAGTACCGGCGTACATGGCCATCGATTCGATGTCGCCGTCGGTGGACGTCGTCGGCTGAGCATCGCTGTAGCGCATGACCTGAGTGCGGCCGCGCTTCGCGATGACGTCACCTTCGCCTGGCCTGCGTCCTGCCGGTGGCCGGCCGGCAGCCTCCCATTCGGTCACGGCCCGGTTCCGAATGACGCGATGCGGTGCGTTCGGCCAGCCGACGTCGAAGAGGTCGGTGAGCTCGGTGTCGCACGCGCCTGCAGCAAGAAGACGACCGCGATAGTGCCCATGTACGTCCGCCTCGGACGCAGCCAGGAAGGCCGTGCCACACGCGACTGCTTGCGCACCAGCATTCAACGCGTGTTGAGCGCCAGCGGGGTCAGCGATTCCGCCTGCGGCGACGATTGGCAGTACGAGCGCGGCGCTGATCTCCCGGACCAGAGTCAGGACGGGCGTCGTTCCCTGCACGTGGCCTCCCGCCTCCACTCCCTGGGCAATCACGCCGCTCGCGCCGGCGGCGGCAACCGCCTTCGCCTCTTCCGAGTTACTTACCTGCACGAGAACGAAGGCCCCGGCCGCGCGGGCCCGTCCAATGAGCTCCGCGTCGGTTCCCCATGAGAAGGAGACGACGGGAACGCGCTCCGCGAGCACGAGTTCGAGGCGCTCGCGCTGATCGAATGCGAGTACAAGGTTGACGCAGAACGGGTTAGACGTCGCCGACCGAATCGCCCTGATTTGATCGCGCAGCTTCGCGGGCTTGGTCCAGGAAGCGGCCACCGTTCCGAGCGCTCCAACAGCGGACACCGAGGCGACGAGTTCGGGGGTCGTCGCAGGGCCAATCGGCGCCTGCATGATCGGCAGGTCCCACGGAAGCTGCACAGCATCACGCACCTGCCGAGCGTACTCACGCTCACCTGCCCCAGTGTTCAGGAATGTTCCCCGGAGGTCGCGCTCTAAGATCGAGGGCGTGTCGCCGCCCGTGACGCTTCCCCTCATCGACCACTTGGCCCTGCGAGTACGTGACGTGAGGCGCAGCCGCACCTTCTACGAGCAGGCCCTCGAGCCGTTCGGAGTGAAGGTAGTGGAGAGCTCGCGGGGGCCTGGGTTCGCCATCGAGGGCGGTGGAGATTTCTGGATCGGGGAAGGGGAACCCCCGGCCGCTCCCGTTCATGTGGCCTTCGCCGCAGCCGACCGAGCCACCGTCGACAAGTTCCACCGAGCCGCTGTCAAAGCCGGCGGCCGCGACAACGGCGCGCCGGGTCTTCGCCCGCATTACCACGCCGGGTATTACGCAGCGTTCGTCATTGACCCGGACGGGAACAACGTCGAAGCGGTCTTCCACGGGGACCGCCAGCTGCCAGCCACGTGACGCTCGCTTGAGCCAGTGCGCCCTCGCCTGAGTGCGCTCGGAGCCTGCCAGCCCGCTACGCGGGCGTCGCTGCGCCGTGCTTCTGGCGCAGGTATGCGAGGTACGGCTCGGGGTCGATCCGCGAGCCGACCGCGCGCTCGAGCGTTTCCTGCGGCGTGAACTTTCGGCCGTGCTTGTGGATGTGCTCGCCGAGCCACTCGCGGAGCGGCGCGAACTCGCCGCGCTCGAGCTTGTCGTCGAGGTCCGGCAGGTCCTCCTTGATCCGCTCCCAGATCTGGACGCTCATCACGTTGCCGAGCGAATAGGTCGGGAAGTAGCCGATCGTCCCCGTCCCCCAGTGCATGTCCTGGAGCACGCCGTCGGCGTCGCTCGGGACCTCGATCCCGAGGTACTCGTCCATCCGGCGGTTCCACTCGCTCGGTAGATCGCGCGCCTCGACGTTGCCGGCGAGCAGGTCCTGCTCGAGCTCGAACCGGAGGATGATGTGCATGTTGTAGGTGATCTCGTCGGCGGCGATCCGGATCAGCGACGGCTGCACGATGTTGACGGCGCGGAACCACTTCTCCTCGTCGACGTCGTCCAAGAGCGGCGAGAACCGTTCCTGGAGCCGCGGGTAGAAGAAGCGCCAGAACGGGCGGCTGCGACCGACGAGGTTCTCCCACATGCGGCTCTGCGACTCGTGCATGCCGAGCGAGACACCGCCGCCGAGCGGCGTGCGGTCGAGCTCGGGCGCGACCTGGTGCTCGTAGAGCCCGTGCCCGTACTCGTGCATCGTCGCGAAGAACGACTCGAGGCCGGTCGGCTCGTACTTCGTCGTGATGCGGATGTCGTCGACGCCACCACCGCTCGCGAACGGATGCACGGTCGGGATCGAGGCGCCACGCGTCCTCGCGGTGGCCGAACAGGTCGATGATCTCGCGCGCCATCGCCTCCTGCTCGCCCTTCGGGAAGGCGCGCGCGAGCGTGCCGTCGTCGTCCCCGTACAGCTCCCTCGCCTCGGCGACGAGCGGCACCAGCTCTTCCTTCATGCGCTCGAAGACGACGCGGACCTCCGATGCCTTCATGCCCCGCTCGTAGTCGTCGAGCAGCACGTCGTACGGCTCGTCGGCCTCGGGGAACAGCTCGACATAGCGGCGGCGCAGCTCGAGGTGGTGCTCGAGGTGCGGGCGGAACGACTCGAAGTCGTTCGCCGGGCGCGCGAGGCGCCACGCCATGAAGCCCTCGGTGCCCGCCTTGACGATCTCGGTCCGCAGGTCGGCCGGGATCCGGACGGTCTTGTCGAAGTCCTTGCGGGACACGCGGATCAGCGATGCGTCGTCGGAGTCCGGGTCGAGCGAGTCCTCGTAGGAGGCGAGCTCTTCGAGCAGCCGCCCCGTGTCGGGGGACGTGAAGATGTCGTAGGCGATGCGGTCGAGCGTGGCCTGCTGCTCGCCGCGGGCGCTCGCACCGGCCGAGGGCATCATCACCTGCATGTCCCAGCCGAGGATCCGGCGGACGCGACTGACGTCGGTGACCTGCGCGAGCCGGGCCTTCAACTCCTCGAATGCCTTGGGCGCGGCCACGAGGCGGAAGCCTACAGTCGGACGACAGCCGGGGCGGGACTAGACTCGGCCCTGGTCGTGGGCAAAGAACCCGAGCACGAGGGTCTGCGCGAGCCACCCGTCACGGGGGTCGAACGAAACGGCGACGCGGTCGTCGTCTCCCTGGCGGGCGAGCTCGACCTCTACAACGCCGAGGCGGTGCGCACGGTCCTGCTCGAGGAGTGCGCGCGCCGGCCCGAGCGGGTGGTCGTCGACCTCTCGCGTGTCGAGTTCATCGACTCGACGGCGCTCGGCGTCCTGATCGAGGCACGAACGAAGCTCGAGAACCACCGCGGCTTCCTGCTTGCCTCACCCGCGGTCGAGACGCGCCGCGCGCTCGAGATCTCCGGTCTCGACCGCCACTTCGGGCATGCACGACACGCTCGACGGCGCGCTTACCGCGAAGCTTTAGCCGCGAGTCGCGCCACGATCGCGAGCGCACCCGCCGCCGCGACCACGCCAAGCGCGAGGTCCCGCACCTCGCCTTCGCCGAGACCCTGCGACGCCGAGCAGCAGTGCGCCGACGCCGGCCGCGGCGGCCACGATGCCGACCGAGAACGGCCAGACGCGGCGAGCCGGCGGCTCGACCGACGTGTACGCGAGCTCTCCGACCGCCAGCAGCGCAGCCGCGACGAACGGCGCGCGCAGGTCGACCTCGCCGCGGTCGAGCAGCGAGACCGCGTACCCGCCGACCGCGATCGAGAGCGCGAGTTGAAGCAGCGGCCCCCAGCGACCGGCGAGGCCAACCGCGAGCGCGACGAGCGCAACGCCGCCGGCAATCGCGAGTGGCACGCGGAAGAGATCGGCCTGGAGCGCCGACCAGGCACCGACCGCCGCGAGGAGCAACAGCGCTCCCGCTGCGGTCAGCGCGCGCTTCGCGCGTAGCGTCTGAATGCCTTCACCTCCTCGAGCGCACCCGCGAGCGATCCCTCGGCGGTCCACACGGCGACCGGCACGCCCGCCCGCTCGTAGCGCGTGCGCTGCGCCTCCCGCTTCAACTGCCAGAGCCGGTGCGCGAGCCGATCCGAGGCCGCCGGGCCGGCGGCGACGTACTCGAGCGGAGACACCTCGATCACCGCGAGGTCGAACCCGCGCGCGCGAAGATCGAGCAGCGCGTCGGTCGCACGCTCGTCGAGCAGCGGCGAGACCGCGAGCACGAGCGCGTGCGCAGGCAGCGTGCGCCGCGGGACGACGTCGAGGTTGCGCCACGCGTAGTTCAAGACGATGCGGCTGTCGAGCACCGCGTCGACGATCCGGTACAGGTGCACGAGGCCGGTCGCCGGCAGGAGCCAGTTCAGCGTCCCGCCGAAGCTGATCAGCCCGACTCGATCCTTCTCGCGCAGGTAGCGCGCAGCGAGCGCCGCCGTCGCGCGCACGCCCTGGTCGAGCGTCGACGAGCCGTCGCGCCGCGCCTCGGCGAACGAGTCGACGAAGACGATCACGTCGGAATTCCGTTCAGGGTGGTACTCGTTGACCCACAGTTCGCCGCGTCGCGCGCTCGCGCGCCAGTTCACGCGGCGCGGCAGGTCGCCCGCGACGAACGGGCGAAGGTCGGCGAACTCGATCCCGTCGCCCTTCTCCCGCGCGACCTGGTTGCCCGCGAAGACCTGCGTGCGCAGGGGACGGACGAGCGTGCGCAGGTACTCCGCATGCGGATAGACCTTCAGCGGCGCACGCCGATCCAGCTGCGTCTCCCAGCGGACGACGCGGAAGCGGTCATATGCGCGGACGAACACGAGCCCGGGGAGGTACGCGCCCCAGCGAGTCGCGCGCACGCGGAGCGTGACGACCTCGTCGCCGTCGACCGCGAACGGGTTCGCTCCGTCGACGAGCTCGAGCTCCCGCGGCAGCTGGACGTACAGCTCGGCCGGCGCGGAGGCGCGAACGTCGAGCTCCAGCTCGACCTCCTCGCCCTCGAGCACGCGCTCGCGGGCGGGACGCACCGTGACGTCGACGGTGGGGCGGCGCTCGACGAGCAGGCCGAGCGCGACGACGAGCGCAAACGGTGCGCCGACCGCGACGAGCTCGGGCAGGCGCAGGGCGAGACCGAGGAAGAGCGCGAGCGCGGCGAGGCCGGTGTAGCCGGCGAGCTTCGCCGTCGCGCCGCGGGTCACGTTCTCGCGTTGCGTCCTCCGGCGCCGGCGTCGGCACCGTGTCGAGCGCGGTCGCGACCACGTCCTCGGGGCGCACCCGGCGCACCCAGAGCTCCGGCCGGAGCATCAGCCGGTGCGCGAGCGCTGGGATCGCGATGCCCTTGACGTCTTCCGGCGTGACGAAGTCACGCCCGAAGAGCGCAGCGCGGCAGCGCGAGAGCTTGAGCAGCGCGAGCGAGCCGCGCGGGCTCGCGCCGACCTCGACCTGGCCGCTCGATCGCGTCGCGGCGACGAGGTCGACGATGTAGTAGCCGATCGACTCGGACACGTAGACCTGCTCGATCGCGCGCTGCATCCCCAACAGCGTCTGCCGGTCGACGACGCGCTCGAGCTGGACCTCGTCGCGAGCGCGCTCGATGCGGCCCTCGAGCATCCGCCACTCGTCCTCGCGTTCCGGATAGCCGACGCCGAGCCGGACCATGAAGCGATCGAGCTGCGCCTCGGGCAGCGGGTACGTGCCCTCGTACTCGATCGGGTTCTGCGTCGCGATCACGAGGAACGGCGGCTCGAGCGGATGCGTCGTGTTCTCGATCGTCACCTGCCGCTCCGCCATCGCCTCGAGTAGCGCGGCCTGCGTCTTCGGCGGCGCGCGGTTGATCTCGTCGCCGAGGAGCAGGTTGGCGAAGATCGGGCCCGGCCTGAACTCGAAGTCGCCCGCGCGCTGGTCGTAGACCGCAGACCCGGTGACGTCGGAGGGCATGAGGTCGGGCGTGAACTGGATCCGCTGGAAGCGCATGTCGCACACCTGCGCGAACGAGCGCGCGATCAGCGTCTTCGCGAGCCCCGGGTAGTCCTCGAGCAGCACGTGACCGTCGGCGAGAAACGCGAGCAGGCAGGTCTCGAGCGCACCGCGCTTGCCGACCACCGCCTTCTCGACCTCGTCGAGGATCCGCTCGGAGTGCTCGGCGACCTGATCGATCGAAAGCTCGCTCACGGGCCTATTCTCTCGATCTCGTCGACCAGCGCGGAGATTTCTTCGATCCGCGGTCCCGCCGCGCGCCGGTCAAGGGGCGCCTCGCAGTCGGGGCGGACAACGGCCCACAGGCTCGCCGGCATCAGATCCTCGGCCCGCTCCAGGGAGACGCCGTAGCGGCGCCAGACCGCAGCGTCGGCAGCGGCAACGAGCGTCGGACGCAGGCGGTAGTGGAAATCCGCGGCGTTCTCGACCGAGAGCGCGACGTGGCGCTCGAGCCGCGCGAGCTCCTCCGGACGCCCGTACCGAACGGGCCTGCGCCGGAGCGCCGCCGCGAACGCTGACGGCGTGCGTCGCGTTGCGAAGCCCGTCGCCGCGGTGAGCGTCGCGAGCGCGAGCCCGCCGACGACGAGCGCGTAGATCCGAAGCACGAGCTCGCGGTCGACCGGCACCACGAGGAGCACGACCAGCGCGGCGAGCGTCGCGACCACGGCGAACGGCGCCCAGCGAAGGAGCACCCTTCTCATGCGGATGCCCTCAGGTCGTCCCGGACCGCCTCGAGCGACGCGATGGCCTCCGCGCGCATCGCCGCGTCGATCTCGTGGTGGCTGAAGCGCGCCCGCTCGAACAGCTCCGTGAGCGCGTGCGCAGCCTCCGCGCGGACGTCGAGCTCGCGGAGCACGCGGGCGAGGTACTCGAGCGGTGCTTCGTGCGGCAGCCGCGCGTGCCCGTGCTCGCCGAGGACGGCCTCCATCCTGACGTAGGCCTGGATCACCGCGCGGCGCGGATCCGGGTCGAGCTCGAGTTCCCCGATCGTCTCGGTCAACACGGCCTCGAGCTCCTCGGCCGCTCGCTGCTCGCGAGGCTCGGGGCGCCGCCGCCACTCGTTGGCGACGACCGCGCCGATCGCGAGCGCGACGCCGAGTGCAACCCACCACTGGAACTCGGGGTTGTCAGGCGCGCGGTTACCAACCGTCTGGCTCTCAGGCCCCGTCGACGACGCCTGCGGCACTCCTCCCTGTTCGGCCTCGCCCGAGACGCGCGGGTTCGGGTCGGTGTAGGCGAAGTAGACGAGCAGCGCGACGACGATGACGGCGTAGCCGGCGAGCCCCGTCCTGCGCGGGAGCTCCGGCTTGTTGCCCGTGCTCGGGCCGGTGAACGCCCAGACGACGACCGCCACGAGCGCGACCAGGATCAGCACTCCGAACGTGAACGCGTAGTCGACGAAGGCGCCCGGGACGCTCCTGTCCTCGAGCCCGCCGCCCCACTCGCCGCCCGCGCTCCCGAGCGCGACGAGCGCGAGCAGGCCCAGCAGCGTGACCCCGACGAGTGCGGTGCGCATCGCACCTATCTAAGACGACCGGAGGCTCGGTTTGGCCGTTACGCGCCCGATACGCTCGGCCCTTGGAGATCCTCGAAGCGTTCAACACGGACGTGCTCGTGATCGCCGTCGCGATTCTGCTCGCCCTCGCGACGTTCAAGCTCACCCAGTGGGTGCCGGTCCCGGCGCCCGCGCTCCTGCTGATCGCCGCGGCGATCGCGTCGGATCTCTTCCCGGAGCTCGGGATCAACGTCGTGACGGTCGAGCGGATCGGGATCGTCGCGCTGATCGTGATCCTGCTCGACGGCGGCATGCACGTCGGCTGGACGCGCTTCCGAGGTTCCGTCTATCCGATCGCGATGCTCGGCATCGTCGGGACGTTCCTGACCGCGGCGCTCGTCGCCGTCGCAGCGCACTCGCTGCTCGACTTCAGCTGGACGACGTCGTGGCTGCTCGGCGCCGCGCTCTCGCCGACCGATCCGGCGGTGATGTTCTCGGTGCTCGGGAACCGCGAGGTCGGCGGGCGGAGCGGCACGATCCTCGAAGGCGAGTCGGGCGCGAACGACCCTGTCGGGATCGCGCTGATGATCGGGATGATCGAGTACGCGACGTCGGGCCAGGGGAGCGTCTGGGGCATCGCGAGCGAGCTCGCCGTCGAGATGAGCGTCGGGCTCGTGGTCGGGGTCGTCGGCGGCCGGCTGTTGATCCCGCTGATGCAGCGCATCTCGCTCCCGCGTGAGGGCCTCTACCCGATCAGGATCCTCGCCGTCGGCGCCCTGGTGTACGGCGTGGCCGCGGAGCTCCACGGGTCGGGCTTCCTCGCGGTCTTCATCGTCGGCCTGCTGATCGGCGACGTCCACGCGCCGTACAAGACCGAGATCGACCGCTTCCACACCGCGCTCGCGAGCCTCGCGGAGATCGCCGTGTTCGTCGCGCTCGGCTTGACGATCTTCGGGCCGAGCGACCTGTGGGACGACCTGCCCGAAGGCATCGTCCTCTTCCTCTTCATCGCACTCGTCGCGCGACCGATCGCCGTCGCGCTGCTGCTGTGGCGCGTGCGTCTACGACGCGCGGAGAAGCTCTTCGTAGCCTGGGGCGGCCTGAAGGGTGCGGTGCCGATCCTCCTCGCCGCGTTCGCGCTCGTCGGCGACGTTCCCGACGCGCCCGCGATCTACAACATCGTCTTCGTCGTCGTCGCCCTCTCGGTGCTCGTCCAGGGGTCGACGATCCCCTTGGTCGCGCACCGGCTCGGGATCCCGATGCGCCTCGTCGAGCCGGAGCCCTGGGACATCTCGATCCGCCTGCGCGAGCCGGGGCAGGTCCAGCTGTACACCGTCGGCCCACGGTCGCGCGTGCTCGGCAGCGCGATCCGCGACCTCCCGCTCGGCGAGCGCGCGTGGGTGTCGTTCGTCGTGCAGGACGGGAAGGCGCGGCAGGCGCGCGGCTCACATGTGTTCAGGGTCGGCGACGAGGTGCACGTGCTCGGCGACCCGGACGACGAGCGCGTGCTCCAGCGGCTCTTCGAAGGCCCCGACTAGCGGACGACGACCGCGCGTGATGCGCCCCGCGGGCGTGACGCGCACGACGCGCCGTGCTTCGAGCTGCGAGACGTACGCGTTCTCACGCACGTCGACGGCGATCCCGATCGCTCCGGGCAGGTACGCGACGACCGTGGGGGCACCGCCCTCGGGCCCGACGCGGAGCACGCCGCGCTGGGCATCGGCGGCAAACAGCACGTCGCCCGGCGCAGCCGTCACGTCGATGACAGCGCCGAGGCCGGTGGCGAAGGTCGAGATCCGTCCGGCGGCGTCCACGCGCCGCAACACGCCGTTGTGCGAGTCGGCGATGATCAACACGCCGTCGCGGCGCCAGAGAACATCGTGCGGGTGACCCATCAGCGCCTCTCGCGCCGGCCCTCCGTCGCCCGCGTACCCCTCGCCGCCGTTGCCGGCCGCCGTCGAGATCGAGCCGGCCGGATCGACGACGCGGATCCAGTTGTCGTACTCCGCGATCGCGATCGCCTCGTCGTGGTCGACGTCGAAGCCGCCGGCGCCGCCGAGCTTCGCCGCGGTGGCCGGCCCGCCGTCGCCGGAGTGGCCGCGCACGCCCGTTCCCGCGACGACGACCTTGCGCTTGCCGTCGATCCGGTAGATGCGCTCGCCCGACGAGACGTAGAGGCGACCCATGTCGTCGTAGGCCACGCCGACGATCGCTTCGGGGAAGCCCGAAGCGAGCACCGTGCGCCGCTTCGTGCGCAGGTCGAACCGAACGACGCGCTTGAGAGCTCTGTCGCCGATCACGAGCGCGCCGTTCGGCGCGAATGCGAGCGGGCCGGGAATTGAAACGCGGATCGGCTTCGGCTTCGGCTTCGTCTTCGCCTCCGCCTCGAGGCAGGCCGCGCCGACCGTGGAAACCGCGAGCAGGATCAGGGCGAACTTGCGCACGTGACGTCGATACACCGACGAGGCGCCGACGGTCACGGGGAGCCTACGATCGTCCGGATCCGGCCCGTTGCCGGGTTGAGCGCCCGCACTCGCGGCAGGAGGCGCTCGGTGAGGTAGATCGTCCCGCCCGGGCCGACGGCGATCCCGTTCGCGCCGACTCCGGTTGCGACACGTGACGCCACGTCCGTCGACCACGCGTGCGACCCGGTTGTTGCCGTAGTCCGCTACGTAGAGCGTCCCGTCGCGCGAGCGCTCGACGTCGACCGGCGTGTCGAAGCCGCTCGCGTACGTGCGCGACGCCCCGCTCGCGAGGTCGATCCCGACGAGGCGGTTGTTGAACGTGTCGCACACGACGAGCGTGCCGCCCGCGACCACGAGCCCGTGCGGGCGGTCGAGCCCTTCGTCGAGCAACGTCGTGATCGCACCGGTCGCACGGTCGATCCGGCGCACTCGACCGACGAGCTCGGAGAAGTAGACGTTCCCCTCCGCGTCGAAGGCGAGCGCCGTCACCTGTGCGAGCCCGGCCGCAAGGGTGGTCACGCGTCCGCGCGGATCGACCCGACGGATCCGCGTCTCGTTGTTCAGCGCGGCGAAGCCGCCGCGCGGGTCGACCGCGACCTCGACCGGGAAACGGATCGAGGCTGCGACCGTGAGCTTCTTGCCCCGCAGCCGGAACACGCGGTCCGAGACGTCCGCGATCAGAAGCGAACCGTCCCGCGCGACTGCGACGTCCATCGTGCCTCGAAGCCTCGGCTTCGCCGGTGCCGCCGCCGTGGCCAGCGAGACGACCGCGAGCAGCGCGAGCAGCTTCACGACTTCTCCAAGGATCGAGCAAGCTCGAGCGCGCGCTGCTTCGTCACGTCGGCCTCCAGCCGGTAGACGACGTCGCCGCTCCGCCAGGCGAGGACGTTCCCCGCGAGATACCCCTCGGCGCGCCAGTGCTCCTCGTGCGGGCCGCCGGCCGAGCCGGGTGCGAAGTACCAGACGCCGTGGTCGTACCCGTGGATCCAGACACCGAGGTTCGACCCGACGCTCGTGAACTCGGCCTCCGAGTTGCCGCCGAGCACCTTGTAGAAGAGCGTGGGACCGCCCGTCTTCCACTGGCTGAACACGAGCCGCGCACGGCGTTCGTCGCCGCCGAAGATCGCGGTGATCATCTCGCCCGGCTGGTCGGCGCGAACGTACACGCGGTCGGGATCGCCGAGACGCGCGGGAAAGCGAAGCGGCCGGCCGAAGCGCTCGCGTGCTTCTTCCAGGTCGATCGCCGTGCCGTAGTAGGGCGGGTCGTTGAAGCGGGTCACGGGAAGCGAGATCTGCCGCTCGATGTGGATGCCCGGGATGCGGTCGAAGCAGGTCGGCGACGGCGCTGCGCGCGCCGGGCGAGAGCGCGAGCACGGCCCCGCCGAGGAGCGCGAGCACGACCGCGAGTGCGAGCGCGACGCGCGCGCGAGACCGCCGCCGGCGCTCCGGAAGTCGGGCGCGTGCGGCGCCGGCGAGGTCCGGCGTCTCGGGGAAGGAGTAGAACGGCGCGGCTGCCTCGAGCCGCTGCTCGAGCTCACGCATCGGCGACCCCCAACTCCTGGCGCAAGTGCACGAGCGCGCGGTGGACCCGCATCTTCACCGCGCCGCGACGGACACCGAGCGCGGCGGCCGTCTCCTCGTCCGAGAGCCCGATGAAGTAGCGCGCGACGATCGCGGTGCGTTCCTCGTCCTTGAGACGCGCGAGCGCGGCGAAGAGCTCGTCGCGGCGCTCGGCGTCGACGAGCTCCGCCTCGGGCGACCGGGCCGGGTCACCCGAGGCGGCCTCGTCCGCAGCTCGGCTGAGCAGGTGCGCGCGGCGCCCGAGGGTGCGCCGGCGGTTTCGGGCCTCGTTTGCCACGATCCGGAGCAGCCAGGGCCGAAAGGGCGAGCCCGTCCGGAAGCGCGACAGCGCGTTGTACGCCTTGACGAAGGCCTCCTGCGTCACCTCCTCGGCGTCCGCTGCAGACCCGACGATCGCGTACGCGGTTCGATAAGCGATGTGTTCGTGCATGCGTAGCAGTGCCTCGTAGGCGTCTGCGTCTCCCCGCTTGGCGCGGATGACGATCTCGGTCTCCGGCGGTCGGCCCACCACCGACGCGTATACACCGCCGGGGCGGCGAGGGTTACGGCGCTACGGCACGCCGAGTTGCTCGACGGGCGTTCCGTCGTCGCACTCGGCGTCGGGCCGCTGGGCGAGGTACTCCCGAACCTCGCCTCGGCGAACGTGGCGGAGCAGCGCGCAGTCGATCGTCCGAGACACCTCGACGCACGGCACCGTTCCGACGTGCTCGGACCCACACTCCTCCATAGCTCCCTCGTCGAGCCACTTCTGAGCGTCGATTCTCAGCGCCCCGTCGTCGTAGACCCAGCCGCGGCTCGCGAACGGGCCGCAGTACGTGCGGCGAACGTAGTCACGAGCCGCATCCGTCGCATCGCCCTCCGCGTTGCTGAGGAGTCGCTCGATGCACCGGTCGACCCGCGACTCCTCGCCGGCGTTCGAGCCGCAACCGGCGACTGCGGCGAGGAGTGCGGCCGTGGCAAGAATCCGCACACGCGGATCGTAGGGGTCAGCGACTGCGGTTTCCGGCCCGGTCGACCGCGACGACGCGAACCGGCCGCCCCGCGACAGTCGCGCGCGTGTCGGCCTGCACGACCGTCCGCCCGAACGAGCGCCACGCCGGGACGATGCGCACACGGGTTCCCGCGTGCACCTCGTAGCGCGCAACGCCGCTGCCGTTGTCGACGACGGGGTCCCACTCCACGACTCGCCCTCTGACCCGGACCCGCGGGCGCGGCGGCCTCGTGCGGTCGAGCCAGCGGAACGCGAGCGTCGCCTGCTCGGAATCGCTCGCGGCGACTCGCACCTCGAACGCGCCGGCAACGCTGAACCCCGCGCCGACCGGGCCGAGCAGCACGTTGCGCCCGGCAAAGCGGCCCGGTACGAGCCCGTTCGCGCCACCGTAGGCGAGCACACCGTGCGCGGGTCGGTACTCGAACCAGTACTCGTCGCGGGCGATCGTGACCGCGAGCGCCTGCGGGTCCTGCGACGGCCGCTCGAGCGCGTCGATCGAGAACGTCCCGGCGCGCGCGGGCCGCGTGACGCGGTCGAGCCAGCCGAAGACCCACTTCTCCCACGCCGTGAAGTGCTCCTGGCCGTGACCCATCACGGTGTACGGGTTGGCGTAGTTCTCCGACCCACCGCCGACGAGCGCCGGGCCTTCCTCGGGCAACCCGTACGTGTGGCCGAGCTCGCAGCAGCAACGCAGCAACGGTCGAGAAGAGGATCGTCCGAGCCACATCACCGATACACCGTTCAGGCCTCGCCGGTTACGTAGTACGTTGAGCGTGGTGGCACCCGAACGGCCGCAGATCGACAAACCCGAGGGAGACATCCCGTTCGAGCTCGGGATCGAGGACCTCGCCGTCGGCGAGGGAGCCGAGGCGACCAAGGGCACGAAGGTGTCGGTGCACTACGTCGGGGTCGCGTTCTCGTCGGGCGAGGAGTTCGACGCGTCGTGGAACCGCGGCGAACCATTCGAGTTCAAGCTCGGTAGCGGACAGGTGATCCCCGGGTGGGACGCGGGCGTTCAGGGCATGAAGGTCGGTGGGCGGCGCAAGCTGACTATCCCGTCCGCCATGGCCTACGGCGCGAGAGGTGCGGGCGGCGTGATCCAGCCGCACGAGCCGCTCGTGTTCGTGGTCGACCTGCTGTCCGTCGACTGAGCCGCGCCGCTCACTCGAGCGCGCTGATCGCGAAGGCGAGCGCGAACCCGATCGTCGTGAACACGCCGACGAGCCGCCCGCCGTGCTCGAATGCCTCCGGCATCATCGTGTCGGCGAGCATGGTCAGGATCGCGCCGCCCGCGAAGGCGAGGACGAACGCGATCGTGTTTCCGGAGGCGTTCTGGAAGAACGCGTAGCCGGCGAGCGACGACAGCCCGGAGACGACGGTGACGCCGACCCAGAGGGTCATGACTCGCGACTTCGCCCAGCCGGAGCTCATCAGGCCGGCGGTCGCGGCGATCGCCTCCGGGAGGTTGGAGAGGAACACCGCGACCAGCATCGCGGCGGAAACGCCGACGCCCTGGAGCAGGCCCACGCCGATCACCACGGACTCGGGGATTCCGTCGAGGACGATTCCGAGCACGATCGCGAGCCCGGACCCGGAAGCCTGGCCGCCGGAGATGCTCTTCCGGTCGCCGCCGCCCATCCGGTCGACGAGGACGTCTCCGGCGAAGAAGAGGCCGCAGCCGGTGAAGAGCCCGAGCGCGACCGCCCACCCCCGGTCGGCGGTCGCCGAGGCCTCGCCGACGAGCTCGTACGCGACTGCGCTGATCAGCACGCCACTCCCGAAGCCCATGACGAGCCCGAGCGCCCGGTTGCTCACGCGGACGCGAAGCGTCAGCCATCCTCCGAGGAGAACGGACGAGCCCGCAAGCAGGCCCCAACCGAGCGCCGCGCCCACGGCGCGAGACTAACGCTGACGAAAAAGCGAAAGCCAGTCGCTAGTCTGGAGACCTCCTAGCAGGCCTTCGAGGCTTCCTCCGCCGAGAGACGTGATCGCCGTCGAAACGAGATCCCGATGACTATCGCGGCGCAGCTCCGAGTCGCGATCGCACTGCTCATCGCCGTGCTCCTGGCGATCCTCCTGGCTGCCTTCTACGTGCCCTCGCAGCTGCAGCGCAACGCGAACGAAAAGTATGTGGAGGACGCGATCCCGCTGCGGTTCTACGTCCAGGACCTCGCGCTGCAGGTCGCGCGCCAGCAGGCCGCCGTCGAGGCGTTTCTCCGGACACACGATCCGGAGCGGATCGAGCGCTACCACGTCGCGGCGGACGCAGCCAATGGCGACCTCGCGCTGATCCAACCGCTGCTCGGCAGCCACCGGCGAATGTTCGCGCTCGTCCGCAAGGCGACCACCCACATCAGTGCGCTCCAGGGAGCTCTCGCCCAGCAGATCGCGGCCTTCCGAGGCGGGGAAGGCCGCGGCGAGGCGGGGCAACAGGCCGATCTCGCTCTCGAGCAGTTTGCACGGACGGCAGATCAGATGATCGACGAGACGGACGCGTTCGTCGCGGCTGCAGAACAGGAGCAACGTGAGCAGTACCGCCAACTGCTCTTCGTGCTCGCGTCGCTCGGCGTGCTCGCGCTCGGAATCGGCGTGGCGCTCTTCCTGGTGGTCCCACGGCGTCTGGGCCAGCTGTACGAAGCCGAACAGCAGTCGCGGCGCGAGGCCGAGTCGCGTGCCGAAGCCGCCCGCGCGCTCGCGCACGTCAGCGACGGCGTCATCCTCACCGACGCCGAAGGTCGCGTGCGCTTCTGGAATCCCGCCGCTCAGCAGCTAATCGGGGTCGACGAGGACGGCGCGATCGGCCGAGAGCTCTCGAAACTCCTGCCGGGTTGGGAACGGCTTGCACAGCAGCCGGAAGCGCAGTCCGGGTTCGGCGGAGCTGCCGTCCTCCCGATCCACCTCGGCCGAGAGCGGTGGCTATCCGTGATGAGCGTCGACTTCGGCGACGGCGTCGTCTACGCGGTGCGGGACGTTACAGAGGAGCGCGCGCTCGAGACGCTGCGCAGCGACTTCGTCGCCACGGCCTCACACGAGCTCAGAACGCCGATGACGTCGATCTCCGGTGCCGCGCGAACGCTTCTCCGGCACGGCGAGCGACTGCAGCCGGAGCAGCACCACGACTTTCTCACGATGATCGTCGCCGAGTCGGACCGGCTCGCGCGCATCGTCGACCAGATCCTCGTGGCGAGCAGGATCGAGGCGGGTAAGATCGACGTGTTGTTCGAGCGAGTCGACGCGACCGGGATCGCACGTTCGGTCGTCGACTCGGCGAAGCATCGTGCGCCGTCGGGAATTGAGCTGCACCTCGACGCGCCCGACGCGCTCGAGGTCGACTGCGACCCGGACCGGCTGCGGCAGGTCCTCGGCAACATCCTCGACAACGCGATCAAGTATTCGCCAGACGGGGGCGACGTTCGTGTCGAGCTGCACGGCGAAGAGGACATCGTGCGGTTCGTCGTCCAGGACGAGGGCATCGGCTTCGAGCAGTCGGCTGCCGAGGCGATCTTCGAGCGGTTCCACCGGCTCGACCCGCAACAGACGCGGGGGATCGGAGGCACCGGGTTGGGGCTCTACATCGCGCGCGAGCTCGTCCGGCGCATGGGAGGGCGGATCTGGGCCGAGTCGGAACGCGGCCGCGGGGCGGCGTTCTCCTTCGAGCTACCGCGCGTGCGTGAGCAGGTTCCCTCGACCTAGCGGCACTTCGGGATCGCCGGATACGCGATCGCCGAGTTCTTCCCGGTTTCGAGCCCGAGCCTGACAGCCGCGAACGAGAGCTGATCGTCGAAGACCATCGTCAGGTTGGCGAGCAGGCGCGCCGTCGGGCCGTAAACGGATCCCACGACGTTGCCGTTGACCTCTGAGCGCTCGGTGATCACGCCGTTGACGCTCGAGCGCATCCGCAGAGCGCGGGCACCGTCACGGATCGTCAGGGTGCCGGTCGCGACGCCGGTCGTGCCGCCCGGGTGAAGCGCGATCCGTCCGACGTAGGTCACGGTGCCGGCGAGCCGCGCATCGGGACTCGACGAGCGTCCGGTGTAGGTCCCCGACGTGATCGAGTAGCCGCCGCAGCGAGTCAAGGACAGCTTCCCCTGCTTGAGCAGCGAGAACGCCGCGTAGATCGGCTGCGGACTCGCCTCCGTGCGACCGATGGCCGCGCTCAGCCCTGTGGGGAGGGCGAGGCACAGGATGCCCACCGCCGCTATCGGAACTCGATGTCGTTTCACAAGTGGGAACCTCCGCCGCAGGAAGGACGCCGGAACTGTAGCGGCGAACGCCAGGACCTCATCCGAACGGCCAGCGGAGAGCAGCGGCGGTGTCTCGCCGCTGCTCTCCGCTGCCCTACTTGCGTGACCGGTCGTTGCTCATCGAGCACCCCGCCACATCGCCACGCTTGTGGCCAGCGCCCAGACGAGCATCGCGGGAATCGCGAGCATTCCCGCCAGAGCCACGTTCGCGACAATGACCAGGACTGCGGCGGCGGCACCGACCCACGCGAGCCAGCGGCCGAAGACTGCGGTTCGCACGATCAGCAGCGATGTCGTCGCCATCGCGACCGCGCCGGCGAGCAGGCCGCCGGCACCGAGTGCCGCGTAGCCGGTCTGCGGTAGGTAGCGGAGCGTGTCGGCTCCCGGGAGCGACTCGCTGTTCCCCTTGATCGCGAATCCGATCAGTCCGCGCGACGCGGCGGCGACGGAGAGCAGCGCCACGAAGACGACGCCACTTGCAACGACGAGAGATGTCAGTTCGCCGGTTCCGCCCTCGGCCGTGAGTAGGCGCGACCGAAGCTTCGCCAGGAAGACAAGAAAGCAGAGCCCGGCGAGGACGAAGAGGTACATGGAGACGACAGTGGCGGTCTGGTGCCCACTGTCTGACCACCAGGCAACGAGCGCCTGGTCGCTGACATTGGCGGGAATGTCCAGCATCGCCGTTCCCATGAGGAAGAGGAAGGCGAACGCAAGACCTGCCAGCGCGCCGAGTCTTCCACCTGCGGTTCTCGCTTCGGCTGTTGCGTGTGTGCCGACCGTTGCGGTCGCGGACAAAGTCATCCTCCTTGTCGGGCGCGGGTTCGCGCGTTGCACCGCACGCTACGAGCGCGCCCGCTCGCAATCGTCGTGACTGGCACTGAGATGTGCCTCGGTGCCAGCACCGAGATCAGACTGCGGAAACGCGGAGGTAGGTCAACACCGCGAGCACGCGTCGGTGGTCGTCCCCGCTGATCGGGAGGCCGAGCTTGCCGAGGATGGAACGGACGTGGGTCTCAACCGTTCTCTCCGTCAGCCAGAGGCGCTTCGCGATCGCTGCGTTCGTTCGTCCCTCGGCCATCAGGGCGAGTACCTCCTGCTCGCGCGGCGTCAGCTCCCCGAGCGTGTCCTCGTGCGCCGGCGGCGAGACGAGCATGGCGACGACCTCCGGATCGAGAGCCGATCCCCCGTCGGAAACCCGTCGAGCGGCGTCGAGGAAGTCGTCGACGTCGAGTACACGGTGCTTGAGCAGATAACCGAAGCCGCCTCCTGCCGAGACGAGCTCGAGAGCGTGGCGGGTCTCGACATGCTGCGAGAGAACGAGAACGGCGGTGCCCGGGTGCCCGTGCCGAATTTCAGCCGCTGCGCGCATGCCCTCATCGCTGTACTCGGGTGGCATGCGCACGTCGACGACGGCGAGATCCGGCTCGTGCTCGGCGACGACGGCCAGCAAGGCTTGGGCATCGCCCACCCGCGCAACGACCTCGTGCCCGGCGTCTTCGAGGAGTCCCGCGAGCCCCTCTCGCAGCAGGACGGTGTCCTCGGCGATCACGATCCGCACGGAATCTCCGCCTCGATCCGCGTGCCCGCGCCTCGGGGACTGTGGATGCGCAGCGTCCCGCCCTGGGCCTCGACCCGGTCGGTCAGGCCCATGAGCCCGGTTCCCTCTGCCGCCGTCGCCCCCCCGACGCCATCGTCGGCGACCACCAGGCGCAGCGCTCCGTTCGCGACCATCGCTTCGACGCGAACGCGTGACGGGGCCCCATGCTTGACGGCGTTCGTGACGGCTTCGCAGACGACGAAGTAGGCGGCCGCCTCGACCTGTGCAGGAAGGCGCTCGTGGGTCGCTTCCAGCTCGACCGGGACGGGTGCTCCGCGAGCGAGGTCGGCGAGCGCCGCCGCCAGCCCTTCGTCCAGCCGTGGCGGTCGCACGCCTGCAGCAATCGTGCGCAGGTCTTCGATCGCCAGCCCGATCTCGTCGACCGCCGAATCCAGTGCCGGACCGAGAATCCGTGCCTCCCGCGGTAGAGACCGTTGCAGCCGTCGCAGCACGATCCCGAGCGTCACCAGCCGCTGCTGTGCGCCGTCGTGAAGATCGCGTTCGAGCCTCCGGCGCTCCTCGTAGCCCGCCTGCACGACCCGAGCTCTCGACTCCTCCACCTCCGCAAGCTGGAGCTTCACCTCGACTCGGAGGCGAGCAATCTCAATCGCCAGGCTCGCAGCGGCGAGAACGCTGCGAAGGAGATCGGGACGGTCGAGCAGGGCTCGCTTGTGCCGGAGCAGCGCGATCTCTTGCCCCCGATGCTCCACCTTGGTCACGGCCTGCGCGTGGTCCGCGGGTTCCGCGACCACTGCCCCGAGGCGATCGGCGTAGGCGTCTCTCGCAGGCAGCCGAAAGAGCAATTCGGCGTTCGGGTCCCGAAGGGCAGAAGCGAGCACAGCTCCGACGTCCTCCGGCTCTCGCCGCCCCTCGCGGACGTCGTCGATGAAGGCCCGCACGCGCCGCAGCCCCTCGTAGCGGAGGCGGTTGAAGCGCCAGTCCACCGCGGCCTGAGCCCGACTCCGTAGCGGCCCGAAGGCCACCGCGACCACGAGGACGGCGACGGCGGTGGCCCAGGTCGAACCTCGGCCGGCCGCGACACCCGCAAGGAGCGAAACGCCCGCATAGAGGAGACCGAGCGAGGCGGTGACGAGGCTGTAGACGATGGTGCGGTTGATCAGCCGGTCGATCTCGTACAGCCGGTAACGCGTCACAGCGACGCCGACCGCGATCGCGACCGCAGCCTCCATCCCGAGCAGAAAGGCGACGACGGCGTCGCCGCCGCCCTCCCCTACCAAGAGGCTCCAGAGAAGGAAACAAACGACCCCTAACGGGACGAGCATGACGGCGTAGGCCAACCAGAGCATCTGGAGCCGCTCAACCCCTTTGGAGCGCTTGAAGCGAGTCCGTGCCGCCGCCGCCCCGACGAACAGGCTCGCGAACATGGCCAGCCAGACCGGGAGCCTCAGGAAGTCGAGAGCATCCGGAAGTCGGAGCGGAAACGGGTTCGGCACATCCGAGAACGGTTCTTCAAGTTGATTCGCGATCACGAGCAACACGATCAGAGACGTCACCGAGCAGGCTGCGAAGATCGCGTAGGGCCGCCATCGTGGCGAAGGAAGCCGGCCGTCCGGGAACACGAACGCCACGGCCAACGGCCAGATGAAGAACACCGGCCACAGCGACGAGATGAGCGCGCCCCAGGCGCCGCCGGGAAGCGATCCAGGATGCGCGTACAACGCAACCCACGCGTACGGCGTGGCGGCGAGGACTGCCGCGACGGACAGGGCGCCGAGGACGAGCGTCCAACCGATCGGGTTGTGAGGATGCCGGGCCACGATCAGCGCCCCAAGGACGGCCGGAGCCGAGACCGCCGCGACGAAGAAGGGGTACAACCAGAGCGAGCCTGACCCGGGAACGTGCTGTTCAGCGGCGATCCGATCGAGCACCAGCGCCCCTGCGATCACGGCGACAGCCGCGAGCCCTAAGCCCCAGGCAATCAGACGCGGCGCAGTCCGCACGCCCTCATTCTCGTGAAGCGATGCGAGATTGGCCACAGTGCTGGCACCGGACTGCCGATCTGCTTCGACTCGATTACGACCCGAACCAGCGCTCTTTCCGTGTCGACGCGAACGCCACCTTGTCCGCGGCGAGCTCTCGTGACGGCCCCACGAGCCGCGCTGTGGGCGTCGGCCCGCCGAAGAAGTTGGCCTCCACCACGCCGACCATCCCGCCCCCGAACTCGATGTAGCACGTGCCCGCGCCTTCGTAAGGGCGCTGGAGCACGCCGCCACGGAGGCGCGCAGCGATGTCGTCGGCCACGACACGAGCGGCGGCCTCCGCGAACACTCCGGCCTTGGCCATCGGCAGAGCGGTGACGTCTCCTACGGCATAGACGTTCGGGAAGCGGGTCGCCAGGTTGGTCTTCTCCACCGGCACCCAGCCGTCGACAGCGAGCCCGCAGCTCTCGACCACGTGAGGCACGCGGTGGACGGGGATCCCGACGAACAGGTCGTAGGGGATGCTTCCGCCGCTCGCGAGCCGCGCCGCGTTGTTTCGCGCGTCGACTTCCACGACCTGCTGGTTCGGCACATACTCGATGTCGCGCTCCGTCAAGGCGTCGAGGATGCTCTGCGAAACCTCCTTCGCGATCGGCACCGGAGCCGCCATCGGGCCGACGGTGCGAATCTCGACCGAATCCCTGATTCCACGCTCGACGAAGTGATCGTGAAGCATGAGCGCACCCTCGAACGGCGCCGGAGGACACTTGAAGGGGTGACCGAGGATCGCGATCAGGATCTTCCCGGAGTCGAAGTCGGAGAGCACGTCGCGCATGCGCTCGGCTCCCGCGACCGAGTAGTACTCGACGCCGCCCGCTTCGAATCCGGGCGTGGCCGCGAAGTCGTACTCCGCCCCCAACGCGACGACGAGGATGTCGGCGTCGTACGAGGCTGTGTCCGTCGCCACTTGCCGTTTCTCCGGATCGATCGAGATCACGCGTTCCTGTCGGAACTCGACCCCCTCCAGGGAGATGTCGTCGTAGGGCAGCAGGATGTCCGCGGTCGCTTTACGGCCGAACAAGACGTCGAGCTTCGAGAACCCGAAGCTGAACGAGTCGCTCTGGTCGATGAGCGTCGTGCGAACCTCGTCCGGGAGGGACTCGGAAAGTCGCGTCGCCAGTTCCAGGCCCGCGAAACCTGCACCAAGAATCACCACGTGCTTCACGCTGTGACGACGATAACGCGCACCGTGAGTCGTCAGCGGGACGGACTCGCGCGGGGCCGCCTGAGGGCGACCCCGCGCGACGACGTGCGAGCGCTGTTCCCTAGTGGAGTCCGATCTTGATGACCTCGCCACCGCCGAAGCACACGGTGCACGTGGTCACGTATGCCGCGCCTCGGCCGAAAGCGACACCGTACGGCGCGAACAAGCCGCCGACCACCGTCTCGTGCACGCTGCTGCCCGGATTGACCTTCACCAGTGCGCCGATCGGACCAGTGAGCAGGCCGTTACTCGAGATCTCCACCGCGTAGAGCGATCCGTCGGGCGCGAACGCCAGATCGGTGAGGTTGGTGAGCCCGGAGGCGTAGACCGTCGCGACCTGGCCGGGAACGACGCGCCAGATGTTGGCATCGCCCTTCTCGAACGGGAAGCCCGTCAGCTGGCTGATGTAGTACGCCCCGTCCGGCCCCTGCACCACCGACGTCGGCACAGCGTCCGTGGGGATCTGCGTGCCCGCCGGCAGGCCCAGGAACGGGGGAGCGAGCGCGCTCCCAGGGGGCAAGGCCGTGATCGTGGTGAAGGTGCCCTTGTGCGACGCCCGCACCACGGCGTTGCCGCCGGCGTCGGCGAGGATGTAGCCGTCGCCCTGACGGACCAGGCCTACCGGGTTGGTGTCGATGTCGGTGCCGTCCGGGTTGGCCGCCATCTCGTTGGCGAGCACGTCGGCGAACAACGAGAAGCCGCCCTGCTTGAGCTTGCCGGTGACCAACGTCGCGAGCAGACCCGCCTGGGAGCCGTAGGCGGCCCGCAGCGCGTCGTCGCCTCCAAGCCCGATGCTGAGCACATACTTCTGGCTGCCGGTGAACGCGATGTCCGACGGGCCCCAAGGCCTCGGTCTCTCCGGCGATCGAGGGAAGCCCGGTCACGACACGGACGTCCGCTCCGGTGTCTCGAACCAGCGTGACCGCACCGGTGAAGCCGAAGCACGAGGGACCGAGGGCCGGGTGCTCGACGTCACACTTGATCGAGCCGCCTCTGCCCGCCTCGACGACGTACAGCTCTCCGTCGGCCGAGAAGGTGAGGTGGCGAGGGTTGTCCAAGCCCGAGGCGACGATCTGTGGCGTCGACTGCGCGGCTCCCGCTGTGGCAATCGCGAGCGCCAACATGGCCGCGGCCGCAACCGCGAGTGGTACTACGCGTCGTTTCGTACGCAATGGATCCCCTTCATGGAGGTTGAGATCTTGACCACTACCGACAGCCGACCACCGACTGCCGGTTCGACGGCACCGCAACACCCTAAACCGGCGCCACGTCCCTGCCAACCCGCCGCCCGGCTAGTGGGTCGCTTCCTTGCTGTTCGCCGCGATGAGGACAGGAGGGACGGTCTTCAGGAAGGCGGCGGCGTCTTAGAGAGCCGACGCCCGGACTCGAACCGGGGACCCCTTCATTACGAGTAAAGTGCACCCCAAAAGCCGTGGTGTCGAAACCACGCGGAAGGGGTCTGGGTTCGGCTTGGTTGCGTAGGAGAACACGCTCGAGGGACGGCTCCGCACGAGAGCCGCATAGCGTCTGGTTCGACGTGGGTGTAGCCATGGCGTAGCCGCGCCGCGACGCAACAAGACACCACCGCGGCCCCGTCGCTCGACCGCTTCGCGCGGCACGCAGATCCCATGCGGGATCAGCGGATGCGTGGCAACGGCCTGGCAACATCGATGTTCGTCCCGTCCTGGGGCGCGTGCAGCGCAAGCGCATCTGCTGCGTGCCGTACTTGCGCGTAGTGGCGTTCAGTCGTCAGCGGACAACGTCGCCGTCAATCACGCCCATCGGCGGATCGCGGCGACGCCAATCCGCAGCAGGCTCGGGCACAGGCTGGAGCGCCAAACGCTTAGCACGACCCCGCGCGACAAGACTCTCCAGCTCCTCCATGGACAGCTGCTCGATCTCCTCGACGCTTGACGGCACGCGAAGCTCATGCCGTTCCGATCGCGAGCTTCGCCAGCTTGTCCACGATCGCGTCCGCCCTCGGGTCGGACGGGTCGAGCTGCTCGATCTGCGCGCGCAGCGCGCACACCTCATTGGCGATCGGGAGCGTCGCCGCCGGCCTCGTTCGGGCTGGCCTTCACGCGATCAGCGGACCGTCGGACATGGATGTGAGCGGAGCTCATCTTCCGCAACCGATCGGACAGACGACGACGGGCGCCGCGAAGGACGCCCGACGCCTGCTCTATCCACGCCTTGCGACGTGCCCGGAGCGTACTCGCGAGCTCGGAAGGACCGTCCCCGAGGCGCCGAAAGATCACGGCGATCCGCCGCCGCGACGTCGACCGCGACGAGCTCCGAGGAGGACGACGTCCGTCTAGCCGACGGCGCCGGTGGCGCGTTACTCGCGGCGCTCGCGCCTTCGGTGTAGCCACCGCGTAGCCATGCAGCCCTCCCAGCGTGTGCCGCGCCCCCACCACGCGCCCGCAACACCGCTCCCAGCTTGAAGCCGACGCCCGGACTCGAACCGGGGACCCCTTCATTACGAGTGAAGTGCTCTACCAGCTGAGCTACGTCGGCAGCGTCGGCCTAGTGTAGCCCGCGGTTTTCGAGCCGACCGGCTACTTCTTCGGGCGCTTGTCCTTTTCTTCTTCGTCGCCCTGGCCGCCGCTCGCGGCGTGGGGGTCGACGGGCGCGACGAGTTGTTCCGGCGGCGGCGCGGGCTCCTGCTGCGGATCGGCGCTCGCGCTCTTGCCCTTGTCCTTCTTTGCCTTCTCCTTGCCCGCCGTGCCGTTCGCCTGAGCCGCGGGCTCGTGCTTCTTGGCCTGACCGGGCGGAGTGGCCTTGGGCTTCTGCGGCTCGGGCTGCGCAGCGGCAGCCGCTGGAGCCGTCACCTCCGGCGCTGCCTGCTCTGCGACCGCGGCCTCGACGACCGGCGCGGACTCGACGGGGCGAGCGCTCCGGGACGCGACCGCCGGCTTGGTCTCCCGCGCGACGGCCTGCCGCGAAGGCGTGCGATCGAGCGCAACCGGTGCCGGCGCCGGTGCCGCCTTCGCGACGGACGCCACCTCCTGCTTCTGCGGCGCGGGCTTCGAGACCGGCGCCGGCGGAGCCGTTGCGACCAAGACGGTGCCCGAGGCCGCGACCGCAACCGCGGCGACCTTCACCGCCGCGCCTCCTTCGAAGAGCCCCTTGAGCATCGCGAGCAGCGCGCCCGCGTCGAGGGCCTTGCGCATCCGCGAGACCGTGCTCGGCCTCAGCTTCGGCTCGGACTCGAGGTTCGACGCGAGCGTGCGACGCGCACGGAAGATGAGCGTCTCGACCGCCGACTGCGAGAGCTTCAGCTCGTCGGAGATCTCGTGGTACGAGAGACCCTGCCACTCGCGGAGCAGGATCGCGCGGCGCTGGCTGTCCGGCATGTGCTCGAGCGCCTCGGTCAGGCGCACCAGGTCGTCGGGCGACTGCGTCGGCGCGGGCATCACGTCCTGCACGGCGGCGAAGTCGCTCGGCGACTCGACGCGGCCGCGGCGACGAGTCGAGCGGCGACGCGTCAGACAAACGTTGTGCGCGATCGTGAACAGCCACGCGAGCTCCGCTTCAGGCGTGACGCCACGCTGCAGCGCGCGATGCGCGTTCAGGAACGTCGTCTGGAGCGCGTCCTCGGCCTCGTCCCGTGAGCCGAGCTTGTTGACGCAGAACCCGAAGATCTGGCCCGAGTAGCGCTCGTAGAGATCCTGGGTCGCGTCGGCGTCGCGGGCGCCGCGCTCAACGTGTGCTGCACGACCGATGGAGGGGACTGCGGCTATCGCCGACCTCACCAGAGCTCGTTGACGGGGGGAGCCGCAATCCACCCTGGAGGACGGACGCAGTGTGGTTCAGGCCGCGGGCCGCTGCAAGCCGCCCGACAGTCGTACGACTACGACTCGTAAACCAGATTGACTCCCAGCTCCCGCCGCAGGCGGACGAAGAGGGCCTCGAGCGCGAGCTCCGGGTTCAGGTTGAACTCCTCGAGCTCGCGCCAGACCTGGCGGACGACCTCGCACGCCCCCTCCGCGCCGGCGAGCCGCTCGATCGTCGCGTCCTCGCCGAGCGCGGCCAGCCGGTCGGAGTGGATCGCAGCGCTCTGCGCGCCCGTCGCGACCACGACGAGGTCGCGGTACCACGCCGCGAGCTCCTCGAGCGACGCGAGCAGCTCTTCGCGCTCCGCCCCACGCTGCGCGCGGCGAAGTCGCTGATCGGCATCTCGCTGCGTGAGGTCGAGGCGTTCGAGATCGGCCTCGGCCGCAGAGCGGGCCTCGGCCCCGCACTTGGCGGCGGCTTCGAGGATCCGCGCCGCCGCCTCTGCGGGCTGGAAGTCCGGATCGCGGTAGACGTCGCGCGCGAGCTCGAGCAACCCGTCGCGTCGCTTCGACGACGCGGGGTCGAGCAGCCGATCGACGCGGTCGAGCCGCCCGCCGGCGACGCGCGCGAGGGCGGTCACCTTGGACGGCGCGAGCTCGGGCTCGCGCGACTCGATCTCCTCGCGCACCGCACGCTCCGACAGACGCCGAAACGGCACGTGCTGGCAGCGCGAGCGGATCGTCTCCGGCAACGGGCCGAGCTCGTCGGCGATCAGCACGATCACCGCGTACGGCGGCGGCTCCTCGAGGTCCTTGAGCAGCGCGTCGGCGGCGTCCTCGTTCATCGTGTCGGCCGACTGCAGGAGATAGACGCGGCGCGCTGCCTCGAACGGCCGCATGTGCAGGTCGCGGTGCAGCGTGCGGATGTCGCCGATCCGGATCTGGTCGCCGACGGGCTCCAGCTCGTAGACGTCGGGGTGCGCGTGGCGGAGCACGCGGTCGGGCTCGCCGATCAGCTCTGCGGCAAACGCGAGCGCCGCGGCGCGCTTGCCGACGCCGCGCGGCCCGTGGAAGAGGTACGCGTGCGCCGGGCCGTCCGCGAGCGAGGCTCGGAGGAGGCGCTTTGCCTCCGGCTGCTCAGGAAAGGTCTCGAAGCTGTCCACGGATGAGTTCGGCGAGCTGTTCGGGCTCCTGCGAGCCGTCGAAGGCGAGAATACGGCTCGGGAAGAGCTCCGCGAGCTCGCGGTACGCACGGTCGACCTTGGCGACGAACTCGTCGTTCTCGCGCTCGATCCGGTCGGGCCGCTCCGTGTAGCGCTGGCGGGACTTGGCGGGGTCGACGAGGAGGAGCACGGTCTTGTCTGGGAGCAGGCCGCGCGTCGCCTGAAGGTTCAGCTCGAGGACGGGCTCGACGCCAAGGCCGCGCGCGATCCCCTGGTAGGCGAGCGACGAGTCGATGTAGCGGTCGCAGAGCACGGTGGCGCCGCGCCCGAGGGCCGGGGCGATCACCCGCTCGACGAGCTGCGCGCGGGCGGCGGCGAACAGCGCGGCCTCGGCCCAGGGCACGATCTCCTCGTGGCGATGGAGGACGACCTCCCGGACGTGCTCGCCGAGCTCGGTGCCGCCCGGCTCGCGCGTCGCGACGACCTCGCGGCCCTCCGCCTCGAGCGCGCGCTTGAGGAGCTCGACCTGCGTCGTCTTCCCCGAGCCGTCGAGGCCCTCGAAGGTGATGAACACGCGGGCCAGCATAGGGAGGAAGGAGGCGCGACGAGTGGGGCGAATCTGGACCGCCCGTGGACTACCCCGTTCAGGCCAACCGCTGGCGGACGCGCGCGCTGCTCTTCGCGGCGATCGCGATGCTCGAGTTGCTCGCGCTCGTCGGGGTCGGCTCGCTCGTTGCGGCCCGGCTCCTGGCGGGCGAGGTCGAGACGGCCGCGCGGGCGCGGGAGCTACCGGCGACGAAGCGCGACACGCCTGCCCCGACGTCCCCCAAGCGCCCCGTGCTCGAACGTTCCGGCACATCGGTCGTAGTCCTCAACGGAAATGGGATCTCGGGCGCCGCGGGCGAGGCTGCGGGGCGGCTCCGCACGCTCACGTACGTCGTCGCGGGCGCCGGCAACGCCCCGCGCACCGACTATGCGAAGACGATCGTCGAGTACCGGCCAGGCTACGAGCGAGAGGCCCGCCGGCTCGCCGCCGATGTCGGCGTCAAGCTCGTCGGGCCCCTCGACGGACTCCGCGCGAAAGACCTGATGGGCGCGCACGTCGCGCTCGTCCTCGGCCGCTAAGACGCCAGCAGCTCCTCGAGCACGTCGTAGCTCTCCGCGACTCCGGTCGCCATGCCGGACTCGAGGACGGCGTCGCGGATCTGCTGCGACTCGTAGACCACCGTCGTCGTGACGGTCGTCTTGCCGTCCTCCTCCTCGAAGACGAGCGTGTCGAGCGCCTCGCCCTCGTACCACGGGTCGTCGAACTTCTCGGTCGAGACGAGCCGCTCGGGCGCCGCGATCTCGCGGTAGACGCCGCCCATCCCCATCTCCGCACCGTCCGGCCCGCGCCACACGAAGCGGTACGCGCCGCCCACCTTCAGGTCGACCTCGCACTCGGCGAGCTCCCAGCCGTTGCGGACCCCGAGCCACCGCTTGAGCAGCTCGGGCTTCGTCCACGCGTCGAAGACGAGCTCGCGCGGAGCGTCGAAGACGCGCGACATCACGATCTCCCGCTCGGTCGGCGTCGTCACCTGCAGTGTTTCCGTGTTCGTCATCGCTGCACTCCCTTGTCGTCCTGCAGTTCCTCGAGCAGCTCGTCGAGTTGCTCGAAGCTGTCCTCCCAGAAGCGCCGGTAGCCGCCCAGCCATTCGGTGGCCTCCGCGAGCCGCGACGCCTCGAGCCGGCTGGGCCGGCGCTGCGCGTCGCGGCCCCGCGAGATCAGCCCGGCGCGCTCGAGCACCTTGAGGTGCTTCGAGATCGCGGGCTGGCTCATGGCGAACGGCTCGGCCAGCTCGCTCACCGACGCCTCGCCAGAAGCGAGCCTGGCGAGGATCGCGCGGCGGGTGGGATCGGCCAGCGCGGCGAAGGTCGCGTCGAGTGTCGCTGTAGCTTCCATAACCAGTCGGTAATATAACGCCAGCGGGCGACGAGTGTCAAGTGCCCATAATCGGCCGCGTGGACGAGCGCAAGCAGGCCGAGGTCGAGTACCCCGAGCGGATCGGCGAGGCCGGGCGCGAGTGGCTCCGCACGAAACCGTTCGCGAACGAGCCACGCGAGACCGCACGGCACCTGATCGACGCCGGCTACGTGATCGAGCTCCTCGACCTCCGAGCCAGGCCAGCGCTTCGTCGAGCTCGGCTGCGGCCCGGGCTGGATGACCCGCTTCATGGCGCGCCACGGCCTCGACGCGCACGGCTACGACATCTCGCCGGCGATGATCGAGATCGCGCGCGAAGAAGCCCGGCGAGAGAACGTCGAAGCACACTTCGACACCGCCGACTACGAGCAGCTCGACCTCGGGCACGCGTTCGACGCGTGCCTCACCTACGACGCGCTCCACCACAGCCCGAACCCGGAGCGCGTCCTCGCAACCGCGCACCGAGCCCTCAAGCCGGGCGGCGCCGCTCCTCGTCTCCGAGCCGAACTGGAAGCAGCGCTTCCAGGGCCGCGACGCAACCGCCGAGTACGGCACGACCGAGCTCGGCTACTCACCGCGCCGCCTCAAGCGCCTGCTCAAGGACGCCGGCTTCACCGAGATCCGCCGCTTCCACAACAACCGCAAGCGCCTCTTCGGCAACCGCCCCGCCGACGTGCTCGCGCATCTCGCCGAACCGCTGACCTACCGGCTGCTCGCGCCGTTCTGGACGCAGATCTGGTTGCGCGCGAGAGCGCGCTGATGCTCTATCGGCCCGAAGACTTCGAGCCGCTGACGGAGGAAGTCGTGGCACGCCGAGCGCGTTCGTGAAGCCGTTCGCGCAATCGTCGCGGAGTCCGAGGCCGCGTTCGATCCCGACGACCTCTGGCCGACGGACGAGCGAGACCTCGCCTACTCCGAGTCGCCGGTCAAGGATCTCTACACCGGCGCGGCGGGCGTGGTGTTCGCGCTCGACGCGCTGCGCCGCCGCGGCCACGCAGACGTCGGCCTCGACCTCGCCGTGCGCGGCGCTCCGCGCGCTCGAGCTGTGGCAGCACGCTCCCGACTACGCCGACTATGCGGCGAGGCCGACAACGAGCGACTCCAGCCTGCTCTGCGGCGAAGCCGGAATCCTCACGGTGGCGTTTCGCCTCGCACCGAGCGACGAGCTGGCCGATCGACTGTTCGTGCGCGTGCGCGAGAACGTGCACAACGAGGCGAACGAGCTCGTGTGGGGTGCACCCGGAACGATGCTCGCCGCGCACGCGATGCAGGAGTGGACCGGTGAACAGCGTTGGCGCGACGCCTGGACGGAGAGCGCCGACGAGCTTCGGAGACGACGGGGCGCGGACGGGCTGTGGACACAGCGCTTCGGTGACAGAGAGCAGCGGCTGCTCGGCTCGGCCCACGGCGCCGTCGGAAACCAACTCGCGCTTCTGCAGGCCGCACCGGCCGAAGACGCACGCGACGTCGGCGAGATGCTCGAGCGCGCAGCGATCGTCGAGGGACCGCTCGCCAACTGGCCGACCGGCGAAGGCCTGGGACTCGTCGAGCCCGACGGCTCGATCCGGGTGCAGTGGTGCCACGGCGCACCGGGGATCGTCAGCTCCGCGGCCTCGTACTTGCCGGAGGAGCTCTTCCTCGCCGGCGCGGAGCTCACGTGGCAGGCAGGCCCCCACGGAAAAGGGCCCGGGCTTTGCCATGGCACGGCGGGCAACGGCTACGCCTTGTTGAAGGCATTCGAGCGCACCGGCGACGAGCTTTGGCTCGAGCGCGCCCGGCGCTTCGCGGTGCACGCCGCTCGAGCAAGTCGAGCGTCAAAGCCGCCCGCGTCACTCGCTCTTCACCGGCGACGTCGGCGTCGCGCTCTACGCGGTCGACTGCCTCGACGCTCGGGCGCGCTTCCCGATCCTCGACACGTTCGACTAGACGTTTGAACCCTCCTGCTCGACGTCGCCTGGGAGGAGCGAAAACGAGATGAAATCGACACGTCGTCCGTCGATCTCGCCGTACGAGCGGAGCACCCCTTCCCGTTGGAAGCCGCTACGTTCCGCGACCCGTTGCGAAGGACGGTTGGAGGGTTCCGTCAACAATCCGAGACGTGCAAGCGCGAGGTCACGAAGCGCCCACCGTGAGACGAGCCTCACCGCGCGGAATTGCGAGTCCTCTTCCTCTCGCCTCGGCCAGGAGCCAGTAACCGACAAATCCTCGCCGCGCATCAACCAGGTTCACCCAGACGTGACCCACACAGGGATCAGCGACTTCGCAGATCGCGAACGTCGCCGACTCGTCGTCGTTCCAACGCCGTTGGTTCAGCTCGAGCAGCTCCTCGGCCGACTCCGTCGGGCGACCGAACCAGCGGATTACATCCGGATCGTTGATCCCCCGCTCGATCGCAGAGAGATCACGCTCCTCGGGAGGCCTCAGGCTGATGATCCCGTCGCTCAGTGGTGGATTCGGTGCGGCAAGCACGAAGCGACGCCTCTAACAGCCCGTCGGGTTCAACTTGCAGCGCGCCTTCTCGACCCACTCCACGTGCGGCCCGTGCGGGTCGAGCGTATACATCCGGTTGAATCGAATGTACGCGTCCTCGTACCGCTCGAACTCGTACTCGAGCGAGCCGAGCTGGAACCACGTCTCGCGGTTCTCCGGCTGCACCTCGGTGGCCCGCGCGTAGTACTCCCGCGCGCGGTCGAACTGGCCAAGCGCGTCCTGGATGAACCCGAGTGCGAACAACGGCTCCACGGACGTCGGGTTCAACGTGCGCGCCTGCCGCGCATTGTCGGCCGCGAGCGCGAGGTCGCCCTGGTTGATCGCGCGATATGCGTCGTCGATGCGCCGATCGGCGAGCCACGGCGCCGAAAGTGAGTAGACGCCTGCGAGCGCGAGCGCGACGACGCCTGCGGCCCAGAGCGTCTCGCGTCCCCCCTCCTTCCAGCCGCGCGCGAGCAGCGCCCCGAGTGTCGCGAACGCCACCGCGCCCGCGGCCGTGAAGTCCCAGTGGATGTCGTACAACACGCCGACCCCGAACAGCACGAGCACGAACAGCAGCGCGCGCTCGTCACGGCGCACTCCCAACGCCGCAGCGACCACCGCCCCCGCGAAGAGCGCGAACCCGACGAGCCCCGTCTCGCTCGAGAGCTGCAACGGCAGCGAGTGCGGCTCGCGCACCTCGACGTTCGACTCGCGATACCGGCGGTGCGTCACCTGGAACGCGCCCGCGCCGTTCCCGATGATCGGGTTGTCCGCAAACCCGTGCACGGCCTCGCCCCACCACTGTGCGCGATTGTTGCCGCTGCCCTCGGCGAAACGGCTCGGGCTCTCGGGCGTCACCGGGTCGGAGAAGTCGAGCACGGCACGCACGCCGAAGAAGAGGAACGCCGCGGCGCCGAGCGGCACGACGACCCACGCCGCGCGCCGCAGCAACGGCCACGGCAGCTCCCGCCGCGCGAGCACCGCGACGACCGCGGCGCCGGCGACCAAAGCGAGCCCCAGCCACAGACCAGCGGACAGGCGCTCCGAGTGCGCCTGGCCGTCCTTGGAGAGCCCGTCGAACGACAGGCCGAAGACCCCGACCACCAACGCCGGCGGCACGGAGATCGCCAAGCGCAGCGCGGGCTCGTACCGAGAGCGCTCGAGCACGAGCCAACCGGCGCCGGCGAGCGTCGCGAGCAGGAGCCCGCCGCGCGACTGCGTCAGCAGGATCGCGACGACCGAGCCGTACAGAAGCAGCGCAGCCATGAGCCGCGAAGAGAGCCGCAGCGCAAGCGGCACCCCGAACGCCGCGACGAGCCCGAGCGTGTTCCAGTACCCGATGGGCTCGTTCAACCGTGC
>CAWCVL010000003.1:0-24715 GCA_963798985.1 uncultured Actinomycetes bacterium | reverse complement strand
CGCAGCCGAGCGTAGTCAGCTCCCCGGCGTGTCAGGCGTGCCCTACACGAGGGAAATGGCCTGTGGAACCATCTGCACGCACGGCGTGCGAGCGCTTCGGCGACTCGCCGCCGTGCTCGAGGCGAGCTCTGCGTCGAGCGCGGCGAGTTCGTCGCCCTGCTCGGCCCGAGCGGCTGCGGCAAGACGACCTTGCTCAGGCTGGTGGCGGGCTTCGAGCGCCCCGACGCCGGCGAGATCGCGATCGAGGACCGCCCCGTCTTCGGCCCGGGTGTCTTCGTCCCGGCGCACGCTCGCGGGATCGGCATGGTCTTCCAGGAGTACGCGCTCTTCCGCACCTGAGCGTCGAGCAGAACGTCGGCTTCGGCGTCCGGCGCGGCGACCGCCGCGAGCGCGTGCCCGAGCTCTCCGCCTCGTCGGCCTGACCGAGCATCGCCAGCGCTTCCCGCACGAGCTCTCGGGCGGCCAGCAGCAGCGCGTCGCGCTCGCCCGCGCGCTCGCCCCGCGGCCCTCCGTCGTCCTGCTCGACGAGCCGTGGTCGAACATCGACCCGCTGCTCCGCGCCTCGATGCGCGCCGAGCTCGCCGACATCCTCCGCGGGATCGACGTGACGGTGCTCTTCGTCACCCACGACCGCGAGGAGGCATTCTCGCTCGCCGACCGGATCGCGCTGATGCGCGACGGCACGGTGGTGCAGACCGGCTCGCCGGAGGAGCTCTACCTCCGCCCCGCCGACCGCTGGGCCGCCGAGTTCGTCGGCGCAGCCAACTTCGTCCCCGGGACGATCGACGGCGGTCTCGTCGACACGCTGCTCGGCCGCTTTCCCGTCGCGAACCTGAACGGCAACACGAGCGTCGAAGCGCTGATCCGGCCCGAGCAGCTGGAGCTCTCGCTCGACGACGCGGGAATCGGCAGGTGGTGGGCCGCGAGTTCCGCGGCCACGACGTCTTCTACCGCGTCCGGCTTACCGACGGCGCGACCGTGATCTCGCAGCGCCCCTCCACCGAGGTCGTGCCGCTCGGCTCGCGCGTCGCGGTGCACCCCCACGAGCGCCGCGTGACGGTGTTCGAGCGGGTTCCCGCTTGACGCGTCAGGTCCGCCTTACATAGGCTTCCGGCGCTTGTAAGGGGACCTGACAATCACGGGAGGGGAACGACGCATGCGGAAGGTGATGGTGTTGGCGGTTGCGGCGCTGCTCGGCGTGGCGGCCGGTTGCGGGGGCGACGACGACGCGGGTGCAGACGAGACGCTCGTCGTCTACTCGGGCCGCGAAGAGGAGCTCGTCGAGCCGCTCTTCGAGCGCTTCGAACAGGAGACGGGGATCGACGTCGAGGTGCGCTACGGCGACAGCGCCGAGCTCGCGGCGACGATCGCCGAGGAGGGCGACAACTCGCCCGCCGACGTCTTCTTCGCGCAGGACCCGGGCTCGCTCGGCGCCGTCGAGCGCGAGGGGCGGCTCGCGAAGCTCCCGCAGGCAGCGCTCGACCGTGTGCCCGCGCGCTTCCGCGATCCGGACGGCCACTGGGTGGGCACCTCGGGCCGCTCACGCGTGATCGCGTACAACACCGACGCGCTCTCGGAGGACGACGTCCCCGACTCCGTCTTCGCGCTCAACGATCCGAAGTGGAAGGGCAAGATCGGCATCGCACCGACGAACGCGTCGTTCCAGGCGTTCGTGAGCGCGATGCTGCTCGAGCTCGGCGAGGAGCGCACCCGCGACTGGCTCGAGGGGCTGAAGGCGAACGAGCCGAAGCTCTACGAGAAGAACACGCCCGTCGTCGAGGCCGTCGGCTCGGGCGAGATCGAGCTCGGCCTCGTCAACCACTACTACCTCTACCTCGTCAAGGAGGAGAACCCCGACGCGGCGGTCGCGAACCACTTCCTCACCGGCGAAGACCCCGGCGCGCTCGTCTCGGTCGCAGGCGCCGGCGATCCTCGAGGGCGCCGACCACGGCGACGCAGCGCGAGCAGTTCGTCGAGTTCCTGCTCTCCGAGCCGAGCCAGCGCTTCTACGTCGACGAGGCCGAGGAGGCCGAGTACCCGGTCGTGCCGGGCATCGAGGCCAAGGCCGGCCTCCCCCCGCTCGACAGCCTGGGCGGGCCGCAGATCCAGCTCGACCAGCTCGGCCCCGAGCTCGAGCGGACGCTCGAGCTGCTGAACGAGGTCGGGTTCACGACGTGAGCCGCACGAGGGCGCCCGCCGCGCTTGCCGTTCCGGCGGTTGCGGCGGTCGCCCTCGTCCTCCTGCCGCTCGTCTACCTCCTGCTCCGCACCGTCGGCTCGGGCGACGTGCTCGAGGTGCTCGGGCGGCCCGGAACGCTGACCCTCGTCGTCAAGACGTTCGTGCTCGTCGTGGCGGTGACGGGCACGGCGGTCCTCGTCGGCCTCCCGCTCGCCTGGCTCGTCACGCGCACCGACCTGCCGGCACGACGCGTGCTCGCGGTCGCGGCGCCGCTGCCGCTCGTGATCCCGAGCTACGTCGCCGCGCTTGCGCTGCTCGGCGCGTTCGGGCCGCGCGGGCTGCTGCAGCAGCTGCTCGAGCCGCTCGGCGTCGAGCGCCTACCGGAGATCTACGGCTTCGTCGGCGCGTGGCTCGCGCTCACGCTCTCGACCTACCCGTACGTCTTCCTGCTCGCGGGCGCGGCGCTCCGCGGGCTCGACCCGGCGCTCGAGGACGCGGCGCGCGGGCTCGGGCGCTCGCGCTGGGGCGTCTTCCGGCGCGTGACCCTGCCGGCGCTGCGGCCGTCGCTCGGCGCGGCGTCGCTGCTCGTCGCGCTCTACACGCTCTCCGACTTCGGCGCGGTGTCGCTGATGCAGTACAACGCGCTGACCCGGTCGATCTACGTGCAGTACCGCTCGCTGTTCGACCGGACGCCGGCCGCGGTGCTCGCGCTCGTGCTGGTCGCGTTCGCCGCGGTGTTGCTCGTGCTCGAGGAACGGTCCCGGCGAGGTGTGCGTGCGTCCGCAAGCGGCGCCGAGCGGCCGCCGAAGACGATTCCGCTCGGACCGTGGCGCTGGCCCGCGTTCGCGTTCAGCGCGAGCGTCGTCGCGTTCTTCCTCGTCGTGCCGCTCGCCGTGCTCGTCTACTGGACCGCGCGCGGCGTCGAGCTCGGCCGGGGAGTCGAGATCGCCTGGAGGCCGCGCTTTCGTCCGTCTCGGCCTCCGCGCTCGCTGCGGTGGTCGCGGTCGTCGCGGTGCTTCCCGTCGCGCTGCTCGCCGAGCGCTACCCGGCACATTGGACGCGCACGCTTGAGCGGCTCGCCTACACCGGCAACGCGCTGCCCGGGATCGTGATCGCGCTGTCGCTCGTGTTCTTCGCCGCGAACTACCTGACGCCGCTCTACCAGACGCTCGCGCTGCTGGTGTTCGCGTACGTCGTCCGCTTCTTCCCGCAAGCGCTCGCGGGCGTCGAGTCGGCGCTGCAGGCGCGTGCACCCGCGCATCGAGGAGGCCGCGCGGAGCCTCGGGCACGGCCCCGTGCGCGTGCTTGCGACCGTGACCGTGCCGCTGATCCGCCGCGGGCTGCTCGCCGGCGCCGCGCTCGTCTTCCTGAACGCGATGAAGGAGCTGCCCGCGACGTTGCTCCTGCGGCCGATCGGCTTCGAGACGCTCGCGACCGAGATCTGGAAGTACACCGCCCTCGGGTCGTACTCGCGGGCGGCTCCGCCCGCGCTCCTGCTGATCCTGGTCTCCGCGCCGTTCGTCTACCTGCTCGCCGCAAGGCGCGGGTCGGACGTGTCGGCGCCTGGCTAGAGGCTTGACGTGAGTCGCAGCAAGCTACAGTGTGGCCGCCGTGGCGCCGCAGGGACACTCGGTCGACGAGTACCTCGAGACGATCTACTTCCTGGCCTTCCCGATCGGCGAGTACCGGCCGATGGCCGAGGGCCTCCCGACGGTTGCGGTGCGCGTCGCGGAGATGCTCGGCGTCTCGCGCGCGTCGGCCGGCGAGATGCTCAAGCGGCTCGAGTCGGAGGGCCTGATCGAGCGCGGCGAGCACAAGGAGGCGCTGCTGACGAAGACCGGACGCGCGCGGGCAGAGAAGGTCGTGCGCAAGCACCGCCTGATCGAGCGGCTGCTCACGGACTTCATGGGCTACACCGCGGCGGAGGCGCACGTGCACGCCGACGAGCTCGGCGACACGTTCAGCGACGACATGGTCGACCGCATCGCGGAGAAGCTCGGCAACCCGGAGCGCTGCCCGCACGGCTGGCCGGTCGACCCCGACTTCGAGCAGCGCGAGAACGACGAGCTCGCGCCGCTCGCGAACCTCACGCCGGGCACGAAGGCGACGATCGTCCGGCTCGCCGAGCACGACGGCGACCTGCTGCACTGGTTCTACGACCAGGGCCTCGAGCCTGGACGCGAGCTCGAGGTGCGCTCGACCGAGCCCTTCGCCGTGCAGCTGAACGGCGGCGAGGTCGCGCTCACGGACAAGGCCGCCGAGGGCCTGTTCGTGCGGCCCGCCTAGGGCGTGACGTCGACGAACTCGATCGAGACGCTCGTGAAGCCGAGCGCCTTCAGCAGGCCGACGAGCATCAGGCGCGTGTTCCGCTCGGCGCGGGCGACGATGCTCGGGCTCTCCTCCGCCGCGTCCATCAGCTTCTCCTCCGCGAGCACGTAGAGCTCCTGCTCGCTCGTCGGGTTGTCCTGGAAGATCGAGGCGACGCGGTCGATCAGGCCGCGGTCGCGGTCGTAGACGTAGCTGCGCGTCGGGTCGACGCGCGCACCGAAGATCTCCGCGTGCGGGCAGCTCGAGGTGGACGGTGCGCCGGTTGTCCGAGACGCGCACCGCGTCGTCCTCGAGCGCTGAGAAGTCGACGCCGGCGTCGACGTCTCCCACCGCGACGAACAGGACGCGCTCACCGCGAATCGGCGACGGGACGAATTGCGTGTCCTTCTCGAGGTCGACGATCACCTCGTAATGACCTGTCGCGGCCTGGAAGCGGCGCAGGTTCTCGATCGACTTCAGCACGACGGGGCTGCTGCGGTCGACCGTTTCGGTGCCTGAACGGGTTGCCGAACGACGGGAAGCAACCGCCGAGGCCGCCGAAGGCGACCCAGAGCGCGAGCACGAGGAGCGCCGCGCCCGAGAGCAGGCGAGGCAGGTCGGTGCGAGGCCGGGCCGGAGTCGGTGCCGGCGGCTCGGTCAGGCGTCGCGCTCGCCGGCGCCGACGGGCTCGCCCGCACTCACCGGAAAGGGCGGCTCGCCGTTGAGGCCGGCGGCCTCACGGAGCTCGGCGGCCTTGTCGACGCGCTCCCACGAGAAGTCGTGGTCGTCGCGCCCGAAGTGCCCGTAGGCCGCGGTCTTGGAGTAGATCGGCCGCCGCAGGTCGAGGTCGCGCAGGATCGCGGCCGGCCGCAGGTCGAAGTGCTCCTTGACGAGCTGCCTCGATCTTCGACACCGGCACGTGCTCGGTGTCGAAGGTCTGCACGGTCACCGAGACCGGATGCGCGACGCCGATCGCGTACGCGACGTTGATCTCGCATCGCTCGGCGAGCCCGGCGGCGACGACGTTCTTCGCCACGTACCTCGCCGCATAGGCGGCCGAGCGGTCGACCTTCGTCGGATCCTTGCCGGAGAACGCACCGCCGCCGTGGCGCGCTGCGCCGCCGTACGTGTCGACGATGATCTTGCGGCCGGTCAGGCCGGTGTCCCCCATCGGCCCGCCGATCACGAACTTGCCCGTCGGGTTGACGTAGACGAAGTCGCGCTCCTGAAGGCGCTTCTCGTCGAAGAGGTCGCGCGGCAGAATCGGGCGGAGCACGTACTCGATGATGTCCGGCTTGATCATCGCGTCGGCGTCGAGCCCCTCGGCGTGCTGCGTCGAAACGAGCAGCCGCTCGATCCCGCGCGACACGCTGGACGCCGTTCTCGTCGATCTCGTAGCGGACGGTGACCTGTGCCTTCCCGTCCGGCCTCAGGTACGGGAGGATCCCCGCCTTGCGCACCTCGGCGAGCCGCTTGCAGATCTTGTGCGCGAGCATGATCGGCAGCGGCATCAGCTCGGGCGTCTCGCTCGACGCGTAGCCGAACATCATCCCCTGGTCGCCGGCACCGACCTTGTCGAGCGGATCGTCGTCGCCGGGGTCGTGCTGGATCTCGTACGCCGTGTCGACACCCTGCGCGATGTCGGGCGACTGCTCGTCGATCGCCACGACGACGCCGCACGTGTTCGCGTCGAAGCCCCACTCGGAGTGCGTGTAGCCGATCTGCGCGATCCGCTCCCGCACGAGCTTGGGATGTCGACGTAGATCTCGGTCGTGATCTCGCCGGCGACGACGACGAGGCCGGTCGTGATCAGCGTCTCGCAGGCGACGCGCCCGTCCGGATCGTCGCGAAGCACCGCGTCGAGGACGCTGTCCGACACCTGGTCGGCGATCTTGTCCGGGTGTCCTTCGGTGACCGACTCGGACGTGAAGAGGAACTCGCGGCCCGCCATCGGCGGCAGATTACCTACTGGATGTGGACGAACACGGTCTGAGCCGAGGTGTTTCCGTCCGCCTGGCTCCAGGCGACCACGGAGCTGACCGGGCGCAGGTTCTCGAGCAGTTCCTTCGGCACGTCGACGCCCGCATAACCGGCCAGAGTGAGCAGCGGGAGCGCGTCCGCAACGTCGACGTAGAGAAAGCCACCGGTCTCGTCGGGCATGCCGGCGGCGGCCTTCGCCTCGCGGAAGTCCTCGTCGTCGGCGAGCGTCCCGCCCACCCGCGCACGCTCGAGCGCCTGGGCGGGGCTCGTCGCGGTCGTGGCGACGACCTCGTCGCCAACGACGGCGACACGGATCGGCAGCGGTGCGCCCTCGAGCAGCTGCCGTAGCTGCTGCTGCGTCCGCTCGGGCGAAGACGTGGTGAGCACCAGGGTCACCTCGGGGAAGCCTGGAGCCGGGAGGACCCAGAACGCGCCCTCGCCCTCGATGTCTGCGACGAGCTGGTCGACGCGGACGCCGAGGAGGTTCGCGAGCGGCGCGAGCGCCGAGGTCTGCCCGCGGAGGCTCTTCGTGTCGAACGAGAGGAACACCAGCGCGTCGGCCGGCGCCTCGTCGATGCGGCGCGACGTGTAGTTCGCGCCGGCTTCCGCGGTCGATCGCTCGACGAACGTCGCGGCGGCGCCGTCGTCGCGCGCTTCGATCGCGCCGGCGAGCCACTCGAACTCGAGCTTCGGGAAGTTCGAGGGCATCGCGCGCTTGCTCACCCAGCCGAAGGCGAGCCGCTCGTCCGGAAGCTCTTCGAGCGCGGCCTGATAGCCGTCGTTGTCGGCGAGCTCGCCGTCGCTCGACTCCAGCGCGTCGATCGCCGACTGCTGCTCCGCAACCAGCGTCCAGCCATCGAGCTCGCCGATGACGTACTCGGTGTTGGACTGCTCGGCGACCTTCTCGACGAGCGCGCGAAGCTTCGCCTCGTCGTCCGGCTGCGTCGCAACGACAATGTCGTCGGCCGTGTTGCTCGCCCAGATCGCAGCGACCGTGTCGCCGAGCGCGGGTTCGACGTCACGCTCCCACTGGAGCTGGTCCTCGGAGAGTTGCTTGTCGAGCTCGACGACGAGCTGCGGTCGGCTCGGAAAGCGATCGAGCAGGGCCTGCACTTTGTTCCATTGGTCGGAGTCGAGGCTCGTGTCGAGCTCCACGTAACCGACCGCGTCCGCGGGCGCGAGGCCGATCGCGGACGCGCCCGCCGTGTCGTTGCCGCCGCACCCCGCGAGCGCGATCGCGCCGACCGCCGCCGCGAGCCAGACCTTCACTCCTCGGTGGGCCGCCGACCCATGAGACTCGCGAGCAGATCGGAGAGAGGCATGCCGCTGAGAACGGTACATACGCCTTCGGTGATCGGCAGCTCGACGCCGAGACGGTGAGAAAGATCCCTCAGAACGGGGGCGGTCGTGAGCCCCTCGACCGTCTGGCCGATCTCCGCGGCCGCTTCGTCGGGCGACATCCCACGCGCGATCAGCTCACCGGCCCTGCGATTGCGACCGCTCGGGTGCCAGCACGTCACGATCAGGTCGCCCATGCCGGCGAGGCCCGCGAACGTCTCCTGATCCCCGCCGGCCGCTTCGCCGAGCCGCGCCATCTCGGCGAGGCCGCGGGTGATCAGCGCCGCCTTGGCGTTGTCTCCGAGGCCGAGCCCGTCCACGCCGCCCGCCGAGAGACCGATCACGTTCTTCGCGGCGGCGCAGAGCTCGACGCCGACGAGGTCCGTGTTGACGTACACGCGAAACGCGAGCGAGTTGATCTCTGCCTGCAGGCGCTCGGCGAGCGGAACGTCCTCTCGACGCGATCACCGCCGCGGTCGGGAGGCCCGCCGCGATCTCCTCCGCCATGTTCGGCCCGGAGAGCACGGCAACCGGTCGATCGCGGACGAGCGTCGACAGGCGTTCGCCGGTCTCCGGGTCGAGGCCCTTCGTGAGGCTCAAGACCGGAGCGTTCCCCGGCAGGTTCGGCACGACCGAGCCGAAAACGCGGCTCGGCAGCGCAGCAACGACGAGCTCCGCGTCCTCGAGCGGCGCTTCGGCGATCGTCGACGGGCGGATTCCCTTCAGGTCGACGTTCGTCAGGTAGCGCGGGTTTCGCCCGGTCTTCTCGATCGCGTCGACTTGCTCGGGGTCGCGCGCGGCGAGCGTCACCACGTGACCGCGATCTGCCAGCAAGCGCGAGAACGCCGTCCCCACGAGCCCGCTCCGACGACGACGGTGTTCACTTCGGTGCGAAGTCGATCACGACCGGGACGCCCGTGAGGTTGAACCGCTCGCGAAGGTGTTCTCGACCCAGTAGCCGTAGTCACGGGTGACGAGTGCCGGGTCGTTGACGAACAGCTTGAACCGAGGCGGCCGTGTCTCGACCTGCGTGCCGTAGAGCAGGTTGAGGCTCCGGCCGTTCCGCGACGGCGGTTGACGCGCCTCGCGCAGCTCGCCGAGGAATCGGTTGAGCTCCGGGGTCGGCACGCGCGAGGTGTGCGCCTCGAAGAGCTTCTCGACCTCGTCGAGCAGGCGGTCGACGCCGCGGCGGTCTTCGCGGAGACCGCGATGATCGGCGGGCGCTGGCGCAGACGGCGGATCAGCTGCTTTCCCGAGTCCTCGACGTTGATCGTCGTCTCGTCCCACTTCGAGAGCACGACGAGGGTCGAGCGGTTCGCCTTTCGCGCCGACGTCGGCCACGGCGACGTCCTGCTCGACGATCCCCTCGCTCGAATCGATCAGGACGAGCGCGACGTCCGCCCGCTCGGCGGCCTCGATCGCTCGAAGCTCCGAGTAGTACTCGATCCCCTGCCGGTGGCGACGTTTGCGCCGCAGGCCGGCAGTGTCGACGAGCACGCACGCGCGCCCGTCCCGCTCGAGCACGGTGTCGATCGCGTCGCGCGTCGTGCCGGGTACTTCGGAGACGATCACGTGCTCGCGCCCCGAGCAGCGCGTTCAGGAGCGACGACTTGCCGACGTTCGGACGTCCGAGGATCGCCACGCGAATCGCGTCCTCTGGCAGCTCGGGTCGGGCGCGGCCGAGCTGCTCGAGCCGATCGACCATCTCGTCGAGCAGGTCGCCTGTGCCGTGGCCGTGCATCGCCGAGAGCGGGATCGGGTCGCCGAGGCCGAGCGGTGGAACTCGAGCGCTTCGCCTCCTGCGCGCGGGTCGTCGATCTTGTTCGCGAGCACCAGCATCGGCTTGTGCGAGTGCGGAGGATCTCGGCGACCTCCTCGTCGCTCGGGTCGATGCCGATGCGAGCTCGACGACGAAGAGCACCAGGTCCGCCTCCTCGACCGCTGTCGCGCGCCTGCTCCGTGATCGAGCGTGTGATCTTGGCGTTCTCGGCGATGTCGATGCCGCCGGCGTCGATCACCAGGAAGCGGCGGCCGGCGCCACTCGCACCCGAGCTCCTTGCGGTCGCGTGTCACGCCGGGCGTCTCGTGAACGACCGCGGCGCGCGTCTAGGTCAGCCGGTTGACCAGCGTCGACTTGCCGACGTTCGGGAAGCCGACGATCGCGACGGTGCCGATCAGCTCGTCGGCCCGCGTGCTCACGGCAGCTCGACCTGTGCCGGGCGCCCGGCCTCGTGCACCTCGACGAGCCAGCGCCAGAGCCGGTGGATCTCGCGCTCGACCTCGACAGAGGCCTCGCGGTAACCCTTCCCGTTCTTCGGGAGGCCGTCGAAGCGCATCGGCTCGCCCCGGACGATCGAGACGGGCTTCCAGTTCCCGGGCCGCCACTCGTGCGTGCCGTGGATCGCGGCCGGGACGACCGGCACGTCTTCTTGGAGCGCGACCATCGCGGCACCCGGCTGCACCTTCCCGGGAATTCCGGCTCGCTGGCGCGTCCCTTCGGCGAACAGCCCGAGCGCGTGCCCCTGCCGCACGACCTCGCGCATCCGCCGGACCGCTTCGCGATCCGACTCTCCGCGCCGCACCGAGACGTCCCGAACGCGCGGATCAGCTGCCCAAGCCGGGCACCCGGTGCGCTTCGATCTTCGCCAGGAAGGAGACGGTGCGGGGCGACGCGGACCCGAACGCGGGCGGGTCGATCCACGAGAAGTGGTTGAAGGCGATCACGAGCGCCACCCTCCACCGGCATGCGTTCCTTCCCGTAGACCCGAAGCGGAGCGAACGCGCGCACGAGCGACCCGAGCGTCGAGCTGCCCCATCTTCCACGTGCACGTCGACGCGGTTCATGCCGGCTGCCTCGAGCGCACGAGCTGTTCGATTCGCGCGACCACGTCGTCGATCGAGAGGGCGGTCGTGTCGATCTGCTCCGCGTCCTCTGCGGGGGCGCATCTGTGCGGAGTCGCGCTCGTCGCGCAGCCGCAGGTCGGTCGCGAGCGCGTCGGCCGCGAGCCCCGGTCGCTCCGCGATGCGCCGGCGGTAATGCTCCGACTCGTTGGCGTTCAAGTACACCTTTACTTCCGCGCGCGAGCGACGACGGTCCCGATGTCGCGCCCTTCGATCACGACGTTGCCGTGCTCGCCGAGCTCGCGTTGCCGCTCGCGCATCACCTCGCGCACCTTCGGGTGACGCGCGACCGACGAGACCCACCTTGTCGATCCGCGGGTGCGCGAATCTCGGCCCACACGTCGCGTCCGTCGATCCAGCACGTGCTGCTCGTCCCTCGAAGCCGTGGATCGGATGCTCGCGGGCGAGCGCGCCGAGCGCCCTCCGCGTCGTCGAGGGCCGCGCCGCGCTCGAGCGCGAGCCAGGTCAGCGCGCGGTACATCGCGCCGGTGTCGAGGTAGCGAAAGCCGAGCCGCGCGGCGAGCCGCATTGCCACGGTGCTCTTGCCCGCCCCAGCGGGGCCCGTTGATCGCGACGATCATCGTTCTATTAGAGAGCATTTGCTCATCTGAGCGCGATGCTCTCCAGCAGCTCGAGAGAAACCGGAGAAGCTCACCGCCGCCGCGTCGGCCCCCTCCTTCCAGCCCGCACGCCCCTCGCGCGACACGAGCCCTGCAACCGCCCCCGAGCATCGCGATCCGGTGGTCGCCCGGGAATCAGCCGCTGCCACCCCCCTTTGGGCGGGGTGGGGACACCCACCACCTTCAGTTGATCTTCGCCCGCGGGAGACACGGATGCCAAGGGGTTTCAGCACATCTTTCCACGGTCTCGACACGATCTGTTTCCTTTACGCGCAACTCCTGGACGCCGCTTTGCGATCACGGCTCTCGCCGCGCGCGAGGCCTGCCAGCGAGAGCGCGACGAGCGGCAGCTCGTCGACCATCCGCGGCACCTCGGCCGGAGCGACGCGCCGTCGCGACGAGCGAGGCGGAGGAGCGCACCTCGATGTCGGCGACCATCTCGCCGCCGAGCTTGCGCTTGTTGAAGAGGGTGACGCGCGCGCGCATGTGCTCGAGCACGTCGAGGAGACCGGTACGCGTCGGGTTGATCCCGATTCCGTGGAGGTAGAGCTCCGAGCCGGGCGAGCAGCGTCGCAGCGACGATCAGCGGCGCGGCCGACGAGAAGTCGCCGGGCACTTCGACGCGGTCGAGCTCGAGCCGTTCGACACCGGCGAGGCTCACCGAGAGTCCCTTGCGCTCGACGTCGACTCCCGCGTGCTGCAGCAGCAGCTCGGTGTGATCGCGAGTCAGCGATCGGCTCGACCACCGTCGTGCGACCTTTCGCGTAGAGCCCGGCCAGGAGCACGGCCGACTTCACCTGCGCGCTCGCGACCGGCAGCTTGACGTCGATCCCGCGGAGCTGGCCGCCCTCGACGACGATCGGCGCGTGGCCGTCGGTGGTCTCGATGCGCGCGCCGAGCTCGCGGAGCGGCGTCGCGACACGCTCCATCGGCCGGCGCGAGAGCGACTCGTCGCCCGTCAACTCGAGGCGCCCCTCCTGACCCGCGAGCAGGCCCGCGAGCAGCCGCATCACGTTCCCGCGTTCCCGGCGGTCGATCGGTTCGCCGGGCGAGGCTAGCCCACGAAGCCCGTGTCCACGCACGCGCACGATGTCCACGTCGGGCTCCTCGACCCTCGGCGCCGAGCGCATGCACCGCCTGCAGGGTGGACTCGGTGTCGCCGAGCGGCCGAAGCCGGCGATCTCGGTCTCCCCCTCGCCGACCGCGGCAAGCAGGACGGCCCGGTGCGAGATCGACTTGTCGCCGGGCACGACCGCGTGCCCGACGAGCGCGCGCGCGGGCTCGATCTTTCGTGGCTCGGATGATGGCGTCGTTCGAGCCACCTACTCGTCGACGACCGGCGAGACGACGACACCGTAGCCCTGCGCCTCGAGCAGCTCAGCGGCACGGCGCGCGGGCTCCTCGCCGGTGACGAGCACGATGAGCACGCCGCCGCGCTCGGGCGACATGTGGCGCAGCTCGAAGTCCTCGATGTTGATCCGCTCGGCTCCGAGCGCCTGCGCGATCCCGGCGAGCACGCCCGGGCGATCAGGCACGTGCACGCGCAGCCGCTGCAGCGCTCCGGGTCCTCGTACGCGTCGGCGAGCATGCGCCGCCGGTTGCCCGAGGCCTCGGCGATCCAGCGTGCGAGGAAGCCCGCGTCGCCGGACTCGAGCGCGGTCTCCAGCTGATCGATCCGCCTCCGGTGCTCCGCCAGCGACTCCCGAACGGCGGCGGCGTTGTCGAGGAAGATGTCGATCCAGATCCGCGGGTTGGCGCCGGCGACGCGCGTCATGTCGCGCAGCGAGCCACCCGCCGCGTCGAGCGGCTCGTGCCCGTCGATGCGCGACGCTCCCGCCTGGTTGACGAGCAGATTGGCAAGCGCGTGCGGGAGGTGGCTCGTCAGCGCGACCAAGCGGTCGTGAGCGTCGGGGTCGACCGCGACGGGGACGGCGCCGACCGCAGCGACGAACGCATGCAGCGTGCGGTAGCGCTCGGGGTCGGTCTGCGCGACCGGGGTGAGGAACCAGGTCGCGCCGTCGAAGAGCTCGGCGCGCGCGTTGGCCGGCCCGCGCGCTTCGGACCCGCAGACCGGATGGCCACCGATGAAGCGGGCGTCGGAGCGTGCGGCGCGCACGACCGCGCCCTTCGTCGAGCCGACGTCGGTGACCGTGCCGGTGGATAAGTCGAGCGCCTCTGCGACCGACGCAGCGAGCCGCGCGACGGGAGCCGCCACGACCACGAGCTCGGCGTCTCCCACCGCTTCGCGGAGCGAGCCGGCAGCCTCGACCGCACCGCGCTCCACCGCGCCGGCCAGCGCCTCGTCGTCGGGGTCGAAGCCGCGCACGTCGTCGACGCCCGCGCGCCGGGCGGCGAGAGCGACTGAGGCGCCGATCAGACCGGTGCCGACGACTGCGAGTGAACGGACCGGCATGTCAACCCGCGGTCTTGCCCATCAGCTCGACGAGCGCGAACACCTCGCGCGCGAACTCGGGAAACTCGCCGGTCGGGATCTGCTGCGGCCCGTCCGAGAGCGCCTGCTCGGGATCGGGGTGCACCTCGACGATCACGCCGTCGGCGCCTGCCGCGACTGCTGCGAGCGTGAGCGGCAGCACGAGGTCCCGGCGACCGGCCGGGTGCGAAGGGTCGACGACGACCGGCAGGTGCGTCTCCTGCTTGAGTACCGGAACGGCCGCGATGTCGAGCGTGTACCGCGTCGACGTCTCGAACGTCTTGATCCCGCGCTCGCAGAGCATCACCTGATCGTTCCCCTCTCGCACCACGTACTCGGCAGCCATCAGCAACTCCTCGATCGAGGCCGACGGCGAGCGCTTCAGGAGCACGGGCTTCTCCGCGCGGCCCACCTCGGAGAGCAGCGTGAAATTCTGCATGTTCCGCGCGCCGATCTGAATCACGTCGGCCCACGTGACGACCGCTTCGACGTCGCGTACGTCCATCAGCTCGGTGACGATCGGCAGCCCCGTCACCTCGCGCGCCTCGGCGAGGATCTCCAGCCCCGCCTGCCCGAGCCCCTGGAAGGAGTACGGCGACGAGCGCGGCTTGAACGCACCGCCGCGGAGCATCGTCGCGCCCGCGGCGGCGACGACGCGCGCCGTCTCGAGCGTCTGCTCGCGCGTCTCGACCGAACACGGCCCTGCGATCAGCCCGAAGTAGGAGTCGCCGAGGCGCCGCCCGAGGAGTCGATCATCGTCAGGTCCGCGGCGAGTTCCCGCGAGACCAGTTTGTACGGCTTCACGATCGGCAGCACCTGGTGGACGCCCGGATAGGCCTCGAGCGGGAGCGACGCGAGCAGGTCGCGGTCGCCGATCGCGCCGATCACGGTCGCCTCGCGTCCGGTCGACACGCGCGCCGTGACGCCCACCTCCGCGAGGCGGGCGACGACGTGCTCGGTCTGGTCGGGCGTCGCGCCCGGACCCATGACGATCAGCAGCTCGGGCGCCGCCTGCGTGGCCATTCGCCAAGTCTACGGGCGGTAGTCTCAGCGGCCTGGTGAGCGAGGAGAACACGGACCGGCTGATTCAGGAGCTGCGCGGACAGATCTCCGACAACGACCGCGCGATCGTTCGCGCGCTCAACAAGCGACTCGAGCTCGTCGCGCGCCTGAAGCGCCACAAGGAGGCTGAGGGGATCGAGTTCGTCGACCCGCAGCAGGAAGAGTCCCTCCTGCGCGACCTCTCGCGCGCGAATCGCGGGCCCTTGACCGAGGAAGGTCTCAACGGCCTGTACCGGGAGATCCTCGCCCTGACGAAGCGCGAGCTGGAGCGATGAGGGTCTTCTCGGGCATCCGCGCTTCGGGCGACAAGACGCTCGGCAACTACAGCGGCGGCTTTCGACAGTACGTCCGAACGCAGGAGGAAGCATCCGCAGCGGGCGGCGAGGCCGTCTTCTGCGTCGTCGACATGCACTCGATCACGACGCCGTTCGAGCCGGAGGTGCTGCGCGAGTCCACGCTCTCCGTCTTCGCGTGGCTGATCGCGACCGGGCTCGACCCCGACCGCTCGATCGTGTTCGTGCAGAGCCACGTTCCCGCACATACGGAAGGTGCGTGGCTGCTCGGAGGCGTGACGGCGTTCGGTGAGCTCCGGCGCATGACGCAGTTCAAGGAGCGCGCCGACGAGCAGGACTTCGTCTCCGCGGGCCTCTTCACGTACCCCGTGCTGATGGCGGCGGACATCCTGCTCTACGACACCGACGTCGTCCCGGTGGGGGACGACCAGCGCCAGCACGTCGAGCTGACACGCGACATCGCGGAACGTTTCAACCAGCGCTTCGGTGAGACGCTCGTGGTGCCGCGCGGCGTCTTTCCCGAGGAGGGCGCGCGCGTCAAGAACCTCCAAGAGCCCGAGCGCCTGATGTCGACGACGCGCGGCGCGCCGCAGGGCGTCGTTCGGATGATCGACGAGCCGGACGTGATCAGGAAGAAGTTCAAGACCGCGGTCACCGACTCCGGGCGTGAGGTCAAGCACGACCCGGAGGAGAAGGCGGGCGTCTCGAACCTGATCGAGATCATGGCGGTGGCGACCGGCGCGTCGATCGCCGAGGTCGAGTCGCGCTACGACGGCGCGGGCTACGGGCAGTTCAAGGAGGACGTGGGCGAGGCGGTGGTCACGTTGCTGACGCCGTTCAGGGAGCGCTACGGCGAGCTGCGCGCGGACGAAGCGGCGCTGTTGGGTTTGATGAAGCGGGGCGCCGAGAAGGCTGCAGCTGTCGCGAACCCGACGGTCGATCGCATGTACGAGCGGATGGGCTTCGTCCGCTCGAGCTGAAGCTCAGATCCAGCCGCGGCGTCTGAAGAGCAGATAGAGGCCGACCGAGACGGTGAGCATCATCCCGAGCGCCATCGCGTAGCCGTACCGCCAGTGCAGCTCGGGCATGTGGTCGAAGTTCATCCCGTAGACCGTCCCGACGACCGTTGGCGCGAAGAGGATCGCCGCCCACGCGGAGATCTTCTTGACCTCTTCGTTCTGCTTGTTGCCCGCCTCGCTCAACGCCTTCGTCTCGAGTGTGAGGTTGACGCTGAGGATGCTCCGAAGCAGCTCGTGGAAGGAGTCGACTTGTTCTTGAATTCGCAGCGTGTGGTCGTGCACGTCGCGCAGGTAGCGCTTCTCCTCGTCCCCGATGTCGCGGTCGCGCATGAGGTGCACGAGAATGTCCGGGAGCGGGTGAATCGCCCGCCTGAACTCGATCACCTCGCGGATCAGCTCGTACGTGCGCCGCGAGACGTTCCGAGCCCCACCGAAGACCTCGGACTCGATCTCGTCGACGTCGTTCTCGACCCCGTCGACGACGGGTCCGTAGTCGTCGACGACTCTGTCCACGACCGCATGGACGATCGCCATCGGACCCTTGCGCAACAGGTCGGGCCGAGACTCCAGCGATTGTCGAAGCCGGCCGAGCTCGGACGCCTCACCGTGCCGGATCGTGATCACGAAGTTCGGACCGACGAACACGTGGATCTCGCCGAACTCGACTGTTTCCGTCTCGTCGATGTAGCGAGCGGGCCGCAAGACCAGGAACATGACCTCGCCGTACCACTCGAGCTTGGGTCGCTGGTGGGCGTGAATCGCGTCCTCGACCGCCAACTCGTGGAGCTCGAACTCACGAGCAACCGAAGTCAGCTCTTCCTCCGTGGGCTCGTGGAGCCCCAGCCACGCCACTCCCTCGCCCTCCCGGGCCGCCACGGCGAGCTCCGCGAAGCTCGCGGGCTCGGCAATGCGCTTGCCGTCCTTGTACACGGCGGAGTCGACGATCACGCCGGGACGCTACCTCCGGTCGCCTCACGCAGCTGCCGCACTTCCTCATCCGTGAGGTCGCGCCACTGCCCTACAGGCAGATCGCCGAGCTCGAGACCTGCGTACCGCGGCCGGTGCAGGCGGGCAACCGGCAGCCCGACCGCGTCGCACATGCGCTTGACCTGATGCTTCCGACCCTCGTGGATCGCGAGCTCGATGCGGTTCGGCCCGAGCCGCTTCGCGCGTGCAGGTGCGGTGCGCCCGTCGTCGAGGTCGACGCCTTCGCGGAGCTGTCGCAGCTGATCGCCGTTCGGGTCGTGCTCGACGTCGACCTCGTAGATCTTCTCGACGCCGTAGCGGGGATGCGCCAGGCGGTGCGCCAGCGGCCCGTCGTTCGTCAGCACGAGCGCGCCGGTCGTGTCGGCGTCGAGACGCCCGACCGGGACGACGCGCGCCTCGTGGCGCACGAGGTCGACGACGGTCGGTCGGCGCTGAGGGTCGCGGGCGGTGGTCACGACGCCGGCGGGCTTGTGCAGGAGCACGTAGGCGAGCGGCTGCGGCGCGACGGCGCGGCCGTCGACCTCGACGCGGTCTGCCCGCTCGACGAACGTGTTCAGCTGTCCCGGCTCGCCGTTCACCGTGACCCGGCCGGCCTTGATCAGCTCGTCGGCGCTTCGGCGCGACGCGATGCCCGCGCGCGCGAGGTAGGCGTTCAGCCGCACAGCTCATAAGATTGCCCCATGCCGCACTACATCTCGCTGATGCGCTGGACGTCCCAGGGGATGGCAGGCCTCCCAGCGTGGCGGGAGCGGGTCGAAGAGGGCGAGCGGATCATCCAGGAGGCCGGCGGGAGCCTGATCGGCGTGTACGTCACGCTCGGCCGGTACGACGTGGTCGAGATCTTCGAGTGCCCCGACGACGACAAGGCTGCCGAGATCCTGATGAAGCTCCAGCGCCACGGCGCCGAGCACACGGAAACCCTCCGCGGCTTCACACGCGAGGAAGCGGAAGCGATCATCCGCCGCATCTAGCGGCGCCTGCCCCACGTTTCCCTTTCCGCAGTTCCCTTCCCCCGGGGCGCATTCGCGCCCTGCCCCCGCTTTTGAGGGTAGCCGTGGAAACGTGACGTGTCTGTGCCGACTCGTGACGATTCGCTGACTTCAAGCCCACAGGTGCCGACGCCGATAGACGAGGGATGGACCGCTCCTCCTCCGGTCTCCTTTGGGCTGCGATCGCTCTCGTCACCGCCGTGTTGCTCGTCGGCGCGTATTTCGGCACCAAGCTCTCGCTGGAGCGCCCGGAGGCCGAGCAGGCGCAACTGCAGCTCCAGTCTTCGGGCAAGTGGGCGCGCTACGTGGCACCGGAAGCCTCGTGCCCGCGCGCCGACGACCTCAGCGCGAGCGTCCGGGTCGAGGAGCAGGTCGAGCTCTGTCTCCTCAACTACGCGAGAGGCATCGCCGGCGTCGGGCCGCTGAACATCTCCCCCGCGTTGATGAACTCCGCGAAGTACAAGGCTGACGACATCGTTCGCTGCAACCAGTTCGAGCACGACGCGTGCGGCTTCGACGTCCGCCAGCGCTTCGCCGACTCGGGCTACTTCCGCACCGACGTCCAGAGTCGCTTCGGCGAGAACCTTGCCTGGGGCAGTGTCGAGGCGGGGAGCCCGCGCGGCGCGCTGCTCGGCTGGCTCGACTCGGCCGAGCACCGCGCGAACCTCTTCAAGCCGGAGTGGACGGAGCAGGGGATCGCGCTCGTCTACGTGCCGAGCTTCCGCGGCGTTGCGAACAGCCGCATCTGGGTCTCGCACTTCGGCCACCAGGGCTGACGCGCGATTAGAGTGCGCGGCGGTGCGGGTCGCGCTGATGATCGAGGGCCAGGAGGGCGTCTCCTGGGAGCAATGGGTCGCACTGGCGGAGACGTGCGAGCGCTCGGGGATCGAAGGGCTCTTCCGCTCCGACCACTATCTCTCGTTCTCCTACCCCCACGAGCGCGCCGCGCACGATGCGTGGACGACGATCGCGGGTCTCGCCGCGCGCACGAGCACGCTTCGCTTCGGGACGCTCGTCTCGCCGGTCACGTTCCGCCACCCCTCGGTGCTCGCGAACGCCGTCGCGACCGTCGACCACATCTCGGACGGCCGCGTCGAGCTCGGGATGGGCGCAGGCTGGAACGAGCTCGAGCACGAAGCCTTTGGATTTGAGTTCCCGCCGCTCCGCGAGCGACTCGAACACCTCGCCGAGCAGCTCGAGATCGTGCACCGGCTCTGGACGGAAGAGCACGTCACGTTCGAAGGGAAGCACTACCGCCTCGTCGACTGCCCCGCGCTGCCGAAGCCGGTGCAAGACCCGCACCCGCCGCTGCTCGTCGGCGGCCGCGCGAAGCCCGGCACTGCAATCCCCGCCGCCCGCTTCGCCGACGAATACAACGTGATCGGCGCGTCGCTCGAGGACTACGTCGCAGCGCGCAAGGCGCTCGACGAAGCGTGCGAGCGCGAAGGGCGCGACCCGAAGACCCTCCGCATGTCGGTCATGACGGGTGTGCTGCTGGGCACCGACGAGGACGACCTGCTCACGAAGGCGCGCCTCTCGATGGAGCGCTGGGGCTCGACGATGTCGCCGGAAGAAGCGCTGGAGCGCGGACGCGCCCGCGGCACCGCGGGCACGCCGGAGCAGCTGATCGAAGGGCTCCGCCGGCTCGAAGACGTCGGCGTCGAGCGCGTCATGTTTCAGCACATCCGACACGAAGACCTCGAGACGGTCGAGTTGCTCGGCCGCGAGGTCGTCCCGAACGTCCGTTAGCGACAGGCGCTGTGGAGCCCGGCGCCGGTGCGCGCCGCTCGAGCCTGCGCCGCGACGTACTCGCCGTGCCGCACGAACGGCGGCCTCGTCTCGAACACGACCGCCGCTCCGCGCACCAGGACGACCTGCCCGGCGTCCGTCCCGTCCGGGAGGACGACGTAGGCCAGTAGCCGGTCGTACCGATCGCGTTCCTGCTGCGTCGAGTCGCCCAGGATCTTGACCACCGTGCCCTGCGCGAGCGTGCGGAGCAACTCTGTCGCGCGCGTGGAGTAGCACTCGCCTCGCTCTGGTGCGTCGATCCCGATCAGCCGGACGCGTTCGGTCGACCCGCCGATCCGGGCTCGCAGCGTGTCGCCGTCGACGACCCGCGTCACGAGACCCTCGCGGTCGACGACGTCGGACGTGGTCGCGCGGTCGACGAGCAGCCACGCGGCCACTCCGACGAGCAAGGCGACGCTCAGCAGCGCGAGCGCGCGCACGAAGCGGTGCCGGCTAGGCCGGGCGCTTCTCGGCGACCGACACGAGCCGGTCGCGGATCTCGTTCACGTCGCCGCCGAGGTCGTCCAGGCGCGGCAGCTCCGAAAGCGACTCGAGCCCGAACACGCGCTCGAAGAGCGGCGTCGTCCGGTAGCGGATCGCGCCGCCGGCGCCGTCGTCGCGTCCCGCCTCCGAGATCAGCCCGCGCTCGACGAGGTTCGCGACCGCCGAGTCCGCCGACACGCCGCGAATCCGCGCCACGTCCGGCCGCGTACACGGCCCGAGGTACGCGACGATCGCGAGCGTCTCCAACGACGCCTGCGAGAGCGACCGCTGCACGGGCCGCTCGAACAACCGCCCGCACGCCTCTGCCGCCTCGCGCGCTGCGCGGAACGCCCAGCCGCCCGCGACCGGCTCCAGCACGATGCCGCTCCGCCCTTCGCTGTAGCGCTCGCGCAGCAAGCCGAGCGCCGTTTCAACCCGCTCGGGGTCGTCCGCGGCCGCCTCGACGAGCTCGGCCACGGTCAGGGGCTGCGAGGCCACGACCAGGAGCGCCTCGATCGTGCGGGCGAGCTGGTCGACCGGGCTGGCGGTGATCAGGCGGAGCGGACGGTCCACGATTCGTTCCTTTCGACGTCGGGATGGGAAATCCTGATCGGCGCGAACGGCGCCGCCTGCTCGATCGCGATCTCGTTCGAGCGCTTCAGATCCAGCAGGGCGAGGAAGGCGACGGCGACCTCGATCCGCGAGAGCCCCTCGACCGCCTCCTCGAAGTCGAACCGTGTCCGCCGCGCCAGGAGCGCGCGGAAGCGCTCGACGAACTGCGAGACCGGCGGGAAGCGAAGCGACATGTGCGCCAGGGAGACGTTCGGCGGCTCCTGGCCGAGCAGCCGCAGCACCGAGGCGAGCGACTCCGGCTCCTGCGGCGCGAGCTTTCGCTCGATCCGCGGCGCGAGCGGCGCCGGCCCGAGCCGGAAGAACCGGTCGCGCTCGGCGGCGAGCCGCTCGGTCAGCCACCCGGCCGCATCCTTCATGCGCCGGTACTCCTCGAGGCGCCGCGCGAGCTCTTCCGCGGCCTCCTCGGGCTCGAGCTCGGCGAGGTCGGCGTCCTCTGCGAACAGGCCGCGCGCCTTCAGCTCGAGCAGCGCTGAGACGAGCACGAGGAATTCGCCGCACACCTCTAGGTCTAGTTGCTCGCGTTCAGAGAGCCGCTCGATGAAGGCGACGATGATCCCCGCGACGTCCACCTCGGCGAGGTCGAGCTCCTCTCGGAGCACGAGGCTCAACAGGAGGTCGAACGGCCCTTCGAAGGCGTCCAGATCCAGCTCGAGCTCGCGCACGACCACGGGCGTCACCCTAGCGCCCTCTCCGGCTAGCGGCGGCCGCGCGGAACGGCCATCGCAGGCCGCTTCTTCTCGCACGTGCCCGCGCCGGAAACCGCGGCCGCGGGAGCTTCCCGTCGTAGATTTGCCAGTAGATGAAGAAGAGCGACGACGCGATGAACAGCACGAGCGAAACCCACGCGTTCGTGCGCATCCCCCAGAACATCCCGGACGGATCGACCCGCAGCTGCTCGAGCAGGAAGCGGCCGAACGTGTACCACGCGACGTAGAGCGAGAAGAGCGCGGGCGGGCGGATCCGCCACCGTCGCCCGACCACGATCAGAACCCCGACCCCGAGCAGGTTCCACAGCGCCTCGTAGGCGAACGTCGGGTGGAACGTCGTCCCGGGCGGGAAGTCCTGGTTGTGCGCGTCGTCGATCTCGAGCGCCCACGGTAGGTCGGTCGGCTTGCCGTAGAGCTCCTGGTTCCACCAGTTGCCGAGGCGGCCGATCGCCTGCGCCAGCAGGAGTGCGGGCGCGACGACGTCGAGCGCCCGCAGCACGCTCCCGCCCGAGCGCCTGATCACCCAGGCGCCTGCGAGGACGCCGAAGAGGATGCCGCCCCAAATCCCGAGGCCTCCCTCCCAGACCTCGAAGACGCCTTGCCACTTCGGGTCGGGGACGTCGTCCCACGATGTGGCCACGTGATAGAGCCGCGCGCCGATGATCCCGGCCGCCACGCCCCACACGGCGATCCGGAGGATCAGGTCGGTGTCGCCCTCCCGCCGTCCCCAGCGCCACCGGGTGAGCATGACGGCGGCGATGATCGCGACGAGGAGCGTCAGCCCATACGCGTGAACCGCCGGCAGCGGGCCTGGCAGATCGAACTGGCCGGACGACGGCGAGGGGATGCTGGCGAGCACGCTGGCGAGCACGGCGGCATTCTGCACGCCGCGCCAGACGCGGGGGGCGCGGAGCGCTAGATCAGGATCTGCAGGGCCAGCTCTTGCGAGCAGCCCGCCGCGAGCAGGTCGCTCGCGAGGTGGAGATCGATGTCGAGCCGGGACGCGAGCTCCGCGGCGGCACGGGGTTCGTACCCCGCACGCTCGAGCGCCTCGGCGCGCCAGCGCTCGATTCGCTCGATTTCGGTCCCTACCCTGGTGTCAGCTTCAGCCGCAGTCATTTTCGCTCCCTCTATCTACCACTTCACCTTCGTCAAAACGGTGGGAGCGGATGACCCCTTACAGGGGGATTCGTCCTGTTAACGAGAAATTCAACGGGCGGCCCCCTAGGGCGACCGCCCGCCGAAGCTAGGGCTGCGCGACCGGTGCCGTCGCCGGCCGAGACCGGCGTGCGATCAGGAAGAGCACGAGCAGCCCCGCGGCCGCCGCCGCGAGCATCCACGTCCAGTCGGGGATCGAGAAGCCGCCGTCCCCGCCGCCGGCCCCGATCTGCACCGCGGCGAACGAGTGCGTCTGGCTGAAGCCGTCGTCCACCACGTAGGTCCAGCTGCCCTCGGTCGGGAACTCGACCTTCGCCAGGTACACCCCAGCCTCACCGGTGGGGACGGCCGCGAACTCGTGCGTCTCGCCGCCCTTCGAGATCTTGACCACCGGTGAGACGCCGACGAGCGGCGTCACGCCGTGCTGGAGGATCGTCACCTCGGCGTTCCAGGTGTCCCCGGCGCCGATCCCGCTGTCGGGCGGACTGAGTCCGGCGGTCGCGAAGCCACCCGCGGCCGCAGGCGCGGCGAGGACGAGTGCCGCCGAGACGGCCAGGAGCAATGCGCGCATCGAGAGGTCTCCTTTCATTTCGCTACCCCTTCTACACCGCTAAGGGCCTTTGAGGTTCCGGGCGACCGCTCGCGCGTCCGCGACCGTCTGGGCGCCCTCGAGCCGGTAGGTGATACGACGTCCTTCCCAGATCAGGACGTTTCCGGCCAAGCGACGCGATTCCGGGACGATCTGGCCGGTCCTGGGTCGCGGAAGAAGAACTCGTGGCGTGCTCCCGTGATCCAGAGCCCCGTGTCCCCGCGGACGTCGACGCCGACGGTCTGCGAGCCCGGGCCGAGCTGCTTCTGCGCGAACGGGAGCTGCTCCCCGCGCCACTGCGAGAGCACGTAGCGCTTCCAGCGGAGGTCGACCATCCGGCCGTCGAGGTACGCCGTGAACGGAGCGCGCGGCGAGAGCAGCGGGAAGTCGACCGTACGCTGCGCAGTCGCGAACAAGACCTCGCGTCCGAGCGCGGGCGGTCGAACCTGCGCGCGAGGCCGCGTCTCGACCCGCTGCACCTCGACGCCGCCGATCCGCAGCAGGTCGAGGATCGCCGCGCGGGTCTGCGGGATCGCGAACAGCGCACCGGCAGCGGCGAGAGCAACGAGCACCGGCGCGCGCCACCAACGACGCCCGGGCCGCTCGAGCCGCGCCAGCACCGCGCGGAGCCAGGTCGGGCTCCTCCGGGAAGGCGACCGGCAGCGCGCGCAGCTCCGCTCGAGGTTCACCGCTCCACCTCCTCCCGCAGCTGCTCGAGCGCGCGTGAAGTCCGCGACTTGACCGTCCCGAGCTTGAGCCCGAGCGTCTGCGCGGTCTCGTCCTCGCTGAGGCCGAGGAAGAACCGGCACGAGACGACGAGCCGCTCCTCCTCGCGCAACCCTTCGACCGCGGCGAGCAGCTCCGCGCGCCGCTCGTTCGGAGAGCAGTTCCGCCTCGGGGGACGGGACCGCGTCCCCCGGGCGGGCCTCGTCGACCAGGCGCAGCGCGAGGTTCGCGCGCCGCCCCGCCGATCTCCGTCGGTTGCGAGCCTCGTTCGCGACGATCTGGAGCAGCCACGGCCGAAAGGGCGCGCCGCGCCGGAACCGCCCGAGCGCGCGGTAGGCCTTCACGAACCCGTCCTGCGCCGCCTCTTCGGCGTCCGCGGGGTCGCGGGCGATCAGGACGCGGTTCGGAACGCGATCCCTGGTGCGCTCTCACGAGCGCCTGTATGCCGAAGCGTCTCCACGTTTCGCCCGTTCGATCAGCTCGTGTTCGTCGAGTGGCCGGTCCACCACTGCTGCTTCTACACCGC
>CAWCVL010000002.1:0-235388 GCA_963798985.1 uncultured Actinomycetes bacterium | reverse complement strand
ATCCACTCCTCGCCGCCCTCATACACCTCTTTCTTCCAGAGCGGCACCGTCTCCTTGAGCGCGTCGATCGCGTCCTTGCACGCTGCGAGCGCGTCCGCGCGGTGCGGCGCGGAGACCGCGATCACGACGGAGGCCTCGCCGATCTCGACGAGCCCGACCCGATGGTGGATCGCGATCTCGTGCACGTCGTAGCGCGCCTTCAACACGGTGGCCAGGCCGACCATCACCGTTTCCGCCATCTCCGCGTAGGCCTCGTACTCGAGGTGCTGCACGGTCCTGCCGCGTGATTCGCGGCGAACCGTCCCCGTGAACGTCGCGATGGCGCCCGCGCTCTCGTCCTCGACCTCTGCCACGACCGCTTCGAGCGAGAGCGGCTCCTCCGTCACGACGAACGCACCCCCCGAGACCGGCGGGATCAGCGCGACCTCGTCGCCGTCCGCGAGAGCCCGGTCGCGGTCGGCGTACTCGCGGTTGACCGCGTAGAGGAGCCCCGCCGGCTCCTCGCCGAGCCCGAGGGCGGCCCAGACGTCCGCGGCACGCGCCCCGTCGGCGAGCTCGAGCGCGGCGCTCGCCGCTTCCGGCCCGCTCCCGGAGCGCCGCGAAGAGCTTCACGACCACGCGCATCGGCCAAGCGTACTGACGAGCGAATTATGTGTTTGAACGCGGATAACACGGGTACCAGCCACACGGAGAGGCGCCGGCTCTCGCTCAGGGGCTTGCCGGCCCAGCCGGCACCAGGGGGTTGCGAGGTTCGGGGTCCCGGCGCCTCTCCGTCTCTACGATGGGCGGCGTGGCGGCGACCGACTCGCGCGAGACCGACTCTGGCATCGAGGTCAAGCCGGTCTACACCGCCGACGACGTCGAGGAGAGGCTCGAGCTCCCCGGCGAGTTCCCCTTCACACGTGGCCCTTACCCAGACATGTACCGGGGCCGCCCCTGGACGATCCGGCAGTACGCCGGGTTCGGGTCGGCGGAGGAGACGAACGAGCGCTTCCGCTACCTCCTCGAGCGCGGCCAGACCGGCCTGAGCGTCGCCTTCGACCTCCCGACCCAGCTCGGCTACGACTCCGACGACCCGAGGGCGGAGGGCGAGGTCGGGCGCACCGGCGTCGCGATCGACTCGATCGCGGACCTGGAGCTGCTCTTCGAAGGCATCCCGCTGGCCGACGTCTCGACCTCGATGACGATCAACGCACCGGCGGCTCTCCTGCTCCTGCTCTACGAACTGGTCGCCGAAGGGCAGGGCGTCGACCCGACGCAGCTGCGCGGCACGGTGCAGAACGACATCCTCAAGGAGTACTGCGCGCGCGGGAACTACATCTACCCGCCGCGGCCGTCGATGCGCATCACCACCGATCTCTTCGCGTACTGCGCGGAGAAGCTGCCGCGCTGGAACACGATCTCGATCTCCGGGTACCACATCCGCGAGGCCGGCTCCACGGCGGCGCAGGAGCTGGCGTTCACGCTCGCAAACGGGATCGCGTACTGCCAGGCCGCCGTCGACGCGGGGCTCTCGCCCGACGACTTCGGCGAGCGCCTCTCCTTCTTCTTCAACGCGCACAACCACTTCTTCCAGGAGGTCGCGAAGTTCCGCGCGGCGCGGCGCCTGTGGGCGGAGATCATGCGCGACCGGTTCGGCGCGACGAATCCCGCGCGCGCTCGCGCTTCGCTTCCACGCGCAGACCGGCGGCTCGTCCCTGACCGCGCAGCAGCCCGAGAACAACATCGTGCGCGTGGCGATCCAGGCGCTTTCGGCGGTCGCGGGCGGCGCCCAGTCGATCCACACGAACGGCTACGACGAGGCGCTCGCGCTGCCGTCGGAGCGCTCGGCGAAGATCGCGCTGCGCACCCAGCAGCTCCTTGCGCACGAGGCCGGCGGCACCGACACCGCCGACCCGCTCGGCGGCGCGTACTTCATCGAGGCGCTCACCGACGAGCTCGAGGCCCGCGCGCGCGAGCTGATCGCGCGCGTCGACGAGCTGGGCGGCGCCGTCGCGGCGGTCGAGCAGGGCTTCGTCCAGGGCGAGATCGAGCAGTCGGCGTTTCGCTACCAGCAGGAGATCGAGAGCGGCGAGCGCGTCCTCGTCGGCGTCAACCGCTACCTCGAGGAGGAGTCGGAGCCGATCGAGCTGTACCGACTCGACCCCGCCGCGGAGAAGCGACAGCTCGAGCGCACCGCGCGCGTGCGCGCCGAGCGGAGCGCCGAGGACGTCGAGCGCACGCTCGCCGAGGTGCGGCGAGTCGCGAACGGGACCGACAACCTCCTGCCGCCGATGCGCGAGGCGCTACGAGCGCGGGCGACCGTCGGCGAGATCAGCGGCGTCCTCCGCGAGGAGTTCGGCACGTACGACGCGCAGCGCGCCTGAGTCAGGCTGACGCGCCCGTGTAGTGGCGCAGCCCGAAGCGCCACCACCAGCGCGTGAACGCGAACAGCGCGGCCGCGAAGCCCAGCGCGAGCGCGACGGTCGACCAGTCGAGGCGCGACGTCACGGCCTCGGCAGGGACGGTGATCGCGAAGGCGATGGGCACGAGGAACGTGACGCCGATGCGCAGCCAGCCCGGGTAGATCGAGGTCGGGAAGCGACCCGTCTGGTAGACGCCGTCGAAGAGCTCGATGATGCTCCAGGTGTTCACGATCCAGAACGCGCCGGTGGTGATGCAGAGCCAGAAGCAGTAGATCGTCAGCGCGCCGACCAGCAGCATCGCAGCGAACAGCGCCGCGTCGCCGACGTCGACGCTCGCTTCGAGCCTGTTGACGCCGTAGGCGAGCACGAGCGCCCCCGACACGACGTCGACCGCCCGCCAGATTCGCACCTCGCGAACGCTGACGAGGACCTGCGAGTCCTCGGGCTTCGTCAGCGCGAAGTCGAGCTTTCCCTCGCGCACCTCTTCCATCACACGCTCCATGTTCGGCTGGATGCTCATCTTGATCACGCCGCCGAGCAGGATCTGGATGCCCATCACGACGAGGAGCTCGGCCTCGCTCCAGCCGTTCAGCTCGGTCGTGTGCGAATAGACGAGCTTCAGCACGACGATCGCCGTCCCCGCCGCGACAGCCGACTGAAGGAGCTGGATGAAGAAGTTCGCGCGGTACTGCAACTCGGTCAGCGACCCGAGCTTGAAGAACAGCCAGCCGAGCCGGAACGCGCGTATCAGTTGCCCACCGCCGAATAGCGCCGGACCGCGAAGCGCCAGACGAAGAGCGTCAGACCTGTGAGCGCGACGATCCAGAAGACCTGCATCCCGAGCCCGCGGAGCAGTTCACCCGTGGAGAGATCGCCGACGAGCGACTCGATCGGGAAGTAGAACGACCACTGAAACGGCAGGAAGGCCGCGATGTCCTGCGCCCAGTCCGGCATCAGCGGCATCGGCACGAGCCGCCCGGAGAGCAGCAGCTCGGCAGCGATGAACAGTTCGAAGATCGCGCTGACGCGCGTCGTCCAGAACGTGATCATCCCGAGGATCGACATGAACATCGTGCGGATGAGGTACGCGCCCCAGATCGCGAAGAAGAAGACGACGCACTCGAGAGCCGTTGGAGCGAGCACGGGGTCGAACGCGATCCAGAGCACCGCTGCGACGGGCAGCCAGAGCAGGATCACGACCGGCTTCCAGCCGGCGAACCCCGCGAGGTCGTCGTGGAGCGGGTGAATCGGACGCAGCAGCGCGGCGGAGAGCTCGCCCTGGCGGATCCGCCACTCCCAGCCGTACGGGGTGAAGACGATGTTCATGTTCCGGACGAGCGTCCAGACGATGTAGTAGGCGGCGAACTCGCCCGTCGTGATTCCCTGGACCGAGCCCCCTTGCTGTTCGGCGATCGTCGTCCAGACGACGAGGTAGACGATCGGCTCTGCGAGCATCCCGATCATCCAGAAGTAGGTCGCCGCGCGGTACTGGAACTCGCTCTGGATCTGCGTCCGGCCGCGCGTGACGTAGAAGTCGAACAACGAGCGAACGGCGCCCGCCTTGCCGTTCACGGGCGCTCCTGCGCGAAGACGAGCTCGATCACGTCCTCGATCGGCGGGTCCTCGACGGTGAGGTCGGCGACGTCCTGCTCGGCGAGCAGTCGTGCCGTCACGCGGGCCGTCTCGGCCCGCGGCACGCGGAGCTTCACGCGGCCCTCGTCGCTCTCGAGGACGTCGCCGTAGGCCGAGAGGTCTGCTTCGCCGTCCTCGAGCTCGACGTCGATCGTCTTCCACGCGGCGAGGTCGTCGCCGAGCCTGGCCAGCTCGCCGTCGAAGAGGATCTGCCCGTGGTGGATGACGATCACGCGCTTGCACAGCGCCTCGACGTCGGCCATGTAGTGGCTCGTCAGGAGCACGGTCGCCTCGTAGCGGCGGTTGTACTCCGCGATGAACGAGCGGATGCGCTTCTGCATCGTCACGTCGAGCCCGATCGTCGGCTCGTCGAGGAACAACACCTGCGGCCGGTGCAGCAGCGAGCCGACGACCTCGACCTTCATCCGCTCGCCGAGCGAGAGGTTCCGCACGGGCTTGCGCACGAGGTCGCCGACGTCGAGCAGCTCGATCAGCTCGTCGCGAAGCGGCGTGAAGTCGCTGCGCGGGATCCGGTAGATCGCGCGGTTCAGCTCGAACGAGTCGAGCGCAGGCAGGTCCCACTGCAGCTGGTTGCGATTCCCCATCACGAGCGTGATCCGGCTCAGGAACTCGCGCTCGCGCTTCGACGGGATGTGGCCGAGCACCCTCGCCTCGCCGGAGGTGGGGTAGAGCAGCCCGGAGAGCATCTTCAGCGTCGTCGTCTTGCCGGCGCCGTTCGGGCCGAGGAAGCCGACGACCTCGCCCGGGCCGATCTCGAAGGAGATCGCCTCGACCGCGTGCACGTCCCGGTGGCGTCGCTTGACGAGCGCCTTGACGGACTCGCGCAGCCCGGCCTCCCGCTCGGGGACGACGTAGGTCTTGGTCAGCGACTCGACGTGAACGACGGACACGAGCGGGCACGCTAGCGTCTCGCCCGGTGCGCATCCTCCTCGTCTCGCAGATGTATCCAGGCCCGGCCGACCCGGACCTCGGCGTGTTCGTCGCGCAGATGGAGGGCGCGCTGGCCGAGCGAGGCCACCGGATCGATCGTGCGGTGATCGATCGTCGAGCCGGCGGCAAGCGCAGGTACCTCGAGCTGGCGCTCGCCGCTCGCCGCGCACCGCGTCCCGACGTCGTCTACGCGCACTTCCTCGTTCCGGCCGGGTTGATCGCAGCGCTCGCGCAGCGCGCGCCGCTCGTCGTGACCGCGCACGGCCGCGACGTGCGCAACATCGGCGCGATCCCGGGCGTCGCCGCAGCGACTCGCTTCACCGTGCGTCGCGCTGCCGCGGTGATCGCGGTGTCGGACTATCTCCGGCGGGAGCTCGAGGCGAAGGTGCCCGACGCACGCGGCAAGACGGAGGTCGTCGACTCGGGGGTCGACCTCGAACGCTTTCCGGTTTTCCCGGCACCCGAGCGCACGCCTGCGTTCGTGTGCGTCGGCTCACTCAGCGAGCGCAAGAACGTCGTTCGCCTCGCGCGCGCCTTCGAGCGTTTCGGCGAGGGAGAGCTGACGTTCGTCGGCGACGGGCCACTCCGCTCGCAGCTGGAGGGACGCGAGCGCGTGCGCGTCGTCGGCCGTGTGCCACACGACGAGATCCCGGAGCACCTCGCGCGCGCGAGCGTGGTCTGCCAGCCGAGCCTGCTGGAGCCGCTCGGGCAGTCGCTGCTCGAGGGGATGGCGACCGGCCGCTCGGTCGTCGCGACCCGGATCGGCGGGCCGCCGGAGTTCGTGCCGCCCGATGCCGGTGTTCTCGTCGACCCGCTCGACGAAGAGTCGATCGTCGACGGCCTCCGCCGCGCAGCAGCGCTTCCGATTCCCAATCCGGCTGCCAGAGCGGCAGCCGAGGCTCACGACCTCAAGCTTCAGGCGAGCCGGGTGGAGGCGATTCTGGAGCGAGCCGCTCGAGGTCGGCCAGCCTGATCTCGACGAGCGGACGGACGGAGTCCTCGAGCCCCGCCTCGCGCGCGGCCTCGAGCGCCTGCTCGTAGCTCTGCCGCACTTTCGCCGGGTCGACGCCCTGTTTCAGCCGGTTGTCGCCCGTGACGAGGAACTTGTGGATTCGCTCGCGTGCCTCCTCGGCCTTCACTTTCGGAGCGTAACAGTGCAGATTTCACGTCGAAATGCCCGGGGTCCGCGTCCTCATCGCCGACGATCACCGTCTCTTCGCCGAAGCGCTGGAGGCGATCCTCGCGGGGGAGGACCGGATCGAGGTCGTCGCGCACGCCCGCGACGGGCGTGAGGCGGTCGAGCTCTGGCAGCAGCACAAGCCCGACCTGATCCTGATGGACATCGCGATGCCGGTGCTCGACGGGCTCGGCGCCACGCGGGCGATCCGCAAGCTCGACGAGACCGCGTGCATCCTGATGCTGACCGGCTCGAACGCCCGCTCCGACGTGGACAAGGCTCGAAAGGCCGGTGCGGCCGGCTACGTCACGAAGGACCGCATCGCCGCGGAGCTGATCGACGCCATCCTCGAAGTGGCCGGTCGCTAGCTACCATTCGCCCATCATGGTCGGATTCTTCGCAGCGCTCCACGTGCTCATCAGCTTCGGCCTCGTCGTGTTGGTCCTGATGCACTCGGGCCGCGACGCGGGCATGGGCGGGATGGGCTTCACGCCGCAGTCGCAGGGCGGGACGCACATCGTCGAGCGGAACCTCACCCGGCTCACGGTCCTCGTGTCGGCGCTCTTCGCGACCAACACGATCGTTCTCTGGCACCTGCTCTAGCGAAGCTGGGTTCGCCGCGGCCGCGGCCGCGAAGCGGCCGCCTTTAGGTGCCAAGCGGTCGAGGATCCGCGTGAGCGGATTCGCGACTTGCGCCTCAACTAGCTAAAGACCGGGCTCGGAGCCGACGCCCGTGATGTTGAAGCGCGCGGTCGCGATCGCCGGCACGAGCGCGCCGGTGGGATAGCGCTCGCCGTAGAAGTCGCTGCTGTTGACGAGCTGCTGCTCGCGGCCCAGACCTGGGACGTCTTCGAGCATCTGCGGGCACGGAGACGGTGAAGCGCAGGTTGACGAGCGGCTCGGCGACCTTCCCGTCGCGGATCCGGAACGTCCCGTCGCGGGTCATGCCGGTGATCACGCCTTCGCGGGGATCGACGATCCCGAGGTAGTGGAGGCGCGTGACGTAGATCCCGTCGCCGACGAGCTCGCAGAGCTCCTCGACCGTGTCGATCTCGCCGCCGTCGACTGCGAGCGCAAACGTGAGCGGGCCGTACTGCCGGTAGACGGGCGGCGGCGCGTGCCCTGTCGTCTCGTGGCCGTCGCCCGCGCGGGCTGCGCTCGTGCGATCCCAGACGACGCCCCGCGCGACGCCGTTCTCGATCAGCTGCACCCGCTGCTTCGGCACGCCTTCGAAGTCGAAGCGCTTCGGGAGGCCGCGCGGGTCGAGCGCGTCGTCGGAGATCGAGACCTTCTCGTCGATGATCTTCTCGCCGAGCCGGCCGGCGAGGTACGAGCGCTCTTCGAGCAGCCCGTTCGCGCCGAAGGCGTCGTAGCCGAAGTAGTTGATCAGGTCGGCGAACGCGTACGGCTCGAGCACGGCTCGGTACGGCGCCGGCTCGATCGTCTTCGCGTCGCGCGTCCGGCCGGCCTTCTCGGCGGCCTCGCTCCCGACCGCGGCGGGATCGAGGCCGTCTGCTGACCAGCTCGTCTGCGTCGCGTAGCCCGACGCGCCGTCGTCTGCAGAGACGACGAGCGTCGTTGCATCCGTCATCGACTGGTGCGCTTCCACGCCGGCCGACGACACGATCGCGAGGTCGGTCACGCCGCTCGTGAAGAACCCGAACTGCCCGGTGGTTGTCGACGCGTCGATCGCCGCGCGCGCATACCTCGCCTGGTCCTCCGGCCCGATCGCCGCCACGTCCTCGTCGAAGCCCTCGACGTCGGGGAGCGGCTGGGGTTCGGGCAAGCCGGGGAAGCCCTCCTCCGCGACCGCGCTGTCAGCGGCTTCTGCCGCGCGCTGCGCGAGCTGCTTCAGGTCAGCGTCGTCGAGGCGGTTGGTCGACGCGGTCCCGATCTTCCCGTCTCGGATCACGCGCAACGTGACGACGCAGTTCTCGATCAGCGTGGGCTGGTGCACCTCGGACGACGCGAACCGCGCCAGCCCGGACCGCTCGCAGAGGACGTGCGCCTCCGCATCGCCGCCGCCGACCGCCTTCAGCGCTCGCGCAGCGATGTCCCTCGCGTCGTCGCTCACGCTTTGACGCCCACCTGGACGCCGCGGAACCGGCATGGGGAAGCGCCGTGCGAGACGTGTGCACCCTGGCCCGGCTGGCCCTTGCCGCAGTTCGTCAGCCCCTGCATGTGCCACGCCTCGTGCCCGGCGACCGCGTCGAGCGATCCCCAGAACTCCGGCGTGATCCCCGTGTACGTCGCGTCGCGGAGCATCCGCCCGAGCTTGCCGTTCTTGATCTCCCAGGCGATCTGCGTGCCGAACTGGAAGTTCAGACGCTTGTCGTCGATCGACCAGCTCTTGTTCGTCTCGAGGTAGATCCCGTCGTCGACGTCGGCGAGCAGGTCGTCGAACGATCCTTCGCCCGGCTCGAGGTGGAGGTTCGTCATCCGGATCAGCGGCATGCGGTTCCACCCGTCGGCGCGCATCGAGCCGCCCTCGCCGGCGCCGAGCTGCTCCGCCGTCTCGCGCGACGTGAGGAAATTGCGCAGCACTCCCTCCACCACGATCGGCTCGCGCCGAGCAGGCACGCCCTCGTCGTCGAAGCCGAACGTCCCGAGCCCTCCGGGCGTCGTGGAGTCAGCGGTGACGTTCATCTTGTCGGAGCCGTAGCGAAGCGAGCCGAGGTCGCCGGCCTTGAGGAAGCTCGTGCCGGCGTACGCTGCCTCGCTCCCGTAGACGCGGTCGAGCTCGATCGGGTGGCCGACCGACTCGTGCACCTGCAGCTCCATCTGCTCCGCGTCGATCACGACGGTCGTGACGCCGGGCGGGCACACGTCGGCGCGCAGCAGTGCGGCTGCCTGCTCCGCGACGCGCGGCGCCTCGCGCTCGAGCCCGAGGTTCTCGACGTACTCCCAGCCGCCTTGCGCGGACGAGCCGCTGTGCGCGGACGGATACGAGCGCATCTGGAAGCCGCCGTCGCTTGCGGCGAGCGCGTCGATTCCGCCGCCTGTCTCCACGAGCTCCTGCTCGATCTCGGCGCCGTCTGAGGTGACGAGGACCTTGTTCTCGCGCTGAGCGCGCACGAACGCCTCGGTGACCTTGACGTCGGGGTGGCGCAGCGCCTCCTCTGCACGCACGCACAGGTCGACCTTCTCGGAGAGCGAGACCGTCGAACGGGTCTCTCTCGAAGGGCGTGCGGTAGGTGCCGCTCGTCGCCGCCGGCGGCGCGAGTGCCTTCTCGCGGCGTCCGGCCGCCGCGAGTGCGAACGCGCAGGCGCGAAGCGCTGCGTCCCGGGCGCCCTCGGCGACGAGGCGGCGGTCGCACGCGAATCCCCAGGCGCCGCCCACGAGCACGCGCACGCCGATCCCCTCCGTCTCCAGGTCGGTGACGTTCTCGACGCGGCCGTTCTTCGTCGAGACCGCCTGCGAGCGGCGCACGACCGCGCGCGCGTCGGCATAGGTCGCACCGGCACCGAGCGCGGCATCCACTGCCGCCTTGCAGAGGTCGCGCACGGCGGGATCCTAGCCGCGGCTACACTTCTCGCTCCCTCGAGCGCTGGTGGCGGAATTGGTAGACGCGCTAGGTTGAGGGCCTAGTGGCCTTAAACGGCCGTGGAGGTTCAAGTCCTCTCCAGCGCACTTGCCCCGAGAAAGTCGCCCGGCTCCGCCGGGCTCAACTTTCGGTCGGGCGCCTACGATTCGAGTTGTGGCGTCGCGCTCGCTCCATCGGTTCTCGAGCTGCTCGACTGGGTCGACAGCCGGCCTCGGACCTACTCGGAGGCGATGGAGGCGTGGACGAGCAACTGCCCCCGGCACCCGGCCTGGGACGACGCGCTCTCGGACGGACTGATCCAGGTCGTCGGAGGGCGAGGTCACGCTGACGCCGCTGGGCAGCGCTGCAACTTGACGTCGTCCGAAGGAGTCTCTAGCCTTCTGTCGAACACACGTTCGCGGAAACGCGCGTTCGCTTCGACCGACCCAGGAGGCAGGCAGATGCTCACCGGACGTCAGCAGGAGATTTGGGAGTTCCTGGCCGAGTACGTCGGCAAGCACGGCTACCCGCCGACGGTCAGGGAGATCGGAGAGTCCGTCGGGCTGGCTTCGCCCTCGACGGTGCACGCCCACCTCGCGAACCTCGAGCGGGCGGGCTACCTCAGGCGCGACCCGACGAAGCCGCGGGCCCTCGAGCTGCTCCGCGACCGCCCGGTCGCCGCGGGGGCTCCGGCCGAGGTCCACAAGCTCCCGCTGCTCGGCTCGATCGCCGCGGGCGCACCGCTCCTCGCCGAGGAGCACGTCGACGAGTACCTCGCGGTGCCCGAGCCGCTCTCGCGTGGGGGCGAGGAGTTCCTGCTCCGCATCCGGGGCGACTCGATGATCAACGCGGGGATCCTCGACGGCGACATCGTCGTCATCCGCCGAGCGCAGGACGCGCGGAACGGCGAGATCGTCGCCGCGCTGGTCGGCGACGACGAGTCGGCGAACGAAGCGACGGTCAAGCGCTTCTACCGGGAGGGCAGCCGGATCCGGCTCCAGCCCGAGAACGACGCGCTCGATCCGATGTACCCGCCGCACGTCCAGATCCTCGGCAAGGTCGTGGGGGTCTTCCGGAGCCTCTGATGACGGCGACGCCACTCCACCGGACGCTCGACCAGGAGCTCCAGGCGCTCGTGCGCGGGATCAGCCTGGAGTGCCTCGTCTGCGGCGAGTTCGTCCTGCGCACGCGGCGGACGGTCTCGTGCCCCGAGTGCGGCTCGCACCTGCGCGGAGCCGTCGAGTCGGCGGAGTCCGGGCTACAATTCGACGTGCAGGCCGGGTGATCGCGAGCCGCGAGGCTCGAGGAAAGTCCGGACACCACAGGGCAGAACGCTGGGGAAACCCCAGGCGGCGAAAGCCGACGGAAAGTGGCACAGAAAGGAGACCGCCTCCGGCGCATGACTCTCCGGAGACGCCGGCGGTAAGGGTGAAAAGGTGGGGTAAGAGCCCACCAGCGCCGTGGTGACACGGCGGCTCGCCAAACCCCGTTCGGTGCAAGGCGAAACAGGTCCCGCCGAGGTGGCCCGCCGAGGGACCGGGTACGCCGCTCGAGCCGGCGAGAGATCGTCGGCCTAGAGGGATGATCACCCTCGACAGAATCCGGCTTACAGGCCTGCTACGGAAAGCCCTGCAATGCAGGGCTTTCTATTGAGTCGTGCAGAAAGCACGTGCATCACGAGCGTGGCGCGGCGCTTTCTTGCAAGCCGATGCGCTGCCCTCGCGTGCCGTCGAGCATCTACCGCCCTCGGGGCAGGACACACACGTGTCGCGCGTGAGCAGCGCGTCGGCTTTAGGCTTCCGGCGACCCAGCTGACGGCGGCCTCGAACGATGGGGGAGGTTCTTCGATGACGCTTCGCGCACGCTTCAGGTTCTCCTGGCTGCTGCTCGCACTCGCCGCAGCCGCGTTCACCCTCTTGTCCTCGGCGCCCGCCGCGAACGAGCGCGGGCCCACGCCCGGCCTCGAGTTCCTCGGCCAGGAGATCGTGCCGACCGGGACGACGTTCGAAGGGACGCAGGTCGGCGGCCTCTCCGGCATCGCCTACGACGCCGAGCGGAACGTCTTCTACAGCCTGTCGGACGACCCGAGCCAGTTCAACCCGGCCCGCTTCTACACCCTGCGGGTCGACGTCTCCGACGGGCGACTCGACCCGGGCGACGTCGACTTTCTCGACGTGACGACGCTGAAGGGACCTGACGGTCAGCCGTTCGCGCCGCTCAGTCTCGACCCGGAGGGGATCGCCCTCACCAAGGACGGCACGCTCGTCATCACGTCGGAGGGTTTCGCGAACCGTCTGATCGACCCGTTCGTCCGCGAGTTCGCCCTCGACGGGGACCAGCTCGGTGCGCTGCCCGTCCCCGAGCCGTTCCTCCCGAACGCCGCCGGGACCCGCGGAGTGCGTCAGAACCTCGGGTTCGAGAGCGCCTCGACGCCGCCGAACGGCCGGTTCTTCTTCACTGGCACAGAGGCGGCGCTCGTCCAGGACGGCCCGCCGGCAACGCTCGCGGCCGGAAGCCCAGCGCGGCTGCTCCGCTACAACCTCCAGAGCGGAAGGCTCGACCGCCAATACCTCTACTGGACCGACCCGATCGCCCAGCCGCCCGTGCCGCCGACCAACTTCGCCGTCAGCGGGCTCGTCGAGCTGCTTCCGCTCAACAACGAGTTCCTGCTCGCGATGGAGCGGTCGTTCTCGGTGGGAGTAGCCGGTACGGGCAACACGATCAAGCTCTATCGCGTCGCGTTGCCCGGGGCCGACAACGTCAACGGCGCCGCGAGTCTGGCCGGGACGCTTGGGTCGGTGCGACCGGTCGAGAAGACGCTCCTGCTCGACCTGGACACGCTCGGCATTCCGCTCGACAACGTCGAAGGCATGGCGTTCGGACCCGACCTCCCCGACGGACGCCGCTCGCTGATCCTCGTGAGCGACAACAACTTCGCGCCGGCGCAGTTCACGCAGTTCCTGCTCTTCGCTGTCAGCCCCAGCTGATCCGGGCCGCGCTCGACGACGGCTTCGTTGAGCGCGACCTGGGGCCCGCTCAGAAGGCCGATTGCTTACGAGGCTTCGCTCAGGAGCGCAGGTAGGCGAGCACGGCGAGGACGCGGCGGTGGTCGTCGGCGGACTCGTCGATGCCGAGCTTCATGAAGATGTGCTTCACGTGCGCCTCGATGGTCTTCGGGCTAAGGAAGAGCTGCGCGCAGATCGCCTTGTTCGAGCGGCCCTCGGCCATCAGGGCCAGCACTTCGCGCTCGCGGTCGGTGAGCTCCGCGAGCTGCCTGGCAGGGCGGGCGCGCTGGACGAGTCGGGCGACGATCGTCGGGTCGACGACGCACTCGCCGTCGCGCAGCCGGCCAAGCGCGTCGGTGAGGACGCCGAGGTTCGAGACCCGCTGCTTGAGCAGGTACCCGGCTCCGCCGGGATGCTGCTCGATCAGCCGCATGGCGTAGCGCGACTCCAGGTGGTGCGAGAGAACGAGCACGCCGACCTCGGGATGCGAACGGCGGATCTCCTGGGCGGCGACGATCCCTTCGTCCGTGTGTGTGGGCGGCATGCGGATGTCGACGATCGCGACGTCGGGACGGACGAGCTCGACCTTGTGGAGCAGCTCGTTCGCGGTGCCGACCTTGCCGACGACGTCGAAGCCGGCCTCGCGCAGAAGCCTTTCGAGTCCTTCCCGGAGCAGCACCTCGTCGTCTGCGATCACGACCCGCACGGGATCTCCACGCGGATGCTCGCTCGCCCGTCGGCCTCGCGTACGACCTCGAGTGTCCCCCCGGCCGCGCCGACGCGGTCCTCGAGCCCGACGATCTCGCTGTCTGCAATGTCGGCTTCGACCTCGACCACGAGCTGGTCGCCCTCGGTTAGAGCCGCGAGCCTGTCCGGGATGCTCCGGGCGCGTTTGAGCGTTTCGGACACGACGAAGTAGGCGGCCGCCTCGACGGAGGCGTCGAGTCGTTCCGGCAGAGCTCCGATCTCGATCTCGACGGGCGCCTCCTCTGTGAGCGCCTCGAGGGCGACGGCGAGCCCTTCCTCGGCGAGCAGCGCCGGGAAGAGCCCGTGACCGACCTCGCGCAGCCCGGCCAGTGCGGCACCGAGTTCGGCCTCGGCCTCGTCGATCCGTGCCACGAGCGCCGCGTCCGGCTGCGGGCCGAGGCGGGAGCGGGTGAGGCCGAGCTGCAGCGAGAGGCCCACCAGACGCTGCTGCGCCCCGTCGTGGAGGTCTCGTTCGAGCCGCCTACGCTCGGCGTCCCCGGTCGCGATCACCCGCGTCCGCGAGCTCCGCAAGTGCTCGAGCTGGGCCCTGACCTCGGCCTGCAACCGCTCGTTCTCGAGTGCCAGGCGGGCTGCTGCCGCAACCTCCTCGGCCAGCGCGGGATCGTCGAGCAGGCCCGGACGGTGCGACAGCAGCGCGACGGTCTGTCCGTTGCGGACCAGTGGCGTCACCTGGCCGTCGAGCGCCGAACGGCCGGCCGAGCGCATCGACGAGCCTGCCGTCCTCCAGCGGATAGGCGACCTCGACCGAGTCGTCGTCCAGCATCCGCGCCAGCTTCTCACGAAGGCCGCCGGGCTCAGGCGAAGCGGCGACCTCGACGACGAGGCGCGCGATGGCGGCACGCGTCTGGCGCGCGCGGAACCAGCCCCACACAACCCCTGCTGCGAGCGCGACGAGCGCCACAGCCTGGCCGAGCCAGAGGTCGCGCGCGACGGGACTGTTTCCGAGCGTGCCGCGGCCGAGGCCGTCGCGAAGGTCCAGGCGACGAGCGCGAGGTAGACCGCCGCCGGAAGGAGCACCGGCCAGAGCAGCCGGCGGAGCGCCGGACTCGCTCGAACGAGCCTGAGTGCCAGCACGCCGATGAGCGCGAGCGACCAGGCGAGTCCGGCCTGGACGCCGATCCGGTTCAACGCGTCGTAGAGGGAGGGCGAATCGGCGATCAGGAGGAGGTTGCTCGGGCACTGCGCGCGCGGCGTGCACACCGCGTTCGCGGGGTCGAACACGAGCGCCGGCCCTAGCCCGAGTATGAGGATCGCCCCAGCGTACGCGGCCGCGAGCACGACCCGCTCGAGGGCCGAGAGTCGCCGACCGGAGTAGACGAGGGCCGCGTGTGCGACCAACGGTGGTGCGACCGCGTAGAGCGCGAGGCCGAGCGCAAACCCGGGCGCGGAGCCGATGCCCGGGTTGTTCCACTCGAGCAAGAACCAGCCGAATGACGCGGCGACGAGTAGCGGTCCGAAGCTGCTGCCGCGTCGGCGCGTCCAGGCGACCAGTCCAACGGCGAGGAGAGACCAGCCGGCGATCAACTCGGCGGCGGCCCGCGACGACAGCTCACCCGCGAACGAGAAGGCGGGCTCGCGCCGCGCGATCGCCAGCGAGAGCGCGCCGAACGCGATCCCTGCCAGGATGAGTGCGCCGATGCCGAGGGTCCGGATGCTCATTCGTCAATCCTTGCGAGCACGGCCGCCGGCCTCAACACCGGTTCAACCCGTTCGCGTTCCACGCAGTGCCGCGGGACGAGCGCGCCGCCGAGGTCGTCGGCGCGCTCGCCTGGGTTCTCCACGGCTCTAGCCGATGCCGAGCGCCTGCGGGACAACGGCGCAGAACAGGCTGCCGCCGCTCGCGTCGATGGGGTGAGGGCCGCTCGTGCTCACGGTCTGGACGTCGATCTCATTGCCGTTTTGGATGATCACGAGCTGGACGATGATGCCCGCGTCGCGCGCGAGGACCGGGCCGTTGGCGAGCTGGATCTTCACGGGGAGCCCCTTCGAGATGAGTCGACGTGTCTCCACGCCGCCCTCTCCCGTTGCGACGAGGGTGAACGTGAACTGCCCCGCGAAGCTCTCGATGACGGACGCATCGCCGTAGCTGTACGTGACGCTCCCTTGGTGCTCGATCTTGAACACGCCGTCGCGCTCGCTCGCCGTGAAGATCGACTCGAAGAACCCTTCCACGGCCGCACCGGTGCCGCAGAAGTTCGGGTCCGTGAACGCCTCGGAGTGGTACCCACGTGCCCGGTCGTTTGCTCCAAGAGCAAGCGTCGGGGCGGCTGCTACCACCGCCGCGAAGGCGATCAATGCAAGGAACCTCATGAGTCTGTCCTTTCTGCATCGCGCTGTTGGCTCGTCGTCATGTCGTTGACGAGGCTACGAGCGCTTTTGCGGCGACGAAACAGGGCAGGCCATCGTTAGCGGCGAGGGTTGACCCTGCTCCTGCGCCGCCGGAACGAGGGCGCGCCCCGATGTCGTACGCGGCAATCCGACCTAGACTCGATTCCGTCGAGCGGGAGGAAGCAGTGCGGACGTGCCTCGATGCGGTCGTCGCTCTTGGAGCCGCGCTAACCGTTACGGTCGCCGCTGCCGGCTGCGCCGGCGGTGGCGACGACCGGGCCGGCGGCAGGCCCGCGACGAAGCCGATCACCCTGACAATGGCGAACGGCGGCCACGGCCCGGAGGAGCTGCAGCCGTTCGCAGACGAGGTCGCCCGCCTGTCGGGCGGGAAGATACGGATCGAGTTCAGAAACCGCTGGTTGGGTTGGCCGTGGCGCCGTCCGGAGTCTGCGGTCATCCGCGACGTCGCGGCAGGTAAGGCCGACCTTGGATCGGTCGGGAGTCGAGCTTGGGACGATGTCGGCGTCGCGAGCTTCAATGCGTTGCACGCACCGCTCCTCGTCGACAGTTACGCGCTGCAGGGCGAGGTCCTCGAGAGCGGCGTCCCCGGCGAGATGCTCAAGGCCCTCGAGCCACTCCGCCTCGCCGGACTAGGCGTCCTGCCGGGTCCGCTGCGCAAGCTCCTCGGTGTAGAGCGGCCGCTCAGGCAGCCCGCCGACTTCCGCGGCCAGAGGATCGGAATCGGCGACTCCCGCGCCGCACGCGAGACTCTGCGGGCGTTAGGCGCGACGGCGATCGCCCTTCCCGCCGGGGCGCGGATCGGCGGCCTCGACGGGATCGAGCAGCAGGTGGAGTCGATCGAAGGCAACACGTACGACGCGGCCGCGAAGTACCTGACGACGAACATCAACCTCTGGCCGCGGCCGCTCGTCCTCTTCATGAACGAGGCTGCGTTCGCGGCGCTCGAGCCGGTGCAACGGCGCGTGCTACCCGATGCCGTTCGGAACGCACTTCGAAGAGCGCTCGCTGCTACTCGATCGCGAGAACGGGATGCGGCGGCGGTGCTGTGCCGGCGCGGCCTGAGCTTCGTCGTCGCAACCCCGGCCGACATCTCGACGCTTCGCGAAGCCCTCGCTCCCGTCTACCGAGAGCTCGAGCGGGACGACCAGACCCGCGCCTTTATCGCACGGATCGCGAAGCTCCCGCAGGCGACGTCCGTCGCTGCCGAGACGCTCCCGTCCTGTTCGACCGGTGAGCGATCCGCCTCAGCCGCCATCCCCGACGGCGTCTACACGAACACGACGACCGCAGACGATGCGCGGCGCGCTCGGATCCCGGCCGGCGATCCGTTCTACAGGCTCTTGCCGGTGCGGCATCGGCTCGTTCTCACATCGGGCGCCTTCGTGATCTACGACATCTTTTCGGACGGACATACCGAAGTCGGTGCGTCCGGGACGTACTCGGTCTATCGCGACCGGGTGATCTTCAGGACGAGCGAGGACGAGTTCGCTCTCGGGTGGTCCCTCGAAGGGAACGCTCTGAGGTTCGACGACGGCGGCATGGGCGGATACTACGGCGCCGGATTCACCCCGCCGTGGACGAAGACGGGGTAAGTCGTCGGCGTGTGTGCGGCAAGCGCGCGACGAGGCGCGTCCCCCTGCCACGGGGGCTCTCGACCACGAGCTGACCGCCGAGCGCCTCCACCCGATCGGCGAGACCACGGAGCCCGGAGCCGGCGGCCGGATCGGCGCCGCCGACGCCGTCGTCGCTGACCTCGACGGTGAGGAGCTCACTCTCGGCCGTTACGCGGATCGTTGCCTGCGACGCCCGCGCATGTTTCGCGACGTTCGCGAGCGCCTCCGAGCAGAGGAAGTATGCGGCCGCCTCGAGGGCGACCGGCAAGCGCTCGTTCGGCGCGACGATCGTGACCGGAACAAACGACCGTTCGGCGAGCTCACGGAGCGCCTCACCGAGACCGTCGACGGCAAGCGTCCGCGGATGAATGCCAAGCACGAACTCTTCGAGCTCAGCCCGCGCCGCCTCGACCTGCAGCTCGAACTCCGGATCGATCTCTCCGACGAGTTCCGCCACCCGCAATAGGCGGCGCTCCGTCCCGCTACGGAGCTCGTGGCCGAGGCGATCCCGCTGATCGTCCGCGGCCTCGACGATTCGCCGTCGCGAGGCCTCGACCTCGGCGACCCGCTCGCGCACCTCAGCCTGAAGCCGGGCGTTCGACACCGCCAGCCGCGTCGCCGACGCGACCGCGGAGATGAGCGCAGGGTCGTCCAGGAGCGCACGGTCGTGGACGACGACGGCGACCCGCCGCCCGTCCTCGTCGATCGGTGTCAGCGCACGCTGTGCTTCGGCCGCCGGCAGGTCGACCGGCCGGCCGGCTTCGTCCGCGTAGCGGTTCTGCTCTGGAAGCCAGTAGCCGACGACGAGTGACGCGTCTCCGAGCGTCCGGGCCAGCCGGTCGCGCAGCGTGCCGGACGCGTCGGATTCTCCGAGGTCGACCACCAGCCCCGTCACCGCCGCCTGCGCCCACCGTCCCCAGAGCAGGTCGGCGAACAGGCTGATCGCGACGAGGCAGACGATTGCGTCGTACGCCCACAGAAGCGCGTTGTCCGTTTCGATCCCAGCCACTCGGGTCGCCGCTCCGACAACGAGCACCAGCCCGAACGCCGTCGCCGCGATCAGCGCTGTCAGGCGCGCTCGCTTTTCCGGGCCTCCCGCGACGACGTAGCGTCTGGTCGCGAGCGCGATCAGCGCGAGCGCGAATGCGATAGTCGCGTAGTCGTTGCGGGCGATCGGGTAGGTGGCCGCATAGGCGTACGCTGCAACGATCGCAGCGCGGAACAGTCGCGAAGAAGCTGCGAGACTTCCCGTCGGATACGTCAGGATCAGGTGAGCCAGCGGCGCTCGGTGCAGATAAACCGCCCACGGCGCGAGCGCCCCCAGGAACCACGCGAAGCCAGCCGTCGCCATGATGAGTCCCGAGGCGCTTCGCGGCCGCAGCGACCATGCCGCGAGCCCAAGCCCTACGAGAACGAACCCCGTGACCCCGTCGAGCGCGACCAATTCGGGCCGGCCAACCAGTATGGCGGTGATCCCAAACAGAAGCGCGGCCGGCCAGAGGACAACGCTGAGAGTTCGCCCCAAGCCCTCGCGGCCAATGGTGCTCGAGATCGTCCGCGCCACGTCTCGAATCGTCGCACCGCGCCCGGGCCGCCGCTGCACCACGAGCTACGCCTCGCAATCGCGGGGCTTTCGCGAACGTCGCCGCGCTTCGCGACTTCAATGCGTCAGGGCAAGCTCAACTGCGTCGTCGAACGTCATCGCGCGCCCTTCCGACCAGAGGGCATCCGCCTCCGTGCCCAGCCGCTCGCGGGCGGCGCCGATGTATCGCTCGAGAAGGGTGTCCCAGAAGGCGACGGAAATCGAGATGCCAAGTGACTCCCAGAGCGCCTCGACCGAACCGGCCAGTAGCAGTGCACGCCGCGGGTCGGCGTTACCGGCAGCCGCCATCGCGACGCCCTGGACCTCGAAGCTCGTCTCGATGACGTCGTCGAGCGGCAGCGCCGCCTGCAGGCTTTCGCGGTAACGCCGCTCTGCCTCCTCCGTATTGCCGCGCGTCAGTGCGCAGTCCGCGAGGAAGTGGTAAGCGAAGTGCTCCGTGCGCGGGTCGGCGTCCGCGAGCTCGAGCAGTTCCAGTGACAGCGACTCCGCTCGCTCGACCTCGCCCGCTGCAACGAGCATTTGGCAGACGCCCACGAGCGCGCGCGTCTCACCGGGTCGGTCGCCAAGCTCACGGCGGAGTTGGAGGCTCTGCTCGAACGCGTCGAATGCGGGCGAGATGTCGGCGGCGTTGTAGGCGAGGAGCCAGCCGAGCGCGTCGAGCGCCGAAGCGAGCTCGTTCGGATCATCGAGCTCGCGCCAGAGACGGATCGACTGATCGACCTGCGCTCGTCCCTCGTCGACTTCGCCGTGCCTCGCCACGAGTGATCCCGATGCTGTGAGTGCGCGCGCCCGAGATCGACCAGTTGCAGTCGACTCGGTGAGCGCGCCGGCCAGCCGCCCACCCCCTTCGGCCAGAAGCCCGTGCGACAGCCAGAACCAGCCGAGTGCACCTGCGAGCTCGAGCCCATGATCGGGGTCGTTCCCGACCAGCCAGTCGAGCGCGGCACGAAGGTCGTCGTGGTCGACTCCGAGCCGCGCAGACCACTCCGACTCAGCGTCGAAGCGTCGCTCGTACGCCCGCTCTGCGAGTGCGGAGAAGAAACGTGCATGCCGCCGGCGAAGCTCCTTCGCCGCTGCCGAGGCTTCGAGCTTCTCGAGCGCATACTCGCGGATCGTCTCCAGCATCAGGAATCGGTCATCGCCGATCGGCTTCAGGAGGCTCGAGTCGACAAGTGCTGCGAGGCCGTCGAGGTCGGCGTCGCAGATCTCTTCGGCGGCCCCGATCGGGAAGCTGCCGGCGAAGACCGAGACCTTTGCGAAGAGATCCTTGCTCGCAGCATCGAGGAGCTCGTAGCTCCATTCGACCGTTGCGCGCAGCGTGCGTTGGCGTTCTGGGGCGTCGCGTGCCCCACTGGTCAGGAGCGGAAGCGCCGAGTCGAGGCGCTCGAGAAGTCGCGCTGGAGCGAGGAGCTTCGTGCGCGCCGCGGCGAGCTCGACCGCGAGCGGGAGACCGTCGAGGCGGTGGCAGATCGCCTCCACGGTCGCGTCGGGCGCGAGCTCTCGACCGACCGCACGCGCCCGCTCGACGAAGAGTGCAGCTGCAGCGCTCGTCGTGAGCGGTTCCAACCGATACTCCCGCTCTGCCGACACGTGAAGGGGAGCGCGACTTGTGACAAGCACGCGGAGCCCTTTCGATGCGGCGAGGACGGCGCTCACGTCAGGAGCAGCGGCGAGGAGATGCTCGAAGTTGTCGAGCAGGATCAGGAGCTCCTTGCCCCGCAGGAAACCGTCGAGGTCGTCGCGCGCCCCGATCGCCTGCGCTACCTCCGACGACACGAGCTGCGTGTCGGTGAGGCTCGCGAGCGGGACCCAGAAGACGCCGTCGCGCAGCGTGCCGATGAGCTCGGCTGCGACCTGGAGGGCAAGACGAGTCTTTCCTGTGCCACCCGGACCGGTGATCGTGAGGAGCCGCGTGCCCTCGGAGAGCAGTGCGACGAGCGCGCCGAGCTCGTGCTCTCTACCGACGAGCGGGCTCGACGCGACCGGCAGGTTGGTGGCGTCGAGCGTCCGCAGCGGCGGGAAGTCGCCGTCGCCCAGCTGATGCAGACGCTCGGGTCCGGTGAGGTCCTTCAGCCGGTGCTCGCCGAGATCACGAGTTGCGGTGTCGCTGTCCAGGAGGCGTCGTGTCGTCTCGGAGAGGACGATCTGTCCCCCGTGAGCAGCGGCGGCGATCCGGGCCGCGCGGTGAACGTCGACGCCGACGTAGCCTTCGTCCGTCACGATCGGCTCGCCGGTGTGGATTCCCATGCGGACCCGGATGGGGCCAGCCTCGAGCCGGTGCCGCGCCTCGACAGCGGCAGCAACAGCGTCGGCGGCGCTGGGAAACGCGACGAAGAAGGCATCGCCCTGCGTGTCCACCTCGACACCGGAGTGTCTGGTGAACGCGTCCCTCAGGGCTCGGCGGTGCTCGGCAAGCAGGTTTGCGTAGCTCGACCCGTGCTCCTGAAGGAGTCGCGTCGAGCCCTCGATGTCAGTGAAGAGAAAGGTGACGGTTCCAGCCGGAAGGTCGGGCACGCTCATCCGGCGATCATGTCACCGAGGTTGGGCGTGCTTGAGGAAAACCCCGCAAGAGACGCGGGGTTTTCCTTGTTCAGCGATCCAGTTGCCGCGGCACCGCCGCGGGCTTTTGGCTTACTTCACCCGCTGGAAGTAGTTCTTGTCGAGCCAGTGTGCGACGTCCTTGCCGATTCCCGCGCCCTGCTCGTCGGGAGCGCGGAAGTGGAGCCCCAAGAAGATCCGTGCGTCGATCGTGTCGTCGAGCACGTCGGTGAAGCGCTCGTAGTCGCGCGTCACGGGGGCGCCCAGGATGGTCGCTGTCAGGCTGAAGTCGAACTTGCCCTTCCCGAAGAAGGCCTCCGCCGTGTACATGAACCCGCCCGTCACGCAGTTGTAGCCCGACGGATGATCCGGGTAGGGCGGGGTGACGGCGGCCGGCGTCATGGTGATGAACGGCGTCCAGCCCGGATCGCCTTCCGTGCGCGGGTTGCCGTCGTCGTCACCTTCGTGGATCGCGGTGATCGGACGCCAGAAGTTCCAGAACGCTTTGTCGTCCCAGCAGCCGATCAGTGAATCCGCTGCTCCCATGTTGAGCATGGCGAAGAGCCGGGCCTGCTCCGCCATCGTCAAGCCCTGACCGCTTGCGATGCCGCGGAACGTGCGGTTGAAGAGCTCCACCGGATTGACGGCGAAGAAGCGAGCGGTGTCAGTCTGCTCCTGCGTCCGGAGGGTCGGGGTCGTACCGCCGTACGCCTTGACCTCGTTGTACTCCTTCGTGTACGCCCCGCTCTTCAGCGCGTACGGTCCCTTCGTCCGGACCTGAGCGGCGCTCTCGAGCACGAAGGGGTCGACCTTCGCGACCCAGGCGAACGGGTCGTTCACTCCGTTGGTCGGGCGCCACTCTCCCGGGTCGTCGCCGACTGCGAACATGAACGGCACAGCCGGGTACCGGCCGTCATTCGCACGCTCGGCGAGCATCTTCGTGGCGGCTGCCGCTCCGGCGGCGACGCCGGCGGAGACCGCCGTGGCGCCGTCCTGGGTCGTGGCGGCCGCGAGCGAGTCGGCGTAGAGCGTGTTGAGCCGGGTGACGATCGTCGCCGAAAGCGCCGGCACGATCACCATTCCAACCAGAACGTGATGAGCGGCGGTGGCGACCGCCGCGGCCCTCGACGCCGAGCCGGGCGCCGACGGTAGGCCGGCGTGGTACGGCTGATACCCGCCGTCGATCATGTTGACCGCGTCGTACACGGCGCCCTGCACCATCGCGAGGTGCAGCATCGACACGGGCGGGCTCTGGCCGGCTCCCGGAATCGCGGCGGTCGGCGCGTTGACGAGGGCGTTGACCGCGTTGAGGTTCCAGTCCAGTACCGCGTCGTCCGGTGGGCCGGCATAGGCGGACTGCGGCGCGCTTCCCCACGCGCCCACCAAAGCGAAGGCGATGAGTGCCGCCAGGGCTGCGAGCATGCCGAAGCGGCGCACCCCCCCGGATGTGTGTTGTCGCAACAAAGACTGTCTCTCCCTCTGTATCGACCGGTGTCTCGACGGCACAGACGTCCGACCTCAGGTTCGGAACGGCCCGATTGTGGCAGGTGTCTCCAGCCACTACAAGGCTGGAGGAAGCCCCGCGCTACGCGGGGCTTCCTCTCTCATTCCGTTACTTGTCGGCCCAGTACGCGGCCGAGCCGAGCATCGTCCACTCCCGCTCGGGGTCTGCGCGATAAAGCGGATTCATCGCGAAGACCGTCAGGCGGGCACTCCCCGAGGTCGAGGTTCCGTGCGCGATCACTGCCGAGCCCGGAGCCGATGCGGACTGCGCGTCGGGCGCCCAGAGGCCTGCGAGGAAGAACCCGGCGAGCGGCAGCCGGCCGTCGACGGTCATCGTCGCGGGGATCGCCGTGAACCAGGTCGGCGGATCCATGATCGCGGTGTCTTGCGCGGGGAACGACCCGACGATCGGGCTGTTCGCGCCGCCCTCGTTGTTCCACTGCACGATGCCGCTGCGACCGTTACCGGTCCTGCTTGCGGCGGTGAGTCCGCTGACGAGCGTGCCCGCCGTCAGGAAGGCCGCCCCGTTCGTGCCCGCGCCGATGTAGCCGCCGCCGGACGCGAAGAAGGCTTGGAGCCTCGCGCGGCCGGTGACGTTCGACGCGGCCGGGTAGCCGGCCGTGTTGAAAATCACGTCGTAGTTGACGAGCGGATCGGTCGCAGCCGAGTTGATCGTTGCCGTCGAGACCGGATCCGCCATGAAGCCGAGGTTGCGGAGCGACCAGACGTCCTGGTTGACCGCGCCGGTCAGTACGGCGATCCGCGGCACGCGATCGATCGCCTCCCTCGTCGGGAGGCCATCGCTGTATGCCCGGCCGAACCAGACGTCGTTCTCGCGACCGACACGCGCAAGCGCAACCTTCGTCGCCGGGTCCGCAGCGAAGATCACGCTGCCGGCCGGCAGTGTCCCGCCGCTCGGGCTTGCGAACGACGTCATGGCGAGTTGCGCGGTCGTGCCGCCTGCGAGCAGCGCGTTCAGCGTCCGCACCGCCGTCGGCGAGTCGACCGCGAGCACGTATGCGTCCGCGGCGCCCGGCTCGACGCCGCCGAGCAGGTGGCTCGCCTTGGTCACACGGTTCGTGATCGGCGAGAAGTCGGCGTCGCGTGGGATGACGAGCGTGTCGGCACCCCAGAGAAACCCGTGGCTCCATGCGCCTGGCGGCGCATACAACTGCTGGATCAGCCCTGAGATGTTCGTTCCGATGCTGAGCGCGGTGTCCGCAAGGCCGCGATGCGCCTGGGTCATCCAGACCACGTACGAGCCCTTGTCGAACGTCTGGCCTCCGTACGCCCCGCCCTGCTTCATCTCTTCGACCTCGATGCCGTTCTCGAGCAGCCAGTCGACGAGCCGGTTCGCTTCCGGATCGCTCCGTTGGCCAGTCCCGAGTGGGATCACGTATCCCTTCGGGTACTCGCGCATCCAGATGTGGTCGGTGACGTACGGGGCGGGGCAACACGCCGGCCGGGGCGCGTTCGTCACGCCGCGGCGGTAGGTCTCGAGCTCGTCCCAGAGCAGGTCGTGCCGATGCGCAAGGTCGAACAGGAGCGTGGACCACGTGACCGTGTACTGAGCGAGCTTTGCACCGAGCCGGCCCCGCTGGTGCGTGGTCGAGCCCGGGACGCCGCACCCGGTTCCCGTCGAGTTGCACATCTCGACCGTCGAACCGTTCAGGCCGACGAGCTGCAAGTACATCGGCGTGTAGAACGGGCCCCAGTCGTCCCAGCCTTCCGCTTCGGGCGGCCCCGGTGGGTTGCCGCTCGGGCAGATGCCGCTCGGACCCGGCGGGTTGGAGGTTGCGCACCAATCGAGGATCGGCCGGGTCACGTCGAGGCCCACCGCGGTCATCGCGGCCTCGTTCGCCTCGATGCGGGTCGTGTTCCACTTCAGCCAGAGGTCGTAGTCGATGCTCGGGTTGTGCGGCTTCGTCGTCGACTCGATCAGCGTCGGCGTGACGTAGCCGTGCTGGTCGAGCATGTCCGGCGGCAGCCACTCCTGCATGATCGAGACCGCGGCCTTCGTCTCGGGCTGCGATTGCGTCAGGAAGTCACGGTTCAGGTCGAAGTTGTTGCCGTTCGCGCGCGCGTTCGCGATCCGGCCGTCGGGGTTCTGGTCGACGTTCCAGAGGAGGACGACGTGGTTCAGGATCGCGTCGACCTCGGGGTCCGCGCCGTACGGCGTCGTCGCCAGGCGCTCGACGAGGTCGAACATCGCGTCGACGCCCTCGGACTCGTTCCCGTGGATCGCCGACTGGACGAAGATCGGCACCTTCACGTCGTCGCCGGCCTTCGTCGAGCATCCCCTGCGCGCGAGCGGGCTCGGTGAGCGCGATCTTCCGGATGTTCTGCCACGTCTGGAAGTCCCTGCGCTGTTGGTTCGTGTCGAGCGCGTTGATCGTCACGAGGTACAGGTCGCGACCGAGCGCCGACTGACCGATCACCTTGACGTCCATCCGCCCGTTGCTTCGCGCCTGGATGTCGGCGAGCGTGCAGGCGAACGCGTACCACGGGATGTGCGGGAAGCTGCCGACCGGGTGGCTCGGCGAGCTCCCGTCCGGCAGCGCGGCTGTCAGGTCCTGGCTCGGCGTGCCGCACCACGGCGGCGACGCCCCGCTTGCAGGCATGACCGAGCCCGCGAGCAGCAAGGTCGTGGCGCACGCCGCGACCAGGAACGTCCGAAGGCGTTTCACGTGCATGGGTGGCTCCCTCCCCCAGGTTCTCGACCGCGCCACAATGGCGCACGCGGCCGACTTTTGGGAGGTGCATATCCCGTACGAGCGGTTGTTGTCAACCGCGTGGCGCGCCGCCTGGAGGGATGACGAACGCGACGCGCTAGGACGGGGCGGCGCGGCCCCGCGCGAGGGCGCCCGTGATGACGTTGAGCACCATCGAGACGATCGCCATGATGATCGACGCCCAGATCGCGGTCCAGAAAAAGCTGTCGATCGACAGCCGATCCGAGAGCGCGTCGGTGATGACGAGCAGGACGGCGTTGATGATGAACAAGAACAGCCCGAGCGTCACCACCGTGAGCGGCAGCGTGAGGAGCCGGAGGAGCGTGCCGATCACCGCATTCACGACTCCGAACAGCAACGAGACCACGATGTAACCCCACGCGCCGCCGGAGACCTCCATGCCCGAGAGGATCCAGCTGGTCACGGCGAAGGTCGCCGCAAGCAGAGCCCAACTGATGAGCACGCGGACGATCAACGTGCGACACCATACAACGTGACTTAGCCGACTAAGCGCGTAGCGCGATCTCGACCGTCGTGCCGCGTCCCGGGCGGGAGTTGACCGACGCCGCGCCGGCGATGCTCGCCGCGCGCTGCCTGATGTTCCGAAGCCCTTGGCCGGCGCCGCCGGCCTCTTCCTCGAAACCGGTGCCGTCATCCGCGACGGTGACGAGGCGACGACCTTCGCGGTGCCAGATTCGCACGACTGCCGTCTTGGCGTTCGCGTGCTTCCGCACGTTCGCGAGCCCTTCCTGGACGATCCGGAAGACCTCGATCTGCTCGTCGGGGGCGAGGTTGACGCGCTGGTCGATCTCGACGTCGACCTCGAGGAGCCCGTCCGCGGTCAGGAACTCGACGTAGCGCCGGAGCGCTGCGTCGAACGGCGCGCTCCCACCCGCCGAGGACAGCGCCAGCACGGCGAAGCGTGCCTCCTGCTGCGCCGAGATCGTGAGCTCCTTGATGCGCGTGATCGCCTCGTCGGTGACCTTGCCGCTTTCGAGCATGCTCGCGTGCGTCGCGAGTGCGAAGAGGTACTGCGCGAGACCGTCGTGGATGTCGCGCGCGACGCGGGCGCGTTCGTCGGCGACCGCGCGCCCGAACTCGGCGGCGCTGATCGCCCGCCAGACGCCGACGAGCAGCACGCCGAAGGCGATCACGCGCAGGAAGTCGCCGACGGAGACCGCGGTCGCGGGGGTGAGCGGGGCGAAGACGCGGTAGAGAGCGGAGAAGAGGCTGAGCGTCGCCGCCGATGCGAGCCACCTGCTGAGGTCGTCACCACGGTTGCGGTAGCGAAGCCCGAACCCGATCAGCGCGACGAGGCTGAGCACCGCCTGCAGGGAGAGAGCGAGCGTCAGGAGCACCGGCGGATCCGGGTGGGTCGGGCCGGTCGCGAGCGCGGGCAGGCTCAGGCCGAGCGTGCCGAGCATGAGCCAAAGGCCTGCGAGCAGGAGCAGCAGTGCGGCGACGGCGTTGCCGAGCGCCCGCTGGCGCGACGTCGAGGTCCCCCGAACGAACGGCGCCGCGGCGATCAGGGCCATGGCGGCCAGGGCGCCGAAGATCGCCGCCCAACTCTCGACCCTCGACGGAACGGGGTCGTCGAGGACGGGAACGATCTCGAAGACGAACGCCGAGGCCGCTGCGACGAAGAACCCGGCGGAGAGCAGGAGGTCGAAGCGCCTGCCCTCGACGGCGAACCGGATCCCGGCGAGCACCGCGACGATCCCTCCGGCCAGGGTGATCGTCGTGTCGAGGACGAGGGCCAGGGACGGGCTCTCCCAGGCATGGCGAAGGCTCGGAGACTCGATGAACAGGGCCAGAGCAGCCCCGAGCAGCCCGAAGAGCAGGAGCTCTCCGGACAGCCAGGCGTCGTAGCCATCCCGTGCTTCGTGGCGCATCTCCCTCTAATCGGCAGCGGGACTCCTGCCGATGAGTCTTCTGATGCAACCCCGCGTGCTGATCGTGGACGACCACCCCCTGACCCGGGACGCCCTGGCGACCCTGCTCGCCGGAAACGACTTCGACGTGGTCGGCCAGGCCTCCGACGGGCACGAGGCGATCGAGCTCGCCGGGAAGCTTCGCCCGCAGCTGGTCCTGCTCGACCTCTCCATGCCGGGGCTCGACGGGCTCTCGGCCTTGCCCGGCCTCCGCGACGCCGTCCCCGACGCCGAGGTGATCGTCCTCACGGCCTCCGGTACCGAGGAGAACCTGCTCGCGGCGATTCGCGCCGGTGCCGCCGGCTATCTCCTGAAGAGCGAGCCGCCCGACCGGATCGTCAGCTTTCTTCGCGGCGTCGTCCGCGGCGAGGCCGCCCTCTCCGGCGAGGTCGCTCGAAGCCTGCTCGATCAGGTGCGGGAGGGCGGCTACCGAAACGGCGGGGTTCCCGACGGCATCGCCGGCGCGCTGAGCGCGCGCGAGGTCGAGGTGCTGCTCCTGCTCGACGAGCACCTCGGCACCGACGACATCGCGAAGCGCCTCTTCATCTCCGAGCACACGGTCCGCTCGCACGTCAAGAGCCTGCTCCACAAGCTGAACGTGTCCTCGCGCCGCGAGGCGCTCGAGGCGCTCGCCGTCGCCCGCGGCTAGAGACCACTCACCCACCGTGGGGGATCCAGATTCACCCACGAAGGGTCGCGAACGCAGGTCCCCGAGCCCCGATGATGGGATCAGCTCAGGGGTGAGCGACAGATCCAGTGGCTGAGACAGGCCGGCGAAAGCCGGCCTGTCTCATTCCGAGAAACCCTCGTGCGCGGCCGCGACGAGCAGAGGGAGCGTCTCGAGGTTGTAGCCGCCCTCCAGGACCGCCGCGACGCGCGGGGCGTACGTCGCGGAGCGGCGCGCGAGCTCACGGAACCCGTTCTCGCTGACCTCCATCAGCGCCAACGGGTCGGAAGCGTGCGCGTCGAAGCCCGCCGAGACGAGCAACAGCTCCGGCTCGAATCGCGCGAGGGCGGGCGCGACCAGCTCGTCGAGCGCGCCGAGGAACTCGTCGTCGCCGGAGCCCGCCGCAAGCGGGATGTTGAGCGTCGTCTCGTGCTGCTCGTCCGGGCCGCCGGTGCCGGGGTAGAACGGCCACTGGTGCAGCGACGCGAAGAAGACGGTCGGGTCGTCCCAGAAGATCGCCTGCGTCCCGTTCCCGTGGTGCACGTCCCAGTCGAGGATCGCAACGCGGCGGAGCCCGAGCTCCGCCTGGGCCCAGCGGGCCGCGATCGCGACGTTGTCGAACATGCAGAAGCCCATCGCTCGGTCCGGCAGTGCGTGGTGGCCGGGCGGGCGGACGAGCGCGAACGCTTCTTCCTCCACCGCCTGGATCGTCGTCCCCGCGGCGAGCAGTGCAGCCTCATAGGTCGTCCCGCTCGCGACCGTATCGCCGTCGAGCCAGGTCTCGCGGTCGATCGACGCGATCCGGTCTACGTGCGCCCGGGTGTGGCAGCGCAGCAGGTCCTCTTGTCGGGCGCTTCGCCCGGGGCTCCACTCGAAGCGCTCGAGCAGCGTCGCGAGGCGCTCGGGCGTCTCGAAGGGCGACGGATGAAGGCGGGCCAGGTCGCCGTGACTGAGGATCTTCAAGCGCGCTCGGCGAGCCGTCCCGAGAGGTTCCCCAACCCCCACCGTTCCACGAGGGCGGACGCCTCCGCCCAGGTTGGCGTCTGGTCTCCGAGGGGAGGGAGAGGGGCAGAGGCGTCCACCGTCGCGATTCGGCGATAGAGCCGCAACTCCTCCGCCTGTGCCGCGAAGCGCCCCGCTTCGAGCGCCGACTCGAGCGTGCCGTACTCCGCCAGCACCGACGCCGCCGTCTTCGGCCCGACGCCCTTCGCGCCGGGCAGCCGGTCGGACGGGTCGCCGCGGAGCGCGATGAAGTCGGGCACCTGCTTCGGCTCGACGCCGTAACGCTCGCGCACCTCGGCTGGACCGATGCGCGAGATCTCGCTCACGCCGCGCGTCGGTTGGAGGATCGTCGTGCGCTCGCTGGCCAGTTGGAAGAGGTCACGATCCGACGTCGCCACCAGCACAGGCCGCTTCGCCTTCTCCTCGGCCGCGACGACCGCGCCCATGAAGTCGTCCGCCTCGTAGCCCGGCGCCTTCGCGGACGCGAAGCCGAGGGACTCCACGAGCTCGGGCAAGCAGGTCCAGCTGTTCGAGCAAGTCCTCCTCGAACACGCGGCCGGACTGATACGCAGGGAACGCCGTGTGGCGATAGGTGGGCGTATCGAGCGAGTCGAAGCCGACGAGGACGGAGCGCGGCTGCTCCTGGTCCCACAGCCCGACGAGCATGTTGGTGAAGCCGACGATCATGTTCGCGGGCCGGCCCTCGGCACGGCGGATCTGCTTGGGGAGCGCGTGGTACGCGCGGTGGGCGAACGAGTCGCCGTCGACGGCCAGCAGGGGTTTCAAAGCGTCGCCTCGAGCCGCGCGATCTCGGCCATCAGCCGGTCGGTGGCTTCCTGAGCCGCGTCACGGGGGTCGGCGGGGCGGAGGTCGTCGAGCGGCACGGGAGCACCGTAGGCCACGCGGATCGGTCCGAGCCCGAGGAGGTTGTCGGTGCCCTTGATCGCTGCGGGGATCAAGGGGACGCCCGCTCCGAGCGCGATCCGCGCCGCGCCCGTGTGCGCGCGAGGCTGGTACTTCTTGACGAGGCCCTTCTTGCGGCGCGTCCCCTCGGGAAACATCACGACTACGTGCCCGTCGCGGCAGAGTTGCTCCGCCGTCTCCATCGCCTCGAGGTCGGCCTGGCCACGGTGGACCTTGAAGGCCCCGCCGGACTCGATGATCGGCCCGAGCGGCCACCAGAAGAGCTCGGACTTGCCCATGAACCGAAGGAACCTCCGTGGGTACAGCGGGATTCCGATCGCCCAGGGATCGAAGTTCGAGAGGTGGTTGGACGCCAGGACGCAGCCCCCTTCGGCCGGCACGTTCTCTAGCCCGCTGCTCTTCTGGCGGAAGAGCAGCTTCGTGAAGGGCAGGGAGAGTCCCCCGGCGGCCAAATAGAACGGTGAGGGGCGCGGTGCCACGGCGCCGCATTCTGCCGTCTTGACAACGAAGGCTAAGGTGGACCGCGTGGCAACCACGGAGGAAAGCGGGTTGAACCGCCTCGTGATCGTCGAGTCGCCCGCAAAAGCGCGGACGATCGAGGGGTACCTCGGGAAGGGCTACAAGGTCGCCTCGAGCATCGGGCACATCCGGGATCTCCCGAATCGAGCCAGCGACGTCCCCAAGGAGCAGCGGGCCAAGTACGGGACGATGGGCGTGGCGATCGACGAGGACTTCGAGCCGCTGTACCTCGTCGACGACGACAAGAAGAAGACGGTCGCGGAGCTCAAGAAGCTGCTGAAGGGCGCCGACGAGCTGCTGCTCGCGACGGACGAAGACCGCGAAGGCGAGGCGATCGCCTGGCACCTGCTCCAGGTCCTCAAGCCGAAGGTTCCCGTCCGGCGGATGGTCTTCCACGAGATCACCCGCGACGCGATCGAGCGCTCCCTCGGGGAGACGCGCCAGATCGACGACAGGCTCGTCGACGCGCAGGAGACCCGTCGGATCCTCGACCGCCTCTACGGGTACGAGGTCTCCCCGGTGCTCTGGAAGAAGGTCACGCAGGGACTCTCGGCGGGACGGGTGCAGTCCGTCGCGACTCGGCTGATCGTCGAGCGCGAGCGCGAGCGGATCGCCTTCGTCGAGGTCGCGTACTGGGACCTCGAAGGCATCTTCGACCCGGGCTCGTTCGACGCGCGGCTCGTGTCACTCGACGGCAAACGTGTCGCCCGCGGCTCCGACTTCGGTGCAGACGGCAAGGCGAAGGGCAAGGACCTCGCCCACCTGGACGAGGAGTCGGCGCGCGGGTTGCTCGCGCGGCTGCAGGGCGCGACGTTCACGGTCCGCAGCAAGGACGAGAAGCCGTACACGCGCAAGCCGACGGCTCCGTTTCGTACCGCGACCCTGCAACAGGAGGCGAGCCGCAAGCTGCGGTACACGTCGCAGACGACGATGCGCGTCGCTCAGCGCCTGTACGAGAACGGCTACATCACCTACATGCGCACCGACTCGACGTCGCTCTCGCAGGCGGCCGTCGCAGCCGCGCGCAAGCAGGTGACGGAGCTCTACGGCGCCGACTATCTGCCGCCGAAGCCGCGCAGTTGGGACCGCAAGGTCAAGAACGCGCAGGAGGCCCACGAGGCGATCCGTCCCGCTGGCGATTTCTTCCGCACGCCGAACGAGGTGCGCGGCGAGCTGAACCGCGACGAGCTCGCGCTGTACGAGTTGATCTGGAAGCGCACGATCTCCTCCCAGATGGCGGATGCGCGCGGGGAGACCGTGTCGCTGCGCCTCGCGGCGGCGAGCACGTCCGGCGAGGACGTCGAGTTCGGCGCGTCGGGCACCGTGATCACGTTCCCCGGCTTCCTCGCCGCGTACGAGGTCGGCAAGGACGACGACGGGGACGTGGACCAGCGCCCCCTGCCGAACCTCGAGGAGGGCCAGGCGGCCGAGACCAAGGAGCTGACGGCGCAGGGGCACTCGACCTCGCCGCCGCCGCGCTACACCGAGGCGACGCTTGTGCGCGCGCTGGAGGAGCGAGGCATCGGCAGGCCGTCGACGTATGCGGCGATCATCGGCACGGTCATGGACCGCGGCTACGCGTTCAAGCGCGGCACCGCGCTCGTCCCGAGCTTTCTCGCGTTCTCCGTCACCGAGCTGCTCGAGAAGCACTTCAGCCGCCTGGTCGACTACGAGTTCACCGCGCGCATGGAGGACGACCTCGACCGCATCGCCGCCGGCGACGAGGGTCGCGTCGAGTGGCTGCGCCGCTTCTACTTCGGCGACGGCGAGCCGGACGAGGCGGGGCTGAAGGCGCTCGTCGGCGCGCTCGGCGAGATCGACGCCCGCGCGGTCAACACGTTCCCGATCCCGGGCGCCGAGGACATCGTGCTGCGCGTCGGGCGCTACGGGCCGTACGTCGAGCGCGGGGAGGAGCGGGCGAGCATCCCGCCCGACCTCGCGCCGGACGAGCTCACGCTCGAGAAGGCGACCGAGTTGCTCGCGCAGCCGTCCGGCGACCGCGAGCTCGGAGCCCATCCGGAGACGGGCCGCCAGTTGCTCGCGCGCACCGGACGCTTCGGGCCGTACGTGACCGAGGTGCTCCCCGAGGACGACAAGGGCAAGCCGAAGACCGCGTCGCTCTTCAAGTCGATGTCGCTCGACACCGTGACGCTCGAAGATGCGGTGAAGCTTTTGTCGCTGCCGCGCACGCTCGGGCCCGATCCCGCCGACGGCGAGGACGTCGAAGCCCTGAACGGCCGGTACGGCCCGTACATCAAGAAGGGCACCGAGACGCGCTCGCTGGAGTCGGAGGAGCAGCTGTTCGAGATCGGGCTGGAGCAGGCGCTGGAGCTCCTCGCGAAGCCGAAGGAGCGCCGTCGCCGCGGGGCACCGGTGGGGCCGCTTCGGGAGCTCGGGGTCGACCCGATCACCGAGAAGAAGATCGTCGTCCGCAAGGGCCGTTTCGGCCCCTACGTGACGGACGGCGATACGAACGCGAGCCTCCGCGCAGGCGACGAGGTCGAGTCGCTGACCCACGAGCGGGCGATCGAGCTCCTGGCCGACCGCCGCGCCCGAGGGCCGGCGAAGCCCGGCCGAAAGCGCACTCGCGCCTAGGAAGGAAACTTTCGAAGGGCCTAGACGTCCAATTGGGAGGAACGCTTCTGCGTACCCGGAATGCCTCGGATGCGGGATTCGTTTCTTATTGCTTGAGAGCACCATTGTTGGAATTCGGTTGTGATCCGGTCCACGCCTCTAGCACCAACGGGAGATACCTCCTAAAGTGCGATCGGGGCCGCTGCGAGCGCACGCCCGCACACGAGTGTGAAAGGGAGTTAACGGTAACTTGACTCAGAATCAGTTGCAGGAACTTCTTGAATCCGACCCCGTTCGGGCCCTCGTTGAGGCGTCCGAGGAACAGGGTTTCATCGAGGTGACCACGCTCGAGACGTTCGGGCAGGAGCACGAGCTGAACGAGGCCGACCTCGAGCAGCTCCGGGCAGAGCTCGTGTCGATCGGCTTCGAGATCAAGGTCGAGGTCGACGAGAAGGACGAGAAGCCGGCGAAGCGCGAGAGCCTGAACCTCTCGCATGCGCCGCTCTCGGGATCCGCGGACAGCCTTCAGCTGTTCCTCGCCGACGTCGGCAAGCACAAGCTCCTCACCGCCGCGGACGAGGTCACCCTCGCCAAGCGGATCGAGCGCGGCGACCCCATCGCTAAGCGGCACATGATCGAGTCGAACCTTCGGCTCGTCGTGTCGATCGCCAAGGGCTACCGCGGCCTCGGCGTGCCGTTCCTCGACCTGATCCAGGAGGGCACGCTCGGCCTGAACCGCGCGGTCGAGAAGTTCGACTGGCGCCGCGGCTTCAAGTTCTCGACCTACGCGACCTGGTGGATCCGCCAGTCGGTGCAGCGCGCTGTCGCGAACCACGCGCGGACGATCCGCGTGCCCGTCCACGTCGTCGAGCGGCAGCAGAAGCTGTCGCGCGCCGCGCGCCGGCTCGAGGTCGAGCTCGGCCGCGAGGCGACGAAGGAGGAGCTCGCGGAGGCCACCGGCCTCCCGATCCAGCACGTCGACGAGGCGCTCGGCGCCGCGTCCGCCTCGGTCTCGCTCAACCAGACGGTCGGCGCGGACGACGAGGGCGAGCTCGGCGATCTGTTCGCCGACCGCGAGGCGCCCGACCCGTTCGAAGAGGCGGAAGAGTCGCTTCGCCGGCAGGGCGTGCGCAAGGCGCTCGACGCCCTTCCGGAGCGTGAGCGCCGGATCCTCGAGCTGCGGTTCGGCTTCGAGGGCGAGCCCTGGACGCTCGAGGCGATCGGCCACGAGCTCGATTTGACGCGTGAGCGCGTTCGGCAGCTCGAGGGCCAGGCTCTTGCCCGGCTCGGTGCGTTGCGCGACCTGATCTCGGTCGCCTCCGTGGCCTAAAACGCGACGGCGCGCTTGGACGCTCTCAAGGGGCGGCTTCGGCCGCCCCTTAACCTTTTGTTTGCAGCCGCGTCGTAGCTGCTGAATACTCCTTAGCCAAGGCAGCTAGTTACAAAGAGAGGGTGGTGCAGTTTTGAGGGGAATCAAGCTCCTGAGCATGGCGGGCGCGGTGGTGGCCTGCTTGCTCGTTGCGGGCGCAGCGACGGCGGGGTCGAGATCGGAGGCGTCCCCGAGCGGGGCCGCTCCGGACACCCTGATCTACGCCGGCGCGGCTGACCCGACGTATCTCGACCCGGCGCTCGTCTCGGACGGCGAGTCGTTCCGGGTCACGAAACAGATCTACGAGAGTCTCGTCGACTTCGCTCCGGGGACGACCCGGCTCATCCCGGGTCTTGCCAAGACCTGGAGCGTCGCCAAGGACGGGCGGACGTACACGTTCAACCTCCGCGGGGGAGTCCGCTTCCACGACGGCACGGCGTTCAACGCGGCCGCGGTGTGCGCGAACTTCAACCGCTGGTTCAACTTCAGCGGCCCGTTCCAGGACGCCTCGGCGACCTACTACTACCAGTCGATCTTCACCGGTTTCAGGCGCAACGAGAACGCAACACTCGGCAAGCCGCTGTACCAGAGCTGCCGGGCCGCGGGACCGCTGAAGGCCGTCGTGAAGCTGACGCGGAAGAACGGCCCGTTCGTTCCGTCGCTCGTCCTCTCGGCGTTCTCGATGCAGAGCCCGACCGCGATGGCGAGATGGGGTGCGAATCAGGGCACGATCCGCAACGGCGTCTTCGCTCCGACCGGGACGTACGCGTTCCAGCATCCGACCGGCACGGGCCCGTACAGGCTCGAGAAGTGGACGGTGGGAGAGTCGGTGATCCTCCGCAAGAACCCGACGTACTGGAACAAGAAGCTGCCGCGGCTCAACCGGATCATCATCCGGCCGATCAGCGACAACACGGCGCGCGTGCAGGCGCTCCAGACCGGTGAGGTCTTCGGGATGGACCTGCTCGCTCCGCAGCTCGTCGCCACGGTGCGCGGCAACTCGCGGCTGAAGGTGCTGAGCCGCCCGGCGTTCAACGTGGCCTACGTGACGATTCAGTCGTCGAAGCCGCCGATGAACGACATCCGGGTCCGGCGTGCCGTCGCGTACGGCCTGAACCGGCAGCTCGTTGTGAACTCGTTCTATGCGGGTCGTGGACAGGTGGCGCACGCGTTCATGCCACCGAGCCTTCCCGGCTACGCGAAGGACGTGGTCAAGTACGCGTTCAACCCGACCAGGTCGCGGGAGCTGCTGCGCCAGGCCGGTTGCGGACCGCCGTGCAAGATCCAGTTCTGGTATCCGACCGGCGTTTCACGCCCGTACATGCCCGACCCGAAGGCGAACTACGAGGCGTTCAAGGCGAGCCTCGAGCAGTCCGGCTTCGACGTGGAGACGACGAGCATGCCGTGGCGACCCGACTACGTGAAGCACGTGAACGAGGGCACCGCCGGTCATCTCAACCTGATCGGTTGGACGGGCGACTATGCCGATGCGGACAACTTCATCGGCACGTTCTTCCAGGGCTTCAGCCCGCAGTTCCAGGAGCGGAACGCGGCGCTGGACCGCCTCCTCGACCGGGCTGAGCAGGAAGTGAACCAGGCGAAGCGGATCGCGCTGTACAAGCAGGCGAACAAGCTGATCATGCAGAACCTGCCGGCCGTTCCGTATGCGCATTCGACGCCGGCACTCGGCTTCCAAAGGCGGGTGCAGGGCTACTACACGAGCCCGATCGGCACTGACCTGTTCAAGACCGTCTTCCTGGGCGGACAGTAGAACCGAGCTAGCAGCCGCCGGACGCCGACATGCTTCGTTTTGTCGTCCGGCGGCTGCTGCTCCTCATCCCGATTCTGTTCGGGGTCTCCGTGCTGCTCTTCTTCTGGGTGCGCGCGCTCCCGGGCAGCCCGGCCGAGTCGCTGCTCGGCGAGCGGGCGACGCCCGAGCTAGTCGAGGCGTACAAGGAGCGCTATGGGCTGAACGAGCCGGTCTGGCGCCAGTACGTGACGTACATGCAGACGACCTTCCAAGACCGCGACCTCGGGATCAGCTCGGCAACCCATCGTGAGGTCACCGACGAGATCCGTCAGCGATTCCCCGCGACGGTCGAGCTCGCACTGGCGGCGATGCTGTTCGCGGTCTCGCTCGGCATCCCACTCGGGTTCATCGCGGCGAAGCGGTACGGAGGGCCGCTCGACCACGGCAGCCTGTTCGTCTCTCTGATCGGGATCTCGGTTCCCATCTTCGTGCTCGCGATCCTGCTCAAGTACATCTTCGCGGTCCGCCTTGCCTGGCTCCCGAGCGTCGGGCGGATCGATCTCCTGATCGAGACCGAGCACCCGACCAACTTCTACTTGCTCGACGCGATCATCGTCCGCGAGTGGGCGACGTTCGTCGACGTGAGCAAGCATCTGATCCTGCCCGCGATCGCGCTCGGGTCGATCCCCCTCGCGATCATCTCGCGGGTCACGCGTGCCTCAGTCCTCGACGTCCAGAACGAGGATTACGTCCGCACCGCGCGCGCGAAAGGGCTGTCGCCGGGAGTCGTCGACCGTCGGCACGTGCTGCGGAACGCGCTGCTGCCCGTGACGACGGTGATCGGACTGCAGACGGGATTGCTGCTCTCGGGTGCGATCCTGACCGAGACCGTCTTCGCGTTTCCCGGCATGGGCTCCTGGCTGCGCGACGCCATCTTCAATCGCGACTACCCGGTGCTCCAAGGCGGGATCCTCTTCCTCGCGCTGGTCTTCGTGCTGATCAACCTCGTCGTCGACGTCGTGTACGCCTTCCTCAATCCGAGAATCAGGTACGCCTGATGTCAGTCGCCGAACTCGAGATCGCCGAGCTCGAGCTCGACCAGCCGACGGGCGGGCTCTGGAACGAGGCCTGGTACCGCCTGACGCACAACTGGGGTGCCCTCGTCGGTGCGGTGATCGTCGGCATCTTCGTGGTCTGCGCCTTGTTCGCCCCGTGGATCGCGCCGAGCCATCCGTCGAACGACGTCTTTCTCGTCGACGGGATCCTCCAGCCGCAGCCGCCGAGCCGCGAACACTGGCTCGGCCTCGACCTCCAGGGGCGCGACGTCTTCAGCCGGATCGTCTACGGCGCGCGCTACTCGCTGCTGATCGGCGTCGTCTCGGTCGGGATCGGGCTCTCGATCGGCACGCTCCTCGGGTCCTTCGCCGGCTACGTCGGACGTTGGCCCGGCTCGATCGTGATGCGCATGATGGACATCATGCTGGCCATCCCCGGCTTGCTCTTCGCGATCGCGATCGTCGCGATGCTCGGCCCCGGCCTGTGGCAGGTGATGATCGCGGTCGGCGTCGTGAACATCCCGATCTTCGCGCGGCTGCTGCGCGGCTCGGTGATCGCGCAGAAGGAGAACGAGTACGTGCTCGCTGCGAGAGTCGTCGGCGTCAAGCGCCGGAGGATTCTCTCCTCGCACATCCTCCCGAACTCGATCTCGCCGATGATCGTCGCCGGCACGCTGGCGATGGCGACCGCCATCATCGACGTCGCCGGCCTCGGGTTCCTCGGTCTCGGGCCGCAGGATCCGTCGACTCCGGAGTGGGGGACGATGCTGACCGATGCGAACGAGTACCTCGCGTCGGCGGTCTACCTGGCGATCATCCCGTGTCTGGCGATCGTGATCTCGGTGCTCGGTTTCAACCTGATCGGCGACGGTCTCCGCGAGGCGCTCGACCCAAAGCTCCGTGGCAGGTCGTAACGCCCTGCTGTCCGTCCGCGACCTCCGCGTGGAGTTCTGGACGCGGCGCGGGACGATCCATGCGGTCAACGGCATCTCGTTCGACATCGCCCCGGGCGAGACGCTCGGCATCGTCGGCGAGTCAGGTTGCGGGAAGAGCGTGACCGCGCTGGCGCTGCTCGGGATCCTGCCCCGCGCCGGTCGTGTTCCGAGCGGCACCGCGCACTTCGAAGGGCGCGACCTGCTCCAGATGAGCGACCGCGAGCTCCGGTCCGTTCGCGGCCGCGAGATCGCGATCATCTTCCAGGACCCGATGACCTCGCTGAACCCGGTGCTGACGATCGGCCGGCAGATTCGCGAGCCGCTGCAGAAGCACTTCGGGCTCTCGAAACGCGATGCCGACGTGCGTGTGGTCGAGCTGCTCGACCGGGTCGGGATCCCGGGCGCGAAGCAGCGAATCAAGGACTATCCCCACCAGTTCTCCGGTGGGATGCGGCAGCGCGCGATGATCGCGATGGCGCTCGCCTGCAAGCCGAAGCTCATGATCGCCGACGAGCCGACGACGGCCCTCGACGTGACGATCCAAGCGCAGATCCTCGATCTGCTGCGCGAGCTCGTACGCGAAGAGGGGTCGGCGCTGATCATGATCACGCACGACCTCGGCGTCGTGGCGGGGATGTGCGAGCGCGTCAATGTGATGTACGCCGGGATGTTCATGGAGACCGGCGGCGCCGACCAGGTGTTCGACGCGCCGCGCCATCCGTACACGCTCGGGCTGCTCGAGTCGATCCCTCGACTCGACGCACCGCGCCGCTCGCAGCTGAAGCCGATCGCCGGTGCGCCGCGCGACATGCTCAGCCCGCCGGCCGCGTGCCCGTTTCAGCCGCGCTGCCGTTTCGAGGTCGAGCTGTCGCGCGAGGCGGTGCCGCCGCTCGTCGAGATCGAGCCGGGCCACTTCGTCGCGTGCTTCAATCCCGTGCCTGCCGACGAGTGGGCGCGAGAGCGCGTGGTCACGGCTTGAGAGCTAGCGGCGGGCCGCTCGTCGAGCTCGACGAGCTCAAGGTCTACTTCCCGATCAAGAGCGGCCTCTTCCTCGATCGGCATGTCGGCGACATCCGCGCGGTCGACGGCGTCTCGCTCGAGATCCGCCGCGGAGAGACGCTGGGGCTGGTCGGCGAGTCCGGCTGCGGCAAGTCCACGATCGGCCGCGCGATCATGCGGCTGTACGAGCCCGTCGAGGGTCGGATCGTCTTCGACGGCGTGGACGTGACCCACCTGGGCGAAAAGCAGCTGCGCCCGCTGCGCCGCCGGATGCAGATGGTCTTCCAGGACCCGTACGCCTCGCTCAACCCGAGGCACTCGGTCGGCCGGATCGTCGGCGAGCCGATGCTGGTGCACGGCCTTGCGACCAGGCGCGACATCGGCGGCCGGGTTCGGGAACTGCTCGGCATCGTCGGGTTGCCGGCAGACGCTGCCTCGCGCTACCCGCACGAGTTCTCGGGCGGCCAGCGGCAGCGGATCGGCGTCGCCCGCGCGCTCGGGCTCAACCCCGACCTCGTCGTCGCGGACGAGCCGGTCTCCGCGCTCGACGTCTCGATCCAGGCGCAGATCCTCAACCTGCTCGAGTCGCTCCAGGACGAGTTCAACCTCACCTATCTCTTCATCGCGCACGACCTCGCAGTGGTCCGGCACACGTCCGACCGGATCGCGGTCATGTACCTGGGCAAGATCGTCGAGGTCTCGCCCGCCGACGAGCTCTACCGCCGCCCGCTGCACCCGTACACGATCGCGCTGCTCTCGGCGGTCCCGATCCCCGACCCCAAAGTCGAGCGTCGCCGGGAGCCGATCCTGCTCCCGGGGACCTGCCGTCGCCGGCCAACCCGCCGCCGGGCTGTCGCTTCCACACCAGATGCCCGTTCGTCCAGCCCACGCGCTGCCGTGACGAGGTTCCGAGCCTCCGCCCGTTCGCGTCGGGCCACACGGTCGCGTGCCACTGGGCCGAGAAGATCGAGGCGGGGCAGATCCGCCCGCACGAGCGAGAGCCCGTATTCCAGGCGCCTCCGCCCGAGCCGGTTCCCGAGCCGCCCCGTGTTGTTCCAGGACTCGACGCGTAGAGGCTTGTGCGGCCAGCCGGGCGTTAACCCTGCCGCAACAACCAATGGGCGAGTCTTTCGTCTATTAGGATCGACCCGCCATGCGCCCCGCAAGGCGGCGTCAGCGATGAATGGGGGTACGAATGACGTTGAGCAAGTGGAGGCGGTTCGCAGGACTCTTCGCCCTGGTGGCCGCTCTCACGTTCGCCCTTGCCGCATGCGGCGGCGGCGACGACGAAGGAGCCGGTGACACGACTGCGGGCGGGGGGGCCGAGAAGGCGTTCCCGGAGTTCAAGATCGCCTTCGACCCCGGCATCGACTACCTCGATCCCGGTCTTGCGTACACGGTTCAGGGCTGGTCGATCATGCTCCCCGTGCACCTCGGGCTCGTGACCTACAAGCTCGTCGAACGGTCCGGAGGGCGCCACGATCATCCCGGGGCTCGCGGAGGATCTGCCCGAGATCTCGGAGGACGGACTGTCGTACAAGTTCACCCTCCGCGACATCAACTACTCGAACGGCCAGCCGGTCAAGGCGTCTGACTTCAAGAACACGATCAAGCGCCTGTACCTGATCGACTCGCCGGGCGTCGGCTTCTTCACCGGAGTCGTGGGCGCCGACAAGTTCGCAGAGACGAAGAAGGGCGACATCTCGGGCATCGTCGTCGACGACGACGCCAAGACGATCGAGATCAAGCTCTCGAAGCCGCAGGGCGACTTCCTCTACATCCTCGCGACGATGTTCGGCTCGGTCGTTCCGACCGGCACGCCGGCCAAGGATCAGTCCACCGCGACGATCCCGGCGACCGGCCCGTACATGATCGAGAGCTACACGCCGAACCGTCTGGTGACGGTCGTTCGGAACCCGGAGTGGCAGGGCATCCCGGACGTCCCGGACGGCAACCCCGACAAGATGACCTTCAACGTCGTCGAGGAGGACTCGGCGGCGCTGCAGTCGGTCATCGACGGGAACAACGACTACAACTTCCACCCGATCCCGGTCGACCGGCTGGGTGAGGTGCAGGACCAGTACGCGGAGCAGCTGAAGCTGTACACGCCCGCGAACACGTACTACTACTTCATGAACAACCGGGTGAAGCCGTTCGACAAGCTCGAGGTGCGGCAGGCCGTGAACTACGCGGTCGACCGCGACGCAGTCGTCCGGCTGTACGGCGGTCTCGCGGCGGACGACGGAGAACGTCCTCCCGCCGACCTACCCGCAGTACGAGAAGATCTCCATGTACCCGCACGACCTGGAGAAGGCCAAGCAGCTGATCCAGGACGCGGGCGTACGCGGGGATGGCGGTCCACGGTCTGGGCGAGCTCGCGCGAGACGCAGCCAGAAGCCGGGCGAGTACCTGGAGCCGACGTCCTCAACCAGATGGGCTTCAAGGCGACGCTGAAGATCATCGATCCGTCGGTGTACTTCACGACGATCGGCAACCAGCGGACGAAGGCCCAGATCGGCGTCGCGAACTGGTTCCAGGACTACCCGCACCCGCTGAACTGGTTCGACGTGCTCCTGAACGGCAACCGCATCACGGAGGAGCACAACAACAACTACTCGAACGCCGACGTCGCGGCGATCAACGACAAGATCGAGGAGCTCAAGCTGGAGCCCGAGCTCAACGACGACGTCAACGCGCAGTGGGCCGAGGTCGACAAGATGGTGGCGGAGAACGCTCTGTGGGCGCCGTTCGTGAACCGGCAGTTCACGGACTTCTTCACGCCTGAGATGGACCTCGACAACTGCTACGTGAACCACGTGCTGTACCAGTTCGATCTACACCGCGGCCTGCAAGAAGTAGTTAGCGAGGCCGAGTAGGAGGGAATGAGGTTCGAGGGCGCCCCCGCGGCGCCCTCGAACCCCGTCACATGACCCAACAGGCCACCGACTTCACCCTCGACACGGCCGCCGAGCTCGCGGAGCGCGAGCACGGGGCGATCGAGGGCAGGAGCCCGTGGTACCTCGCCTGGCGCCGGCTGCGGCGGAACTACGTCGCGCTCGGCGCGCTCGTGGTCTTCTTCCTGATCGTGGTCGCTGTGCATGGCTGCGCCGTGGTACGCGGAGAACATCGCCGAGACCGGGCCGAACGAGACGCACCTGACCGACACGATCATCGTCGACGGCGAGCAGGTCGACGTGATCTCGCCGGGCGGCACCGAGATCAGGATCCCGAGACGGGCGAGCTCGTGATCAAGCCGGTGACGGTGCTCGGGCCCGCAGCTGTGGCACGCCGGCGGCAAGTACGTGCTCGGCGCCGACACGACCGGCCGCGACATCGCCGTGCGCGTGCTCTACGGCGGCCGGAACTCGCTCAAGATCGGGATCGGCTCCGCGCTGATCTGCACGTTGCTCGCGACGGTGCTCGCGCTGCATCGCCGGCTACTTCGGCGGCTGGACCGACTGGTTGATCACGCGCGTCTTCGACCTGATCGCGGCGCTGCCGGTGATCCTGCTCGGGATCGCCCTCGGCGCCGCGCTCGCGATCAGCGGCTTCCACCACGGGCCGATCAACATCGAGTCGGGAAGCCTCTGGATCCCGACGCTGATCATCTCCGTGATCCTCGTCGCCTACATCGGCCGGCCGCTGCGCGGGCAGATCCTGTCGCTGCGCGAGAAGGAGTTCATCGAGGCGTCGATCTGCGCAGGGCGCGGGGCCGCTCCGCGTCATGTTCGGCGAGCTGCTCCCGAACATCGCCTCGACGATCCTCGTCTTCTTCACGCTGATCATCGCCAACAACATCCTCGTCGAGGCGGCGCTGTCGTTCCTCGGCGCGGGCGTGCAACCGCCGAACCCGTCGTGGGGTACGCTGATCGCGGAGGGCCAGGAGCGCATCCGCACGGCGCCGTGGCTGACGATCGTGCCGGGCTCGGCGATCGTGCTGACGGTCGTCGCGCTCAACATCTTCGGCGACGGCCTGCGCGACGCGCTCGACCCGCGCGCGAAGGTCAGGATCGAGCACTAGAAGTGGCTGGCGTTCATCATCCGTCGCGGACGATCGGCGCGGTGCATCGTGCTCGTCGATCGTCAGCTTCATCACGTTCGCGATCTTCATCGTCATCCCCGGCGGCGATCCCGCCGATGCGGATGGCCGGCAAGAACGCGACGGACGAGAACATCGCGAACATCCGCGAGACGTGGGGCTTCGACCAGCCCTTCTACGTCCAGTACGGGAACATGATGAAGAAGGTCTTCACGGCCGACCTGATCTCGTACAACGACGCAGCAGGACGTCATCGCGGAGATCAAGCGCGGCCTCCCGGCGACGATCTCGCTCGCGATCGGCGCCGCGATCATCTGGCTCTTCTTCGGCGTGCTCGTCGGGGTGATCTCAGCGGTGACCGCGGGGAGGTGGTCGGACCGAGGCGATCACGATCCTCGCGCTGATCGGGATCTCGATGCCCGTGTTCTGGCTCGGGATCCTCGCCCGCTACTACCTCGGCCCGGAGAACCTCGGGATCTTCCCGGACGGCGGGTACGTCCCGCTGACGGAGAACCCCGTCCAGTGGTTCTACCACCTGATCCTGCCGTGGTTCGTGCTCGCCGTCCTGTTCATCGGCTTCTACGGCCGCGTGCTGCGCTCGAACATCCTCGACTCGATCAACGAGGACTACGTCCGCACCGCCAAGGCGAAGGGCTTGAACCCGCGCCGCGTGATGCTGAAGCACGTGCTGCGCAACTCGATGATCCCGATCGTCACGCTCTTCGCGCTCGACTTCGCCGCCGTGATCGGCGGCGGCGCGATCCTGACCGAGACCGTCTTCGACCTCCAGGGCGTCGGGCAATACGCGGCGCGACGTCGGTGCGCACGCTCGACCTGCCGCCGATCATGGCGGTGACGCTGCTCGGCGCGTTCTTCATCGTCTTCTTCAACGCGATCGTCGACTTCTTCTACGCGTACCTCGACCCGAGGATCCGGCCGCAGCTAGATGGCTGAGCGGCTGCTGGAGGTCAAGGACCTCAAGGTCCAGTTCGCGACCGAGGACGGGATCGTCAACGCCGTCGACGGCGTCTCCTTCACGCTCGACCGCGGCCAGGTGCTCGGGATCGTCGGCGAGTCGGGCTCGGGCAAGAGCGTCACGTCGATGACGATGCTCGGCCTCACGCGCGGCGTGAACGCGCGCTTCGAGGGCGAGGTGAACTACAAGGGCCGCGACCTGATCAGCATGAGCGAGGACGAGCTCCAGTCGGTCCGCGGGAACGAGATCGCGATGATCTTCCAGGACCCGATGACCTCGATGAACCCGGTCTACCGGGTCGGCGCAGCAGATCGCCGAGGGACTCCGGGCGCACAACGAGGAGATGAACAAGCGCCAGGCGCGCGCCCGCGCGCGTCGAGCTCCTTCGCGCCGTCGGGATCCCGAACCCCGAGTCGCGGCGTCGACGACTATCCCGCACCAGTTCTCCGGCGGCATGCGCCAGCGCGCGATGATCGCGATGGCGCTCGCGAACAACCCGGACATCCTGATCGCCGACGAGCCGACGACCGCGCTCGACGTGACGATCCAGGCGCAGATCATCGAGCTGATCGGCCGGCTGAAGGTCGAGTTCAACTCGGCGGTGATCCTGATCACGCACGACCTCGGCGTCGTGGCCGAGATCGCGGACGTGATCATCGTCATGTACGCCGGCCGCGTCGTCGAGATGGGGACGAAGCGGCAGATCTTCTACGACCCGCAGCACCCGTACACCTGGGGGCTGCTCGGCTCGATCCCACGGCTCGACCGGCCGAAGGCCGAGCGGCTGCACTCGATCGAGGGCGCGCCGCCGTCGCTGATCAACCTCCCGCAGGGCTGCAAGTTCCGCCCGCGCTGCCCGCACGCCTTCGAGAAGTGCTGGGAGGAGCCGCCGCTCGAGAACCGCGTCGAGGAGCCCGGGCATCTGGACCGCTGCTGGCTCCCGGTCGAGGTCGAAGCGCACCGTCCGCGACGCGACGATCTCCGGGGAGACCCGCGCCGCGTGAGCACGACCGAGACGCCTCTCGTCGAGGTCAGGCATCTCAAGAAGTACTTCCCGATCAAGAAGGGGATCCTCCAGCACGAGGTCGCGCGCGTACACGCGGTCGACGACGTCTCGTTCCACATCGTCCAAGGGCGAGACGCTCGGCCTCGTCGGCGAGTCGGGCTGCGGCAAGTCGACCCTCGGCCGGACGATCGTCCGCCTGCTCGAGCCGACCGACGGCGAGATCCTCTTCGAGGGCCGCGACATCACCCACCTGAGGCCGCGCGGCCTCCGCTCGCTGCGCCGCGAGATGCAGATGATCTTCCAGGATCCCGTACGCGTCGCTTGAACCCGCGGAAGCGCGTGGGCTCGATCATCGGCGACCCGCTGAAGATCCACAAGATCGGCACGAAGTCCGAGCGCAAGCGCCGGGTCCAGGAGCTGCTCGAGATCGTCGGGCTCTCGCCCGAGCACTACAACCGCTTCCCGCACGAGTTCTCGGGCGGGCAGCGGCAGCGGATCGGCGTCGCGCGGGCCCTCGCCCTGAAGCCGAAGCTGATCATCGCCGACGAGCCCGTCTCGGCCCTCGACGTCTCGATCCAGTCGCAGATCCTCAACCTGCTCAAGGACCTCCAGAACGAGTTCGACCTGACCTACCTCTTCATCGCCCACGACCTGGGCGTCGTGCGGCACGTCTCCGACCGGATCGCGGTCATGTACCTCGGGAAGATGGTCGAGCTCTCGCCCGGCCGAGGAGCTGTACCAGCGGCCGATCATGCCGTACACCGAGGCGCTGCTCTCGGCGGTGCCGATCCCCGATCCCGACCTCGCGGCGGCCAGGGAGCGGATCGTCCTCACGGGCGACGTCCCCTCGCCGATCGACCCGCCGCCGGGCTGCCGGTTCCATCCCCGGTGCCGGTACATGACCGACGTCTGCCGCGAGATCGAGCCTCCGCTGACCGACTACGACGGCCACCTGGCCGCCTGCCACCACCCGCTGAACGTCTCGAAGGACGAGGCCCTGCGGGCCGGGGCGGCCGCCCGAGAGCCCCGAGTCGGCCCCCGCGGACGCCACCCCGACGGAGCCCGCCGGCAAGGAATCTCACCCGGTCTCCGCGGAAACCCCTCGTTCGGGGTAGCTCCCTCTAAAGAGGGGCTGGAGGGTGGCCGATACGTGGTGAGCGATGGACGCTGCAGAGCGCAGGGAGATCCTGAACCGCTACGCGGACCACACTCGTCGTTTCGACGAGCTGGCCTCGCGGCGGAAGAACGGCGACTCCGCCGAGGTGATCCCCTTCAGTGCCCCCCTCCGGGAGCTCGAGCAGGAGCCGACGATGCGTGAGGTCGAGGTGCTCCAGCTCATCTCCGACGGCCTCGTGAACCGCGAGATCGGCGAGCGGCTCTTCCTCTCCGAGGAGACGGTCAAGAGCCACGTCCGGCACCTGCTGGCCAAGCTCCAGTCGCGCTCGCGGGCCCACGCGGTCGCCGTCGGCTTTCGCCGCGGCATCATCGGCTAGCGCTCTAGACAGGCCGCAGCCGGCCGCCCCACGTACCTGGGCAACCGGGGCCTAAAGCCTTACGCGGATCTTCCTCTGTTGTCCCCAGTCTGTGGAAATCCCTCAACAGAGGGATGCCCAATGCCTGTGGACAAACGAGGCTACGCGGGCTCTACCAGACCTTGGAAGCTCCGCCCACTGCAGCGAGCAGCGGGAGCAGCGCAATGAGACGGTTCCGAAGTTGAGTCACAAGGACCCTCCGGTTCGGGGGACTGACGGCACGGCAAGTTTACGCATGTTCGACTCGCAGATTCAAGAGGTCGCGGCCATGTACGAGACTCGATATTCAAAAGCCAATTCGGCTGGTTGGGACAGGCTTTCGCCGCCCAGTCGCTATCGAGGCGTACGCCCTTGCCCTTACGGTGGGCGCCATCGCTCTAGCGTTGGGCCTCGCCGCAGCAGGGGGCGGGCGGGTCATTCCCCCTGCTTGCTGTCGGCGCGCTGGCCTTCGTCGCTTGGATGGCGGAGAAACAGAGCGTTCGCCTCACGACCAATCTTGAGATGTCGGTATCGGTGATGCCGGTTCTCTTCGCCGCGGTGGTCTACGGGCCCTTCGCGGCGATGGCCGTTGGAGCGGCCGCTCTGGTCTCGGAGTTCCGCCCGCCGTACGAGCGATGGCTCATCTGGACATCGACGAGGGTTCTTGCCGGCGGGTTGGCCGGGCTTGCGGCACAGTCACTACTTGCCTATGAACCAACCTTTGGGCAACTACTGGTCGCAGTTGCGGTTGCTGGGGTGGTCGAAGCAGTCACTGACGCTGCAGTTGCCGCAGGAACCCTTGCGATTCGAAAGTCGGGATCAATCACCGCGACGCTTCAGGCGATGACGAGACTGCTTGGTAGCGACCATCCCTCTGTTCACACCTGTTATTGCTGTCCTCGCGTACGGCTACGAGCAAGTGTCTGCGTGGACTGCCTTGCTGTTCTTCGTCCCCGCAATTGCTGCGCAGCGCCTCTTCGTCCTTTACCAGGAGCAACGGCAGTTGGCAGAAGAGCTAGTCGGAGCGAACGAGCGACTCGAGCGCGCCAATCTGTCCTTCGCGACCGCGCTGGTTGCGACCCTTGACGCGCGAGACAGGTATACAGCCGGCCACTCGGCGGCCGTTGCGATCTACTCGCGTGACATTGCCCGGCGAATGGGACTGAGCGAGGAGGATCAACGCAAGTGTCACCTCGCCGGCCTTGTACACGACATCGGGAAGATCGGACTCCCTCCGGGGCTCCTCGAAAAGGAAGGGCCACTAACTCTTGAAGAGCGACGTCTGATGGAGGCGCACAGTGAGATCGGTGAGCGGATCCTCGCGAACGTCGACGACTACGCTGAGATCGCGTCTATCGTGCGCCATCATCACGAGCGTGTCGACGGCCAGGGGTATCCGGACAAACTCGTGGGGGCGAACACGCCACTTGTCTCGCGCATCATCTCGGTCGCGGATGCGTACAACGCGATGACATCCGATCGGCCATATCGCGATGCGATGCCGAGTCGGGTTGCGCGTCTCAGGCTTGCGCAGGCGGTAGAGAGTCAGTTCGATACATCAGTGGTGGCAGCGTTCGAGGCGATTCTTGCATCAGCTGATGAGCCGTACCGGCTTGGGACCGCTCCGGACTTTACGTTTGGCAGTCAGGCGGTCCAGGCCGATTCGGAGTCCCCGACCTCGGTTGAGGTCGCGGCGTAAGAGTTCCGTACGGCGCGTGCTGAAGCTTCAGCACGATTGCGAACGCCGAGCTTCTCGTAGATGTGCCTTAAGTGAACCTTTACCGTCGGCTCACTGATGAAGAGCCGTTGGGCGATCTCGCGATTCGAACCGCCGCCCGCGACGAGTTCTAGGACCTCGGCCTCGCGTGCAGTCAGGCTGCCAGTCCGTTTGGACACCTGCCTTGCCCACCGCTCAATCTTCGGTCGAATGGCAGTGGCATTGAGGTCGGTCCTAACGAATGAAGCGATCTGAGGAGCGAACTTAGGACATGCGCGAAAGAGCGTAACAATCGGGTCGACGAAGCCGGTTGCCCCGACGAGCTTGATCGCGGAAGAGAGTTCGCTGCCAAGCGAAGAGCCCTGGTTCGAGGCAATCACGACATTGACGAGCCCGACGACAACCCGCGGTTCTGCGCTCCGCGAGAGTTCAACAGCTTGGTGCGCGTACAGCGCGGCCTCCTGGGAATGCTCTAGCAAGGAGAGAGTGAGAGCGAGATAGGCGAGCAGTTCGGCGTGAGTACCACGGTCGGCAGGAATAGGTGCCTCTCGTAGTACCTGCAAAGCCGCGGTGTATCGCTGGCTCACTAGGTGCGCTTGGGCGCGCAGGAGAGCTGTGTTAGCGACAAGGTGAGCGCTAGATCTCGCCGTGATCTCGAGCTCCGCCATCAGTCGGCGGAACTCGCTGTTGCGATTCAAGGCAGTGGCGGTGTGCGCCTTAGCTGCGAGAATGTGTGGGATCGCAAACTCGAGGTGGGAACGCCGGGCCTCGTCAAGCGCCTGTTCGATAGCGCCCCAGGCTTCGGAGTACTCAGCGGCGCTGAACAGAGCGCGTGCACGCGTCGTCAGGTACGACGAGGCTATGAACGGGTCAGACGCACTCGAGAGCAGAATCTCAAGCGGCCGAGTCTCATCGATACACGGATAGAGCGGGCCCAACCGATGGGCATGGAACAAGCGACCGCCACCGAGCCTCAGCATGTCATCTGGACTGAGGTCAGTAGCAGCGAAGGCGTCCAGGTATTGGGTGGCTTCTGGGTTTTCAAGTTCCACTTCGGCCAAGAATCGTGCGTACAGCGCGGCGCGGAGCGAGGCGTCGTCTCTTGCAAGTTCACACGCGCGCATGGCGTGATCCGCTCCCACCTGCGGTCGGTCATCGAAAGTCGCTGCGCGCGCGGCACGGACCAATGCTCGCTGAGTAGTCGCGTCATGCGTGGAGCGACGTGCGGCGCGAAGCGCCAGGGTTTCGGCGGCTGCGGGTTCCCCGGTGCGGAATGCCACCTCAGCCGCGACGAGATCGATGTGGGGCGATGTGATCCGCAAGTCATGCGCCTGTTCAACCCATGCCTTGAGCGAGGTGATCCGACCGGCTAGCAACAGCTCCGTGCCTGCAGCCTCGAACAACTTCGCGATCACGTCGGCGAGGGATGTGCGGCGCGCAACGTCGAAGGCGGCATCCCACTCCCCGTCCCTCGCCAACGCCTCAGCGACTAGGCGTGCATCATGCGCGAGCTCGTCCGAGTTCAGGCCATCCCGATCACGCAGAAGAAACTCTCGAAAGAGTGGATGAATGTAGTAGTTGCCGCTTTCCTCTGCTGACAACACTCCAGCCGCTACCGCCGAGCCGAGTACCGCTTCTGCATTGCCCTCGAGTAGAGCATCGACAACTCGTGGAGTAATAGTCGGCGCAAGCCCTAGCGCGTGGAGCGCGGCACGGGCAGCGGCCGGAAGAGATTGAACGACTTCTTGCGCGAAGAACTCGTAGAGCGTGTCCGCAAGAACGTGCTCTGGCACGTCAACAGACCCCGACGCGGCCGCCAGCCCGATGACGGCTGGCCAGCCTGCTGCAAGGGCGACCAGCCCGGGGAGTGGTCGCTGACCGTTGCGAGCGAGGACGCGTGCGGCTTCCTCTTGATCCATTGCGAGCATCTCGCGGCCGAGTTCATAGATCTCGCCGTAGAGCAAGCGTCGTGCCGTAGCCCACGACGGACGGGTTCGAGTCGTTATGACGAGACGGAAGTGCGCGATGCGAGCCATCTCGTCTACTAGTTGCTCGGCTTCGGGACTCGATGCGCTGTTGTAGTCGTCGATGACGAGCAGCACGTCGTCAGGGGATCCACCGATTACCTCGGTGACCAACTTCGCCAAGCCCACGGGTTCGGGAACCGGGCCACCGCTCGACAACCTTGCAATCAGCCTCTGTTTCGATCCGCCCGTGGCCTTGCTCAGCGCTTCGGCGAGACCGGCGGCAAGAGCTGCTGAGTCGGCGGCCGCTGACTCCGCCCGGTACCAGGCCACCCGCGGCCCAGAGAGATCTGAGACCCAGTCGCGGGTGAGGGTGGTCTTCCCGTAGCCCGCGGGCGCCACAAGCAGGATGATCCGCGCTTCTGATTCGTCCAACAGCCTTGTGAGCCGCGGACGCTTGACGATGTGGCGGCGTTGTTCAGCCAAACCCGTGCCCTCTCGCGTCGGTTCGCGGGGGCTGCAATCCCGCTTTTTGACCCTACCGCGCCTTGCGCGGGTTGTCACTTGGTGAGAGAGCGGTGCCCGCGGGTCGGCCGCCCGCCGCGGGCACCTTGCCGTCAGCCCCCGACGCGTCCTTCCGCGCCGAGGTCGTGTGCGAGCGGGTCCTCGCCCGTCAGTGTGCGGAACGCGGCCGGGATCTGACGACGGCGAGGGACTCCGAGCTTCTGCCGGAGCACGTCGCAGTGCGCTTTCGCGGTCCTCGGGGAAATGCCGAGTTGCGCGCCGACCTCGTCGTTCGAGCAGCCCGCTGCGATCAGTGCGACGACCTGGCGCTGACGATTCGTCAGGCCGAACTGCTGATCCTTGAGGACTGGCGACATGCGGCGAGCTTGCCACCTCGCCGGTGGCACGACCATTGTCCGAAAGGCGTATCTTCGAGCGGTTACGCCCGCTCGGGAACTCGGCGACCGCCGATGAACGCCGACACGTGCCCGCGGGCGTTCGCCTCGCGCGCCTCGTCCTCGTCGAGCGCGCCGATCCGCAACAACAGCTCGAACTCGTCGCGTAGGTGCGTCCGCATCATCTCCGGCCCGTCCGTGGCGATCGTGAACGCCACGCCGTGCTCGACGAAGCGCCGGAACGTCTCGCGCACCGCGTCCTCGTCGGGCAGCGCCTTCGTCAGCAGGTTCGACGTCGGGCAGATCTCGAGCACGATCTCGCGCTCGCGGATCGCCGCCATCAGCTCCGGGTCGCCGGCGGCGAGGATGCCGTGGCCGATCCGGTCGGGGCGCAGCGCTTCGACGACCTCGGCGATCTCCTCGCGCCCCATGTCGCCGCCCTCCTCGCCGACGTGGATCGTCACGCCGAGCCCGGCCCCGCGCGCGGTCTCGACCATCGGCGCGACCTGCGTGTAGTCGTAGCGCCCGCCGCCGGGGCGCGGGCCTGCGATGTCGACTCCGACCACGCCGCGCGGCGCCCACTTGATCGCCTTCTCGACGATGATCTCGTTCAGGCGCGCGTCGAACGTCCGGTCCATCATCAGGATCAGCCCCGCGCGCACCTGCGGGTACTCGATCGACGCGAGGTCGAGCCCGCGGATCGCGGCGAGGATGATGTGGTCGAGGTCGCGCTCGCCGCCGCGGTTTCGCTTCATCGGGTTGAAGCGGAGCTCGAGCGTCGTGATGTGCTGCGAGCGGTAAGCGCCGCCGATTGCCGCGTGCACCGAGCGCTCGACCGCGATCGGCGAGGACTGGATCAGCTCCGTCCAGTGGTAGATCTGATCGAGGGCGTCCAGGTTCGGCACCCCGCGCGGGTCGCTGACCGTGACGAGCCGCTCGAACTCCCAGTAGTCCTTGACCGGCAGGGCGATCCCCTGCTCGTGGGCCAGGCTCCACAGGATCTCGGAGGCAACCGAGCCTCCGAGGTGGGTGTGGAGCTCGGCCAGGCCCTCGTCGAACACGGATCGAGTGTATTGCCGGACTCCGATCCCCTCGTTTTGGGTGAGGCCAATCACCCATTTGCGAGCACCACTCTTTCGAGGTTGTTTCCGATATCAGGGGCATGGAGCACGACGAGTCGGATTTCGGCACCGGTCTTCTCGCCCACCTGAGGCGCAGTCCTCGTTGGGTGGCCGACCGCAGGGAACTCATGCGGGTTGCCTTTGCTGCGCCCGCGCTCGAGCAACCCACGCCACGCCGGACGACCTGGATCGCGCTCATGCCGCTCCTCGCTGGGCTTTTCGCCGAGCTCGCGAGCTAGGAAAACCGATCTCCCCAGCCTGCCGAATCTCCTCAGGGAGCCGGCGGGTATGGGGACGACGGTTACTGCGGCACCCGTCGGCTCCGGCTACCCAGGACCTCTCCGGCCACGTTCTATGCTGGCCGCGTGAAGGTCGGGATCGTCGTCCCGTACTCCTGGTCGTTCTGGGGTGCGGTGGTGGAGCACGCCGAGCTCCAGTCGGAGGCCCTGCGGGGGCTCGGCCACGACGTGCGCACGATCATCGGCAACGACCCGCCCGGCAGCTTCACGCGCGTCGCTCCATCCGAGGCTCGGGCGGCACGGCAACCCGCCGCCGGACGTGATCCCTGTGGGCCGCTCGGTCATCGTTCCGGCGAACGGCTCGCTGCCGAACCTCGCGCTCAGCCCGCGCACGATCCCGAGAATCAAGCGGGTGCTCGAGCGTGAACGCTTCGATGTCCTGCACCTCCACGAGCCGATGACGCCTGCGATCTGCGTCGCCGTGCTCTCGTTCGCGCGGTGCCCGGTCGTCGCCACGTTCCACGCGTCGGGCGAGCTCGGCTGGATGCGCTACGCGCTGTACTTCTGGGGCGCGCTGATGGACCGGATCGACCACCGGATCGCGGTCTCCGAGCAGGCGCGCGACTCCGCGGCGCGCTGGCTTCCGGGCGCCTACGACGTCGTGCCGAACGGCGTGCTGATCCCGGCTGAGGCCGACCCCGGCAACCGCGAGCACCGGATCGTGTTCGTCGGCCGGCACGAGTCGCGCAAGGGGCTGCAGGTGCTGCTGCGCGCGTGGCCGACGGTGCACGCCGCGACCGGAGCGAGGCTGCGGCTGATCGGCGCCGACCCCTTGGCCGTCGGGCTGCTCCAGCGGCGGCTCGGCGTGTCCTCCGAGGGCATCGACGTGCTCGGTTTCCTCAGCCAGGACGAGCTGACCGCGGAGCTGCTGACGGCGAAGGCGCTCGCCGCGCCGTCGATCGGCGGCGAGAGCTTCGGCATGGTGCTCACGCGCGCATTCGCGTGCGCACTCCCCGTCGTCGCGTCGGACATCCCCGGCTACCGCGACGTCGCGACGCGCGAGACGAGTCTCACCGTTCCGCCCGGCGATCCGGCGTCGCTCGCACAGGCGCTCGTGGCGATCGTCGAGGACGAGCCGCGTCGTCAGGCGATGGGTGCAGCTGCGCGAGAGCTTGCGCAGGCGGAGTACGGCTGGGAGACGATCGCGACGCGGCTCGCCGGCGTCTACGAGCTCGTCACCGGACAGGCTCGGGTCGGAGCGCGCGCGTGAGGGTTCTGTACAGCACGTGGTCACGCGCGGCGTTCGTGCTCGCGCTACTCGGTGCCGCGATCGTGATGCTCTGGTGGCGCGGGCCCGAGTGGGGGTTGGTCGCAGACGCGTTTCGGCTCGTCGAGTGGCGGTGGATCTTGGCGGCGATCGGGTTCAACCTGTTGTCGGTCGTCGCGCGCGCGCTTGCGTGGCGAACGGTCGTGAACGAGGCGCTGCGGGAGCACTCGCCGCCGTTCGGGCGCATCTTCTCCGCGTTCGGGATCGGCCTGCTCGCGAACGCTGTGCTGCCGGCGCGAACCGGTGAGCTCGCGCGCGTCGCGGTGCTGACCCGCCGTCTGCCCCGCGGGCGCGGATACACGGCGACGCTGCTCGGCACGGTGTTCACGCACCGGCTCTTCGACGTGATCCCGGCGATGCTGCTCGTCGTCTACGTGCTGCTCACGGCGAAGATCCCGCACTGGGCGCTGACGAGCATCGCCATCGCCGCGGCGATCGGCGGCATCCTGCTCGTCGTCGCGCTGATCACGTCGCGGCTGCGCAAGCCGGTCGCCGACGAGCTCAGCCGCCTCCGGCGCCTGCTTGCGATGGCGCGGGTAGGGCTGGATGTGCTGCGCTCGCCAGCGCGCGCGGCACTCGCAATCTTCTATCAGTGTCTCGGCTGGCTGTTCCAGCTGCTCGCGGTGTGGGTCGCGATGCGCGCGTTCGACATCGACGCGCCGCTGCCCGCTGCGGGGCTCGTGCTCGTGCTGATGAACATCGCGACGATCTTCCCGCTCTGGCCGGGGAACATCGGCCTGCTGCAGGCGGCGGTCGCGCTGCCACTCGTCTCCTACGGAGTGCCCTACACGACCGGCTTCGCGTACGGGCTCGGTCTGCAGATCGTCGAGATGTCGGTGGGCGTCGGCGTCGGGGTCGTGTTCCTCGCGCGGGAGGGGATCTCGTTCGCGACGCTCAGGCAGATGCCGGACCCCGGCCGAGCCACACCTTCGCGTTGTCACCGAGGAGGAACCTGCGCGCGCTCGCAGCGCCTAACAGCCTCAAGGGCGTCCTGACGGCGCGCGAGGCTGCCGCAGCGCTTGCGGAGGGCTTCCGATCGGTGGGCGCCGTCTGCGACGAGCAGCCGGTCGCGGACGGCGGGGAGGGAACGATCGACGTCCTCGACGGGGAACGCCGCTTCGCCGACGTGCGCGACGCCTTCGGGCGCGAGCGTCGGGCCGAGTGGTTGTTGCTCGGGGACGGCACCGCCGTCGTCGAGGCCGCGCAGGCGATCCCGCTGGATCCGCACCGCCTCGACGTGCGGGCCGCCTCGAGCCGCGGGCTCGGCGAGCTGATCGAGCAGGTGGACGGCGCACGCACGCTCGTTGTCGGTCTCGGCGGCACCGCGAACATGGACGCCGGGGCAGGACTTCTGGAAGTGCTGGACGCGCTGCCGCTGCCGACCCGTGTCGCCTGCGATGTGCTGACGACGCTTGCCGACGCTCCGAGGCTGTTCGGCCCGCAGAAGGGAGCGACGCCCGATGACGTCGCCCGGCTCGAGCGGGCGTTCGCGGGACACCCGCACGGCACGGTCGCCGGCTCGGGCGCGGGGGGCGGCTTGGGCGCAGCGCTGGCGTCGCTCGGCGCCGAGCTCGTGCCGGGCGCGGAGCTCGTGCTCGACCTGATCGGGTTCGACCCAACTGGCTACGACCTCGTCGTGACCGGCGAGGGGACGGTCGACGGGACGACGTTCGAGGGCAAGGCCCCCGCGGTCGTGCAGCGACGCAGCCGCGCCGCGGGGGTGCGCTGCGTGCTCTTCGGCGGCCGCGTGCTCGCGGCCGACGCGGTACCACTCTCGGGCGACCCGAACCGGGCCTATGTGGATCTCAGCGCGTTGGGTATGCGGCTCGGTCGGGGCCACGCCACGTATTGACGTCGAAGCCCCAGAGTTCTCTGGGATCCTGGTGACCGGTTGGCGACCCGTTGTACTCGTAGCGCCAAACGGTCTCGCGTGACTCCGGGCCGATCCGGACGATCTCGAGCGCGCTGACGCGCCCATCGCGGTTCGGATCGTGCTCGTCGAGGAACTCGAACGCGAACTCGCTTGCGTCCAAGAACGAGTCGCACGTGTGCCGGAGTCCCAGGTCCAGCCCAGGGTGCAGCTTCATGCTCTCGTGCACCGCATAGGACTGCCCGGCCGCATGGCTCTGGCTCTGCGCCATGCTGTTCTCCTTTCGACCCTGAGCCTAGGCGGCGGCCCCAGGGGCCGCATCACCCGAACTAGTGACGCTGCTCGACCTGTTTTGCGAGCGCCTGCAGGATCTTCCAGGCGATGCTCGCGTTCGTCTGCACGAGCGGCCGAAACTCCCACGGGGTGAGGCCGTAGCACTTGAGCTCGGTCTCGGCGGTCACGGTCGCCGTCCGGGGCCCCTCGGTGATCAGTGCGATCTCGCCGAAGTGGTCGCCCGAGTGGAGCCGGCGCACCTCCTGGCCCCCGACGGTGACCTTGGCCTCGCCGTCGCGGATGATGAAGAACCCGACACCGCCCTGGTTCTCCTCGGCGACTGTCTCGCCGGGTGCGAACGTCCGCTCGTGGACGGTGCGCGCGATCGTCTCGAGCTCGCGCGGGTCGAGCCCGGCGAAGAGCGGGACGGCTTTGAGGAGGTCGGTCGCTTCGGAGGCCACAGTGGGCGAGATCCTATACGCCCGGCTTCGACTCTTCGACCCGCTTCGCGAGCTCCTCGATCCGGCCCTCGGCCGCGTCGAGCCGCTCCCGGCAGAGCTTGTAGAGCTGCTCGCCGCGTTCCCAGAGTGCGAGCGCCTCGTCGAGCGGCGCCTGACCGTGCTCGAGGCGCTGGACGATCTGCTCGAGCTCCTTCTGGGCGTCCTCGAACGTCGGCTCGCTCACCGGGTCTCCTCGACGCGTGCGCCGAAGCCGCCCTCGGCCAGCTGGACCTCGACACGACCGCCTGGCTCGACCTCGGAGGACGACCGGACGATCGCGTTCTCGGCCCGGACGATCGCGTAGCCGCGGGCGAGGGTCGAGCTCGGGGAGAGCACACGCAGCCGCGAGGTCGCGTTCTCGAGCGCGGCGCGCTTACGCTCGACGAGCAGGAGCGGTGCCCGTCGCAGTCGTTCGTGCAGCGCGTCCGTCGTCCGCCGTTCGCGTTCGACCGCGAGCGCCGGTGCTCGGCGCAGCCGGGCGCCCACGCTGTGCGTCCGCTCGCGCTGGCGCTCGAGGGTTCGACGGACGGCGTGCTGGAGCGAGGTCCGCGCAGCATCGAGCCGCGCGGTGAGCTCGGCGTGGTCGGGCACGACGAGCCTGCCCGCCGCAGTCGGCGTCGAGGCGCGCACATCGGCGGCGAGGTCGCAGAGCGGCGTGTCCTGCTCGTGGCCGACGGCGCTGACGACGGGCACCGGGCACGCTGCGACCGCGCGCACGAGCCGCTCGTCGCTGAACGGCAACAGGTCGTCGAAGCTTCCGCCGCCGCGCGCGAGCACGACGACGTCGACGCCCTCGGCGCAGATCTCCTGCAGCGATGCGACCATCGCAAGTGCGGCGCGAGGGCCTTGCACGAGCGTCTCGGCGACGACGAGGTGCGCGGACGGAAAGCGTGTCGTCACCGCGGTGATCACATCGCGCTTTGCCGCTGCGTCGTTCCCGGTGACGAGCCCGATCTTGCGCGGCAAAAACGGGAGCGGACGCTTACGCGCTTCCGCGAACAAGCCTTCTTCCGCGAGCTTCTTCTTCAGCCGCTCGAGCGCCGCGAGATGGTCACCTTCGCCGAAGCGCTCGATCGTCAGTGCGCGCAGCTTGAACTCGCCCTTCGCCGCGAAGAGCTCGGGCCGTCCGTAGACGTGCACGCGCTCGCCGTCGACGAGGTCAAGCCGGAGAGCGTCGAACTGACCGCGCGGAATCGACGCGGGCAGGCAAGAGCCGTCTGTCGGATCCTTCAGCGTCAAGAAGACGTTCGCCCACGCTCGGTGACGGCGCAGCTCTGTGACTTCACCCTCGATCCAGATCGTCGGCAGGCGCGAGATCCAATCCGCGACGCCGCGGTTGAACGACGCGACCGTGTAGACCTTGCGGTCCCCGTACAGCAGCGCCTCGGCTTTCGACACGAGGCCGATGCTAGCGATGCGCTACAGGAGGATCTCGGCGGCCGTGTGGGCCTCGCAGCCCGACCGGATCATTTCGACCGCACGGTGGAGGTCGGCCTCGCTCGCAGCGATGCGCTCAGCCAGAGGAAGCGGGTAGCCGGCCTCGATGAGGACATGCAGGCGCCAGCTCTCGACTTTCGCGCGCTCGCTCTGCGGTTCGATCGTCTGGGTGTCGCTCATGGACCGCCTCCGTTCGTGGTCTCTGAGACGATCCCTCCCCGCGATTGTTGGTGTCTAGCGCGCTCGCGCGTACGTCTCGTCGATGCGTCGACCGAGCTCGGTCAGGCGTGCCTGAATCACCGTGCGGTCGGCGTCCACGTCGGCCATCAACGCCTGCACTCGCCGCATCAGTTCCTGCTCCGCCTCCGCCAAACGCCGCTCGAGTGCGGCGACCGCGTCGTCCCGCTGCCGCTCGAGCCCCGCGGCGATCTGCCCGAGCCGCTTCTCGAGCCGCTGCGTACCGGCGTCCGAGATCTGGCCAAGCTTGTCCGAGAGCACACCGCTCGCCTCGCGCTCGAACGACGCGACCGCACGTTCCATCTCGCGGGCGAGCCGCTTCGCCGCATCCTCGCGCGCGATCTTGATCGCCTCGCCGAACTGCTGCGAAGCGATCTCCGAGTAGCCGGAGGTGGCGCGGTCGACCACTCGCTGAAGCTGGTCGAGCTGCTTCCGCTCGATCTCGGCGAACCCTGCAGCGATCCGCTGGGAGGCTTCCGTCTCCTCGCGCTCGATCTGCTCGCGGAGCGCATGCTCGCGCTTGCGCAGCCGCTCTCCGACCTCGTGCAGCGCGCGCCTGCGCTCCATCCCTTGCGACTCCAACTCGGCGTTCGCAGACTGCACCGACTCCTCGATCGCGCGTCCGAGCTCGTCGCGCATCCGAGCGACCGCAGCGCGTTGCTCGTCGCTTTCGCCGACGATCCGGTCCGCATCGGCGGCGATGCGGGCTTCGACCTTCTCGATCAGCTCGCGTTGCCGCACCCCGACGCCCGCGATCTGCTCGTCGAGGCGCTCCTGAACGCGGTCCAGGTCACCCGCCCACTCGGCGAAACGCCGTTCGACCTGCTGCTGCGCTGCGCTCAGCGACGCCGCGAGCTCGTCGCGGAGCTGCGCCTCACGCGTGAGCAGTGAGCCGCGCCGCTCGTCGGTGAGGCGGCGCTCCTCGTCGGCGAGGAGCGACAGAGAGTCGGCCCGGGAGATCGCGAGCGTTCGCTCGATCTCGGCCGCGCGCGCGGTCGACTCGCTGTCGATCAGCGTGCGCAGGCGCTCCTGAGCTTGTGTGAACTCCGCGTCGAGCTCGCTGTCGCGCCGGATCAGGCGCGAGAGTGCGTACGCGCCGAGCTGGGCGAACGCGCAGACCGTGAGCCCGGCCGCGGCGACGGCAAGCGCGAGATCCGGCTCGAAGGCCAACGCGATCCACGCCGCAACGGCTCCCGACCCGATGAGCGCGGCGAGACTGTGGGCGCTCCGCCTGGACAACCGGCCGCCGGCCGCGACCGCGAACGAGGCGGCGAGCAGGAGGATCGCGACGGCGAAGCCGATCGAGAACGCAACAGCCACGGCCAACATGGTAGGCGCTTCTATCCTTTGCGACGTGGAGCTGGTCGAGGAGCTAGACCGGGTCGCGTCGGTCGCTGAGGGGTACGCGACTGACGGAGAACGGCTTGCCGGTGTGCTCCCCGCGGAGCCTGACCCTGGTGCGCGGGTCTACGTGTGCGCGTTCGAGCACGGCGACGATCGTTCATGGATCGCTCTCGACGGAGACGGAGCGCCGCTTCGCAGCCGCGCGCGAGTACGGGAGGCAGTCTCGATCGCTGCGCTCTGTGAGCTCGCCGACGAGAACGCCGGGGGTGGCGATCTCTCCGACCTGCGGTCGCGTCTCGTCACGCTTCGTGTGACCGAGCACGTCGACGGGATCGAGGAGGCGGAGGAGGCCGCGCTTGCCCTCGAGTCCGTGGTCGGCTCGCCGCCGCGGCTCGCCACGCCGGGCCACCTCGACGCCGTCGGCGCGGCGACGCTACGGCTCGAGCGCGCGCTGGGAGAGACCTCGACGTCGCCGTTCGCCGCCGCGATGCAGCAGGCGCGCGTGGCCGTCGACGAGCTCGCGCTCGAGGTCGAGTCGGGTTACAAGCTGCCGCTAGAGTGAACGTATGGAAGGTGGCTTCGGATTTCCGTTCGGTGGCGATCCCGAAGAGCTCCTGCGAGGGCTTCGGGAGTTCGCCGAGAAGCAGGCCGAGACCGTGCACGAGGCGCAGCGCGAGCAGTTCGCCACGCTGACGCTGAACACGGCGGTCGAGCTGACCGGCGCGGCGCTCTCACAGATGAACCCCCAGGGTGCGGCCGAGGAGCAGGCGATGGCGCTCCGGGACGCGATGCGGGTGCTTTTCCCCGAGGCGGTGGCGCTCGTCAGCGCCGCGCGCCAAGGGTTCATGCGCGAAGGCTGACCTGCCGATAGAGAGGACGTGCGCCGCCTCCTCGGCACGATCCTGCTCGCGCTTGCGCTCGCCCCGGCTGCGCAGGCGGACTCCAACCTGCTCGTCGGGATCGTCGACGACCAGCTCAAGTGGACAGCCCATCCGAAGCCGGCAACGGCTGCGCTTCGCGACCTCGGGATCGGGGCGCTTCGGGTTCCGCTGACCTGGCGCCGCGGCAGCTCGAAGCTGACCCGCAACGACCTCGTGACCATGAATCGCGTCGTCGGCGCGACCTTCCCGATGCGGATCGTCCTGACCGTGGCCGGCCCCGCGCGCGAGGCGCCGAAGACCGACGCCGAGCGCAGCCAGTTCTGCACGTACGTGCGCGACGCGCTCTCGCGGTACCCGACGATCAACGACGTCACGATCTGGAACGAAGTCAACTCGAACGACTTCTGGCAGCCACAGTTCGCGAACGGAGCGAGCGCCGCGCCGGCTGAGTACGCCCTCCTGCTCGCACGCTGCTACGACACTCTGAAGGCCGCAAGGCCCCGCCTGAACTTGATGACCGACACGTCGCCTCGCGGGAACGACAACCCCTACGCGGTCTCGAACGCGAGCCACTCGCCGGGGCTGTTCGTGCGGAAGCTGGGAGAGGCGTACCGCGCGATGGGACGCGAGCGTCCCCTGTTCGACAACGTGGGTCACCACCCCTACGGCGACTTCTCGCTCGAGAGCCCCTTCGCCAGGCATCCGAACACCGGGTCGATCGGACAGGGTGACTACGACAAGCTCGTGATCGCGTACGCCGAGGCGTTCGGCGGCACCGAACAGCCGACGATCGGTAGCGGAGCGCGCATCTACTACCTCGAGGACGGGTTCGAGACGACGGTCGACTCCGGGAAGCGCTCGCTCTACAACGGCGTCGAGCGTGCCCGCACCGTCGGCTCCGAAGCGCTGCACGCGGAGCAGCTCGTCGACGCTGTCCGCTTCGCGTATTGCCAGCCGTACGTCGCGTCGTTCTTCAACTTCCTGCTGACCGACGAGAAGCGGCTCGCCGGGTGGCAGTCCGGCGTGCTCTGGGCCGACGGCTCGAAGAAGCCCGCCTACGCGGCTCTGCGCGGCGTGATCCGCGAGGTTCGCTCGCGCACGGTCAACTGCGCGGCGCTGCGGAAGAAGGAGGCGGACACCGTCTCGGGCGGGTTCATCTTCCTGCCTCCCCGCAAGCCCTAGGGCGCTGCCCTCTAGAATCGCCGCGGCTTGGCCCTTCTCGACCGCGCGCTCGTTCATCTGCTGCCGGCGGTTCCGCGTCCGATCGTCCGGCGGATCGCCGATCGCTACATCGCCGGCGAAGAGATCGACGACGCCGTGGCAACCGTCGCGCACCTCAACGCGGGTGGGATGACGGCGACGATCGACGTCCTCGGCGAAGAGATCCACAACGACGAGGAGGCCCATGAGATCGTCGACGCGTACCACGACTCGCTCGACGCGATCAGCGAACACTCACTCGATGCGAACGTGTCGGTCAAGCCTACGGCGGTCGGGCTGAAGCTCGGCTACGACGTCGGCAAGGCGAACGTCGAGGCCCTCGTGCGGCATGCAGCGGAGAGCGGCAACTTCGTACGCATCGACATGGAGGACTCGACCACGACGGACGACACGCTTCGCATGTACCGAGAGCTTCGCGAGGCGGGGCTCGACAACGTTGGTCTCGTGTTGCAGGCGCGGCTGCGCCGTACGCTCGACGACATCGCCGCACTCGCGGACCTGCGACCGAACGTCCGGATCTGCAAGGGCATCTACCTCGAGGCCGAGTCGATCGCCTTCACGGACTTCGAGGAGATCCGGGCGAACTACGTCCGGAGCCTCGAGGCGCTCGTCGAGACGGCGTCGTACGTCGGGATCGCGACGCACGACGAGTTTCTGATCTCCGAGGGAAAGCGGATCGCGCGCGAGCGGTACGAGTTCCAGATGCTGCTAGGCGTGCGTGAGCCCCTCGGGCGGGAGCTCGTGCGTGAGGGCGAGCGCCTCCGGATCTACGTGCCGTTCGGGCGGCAGTGGTACGAGTACTCGCTGCGTCGGCTGCAGGAAAATCCGCGCATTGCGGGGTACGTCGCGACCGACACGGTCGGGCGCCTGTTGTCGCGCAACGGCCGCTAACGCGCTTTGCGCGCGTGCAGCAGAAAACTCTCGGGCACGCGCGCGTCGTGATACGAGCCCGGCCCGGCCGGGAATTCCTCGAGCGCTCGCACGACGAGGTTGTGCCGTCCGAGTGCGCCGACGAGCTGGCCGAGCCGGCGGAAGCCCTGCGCGAAGTAGTCCTCGCGCCAGTGCATCAACCCGTCGATGCAGAGCGCGGCCGGGTGCTCGTCGAAGAGCAGGAGGTCGCCGCCGGGCCGAAGCGCCGAGGCGACCGTGGAGGCGAAGTGTTCGAGGTCTCGAGTGCCCTGCGTCGTCTCGCGGCCCGCGTAGACGAGGTCGAAGCGGCCGCGCAGGAGCTCGGCGGGGAGCGAGTCGAGCTCGCTGTGGATCCAGAGCACCGCGGGGCCGCGCTCGCGCGCGATGGCAAGCGCGCCGTCGGACGGGTCGACGCCGGTGACGGTTGCGCCGAGCTCGACGAACTCGACGGTCGCTGCGCCGGTGCCCGCGCCGAGGTGTAGGACGCGCTTGCCCTCGAGATCCGCGAGCGACTCGCGCACGAGTGCCGGCAGTGCCGCCTCGTTGCGCGCCACGCGCCGGTGCGCGGCATCGAACGCGCTGCGGTTCTCGTCTGTGGGCTCCATGGGCCGACGATAGCGCGCTTGTCTCTGCGGGACACGCCCCGGTGCCTGGCACCAGGGCACGGCCCGGAGGGGCTAGGCGAGGAGGGAGAAGCCGCCGTCCACGATCAGCGTCTGGCCGCAGACCATCTTCGCGGCCGGCGAGCAGAGGAACTCCACCGCGTCCGCGACGTCCTCCGGCTCGACGAGGCGACCGACCGGCGTCCGCTTCGTGCTGTGCTCGACCATCTCCTCGCGGTTCGGGAAGTGCTTGAGCGCGTCGGTCTCGACGACGCCGGCGGAGACCCCGTTCACGCGGATCCCGCTCGGTGCGAGCTCGACGGCCAGGTAGCGGACGAGCGACTCGAGTGCCGCCTTCGACGTCCCGACCAGCGCGTAGTTCTCGAGCACGCGCTGAGCGCCGAGCGACGAGATCCCGACGATCGAGGACCCCGCCTGCATCTGTGGGACGGTCGCGCGCGCGAGGTCGAGGAGCGCGCGTGCGTTCGCGGTCAGCGTCCACTCCCAGTGCTTCGGCTCGGTCTCCAGCGCAGGGCGGATCACGCCGGTCGCCGCGTTGTGGACGAGTACGTCGAGCGGCCCGAGCGCCGCGACCTGCTCGAGCACCCGTTCTGACGTGACGTTGCCGCGCACGAGCACCGGCTCAGTGCCCGCTGCGCGCAGCTCCTCCGCGGTCTCCTCGGCCGCCCGGTCGTTCCGCAGGTACCCGATCGCGACGCGCTTGGCCCCGCGAGCAGCGAACCGAAGCGCGATCGCCTTGCCGATCCCGCGCGAGCCGCCGGTGACGAGGACCGCGTCGATCAGTCGCGCCGCGGCAGAGGGTCGGACGCCGGAGCCGCGCTCGGGATCGTTTCCCACCCGATCCTCGTCCGGGACTCGACAGCCCCGTCCTCGGCACGCGAGGACGCGTGGCCGAGCCGGTCGAGCAGCTCCATCTTCTCCTCGGCGTAGCGGCGGACCTCGTGGTCGACGGGGAGGTCCTCCACGAGCTCCTCGATGCGCGCGCGAAGCTGGTACGCGAAGTGCGGCGTCGCCGGCCCGACGAGCGTGTCGATGTCGTCGCGGGTGACCTCGGCCACGGGCCAAAGCGTAGCCTGCGACTCCCGCGGCCGAGTAAGATCAGCCCGTGAGCAGCGACTTCATGCCTCTCGACGGCTGGGACCACGTCGAGCTCTGGGTGGGCAACGCGAAGCAGGCCGCCTACTTCTACGAGCATGCGTTCGGCTTCCGCTGCGCGGCGTACGCCGGTCCGGAGACGGGCGTCCGCGACCGCGCCTCGTACGTCCTCGAGCAGGGCGAGATCCGCCTGGTGGTCACGAGCGGCCTCCGCCGCGACTCGCCGATCTGCGAGTTCGCCCTCATGCACGGCGACGGCGTCAAGGACATCTCGCTGCGCGTCCCCGACGCGACGAACGCGTACCGGGAAGCGGTGCAGCGCGGTGCGCGCGGCGTGGCCGAGCCGCACTGGGCCGAGGACGAGTTCGGCAAGGTCGAGCTCTCGTCGATCGCGACGTACGGCGATGTCGTGCACACGTTCGTCAACCGCGCAAGCTACGAAGGCGCGTACCTACCCGGGTACGTCGCGCAGGAGTCGACGAACGGGAGCGATCCGGGCGTGGGCCTCCAGCACATCGACCACGTCGTCGGCAACGTCGAGCTCGGCCGCATGCAGCACTGGGTCGAGTTCTACGAGCGCGTCTTCGGGATGACGGAGATGATCCACTTCACCGACGAGGCGATCTCGACCGAGTACTCGGCGCTGATGTCGAAGGTGATGACGGACGGCGAGGGGAAGATCAAGTTCCCGATCAACGAGCCGGCCGAGGGGAAGCGCAAGAGTCAGATCGAGGAGTACCTGGAGTTCAACCACGGGCCGGGCTCGCAGCACGTCGCGATGGCGTCGTCGAACATCGTCGAGACCGTGGATGCGTTGAAAGAGCGCGGCGTCCTGTTCCTCTTGACGCCCGAGGCCTACTACGAGGACGTCGGCGACCGTGTCGGTGAGATCGACGAGTCGTGGGACGACCTGCGGCGCCTGAAGATCCTCGCCGACCGTGACGACGACGGCTACCTGCTGCAGATCTTCACGAAGACCGCGCAGGACCGGCCGACGCTCTTCTTCGAGGTGATCGAGCGGCACGGTGCGCGCGGCTTCGGCGACGGCAACTTCAAGGCGCTCTTCGAGGCGATCGAGCGCGAGCAGGCGCTCCGCGGCAATCTCTAGCGCACGCCACTCGAAGCCCTCTAGCCTTTCCTCATGACGCCGCAGCGCCGAGTCGCACTCGTCTCCGTGTTCGCTGCGGCGTCACTCATGGTCCTGAAGCTGGTGACCGGGCTCGCGACCGGGAGCCTCGGCCTCCTCTCCGAGGCGCTCCACTCCGGGACCGATCTCGTCGCCGCGCTGCTGACCTTCTTCGCGGTCGGGATTGCGGTTCGCCCGGCCGACCGGCACCACGCCTACGGCCACGGCAAGGCCGAGCACCTGGCTGCGCTCGCCGAGGCGTCGATCCTCGCGCTGCTCAGCGTCGGCGTCGCGATCGCGGCGGTGCTCCGCTTCTCGGATCCGCCCGAGCTCGAGATCGCGTGGTGGGCGTTCGCGGTCATCGGCGTCGTGATCGTGGTCGACGCGAGCCGCATGATTCTTTCGTTCCGCGCGGCCCGTCGGTACGACAGCGCCGCGCTCGAGTCGAACGCGCTGCACTTCGGAAGCGACCTCGCCGGCTCGACCGCGGTCTTGATCGGGCTCGCGTTCGCAAACGCAGGGCACCCCGAGGGCGACGCCGTTGCAGCGCTGTTCGTCGCGGTGCTGGTGATCGCCGCCGCAGTCCGTCTCGTGCGCCGCAACGTCGACGTGCTGATGGACAGCGTGCCGGACGAGATCGAGGACGCCGCGCGTGCCGCGATCGCCGGCGTCGAAGGCGTCGAGCTGCGGCGGCTGCGCATGCGGCAGGCAGGCGGCCGGCAGTTCGCGGACGTCGTGATCGGCGTCCCCGCCGGAGCGGCGGTCGGCCAGGGTCACGCCGCCGCAGACGCCGTCGAGGACGCGATGCGCGAGGCGCTTCCGAAGAGCGACGTCGTCGTGCACGTGGAGCCGGGAGACGAGCAGGAGGTGCGAGATCGAGCACACGCGGCCGCGCTCGCGGTCCCGGGTGTGCGGGAGGTGCACAACGTGACCGTGCTGCACATCGGGTCGGAGCTGCGGATCTCGCTCCACCTGAAGCTGCCCGGGGACATGCCGCTCGAGGATGCGCACGAGCTCGCCGAGCTCGTCGAGAGCTCGATCCGCGCCGCGGTCCCGGAGGCCGCACACGTGCAGACCCACCTGGAGCCGCTGGCCGAGGCGGCGGAGAGCTCGGAGATCGAGCGCGACCGCGCTGCCATCGAGCGCCTGGTCCTCGAGGAGACCGGGCGTCCGCCCCGCGAGCTGCGCTTCCTCACGAGCCCGGACGGTGTCGTCGCCCACCTGACGCTGACCGTCGACGGAGCGACGCCGCTCGCGGACGCGCACGCGCAGGCGAGCCACGTCGAGCGGCGAATTCGCCGCGAGCAGCCGGAGATCGGCGACATCATCGTCCACACGGAGCCCTGACCTGAAGCTCTGCATGTTCAGCCCGAAGGGAAAGAACCTCCAGCGCGGGTGGCCGGGCCGGATCGAGGGCGACCGCGTGATCCAGCTCGCGGCCCAGACGCTCCAGTCGTTCTTCACCGGCGGGGGCAAGGCGCGCGAGCACGCGGAGTTCGGCCTGGACGAGGTCGATCTGCGCCCGCCGGTGCTTCACCCGCCGTCGGTTCGCGACTTCTACGCGTTCGAGCAGCACGTGAAGACGGCGCGCGCGAATCGCGGCCTCGAGGTGCCGCCCGAGTGGTACGAGGTGCCGGTCTTCTACTTCTCGAACCCGGCCGCGATCTTCGGCCCCGAGGACGTCGTGCCGTACCCGGAAGGGACACAGGAGCTCGACTACGAGCTCGAGGTCGCCGCGATCATCGGCGCCGAAGGACAGGTCGCTGGGTTCACGGTGCTGAACGACTGGTCGGCACGCGATCTGCAACGGCTCGAGATGAAGGTCGGGCTCGGCCCGGCGAAGGGCAAGGACTTCGCGACGAGCCTCGGCCCGATCGTCGTCACCCCCGACGAGTTCGACGGAAGCGAGGCCGAGATGGTCGCGCGCGTGAACGGCGAGGAGCGCTCGCGCGGGAACCTGCGCGACCTGCACTGGCCCTGGGAGCGCCTCGTCGAGCAGGCCGCGCAGAACACGAGGCTCGGTCCAGGCGACGTGATCGGCTCGGGCACGGTCGGGACGGGCTGCATCCTCGAGCTGGGGGACGGCCGCTGGTTGCGGCCGGGCGACGTCGTGGAGCTCGAAGTCGAGGGAATCGGCGTCCTGCGCAACACCGTGGGCTAGCCAGTCCCTCGTCCGAGGGACAGACCGCAAGTCTCGCGCGTTCCGGGCATCTCCTTGGGTATGACACGAATCCTGGTAGCGCTCGGGCTGGCCGCGCTCTTCGCCGGTGGCGCCCTCGCCGCGAGCAGCGTCCCCAAGCTGCCGGTCTTCGCCGCCGCAGAGCAGACGACGTCCGCCGCGACGACGACGACCGGGGGGACGACCACGACGTCGACCGGCTCGACGACGACGGGAACGACCGGGACGACGACGACCGGCACGACCACCACCGGAACGACTGGCACGACGACGACCGGAACCACGACGACGGGAACGACGTCGACCGGTACGACCTCGACCACCGAGACCGGCGCGACGAAGGCGCACAAGGTCGTGCTCTGCCACAAGCCCGACAAGAAGGGTGGACACGAGATCGAGGTGAGCCGGAGCGCGCTTCCCGCGCACCTGGCCCACGGCGACACCGAAGGTGCCTGCGCGTCGACCGGAACGACGACGTCGACGACGACCACCACGACCTCGACGACGACGGCCGCAGCGACGACCACCGCGGCTCCCGTCCAGACCACCTCGAAGGTCAAGTCGAAGTCGAAGGCGAAGCACAAGCAGAAGGCCAAGCAGTCCGAGGGCAGCTCGAACAAGGGCAGGGGTCAAGGCAACGGCAACAGCGGTCACCAGAAGGGCGGCGGCAAGAAGTGATCGCCTGACGGCGATCGCTTCACCCCTAGAGAGCGGGCCCACGTGGCCCGCTCTCTCACATTCGGGGACAATGTCGAGGTGCGCGTCGCCGTCGTGGGAGCGGGTATCAACGGGCTCGCGGCCGCGGCAACGCTCGCGCGCGAGGGTCACGAGGTCGTCGTCCACGAGCAGTACGAGCTGGACCACCGTCACGGCTCGAGCCACGGCCGCTCGCGCATCTTCCGGCTTTCGTATCCGGAGCGGCACTGGGTACAGCTCGCAAAGGAGGCGCACGAGGGCTGGCGCACGCTCGAGGAAGAGAGCGGCGAGCGGCTGATCGAGTACACCGGCCTGCTCGAGCTCGGCGTGACGTCGGAGGACGCGCTCGACGCGTGCGACGTGCCGTGGGAGGCGCTCGAACCCGAAGCGGTCGCGCTGCGCTTCGGCATCCAGACGGAGGACCGCGCGTTGCTGCAGCCCGAGGCGGGAATCTCCCTTGCCGACGTCGCCCGGCGCGCGTTCGCGAACGTGGCGCGGCGATACGGGGCGACCTTCAACGAGCGCGCGAAGGTGGAGTCGCTCGCCGCGCTCGACGCCGATGTCGTGGTCGTCACGGCCGGCGGCTGGGCGAAGCTCCTGCTTGCGGCCGAAGGGATCGCGCTCGACGTCGCGGTCACGCGCGAGACGGTCGTCTACTTCGAGCTCGACCGCTCCGTCCCGTCCATGATCGAGTACGGACGCGGTCCAGGCGAGGGGATGTATGCGCTACGCGACCCGCTGCACGGGCTGAAGGCGGGAGCCCATGTCGCCGGTGCGGCGGCGGACCCCGAGGGCGCCGGAGAACCCGACCCTGCGCTCGTCGACGCGACGGTCGAGTGGGTGCGCGAACGCTTCCCAGAGGCCGGCCCGCCGGTCGGCTCCGAGACGTGCCTCTACACCACGACGGCCGACCACTCCTTCGTCCTGGAGCGGCACGGGCGGATCGTGGTCGGGTCGGCGTGCTCGGGCCACGGCTTCAAGTTCGCACCGGCCGTGGGGACGCGTCTGGCCGCGCTCGCAACGGGGTAACCTGCCGCCATGCCGTTCTACCAGCGCCTCGGCGACGTTCCGCGCAAGCGCCACGTGCAGTTCCGCGACAACGGCACGCTCCTCACCGAGGAGGTCATGGGCCTCGAGGGCTTCTCCGGGAACGAGTCGATCCTCTACCACCTGACCTCGCCGTGCCGCGTGCAGAAGCTCGGCGACTTCAAGCCGATCAAGCGCGAGGAGTGGGTCCCGGACGCACACGCGCACCGGCACTTCACGACGTGGGACACGAAGCCCGAAGGCGACCCGATCAACGGCCGCAAGCTCTTGATGTGGAACAGCGACGTGGAGATCTCGCTCGTGCGCCCGACCGAGCGCATGGACTACTTCTTCCGCAACGGCGAAGGCGACGAGGTGTACTTCGTGCACGAGGGCGGGGGCACGCTGGAGACAACATTTGGCGACCTGACCTACGCACAGGGCGACTACGTGGTGATCCCGCGCGGCACGACGTACCGGTTCGTCCCCGACTCGCTGCCCGAGCGCCACCTGCTCTTCGAGACGCCCGGCCTGATCGAGATCCCGAAGCGCTACCGCAACGGCTACGGCCAGCTGATGGAGCACGCGCCGTACTACCACCGCGACATCCACGCGCCGACCGAGCTGAAGACGATCCGCGAGCAGGGCGAGTTCCTCGTCAAGGTGCGCGTGCGCGACGGGTACCAGGACTACGTCGTCGACTACCACCCGTTCGACGTCGTCGGCTGGGATGGCTACCTCTACCCGTGGACGTTCAACATCCGCGACTTCGAGCCGATCACCGGGCGCATCCACATGCCGCCGCCGTCGCACCAGACCTTCCAGGGCCGGAACTTCGTGATCTGCTCGTTCTGCCCGCGCAAGCTCGACTTCGACCCGATGGCGCTCCCGATCCCGTACCACCACTCGAATCTCCAGAGCGAGGAGATGATCTATTACGTCGACGGGAACTTCTCGTCGCGCAAGGGGATCGAGATCGGATCGATCACGCTGCACCCGTCAGGCCTGCCGCACGGCCCGCAGCCGGGCCTCGCCGAGCGCTCGATCGGGATGACCGAGACGCACGAGCTCGCGGTCATGTGCGACACGTTCCATCCACTGAAGCTCACGAAGCTCGCGAAGGGGCTCGACGACGGGAAGTACGCGTACTCCTGGTACGAAGAGCCCGACCAGCCCGCCGACGCCGACGAGAACCCGGCCGGCGTCACCTCTCATTTCTAAGCGCAGCGTCGTCCTCGACTGGGACGGCACCGTCACAGAGATCGACGGGCTGCACATGATCATCGAGGAGTTCGGCGACCGCGAGATCTACGCGGCGACGGAGCGCGCGCTCGAGCGCGGCCTGTCGCTGCACGAGGTGATCGCGATCGAGATGGGAACGCTCACGCTGCCGCTCGACGATGCGGTCGAGTGGGTTCGCGAGCACGTCACCGTGCGGCCCGGCTTCCGCGCGTTCGCCGAGGAGCACGAGCCGGTCATCCTGTCGAGCGGGTTCATGGAGCTGATCGAGCCTGTGCTCGAGCGCGAGGGCGTCGCGCTCGAGGTGCACGCAAACCGGCTGGACACGAGCGCCGGCAGCTGGCGGCCGATCTGGCGCGACGAGGCGCAGTGTGCTGAGTGCGGCGAGGCGTGCAAGCGGGGCGGTCTCCCGAACGGCTCGCCGGTGGTGTACGTGGGCGACGGGTACTCGGACCACTGCGCCGCGCTCGCCGCGGACCGGATCTTCGCCCGCGATGGGCTGGCGCGCCACCTCGACCAAGAGGGCGTCGCATACGAGCCGTTCGTGGACTTCGAGCAGCTCGGGGCCGATCTGGGGCTTGACAACTGCCTGAGGGCTTGGTCAAATGACTAAGACACTTGACTTAGGCGCTCGTCAAAGGAGGAACCATGCACGGTCACGGCGCCCCAGCTTCGTTCTACGGCTCGCCTGAGGAGGCCCTCGAGGCGCCTCAGGAGGAGTTCCTCTACCTCGCCTGCCTCCACGAGGGCACGGGGGTCGAGGCCCCGGATTTCCTCGCCGTCGTCGACGCCGAGGACGGGCGGATCCTGCACGAGACGCCGATGCCGAACGTCGGCGACGAGCTGCACCACTTCGGCTGGAACCGCTGCAGCTCGGCCTGTCACGGCCCGGACCGCTCGCATCTCGTCTTGCCCGGCTTCCGTTCGTCGAGGATCCACGTGCTCAACGTCGCGGACGACCCGCGCCGGCCTCGGGTCGAGAAGGTGATCGAGGCGGACGAGCTCCTCGCAAAGACCGGCTACACGCGTCCGCACACGGTCCATTGCATGCCGGGCGACAACATCGTCGTGAGCATGCTCGGCGATGCGAACGGCGCCGGGGCCGGCGGTTTCGCGGTGCTCGACGCGAAGACGTTCGAGGTCAAGGGTCGCTGGGAGAACGGCGGCGAGCAGCCGCCGTTCAACTACGACTTCTGGTACCAGCCGCGCAAGAACGTCCTGGTCTCGTCGGAGTTCGGCGAGCCGAATGCGTTCGAACCGGGCTTCGACCTCGAGGACGTCGGAGCCGGGCGGTATGGAAGCCGCTTGCACTTCTGGAACCTCGCCGAGCGGACGCTCGAGCAGACGATCGACCTCGGGGAGGCAGGCCTCGTCCCGCTCGAAGTGCGCTGGCTGCACGATCCGGACGCCGACGAGGGTTTCGTCGGCGCCGCGCTCTCGAGCACGATGTGGCGGTTCCAGCGAACCAACGGCTCGTACGAGGCGGAGCAGGTGATCGCGGTCGAGCCGGTCGAGCTCGAGGGTTGGCCGTTTCCGGTTCCGGGTCTGATCACGGATCTGGTCGTCTCGATGGACGACCGATTCCTGTACCTCTCCAACTGGCTGCACGGCGACCTGCGCCAGTACGACGTCTCCGACCCGGCGCACCCGCGGCTGACCGGGCGGCTCTGGCTCGGCGGTCTCCTCGGCAACCCGAGCGACGCCGGACGCGAGCTGAACGGCGGCCCGCAGATGCTGCAGCTCTCGTTCGACGGGCGCCGGCTCTACGTGACGAACTCGCTGTACTCGACCTGGGACAACCAGTTCTACCCGGAGCTGCGCTCGTGGCTGCTCCGCGTGAACTGCGATCCCGAGGGCGGTATGGAGGTCGACCGCGACTTCTTCGTCGACTTCCACGATCGCCCGAGCGGGCCGGCGCGCGCGCACGAGGTGCGACTCCAGGGCGGGGATTGCACGACGGAGATCTTTCCGTGATCCTCGGTCACCACATGGGAGAAGATGTCCTGACGATGGTCGTGGCGAGCGGGGCGGGCGCGGGCGCGACGATGCTCGCGCTCGCGCGAGCTCGCCTCGGCGAGCTGATCGACCGGATCCGGAGGCGGTGACGGCGGTAGCGAAGACAGCCCGCTCGGCGGCGGAAGAGGCGCTCCTCGACGCGGCCGAACGGCTGCTCGTCGACGTCGGGCACGCAGGCATCACGACACGTCGGCTCGCAGAGGAGGCCGGCGTCAACAACGGCCTCGTCCACTACTACTTCGGCTCGATCGAGAACCTGCTCGTGCGAGTGCTCGAGCGGTTCACCGATCGGCTGATCGTGCGTCAGCGGGCGCTCTACGCCGACCCGGACATTCCGTTCCTCGAGAAGTGGCGGACGGCGATGCGCTACCTCGACGAGGACAGGCCGTACCAGAAGGTCTGGTGGGAGCTGCAGGCGCTCGCCTGGAATCGTCCCGAGCTGCGCGAGCGCGTCGACCACGTCAACAAGGAGTGGCGCCAGGTGCTGACCGAAGCGTTGGCGGAGCCGCGCGAGCGTTACGGGATCGACATGCCGCTCGACGCGCTCGTCTCGCTCGTGATCACGTTCAACGAGGGAATCATCCTGGAGCGCCTCTCGGGCGTCGAGGAGGGGCACCGCGAGCTCCTCGACTGGATCGACGGCTGGCTGCAGGCGAAGGAGAGGCGATGGCAACGACACAAGCGATAGCCGCCGCACGCGAGCAGACGCGAGCGTCGCTATCCCGGAACGCGAAGGCTACGTCGAGCGCAACGGCGTCCGCGTCTTCTACGAGGTCTACGGCAAAGGGGAGCCGACGGTGTTGCTCTTGCCGACCTGGTCGCTCATCCACTCGCGACACTGGAAGATGCAGATCCCGTACTTCGCGCGTCACGTGCCGCGTGCGTGACGTTCGACGGGCGGGGAAACGGCCGTTCCGATCGGCCGCAGGAGCCCGAGGCGTACGACGAGCGCGAGTTCGCCGCCGACGCGCTCGCCGTCCTCGACGCGACGGAGACGAAGCAGCGCGGTGCTCGTCGTCGCTTTCACTCGGAGCGCAGCGCGCACTCGTCCTCGCCGCCGAGCATCCGGAGCGCGTTCGCGGCGCGGCGTTCATCGCGCCGGCGGTGCCGTTGCGGAGATCCTCCGGCCCGGCCGCATCCGCGTACCCGTTCGACGAGGAGCTCGACACCGACGAGGGCTGGGCGAAGTACAACCAGCACTACTGGCTGCGCGACTACAGAGGCTTCGTCGAGTTCTTCTTCTCGCAGTTCTTCACGGAACCGCACTCGACGAAGCCGATCGAGGATTGCGTCGGCTGGGCGCTCGAGACGACGGCGGAGACGCTCGTCGCGACTCAGCTCGGCCGCTTCGCTTGGCAAGGAAGACGGTGCGCGACCTCTGCCGTCGCGTGCAGTGCCCGGTGCTCGTCGTCCACGGCGCGGAGGACGCGATCACCGCGCCGGGCCGAGGCGATCGCGCTTGCCGAGGCAGACCGGAGGCGAGCCTCGTCGCTTCTGGAGGGCTCCGGACACGGGCCGCACGTCCGCGACCCGGTCAAGGTCAACCTCCTGCTGCGCGACTTCATCGCCCCGCCCTCCGCCGGCACGGTGGACTCGCGGCAAGTCGCGCCGCAAGCGCGCCCTCTACATTTCCTCGCCGATCGGACTCGGCCACGCGCAACGCGACGCCGCGATCGCCGACGAGCTTCGCAAGCTTCACCCTGACCTCGAGATCGACTGGCTCGCGCAGCACCCGGTCACGGCCGTGCTCGAGTCGCGTGGGGAGCGGATCCACCCCGCCAGCGCCCTGCTCGCGAACGAGTCGCAGCACATCGAGAGCGAGTCGGCCGAGCACGACCTGCACTGCTTCCAGGCGATTCGCCGGATGGACGAGATCCTGCTCGCGAACTTCATGGTCTTCCACGATCTCGTGCGCGATGACCAGTACGACCTCTGGATCGGGGACGAGGCGTGGGAGCTCGACTACTACCTGCATGAGAACCCGGAGGAGAAGCGCGCGGCGTACGTTTGGCTGACCGACTTCGTCGGCTGGCTGCCGATGCCTGACGGCGGCGAACGCGAGGCCTTCGTCGCGGCGGACTACAACGCGGAGATGATCGAGCACATCGCCCGCTTCCCTCGTCTGCGTGATCGCGCCATCTTCGTCGGCAACCCCGACGACATCGTCGGGGACTCGTTCGGCGGCGAGCTTCCGCTGATCCGTGACTGGACGGAGCAGCACTACGACTTTGCCGGGTACGTGACCGGCTTCAATCCGGCCGAGTTCGCCGATCGCGAGGCGCTCCGGGCCGAGCTCGGCTATCGACCCGACGAGCAGGTCTGCATCGTCACGGTGGGTGGCTCCGGCGTCGGCGGAGATCTCCTGCGGCGCGTGATGGCGGCGTTTCCCGAGGCGAAACGGCTCGTGCCCGGGCTGCGGATGGTCGTCGTTGCCGGCCCGCGGATCGATCTCGCGTCGCTTCCGACGGTGGAGGGGCTCGAACTCCGAGCGTACGTGCACGACCTCTACCGCCATCTCGCCGCCTGCGACCTCGCGGTCGTGCAGGGCGGCCTGACGACCACGATGGAGCTGGCGGCGAACGGGAGACCCTTCCTGTACTTCCCGCTTCGGCATCACTTCGAGCAGAACCATCACGTGCGCCATCGCCTGGAGCGCTACGGCGCGGGGCGTTGCATGGATTACGAGACGGCGACGCCCGACGTGATCGCGCAGGCGATCGCCGAGGAGATCGGCCGAGAGACCGACTACCGGCCGGTCGAGGCAGACGGAGCAGCGCGCGCGGCTGCGCTGATCGCCGAGCTCATCTGATCAGGCTTGCTCGTTCCTGATCCATTCGGCGAAGAACGGCTCGACGATCTCGTAGGAGCCGTCCTCGCGCTTCCCGACGAGCTCGCGGCGCCGAAGCGCGGCGAGCGCCTTCTGCACGTTCGTCGCAGCGGGGAGACGGTGCCGCCGGCGGTACTCCTCGCTGTACGGACGTCCGGGCTCCGCCGCGAGGGCAGAGAGCAGCAGCCGCTGCGCCCGCGGACGCGTCCTCCCAGATCAGCGAGAAGTGCGCGTGCTCCGAGCGCAGCACGCCCTCGAGCCCGACGCGCACGTGCAGCGGCGTGGCTGTCGAGCGCAGGTCGGTCGCCTCCCAGGTGAAGTAGCAGAGCTCCTGCGTCGCGTAGGGGTGACCCGCGGTCTTCGCGAGCACGGTCGCGACGGCTTCGTCGTCGATCCGCTTCCCGGTCGAGCGGAACCGCTCGGCGATGAACGGCGCGAACAGGTCGGGCCGGATCACGTCGAGCTCCACCTGCTTCGCGCTGCGCCAGAACGGCTCGTTCTCGTCGTTGAAGATCGAGCGCATCATGTGCCGCTTCGAGCCGAGGTAGACGTGCGCGACCTCCGGCTGCGCCTGGAAGACGGCGCGCATCAGCTTGGGGAGGTTCGGGTCGATCTCGACGACCTCCTGGAACTCGTCGAGGACGAGCGCGACGACGCGTCCGCGGTCGGCGGCCAGCTCGCCGGGCAGCGTCAGCAGCCGCTCGAGCGTCGCGTCGACGTCCGCCGGCGCGCGGCCCGGCTCGAAGCCGAACGAGACCGACGAGTCTTCCGGGTCGATCGTGACCGTGGGCGTGATCCGGAGGCCGCGAAAGACGCCGAGCGCCAGCTCGCGCGCGCGGTAGAGCGGGGAGGCGATCCCCTCGTGGATCGCCTTCGCGAGCTTCTCGGCGAGCTTCTCCTTCGTCGGCGCCGTCATCAGGTCGACCTGCGCGCTCAAGACCCCCTGGCGCCGCAAGTCCTTGAGCGCCCGGAGAACGAGCGATGACTTCCCGTACCGGCGGGGCGCGAACACGACGACGTCCTGGCCGTTGCGGATGTCCGCCTTGAGCTCACGGAGCTCGCGCTCGCGGTCGGTGAACGCCTCGTCGAAGGCGAGCGCGCCGTAGCGGAAGGGGTTCCTCGGTTCGTCTCGTTTACTCATACCGTCGAGTATTATACCCAACAGTATGGATGGAGCTAGGGCGCTGGTGGCTCCGCCGTCGAGCCTCCAGCGCGCAGTCGGGGCTGCAGGAGCACGCGTGGCAACGACCGGGTCGGGTCGCTGATCACGCTCCGCAGCAACTCGACCGCGGTCGAGGCGATCTGGTCGATCGGCTGCGCGATCGTCGTCAGCTCAGGCTCGACCCACGTCGCCGCCTCGATCCCGTCGAAGCCGACCACCGACAGGTCGGAGGGGATGCGGAGCCCGAGCTCGCGGGCGACCTGGAGGACCCCGATCGCGATCACGTCGCTCGAACAGATGACCGCGGTGGGCCGGTCCGGGCGGGAAAGCAGCGTTCGGGCGGAACGCCGGCCTCCCTCGAGCGTGAACTCGCCGTTCACGACGAGGCCGTCGGGGGAAAGCCCTTCCCGGCTCAGGGCGTCGAGACGTCCGGCCGCTTTCTCCCGCGTCGGAAGGTAGTCGGCGGGGCCCGCGACGAACCCGATGCGCCGGTGTCCGAGCGCGATCAGGTGCCGCGTCGCGAGAAAACCTGCGTGCCGCTCGTCGACCGAGACACACGGGACGTCGATCCCGTCGAGGGCGCCGTTCACGAACACGAGTCGGGCGCCCTCGGCCAGCAGCCGCGCGTAGTGGTCGTGCTCGCCGGCGAGGTGCGTCATCTCGCAGGCGATGAAGATCATCCCGTCGACGCGACGGTCGAGGAGCATATGGACGTAGTCGGCCTCCCGGAACGCCGCGGCACGGGTGTTGCAGAGGATCGTCGCGAGCCCGGCCTCGGTCGCCCTTGCCTCCATCGCCTGGGCGAGCGCAGGAAAGATCGGGTTCGTCAGCTCGGGGACGAGCAGGCCGATCGCCCCCGTCGCCGACTTGCGGCCCGGCGGGACGTAGAGGAGGTCGCGCATCGCGCCCTCGACTCGTTCGCGCGTCTCCGGCCGGACACCGTCGACGCCGCTCGCGACGCGCGAGGCCGTTGCCAGGCTCACCCCCGCGCGGGAAGCGACCTCACGTAGCGATGCCAAGGGGCTCCTGTGGAACGCGTTTCATCGAGAGGTCGATCATAAGAGGGTCGTGCGTCCGTTTGCAAATGCGCCGCACTCCGGCGAAAAAGCGCTCTGGACCCTTGACGAGCCTGCCTCCACTGCCATAGTCTCGTTTCGCTGTATCGCTGAAATGAAACGTTGTTCCACAGCGCGTGCAGTCGGATTTCGACCCAATGAGGAGGATTTCACATGAGTAGGAGAACCGCGTTCGGCGCTCTGGTCGTCGTCGTGATGCTCGCTATGGTCGCCGCGGCCGTTCCTGCGTCGGCAGCGGTCTCGGGCTCAACGGCCGCAGCCGGCACGCTCACGATCTGGACGGACAAGGACCGCCGTGCGGACATCGAGCGGATCGCGAATGCCTGGGCAGCGCGCCGCGGCGTGACCGTCGTAGTGGTCGAGAAGGGCTTCGGCGACATCCGCGACCAGCTCAAGACGGTGGCGCCGGCAACGGCTCCGGACGTCATCATCGGTGCGCACGACTGGACCGGGCAGCTGGCTGCCGACGGCCTCGTCCTGCCGCTGTCGCCGAAGAGAGCGACCCTCAGGCAGTTCCCGAAGTACGCGCTCGACGCCTTCTCGTACGGGACGGCCGTCAAGCGCCTGTACGGGGCGCCCGTGGCACTGGAGAACGTCGGCCTCGTCGTGAACACGCGACTGGCCACCGTGCCGAAGACGTTTGCGTCGCTCCAGAAGCAGGCGCTTGCGTTCAAGAACAGGAGCGCGGACAACCTCGCGATCGCCGTTCCACAGGCCCCCGCAGGTGACGCGTACCACATGTACCCGTTCTTCTCGGGTCTCGGTGGCTTCGTCTTCGGCCGCAACAAGGCGGGGAACCTGAACGCCAGGGCGATCGGCGTCGCGAACCCGACGTTCCTCAAGAACGCGCCGATGATCGACACGTGGGATCGGCTCGGCCTGATCAACTCGAAGGTCAACTACGACACCGCCAAGAACGCGTTCCTGAAGGGGCAGGCGGCCTTCTGGGTCACCGGCCCGTGGGAGGCCGACACGCTCAGGTCGAGCGGTCTGCGCTTCCGGATCGTGCAGGTGCCGAGGATCAAGGTGAAGTCGGTGCCGTTCCTCGGCGTCCAGGGGTTCATGGTCACCCGGTACGCCAACAGCCACGGCGTGGCGACGCTGGCGAAGGACCTCGTCGCGAGCTACATCATGCTGCCCGCCTCGCAGCGGGCGCTCGCGGCGGCCAACGGTCGGTTCCCGGCGAACACGGTCGCCGGCAGGCAGGTGAACAACCCCGTGCTGGCGCAGTTCGGTCGCGCAGGCGCGGGCGGCGTTCCGATGCCGAACATCCCGCAGATGTCGAGCGTCTGGGAAGAGCTCGGCGGAGCGTGGTTGAAGTCGACGAACGGGACCGCGACCGCCGCGCGTCCGACGTTCACGACCGCTGCGCGCAACATCAGGAACAAGATCGGCTGATCCGAACTGAACGACGATGGGCGCCCGGCATGGCCGGGCGCCCATCCATTCGTCCCCTTCCGGAGGCCACGTGACGACGACCGCAGCTCGAGCCGAGGTGCCGCCGCGCCCGACGTTCGCGCAGACGGTGATGGCCTTCCCTTCGCGGGCAGCCCCGTTCTTCTCGGGGCCGGTCGGCCTCGCGATCAAGATCGTGCTGCTCGCGTTGATGAACGGGCTCGCGGTCTGGGCCGCGATCGTGCTCGCCGACGAGGGCAAGTGGCCGGCCGTCGCCGTGCTCGCGGTGACGACGATCCTGATCGACGCCGCGTACCTCTGCGCGGGCGGGCGCTGCCGCTGAAGTTCCTGATCCCCGGGACGGTGCTGATGCTCGCGTTCCAGGTGATCCCGATCTTCTACACGGTGCAAGTCGCCTTCACGAACTACTCGACCGGCCACATCCTCGCCAAGGACGAGGCGATCGAGGGGATCCAGGGCAACTCGCTCGCGCCGCCGCCGGACGGCAAGTCGTACCTGATGGCGCCGGCCCGCGACGCCGACGGCGCGCTGGTGCTGCTGCTCGTCGACGAGGACACCGGCAACACGTTCGTCGGGACCACGGAGGAGCTGATCCCGATCGAGCGGAGCAGCGTGCAGGTGGACGACCTCGGGATCGCCGAGCGCAGAGGGGTACACGCTCGTCACAGGCCCCGAGCTGGTCACGCATCGACCGCGAGCTCGCGGCGTTCACCGTGCCCACGTCCGGCTCGGCGGCGATCCGGCCCGAGGGCCTGGACACCGCCGTGGAGCTCGAGCCGACGCTGCGCTACGACCCGGTGAAGGATCAGTTCACGCGGATCGAGAGCGGCGTCGTGTTCACGGACAACGGCAAGGGCTCGTTCACGGCGCGCCTCCGGCGAGGAGCTCGAGCCCGGTTGGAAGACGAACATCGGGTGGGCCAACTTCGACAAGATCCTCCACAACCCGCTGGTTCGTGATCCGTTCCTGCGCGTCTTCGTCTGGACGTTCGTCTTCGCGTTTCTGGCGGTGCTGATCTCGTTCGTCCTCGGGCTGCTCCTCGCGATCACGCTCGACAAGCCCGAAATGAACTTCCTCCGCACGTACCGCGTGCTGCTCGTCCTCCCGTACGCGATCCCCGGCTTCCTCTCGCTGCTCGTCTGGCAGGGGCTCTTGAACGACGACTTCGGGGTCGTCAACAAGCTGCTGCACACCGACATCCCGTGGCTGTTCGACTCGAACTGGGCGAAGGTCTCGGTGATCCTCGTCAGCGTCTGGCTGACTTCGCCCTACTTCTTCCTCATCTCGCTGGGCGCGCTCCAGTCGATTCCGATCGAGCTGAAGGAGGCTGCGCGCGTCGACGGCGGCGGGCCCTGGCAGGTGTTCCGCAAGGTCACGCTGCCGCTGCTCCTGATCGTCGTCGCGCCGCTGCTGATCGCGTCGTTCGCCTTCAACTTCAACAACTTCGGGAACATCTACTTCCTGACCGGCGGCGGCCCGCAGTCGAGTGACCAGACGACCGCGGGTGACACGGACATCCTGATCAGCTACACGTACAAGATCGCGTTCGCCTCGGGCAAAGGTCAGGACTACGGGCTTGCGAGCGCGATCGCGCTGATCATCTTCCTCATCGTGGCGACGATCTCGTCCCTCGCCTTCTGGCGTACGAACGCACTGGAGAACATCCGATGACGACGGTCGAACAGGCGCAAACGGCAGCAGCGGTCGGCTGGCGGAGCCGAGTCAGAGCCCGGCGGACGCGGCCGCGCGGCGGCGGGAACTGGTGGCGGCACGTGATCGCTCTGATCGCTGTGCTCTTCGCGCTCTTCCCGATCGCCTACATCCTCTCCGCAGCTTTCAACGCCGACCAGACGCTCGGCGGCGCAACCCTGATCCCGCGCGACGTCACGCTCGAGAACTTCAGCCAGCTGCTCAAGGGCGAGGTGGCCGGAAGGCCGGGCGACCCACCGACCGAGATCCCGTTCGCGCGCTGGTACGCAAACACGATGCTCGTCGCGACGGGCACCGCAATCCTGACGGTCCTCCTCGGGGCTCTCGCGGCGTACGCGTTCAGCCGCTTTCGGTTCAAGGGTCGCCGGATGGGCCTGCTGGCGCTGCTCCTGATCCAGATGTTCCCTCAGCTGCTGCTCGTCGTCGCGATCTACCTGATCGTGCTGCACACCGGCGAGGTGTTCGGGTTCATCGGCCTGAACACGCTCACCGGACTGATGCTCGTCTACCTCGGCGGCGTGATGGGCGTGAACGTCTGGCTGATGAAGGGCTTCTTCGACACGATCCCGAACGAGCTCGACGAGTCGGCCCGCGTCGACGGAGCCACACCGGCTCAAGTGTTCTGGGGCGTGATCCTTCCGCTCGCGGCGCCGGTGCTCGCGGTGATCGGGCTCTTCTCGTTCATCGGTGTCGTCAACGAGTTCGTGATCGCCAGCGTGCTGATGCAGACCGAGGACAAGTTCACCCTCACGCGTGGCTTGTTCGGCTTCATCGACCAGCAGTACTCGGAGCACTGGGGAGCGTTCGCGGCCGGCGTCGTGCTTGCAGCCCCGCCGATCGTGCTCCTGTTCCTCTTCCTCCAGAAGTTCATCGTGTCCGGGCTTGACCGGCGGCGCGGTCAAGGGATGAGCGCGACGCAGCTCGAGCCGGGAACGTCGCTCCTCTCGGAGCCGCACCACGACGGCTCGGACGAGTACGTGCTCGAACGCCCAGACGAGCTCGGCGGCGAAGCCGTCGTGCGCCTCCGCGCTCCGCGCGGGTCGGCCGACGACGTGATCCTCCGCTACGTCCGCGACGGCGAGCCGCGCTGGGTGCGGGCACAGGTCGACCGCGAGACCGAGACGGAGACGTGGTGGAGGGCGAGCTTCCCGGTCTCGAACCCGAGCACCTCGTATCGCTGGGTCCTCGTCGGCCCGCAGGGCGGGTGGACGTGGTTGAACGGCAACGGTCGGCGCGCGCACGAGTCTCCGGACGGCGACGACTTCGTGCTCTCGCTCGGCGACGGGCCTGCGTGGCACCTCTCTTCGGTCGTCTACGAGATCTTTCCCGACCGTTTCGCGACATCACAGCTCGGAGTGGAAGCGCCCGAGTGGGCGGTGCCTCGCGCGTGGAACGAGCTGCCGACCGGCCGTGGCCCGAACACGCCTCGCGAGTGGTTCGGCGGTGACCTGCGCGGAGTCGAGCAGCGCCTCGACTACATCGAGCAGCTCGGAGTCAACGCCCTCTACCTGACGCCGATCTTCCCTGCGAGCAGCACGCACCGCTACGACGCGACGAGCTTCGACCGTGTCGATCCGCTGCTCGGCGGCGACGACGCGCTTCGCTCGCTGCTCGCCGCCGCGCACGCGCGCGGTGTGCGCGTGATCAGCGATCTGACCACGAACCACACGGGAAACGGGCACGAGTGGTTCGTCGACGCGCTCGCCGACCCGAGCGCGCCCGAGCGCGAGCTCTACTACTTCGACTCGAGCCTTCCGGCCGGCTACGAGTCGTGGCTCGGCATCCCGAGCCTGCCGAAGCTCGACTGGCGCTCGGTCGAGCTCCGCCGGCGGATGGTCGGCGTGACACGGCGATGGCTCGAGGCCGGCCTGGACGGCTGGCGAATCGACGTGGCGAACATGACCGGGCGCTACCGCGGGATCGAGCTGACCCGTGAGGTCGCTCAGTTGATCCGCGGTGCGCTCACCGAAGACGCGCTGCTCGTCGCCGAGCACGGCTACGACTTCCGCCGCGACCTCGACGGCACCGGCTGGCACGGCGCGATGAACTACGCGGGCTTTCTGCGGCCCGTCTGGTCGTGGCTGCTGGGCGAGAACCCGCCCGCCGAGCTCCGCCGGTCGTTCTGGGGGATGCCCGTCGGCGTGCCGCGGGTCGGCGGCGGAGCCACCGTCGGCGCCATGCGCGCGTTCAGGGCCGGCCTGCCGTGGCAGTCGGCGCTCCACTCGTGGACGCTGCTCGACAGCCACGACACCGCGCGGTTTCGGACGGTGAGCGGCTCACGCGAGCAACAGCTCGTCGGTGTCGGCCTGCAGATGACCTCTCCCGGCGTGCCCGATGGTCTTCGCCGGGGACGAGCTCGGCCTCGAGGGCGAGTGGGGCGAGGACGCGCGGCGCACGATGCCCTGGGACGCACCCGACACGTGGGACCGGCCGCTGCTCGAGGAGTTCAAGCGCTTGATCGCGCTCCGCCGCTCGAGCGACGCGCTCGCGCGCGGCGGGATTCGCTACGCGCACGTGAGCGACGACGCGATCGCGTTCCTGCGCGAGTCCCCGAGCGAGCGGCTGCTCGTCCTCGCCGCGCGCGCGCCGCATGAGCCGATCCGGCTGGCGCTCGACGCGCGCGAGCTCGAGCCGCTCCTCGGCGGCGAGCACGTCACCGTCGACGGGACCGCGGAGCTTCCCGGCGACGGCCCTGCCTTTCACGTCTGGAGAATGCATTGAGCGAGTTGGAGGTGAGTCGTGGCTGACGTGGTGTTCGACGAAGTCGACAAGGTCTATCCGAACGGCGTGCAGGCGGTGTACGACCTTTCGCTCGAAGCTCGCGACGGGGAGTTCCTCGTCCTCGTCGGGCCCTCCGGTTGCGGCAAGACGACGGCGCTCCGAATGGTCGCGGGGCTCGAGGACATCTCGGACGGAACGGTCTCGATCGGCGGACGCGTCGTCAACGAGCTCACGCCGAAAGAGCGCGACGTCGCGATGGTCTTCCAGAACTACGCCCTCTATCCGCACCTCACGGTCGCGGACAACATCGCGTTCGGCCTGCGCCTGCGCCGCGAGTCGAAGTCGGTGATCCAGGAGCGCGTCACGTGGGCCGCCAAGATGCTCGACCTGACGCCCTACCTGGCGCGTCGGCCGAAGGAGCTCTCCGGCGGGCAGCGCCAGCGCGTCGCGATGGGGCGGGCGATCGTGCGGCAGCCGCAGGCGTTCCTGATGGACGAGCCGCTCTCGAACCTCGACGCGAAGCTGCGCGTGCAGATGCGTGCCGACATCGCCAAGCTCCAGCGCGACCTCGAGACGACGACGATCTACGTCACCCACGACCAGGTCGAGGCGATGACGATGGGCGACCGGGTCGCCGTGATGAACCAAGGGCGCCTCCAGCAGGTCGACACGCCCCAGCGGCTCTACGACAACCCCGCGAACCTGTTCGTCGCGGGCTTCATCGGCACGCCGCCGATGAACCTGCTCGCGGCGACGGTGGCCTCGCAGAACGGCACGGTCAATGTGACCCTCGGTCGCCAGCACGTCCCGCTTTCGGACGAGGTGATGCGCCGCTTCCCCGGGGCGCGCGGCCGAGAGGGGCGCGAGGTCGTGCTCGGAGTGCGCGCCGACGACCTGCACCGCGCGGACCGTCGTCCGGACCTGCCGGCCATCAACGCAGGCCTCGAGCTGATCGAGGCACTCGGCTCGTCGTCGATCGCGTACTTCCGCGTCGACGCGATGGTGATCGGCGTCGACGACGACCTGCTCGAGGAGCAGGAGCTCGAGGCCGAAGGTGTGACCGCAGCCAGGCCGAACCTCGTCGCTTCGATCCCAGCCGAAGAGGCAGTTGGGCTGCGCGCGGGCGAGCAGGTCCCGCTCGCGATCGACACGAAGCACATCCATCTCTTCGACGCGGAGACGGGTGCGCCGCTTCGCTAGCGCAATCGCTGTCGCGGTTGCGCTGGGGGCCGCGAGTGCGAGCGCCGCCGTGGACGCTCTTCCACGGCCTCCGGCCGGCTCTGCGCTGCGAACGCTCGCGCAGCCGCCGACGCGCCCGCCGCTGGCGCAGCAGCGCATCTACTTCGTGATGCCCGATCGGTACGCGAACGGCAACCCGGCGAACGACATGGGCGGCCTGAGCGGCGGCAAGAACGCCACCGGCTACGACCCGACCGACACCGGCTACTTCCACGGCGGCGACTTCGCCGGCCTGACCGGCGACTGCACGGGCCCCCGCGGCCTCGCGCGGATCAAGGCGCTCGGGTTCACGTCGGTCTGGGTCACGCCTCCGTTCCGTCAGAAGGTGGTGCAGGCCGGCAGCGCGGCGTACCACGGGTACTGGGCGCTCGGCTTCGACGGCGTCGACCCGCACCTCGGGACGGAGGCCGACTTCGCCGCCTTCGTCGAGTGTGCGCATCGGCTCGGCCTGAAGGTGATCCTCGACGTCGTCGTCAACCACACGGCGGACGTGATCCAGCTACCGAGCTACGAGTACGGGCCGCCGAAGACGCCGTTCGTCCCGCCGGAGGAGCGAAACGCGAAGTCTCCTGCCTGGCTCAACGACCCCGCGAACTACCACAACCGGGGCAACATCGACTTCAGCTCGTGCCCGTCCGCGTGTCTCGAGCTCGGCGACTTCTTCGGGCTCGACGACATCGCCACGGAGAAGCCGAGCGTGCGCGACGGACTCGCCGAGGTCTTCGCCGGCTGGATCCGCCGATACAAGATCGACGGCTTCCGCATCGACACGGCGCGACACGTGGAGCGTTCGTTCTTCCCGTACTGGGTCCCGGCGATCCTCGCGGCCGCCCGCGAGGCGGGGGTCCCGGACTTTCAGCTCTTCGGCGAGGCGTTCATCACCAACGCGATCGAGCTGTCGGAGTACGTGCGCGACCGCGGGCTGCCGAACGTGCTCGACTTCCCGATGCAGGACGCGCTCGCGCGCTTTGCCGGCGGTAGCGCGGGCTCGACGGGCATCGTCGCCCGGTTGAACGACGACGACTACTTCCTCTTGCCCTCCGGCGTCGCCCATGTCCCACCGACGTTTCTCGGCAACCACGACATCGGGCGTGCGGCGCTTCAGGTGCGCGACAAGGGTGTGGGCGCAGGTGGACCGTTGCTGGCGCGAACGCTGCTCGCCTACGACCTCCTCTACTTGCTGCGCGGCGCGCCGGTCGTCTACTACGGCGACGAGTTCGGGATCGTCGGTCGCGGCGGCGACAAGGAGGCACGCCACGACCTCTTCCCGACGCAGGTCGCCGAGTGGCGCACCGAGGAGCGGATCGGCAGCGCTCCGATCGGTGCGGGGTCATCCTTCGACCAGGCGGCCCATCCCGTTGCCGAGCACCTGCGCACGCTGGGCGAGTTGCGCGCGTCCAACCCGGTGCTGTCGACCGGCGCGACGGTCGTGCGCCGCTCGACCAGGACTGCGCTCGCCGTGAGCCGAATCGACGCCGCGGGCCGGCGTGAGTACCTCGCGCTGTTCAACGCGGGGGCAGCACCTGCGCGCCTGACGTTCGCGACCGCGACTCCCGAGGCCGAGTGGACAGCGGCTGCTCGGTACGACGACCCCTGCTTCCAGCACGCGTTCGGGGTCTTTGACACTCACGATCCCGGCCTACTCGAGCGCGCTCCTCGAGGCGTCCCTGCGGATCCCCTCCGCTCGACCGCCCAAGCCGGTGCTCGCGGTCGCGCGCGACTCCCTCAGCGACCTCGTGCGCGTCTCGGCGACGGCCGGCGCAAGGCCGGTCAGCGTTGCGTTCGCGATGCGACGGGCCAATGCCGCGCGCTGGACCCGGATCGCCGCCGACGACTCGCCGCCGTACCGGACGTTCCTCGACCCGGCGAAGTTCAACCGCCGTGAGCTCGTCTACGTCGTCGCGATCGCGCGCGGCCTCGACGGCCGCACGGCGGTCTCCGCCGTCCGGTCGTTCGTTCCTCGCCGCTGACGGCGTGGCGACCCTCGCACTTCCCGAGCCCTACGACTTCGCACGCTCGACCGAGCGCTACCGCGCCTTCGGGCCGGATCTCGCGAACCTCTGGCACGAGGGCGGCGTGCACCGTGTGTTCGACGGGCGCGAGGTTCGCATCGAGTCAGCGCCCGGCGGCGTGGACGTCGAGCCGTCGGAGCCACGGGTGCTCCAGTACCTCGGCGGGCCGTTCGACCTCGATGGCTTCTACTCGTTCGCGGAGAGCGATCGTGTGCTGGCGCGCATCGTCCACGAGTTGCGCGGGCTGCGGCCGCCGCTGAACCCCGATCCCTACGAGACGCTCGTCACCTCGATCACCGCGCAGCAGGTCTCGCTCCAGTCGGCGTTCGCCGTGCGGAACCGGCTGATCGAGCGCTTCGGCGTGCGCGCCGAGCACGCCTGGGCCTTCCCGACAGAGGAGCGGCTGGCAAGCGCGAAGGAGGCTGAGCTGACGGAGGTCGGCTTCTCGCGGCGCAAGGCGGAGTACGTGGTCGGCGTCGCGCGCGCTGAGCGTCGACTGGGACGAGCTCGCGACGCTGCCCGACGACGAGCGTCAAGGCGCGCCTCGTCGCGCTGCGCGGGCTCGGCGAGTGGACCGCCGACTGGTTCCTGGCCCGCCACCTCGCCAGGCCGCGCGCGTGGCCGGCCGGAGACCTCGGGCTCGTCAAGGCGCTGGCCGAGTACTACTTCGGCGGAGTGCGTCCCTCGATCGCCGAGACGCGTGCCTTCGGCGAGCGCTTCGCGCCGTTCGAGAACCTGAGTGCGCACTACCTCCTCGCCAGCCTCTACGCGATCCCCTAGGTTTCCCCGATGGAGATCCGCGACGGCACGGCCTACCTCGGCCGACTGGACGACGAGTCGCCCGAGGCGCTGCGCGAGCTGGCGCGCCAGTTGCGCGAGCAGGGGGTCACGAAGCTTGCGGTCGAGGTCGACGAAGGCGACGAGCAGACGCTCGAGCGGCTCGGCTTCGTACCCGTCGCGCACATCCTCTCGGTCGCCCTCGACGTGCTCGAGCGCGACCTCGAGCGGAAGCCGCGCGGCGAGTCGTTCGGCTCGGTCCACGTCCAGACCGACGACCTCCCCACGGTCGAGCGGATCGTCAGGCGGTTCGTGCCGACGCTCGCCGGCAAGTCGAAGGGGACGGTGATCGTGCCGCCGCGGAACGGCTGGATCTCGGTCTACGACGAGCTCTGCGACCGCGACCCCTCGATGCTGCCGCGGCTCGCGCGCGAGCTCTCGGACGCGGTCGGCGTCGTCGCGATCTCGTTCGCCGTCGAGGAGGGCGCCGTCGCGCGCTACCGGGTCTACGACCGCGGCCGGATGCTCGACGAGTACCTCTCCGTGCCGGAGTACTACGGGCCGCTCCCGCCGGGCGAGGTCGTCTCGCTCGGAGCGAACCCGACGCTCGTCGAGCGGCTCACCGGCGCCGACCGGCGTGCGGTTCGCGCAGCCGCCGTGCTGGGTGCTTCACCCGACGAGCTGCCGCCGCCCGCCGAGATGATCGCGAACCTCGCTGCCGCGATGAGGATCGAGGGCGCCGACCACGGCTACGCCGGCGCGCGCCAGCTCGACGGCGCGATCGTGATCGAGCGCTAGCGAACGCCGACGGCCGACAGGCGCTCGGCGGCCGCGAGGAAGGCGCCGCAGAGCTGCGAGCCGAGCCCGTTCCACTCGGCGATGCGCTCTCGGGTCTCTGCGGCGACATGCTCGACGTCGACGCCCTCGTTGAAGCCGTCGGTCGTGAGCCACGAGCCGATCTGCGACTCGGTCACCTCTGGGTGGAACTGCACGCCCCACACGCTCTCGCCGAGCCGGAACGCCTGCGTGCACGAAGCGCTGCGCGCGAGCTCCACGCCGCCGGCCGGCACGCCGTAGGTGTAGTAGTGCCACTGGAACGCGTCGAAGCGCTCGGGGAGCGCGCCGAAGACGGGATCCTCACGCGCGGCTTCGGTCAGCTCGACCTCGTACCAGCCGATCTCGGGCGCCGCGGCGCGATGGACGGGCGCGTGCGCCGCCTTCGCGAGCAGCTGTGCGCCGAGGCACACGCCGAATGTCGGCACGTGCAGGTCGAGCAGACGCTGGAGGAAGAAGTTCTCGTCGAGGAGCCAGGGGTGGCTCTCCTGCTCGTCGGCGTGCATCGCACCGCCGAACACGAGCACCGCGTCGTACGCGTCGATCGGGCCGCGGAGGCGGCGTGCGCCATGCGAGCGACCACTCTTCGTGCGTGTGCCCCGCATCCTCGACGACGGCCGAGAAGAGCTCGGCGCGCGCGTCGGTGCCGTGGATCACGGAAAGAACGTTCACGCGCTCACCTTCTGCCGGCAGTGTCACCGGCACGCCTTCCGCCTCGAGCACGTCTGCGCAGCGCCAGCGCGTTCGCCGCGCCCTGCGGGATCATCTGACCCTCGGGCCCCTCGTTCCACTTGTTCGTGTTCATGAGCGCGTACGCCTGCTCGGCCTCACCGGCGAGCTCGCGCAGCGGTTCCACCCACTCGCGGAGCTCGTCCTCCGCGTAGAGGTGGTCGAAGCGCTCCTGCGCACCCCCGCCGCGCTTGTTCCAGGTGCCCGCGTTCCGGCCGTGGAACCGCACGTACAGCGTGGGTGACGTGAGCGCGAAGACGGTCGGGGCGACGTTCTTGGCGCCGGGGATGCGTGGCGAGTCGACGATCACGTGCGTCGCTCCCAGTCGTTCGAGGAACTTCAGCGTCTCGTCGCGATGCTCGTCGTCGAGCCAGCTCGCGTGCCGGAACTCGACCATCAGCTCGTCGCCGCGCGAGCTGCTCCTTCGCCCACTCGAGGTACTCGAACGAGCTCGGCTTCGGAGACGATGTACGGCGGCAGCTGGAAGAGGATCCCGCCGAGCTTGCCCGACGCGCGCAGCGGCTCGAGCGCGTCGCGGAAACGACGGAAGACCTCTGCGCGGAACTCGCGCGGAGGCCTGTCGACGCGGCCGCGCTCGTCGAGCGGCGCCGCTTCGCGCAGATCGGGCGGCAGCTGCTCGACCTTGACGGGGTGGCGCGTCATCACGCCGAACGCCTTCACGTGCATCACGAAGCCGTCGGGCGTGCGCTCGGCCCAGCGAGACACCATCGGCTCGTCCGGCAGCCGGTAGTAGGTCGAGTCGACCTCGACCGTGTCGAAGCGCTCGGCGTAGTAGGGGAGGCGCTCGCCGGGCTTCAGCCCCGGCGGGTACCAGTGCTTCGAGAGCGACTCGTCCGCCCAGCTGCACGTGCCGACACGGATCGGAGCGCTCATCCTCCGAATCGTAGTGGGCGGGGCCGAGTCGGCCCCGCCCACGTTCGAGCCGCTCTAGCGGACGCGTGCGACGATCGAGCGCGTCGCGGTGAAGAACTGCGACGTCTCGGTCACGCACGGGACCGGCGCGAACGGCGACGGAGTGGTGCAGGACCCCGTCCGGGCCGGGACGGCCGCCGTCGCGCGGACCGTCGACGCGCGAGCCCCTCGCGATCCTGACGACCTTCCGTGAACCGGCCGGCAGCGTTCGTGCGAACGGCTGTAGTTCCTGGTGCCGACCCGCACGGTCACCGCGCGGCCGCCGATGCCCTGGCCGGCCTCGGTGAGGCGTCCCGTGATCGTCAGGACGCGCTTCTTCGACTTCGCCGACGAGCGAGACCGCGCCCGGAAGCGCGGCCGTGCCCTGTGCGGACACCGTCCCTGCCACGTTCGGCAAGCCCGGGCCGTTCGGCCACGGCGTCGTGACGGCGTGCCAGCGGTACGTCCCGCCGGACGACGGCGCCGTGAGCACGTTGTTCAGGTTGATCTGCGCCTGGATCAGCTTCGCGCCGAACGGTCGCGCCACCCGCGGCCACCGGGATGTGCGGGCGACGGCAGGCAGACCGTGCATCACGTACGACGCGAATCGCGGCGAGCGGCCCGGCAGCCGGGTCGATCACCATCGGCACGCGCAGCTCCTGGCCCGGCGGCCTGGAGCGACGAGCACCCAGTATCGCGGCGTGCATCGCGGCGGTGGTCGCGGTGCACTGTGTCGACCGATGCACCGACCGTCGCCGGTCGGTCACGACGACCGTGCCGGTGAGCGGCAGCACCGCGCCGGCGATCGGCTCGCGGACCAGCACCTGCGCGGCGACCGTGCCGAGCTGCGTCCCGGGCGCCTGCCCGAGCGTCGCCGCGTATCCCGCCGGGACGTAGAACGACGCCTTGAACGAGCGCGTCGTCGTCCCGCGGAACAGTCAGGCGGAATCGAAGTCGCCGACGACCCCGCGGTCGGCGGCTGTCTGTCCGATCGCGAGCGTCGGTGTGAACGCCGCGAAGGCGGCGCCGGCGAAGACGAGCGTCACAAGGCTCGCCGCGCCGAGCTAGCAGCATGCGGAACTTTCGTGTCATCCCACTCCTTTTTCTCTTCCAGCCCCTCGGAAGGCTGCGACTGATTGTCTTAGACGTTCCTGATACCCAGGAGTTGCCTGGGAATCACGCGGCATTAGCCGGCCGCGGCGACGACCCCGCCGAACTGGCGCCAGTAACCGTTGCGGTAGCGCAGGAAGCGGACGTTCGAGATCGGAAAGTAATCATTTGGTGAGGTCTTGATCCTGATCCCCTTGACCATGAAGGGGACCTGGTGGTCGAGGTGCGTCGCCGCGCGGAGGAGGCTCTCCCGGGTGGGGTTCCGGCCGGCCGCCTTCAGCGTTTGCACCATCGTGTAGGCGACGGCCATCCCGTAGAGGTGGACGACCTCGTCCACGTTCCGGCCGGGCGCGAACCGGCGCATGATCGTCTTGTAGAGCTTGATCGCCGGGTCCTTCGCGTTCGCCGGGTTCGACGAGTCCTTCATCCACTGGACGGTGATCGCGTTGTCGCCCGCCCTGTTCCCGGTCGTGGCCTGGACGATCTTCATCACCGATGGGTCGACCGAGACCGAGGTGACGTACGTCAGCGGCTTCCAGCCGAACCGGTTCGCCGCGACGAAGCCGCCGATCGTCTGCTTCGGCAGCGTGAAGAGCATGAGCACGTTCGCGCCCGAGCGCTTGAGCTGGGAGATCTGAGACGAGAGGTCGGTGTCGGTGACCTCGTACGTCTGCTGACCGACGATCTTCGCCTTCGTCCCGATGCCGGCTTTCAGTCCGGCGAGCAGTTCGCGGCCGTAGTCGCTCGCCTCGGAGAGCACCGCGACCTTCGCGTTCTTCCTCGTCGCAGTGAGGTGCTTGCCGTAGAGACGTCCCTCCGCGAAGAAGCTCGGGAGGTAGCCCATCGACCACTTGTACTTCTTGTACTCGCGGCCGATCGACCGGACGCCGGTGCCGCCGTAGAGCTGCGGGACATCGAGCGCGTTCAGGAAAGGGCGCACGGCGAGGTTCTGTTCGGTGCCGACGACGTTGAACAGCGCGAAGACGCCGTCCTGCTGCACGAGCCGCCTCGCGTTCTGCACGGTCCGCGACGGGTCGTAGCCGTCGTCGAGGTAGCGGTACTCGATCTTGCGACCGTTCACGCCGCCCTGCGAGTTCACGTAGTCGAAGTACGCCTTCGCGCCGATCATCGTCCCCGCGTATGCGACCTCGGGGCCGCTCAGCGGGCCCGATCCCGCCGAGCACGATCGTCGACGCGGTGACCCCGGGCGTCGCCGAAGGCCGTGAGTAGGCGCTCGGAATCGCGACGAGGGTCGCCACGAGGGCGACGAGTGCGAGGCGGCTCATCGCGAGAGGACGGTTCGAAGCGTGGGAATCGTCAGGGTCACGTTCCGAACCGTGATCCTCGCACGCTGCGGCCACGGGCACCAAGTAGAGGAGGTTGGCGCCGGTTCTGCGCCGTCGAGGTCCCCGCGAGGGTGAGCTCGAGGCGTGACCCCGCCGGGATTCGCGTCACCTGAGAGATCAGGCGGATCGTCAAGAGTCGGGGTCGGGCGGTCAGGCTCGTCGGAACGCCACCCTCGCTGACGACGATCTCGCGGCCGCTCGGCGTGCGGGCGACGAGGACGGCGACGAGGTGCGACCAGCCGCTCGTCGACGAAGCGCTGACCCGAACCGTGGGCGCGCCGAAGGTCTCGAGCGCCGCGGAGCGTGCGCGCGCGGCGGACGACCTTGCCGGCGGAGCCGATCGTCGCGCTCCCGCGCAGCGCGTAGACGTGGCGGACGGTGGGGGGCAGCGCGGGGTACGCGCGGACGGTCTTGCCGCTCTCGTCGGCGAGCTCGACCGCAGGGCGGTTCGGAATGTCGGGTGCGCCCGAGACGTGCACGTCGAACCACTGGAGTGCCCGCTGCATCACGAGCTCGAAGTCCGGCCCGGGGAACTTCGACGGCGCATGCCCGAACGGGCCGATGTAGAGCGCCTTCGGGCCGGAGTGCCGCTGCCAGCCGGCGATCCCCTGCTCGAGGCCGAACGCGAAGTCCTGGCGTCCCTGGAAGAACAGCGTCGGCGGGTAGCCGCGCGAGAGCAGCTGCCGCGAGGAGCGCGCCAGCGCGAACGTTCGCAGCGCCGGGATGTCGCGCCTTGCGACCGCTCCCTGGAGCGCGAGCAGCTCGGGAGCCTGGCGGCTGCTCGGAACCGCTCCGAGGAACTGGAAGATCGCTCCGGACTTCGGCAGGTCCTGCGGCACGAGCGCCTCGTAGAGGTCGGTCCAGGTCTCGACCACCTCGAGCGCCTTGAACGGCGTCCCTTCACCGGCGGCGCGGAGCGCCGCTCCGCCGCCGAGCGAGATGCCCCACCCGCCGACCTTGTCCCCGTCGAGCGGCGCGTTCGCCGGCAGCCACGCCTCGCGCAGCCGCGCGACGTCGAGCAGCTCGCGCGCGCCGAGCCCGCTGAACAGCCCGCCGGACTCGCCGTGACCGCGGAAGTCGAACGTCAGCGCGATGTAGCCGCGCTGCGCGAAGAGCTTCGCGATCGGGTCGAGCGACTGCCGGTTCCCGCCGAGGCCGTGGAAGAGCATGACCGCGGGCGACGTCCCGCCGTGAGTCACGGGCGTGTAGAGGGTCGTCGCGATCCCGACCCCGTCGTCCATCGTCGCCACCTGGTCGGTCGTCGTGTAGAGCCCTGCTGGGTGGCTGGCCAGAGCGGCCGGAGCCAGGACGAGCGCCGCGAATACGGCCGCCAGCAGCGCCTTCATCGGCGCAGCGTAGCCGCTCGTAGAATCGACGCATGGATTCCCGGCCGATCGGCGTCTTCGACTCGGGCATGGGCGGGCTCACCGTCCTCCACGAGTGCCTCGTCACGATGCCGCACGAGGACTTCGTCTACCTGGGCGACGGCGCCCGCCTGCCGTACGGGCCGCGGCCGCTGGACGAGATCCGCCGGTTCGCCCTCGAGATCGGGTCGTACCTCGAAGGGCAGGGCGTGAAGATGGTTCTCGTCGCCTGCAACGCGGCGACCTCGGCCGGGCTCGCCGACTTGCAGGAGACCCTCACCGTTCCGGTCGTCGGCGTGATCAACCCCGAAGGCGCACGCGGCGGTTCAGGCGACGCGCAACCGCCGCATCGGTCTCCTCGCAACCGAGGCGACCGTCCACGCCGGCCGCTACCACGAGTTGATCCACACGCTCGACGCCGGCGCGTCGCTGATCGCCCGTTCGCGTGCCCGCGGCTCGTGCCGCTGATCGAGGGCGACGACCCCTTCGGCGAAGAGACCGCGGAGGCCGTGCGCGAGTACGCGGCGCCGCTGAAGGAGGAAGGCGTCGACACGGTGATCCTCGGCTGCACGCACTACCCGATCATCCGCCCGATCCTCCAGCGCGTCTTCGGTCGTGACGTGACGCTGATCTTCTCCGCAGACGAGACGGCGCGCGAGGTCGCCGAGACGCTCACGCGCAAGCACATCGAGAACGACGTCTGCGCGCGAAGGCGGCTATCGCTTCATCACGACCGGCGATCCCGAGGTCTTCCGCGAGACCGGCGCGCGCTTCCTGCAGCTGCCGATCCGCGAGGTCGAGCACGTCGAGCTGCTCGAGCTGGAGCCGTCGCATGAGAGAAGGCCGCCGCGCGGACGAGCTCCGTCCGCTGACCGTCGAGCTCGACTACCTCGAGCAGCCGCACGGCTCCGTGCTGTGGTCGCAGGGCAAGACGAAGGTGCTCTGCACGGCGATGATCGACGACGACATCCCGCGCTGGCTTCGCAACAAGGGCCGGGGTTGGATGACGGCGGAGTACTCGCTGCTCCCGGCGTCGACGGGCGAGCGCGTCGCGCGCGAGGCTTCGCGTGGGAAGCAGGGCGGCCGCACGGTCGAGATCCAGCGGCTGATCGGCCGCGCGCTCCGCGGTGTCGTCGACTTCGAGGCGCTGGGCGAGCGGACGGTGTGGCTCGACTGCGACGTGCTGCAGGCCGACGGCGGTACCCGCTGCGCGGCGATCTCCGGCGCGTATGTCGCTGCGCGCCGCGCGCTCGACAAGTTCGGCCTCTCGAAGGCGCTCGCGGGATCCGTGGCAGCCGTCTCGGTCGGGATCGTCGAAGGCGAGCCGCTCCTCGACCTCGAGTACACCGAGGACTCGAGCGCCGAGGCCGACATGAACGTCGTGATGACCGGGCGACGGACGCCTCGTCGAGGTGCAGGCGACAGCCGAGGGCGCACCGTTCACGCGCGAGGAGCTCGACGAGCTGCTGGACCTCGCGTCGGGAGGGATCGCGGAGATCGCGCGGGCACAGGAGGACGCCTTTGCCTGAGCTCTCGTGGCTCGACGTCGCCATCAGGCTCTTCGTCGCGGCCGCGCTCGGCGGTGCGATCGGCCTCGAGCGGGAGCTCCGCGAGCGCGAAGCGGGGCTACGCACCCACCTGCTCGTCTCGCTCGGCTCCGCCCTCTTCTTCCTCGTCTCGGCCTACGCCTGGACCGACTGGACGTTCTCTCAGAGCGAGGGCGTCACGTTCGACCCGACGCGGATCGCGGCGCAGATCGTCACCGGGATCGGCTTCCTCGGTGCGGGCGCGATCATCCGTCAGGGTCTCACCGTGCGCGGCCTGACCACGGCGGCGACGCTCTGGCTCGTCGCGGGCATCGGCATGGCGTCGGGCGCCGGCTACTGGGAGGCGGCGATCATCGCGACCGTCGCGGCGCTCGTCACGCTCTGGCCGCTCCGCATCGTGGCGCACCGGGTGGTGACGCGAATGCGACCGACCGACGAGCAGCGACTCGTCGTCGAGCTCGCCGGCGGCCAGGGTGCAGCGCCCGTGCTTGGGGCGCTCGAGGACCTCGGCGGCACGGTCTCGCAGTTCCAGCTCTGGGAGAGCCGTGGAGGTCGCGAGCTCGTCGCGACCGTGGACTTCCGCGAGAAGGTGCAGGCCTCGAAGGTGGCGAGTCGCCTCGCCGAGCTCGAACACGTAACGGGCGTTCGCTGGGCCGATTGATCGCGCGCCTCGCCTCGCAGAACGCGAACAAGCTCCGGGAGCTGAGGCACGCGCTCCCGGACTGGGAGCTGGAGCTGCTCGACGCGGACGGCTACCCGCCGGAGGAAGGCGAGACGTACTACGACAACGCGCTCGCGAAGGCGCGCTTCGGCCGCGCAGCACACGTCCGATTGGGTGCTCGGCGAGGACTCGGGGATCGAGGTCGCCGCACTCGGCGGGCGGCCGGGTGTCGAGTCGGCGCGCTGGGCCGACGACGGGGTCGCGGCGCTGCTCGACGCGCTGCAGGGCGTCGAGGACCGTCGCGCACGCTACGTCTGCGAGCTGGTCGCGCTCTCGCCGGAGGGCGAGGAGCGCCGCGGCACCGGCACCGTCGAGGGGACGATCGCGCTCGAGCCGCGTGGCAGCGAGGGCTTCGGCTACGACCCGATCTTCGTGCCCGACGGCGAGTCGCGCACGGTCGCCGAGCTCGGCAACGACTGGAAGCGCGAGCACTCGCACCGCGCGCGCGCCGCGCGCGCGCTGAACTGCAGCGCAAGTCGCGGATCCGCTCGCGCGGATCCGCGACGCGCGAAGACCCCTAAGGCGGCCGCTTCGCGGCCGCTGTCGCAGCGAACTCACATCGAGCCTCTAGGCGAATCCCACCGGCGGTGGCTCCTCGGCCTGCTTTCGGCCGTACTTGAGCCACCAGTTCAGCTCCGCGCCGAACACGAGCACGTTCGCCATCACGTAGAGCCAGACGAGCAGGATCGCCGGCGAGCCGAACGCCTTCAGCACCGGGTTGATCTCCGCGTAGCGCAGGAAGATCGGGCAGGATCTGGAACGACGTCTGGAGCAGCACGGACGCGAAGATCGCTCCGGGCAGCACGTCCCGGATGCGGAGGCGCTCGTTCGTGAGCACGTAGTAGACGGAGACGATGAACGCGAAGATCCCGAGCGTCGACACGACGACCGACAGCGCGTAGGCGACCTTCGGGTTGTCGATGAACCACGGCGCCCAGTCCTCGAGCACCTGGACGCCGAACGAGCCGACGAGCAGCGCGACGAACAGCGTCACCAGCGAGCCCACGAGCAGCGCGAGCGCGAGACCCTTCCCGTGGAGGAACGGACGGTTCGGCCGCCCGTAGACGATGTTGAACGCGGACTCGAGCACGCTGAAGAGCGAGAGGGCCGCCCACACCAGGAAGGCGCGCGCCGAGGAGACCGAGCGCGGCCGCGTTGTCGCTGGACCGTTCGGACGAGGCGCACGATGTCCTCGATCGGCGTCTCCGGGAGCGCCTGCTTGATCTCGCGGACGAGGAAGCTCGACTCGCTCGGCTGGCCGGTGAAGGCGAGGAGCGACAGCGCGAGGAAGGTCAGCGGCACGAACGCGAGCAGGGCGAAGTACGCGATCATCGCCGCGAGGTGCGTTCCGCGGTCGGCGAAGAACTTCTGCACGAGCCTTCTTTTTCGCCTGCGCACGGCGGCCAGTATCGTTCAGCGCCGATGACTGCTGAGCAGGCCCTGGCCGATCTGACCGAGATCTCCTCGCAGGTCGAGGCCGCGGCCCTCTTCGACGCGAAGGGGAAGGTGGCCGCCTCGACGCTCGCCGACGAGCGAGCCGTTCGTGCGGGCCGTCCAGGACCTGCTGGCCGCGGCGGCCGAGGCCCGCCAGGGGTCGCTCAACCAGCTCGAGGCGTCCACCGGCGAGGGCAGCGTCTTCGTCGTGCGCGACGGGGACTCGTACATCGCGGCGACGACCGGGCCCGAGCCCACGGTCGCGCTCGTCTTCTACGACCTCAAGACCGCGCTCCGGGCTGCCGCGGCCGAGCGCCGGCGAGAAGAAGCCGGCGCCGCGCCGGCGCGCGCCGAAGAAGAAGCCGGAGGCCGACGGCGATGCGGCGTAGGCTCCTGCCGCTGCTCGCGCTGCTCGGCGCCTGGGCCGCCGGGATCGCGCTCCTCCGCCGGACGGCCGGCGGGCGTCGCGAGCGCGTCGACCTCTACTTCGAGGACGGCTCCATGCAGTCGCTTTCGAACGGGGCGCCCGAGGCGGCGCGCCTGCTCCCGCTCGCGCGGGCTGCGCTCACCGCGGCCCGCGGCGGATGAACGACGCGGAGCTCCGCGGCGCGCTCCGCGAGCACGCGTACCTCGAGGGCGACTTCGTGCTCCGCTCGGGACGCCGCTCCCGCTACTACCTCGACAAGTACCGCTTCGAGACGCGGCCCGACCTGCTCCGGCCGATCGGCGAGCGGCTCGCCGCGGCGATTCGCGAGCACGCGCCAGAGGCGACCCTGATCGCAGGCCCGGAACTGGGCGCCGTAGCGCTCGCGGCTGCCGCCTCGCTCGAGTCGGGCCTCCCGTTCCTGATCGTTCGCAAGGAAGCGAAGGAGTACGGCACCTCCAACCGCCTCGAGGGGGTGTACGAGGAGGGTGACCGCGTCTGCGTCGTCGAGGACGTCGTCACCTCCGGCGGGGCCGCCGTCGAGGCCGTCAAGGCGCTGCGGGAGGCCGGACTCGAGTGCTCCACGGCCATCTGCGTGGTCGATCGCGAGGAGGGCGGAGTGGACGCTCTCGCCCGCCACGCGGTGCGACTTTGGCCCCTTTTCCGGGCTTCAGAGGTGCTGGAAACCGACAAAACCGCCGCAAAACCGCATGGTTGAGCCGTTTTCGTCCGATCGATTCGCTACGCTGACCCCCCGAACCCCGAGCGAATGACGAATGGAGGGCTGTTCGTGACCAAGCAGGAGTTTGTGGACAAGATCGCCGAGAGAGCGAACCTGGGGCGCCGGGATGCGCAGAACGCGGTCGACGCCATGCTCGACCAGATCACCGAGACGCTGAAGGGCGGCGGAGAGATCGCCTTCACCGGCTTCGGGAAGTTCTCGACGCAGCACCGGGCGGAGCGCATGGGGGTCAACCCGCGGAATCCCACGGAGAAGGTGATCATCCCCGCCTCCATCGTGCCGAAGTTCTCGGCCGGGAGCCAGCTCAAGACCGCAGTGCGCGGCCGCTAGGGAGCGGTTCGACGCTTGGCCGGAGGGCCGCCGCGAGGCGGCCCTCCGCGTTTGTCGGCGTACGGCTCGAGGTGCCGGCCCGGGCAGGCGGACGTCTCGTGCCCACGGTGGTCGCGATGGCCGAGCAGCCGCGCGTTCGTACCGCCGGGAACGAGCCGCCTTCGCGTGTGCCCGAGCGACGCGAGTGCCGCCGGCGTCGGTCGCTCGAGCTCGAAGTTGCCCATCAGGGCGATGCCCACCGTCCCGCCGTTGTGCCCGAGCACGTGCGCCCCGAGCCGGTGCACGGGACGGCCCCGAAAGATCCGGCCGCTCGGCGAGACGACGAAGTGGTAGCCGACCGTCGCCCAGCCGCGCTCCAGGTGCCAGCGCTGGATCTCGCGCATGTGCGCGGCCTCCGCCTCGAAGCTCGTGCCGCCGATTCGCCGCATCGGGAACGCGGTGTGGTGCAGGACGAGGTGGTCGAGCGGCCCGCGCGCCGGCAGGGGCGGCCGCCGTGTCGGCGCCGCGCCCCATTGCGAAGCGGAGACGACCTGGGGCTCGGAAGGCGTGGTAGCCGTCGGGCGCGGAGCATACGCTTGGTCGGGCCGATGGCGCAGGAGCTCCGCGTACAGACCGAGTTCGCCGCGGCGGCCTTCTCCGACCGCCTCGCCGCCGTCGTCGAGCGCAAGCGCAGCCAGCTCTGCGTCGGCCTCGATCCACGCGTCGACCTGTTCCCGGTCGAGCTGCGCGGGGAGGCGCCGGCCGAGGCCGTCGCGCGCTTCTGCCGCGGCATCGTCGATGCCGTCGCGCCGTACGCGGTCGCCGTCAAGCCGCAGCTCGCGTTCTTCGAGGCGCTCGGAGCCGAAGGCATGCGCGCGTTCGAGGAGGTGTGCACGTACGCGCGCACTGCGGAACTGCTCGTGATCGTCGACGGCAAGCGGGCCGACATCGGGAGCACTGCCCGCGCCTACGCCGCCGGCTACCTCGAACCGCGTGGGGACCTGCCGGCGCTCGGCGACGCCCTCACCGTCAACCCGTACCTGGGCCGCGACTCCATGGATCCGCTGTTGGCCGCGTGCCGCAGGCACGCCGCAGGGATCTTCGTGCTCGTCAAGACGTCGAACGCGGGCAGCGCGGACGTGCAGGACCTCACGCTCTCCGACGGCCGTACCGTTTGGATGCAGATCGCGGAGCTCGTCGACGACTGGGGCGAGGAGCTCCTCGGGGAGAACGGGCTCTCGAGCGTCGGCGCCGTCGTCGGAGCGACGTTCCCGCGCGAGGTAGGCGAGGCGCGCAGGCTGATGCCGCGCTCGATCATCCTGCTGCCCGGGATCGGCGAGCAGGGCGGCACACCTGCTGACGTCGCGCGCGCCTTTGCGAGCGGACCGGCGAGTGCGATCGTCTCTGCCTCGCGCTCGGTCATCTACGCGTATCGCTCGGGCAGCGCGGACTGGCGCGCGGCGGCCGGCGCCGAAGCGGCCCGGCTGCGAGCCGACGTCTGGGCTGTCTCCGGCTGGTGAACCGCCAGCTTGCGACCAGGCTCGCGGCGCCTGCGGCGTTCCTTGCGGGCATCACGATCGCCGTGCTGCTCGTCCGCGCCGGCCTGAACGACGGCGAGACGACGACCGCAGCGCAAACGAGCGTGGCGACGACGACCGCGGCGACCACCGCGCCCACGCGCACCGCGACCGCGCCGGCGCCGGTCTTCGTCGAGGTGGAGTCCGGCGGCACCCTCGACCAGATCGCGCTCGACAACGACACGACCGTCGAGCAACTGCTCCAGCTGAACCCCGGCCTGGATCCCACGGCCCTCCAGGTCGGCCAGCGGATACGCGTGAGGTAGCGTTCGCCGGCGATGGGACGCGCGCTTGCCGCCGTCGCCGCCGCGCTCGTCGCCGTCTCTTCGGCGAGCGCCGGGCCTCCCCCGGTTGCGGCGAAGGCGTACTTCGTGGAGAACGGCGCCACCGGCGAGGTTCTCGCGCGCGCGCATGCGAACGCAGCTGTACCGATCGCGAGCATCACCAAGCTGATGACGGTGCTCGTCGTGCTCGAGCGGGCCGGCGTTGACGACGTGGTCGTCGCCGGGCCGATGGCCAGTGCGATCGGCGAGTCGACGATCAACCTGCGCGCCGGCGAGCGGATCTCCGTTGGCGACCTCGTGGAGGCAGCGCTCGTGCAGAGCGCCAACGATGCCGCCTGGGCGCTCGCGGCGCACGTCGGCAAGGGTGACGTGAACGCGTTCGTCCGCCTGATGAACGCGAAGGCGCGGATGCTCGGGCTGCGCGAGACGCACTTCGTGCGGCCTGACGGCCTCGATGTGGCCGGCCACGTCTCGAGCGCGCGCGACGTCACGCTGCTCGCCCGCGCTGCGATGCAGAACGCGACGATCCGGTCGATCGTCGACGACCGCACGGCGACGATCTCCGGCGGCCGGCGACTCCACACGTGGAACGACCTGCTCGGATCGTTCCCGGGCCTGATCGGCGTCAAGACTGGACACACCGACGCGGCGGGGTGGTCTCAGGTGGCGGCCGCCCGCGGGACGGGGTTCGTGCTGTACGCGACGCTGCTCGGGAGCCCGACCCGCGCGCAGCGAAACAGCGACCTCGCCGCGCTGCTCCGTTGGGGCCTCTCCCTCTACGCGCCCGTCGCCGTCGTCGACAAGTCGCGCACGTATGCGCGCGCCGAGGTCGGCTTCGACCTCGAACCGGTCGCGCTTGTCGCGCCGCGCTCGATCGTCCGCTCCGCGCGGGTCGACCGGACCCTTCGCGAGCGAATCGTCGCAGCGACCGCAGTGGAGCTTCCGGTGCGCCGAGGGCAGCGCCTGGGCGAGGTTCGCGTCTACGACGGAACAAGGCTCGTGGCAAGCTCGCCGCTCGTTGCTGCGCGCGCGGTCGAGCAACCCGGTTTCGCCGATCGCGCCTCCTGGTATGCCAAGCGGACCCTCTCCAACCTCTGGCCATGATCGTCACCGTCACCCTCAACGCTGCGCTGGACCGCACGCTGACGGTCCCGAACTTCCTTCAGGGCCACCGTCACCGTGCGAGCCAGGGCGTGACGCTCGCGGGCGGCAAGGGGATCAACGTCGCGCGTGCGCTCAAACGGCTCGACGTGCCCGTCGTCGCAACGGGGCTCGCCGGCGGTCGCACGGGCACGCGCATCGTCGAGGAGCTGACGGCCGAGGCGATCCTGAACGACTTCGTCCGGATCGCGGACGAGTCGCGCACGTCGACTGCGGTGGTCGACCCGACGAGCAGCTCGTTCACGGAGATCAACGAGTGGGGCCCGCACGTCGAGCCCGAGGAGCTCGAGATGCTGCGCGAGAAGCTGCGCTATCTCGCCCGCGGAGCCGAGGCGGTCGTCTTCGCGGGCTCGCTCCCGCGCGGTGTCGCCGAGTCGTTCTACGCCGACGCGATTCGCGAGCTCAACCGGATGGGCGTGCGCACCGTCCTCGACACCGACGGCGAGCCGCTGCGACTCGGGCTCGAGGCGGAGCCCTCGCTCGTCGCGCCGAACCAGCACGAGGCGGAGGCGCTCGTCGACCAGGAGCTCGAGGGCGAGGACTTCCTGATGGCGCTCGACGCGATCGCAGACCTCGGCGCCCGCACCGTGCTGATCACGCTCGACAGCGGGTGCTACGGCCTGACCCGCGAGGAGCGGCCCGCACAGCGCTTCCACGCGAGCGCTCCGACGGTCGAGCCCGTGTCGGTCGCAGGCGCGGGGGACGTGCTCACCGCCGCGTTCCTCGCCACGAGGCTGGCGGGCCGGCCGTTCGCCGACTCGCTCCGCTACGCGGTCGCGGCGGCCTCCACCTCGACGCTGGAGGTCGGAGCCGGGCGCTTCGAGCCGCGCGAGGCGGGCCGCCTCTCCGGGCAGGTCGAGGTGAGTGCCCTGGATCCGGTGGAAACCTAAAGGCCTGCAGGCGCCCGTATCGAAGGGGGCTGCTCGGGCGTTGCACCACCGAGCAATCGAAAGGAGCCTGAAACCATGGGTATCACCACAAGCCTGCTGTTGATCGCGATCGGCGCCATCCTGATCTGGGCCGTCGACGTCTCGGTCAGCGGAATCGACCTGGTCACGATCGGCTGGATCCTGCTCGTCGTCGGCGCGATCGGTGCGGTGCTCTCGCTCATCTTTTGGTCGAGCTGGGGCGGATACCACCGCGAGCGCGACGAGGTCGTGTACCGCTAACCGCGTCGGTTTTCGAACGACGCCTGAGGGCGCGGATTCGTCCGCGCCCTCTTTCGTCTAGCGGGGGCGGACCAGGCGCAAACGGCGAGCGTCCTGGTGCCGTGGAGGCGGCACCCACAGAGCCCGCCGTCAGCGCGCTTTGAGGGGGATGCGCGGAGGGGAGGTCCAGCGCATTCCGAAGCCCATGATGCCGACGCCCTGTTCGGATCCTGTTCGCGCCAGATTGCGCTTCGGTTGTCGTCGGAGGCCGGTGGTAGGCTCGGGTCCTTGGAAGGGCTGGAGCTCGGACGACTCGACCTCGAACGCCTCCTTTCGCTCGAGGCGAAGTTCGCCAAGGAAGGGCTCACCTTCGACGACGTTCTGCTCGTCCCGGCCGAGTCGGCCGTCCTCCCGAACGACGTCTCGACGAGGACACGCTTCACACGGGGCATCTCGATCGAGGTGCCGGTCCTCTCGGCGGCGATGGACACGGTGACCGAGGCGCCGATGGCGATCGCGCTCGCGCGAGAGGGCGGAATCGGCGTTGTCCACCGGAACCTCTCGATCCCCGAGCAGGTCGCCGAGGTCGACCGGGTGAAGCGCTCCGAGGCCGGGATGATCACGGAGCCGGTGACGCTGCCCCCGAGCGCGCTCGTCCGCGACGCGCTCGAGCTGATGGCGCGCTACCGCATCTCCGGCGTGCCGATCACCGACGCTGAGGGCTTGCTGGTCGGCATCCTCACGAACCGCGACCTGCGCTTCCAGCGCGACGAGACACGACCGGTCTCGGAGCTGATGACCGCGCGCGGGCTCGTCACCGCGCCGCAGGGCACGACGCTTCGCGAGGCCGAGGAGATCCTGCACCGGCACAAGATCGAGAAGCTCCCGATCGTCGACTCCGACGGGCGCATCACGGGGCTGATCACCGTGAAGGACATCCAGAAGCGCGCCGACTATCCGCTCGCCACGAAGGACGAGCAGGGACGGCTTCGCGTCGCTGCCGCCGTCGGCGTCGGGCCCGACGCGCTCGACCGTGCGGAGGCGCTCGTCGAGGCAGGCGTCGACGCGCTCGTGCTCGACACGGCGCACGGGCACTCGCTGTCCGTGATCGAGATGGCGCGCAAGCTGAAGTCGGCGCTCGAGGTCGAGCTCGTCGCGGGGAACGTCGCGACCGCGGAGGCGGCGGACATGCTGATCGAAGCCGGGGCCGATGCGGTCAAGGTCGGCGTCGGGCCTGGATCGATCTGCACGACGCGCGTCGTCGCGGGCGTCGGCGTCCCGCAGATCACCGCGATCTACGACTGCGCGCAGGTGTGTGCACGGCACGACGTGCCGCTGATCGCCGACGGCGGGATGACGTCCTCCGGTGACCTCGCGAAGGCACTCGCCGCGGGGGCCGACGCCGCGATGCTCGGCTCGTTCTTCGCCGGCACCGAGGAGAGTCCCGGCGACGTCGTGATGAGCCAGGGCGAGCGCTACAAGGAATACCGCGGCATGGGGTCGATCGGCGCGATGAAGGCGCGCGGGTACTCGAAGGACCGCTACTTCCAAGGTGACGTCGAGGACGTCGAGAGGATGGTCCCCGAGGGGATCGAGGGGCGCGTTCCCTACAAGGGCCCGATGCGGAACGTGCTGTACCAGCTCGTCGGCGGGCTGCGGCAGGCGATGGGCTACTGCGGCGCCGCCACGATCGCGGAGCTGAAGGACGCGAAGTTCGTGCGGATCACCGGCGCGGGCCTGCGCGAGTCGCACCCGCACGACGTGACGATCACGAAGGAGGCGCCGAACTATCGGCGCTGAGGTCGTCCGGCTGCCGGTGCCCGAGCCGGCTCCGGAGGAGCGCCCCGTGCTGGTGCTCGACTTCGGCGGCCAGTACGCGCAGCTGATCGCGCGACGCGTCCGCGACGCGCGGGTGTACTCGGAGCTCGTCTCGCACAAGGTGACGCCCGAGCAGATCCGTGCGCGGAACCCGTACGCGGTGATCCTCTCCGGCGGGCCTGCGTCGGTGTACGCGGAGCACGCGCCCCGGGTCGACCCCGGCATCTTCGAGCTCGGTATCCCGACGCTCGGCATCTGTTACGGCGCGCAGCTGATGGCGCTCGACCTGGGGGGCAAGGTCGAGCGCACGGGCGCGTCGGAGTTCGGCAAGACCGAGCTGCGGGCGGAGGAGAGCGAGCTGTTCCGCGACCTGCCGACCGAGCAGACGGTGTGGATGTCGCACCGCGACTCGGTCACCGCTCCGCCCGAGGGGGCGCGCGTCGTCGGAGAGTCTCCGTCGACGCCCGTTGCGGCGTTCGAGGAGCCGGGCCGGAAGCTCTACGGCGTGCAGTTCCACCCGGAGGTCGTCCACACGCCGCACGGGCAGGACCTGCTGAAGAACTTCCTCTACGAGGTCGCTGGGGCGCCGCCCACGTGGACTCCGGCCGCCGTGATCGAGGAGCAGGTCGAGCGGATCCGCGCGCAGGTCGGGTCGTCGCGCGTGCTCTGCGCGCTCTCCGGCGGTGTCGACTCAGCGGTTGCTGCGCTGCTCGTGCACAAAGCCATCGGCGATCAGCTCACGTGCGTGTTCGTCGACCACGGCTTCATGCGCAAGGACGAGGCGCTCCAGGTCATCGAGACGTTCGAGAAGCACTTTCACGTCCCGCTGGTCCACGTGCAGGCGCAGCAGCGGTTCCTGGCGAGGCTCGAGGGGATCGCGGATCCCGAGGAGAAGCGCATGCGGATCGGGGAGGAGTTCATCCGCGTCTTCGAGGAGGAGGCGAAGCGGATCGGCAGCGTCCCGTTCCTCGTCCAGGGAACGCTCTACTCCGACGTGATCGAGTCCGGCGGGAGCGACGGCGTCGCCGCGACGATCAAGTCGCACCACAACGTCGGCGGGCTGCCGGAGCACATGGAGATGGACCTCGTCGAGCCGCTCCGGATGCTGTTCAAGGACGAGGTGCGGCGAGTCGGCGAGGAGTTGGGCCTGCACGAGCGGATGGTGTGGCGGCATCCGTTCCCCGGCCCCGGGCTCGCGATCCGGATCATCGGCGAGGTGACGAACGAACGGCTCGAGATCCTGCGCGAGGCGGACGCGATCCTGCTCGAGGAGATCCGCCGTGCGGGGCTCTACCGCGAGCTGTGGCAGTGCTTCGCCGTGCTGCCTGCGATTCGCTCGGTCGGCGTGATGGGCGACGAGCGCACGTACGAGTACCCGATCGTGATTCGCGCCGTCACGTCCGAGGACGCGATGACCGCCGACTGGGCGCGCCTGCCGTACGACCTGCTCGAGACGATCTCGTCCCGGATCATCAACGAGATCCCGGCGTGAACCGCGTCGCGCTCGACCTCTCCTCGAAGCCGCCCGCGACGATCGAGTGGGAGTGATCAGCCCGTGATGCGAAAACCGCGTAGGCCTTCGGGCGACTCCTCGTAGAGCTCGACGCGTTCGACTGCGGCGCCGCGCGGCCCTTCGCGGCAGTACGCGACCAGCTTCGCGACGACCTCCGGCGCCCCCTCGAACACCGCCTCGACCGTCCCGTCCGTCGTGTTCCGGATCGACCCCGCGACACTGTGCCGCTCGGCGAGTCGCCGTGTCTCATCGCGAAAGAAGACGCCCTGGACGCGCCCGTGCACGACGACGCGTTGGCGGATCGTTCCCATGCCGCATTGTCCCTTTCGGCCGTGCCCCGGTGCCTGGCACCAGGGCACGTCGCGTAGGGTCACGTGCCGATGAGCCAGTTGGTCGAAGCGCTCGCGGCGGCGCAGATCGGCTCGACGTACAACCAGTACGCGGAGTCGCCGCTGCCGGCGCAAGCGGCTGCGTCGAGTACCTGGGCGCGCGGAGCGAGCGCGTCGATCCTGCTCGTCGGCGAGGCGGCCGGCTACAACGGCGCGCAGGGTCTCCGGGATCGCGTTCACCTCCGAGCGACAGCTGACCGGCACCGGCCCTGCGGAGATCAGCGCGACGATCGTGCACCGCACGCTGGCCGAGCTCGGGATCGCCGACGACGTGCTGCTCTGGAACCTCGTGCCGACGCATCCGCACCGCCCGGGCGTGCCGCGCTCCAACCGCCGACCGACCGCCGCCGAGATCGCCGGCGGGGCTGCCGTTCGTCGAGCGCGTCGCCGAGGGTCGGCGCGTGCTCGCCGTCGGACGGCTCGCGGAGCAGGCGCTCGGCGCGCCGTACGTGCGCCATCCGTCGCACGGCGGCGCAGCCGAGTTCCGTGCGACGCTTGCCGCATGCCTCTGAACGTCAAGCGCAACACGATCCTGCTCGCCGCAGCGCTCGCGGTGAACTCGTGCCTCTTCCAGCTCGCGGCGGCCGTGAACTCGATCACGTTCGTGCAGATCACCGGGATCGAGGGGCTGCTCGGGCTCGGCCCGGCGATCTTCCTCGCGTCTTCGGGGCTCGCCGCGCTGCCGGCCGGGCGCGCGATGGACCACTTCGGCCGCGTGCCGGTGATCGCCGTCGGGTTCGTGATCGCGTCGATCGGCTGCTCGCTCGTCGCGCTCGCGACGCGCACCGGCTCGACCGCCGCCGTGATCGCCGGCATGGCGCTGACGGGCGCAGCGGGCGGCGTCGCGCTGCTCGCGCGCACCGCCGCCGGCGACATGTACCCGCCGGAGCGCCGCGCGCGCGGGATCTCGTACGTCCTCTTCGGCTCCGTGTTCGGGGCGATCCTCGGCCCGGCGGTCTTCGCACCGCTCTTCGCCGGCAAGGAGCTCGAGCCGGAAGCGCTGACGCTCCCCTGGCTCGTCGCCGGCGGGCCTCGCGCTCGTCGCCTGCGCGATCAGCCTCTTCATCCGGCCGGACCCGAAGCGGATCGCCGAGCAGCTCGGCGCGCATGCCGGAGCGCCGCCGCCGACCGCCGCCGCTCCGCTGAGCGAGATCCTGCGCCGCCCCGGCGTCGTGCCGGCGATGATCGCCGCAGTCGCGAGCCTCGCCGTGATGGCCTCGGTGATGAACCTCACCGGCTACGTGGTCGTCGAGCACCACCACCACGTCGCAGGAGGACGTCTTCCCGATCATCGGCGCGCACGTGCTCGGCATGTACGCGCTCGTGCTCTTCGTCGGGCCGCTGATCGACCGGATCGGCCGCGGCGTCTCCCTCTACTCGGGCCTGGTGCTTGATGGCCGTTCTCCTGCATCGGCCTGACCTGGTTCGAGAGCGTGCTCGGGACCGGCGGTGCTGCTCTTCGGCCTCGGCCTCGGCTGGAACCTCTCCTTCGTCGCCGCGACGGCCCAGCTCGCCGACCGCGCGGCGCCGGCCGAGCGGGGCAAGCTGCTCGGCTTCAGCGACCTCCTGTCCGCGATGACGGCGGCCGCCCTGGCGCTCCTCGGAGGGCTCGCGCTGGACGCCCTCGGGGTGTCGGCGCTCGCCGTCGGGGCCACCGTTTTGGTGCTCCTGCCGCTGGTCCGGCTCATCCGCCGCCAGCAGCCCCCTGCTACAATCGCCGCCCGGCGGACGTAGTCATCCGTCGTCTTTTCATGAGCGCAAAGACCTACACCGCAAAGCCCGGCGAGATCGAGCGCCGCTGGCACGTCGTGGACGCCGAGGGCCAGACCCTGGGCCGTCTCGCGACGCGCATCGCCGACGTGCTCCGCGGCAAGGACAAGCCGGTGTACACGCCGCACGTCGACACGGGCGACTTCGTCGTCGTCGTGAACGCCGAGAAGATCGCGGTCACCGGCAAGAAGCTCGACGACAAGATCTACTACCGGCACTCGGGTTACCCGGGCGGGATCAAGCAGCGCACGCTGCGCGAGCAGCTCGAGCGTCGTCCGACCGAGGTGCTGCGCGTCGCGGTGAAGGGGATGCTGCCCAAGAACAAGCTCGCTGCGCGCCAGCTCGTCAAGCTGAAGATCTACGCAGGCCCCGAGCACCCGCATGCCGCGCAGGACCCGAAGCCGCTGGAGGTCAAGTAGTGGCGACGCCCGCGCAGTATCGGGGCACAGGCAAGCGCAAGACGTCGGTCGCGCGCGTGATCCTGCGTCCGGGCGACGGCACGACGTGGTTCAACGGGCGCACGATCGAGGACTACTTCCCGCGCGACACGCATCGCAAGATGGTGCTCGCGCCGCTCAAGGTCGCCGGCGTCGAGGGGACGTTCGACCTGCGCGTCCGCGTGCACGGCGGCGGGCCCTCCGGTCAGGCAGGTGCGACGCGCCACGGGATCGCGCGCGCGCTCGTCGAGGCCGACCCGGAGCTGCGGGTTCCGCTGAAGCGCGAGGGCTTCCTGACGCGGGATGCCCGCAAGGTCGAGCGCAAGAAGGCCGGGCTGCACAAGGCCCGCAAAGCGCCGCAGTTCTCCAAGCGCTAGATCCGCGCCTCCGCGGCGAAGCGTTACCGTCTCCCCGCCGTGGCTAGGAAATACTTTGGGACCGACGGCGTTCGCGGAGTCGTCGGCGAGTTCATGACGCCGGAGCTCGTCGAGCGGCTCGGCAAGGCGTCGACGCTCTGGGTCGGCGACGACGCGCGCGTCTTCATCGGGCGCGACACGCGCGCGTCGGGGCCGGAGCTCGAGCAGGCGTTCGCGCGCGGTGTCGTCGCCGCCGGCGGGCACGCGGTGCTCGGCGGCGTGGTGCCGACGCCGGCGGTCGCGCTGCTCCGGCTCGACCTCGGTGTCGTCATCTCCGCGTCGCACAACCCGCCGGAGTACAACGGCGTCAAGTTCTTCGATCGCGACGGCCAGAAGCTCGTCGACGCGCAGGAGGAGGAGATCGAGGCGCTGTTCGACGCGCCCGAGCGCGGAGGCGGCTCGATCGACGAGGTCGGGATCGCAACCGACAGCTACCTCGAGCACGTGCTCGAGCGCTTCAGGACCGACCTCTCCGGACTGAAGATCGTCGTCGACAGCGCGAACGGGGCCTACGCGAAGCTCGCGCCGAAGGCGTTCGAGCAGCTCGGCGCCGAGGTGTACGCGATCGGCGACGAGCCGGACGGGACGAACATCAACGTCGACTCGGGCGCAACGCACCTGAGGACGCTTCAGCAGACGGTGACGCGCGTCGGCGCCGACCTCGGCGTCGCGTTCGACGGCGACGGCGACCGGATGCTCGCGGTCGACGCGCGCGGCAACGCGGTCGACGGCGACGCGATCCTCGCCGTGCTCGCGCTCCACCGCAAGGTCGACCTCGTCGCCGTGACCGTGATGACCAACCTGGCTTTCCACGAGCTGATGGCAGAGCACGGGATCCGCGTCGTGACGACCGACGTCGGCGACCGCTACGTGCTGGAGGCGCTCCGCCGCGAGGGCGGCATCCTCGGCGGCGAGCAGTCGGGGCACATCATCTGGCTCGACGGCCACGTGACCGGAGACGGCCTCGTGGCGGCGCTGCTCCTGTGCGACGCGCTCGAGGGCCGCACGCTCGAAGACGCGGTCTCCGTGCTGCGGCCGATGCCGCAGGTGAAGCGGAACGTGCCGGTCCGGACTCGGGTGATCCCGCCACAGCTCCGCGCCGAGATCGACGCTCTCGGCGCGGGAAACGGGGGCCGCGTGCTCGTCCGCCCGTCGGGGACCGAGCCCGTCGTCCGCGTCCTCGCGGAGGCAAAAACCCTTGCTGAGGCCGAAAATCTCTGTGGTAGGATCTCGGCTCTCGTCTCTCGAGAGCTCGGCTGAATCCGGTTTTCAACGAGGAAATCCGGCCATGCAGCCGGGCTTTTGCGTTTCGAGGGCTCAGTTCGTCGGGCAGAACGTCAGTCGGGCAAACGCGGCATTCGACGGGGGTACGCAATGTGCGGGATCATCGGATACGTCGGAAGCCGCGAGGCGAAGCCGCTTGCTCCTTCAGGGGCTCAAGCGGCTCGAGTACCGCGGGTACGACTCTGCGGGGATCGCGCTACGCGAGGACGACCAGATCGACTACGTGCGCGCGGTCGGCAACCTGCAGAACCTCGTCGACGCCGCCGGCCCCAACGGCTCGGTCTCGAACCACGGCCTCGGGCACACCCGCTGGGCCACGCACGGCGCGGTCACCGAGCAGAACGCGCACCCGCTGACCGGCTGCCCCGACGGCAAGGTCGCGATCGTGCTGAACGGGATCGTCGAGAACTACCGCGAGCTCAGGGCGGCGCTCCAGCAGGACGGTCACGAGTTCCACACCGAGACCGATGCCGAAGTCGTCACGCACCTCGTCGAGCGCCACTACGACGGCGACCTCGCTCGAGGCCGTGCGCGCGGCTTACGCCGAGCTCGAGGGCCATTACGCGTTCGTCGTCATCCACCACGACCACCCCGACATGCTGATCGGCGCGCGGCACCAGTGCCCGCTCGTCGTCGGCGTCGGCGACGGCGAGATGTTCCTCGCGTCCGCGACGACGGCGTTCCTGAACCAGACCCGGCGCATCCAGCTGGTCGAAGACGGCGAGGTCGTCGAGATCACGCCCGCAGGCGCCCGCTTCTTCACGAAGGACGGCCCGGTCGAGCACAAGGAGATCGAGCCGGTCGAGTGGGACGACGAGCAGGCCGAGAAGGGCGGGTACGAGACCTTCATGCTGAAGGAGATCTACGAGCAGCCCGACGCAGTGCGCGAGACGATCGGCGACCGCATCCGGCCCGGCGCGAAGCTCGAGCTCGAGGGGCTGGGGCTCTCCGACAAGCAGATCCAGAACCTGCGTCGCATCGTCGTGCTCGCGTGCGGCACGGCGTATCACGCCGGTGTCGTCGGTCGCTACATCATCGAGGAGTGGGCGCGGTTGCCGGTCGAGCCGGACATCGCGTCCGAGTGGATCTACCGCAACCCGGTTCTCTCCAAGGACACGCTGGTGATCGGGATCTCACAGTCCGGGGAGACGCGCGACACCGTCGCGGCGATGCGCCTCGCGAAGGCTGCCGGGGCGCCTACGGTCGCGATCACGAACCAGATGGGCTCGCAGATCACGCGCGAGGTCGACTCGGTCCTCTACACGCGCTGCGGGCTCGAAGTCGGTGTCGCCGCCTCGAAGACGTTCACCGCGCAGGTCTCGCTGCTGATCCTCGTGGCGCTCAAGCTCGCGCAGGTTCGGCGCACCCTGTCGGTGGAGGACCACGGCTTCATCCTCGACGCGGTCTACAACCTGCCCGACAAGATCGCGCAGTTCCTCGACGGCGACCACCCGATCGAGGACATCGCGCAGCGCTACTACGAGCAGCCGTTCTTCCTCTACCTCGGACGGCACATCGGCCTGCCGGTGGCGCTCGAGGGCGCGCTCAAGCTGAAGGAGATCTCGTACATCCCGACCGAGGCGTACTCGGCAGGGGAGATGAAGCACGGCCCGATCGCCCTCCTCGAGGAGGGCACGCCGGTCGTCGTCGTCGCGACGAAGATCCACGTCTACGACAAGATCGTCTCGAACATCCAGGAAGTTCGAGCCCGCGGCGCGCACGTGATCGCGATCGCGACCGACGGCAACGAGGACATCCAGCACCACGCCGACGACGTGATCTACGTCCCGAAGACGCCGGCGTTCCTCCAGGCCGTGCTCGCGGTGCTGCCGCTTCAGCTGCTGGCGTACCGGATCGCGCGCCTGCGCGGCCTGAACGTCGACCAGCCGCGGAACCTGGCGAAGACCGTCACCGTCGAGTAGGGAGCGCCTCGCTAGCCGTGGTGGTGGCCACCGCTCACCGAGACGAGCAGCAGCGCGAGGAAGACCCCGACGATCACCGTCAGCGGCGCGAACGAGACTTCCTCGTCGTCGCGCGCACTCAGCGCCGCGAGCAGCCCGACCGCCTCGACGAGCTTCGTGCCGATGTCGAGCGGCTGGACCTCGCCGTCGGTGAGGTAGTAGACGACGGGGTAGGCGACGAGCAGGCTCGCGAAGAGCCCGGCGGCGAGAGCCGGCGCGAAGCGGAGCGTGGGGCGGGCGAGCGCGGCGGCGACGAGCACGGCGGCGAGCGTGGCCGCCGCGAAGGCCGCCGCGAGCAGCGGCTCGTCCGTGTGCTGCGGCACGAGCACGGCGTGGACGACGGCGCTCGTCGTGAGCGCGCCGATCGTGAGCTCGCGCGCGCCGATCCCGACCCGGCGCGTGCTGCGGGCCTCGTGGGTCGGGCTCTCGGGGGCTTCCACCGTCGTCCCGAGGGTACTTCGTCGCCTTCCGGGTGATCGGATCGTTACCGTGCCGACGATGGCCGAGGGCAACGGGCTCCTGATCGTCGGCGGCGGCCTCTCGTCCGCGCGGGCGATCAAGGCGTACCGCGAGGCCGGAGGCGAGGGCACGGTGCGTCTGATCTCCGCCGACTCGTTCGTCCCCTACCACCGGCCGCCGCTCTCCAAGAAGTACCTCCGGGGCGAGGCCGAGATCGCGGACACGCTCGTCGAGCCCGAGGCGTTCTACGCCGAGCACGGCGTCGAGGTCGAGCTCGAGACGGTCGTCGCGACCCTCGACCTCGAGGGTCGCCGCGTCCTGCTCGAGGGTGGGGACGAGCGCGAGTTCGACAAGCTGCTGATCGCGAGCGGCGCGACGCCGAATCGCCTGGACGTTCCCGGCGGCGACCTGGAGGGCGTCCACACGCTGCGTTGGCTCGACAACTCGACGGCGATCCGCGAAGCGGCGCGCGGCGCGCGGCACGCTGTGGTCGTCGGCGCGGGGTTCATCGGCATGGAGGTCGCGGCGTCGCTGAAGCAGCTCGGGCTCGAAGTGACGCTCGTGCACCGCGGCAAGGGCCTGTTCGAGATTCTGCGCGCGCGTCAGTTGATGCAGTTCCTCGCCGACCTCTACGCCCGTGAAGGCGTGGAGCTCGTCCTCGGCGACGAGGTGCAGGCGTTCGGCGGACGCTCGGCGCTCGACTCGGTCGAGACGGCGCGAGGACGGATGATCCAGGCCGAGCTGGCCGTGGTCGGCATCGGCGTCGCGCCCTTGACGGGCTGGCTGGAGGACAGCGGGCTGCAACTCGACGACGGCGTGGTCGTCAACGAGCGCTTCGAGACCGGCGTCGAGAACGTGTGGGCCGTCGGCGACGTCGCCCGCTTCTACGACCCGCTCTTCGCCAAGCATCGCCGCATCGAGCACTGGTCGAACGCGAACTACGCCGGCACGGAGGTCGGAAAGCTGATCGCCGGCGGCGAGGGCGGCTTCGACACGGTGTCCGCCTTCTTCTCCGAGGTGTTCGGGCTGACGTTCCGCGTCTTCGGGGACGTCGACGACGTCGACGACATCATCTTCCGCGGCTGCGCTCGATGAGGGGAAGGCGATCGCGTTCTACGTGCGCGACGGCCGGCTCGCCGCCACGCTCGTCGTCGGGCAGGACGACGAGACCCAGGACCAGCTGAAGGAGCTGATCCGCGCGAAGGCGCGGGTGCCCGACCCGGAGCGCCTCGCCGACGCAGACGCCCCGCTGGACGAGTTGTTCGAGACCTAGGGAGCACGGCGGAGATCGCGCGGCAGCGGCCGCGAAGCGGCCGCCTTCAGGGGTCTTCGCGCGTCGTGGATTCGCGTGAGCGGATTCGCGACTTGCGCAGCTAGCTAAGGCGCGCGACGGAGCCGCTTGACGTCGGAGCGGCGGCGTTTGGCCTCGAGGCGCCGCTCCTTGGCCGCCTTGCTCGGCTTCGTCGGCACGCGCTTGCGGTCGACGTGCAGCGCCTGTCGCAGCTTCTCGACGAGGCGCTCGACGGCGAGCTCGCGGTTCCGCAACTGGCTGCGCTCGTCCTGTGCCACCGCACGGAGCGTGGGGCCGGCCTTCGAGACGACCCGGCGCTTCTGGTTGTCGGTCAGCGCCGCCGAGCCCTCGACGTCGAAGACGGCCTCCACGCGGGTCTCCGAGGTGTTCGCGTGCTGACCGCCCGGGCCGCTGGAACGGGAGACGCGGAGCTCGACCTCGGAGAGCGGGAGGACGACGCTGCGGGTGACCCGAATAGACTCGCCGTCCATGGCCGCCATTCTGCTCGACGTGGACGGCGTGCTGCACGTGTCCGGGGAACCCATCCCAGGCGCCGCCGCCGCAGTCAACCGCCTCCGGGAGGTCGGGCACCGCCTCCGCTTCGTCACGAACAACACGACGAGCTCGCGCGCGGCGCTCGCCGAGGAGCTGCGCGCGATGGGCATCCAGCTCGACGACGAGGAGCTGCAGACGACTCCGCGCGCCGCGGCGAAGGCGCTCGCGGGGCGTCGCGTGCTCGCGTTGACGATGCCCGCGATCGTCGAAGACCTGGAAGGAGTCGAGCTCGTCGGCGATTCGCCGGAGGTCGTCCTGATCGGCGGCGCAGACGAGACGCCGGAGACGAACAGCGTCTTCTCGTACATGAACATCGCGCGCGCGTTCGCGGAGATCGACGCCGGCGCCGAGCTCTACAGCCTCCACAAGAACCCGTGGTGGCAGACTTCGCGCGGGCCGCTGCTCGACTCGGGCGCGTTCGTCGCAGGGCTCGAGTACGCGACCGGCGTCGAGGCGACGGTGCTCGGCAAGCCGAGCCCGGCCTACTTCCTCGCGGCGCTCGAGGCGGTCGACGCCGACCCGGAGCTGACGTGGATGGTCGGCGACGACATCGAGGCCGACATCAGGGGCGCGCAGGCGCACGGGATGAAGACCGCGCTCGTCCGCACGGGCAAATTTCGGCCCGACGCAGTCGAGCGGTCGAGGGTCATGCCCGACGCGATCCTCTCCTCGATCGCCGATCTGCCGGAGTGGCTCGAGCGGAGGCCGTGAAGGTCGGGGTCGACCTGATCGAGATCGCGCGGATCGAGCGCGCGCTCGAGCGCTACCCCGGCTTCCGCGAGCGCTGCTTCACCGAGGCCGAGCGCGCGTACTGCGACTCGCGCCCGAAGCCTGCCGAGAGCTACGCGGGCCGCTTCGCCGGCAAGGAGGCGGTCGGGAAGGCGCTCGGGATCGGCGTGCGCTTCACCTGGAAGGAGATCGAGATCGTCGGCCGGCCGAAGCCGAGCGTGCGGCTGACCGGGCGCTCGCGCGGCGCGTGGGAGCGGCTCGGCAGCGGCGAGATCGACCTCTCGATGACGCACTCGCGCGAGCTCGCCGCGGCGATCTGCATCCTCGTCGACGTAGATGCTCCAGCCGCTCTACACCGCCGACGAGCTGCGCGCGGCCGAGGAGGGCCACGACGTCGACGAGCTGATGGAGCGCGCCGGCCGCGCCGTCGCGGACGAGGTGCTGCGCCGCTACCCCGACGCGCGCCGGATCGTCGGCGTCTGCGGCGGTGGCGCGAACGGAGGCGACGGACGGATCGCGCTGCGCGTCCTTCGCGAAGCCGGACGCGACGCGGAGGAGGGCGACGACCTCGACGACGCGGACGTCGTGCTCGACGCGATCTTCGGGACCGGCTTCCAGGGCAAGCCGCGGGCGGAAGCCGCCGAACGAATCGAGCGGATCAACGCCGCGGGCAAGCCGGTCGTCGCGGTCGACCTGCCGTCCGGGGTCGACGCCTCGACGGGCGAGGTCGGCGGCGCGGCGGTGTTCGCGGACTGCACGGTGACCTTCCATGGGGTCAAAGTCGGCCTCGAGGTCGCGCCCGGCCGGTTCCACGCGGGCGACGTCTCCGTTGCCGACATCGGGCTCGCGCAGCGCGACACGGAGCACCACCGCGTCACGCGCGACGTGCTGCGCCTCGTTCCGCGGCGACAGCCAGGCGACAACAAGTACACCGCGGGATCGGTGCTCGTCCTCGGTGGGGCTCCCGGGCTGACCGGAGCGGCGTGCCTGACGGCCGAGGCCGCGTTTCGTGCCGACGCGGGCTACGTCGCCGTCGTCGCGCCCGCCGAGTCCCTGCCGGTGCTCGAACTGCGGCTGCTCGAAGCGGTGAAGCGGCCGATCGAGGAGGTGTTCGAGGCGGCGGAGCGCGCCGGCTCGCTCGCACTCGGGCCCGGCCTCGGCGAGGGGCGGGAGGCGCTCGTCCGGCACCTGCTCGCCGAGAGCGAGCTGCCCGCGGTCGTCGACGCTGACGGTCTACGCGGGCTCGAGCCCTTCGAGCGCGCTGCTCCCACGGTGCTCACGCCGCACGAGGGCGAGCTCGGACGCCTGCTCGGCGAGGAATCGAGCTGGGTCGCCGCGCACCGGCTGGAGGCGGTCCGGCGCGCGGTCGAGCGGTTCCACTGCGTCGTCCTGCTGAAGGGCGCGGACACCCTCGTCGGGGCGCCGGGAACCGGGGTGCTCGTCGTCTCGCTCGGCCCGCCCTCGCTCGCGACCGCCGGAACCGGCGACGTGCTCACGGGCGTCATCGCCGCGTTCCTCGCGAAGGGCCTCGAGGCGTCGTTCGCCGCCGCCGCCGGCGCGGCGGCGCAGCAGCTCGCCGCGACGCTGGTGCCGCACCAGGTGGGCCTGGTTGCATCCGACGTCGTGGCCCGTCTCCCGGAGGCAATCGATTCACCGGTCTGAGATCACGATCGACCTCGGCGCAGTCCGCCGGAACACACGGACGCTGCTCCGCGCGCTCGACGGCTCCGACCTCTGGGCCGTCGTCAAGGCGAACGGCTACGGGCACGGCGCGGTCGACGTGGCCGCGGCCGCGCTCGGCTCCGGCGCGAGCGCGGTCTGCGTCGTGACCGTCGCGGAGGGGCTCGAGCTGCGGCACGAGTTCCCGGCGGAGAGGATCGTCGTGCTCGGCCCTGCCGAGGGGCGAGACGTCGCACTCGCGCGCGACGCCGGGCTCGAGCTCGTCGTCTCGAGCGACGAGATCCCCGAGGGCGTTCGCGTGCACCTGAAGCTCGACACCGGGATGGGGCGCTACGGCTTGGCCGAGCTCCCGGAGCCCCCCGTCGAGGTGGTCGGGCTGATGACCCATCTCGCGACCGCCGACAGCGATCCCGCCTTCGCGCGCGAGCAGATCGCGCGGTTCCGTGCCGCAACCGACTCGCACGCCCACCTGACCCGACACGTCGCGAACAGCGCAGCGGTGCTCCGCATCCCCGAGTCGCGCTTCGACGCGGCGCGCTGCGGCATCGCCCTCTACGGGCTGTCGCCGTTCGGCGAGGCCGCGGAGGCAGACGGGCTCGAGGCGGCGCTGCACTGGCAGAGCTACCTCGCGCAGGTGAAGCTGCTGCAACCCGGCGAGAGCACCGGCTACGGCCGCCGTTTCGTCGCCGAGGAGCCGACGTGGATCGGCATCGTCCCGGTCGGCTACGGCGACGGGTTCCGGCGAGCGCTGAGCGGGACGACCGTTCGCGTGGCCGGCGAGCCCGCACGGGTCGTCGGAACCGTCTCGATGGACTCGTTCGCGGTCGAGCTCGAGCGCGAGCTCCCGCTCGGGACACCGGTCGTGATCGTCGGCCACGGGCTCACGCTCGACGAGCACGCCAGGCATGCTGGGACGATCTCGTACGAGCTCGCCACCGGAATCGAGACGCGGCCCGCCGCGCCCGACGACTGGTGGTCGACTCGTGAGCGATGACGCCGTCCGCGCCCGCTTTGCGGCGAACGCCGACCGCATCGCGGAAGCGTCGTTGCGACGGCTCCCCGGCCTCGAGTCCCGCGTCGCCGCGTTCGTGCAGCCCAGGGGCGACGAGCGCGTGCTGGACGTCGGCACCGGAACGGGCCCGCTTGCGTTCGCGCTCGCACCGCACGTGCGGGAGGTCGTCGGCATCGATCTCGTCCCGGAGCTGCTCGAGCACGCGCGTTCGTATGCGGGCGACCGCTTTCCGAACGTGCAGTTCCTCGAGGGCGACGTTTCACACCTCGACGTCGAGACGGGCACGTTCGACCTCGTCTGCGAGCGCGCGGTGCTGCACCACGTTTCGCGTCCCGAGCTCGTGCTGGCGGAGATGACGCGTGCGATGCGGCCCGGCGGCCGGATGCTCGTGATCGACCAGTTGGCGCCGTTCGACCCGCTGAAGGCGATGGAGCTCGATCGGTTCGAGCGGACGCGCGATCCGTCCCACACGCGCCTGCTCTCCGACGGCGACCTCCGGGCGCTGTTCGAGGCGAACTCGCTCGTCCTGATCCGCTCACGCGTCGACGCGCACGAGCGCGAGCTCGAGCCGTACCTCGACCTGGCCGGCTGCGAGGGCGAGGCTCGCGAGCAGACGCGCGCGCTCGCGCCGGCCGATCCCTACCGGGTCGAGACCGGCTGGTACCTCCTGCGGCGCTAGGTCGACCGGTAACCCGAGCGACCGACGCGCGAGAGCAGCCCCGGCGCGACGGCCTGGAGCATTCCGAAGACTCGGTAGAACCGGGGGTACGTCAGCTCCGCGCGGCGACCGTCGATCGCCTTCGACGATTCGCTCCACGAGCTCCTCAGGCGTCTTCACCTGGCCGCGGAAGAACCGGCTCTGCAGCGCGGTCTTCTGCGGAAACCCTTCGGTCTCGATGAACCCGGGCATCACCGTCAGCACGTGGATGCCGCGCGCCCGCAGCTGCCGCGTGGTCGCGCGCGAGAAGGCGAGCTGCGCGTGCTTCGATGCCGAGTACGGCCCCGACGGGGGGAACGCGACGGTGCCGGCGACGGAGACGATGTTCGCGACGTGTGCCTCGGGCGCCGCCGCCTCGAGCCCCGGCAGGAACGCGCGCAGGCACCAGACGCTCCCGAGGTAGTTCGTGGCGATCACGCGCTCGATGATCTCGGGCTCGGCGTTGAGGAAGTCGCGCCTGCCGGGAACGCCGGCGTTGTTGACGAGCAGGTTGATCTGCGGGTGACGTTCGAGCACCGAAGCGGCGACGCGCTCGACATCGTCGCGGCTCGAGACGTCGCAGACCTCGTGCTCGGCTCCCAGTTGCTCCGCCAGCTCCCGCAGCCGGTCCTCGCGGCGGGCGAGCAGGACGAGGTCCCACCCGTCGCGAGCGAGCCTTCGCGCCAGCGCGGCGCCGATTCCGCTCGAGGCGCCGGTGACGACCGCTAGCGGCAAACGCGAACACGACGCGTGGCGCGGGCCTCGCGCCCTGCGGCGTCACGCGCGACGACCGCGAGCGTGTGGCTGCCCCGCTTGGCGCGACGCGTCGGCCACGTGGACGAGTAGAGCTGTGCCGTGGTCCCGGCGATCCTGGCGATGCGCTTGCTGCCGTCGAAGAACGTGAGCGTGCGCAGACGCTTGTCCGAGTCGGCCGCGACGAGCAGGCGCTGGTTCCGGCTGTTGACGCACTGCGTCCGCTCGGGATCGAGCCACGTGACCGTCGGCCCGGCGACGCCTCGCAGCGTGACGCCTGCCACCGTCGTGTTGGGGAGGATGCTGCCGCCCGGAGTCGAGACGTTCTTCGCCTCCTGGAAGTCGGCGGCGAGGATCATCGCGTTCGTTCGACCGATCGGGATCCGGGGCGCTTCCGCCGGCAGCCCGAAAATCGCGTAGCCGGTCAGCGGGTCGTACGCCGAGGCGCCGACGAGGGCACGGCGGTACGAGAGCACGAGCGACGTCGGGTCGATCCCCGAGTCGCGTCCGCTCACGGGGTAGTCGAGCACGCGCGCGATCACGAGCGGGCGCCCCGCGGTCACGCGTGCGGAGACGAGTCTCACGAGTGGCGGGTACACGTCGTTCTGCCACGCCTTGAGCACGTAGGGCCCGTGCAGCGGGAGGCCGGTGAAGCGGTCGCGCCCGGAGTCGACCGAGATCCAGTAGCGCTTCGGTCGTGGGAAGGTGACTGCCGCCGCGCTCACGTCGATGCGGTAGCCGAAGGTGAAGTTGTTCACGTTGACCGGCGTCGCGCCCTGTCCCTGGACGTCGTTCTCGTCCGGCGACCCGAGGATCCACGGGTCGATCAGGGCGCCGGCGGCCGACAGCCACACCGCGGCGCCGAAGTTGACGACCGGTTCATCGATGAGCACGGAGTAGAGGTCCTCGGCTCCGTCCTGCACCATCCCGGGGCCGTCCGGGTAGTCGGCCGGCGGGCCGAACGGCCAGGACGGGAAGCGGTACGAATTCGCATGGGACGCGCCGTTGCGCGTGTCGCCGGTGTTGAACTCCCTGAGCGGCGAGGCGGGCGGTCGAAGCTCGAGCCCGGGCCGCGTGACGGCGAAGTAGTACGGGATCCGGCGGGTGACGTCGCCGCGGCGTAGCACGATGAAGCCGAAGTTGTCGCCGGCGACGGCATCGGCCCTCGCCCGGACGGTCACGCCGAGCCGGTCGCTTCCTCCGGGCGCGATCGTGACCTGCGGATCCGGCTCGACCGTTGCACCGGCCGACGCCGCCTGCGGGCGTAGCTCCACGGACCACGTTCCCGCTCCACCGCCTGCGTCGTCGAGCTGCGTTGCGAGCGCCCGCGTCTGCGGGCCGCGGTTGACGTCGACGTCGCCGAACGACAGCGACACGGGCGACGTGAAGAGGAACGGCTGGTCCGCGCGCATGACATCGACGAGGCCGCCGCCCTGCAGCACCACCGGCGCCTCCTGCGTCCGGGCCGTGTTGCCCCACGCGGGCCCCCCCGTGGAGACGAACGCTGAGCGCGTCTGGCGCGGCGTCCACGTGGGGTGCGCCTGGAGCAGCAGCGCAGCCGCGCCCGCGACGTGCGGTGCGGACATGCTGGTCCCGTCGAAGACCGCGAAGGGCGAGCCGCCCCCGGCCGACTCCGGCGACGTCGACGAGAGGATCTGCCCGCCGGGCGCGGCGACGTCCGGCTTGAGCGTGTGGCCGAAGTTCGTCGGCGCGGCGGACGAGAAGCTCGTGACGATGCCGCTCCGCCCGGTGACGATCTCGGCCGGCCCGCGACCCGCGGAGATGACCGTCCGGCCGCCCTTCTGCGCGAGGTAGGCACGCAGGCGCTGCCCGTCGAGGTCGGCGATCATCGCCGCCGGCACCGACAGTTGCAGTGGGATCGCGTTCGCCTCGCCGAACCGGTTGTCGGCGAGGATCAGCCCCACAGCACCGGCGGCCCGCGCGCGCTCGGCCTTCGAGAAGAACGTGCAGGTGCCGCGCGACGCAAGCGCGACGACGCCGGTCAGCGATCCCGCCGGGAGCTGGGTCGAGCTCGGGTCGTTCGGGTCGAGGCCCTGACCGCAGAGAAGCGGATCGACCGGTCTCCCGTTCCGACCCATGATCGTCGTGACGTCGACGAGCGTCCGCTGCTGATCGGAGGCGGGCGCGGCGAACGCGGCGGCCATTGGAATCGTCTGCAGCGACACCGGCGCGTCGGCGGCGACCACGCGCAGCGGCGGCGCGAACACGTGTGAGTTCGAGACCGCCGCGACGGAGATCGCCTCTTCGGCGACACCGGGCGAGCCGACCGTGCCGAAGCCGAACTCGTCGCGATCGTTCCCTGCGGAGATGACGGGCAGGACGCCGGCGCGCGCGACGTTCCCGACCGCCTCGAGGATGGGGTCGGCGGCGGGCTCGCTCATCGCGCCTCCGCCGGAGAAATTGATCACGTCCATCCCGTCCTGCACCGCCGCCTCGAACGCCTCGATGATCTCGGCCGCGTTCGCGACGTAGCCGATCGGCGTCGGTGCGTTGAACACGCGGTAGTTGCCGATCCACGCGCGCGGAGCGACGCCCGAAAGGCCGGGCGTGCTCGGGTGGTCGGGGCCTGCCTGCGCGATCGTGCCCGCGTTGCCTGCGGCGATGCCCGCGACGTGCGTTCCGTGGAACGAGATGTTCGGGACGAACGCCTCGCGGCCCTGGCGTCCCGAGTTCGGCCCGGGGAACGCGCGCGCGACGATGATCTTGCCGTTCGCCCACGTGCGGCCTCCGCGCGGGAAGCCGGCCGGATACGAGTAGCCGGTGCCCTGCAGGAACGGGCTGCGGTTGTCGACGCCGTCGTCGACGATCCCGATCTTGATCCCATCGCCGCGCAGCCCGCGGAGGGAGGAGAACTCGGCTGCGCGGATGAGGTCGGGGCTGCGGTTCGTGGCGAGTGTGTAGCGGACGTTCGGGTAGACCTGCGCCGCGACGCCGAGCTTCAGCAGCCGGGGAAGCTGGCGCGTCGGGAGCTCGACGGTGAAGCCGTTCAGCACGACCCGGTAGCGCTGGAGCACCGTCGCGGCGGGAATCGCGCGCTCGATCCGCGCGGCTGCGGTTCCCTGCGCAGCCGTCAGCCGCGCGAGGTGGGCCTGCGACGCCGCCGAGCGCGTGTTCAGCTTCGTCCGGGTCGCGCTCTGCAGCGAGCGACCGCCCCAGGCTGCCAGCGGCTGGCCGCTCAGCCGGACGACGACCCGCGTGAGCCCGCGGCCGTGCCCGGCCGGCACGTAGAGCGACCCGGCGCGGACGGTCGGGGTCGGGCCGGCCTCGGTGGCCGGGCGTCGCACCGGTTGGAGCCCGCCGGCGGCAGGTAACGCGAAGAGAAGCGCCGCAAGCGGAGCGAGAAGAACGATCGGGCGGCGCAAGGGCCACAAACTAGCCTAGGATCCACCGCCTTGGTGTCCCCCGGACGGTTCGACGGCAAGACGGCGCTCGTGCTGGGCGTGGCGAACAAGCGCTCGATCGCCTGGGCCATCGCGAAGCGACTCGCGGACGAGGGCGCGCGCCTCGCGTTCACCTTCCAGGGCGAGCGGATCGAGAAGAACGTGCGCGAGCTCGCCGAGAGCGTGTCGAGCCCGCTCGTCGCCGAGTGCGACGTGCGCTCCGACGCCGACCTCGAGCGCGTCTTCGGCCGGGTCGGCGAGACCTTCGACGGCGGCCTCGACCTGCTCGTGCACTCCGTGGCGTACGCGGCGGCCCAGGATCTCGAGGGCCGCTTCACCGACACGCCGCGCGACCGTTTCTGGATCGCGCTCGACATCAGTGCGTATTCGCTCGTCGCGTGCAGCCGGCTCGCCGAGCCGTTGATGGAAGCGCGGGACGGGGGCTCGATCGTGACGATGACCTACCTCGGGGGCGAGCGCGCCGTGCCGCACTACAACGTGATGGGAGTCGCGAAGGCAACGCTCGACGCGTCGATGCGCTACCTCGCGTGGGACCTCGGCCAGAAGAACGTGCGCGTGAACGCGATCTCGGCCGGCCCGGTGCGCACGCTCGCCGCGCGTTCGATCGCGGGCTTCCCGACGATGGAGGCGATCGTCGAGGAGCGCTCGCCGCTCCACCGGCACGTCGAAGCCGACGACGTCGGCGCGGCGGCCGCGTTTCTCTTGTCTGACGACGCGAGGAACGTCACCGGGACGGTGCTCTACGTCGACTCCGGTTACCACGCGATGGGGATGTAGCCCTTCGGTAGCTTCAGGCGGGTGTCGGATCAACCCGCCGTCGAGACACATGACCTGAGCAAGCGCTACGGCGACGTCGAGGCGTTGCGCGGCGTCGACCTCCACGTGGAAGCGAGCACCGTGTTCGGGCTGCTCGGGCCGAACGGAGCCGGGAAGACGACCGCCGTCCGCATCCTCACGACGCTGATCCAGCCGGACGGCGGCTCTGCACGCGTTGCCGGCTTCGATGTCGTCACGCAGGCGAAGCTCGTCCGCGAGCGGATCGGCCTCGCCGGCCAGTACGCCGCCGTGGACGAGAACCTCAGCGGCTTCGAGAACCTCGAGATGGTCGGGCGCCTGTACCACCTCGGCCGTCGTCCTTCGAAGGAGCGCGCGCGTGAGCTGCTCGCCGACTTCGCGCTCGCAGACGACGGCGACCGGCTCGTCAGCACGTACTCGGGCGGGATGCGCCGCCGGCTCGACCTCGCGGCCGCGCTCGTCGCGCGGCCGCCGCTGCTCTTCCTCGACGAGCCGACGACCGGGCTCGACCTGCGCAGCCGGCTCAGTCTCTGGGAGGCGATCGAGAAGCTCGTCTCCGACGGGACGACGGTCGTGTTGACCACGCAGTACCTCGACGAGGCCGACCGGCTCGCGCACCGGATTGCGGTGATCGACCAGGGTCTCGTGATCGCCGAGGGCACGCCACGCGAGCTGAAGGCACAGGTCGGCGGGGACCGCCTCGAGGTCTCACTCGGGGGCACCGACGGCGGCGAGGACGCAGTGCGCGCGCTGGCGGAGATCTCCGACGGGCGTTCCGAGCTCGAGGACCGGCTGCTCTGCGTCCCGCTCCGGGAGCGCCGCGGTGCGATCGCCGACGCGGTTCGACGACTCGACGCCGCCGGGGTCGAAATCGACGACATCGTCGTGAGGGGACCGACGCTGGACGACGTCTTTCTGCAGCTGACCGGGCGCCACGTCGAGCACGAGGAAGGGCCGGCGGAGAGGTGAACGCGGTCAACGACACGCTCGTGCTCGCGAAGCGGAGCCTGCTCCGAATTCGCCGGCAGCCGGACCTGCTCGTCGGCTTCACGATCCAGCCGGTGATGTTCGTGCTGCTGTTCGCCTACGTCTTCGGCGGCGCGATCGAGACACCGGGCCTCGACTACGTCGACTTCCTGATCCCGGGAATCATCGTCCAGTCGATGGTGTTCGGCGGCTTCGTGACCGCGTTGGGTCTCGCCGACGACCTGAAGAAGGGCCTGATGGACCGCTTCCGCTCGCTGCCGATGTCGCGCTCCGCCGTGCTGACGGGCCGGACGCTCGCCGACGTCTTCTCGAACGTCGTGCAGCTCGTAGTGATGATCGGCGTCGGGCTGCTCGTCGGCTTCTCGTTCAAGACCGGCGCCCCTGAGATCGCCGCCGGAATCTTGCTCTGCCTGCTGATCGGCTACGCGTTCTCGTGGGTCTTCGCGTTCATCGGGCTGACCGCGTCGTCGGCGGAGGCGGCGAACGCATTCGGGTTCACGATCCTCTTCCCGTTGACGTTCGTGTCGTCCGCGTTCGTGCCCGTTGAGTCGATGCCGTCGTGGCTCCAGGTCGTTGCCGAGAACAACCCGTTCACGAAGATGGTCAACGCCGTCCGCGCGCTCTTCGTCGACACGCCGGCCGGGAACGACGTCTGGCTTGCGGTGCTCTGGTCGCTCGCGATCGTCGCCGTGTTCGCGCCGCTGGCAGCCTGGCGCTACCGCAGCGCGATCAGGCGCTGAGGCACTCCGCGCTCGAACTCGACGATCGAGCGCACGCCAAGCTGGGACGGGTCGAGCCTGCCGCTCCGGAGCTCGCGCGCCGCGCGTTCGGCCTCCGGCGGCGCGGTCGTCGAGTACGAAATGGGCCGTTCGCGAGGCGCCTGGATCGCGTAGTAGAGGTAGACGCTTCCCTCCAGCAACTCGGGGAGATACACCGGCTGCTCGAGCAGCGGGCCGGACCCGACCTGCGCGTAGACCGCGTTCCCCTCGTCGGCGCCCATCGGCCGGTACACGTCGACGCGCAGGTCGAGCGCGACGAGCGGAATCGCCGCGAGCGCGGCGTAGCGCCACGGCACGCGTGCGAGTGCGTACGCGGCGAGCGCTGCGAGACAGAGGCAGGCGATCGGCAGGAAGCGCGACGGAACGCGTGTCTGCCCGAGTCCCGGCACGACGTCCCACAACGGCTCGTACACGGGCGTGTTCGCGCCGAGCGCGAGTGCGACCGGCACGAGCACGCCGAGGCCGAGCACCGCAGCCAGCCAACGGTCGCGGCGCGCGACGAGCACGAGCCCGGAGAGCGCGGCGAGCGGCACGAGCCAGCCGAGGAAGACGAACGTCTCGAAGCCGTGCCGCGGGTGCCGCGTGACGAAGTCGAGCAGCTCCGCCGAGTAGCGCTCGACCTCCGCGAACGGACGTCCTGAAGCCCCGGTCGTGCCGCGGATTTCCGCGAGCCACACGAGCAAGCCCGCCGCCGCACTTGCCGCCGCCCCGACCAGCCCGACGAGCGTGTGCCTGCGCGCAGTTGCGTACGCGAGGAAGAAGAGGATCGCCCCGAGCGCGAGGTGTACCTGCCCCGAGAGCGGTACCGAGGCGATCGCGGCAACGGCGAGCCAGCGACGCCGCGTCTCGAGCCCCCAGAGCGAGAGGGGGAGCAGCATCGCGATCGGCCCGAGCAGGTGTCCGCCGGCGGTCTGGATCGAGCGGTACGGAGCGAGCGCGAACACGAGCCCGCCGACGAGCGCCGCTCCGAGCGGAAGCCGTAGCGAGCGAAGCCAGGCTGCGGCCGCCGCGCCCGCGCCGACGTACGAGAGAAGCGCGAACGCGTTCCACGCGCCGACCGTCCCGAAGAGCGCGTGCAGAGGCCAGAACAGGATCGAGAACGGCCAGCCGGCGAAGTTCGTCCGTTTCGGCGCCTCGGGCTGGAAGCTGTACGGGTCGAGCCACGGCGCACGGCTGTTCGCGAGCTGGTGCCCGGGCAGCCAGAGGTTGTACGTCGTCTGGAGGTGGTCGCCGGGTGTCACGACGTCGTTCGCGCGCGGCTTGCCGTACGCGAGCAGGTCGTCCGGGGCGTGGCGCAGGGCGGGGGAGAGCGCGACCACCCCGGCGGCGAGGTAGAGCGCGCAGGCGAGGGCTACAACGCCCGAGCGGCTGCGAGCAGCACGTCGAAGTCGGGCACCTCTCCAGTCTCGTAGCGCCATGCGCCGCGGACCGTACCGCCCTCGTCGACGAGGAACGCCGATCGGCCGGCGACGTCCTCCAACCCGCGGAACTCGATCCCGATCCCGAGCGCGTGCACGGCTTCGGCGTTCCAGTCGGAGAGCAGCGGGAAGTTCAGGTCGAGGACCTGCGACCAGGCGATGTGCGTCCACGGCGAGTCGCGTGAGACGCCGAAGAGACGAACCTCCGCTTCCTCGAAGTCCGCGCTCCTGTCACGCAGGAGCTCGAGCTCGCTCGTTCAGGTGCCGGAGAAGTCGAAGAGGTAGAAGACGAAGAGCGCCTTCGAGCCCTCGGGTGCATCCCGGAGCGTGACGGGCTCGCCGGGAGCGGCGAAGACGGTCGCGTCCGGCCAGGTGTCGCCGGCGTCGATCACGCGGTCGCGACCTCGGTCGCATCCGCGATCTCGCGCACGACCTCGACGATGTCGCGGTTCGCATTGAACACGCGCAGCTGCCGGTCCGACCCGTTGCCGCGCCCGAGGATCGAGCGGATCCCCTCCAGTTCTCGCTCAGCGCCGAGCTCGCGCGCGTGCGGCTCGAGGTCGCGGAGCCGCCTGCGGATCAGCTGCGCGATCGGCACGCGGTTACGACGCCCGGTCGCGAGATCCATCAGCGGCGCCTCGAGCCCGTAGCGCGCCGCGAGCCACTTGTTCTCCGTCGTCAGGATCCTGTGGAACGACGGGATCAGCTCGCCGCGGTCGTGCAGCTCGGAGTAGTGCTTGACGAGGGCCTGGCAATAGGCGGTGATAGCCACGGCATCCTCGACCCGCGTGACCGCGTCGCAGATCCGAATCTCGACGGTTCCCCACTTCGGGTGGAGGCGGATGTCCCACCAGATGTGCGTGTAGTCGGCGATGCAGCCCGTCTTCTCGAGCTGGCCGACGACCTCGGCGTAGTCGGCGTAGTCCTTGAAGCGCGGCGGCGGTCCCGAGCGGGGGAACGCGGCGAAGACCATCTGCCGCGACGACGAGAGCCCCGTCGGCTCGCCGCGCCAGAACGGCGAGCTCGCCGAGAGTGCGAGCAGCGTCGGGAGCTCGATCAGCATCCCGTTCACGATCTGGATCGCCTTCTCGGCGTCGTCGACGGCAACATGGACGTGCATGCCGAAGATCAGCTCGCGCCGCGCGACGTACTGCAGCTGGTCGACGAGGTTGCGGTACCGATCGCGCGCCGTGATCCGCTGGCGCTCGAAGAGCGAGAACGGGTGGGTTCCGGCCGAGCCCACGCGCAGTCCCTTCTTGTTCGCGACCTCGCCGACGTAGCCGCGGAGCTTCAGCAATTCGGCCATCACGTCGGCGGCCGTCTTGCAGACGGGCGTTGCGATCTCGAGGACCGACTGCATCAGCTCGGCGTTGATGCGGTCCTCGAGCTCGTGCCCGGAGACCGCGGCGAGCACGGTGTCGATGTGCTGTACGAGGTCATACGTCTCGCCGTCGAGGAGCATGTACTCCTCCTCGACACCGAGCGTGTACGGGTCGCTCTGGCCGAACTTGTGGTCGAGGACGCTGCCGCCCGGGGCGAAGCTCTTGCCGGTGATCGTTGCCGGGTAAATCTGTTTCACGGCAGCACCGCCTCCACGTCGATCTCGACGTACCAACGCGGGTCCATGAGCTGCGCGATCACGGTCGTGTTCACGGGGCGGATCTCTCCGAAGATCTCGGAGTGCGCCCGCGCGACCTCGGGGAAGACCTCGGCGCTCGTCACGTAGATGCGCGTGCGCACGACGTCCTCGGCGCGCGCTCCCGCCTCGTCGAGCGCGGCGAGGATGATCTCGAAGCAGCGCTGCGCCTGTCCGTACGCGTCAGCCGGCGGATCGGCGTCGTCCGGCATCCCCGGCGCCGTGCCGCTGACGTACACGTGGCCGCCGGCGACGACGGCACGCGAGTACCCCATGATCGGCTCGTACTTCCCGCCGGAGGAGATGAGGCGGCGCTCCACCTGTCTAGTATCGCCGCGCGTGGAGGCTTTGAAGCAAGTCGATGCGTGGTCGCCGGAGAACGCCGCCGTCGGCGTCGTCGACCCGGAAGGGGTCCGCGACTGGCACGGCGACGAGGCCCGCGAGTTCCGCTGGGCCTCGATCACGAAGCCGGTGGTCGCGCTCGCGACCCTCGTCGCGGCCGAGGAAGGCGTCGTCGACCTCGACGAGGAGGCCGGCCCGCCCGGCTCGACCGTTCGCCACCTGCTCTCGCACGCCTCGGGCCTGCCCTTCGACGGGACGGTCCCGATCGCGGGCGTGGGGGAGCGCCGCATCTACTCGAACGCCGGCTTCGAGGTGCTCGCGCAGCACGTCGAGCGCCGCGCGGAGATGCCGTTCGTCGAGTACCTGACCGAGGCGGTGCTCGAGCCGCTCGAGTTCTCGGGCGAGCTTCGCGGCTCGCCCGCGTCGGGCCTCTACGGGACGCTCCTCGACCTGCTCGAGCTCGGGCAGGAGTTCCTCCGGCCGACGCTCGTGTCGCCGGAGACGCTCGAGGAGGCGACGACCGTCGCGTTTCCGGGGCTCGTCGGCGTGCTCCCCGACTTCGGGCGCATGGACCCGAACGACTGGGGGCTCGGAGTCGAGGTTCGCGGCTCGAAGTCGCCGCACTGGACCGGCTCGCGCAACTCGCCGCGCACGTTCGGCCACTTCGGCGGCAGCGGGGCCTTCCTGTGGGTCGACCCCGATGCGAGGCTCGCGCTCGGCCTTCTCACCGACCGCGACTTCGACGACTGGAGCGACGAGGCGAAGCGCGCCTGGCCTGAGCTCTCGGACGCGGTGTTGGCCGAGGCGTCCGGCTAATCCGCGAACACCGGGCGGACGTACTCGTCGAACGTTGCCTTGTCGCAGCTCGCGACCGTAGCGGGTGTGACGGCGCGCACCGACGCGGTGCGCGGCACGTCCATCGCGAGCGAGACCTCGCCGAAGTAGTCGCCGGGTCGCAGCAGCGTCCGCGTGCCGCGGCCGGCCTGCGTCACCTCGAGCATCCCGCTCAGCACGACGTAGAAGCGTTCGCCGGGCTCGCCCTCGATGACGACCGTTTTCCCCGGCACGATGTCTTCCCGGCGCATGCGAGAGGCGAGGTCCGCGAGCCGAGCCCCCGGCAGGGAGGAGAGGATCGCGATGCGCGAGAATTCCGTCGCGGCGACGGGGCTCATGAGTCGGCGCCGGAGAGGTCGGGGTCGACCACGTCGTGCGAGTCGTCATGCCCCGGACCCCGCATCGCGTCTTCGTCGCCGATGCGCTCGGGTGCCTGCTCCTGCTCTTCCTCGGTTGGTTCCGGCTGCTCGTGCACGCCCGTATCCTGCCCGACGTGGGCGAGCTCGAGTCGTGGAAGCACTGTCCCCGCTGCGCGACGGCCCTCGAGCCCCTCGACGGCGGCGCACGGATCGAGTGCCCGCAGTGCGGGTTTCGCTACTACGCGAGCTCGAAGCCGACCGCTTCCGGGCTCGTGCTCGACGACGACGGGCGCATCCTGCTCGCCCGCCGCGCGCAGGAGCCCGACCGGGGGAAGTGGGATCTTCCCGGCGGCTTTCTGAACGAGGGGGAAGACCCTCGCGACGGCCTGCGGCGCGAGCTGATGGAGGAGGCGAGCATCGATGTCGAGCCGCTCGCGTTCTTCGACGTCGTCGTCGATCGCTACGGCGACCAGGACGACGCGCAGTGGACGCTCAACCTCTACTGGACCTGCCGCGTTCTTCGCGGCACCCCGACTGCGGCGGACGACGTCGCCGAGCTCAGGTGGTTCGGCCGCGACGAGCTCCCGTCGCCGGCCGAGCTCGCGTTCGAGAACAACGCGAAGGTGATTTCACGCTGGCGGGACGAGCACGCTTAGCGCCCGCGACGAGCTCCTCCGCCGACGGGCTGTCGTTCCGGAGTGAGGGTTCACGACCAGGAGGCCGGCCACGGCGGGCCAGGGTATAGGCCCGACCGACGAAAGAATGAGCCGAATGGCCCATGGCGGCCGTCCACCCCCGTGCCGATCATTCGACCATGAGCGAACGCGGCATTCACTCGATCGCCGACGACCTCTCGGACACCTGGCTCGAGGACTGGGCCGGGGCGGGCGTCCTGGAGATCGAGGAGTACCTGGCGAAGCACGCGGCCTTCCTGGCCTTCCTCGAGTCCTCGGACTCGTAGCGCCTCGGTAGCACTCGACCGGCCGGCCCCGTACGATCCCGCCACCGGGATCGTCGAAAGGAGCCGCCGTGAACCTGTTCGAGCGTCTGGATGCGGTCGCAGACCGCTGGAACGTCTTGCGTCACCCCTTCTACGAGCGCTGGGAGTGCGGGGGGCTGAGCCGCGACGAGCTCGCGTACTACGCGGGTGAGTACCGCCACGCGGTGACCGCGCTGGCCGGGCTCGCGGCCTCGGCCTCCGACGCCGGCCACGCGGCCGAGGAAGCCGCTCACGTTGCGATCTGGGACGAGTTCGCGGCCGCGCTCGACGCCGACCTCGACCGCGAGCCGCGCGCCGAGACGGCCGCCTGCGCCGAAGCGTGGAGCGGAACCGGCGTCGAAGGCGCCGCCGCGCTCTTCGTGATCGAGTCCGCTCAGCCCGAGGTTTCGCGCACGAAGCTCGAGGGACTCACGCGCTGGTACGGCTTCGAGCCGAGCTCGAAGGGCACGCGCTACTTCGAGCTGCACGCAGAACGGGACCACGAGCATGCGGAGCTCTCGCGCCGCGTCCTCGAGCGGGCCCGCTCCGAGGACGAGGACCGCATCGTCGCAGCGGCCGAGCGCGCCCTTCGCGCCAACTGGGAGCTGCTGGACGGCGTCGAGCAGTTCGCGGGGACGCGTTCGTGATGACCCGGCGTGACGAGGGAGTCGGGCTCGACGCGCTCTGGCACGGGCTGCCCGGGCACCCGATCCACCCGCCGCTCACGGGCAGTCACGATCGGGAGCTACGCGTTCGCGCTGGTGGCCGCGACCGCCGACGTGCTCGGGATCAGCACGCATGCCGCGACGCAGGCGTGGTGGCTCGCGCTCATCTTCGGGCTCCTCTCGACGCTCCTCACGGCGACGACCGGCTTCTTCGACTGGCTACGGATCCCGAGCGGGACGCCGCTCTGGCGGACGGCGACGGCGCACATGGTCGCGATGCTGCTCGCGAGCGCGGTGTTCCTGGCCGCTGTGGTTGCGGGCAAGAGCTCGTTCGACGCCGGGAACGTCGAGACGGGCCCGTACGTGCTCACGCTCGCCGCCTTCCTGCTGCTGAGCGTCGGCGGCTGGCTCGGCGGCAGCATCGTGTTCGTGCACGGCATGCGCGTGCTGAACCTCGTCGACGAGCCGGCCCGCAAGGCAACGGCGCCTGTCGCGACCCCGGAAAAGTAGAGAGGCCGGGGGGCCTAGTGGCCCCCCGGCCTCGATCTTCTAAGCCTCGACCGCGACGAGGCCGAGCTTGCTCTCGAGCGCGCCCTTGGGCTGCGCGCCGACCGCGATTCCCGCGGGCTCGCCGCCCTTGAAGAGCATGATCGTCGGGATCGAGACGATCCCGAACCGCATCGCGATCTCCTGCTCCTCGTCGATGTTCACCTTCACGACCTTGAGCTCGTCCTTGCGCTCGTCCGCGATCTTCTCGAGCACCGGGGCGACGGCATGGCAGGGGCCACACCATTCCGCCCAGAAGTCGACGATCACGGGCTGATCGCTCTGCAGGACCTCCTGCTCGAAGGTCTGGGTTGTCACTGCGTCCAAAGTGCTTCCTTTCTCGGTTGCCGTACGGGTATTCAAACGCTTGCGTAGGACGGGTTGTTCCCAGGGCGGGCCTCCGCTAACGCCCGCCTACAATCGAGGCCATGCCGCCGTTCGAGCCGCTCCCCGCCGTCCCCGACAACAACGCCCTCGAGCTGGAGATCCTCGAGCTCTGGGACCGGGAGGGGACGTTCGACCGGCTCCGGGAGCGGAACCGGGGCGGCCCGAGCTGGAGCTTCATCGACGGGCCGATCACGGCCAACAACCCGATGGCCGCCCACCACTGCTGGGGGCGGACGCTCAAGGACGTCTTCCAGCGCTACAAGGCGGTCCGGGGCTTCGACCAGCGCTACCAGAACGGCTTCGACTGCCAGGGCCTCTGGGTCGAGGTCGGCGTCGAACGGGCCCTCGGTCTGAACTCGAAGCAGGAGATCGAGGAGTACGGCCTCGCGGAGTTCGCCGAGCGGTGCAAGGAGCGCGTCGCCGAGTACAGCGAGGTGATCACCGAGCAGTCGAAGCGGCTCGGCATGTGGATGGACTGGGACAACGACTACTACACGTTCTCCGACACGAACATCGAGTACATCTGGCGCTTCCTCAAGACGGTCCACGAGCGCGGGTGGCTCTACCTCGGACATCGCTCGACCGAGTGGTGCCCGCGTTGCGGCACGTCGCTCTCCCAGCACGAGCTGATCAACTCGTACGAGGAGATCACGCACCCGTCGCTCTTCGTTCGCCTCCCGCTCAAGGAACGCGACCGGCGAGTCGCTGGTGATCTGGACGACGACGCCGTGGACGCTGCCGGCGAACGTCGCCGCGGCGGTCAAGCCGGACGCGGAGTACGGCCTGCGCGCAGAACGGCGAGTGGGTTGCGGTCGCGCGCTATCCCGGCGAGGAGTTCACGCAGCACCGTTCGCGGCGAGGAGCTCGGTCGGGCTCGAGTACGAAGGGCCCTTCGACTACCTGCCCGCCCAGGCAGAGGTCGTGCACCGCGTGATCCCGTGGGACGAGGTCTCGCTCGAGGAGGGAACCGGCATCGTGCACATCGCGCCCGGTGCCGGCTCGGAGGACTTCGAGCTCTCGAAGGTGCACGACCTTCCGGTGCTGGCGCCGATCGACGAGGCCGGTCGCTTCTACGCGGACTACGGGGAGTTCGAAGGCCGGAGCACGGAAGACGTCGAGACGCCGGTCGTCGTCGAGCTCGAGCGACGCGGCCGCATCGTCGAGCACGGCGCGATCACCCACCGGTACCCGGTCTGCTGGCGCTGCGCGACGCCGCTCGTCTTCCGAATCGCGGACGACTGGCTGATCTCGTGCGACGAGGTCCGGGAGCAGATGCTCGCCGCCAACGCGACCGTCGAGTGGACGCCGGACTTCTACTCGAAGCGGATGGACGACTGGCTCCGGAACATGGGCGACTGGAACATCTCGCGCCGGCGCTACTTCGGCCTGCCGCTGCCGTTCTATCCGTGCGAGTGCGGAAAGCTGAACGTCGTCGGGTCGCTGTCCGAGCTGCGCGAGCGCGCGACGGCCGGTCTCGACCAGCTCCAGGAGCTGCACCGCCCGTGGGTCGACGAGGTCACGATCGCCTGCGAGTCGTGCAGCCGCGACGTGCGGCGGGTCGCAGAGGTCGGCGATGCGTGGCTCGACGCCGGCATCGTCCCCTTCGCGACGCTCGGCTGGCAGAACGACGAGTGGCGAGAGGGCGGCTACGCGACCGGCGCGTCCGCAGGGCTCTCCGGCGCCGATCTCCCCGACCACGCGTACTGGGAGAAGTGGTTTCCGGCCGACTGGGTCTCGGAGATGCGCGAGCAGATCAGGCTCTGGTTCTACTCGCATGTCGTTCATGTCCGTGACGTTGACCGGGCAGGTCGCCGTACAACTCGGTCCTGACGTACGAGAAGCTGCTCGACGAGAACGGCCGGGAGATGCACCGGTCGTGGGGCAACGCGATCGATGCCGCCGAGGCGCTCGACAACATGGGCGCAGACGTCATGCGCCTGCTCTTCTGCGCGCAGGTCCCGAGCCAGAACATCCGGTTCGGCTACGGGCCGGCGAGGGAGATCAAGCGTCGGCTGCTCACGCTCTGGAACTCCGTCTCGTTCTTCGTCACGTACGCGAACATCGAGGGGTATCGGCCCGAGCTACGCCGACCTCGAAGCCGGGCCGCAGACCGAAGAGCTGCGGACGCTCGACCGCTGGCTCGTCGCGCGCACGCAGCAGCTCGTCCAGGAGGCGACGACGGCGTACGAGTCCTTCTGGACGCCCGGCGTCACGCGCGCGTTCGACGCGTTCGTCGACGATCTCTCGAACTGGTACATCCGGCGCTCGCGCAGGCGCTTCTACGAGTACGACGACGCCGCGTTTCGAACGCTCTGGTACGCGCTCGTCCAGTCGCTGCGCGTGATCGCCCCCGTGATGCCGTTCCTCGCCGAGCATCTCTGGCGGAACCTCGTCGTCGAGCCGTGTGAGGACGCGCCCCGGTCGGTCTTCCTGGCCTCGTGGCCCGAGACCGGGCAGCTGCAGAACGGTCTGCTCGAGGAGGTCGCGGCGGCTGCGCCGCGTCGTCGAGCTCGGCCGGCAAGCGCGATCGACGTCGGGGCTCAAGCATCGCCAGCCGCTGCGGCGGCTCGTCGTGCAAGGCACGACGCTCGCCGACGCCCACGTGGACGAGGTCGCGGAGGAGCTGCGCGTCAAGGCCGTCGAGTTCGGCGACATCGACTCGACCGAGCTGCTCGTGAAGCCCAACCTGCCCCGGCTCGGCCCGAAGCTCGGCAAGGAGCTCGGCGCGGTGCGCGCTGCGCTCCAGGCGGGCGAGTTCGAGGAGCTCGAGGGTGGCCGCTTCCGCGCCGCCGGTCACGAGCTCGACCCCGACGAGGTGCTCGTCGAGCGGCGAGGGCTCGAGGGCTGGGCGGTCGCGGCCGACCACGGGGTCACCGTGGCGCTCGAAACGGCGCTCGACCCCGAGCTCGAGCTCGAAGGCCGGGTGCTCGACCTCATCCACCAGCTGAACTCGATGCGGAAGGACGTGGGCTTCGCGGTGACAGACCGCATCCGCGTCTCGCTCCCGCGGTCGTACGCCGAGCTCGTCGACCAGCACGGCGATTGGATCGCGCGCGAGGTGCTCGCGGTCGGCATCGAGGTCGGCGACGTCGACGAGCCGCAGCTCGCAAAGGCATGAACTGGAACCGCATCGTCGTCGGAGCGATCGCCGTGCTTGCGCTCGTCGTCGTGTACGACGCGTTGCAACGTGACGACGAGCCCGTGAGCCGGGACACCTCGGGCGGCTACCGGATCGATCTCGCAAGCGCACGCCACGAGAGCCCGCTACCGGTCTCCCTCCTGCGCGCAGCATTCCCCGGGCAGCGCCCGGCTTCTCTCGCCGTCTCGAAGGTGGCGGTCGATGCGGACGGGATGATCGCCGTCGGCGTATCGCATGTTCCCGGGAACCGGCCCGCAACCGCCGCGATCGAGCTGTGGCGCGACGAGACGAATCTGCGCTCCTTCTCGGTGCCGCCGGGCTCGTTCTCCCGCGGGCTCTGGTTCGCGGGAGAAGACGACGCGATCGCAACGATCGGCTGGGACGACCGCGGTTACCTGTACGACCGAGACGGCAGGCCGTTGAGCGGTGACGCCTACTTCGCGTACGAGACCGGATGAAGCGCTGCGGCTGGGTGCCACTGGACGTCCCGGAGTACGTCGCGTACCACGATGAAGAGTGGGGCGTCCCGGTCCACGACGATCGCGTGCTGTTCGAGTTCCTCACGCTCGAGGGTGCGCAGGCAGGGCTGTCGTGGCTGACGATCCTGCGCAAGCGCGAGGGGTACCGAGAGGCGTTCGACGACTTCGACGTGGCGAAGGTCGCGCGCTACACGCCGAAGCGGGTCGAGAAGCTGCTCGCCGACCCGGGGATCGTGCGCAACCGACTGAAAGTCGAGTCGACCGTGAACAACGCGCAGCGCATCATCGCGCTCGACGTTCCGTTGTCCGAGCTCCTGTGGTCGTTCGTCGGCGGTGAGCCGAAGCTCAACCGCTGGAAGACGACGCGCGAGATCCCGGCGGAGACCGCGGAGTCGAAGGCGATGTCGAAGGAGCTGAAACGGCGGGGCTTCCGGTTCGTGGGACCGACAATTTGCTACTCCCTAATGCAGGCGGTGGGTCTCGTGAACGACCACACGGCCGACTGCTTCCTCAGTCCCCGGCGATGAAGAAGACCCAGCGCCCGTCCGGGCGAATGCCCGCGCGCCAGCCGAGATAGCCGACCTCGGTCACGCCCTCGGGCATGAGGTCGCCGAGCAGGCTCAACTCGTACTCGCTCATCTCCCCGGGCTCCTTGTCGTAGGCGAACGGCCAGACGAAGATCCCCTGCGAGAGCACGTACGGCAGGTGCAGCACCCGCGCGAGGGTGTCGATCGGGTCGGTGCCGGTCTGCTCCTTGGTCGTGCGCCAGAACGCGAGCGCGCCGCCCGGCACGTTCTCGCCGAACGTGTAGCGGAACTCGCTGGGCTCGATCAGCGCCTCGAGCGCCTGCTCGTCGTGCGCCTCGGCTGCTGCGAGCAGCGCGGCGTGCGTCTCCGCGACCGGCTCGGGAAGCCCGCTGACCGCGACCGGCGACGGCTCGAAGAACGCGATCGTGCTCGCAGCGTGATCGACGATCGACCGGTAGCGAAGCGTCTCATCGGGCTGCGCAGTCGTCTGGATCACGATCGCCCCGCCGCCATCGCGCCGCAGGAGGTACCCGTACGTGCGCGTGCCCTTCGCGCTCAGTCCCTCGCCCGTCGCGACGAGCTCGAGCCGGAAGCCACGGTGCCCGCCGATCGTCACCTGCTCCCGGACCTCGGTCGTCGCGAAGCGCGTGTCGATCAGCCCGGCGAGCGCCGCGTCGAACGGCTGCTCTTGCGGGAGCACTTCGAGCGCCGTGCCGCCGAAGTCACTGTCGGCTGGAACCGTGAACGGCTCCGGCTCGAAGAAGCGGCACGCCAGTTCGCCCGTCGCGGTACTCCAATCGGCGGGGTACTGCACCTCGTAGCCCGCGGTGCCGTCGACGCAGTGGCTCCACTCCTCCTCGAGGTCCTGCGAGTCGCGCAGCAGGTAGCCCCCGGCCGCGGCGAAGAACGCAAGCGCGATCACGCCGAGGACCGCGGCAGCAGTCTTTATCGCTGCGCCTCCGCGAGGGCGAGCTCGCGGCGGAGCTCGACGGGAAGGCGAAACTCGACGTCTTCCTCGACGAGCTTGTACGGCGTGATGTCCTCCACGCCCACTCGCACGGAACCAGTCGCAGACGCGCGTCACGAGCTTCTCGGGTGCGGACGCGCCCGATGTGACGCCGGCGGTCTCGACCCCCTCGAGCCACTCCTCGCGGATGTCGGTCTCGTCGTCGATCAGGTATGAGGCGACACCGCTCGCGCGCGCAACCTCCACGAGCCGGTTCGAGTTGGAGGAGTTGCGCGAGCCGATCACGAGCAGGAGCTGGATCTCGCCGAGCATCTCCTTGACCGCCCACTGCCGGTTGGACGTCGCGTAACAGATGTCCTCGCGCTTCGGTGCGTGCACGTTCGGGAAGCGGCGCCGCAGCACCTTGATGATCTCACCCGTCTCGTCGACGGAGAGTGTCGTCTGCGTGATGTACGCGAGCTTCTCGTCGGGTGCGAAGTCGAGCGTCTCGGCGTCCTGCACCGACTCGATCAGGACCGTCGCCTCCGGCGCCTCGCCCATCGTGCCCTCGACCTCTTCGTGTCCGGCATGACCGATCAAGAGGACGGTGTAGCCCTCGGCCGCGAAGCGCCGCGCTTGTGTATGCACCTTCGTCACGAGCGGGCACGTCGCGTCGATCGTGTTCAGCCCACGTGCCGCGGCGTTCGTGTGCACCATGGGCGCGACCCCGTGGGCCGAGAAGACGATGGTCGAGCCCTCGGGGGCTTCTTCCTCGCTGTCGATGAAGATCGCGCCGCGCTCCTCGAGCTCGCGCACCACGTGCGCGTTGTGGACGATCTGCTTGCGGACGTAGATCGGAGCGCCGTAGTGCTCGAGGGCGAGCTCGACCGTGTCGACGGCGCGCTCGACCCCGGCGCAGTAGCCGCGAGGAGACGCCAGGAGGACACGCTTGACCACGAGCTCAGCGTAGCTAGGAGGGCTTGACGAAGCAGACGCTGTGCCGCCGGGCCGCGCTGGGCGGCGCGATGCGGCGTCCTCAGTCGCGCCCGTATCCACTGGATACGAACGCTCCCTGCGTCCTTGCCTCGCACCACCCATCGCGCCCCGGCGACGAGGTCAGCTCCGTCAAGCCCTCCAGGGATATGAAAAGGCCGGCTGCTTCGGGGGGTCGGTGCAGCCGGCCTCTTCAGAGTGCTCACCGCGGTCTCAATAGCCCAGAGGACCACGGCTCGCATCGCCCAGTGCGACCACGGTAACGAGCGGGCTGCCGGGCCACAATGGGCCGTTCGGCCCATCTTTTGAAGCCGGAGAACTGAGCCGCGCGGATAGGAAACCCGCGGCCCTGGCCTAGAATTCGCCGAAAGCCCAGTGACAACCGAGCAGCAGGCCATCTGGTTGAACGCGATCCCCCTGCTCGCGCTCGGGGTCGTCTATCTCGTTGCGGGAGCCTCGCTCCTGCCCGCCCTCGTGCGGGCGCGGCGAACCCCAGCGCGGGAGCTCGAGCTCGCCCTCGCGCTCGTCTTCCCGTTCGGCGGCGTCGCCGCGATCATCTTCGGGCTGCTGGTGCTTCGCGACGGGGAGCCCGTCGGCGGGTCGGGCTGGCCGGGGCTCGCGGCGGTCCTGCTCGCGCTCGTGCCGGCAGTGGTCCTGTTCGCTCGCTTTCGCGAGCGGGCGCTGCTGGTCACAGGGCCTGGTCTCGCGCGCGCCGCAGGCCAGCTGCGCGACGCCGACACGATCGCTGAAGCCTCGCGCGAGATCGTCGAGCGCGCGGCGTCCGTCGCGAGAACCGAGTTCGCTGCGCTCATGCTCATCGACGAAGGCGGAACGGCCGCTCTCGGCATCGTTGCGATCGACCGCGGCGAGGACCTCGCGTGGTTCCCAGACGTGCGCCTCGACCTGCGGAACGAGCCGTCCGGCGTCGCGAGCGCGTACCACGACGCAGCGGCCTTCGCCGTGTACGACGCGCGCGCGTCGCAACGAGTGAGTGCGCGGCTCGTCGAGGCCACCGGAGCGCGAAGCCTCGCGTACGTCCCGCTGATCGCAGACCAGCGTGTGATCGGCGTGCTCGTCGTCGCGGCGACGAGCAAGCAGCGAGCGTTCCCGGACGACGAGCTCGCGGAGCTCCAGGTGCTCGCTGCCGAGGCAGCTCCCGTGCTCGACCGGCTGCGCGGGGCGGACGACGTCCGGGAGTCGGTCGTCGCGCAGCTCGCCGCGCGGATTCGAACCGACTCCAATCTCGATGCGGTGCTCGAGCATGCGGTCGCCGCTGTCGCCGACGTGCTCCAGGCGGAGCGTTGCTTCGTCCGGTTGGGCGAGCCGGACGGCGTGATGACGGTCAAGGCGCAGTGGCATCGCGAAGGGCTCCAGCCGATCGGCGACTCGAGCCTCGCGCGGCTGGCCGTCTCGAACCTCGCGATGCGGGATCGTCGGACGATCGCGCTTACCGACGTCGCCACGGCCCCTGAGCTCGAGGACGCGGTGCACGGCGGCCGCCCGGGGCTGCTCGAGTTCGGCTCGCGGGCCGTCCTCGCGACGCCGATCGTCGTCTTCGACCGGCTGATCGGGGTGCTGGCCGTGCACCGCAACGTGCCGGGGGCGTGGTCGCCTGCGGATGTCGCGTTCGCCGAGGTGGTCTCACGGGAGCTCGGGCTCGGTCTCGACACGGCGCGCCTGCTGGCGGATCACGAGCTTCGCCTCTTGCGCCAGACCGCGCTGCTGCATGCGGCCCAGACGCTGACCAGCGAGCTGGACTTCCAGGGCGTCCTCGAAGTCCTCGTCCGCGAAGTCGTGCAGCTGCTCGGCGCGGATGCCGCGGACTGCTGGCTGTTCGACGAGCGCCGTCGCACCCTCGAGTGTCGCGCCGTTCACGGCCTGCCCGAAAGCGAGACCGGCCGAGAGGTCGTGCCCGAGGGCACGCTCGGCGACGCGATCGCGGCGCGGCGGCCGGTCCTGAAGCGCGACTTCGCGCGGACGGAGACGCCAAGCCCGTCGGCGAGCTATCGCGAGTTCGAAGACGTGATGATCGCGCCCATCGTGGTTTTCGACGAGGTGCGCGGCGTGCTGGGCGTGTGTTCCCGGACCGCCGGTCGCTTCGACGAGCAGGGACTCGAGCTGCTCGAGGCGTTCGCGGCTCTCGCGTCGCTGGCGCTCCGAAACGCGGAGGCGTTCGAGGAGAGCTCGCGTCAGGCGCGGATTCAGCGAGGCTTCTACCGCATCGCCTCTGTGCTCGTCGAGCCGCTCTCGCTGTCCGCGACGCTCGACGCCGTCGCGCAGGCGGCGGGTGAGGCGTTCGGCGCCGCGTTCACTGCGGTCGTGATGCCGAACGGTGGAGCTCTACGACTTGCCGGCGGGCACGAGCTCCCGGCGCCGCTCGTGGCTGCACTCGAGGGCGGTCTCGACGGCGAGTTTGGCTTTCGGCACGCTTCGGAGGAGCGCCGCATCCTCGCCTCGCCGCAGCTCGCGACGGACGACCGCTTCGACTCTGACTGGCGCGTGCTCGCGGAGACCTGCGCCGTTCGCTCGCTGCTCTTGATTCCGCTCGAGGTCGCAGGCGAAGACGCGGCCGGGCTCGTCCTCGTCTTCTTCGCCGACGAGCGCTACCTGCGCGACGAGGACGTCGAGCTCGCGCGACAGCTGACGGGCGCTGCCCGCGGAGCGCTCGAGCGGAGCGGTTTGTTCGAGGGGGAGCGAACGTCGCGCGCCCTCGCGCAACAGCTCGCGCGAACCGGCACTGCGCTTGCGACCGAGCTCGACCCGGCCGCGGTGCTCGACGAGGTCGTCCAGCAGGCTCCGGAGCTGCTCGGCGCCGACGCGTGCGCGATCAGGATCGTCGAGGGCGACGAGCTGCTCGTGACCGCTGTTGCGGGGAGCGACGCGGAGGTGGCGCTCGGAGTCCGCAGCGAGACGGCGGGTTGGCTGTCGGGAGAGGTCTCACAGTCGCGGAGAGCAGTGGCGGTCGAGAACGCGGCGGCCGACGCAGCGCTGCTCGCGTCCGACGCGGTGCTCGCGGCCGGCTACAGCTCGTATCTCGGCGTGCCGCTCGTCGGGCCGGAGAGCTCGCTCCTCGGCGTGATCGCGGTGTACGGGCGCGGGCCTCGGCGCTGGCGCCCGGAGGAGATCGAGGCGCTCCTCGCGCTTGCGGCCAACACGTCGGCCGCGCTCTCGAACGCCGAGCTCTACCAGCGTGTCGCGCTCGAGAAGGAGCGCAGCACGGCCATCCTCGAGAACATCGCGGACGGGATCGTCGCGCTCGATCGCGACGGCAACGTCGTGCTCTGGAATCGAGCCGCCGAGCAGGTGACGGGCGTGCCGCCGAGTGAGGCGCTCGGACGTTCGCCCGAGCAGGTCCTCGGCCGAACGTTGACCGGCGCGCCGCTCCTGCGGATCACGCGCGGTGGCGGCGAGATCTGGCTCTCGGTCACCGAAGCGGTCATGCGCGATCCCGCGGGGCAAGTGGCGGGGCGCATCTACGCCTTCCGCGACATCTCCGCCGACCGTTCCGTCGAGGAGATGAAGTCCCAGTTCGTCTCGAGTGTCTCGCACGAGCTTCGAGGGCCGCTGACCTCGATCTACGGTTTTGCCGAGACGCTCCTGCGCGAGGACATCCCGTTCGGCGAGGAGGACCGCCGCGTCTTCCTGGGTTACATCTCTTCCGAGTCGTCGCGGCTGACGGGCATCGTCGACCAGTTGCTGAACGTCGCTCGACTCGACGCCGGCGATTTGCACGTCGACCTGCTCCCAACCGATGTGCGACCGCTCGTCGCGGAGGTGGTGACGTCTGCGGGAGAGAGCGTCGCGCACAGCTTCGTGGTCGAGTTGCCGACGGAGCCGCTCTCAGCCGAGGCGGACGCGGACAAGCTCCGCCAGGTGCTCGCACACCTCGTCGACAACGCCGTCAAGTACTCGCCCGACGGCGGTAGGGTCACCGTGGCCGCGCGTCGCAAGAGCGACACCGTCGAGTTCCAGGTCGCCGACGAGGGAGTCGGAATTCCCGAGGCAGAGCAGGACCGGATCTTCCGCAAGTTCTACCGCGCGGACCAGGAGCGAGGCGGAACCGGCCTCGGTCTCTTCCTCGCGCAGGAGCTGGTCAACGCGATGGGAGGCAGGATCTGGGTCGAATCGTCAGAAGGAGAAGGCTCGCGCTTCGCGTTCGAGCTTCCCGCGGCGCGGGTATAGGCGCACCGGATTCCGGCTCATGACCAACGTTCTCGTCATCGACGACGAAGCACCCATCCGGCTCCTCTGCCGGGTGAACCTCGAGGCCGAGGGGATGAAGGTCGCCGAGGCGGCGGACGGGCCGTCGGGCCTCGAGAAGGCTCGTGCCGAACCGCCCGACGTGATCCTGCTCGACGTGATGATGCCGGGGCTCGACGGCTGGCGCGTCGCGGAGCAGCTCGTCGATGACCCCGCGACGAGCGAGATCCCGATCGTCTTTCTCACCGCCCGCGCCGAGTTCCGCGACCGCGCGAAGGGCCTCGACATCGGCGGCGTCGACTACATCACGAAGCCGTTCAACCCACTCGAGCTTGCACCCCTCGTGCGCGATCTGCTCGCGCGGATCGAGCGAGGCGAGCGCGACCAGCTCCGGCGCGAGAAGCTCGCGGACCTCGAAGAGCTGATGAAGGAATAGTCACCGAGGAACGTCCTGCGGACGTTCCTCGGAGTACGAACTAACGCCCGGCGAAGTTGGCGGTCACGACGGAAGTGCCGCCGTAGCCGCGGAACGTTCCGACGACGATGCCCAGCCCGACCCGCCGATACGTGCGGCGGAGCAGGTTGGCGCGGTGCGACGGGCTTGCGAGCCACATCTGGACGATCCCCGGGGCCGACCCGCGTGTGCCGACGCCCCACGCCAGGTTCTCGCCGAAGTACAGGCCCCGGGCGCGGAAGCTCGAGAGCCGACGTTGGAAGTTGCCGTGCGCGAACGTGCCCGTCCGGAGCATCGCCCGCGACTTCGCCCGGGCCGCGGCCTCGAGCCGGAGGTCGATGCGAAGCGGCGCAACCCCGTGCTCCGCACGCGCCTGGTTCATCGCCCGAAGGAGGTCTGCCTCGGCAGGAGTCGGGTTGGCCTGCACCGGCGAGGCGAGTGCCAAAGCGCACAAACTCACGCCAAGAACGAGAGAAATGTTCCTTGCAAAGCGCAAGAAGCGCGACAGAGTACTTAACATGTCGGACACAGGGTCCCCCCATTCGTCGGACGCGAAACAGGTCCTGCTCAACGAGCCGTCTGGGCCAGCAGTATGGCCGCCAGGACAACCGCGCCACCAGCCAACTGGGCCGCGCCGAGCTCCTCGCCGAGCCACAACCAGGCGACGACCGTCGCGGCCACGGGCTCGAACATCGCCGTGATGCTGGCTCTGGTCGCCGGGATGAAGCTGAGGGAGCCCACGAGCAGGCCGAAGGGGACGATCGTCCCGAGCACGATCATCCAGGCCATCAGCGCCCAGACCGGCAGGCCCCAGGCGCCCCGCGCTGCGTCGTCGACGACGCCGGTCGGGAACGTCCACCACGGCTGCACGACGGCCCAGAAGAGCGACGCGAACAGGAAGCCGTAGGTCGTGAGCGAGATCGCGTCTCGCCGGCCGATCTCCCGTTCCGCGACGAGGATGTAGAGCGCGTAGCTCGTCGCGGCGAGCAGTGACGCGCCGACGCCGATCCCGTCCAGCTCGGCGCCGCCCCAGATCTCGAGCACGAACGAGAGCCCGACGAGCGCAAGCCCCAGCGCGAGCCAGATCCGCCGTCGCACCTCGACGTGCAGGACGTACCGCGAGAAGAGCGCGACGAGCAGCGGGGCGAGGTACTGGATCAAGAGCGCGACCGCGAGCGACATGCGGTGGATCGCGACGAAGTAGAACCACTGCACGAAGGCGAGGCCCGCGATCCCGAACAGCGCGAGCATCGGCAGCTCAGCACGGGAGACGCGGAGCCGCCTAGGCGCGACGAGCAAGAGCACGAGGGCCAGCCCGACGAAGGCACCCGTCGAGCGAACCTCGCTCAGCCGGAGGGACGAGACGCCCGAGTCGAGAATCACCTTCGACACCGCACCGTTGACGGCCCAGAGCGTCGCGGCTGTCAGCACCATCCCGTAGCCGAGGAACGGGTGCGGCTCGCGTGGAGGCGCACCGCCGACCGGGAGGAGGGGCTCGACCACGGCGCGAAGCTACACTCGCCCGCGACGGCGGGGCGTAGCTCAGCCTGGTAGAGCGCCTGCTTTGGGAGCAGGAGGTCGTCGGTTCGGATCCGGCCGCCCCGATTGTTGTTGAGGCGCAAGTCGTGAATCCGCTAGCGCGGATTCACGACCGCTTGGTACCTGAAGGCGGCCGCCCGCGGCCGCACATCAAAACCTCTAGCTCTCGCGCACGACTCGCGCGAAATAGAACGCGAACACGGCGAAGAAGACGATTGCCGCTTCGGAGGACATCGTCACTCCGCCGATTTGTTGGTCTTCGAGGGCGGTCAAGCCCCAGTGCCCGTCGTAGAAGTTGTAGACGCTTTCCGGGATCAACGCGAGGAGGAGGCCAAGCGGGCTGATCAGGACGAAGGCGGCGAAGACGTAGCCGGCCTTTGCGCCGTCGCTCATCGTGCCGTGCACGATCGGCAGCCAGAGCGCCGCCCCCGCCAGGAGATACGAGAGGTGCTCGACCTGCAGGAGCGAGTCGGGGTGCCGGAGCGCCGCGTCGTAGAGCGGCGGCGCGTGCCATGCGTAGTAGACGAGGAGCCAGAGCGGGAGACCGAGCCACGGGGGCACGAAGCGCGCCAGCTTGCGGCCGAGCTCCGGCGGTAGCCCGAGCACGAGCAGCGCGGGCGCCCACTCGGCCAGCACGACGTTCTGCAGCAGATGTGCTGTCAGCAGCTCGAACTGGAGGTCGTGCAGCGGCCCGACGAGGGCCGCAAGCGCGAGCAGCGTGCCGGCCGAGAAGCAGGCGAGGCGGCCGCGGCTCCATTCCACCGGGGCTACGCTACTGCTGCGCGCCCGTGGTGTAGCGGTAACACGAGAGCCTTCCAAGCTTTAGTCACCGGTTCGATCCCGGTCGGGCGCTTCTCGCGGAGCTAGAGGCTTGTCGCTGCGGCAGCGGCCGCGAAGCGGCCGCCTTTAGGGGTCTTGGCGCGTCGCGGATCCGCGCACGCGGATTCGCGGCTTGCGCAGCTAGTAGGACGCGAGCTCGACGCGTTCGATCGTGACGTCGTCGCGCGGCTTGTCGTTCGCGTCGGTGTCGACGCTCTCGATCTGGTCGACGACGTCCATCCCGTTGGTGACGCGGCCGAAGACGGTGTGCTTGCCGTCCAGCCAGGGCGTCGCCTCGGCGGTGACGATGAAGAACTGCGAGCCGTTCGTGTTCGGGCCTGCGTTGGCCATCGCGAACGCGCCGCGCACGACCTTGTTGTCGTTGAACTCGTCCTCGAACTGGTAGCCGGGCCCGCCGCGACCGGTGCCGGTCGGGTCGCCCCCCTGGATCATGAAGTCCGGGATCACGCGATGGAAGATGACGCCGTCGTAGAACCCGTCCCGCGCGAGCTTCAGGAAATTCTCGACCGTCTTCGGCGCGTCAGCGTCGAAGAGCTCGAACTCGATCGCACCCTTGTTCGTGTGGAGCGTTCCGGCGGTCACGTCGCGGGATGCTAGCGACCGAACCGTCCGGCGGGGCCGTCAAGCTCTCGCCCGATGGAGGCGCCGGAGCGGATCGTCCGCTTCCGCGCGCGGACGATCCTCGCCGTGCTCGGGATCATCCTCGCGGTCTTCGCGCTGCTCCAGGTCGTGTTCGCTCGCGCGTCAGGTGCTCACCTGGATACTGATCGCGGTCTTCTTCGCGCTCGCGCTCGACCCGCTCGTGAATCTGCTGATGCGCCGCGGCATCCCCCGGCGGGGCCTCGCCATCGGCACGACCTACCTGCTCCTGCTCTGCGTGATCGCTCGTGCTCGGCGCGACCGTTCATCCCGACGCTCGTCGACGAGGTGAACAACTTCATCGACGCCGTGCCGCAGTACGTGGAGGACCTGACCAAGGGACGCGGCCGCCTCGGCTTCCTCGAGACCGACTACCACCTCGTCGAGCGTGTGCGCGAAGCGGTCGCAGGCACCGACCTCAGCCGCATCCTCGGCGTCTCCGGGACTGCGGTCGCGGTGACGAAGGGCGTCGTCACGGTGATCGCCGCGACGATCACGATCATCGTGCTCACCTTCTTCATGCTGCTCGAAGGGCCGCGGTGGGTGGAGCGGCTCTACGGGCTCCTGCCGGAGGGCTCGCAGCCGCGCTGGCGCCGGATCGGCGAGGACATCTACGCGACGGTTGGCGGTTTCGTCGCCGGCGCGCTGGCGATCGCGCTCCTGGCGGGGATCACGTCCTCGCTGCTGCTCATCGTGCTCGGCGTCAGCTACGCGATCGCGCTCGGCCTGGTCGTCTTCCTGCTCGACCTGATCCCGCTCGCGGGGGCCACGATCGCGTCGATCCTCGTCACCACCGTCGCCGTGCTCGACCAGGGCTGGACGGTCGGGCTGATCGTGCTCGGCTGGTTCATCGTCTACCAGCAGTTCGAGAACCACGTGCTCTACCCCCTGATCTACTCGAAGACGGTCGCGCTCTCGCCGCTCACGATCCTCGTCGCGGTGCTGATCGGCGCCTCGCTGGCCGGCGTGCTCGGCGCTCTCGCGGCGATCCCGATCGCAGGCACGATCCAGGTGCTGCTGCGCCACTGGCTGGAGGCCCGCCGGGAGTCTCCCGGCGAGCCGGTGGTCGACGCCCCGCTCTGAGGGAGCTTGATCCCCCGATCTGGGGAGGCCGTTCCCCGTACACCTCCCCGATGTTGAAAGGGCATGGCCGGAGGGATCCGCACACTGCTCGCGCTCGTCGCAGTCCTTGTGGCTGCGGTCGCCGCGTCACCATCCGGGGCGCGCACGCACGAGGGACGCACGCTCGCCGCCCGTGACGACCTCGAGAGCGGCGTACTCGTGCAGATCAACGCGCTTCGCCGCCAGCACGGCCTCGCGCCGCTCCGGCTCAACGGTCGCCTTCGTGCTGCTGCCGATACGCACTCCGCGGCGATGGCGAACCGCGGGTTCTTCTCGCACGAGTCATCCGACGGGACCATCTTCTGGAAGCGCGTCGCGCGTTTCTACCCGCAGGGCTCGCATGGTTACTGGTCCGTCGGCGAGAACCTGCTCTGGTCGTCGCCCGACGTCGCCCCGACCGACGCCTTGCGGATGTGGATGGGAAGCCCGCCGCACAGGAAGAACCTCCTCACGGCCCGTTGGCGCGAGGTCGGTCTCTCGGCGATTCACGTCACCTCGGGACCCGGCGTGTTCAACAACGCGCCCGTCACCGTGCTCACGGCCGACTTCGGCGTCAGACGCTAACCGCGCTGCGGCGTTACGCTCTTCTCGAGCGCCCGTAGCTCAGTGGAAGAGCGGCGGCCTTCTAAGCCGTTGGTCGGAGGTTCGAATCCTCCCGGGCGCATGCTCTTGGGTTCCTCTAGGCGGCGGAGCGGCGCTGGTGCGCTTCGAGCACCGTACTCGTGCTCTCGATGATCGCCGTTGCTCGGGCGACGTCGTCTGCGATGAAGACCGTCGTTCCTTCGCGGTAGATCTCGAACAGCCCCCAGCAGCTCTCGTCGACGACGAGCGGGACCATGACGAGGGAGTCGAAGCGCAGGTCGCGCAGGAGCGCAGCCTCGCTCTCGTCGACGTCCGCGTCGAGGAGCGAGACGATCCGCGGCTCGCGACGCTCGATCACCTCCTGCGTCAGCGGGAAGTCCGGCAGCAGGTAGCCGCGTCCCAGTTGGATCTTTCGGCCGTCGTGCGAGTGCTCGCACAGGTCGACGAGAAGCTGGCCGACCACGCGCGAGAGGTTGCACGCGTGTGCCTCGAGTTCATTCGTCAGGAGCACGCACGCCGCTCTGAGGACGCCGGGGACCGTCGTCTCGCGCTCGAGCGCCTCAGCCGCAGAGAGAGCCATACCGGGGTATCGACGTTTTGGCGTGCCGGCTTGATGCCTGCGGGAGGCGGGGACCAACCCGCCTCCCGCCTGCCTAGGTGGCGGACGGGACTCGAACCCGCGACCACCGGGACCACAACCCGGGGCTCTACCAACTGAGCTACCGCCACCTCGCGAGGGACAGGATAGCCTCGCCGCGTGCGCGTCCTCGCGTCTCGAAGGTTCCCGGGGCCGGCCTGGGACGAGCTCGACGACGTGGCCGTGGATTGGCCGGTCGGCGGGCAGCGGCCGGGCGTCGAGGTCCTCGCGGTCGTCGCGGCCACCGTCGACGACGAACTGCTCGATCTCCTGCCGGACCTCCGGCTCGTCGCGGGCTACGGCGTCGGGTACGACGGGATCGACGTCGAGGCCTGCGCTCGCCGCGGCGTCGCCGTCACGAACACGCCCGACGCTCTCGGGATCGCCACCGCCGACCTGACGATGGCGCTCCTGCTCGCGAGTCGCCGCCGGGTGGTGGAAGGCGACCGCTTCGTCCGCGAGGGGAAGTGGGCGTCGGGGTGGGTCGTGGGCGATCTCCTCGGCGATGAGATCGGCGGCGCGACGCTCGGGATCGTCGGCCTCGGCCGGATCGGCACCGCGGTCGCGACGCGCGCGCGGGCGTTCGGGATGAACGTGGTGCACACGCGCCGGGAGGACGACGGGAGCGACGAGCGCCGCGAGCTCGACGATCTGCTTCGCGAGTCCGACATCGTCACGCTGCACCTGCCTCTGAGCGACGAGACGCTCGGGCTGCTCGACGCGCGGCGGCTCGCGCTCCTCCGAGACGGTGCGTGCCTCATCAACACCGCGCGCGGCGCGATCGTCGACGAGGACGCCCTTGTCGCGGAGCTCGCCTCGGGGCGTCTGCGCGCAGGCTTGGACGTCTTCGTGCACGAGCCGAACGTGCCGCGGGCGCTGCTCGGCCTGCCGAACGTCGTTCTCTCTCCGCACGTGGGGAGTGCGACGCGCGCGACGCGCGAGGCGGCGACCGCAGAGCTCGTCGCGAACATCCTCGCTGCGCTCGAGCGAAGACCGCTGCCGAATCCGGTTCCCGGCTCGGCTACCGTGTCGTGAAGGCCCCGTAGCTCAGTGGATAGAGCGGCAGACTTCGAATCTGCGCGCGGTGGTTCGACTCCACCCGGGGCCACTAAGCCGCGGAAAATGCTGCGCATTTTCCGCGGGACGTTCGCTCCGTCGCGTTTGTGGGCCGACGCCGGCGAAGCCGGCATCGGCGGCGCTAGCCTCTGGCTGCACCGTGCGGGTGTGGCGGAACTGGTAGACGCGACGGGTTTAGGACCCGTTGGGCGAAAGCCCTTGGAGGTTCGAGTCCTCTCGCCCGCATCGGCTGTAACTACCGAACGCGGCAGAACGAGCTGGAAGCGCGCGCCGTGCGGTTGCCCGGGCTCGTAGATCAGGTCGCCGCGATGCGCCTGCGCATACGAGCGGGCGATCGCGAGGCCGAGCCCGGTGCCCGGGCGGGAGCGCGAGCCGCTGCTCCGCGTGAAGCGCTCGAACAGGTCGGGGACGAACTCGGGCGGCACCCCTTCGCCCTGGTCTTCGACGGTGACGCGAAAGTGCCGGTCGTTCTTCTCGGCCGAGATGCGGACGGGAGCCGAGCCGTAGAAGCAGGCGTTGACGAGGAGGTTGGAGACGATCCGATCGAGCGCGTTCGGGTCGACCTCGGCGACGAGCCGCGAGTCGACGTCGATCTCGACGAGGCCGGCGTCCTTGCCGAGCGACGCCGCCACGATCTCCTCGACGCGAGGCCGGATCGCGAGCGCGGTCGGCCGGATGTCGACCGCGTCGGCCTCGAGCCGCGAAAGGTCGAGCAACTGCTCGACGAGCGACTTCATCCGCATCGTCTGTCCGCGCAGCACGGATTCGAGCTCGTCGACCTGGCCGGGCGTGAGCTGGTCCCGGCGCGAGTGGATCGTCTCAACCAGGCCGTGCACCGTGGCGACCGGAGTCCGCAGCTCGTGTGCGGCGAGCGCGACGAAGTTCGTCTTGATCGCGTCTGCGCGCTCGAGCGCCTCGCGCATGTCGCGCTCGTGCGCGAACAGTCGCGCACGATCGAGAGCGAGTGCGGTCAGGGCTGCGAGGGTTCGGACGAGTGCGAGCTCTTCGGCGCCGAAGAGCGGCGTGTACGTGCTCGTCCACAGCTTGACCTCTCCCGCGGGGCTGTCGACCGCGACGATCCGGTGGGCATCGTCGGTGACGTCGCCGTAGGCACCGAGCAGCTCGCCCTGGCGATTCCGCAGCTCGACGGCCGTGCGCGCCGACGATCTCCGCCATCGGCGGGAGGACGCGGCCGACGACCTCGTCTCGCGTCGTCGCTCCCATCAGCTCGGCGACTGCTCCCTGCAGCCGGGTCGTCTCGGGGCGGCGCCACGCCGTGCGGAGGATCGCGGGAGGGGCGAGCCCCACCAGGAACGCCAGCGCGCTGAGGCTGGACAGCAGCGTCGAAACGAGGGCTGCGGGCGAGTCGTCGGAGGTGCTGCCGACGCTGACCAGGAGCGCGAGCGTGATCATCGCGGCGGCCACCGCGAGCAACCGCATCCGCTTGCGCGGGACGCTGGCCTCGCTGCGTCCGGCCGTCCAGAGGCGGTACGTCACCACCACCGTCAGGAGCGTCCAGTGAATCGTGAACGCGGCGACGTAGACGGCGAACGACCACGGCCACGTCTCGCCTTCGCCCGGGATGTCCGGGAGCGCGATCGTCCACGCGAGGACGACCACGGTGATCGCGCTGACCAGGAGGGAGAGCAACCGACCCGGAGGCCGGAAGCTCACGGCGAACCGGTAGAGGAAGTAGGGGAAGAGGACGAGGCCTGCGATCAGGGCCTTCAGGGCGAGCTTCTCGCCGGGGGTCGTCGGATCGTCGGGGAGGAGCCCGCCCAGGTCGACGATCGCCGCCAGCGCGACGAACCCCAGCGCCGCCCAGAGCCCGGCCCGCTCGCGGTGGCGCCACCACAGCCAGACCGCGGCGACGGCGACAGCCGTGAAGAGGCCGAGATTGACGTACTGGACGATGGCGACGACGTCTTTCACCGGGCGCTCCTTTCCGGCCACGAGCTTACGGGCTGTGGGAGCCGGATGCCGTCCCCGGCACCGGTCCGGCTACGTGTTCGGGGCCAGGGAGCGGACCCATCCCGCCCAGCTCGAAAGCCGTCCGGCACAATGCCCGGATGGAACCCCAGCTCGAGGAGCTGCCCGACAACCGCGTGCGCCTCACCGTGGACGTGCCGCGGGCGCAGTTGGAGCACGCCGTCGAGCATGCCGCCTCGGACATGGCCGAGAGCGTCAAGATCCCCGGCTTCCGCCAAGGGAAGGTGCCGATGCCCGTCCTCCTTGCGCGCGTCGGCCGCGAGCGGCTGCACAGCGAGGCGGTCGAAAGCCACATCGGCGGCTGGTTCATGAACGCGGCGGCGCGCTCCCGGATCCGTCCGGTCGAGCAGCCGCAGTACGACTACGAGTTGCCGGAGACGCCGGACGAGGACTGGCGCTTCACGGCGACGGTCTCCGTCCAGCCGAAGCCCGAGCCGGCGGACTGGACGCAGCTCGAGGTTCCGACGCCGGAGGCCGAGGTCCCCGCGGAGCTCGTCGAGCACGAGCTGAACGTCCTGCGCAGCTCCGTTGCGGAACTGACGCCGGTCGAGGGTCGCCCGGCCCAGCCGGACGACACCGTGGTCGTCGACCTCGTCGTCGAGGGCCAGGAGCCTCAGCGTGACTACGTCTTCGAGCTGGGTGCGGGCCGCCTCGTCCCCGAGCTCGAGCGCGCGTTCGTCGGGATGTCTGCCGGCGAGAGCCAGGAGGTGCGCTTCGAGCGCTCCGAGGACGAGTCGGGCACGGTGGAGCTCACGGTCAAGGAGATCAAGGAGAAGGTGCTGCCGCCGCTCGACGACGAGCTGGCGCGCGCCGCGAGCGAGTTCGACACCCTCGACGAGCTTCGTTCGGACATCGAGTCTCGACTGCGGGAGCAGATCGACGAGGAGATCGAAGGTGCGGTGCGCGCCGCCGCCGTCGACCAGCTCGTCGAGGCGACCGGCGTGCAGGCGGGCGGTCCCCTCGTCGACGCCCGGGCTCGCACGCTCTTGAACAACCTCGCGCGCTCGCTCGCGGCGCGCGGCCTCAGCCTCGACACGTACGTGCAGCTCTCCGGCGCTTCCCCGGAGCAGCTCTCCGAGCAGATCCACGCGGAGGCCGCCCAATCCGTCGCTCGCGAGCTCGTGCTCGAAGGCGTCGCCGACAAGCTCGGGATCGACGTGCCCGACGCAGAGGTCGAGGCGCTCGTCCGCGAGGAGGCCCAGGCCGCAGGCGACGACCCCGACGAGCTGCTGCAGCGGCTGCGCGACGCGGGCACGTTCGAGGACCTGCGCGAAGACATCCGCCTGCGGGCGGCTCTCGACCGCGTTGCGGCCGAGGTCAAGCGGATCCCGGTCGAGCTGGCCGAGGCCCGCGAAGCGATCTGGACCCCGGAGAAGGAAAAGGCAGAGACACCGACAAAGTTGTGGACCCCCGGCACCAAGGAGAAGGCATGAGCCCGCTTGTCCCAATGGTCATCGAGCAGACGTCGCGCGGCGAACGCGCCTTCGACATCTACTCGCGACTGCTCAACGAACGAATCATCTTCCTCGGCACGCCGGTGGACGACCAGATCGCGAACCTGATCGTCGCGCAGTTGCTCCACCTCGAGTCCGAGGATCCCGACAAGGACATCTCGATCTACATCAACTCGCCGGGCGGCGTCGTGTACGCCGGGCTCGCGATCTACGACACGATGCAGTTCATCAAGCCCAACGTGCAGACGATCTGCGTCGGGATGGCGATGTCGATGGGCGCCGTGATCCTCGCGGGCGGAACGCCCGGCAAGCGCCTGGCGCTCCCGCACTCGAAGATCCTCATCCATCAGGGCTCAGCCGGTTTCCACGGGCAGCCCACGGACATCGAGATCCAGGCGCGCGAGGTGATCAGCCTCAAGCGGCTGATGGAGGAGATCATGTCCCAGCACACGGGCCAGGACCTCGAGAAGATCGCCAAGGACATGGATCGCGACTACTACATGACCGCTCAGGAAGCCAAGGAGTACGGCGTGATCGACACCGTCGTCTCCAGCCGTGATCCGATCAGCAGGGCTGCGGCGGCGTAGATGGTTGATCGGCAAGCATCTAGGCAAACCGTGGTTTTCGCGCTACAAGGAGAGACGATGCCGGAGCGGCGACCGCAGATCACTCGTTCGAGGGAGACGAGCCGGAAACGATTCCGGGTACTAGAGTCGAGCTGATGGCGCGCGCGAGCGAAGGAAACGAGCAGCTTCTCTGCAGCTTCTGCGGCAAGTCGCAGCGGCAGGTCAAGAAGCTGATCGCGGGCCCTGGGGTCTACATCTGCGACGAGTGCATCGATCTCTGCAACGAGATCATCGACGAGGAGCTCACGACCCCGACCCAGCTCGACCTCGACAACCTTCCGCGCCCGCGCGACATCTACGCGGTGCTGAACGACTACGTCGTCTCGCAGGAAGAGGCGAAGCGCACGCTCGCGGTGGCGGTCTACAACCACTACAAGCGCGTCCAGATGGGCACGGAGGACGGCGAGGTCGAGCTGCAGAAGTCGAACATCCTGCTGCTCGGCCCAACCGGGTGCGGCAAGACGCTCCTCGCGCAGACGCTCGCGCGGATCCTCAACGTCCCCTTCGCGATCGCCGACGCGACCGCGCTCACCGAGGCGGGCTACGTCGGGGAGGACGTCGAGAACATCCTGCTGAAGCTGATCCAGGCGGCGGACTTCGACATCAAGAAGGCCGAGACCGGGATCATCTACATCGACGAGGTCGACAAGATCGCGCGCAAGGCGGACAACCCGTCGATCACGCGCGACGTGTCGGGCGAGGGCGTGCAGCAGGCGCTGCTGAAGATCCTCGAAGGGACGGTCGCCTCGGTGCCGCCGCAGGGCGGGCGCAAGCACCCGCACCAGGAGTTCCTGTCGATCGACACGACGAACATCCTCTTCATCTGCGGCGGCGCGTTCGCCGGCCTCGACAAGATCATCGCGAAGCGGATCGGCAAGAACGCAGTCGGCTTCGGCGCGGACATCCGCTCGAAGCACGACTCCGAGAAGAGCGAGCTGCTCTCGGGCGTGATGCCGGAGGACCTGCTCTCGTTCGGCCTGATCCCCGAGTTCATCGGCCGGCTTCCTGTCATCTCAGCCGTGCACCAGCTCCAGCGCGAGGACCTCGTGCAGATCCTGATGGAGCCGAAGAACGCGCTCACGAAGCAGTACCAGCGCTTCTTCGGGTACGACAACATCGAGCTCGTCTTCACCGACGACTCGCTCTGGGAGATCGCCGACAAGGCGCTCGTGCGCGAGACCGGCGCCCGCGGCCTCCGCTCGATCATCGAGTCGGCGCTGCTCGACGTGATGTTCGAGCTCCCGTCGCGCAAGGACGTCTCCAAGTGCGTGATCACGAAGGAGACGATCACGAACGGGATTCGACCGACGCTCGTCACGAGCGCAGGCGCCGACGCCGAGGAAGAGGCCGACGAGCCTCTCCTCGCCGAAGAGTCCGCCTAAGACGCGACGTAAAGTTCGGCCGTGTTCACTACTCGGCCTGAGCTGCACGGGACGTTCGGGATGGTCGCCTCGACGCATTGGCTCGCGTCCGTCGGCCGGGATGCGGCTGCTCGAGGCCGGCGGCAACGCGTTCGACGCGGCCGCGGCTGCGGGGTTCGTGCTGCAGGTCGTCGAGCCGCACCTCAACGGGCCCGGCGGCGACCTGCCGATCGTCCTCTACTCCGCCGACCGCGACGACGTGCTCGTCGTGTGCGGGCAGGGTCCGGCGCCGGCAGCCGCCACGCCCGAGCGGTTCCGGAGCTCGGGCTCGACCTCGTCCCGGGAACCGGCCTGCTTCGCCGCTTGCGTCCCGGGGGCGTTCGACGGGTGGCTTCGGATGCTCCTCGAGCTCGGCACCGCCTCGCTTCGCGACGTGCTGGAGCCCGCGATCGGCTACGCGCGCGAGGGTCACCCCGTCCTGCCGCGCGTCGCCGAGAGCATCGCGTCGCTCGAGTCGGTCTTTCGTGCCGACTGGCCCACGTCGGCGGAGACCTGGCTCCCGGCGCCGGCCCCGTGGTCGCTCTTCCGCCGGCCGGCGCTCGCGAACACGTACGCGCGCCTCCTGGACGAGGCCGAGGCGGCGTCGCCGGATCGCGACGGGCAGATCCAGGCGGCCCGCGACGCGTGGTACCGCGGCTTCGTCGCTGAGGCGATCGGCGAGTTCTGCGAGCGGACCGAGCGTTCCCGACAGCTCGGGCCGTGCGCACAGCGGGCTGCTCGCCGCCGACGACCTCGCAGCGTTCGAGGCGACGTTCGAGGCACCGGAGAGCCTGAGCTACGAGGGGTGGACCGTCTACAAGACCGGCCCGTGGGGGCAGGGGCCGGTGTTGCTGCAGCAGCTCGCGCTGCTCGACGGCTTCGACCTTCGTTCGCTGGGCGCCGGCAGCGCCGAGTTCGTGCACACGGTGATCGAGTGCTCGAAGCTCGCCTTCGCCGACCGCGAGGCCTGGTACGGCGATCCCGCGTTCGCGACCGTCCCCGCTCGACCGGTTGCTCTCCGCCGCCTACGCGGACGAGCGCCGCGCGCTCGTCACGGACACTGCCTCGCCCGAGCTCGGTCCCCGGCCTCGAGGGCGCCCGGTTGCCGGAGATCCCAAGTAACACAGTGTTACTTGCACAAGGCGCCGGCGAGCCAACCCGCGGCGACACGTGTCACCTCGACGTCGTCGACCGCTTCGGGAACGTCGTCTCGGCGACACCGAGCGGGGGCTGGCTGCAGAGCTCGCCCGTCGTGCCCGAGCTCGGCTTCCCGCTCGGCACGCGCGCGCAGATGTTCTGGCTCGAGGACGGCCTGGCCAACTCTCTGGAACCTCGGAAGCGTCCGCGGACGACGCTCTCCCCGTCGCTCGCGCGGCGTGACGGCGACGTGTTGTCGTTCGGGACGCCGGGCGGCGACCAGCAGGATCAGTGGTCGCTCGTCTTCTTTCTCCAGCACGCGCTCTTCGAGCCGAACCTGCAGGCGGCGATCGACCTGCCGATGTTCCACTCGAACCACTTCCCGAGCTCGTTCTACCCTCGCGCAGCGAAGCCGCTGCACGTCGAGCTCGAGGCGCGCTTCGCGCCCGCCGTCGTCGACGAGCTGCGCGAGCGCGGTCACGACGTCGAGGTCACGGACGAGTGGTCGCTCGGTCGCCTCAGCGCGGCGTCGCGCGACGCCGGCGGCACCCTTCGCGCCGCCGCGAACCCGCGCGGCATGCAGGGCTATGCCGTCGGGCGCTGACTGGGTCGCGTCGCTCGACCCCTGGCCCGAGGAGTTCGGCCTGGGGCGGATGCGGATGCTGCTCGACGCGCTCGGCGACCCACACCAGCGGTACCCGTCGATCCACGTCGTCGGCACGAACGGCAAGTCCACGGCGACGCGCACGATCGAGGCGCAGCTCGCCTCGACGGGCCTGAACGTGGGCGCGTACCTCTCGCCGCACGTCCGCGGCTGGAGCGAGCGGATCCGGAGCGGCGGCGACGAGGCCGACTTCGAGCGCGCGATCGCCCGCGTGCGCGAAGCGGCGGTTGCCGTGGGCGCGACGCAGTTCGAGGTGCTGACCGCGGCGGCGTTCGCGGAGTTCGCCGCCGGGGACGTCGACGCCGCCGTCGTCGAGGCGGGCCTCGGCGGACGCCACGATGCGACGAACGTGATCGCCGCACCCGTCGTGCTGCTCACGAACGTCGGCCTGGACCACGTCGAGGTCCTCGGCGAAACCCGTGAGGAGATCGCGCGCGAGAAGCTCGCCGTCGCCGCCGCCCGACGCGATCGTCGTCCTGCCCGACGCCGAGTTCACCCACCTCGTCCCCGGCAGGCAGGTGCTGCTCGGAGGCGCACGCGAGGCCACCGGAGCGTTTCTCGGCACTGACGTCGACGGCGAGGTGACGGTCGAGTTGCCGGGCCGGCTCGAGCGTCGCTCCGACTCCGAGATCTGGGACGGCGGGCACAACCCGGACGGCCTCGACTGGGCGCTGCCGCGTCTGCCGGCCGGCAGCTACACGGTCGTCGCGTCGATCCTCCGCGACAAGGACGTGGACGGGATGCTCGAACGCCTGGCACGAGTCGGCGGGCGGCTCATCGCGACCACCTCATCGAACGCCCGAGCGCTGCCCGCGGAGGAGCTCGCCGCCCTCGCGTCGCGGTGGTTCCGGGAGGTCGAGGCCGTCGACGACCCGGTCGACGCGGTCGAGCGGGCGAGGCAGGATCCACCCGTGCTCGTGACCGGGTCCCTCTACCTGCTCGCGGATTTGGCCGCCCGAGAGGAGCTGCGCGTAGAGTGACGAAGCTGGGAGAACAGCTGACCGTCGTCGCGTTCGCCGCGTTCGTGATCCTCGCGATCGTCGGGGCCGCGTTCGGGGTCGGGTATCTAGTGGGAAAGCTGCTTCTGTGAACCTCGACTCAGACGTCCTGACGATCGCCCGGAACCTCGGGTTCTTCTTCTTCGTCGTGTTCTGGGTCGCGACCGCGTACTGGGTCTACAAGGACGCGCGGCGCCGGATCGAGGACCCCTGGATGGTCGGGATGGCGACGGTGCTGGGCGCGATCCCGCCGTTCCTCGGGCCGATCATCTACATGTTCTTCCGGCCGCCGGAGTACCTCGAGGACGTTCGCGAGCGCGAGCTCGAGATCAAGGCGATGGAGAAGCGGCTCGCGCTGCGCGACCTCCACTGCCCGGTCTGCCGGGCCGAGGTCGACGCCACCTACCTCGTCTGCCCGGTCTGCACGACGAAGCTGAAGCAGGCGTGCGTGAACTGCAAGCAGCCGCTCGAGGCGCTCTGGCAGATCTGCCCGTACTGCGAGACGCGGGTCGAGACGCCCGCCGCGATCGACTTCGGCGACACCTGGGAGTCGCCCAGGCGGAGGCGCGCCGAGTAGGATTCCGCGCTCGAATGGCTGTCGAGCGCACTCTGATCCTGATCAAGCCGGACGCCGTCGAGCGCTCGCTCGTCGGCGAGATCCTCGCGCGGATCGAGCGGCGCGGCTTCGAGGTCGTCGCCGGGAAGCTGCTGCGCGTCTCGCGCGAGCTCGGCGAGGTGCACTACGCCGAGCACGGCGAGAAGCCGTTCTTCGGCGAGCTCGTCGCGTTCATCACCTCGGCGCCGACCTGGGCGCTCGTCGTCGAGGGCGAGGGAGCGATCGCGACGATGCGGAAGACGATCGGCGCGACGAACCCGGCGGACGCCGAGCCGGGCTCGATCCGCGGCGACCTCGCGACCTCGATGCCGAACAACCTCGTCCACGGCTCCGACTCGCCAGAGTCGGCACAACGAGAGATCGCGCTGTGGTTCTCGGACGATGAGCTCGTCTGAGTATCCCGAATACGTCGCGCGCAACGTCGAGGTCTGGACGAAGGCGAACGCCGAGCACACGGGGCCTCGCGCACGCGATGCCTGGGCGAAGGACGAGGTCGACTGGGGAGTCTTCGAGATCCCCGAGTCGGAGATAGGCGTGCTCGGCGATGTCTCCGGTCTCGATGTCGTCGAGCTCGGCTGCGGGACGGCGTACCTCTCCGCGTGGCTCGCAAAGAAAGGTGCGCGACCGGTCGGAGTCGACCCGACTCCCGCGCAGCTCGCGACCGCGCGGGAGATGCAAGCGGAGTTCGACCTCGAGTTCCCGCTCATCGAGGCAGTCGCCGAGGACGTTCCCCTTCCCGACGCATCGTTCGACCTCGCGGTCTCCGAGTACGGCGCGTCGATCTGGGCCGACCCGTACTCGCTGGATACCCGAAGCCGCACGGCTGCTCCGCCCGGGCGGACGCCTGGTCTTCCTCCGCAACTCGACCATCTCGGTCCTCTGCATGGACCTCAACGGCGTCACCGAGCAGCTGCAACGCGCGCAGCGTGGCCTCGGGCGCCTCGAGTGGCCGGACACGAAGGAAGTCGAGTTCCAAGTTCCGCACGGCGAGCTGATCGACCTTCTCCGCGCGAGCGGGTTCGAAGTCGATCGGCTCGTCGAGCTCTACGCCCCCGAGCATGCGAAGACGCACGACTACTACGGATACGTCACCGCGGAGTGGGCGCGCAAGTGGCCGGACGCGGAGATCTGGGTCGCGAGCAAGCGCAGTTGAGCGCTCCGCCTGCGCCGCCGCTGCTGCTCGCGTCGACGTCGCCACAACGTCGCAACATCCTCGAGCAGCTCGGCATTCCCTTCGAGGTCGTTGCGCCCGACTACGAGGAGCACGACCCGCCCGAGGCCGACGCCGTCGAGCTCGTCAAGGAGCACGCGCTCGGGAAGGCGCGCTCGGTCGCCGATCGGGCCGACGGGAGGCCGGTGCTCGGCGTCGACACCGCCGTCGTGCTCGGGGGCCGGCTGTACGGCAAGCCGAAGAACGCCGAGGAGGCGGCGGAGATGCTCGACGCGCTCAGCGGGAAGACGCACCTCGTCGTCTCCGGCCTGGCGCTCATCACGCCCGGGCTGGGAGCTGGTCGACCACGTGGCGACGCGCGTGACGTTTCGGCCGCTGACACCGCGCGACGTCGCCGTGTACGTCGCGAGCGGCGAGTGGGAGGGCCGCGCGGGCGCGTACGCGATCCAGGGGCTCGGCGCCGCGCTGGTGCAGTCGATCGAGGGCGATTACCTGAACGTGGTCGGCCTGCCGGCGGCACTGCTCGTGAGCGTGCTCGCCGAACGCTTCGCCGGCGTCTACGGCTTCGGGTAGCTCAGGGCGAGCAACGCGCGCCGATCGCCGGGAGCCGTGTGGCCGCGCACGCTGGAAGCTGGCCGCCGCTGCGCAGGGCGAGGACCGCGACGCGCACGGCTTCGTAGGCGAGCCCCGGCACCTCGAGCAGGACGATGTGCGGGAACTGCGGCGCGTGGGCGACCAGGACGTTCGTCCCGCGCCGCCGGATGTCTGCGGCTTCTGCGGGCAATGTCGTGGTGAGCACGACGACGGGACGTGAGCCGAAACTCACGCCGGCGATCCGGTCGACGTCGGCCCTCGCATCCCAGTTCTCGGGGCTGACGCCGGGCGCGCGAATCCCGCGACCGACCCAGGCCCGACGGCGTCGAGGAAGACCAGGCCTGCGACGTCGTCCGGATACCACCCGAGATACGCGGAGATCAACAGGCCGCCGAAGGACGACCCCGCGAGCAGGTAGGGGCCGCGCTCGCCCGCGGTCGCGAGCACGGTGCGAAGCTCACGCGCAAAGGTCTGCGACGTCGAGGGCACGCTGTCCGGGCGAGGGTCGCTGGCGGAAGGCACGGGCACGACGGTGTGCGGGCGGTCGTAGCTGCACACACGCGTCTCCGTGCTCAAGGCGTACTGAACCTTTCGTGCCCAGTGCCGCGTGGCGAATGCGCCTGGCTCGAAGACGACGGTCGGACTACCCGCGCCGACGCACTCGAGGTGGAGGCGGTAGCCGCCGACGTCGACGAGCGCACCCGCCGGTGCCGGCGGCTCGGGCAGGGTCGGGGGCGGCGCCGCGGAGCGGCGGTGCAGGCGGCGCAGGGAAGCGAGTCAGGCGGCCGGAGTGACAGTGGAAGCGGTAGCGGTGGTACTGACGATCGAGGCCCTTCGTGCAGCGCGCTCCCGCTCGCAGGCACACGTGCTTGCCCCCGATCGTCGCGGAGGTCGAACCGGCTTTGCAGTGCCGCGCAGGCGACGCCGGGCTCAAGCGCGCCGGTAGCGCCCGCGGCTCCGGCAAGCGCGAGCGATCCGATCGTCAGGACGATCCGTGCGCCTCGCATCTGCGACACGAGATGCTACTTCGGCTGCGCGTCGATTCCAAGCTGGCAGGGGCCTGCGCCGCTTCCTAGGTACGCTGGCGCTGTCTCTATGGGGCTCTTCAATTCCCTGACCGGCTTCGGGGGCCGCGACATGGCCGTGGACCTCGGCACCGCAAACACGCTCGTCTACGTGCGTGGACGCGGGATCGTGCTCTCCGAGCCGAGCGTCGTCGCGGTCGACACGCGCACCGGCGAGGTGCACGCGGTCGGCGTCGAGGCGAAGCGGATGCTCGGCCGCACGCCGGGGACGATCAGCGCGATCCGCCCGCTGAAGGACGGCGTGATCGCCGACTTCGACGTCACCGAGCAGATGCTGCGCCACTTCATCCAGAAGGTCCACCAGCACCGCTTCGCGCACCCGCGCGTCGTCGTGTGCGTGCCGTCCGGCGTCACCGGCGTCGAGAAGCGCGCGGTCGAAGAGGCGACGCTCTCTGCCGGCGCGCGTCAGGCGTACCTGATCGAGGAGCCGATGGCGGCTGCGATCGGCGCCGGTCTTCCCGTCGCCGAGCCGACCGGGAACATGATCGTCGACATCGGCGGCGGCACGACCGAGGTCGCGGTGATCTCGCTCGGCGGGATCGTCGTCTCGCAGTCGCTGCGCGTCGGCGGCGACGAGATGGACGAAGCGATCGTCACCCACATCAAGAAGGAGTACAAGCTCCTGATCGGCCAGCAGACCGCCGAAGAGATCAAGCTGGAGGTCGGCTCGGCGTTCCACCAGAAGGAAGAGGTCTCCGCCGAGGTCCGCGGTCGCGACCTGATGAGCGGGCTGCCGAAGACCGTGGTCCTCACGTCTGAGGAGATCCGCATGGCGCTCGACGACCCGGTCGCCCAGATCATCGACGCGATCAAGTCCACGCTGGACAAGACCCCACCGGAGCTGGCGGCGGACATCATGGACCGGGGGATCGTCCTCGCCGGGGGCGGGGCGCTCCTGACGGGCCTGGACGAGCGGCTCCGCCACGAGACGCTGATGCCGGTCCACCTGGCCGAGAGCCCGCTCACCTGCGTGGCCGTCGGCTCGGGCCGGAGCCTGGAGGAGTTCGAGGTGATCCACCGCTCAGCACGCGCGCGGCGCAACAATCACCGTCGATGACCTTCCTCGGCGTCGGCCGCGAAGCGGCCGCCTTCAGGGGTCTTGCCGCCGCGGGTTCGCTCCCGCGAAGCCGCGGCTGGCAGAAATGATCGTGCGCGGCGCAACAATCACCGGCGCTAGCACCCGAGAGCGCTAACCTCTGGCGAAGCTCGTGCCTCGCAACCGAACCGCCCGTCTGGCGGTGCTGGGCCGTCCCGCTCAGCGTCCCGCCCCGCCGTATCCCTCCCGAGCCCGCAGCGCGACCAGGCGCCGCGTGGTGGTGGGCATCCTCGCCGTGCTTTCGCTCGCACTGCTCTCGGTGTACTTCCGTGAGTCGAACGACGGACCGCTGCACGGTGCACAGGACGTCGGTGCGACTGCGATGCGGCCGTTCCAGGTCGGCGCCGAGCGCGCCGCACGCCCGTTCCGGGACCTCTACGGGTGGTTCGACGGGCTGCTGAACGCGAAGGACGAGAACGAGCGGCTGGTGGAGGAGATCGCGCTGCTGAGGCTCCAGGCGATCCAGAACCGAACCGCGGTACAGGAGAACCTCGACCTGAAACAGCTCCTCGACTACAAGGACCTCCCTGGGCTCGAGGCGTACCGCTCCGTGCACACGCGCGTGCTCGGGGAACAGTCGCAGTACGGCAAGCAGCTCCTGATCGCGGCCGGCTCGAGCGAAGGCATTCGACTACACGCGCCGGTGCTTTCGGCGGGTGCGCTCGTCGGTGAGATCACGGAGCTGTCGCCCGACACCGCCGTCGTCACCCTTCTGACCGACGAGTCGAGCGCGGTCGCGGCGTACTCGATCCGCACCAGCGCGCTCGGGCTGGTCCAGTCCGGTGAGGGCGGCTCGCTCGCCTTCGCGAACGTGACGAAGGACAAGGACGTCGCGCGGGGCGACCTGATCGCAACCGCAGGGTCGAGCGTCCCGCGCCTGCCGTCGCTCTTCCCGCGTGGGATCCCGATCGGCACGGTGACGAGCGTCTCGCAGAGCGACACCGAGCCGTTCAAGCAGATCCAGATCGCCTCCTACGTCGACCTCGCGAACCTCCGCACCGTGACGGTGCTGGTGCGATGAGCGTCGACGTCCTCAAGACCGCCGTGCTCGTCTTCTTCGCCGTCGTGCTGCAGTCGACGATCGTCAGCTCGATCGAGATCGCAGGCGGAACGCCCGACCTCGTCCTGGTCACGCTCGTGGCGATCTCGCTTCTGCGCGGAGCGATCTGGGGCGCCGCCGCGGGCTTCGCGGCCGGGCTCCTGCTCGACACCGCGAACCTCGGGCGCCTCGGCGAGACGTCGCTGCTGCTCACCGTTGCCGGCTATTGGATCGGCCGCTACGGCGAGACGACGGGACGCGACCGCACGCACGCGCCGCTGCTTTCCGTCGCGGTGGTGACGGTCCTCTACTCCGTCGGCGCGCTCGCGCTGCACGTCGTTCTCGGCGACCCGGTCGATGCGGGCACGATCCTCGTCGGCGCGCTGTTCCCCGGCGTGCTGCTGAACCTCGTCCTCGCGTTTCCGGTGTACGCACTCGTGCGGCGTGTGCTCGGCCGGCCCGAGTGGTCTTCGCAGGAGGTGCGGCTCCTTGGCTGATCGAGGCAATGGACGGTTCCTCCCGCCCGACCCGCGCGTCGTCGAGCCCTACCGCCTGACGCCGAAGCTCGCGCTGCGCCTGGCGATTCTCGGGGCGGTCGCGCTCGGCATCTTCGCCATCCTCTTTCTGCGCCTCTGGGCGCTGCAGGTGCTCTCCGGGGAGCAGTACCTCCGCGCCGCGCAGAACAACCGGCTGCGGACCGTCCGCGTCGACGCGCCCCGCGGCGTGATCCGCGACCGCAACGGCAGCATCCTCGTCGGGAACGTCGAGGGCACGGCCGTGCAGCTGTGGCCGAACGACCTGCCGAGGAAGGGCCGCTACCAGATGCTCAAGCGGCTCGGGAGAGTCCTCGACGTCCCTGCGATCCGGATCGCGCGCGACATCGACCAACGCCGCCACGACCCGCTCACGCCGGTCGTGGTCAAAGAGAACATCGACCGGGCCGAGCTCTTCTACCTCAGCGAGCGGTCGCGAGAGTTCCCCGGGATGGAGCTCGTCAAGAGCCACGTCCGCGACTACCCGTACGGCAAGCTCGCCGCGCACGTGCTCGGTCACGTCGGCGAGGTGACCGAGTCGCAGCTCAAGAAGCGCGCGTACGCCGAGCTCGTCGGCGGCGACAAGGTCGGCCAGGCGGGCGTCGAGGCGGCCTTCGATCGCTACCTGCGTGGCACGGCGGGGCTCCAACGTCTGCTCGTCGACTCACTCGGCCAGCCCCGCAGCGACTTCACGCCGCTGAAGACACCGATGCCGGGCAACAACGTCACGCTGACCATCGACGTCGGCCTGCAGTACGCAGCGGAGCGCGCGCTCGAGCACGGGATCCGGATCGCGCGCGACTCGCAGTGCACCGGCGGCTGCTGGAACGCGAACGGCGGCGCGATCGTCGCACTCGACGCGCGAAACGGCGAAGTGCTCGCGCTCGCGTCGAACCCGACGTTCGACCCGCGCATCTTCGTCGGCAAGCCGAACCCGTGGCGAATCCGCCCGCTCGTCAACAACGCCTCGGCGAAGCGCAACAACTACCCCGGCCTGAATCGTGCGCTCGCGGGCGCGTATCCGCCGGGCTCGACCTTCAAGCCCGTGACGGCGATCGCGGCGCTCGAAGAGAACATCGTCCTTCCGTACGAAGCGGTCCCGTGCACGCCGTCGTACACGTACGTCGGAGAGAACGGCGTTCTCTATCCGTTCAAGAACTGGAACCCCTACACGAACACGGCGGTCACGATGCCGATCGCGTTGGCCTGGTCGTGCGACACCTACTTCTACCGGCTCGGCGTCGAGTTCTACGACAAGCCCACGTCGCCGCTGCAGGAGTGGGCGAGCCGGTTCGGCTTCGGCAAGGTTACGGGGATCGAGCTCGGCCCCGAGGCGACCGGGCTCGTGCCGACGCCGAAGTGGCGTCGCGACACGTTCGACGACCCGATCGAGAAGCTATGGAAGCCCGGCGACTCGATCCAGCTGACGATCGGCCAGAAGGACATGACGGCGACGCCGCTCCAGATGGCGCGCTTCTACGCGATGGTCGCGAACGGCGGTCGGCTCGTCACCCCGCACCTGTTCAGAGATGTGCAGGGCCCGGGCCAGCTCTCGATCGTCCCGCATCCGACGCCGCCGGCGCCCGAGCGCATCAACGTCTCGCCCTCGGCGCTCTCCGTTGTTCGTGAGGGGCTCTACCGGGCGACGCACGATCCGGACGGCACGTCTACCGGCGTCTTCTCGTCGTTCCCGATCGAGATCGCGGGCAAGACGGGAACGGCCGAGAAGTACTCGAGCGAGTACGGACGGTTGTTCGACCAGGCGTGGTGGTGCGGCTACGGCCCCGCCGACGACGCCGAGATCGTCGTGTGCGCGCTCGTCGAGAACGGCGGCCACGGCGGCACGTCCGCGGCGCCCGCGGCGCTCGACGTCTTCGCGAAGTACTTCAACAGGGACGTGGGCGAGATCAACGTCGTCCCCACTTCGGAGACCGACTAGGTGGCTCCTCCGAGCCCATCAGCCGGCGCACGGCGCGCGAGCACACGGCGCGCTGCCGCGTCCTCGGTCGCACCCGTGCTGTCCAGCACGAGTGCTCCCTGCGTCCTTGCATCGCTTGGTGCTCGCACCCCGTCCATCCGGCAATGGACTCGGAGAAGCCACTAATGGCCGTCGACTACGCAGGACAGCGCCGCGGGCGGACGAGGGCGCGCCGAGTCGAGGCCGGGGCGGAGGCGTTCGCCCGGAACTTCGACTGGCTCCTCTTCGGAGCAGTCGCGGCCCTCGTCGGCTACGGCCTGCATCTGGTCGCCGGGATCACGCGCGACGACGTCGCGGGCAACCCCGACTACTACGTCTTCCGGCAGGCGATCTACGCGGGAGCCGGCGGGATCGCGATGGTCGGCGTGTCGCTCCTCGACCCCGACCTGTTCCGGCGCTACTGGCGCCAGCTCTACGCCGCGTGCATCCTGCTCGTGCTGCTGGTGATCCCGCTCGGCACGTCGGTACGAGGCTCGCAGCGCTGGCTCGGAGTGGGCTCCCTGACCTTCCAGCCCTCCGAGGTCGGCAAGCTGCTCCTGATCCTGTCCGTCGGCGGCTTCCTCGCGGAGCGCGCACGCCGCATCGGAGACGTCAGGACGGTACTCGGAGCGATCGGCCTGACCGCCGTCCCGACCCTGCTCGTGTTCGTGCAACCGGACATCGGGACGTCGCTTGTCTACGGCGCCGCGCTCGCCGCGATGCTCCTCGTCGCCGGAACGCGGTGGCTGCACGTCACGGCACTCGTCACGACGATCGCCTTTGCGGCCGCGCTCGTCGTCTGGATCCTGCCCTCGCTGGACGTCGACGTGCTCGAGCCGTACCAGCGCGACCGCCTCACCGCCTTCGTCGACCGTGAGTCCGACCCACAGGGAGCGAGCTACAACGTGCAGCAGTCGATCCTGGCGGTCGGCGCCGGCGGTGTCCGCGGACGCGGCGTTGACAACTCGACGCAGACGAACCTCGACTACCTCCCCGAGCACGCGACCGACTTCGCTTTCGCCTCGCTCGCGGAGCAGCGCGGGTTCGTCGGTGCGGCGATCCTGCTTCTGCTCTACCTGCTCATCGTCTGGCGCGGGCTTCGCGTCGTGACCTACGCCTCGGACCCGTACTCGGCGATCGTTGCCGCCGGGATCGTCTTCGCGCTGCTGTTCCAGGTCTTCGTGAACGTGGGCATGACGATGGGGATCGCGCCCGTGACCGGCATCCCGCTCCCGTTCGTGAGCGTCGGCGGCACGTCCCTCGTGACGAACCTGCTCGCCGTCGGTGTGCTGCAGGCGATCCACGCACGCGGGCGACGTCGGTAGTGGCCAAGCTCCCGCTGGCCCCGCTCGCGATCATGAAGCTCCTGCGCGAGCTCCGCTCGTCGACGACCCATCGGCGGCCGCTCGTGCTCGGCGGCGCGCGCTCGCTCGTCGACGCACTGCGCCGCGAGCTCGTGCGGGACGGCGACGCGGGCGCCGTGCGCGAGGCAGCGCTCGGCGCGATCGACGGTGCAGCTGCCTTGGTGTACGTGCTCGCCGGCGAGCCGACGGAAGAGGACGAGCGCGCGCTGCGTGCGGCCGATCTCGCGGGCGTCCCGTTGTTCGTCCTCGGGCCCGAGCCGACGGCCCCGATCCCCTACGTTCTCGCGACCGACATCCTGCCGCTGCGACCGGGCGAGGGGTTTCCGCTCGAGGAGCTCGGGCGGAGGCTCGCGGCCAAGGACGAGAACAGCGCCGTCGCGCTCGCCGCGAGGTTGCCGGCGCTTCGCCGCGGCGTCGCGGAGGCACTCGTCGCGCGGGCGTCGCGCCAGAACGCCATGATCGCCGCGGCGGTGTTCGTGCCCGGCGTCGACTTCCCGGTGCTGACGCTGAACCAACTGCGCCTCGTGCTGCGCCTCGCCGCGGCGCACGGGCAGGAGATCGACGCCGAGCGGCTGCCCGAGATCCTCGGCGTCGTCGGGTCGGCGCTCGGGTTCCGGGCGATCGCGCGGCAGGCGCTCGGCGTCGTCCCGATCGCCGGCTGGGCGGTGCAGGGCGCGTTCGCCTACGCAGGCACGCGGGCGCTCGGCGAGACGGCGATTCGTTATTTCGAGACGCTACGCGGCAGGGCGGAGACGGGCGCGCCGGGCGCGGATCGCGCGTAGGCGCTGGCTCAGCCGGGCCCATGCCCAGGGCTCGACCTCCCTGTACCGGAACTCCGTCTGACCCCTGGTCGCTTCCAGATACTCGAACCAGGCGTCCGCTTCCTCGATGAGGAGCAGCTCGAAAGCTTCCTCCGTTGGGCTCAGGCTCATCGGGGCCTCCTCGCCGTAGCTCACCGGCGGAAGGCTAGGTCCAGGACCGGACGGCAGAGCCTGCCGAAGGCACTGGTACCCTGGGCGGAGCGATGCACGAGTTTTCGCCTCTGACAATCCAACGCGCGCCCCGGTCGCCTGTGGCGTCCGACGTTCGGCCGCGCGCACAGCAAGGAGACACCTTTTGCCACTCCCCTGGTTCCGCCGAAAGCAGGAGCAGGCGCCGGCACCTCAGGCAGCCGCTCCAATCCCGCTTACAGACGTAACGACGACCCCCGCCGCACCCGGCGGGGAATCGACAACCGATCCCACCCGCCCGAAGCGGCGCCGCGGCACACGCGGCGGCAAGGGCCGCAAGAAGTCCACGACCGCGTCGGCAAGCGCCGCGACCTCCGCGACGGAGGCCGCCCCGGCGAAGACCGAGCGGAAGAAGCAGCCCGAGCGCACGGAGAAGAAGAAGGACGACGTTCGCTCACAACGCCGTGAACGGCGGGCGAACCAGCCCCGCCGTCGCCCGCCGCAGAAGCGGCCGCCGCTACCGCCCGCAAAGCGCGAGCTCCTCGTCTCGACCGACGTCAGCGAGCAGCGCGTCGCGATCCTCGAGGACGACCGCGTCGCCGAGGTCTACCTCGAGCGTCCGGAGCGCCGGTCGATCGCCGGCAACATCTATCTCGGCACGGTCGACAACGTCCTGCCGGGCATGGAGGCCGCGTTCGTCGAGATCGGCCTCGAGAAGAACGGCTTCCTCTACGTCGACGAGATCGTCGTGCCCGAGCTCGAGGGCAAGGGCCACGGCCGCAAGATCCAGGACCTGATCAAGCGCGGCGAGCAGGTGCTCGTCCAGGCGGTCAAGGACCCGATGAAGTCGAAGGGCGCGCGGCTCACGACCGAGATCTCGCTCCCCGGTCGCTTCGTCGTCTACGTCCCGTTCGGCGAAGGGCTCGGCGTCTCTCGCCGGCTCGACGACGACGAGCGTGCGCGCCTGAAGGAGATCGTCAAGGAGCTCAAGGTGAAAGAGGGAGGCGTGATCGTCCGCACGGCTGCGGAGGGCGCGTCCGCCGAGGACGTCGAGCGCGACCTCGTCTTCCTGCAGAAGCTCTGGAAGTCGATCCAGGACCAGGCGAAGGCGTCGAAGCCGCCGTCGCTCGTCTACCAGGAGTCGGAGCTGCCGCTCCGCGTCACCCGCGATCTCTTCACGGGCGACTTCGAGCGCGCGCTGATCGACGACGACACGGCGTACAAGCGGGTCGTCGGCTACCTGAAGAAGACCTCGCCGCACATGGTCGAAAAGGTCATCCGCTACAAGGAGAAGACGCCGCTGTTCGAGTCGTTCGGCGTCGACGCCGAGATCAAGTCGACGCTCGACCGCCGTGTCAACCTCCCGTCCGGCGGGTATCTGATCTTCGACTACGCCGAGGCGTTCACCGTCATCGACGTGAACACGGGGCGCTTCGTCGGCTCGCGCTCGAAGAGTTCGGGCGCGCGGCTCGAGGACACGATCACGAAGAACAATCTCGAAGCGGTCAAGGAGGTCGTCCGCCAGCTGCGGCTCCGCGACATCGGCGGGATCATCGTCATCGACTTCATCGACATGGCGAACCCGTCCAACCGGAAGACGGTCGAGGACGCCCTGCAGCACGAGCTCGAGCGCGACCGAACGAAGACGTACGTCGTGGAGATCTCGCCGCTCGGCCTCGTCGAGATGACGAGACAGAACGTCACCGACGGCCCGCGCGAGATCCTGACGAAGAAGTGCCCGACCTGCGGCGGCGACGGGATCGTCGTGTCCGAGGCGACCGCGGCGGTCGACCTCGAGCGCAAGCTGCGCGCACTTGCTGCTGCGAAGCCGCGGACGAAGGCGTTCCGCATCGAGGTCTCCGCACGGGCGGGCAGCATTCTGATCGGCCCCGGAGCCTCGCGTCTCGACCAGATCGAGGCCTCGACGAAGCGCCGTTTCTTCCTCGAGCTGAAGGACGGGCTCCACTCGGACCACTTCGCCGTGCTCGAGGAGGGCACGCTCGAGAAGCTCGCGCCGAAGGGGCCGATCGAAGAGGGGGCAGAGCTCGAGCTGAAGCTCGTCGAGGTCGGGCTCTACGACCCGCACGCCGCCGTCGCGAAGCTCGACGGACTCGCCGTCATCGTCGCGGACGCCGCGAAGCTCGTCGGCAAGACGGTGAACGCGCGTGTCAACCGCGTGCTCGACGGGACCGCGTACGCCGCGATCGTCGGCGAGCCCGCCGTCGACGCCCCGATCACCGCGGAGCGCGAGGCGGAGAAGCCGACGCGTGCTTCGCGGGCGAAGGCCGCCCCCGAGAAGCCCGTTGCGGAGGTCGAGCCCGAGCCGACGGTTGCCGCGGCGACCGAGCCCGAGACCGCCGACGAAGAGGTCGAGGCCGAGGTCGAGGGCGAGGAGGTGGTGGCGGACGGCGCCGAGGCACCGGCAGCCCCGAAGAAAAAGACGCGGCGCGGGACGCGCGGCGGCCGACGCCGTCGCAAGACCGGAACCGCAGCGTCGGCCAGCGCAAACGGCGACGCCCCAGCCGACGCGGGCGCCCCGAGGATCCACATCCCGGACCGCGAGCTCGACGAGCCCGACGCGGAGCCGGCCGAGGCGATTGCCGAGTCGGAGCCCTCCGAGGACGGCGCGGAGCCCAAGCCGAAGAAGAAGACGCGTCGCGGCTCGCGCGGCGGCCGTAGGCGCAGGAAGCCGGCCGGCACGACGACAGCTGTGAGCGAGCAGGCCGACGACGACGCGAGCGAGACCGCCGCCTAGGAGGCGGCTCGGCTACACTTCCCCCCGTCTCGCGGGCCGGTGCCCGCGTTTTTCCACGCTATGGCCTACGCGATCATCTCAGTCGGAGGGAAGCAGTACCGCGTCCAGGAGGGCGAGAAGCTCACCGTGGACCGGCTCAAGACGGAGGAGGGCAAGACCCTCAATCCGATGGTGCTCCTCTTCGGCGACGACAAGAAGACGGAGCTCTCGCCGAAGAGCGTGACCGTCACCGCCCGCGTCGTCGGCCACGTGAAGGGCGAGAAGATCCGGATCGGCAAGTACAAGAAGCGGACCGGCTACAAGCGGCACACCGGCTTCCGGGCGTCGCTGACCGAGCTCCAGATCGAGAAGATCGGCGCACGCGGCTCGGCTGCACCGAAGCCCGCAGCCGCCGCGAAGCCCGCGCCTGCGAAGGCAGCGGCACCGGCACCGGCGAAGGGCGAGCGCGTCACCGGGATGCCCAAGGACTACGAGGAGCTGACCGTCGCCGGGATCTCCGAGTCTGCGCCTGGCTGGAATCGTCCGATGCTCGAAGCAGCGCTCGAGTTCGAGCGCGCAAACGCGGCGCGCAAGGGCGCGATCTCCGCGCTCGAGTCGGCGCTCGCTGCAAGGGAGGAGCACTAGATGGCACACAAGAAAGGCCTCGGGTCCTCGCGGAACGGTCGCGACTCGAACCCGAAGATGCTCGGCGTGAAGATCTTCGACGGCCAGACGGTGAAGGCCGGGATGATCCTCGTGCGCCAGCGCGGTACGCGCTTCCGCCCCGGTGACGGCACCGGCATCGGCCGCGACGACACGATCTTCGCCAAGCGCGACGGTCGGGCCTCGTTCCGGACGAGCGGCGAGAAGCGCACGATTTCCGTCGTCGAGTAGCGTCGCCGCGGGCATGATGCCCGCACGATGTTCCACGACAAGGCCCGTATTCACGTGGTCGCAGGACGCGGCGGGCAACGGCGCGCTGTCGTTCCGGCGCGAGAAGTTCGTCCCCAAGGGCGGACCGGACGGCGGCGACGGGGGCGAAGGTGGCGACGTCGTGCTCGTGGCTGACCCCGACCTCCGCGACCTCTCGCGCTTCCGGCCAAACCAGTGGATCAAGGGCGGTCGCGGCGGCAGCGGCGGCGGCGCGAACAAGCACGGCGCGAACGGCGGGCTCGTCGAGCTCGGTGTTCCGGTCGGCACCCAGGTCTTCGACGAGGGTGGGCAGCTGATCGCGGACCTCGCGCGCGCGCAGGCGCGCGTGGTCGCTGCGCGCGGCGGAAGCGGGGGACGAGGCAACCGGCGCTTCGCGACGCCGGCGCGTCAGGCGCCGCGCTTTGCCGAGACGGGCATGCCGGGCGACGAGGCGACGATCGAGCTTCGCCTGAAGCTGCTCGCGGACGCGGCGCTCGTCGGTCTGCCGAACGCAGGGAAGTCGTCGCTCCTCCGCCGCATCTCGAACGCGAAGCCGAAGGTCGCGGAGTACCCGTTCACGACGCTCGCGCCCGTGCTCGGCACCGTCGACTCCCCAGAAGGGCGGCAGCTCACGGTGGCGGACGTGCCGGGGCTGGTCGAGGGTGCGAGCGAAGGCGTCGGGCTCGGCCACGAGTTCCTCGCCCACCTCGAGCGCGCGCGCCTGCTGCTGCACGTGATCGACGCGTCGGAGGACGTCGAGGCGGCGTTCCGCACGATCGACCGCGAGCTCTCGCAGTACGGCGCGGGGCTCGACGAGCGACCGCAGGTCGTCGTTCTGAACAAGATCGACCTGCTCCCCGAACCGCCCGAGTTCACGGTTGCCGACGAGCGAGTGCGACGCGTGTTCCGCGTCTCGTGCGCGACGGGCGAAGGAATCGAGGAGCTGCGCCGCGCGCTCTTCGAGCTCTGCCCGCCCGAGACTCCGGCGCTCGCCGTCGAGGAAGGGGCCGAGGAGCTCGCCGAGTTTCTCGTCTACCGCCCCGAGCCCACCGCGCGCGCGTATCGGATCCTGCGCACCGACAAGGGCTTTCGCGTGACCGGCGTCCCACCTGAGGGGGAGGAGCTCGAGCGCGCGCTCAAGGCCGCCGGCGCGCGCACCGGCTCGGAGGTCGAGGTCGGCGACGAGACGATGATCTGGAAGTGATCGGGCTCCTCGGCGGCGCTTTCAACCCACCACACGACGGCCACCTCGAGCTCGCCCGCCGCGCACTCGAGGAGTTCGACCTCGACCGGCTCGAGGTGCTCGTGAGCGGCGATCCCGCGCACAAGGACGTCAACTGTCCGGTCGAGGTGCGGGTGGACCTCGCGAAGCTGGCGTTCGCGGAACTGCCGCGGACGAGCGTTCAGGCGGACCCGTACCGGTACACGATCGACCGGCTCCGGGCGGAGCCTCCACCCGACGACGCGATCTTCCTGATGGGCGCCGACCAATACCGCGACTTCCCGACCTGGAAGGAGCCGGATGCGGTGCTCGAGCACGTGCAGCTCGGGGTGGCGACCCGCGCCGGGGTCGAGCGGCCGCCGCTTGCCCCTGGTCACGACGGCCGTGTCCGCTTCTTCGAGATCGACTCGCCCCCGATCGCGTCGAGCGACCTGCGCGCCCGGGCCGGTCGAGGCGAGCCGCTCGACGGGCTCGTTCCGGCCGCCGTCGCCGCCGAGATCGCGCGCCGAGGGCTGTATCGCGGGGCGGCTACACTGACGGCGCCGTTCCACGAGGAGACCTGACCGACTGACCCCGCTCGAGCAAGCCCGCCGCATCGCCGGCATCGCCCAGGACAAGCTGGCGCGCGACGTCGTCATCCTCGACATGCGGCCGGTGTGCACCTACACCGACTTCTTCGTGATCGCCACGGGCCAGAACCCGAGGCAGGTCACCTCGATCTACGAAGAGGTGCGCGAGCGCCTGAAGAAGGACGCGCGCACGATCCCGCACACGGCCGACGGCACCCGCGAGGCGAGCTGGATCGTCGCGGACTACCTCGACGTGGTGCTGCACGTCTTCACGCCCGACGCGCGGATGTACTACAAGCTCGAGGATCTGTGGGACGACGTGCCGAGCGTCGAGGTCGAGGCCGCAGCTGTCTAGAAGAGCGTAGTCTGTTTGGACAACGGCCTGTCCGACATCGCGGCTAGGCTCGTGGCGTGTTGACGACTGATCAAAAAGGCGCCTTTGCAGAGCTCGCGATAGCAAAGGCAGCCTTCGCCGAGGGGATCGGTGTCTGGCATCCGTTTGGGGACGAGCGATGCGACTTCATCTTCGATCTTCGTCCGGAGCTAATGCGGGTGCAATGCAAGTGGGCGGTGCTCCACCGTGACGTCGTGATCGCTCGTTGCTATCGAGCGAGACGCAACTCTGCTGGTTGCGTGCGGCGCCTTTACACGCGGGACGAGGTCGATGCCTTCGCTTTGTATTGCCACGACAACGACACGTGCTACCTGCTCCCGTTCGAGGAGGTGACGCCCTGTGGACAGGCTCACCTCCGGATCGGCGCTGCCAGGAACAACCAACGGGTCGGAGTGAGATGGGCGAAAGACTTTGAGTTGGCCGCTACACTGCTGCGGCTGGGGGCCGTAGCTCAGCTGGGAGAGCGCCGCCATGGCATGGCGGAGGCCACGGGTTCGAGCCCCGTCGGCTCCATCTCAAAAGCCGTCTTCCCCGAGGCGGCTCTGTTCTAGCGCTCCGAGGCGCACACGTCGCGCAAGGAGATCGAGTCAACGGGCGGAAGGTGTAGCCCATGGCGCAAGTTTTCGCACTTTGCGGGATCTTGTTGGTCATGGAAGCCGCCATCCACACGAACCGCCCCTGATGCTGTCCTGGCTCGACCACTCCCACACCACCGCCGAGGAGCGTCGCTTGGAAGCGCTGCTCGGCAGGTTCAGGCGGCTGTTCGAAGCGCTTCGATCTCGCGGTTGACCGCGAGGCGCTCGAGCGCCGCTGCCTCGATCTGACGCACCCGCTCGCGGGTGAGCCCGAGCCGTCGGCCGATCTCCTCGAGCGACTTCGGGTCTTCCGCGCTGTCGAGCCCATAGCGCAGGCTCAGCACCTCGCGCTCGCGCTCGGGCAGCTTCTCGAGCGCGCGGTGCAGCGTCTCCTGCTCGAGGCTGACGTGCACCTCCTCCTCGAACGCGCCGTGCTCGTCGCTGAAGAGGTCGCCGAACGTCGAGTTGCCGTCCGAGCCGATCGGCTTGTCGAGGCTCGTCACCGCGCGCGCCGCCTGTCGAACCTCCCGCACCTGCTTGAGCGGGAGCTTTGCGGCCTCGGCGACTTCCTCCTCGGTCGGCGGGCGTCCGAGCGTCGCGGTCAGGTCGCGCTCGGCGCGTGAGATCTTCGTCTCGCGCTCGACGATGTGCACGGGGATGCGGATCGTGCGCGACTTGTTCGCGACGCCGCGCTGCACGGCCTGGCGGATCCACCACGTCGCGTAGGTCGAGAACTTGAAGCCGCGACGCCAGTCGAACTTCTCGACCGCGCGGATCAGACCGATGATCCCTTCCTGGATCAGGTCGAGCAGCGAGAGGCCGTGGCCCTGGTACTTCTTCGCGATCGAGACGACGAGCCGGAGGTTCGAGTTGACCATCAGGTCCTTCGCCTCCTTGTCGCCGCGCTCGATGCGCTTCGCGAGCTCGACCTCCTCGGCCGCGGTCAGCAGGGTGTAGCGGCCGGCCTCGTTCAGGAAGAGCTGAAGCGCGTCCGTCGTCGCGGCCGCGAGGGCGCCGTTCACGTAGACGGCGTCGCCCGGCTGCGCCCGCGAGCAGTCGTCGGTGAGCTCGATCCCGCGCTCGTCGAGCTCGGCGTGGAGAACCTCGAGCTCCTCTTCGCCGAGGTCTTGCTCTTGCACGAACTCGGAGAACGCGGAGAGGTTGAGGCAGCCCTGCTCCTCGCCTCGAGCGATCAGCGCCTGGATCGATTCCGTCGGCATCAGTACGTCTCTCTTTCCCCCAGAGTCTCAGCTCTAACGCTCCTGTGGAGCGGCGTGAGGCGAGTTCACCTCTTCCTTACAACGGTGGACGGATCGTTTTGGTTTTGGCACAGAGGCGTTTCCCACCTGTCACGGGTGCAGGGCTAGCGTCGCCGGAGTGGTCGAACAGGAGGTTCACATGAGCGCTCTGGCCGTTTCTCCGGCCGTCTACGAGCCGCCCGCGCTCGGCTGGCGCGGGGAAGTCGCAACCGAGCAGCCGTGGCTGGTCTTCGCCGTCTGGGTCTTCACGCTCAGCGCGGCGCTCGCCTGGGCTGCGTACTGCATCCGTCAAGGCGGCGATCCGGACATCGACATCGGGTGGTTCCGGATCAAGGTCTCTTGCACCAAGAACTGATCGTCGCGCGGCGGGAGGTCGGGGGGCCTCCCGCGGCGGCTTCGCAGGCCCGGCCGGTGTCGCCTCTCGTCGTGCGCGGGCTGCGGGTCGTCTACGGACCGCGGGCGGCAGTGGCTGGGCTCGACTTGACGGTCGAGGCGGGAAGCGTCGTCGGGCTCGTCGGCCCGAACGGGTGCGGCAAGACGACCACGCTTCGCGCGGTGCTCGGGCTCGTCCGACCCGACGCGGGGACGATCGACGTCCAGGGCGTTCGTGGCGGCACGCTTCGCGCGCGGTCGCTCGTTGCGTCGGTGCCCGACGAGCCGACCGGTCTCGACGAGCTCTCGGTCGCCGAGCTCCTGCAGCTGACGGCCTCGCTCTGGCGGTCCGAGCAGGACTTCGCGCGACGGGCCGAGCTGTTGCTCGGAGTGTTCGGGCTGCGTGGGCGCGTGCGGTCGCAGCTCGGCTCGCTCTCACACGGTCAGCGCAGGCTCGTTGCCGTCGCCGCTGCGGTCGCGCTCGATCGTCCCCTCCTCCTCGTCGACGAGGCGACCGCAGCGCTCGATCCCGAAGCGGTGATCGCGCTGCGTGAGGTCGTGCGGGTCGTCGCCGAGCGCGGCGGGGGTGTCGTCGTCGCGACGCAGGACCTCCACTTCGCGGAGCTCGTCTGCGACAGGGTCACGCTCCTCAGCGCAGGTGCGGCAGTCGCAGAGGGGACGATTGGCGAACTGCGTCGCCGGCACGCGGCGACCACGCTCGAGGGCGTGTTCGTCGCCGCACTCGGCGCAGCCGGTCGGTTTCGGGAGCTGAGGGATGCGCTGGACGCTCTCTAGCTCTGCGTGGCGCTGCGCGTGGCGCCGCCTTCGGCCCGCGCTCGAGCAGAATCCACTGCTCGCTTTCGCCGCGCTTGCAGCGTGCGTTGCGATTCCGGTCGCCGCGGTCGCTGCCGGGATCCGCCTCGAAGCACGCTACGCCGAGCTCGCGCGCGACGACGCCGTTCTTCACTCGCTCGCGCTCGGCATCGGCGTGACGGGGCTCGTGGCCGGCGCGGCGGTCGCGCTCCTCGCACCCGGGCTCTCGCAGCTGGGAGGCGCGCTTGAGGCAGCGCCGATCTCGAGGGCGTCTGCGGCGTGGTCGCTCACGCTTGCACCGGCGTGCGCTGGCGGCGTGGTGCTCCTCGCCCCGTTACTCCTCTTCGCGACGGCGTTGGCCGGCCTCGACGGGACCGTGATCACAGCCGCCACCGCGGCCGCCGTCGTCGTCGGCGCGGCACTCGGCCAGGGGCTTCGGCTCTGCGGACGCTGCGAGCCGGCTGGTCTCGTGGTCGTCGCCTCGGCCGTCGGGCTCTGGGCGATCGCCGGGGCTGCGCTCGGTGCCGGGTCGTTCGTCGGGCCCGGCGGCGCGGTGGCGGGTGTGCGCCCGCCGTTGTTCGACCTCGCACTGCTCTGGGCCTCCGGGGTCGGGGGCCTGGCCGTGTGGCTGGCCGGTTGCGCTGTCGAGGCGCCGACTCGCGGCCGACGCCGCGATGTCCGCTCGGCGAGGCTCCCCGCGCACGCGCTACCCGCGATGTCGTTGGCGACTGCCCGGCGCGTCTTCCGCCATCGAGAGCTTCGGGCTCAGGCGGCGGCTGGGGTCCTCGTTCCGGTGGTGGTCGCAGCCTCGCTCGGCGCGAGACTCGACGTCGGCGGCAGCCCGCTTCTGGCGTTCGCGGTCGGCCTCTCGATCACCGCGGCAGCCCTGCTGCCTGCAGCGGCGTTCGGGCTCGGGGGCGACGGCGGTTGGCTCTTCGACACGTCTCCTCGGTCTGCGCGCCTCCTTGCGGGCGCGATCGCGGTCGGTGGAGTCTGCGCGGCGGTTGCGGTCGTGGCCGCGGCTGCGCTCTTAGTCGCGCCGTTTGCACACGGCGATGCGTCGGCGTACCTCGAACTAGAGGGCGCGGCCGCGTTCGTGCTCGGTTGCGCCGCGTTCGGCGGTGCCGCAGTGCCGTGGCGTGCCGACCGGCTGCTGCAACAACTGGCCTCCTACGGCAGTGTGGTCGCGGTCGTCGTCTGCGGTTGGGTCGCCGTGGGAAGACTCGAGGGCTCGGCGGGGATCGATGGGACCGCATTCACCCTGGTCGTCGGAAACGTCGTGCTCGCGCTCGGAGTGGTCGCTTCGGGAGCGATGACGAGGTGATCGCGCCGGACGATCGGATCGCGCTGCCGAGGTGCGTCGTACGGCGCCCCGGAGGCGTGTACGACCACGTCCGCGGCACCACGCTCCCGCTCAACGCGACCGGCGCGGTGATCGTCGACGCATCGACGCCCGCCGCAGCTTCGCGTGCACTCCGGCTCGGCTTTGCGGTCGACGAGAAGCGCGCCCTCGCCGACGCAATCAGCTTCTGCGCAGAGCTGAACGAGCGGCTGTTGCTCAACATCTCGCCGGCACAGGGCGCACCTGCGCTCGCGCTGCGTTGGGTCGCCCACCTGCCGTTCATGCTTCCGGCCCGAAGGCTCCCGCGCGTTCCGGCACACCGTCGTCACGTCGACACGACCTCACTGGTCGCGATTCTGGTCACAGGCGTCCTCGCGACGCTGCCGTTCGCGCTGCTCGCGGCGGTCGGGAGCCTCGGCGTCGCGTTGCTCGTCCTCGGCGGGCTTGGCGCCACATCGGTTTCGACCTCGCTCGCGCTCGCAACCGCGGTCGGGAGCGGTGTGGTCGTTCACGAGCTCGGCCACCTCGTGCTGCTGCGCGGAGTACCCACGTGCGCGGTGACTCGAGGCGGAAGGCTTTGGCTTCTGCACCGAGGGGTCGACCGGCGGCGTGAAACGTTCGTTGCGGCCTCCGGACCGACCGCGGCTCTGGTGGTGGCGGCTCTCCTGCTCACGCTGCCCGGTCTGCCGGCGACCGTCGCTGGGCTCGCGCTGTCGCTGCACGCCCTCGGGCTGACGGTGCTGACCGCGGACGGGAGGACCCTCTGCGCGCGACCTTGACCGCCTTCGCGCTCGGTGGGGCCGCCACTGCGCTGCTCGCGCTCGCGGTGGCGCTCGGGCTCGCGGCGCTGGCCGACGCGGCGGGGCGTGAGACCTTCGTGCTCGGGGTCCGCGGGCTCGACCTCGTGGTTTTCGAGCGCGTGGACGACGGCACCGAGACGACCTTCGGACCGGCGCTCGCGGTCTTGCCGCTTCTGGGTGGCGCCCTGAACGCCGCCGGGGCTGCCGTCCTGCGACGCCGCCCGGGGAGGTCGGCGTGACCGTGGTTCGCGTAGACTCGCCGCATGAGCACCGCCGCGTGGGAGCTCATCTTCATGATGCTCGTGCTGAAGTTGCCGATCCTCTATCTCATCGGCGTGGTCTGGTGGGCGATTCGTTCGGCCCCCGACCCCTACGCACCCGCGGAGCTCGTCCCGGTGGTCTCGGAGTCACCAAACGATCCCGCTGCGCCTTGCAGCTGGCGCGTCCGCCGCCGGCCAAACCGCCCGCGCCCTCGCGTCGGAGCCCGAGGAGCACGGCGTTGACCGTCTCGGAGCTCGAGCGGCGCGGCCCCGCAGAGACGCTCGCGGGCTACATGTCTGCCACGGCGATCTTCCTCTCGGTGGCGGCGCTTGCGTTCCGCCCGCTGGTGCTCGCGCTCGCCGCGCTCGTGCTCAGCCTGACCGCGACCGCCATCGGCGGGCGTTGGGGCCGGCTGCACGCGATTGCGGTGGGCTTCGCGACCGTCGGCTTCATCCTCGGCATGTCGATCGCCGTGGTCACGAATCGCCCCCTCTTCTGAGGCTGGTGCTACAACAAGAGGTGTGAGCGCGTTCGATGTCGACGGACTGAACGCCGGCTACGCGCGGGCGCTCCTCGACGAGTACCTCGAGAATCCCGAGGCGGTCCCGTCGGAGTGGCGGCGCCTGTTCGAGAGCGGCGACAGCGAGCTCGTGGCGACCCATCCCGGGTTGGTCAAGCTCCTCGAGACGCTGCGGTCCGACGGAAACGGCGCTTCCGCCGAGACGCCGGCCGACGGCCCCGACGGCCCCGACGGCCCCAGCAGCGGCAGCAGAGCCCGCCGACGATCTGCTCCTCGGCGGCGTCGCCGCCGCGATGGCGCTCGTCAAGGCGCACCGCATGCACGGCCACCTCGCTGCGAAGCTCGACCCGCTCGGCTCCGAGGCGGTCGGCGATCCCGCGCTCGAGCCCGAGCGCCTCGAGCCGCCGCTGACTCCGGAGTTGCAGGCGCGCATCCCGGCGCGGTACCTGCGCCTCTACGTCCCCGGCGAGACGCTCGCCGACGCGTTGCCCGCGTTGCGCGAGACCTACTGCGGGACGATCGCCTACGAGATCGAGCACATCTCCGACCACGAGGAGCGCGTCTGGTTGCGGCAGGCGATCGAGTCGGGCCGCTATCGGCAACCGCTCTCCCCCGAGGAGAAGCGGAGCCTGCTCGAGCGCCTCACCGAGGTCCAGGTTTTCGAGCGCTACCTCCAGCGCGCCTTCCTCGGGCAGAAGCAGTTCTCGATCGAGGGGCTCGACTCGTTGGTGCCACTGCTCGACGAGACGGTCGAGCTCGCGGCCGAGGGCGGCACACACCGCGTCGTGCTCGGCATGGCGCATCGAGGGCGACTGAACGTGATCGTGCACACGCTCGGACGCCCGTACGAGTACGTGCTCGTCGAGTTCGAAGGCGAGCGGACGATCGACGCGGTCGTCTCCGACCCGGAAGGCGGCACCGGCGACGTGAAGTACCACCTCGGCGCGGACGCGACGCGCTCGACACCCGCGGGCGAGATCCAGGTCACGCTCGCCTCGAACCCGAGCCACCTCGAGGCGGTCGACCCCGTCGTCGAAGGAATGACGCGCGCGGAGCAGACCGACCGGGGCACGCGCAAGGGTCTCGCCGATCCGACCGTCGGGCTGCCGGTCCTGATCCACGGTGACGCGGCGTTTCCCGCGCAGGGCGTCGTCGCGGAGACGCTCAACCTCCAGGCGCTGCGCGGCTACTCGACGGGCGGGACGCTGCACGTGATCGCGAACAACCAGGTCGGCTTCACCACCGACCCCGGCGACGCGCGGTCGACACGTCACTCGAGCGACCTCGCGAAGGGCTTCGACGTCCCGATCATCCACGTCAACGCCGACGACCCGGAGGCTGCGCTCTCCGCCGCGCGCCTCGCAAGCGCCTTCCGCCGCCGCTTCTGTCACGACGTCGTGATCGACCTCGTCGGCTACCGGCGGCACGGACACAACGAGCAAGACGAAGCCGCGTACACGCAGCCGCTGATGGCGCAGCTGATCGCGCGCCACCCGCCCGCTCGCGAGCTCTACGCGAAGCAGCTCGTCGAGGAAGGTGTCGTGACCGAGGACGAGGCGCAGCAGCTGGTCGAGTCGGTGGAGGCAAAGCTGAAGGCCGCCCACGAGCGCCTCCGCGAGGCGATCGGCAACCCTGCGCCGGAGCGCGACGGCCGGATCCCGCGTTCGAGCACGGCACCCGTGATCACCGCCGTTGCCGCAGACCGGCTGCGCGAGCTGAACAACGAGCTCCTCACGCGTGCCCGACGACTTCACGGTGCATCCGAAGCTGATCAAGCAGCTGCTTCGTCGTGGCGAGGGACTCGGCGCCGGCGGTATCGACTGGGGCCACGCCGAGGCGCTCGCGTTCGCCTCGCTGCTCGTCGAGGGAATCCCGATCCGCCTGACGGGTCAGGACACCGAGCGCGGGACGTTCTCACATCGCCACATCGTCCTGCACGACGCCGAGAACGGCGGCGTCTACGCGCCGATCCAGCACCTGCGTGAGGACAGCGCGTCCTTCGAGGTGTTCAACTCGCCGCTCTCCGAGTTTGCGGCGGTCGGCTTCGAGTACGGCTACTCGGTCGCAGCGCCGGAGGCGCTCGTGCTCTGGGAGGCGCAGTTCGGGGACTTCGTCAACGGCGCGCAGATCGCGATCGACCAGTTCATCGTGGCCGGCCTCTCGAAATGGGGCCAGACGTCAAGGCTGACGCTGCTGCTGCCGCACGGGTACGAAGGGAACGGCCCCGAGCACTCGAGCGCGCGCCTCGAGCGCTTCCTGCAGCTCGCGGCGCAGGAGAACATCCGGATCGTCAACCCGACGACGGCCGCACAGTCGTTCCACCTGCTCCGCCGCCAGGCGCTCGACCCGTCGGCACGGCCGCTCATCGTGATGACGCCCAAGGGTCTCTTGCGCCTCCGCGCGGCGATGAGCTCGCTCGAGGAACTGAGCGACGGAGCGTTCCGGCCGGTGATCGACGACGCCGACGTTGATCACTCCACGGCCCGCCGGCTCGTCCTCTGCACCGGGAAGCTGTACTACGACATCGTCGGCCACGAGGCACGCGCTGCTGCAAGCGGCGTCGCTGTTGCGCGGATCGAGCAGCTCTACCCGTTCCCCGTCGACGAGGCGGCCGAGCTCGTGCGCGGCTACAGCGCGTTGGACGAGATCGTCTGGGCGCAGGAGGAGCCGCAGAACATGGGCGCGTGGCGCGCAATCCGCCACCGCCTCGAGGACGCGGCCTCAGTGGCGGGCGTGCCGGTGCGGTTCGTGGGACGCCCGTGGCGCGCGAGCCCGAGCGAGGGCTACCCGACCGCGCACCTGCGGCAGCAGGACCGGATCGTCCGCGAAGCGCTCGGCGTCAAGACCTAACGACGCGGCGGCCGGCTGCGCCAGTACGCGAGCGCTGCGGCGGCGGCGCGCGGTGCCTGCTTGCGCGTCGCGTCCATGAGCTGCCGTCGCTGCTCGGGCGGCAGACGCCGCCAGACCTCGAACGCGGTGAGCGCGAGGCCGATCGGACCCGGACGGCGAATGAGCGGCACCCGGACATCCTCGCACGCGGGCGAGGTTTCGAAACCGCTACTCCGCGACCAGGAGGCGCGGGCTGCGGTCGTCGGGCCGCTCGGGGCCGAGTTCGGCGAGGAGCCGCTCGTCGGTCTGCGGTCGGATGGGGGGCGCCTGCAGTCGGGCCACCGGCTGTGAGGCAGGGCGCTCGTGCACCGGGTCCGGTGGGCGCAGACCCGGGCTGTTCGGCCGTCGAGCGGCCGTCGGCTGGGGCCGCTCCACGGGTGCGGTGCTCGACTCGGGCCGACCCGGGGCGGGGAAGACCGAGATCGTCGTCTCCCGGGTCGCTGCAGGCATCCTGAGAGCCTCACCGAGCGCTGCAGGCCCGGAGGGCCAGCGGCAGAGAAACAGGCCGCGAGCCCACCGGTCGCCGCCGCGACCACCGACGCTTTCGCAACGATGGCACTCATGTTCCGCCTCCGTCCAGCCGAAATCACTCGAATGAGGTATCGGCACCCCGAGGGGCGGACTTGACCCGGTTCAGCGCCCGCAGCTTCAAGTTCAAGCTCGTCCTCTACTTCGGGCTGCTCTCGCTGCTTCCGGCGGCGGCCGCGTTCTGGGGTTTCACCTCGGTCGCGCAGCAGAGTGAGGTGCGCCGCGTCGACGCCCGCCTCCAGTCGGGCCTGCGTGCCGCCGTCACTGCGTACGGCGAGGACCTGGAGCGCGCAACGCGCCAGGCCTCCGCGCTCGCGAACAACCCCGGGTTGCAGCGCGCCCTCACCAGGGGCGACGCGAGGGCTGCGCAGCAGCTGCTCGGGTCCACGCGCAACGTCAGGGTCGAGTCGGCCGACTTCCAGGTCGGCGTGCGCCCGCAGCTCGCCGCCGAACGACGTGTGCGCGTCGTCGGCCCGGACGGGTTGCTCGGCTTCGTGGTCGCGTCCGTGCCGTTCGACCAGGAGCTTCTCCGCAAGGCAAAAGAACGTTCGGGCCTCGGCGAGAACGAACAGTTCGTGGTCGTCCATCGCGGCAGGCTCGTCGTCGGCGCGGGGTGGACCCAGGCAGGGCTCGACGTCCCCGCCGACCGGCCGACCACGGTTGCGATCGACGGCAAGCGCCAGCGCGTGCTCGTCGCGGCGACTCCGGGGCACACCGGCGAGCCGACGCTCGGCGTCATCGCTCCGCAGGCAGCGATCGACGCCGCGGCGATGGGCATCCAGCGACGGCTGCTGCTCGGGTTGCTCGTCGCGCTCCTGCTCGTCGCGCTCGTCGCGTACATCGAAGGCCGTTCCGTGGTGCGAACGGTGTCGAGCATCGCCAACGCCGCGAACGCGATCGCGCGAGGGAAGTATCGACGAGCGCGTTCCGGTTCGCGGTCGCGACGAGCTTGCGAGGCTCGGCAACGCGTTCAACCAGATGGCGGACCAGCTGCAGTTCCGACTTCGAAGAGCTCGAGTCCGAGCGGCACCGTTCCGCGCGAGGCGGTCTCCCGCTTCGGCGATGCGCTCGCGGCGACGCATGACACCGACCAGCTGCTGCGCACGATCGTCGAGACCGCGGTCGAGGCGACCGGCGCGACGGGCGGGATGCTGATCGGCGTCGACGGCGAGGTCGTCGAGGTCGGCACGCCTGGGGTGGGGGCCGATCAGCTCGAGCTGCCCCTGCGCGCGAGCAAGAGCACGTTCGGCACGCTCTTCCTCTTCGGCCGGCACTTCGACGACGAGTCGCGGCTGACGGCTGCGTCGCTCGTCAGCCAGTCGGTGATCGCGCTCGACAACGCGAAGCTGCACCGGATCGTCGAGCGGCAAGCGTTGGTCGACGGGATGACCGGCCTCGCGAACCGGCGCCAGGCAGAAGACGCGCTCGCCACCGAGCTCTCGCGAGCGTCCCGCTTCGGCGGTCCGCTCTCGGTCGTGATCGGCGACCTCGACGACTTCAAGGCGGTCAACGACGCGCACGGGCACGGGGTCGGGGACACGGTGCTCCGCGAGTTCGCCCGCCTCCTCGAGCGCTCCGTCCGCGACGTCGACGTCGCCTCGAGGTGGGGAGGGGAGGAGTTCTTGCTCGTCCTGCCCGGGACCGACGCCGACGGCGCCGTCCAGCTCGCCCAGCGGATCCGCGACTACCTCGAGGACAAGACCCTGTTGACCCCGGAAGGGGTGCCGGTTCGGGTCACCGCGAGCTTCGGGGTCGCAGAAGCCCAGGGGGAGACCCGAGCCGGCAGAGCTCGTGGCGGCGGCCGACTCGGCCCTCTACGAGGCCAAAAGGCGTGGAAAGAACCGGGTCGACCGGGCCCCAGCCGCCGTCGAGCGTCCGTGATGTGCGCTAACCTCCCGCCCCAGGTTTCGTCAGACTTCACCGTGGCCTTACAATCTGCCCGCCCAGCCCCGCCCCCGACCCCGGAGAAAACATGCCCGTAGCGATCCCGTCGTTGTTCGCACAAGTCATCCAGGAGCATCTGGAGCTTCGCGACCGCAACTCGCAGCTCGAGAACCAGATGCCGATCGACCAGTACATGGCACAGGATCCGTTCGAGAACCACCCGCTGTTCAAGACCGAGGAGCAGGCGCGACTCGAAGACACCATGGAGGGCATGGAGTCCCCCGAGGTCGTCGCCGTCGCAAGCCCGCTCGGTTGGCCCGGCGAGGACGCTGCCGTCGGCGAGGAGACCGAAGCAGGTCTCTGGAGCCGCTCGCGCGACTTCGACTGGGGCGACTGAACAGCCGAACGCTTCGCGTTTTCGTCACCCCGACCGGGGTAGACGTTGGGTTCATCACGATCGAGAGGGGATGATCACGCATGAAGCTCTTCAGGCTCGCAGCGCTGGGGGCGGCGCTGGTGTACCTGTCCGACGCGTCGCGTCGCGCCAAGTTGCGCGACCGTGTGCTCGGGCTCATCGGCAAGGCTCGCGGGAGCGTTGACGTCGAAGCGCCGAGCGGGGACGTAAACGTCAGCGACGATCTGGGACAGCGCGTGCGCACCGTTCAGGGTGTTGACAGCGTCGAGAACCTGTCGGAGACGCCCGGAACCGAAGCGCCGACGCGCTAGTTACGTCACTCGCGCGGGCGCAGCGTCGACGAGCTCGTGCTCGCCGGACTCGACGAGCAGCGCGAGCCGGTCGACGATCTCCCACGCGTCGACGAAGCGCGTGTAGAGCGGCGGTAGGCCGAGCCGAATCGAGTCGGGCGCGCGGAAGTCCGGGACGACGTCCGCGCGCTCGATCAGGGCGCGGCAGATCCGCCAGCCGTCGACGTGGCGGACCGACACGTGACCGCCGCGCCGCTCCGGGTCGCGCGGCGTGCCGAGCTCGAACCCGAGCGGCGCGAGCCGCTCGTCGTGCAGCGAGACCACGAGCTCCGTCAGGGCGACGCTCTTGCGACGGAGCGCCTCGATCCCCGCCTCTCGAACGAGCTCGGTCCCGACCTCGACGGCCGCAAGCCCGAGGATCGGCGGCGTCCCCGCGAGAAAGCGGCCGATTCCCGGCACCGGGTCGTAGGCAGGGCCCCATCGCGAACTGCTCGCGCTGCCCGAACCAGCCCCAGATCGGCGACCGCAGCTCCTCCTGCAGCTCCGCGCGCACGTAGAGGAACGCGGGCGAGCCTGGGCCGCCGTTCAGGTACTTGTACGTGCACCCGACGGCGAGGTCGACGCCCGTCGCTTCGAGCTCGACCGGCGCGACGCCCGCCGAGTGGCTCACATCGAGCAGAACGAGTGCGCCCGCATCGTGCGCCAGCCTCGCTGATCGCGCGCACGTCGGCGAGCGCGCCTGATCGATACGCGACGTGCGAGAGGCACACGACCGACACCTCGCGTCCAGCGCACGCGCGCGCGACGTCGTCCGCCGTCGGCCCGTCGACCCGGTCGCGCGTCGAAGACGACGAGCTCGCCGAGCCCCTCGAGAACGTACCGGTCGGTCGGGAAGTTGTCGGCGTCCGTCACGAGCGCGCCGGGCCGTGCGTGCGAGCGCGGCGGCGGCGAGCTTGAACAGGTTCACGGTCGTCGAGTCGCACACCAGCACCTCGCCGGGGTTGGCCCCGAGCGCCGCACCGGCGAGCAGGTCGCCGACCTCGACCGGACGGTCGATCCACTCGGGCCATGCGGTCACGAGCCTCGATCCCCACGTGTCGACGACGCTGCCCAGCCGCTCGATCGTCGCTTCCGGTAGCCGGCCGAGCGAGTTGCCGTCCGCGTAGATGACCGGGCCTCTCGATCACGAACCGCTCGCGGAAATGCGCGAGCGGATCCGCGCGGTCGAGCGCCTCCGCCTCCGCCCGCGTCACGGCAGCCGCTCGACGATCGCCGCCCAGCTCTCGGACGTCGGGTTCGAGGCACTCGAAGTGCCCCTCGTCCGTCTCGACGAGCTCGACGTCGTCGCCCGCCTGACGGGCTCGTGCCGCGTACGCCGCGGCTCATCTCGGCGGGGACCGTATCGTCGCGCCGCCCGTGGACGAGGAGCTGTCGGACGCCGAGCGGAAGCCGCGCCGCAGGCGAGGCCGACGCGTAGCGGTCGGGGACCTCGTCGGGCGATCCGCCGAGCAGCTCCTCGGGCGCGCGGCGGCTGAGGCCGAGCCGCCAGGCCTCGACGAGGTCGACGACGCCTGCCTGCGACGACCGCGAGCGCCGCGCCGCGCTCGGCCGCCAGCCAGAGCGCGAGGTGTCCGCCCGCCGAGTGCCCGAGCGTCACGAGCGGCTCTGCGGCGTCCGGCGACGGCCGCGCGAACGTCGTCGAACGTCATCGGCCAGCCGCCGTCCGCGCCGACGCGGCGGTACTCGACGTTCCAGGCCTCGTAGCCGCGCGCGGCGAGGTCGACGCACAGCGGGTCCATCAGGTCGGCCGCGTAGGGCGCGCGCCAGAAGCCGCCGTGCAGCACCGCCACGACCGCGCGACGCGCGCCTTCGGGCGCGTACACGTCCACGTGCTGGTCGGCGTGCGCCCCGTAGCTGCGCCTCACGGGAGAGTTAACACGGCCCACACGGCACGAGGCTACCCTCGGCGAGATGCTGCGCTGGTTCGGTGTCGCGCTCGCATCGCTCGTGCTGGCACCCGCCGCACAGGCCGCGCTCTCGGTCAGTCCCGCCGTCGCGCCCGGCGCGCACGCGGCGACGTTCACGTGGACGACGAGCGTCCCCGGCGCGCGTGACGATCGAGATCGGTCGCACCGCCGACTACGGCATCTGGCTGCGGACGCCGACTCGCGCGCGCACGTCGGGACGCGCCCTGCTCGGCTCGCTCGAGCCGTTGACCGCGTATCGCTACCGCGTGACCGCTCGCAGCGGTCGTGTCGTCGCGCGTGCGACGGGATCGTTCACGACTCGCGCGTTCCCCGACTGGACCGTCGGGGCGGTGATCGACAGCACGCTCCACGTCGACGGGCAGCCGTTCTTTCCCCGCATGGTGTACGGCCAGTGCGACTGGGCGTACGCGCAGAGCCTGAACGCAGGCGTCAACCTCTACATGGGAAGCGGCTGCAGCACGCCGTGGGTGCAGCTCGACGCGCTGCGAGCGCGGGCAGTGTCAGCGATTCCCGCGCAGTACAAGGACGTCGCGGACGGGCGCGGCACGATCGGCTGGTATCACCGTGACGAGGCCGACCTGTACGTGCCTCCGGAGGCGCTGCCCTTCCATCCGCCGTGGCAGCAGACGAAGCGCGTCACGTTCCTGACGCTCAGCGGGCACGTCTACAGCGGGTCCGCGGGCATCCCGGCCGGGCGCGGCGTGTATCCGAAGTTCATCGCGCGCGCGGACATGATCGGCTTCGATCTCTACCCGTTGCAGGTCTGGTGCCGCCGCGACGCGTTCCCTGCCGTCTACGAAGCGCAGCGCGAGCTCGCCGCGCTCGCAGGTGCGCGCGCGACGTTCCAGTGGATCGAGGTGGGGAGGATGGAGATCTGCAAGGGGCGGGCCGACCTCGACCCGACTCCCCTGACCATCCGAGCGGAGACATGGCTCGCGATCGCGGGCGGCGCCCGCGGGATCGGCTACTTCCCGGACCACTGGCAGCCCCCGATCGCGAACACGATCACGCAGCTGAACACCGAGATCTCCGCGCTCGGGCCTGCGCTGCTCGCCCGAGGGATTCCGGCGACGGCCTCGGCAGGCCCGGTGCGGGTCGGCGCGCGCCGCTTCAACGGTGCGACCTATCTGATCGCCGTGAACACCTCGTGGCGGCGGGTCACGGCGAGCGTCGGGGTTCCGGGGCTGCGCGGGGTCGCCCGTGCGTTCGGCGAGAACCGCGCGCTGCCGATCAGCAATGGGGCGGTCCGCGACGGCTTCGGACCGCTCCAGGCGCACGTCTACGTCGTCGACCCGTAGAAGCAGGCCAGGCGGCGCGCGGCTTCGCCGACGCTCAGCACGTCGGTCGAGTCCACCAGCTGGTCGATCGCTCCGACTCGCGGAAGCTCGCGCAACCAGGAGTCCGACACGGACTCGATACACGCCGCCGCGAAGCGGCCTGCGTCGATCACGCGAAACGGCCGAGAGTGGAAGTTGCGCACCGTGGGTTCGAGCTGCGCCGTGAGCCCGAGCGCGTTGTGCCGGCGTGCGAGCGCCTCGATCGCCTCGACCCAGGCGGACTCCCGAGCTGCGAGGTCGTTCGCGGCGAGCATGCGCTCCAGCGCAGGGCCGACATCCGTTGCGCAGTCGAGTCGAGCGAACGCGGAGCCGAGCCACTTCGCATACGGCGCGTAGCGACGCTCGAGCAGGAAGCCGAGCCTCATCGCATCCCGTGCGAGGCGCGCGGCGACGATGCGCGAGCCGAGCTCGTCGCCGACCTCAGCGGTCCGAGCGACGAACGGCTCCTCCTGGTCGATGCGCCACCACTGGCAGCCGACGAGCCAGCGCCAGACATCTTCCGGGTACCACGCAAGTGCCTGTCGTAGCGGCTCGAGCTCACCGGTTCCGTCCCAGAAGACCTCCCCACTGGTGATCTCCGAGAGGAGCTGCTGGGGGGTCGTCAGCCAGTGGAGGGTCGTGAGCCCGGCGCGTGCGTCGTAGCCGAGGTGACGCTCGAGCCACTCGCCGAGTGGTCTGACTTTCACGTGCGAGGAGACCGGAACGGCGTCCCAGCCGTAGCGTGTCGGCCAACCGCGGAACTCGTCGGGCAGGCCGACCTCGACGGCCGAGCGCACACGCTCGACCTCCGACGCATGCACGAACACGCGCACTCGCGGGCCCCAGCCATGGTCGGTCGAGCGCTCGGTGTCGAAGCCGAGCACGTCGGATCCCCAGCCGAGGAGCGCCGCCGAGTGCTCCACGTCACCGACGAGCGGCCCGACGACCTCTTCGTAGAACGCGCGCGAGAGCTCGCGGCCGGGGACGAACTGCGGCACGCGTGCATCGTACGAGCGCATGACGGAGGCGGCACGCAGGCGCCGCCTCCGCCTGAACTCAGCCCGTTACCAGGTCCAGTTCGCGAGCCACGCGAAGACCGGCGCCGCAGCGGCGGCCGGCTCGGCGATCTCGGCTGCCGGAGCGACCTCCGGAGCGTTCGACCTCGGCCCGGCCAGCGCGCTTCCCGGCGCGGCGAGCGCAGCGACCGCGGTCAAGCAGACGATCCCGCGACGCCAACGGCCCTCACCCTTGCCCCAGAGAGCCGAAGCCCTCGAATCCCCATGCCGCATCAGTAGTGCCCCTCTCTCCCTGGGACCGCGGTGCGCGGTGCCCTCGGCTCACCGTACGCAGCGACCGGAGACCGACATCCCCCATCCGAGTGAATCGAGTGTCTAGGCGAAAGCTCGCGCAGCCCAGGCGCGGGCCTTCAGGACGAACGGAGCGGTCGGCAGGAGCTCGCGGCAGCGTTCGCGCAATTCGACCTGCCCCTGCTCGTCGAGACTCGCCGCGTAGCCGCCGGCCGGGCCGACGCCGAGCGTGTACGGCTCCCACCAGTCCTCGAAGCTCGGATGCTCGATGCTCACGGGAAGCGCGCTCTCCTCCACGTCGTGCAGCCCTGCTTCCCGAAACAGCTCTGCGAGGTGCCCCTCACGGGAGCCCGCACGCTTCGACTCGTCCTCGACGTCGGGATCGCGCTCCCGGGCGGCCGTCCAGAACACGCTGAGCGGGCCCCGGCCGCCGGCGTGATCCCACACGCACGCCGCCACGACACCACCCTCGCGGGTCACGCGCGCCATCTCGCGAAGCCCCACGACGGGGTCGGTCATGAAGTGCACGACGAGCTGTGCCAGTGCGGCGTCGAACGTTCGATCCTCGAACGGCAACTGCTCAGCCGCAGCCTGCTCCACGTGGACCTCGGGGTGTCGCTCCCGAACGGCTGCGACGAAGGGCTCGGACGGATCGACCGCCGACACCGCGGCCGGCCCGAGCCGCGCGACCAGCTCGGCCGTGAGCGCGCCCGGCCCGCAGCCGACGTCGAGCACCTGCTGACCTGCGACGACCGTCGCGAAATCGGCGAGCTGAGGGGCGAGCGGCACGGAGTACCTCCCCATGAACCGGTCGTACGCATCGGCCGCGACTGCGAAGGTCACACGCCGGAATCTACTGCGTGCCTAGTGGCCGCAGACGCGGAAGCCGTACGCCCGAACCTGCCGATTGAGCTTCAGCGTGAAGTCGAGATACGCCGGAAGCGCCGAGGCGAGCGAGGCGATGCGCCCGTCCGCGAAGGCGCTCTGGATGCGGCGCGCGAGCACGACGCCGCGGTCGAGCTGGCCGAGCAGGCGGCGGGCAGCTGCGTCGTCGGGCGGGGCGCCGACCGCGCGCAGGCGCTGGTTGAACGTGACCTGGATGCGGATCTGGTCGCCCCAGATCGCAGCGGCGGCCGCCATTCGGCGGCTCTCGGGAAGCGCGTAGGCGGCCTCGGCGCGCCGGCGCAGCGGTGCGAGCTCCTTCGCCATGCCCGCGCAGAGGGCGTCCCCGCGCTTGATGAACTCCGCTTTCGTCGAGGCGGCTGAGGCGGTCGACGCCGTTCCCACGGCTGCGAGGGAGGTAACTGCGGCGAGGACGAGGAGCCTGCGCACACTTCGTGCTTCGGTGCACATGCGGCTTCGCTTGAGACCCCAAACGGGTTGTTTCGACGGTGCGGGCTGCGGGAACCGGGGGGTCGAAGTGCCGACAAAGGCCACCGCCCGGCTGGTCGTCCTTTCCCTCGCGCTCCTCTCGCTGGCGCTGGTGCCGGGTTGCTCGTTCGGCGGCGACAGCGAGGACGTGCCGGCGTTCGACGGCAGTGATCTCGCCGATCACGCGGGCGAAACTGGCCGACCGCCGGCGGCTCGCTCGCGAACGACCGCTACTCGACGCTCGACGAGATCGACACGTCGAACGTGAAGCAGCTCCAGGGCGTCTGGAAGACCGACCTTCGGAACTCGGGGACCGAGGCGAAGTACTCGGGCGAGAGCCAGCCCGTCGTCTACAACGGCGTCATCTACGTCACGACCGGCAAGAACGACGTGTTCGCCGTCGACGTCGAGACCGGCAAGATCCTCTGGCAGTACGAGGGGAACCTCGACCAGAAGATCGACACGATCTGCTGCGGTTGGCTCAACCGCGGCGTCGCGATCGGCGACGGCAAGGTGTTCCAGGGGCAGCTCGACGGCAAGGTCGTCGCGCTGGACGCGAAGACCGGCGACGTCCTCTGGACCCGGCAGCTCGTGAAGTGGCAGGACGGGCAGGTGATCACCGCAGCTCCGGTCTACGCAGACGACCGCGTGTACATCGGCGTCGTCGGAGCCGACCTCGGAACGCGCGGGTTCCTCGAGGCGCTCGATCCGGAGACCGGCGAGTCGATCTGGCGCTACTACACCGTCCCGGCTCCGGGCGAGCCCGGCGGAGACTCGTGGCCGGCCCGGCGACGCGTACCTGCACGGCGGCGGCGCGATCTGGCAGGCGCCTGCCTACGACCCCGACCTCGGCCTCCTCTACTTCGCGACCGGAAACGCGGGGCCGGACTGGGACGGAAGCGTCCGGCAGGGCGACAACGAGTGGACGGCGTCGATCGTCGCGATCGAAGCGGAGACGGGCAAGTTCAGGTGGGGGTTCCAGCAGGTGCACCACGACATCTGGGACTACGACGCCGCGAGCACCGCCGTCCTCTTCGACGCGTCCGACGGGCGCAAGGGCGTCGCGCAGGCCGGAAAGACCGGCTGGCTCTACATGCTCGACCGTGAGACCGGCGAGCCGCTCTACGGGATCGACGAGAAGCCGGTGCCGCAGGATCCGAAGCAGCACACCGTCGCCGACGCAGCCGATCCCCCGCAACGGCGCGTTCATCCCGCACGGCCCGGTCCCGCAGAGCGAGGTCGAGCGGATCAAGAAGTCGTTCACGCCGCAGATGAAGGGTCTCGAGATCGTGCCGGCGCAGGAGATCTTCACGCCGCCCGGCCTCGGCGAAGTTCGTCGCGATCATGCCCGGCCCGCAGGGCGGCGTGAACTGGAACCCGATCAGCTACAACCCCGAGACGGACATGTTCTACATCTGCTCCGCCGTGCAGACGACGGGGGAGATGTCCATCCCAGGCGCACAGTGGAAGCGGGGCGAGTACTACATCTCCGCCCTGCTCGCGGGCGCGGCGTACACCGAGTCGTCCGGCACGTTCACCGCGATCGACGCGCTCAGCGGGCGCCAGGTCTGGCAGAAGCAGTTCCCGGAGGCGTGCTACTCGGGGACGAGCACGACGAAGGGGAACCTCGTCTTCCTCGGGCGCACGAACGGCGAGCTCGAGGCGTACGACGCGCGCAACGGGCAACGCCTCTGGAACTTCCAGACGGGCGCCGGCGCCAACAACACCGCGTCGTTCTTCGAGCACAAGGGCAAGGAGTACGTCGTCTTCCTGTCGCAGGGGAACAGCCTCGTGGCCTCGCCGCACGGCGACGAGCTGTGGCTCTTCGGGCTCGACGGGACGATTGGTCCTGCCGAGGCTGCCGGCGGCGGCTCGGGCACCGAGCACGGCGGCGAGGGCGGCGAGCAGGCGGCCCCGAGCAGGGCAACGCCGAGCGCGGCGCCACGGTCTTCGCCGCGAACTGCTCGGGCTGCCACGGCGGCAACGGCACCGGTGGCAACGGCGGGCCTGACCTCTCGAGCGTCACAAGCATGTCCGCGGTGATCGCACAGGTCACGAACGGCGGTGGCGGGATGCCGGCGTTCGGCGACCAGTTGACGAAGCAGCAGATCAGCGACGTCGCCGCCTACGTGACCCAGAAGGTCGGGAAGGGCAACCCGTAGTCCAAGCGGTCTCCGTTATCGTCAACGGGATGGTGGGTGGACAGACCGACAAGCTCGCGGCTCTTCGCGCTGTGCCGATCTTCGAGGGGTTGTCCGACGAGTCGCTCGAGCGGATCGCTGCGATCTCCTCCGAGGTCGAGTTCCCGCAGAGCCAGGTCGTGATCGAGGCGCGAACGCCCGGCACGGGGATGTTCGTGATCCTCGACGGTCGAGTGTCCGTGCACGCGCGCGGCATCGACACAGAGCTCGGCCCGGGTGAGGTGATCGGCGAGGTCGCCCTGCTCCGGAGCGACAGCACACGGATCGCTCGCGTCCAGACGCTTACGGAGGTGCGGTGCCTCGCGATCGACCGCGCCGGGTTTCGGGAGCTCGTTGTCGAGGACAGCGGCCTCGCACTTGCACTGCTCGAGAACCTGGCCCAGCGGATTCCGATCTAGCCGGGACCTCGCGGTCGATCGGCGAGCAGAGGAAAGGCGGCCCCGCCGCCCGGAGCCGCCTTCCCAGGATGAACCCTCCCCTTACGTCGTCCCCAACCGCATGCCCCTCCGCGAGAGGACGATCGCGACCGCGCAGCCCGTGGCGAGCAGCAGCCCGAGCCCGAAGCCGAGCGTGCCATCGCCGAGGTCGAACGAGCGTCCGTCGACGGCGGTCGCGACACCCTCGTGCCGCGGCGCGTAGGCCCGCGCCAGGTTCGTCGGCGTGACGCCACCGGACTGCTCGGCCGACGACGAGGTCTGGTAGGCACCCGAAGACTGCTCACTCTGGACCTGCCTCCAGTCCTGCAGGTACGGGTCAGTCCCAGACGTGTTCAGCTTGAACTGGGGACCCACCTCAGACGTTCCCGCCACTGCGTTGTCGACCGGCGAGACGCCAATCCCGAGGCTCAGGTATGGAGTCTCGGTCGGCTGTGCCGACGCCTCTCCCGCGAAGTCGCCCGCCGAGACGCCAATACCGTGGCTCAGGTATGGAATCTCGGTCGGCTGTGCCGACGCCTCTCCCGCGAAGTCGCCTGCCGAGACTCCAGTCCCGTGACTCAGATACGGAATCTCGGTCGGCTGTGCCGACGCCGCTCCCGCGAAGACGGCCGCCGAGACGAGCGCAAGCGCAAGCACCTTCAGCCGCATCCAGTGACTCCAACTGTTCTTCCGCGTCAAACCCGACATCTTCTTCAATCCTCCTTTTTGTGTGCCAAACGAAGGCGAGCATCGACGCGAGGGCTAACGCCGCGCCGCCTCGCGGTCTAAATGCGCGCTAAAACGGCGTCGCCGGTCGACGCCGCCCGGGTCAGATTCGCCGGCGACGCCGCCCGGAGACGCTCGCAAGACGGCAAGGGGTCGCCTCATCCTGTGCGGGTGATTCGCGAGCTCTTCAGGCTGGCGAATACTGTCCGTCATGGCGTCTGACGACGACGAACGCCGCGCCGCGGGGCTGGCCGACGCGGCCGGGCGCGCCGCCTTCTTGCCGGCACGGGCAGCCGCCCGGGCCTGGCGCGGACGGCTCGAAGAGGCGGCGGACGAGGTTCTGTCTGCGCCCGAGATCGCCCGCGTGGTTGACCGGGCGCTCGCCGGGTCGCTGCCCGAGGAGATCGCGCGCTCACTCGTCCGCCACCGCGTCCTTGAACGCATCGCGGCCGAACTCGTCGCAAGTGGCGAGATGGAGCGCCTCGTGACCGCCGCACTCGCGAGCCCACAAACGCTCGAACTCACCGACAGGGTGCTCACAAGCGACGAGACGCAACGAGCACTCCGCCACGTCGCTTCGAGCCCTGAGCTCCGGGACGCGATCGGCCGGCAAACCAAGGGTCTTGCCGATGAGGTGGTCGGTGGTGTCCGCGAATCCGCCGCGCGGCTCGACGACCGCGCCGAGCAAGTCGTGCGCCGTCCGCCGCGACCCGAACGCGCGAAGTACGGCGGGATCGCGACGCGGGCGATCGCGCTGGCGATCGACGCAGCTGTGACGATCGTCATCTTCATGTCGGTGGTCGGCGTCGCGGCGCTCGTCGCATCGCTGGTGGGAGGCCTGCGCCCGGCATGGCTCGTCGGCGCCCTGCTCGCCTCGGGATGGACGCTGGTTGCGGGCACCTACTTCGTCCTCTTCTGGAGCTCGGCCGGACAGACACCCGGGATGCGGCTGCTGAACGTGCGCGTTCAAGGCCCCACAGGTGGCAACCCCTCAGTCGGTCGATCGCTCGTGCGCCTGATCGGGCTCGTGCTCGCGATCGTGCCGATGTTCGCCGGCTTCCTCCCAATCCTGTTCAGCGAGAGGCGCCGCGGCCTACCGGACTTCCTCGCGGGAACGGTCGTCCTCCGCGACGACTCGCGCCTGTGACGCGACCGTTGAGCTGCGGTCGTGCGACGATCGTCTGTCGTACGTATGGGCACAGTCGTTCTTCGTGGTGGTGTCGAGGTCGAGAATCCCCTCGAGTTGGCGCTCGAGTTCCTCGAGGCGTATTCGAGCTACGACGCCTACGAGTCCTCAGGCCCCGCGTCATTCGACGAGAGCGACCTCAGGCTGGCGAACCGCGGCGGTGCCCGCATCTCGGCGGCTGAGATCGCAGCGATTCTCGAACGCCGTGGTGAGATCGAACGCGCCCTGCGCAAGATCGACCCTGATGCGTCGTTGGCGAACGCGACGAGCTCGATCCCGTGGATCCCGCTGACGCGGCTCTTCGATTCGTTCGCGGACATCCGCGGAATCGGCTTCTCGAAGATGACAAAAGCGCTGCACAAGAAACGGCCGGCGTTGATCCCGATGCTCGACAGCGTCGTCCAGGCATACCTGACTCGGGACGATCGCGGCATGCTTTCGTCGGGTTCATTCGGGGAGCGCTCCACCGCGCTCGTCCGCAGCTACAAACGAGACCTGGATCGCAACCGCTCGGCCCTGCGCGAGATCCAGCGAGAGCTCGCGAGCCGGACGCACCGTCTCACCGAGGTGCGAATCCTCGACCTTCTGATCTGGTCCGTCACAGGCGGGGTCTGAAGGTGCCCGCGTGCTGCGTCAAACGACGCCAGACCGATCGACGACCAGCAGTACAAACAGCGGTTCGCACCGCGCCGGCCGCGCAGCCGAAATTCGTAGCCGCGCGTCGACAACGGAGAGAACATGAGGCCCGCGTATGCGGGCCTTTCTCTCATGGGCAGAACCGAACGTTGCGCAAACCAAGGGGTACTTGTGGACGCTGGGGCTCTGAGTCTCGCGTGACCCTCGATGCAACCGACGACTCCGTATCCCGTGGGAGAGACGGGACTCGAACCTACGCTTTACCCCCATTCAGATCCGACGGCGGGAGCAGGCGGACTCGAACCCGCGACCTCCGGCGTGACAGGCCGGGACAAGCTCAACCGGGACAGCCGGCTCCTACGCCGAACTGCCAGCGAGCAGGCAGTTCATACCCGAGCGAACCAGATGTGACCCGCTACGACCGGCTCCCGCCCGGCAGAGCCTGTGCGGTACGCGTGTAGTCGGTCTGGTGCCCGAGCAGGCAACGGAGCTATGCGAGCTGCGCTCGCCGGAGATCTGCGTGGAGTGAAGGAGCCCTCCCTGGACGCCTCTCACCTGAGGCGCGCCCAGGGAGGGTTCCCCGCGGTTTCGGTCGATCTGCCGTCCGTCGTTCGAGTCGGCTCTACGGCTGATCCGGGATCCGCTCGACGTGGATCCGCTTGCCGGTCGCGGTTCCCCGCAGGCCTCCGAGCACCAGGTTTCCGGCCGAGTCGCGAAGCTCTGAGACGGAGACTGCGGTGAACGTCTCGCCGTCCGGCGCCACCCGCACGGTGGCGTTGACCTGCTGGGTACCGACGTAGGCGCCCGTCTGGGGGTTGAACCTGAAGAACACCCTGGTGACCGCGAACAGACTTGGTTCGATGCGTTCCCAGGCTCCGTGCGAGGCGCCGCGAAGCGCCGGTGGGGCGTTGGCGGTTTCGACGGTGCCGCCGTCGCCGTCGAACGTCGCTAGGACGCGTCCTGGCGGCAGCCCTGGGAGCGTCAGGGTCACGTCCCAGGATCCGACGAGCGCGTGCGCAGAGCTGTGCTCGACGTCACTCCCAGCCGCTGCTGCGGACATCGCTCCCACGGCAACAATCACAGTCAGCGCGATGCCTGCGATCGCCCCGACGACTGATGTTTTCCTGGCCATGCTTACTCCGTTCCAATTCGTAGTGATGAGCCGGACTGCGACCTCTACGGATGTCCGCTCCAGAGCTCGGCCAGTTCTTCCGGCGCAACCCCAGGCGAGGAGTTCGAGGTCTTCTCGCCCGTCGCCGGGTCGTAGTTCCAGAAGTCGAGCTGTCCTTGCGGGCCGGTCGGGTTTCCTGTGTCCGGGTCATAGCTCCAGAAGGAGCTAGGGGTCGGACCCGTGATTGGGTGCTCGCTTCCGCCTCGCGCCGAGCCCGCCCAGACGCCAGTGAGGAACAGGGTGATTCCGAGCGTCGCGGCAAGCGAAGCCAGCGTGACTCGCACAATCAGCGAATGGGACTGGAGCTTCATCAGGGGCCTCCTTCGTTTCGCGTTGCCTGGATGGTGCGTCCCTTTCGACGGTAGGGATCGCGTGGCAGCGCGACATCGGTCGGATGGCCTAGGTTGGGCGCTAGCGCGACCGATCTTGGAGTAGGTCGAGGTGCTGGGCCGCCGCGGCGGCCTCTCCTCGCGTGTCGACGTCGAGCTTGTGCAGGATCGAGGACACGTGATGACCCACCGTTCGCGGCGAGAGAAACAGCCGCCGGGCGATTTCGGCGTTTCGAAGACCTTCGGCGACGAGCAGGAGCACCTCCGTCTCGCGGGCCGTGAGGCCTGCCGGGCTCTCGCGTGTCGTCGGCCGCGGGCCGCGCGTGACCCCGCGCGCACCTCGCTCCCGCAACCGGCGTGCGACGATGGCCGCCGCGGGCCGGGCGCCGAGCTCCTGCAGTTGGTCGAGCGCCCGACGAAGCACGTCGACATCGTTCGCGTCGGCCAGGGCGAGCGCGGCTTCATAGGGGCATCCGATTCGTGCCCACAGCTCGGCCGCACGCGCCCAGTCGCCCGCAATCTGCAGTGCGTACGGCTCCGCCGCGTCGGCCGAGGGCTCCTCCCGGATGCCCGCCCGCCAGCGCCAGAAGGCAAGCTCGCCCACCAGCCATGAAGACCGGCTCTGCAGAGCGGCGTCGAAGACGACCTCCGTGGCCGCCACGACGGCATCGAGTCTGCCCTCGAGCCAGGCAGCCTCGGCTCGCGCCGTGGCCACCGGCGTAAGCCACGGAAGCTCGCCGGCGGGCTCGGCGAGCGCAAGCGCCTCATCGAGCAGGGGCCAGACGTCCGGATCGCCCCGGCGAGCACGTATGAGCCCGAGCACGGCGAGCGCCGGGGCGCGAACAATCGGGCGAACGATCGGAGCGTTCCCGGGCTCTAGCTCGCGAAGTGCAAGCGTGGCGGAGTCGGCTGCGTCGCTCCAGCGGCCCTGCTCGAGCTCCGACCTCGCACGGAACCCGATGAGGTATTGCCGGTACAGGACGACGTCGCGCTCGGTGCTATGGGCGAGCGCGGCCTCCAGACAGGCGTCCGCCTGCGCATAGGACCGGCGTCGCAAAGCGCTCCTGGCGAGGTGGGCGTGAGCTCGCGCAGCGGGCTCGTCGAGGCCCGCCTCCTCGGCGAGGCGGAGACTACGCTCGAGCTTCTCGCGTCCCTCGGGTGCGCCCCACAAAGCCTCCATCCCGCCGATGTTGGTCAGTCCGTGGACGAGTGTCTCGACGTCCCCGAGGGGCTCGGCGAGCTCGATTGCGCGGGTTCCCCAGGCGATCGCCCCGTCGAAGTCCTCCGCGAGAACCCTGAACAGAGACAGCTCACTGTAGGCCCTCGCGAGCTCACGCCCAGGCGGGAGGCTCTCGAGGAGGGCTATGGCTTCGCGAGCCGCCTCGTGCGCCTCGAGCACCCGGCCGGCTTGCCAGAGCAGACGCGAGAGCGACCGGAGCGAGTCTCCTTCCTGGCGGGTGTCGCCTAGCCTTCGGTACCCGTCGAGCGCTTGCTGCCGCGCCTCGATCGCCTCCTCGAGCTGGGCGGTCACTTGGCATTCGTGCGAGCGGCGGCCGAGCAGCTCGGCGCGCACCTCCGGCGGCTCGCGGTCGGCGAACCGGAGCGCGCGCGCGTACTGGGCGGCGGCCTCGCGATGGGCGCCGAGCAGGCTGGCCCGTTCGGCGGCTGCCGGGGCGAACTGGAGCACGGCGAGGGCGTCGCCCGCGGCCTCGGCGTGGTGGGCGAGCCTTGCCAGATCCGGCGACCCGGCCGGCGGCTGTTCCAGCAGTGCGAGCGCCTTCCGATGCAGGGCTGCTCTTCGATTAGGCGGCAGCGACTCCTCGAGGGCGAGGCGGGCCAACTCGTGCCGAAACGCGACGCTGGCCGGCTCGGACTTGAGGATTCCGGACGCCAGGCACTCCTCGAGCCGGTCGATCTCTGCTCCGCCGATGGCTTCGAGGAGCCAGAGCTCGATCGGTCCCGGCACGACCGCGACGGCCTCGAGCAGTGTTCTCGCCTCGGCGCTCAAACGTGCGGCACGGGCCAGCACGGCATCTCGAACGGTCTGCGGGATGTCTCTCGCTACGGCTGCGAGCACCTCGGTGACGAAGAAGGGGTTCCCCGCCGTCGTTCGATGGAGCTCCTCGGCGTCGACGCTGTACGGCTCCGCGAGCTTCGCGACGGCCGCCGGCGACAGAGGCTCTACATTCAGGCGGATGACTGCCTCGTGCGTGGTCAGGGCTCCGAGCACGATCCGCAACGGATGTGTCCTGTCGAGCTCGTCGTCCCGGTAGCTGGCGACCACGAGCGCGGGAACTCCCTCGATCCGGCGACCAAGGAGCTTCAGCACGTCGAGGGTGGCCCCGTCCGCCCAGTGAACATCCTCGAGCACGAGGATCGTCGGCTGGCGTTCCTCGAGCTCGGCGACGAGTGCCGCCTGCACCTCGTGCGGTCTCGCGCCCTCGTGCACGAGCCTTTCGAAGTCGCCTCCCGTCACTCTGGCGATGTCGAGCAGGGGACCAAGCGCGCGAGGCGTGAACAGCGAGTCGCACGCACCCCACAGCACCCGTACGGGATCCGCGGCGTCGCTGCAGAAGCGGCGGAGCAGCGCCGACTTCCCGACTCCCGCCTCGCCCGCGACGAGAACGAGCCGCCCGCTCGCGCCCGTCTCGACCAATGCCTCGCGCAGCACGGAGAGGTGGTCCTCTCGTTCGAGCAGCTCGTGAACCGTGACCGTGCGATGCATGAGCTACATGGTGGAGCGCCCGGAGATGCGCCGCAAGGCGCTGGGCTTCGAATCGGCACCGCGGCGCGAGTGTCCGCTGGTCAGTGGCTGAGGTCTGTAAAGACCCGCGGGGATATGACCCTGCGACAGTCGGACGTGTGACCTCCGGCCGTCGGCGCCGGTGTCACACTTACGCTGTGGGGCTGGCTACGACCGTGTTGCGCAGGCTACGGCTGGGCTGGATCGGGCGCAAAGTCTGTGTAGTTCTCGTGTCGCAGCGCCTAGCAAGGCAACACAACATGGGATTTGCAGGGTTGTACGGGAGCGACGGGACTCGAACGCGCGACCTCCGGCGTGACAGGCCACTTCGACGATCATGACGCTTCGCCACGATGCCTGCGCAATCGCTCTATTCATGTGCAGCTTCTCGGTCGCCGAGCACTGCAATCCCGCATTCCTCCGCTGGGCTGTTTTCGGACGTTTGCTGCCCGTGTGCTGCCCAGGGGGCGCATCGTTGGTCGGACAAGCCCTCGCTGACCAACTCGAACGCGTCATCGCCGAAGGCGAGCCGCAGAAGTCGAAAGCGCTCCTCCGGCTGCTGATCCAGGAGCTACGCGTCAACGGACGCACGCAAATCCAACCGACCTACAGGCTCGTCATGCCCGAGGTTTGCGCAACGTCCGAAAAAGTGGAGCGTGCCGGGATCGAACCGGCGACCTCCGCCTTGCAAAGGCGGCGCTCTCCCAGCTGAGCTAACGCCCCGAGCGAGGGGAAGTGTAGCCCCCGCCCAGGGCGGTTCTCAGTCGATTAGGCCGCGCGCTCCAGCCGCTCTTCGAGGCGGGCCCGCTTCACGATCGTTTCGGGGTCGCCGAAGCGCATGCGGGCTTTGAGGGCGCGGTGCTCGTTCCAGAGCTCGTCGAGACGGGCGTTGAGCTCGCTGAGCTCGGCCGCCGTCTCCGGGTTGTGACCCTCGGAGAGCAGGCGGTAGAGCTCGGTGCGCCGCTCGCTGGCGCGCTCGATCTCGGTGTGGATCTCCTGCGTTGTCATACCTCTAAAAACGAGGAACCCACCCGCGGCTATTCCCTAGCTTCGGGGGCCTAGGAGGTACCAGGCGACGACGGCGAACCCGACCACGGCGGCGACGATCGCGACCCCCAAGACGACCGAATCGCTCACTCGTAGCCGAGCTCCTCGAGGCGCCCCTCGTCCAGCCCGAAGTAGTGCCCGAGCTCGTGCAGGACGGTTACCCGGATCTCGTGCTCGAGCTCAGCGGGATCGGGGAAGTCGGCTTCGAGCGGCAGGCGGTAGATCGTCACCTTGTCCGGCATGTACTCCCCGCCGCCCTCGAACAGGCCGAGCAGGTCAGGCTCCTCCGGATTCTCGTCCTCGACGACCACGGCGACGTTCTCGAGCCGGCGGGCGATGTCGGCGGGAAGGGCGTCGAGCGCCCGGGTGACGTGATCCTCGAAGGTCAATAGCGAGGACGCAGCGGCGCGCGCTTGCGGAAGAGGAAGACGGTCAGCATCCCGAAGCCCATGCCGCCGAGGTGCGCGAAGACGGCCACGCCTCCGCCCTCGGGCGGGTGCAGGAACTGGAAGCCGGCGTCCCAGAGCTGGAATGCCAGGTAAACGCCGAGGAAGAACACGGCAGGGATCTCGCGCAGGAAGAAGATGATCCCGAGGAAGATCAACGTCAGCACCTTCGCACGCGGTAGGAGCAGGAAGTACGCACCCAGCACGCCCGAGATCGCGCCCGACGCGCCGAGGTTCGGGATGTCCGCCGAGTTGGGTGCAGTCCAGAGGGTGATCACCGTCTGCAGCGCGGTCGCCGCGTAGCCGGCGAGCAGGTAGAAGACGAGGTACCGGGCTGGGCCGAACGCGTCCTCGACGTTGTTGCCGAAGATCCAGAGAAAGAGCATGTTGCCGCCGAGGTGCACGATGCTGCCGTGCATGAAGAGCGCGGTGAACGAGGTCAGCGGCCAGTCCTCGCCGGTCACCGGACACGAACGGTTCACCTCGCACGGCTGGTACGCGAGCTGCGCGATCGAGCCCTCGAGATCGGGCGCCTGGTAGAGGAAGAAGACGAGGATGTTCGCCACGATCAGCCCGACCGTGACGATCGGGAAGTGCCGCGTCGGGACGTTGTCCTTGAGCGGGATCAACGAACGGTCAGAGCGAGGAGCGCCTTCTGCGCGTGCAGCCGGTTCTCCGCCTCGTCCCAGATGGCCGACTGCGGCCCGTACGCGATCTCTTCGGTGATCTCCTCGCCGTAGTGCGCAGGGAGGCAGTGGAGCACGATCGCGTCGTCCTCAGCGAGCGCGAGCAGCTCGTCGGTGATGCCGAAGCCGCCGAGGTCGCGCAGGCGGCGCTCGCGCTCTTCCTCCTGGCCCATGCTCGTCCAGACGTCGGTGTAGAACACCTCGGCGCCTTCGCTCGCCTCGCGCGGGTCGTGCACGACGCGCACGGCGGCTCCCGTCTCCTCGGCCGCAGTGCGTGCGGCGTCGAGCGCGCCTTCGTCCGGCTCGTAGCCGGGCGGGACCGCGGCGGTGAAGTGCATCCCGAGCTTCGCCGCGGCGACCATCAACGACGCGCAGACGTTGTTGCCGTCGCCGAGGTACGTCAGACGCACGCCTTCGAACCGGCCCAGCCGCTCGCGGATCGTCATCGCGTCGGCGAGGACCTGGCACGGGTGAGAGCTGTCCGTGAGGCCGTTGATCACGGGGATCGTCGCGTTGCGGGCGAGCTCTTCGACGTCGGCCTGGTCGAACGTGCGGATCATGATCGCGTCGAGGTAGCGCGAGAGGACGAGCGCGGTGTCCTTCACGCTCTCGCCGCGACCAAGCTGCAGGTCGGCCGCGGAGAGGTAGAGCGCGACGCCCCCGAGCTGCCACATGCCGACCTCGAACGAGACGCGAGTGCGCGTCGAAGGCTTCTGGAAGATCATCCCGAGCGTCCTCCCCGGAAGGAGACGGTGCTCTTCGCCGGCCTTCTGCGCGCGCTTCAGCTCGTCGGCGAGGTCGAGGACGCGCAGCAGCTCGTCGCGGCTCCAGTCGGCGACCTTCGTGAAGTCGCGGCCCTTCAGGTCGTCGGCGACGGCGAGCACGGGACGATCCTAGTGCCCTTCCCGGCGGCTCTTGATCGCGGCCCACAGCAGCAAGGCGCCGATCGCCACGGCGGTCGAGATCTCGACGATCAGCCCGGCGGTTCCGCCGTGGCCGAGGATCAACCCCGAGAGAGCAACCACAGGCCGCCCACCGTGTACAGCACCATCAGCCCGAGCATCGCGTACTGCGTGCGCAAGGCGACCTTCGACGAGCCGAACAGCGCGAGCGCCTTGTCATGGGCGATCACTAGCCCGAGCACGTGGCCGAGGATGAGCGCACCGGTTTGCAGGTACCAGACCTGGTCGGCGCTCAGCGGCTGCACGTTGACGCGGTAGTCCAGCGTTCCGAACAGATCCCAGCCGTAGCCGAACGGGTCGGACGCGAGCGGGATCGCGAGCTGCCCCTGCACGAGCAGCAGTGTCGCGTAGTGGGCGACCACGTACGCGATCGCGATCGGGATCAGGCTGCCGATGAACGCCTGCTCCAGCCGGGCTTGCTCCCGGCCGATGCGTCGTGCGATCTCGACCGCGGCGACGTACGCGCCCGCGACGAACGCGACGGCTAGGACAAGGCCCAGAAGGTTGAAGCCGATCGCGCCGACGTCCGTGTCGATCCGGAAGAGCCGGTCCTGCCAGTAAGCTCGTGCGGCTGAAACCGTCGAACGCGACCGACCCGAGCATGACGGCGACGAACGCGACCGTGCCGGGAGGCTCGCGGTCCCGCGCGACGTTGTGCAGAGGTGCGCGGAGCGCGAGTCGCCGCTCGTGCAGCGTCAAGATCGACAGCCGGGAGATCAGGCCGAAGTAGACGGTGAACGCCTCGCCGTTTCGGAGCCAGACGTCCCGCCCGAAGGCGGCCATCCCGACCCAGGTGACCCAGCTGTAGATCGCGACGGCGAGGGCCAGCATCCGCGGGTCGGACGGGTCCGTGTACGCGAGCTCCATCGCGGCGAAGCAGAGGAGGAGGAACGCAGCCGGCCAGCGACCGAGCCGCTCGGGATAGGTGAACGGCGGTTCCCACTCGAGTCCCGCCCGGCGCCAGCACCACGCGACGAAGTCGGCTGCGGCGCGCCACGGGTTGAGCCAGGCCCAGACGTTTCCGAACAGGATCGTGAGCGGGACGAGGCCGACCCAGAAGAGCACCAAGATGAAGGTCGGAGCGAGGTTGGTGCCGACGGAGCGCTCGCCGAAGAGCGCCGCGGCGAAGACGACGACGAAGAGACCGAGCCCGAGCGCGCCCACGAGGACGCGGAGCGCAGCTTCGGGGACGGCGGAGGAGCGGGCGAAGGCGCTCGTGCTCGAGGCGCGGCGTCCTCCAGAGCGCACCGAGCGCGGCGAAGGAGAGCACGAGCACCGCGGCGCCGCCGTAGTACGCCAACCACTGCGGGATCGGGGGGTCCTGCACGCTGCCGATCCCGTGCGCGAGGGGGAGCAGCGTCACGGAAGGACGGTCAGCTGCGCGATCTGTTTGCCACGGTCCTCGAGTTCGATCTCGAAACGGCCCGTGACGTTGGCAATGAACCCGATCCGCGCCGGCTTGCCCGGGGCGACGTCGGCCATCAGGTCGTAACCGTGCACGTGGACATGGTCGGCGACGTCGGAGCGCACGATCACGACGACCGGGTCACCCTTGCGTGCCGTGGCGCGGACGATTCCGTCGACGGGCTCGCCGCCGCGGATCGTCACGACGAGCTGGACGCTCTCCGGTCGGGTGGCGGTCGTCGCCGTCTCGGTTTCCGGCTCCGTGGGAATCGGCTCGATCGTCGGCGGAGCGGTCTCCTGCGTCGATGCCCCCTGGTTGTCGTCCCCAGGGCGGAAGACGAGGAACAGCGCGACGAGCGCGACGAGCGCGCCGAGACCGATCAGGAGCCGCGTGCCTCTCATTCGCCAACGATACGGGTACCGGATTTCCCCTGCAGCGCGTCGGCGAGACCCGCCGCCGACGCAATCAGCGCCTCCCCGCCGGTCTCCCGCGCGAATCGGACGCACGCCTCGACCTTCGGCCGCATCGAGCCCGCCGCGAGCTCCGGCAGGAGCGCTTCCGCCTCGGCGAGGGTGAGCGCGCGCACCTCCTCCTCGGCCGGCGTGCCGTAGCCGCGCAGCAGCGCCGGGACATCTGTGACGACGATGAGCCGGCGGGCACCGAGCGCCGTGGCGAGCAGCGCCGACGTGAGGTCCTTGTCGATCACGGCGTCCACGCCGTCCAGTCGGTCGCTCCGCTCGACCACCGGGATCCCGCCACCGCCGCAAGCGACGGCCACGATCCCGTCGTCGAGGAGTCGCCGGACTGCATCGAGCTCGACGATCGCGCGAGGCTGCGGGCGAGGGCACGACGCGACGCCAACCTCGGCCGGCGTCCTCGACGAGGCGCCAGCCGCGCTCGGCCTCGAGCCGTTCCGCCTGCTCGCGCGAGTAGAAGGGCCCGATCGGCTTGGTCGGCTCCGCGAAGGCGGGGTCGGCCTCGTCGACGCGGACGTGGGTGACGACCGTCGCAACCGCACGCTCCGTGAGCGCGCCCAGCTCGAGGTCGATCAGCGAGCCGACCTCAGCCTGCGTCTGCGCGACCGCGAGCCAGAGCGGCAGCGGCGGCGCCTCGTCGGCCGCGCGCTCGCTGCGCAGGAGCGCGGCACCGACCTGCGGCCCGTTCCCGTGCGTGACGACGAGCGGTTCGCCGAGCAGCGGGACGAGCGCAGCGCACTGCTCGCGCAGGTTCGCGCGCTGCTCTGCGACCGTGCCGCGCTCGCCCTCCCGGACGAGGGCGTTGCCGCCGAGCGCGACGACGGTCGCGCTCAAACGGGAACCGGCTCGAGCAGGCCCTTCTCGGCGAGCACGTCGGCGAGCGTCGGCTCGCCGACCTCCTGGAGCCGATACGTCACGCGAAGCGCGGGGCGGTCGAAGTCGACGAGCTTGCGCAGGTCGATCGGCGTGCCGATCAGGACGAGCTCGGCGTCCGACGCGTCGATCGTCTTGCGCAGGTCCTCGACCTGCTCGTCGCCGTAACCCATCGCCGGCAGCAGTTTCCCGACGTGCGGGTAGTCCTCGAAGGTCTTCGCGATCGTTCCGACCGCGAAGGGGCGGGGATCGACGAGCTCCGCCGCGCCGTGCTGCTTCGCCGCGAGCACCGCTGCGCCGTAGGTCATCTCGCCGTGCGTGAGCGTGGGGCCGTCTTCGATCGCCAGCACGCGCTTGCCGTGGATCTCGGACGCGTCGCCCTCGACGTGGAACGGTGACGCGGCGAGCACGACCGTTGCCTCTGGGTTGTGCTCGTGGATCGAGTCGAGCACGGCATCGATTCCGTCCTGCGGCGCGCTGTCGATCTTGTTCACGACGCAGACGTCGGCCATGCGCAGGTTCGTCTCGCCGGGGTGGTAGCGAAGCTCGTGGCCCGGGCGGTGCGGGTCGACGACGACGATGTGGACGTCGGGCCGGATGAACGGCGTGTCGTTGTTGCCGCCGTCCCACAGGATCACGTCGGCTTCCTGCTCGGCCTGCGCGAGGATCGCGGCGTAGTCGATCCCCGCGAACACGAGGTTGCCCTCGGCGATGTGCGGCTCGTACTCCTCGCGCTCCTCGATCGTCGCGTCGGCCGCCTCGAGGTCCTCGTAGCGCTTGAAGCGCTGAACGGCCTGGCGTGCCAGATCTCCGTAGGGCATCGGGTGTCGGAGCACCGCGACCTTCTTGCCGGACTCGCGCAGCAGCTCGGCAACGCGCCTGGTCGTCTGGCTCTTGCCGGAGCCGGTGCGAACGGCGCAGATCGCCACGCACGGCTTGGTCGACGGCAGCATCGTGTCGCGCGGCGAGAGCAGCAGGTAGTCCGCGCCTGCGGCAAGCACGCGTGAGCCGACGTGCATCACGTGCTCGTGCGTGACGTCCGAGTACGCGAACACGACCTGGTCGATCTCCCGCTCTCGCACGATCTGCTCGAGCTCGGACTCCGGCAGGATCGGGATCCCGTCGGGGTACGCGTCGCCGGCCAGCGCTCGGGGGTAGACGCGGCCGTCGATGTTCGGGATCTGCGTCGCAGTGAAGGCGACGACCTCGACGTCGTCGCGACCGCGGTAGACGACGTTGAAGTTGTGGAAGTCGCGGCCCGCGGCGCCGGCGATCACGACTCGCGTTCGCGCCATGCATAGAGCCTATTCATTCACGCAGACGGACGTCCCGTTGCCAGATGATTGATCGACAATTCCCGCCGCCGCGGATGGGGGCCTGCGCACGGCACATCGCGCCCGCCTCGCCCGGCGCCAAGGCCCACCGGCCTTGCCACCGAACGAGTCGGCCACGCTGCTTGGCGCAGACCCTCCCCGCAACAGCGCCAATTGTCGATCAATCATCTAGGTTCGGCCCGTGATGACCCGCGCGATCGCCGGAGTGGTCGCGCTCGCGGTTTTGACCGGCGCGGGCGGAGGCGGTCTCGGCCCCGGCGGACGCGCGAAGCAGACGGTGACCCTGCTCGCGTCGAAGGGCCCTCGCCCCGCGGGTGAGCCGGGAGCGGAGGCGTTCGCCCAACGATTCGTCGCGACCGAGCTGAGCAAGCTCGGCTACCGAGTGGTGCTTCAGCGAATCGACTTGCCGAACGGCCGCTCGACCCGGAACGTCGTCGGGCGCTCGTCGGGCCGGCCCAAGGTCGTGATCGTGGCGCACCTCGACGGCGTGCGCGGGAGTCCCGCCGCGAACGACAACGCGTCGGGGGTGGCGGTCCTCCTCGAGCTAGCGGCGTCTCTGAGGCATACGCCCGGCGTGCTTGTGGCGGCAACGGGCGCGGAGGAGCGCGTTGTCACCGGCTCGCGGGTGCATCTCGGGTCGCTGCGGCTCCTGCGCGGAATCTCGCCGCAGGCTAGGCGCGGCGTTCGGCTCGCCGTTGCGCTCGACATGGTCGGCGTCGGCACGCGCCTGCACGTGCGAGGGATCGAGCGAGAGCCGAACCGAAGCGCGAGCCTGTTGCTGGCCCAAGGCGGCAGCACCTATCTCCGGGACGACGGCGACTCCGACCATGCCGAGCTCACGCGGGGCGGGCTGCCTGCGGCCTGGGTCCAGTGGCGGGACGATCGTTGCTGGCACGCGCCGTGCGACGTCGCGCGCCGCGTGAACCCGCGCCGCCTGCAGGCGGCGTTCGACCTCGTGCTGCGCGCCGCGGAGCTCGCGCTCCGCTAGGCGACGGCTTCGCGCACGCTCTCGGCGACCGACTCCATCTCGATCGAGCCGCCGGTGACCTCGCGCAGGAGCTCGTCCGCGTTCATGCGCTGACCCTCGGACCACAGCTCGCGCACGAGCGAGCCGGCCGCACGCTGCGTGTACCAATCGCGCCCGAACTTCTCTTGCAGGAACGTCGAGAGCTGCGACTCGAGCGCCCACGCCCGAAGGTACGCATGCACGTAGAAGCTCGCGTCCATGTCCCACAGGTAGTCCTGAGGCGCCGGCGTGATCTTCAGCGCGTCCGCCTGGAGCTCCACGTAGCGGGACTGCATCGCCCGCGGGTCGTCGGCCTGGTGGAACTCGATCTCGTAGAGGAGCTTCGCGCAATAGCGGCGGACGAAGTAGAGGAGAACCGCGGCACCCTCGGCCGCGTACTCGCGCGGCTTCGGAAAGTCGAGCATGCGCGAGAGCCAGCCCGCGTTGTCGGTCAGGTGCTCGAGGAGCATCGCCCAGCCCTCGGTGACCGCGTTGTCGCCGAGCCGCTTGTGCTCGACCGACAGCGACGACGAGGTGTGCGCGAAGTGCTCGGCGTGGCCGGCCTCGTGGAAGAGCGCGCTCCAGTCGTCGGCGCCACCTGTGGGCTTGATCACGAGCATCACCTTGTCGGGCACCTCGATCGGCACGCAGAACGCGCGCGGATCCTTCAGCGGCCGGTTCTCGACGTCGAGGTGGACGTTCTCCTGGCCGTCGAGGTCGACGCCGAGGTCCTTGAGCGTCGCGCGGAGCGCGGGGAGCATCCGGTCGGCGGGGAAGCCGGCGTCCCAATTGGTCGCGCGCATCATGCGGTCCTTGTCCCAGCGCTCCGCCTCTGCGAGCGGCATCCCGACGCGGTCGCGGAAGAGCTTGTCGCCGAGCTTCGTGTGCAGCTGCTCGGTCGACGTCAGGAACGCGCGGCACTGGTCGGCCAGGCCTTCCAGGTCGTAGCCGAACTTCTTGTAGAGCTCGAAGTAGTTGTCCGCTCCGAGCTGTCGCACAGCGTCGCGAACCCGCGAATGCGACTCGAGGTAGAGCGGGTTCAGATGCTCGTCGACGAGCTCGTTCCGGAGCAGCTCGAGGCGCTCGCGCTTGCCGCGGTCGGCCTCGTTCATGATCGTCGGCTTGATCATCCGGAAGGGGATCTCCTCGCCGTCCACGGTCGTCGTGAGCTCCGCCTCCTTCTGGGCGCGCTTCTCCTCGAGCTCCTTGGTCAGCTGGCCCAGATAGCCCTCGCAGGCGAAGCGCCAGAGCTCGCGGATCCCCGAGCTGCCGTTCACCGCGGCCCCGATCGACCGCGCCTGCTCGATCGTGGTCAGGTCGGCGAACTCGCCGTAGATCGCCTCGAGCTCGAGCCGCTCCTTGTGCCCCGCGAAGTGCAGGTAGTACTCCTCGTCGAGCGTCGCGATGAAGCGGTCGGCCCGCTCGCGGTAAGCGTCGAGGTCACGTGCGGATGCGGGAGCGACGGTCGGCATCGGGTTCGTAGGATAGTCAGATGAACGAGATCAGCCTCTCAACCGACCGGCGGACCCAGCTCGTCGACATCACGGGACAGGTCCAGAATGCGCTCGACGGGGATGCGGCCGCCGCGTCCGCCGCCCTCGTCTTCGTGCCCCATACGACGGCGGGCGTGACGATCAACGAGCACGCCGACCCGGCGGTCGCTCGGGACTTCGAGAAGGCGCTCGAGCGGATGGTCGCGGACGAGTGGGGGTGGGAGCACATCGAGGAGGGCGAGGAGAACGCCCCGTCGCACATCCGTGCGGCGTTGATGAGCCCTCAGGTGCTCGTGCCGATCCGGGACGGTCAGCTGGCGCTCGGGACCTGGCAGGGAATCTTCTTCTGCGAGTTCGACGGGCCTCGCAAGCGGACGGTGTACGTCTCTACTCTCCGCTAGATGATCGAGGTCGTCGACCTCACGAAGCGCTACGGCAAGGTGCTCGCCGTCGACCACCTGTCGTTCCGCGTCGAGCCGGGCACGATCACGGGGTTTCTCGGCCCGAACGGCGCCGGCAAGTCGACGACGCTCCGCTCGGTGCTCGGGCTCGTGCATCCGGACGCCGGCGGCGCGACCGTCCTCGGACGCACGTACCGCGAGCTCGACCGGCCGCTCCACCGCGTCGGCGCGGTGCTCGAGGCGAGCGAGGTGCACCCGGGGCGATCCGGTCGAAACCACCTCCGCGTGCTCGCCACCGCGTCGGGCATTCCACGCTCGCGCGTCGAGGAGGTGCTCGACCTCGTCGAGCTGAGCGCCGCGGCGAAGCGGCGCGTGAAGGGCTACTCGCTCGGGATGCGCCAGCGACTCGGTCTCGCGACGGCGCTCCTCGGCGACCCCGAGGTGCTCGTGCTCGACGAGCCCGCGAACGGCCTCGATCCCGCCGGCGTCCGCTGGCTGCGCGACCTCCTTCGCTCGCTCGCCGCCGAAGGGCGGACGATCCTCGTCTCGAGCCACGTGCTCGCCGAGGTCGCGCAGACCGTCGACCGCGTCGTGATCATCCATCGCGGCAAGCTCATCCAGCAGGCGTCGATCGCCGAGGTGCTCGCGGGCGCGCAGGGAGGCACGCGCGTGCGCAGCCCGGAGGCGTCGCGGCTGCCGCGGCCTGCTCGCGGCGCAGGGAGCGACCGTCACCGAGCTCGAGGACACGACGCTCGTCGCGGACCTGCCGCCCGAGCGCATCGGCGAGCTCGCCGCGGCGAACAACATCGTGCTGCACGAGCTCGACAGTCGAGCGCGCGACGCTCGAGGAGGTCTTCCTCGAGCTGACCGGCGGGGAGACGACGCAGTGACCGCGCTCGTGCAGTCGGAGCTGCTCAAGGTCCGCACGGTCCGCTCGTGGTGGGCGTACCTGATCGTCATCGCGTTGTTCACCGCCATCGGTGTCGCAGCGGAGATCGGCTCCAGCGATGCCGACCGCGGCACGTCGGATTTCCAGGCGAGCCTCGTCGACATCGTGGGGGTCTCGGTGCTCTTCGCGATCATCCTCGGGATCACGGTCGTCACCAACGAATTTCGGCACGGGACCGTCACGCCGACGTTCCTCGCGGAGCCGCGCCGTGAGCGCGTCATCGCCGCGAAGGCCATCGCCACAGTCGTCGTCGCGATCGGGTTCGCGCTTCTGTCGCTCGTCGTCGTCGCCGCCGTCGCGATTACCTGGCTCACGATCGTCGACGTGCAGCTACAGCTAGGCGACGCAGAGTTCCTGACGCGCATCGGCGAGCAGACCCTCTCGGTCGTTCTGTGGGCGCTGCTGGGCGTCGCGATCGGCACGGCCGTGCACAGCCAGGTCGCCGCGCTCGTCGGAACGCTCGTCTGGATCTTCCTGGTCGAGAACCTGCTGGTCGGGCTCCTCGGGTTGGTCGACGCCGACGGCGTCGCCGAGTACCTGCCGTTCCACGCGCTCGACGCGGCGGACGGCACCGGCGCCGACAACCTCCTCTCCTACGGGCCCGGCGTCGCGGTGTCCCTCGGCTGGATTCTGTTGCTCGGCGCCTTCGGCATCTGGCGCACCCGTCGCCGCGACATCAGCTGACACGTACGCTGCGAAGGTGGCAGCGCCGGTTGCGAAGGACGAGGAGCTCGAGCTCACGATCGATTCGCTCGCCTACGGCGGGAACGGCGTCGCGCGGCTGAACGGCTTCGTCGTGTTCGTCCGTCGGGGGCTTCCGGGCGACACGGTGCGCGCGCGCGTGACGAAGGTGAAGCGGAACCACGCGGAGGCGCTCGCGACGGAGATCCTCTCGCCGGGACCGGTGCGCGTCGACGCGCCCGTGCCAGCACTACCCGGCGTGCGGCGGCTGCCGGTTCCAGGATCTCGCCTACGACGCGCAGCTCGCGGCGAAGGCCGACCAGGTCGCGCGACGCGCTGCGCAGGCTCGGCGGGATCGCCGACCCGCCGCTCGAGCAGATCGTTCCCGCCGCGTCGGTCTTCCACTACCGGAACAAGATGGAGTACTCGTTCACGCAGTACGAGGAAGGCCCGACGCTCGGCCTGCACCGGGCCGGCCGCTGGGACGAGGTGCTCGAGCTCGAGCAGTGCTGGCTCACCACCGACCTCGGCAACGACATCCGCAACGCCGTTCGCGCGTGGGCGCGCGAGGAGGGGCTCCAGGCGTACGACCAGGAGACGCACAAGGGCTACCTCCGCCACCTCGTCTACCGCGAGGGGCGGAACACCGGCCAGGTGCTCGTGCAGCTCGTGACCGCGGAAGGCGAGCGCTTCGAGGCCGGGTACTTCGTCGAGACGATGCGGCGATTCCCGGAGGTCCGCTCGGTGCACTGGGCGATCAACGACTCGCCCGCCGAGGTGACGAACCTGCCGACGAAGCTGCTCTGGGGCGACGACTCGATCGAGGAGCAGCTGTGCGGCCTGCGCTTCCGGGTCAGCCCGAACGCGTTCCTGCAGACGAACACGGAGATGGCCGAGCGCGCTGTACGGGATCGTCGCGCGAGTACGCGGCGCTCACCGGCAAGGAGACGGTCTGGGATCTCTACTGCGGGATCGGCTCGATCGGCCTGACGCTCGCGAAGGACGCGTTGACGGTGTGGGGGATCGAGGTCTCCGAGGAATCGGTCGCGCGCGCGATCGAGAACGCGGAGCTGAACGAGATCACGAACGCGGCGTTCTTCGCCGGCAACGTCGGGCTCGCGATCGAGGAGCTGCGCGATCGCTCGGGGGCGCCGGATCTCGTGGTCGTCGACCCGCCGCGCGCGGGCCTCGCGGGCAAGGCGCTGCGGCGGCTCGGGCGGATCGGCGCGCCGCGGATCGTCTACGTCTCGTGCAACCCGACGACGCTCGCTTCCGACCTGAAAATGCTGCGCGAGCAGTTCGGCTACGAGCTCCAGCGCGCTCAGCCGGTGGACATGTTCCCGCACACGCCGCACGTCGAGTGCGTCACGCTGCTCGAGAAAACCGGTCCGACGGTCGAGTCGTAGGTAGGGCTAAGGAGGCGGGTCTTCCCCTGCCGACTCCCGATGGGCGGGTGGCCTGGGCTCCCGCGTCGCCCGCCCGTCCCCTCGCTGCTCGCGCCACATCCGCCAGAGCAAGTCGGCGTTGGCGGCGAGGAAGCCGATCGCGAGCAGCGGCAGCGCGGGCAGCCCGTCGACGTCGAGGAAGTACGTCCCGGAGAGCGTCAGGCCGAACGAGGCGGTCAGCGCGATCCAGGTCGCGCGGCGTCGGAGCTTGAAGCGGTCGGCTGCAGCCAGGAAGAGCGCGAAGAAGAGCAGGTCGGGGAGACCGAGCTTCGCGGTCGAGTCCACGCTGTCGACCCTCAGGTCGGTCGGCGCCCCCGGGTCGGACGTCGGCGGCCCGCTCTGCTCCCCGTCGTTCGTGTCCTCCGACCTCGCGACGATCGACGCCGAGCCGCCTCCGTCTCTGGCCACGATGCGATAGCGGTAGTCGCTGCCGGCGTCGAGCGATCCCTCGAGGTAGCCCAGTCGGCCGTTGTCGTTGTCGTCTCGGACAGGCTCGTCGTTTCGCTTGCCGCCGGGGTCCCGGTAGACGTCGAACGACGCCGGCCCGTCGAGCGGCTCGCGCCAGCCGAGGAACACCTGCCGCTCGCCCATCAGCGGGAACGAGAACGAGAACGCGTTGAACACCTCGGGACGCTCCGTGATGATGTGCCGGGTCGGTCCCCGCCAGACGGAGTACGAGTCGACGATCGGGATCAGCAGCGCGACGAGCGCGACCCAGAGCGCGGTCTCGAAGAACCCGAGGAACCAGAACGCCACCGCCGTCGCCGCGCCGAGCTTCGCGAAGTTCGCGAGCACCTCGAAGCCCGCGAAGCTCGCGGCGACGGCAACCGCCGTCAGTGCGATCGCGATCCAGAGCAGCCGGTTCGCACGCCGCAGCGGCAGTGCGATCCACACGAGCCCGAACACCGCCGGGATGAGCACGAACCCGACGAAGAGCACGTCGGCGTCCGTCGGCAGGTTCGGCAGGAGCCGGAAGCAGAGGTAGTACGCGACCAGTGCGCCGAGCAGCACGAGCCCGGCGGCGACGCGCGGCGTCAGTACGGCGGAAGCTCGGCCCACCACACTCCGGCGGTCTTGAAGGCCTGCCAGAAGCTCGTTTTCGCCGCCTGGTCGTCGAGCGATGCGTCGATGTCCGGCACGAGCAGCGCGTCGATCGTGGGCGTGAAGCGCTGAAGCTCCCCGAGTCGCTCCGCGATCGGCGTCGCGAGTGGGAACGCGAGCGAGTTCACGAACGCGAGCGCGTCGTCGCCCATCACGACGACGAGCTTCGGCTGGACGATGTGCAGCTCCCGGGTCAGCTGCGAGCGGGCCTCCTCCTCGTCCTGTCCTGCGAACTTGATGCAGTTCGTGCCGTAGACGGCGAGCGGGTCGATCCGGAGCCGCTGGAGCGATTTCAGGATCGCCTGGCCGGCGCGGCCGAAGTACGCGACCCCCTCCTGCGCCTCCGCGGGCTGAGGGCCGTACTTGACCATGAACAGGTCTGCGAGCGGGTGGCCGGAGCCGATCACGGGGAACGCACCCTCCGGCGCGGACCGCGCGATCTCCTCTCCGAGCTCGTTCGTCTCGGAAATCGCCTTTTGCAGGTACTTCTCTGAAATCTCGTCGGAGGGCACGGCTACCACAGCGGGTCCTAGAGTTTCGGGATCAGCGGACTCTTTCCTTGGCCTGCGCCGCCCACTTCAGCGATTGGAGGTAGAGAAGCGAGCGCGGGCGGCGCTGGACCTGCGCGCTGCGAAGGCTGAGCATGAACTCTTCAGGCCCGTCGAACGCGCGCATCCGCAGCACGCCGGTACCGACGCCCTGCAGCACGTGGGCGTCCGATCCGGCACCCATCTGGAGGCCGTACTTGCGGGCGAAGCGCAGCGCTTCCTCGTTGTACGTCTCGAACAGGAGGCGGGCGTTGTAGACCTCGAGCACGTCGATCTGCGCGAGGTGGCGCTGGATCGTCGCCGGGTCGGGAACCGTGTGGATGCGGTCGAAGGGGTGGGGGAGGTACACGATCCCGCCCTGCTCGCGGATCGCGGCGATCGTGTCGACGAACGACATCCCGCGTGGGATCTCCTCTCGGAGGAACAGCCCGATCACCTCACCTTGCGCGTCGGTCTTGACCTCCTCGCCCGGGATCACGATCAGCTCGCGGTCCGCGTGCCTGCTCGACCGCTTCGAGCGCGCCGCCGAACACGTTGTGGTCCGTGACCGCGATCGCCCCGAGGCCCGTCTCCTCCGCGTGGTCGAGCAGCTCGGTCACCGGGATCTGGCAGTCGTGCGACCAACTCGTATGCAGGTGCAGGTCGGCGAGGATCCACGGGCGGTCGGCGAGCGGGTCGCCGGCGCCGGCCGCCGGGCGGCGGCGCGACGCGAGCCCGTCGTAGAGCGCGGCCAGCGAGCCGGCCACCGCCTGGAAGCTCTGCGGCTCGGCCCAGGCTCGCGCCTTCTCTCCCTCGAGCGCGCGGTGCTCGGAGTCCTCGGCGAGTCGTGCGACTGCGGCGGCCGCGAGCTCGGGCTGGTCGTCGACGCCCGGGGGATCGACGATCGCGGCACCCGCGGCGGCCGCTTCGAGGCGGAGCCTGTTGAGGCCCTGCGGTGCGGGGACGAAGATCGCTGCGCTGTTCAAGAGGTCGGCGCGCGACTCGCCCGAGCGCAGCGTCACGATCCTCACGCGGTCGATGACCGCGCGTGGCACGAACGGACGCCCGAACATCGAGCGGGTGCGGACGAACACGACTTCCCAGTCCGGCAGCTCACGCAGCGTGCGAAGCACGGCGCGCGCGACGGGGCGTGCCATCGGGCGCCACTCGATCGCGATCACGTTGTGTTTTGGGGCGGGGGCGAAGCGCTCGATGTCCACGCCTTCGGAGACGACGCGGTAGTCGCCGGGAAAGCGCTCGCGCAGCTGCCGCCGCAGTGCGCTCGGTCGTTGCCAGCAGCGCGTCGACGCGGTGGAGTAGTCGCTCGCGCTGCGCCTTGCCGGGCGGGTACGCGAGGCGCTCCGGCGAGAAGAACGAGGCGGCCGCGAGCGTCTGCGCGTCGCGAAGCGCGAGGTACGAGAGGCTCGGGAGGCCAGGCTCGATCCCGTGGACGACGTCGTAGCGCCCCTCGCCGAGCGCGAGGTCGAGGTTGAAGCGGGCACCGACCGGCACGCCCATCTGCGATCGGCGCGAGATCGGCACCGCCGGCCCGACGGCGATCAGCTCCGCGTCCGCGCCGCTTTGCAGGATCTGTCGCCCCGCTGCGAGGTCGCGGGCGCGGTTCGACGGAGCGAGAACGGTGACGTGGTGGCCGAGCGAACGCAGCTCCCGGGCGACCCCATCGACGTGCTCGTTGACGGAGTGCGGCTGCGACCAGGAGAAGGGCGTGACGAGGCAGACTCGGAGGCCCATCGAGCCCCCGAGTCTAGCCCTGCCCCGCTAGATCGCCGGCGCGGTTTCGCGCGTGCGGCGGTTCTCCTCGATGAAGCGCTCGACCGCATCGTGCGCGTCGTCGTCCTGGATCTGCTTCGGCGGCGACTTCATCAGGTAGGCGCTCGGGCCTTCGAGCGCGCCGGCGACGCCGTTGTTCAGCGCGAGCTTCGCGAGCCGGACCGCGTCGATCACGATTCCCGCGGAGTTCGGCGAGTCCCAGACCTCGAGCTTGAGCTCGACGTTCAGCGGCACGTCGCCGAAGCTCGAGCCCTCCATGCGGATGTAGGCCCACTTGCGGTCGGTCAGCCACGGCACGTAGTCGGACGGGCCGACGTGGATGTTCTTCTCGCCGAGGTCGTAGTCGAGCATCGACGTGACCGCGTTCGTCTTCGAGATCTTCTTCGACTCGAGGCGCTCGCGCTCGAGCATGTTCAGGAAGTCGGAGTTGCCGCCGACGTTCAACTGCATCGTCTTGTCGAGCTTGACGCCGCGGTCGCGGAACAGCGAGGTGAGCACGCGGTGCGTGATCGTCGCGCCGACCTGCGACTTGATGTCGTCGCCGATGATCGGCAGGCCCGCCTGCTCGAACCGGCGCTGCCAGTACGGCTCGCGCCCGATGAAGACGGGCATGCAGTTCACCATCGCGCAACCTGCCTCGAGGATCTGCTCCGCGTACCACTTCGTGGCCGACTCGGAGCCGACGGGCAGGTAGTTGACGACGACGTCGGTCTTCGTGTCCTTGAGGATCTGGACGACGTCGTCGGTCTCTCCCGGCGCCTTGTCGACGACCTCGGAGAGGAACTTGCCGATCCCGTCGTGCGTCATCCCGCGCGAGACCTTGATCCCGGTCGGCGCCACGTCTGCGAACTTGATCGTGTCGTTCGGGTGCGCCCAGATCGCGTCGGCGAGGTCCTTGCCGACCTTCGTCGTCGTGACGTCGAAGGCCGCGGTGAACTCGATGTCGCCGACGTGGTACCCGCCGAGGTCGACGTGCATCAGGCCGGGAACGAACTGATCGGGGTCGGCGTCGCGGTAGTACTCGACGCCTTGCAGAAGCGCGTTCGCGCAGTTGCCGACGCCGACGATCGCGACGCGGACCTTGCCGTTGTCAGACATTCAGGTTCTCTCCTGTTCGAAGTTGGTTTCGCACATGCAGGACGCGCTGAACGACCGTGATCCAGGCCGTCGCCGTGAGCACGGCGAGCGCGAGCTCGAGCGGAACCCACGGCGCGAGCACGAGCCCGGCGGTGATCACGACGACGCGCTCGGCTCTCGAGCCGATCCCGACGTCGCCGCGCAGGCCGAGCGCCTCGGCGCGTGCACGGGTGTAGCTGACGAGGAACGAGCCGGCGATGGCGGCGACCGTCAGGCCGACGCCGAGCTCGCTGCCGTCGCGGACGAGCACGAGCGCGATCGCGCCGAGCATCAAGGCCTCGCTCATCCGGTCGGTGGTCGAGTCCATGAACGCGCCGAAGGGAGTCGTCTTCCCGCCCGCTCGCGCGAGCGCCCCGTCGAGGATGTCGAGCAGCGACCCTGCCACGAAGAGCACCGCGCCGAGCCAGAAGAAGAGCAGCTCGTTCCGGTACTCGAAGAAGACGAGGACTGAGGCCAGCGCGCAGAGCGCGACCCCGGCCGTCGTCAGGGCATTCGGGGTGACCCGGGTGCGCGTGAGCCCGACGATCGAGCGGGAGGCGAGTCGCCTCGCGCCGGTCGTGTACGTCTCCTTGACGCGTCCGAGCGCCACCGCATTAGATCGCATACCTGCTATATAGCATACCTGCGATGGCGACGCGGGAGTCGCCGGTCAGGAGTTGGAGCGGAGCTCGTCGCACGAGTCCGAGTTCTCGAACGCGTCCTGGAGCTCGCCGCCGGCGTCGAGCTGCTCGAGCTGATCGAAGGTCGACGAGACCTGGCCCCCGATCGCGGTCAGGGTGGCGCTCAACGCCGTGAGTGCGCCGAGGCCCTCGCTCGACTCGCTCTCGATCTCGTCGATCCCCGACTGGAGCTCCGTCGCAAGCTCGTCGATCGCCTGCTCAGCTTCCTGGCCTGCCTCGGTGTCCGGGCGGCCGAGCCCTCGCAGATCGTCGGTCAACGTCTCCGTCGCCTGCTTCGCGTCGTCGACGGCGCTCTGGAGCCCGTCCACGCTCGGGTTGCTCTGGATCGAGGCGGTCGCCGACTCGATCGCGTCGACCCACTCCGTCAACGAGGAGCAGACGTCGCCGGCCCACGTTTCCGTCGCCGAGGTGTCGTCTCCCCCGCCGCAGCCGGCCGTTGCGAACGTCAGAGCGCACATGAACACGACGATCGCGGCGCGGGTCATGCCCCAATTGCAGCGCGTCGGACGAGGTGACGCTTCACCCGCTTCGGACGAAAAGCGCCGGCTCCGGCGGGATCACCCGTTTCGGGCGATGCTCGTGTGGATCGGACTCGCCTTCAATCGCGCTGCCCGGGCACTGGCCAAGACCCCTACGCGCTTGCGGAGCGCGAGGGCCTGTCACTACCCTGAACGCGGAACGGTTCTCCGCGGGGGGAGGGTGCTTGGTACAGCGCGTCGATGGCCAGACCTCGCGTGAGCACGGGCCTTCCTCGGCAGGCTCTGGGCGGCCCGTCGCAAACGGGTCTGCGGCGACTGCCTCCTTCGATCTCTGCCCGTCCAAGCTCGCAATTCCGGCGCAGCGACGGGGCTCGGTGCGCCGGTCGCCGCTCGTCTCGAGACTCCGGGGCAGGTACGAGGCGCGCTTCGTCAGCGTGGTCGCACCCGCGGGGTACGGCAAGACGACGCTCCTCGCGCAGTGGGCTGCCAAAGACCCCCGGCCGTTCGCCTGGGTCTCCCTCGACGAGGCCGACAACGACCCCGTCGTGCTCCTCAGCTATGTCGCGACGGCGCTGAACGCCGTCGAGCCGCTCGACCGGCGCGTGTTCAGTGGGGTTGCGGCGGGAGGAGACGCGCTCTGGTCGACCGCGGTCCCGCGCCTCGGGTCGGCGATCGCGTCGCTGAGTGTCCCGGCGGTCCTCGTCCTCGACGACGTCCACGCGCTCACGGATGCCCAGGCGCTCGACGCCGTGGACGCACTTGCGCTGCACATCCCGCGCGGGTCGCTGCTCGTGCTGGCCGGTCGCGGCGAGGCGGCGCTCCCGCTCGCACGCTTCCGTGCGAGAGGCGACCTGCTCGAGATCGGCCCCGCGGAGCTCGCCCTCACAGATTCCGAGGCCCGGGCGCTGCTCACGGAGGCCGGCGTGGACGTCTCGGAGGAGGAGGCGCGGGCTCTGAACGAACGCGCCGAAGGCTGGGCGGCGGGGCTCTATCTCGCTGCGCTCTCGCTGCAGGCGCCGCAGGGACCACCGGCCCTCGACCAGTTCTCCGGAGACGATCGCTTCGTCACCGAGTACCTGCGGGCAGAGCATCTCGCGCACCTGAAGCCGGCGGAGATCGATTTCCTCACGCGCACCTCGGTGCTCGATCGGATGACGGGGCCGTTCTGCGACGCCGTCCTCGGCCGGACGGACTCGGCCAAGATGCTCGAGGCCCTCGAGCACGCGAACGTGTTCGTCGTCGCGCTCGACCATCGCAGCGGCTGGTACCGCTACCACCACCTCTTCCGCGACATGCTGCTGTGCCGAGCTCGAGCGCAGAGAGCCGGAGTTGGTGCCCGAGCTCCATCGTCGCGCAGCCCGCCTGGTGTGTCGAGAACCGCCTCGCGGACTGGGCGATCGACCACACCTCCGCGGCGGGCGACGTCGACGCGACGGCCGCGCTCGTGGCGGCCAACGTCCTCCCGTTCTACCGCAAAGGTCGTGTCGCGACGGTCGAGCGCTGGTTGGCGGCGTTCGACGAGCCGGAACTGCTCACGCGCTATCCCGCCGTCGCGGTGTTCGGCGCCTGGGTCAACGGCCTCCGTGGGCGGCCGGAGGACGCCGAGCGGTGGGCGCTCGCGGTCGAGACCTCGGACTACGAGGGCCCGATGCCGGACGGGAGCCCCTCGCTGCGCTCGTGGGCCGCGCTCCACCGGGCGCGGGTCTGCGGCCAGGGGGTCGACAAGATGCTCGTCGACGCCGAGCTCGCGATCGACGAGTTGAGCCCGCAGAGCCCGTGGATGCCGGTCGCGTTGCTCGTGCGCGGCGTCGCGACGCTGCTCGCCGGCGAGACCGAGGCGGCGATGCCCATGCTCGAAAAGGCAGGAGAGGCGGCGGCAGGCGGTGGCGCGATCTACGCCGGTGTCGTCGCGTACTCGGAGCTCGCGCTGGTCGCGCTGGAGAGCGGCGATCTGGACGCTGCGGACGCGGCGCTCGCGCTCGCGCGGCGCTTCGTCAGCGACACGGAGCCGGGCGAGTACGTCCCCGCCGCGATGCTGTACGCGGCCGAGGCACGAATCGCGCTCGCCCGCGGACAGGGCACGCGCGCGACGGGAGGCTCTCGTCGTCGCACAGCGGCTCCGCCCGATGATCACCCGCGCGCTGTCGTGGTTCGGCGTGCAGACGACGCTCGAGCTCGCGCACGCGCACCTGGCGCTCGCAGACGCCGACGGCGCACGAACCCTCTGTCTCGAGGCCGACGACCTCCTGCATCGCAACCCCGACCTGGGAGTGCTCGTTACCCGGATCGTCCAGCTGCGCGAGGAGCTCGCCGCGTTCAAGGAGCAGCCGTCCGGCTGGGCGTCCACGCTGACGACGGCGGAGCTTCGGCTGCTGCCGCTGCTCACGACGCACCTGACGTTCCGTGAGATCGCCGAGCGGCTCTTCGTCTCGCGGAACACGGTGAAGACGCAGGCGATCTCCGTGTACCGGAAGCTCGACGCGACGAGCCGGAGCGAGGCGATCGAGCGGGCGATCGAGCTCGGGCTCGTCGACGAGGCTCTGGCGGCCCGGCCGGCCGATTTCACCCGCACGGGATGATGTCGCGGCGCCCTGCCGAGGCGTCGAATGAAGCAGGCAGCGAAGTGGAGGACTACAAGGTCACCCTACGGCGACTGGCCCTGCGCGACGACCGCTACATCGACGGGCTGCTTCGGGAAGAGCGCGCGAGCACGGTTCTGTCGGGTCTGGGACCAAAGGAGCACGCGCTCGCCCGGGTCGCCTCGCTGATCGCCGTCGACGCGGCTCCGCCGTCGTTCATGAGCGCGGTCACGGCCGGGCCTCGACGCGGGGCTGACGGAGGAGGAGATCGTCGGCACGCTGATCGCCGTGATGCCCATCGTCGGCGTTGCACGGGTCGTCTCGGCGGCTCCGAACCTCGCGCTCGCGCTCGGCTACGACGTCGCCGAGGCGTTCGAGGTCGTCGGCGGTGACCCCTCGCACTAGCCGCCTGTTCTGCTGACGGCTACTGGCGCGCGAGCGCCACCCTGACGAGTTCCTCGGGATCGATCCGGTGGTCGGCGTCGTCGGCTGCGTCTCCGACGTCGATCTCCACCCAGCGGATCTCGCCGGTGAACTGGTTTGGCTCCGGGTAGTCGTCCGCGACTGGGCTTCCGTTGTCGCGGCCGACGTCGCACGTGTCATCCGCCGAGAAGATCAGCGGGGCAGTACCCGCGACAGCGCCCTGACCGACCTGCACGCCGTCCACGAAGAGCGTCGCCGTACCGCCCTTACCGAGCCCGGGCCCGTCGTAGGCGAACTCGAGGCGCACCTGGTGCGTGCCCGGCGGAACCGCCTCTTCGCCTCCGACGTTGAACCGCTGCAGGCCGAGCAGGTTGTAGCAATAGCGCGGTTTGCCCTCCGTCAGGTAGAGGGCCCACCCGCCGATGTTGCCGCCCTGAGCGACGATCACGCCCTCCGCGCCGCCGTCGGGAACCTCGAGCTCGGCCGTGACCGCGTGTGACTTGTTCTTGATGCTCACCACCGAGTTCTCGGACAGGCGACCCATCCGCCGAAGAGCAGCTGCCGGTTTCCCTTGATTAGGGTGGGGCGGCCTGCGACCTCCGGAATCGCGCGCTCGATCCCCCGGTCGTCGAGGGGAAGCACGTTGTACTTGGACGCCTCGATCAGGAAGAGCCGTTGGAGCTCGTGCAGCTTCTCCGGCTGCGCGGCAGAGAGATCCTTCGGCCTGTGTCCAATCCGTCGTGGTGTCGTAGAGCTCCCACACGTCGTCGTCGAACGCCGGCTTCTCCTGGCCGAGCATCAGCCACGGCGTCGAGTGCTTGGTGACGGCGGTCTAGCCCTTGTGGTAGATCCCGCGGTTGCCGAACATCTCGAAGTACTGCGTCTCGTGCCGCTCGGCCGCGTCTCCGTCGCCGAACGAATACGCCATGCTGCACGCCGTGGAGCGGCTCCTGCTGGACGCCATTTCACCGACGTCGGATGTGGCAGGCCGGCGGCTTCGAGGACGGTCGGAGCGATGTCGATCACGTGGTGGAACTGCGAACGAACCTCACCCGTCTTCTTGGTGCCTGCCGGCCAGTGGACGATCGTGCCGTTGCGGGTCCCGCCCCAGTGCGAGGCGACCTGCTTCGTCCACTGGTACGGGGTGCACATCGCGTGCGCCCAGCCGACTGCGAAGTGGTTGTACGACTCCGGGCCGCCGAAGTCGTCGAGGCGGGCGAGCCATGAACTCCGGAGTCTCGAGCGCTGCGGCCCCGTTGAAGTTGATCGATCTCGTTGAACGTCCCGTTCAGCGTTCCCTCCGCAGAGGCGCCGTTGTCGCCGATGATGTAGTAGACGAGCGTGTTCTCGAGGATCTCGAGATCCTCGAGCGTGTCCAGCACGCGCCCGACGTGGTGGTCGGTGAAGTCGAGAAACGCGGCGTAGATCTCCATCTGCCGCGCGCAGCACCGGCTTCAACTCCTCGGGCATCTCGTCCCAGGCCGGGATCTCCTCCGGCCGCTCGGTGAGCTTCGCGTCGTGCGGGATGACGCCGAGCTCCTTCTGTCGCGCGAATGTCTGCTCGCGCAATGCACTCCCAGCCGTCGTCGAACTGGCCCTTGTACTTGTCGATCCAGTCCGCGGGCACGTGGTGCGGCGCGTGGGTGGCGCCCGGCGCGAAGTAGATGAAGAAGGGCTTGTCGGCCATGAGCGCCTTCTGCTGACGCGATCCAGCTGATCGTCTTGTCGGTCATGTCGCCCAGTCAGGTGGTAGCCCTCTTCGGGCGTCTTCGTCGGCTCGATCGCGGTCGTTCCCTCGTACAGCGACGGGTAGTACTGGTGCGCCTCGCCGCCGATGAAGCCGTAGAAGTATTCGAACCCGCTGCCCGTGGGCCAGTTGTCGAACGGGCCCATCGGGCTGGTCTCCCACACCGGCACCTCGTGGCACTTGCCGAACTGGGCGGTCGAGTAGCCGTTCAGCTTGAGCGTCTCCGCCAGCGGCGCGCAGGTGTTCGGTCGGATCGAGTTGTAACCCGGCGCAGCTGTCGCGATCTCGGTGATGCCGCCCATGCCGACCGCGTGGTGGTTGCGCCCGCTGAGGAGGGCGGCGCGCGTGGGCGAGCAGAGGGCGGTGGTGTGGAACCGGTTGTACTTCAGCCCCTTCGCCGCAAGTCGCTCCGCGTTCGGCGTGCTGATCGGGCCACCGAACGCGCTGGCAGCACCGAAACCGACGTCGTCGAGGAGCACGATGAGCACGTTCGGCGCCCCTTCCGGAGGACTCACGGGCTCGATCGGCGGGTACGACGTGTCGGGATCCTTCGCGTCGTACGTCGTCAACGCCGACGGGCTTCACGTCGGGAATCGGCAGGACGTTGCGGTGAGGCTCGTTCTCCGACATGGGGTCTCCCTCGCTGCGTGGCGACCCTTGCGAGCCGACCGGCGCGCGGCTCATCCCGCCGAAACGGATGAACCGCGGCCGTGACGGCCACGGCGGAGCTAGGCCGTCGCCTCCGCCGTTGCCACGCCGACCGCAATCAGGTCGTTGGCGTGGATCCACTCGTCGACGAGCGGGATGCCGTTCGCGCGGATGATCGCGTCGCGGAGCGGGATCGCCCAGCGGTGCTCGATCAGCGCGACGCCGGCGGCCGTGCCGTTCGGGATCGCGTCGGCGGCGTACCAGACCTGGTCGTCGTCGAAGACCTGGCCGTCGGCCATCGCCTCGGCCCCCGCCATCGCGCCCGCCTCCGCGCCTTCGTCGCCCGCGTAACCGAGCCCGATCAGGGCTCCTGCGACCGCGCCGAACTCGAGCGCAGCATCTTCGTCGAGATCGCTCGTGTGCAGCGTCTCGATGTTCCCCTCGTCGTCCTTCTTGATGACGACGAGGTCGATGAGCCGGATGATGTCCGCGTCCTTCAGTCGCGTCAGCTCCTCCAGGATCTCGCCTCTGAAATCGGGGTCCTGGAAGCCCACGATCAACATTTGCACTGGGCCAATCGCCATCGGGTCAACTCCTTCGTCTCTGGGTTACATGCCCTGCAGGATCTTTTGCTTCTGCACCTCGAACTCGGCGTCGGTGAGGATCCCCTGCGTGTGCAGGTCTGCGAGCTGCTTCAGCTTGTCCATCGCCTCGGGAGACATCCCGCCGGCGGCCGGTGCGGGGGGCGGGGGCGCGTACTGCTGTTCCTGCTGTGCCTGCTCTGCACCCGCCGCTGCGCCGCGCTTGGCGGCGTGGTGCGCCACGCCGCCGACCATCGCGGCGGCCATGAGTGGGCGTCTGCGCCTCAGTGGCATTGCAATTGCTCCTTTCCGGCACGCGTGCCGGTCGGTTGGTAGCCGATCAATCAAACCGCGGGGAGTAGGGTCGTTCATCACCCGGATCGTGTGATCCGCGGCCCGGCCCCGAATCACTCCCATCGGGTGATGGCCGTGGTCGCACGGATTTGGAGGATGGATGATGGCCACCCGCGCCTGCGCTAATGACTGAAGCTGCCACCACTCCTGTCGAAGTGCCGCCGAAGTCGTCGGCCGTGCTGCCCTTCCACGACCGCTCGCGCAAGCGGCGGCTGGTCAAGGTCGTCTCCTGGCTCCTCGGGATCGCGCTCGCCCTGGTCGTCCTCAACCTGCTCGGGATCGACGTCCGCGGCTGGCTCTCGGATCTCTGGGACCAGATCCAGGCTATCCCGGTCGGCTACATCGTCGCCGCGCTGGTCTTCCAGAGCGGACAGACGTTGTTGGCCGGGCTTTCGTACTACGGGATCCTTCGCGCCGCCTACCCGGGCCAGGTCGAGTTCTGGCCGATCGTGACCGCCTACGCGGTGGGCGTGGCGATGAACAACTTCTTGCCCGCGAACATCGGCACCTTCGTGACGCTGATGATGTTCGTCGCGATCATTCCGGCGGCGACGTTCGCCGGGTCGATCGCCGCCTACCTGGTGCAGAAGATCTTCTTCACGATCGCGGGCACGTTCGTCTACCTCTACCTCTTCCTCTCGGTGCCGGGCTCGTTCGACGCGGAGTTCGGAAACCTCTCCGACCACCCGGGCGTCTCGATCGCGATCGCCGCCGGCGCCGTCGTGCTGATCGTGATCCTCGGGCGCATCTTCTGGCGACAGCTGAAGAAGCTGTGGCTGAAGGCGAAGCAGGGCGGCGTGATCCTCTCCCGGCCGAAGGAGTACCTAACGCGGGTGTTTCTTCCGTCGCTGCTGTCCTGGCTCTGCAAGCTCACCGTGATCGGGATCTTCCTGGCAGCCTTCGCGATCCCGGTCACGTTCGAATCGGTCATGTGGGTGACGGGGTCGGGCTCGCTCGCCAACACAGTGTCGTTTACGCCGGGTGCAGTCGGCATCACCCAGGCGACGAACGCTCTCGCCCTCGACACCTGCTGCGCCGTCCCTGGGGATACCGCGGTCGCGTACTCCACCGCGCAGCAGCTGGTCACGACCGCGTGGAACGTCCTCTTTGCGATCGTGCTCGTCGTCTTCGTCTTCGGCTGGTCGGGCGGCAAGTTGCTCGTCGGCCAGTCCTACACCGAGGCGAAGGATAAGGTCGCCGAGCAGAAGGGGCAGCGCGCGGAGAAGAAGGCGGCGAAGAAGGCCGCGCGCGAGTGAGCGGATACGGCGAGACCGTCCGCTGGCAGCCCGAGCGGCCACGCTTCAGACCTTCGCGGCTGCTGATCTCGTGGGTCCTCACCGCGATCTCGCTGTGGGCGGCGGCTGGGCTCCTGCCCGGCGTCGACGTCGTGGAGACCGGAGGCGCCTTCGCCATGGCGGCGGTCGTCGCGATCATCAACGCGGTCATTCCGCCCGTCCTCGCCGCGCTGCGGCTGCCGTTCATGCTCGCGCTCGGTTTCATCCTCGTGCTCTTCGCGAACGCGATCGCGCTCAGGATCGGCAGCGACATCCTCGACTCGTTCCAGGTCGACAACTTCGGCTGGGCGCTGCTCGCCGCGCTCGTCGTCGCGGCAGTCAGTGTCGTGCTCGAGGTGATCTTCTCCGCGAACGACGACGACACGTACACGCTCCGCGTCGTCCAGCGGATCGCGAAGCGCCAGGGCGGGGCGACGCGAACCGACGTGCCGGGAATCGTGTACCTGGAGATCGACGGGCTCGCGCTGCCGGTGCTGCGCCGGGCGATGCGCGACGGCAACGCGCCGCACATGGCGAAGTGGCTCGCGGAGGGCTCGCACAGGCTGATGGAGTGGGAGCCCGACCTCTCCTCGCAGACGGGCGCGAGCCAGGCGGGGATCCTGCTCGGCTCGAACCAGGACATCCCGGCGTTCCGCTGGGTCGAGAAGGAGACGGGGACGGTCCGGGCGTGCTCCGCGCCGGCGGACTGCGCGCTCATCGAGAAGGAGCGCGCAACCGGGATCGGGCTGCTCGTCGACGGCGGCACGAGCCGCGGCAACCTGCTCTCAGGCGAGGCCGAGGACGTGATCCTGACCGTCAGCCGCATCGACGAGGAGAAGCGGGCGAACCCCGGCTACCGCGGGTTCTTCGCGAACGGGTTCAACGTCACGCGCTCGCTCGTGCTCTTCTTCTGGGAACTCGTCCTCGAATGGACGGCCGCGCTGCGGGCTGCACGCCGCGACGTGCGTCCGCGCGGCCACCGCAGTGGCGCGTACCCGTTCATGCGTGCCGCGATGTGCGTGATCGTTCGCGATCTGATCGTCTATGGCGTCCTGACCGACCTGATGCGCGGCCGCCCGGCGATCTACGCGACGTTCTCGAGCTATGACGAGGTCGCTCACCACAGCGGGCTCGAGCGGGTGGACACGCTTGAGGCGCTCCGAAAGCTCGACCAACAGTTCGCGCGGATCGACCGAGCTCGACGGTACGCGCCGAGGCCCTACGAGATCGTGGTGCTCTCCGACCATGGACAAACGCAGGGCGCGACGTTCAAGCAGAGAAACGGCTACGGGCTCGACGAGCTCGTCGAGCGATCGGTCGAGGCCACCAACGTCGCCGGGATCGGCGGCGGCGACGAGCAGAACGCGATGGTCGGCAACGCGATCGGCGAGGCCACCGGCAGGACGAAGCCGGAGAAGCGCTCGAAGAAGGACGTCTCGGACCGCCAGGTCGTCGTGATGGGCTCGGGCAACCTCGGCCTCGTCTACCTGATGGAGGAGAAGCGGCGGCTCACGCTCGAGGAGATGAAAGACCGGCACCCGCGGCTGATCCCGGCCCTCTGCGCGCACCCGCACGTCGGCTGGGTCCTCGCGCGCTCGTCCGAGCACGGGGCGGTCGTGCTCGGCGCAGACGGCGTCAACTATCTCGAGCAGGGCCGCGTGGAAGGGAACGACCCGCTGGCGGCCTTCTCGCCGAACGCGCCGCAGCATCTCCTCCGCACAGACGGTTTTTCCAACGTCGCCGACCTGATGATCGGCAGCTTCTACGACGCCGACCTCGACGAGGGGTGCGCGTTCGAGGAGCTGATCTCGTTCCACGGCGGGATCGGTGGCGCACAGACGAGGCCGTTCATCCTCGCGCCGGTGGACTTCCCCGAGCCGGAGACCGCGATCGTCGGCGCCGCGAAGGTCCACGAAGTGCTCTCGGGTTGGAGGCACCTGCTCCAGGGCGCCGGCGAAGCGAGCGCGCCGCCGGTCGAAGCCGAGCCACTGATCGCCCGGTAGCGCGGGATGAACCTCTTCCTCGCGGCCGCTCTGGTCGTCGTTGCGACGGGCCTCGCCGTCGCGGCCATGCTCTTCGTGCGCCGGCGGGCGCCGGAAGGAAGCTTCTTCTCGGACGGCGACCGCGCGGCGGGCGTGTTCGGCGTGCTCGCGACGGGCTTCTCCATCCTGCTCGGCTTCGTCGTCTTCCTCGCCTTTTCGAGCTACGACACGTCGCGCGCGGGCGCCGATGTCGAGGCGGTCACGATCTTCCAGCAGGTCGAGACGGCGCAATTCTTCCCGCAGGACGTTTCTGGCCAGCTGACCGGTGAGCTCGTCTGCTACGGGCGCGCCGTCGTGCACGAGGAGTGGCCGCGCATGGAGGCCGGGACGCTGGGCGACTCGGTGAACCCGTGGGGGGTCGAGCTCTTCAGGACGATCGAGGGAGTGGAGCCGCGGACGGCGCGCGAGCAGACGGCGTACGACAAATGGTTCGACCAGACCTCGGAGCGCGAGCGGGCGCGTATCGACCGCGTGCACGGCGCAGAGGGCGTCATTCCGACGCCGCTCTGGATCGTCATCTTCTTCACCTCGGTCCTGATCTTCGGGTACATGCTGTTCTTCGCGGACAGCGGCGAGCGGGCCAAGGTCCAGGCGATGTTGATGGGCGCGGTCGTGGCGGTGATCACGGCGATGCTCCTGCTGCTCAACTTCCTCGACAACCCGTACCACGAGGGCGTCGGCAGCCTCAAGCCGGTCGCCATGGAGCGGACGCTCCGGATCCTCGACGAGGCGTTGCCGCGGGTGAACGTGCACGTGGATGCTCCGTGCGACGCGACGGGTCGGCCGTCGTGAACGACGCGAAGCGACGCGACTGGGTCGAGCTCATCGCGGTCGTGCTGCTCGCCTTCGCGGCGGTCGCGACGGCCTGGAGCAGCTACCAGGCGAACCGCTGGAACGGTGAGCAGGCGAAGGCGTCGGGGCGCGTGAACGCGACGCGGATCGAGGCCGCGCGCGCCTCGGGCCTCGCGAACGCGCAGACCCAGGTCGACATCGCGACCTTCGTCCAATGGGTCGACGCCTACGCCCAGCAGAAGACGCCGCTCGCGAACTTCTACGAGCAGCGCTTCCGCGCGGAGTTCAAGCCGGCGTTCGAGGCCTGGCTCGCAACCCGTCCGCTCCGCAACCCGGACGCGCCGCTGACGCCGTTCGCAATGCCGGAGTACCGGCTCGCTGCGACGGCGACCGCCGCCCGGCTGGATCGGGAGGCGGAAGAGCTCTCCGCGCAGGTTCGACGCAACATCGAGCGCTCGTCGAACTACGTGCTGAGCGTCGTCCTCTTCGCCGTCTCGCTCTTCTTCGCCGGGATGAGCACCAAGCTGAGCACGCCACGCCTGCGCGTGGCGATGCTCTCGCTCGGTTGCATTCTGTTCGTCGCGACGGTCGTCTGGGTCGCGACGTTCCCGGTCAGCGTCGCGGTCTAGCTCGCGAGCGCCTTGGCCTTGATGGCCGCGAACTCGGACTCGTTGATCGCGCCGCTGTCGAGCAGCTTCTTGGCCTTGTCGATCTCCGCGGCGGGACCGCCACTGCCGGCCGCCGCCTGCACGTAATCGTTGAACTGCGCCTGAGCCGCCTGCGCCCGTTCCAGGTCGCGCTGCGCCATCTCGTCGTTGTTCGCGATCAGGTAGACGAAGACGCCGAGGAACGGCAGGAAGAGCACGAAGATCAGCCAGAGCGTCTTCATGCCCCCGCCGATGTCGCGGCGGCGGAAGATGTCGCCGACGATCCGGAACAGCAGGAAAAACCACGCGACCCAGACGAAGAACACGAGCATCGACCAGAGCACGCCGAAGAAGGGATAGTCCGCGAGTATCAATGGGCCTCCTGTATGGGTTGGACTGACGGGGGTTTCGAGCAGGTTCTCGCAGGCGCTCGCGCCGATCATCACTCATTCCGGGTGATTCCGCCCACCGGGCCTGCGCTCAGTTCACCCCGCCGGGGTGACGCACTGCCGGCACACCGAGGAGGAAGATCGCCGCATGACCGAGAGACCCGAGAAACCGAGTTACGGCCGTCGCTCCTCGCGACCGTCATCGGCGCCGCCATCGCGGCGGTCGTGATGGCGGTCCGTCCTGGCTCTGGGCCGACAACGTCGTCGACGTCCCGTTCAGCTCGATCATCGGGAGGAGCCCCGAGCTCGACACGACCGAACGCGGGTTGCTGTACGGCGGCAACCTGCTGATCGTCTTCGTCGGCTTTCTGTCTTCACGTGGGCGACGAGGCGGCTGTACCTCGCGCTCAAGCTGTCTCCGCCGCCCTTCTGGGAGGTCTTCTTCTTCCTGGTCGGCTCGGCGCTGCTCGCCTCGATCATCGGCTTCTTCTTCCCGTTCCTCGGGCTGCTGATCGCCGTGTTCCTTCCGGCGGCCGCGATCAACTCGTGGGCCGGCTACGCGGGGCAGGCGATGGTGGGTGGCCGGGGAGCCATCGACCAGCCTGACCTCGGTCAGGCCGGGCGGATGAGGATCACCCCGGCGGGGTGAAGCTCGCTCACTCCTGATCCCGGGAACCTCACGGAGAGGGACGCCAACGGCAAGCTACGAGATCCACATCCGGGGTCGCGTCGGTCCAGAGCTGACCGCGGCGTTCGAAGGGCTCCAGGCCGACGTGCAGCCGGTCGAGACGGTGCTCCACGGGGACATCGTCGACCAGGCCGCGCTGCACGGGTGCTCGACCGCGTGCAGGCTCTCGGGCTCGAGTTGATCGAGGTACGTCGCCTGCCGGAAGGCGCCCCTGTGCCGGCGAAACCCTCCTAGCCGACGCGCTTCTCGAGCTCGGCGATCCGCTGCTCGAGCCGGTCGATCCCGTCGACCACCTCGTCGGTCTCCACGTCCCTCCTGTTCCGGCTGACGAGTCCGACGCTATTGCGCCCGTGACGAGCGACAGAACCCGAACCCGAGCACCATCAGGATTCCGGCAACGAAGCGGCCGAACGGCTGCTCCGGGACGACGTCGCCGTAGCCCACCGTTGTGACGGTGGACACCACCACCAGAGAGCCGTTCCGTAGGTCGGGAACGACTCGGGGTCTACGATTCGCATCACGGCGGCGAAGATGAAGATGAGGCCGAACATGGTCACGAAGAGCGCGGGGAGGATTCGCCCGGTCTCGAGGCCGCGCACGAGGCGCTTCGTTGTAAAACGGATCAGGGCGCTGGTCATGGCTGTAGTCTGAGCGATTCGCCGGGCGCGAGCACGCGGACCTCGACCTCGGGGGCTCGCACGCGCGCTGCCGCGACGAACTCGTCGACCGGATCCCGAAGGAACGGAGCGCGCGACCGCCGGTGGAGCGGCCGAAACGTCCCCCAGTGGATCGGCACGGCAACCCGCGGTCGTAAGAGCGCGACCGCATCTGCCGCGCGAGCAGGGTCGAGATCACCGGCGCCGAGGCTCGCACCCCACCCCCAAATCGGAACGAGGGCGAGGTCGAGCTCCGAGACGATCCCTTCGAGGTCGGGGAAGACGTCCGTGTCGCCGGGGAAGAACACACGGGATGTGCCGAGGAGCGCGTAGCCCACCGGCATCGCGCGCCCGAGCCGACTCGCCGCGCGTCGTGCTCGGCGTGGCTGACGCGCACGCGGAGGCCCGACACCTCGAGCTCGTCGCCCGCGAGCACCTCGCGCACGTCGGCGAATCCTTGCTTCCGTACCAGTTGTCCGAGGCCTCGGGGAACGACCACCGGAACAGAGCGTGGCAGCTTCCGCAGCGAGGGGAGGTCGAGGTGGTCGTGGTGCCCGTGCGAGATCAGGACGGCGTCGACGGCTGTCTCGGTGGGAGCCGGCGACGAGCGTCGCAGGTGCGCCACCCGCCTCCGCAGCAGCGGATCGGTGAGCACGCGCGCCCGTCGATCTCGAGGAGGACGGTGAGTGCCCCAGCCAGCGGACGTCCATCGGCTGCTTACTGGCTTGGGCCGCGGCCGCGCATTCGCGCGAATCGCTCGCGCGCGTAGTCCGAGAGATCGAGCTCGGACGCGCTCGGATGCTCGACGGCCGTCAGCCGGCGGAGGACCTCGACCCCGAACCCGAGGAACACCGCGGCCGCGATCATCAGCGGAACGCGTGTCGTTTGAACCGTCGGGGACCAGACCAAGAGCAGGGCGAAGAGCACCGCCGCCGCGCCGAAGGCGATCTCGGCCCGCGCGAGGAACGGCGCGAGTTCGTCCGCGCGGCCGTCGCGCTGCGGCCCACACCGGAGATCCACACCGCGACGAGCAGGACCACCCCGAGGCCGATGAAGGTCCAACCGCCGTCGGAGAGCTGCCGGGTGAGGATCTCCCAGGCGTTCCCCGCCGCCGTCTCCGCGGACGCGGTCGAACGAGCGAG
>CAWCVL010000001.1:0-178010 GCA_963798985.1 uncultured Actinomycetes bacterium | reverse complement strand
AAGCCTTTGAGGCCGTCGGGGGCGATCCTCGGCAGTAACGAAACAAGACCAAGAGGAGCAGAAACATGGCAGTAGGGATGGAGCAAGTGACAGACACAGCTCTCGACGAACTCGGTCCTGTCGATTACCTCGTCGTGGAGTTTCCGGCCGGAGCAAGCAACTTCACGGGCGAGATGGCGAAAGAGCTGCTCGCCTTGGTCGACGCCGGCACGATTCGCGTGATCGACGTCCTGATCCTGAGCAAGAACGAGGATGGCACCGTCGACGCGACGGAGCTCTCCGACATCGAGGAGTTGGGGGAGCTTCAGGCACTCGAGGCACAGCTCGCGGAGCTGTTGGCCGAAGAGGACGTGAACCACCTCGCCGCGGCGATGGAGCCGGGAAGCGTTGCGGGCGTGCTCATCTGGGAGAACCTGTGGGCCGCGCCGTTCGCGTCCGCCGCCCGGCGCTCGGGTGGCCAACTCGTCGCAAACGGCCGGATTCCCATCCAGGCGATCATCGCGTCCATCCAGGCCGACGAGGCCTCAACGACTGAAGGAGACTGAAATGCCGCTTCGAGCAGCACGTGTAGGACGGGTCGGGGTCGTCGGCGCACCGGTAGCGCGAACCGCAGTCGTAGCCGCGGCGGTCACCTCCCCTGGCCCGTCGCCTGTTGCAAAGACTGCGGTGGTGGCTGCGGCGGTGACACCGGGGCGCCGTCGTCGGAGGATCTAGAGGCGTCAATCGGGACCGAAGCGGGACGGATCGAAACGGTTCTCGCGTTCTCGGGAACTGCGAGGGCCTTCATCCTGGCTGGGTGATGTCGATTGACCGTCGGCCGTGCAGGATCGGGATCCCAAGAGCTTGAGAGAGGAGACCCGGTGCCTGAGCCCACGAAGGCCGAGCGCGAAGTGCTCCCGATCGCGGAGCGCCCGTATGACGGGCCGGTTTTCGAGGACGCGAAAGACCCGGCTTCGACCTTCCCGCCGATCGAGCCGCTAGAACCGCCGGCTGGAGCGCCCAATGTGCTCGTCATCCTGCTCGACGACGTCGGCTTCGCTGCGTCGAGTGCGTTTGGCGGGCCTTGCGCGACGCCGACGGCCGAGCGGCTGGCTGAAAACGGTCTGAAGTACAACCGTTTCCACACGACGGCGTTGTGCGCCCCGACGAGGTCTGCTCTGCTGACCGGGCGCAACCACCACTCGGTGGGGATGGGCGTGATCACCGAGCTCGCAACCTCGGCGCCGGGGTATAGCTCGATTCGCCCCAATACCTGCGCGCCGTTGGCGCAAACGCTGCTGTTGAACGGGTATTCGACGGCGCAGTTCGGTAAGTGCCACGAAGTGCCGGTCTGGCAGACGAGTCCGATGGGCCCCTTCGATGCCTGGCCGACCGGCGGCGGCGGCTTTGAGTACTTCTACGGGTTCATCGGGGGTGAGACGAACCAGTACTACCCGGCGGTCTACGAGGGCACGACGCCGATGGAGCCCGAGGCGACGCCGGAGGAGGGCTATCACTTCACTGAGGACATGACCGACAAGGCGATCAAGTGGGCGCGCCAGCAGAAGTCGCTCATGCCGGACAAGCCGTTCTTCATGTACTTCGCGCCTGGGGCCACACACGCTCCGCATCACGTTCCGACAGAGTGGTCGGACAAGTACAAGGGACGCTTCGACCAAGGCTGGGATGCGTTGCGCGAGGAGATCCTGCCGCGGCAGAAAGCGCTGGGAGTCGTCCCCGCGGAGACTGAGCTGACCGCGCGGCATGAGGAGATTCCGGCCTGGGACGACATGCCCGACGAGCTGAAGCCGATTCTCGCCCGCCAGATGGAGGTCTACGCCGGCTTCCTCGAGCACACAGACCACCACATCGGAAGGCTCGTCGACGCGCTCGACGACCTCGGTGTGCTCGAGGACACGCTCGTCTACTACATCATCGGCGACAACGGGGCAAGCGCCGAGGGCACGATCAACGGTAGCTTCAACGAGACCTTCATCTTCAACGGCGCCGCGGCGCTCGAGACGCCTGAGTTCATGGCCTCGCGCATCGACGACTTCGGTACACCGAAGGCGTACAACCACTTCGCCGTCGGCTGGGCGCACGCGATGGACACGCCCTACCAGTGGACGAAGCAGGTCGCCTCGCACTGGGGCGGAACTCGAAACGGCACGATCATCCACTGGCCGCGCGGTATCGACGCACGCGGCGAGGTTCGCTCGCACTTCCACCACGTGATCGACGTCGCCCCCACCGTGCTCGAAGCCGCCGGACTGCCACAGCCGACGGTCGTCAACGGGATCGCGCAACGGCCGATCGAGGGTGTCAGCATGGCGTACTCGTTCGACGGCGCGACCGAAGCCGATCGCCACGAGACGCAGTACTTCGAGATGTTCTGCAACCGCGGCATCTACCACCAGGGCTGGACCGCGGTCACCCATCACAGCGTTCCGTGGGTGATGGAGCCGTTGCCACCGTTCGCGGACGACGTCTGGGAGCTCTACGACACGAATACGGACTGGAGCCAGGCGCACGACCTCGCCGCCGAGCTGCCGGAGAAGCTGGCCGAGCTGCAACAGCTCTGGCTGGAGGAGGCCCGGAAATACGACGTGCTCCCGCTCGACGACCGCCGCATCGAGCGTTTCAACGCCGAGCTCGTCGGTCGCCCGGAGCTCGTAAAGGGAAATTCACAGCTGCTCTTCGGCGGCATGGGACGCCTGAGCGAGAACAGCCTCGTCAACATCAAGAACAAATCCCACTCGGTCACGGCGGAAGTCGTTGTGCCCGAGGCTGGTGCTGCGGGTGTGATCGTGGCCCAGGGCGGCGCCTTCGCCGGCTGGAGCCTGTATGCGAAGGAGGGGCGCCCGACCTACTGCTACAACCTGCTCGGCCTACAGCGCTTCAAGATCGAGGCTGACGCCGCGATCCCGGCCGGAACGCACCAGGTGCGCATGGAGTTCGCGTACGACGGCGGCGGCCTCGCCAAGGGGGGCACTGTCACGCTCTACGTCGACGGCGACAAAAAGGGTGAAGGCCGCGTCGAGGCAACCGTGCCGCTGATCTTCTCCGGTGACGAGACCGCTGACGTCGGAAGAGACACCGCGTCCCCGGTCAGCGACGACTACGAAGGCGAGAGCAGCGTCTTCACCGGCACGGTCAACTGGGTCCAGATCGATCTCGGCGAGGACGCAGAAGACGCCGACCACCTCATTTCACCCGAGGAGCGCCTCCGCGTTGCAATGGCCCGTCAGTAGTGGCGTTGGGACTCTGATCGCCGTGACGCCGATCGTCGGCGTCGCGCGCATCGTCTTGGCCGCTCCGAACCTCGCGCTTGCGCTCGGCTACGACGTCGCCGAGGCGTTCGAGGTCGTCGGCGGCGATTCTCGGTAGTAACGCAACAACGCCACAGAGGAGTGGACCATGGCAGGGGAGATAGAGCAAGTGTCGCCCGTCGATTGATGGCGTCAAACGACGACGACGAGCGCCGCGCCGCCGGGCTGGCCGATGCGGCCGGGCGCGCTGCCTTCGGAGCACGGGTCTCCCTCGCTCGAGCTGGACTTCTCAACCGTGTCAGCCGACCGGCGCGCGGCTCATCCCGCCGAAACGGATGAACCGCGGCCGTGACGGCCACGGCGGAGCTAGGCCGTCGCCTCCGCCGTTGCCACGCCGACCGCAATCAGGTCGTTGGCGTGGATCCACTCGTCTACGAGCGGGATGCCGTTCGCGCGGATGATCGCGTCGCGGAGCGGGATCGCCCAGCGGTGCTCGATCAGCGCGACGCCGGCAGCCGTGCCGTTCGGGATCGCGTCGGCGGCGTACCAGACCTGGTCGTCGTCGAAGACCTGGCCGTCGGCCATCGCCTCGGCCCCCGCCATCGCGCCCGCCTCCGCGCCTTCGTCGCCCGCGTAACCGAGCCCGATCAGGGCTCCTGCGACCGCGCCGAACTCGAGCGCAGCATCTTCGTCGAGATCGCTCGTGTGCAGCGTCTCGATGTTCCCCTCGTCGTCCTTCTTGATGACGACGAGGTCGATGAGCCGGATGATGTCCGCGTCCTTCAGTCGCGTCAGCTCCTCCAGGATCTCGCCTCTGAAATCGGGGTCCTGGAAGCCCACGATCAACATTTGCACTGGGCCAATCGCCATCGGGTCAACTCCTTCGTCTCTGGGTTACATGCCCTGCAGGATCTTTTGCTTCTGCACCTCGAACTCGGCGTCGGTGAGGATCCCCTGCGTGTGCAGGTCTGCGAGCTGCTTCAGCTTGTCCATCGCCTCGGGAGACATCCCGCCGGCGGCCGGTGCGGGGGGCGGGGGCGCGTACTGCTGTTCCTGCTGTGCCTGCTCTGCACCCGCCGCTGCGCCGCGCTTGGCGGCGTGGTGCGCCACGCCGCCGACCATCGCGGCGGCCATGAGTGGGCGTCTGCGCCTCAGTGGCATTGCAATTGCTCCTTTCCGGCACGCGTGCCGGTCGGTTGGTAGCCGATCAATCAAACCGCGGGGAGTAGGGTCGTTCATCACCCGGATCGTGTGATCCGCGGCCCGGCCCCGAATCACTCCCATCGGGTGATGGCCGTGGTCGCACGGATTTGGAGGATGGATGATGGCCACCCGCGCCTGCGCTCATGACTGAAGCTGCCACCCCTCCTGTCGAAGTGCCGCCGAAGTCGTCGGCCGTGCTGCCTTTCCACGACCGCTCGCGCAAGCGGCGGCTGGTCAAGGTCGTTTCCTGGCTCCTCGGGATCGCGCTCGCCCTGGTCGTCCTCAACCTGCTCGGGATCGACGTCCGCGGCTGGCTCTCGGATCTCTGGGACCAGATCCAGGCTATCCCGGTCGGCTACATCGTCGCCGCGCTGGTTTTCCAGAGCGCACAGACGTTGTTGGCCGGGCTTTCGTACTACGGGATCCTTCGCGCCGCCTACCCGGGCCAGGTCGAGTTCTGGCCGATCGTGACCGCCTACGCGGTGGGCGTGGCGATGAACAACTTCTTGCCCGCGAACATCGGCACCTTCGTGACGCTGATGATGTTCGTCGCCATCATTCCGGCGGCGACGTTCGCAGGGTCGATCGCCGCCTACCTGGTGCAGAAGATCTTCTTCACGATCGCGGGCACGTTCGTCTACCTCTACCTCTTCCTCTCGGTGCCGGGCTCGTTCGACGCGGAGTTCGGAAACCTCTCCGACCACCCGGGCGTCTCGATCGCGATCGCCGCCGGCGCCGTCATGCTGATCGTGATCCTCGGGCGCATCTTCTGGCGACAGCTGAAGAAGCTCTGGCTGAAGGCGAAGCAGGGCGGCGTGATCCTCTCCCGGCCGAAGGAGTACCTAACGCGGGTGTTTCTTCCGTCGCTGCTGTCCTGGCTCTGCAAGCTCACCGTGATCGGGATCTTCCTGGCAGCCTTCGCGATCCCGGTCACGTTCGAATCGGTCATGTGGGTCACGGGGTCGGGCTCGCTCGCCAACGTCGTGTCGTTTACGCCGGGTGCAGTCGGCATCACCCAGGCGACGAACGCTCTCGCCCTCGACACCTGCTGCGCCGTCCCTACGGATACCGCGGTCGCGTATTCCACCGCGCAGCAGCTGGTCACGACCGCGTGGAACGTCCTCTTTGCGATCGTGCTCGTCGTCTTCGTCTTCGGCTGGTCGGGCGGCAAGTTGCTCGTCGGCCAGTCCTACACCGAGGCGAAGGATAAGGTCGCCGAGCAGAAGGGGCAGCGCGCGGAGAAGAAGGCGGCGAAGAAGGCCGCGCGCGAGTGAGCGGATACGGCGAGACCGTCCGCTGGCAGCCCGAGCGGCCACGCTTCAGACCTTCGCGGCTGCTGATCTCGTGGGTCCTCACCGCGATCTCGCTGTGGGCGGCGGCTGGGCTCCTGCCCGGCGTCGACGTCGTGGAGACCGGAGGCGCCTTCGCCATGGCGGCGGTCGTCGCGATCATCAACGCGGTCATTCCGCCCGTCCTCGCCGCGCTGCGGCTGCCGTTCATGCTCGCGCTCGGTTTCATCCTCGTGCTCTTCGCGAACGCGATCGCGCTCAGGATCGGCAGCGACATCCTCGACTCGTTCCAGGTCGACAACTTCGGCTGGGCGCTGCTCGCCGCGCTCGTCGTCGCGGCAGTCAGTGTCGTGCTCGAGGTGATCTTCTCCGCGAACGACGACGACACGTACACGCTCCGCGTCGTCCAGCGGATCGCGAAGCGCCAGGGCGGGGCGACGCGAACCGACGTGCCGGGAATCGTGTATCTGGAGATCGACGGGCTCGCGCTGCCGGTGCTGCGCCGGGCGATGCGCGACGGCAACGCGCCGCACATGGCGAAGTGGCTCGCGGAGGGCTCGCACAGGCTGATGGAGTGGGAGCCCGACCTCTCCTCGCAGACGGGCGCGAGCCAGGCGGGGATCCTGCTCGGCTCGAACCAGGACATCCCGGCGTTCCGCTGGGTCGAGAAAGAGACGGGGACGGTCCGGGCGTGCTCCGCGCCGGCGGACTGCGCGCTCATCGAGAAGGAGCGCGCAACCGGGATCGGGCTGCTCGTCGACGGCGGCACGAGCCGCGGCAACCTGCTCTCAGGCGAGGCCGAGGACGTGATCCTGACCGTCAGCCGCATCGACGAGGAGAAGCGGGCGAACCCGGGCTACCGTGGGTTCTTCGCGAACGGGTTCAACGTCACGCGCTCGCTCGTGCTCTTCTTCTGGGAACTCGTCCTCGAATGGACGGCTGCGCTGCGGGCTGCACGCCGCGACGTGCGTCCGCGCGGCCACCGCAGTGGCGCGTACCCGTTCATGCGTGCCGCGATGTGCGTGATCGTTCGCGATCTGATCGTCTACGGCGTCCTGACCGACCTGATGCGCGGCCGCCCGGCGATCTACGCGACGTTCTCGAGCTATGACGAGGTCGCTCACCACAGCGGGCTCGAGCGGGTGGACACGCTCGAGGCGCTCCGAAAGCTCGACCAGCAGTTCGCGCGGATCGACCGAGCTCGACGGTACGCGCCGAGGCCCTACGAGATCGTGGTGCTCTCCGACCATGGACAGACGCAGGGCGCGACGTTCAAGCAGCGGAACGGCTACGGGCTCGACGAGCTCGTCGAGCGATCGGTCGAGGCCACCAACGTCGCCGGGATCGGCGGCGGCGACGAGCAGAACGCGATGGTCGGCAACGCGATCGGCGAGGCCACCGGCAGGACGAAGCCGGAGAAGCGCTCGAAGAAGGACGTCTCCGACCGCCAGGTCGTCGTGATGGGGTCGGGCAACCTCGGCCTCGTCTACCTGATGGAGGAGAAGCGTCGGCTCACGCTCGAGGAGATGAAAGACCGACACCCGCGGCTGATCCCGGCCCTCTGCGCGCACCCGCACGTTGGCTGGGTCCTCGCGCGCTCGTCCGAGCACGGGGCGGTCGTGCTCGGCGCAGACGGCGTCAACTATCTCGAGCAGGGCCGCGTGGAAGGGAACGATCCGCTGGCGGCCTTCTCCTCGAATGCGCCTCAGCATCTCCTGCGCACCGACGGTTTCTCCAATGTCGCCGACCTGATGATCGGCAGCTTCTACGACGCCGACCTCGACGAGGGGTGCGCGTTCGAGGAGCTGATCTCGTTCCACGGCGGGATCGGTGGCGCACAGACGAGGCCGTTCATCCTCGCGCCGGTGGACTTCCCCGCGTCGGAGACCGCGATCGTCGGCGCCGCGAAGGTCCACGAGGTGCTCTCGGGTTGGAGGCACCGGCTCCAGGGCCCGCCGGCGAAGGACGAGAGCGCCGCGCCGGTCGAAGCCGAGCCACTGATCGCCCGGTAACGCGGGATGAACCTCTTCCTCGCGGCCGCTCTGGTCGTCGTTGCGACGGGCCTCGCCGTCGCGGCCATGCTCTTCGTGCGCCGGCGCGCGCCGGAGGGAAGCTTCTTCGCGGACGGCGACCGCGCGGCGGGCGTGTTCGGCGTTCTCGCGACGGGCTTCTCCATTCTGCTGGGCTTCGTCGTCTTCCTCGCCTTTTCGAGCTATGACACGTCGCGCGCGGGCGCCGATGTCGAGGCGGTCACGATCTTCCAGCAGGTCGAGACGGCGCAATTCTTCCCGCAGGACGTTTCTGGCCAGCTGACCGGTGAGCTCGTCTGCTACGCGCGCGCCGTCGTGCACGAGGAGTGGCCGCGCATGGAGGCCGGGACGCTGGGCGACTCGGTGAACCCGTGGGGGGTCGAGCTCTTCAGGACGATCGAGGGAGTGGAGCCGCGGACGGCGCGCGAGCAGACGGCGTACGACAAATGGTTCGACCAGACCTCGGAGCGCGAGCGGGCGCGTATCGACCGCGTGCACGGCGCAGAGGGCGTCATTCCGACGCCGCTCTGGATCGTCATCTTCTTCACCTCGGTCCTGATCTTCGGGTACATGCTGTTCTTCGCGGACAGCGGCGAGCGGGCCAAGGTCCAGGCGATGTTGATGGGCGCGGTCGTGGCGGTGATCACGGCGATGCTCCTGCTGCTCAACTTCCTCGACAACCCGTACCACGAGGGCGTCGGCAGCCTCAAGCCGGTCGCCATGGAGCGGACGCTCCGGATCCTCGACGAGGCGTTGCCGCGGGTGAACGTGCAGGTGGATGCTCCGTGCGACGCGACGGGTCGGCCGTCGTGAACGACGCGAAGCGACGCGACTGGGTCGAGCTCATCGCGGTCGTGCTGCTCGCCTTCGCGGCGGTCGCGACGGCCTGGAGCAGCTACCAGGCGAACCGCTGGAACGGTGAGCAGGCGAAGGCGTCGGGGCGCGTGAACGCGACGCGGATCGAGGCCGCGCGCGCCTCGGGCCTCGCGAACGCGCAGACCCAGGTGGACATCGCGACGTTCGTCCAGTGGGTCGACGCCTACGCTCAGCAGAAGACGCCGCTGGCGGACTTCTACGAGCAGCGCTTCCGCGCGGAGTTCAAGCCGGCGTTCCAGGCCTGGCTCGCAACCCGTCCGCTCCGCAACCCGAACGCGCCGCTGACGCCGTTCGCAATGCCGGAGTACCGGCTCGCTGCGACGGCGACCGCCGCCCGGCTGGATCGGGAGGCGGAAGAGCTCTCCGCGCAGGTTCGACGCAACATCCAGCGCTCGTCGAACTACGTGCTGAGCGTCGTCCTCTTCGCCGTCTCGCTCTTCTTCGCCGGGATGAGCACCAAGCTGAGCACGCCACGCCTGCGCGTGGCGATGCTCTCGCTCGGTTGCATTCTGTTCGTCGCGACGGTCGTCTGGGTCGCGACGTTCCCGGTCAGCGTCGCGGTCTAGCTCGCCAGCGCCTTGGCCTTGATGGCCGCGAACTCGGACTCGTTGATCGCGCCGCTGTCGAGCAGCTTCTTGGCCTTGTCGATCTCCGCGGCGGGACCGCCACCGCCAGCCGCCGCCTGCACGTAATCGTTGAACTGCGCCTGAGACGCCTGCGCTCGTTCCAGGTCGCGTTGCGCCATCTCGTCGTTGTTCGCAATCAGGTAGACGAAGACGCCGAGGAACGGCAGGAAGAGCACGAAGATCAGCCAGAGCGTCTTCATGCCCCCGCCGATGTCGCGGCGGCGGAAGATGTCGCCGACGATCCGGAACAGCAGGAAAAACCACGCGACCCAGACGAAGAACACGAGCATCGACCAGAGCACGCCGAAGAAGGGATAGTCCGCGAGTATCAATGGGCCTCCTGTGTGGGTTGGACTGACGAGGGGTTTCGAGCAGGTTCTCGCAGGCGCTCGCGCTGATCATCACTCATTCAGGGTGATTCCGCCCACCGGGCCTGCGCTCAGTTCACCCCGCGGGGGTGACGCACTGCCGGCACACCGAGGAGGAAGATCGCTGCATGACCGAGAGACCCGAGAAACCGAGTTACGGCCCGTCGCTCCTCGCGACCGTCATCGGCGCCGCGATCGCGGCGGTCGTGATGGCGGTCCCGTCCTGGCTTTGGGCCGACAACGTCGTCGACGTCCCGTTCAGCTCGATCATCGGGAAGAGCCCCGAGCTCGACACGACCGAACGCGGGTTGCTGTACGGCGGCAACCTGCTGATCGTCTTCGTCGGCTTTCTAGTCTTCACGTGGGCGACGAGGCGGCTGTACCTCGCGCTCAAGCTGTCTCCGCCGCCCTTCTGGGAGGTCTTCTTCTTCCTGATCGGCTCGGCGCTGCTCGCCTCGATCATCGGCTTCTTCTTCCCGTTCCTCGGGCTGCTGATCGCCGTGTTCCTTCCGGCGGCCGCGATCAACTCGTGGGCCGGCTATGCGGGGCAGGCGACGGTGGGTGGCCGGGGAGCGCTGGACCAGCCGCTGACCTCGGTCAGGCCGGTCTGATGAGGATCACCCCGGCGGGGTGACGCTCGCTCACTCCTGATCCCGGGACCCTCACAGAGAGGTACGCCAACGGCAAGCTACGAGATCCACATCCGGGGTCGCGTCGGTCCAGAGCTGACCGCGGCGTTCGAAGGGCTCCAGGCCGACGTGCAGCCGGTCGAGACGGTGCTCCACGGGGACATCGTCGACCAGGCCGCGCTGCACGGGGTGCTCGACCGCGTGCAGGCTCTCGGGCTCGAGTTGATCGAGGTACGTCGCCTGCCGGAAGGCGCCCCTGTGCCGGCGAAACCCTCCTAGCCGACGCGCTTCTCGAGCTCGGCGATCCGCTGCTCGAGCCGGTTGATCGCGTCGACCACCTCGTCGCTCTCCTCGTTCGTCCTGTGCCGGCTGACGAGTGCCTGACGCGATTGCGCCTGTGACGAGCGACAGGAACCCGAACCCGAGCACCATCAGGATTCCGGCAACGAAGCGGCCGAACGGCTGCTCCGGGACGACGTCGCCGTAGCCCACCGTCGTGACCGTGGACACCGACCACCAGAGAGCCGTTCCGTAGGTCGGGAACGACTCGGGGTCTACGATTCGCATCACGGCGGCGAAGATGAAGATGAGGCCGAACATGGTCACGAAGAGCGCGGGGAGGATCCGCCCGGTCTCGAGGCCGCGCACGAGGCGCTTCGTTGTGAAGCGGATCAGGGCGCCGTTCATGGCTGCATTCTGAGGGATTCGCCGGGCGCGAGCACGTGGACCTCGACCTCGGGGGCTCGCACGCGCGCTGCGGCGACGAACTCGTCGACCGGATCGCGAAGGAACGGAGCGCGCGACCGCCGGTGGAGCGGACGAAACGTCCCCCAGTGAATCGGCACGGCAACCCGCGGTCGTAAGAGCGCGACCGCATCTGCCGCGCGAGCAGGGTCGAGATGACCGGCGCCGAGGCTCGCACCCCACCCCCAAATCGGAACGAGGGCGAGGTCGAGCTCCGAGACGATCCCTTCGAGGTCGGGGAAGACGTCCGTGTCGCCGGGGAAGAACACACGGGATGTGCCGAGGAGCGCGTAGCCCACCGGCGTCGCGCGCACCCTCGAGCCGACTCGCCGCGCGTCGTGCTCGGCGTGGCTGACGCGCACGCGGAGGCCCGACACCTCGAGCTCGTCTCCCGCGAGCACCTCGCGCACGTCGGTGAATCCTTGCTTCCCCACGAGTTGTCCGAGGCCTCGGGGAACGACCACCGGAACTGAGCGTGGCAGCTTCCGCAGCGAGGGGACGTCGAGGTGGTCGTGGTGCCCGTGCGAGATCAGGACGGCGTCGACTGCTGTCTCGGTGGGAGCCGGTGTCGAGCGTCGCAGGTGCGCCACCCGCCTCCGCAGCAGCGGATCGGTGAGCACGCGTGCCCCGTCGATCTCGAGGAGGACGGTCGAGTGCCCCAGCCAGCGGACGTCCATCGGCTGCTTACTGGCTTGGGCCGCGGCCGCGCATTCGCGCGAATCGCTCGCGCGCGTAGTCCGAGAGATCGAGCTCGGACGCGCCCGGATGCTCGACGGCCGTCAGCCGGCGGAGTACCTCGACCCCGAACCCGAGGAACACCGCGGCCGCGATCATCAGCGGAACGCGTGTCGTTTGAACCGTCGGGGACCAGATCAAGAGCAGGGCGAAGAGCACCGCCGCCGCGCCGAAGGCGATCTCGGCCCGTGCGAGGAACGGCGCGAGTTCCGTCCGCGCGGCCGTCGCGCTGCGGCCCACACCGGAGATCCAGACCGCGACGAGCAGGACCACCCCGAGGCCGATGAAGGTCCAACCGCCGTCGGAGAGCTGCCGGGTCAGGATGTCCCAGGCGTTCCCCGCCGCCGTCTCCGCAGACGCGGTCGGAACGAGCGAGTCGACGATGTAGGAACCGGCGAGCCTGCGTACGGCGAGCACCACCAGGCCCGTCACGATCGTGGCTATTCCGATCGAGCGCAGGATCGCGCGCCGCCGTCCCGAGGCGAGTGCGAGAGCTGCAGCAAAAAGGAGCAGCGGCACGATCCACAGCCAACTGCCAAGCGTCTTCAGGAGCTTGGTCAGGTCCTGTGCGCTCTCGAGCTGGTTCGCGTCCATGATCCTGATCCGAGTGCTGTCCTCAGGGAGCTGCGCGGCAAGCCGGCCGAGGATTGGGACACGCTCGCCGAGCTCGACCAGGAGCGGGCCGAGGTCGAGGAACACGGCGCCCGAGTCGGTCTCGACGCCTCGGACGTCGTCTTCGAGCACGGTGATCAGTTGCTCGTGGGAGAACGCGATCGCGTTGACCCAAAGCTCCTGGGCCTCTGGTCGGTCGAGCATCCGAACCGCGCCGCGATCGGCGAGCTCGCGCACGGCGGCACTGAGCGCGCCTGCAAGCCCCTGCTGGTCGGCGGGGAGTTGCTGCTCGAGTTGGGCGGTGACGTCGACGTTCGTGAACAGCTGTTCGACGAGCGACGCTGCGATTTGGTCGCGTATTTCCTTGTCCTCGATCAGCAGTCCTGCCGACTCCTCGACCGTTGCCGTGTCGAGTGCCTGGAACCGGATGTACCCAGCGAGCAGGCTGGCGATCAGGAACAGCGCCCCGAGGAGAACGAGGATGCGGGCTCCGAGCATGCGGCCGCGCGAAGGGGAGGCATCGGTCACGTTTCGATGTTCTCGCAAGCGAGGGCGTCGGCGCTTCACCCCGTCGGGGTGACGGGGGCTGTGGTCGCGGTTCGGTGAACACCCTTGAACTCACCCTCGGAGGGTGACATTCTGTTTCACCAGACGACGAAAGGCCGCTCTCGTGCGGACAACCAAGACCCCGCGACGTGGTGGAGCGGCCCGCCGCGTGACCTCGATTCGCGTGCACCAGACGAAGCTGGTGGCGCCACCGCGTCCGCCGAGCTTCGTCAAACGCCCCCGGCTCGACGAGTTGCTGACCAGATCGGTCGAGCAGCCGCTGACCCTCGTCTCTGCCCACCCTGGGACCGGGAAGACCGCACTCGTCGCGTCGTGGGCGTCCGGGCGCCGCGACGTCGCGTGGCTCACGGTCGACCGCGACGACAACTGGAGCCCGCACTTCTGGCAGGGCGTCGATCTCGCTCTCGACCGGGTGCTCGGGCCCTCCGAACTGGGGGGCTCCACGCGATCGACGATCCCGTGAGGCGGCTCATCGAGCGCCTGCCGCCGCGCCGGCGCGTCGTCCTCGTCCTCGACGACCTTCACGAGATCGAGAACCCCGTCGTTCTCAAGGAGCTCGGGTCGCTGATCTCACACTCGCCGAAGCAGCTGCGGCTCGTCCTGGCGACGCGCGCCGATCCGCCGCTTCGGATTCAGCGCCAGCGCGTCGCCGGCCAGCTTGCGGAAGTGCGCGCGAACGACCTCGCGTTCACGGCCGAGGAGTGTCGCGACCTGCTCGGCCCGCTCGCGGAGCTCCTCGACGATGACGACGTCGAGACGCTCTGTGAGCGCACCGAAGGATGGGCCGCCGGGCTCCGGCTCGCCGCGCTCTCCCTCGAGGACGAAGCAGACAAGCGCAGCTTCGTGCACCGCTTCGCCGGGGACGACCGAGCCGTCGCCGACTACCTGTTGAACGAGATCTTCGACCGCCTGCCGGAAGGCCGGCGCCGATTCGTGCTGCGCACAGCTGTGCCAAAACGGCTCACGGCCGAGCTTGCCGTCGAGCTGAGCGGCGACCCGAACGCGGGGCGCGTGCTTGATGAGCTCGAGGCGGCGAACTTCCTCATCTCGAGCCAGGCTGGTGGCGGCGCGGCGTACCGCTATCACGCGTTGCTCCGCGACTTCCTGCTCGCGCGCTTCGCTCAGGTACAGCCGAAAGAGCTTCGGTCATTGCAGCGCAGAACTGCACACTGGGCGTGGCGACACGGCGATCCGGAGACGGCGTTCCGACATGCGATCGCGGGCGAGGACTGGGATCTGGCGGACGAGCTGACGGCCGAGGCGTGGAACGTCGTCGTCTTCGGTGTGGCCGCGCGTGATCGCGACGCGGTCAGCGAGACGCCGGAGGCGGAGCTGGAGGGCCGGCCAGGACTCGCCCTTCGCGTGGCCGCGGCGCACCTGCTCCTCGGAAACCGCCTCGAGGCGGAGCGCACCTTCCAGATCGCTGAACGGGGCCTCGAGAGCGCAACCCCGTACCGGCGCGACGCGTTGAGCGTCATCTCGAAGACGTTCGTGCTGACGATCGCAAGGCTCGAAGGCGACTACGCTCGGGTCCTCGAGATCGCTCGCGAGCTCGAGGACGAGCCGATCGTCGGCAACTTCGCCCCCGCTGCGCGCGAGCGAGCTCGGCGGACGATCGTCCTCTCGAACCTCGGCACCGTCGACGTCGCCACGGGCGCCGTGGCAGACGCCGAACCTCGCCTGTACGAGGCGATGTCGCTCGCGCGTGAGGGTGGCCTGGACCACGTCGTCCTGAACTCGCTGAGCCAGCTCGCGATGCTCGAGTCGACGCGCGGGCGTCTGCGCCACGCCGCCGAGCTCGCGCGCGAGGGCGTCGACTTCGCGGAGCGTCGCAACTGGGCGATGCTGCATCAGGGCATCGGCTCGCGGCTCGTGCTCGGTTGGGCCCACTATCAGTGGAACGAGCTCGAGCTCGCAGCGGAACACATCCAGCAGGCAGCGGCAGCCGCCCGCCTCTGGGGCGATCGCACCGGGACGGTCGGCGCGGCGCTGCTCGAGGCGCTCGTGCTCGCAGCAGCCGGCCCGGACGGGTCCGTCGACGGTCTGCGCCGGCTTCGCGGCGCACGCGCTCAGATTCACGGCTGGGAGCCGCCGCTCTTCCTCGCCGCGCTCGTGCAGACCGCGGAGGCTCGCGTCCTCGCCGCGAGCGGCGATCTCGAGGCGGCGCGGCTCGCGATCGAGCGAGCAACGCTCGAGGACGGGGACGGCGGTCTCGTGCTCGCGCGGATTAGCCTCGCGCAGGGCTCGCCGGCCGACGCCCTGGCCGAGATCGAGGCGTACGACCCCTCGAGCGGCAACCGTGATCTCGCCGGTCAGGTCGAAGCCGGCGTGCTCGAGGCCGTCGCCAAGCATGAACTGAACGACCGAGCCGGCGCAGGCGTCGCGATCGAGTCGGCCCTCGGGCTCGCCGAGCGCGGGAGCTACCGGCGCGCGTTCGTCGACGGCGGCCCGTCCGTGCGTGGGCTGCTCGTCGAGCGGGTGCGCCACGGCACCGACCATCGTGCGCTCGTCGCCGAGTTGATCGCAGCGCTCGAGCGGCGAGCGGCGAGCAAGGAGCTGACGTTGCCTGAGCTGCTCGAGCCGCTCAGCGATCGCGAGCAGGCGGTGCTTCGTTACCTCCCGACGATGATGTCGAATGCGGAGATCGCATCCGAGCTCTTCCTCTCGGTGAACACGGTCAAGACGCACCTGAAGGCGATCTACCGGAAGCTCGGCGCGACACGTCGCCGCGACGCGGTCGAGCGTGCACGACGGGTCGAGCTCCTCTGACGTCGCGCGTGCGCGGCATGCGTCGGCTCGAGGGCGGCACGTTCGCGATGGGATCGGAGGAGTTCTATCCGGAGGAGCGCCCGGTCCACCGCGTGACCGTCGACGGGTTCTGGATCGACGAGCGCCCGGTGACGGCAAGCGACTTTCGCCGCTTCGTGCGCGAGACCGGGTACACGACTGTCGCGGAACGGCCGCTCGACCCCGCCGACTACCCGGACGCCGATCCGGACTTGCTCGTGCCCGGGTCGCTCGTGTTTCGCAAGACAGCCGGCCCTGTTGGATTGGACGACTTCCGCAACTGGTGGGAGTACGTGCCGGGCGCGTACTGGAAGAAGCCGGCGGGCGCGGGCAGCACGATCAATGGTCGGGATCGGCACCCGGTCGTGCAAGTGGCGTACGAGGACGCAGAGGCCTACGCGACCTGGGCGGGCAAGTCGCTGCCGACCGAGGCGGAGTGGGAGTACGCGGCGCGCGGCGGTCTCGACGGTGCGCGGTTTGCTTGGGGTGAGGACGAGGTCCCGAACGGAACGCGGATGGCGAACACGTGGCAGGGCGAGTTTCCGTGGCACAACTCGAAGGACGACGGCTACGAGGGAACGTCTCCGGTCGGCAGCTTCGCGCCGAACGGCTACGGACTGCTCGACATGTGCGGCAACGTCTGGGAGTGGACGAGCGACTTCTTCCGGCTGCAGCACACCGACGAGGTCGAGCGTCCGTGCTGCGTGCCACGCAACCCGCGCGTGAGCTCGCCGCAGTCGGCCGAGCCGATCCCGCGCCGAGTGATCAAGGGCGGCTCCCATCTCTGCGCGCCGAGCTACTGCCTCCGCTACCGCCCCGCGGCGAGGCAGGGCGAGACGGTTGACACGTCGACGGGGCACATCGGCTTTCGCTGCGTCGTCCGCGACGCGTAGCGATGAGACGCGCCATCTCGAGCGCCGTGAGGGGCTACGGCGCGCACGGGCTGTCGCAGCACGCTGCTGCGATCTCGTTTCGGGTGCTCTTCTCGCTCGTCCCGCTCATCGCGCTGACCGTGTCGTTCCTTCACCTCGTGCTACCGCCCGAGGTCGCCGACCGTTTCGCCGACTGGATCGTCGGCGACCTCGGCGGTGCGGAGCAGCTGGAGGACAGCGTCGACCGGTCGGTGGTCGGCGGTCGCGCGACCGCGTCGGTCGCGGGCCTGGTCGCGCTCGTCGGCCTGTTGTGGGCGGCGAGCGGACTGATGGGCTCGTTCCGGATCGCCTTTCAGAACATCTGGTCGGCGCCCCGTCGCCCGTACGCTCGCGCGAAGGTGCTCGACCTCGCGTTGGTGCTCGGGGTCGGGATCGTCGTGGTCGCGGGATTCGGCCTCAGCATCGTCGCCGAGGCGGTCGCGCAGCTCGGCGGAAGCCTCGGCGATGCTCTCGGCCTGACCCGCGCCGGGGACCGGCTCGGCGAGCTGATCGGGGTCGCCGCCTCTCTGGGCCTGACGTTCGCGTGCTGCGTCGTTCTCTATCGGTTCGTGCCACCCGTGACGCCGTGCTGGCGACCGGTGCTGATCGGAGCAACGGCGGGTGCGATCGGGTTCAAGGTTGCTTCGATCGCGTACGGCTGGTACCTCACGCGGTTCGGGGACCTCAGCGTTGTGTACGGCTCGCTCGGCGCGGTGCTCGGCTTCCTGCTCGTCGTCTACGCCGGAGTCGTGGCGATGCTCGTCGGAGCAGAGCTCGTCGCGGGGTTCGCTACGCCGCGGGAGCGACGATGAGCTGCAGGTCATCCCGGCCGACCACCGTCACGACGTCGCCGACGTCGGCGCCGGCTTCGCAACGTGCCTCCCAGCGTTCGCCGGCAACCGCCACCTGCCCGACGGGTCGGCACGCAACGACGACCGTGGCCGACTTCCCGATCAGCGTCTCGGCGCCGGCCTCCACCGGGTTTCGGCGCATGCGGCGCCACCAGTAGGCCGCCTCGAAGCAGCCGAGCACGAGACACACGAGGAACGCCGTCGCGCCCCAAGGCGACGGGAGGACGATCAGGAGCCCGAGTGCGAGCAGGAAGAACACGCGCTCACGCGACTCTGCGCCGGGGGCGCGCGCACCGCATCACCCCTCCGGGGTGACGGTGTTCGTCCGCGGTCGCCAGGTCGCACCGAGGACGAGCCCGATCACGAGCGTCGGCACGATCGTCAGGAACCGGTACAGCAGGACCGCCGCGACGACCTCCGCGTCGCTGCCACCGAAACCGACGAGCAGCCCGATCAGGCCGACCTCGACGATCCCGATCCCGCCCGGCGTCAGCGGGAGCGACCCGAGCAGGCGCATCAGCGACCAGGCCGCAAACGCCTCGACGAGGCTGACCTCGCTCCCTGTCACACCGAGCGTGCGGAGGCATGTGAGGAGCACCGTGAACACGGAGAGCTGGCCGACGAGCGTCGCGAGCGTCAGGACGTGCCAACGTCTGGACAGCAACGCGGCGGTACGCCTGCGGAACTGCACGATCGTTTCGGCGTTCCAGCGGACCTCGCGCCGGCGGGCGACGCGCGCGAGCCACCGCGCAGCACGCAAGGCCCATGTGCCGACCCAGCGAGCAAGCCGGTTGCTCACGAGCGCGCAGACGAACAGGACGAGCGATACCGCGAAGCCGACGAGGGCAAGGAGCCCCACGGTGCGCAGCAACGGGCTTTGTCCGCCGGTGACCGTGAGCAGCCCGAGCGCGAGCGCGGGAAATCCGAGCGCCGCGAGCTGGTTCCAGATCCCCGTCAACGCCGCGGCAAGCGCGACCGCCGACGTGCGGTAGCCCCACCGCTTGAGCAGCACGACCGACGCCGCGATGCCGACTGCGGCACCCCCGGGAGCGATGTACGTGGATGCGGTCGACGCCTGGGTCGAGACGAACGCGCGCCAGTAACCCAGCCCGGGCAGCGCTGCCATCCACGGCGGCGCGAACGTCGCGAGGTTCACCGCCGTCACGATCAAGAGCAGCCCAAGCGATCGCGCGTCGAGCGACTTCACCTCGCGCCAGACCTCGCCGTAGTCGGCGAGGCGGGGGAGCACGAACGCGAACGCGACGACGACGACCGCGAGCCCCGCCGCTTTCTGCAGCGCGCCCCGCGATCTCAAACGACTCAGCCTCCGCACGCGTCCAGCATGAACGTCAGGGAGGGGGCAGGAGGGCGACTAGAGGCCGGCCGCGCGAGCGCTCCCTCGATCCCAGACGCACAGCGCCCAGATGATCGCGACGTCGAGCGCGATGATCACGATCGCCCAGACCGGGTAGTACGGGATGAAGAAGAAGTTCGCGATCGCGCTGAGGATCGCGAGGATGATCCCGACCGTGCGGCCCCAGACGGCGCCGCTGAAGATGGCCCAGCCCGCCGCGCCGAGCAGGATGCCGAGGAGCAGATGCACCCAGCCCCACGCCGACGCATCGAGGTCGAACACGTAGTTCTGGGTCACGACGAAGAACTCGTCGTTGAAGATCGCAGCCAATCCCGAAATCGCCTGGAACACGCCGGCCATCAGCATGAGTGCGGCGGCGAACGTGACCAGGCCCATGGCCCAGCCGCTGGTGGTCCTCGGGGAACCAGGGGTCGTCATCCGTGCCGTCCTTTCTCGTGGAGTGGGGGCGAGCCGATCCTTTCGCCCGTGGCGCTGCCGTTCATCACCCGCTCGGGGTGATGAGCGCTACGCGCTCGAACGAAGCTGGCGTCGCACGTGCAGGATGCGCTGCAGCACTGTGAACCACGCGGTCGCGGCGAGCAATCCGATCGCCCACGGCAGCACACCCCACGGCGCGAGCACGAGGCCGGCGGTGATCACCACGACGCGCTCCGCCCGCGAGCCGATGCCGACGTCGCCCCGCAGTCCGAGCGCCTCTGCCCGTGCGCGCGTGTAGCTGACGAGGAACGAGCCGGCGATCGCGGCAACCGTCAGGCCGACCCCGAGCTCGCTCCCGTCACGAGTCAGGACGAGCGCGATCGCGCCCAGCATGAACGCCTCGCTCATCCGGTCCGTGGTCGAGTCGACGAACGCGCCGAACGGCGTCGTCTTCCCCCCGGCTCTCGCCAGCGCGCCGTCGAGGATGTCCAGGATCGACCCGATCACGAACAGGAGCGCGCCTGCCCAGAAGAACACGAGCTCGTTCCGGTACTCGAAGTACACGACCACCGAGGCGACGGCGCAGAGCGCCACCCCTGCGGCGGTCAAGGCGTTCGGCGTGACGCGGGTCCGCGTCAGACCGGTGATCGAGCGCGAGGCGAGCCTGCGCGCGCCGGTCGTGTACGTCGCCTTCAGGCCTGCGAGCGCCATCGCGTCGCGGCTCAGACGAAGCGGAGCACGCGGCGGCGCTCCAGCACGAGCGCGGCGACCGCGGCGACGAGCACGCCGGCCGCGATGTCGAGCCAGAAGTGGTTTCCGGTGGCCATGACCGAGAACCAGACCCAGGGCGCCCAGGCGAGCCAGAGCGCTTTGGCCCACCAGCGTGTGACGAGTGAGGCCATGATCAGGCCGACGATCAGGGCGTCGGCGGAGTGGAGGCTCGGCATCGCCGCATACGGGTTCGAGGCGAGCTGAACGAAGCCGCTGCCGTGGTTCAGGCTCGCGAAGCTGGCGAGCGTGTCGACGAAGCCGACGTCCGGGAACATCCGTGGCGGCGCTGTCGGCAACAACACGTAGCCGGCGAGCCCGATCACGTTCGCGAGCATGATCAGGTTGCGGAAGCGTGTGAAGACGTCGTTCCGGCGCAGGTAGACCCAGAGCAGTGAGAGGCCGAGCACCGTGAACTGCGAGAGCCAGTACGTCCACGATGTGACGACCGCGAGCAACTGCGACGACTGGACGAGCCCTTGCAGGCTGAGCTCGAAGAGCGAGTTCGCGCGACTCTCGAGGTCGATCACCTTGAGGCCGTTCTCGAAGGCCGCCGCGGCGTTCCGGTCGGCGACCCCACGGGCGACCTGGTACGCGGCGAGGAACCCGAACCAGATCGCGATCTGCAGCAAGAGGTCGCCCCACCCTCGAGGCAGGATCTTGCGCTCTTGCTGGCGGGAAACTGCGGCGGCGGTCGTGCTCACGACCTGTCAAGTCTAGTCCACGGGTGGTGGGGTTACCCCCCGATTTGGCTCATCGAGCGCGAGGCGCGGACGAATCCGGGCTCGTTGATCCGGTGCTTCAGCTCCTTGTGTGCCACCGCGTTGCGGAGGAGCGCGGTGAGCTCCTCGTCGCCGGCGCCCGCGCGGAGAGGCGTCTTCAGGTCCCATTCCCGGCGGGAGAAAAGGCAGGTTCGAAGCTGGCCGTCAGCGGTCAGGCGGATGCGGTCGCAGGTCGAGCAGAAGGGCTCCGAGACGGGGTTGACAAACCCGACCTCGCCGTTGCCGTCGGCGAAGCCGAAGCGCTTCGCCGTCGACGACGCCTTGGCCGGGAGCTCGACGAGCGGGCCGTGCTCGGCCTCGATCAGGGCGCGGATCTCCGCTCCGGTCAGCACCTGGTCGTCGCGCCAGCCCTCGTCGGCGTCGAGCGGCATGAACTCGATGAAGCGGACGACGTAGGGCTTGCGTCGTGCGAGCGCCGCGAGGCGCGGGACGTCTTCCTCGGTGAAGCCCTTGATCGCGACACAGTTCACCTTGATCGGGCGGAGCTCGGGATGGCGCTCAGCCTCCTCGAGCCCGCGGAGCACCTTGTCGAGCGCGTCGCGCCGCGTCAGCTCCGCGAAGCGGACGTGGTCGAGCGAGTCGAGGGAGACGTTGATCCGGCGCAGCCCCGCGTCGACGAGCGGTTGCGCGAGCCGGTCGAGCAGCACGCCGTTCGTCGTCAGCGAGAGGTCCCGGACGCCCGGTGTGTCGGCGAGCATGCGCACGAGCACCGGGAGGTCGCGGCGGACGAGCGGCTCGCCGCCCGTCAGTCGAACCTCGTCGACGCCGAGTCGTGCAAGCACCGCGACGAGGCGAGTGATCTCCTCGAAGGTCAGCACCTCGTCCCGCGCGAGCCACTCGAGCCCTTCCGCGGGCATGCAGTACGTGCACCGGAAGTTGCACTTGTCCGTGACGGAGACGCGGACGCTCTTGATCTCCCGGCCCCAGCTGTCCATGAGCGGTTCCACCCTCAAGAGCCTAGCGCGAGGTTTTCGCCTTGCCCGCTCCGAGCAGGAGGTGTGAGACAGCGCGACCGACAAGGGGGTCACAGATGGATGACGCGCACAAGGACCAGATCGAGGGCAAGGCCAAGGAAGTCGAAGGCAAGCTGACGGACGACAAGACCCGTGAGGCCGAGGGCAAGGCCCAGCACGCCTGGGGCGACGCCAAGGACAAGGCCGAGGACGCTGTGGACGAGGTCCGCGAGAAGATCTAGCTCGACGCGGAAGCTTGCGACGCGGAGGCGCCTTCGGGCGCCTTCGCTCGTTCTGCCCACAACTGCGCTAGGTGCACGATCGTCTCCGCCGCGGCGCCCATGTCGGCGACGCAGACCCACTCGCGCTGCGAGTGGTACTGCTGGCCGCCAGTGAAGATGTTCGGGGTCGGCAGGCCGAACTCCGAGAGACGAGACCCGTCCGTTCCGCCGCGGACGAGCGAGCGATTCGGTTCGAGCCCTGTGCGGCGCACCGCCTCGTCCGCGAGCTCGACGGCGAGCGGGACCGCGTCGAGGTACTCCTTCATGTTGCGGTACTGGCGGCGGATCTCGACCTCTGCGCCGCCGATCTTCTCCGCGGCGTCGCGCACGATCCGGGCGTAACCCTCGAGCTTGGCCTCGTCGAAGTCGCGCAGGATCATCCGCACCTCGACGTTCTCCGCGTCGCCCTCGATGCGCGTCGGGTGGATGAACCCGTCGCGCTCGTCCGTTCGCTCCGGCGAGACGTCGCGCGGTAGTGCCGCAACGAAGTCCGCCGCAAGGCGAATCGCGTTCACGAGGATGTCCTTCGCATAGCCCGGGTGCACTGCCCTGCCGCGAAAGTGAACGCGCGCCTCGAGCGCCGAGAACGTCTCGTCCTGGATCTCGCCGGCCGTCGACCCGTCGAGCGTGTACGCGACCTCTGCGCCGAAGCCCTCGACGTCGAAATTGTCCACGCCGCGCCCGACCTCCTCGTCCGGTGTGAACGCGACCTTCACCGTGCCGTGCGGGAGCTCGGGGTTGCGGACGAAGTAGGAGACGGCGGCCATGATCTCCGCGACGCCGGCCTTGTCGTCCGCGCCGAGCAGCGTCGTGCCGTCGCTGGAGATCAGCTCGTGCCCCACGTGGTTTCCGAGCTCCGGCCACTCGTCGGGGTCGAGCACCTGCGACGGATCTCCCGGCAGCGCGTGCGGCCCGCCTTCGTAGCGAAAGACCTGCGGCTTCACGTTCTCGCCCGAGACGTCGGGTGAGGTGTCGACGTGCGCGACGAGCCCGATCGTCGGGGCGTCGGTGTTGCCCGGCAGCGTTCCGTAGACGATCCCGGCGTCGGACAGCTCGGCGTCGAGCCCGAGACCCTTCAACTCGTCGAGGAGCATCCGTGAGAGGTCGAGCTGCCTCTCGGTCGAGGGCGCGCTCGCTGAATCGGGGTCGGACGTCGTCCACACCTGCGCGTACCGGACGAGCCGCTCGCGCGCGTCGGCGCCGAGCTCGCGAGCCAGGTCGGACCGGTAGCCGTTCTCGTCCACGGCGCGAGAGCTTAGCCTCGAAGGACCTGTAACGTCCGCGCGTGCCCGCCCTGCTCGCCCTCGTGGTCGTCACCGCGGTGTGGGGCATCACCTTCGTCCAGGTCAAGGACGCGCTCGAGGTCTACCCGCTGTTCGCGTTTCTGGCGGTGCGGTTCGCGATCGCGTCCCTCACGCTCGCACCGTTCGCCGCGCCCCGGCTGCGAAGCGCCGGTTGGAAGCCGGGCGCGCTCCTCGGGGCGCTCCTCGCCGTGGGCTACGCGCTGCAGACCGCCGGGCTCGAGCGCACGACCGTCTCGAGTGCAGGCTTCATCACGGGCCTCTACGTCGTGTTCACGCCCGTCTTCGCGTACCTGCTCTTCCGCATTCGCGTCGCGCGGATCGTCGTCGTCGGCGTCGGCCTCGCCGTGCTCGGCCTCGCGCTGCTGTCCGGCGTCGGTGTCGGTGTCGGCGACCCTGTCGGCGACGCGCTCGTGCTCGCCGGCTCGGCGGCCTTCTCGTTGCAGATCGTGCTGATGGAGCGCTACACGCACCGCTACGACCCGGTCGCGTTCACCTTCGTCGAGATGCTCTCCGCCTTCGTGGGCTTCACGGTGATTGCCGTGGCGCTTGGTCAGGTCGAGGTGCCGCGCGGGTGGGTGGTGTGGGGAGCGCTCCTCGTGACCGGCATCTTCGCGAGCGCTCTCGGGTTCCTCGTCCAGACGTGGGCGCAGCGGCAGCTCTCCGCGGCGCGCACGGCGCTCGCGTTCGCGATGGAGCCGGCCTGGACCGCGGTGTTCGGCTTCTGGCTGGCGGGAGATCGCCTCGGCGCGGCGGGCTGGGCGGGCGCGGGGCTGATCATGGCCGGGATCGTCGTCGCCGAGCCCGCGGCGGCCGACACGTTGCGCAGGTTGCTCCGCCGTTGACGGTCGTCCTGCTCGCACTTGCCTCGGCTGCGCTCTTCGGAGCGATGACGGTCGCCGTCCGCCTCGGGCTCCTCCGCACGCCCGATGCGAGGCTCGGCGCCGCCGCGACAGCGCTCGTCGCCTTCGGCGTCGCCCTCGCGGCCGCACCGTTCGGCTCCGGCGAGACGAACACGCGGGACCTCGCCGTCTTCGCGCTCGCCGGCCTGCTCGCACCCGGTGTCTCGCAGTTGCTGTTCACGCTCGCGGTCCGAGACGCGGGCGCGGCGCGCGCCTCGGTGGTCGTGGGCGCCGCGCCGCTCGCAACGGTCGCGCTCGGCCTGCTCGTGCTCGACGAGCCGTTCGAGCTGGCGCTGCTCGCCGGTGCCGCACTGATCGTCGTCGGCGGCACGGCCCTCGTGTGGGAGCGGCTGCGACCCGACAACTTTCGTGCGGTCGGCATGGTCTGGGCGATCGGTTGCACGATCCTCTTCGCGGGTCGCGACACGTTCGTCCGCTGGTTCTCCGGCGAGACGCCGGTCTCTTCGACCGCGAGTGCCGCTGCAACGTTGTTCGGTGGCTCGCTCGTGCTCGGGCTGCTCGCGCTCCGGGCGCCCTGGCGCCGCGCGCTTCCGTTCGTGCCGGCGGGCATCTGCTTCGGGCTCTCGTATGTGTTCCTCTTCGAGGCCTACTACCGCGGACGCGTGACGGTGGTCTCGCCGCTCGTCGCGACGGAGTCGCTCTGGGGCGTCGGGTTGTCCGCTGTGCTGATCGGCCGGAGCGAGCGCGTCGGGCGCCGGCTCGTCCTCGGCGCCGTCCTGATCGTCGCGGGCGGCGTGCTGATCGGCGCCGCGCGCTAGCGATTAATTCCGAGCGATCCAGTTGACGAGCACGAGTGCGGTGCAGACCGCGATGATCCCCGCCAGCCCGACGGTGCCCGCGGCGATCCCCAGCAGCGGGATCGCGGTGATCAGCGAGATGATCACGATCGCCGTGCCCTGGTCGGCGGGCCGCTTCGCCGCCAGCCGGTCTTCGAGGCGCTTCTCGATCTGCTCGGCGAAGCGCTCCGCGAGCTCGTCCTCGTAGGCGGGGCCGAGTTCCCGACGCGCCTCGAGCGCGGCTCGGGCCTCGTCCCGCGGCACCAGATCCTCGGTCACACGGCGCATCTTAACGCGATCTGGGATCTGCTACGCTCATACTCAGATTTTCTCAAAGGAGGAACGAAGCACATGGCAAAAACAATCGGAATCGACCTCGGCACGACCAACAGCGCGATGGCCGTGCTCGAGGGCGGCGAGCCGACCGTGATCCCGAACGCCGAGGGCGGCCGCACGACGCCGTCCGTCGTCGCGTTCACGAACGACGGTCAGCGGCTCGTCGGGGCGCCCGCGAAGCGCCAGCAGGTGACGAACCCGCAGAACACGATCTTCTCGATCAAGCGCTTCATGGGCCGCAAGCACGACGAGGTCTCGGAGGAGATGACGATCGTCCCGTACGAGGTCGACAAGGGCCCCAACGGCGACGTGCGTCGTCAAGGCCGGAGGCAAGGACTACGCGCCGCCGGAGATCAGCGCGATGATCCTGCAGAAGCTGAAGGCCGACGCCGAGGCCTATCTCGGCGAGCCGGTCACCCACGCGGTGATCACGGTCCCGGCCTACTTCAACAACGCGCAGCGCGAGGCGACCAAGGACGCCGGCAAGATCGCCGGCCTCGAGGTCCAGCGCATCGTCAACGAGCCGACCGCGGCCGCGCTCGCGTACGGGCTCGACAAGGACAACGCCGACCAGACGATCCTCGTCTTCGACCTCGGCGGCGGCACGTTCGACGTGTCGGTGCTGGAGCTCGGCGACGGCGTCTTCGAGGTCAAGTCCACGAACGGTGACAACCACCTCGGCGGCGACAACTTCGACAAGGCGGTCGTCGACTGGATGGTCGCCGAGTTCAAGAAGGACCAGGGCATCGACCTCTCGCAGGACCGCATGGCCCTGCAGCGCCTCTACGAGGCGGGGGAGAAGGCGAAGATCGAGCTCTCGTCGACGATGACGACGCAGATCAACCTGCCGTTCATCACCGCGACGCAGGAGGGCCCGAAGCACCTCGACCTGCAGCTCACGCGAGCGAAGCTCGAGGAGCTCGTCGCCGACCTGCTCGACCGCACGGTCGCGCCGACGAAGCAGGCGCTCACCGACGCGGGCCTGACCGCGAACGAGATCGAGCACGTCGTGCTCGTCGGCGGCATGACCCGCATGCCCGCGGTGCAGGCGAAGGTGAAGGAGCTCACCGGGAAGGATCCGCACAAGGGCGTCAACCCGGACGAGGTCGTCGCCGTCGGCGCCGCGATCCAGGCCGCGGTGATCAACCGTGAGATCACGGACATCCTGCTCCTGGACGTCACCCCGCTCAGCCTCGGCATCGAGACGAAGGGCGGCGTGTTCACCCGGCTGATCGAGCGGAACACGACGATCCCGACGAAGAAGTCGGAGACGTTCACGACGGCGGAGGACAACCAGCCTTCGGTCGAGGTGCACGTGCTCCAGGGCGAGTCGGAGATGGCGTCGTTCAACAAGACGCTCGGCAAGTTCCAGCTCGTCGGGATCCCGCCCGCACCGCGCGGCATGCCGCAGGTCGAGGTCGCGTTCGACATCGACGCGAACGGGATCATCAACGTGAGCGCGAAGGACCTCGGCACCGGGAACGAGCAGCAGATCCGGATCGAGGGCGGCTCGGGCCTCAAGGAGGACGAGGTCCAGCGGATGATCAAGGACGCCGAGGCGCACGCCGAAGAGGCGCACCGCCTGCGCGAGCTCGCCGACGCACGCAACGTGGCCGAGCAGCTCGCGTACCAGACCGAGCGCACGCTCAAGGAGCATCGCGACAAGCTCGACGAGGCCGACGCCTCGACGATCGAGGGTCGCGTGATGGAGCTCCGCGGTGTGCTCGAGTCGGCGGACGTGAACGAGATCCGCAGCAAGACCGACGCGCTCGAGGAGGCGTCGCGCAAGCTCGCCGAGGCGGTCTACGCCCAGGCGACCGCGCAGGCGCAGGCCTCGCCGACCGGCAACGGCGCGCCCACCTCCGACGACGAGGTCGTCGAGGAGGGTGAGTACGAGGTCATCGACGAGGAAGAGGCGAAGACCTCGTGATGCACGAAGAGGTCGAGAACCCAGGAAGAGCAGATCGAGCAGGTCGACGAGCTCGCGGCTGAACGCGACGAGCTCGTCGACCGGCTCCAGCGCCTCCAGGCGGAGTTCGAGAACTACCGCAAGCGGTCCGCGCGCGACCAGCAGGCGCTCGTCGAGCGCGCGCACGAGCGGCTCGTGAAGGAGCTCCTGCCGGTGCTCGACGACCTCGGCCGCGCGCTCGAGGCGGCCGAGCAGCACGAGGAGGCGGCGCTCGAAGACGGCGTTCGCCTCGTGCACCGCCAGCTCGTCGACGTGCTCGCCAAGGAAGGGCTGACGGAGATCGAGACCGACGGCGTGTTCGACCCGCACGTCCACGAGGCGCTGCTCTCGCAGCCGTCCGACGCTGAGACGGGGACCGTGCTCGAGGTGCTCCAGAAGGGCTACCGGCTGGGCGACCACGTGCTGCGCCCGGCCCGGGTGACGATCGCCGAATGACGTCGCTCTACGAATCGCTCGGCGTCCCGAAGACGGCGTCGCAGGAAGAGATCAAGAAGGCGTACCGCAAGCTCGCGCGCGAGCATCACCCGGACCGCAACCCGGGCGACGAGGGCGCGGAGGCGCGCTTCAAGGAGGTCCAGGCGGCGTACGACGTGCTGAAGGACCCGGACAAGCGCAAGCAGTACGACGCCTTCGGTGCGAACGGCGCACGCGGCGGCGGCCAGCCCGGCGGCGGCTTCAACTTCGACGTCGGCGACCTCGGAGATCTCGGCGATCTCTTCGGCGGGCTCTTCGGCGGCGGCGGTCGTGGGCGTCAGCAGCGTCAGCAGCAGCAGCGCGGGCAGCGCGGCTCCGACGTCGAGGCGCACGTGCACGTCTCCTTCGAGGACTCGCTGCGAGGGCGCGCAGGTCGTGGTTCCCGTCGAGCTCGAGACCGCGTGCTCGGAGTGCCACGGCTCGGGCGCGAAGCCCGGCACGTCGCCGCGCATCTGCCCGGAGTGCAACGGCCGCGGCGTCGTCTCCGAGTCGCAGGGGCTCTTCGCGCTCTCGCAGCCGTGCCCGCGCTGCCGCGGCAACGGGACGGTGATCGAAGACCCGTGTCCGAAGTGCAAGGGATCGGGACGCGAGCGGCGCACGAAGCGCTACACGGTGCAAGATCCCCGCCGGCGTCAAGGACGGCACGCGGATCCGCCTCAAGGGCAAAGGCGAGGCCGGGCTACGGCGGCGCGCCCGCCGGCGACCTCTTCGTCGTCACGCACGTCGAGCCCTCGGACACGTACGAGCGGCGCGGCAACGACCTGCTCGTCGACGGTGCCGGTGTCGTTCCCCGACGCCGCGCTCGGCACGACGGTCCAGGTGCCGACGCCGGAAGGTGCCGTCTCGCTGAAGGTGCCGGCCGGCTCCGAGGACGGCAAGCTGCTCCGCATCCGCGGGCGCGGCGCGCCGAAGCTCTCGGGTGGGGGCAAGGGCGACGTGCTCGCGCGGCTCAAGCTCGAGGTGCCGAAGCGGTTGAACAAGAAGCAGCGCCAGCTGCTCGAGGAATTCCGGAAGCGTGCAGCTGATGGACAACCGCGCGCGCTACATGATCAGCGTCGCGGCCGACATCGTCGGCATGCACCCGCAGACGCTGCGCATCTACGAGCAGAAGGGGCTCGTCAACCCGCAGCGCACGGCCGGCAACACGCGTCTCTACTCCGATGTCGACATCGAGCGGCTGCAGCTGATCCAGAAGCTGACGAGCGACCTCGGCCTCAACCTCGCCGGCGTCGAGCTCGTGCTCCGCCTCGAGGACGAGCTGCAAAAAGCACACGCACGCGTCGATCGCCTGCAGCGTCAGCTGCGCGACGAGGTGCAGGACGTTCACCGACAGTACCGCCGCGATCTCGTGCTCTACAGCGGGGAGCGGCTTCCCGAAAGGCAGTAACCGATGGACTTCAACAAGCTGACGCTCAAGAGCCAGGAGGCCGTCGGCTCCGCGCAGGAGCTCGCGCGGCGGCTAGGCAACCCCGAGCTCTACCCGGAGCATCTGCTTGCTGGCGCTGCTCGACCAGGAGCTGCCGCAGCAACTCGTCGAATCGGCTCCGGCGCTGCGCGCCGACGCCGAAGGAAGGCTGCGCGGCAAGCCGAGCATTACCGGCTCACAGCAGCAGCCGCAGGTTGGCGCAGCGTTCTCGAAGGTGCTCGATCGTGCGTTCGACGAAGCGCGAAAGCTCAACGACGACTACGTCTCGACCGAGCACCTGCTGCTCGCGCTCGACGTCGTCCCGCGCGACGAGCTGCTCGCGAAGATCGAGGAGGTGCGCGGCGGGCGCCGCGTCACCTCGCAGGACCCCGAGGAGACCTACCAGGCGCTCGAGAAGTTCGGCCGCGACCTCACGCAGGCGGCCGAGGAGGGCAAGCTCGACCCGGTGATCGGGCGCGACGAGGAGATCCGTCGCGTGATCCAGGTCCTCTCGCGGCGCACGAAAAACAACCCGGTGCTGATCGGCGACCCCGGTGTCGGCAAGACGGCGATCGTCGAGGGCCTCGCGCAGCGAATCGTCGCGGGAGACGTGCCGGAGGGCCTGAAGGGCAAGCGCGTCTGGGCGCTCGACCTCGGCGCGCTGCTCGCGGGGTCGAAGTACCGCGGCGAGTTCGAGGAGCGTCTGAAGGCGGTCCTGCAGGAGATCCAGGGCGCTGCCGGGCAGATCGTCCTCTTCATCGACGAGCTGCACACGATCGTCGGCGCCGGCGCGGCCGAGGGCGCGGTCGACGCCGCGAACCTGCTCAAGCCGATGCTGTCACGCGGTGAGCTGCGCGCGGTCGGCGCGACGACGCTCGACGAGTACCGCAAGCACATCGAGAAGGACGCAGCGCTCGAGCGGCGCTTCCAGCCGATCTTCGTCGGCGAGCCGTCGGTCGCCGACACGATCGCGATCCTGCGCGGGCTGAAGGAGCGCTACGAGGCGCACCACGGCGTGCGCATCCGCGACGCTGCGCTCGTCGCTGCCGCGGTGCTCTCCGACCGCTACATCACCGACCGCCAACTCCCCGACAAGGCGATCGACCTCGTCGACGAGGCCGCCTCCCGGCTCCGTATGGAGATCGACTCGTCGCCGCTCGAGCTCGACGAGGCCGAGCGCCGCGTGCGCCAGCTCGAGATCGAATTGGCAGCAATGGGGAAGGAGTCCGACGACGTGCGCGAGCCGGTCGAACGTGCGCTCGCCGAGGCGCAGGAGCGCCGGAACGAGCTCGCGGCTCGCTGGTCGAAGGAGCGCGAGGCGCTCGAGCGCGTCAAGGAGATCACCAAGCGGATCGACGAGCTGCGGATGGAGTTCGAACGGGCCGAGCGCGCCGGCGACTTCAACCGCGCGGCCGAGATCCGGCACGGCGAGCTCCCCGAGCTCGAGCGGGAGCTCGAAGGCCGGCAGACAGTCGCCGAGCCTATGGTGAAGGAAGAGGTCGACGAGGACGACGTCGCCGAGGTCGTCGCCCGCTGGACAGGCATCCCGGTCTCCCGTCTGCTCGAGGGCGAGACCGAGAAGCTGATCCACATGGAGGAGCGGCTGCACCAGCGCGTCGTCGGCCAGGACGAGGCGGTCGAGGCGGTCGCGAACGCGCTGCGTCGCGCACGCACCGGCCTCCAGGACCCGAACCGGCCGATCGGCTCGTTTGTCTTCCTCGGCCCGACGGGTGTCGGCAAGACCGAGCTCGCGCGTGCGCTCGCGGAGTTCATGTTCGACGACGACCGCGCGATGGTGCGCCTCGACATGTCGGAGTACCAGGAGCGGCACACGGTTGCGCGCCTGGTCGGCGCACCGCCCGGCTACGTCGGCTACGAGGAGGGCGGGCAGCTGACCGAGGCGGTCCGGCGCCGACCGTACTCGGTCGTGCTCCTCGACGAGATCGAGAAGGCGAGCCCCGAGGTCTTCGACGTGCTGCTGCAGATCCTGGACGACGGCCGCCTCACCGACGGACAGGGGCGCACCGTCGACTTCCGCAACACCGTGATCATCATGACCTCGAACGTGCGCTCGGCAGACGAGATGCGCAAGCGGTTCCGCCCGGAGTTCCTGAACCGGATCGACGAGATCGTCGAGTTCAAGGCGCTGACGCGGGACCAGCTTGGCGACATCGTCGAGCTCCAGCTCACGCGCCTGCGCAAGCGGCTCGCCGAGCGCGGCCTCTCGCTCGAGCTGACCGACGCCGCGAAGGAGGTCGTCAGGGAAGCCGGATGGGACCCGACCTACGGTGCGAGGCCGCTCAAGCGCGCGCTGCAGCGGCTGGTCGAAAACCCGCTCGCGCTGCGCCTGCTCGAGGGCGACTTCGCAGAGGGCGCCACGGTGCTGGTGGACGCCGCGGACGGCGAGCTCGTGTTTACGAAAGCGGGCGTCGCTGAGCCCGCCGTGGCATAACAGGGTCCGGCGCAGGCCTCAGCGACTCGAGCGTTCTAGCCGTCGCCGACGGAGCGGTCGTCCCGAGCGAAGACCATTGCGCCGCCGCGGCAGTTCGCGTATGGACGCTGAGCTTTCCGAAGATGTTTTCGAGGTGCTTGCGCACGGTGTGCGGCGAGACGTGTAACACCGCTGCGATCTCATCGTTCGTCTTTCCGTAGCCGACCCAACCCAGAACCTCGGCCTCGCGTTCGGTGAGGCCCGAGCCTCCATTCGCTCGGCGTCGGAACTCTGCGTTGACGCGAAAGCGGATCAGATGCGGCCTCAAGAGCTCGAGCAACGTGCGGTCACGGTTGCCGAACGCTTTTCCGCCGCGCTCGAGAAAGACAACGCGCGCTCGCCGGGGCGGCGCCGGAAGCCACATCCGCAGACAGTCGTCGATACCGAGGGGTCGCCAAACCTCGACGTAGAAGTCGAGTCTTCCGAGCTGCGCCTTGGTGAAGAAATCGGAGAGCTTGAGGACGCGGGGTTCGCGCCAGCGGAGCGGATCCCGCAACGGGTTTTGCTCACAGAAGCGGTGGGTGGCCTCAGCGACCGGCGCCGTGTCCCGCTGACCGACGACCTCGACGCGTTCGACCACGACGCAGCCGGAAGAGAGGTCGACGTCCTGATACCCGACGAGCGCGTCTGCGGGAATCAGGCGGGCGAGACGCTGCAGCACGACCGGCGGAAAGGGCTCCCGGCCGGCGGCCGACGCGCCCTCGTGAACGACGTCGAGGAGCGCAGCGGCGTCGTGCTCGCTCACAACCGACACGAACGGAAGATACGACGATCCTCGTATTCCCACAAGTCGGCACGAGCGGGATCCTCAATGCCAACAAGTACGACGGCCAGGCGGCGCCGCCGCCTGAAGAGGAGGAGCAATGAGACTCTCGCCTTTGCACGCGCTCCTGGTGCTCGGAACGGTCGCGCTCGGCGTCCCCGTCGGTCGCGCTCGCCACTCCGGGATCCGGCGTCATCTCGGCGCCCGTGATCGCACGAGCAACGGTCGATGTCGACAACAACCTCTTCATGTCGATGGTCCTCGACGGAGCGGCGAAGACCGCCGGTATCGCGGTCAGGATGGAAGTCCCGGCGCAGAATCTGCATGTGCGCGCGGTCGACGGCTTCGGCGGGACGGTTCTCTACCTGCAGCCGACGGTCGGCGCTGGTGTGTTCGAGCCACTCGCGCCAACCGGATCTGGTCCGGGCTGCATTTCGCAACACGATGCAAGAGAGTGAGAAGCTCGGACGCAAAGTTGCCCACCACGTCGCGCCGCACTTCTTCCGGGTGCTGCACGAGAATGGCTAGCGCAAACGAGGAGCCTCGCCAAGCGGGGCTCTTCGAACCCCATCTCGCGTTCGCCGGCGCCGGGGAAACCTCTCAGGAACGCCCCCGTCGCGCGGTGCACGTCATGCGTTTGTCGACCGAGACCCGAGTGGCCGCTACGGCGGCCGCGTCGCGAAAGGAGACACCATGACCCTTGGACGCGCGGTTGTCGCGTTGGCGACGGCGGCTGTGATCGGCGTCGGCTTTCTCGGGCGCGCGCAGGACGCAGGCGCCGAAGAACCGCTGCGCGAGATTGCGGCGGCGGCGACGGATCCGGCAATTGACTTTGCATTGCCGGCGGGCGAGCACATCGTCTGGCCGGCGCCCGAACCAGGGCGAAGGATTCAGAAGCTGTTCGTCTTCATGCCCGGCGCGGGGAACAACCTGCCGCGCGACTGGAGGCTCCTGGGCGCCGAGGCCGCGCGGCTCGGCTACCACACGATCGTGCTCGCGTACAAGAACGACGCGCCGCTCGCGCAGCGCTGTCCCGGCGAGTCGGCGAGCCAGAGCCCGCCGGACTGTGCGATCAACGTGCGCCTGGAGGTCATTGACGGCGTCGACCACTCGGCCTTCGCCAATGTCGTCGTCACGCCGGCGAACAGCATCGACAATCGCCTGAGCAAGCTGCTCCAGCACCTGGCCGCGCTCTATCCCGGCGAGGGATGGTCACGCTTTCTGGACGCGAGCGGGGGGCCGACGTGGGCGGAGATCACGATCAGCGGCCATTCGCTGGGTGCCGGCGAGGCAGTCCTGATCGGCCTGCTTCGCCCGGTGCACCGTGTCGTCGCCTTCGCAGGCTGGGCCGACGCACGGCACGGTTGGGTGACGCTCGCAAGTCCAGCGCCGACGCCGGCAGAGAAGTTCTTCGCGCTGGTTCACCAGCGCGACGCTTTCTTCGCCCGCTCGTGCTTTGCGTACCTAGGACTCGGCCTCGTGCCGATCTGCCCGTTGCCCGGCTTCGGTGATGTGACTGACACGACGAACCCGGTCCTGGTCGAGAACAGCAACTCGCCGTACGGGGGAGCACACGTCCTCGTCACCAACCTCACGCCGCGAAACCCGACCAACATCGCCGACCCGTTCCATCCGAGCCCGTCGCGCGACCAGTTCACCCCACTCGCACCGGACGGCACGCCGCTGCTGGTGAACGCCTGGCGCTATCTCCTGGGCACCGACACCGACGGAGACGGCGTCGACCACGATGGCGATAACTGCGCCGCGCAGGCGAACCCGGATCAGCAGAACACCGATGGCGACGGCCTCGGCGACGCCTGCGACCCCGACGACGACAACGACCAGCTTGCGGACGGATCGGACAACTGCGCGCTCGTCCCGAATCCCGACCAGACCGACACGGACGGTGATGGCCAAGGCGACGCTTGCGACCCGACGCCAGGCAACACGCCGGGGAAGGTGACCGGCGGCGGGTGGATCGGCGAGGCGAAGAAGAGCTTCGCCTTCACCGTCCACTACACCGCAGCCATCGACGAGCCGACGGGCAACGTAGCCTACCGCGACAACGCCGCAGGACTTGAGCTCGAGTCAGTGCAGCTGACGAGCGTGATCGTCTACAGCGCGACGCGCGCGGTCGTCCTCGGCATGGCAACGATCAGCGGCCGGACCGCAGAGTTCCGCCTCGAGGTGGAGGATCACGGCGAGCCCGGCGTGGATGACACGTTCCGAATCTCGTGGTCCGGCTACGAAGGCAGCGGCGTACTAAACGGCGGCAACATTCAGATCCATTCGAGCTAACGAGAAACGAGCAAGGCCCGCGTCAGCTCATCCGGCGCGGGCCTTGTCGCGCTCGCAAGCTCGACGCGTGCGCGGGTCGTTCGTGAGAGCGGGAGCGACGGGCGTTGCACCTTCGAACGACACCGAATCGAGATCCGCGCTTCACGCCGGTCGACGAGCCCGCGCCGGGCAACTGCCCGTTCTAGAGAACGCTGAATCAGGGTGGAAGAGATGGATGTGTCCAGGAATGTCCGTCGGGTCGGCTCTCCCTCGAGCTGACCGAGGCGGCGAAGGAGGTCGTCACCGAGGCCGGATGGGACCCGACCTACGGTGCGAGGCCGCTCAAGCGCGCGCTGCACCGGCTTGTCGACAACCCGCTCGCGCTCCGGCTGCTCGAAGGCGACTTCGCCGAGGACGACACAGTGCTGGTGCATGCGCAGAACGGCGAGCTCGTGTTCGAGAAGACCGGGATAGCTGAGCCAGCGGCGGCCTAGCCGGAGCGCCCTCGCCGTAGCATCATTCATCGAGCGTGGAGGCGAACATCCTCGCGATCATCGGCCGCGACGCCGAGCTCGAGCAGGTCGAGGCCTTCCTCGACGGGCCGCTGCCCGGAGCGCTGCTGCTCGAGGGCGAGGCTGGGATCGGCAAGACAACGGTTTGGGACGCCGCAGCGGAGGCCGCGGAAGCTCGCGGGTTTCGCGTCCTCCGGACACGCCCCGCAGAGGCCGAGGCCGTCCTGGCGCTGGCGGGCGTCGGCGACCTTCTGGCCGGCGTTCGCGAGGAGGCGCTCTCCGAGCTTCCCCCACCGCAGCGGCGCGCACTCGAGGTCGCGCTTCTCCTCGAGGATCCGGGCGGGAAGCCGCCCGACCAGCGGGCCGTCGCGACGGCGTTCTTCGCAGCGCTCCAAGTCTTGGCGCGCGACCGGCCAGTCGCGATCGCAGTCGATGACGTCCAATGGCTCGACGCGCCCTCGCGGGCGACCCTCGCGTACGCGGCTCGCCGCCTCCGAGACCAACCGCTGATGTTCATCGTTGCGCGGCGCATCGAGGCGGGAAAGCCGGCTACCGAGGTCGAGGCCGCTTTCGACGAACAACTCGTCCGTCGCATTCCGCTCGGCGCGCTCAGCCTCGGCGCGTTGCATCGGCTGCTGCAGGACCGGCTCGGCGACCCGCTCCCGCGTCCATTGCTCCGGCGCATCCACGAGCTCGCCGGAGGTAACCCGTTCTACGCGATCGAGCTCGGGCGCTCCTCTGCGGACGCCGACGAGTTGCCGGCGACCCTCGAACACTTGGTTCAAGAGCGCCTGAAGGCATTGCCCGACGCGACGCGGCGCGTACTCGCCGTTGCTGCGGCGCTCGCGCAGCCCTCCGTCAGGCTCGTCGGCCTCGCAGTCGACGGCGACGTGTTGCAGTCGCTCACTGCGGCCGTAGAGGCGAAAGTCGTTGCGCTCGAGGACGGCGCGATCCGCTTCGCGCATCCACTGCTCGCATCCGGTGCGTACGCAGGCGCCGGCCCCGCCGATCAGCGGGAACTCCACGCACGGCTCGGGCGAGCACTCCCCGATCAGGAGGAACGCGCACGCCATCTCGCGCTCGCCACGGCAGAGCCGGACGATGACGTCGCCGCAGAACTTGACGAAGCAGCGGTACGTGCGGCGGCGCGCGGCGCCCCAGCTGCGGCAGCTGAGCTCAGCGAGCGGGCGGCAACGCTCACAACGCCGGAGCATGCGGCGGAAGCACGTCGCCGCCGCTCCGACGCTGCGTACTTCCACTTTGAATCGGGAGACGGCAGACGCGCTCGAGCGCAGTTCGAACAGCTTGTCGAACTGCTCGAAGCTGGGGCGGAGCGAGCGCGCGTGCTGACACGCCTCGCGCTCGTTCGCTCCTACGACGATGACATCAGCGCTGCCGTCGAGCTCTTTCTGAGCGCGGCCGCTGAGGCCGGAGACGACGCTCTCGCGCGCGCTCGGGCGCTCGAGGGAGCGGCCGGCAATCTGTTCAGAAGCAGGCGGCGATTCGCAGAGGCGGTCGAGTACGCCAAGGAGGCAGCCGCCCTTGCCCGAGCCGCCGGAGACGACGCTTTGCTTGGTCGCGCGCTCGGTACACAACTGATCGCCGAGGCGACGCTGGGGCGGGAGGAGGCGACAGAGACCCTCGCGCAGGCGCTCGCGTACGAGGAGTCTGCTGCCGAGGCGCTCGAGGGAGAGCGGGTGATGGGTCGGCCGAAGCTGACCGCGACGGTCTTCCGCATGTGGCGGGAGGAGCTCGAGGAAGCGACGGGTGACTACGGGGAGTTGGCCGACCGTTGCCGCGCGATCGGTGACGAGTCGTCGCTTCCGTACGTGCTCGTCCTGCTCGCGCAGGCGGAGTGCTACAGCGCGAACTTCGCGCAGGCGGCAGGCCATATCGGCGAGGCCCTCGAGCTCGCCGAGCAGGCGGGGCAGGAGACGCTTGCGGCCTACGCGCTCGCCGTGGGCGCGCTCGTCGATGCGCACAGGGGCCGCGAGGGTGACGCCCGTGCGGCGGGAGAACTGGCGCTCGAGCTTGCGGAGCGAACGCGCGGCGCACCCGCGCTCCAGTTCGCGACGACTGCCCTCGGGCTCCTGGAGCTCTCCCTCGGGCGACCCGACGCTGCTGCCGCTCGGCTGGACCCGCTCGTAGCCTCCGCTCGTGCCGAGGAGATGCGCGAGCCCGGGCTGACGCGCTTCGCGATCGACGATGCGGAGGCGCTGATCGAGCTCGGTCGCCTGGAAGACGCGGAGACGCTCCTCGACTGGTGCGAAGAGAGTGCCGAGCGACTCGGGAGGCAGGGCGCGCTTGGGAACGTCCTCCGCTGCCGCGCTCTGCTCGTGGCCGGCCGCGGCGGCGATCCGCTGCCGACGTTCGCGGATGCCCTCGCGCAGCACGAGCGCTCGTTGCTCCCGTTCGATCGGGCACGAACGTTGCTTGCTTATGGCGGTGCGCTTCGGCGCTCGAAACGCAAGCGGGACGCCCGCGAGGCGCTCGTACAGGCGCTCGCCGAGTTCGAGCGCCTCGACGGTGCTGTCTTCGCAGAGCGTGCGCGGGCGGAGATCGCGAGGATCAGCGGCCGAACAGCCGGGGACGACGAGTTGACTCCCACGGAGCGCCGCGTCGCGCAGCTAGTCGCCGAAGGCCGCACGAATCGCGAAGTGGCCGCTGCGCTGTTTCTCTCCACGAAGACGATCGAGTTCCATCTGCGGAACGTCTTCCGCAAGCTGGGCATTCGCTCTCGCTCCGAGCTTGCGCGGCGGCTCTAGGGAGGGGGCCGCCAAAGTCCAGGGTTTTCATCGTTTCCGCGCGGACCGTGGGGATGCACGCTTGGACGCGTCAACTCAGACCGGGAGGTCACGATGAAGAAGCGCACGATCACCACACTCGCAGCCGCCGCCGCTGCGCTCGCCCTTGCCGTTCCTGCGTCCGCGGATCCGCCGCAGGGCCACAGGGCTCCGGCGCAGGCCGTGCAGCCGGACGGCTACCAGCCGCAGCTGAAGACGAGCTCCGGCTCCGCCTCGCATCCGGACAACGGCACGCGCTCGGCCCCCCAGGGCTCGCTGCCGGTCTCCACCGAGACGTCCTCGCGCGGCGGATTCGACTGGAGCGTCGCCGGTGCGGCCAGCGGTGTGATCCTGTCCTTGCTCGCGGCGGCCGGCCTCGTCGCCGTCCGCGGCCGGCGCCGCCTCGCGGCGTCGTAGCGGGAGCACGTGCCGACGTTCCTCGTCGAGCTGTATGTGCCGCGGCCGGGCGCCGCGCGGCTCTCGGAAGCCGCGCGGCGCCTCCGTGTCGTGGCCGCCGAGCTGCGGAGCGAAGGTGTGTGGGTCCAGTACCTGCGCTCGCTCGCCGTCCCAGGCGACGAGCTCTGTTTTCACATCGTGGAGAGCTCCTCGGCCGATGCCGTCGCCGAGCTCAGCCGCCGGGCGGCGCTCTCGGGCGTCCGGATCGTCGAGGCTCTCGGCTAGGTCGTCAGTCGACGTCGGGGTACGTGTCGATGCCGCCCTGCTCCGGCGGCGCGCCGACGATGAAGAGCATCGCCTCGTCGGCCCCGTCGTTTCGGATCTGCAGCGGCGTGCCCGGCTGAACGACGACCACCGAGCCCGGGGACAGGTCGACGCGCTCGGGCGGATCGCCGAGGAACATCGACGGCGTTCCGGCGACGATCACGAACGTCTCCTCCTGCACGTGGTCGGCGTGGCGCTTCCCGCGCGCGCCGGACGGATAGCGCCAGAGGTTCGCGCGCGCCTGCGTCATCGAGTCGGAGAAGCGCGCGACGCGCCGGCCCGAGCCGTCGTCGCGCTCCTGCCAGTCGTTCGTGTCGGGCGAGAAGACGGTGTAGCCCACGGGCGCACGGTAGCGTCCCGCACCGTGCCCTCGCCGCCTTGCCGCCGCCGCTTCCGCCCGCCGAGCGCACCGTCGGCCAGCTCGTCGCCGAGTCGATGCGGCTGTACGGCCGGCGCTTCTGGCCCTCGCTCGCGCTCGGGATCCCGCCGTCGATCCTGAACCTGCTCGCGCGCACGCTCGACGAGACCGTGCTGCTCGTCGTCGTGCCCGTGGCGGGCGGCGTGCTGCTCAGCGCGTCGTACCTCGGAGCCGTCGCGCTCGCCGCCGAGCGGCCGGTTCGGGTCTGGCAGCCGCTCCTCGGCGGGCTGCTCGTCTTCCTGCCGTTTCCGTTCCTCGTCGCCTTCTTCATCCTGCCCGGGCTCGCCTGGCTCGCCGCGCTCGGGCTGATCGTCCCGGTCCTTGCGCTTGGAACGGGTCGGGTTCGGCTTCGCGTTCCTGCGCGCCTACAGGCTCGCCCGCGCGGACTTCGTCCACGCGCTCGGGTCGCTGGCGACGCTCGCGATCCTGGTCTTCCTCACGCAGAGCGGCCTCTTCTTCCTCCTGCGGGGAACGAGCGACCAGACGCTGGCGATCGCGTCGTTCGTCGCCAGCCTCGTCGTCTCGCCGCTCCTCTTCCTCGGCGCCGCGCTCCTGTACTTCGACCAGGAAGCGCGCGACAATGCGAAGCGTGTACCACGGCGGTAGCCGAGAGCTGCAGGACCGGTTCGACACGCGTCGGCTCGCGGACCGGATCGAGGAGCGGATCGTCAGCGAGACGATCGACGACGACGACCGCGCGTTCATCGAGGCGCGCGACATGTTCTTCCTCGCGACCGCCGACGCCGACGGGAAGCCGCAGTGCTCGTACAAGGGCGGAGAGCCGGGCTTCGTCCGCGTGCTCGACGAGCGAACGATCGCCTTCCCGAGCTACGACGGGAACGGCATGTATCTCTCGATGGGGAACGCGCTCGTGAACGCGAACGTCGGCTTGCTCTTCATCGACTTCGAGGGCCGCAAGCGGCTGCGCCTGAACGGCGTCGCCTCGGTCGACCTCGAGGACCCGCTCCGCGCCGACTGGCCGGAGGCGCAGTTCGTGATGCGGGTGCGAGGCGACGGAGGTCTTCCCGAACTGCCCGCGCTACATCCACGAGTACCGCCTCGTGAAGCGCTCGCGCTTCGTGCCGAAGACCGACTGCGAGACGCCGGTCCCGGCCTGGAAGCAGAGCGAGTGGGCCCACGACGCGCTGCCGGAGAACGACCCTGCGAACGACCCGGCACGCGAAGTCATCCCGCGTTAGGCTCAACGCATGGCGACCTACATCCTGCTTTCCACGCTCAGCACGCAAGGCGTCCAGACGCTCAAGTCGAACCCGGACCGGCTCCGCGAGGTGAACAAGGACGTCGAGGAGCTCGGCGCGAAGGTTCTCCACCAGTGGGCGACGCTCGGCGAGTGGGACTTCGTCAGCGTCGTCGAGGCTCCAGACCTCGCGACGGTGGCGCGTGTCAGCGTCTCGCTCGGCGCGCGCGGCTCGACGAAGATCGAGACGCTGCCGGCGCTGACGATCGACGAGCTGCTCGCCGCGCTCGAGTAGTCAGCGCGGCTTCGTGAACACGTAGTCGGTCCTGCGCGCCTGGAAGTGGCAGGACGTGCAGACCTGCCCGCGCGCGAGCTCGCTGAAGCGGGCGCTTCCGGAAGCGCGGGTCCACTCGATCATCTGCCAGCCGTTGTGCGGCCCCGTAGCGCGGAGCTTCCGCATCACGGCGATCAGGGTGACCGCGGCGCCCGGGCGCTGTCGCCCTTCCTTGACGATCACCGTTCCGACGGGATAGCGACCGGCACGTGGCAACTTCGAGGCGTAGACGTTCTTGATCGAGCTGTGCGCGTCGACCGCGCGGCGGGGGATCGGCTTCGAGTTCAGCTTCGTCCAGCTCGCGTAGCCCGCGGTGTAGCCCGGAAGCCCGGGGAGCGGCGTCGCCCCGCCGACGGCCACGACGAGCGGCAGGACGAGGAGCAATCTCACCTCTGCATTGTCGCCAGCGCGATCTCGGCTGCCAAGCCCGCGTTGTCCGCAACCAGCGCTCGGTTCGCCGCGAGCGTTCGCCCGCCGCTCTCGCGGTGCAGCCACGAGAGCACGAACGGCGTCACGCCCTGGCCGCCGACGCCCTCGCGCCGCGGCCTCCGCGAGCGCCTGCTCGATCAGCCCCTCGACGTCGTCGAGGCTCTGCGCCGGCGGGTTGCCGACGAGGACGCCCGCGCCGCCGAGCTCCCAGTGGGCGCGCGCGATCTCCGCCGCCTCCTCCGCGGACTCGACGCGAGCGGAGACCGGCGGCCCGCCATCCGCCGCGTAGAAGAGCGGCAGCGTGTCCGTGCGGTAGCCGAGCGTGGGGACACCGAGCGTCTCGAGCGCCTCTGCCGTCGCCGGCACGTCGAGGATCGACTTCGCGCCCGACGCGACGACGACGACCTGCGTCCGCGCGAGCTCGCCGAGGTCCGAGGAGACGTCGGGCCGCTCCGTCCAGCCGCGGTGCACTCCGCCGATCCCGCCGGTGCCCATGAAGCGGAGCCCGACCGTCGCGCGCCACCGCGAGCGTCCCGCCGACGGTCGTCGCACCGACGGCGCGTTGCGCGACGGCAGCGGCGACGTCGCGCGGCCCGAGCTTGCGCGCGGTCGCGACCGAAGCGCTCGAGCTCCTGCTCGTCGAGGCCGACGCGCACCTCTCCGTCGAGCACGCCGATCGTCGCCGGCGTCGCGCCGGCCTGCCGCACGCGCTGCTCGCTGTCGAGCCCGACTGCGACCCCCTCGCCGGGCGGGAAGCCGTGCGCGATCAGCGTCGTCTCGAGCGCGACGACCGCTCGCGCCTTCGTCGAGCGCGCTCCGCACCTCGTCGGAGAGCCTGATCACCGCTCCTCCTCCATCTCGACGAACGGCACCTCGCCCCAGCGCTCGAACGTTCGCACGTGCCCACCCGTTCGCCGGAACCCGGCGCGCTCGTACACCGTGATCGCGCGCTCGTTGAACGCGGCGACGTTCAGCGTCACGCGGCGGCCGGGAAACCTTTCGTGCGCGAACGCGACGCCGTCGAGGAAGAACTGGAGGCCGAGCCCCTTTCCGGTCAGGTCGGGACGAAGACCGAGGCCGATCTCGACGGTGTCCTCCCGCGCGTCGAAGTAGTAGAACCCGACGAGCTCGTCGCCGTCTCGCACGACGAAGAAGCGCTCGGGGTTCTGGACGGGATCGTCCTCGCCGTCGTAGAACTCGTACGGCGGGTCATAGCGCCAGCCGTCCAGCTGCGCCCGCTCGTCAGGGCCGAGCGGGGCGATCGCCCTCACCACGGCATGGTCCCCAGTGTCGCGACGCAGCGGGCCGCCGCTTCGAGCCCGAGCTCCGCGCCTCCGACGAGGTAGCCCGCCGCGAGCGCGTCGCCGGCACCTGTGGTGTCGACGACGTCCGCTTCTGGAGCGGGCAACGTCCGCCCGTCGGAGAGCTCGATCCCCTCGGGACCGAGCTTCAGCACCCATTCCTGCGAGGGAAACGTCCCGCCGATCTCGGCGAGCTCTTCGGCGTTGCCGAAGATCACATCCGGCGCGAGCAGCTCGAGGCGCCGCACGAGCTTCTCCGCGCCGAACTCGCGGATCATGCTCCACGACGAGAGGTCGACGCTGATCCGGCCGCCCTGCCCGCGCACCGCGCCCGCGGCCTTCGCGGCCGCCTCGTCGATCGGCGAGCGGAAGAGCGCGTAGCCCGTCACGTGCAGCCAATCGGCACCGCCGAGCCAGCGCATCTCCAACTCATCTGCCCGAAGCTGCGGCGCGACGCCGCGGTCGGAGGCCATCGAGCGCTCGCCGCTTGGCGCGACGAGCGAGACGACGACGCCGTTGTGGCCCTCCACCGCGGGGCCGAACACCTCGACGCCGTGGGCGGCGAGCTCCTGCGCGACGAGCTCGCCGGCCGCGTCGGTCGCGCGCTTCGCAACGAGGCGGCCCTTCCCTCCGAGCTCGGTCGTCCAGGCGGCGACGTTCGCGGCCTGGCCGCCCGCACCTGTCCGCGTCTGCGCGGTCGCGTCGGCGCCGAGGTTGAGCTCTGTGTCGAGTCTCACGACGACGTCGAGCAGGAGGTCACCGAGGGCACAGACGATCATCGGCCTACAATCGTCCCATGGACGAGCACGAGCGACGCAGCCGAACGCGCTCGTTCCTGATCGGAGGCCTCGTCGGCGCCTCCGCTGCCATCGCGGCAGCACGGCGGCTGCGGCCGAAGCAGCGTCGCCGCATCACGCCGGCCGGGCTGGCGGCGTTCGAGGACGCCCCCTGTTACCGGGAGATCGTCGAGCTCGAGGAGCGCAGCGCTCAGTAGTCGAGGAGGCCCAGGCGGTCGGCCGCGCGCCGCACCGTGACGAAGTTGATGTCCGCGTCCCCGATGAAGAGCGACTTGCCGACGACCATCACCTGCGCCGCTCGGTCGAGGTACTCCGCAGGTGTTCGCGTCGCCTCACGCGTGCGGAGCACGAGGTACGGGCCGAACACGCGCGCTTCGTAGTCGCGCGCCCGTCCGCGGGGTAGGCGCTCGTCGATCGTCAGGCCGCGCGTGCACGTGCAGTTGTTCGTGTCGTAGGCATCGAACACCCAGACTCCCCGGCCGAGCGGTCGCGGGAGCGCGTTCAGCCGGGCAGCCGCGAGCTTCGCGTCGGCGCGCGGGATGACGATGTGCGCGATGTCGGGGTCCACGTTCGTCGCTTCGAGGTAAACGGGCTCGTAGCCGAAGAACACGTCGTCGGGGCGGCTCGTAGCAGCGAGCCAACGGCCGGCCGCCTCGCGCGCCGTGATTCGAGCCGACGGGTCGCCGGTGAAGAGCTGCGGCGTCTTCTCGTACGCCCAACCGACCTCCGCGACGACGAGCGCGGCGACCGCGCAGGCCAGCGACCGCGCGATCCGTAGCGCCGGCCGACCGAGACGAGCGCGGTCGCGAGCAGGAGCATGAAGAACGGCAGCACGAAGATCAGGTGCCTCGTCTCGGGAGACGCGGAGCTCCCGAGCCGTGCGAGGAGTAGCGCAAGCGTCGGGGTCACGACGGCGCACGCGACCAGATAGGCCGCACGGCGGTTCTGTCGCCAGAGCTCGCGCGCGCCGAAGACGGCGAGTGCCAGGATGGGCACGAGCAGCACCCACCAGCCCGCGGTGAAGTCCCCGGCGACGTCCTTCAGGTACTGCAGCACCGGCAGCGGAGAGCCGAGCTTCCCGCTCTCGGTGCCGGTCACGCCGACGTCGAATCGGTTGGCGAGGCGGAGATCGGCGAGCCAGAAGGGCGTGCCGAGGACCCCGACCACAGCAAACGCGACGACGGCGGAGCGAACACGTTGCCGCACGAGCAGGACGTACAGGCCCTGCGAGGCGAGCACGAGCGCGCCGTACGGATGGCTCGCGATGCACGCGATCGCGGCGAGCCCCCAGAGCCCGAAGCGCCAAGGTCCGCCGCGGTCGAGCGCCCACAGCAACGCGAGGTACGAGAGCGCGCTCGTGAAGAGGAACAGGCTGTACATCCGGCCGTAGACGCCGTGGAACAGCAGGACCCAGCTCGCAGAGACGAGCACGGTCGTGATCAGCCCGACCGCGCGGCCGGCGAGCCGCGCCACGAGGAGCGCGATGAGCGGGAGGCTCGCCAGCGCGAAGAGCGCCGAGCCGAGGCGGAGTGCGGTCAGCCCGCCGCCGGAGTGCGCCGCGACCGCGGCGAGAAGGTAGTGGAGCGGCGCGCCGCCCCGCTCTTCGAGCACGATGTCGAGCAGCCTGCCGAGCGGCTGCCTCCCGACGAACAGCGCGAGCGTCTCGTCCTCGTGCGGCGGCCACGCGGTCAGGCGCGCAAAGAGAAAGGTGGCGACGGCGAGCATGCAGCCGGCGACACCCCACCCGAACCAGGCCTCCCGAACCGCGAGTCGAGCAGTGCCGGCGGTGCTCTTCGGAGTCGTCGCGACCTGTGTCACGACGAGACGGTACCGGCGGAACACGCTGCTAATCTCGCCGGGTGCCGATCTACGAATACCGTTGCCCGAACGGGCACGTGTTCGAGGTCTTCCAGCGGATGGACGATCCACCGCCAGAGAAGTGCGAAGTGTGCGGTGCCGCGCCCGTCGAACGTGTCTTCTACCCCGTCGCGGTCCACTACAAGGGCTCGGGGTTCTACTCGACCGACTACGGCCGCTCGCGCAAGCGCGGCGGCGGGAAAGAGTCGAGCGACGGCGGCGGCGAGAAGTCGTCGGAATCGAAGTCGGAGACAACGTCCGAGTCGAAGTCGGAGAAGAAAAGCAGCGACTAGCTGACGCAGCCCGGGCCGAAGAGCCCGGTGCCCGGCGGTGGCGGCTGGGGCGCCGCGACGCCCAGGAACATCAGGATCACGTTCCGGTTCTCCTCGCTGCCGATCAGGAACGACTCGCCCCCGATCGAGGTCGGCGTTCCGCCGAGCCGGCACCTGAGCGTCGCACCCGACCGGGCCTTGACCCACGCGAGCTGCGCGAACTGCCCGGCCGAGAGGTCGGTCGCGAGCGGCGCGATCAGGTCGTCGGCGAGGAAGGGCATCCGGACGAGCGTCGAGAAGCTCGTCAGTTCGTCCCCGATCGCGCGGACGACCGCCTGCTGGCGTTCGCCGCGCGTCAGGTCGTTCTCGGCGGGGTCGAGTCGGTTCTCGCGGACGCGCGAGTAGACGAGCGCGCGGCGGCCGCTCATCGTCTGCTCGCCGGCGGCGAAGCGCCATCCGTTCCACCGCTGGCAGCGCTCCTGCGTCGCGAACGGACAGTCGAAGCGGTTCGAGAGGATCGGCTCCGGCACGTCGATCGTGACGCCGCCGAGCGCGTCGATGAGCTGCTCGAAGTTCTGGAAGTCGACCACGACCATGTGGTTGACCTGCAGGCCGGTGAAGGCCTTGACCGTCTGCACGGCCAGGTTCTGGCCACCGAACTGGTACGCGGCGTTGATCTTCGCGAAGCCGTGGCCCGGCACGTCGACGCGGAGGTCGCGCGGGATCGACAGGAAGGAGGTGCGGCCCCGGTCCGGGTCGGTGCGAACGAGCATGATCGAGTCCGAGCGCTGGGCGCCTTCGCGCCCCGCACCGGGGCCGGCGTCGGTTCCCAGGAGCAGCGTGGTCGAGGGATCCGAGATGAGCAGCCCGCTCTGCTCGTCGAGCGCGACGGGACCGAGGCGCTGGTTCGCGCCGTCGAGCGCCCGCGCGAGCGCGAAGTAGCTCGCGAACGCCCAGACGACCACCAGGAGCAGGAGCACGACAACCGCGATCCCGACGCGGCGGGGCCAGCGGCGGCGGCGTGGGGCCGACGGCCCGGTGGGGGCGGGGGTGACCGGGCGGTCCGGGCGGGCGCCGTCGCGCCGAGGCGTCTGCTCGACGCGCCGCTCCAACGGAACCCTGCCCTTCGTCCGGCCGCCGCGATAGACGCGGTACGGCTTGTCTCCCTGGGCCATCGGGGCGGTTATCGTAGCCGCGCGCTCTTGGGGGCAAACCGCGTCATCGGCGTCGACCTCGGCGGCACCAAGATCGCCGCCGGGCTGGTCGACAGGTCCGGCAAGGTCGAATCGCTCTGCGAGGTGCCGACGCCGATCTCGTCAGAAGAAGCGGTCGTCGGCGCGATCGGCGACGCGATCGCCGGACTCGTCTCAGACGAGGTGGCTGCGATCGGACTCGGCGTGCCGTCGACGATCGACCAGGCGTCGGGGACCGCGGTGTCGTCCGTGAACATCCCGCTGACCGACGTCCCGCTCCGCAAGGTGATCGGCGACCGGTTCGGCTTGCCGTGCGGGATCGACAACGACGCGAACGCCGCCGCGATCGGCGAGTGGCACGCCGGCGCGGGCAAGGGAACGCTCGACATGATCATGCTGACGCTCGGCACCGGCGTCGGGGGCGGGCTGATCCTCGACGGTCGCCCGTACCGAGGCGCGCTCGGTGCAGCAGCCGAGCTCGGCCACATCGTGATCGAGCACGACGGGCGTCCTTGCCAGGGAAACTGCACGGGCAGAGGACACCTGGAGGCCTACGCGACGGGGCTCGCAGCCGCCGCGGACGCGCAGGCGGTGTTCGGCCCGGACGCGGACGCGCGGACGCTGCTCGATCGCGCGCACGAGGGCGACGAGCAGGCGCTCGACATCCTCCACCGGATGGGCCGGCGGCTCGGCTCAGCGCTTCGGCTCCCTCGTGAACATCTTCAACCCGGAGCTGATCGTCGTCGGCGGGGGGTGGGGCGAGGCCGCCGGCGAATTCCTGCTCGCCCCGGCGCGCGAGGTGATGCTGCGCGAGGCGCTGTCGCCCGGCCGCGAGCTCGTCCGGGTCGTCCCGGCGACGCTTGGTTCGGACGCAGGCGTAGTCGGCGCGGGGTTCGTCGGGTTCGAGGCGCTCGACAAGCAATAGCGATGGCGCTCGCCGTCTGCGCGACTCCGATCGGCAACCTCGACGACGTCACGCTGCGCGTGCTCGACGAGCTGCGTGCGGCCGACGTCGTGCTGTGCGAGGACACCCGCGTGACGCGCGTGCTGCTCGATCGCCACGGCATCAAGGCGAAGCTGTTGAGCTACCACGAGCACAACGAGGCGAAGCGCACCGCCGAGCTCGTGCCGCGGCTCGCCGCGGGCGAGCGCATGGCGCTCGTCACCGATGCAGGCTTGCCGGGCGTGAGCGACCCGGGTGCGCGGCTCGTCGCTGCGGCTCTCGACGCAGGCGTGCCGGTCACCGTGCTGCCCGGGCCGTCGGCGGTCGACACGGCACTCGTCGCGGCCGGGCTCGGTGCCGAGCGCTTCCAGTTCATCGGGTTCCTCCCGCGATACGAGAACGCGTTACGTGAGCTCTGGGCCGAGCTGGCGCGCTGGCCGCACGCGGTCGTCGCGTTCGAGTCGGCGCAGCGTCTCCCGCGCTCGCTCCGGTCGCTCGCGGAGGCGATGCCCGACCGGCGCGTGGCGGTCGCGCGCGAGCTGACGAAGTTCTACGAGGAGGTCGCGCGCGGGACCGCGACCGAGCTCGCCGAGCGTTTCGCCGAGCCGCCGAAGGGCGAGATCGTGCTCGTGCTCGGCCCCACGGAGCTGATGGTCACGCCTGAAGGAGAGGACGAGGCGACGTCCGCGGTGGCCGAGCTCGTCGCCGCCGGACTGCCTCGCCGGCGCGCGGCCGAGGTGGTGTCACGGTTGACGGGCGTGTCGCGCAACACGCTCTACGACCGCTCTCTGTAACAAGCCCGTAACGACCTTTCCACATTGCCGTCGTCACGCATGACAACGGCAGAAGCCGCTGCTACGTTCGACGTTCGGTCGTTCACCCCGCTGACAACGAAGGAGGTCCGACAAAATGCGTCGGCTCGTGGTCGTCTCGAGCGCGCTCCTTGCGCTGCTGCTTCCAGGCGGCGCGCAGGCGTGGAGCTGGCCGCTCGACGGGCCGGTGCTCCGACCCTTCGTCTTCGGCGCGGATCCGTACGCGGGGGGACAGCACCGCGGGGTCGACGTCGGCGGCGCGCTCGGTGAGTCGGTGCGCGCTCCCGTTGCGGGGGCCGTGTCGTTCGTCGGGTCCGTTCCCGGAGGCGGTCGCGCGTTGACGATCCGCACGGCCGACGGCTACTCGGTCACCCTGCTCCAGCTCGGAGCGACCGTCGTGCAGCGCGGGGAAGAGGTCGCCGAGGGAGCACGGGTGGGCGCGGTCGGCGAGAGCTCCGACGCGGTCACGCGCGAGCCGCACGTCCACCTGGGCGTTCGGCGCACCGCGGAGGAGGAGGGCTATCTCGACCCGCTTGCGTTCCTGCCCGGGCGTCCCCGGGTTGTGCTTCCCGCGCCCGCCCCCGCCGCCGCGCCGCCTCCGGTACAGCCGCAGCCGGCGCCGCCCGCGCCGCGCGTCGAGCAGGCCGCGCCTCCGCCTCCGGCAGCCGCTCCGCAACCTGCGGCGCCGGCCGCCCCCGCCGCGGCGGCGTGGAGCGGGGAGCCCGTCGCAGCGTTGGCCGAGCCGTCCGAAGCCGCCGGTGGGTTGGAGGTCGTGCCGAGGATGCGGCCGGCCGCTTCGGGAGGGCTTGTCGTGCGCGCAGATCGAGGGCTGACGCTCGCTCGCCGCGACCCGTCGGCGGCCCGGGAGGCCGCGCGTCCGGTCGCGAGCCCGGCGCACGATCGCCGGCGTGCGACCGGCGTAAACCCGCCAACGCACTTCACGACCGGCGCGCCGGTGGCGCGCAGCACGTCCGGCGAGGCTCGGCGACAACGGGAGCTCGCCGCGCCGGTCGCCGGTCCCGTCGCGCGCCGAGACCGGTCGCACCCGCGCCGCTGGCCGCTGCTGCTCGGGCTCGCCCTGTCGACCCTCGTGGTCGTCGCGAGCGCCGCGCTCACGGTCACGCGAAAGGCACGACCTATCATTGACGGCGGTGAATCGCTTCTACCTGACCACACCCATCTTTTACGTCAACTCGACCCCGCACATCGGGCACGCCTACACGACGATCGCTGCGGACATCCTCGTGCGCCATCACCGCCAGCGAGGCGAGGACACGTTCTTCCTGACCGGGACCGACGAGCATGCGTCGAAGGTGTATCGGGTCGCGGAGGAGCGAGGTCTCGACGTGAAAGTGTTCGTCGACCAGATCGTCGAGGAGAACTGGCGACCGCTGCCGGGGCGCGTCGGCGCGGAGCCCGACTTCTTCATCCGGACGACTGACGAGGAGCACAAGCGCTTCGTCCAGGAGTTCATCGAGCGAATCCGGGCGAACGGCCACATCTACGAAGGGACCTACTCAGGCCTGTACTGCGTCGGGCACGAGACATTCATCTCGGAAGACGAGCTCGTCGACGGAAAGTGCCCCGACCACGGAACGGTCCCGGAGTACATCGAAGAGCAGAACTGGTTCTTTCGACTCTCGGACTTCCAGCAGCAGCTGATCGACCTCTACGACGAGCGTCCAGACTTCGTCCTCCCACGGTTCCGTTACAACGAGGCGCGGAGCCTGATCGAGTCCGGGCTCGAGGACTTCAGCCTCAGCCGACAGGGCCAGCCCTGGGGGGTTCCGATCCCGTGGGATCCCGAGCAGGTGACGTGGGTCTGGGTTGACGCCCTCATCAACTACCTCAGCGCGCTGACGTACGCGCGCCCCGGCGAAGACCTGCGCGAGCGCTACTGGCCCGAAGTCCGCCACTTGATCGGCAAGGACATCCTGCGACTCCACTGTGTCCTCTGGCCGGCTTTGCTGCTCGCGGCTGGGTACACCCTGCCAAGGCAGCTGTTCGTCCACGGCTTCTTGCTGCTCGACGACCGGAAGATCTCGAAGACTCTTGGGAACGTGATCGACCCGCTCGACCTGACCGATGTCTACGGGGTCGACCCCGTCCGGTTCTGGGCGGCGCGTGCGGTGCAGTTCGGCCAGGACGGGTCGGTCTCGCTCGACTCGCTGCACGAGCGCTACGAGAAGGAGCTCGGGAACGATCTCGGCAACCTCCTGTCGCGCACGACCGCGATGCTGGTCAAGTACCGCGACGGACGGATTCCCGCCGCGGAGAGCTTGCTCGAGCCGGCGACCATCGACGAGCTGCGCACGAACGTGGCGGAGCGCCTCGACGTGTTCGACATCACCGGCGCGCTCGACGCGATCTGGGATCTCGTTCGGCAGCTGAACAAGCTCGTCACCGACACGAAGCCCTGGGAGCTGGCGAAGGACGACGCGAACGCCGGAGAGCTCGACCGCGTGCTCTACACGCTTGCGGACGGTCTGCGCGCGGTCGCGGTCGCACTTGCCGCCTACCTCCCGGAGACGTCGCCGCGCATCCTGGAGGCGCTCGGCCAGCCCGACGACCTCGCCTGGGAGAACGTCGCCGTCGGGAAGACCGTCCCGACCGGGGGCATCGAGGCGGCGCAGCCTCTCTTCCCGCGCCTCGAGGCTCCCGCGACAGCGGCGTGATCGACACCCACGCGCACCTCGACGCGTGCGCCGACCCGCCCGACGAGCTGGTTCGCCGCGCCCGTGAAGCGGGCGTGCAACGAATCCTCACGGTCGGCACGACGATCGAGCGCTGCCGCACCGCGCTCGAGCTCGCGGACGAGTACGCGGAGGTGTTCGCGATCCTCGGGATCCATCCGCACGAGGCGTCGGACGACCACGACCTCGATGCGCTCCGCGACCTGCTTGCGCACCCGCGCGCGGTCGCGGTAGGGGAGACCGGGCTCGACTTCTTTCGCGACTACGCCCCGCACGACCGGCAGCGCGCGCTCTTCCGCCAGCACCTCGAGCTTGCCGCCGAGCTGGGGAAGCCGGTCGTGATCCACAACCGCGCCGCCGACGAGGCCGTGCTCGAGGGGCTCGCGTCGTTCGACGGCACCGTCGTACTGCACTGTTTCTCCTACCCCTTGGCGCTGCCCGCCGCGCTCGAGCGCGGGTACTACGTCTCGTTTGCGGGCAACGCGACGTACAAGAACGCGTCGGACCTCAGGCTCGCGGCGACGCAGGTTCCTCCCGATCGCATCCTCACCGAGACCGATGCGCCGTACCTCGCGCCGGAACCGCTTCGCGGACGGCCGAACGAGCCCGCTCACGTCGTGCACACCGTGCGGGCCCTGGCCCGCACGCGGGGTGAGGGCCCGGACGAGTTCGCCGCGCAGGTCGACGAGAACGCCAAGCGCGCGTTCGGGCTGCCGTGAGCGTCGCGCCGAAGAAGGAGTTCGGGCAGCACTTTCTCGTCGACGAGAACATCCTCGGCGTGATCGGCCGGCTCGCAGAGCTCGGCGACGAGGACGTCGTGCTCGAGATCGGTCCCGGGCTCGGTGTTCTGACGCGCTATCTCTCCGCTCGCGTCGCCCACGTGCACGCGGTCGAGCTCGACCGCTCGCTCGAGCCAAAGCTCCGGGAGGCGCTCGCCGAGAGCCCGAACGTCGAGCTCCGCTTCGGCGACGCGCTCAGGCTCGATCTCGCGGCGCTCGAGCCCGCGCCGACGAAGCTCGTCGCGAACCTGCCGTACAACGTCGCGACGCCGATCGTCGCGGAGAGCCTCGACGGCCTTCCGAGCGTGAGGCACTGGACGGTGATGGTCCAGCGTGAGGTCGCCGACCGCTTCTTCGCGTCGCCGGGGACGAAGGCGTACGGCGCGGTGTCGGTGCTCGTCCAGCTGGCGGCGGAGCGCACCGGCTTCCACCCGGTCGCGCGCACCGTGTTTCGTCCGCGGCCGAACGTCGACTCGGCGCTCGTGGCGTTTCGCCGCACCGAACTGCCCGAGAACTTCGCCTGGGTCAAGCGCGTCGTCGCCGCCGCGTTCGCGCACCGTCGGAAGACGCTCCCGAACTCGCTCGAGCTCTCCGGGCTCGCAACGCGTGAGGAGGCCGCCGCCGCGCTCGGGCGGATCGGCCGCGACCCCGGTGTCCGGGCCGAGGCGCTCGAGCCGCAGGAGTTCGTCGAGCTCACGCGCGCGCTGTGACGCGCGCCTCGGCCACCGCGAAGGTCAACCTCGCGCTCGTCGTCGGCCCTGGCCGCGCGGATGGCAAGCACGAGGTCGTGACCGTCCTGCAACGGCTCGCGCTCGCCGACCGCGTCGAGTTGACGCCCGGGCGACGGCCTGACGGTCGAGGGTTCGCCGAGGACACGCTCGTCCGAGCGGCACTCACGTCCCTTGCAATGGAGGCCGGGGTGCGCCCGCGGTGGCGCGCGCGCATTTCGAAGCGCATTCCCGTCGCGTCCGGCCTAGGCGGCGGCAGCTCCGACGCCGCGACCGCGCTCGTCCTCGCGAACGCGACGCTCGACGAGCCGCTCGACGACGATCGCCTGCACGAGCTCGCCCGCGCGCTCGGCGCCGACGTGCCCTTCTTCCTCGCGAGCGGCCCGCAGCTCGGTCGGGAGGAAGGCGGGTCACTGACGCCGCTCGAGCTCCCGCAGGACTACTTCGTCCTGCTCGTCCTGCCTCGCGGCGCTGCGAAGCCCGCGACGGCAGCGGTGTACGAAGAGTTCGACCGTCGCAACGGAGCCGAGGGCTACGAGGCTCGCCGCGCCGAGCTCCTCGAAACGGTCTCCGCCGTCGTCCGACCGCGGGACCTGGCCGCGCTCCCCGCCAACGACCTCGCGTCCTCTCCGCTCGCCGACGAGCTGCGCGCACTCGGCGCGTTTCGCGCCGACGTAAGCGGCGCCGGTCCGACGGTGTACGGCCTGTTCCACCACCGGCAGACCGCCGACGCCGCGCGGCGGCAGCTGCGCTCACACGGTCGGACCTGGCTCACGGCACCTGCCTGGTACGGGTAGGTCGAGCGATTCGGGCGACCGTTGCTTAGTCCGTACCGCAGAACGCAGCTATCTGGAGGCGGCGGACGGCCGCCTCCAAGTCGCCGGTGAGCGGATAGGTGTTGACCGCAAGGACGATCTGGCGCGAAGCGTCCTTCCGGTTCCAGGCGACCGTGACGGTGCCCTGAACGTTGCCGGTATGGCCCCAGGCCTCACCACACGGCGTGGGAAAGACGGCCATCCCGAGGCCGTACCGCAGGCTGCCGGCGGGGCCGACCGTCTCCATCACGCGGAGCAGTCTTGCGGGCAGCAATCGTCCCTCGAGCAGCAGCGCGAAGAACCGGCGGAGGTCGTCAGCGCTCGAGACGATCGCACCGGCAGCCCACGTCCAGCTGGCAGCCTCGGGATCGGTGTCGACAGGCGGCCCGGTTATGACGCCTTGGTGCGACGGCGAGCGATGGCCGTGGATGTAGGGATCGGTGACGAAGCGCGGAGCGAACGTCGTCTGACGGAGCCCGAGAGGTTCGAAGATGCGCTCGCGTAGCTGCTGCTCGAGGGGCGTGGCCGTCGCCTTTTCGATGATCAGACCGAGCAGGAGATAGTTCGTGCTCGAGTACGCGAACCTCCGGCCAGGAGAGAACGGCGCAGGATGGGCCACGGCGATCTCAACAAGCCGGCGTGGGTTCCAAGCGTGAGCGGGGTCCTGGTTGTAAGGCGCGAAGACCTTGGGGTCCTCGACGTAGTCGAAAAGCCCGGACCGATGTGAGAGCAATTGACGGACGGTGATCGTGCGCCCGCCCGGGACGAGGCCCGGAAGCCACTCCTCGACTGTGTCGTCGAGCGAGATTCGACCCTCGTCTACGAGCTGGAGCACGACAGTCGCCACGAACGTCTTCGTGACGCTGCCGATGCGGAAGCGGTCGCCGGCACTGACCTGCCGTGCCGGACCGCGGGCCGCGACACCGCGGACGTCGGTCCGGATCGTGCTCCCGTCTCGCACGAGCAGCACGACACCGGGGGCTCCTGCCTCGACGACACGCTCCAAGAGCGGTGCGAAATCGTCTTCATCGGACTCGCGCGAGTTCGCGACAAACCACATTGCGGTGAGCGCGCAAACCACCACGACCAGCGACAGCAGAGCGCCCCGGCCCCAGCGCATACGGGTAGCGCTCACTTGCACAGGCCCCGATCGTACGCCCAACGAACCGCGGCACTCCAAAGCGACCTGCCTGGTACGGTTGACGCGTGGTCATGGTCGTCGAGCACGAGTCGAGTCGCGGCGGTCGATGGCTCCGCCTCCACCGCACACGCCTCGCACTCTGGATCGCCGTTGTCGAGGCGGCGCTCGTTCTCTTCGGCGTCATCCCGCGGTGGCCGGCGTTCGTCGTCGCGCTCGCGCTGCTCGTCTTCTACGTCTTCGTCGGCCGGAACGTCCGCAGCGACACCGTTCGCCATCTCTCGTGGATCGGCGCGGTCTCACAGCTCCTGATCGTTGCGCTGCCGGCGCTGATCGCGGTGCTCACCTTTGCCGCGATCGTCGTGGTCGCGATCCTGGCCGCGATCGCCCTGGCCTTCCTCTTCCTGGACCGTCGCTAGACTCGACACCCCACGATGGGGCGTAGCCAAGCGGTAAGGCAGCGGGTTTTGGTCCCGCGATCCCAGGTTCGAATCCTGGCGCCCCAGCCATCTGACCCATGAGCTCCGACCTCGCAGCTGTCGTCATGGCCGGCGGGCTCGGCACCCGGATGAAGTCGTCCGTGCCGAAGCACCTGCATCCGTTGCTCGGGCGACGCGTCGTCGACTGGGTTCTCGAGACCGCGCGCGCGACCGGTGCCGACCCGATCGTCGTCGTGGCCTCGCCCGATACGCGCGACGCCTACGACGGCGACGGCGTCGTGATCGCGGTGCAGGAGCACGCGCGCGGGACCGGCGACGCGGTCGCGTCCGCGCAGCAGGCGCTCGACGGCTTCGACGGTTCGGTGCTCGTGCTCGACGCCGCTGCGCCGCTGGTGACGAACGGCCTGCTCGCGGAGCTGGTCGCGCAACATCAAGCAGGGAGTGCAGCGGTCACGATCCTCACGATCGAGCCCGAGGAGGAGCTGCCATACGGCCGTATCGTCCGCGCCGAGGACGGCACCGTCAGCGAGATCGTCGAAGAGCGAGATGCGAACGACGAGCAGCGTGCGATCCGCGAGCTCAACTCCTCGATCTACGTCTTCGACGCGGACGCGCTCCGCGACGCACTCGGCAAGCTCGACGTGCGAAACGCGCAGGGCGAGCTCTACCTGACCGACACGATCGCGCAGATCGTCGCCGCCGGCGGCGGCGCAGCAGCGTGGCGCGCGGACGATGCAGCCGAGACGATCGGGATCAACAACCGCGTGGAACTCGCGGAGGCCGCGGCGGTGCTCCGCGACCGGATCAACGAAGCACACATGCTGAACGGTGTGACGATCATCGACCCGGCGACGACGTGGATCGACGCGTCGGTTCAGCTCGAGCCCGACGTCGTCGTCCATCCGTTTACGGTGCTCCGCGGGGCGACCACGGTCGCGGCCGGAGCCGAGATCGGACCCCACGCAGTCGCCGTCGACACGGTGATCGGCGAACGAGTGTCGATCGGACCGTTCTGTTACCTTCGCCCGGGCACGGTCCTCGACCCCGACGCCAAGGCAGGAACCTTCGTGGAGCTCAAGAACTCGCGGATCGGTGCCCGGACGAAGGTGCCGCACCTCTCCTATCTCGGCGACGCCGAAGTGGGGGAGGACACGAACATCGCTGCGGGGAACATCACGGTGAACTTCCCGCACGAGCCGGGCCTGCCCAAGGGTCGCACCACGATCGGGAAGAACGTCAGGACCGGCGTCCAGAATGCGTTCGTGGCACCCGTCGAGATCGGGGACGAGGCATGGATCGCGGCCGGATCGGTGATAACCAAGAATGTCCCGCCCGGCGCGCTTGCCGTTGCGCGGGCACGACAAGAGAACAAGGAGGGCCGTGCCGGTCGAAAGCGCAACGACTGAGCTGTCCCTGCCCGGGCTGGAGGTGACTCCGACGGCCGCGGAGTCCAAACCGAACCACTGGATCGAACGCGGGCCGCAGAAGCGGCTGATGGTCTTCTCCGGCCGCTCGCACCAAGACCTCGCGCTGCGGATCGCCGAGCACCTCGGTGTCGAGCTCGGCGACGTCGAGCTGAAGACGTTCGCGAACGACGAGACGTACGTGCGCTACTCGGAGTCGATTCGCGGCGCCGACGTGTTCATCGTCCAGACCGGCGCCGAGCCCGTCGACCGCAACCTGATGGAGCTCCTGCTGATGATCCAGGCGGCGAAGCTCGCCTCGGCGAAGCGGATCACCGCGGTCATCCCGTGGTTCCCGTACTCGCGCCAGGACCGCAAGGCGAAGCCGCGCGAGCCGATCTCCGGTCGCCTCGTCGCCGACATGCTCCAGCTGGCCGGCGCCGACCGCGTGCTCACGATGGACCTGCACGCCGGTCAGATCCAGGGTTTCTTCACGGTGCCGGTCGACCACATGACGGCGCTGCCGCTGTTCGGCCGCCACTTCCGCGACCTCGGCTTCATCGGCGAGGGCGTCGTGTCCGTCGCTCCCGACGCGGGCCGCGCGCGCGTCGCGGTGCGCTTCGCCGAGATGCTCGAGGCCGAGTTCGCCGTGATGCACAAGACGCGCCCCGCACACGACGCACTGCCCGTCACCGAGATCACGGGCCGCGTCCGCGACAAGATCGCGATCGTCGGGGACGACGTGACGACGACGGGAAACACCCTGATCGCGGGCGCTCAGGCACTCAAGGAGCGCGGCGCGAAGGACGTCTGGATCTTCGTCACTCACGCACAGCTCAATGCAGAAGGGTTGGAGCGGCTCGGCAACGCCGACGTTGCGGGGATCGTCGTCACCGACACGCTGCCGATCGACCCGCTCACCCGCCCTGACAACATGACCGTCCTGCCGGTCGCGGGGCTGCTCGCCGAGACGATCATGAACGTCTTCGCCGACGACTCGGTCTCGGCCATCTTCGGCGGGGACACTCAGCTCTTCTGATGCCGTTCAAGGTCCCGAGCGTGCTCTACGTGGTGATCGGTCTGATCGTGGTCGCTTCGTCCAGGACTACCTCGACAACCTCGGCACGATCTCGAGGATCCTGACCGCGCTGCTCGCGATCCTCCTCTGGCCGCTGCTCCTCGTGGGCTTCGACGTCCGCATCACGCGGTAGCCGCTAGACTCATCCGCCGGTCATGGCCGGAGAGCGAATCCGTCTCGAAGTCAAGGAGCGCGAGGAAGTCGGCACGCGCGTTTCGAAGCGTCTGCGCAAGCAGGGGCTGATTCCGGGCGTGCTCTACGGCCGCTCCGAGCCGCACTCGATCGCGATCCCCGAGCGCGACCTGCGCCGGGCGCTCACGAGCGTAGGCGGCCTGAACGCGATCCTCGACGTCGTGCTCGAAGGTCAGAAGACCACGCACCCGTCGATCCTCAAGGAGTACCAGCAGGATCCGGTCAAGGGCCGCGTGACCCACGTCGACTTTCAGGAAGTTCGGCTCGACCAGCCGATTCACGCGACGGTGCCGGTGCACCTCGTCGGCGCGGAGGACTCGCCGGGGATCCGCGAGGGCGGCGTGCTCTCGCAGATCTCGCGCGACGTCAACGTCGAAGCACTGCCGATGGAGATCCCGGAGCACCTCGATCTCGACGTCAGCCAGATGCAGATGAACGACACGCTGCGGCTCTCGGACTTGAGTGCGCCCGAAGGTGTCACCCTCCTGGACGACCCCGAGGAGACGGTGCTCGCGACGGTGTCGATGCCGGCGCTCGAGGTCGAGCCCGAGCCGGTCGAGGGCGAGCTGGCCGAGGGCGAGGTGGCCGAGGGCGAGGAAGGCGAGGCCGCCGAGGGCGCGGAGGGCGAGTCGGCCGGCGGCGAAGCCGCGGACGGCGAGTCCGGCAGCACCGAGGGGTAAGTGAAGTTCTTCAAGCGCGGCGAGGAGTCCTCGTCGTCGCTCGACCTGCTCGTCGTCGGTCTCGGCAACCCGGGCCGCGAGTACGCACGGAACCGCCACAACGTCGGCTGGATGGTCGTCGACGAGCTCGCACGTCGTCACGGCGGCAGCTTCCGCGGGAAGTTCTCCGGCCAGCTCGCCGAGGTTCGCGACGGCGACCTTCGACTCGGGCTCCTCAAGCCCGAGCTCTACATGAATCTCTCGGGGCGGTCAGTCGCGCCCGCCGTCCGGTTCTTCAAGGTTCCGCCCGAGCAGCTGCTCGTCGTCCACGACGAGGGCGATTTCGACCTCGGCCGCCTGCAGGCGCGCGCGGGCGGCGGGCTTGCCGGCCACAACGGGCTCCGGTCGATTGCCCAGGACCTCGGCACGCAGGACTTCCTTCGTCTGCGGATCGGGGTGGGTCGGCCCGAGCGCGGCGACCCTCGTCCGCTGGCCGACTACGTGCTCTCGAACTTCGACCCGCACGACGACGCGGAGGCGATCGTCGCCCGTGCGGCCGACGCCGTCGAAACGATCGCCCGCGAGGGCCTCGAGCCCGCGCAGCGCGACGTGAACTAGCGGTCTCGCGGATACCATGGACACCCGGCGGGACGCGAATCCCGTCGTTCGTCATGGACCGTCCAACGCTCGAGCTACCGGTGCTGCACCCGCTCCTCCGCGAGGTCGAGGGGAGCGAGCGCCTGCGCGAGTTCGCGCACACGCTTCCCGTCCCAGCCCGCGTCTCCGAGTCGGCGCTTCCGCTCGTCGTCGCCGCGCTCTACGAGGAGCTCGGGCGCGGGCTCGTCGCACTGGCGCCCGAGGACGCCGACGCGCGCGACCTCGCGGAGGCGGCGGGCTGGTACCTCGGCTCCGAACGGGTCGCGTTCCTGCCGAGCCGCGGCGTCCGCTGGGAGTCGGGGCTCACCCCGCCACCGCACCTCGTCGGCGAGCGGGCGCGCGCGCTCGACGTGCTGGCCGAGGGCGGGCTCGTCTGGGCCTCCGCAGCGGCGCTCGCCGAGCAGATCCCCCCGCCGGATCAGCGGCCGGAGCCGATCCGCATCGTGGTTGGCGCGGAACCGGGCGTCGAGGGACTTGCGGAGACGCTCGCACTCGCGGGGTACGAGCGCGTCGAGCGGGTCGACGACCGTGGGCAGTTCGCGGTCCGCGGCGGCCTGATCGACGTCTTCCCGACGACCGGACGTGAACCGATCCGCATCGAGCTTTTCGGCGACGAGATCGAGCAGGTGCGCGCGTTCTCGCCGTTCACGCAGCGCGCGCTCCATCCAGTCGACAACGCCGTCGTCTATCCGGCGGCAGAGCGCCGGCTCGACGCGCTCGACCCGAGCGACAGTCTGCTGCTCGAGGAAGAAGGTGAGGTTCCGGGCGTTCCCGACGACTTGGTGCCCGTCCTCGACCGCGCGCCCGACCTCGTGTGGGAGCTCGGCGAGGTCAAGCGGGTCTGGCTCGAGGAGTTCGGCCGCGACGACTTCGACCTGAAGGGCGCGAGTGAGCTCGACCCACTGCCGTCGGGCCAGCCGTTCTCGTTCGAGGCCCAGCGGCCCGCAATCGCAGCGCGCGGTCTTGCCGAGGCGGAGAAGGAGCTCTCGGGGCTCGTTCGCGCCGGCAACCGCGTCGTCGTCGCGTTTCCGCACAGGGGTGAGGCACTGCGCACGCAGAACATGCTGCGGCGGATCGACGCGCGCGTGCTCGAGGACGGCGAGGGGTTGCCGACCGAGCCCGGGCTCGTGTTCGCGATCGCACCGGCGCGCCGCGGCTTCGTCTGGCGTGAGCTCCAGCTCGTCCTGCTGCCCGACTCGCAGGTCTTTCGCCGCCGCGCGCCACGAGCAGGACGGATGGGCGGCCGCGCTCTCGGGTCGTTCGCCGAGCTCCGCACCGGCGACTACGTCGTCCACGAGGACCACGGCGTCGGGAAGCTGCTCGGCTTCGAGACGAAGACGATCGCGGGCGTCACGCGCGACTACCTCTTCCTCGCGTTCCGCGGCGACGACCGGCTGTACGTCCCGCACGAGCAGATCGGCAAGGTCTCGCGCTACATCGGTGCCGACGCGAAGGCGCCGGCGCTCTCGAAGCTCGGCGGCAAGGCGTGGGACCGGCTCAAGGCTCGCGCGCGGGAAGGCGTGCACGAGCTGGCGGGCGACCTGATCCGCCTTTACGCGGAACGGCAGCAGGCGCCGGGCTCCGCGTACTCGCTCGACCACGAGTGGTTCGAGCGGCTCGAGGCCGAGTTCCCGTACCGCGAGACGGAGGACCAGCAGCGCGCGATCGAGGCCGTCAAGGAAGACCTGGAGGCGCCGCACCCGATGGACCGGCTCGTCTGCGGCGACGTCGGCTTCGGGAAGACCGAGGTCGCGATCCGCGCTGCGTTCGCGGTCGCGGTCAACGGCAAGCAGACGCTGATGCTCGCGCCGACGACGATCCTCGCCGAGCAGCACTGGAACACGTTCCGCGATCGGTACCGGGACTTCCCGGTGCGCGTCGAGATGGTGTCGCGTTTCAGGAGCCCGGCCGAGACGAAGCGCGTCCTCGCTGACTTCGCCGCAGGCAAAGTCGACGTCTTGATCGGAACGCACCGGGTGCTGTCGCGCGACGTGATCCCGAAGGACCTCGGGCTCGTGATCCTCGACGAGGAGCAGCGCTTCGGCGTCGCGCAGAAGGAGCTGCTTCGCCAGCTGCGGCTCGAGGTCGACGTGCTCGCGCTCTCGGCGACGCCGATCCCGCGCACCCTGCACATGTCGCTCTCGGGGCTTCGTGACATCTCGATCATCGAGACGCCGCCCGAGGGTCGTCGCCCGATCCGTACGCACGTCGGCGAGTACGAGGAGGAGCTGATCACGACTGCGCTCGAGCGAGAGGTCGCGCGCGAAGGGCAGGCGTTCTACCTCCACAACCGCGTCGAGACGATCGATGACGCGGCCGAGAAGCTGCAGCAGCTCAGCCCGAAGCTTCGCTTCCTCGTCGCACACGGGCAGATGCGTGAGCGCGAGCTCGAGGAGAAGATGCACGCGTTCCTGCGGGGCGACGCGGACGTGCTCGTGTCGACGACGATCATCGAGTCCGGGCTCGACATCCCGCAGGCGAACACCCTGATCGTCGAGCGCGCGGACACGCTCGGGCTCGCCCAGCTGTACCAAATCCGTGGTCGCGTCGGCCGCTCGGACCAGACCGCGTACGCGTACCTGCTCTATCCCGACGCACACGAGCTCACGCCCGAGGCACGCGCCAGGCTCGCGACGCTCGCGGACCACACCGAGCTCGGCGCAGGCTTCGCGATCGCGATGCGCGACCTCGAGATCCGCGGCGCCGGCGACCTGCTCGGCGCCGAGCAGTCTGGCCACGTGGCCGCCGTCGGGTTCGAGCTGTACGTCGAACTGCTGCACGAGGCGGTCGCCGAGCTCTCCGGGCAGCGGCGCACCGCAGGGCGTCCCGTGCGTGTCGACGCCCGCGTCGACGCCTACGTGCCGGCTGCGTACATCGGCTCCGAGGCACTCAAGATCGACCTGCATCGGCGCCTGGCTCTGACCGAGACCGACGACGAGCTCCGCGAGCTGCACGCGGCGACCGAAGACCGCTTCGGACCGGTGCCGGAGCCGGTCGAGAACCTGTTCGCGATCCAGGACGCGAAGCTGAAGCTCGCCCGCCTGGGAGCGGATTACCTGGTCTACCGGGGTGGGCGGGCGGTCGTCGGGCCGATGGTGCTCGGCTCCGACGAGCTGCGGGAGCTTCGTAACCGGGTCGCAGCCGCCGTCTACAGCACGGGTAACCGAGAAATAACGTTCAGAACAGATGAATTCTCGGGGGCGACCCGCCTAGTCGATGCTATCTTGGACGCGCGCCAGGCTGCCTAGGCGCTTTTCTCCTGTGCGAAAGCCCGCTCTCATCGTCATCGCGCTCGCGTCGCTCGCGCTCGGCCTAGCCGGGTGCGGTGGCGACGACCAGAACGTCCCGGACGGGTCGGTCGCGGTCGTGGACGGCCAGGAGATCACGAAGTCCGAGTTCGACGCGCTGCTCAACCGCGCGAAGAGCTCCTATGAGCAGAACAAGCGGCCGTTCCCCAAGGTCGGGACGGCGGAGTACAAGACGGTGCAGAGCCAGGCCGTCCAGTACCTCGTGCAGCAGGAGAAGTACCGCCAGAAGGCCGAGGACCTCGACGTCGAGGTGAGTGACAAGGAGGTCGACGACCGGCTGAAGCAGGTCAAGCAGCAGTACTTCCAGGGGAAAGAAGCCGAGTTCCAGAAGAACCTGAAGGCCCAGGGTCTGAGCGTCGAGGACGTGCGCGGCGAGATCGAGAGCCAGCTCCTCTCGGAGAAGATCTACGCGAAGGTGACCTCGGACGTGAAGGTCACCGATGACGAGGTCACGGCCTACTACGACAAGCACAAGGCCGACTACAAGGTCGCTGCCTCGCGCGACGTGCGCCACATCCTCGTCGCGAAGAAGGCGCTCGCGGACGACATCCACAGCCAGCTCGAGAACGGCGGAAACTTCGCCGCGCTCGCGAAGAAGTTCTCGACCGACCCGGGCTCGAAGCAGAACGGCGGCAAGCTGACCGTCCGCAAGGGCGAGACCGTGCCCGAGTTCGACAAGGTCGCGTTCGAGCTCAAGAAGAACGAGCTCTCCGCGCCGGTCAAGACGCAGTACGGCTACCACATCATCGAGGCGCTCAGCGACGCGAAGCCTCCGTCGCAGACGCCGCTGAAGGACGTCAAGGAGCAGATCCGGCAGCAGCTGCTGCAGGAGAAGCGCCAGAAGGCGATCACGGACTGGTCGAAGGAGACGAACGACGAGTTCGCGGACAAGATCGCCTACCAGGTCGGCTACGCGCCGCCCGCCACCACCGGTAACACCACCACCGCGACGCAGTGAGCCTCGGGGAGGCGCTGCTCGACCTGCAGCGTCTGACCGAGCGCCTTCGGCGCGAGTGTCCCTGGGACCGCGAGCAGACAGCGGCGACGATCGTCCCGCACACGATCGAGGAGGCCTACGAGGTCGCGGACGCCGCGCTCGCCGGCACGGACGACAAGCTGCTCGACGAGCTCGGCGACCTCCTGTTCCAGGTCTATTTCCTCTCGCTGCTTCTGCAGGAGCGTGGGGAAGGCGACCTCGAAGCGGTCGCACGCGCCGTGCACGCGAAGCTCGTCCAACGTCACCCGCACGTGTTCGGCGACGTCGAAGCCGAGACCGCAGGTCGGGTTCGCGAGAACTGGGAGACGATCAAGCGCGAGCAGGAAGGTCGCGAAGGCGTCTTCCACCACGTCCCCGAGAACCTGCCGGCCTTGCTGCTCGCGCGAAAGGTCCAGCGCCGCGCGGCCGCGGTCGGCTTCGAGTACCCGGACGCAGCCGGCGCGCTCGCCGACCTCGAGGACGAGCTTCGCGAGCTGCACGCTGAGCTGCGCGAGGAGCCGGCGCGGGAAGCCCCGCCCGACCCACGCCAGGCGGCCGAGCTCGGCGACGTGTTGTTCGCGGCCGTCAACGTCGCGCGCCGGTTGAACGTCGACCCGGAGCTCGAGTTGCGCCGCGCAACGGGGCGCTTCGTCGAGCGCGTCGAGGAGGCGGAACGCCTGGCCGCTGCCGACGGCTCGGCCTGGAGCGAGCTCGCGCTCGCCGACCAGGACCGCTACTTCGACCGCGCGAAGGAGGCGGAGTGAGCGCGATCGCGCGAGTGCACGCGAGACAGGTTCTCGACTCTCGCGGCAACCCGACCGTCGAGGTGGACGTGCAGCTCGAGTCGGGCGCCGGCGGACGCGCCATCGTTCCGTCCGGCGCGTCGACAGGCGTGCACGAAGCCGTCGAGCTCCGTGACGGCGGCGCCGAGTACGGCGGCAAGGCCGTCATGCGCGCGGTCGCGAACGCGAACGGCGAAATCGCGAGCGCGGTCGCCGGCCGCGACGCGGCCGACCAGGAGGGACTCGACGCGCTGCTGTGCGAGCTCGACGGGACGCCGAACAAGGGGCGACTCGGCGCGAACGCGATCCTCGGCGTCTCGCTCGCCACCGCCAGGGCCGCGGCCGACGACGCGGGGCAGCCGCTCTACCGCTACCTCGGCGGCAGCGACGCCGTGACGCTTCCCGTGCCGATGCTGAACGTGATCAACGGCGGTGCACACGCCGAGAACTCGATCGACCTCCAAGAGTTCATGGTCGTTCCCGTCGGAGCGGGCTCCTTCGCGGAAGGACTTCGCCTCGGCGTCGAGGTCTACCACGCGCTCAAGCAGCTCCTTCGGGAACGCGGGCTCGACGTCGGCCTCGGCGACGAGGGCGGCTTCGCGCCCGACCTGCCCTCGAGCGAGGACGCGATCGAGGCGATCCTCGAGGCGGCGGAGCGGGCCGGGCACCGCGAGCGCGTCGCGATCGCGCTCGACCCCGCCACGAGCGAGGTCTACGAGGGCGGTGTCTACCGCTTCGAGGGCCGCGAGAAGTCGTCGGGCGAGCTGCCCGGCTTCTGGGCCGAGCTCGTCGAGCGCTACCCGATCGTCTCCATCGAGGACGGTGCGGCCGAGGACGACTGGGATGCCTGGGCGCAACTCACGCGCGAGGTCGGCGACCGGGTCCAGCTCGTCGGCGACGACCTCTTCGTCACGAACCCGGAACGACTTCGCGAGGGGATCGAGCGTGGCGTCGCCAACTCGATCCTCGTGAAGGTCAACCAGATCGGCACGCTCACCGAGACGATCGAGGCGGTCCGGCTCGCGCAGGCGAGTGGCTACACCGCCGTCATGTCGCACCGTTCGGGCGAGACCGAGGACACGACGATCGCCGATCTCGCGGTCGCACTGGGAACGGGCCAGATCAAGACCGGCGCGCCCGCGCGCTCGGACCGGGTCGCAAAGTACAACCAGCTGCTGCGGATCGAGGAAGAGCTCGGTGCGCGCGCGGAGTACCCCGGCCGCGACGCGTTTCCGCGCACGCGCAGCTGGGGCGGCTGACGCCCTCGCTACGCTAGGCCTATGTCCGCTGTCGAACCGCGGCGCACGAAAATCGTCGCGACGATCGGCCCCGCTTCGGCGAACAAGCAGACGATCGAAGCGCTGATCCGCGCGGGCATGGACAGCGCCCGCCTCAACTTCTCGCACGGCACGCACGAGCAGCACGCCGAGACGGTCAGGCTGCTGCGCGAGGTGCAGGAGGAAGTGCGCCGCCCGCTCGCGCTGATCGCCGACCTCCAGGGCCCCAAGCTGCGGATCGGTGACCTGGAGGCGACGCTGACGCTCGAGCGAGGCCGGGAGATCGTGATCGTCGGCGGCCAGGAGGCGACCGACGGCAACCTCCCGGTGAGCCCAGCGGTGATCGGCGACGTGCTGCGACCCGGGCACGAGGTGCTGATCGACGACGGCCACGTCCGCCTGCTCGTCCGCGAGGTCGAGAAAGGGAGGGCGAGCTGCACGGTGATGGTGGGCGGCCCGGTGAGCTCCCACAAGGGCGTGAACCTGCCGGGCGTGCCGATCCCGATCCCCGCCTTGACGCGGAAGGACACCGAAGATCTCGAGCTCGCGCTCGAGCTCGGCGTCGACTTCGTCGCGCTCTCGTTCGTGCGGTCCGCGGCGGACCTCCGCGACCTGCGCGCGCTTATCTCGCAAGCGGACTCGCACGCGCACGTGATCGCGAAGATCGAGAAGTCCGAGGCGATCGACGCGCTCGACGAGATTCTCGAAGAGTCGGACGCGGTGATGGTGGCGCGGGGGGACCTCGGCGTCGAGATCGGGCCTGCATCCGTGCCGCTCCTGCAGAAGCGGATCATCCAGCGCGCGCTCGACCGCGGAAAGCCGGTGATCACAGCGACGCAGATGCTGGAGTCGATGATCCATCAGCCGGAGCCGACGCGCGCCGAGGCGAGCGACGTCGCGAACGCCGTGCTCGACGGGACGTCCGCCGTGATGCTCTCCGGCGAGACGGCTGTGGGCGAGTACCCCGTCGAAGCGGTCTCGTACATGGACCGGATCGCCCGCGCGGTCGAGCCGAGCCTCGGCTACCGCCACCAGCTTCCCGAGGCCGGCGAGCAGCCGACGATCGGCGAGGCGATGTCGAACGCTGCGTGCGACCTCGCAGAGGCGCTCGGCGCGCGCGCGATCGTCGTCCCGACGTTCACGGGCCGCACGGCGTCCGTCGTCGCTCGGCTGCGTCCGCGCCGCCCGATCCTCGGCCTCAGCCATCACCAGTACGCCCTCCAGCACATGGCGCTCGAGTGGGGCGTCACGCCGTGGGGGATCGAGGAGGCGCAGAACGTCGAGGATCTCTGGCAGGTGTCGCTCGACGCCGTGCGCGCGAGCGGGCTCGTCACGGAGGGTGATCGGGTCGTGATCACGGCGGGCACCGCGGTGAACATCCCGGGCTCGACGAACGTGATCAAGGTCGAGGTCGCGTAGGCCCTCCACAACAGGAGTCGTCGGGCGCCGGGCGAACTTGGCCCGACGATGGCGAAGAGCACCCGGAGACGCCCCGCCCGCGCGAGCCTCGTGCTGCGCTGGCTCGCGGTCGGTGCGCTCGTGCTGGTCGGCCTCCTCTACTACCGGCCGTTCCGCACCTACCTCGAGCGTCAGGAGACCGCGGCCGCGCGGCAGGCCCAGGTCGCCGCGCTCGCGCAGCGCCGCGTGGCGCTCGAGCGGCGACTCCGCTACGTCGAGAGCGAAGCGGCTGTCGCTCGCGAGGCGCGGCGGATCGGCTACGTCAAGCCGGGCGAGCAGCTCTTCATCGTCAAGGGCATCCCGGCCTGGCGGGCGGCGAAGCGCACCGGGGCTACGATCGCCCCCGGTGGACGATAGGCAGGTCGTCGAGCGTCAACTCGGTCGCGCGCCGCGAGCGTTTCGCGGCGTCGTCGTGCGCTGCCCTTGGGGCCGCCCGGCGGTGACCGAGCAGGCGCCGTTCGACGACAACGGCGAACCGTTTCCGACCATGTACTACGTCACGTGCCCGGCGCTCGTTGCCGTCGATCTCGCGACTCGAGGCGGCCGGCGGCGTCGAGCGGTGGACCCGCGCGGCGCAGGACGACCCCGAGCTCGCGGCGAGCCTCGAGGCCGCGCACGCCGAGCAGCGGCGACTCCGCCCTGAGCTGCCGGGCGGCGTCGGGGGCGCGACGCGCACCGGCAGCCTCAAGTGCCTGCACGCCCACGCCGCGTTCGCGCTTGCGCGTCCCGGGTACGAGCTCGGGCGCCGGATCGTCTCGGAGGTCGAGCCGCTCTGGCCCACCGACCACTGCTGCATGGACGAAGCCCACTAACCTCACGCGCATGGACGCCGTCGCGATCAAGCTGGCGCGGAGCGAGTGGGCTGAGGGAAGCCGTCGCTTCGACGAGGCAGTCAAGGCCGACCGTCGGCTGCTCGACGCGTCCGACGCGGTGATCGACGAGCTCCGTCGCCGCGTCGGACAGACGTTCACGCTCGAGGAGCTTGCGGCGGCCTACGAGACGGCCGAGCGCTGGGCCTATGCAGCGGTCGAGGACCACGCAGCCTTCCCGGGCTGGCCACGGTGGCTGACCGACGTCCTCGACGCGACCTTCCACCACTACGCCCGCGGCGCGACCGACTACGCCCCGTGACGCGCGCGGGGCGTCGCACGGGCCGTCGGGCCCTCCTCACGCGTTCTCTCGTGGTGCTCGCGGCGTTCGTGCTCGGGCTCGCCCTCGGAGCCGCGCTTGGACGACGGCCCTGAGCCCGGGACGACGACGTTCGATCGGACGTTGACAGTGGTCACCCTGACGCCAACTGGTGGTTAGGCGTTAGGAAGCAAGAGATTTGGGTAGATTCCCGGCCGATGACATTTCGCGACCGACCCGAAGGCCGCATGGCGCCCGCGACCGAGACGGACTGGCTCACGCTCGGGCAGGCCGCCAAGTACCTCGGCGTCGCCCAGAGCACGATTCGCAAGTGGTCCGACCAGGGCCGAGTCCCCGCCTTCTATACGCCCGGCGGGCACCGCCGCTACCGGCGGGGTGATCTCGAGGCGTTCCTCGAGCGCTCGGGGCCTGCTGGACAGGTTGCCGGTGGGCCGACCGTGCTGATCGTCGACGACGACGAGGGCACGCGCGCACTCGTGCGAGCGAGCCTCGAGCGCGACGGGTTCGACGTGCGCGAGGCGGCGAGCGGGACCGAGGGGCTGTCGGCGCTCGAGCAGGACCCGCCCGACCTGATCCTGCTCGACGTGATGATGCCGCAGATGGACGGGTGGGAGATGCTCCGTCGCGTCCAGGAACAGCACGGCGGTGCGATCCCCGTCGTCATGTTCAGCGGCCAGGTCGACGAGAACGCGGCCGACGAGGCAGTCGAGCGCGGGGCGAGCGGGTTCGTCGGCAAGCCCTTCGATCCACAACAGTTGCGCGACCGCGCCAAGCAGATTCTCGGAGCGCGCCCCGTCTGATCTCCGTCGACCGCAGCCTCGACCGCTGGATCGTCGAGCACCGGTCCGACTGGCTCGACCCCTTCTTCGTCGGGCTCACGATCGCTGGCTCGTGGTCCGGCGTCTGGCTGGCGATCGCGCTCGTGCTCGCTGTCGTCTGGCGCCGCCCCAACGTGTTCCTCCTCGTCGCAACCACGGCGTTGACGACGAGCTTCGTCACAACACTGTTCAAGTACGTGGTTCAGCGAGACCGACCGCCGGCGATCGTGCTCGATCCCGAGCCACTGGTGGGCGTCCCGACCACGTCGTCGTTTCCGTCCGGCCACACGTCGACGAGCTTCGCCTGCGCGTACGTGATCTCGCGCCTGGCGCCTCGCCTGACGGTCTCCGTCTTCGTCCTCGCCGCGCTGATCGGCTTCTCGCGGATCTACGTCGGAGTTCACTACCCGCTGGACGTGCTCGCGGGGGCCGTGCTCGGCCTCGTCGTCGCTAAAGCTCTTCTGACGCTTCTAGCAGCCCTGCGACGATCACCGCGAGCGACGCAAGCAGACTGATCCAGATTCCGATCCCGCGGCCGGTGTAGGGGAAGAACTCGTCCGGCACGGAGATGATCCGGATCAGGACGAACGTCGTCGCCAGCGATCCAAGCCCGATCAGGACCAAGCTCTCCGGCACCGCCGCGGGTAGCTCGTACCCGGCCTCCCGCAACGCCCAGAGTGCGAGCACGGCGAGCCCGATGAAGAACACGAGCTTGCCGAGGACGCCGACGTGCCAGCCGATCACCGCGATCGTCGGGCCGTCGTCCGAGCCCGAGTACCAGCTCATGAAGGTCGAGAGCGTGAGCACGAGCCCCGCCCAGCCGCGCGAGCCGCTCGCCGAGAAGCCAGTAACCGCCCCCCGTGCGGGCGGCGACGCCGGGCCGTAGGAGCCGGCGGCGGCCTGGAACCACGGGGTCGCCTGGGGGAAACGGATCGGGGGACTGCATGCCGCCGGGGGAGTATGGTGGGTTGCAAGGACAAAGTCACCTTCCACCGAAGCCAGGGGAGGTCGAGATGGAGATCGGCAAGGGGTCAGCCGACAAAGTCGCCGCCGACGGGTTCGTCGAGTTCCTGAGGAGCGGGGACCGGGCCACGGGTGAGTACCACTGCTCCGAGTGCGGATACGGCGTCACGATCTTCGCCGTCCTGCCGCTCTGCCCCATGTGCGGCGGGGGCGCGTGGGAGCAGTCGAGCTGGAGCCCGTTCTCGCGGGTGCAGAACTCCTAGTTGCGCAAGTCGCGGGTCCGCCAAGCGCGGACTCGCGACGCGCGGAAGACCCCTAAAGGCACGACGCTGTCCCGGCCGCCTGGCCGCGAGCGCGCCTTCGCCCCGTATCTGTCGAGGGCTCCTGCACTAGGCCGAACAGCCGCTCGACTCTGGTTCCAGCACGGGAAGCCGAGGAGGAGGAGAGCGCGCTCGTCAGCAGGACGAGCACGAGCCAGAAGCGCAGGTGGGCGAGATTCCGGTCGCGGGCGTGCTGCTCGCGTGCGAACCGCTTCGCTCGCTCGAGCCGGTAGGCCCGCGCGACCGCCGAGGGATCGACGGGCGGAGCCTGCCGCTCGCGCCCGGGGGTGCGCGCCGGCTGGGCCATGGGCCGGAGTCTAGAGGCTCCTGAGTGAGGCTGGCCGTGATTCGCTGCGCCAGCGGCCGCGAAGCGGCCGCCTTTAGGGGTCTTCGCGTCGCGGATCCGCGCGAGCGGATTCGCGACTTGCGCGGGTGCGGAGTCATACTGAGCCGGGCCGGGATGGCAGTGGAGCCTCAGCGGAGCGAGCGGGCCGGGCTCGATCCGGGGGCGCTGGAAGCGCTCGCGGACGCCGGTCGGGCTGCCGCGCGCGGGTCTCGGCTCGGAGACGTCCTGCGGGCGGTCGTCGAGGCCGCAGCGGGCCTCACCGGGGCCGACGTCGTCCTGGTGCGCGTCGTCGACCCCGAGCGCCCCGAGTTGGTCGTGCGCGCGGTTGCGGGGCCCTCGGCCGCGCTCGCGGTCGAGCTCGAGGGTGAGCGTCTGCCGGTCGACGGGCTGCCACCCGGGGAGGTCGACCTCGACGAGGCCCACGAGCCTCTGGCGCGCCTGGCCGAGCGCCTGGGGGCGGAGAGCGCGCTGGTCGTGCCCGTCGTCGTCGGCGAGGACGTGGAGGGCACGCGTCGAGCTGCTTCGGCTCGCGGGTGAGTTCGACGAGAACGCGCGCACGGGCGCGCGGCTCGTGGCGGCGCAGATCGGTCTCGCCGTCCGCGCCTTCAGTCTCGGCGAGCAGGAGGCAGGCACCACGGAAGCCCCGCTGCGCATCGCCGCAGACGCGCTCGCTGCCGGCTCCGACACGGCTCATAGCTCGACGCACGTCCTTCGGCTCGCGCTCGAGCTCTCCGGTGCGGAGCGGGTCGCGCTGTGGCGTCTCGCGCCCGACGGCAGCGCCGAGCTCGATGCCGCGGTCGGGACCGGTGGGTCGCGCACGCGTGTGCCGACCATCGGGGTCCTGCAGCTCGGCAGGCGCTGGTCGGTCACGCAGCAGCTCGGCGAGCCGGCGTTCGGCCTCCTCGAGCTCGTGTTTCCGCCCGAGCTGATTCCCAGCTCGGACGCTCGTCGAGCAGCTGAGCCACTTCGCGACACGAGCAGCACATGCGCTGGGGGCCAGCAGGCGCGCAGGGCGCCTGGAGGCGGAGTTGCTGCAGACGCGCGCGCTCCTCGCCGTCGTCGGGCAGGCGAACCAGAAGCTCTCGCTCCAGCACACGCTCGAGACCGCGATCGAGCAACTCGGGGAGATCGTCGGTGCCGACCGGCTCGCGGTCTACCTGCTCGAAGAGGGCGGCCTCACGACCGCTGCGGCGCGCGGGCTCGTCGGGCCCGCACCTCGGGGCGGCACAGGCGTTGCTCGAGCTTGCACTCGGGCCGTACCGCGCGCGCGGCGTCGTCACGATCCCGGACACCTCGAAGGAGCCGCGGCTCGCGTCCGTCGCCGACGCGCTCGCCGAGGCCGGGATCGAGGGCGCGACCGCGCTACCGCTCGCCGTCGGCGATGACGTGATCGGGCTGCTCGCCGTCTACCCGACAGGTCGCAACCAGCCGAGCGCCGGCGAGCTCGAGCTGCTCTCGGCGATCGCATCCCGCTTCGCGGTCGCGGTCCAAAACGCACGGCTGCACGAGGAAGCCACCCGGCTCGGAGGCGAGCTCGAGCAGGCGCTCGCGTCCGAGCGCGCGGCCGCGCGCCGGCTCGGCGCGCTCTACGAGATCTCGCGCTCGTTCGCGCAGAGCCTCTCGCTCGACGTGACGCTGGAGGCTGTCGTGCGCACAGTCGTCGAGCTCCTCGAGGTCGACGCGGCGGTGCTGCGCATGCCCGATCCCCGGCGCGAGCAGCTGCTCCCCCTCGCGTTGCACGTAGCGGACGACAGCTTGCTCGCACCGGTCCGCTCGATGCTCTTCCGCCCGCAGGCGTTCCGGGGCGCGCGCATCCAGCGCCTGTTCCGAAGCGGCGAGCCGATCGAGATCGACGTCCGGACGGCGCAGGAGCTCGGCGGGTCACACGCGCTGCTCGTGCCGTTCCTCGAGAAGGGCTCGACCGCTGCGATCGTTCCGATCGCGACGCCCGCCGAGGTGCTCGGGTCGCTGACCTGCTTTCGATGCGACCCGACCACCCAGTCGACGAGTCGACGATCGATTCCGCGGTTGCGATCGCGGGCCAGGCTGCGCTCGCGATCGACAACGCGCGCCTCTATCAGCAGCAGAAGGATTTCGCGGACGCGATGCAACGTTCCCTGCTACCGCAGGTTCGTCCCGCGGTTGAGGGGCTCGACGTCGGCGAGGTGTACGCCGCGTCGGCACGCGTCGAGGTCGGCGGCGACCTCTACGACTACATGGCGCTGGCCGACGGCCGGCTCGCGGTCGTGCTCGGCGACGTCACGGGACACGGCATCGACGCGGCCGCCGACATGGCGATGGCCAAGTTCGTCTTTCGCTCGCTGGCGCGCGAACACCCCGAGCCGGGTGACTTCCTCGCAGCCGCGAACGAGGTGGTCGTCGGCGAGATCGCGGCCGGAAAGTTCATCACGATGCTCTACCTGCTGATCGACGCTGCCACGGGGGTCGTCTCGGTCGCCTCCGCCGGACACCCGCCGCCGCGGCTCGTCACGGCAGATGGGTCGGTCGGAGGGATCGAAGCGCGCGGGCTCGCGCTCGGGGTGGACTCCGGGGTCGAGTACGAGGAAACGCGAGCGCAGCTGGAGCCTGGGGGCGTCCGTCGTCCTGTATACGGACGGCGTGATCGAGGCGAGGCGCGCTGCGGAGCTCTACGGCCAGGACCGGCTCGACGCGCTGCTCGAGCGCCGCCACGCGCTGCGCGCGGAGGACATCGCGGCCTCGGTGATCCAGTCGGCGCGCCGGTTCACCGGCGGCGAGCTTCTCGACGACTGCGCGGTCGTCGTGCTGAAGCGCCGGGCGTGAACGCACGCCGTTCCCTCTACACGCTCGTGTTCCTCGCGGGCGTCGGAACGCTGGCGACGGAGATCTGCGCCTCGCGCCTGCTCGCTCCGTACTACGGCTCCTCGACGATCGTCTGGGCGAACATCATCGGGCTGACGCTTGCGTCTCTGAGCCTCGGCTACTGGCTCGGCGGGCGCGTCGCCGACCGCAACCCCTCGCCGCAGCTGCTCGGGCGGCTCGTCCTCGCCGCCGCAGTGCTCGTCGCGGTGATCCCGTTCGTGTCGTCACCGATCCTCGACGTCGCGTCGAGCGGGCTCGACGAAGTGTCGGCAGGCGCAGTCATCGGCTCCTTCTTCGGAACGCTGCTCCTGTTCGCGCCGCCGATCGTCCTGCTCGGGATGGTCGCGCCGTTCGCGATCCGCCTCGCACTCGTCGAGGTCGCGTCCGCCGGACAGGTCGCGGGTCGGCTGTACGCGCTCTCGACGGTCGGCAGCCTGCTCGGAACATTCGTGACTGCGCTCATCACGATCCCGCTGATCGGCACGCAGCGCACGCTGCTCGTCGCCGCCGCGCTGCTCGCGGCGGCAGCCTCGACGATGCTCGGCCGGCGCTGGCTCGTGGCGACCGCGGCGATCGTCGCGCTGATGCTCGTCCCGCCGGGCGCGGTGAAGGCGAGCGACGGCGAGTGCTCTACGAGGTCGAGTCGCCGTACCAGTTCGTGCAGGTCGTCGAGCGCGACGGGGCGCGCCGGCTCTACCTGAACGAGGGCGTTGCGGTGCACTCGCTCTGGCGGCCGGACACCGTGCTCACCGGCGGCGTCTGGGACGCGTTTCTCGCGCTGCCCGGCGTTGCTCGAGCCGGCCGCTGTCGCGAGTCGCGGTGCTCGGCAACGCAGGCGGGACGATCGCGCGCGCGTACGGCGGAGTATCTGGCCGAGCGCGCGAATCGACGGCGTCGAGATCGACCCCGCGGTGAGCGAAGCGGGGCGCAAGTACCTCGGCCTCGGCGACAACCCGCTGCTGACCGTGCACGACGCGGACGCGCGGCCCGTTTCTCCGACGGACCGACGCGAAGTACGACCTGATCTTCGTCGACGCGTATCACCAGCCGTACGTGCCGTTCTACCTCGCGACGCGCGAGTTCTTCCGAGCTCGTCCGCGAGCCGCCTCGCGCCCGGCGGAATCGTCGCGCTCAACGTCGCGACCGTTCCCGACGACCGGAGTCTCGAAGAGCACCTGGCGGGCACGCTCGCGGCGGAGTTCCGAGTCGTGCGACGTCTGGCCGGTGCTGCGCTTCAACCACATCGTGGTCGGGTTCACGACGCCGGCGACAGCATGGGACGCAGACCTACGACCCACGCATCGAGTCGCTCGTCACGCTGCTCGTCGACGGCGGGCTGTCGCCGCCGGTCGCAACCGCTCGCGCGACCCATGGACCGACGACCGCGCGCCCGTCGAGTGGGTGACCGACCGGATGATCCTCACGTACGCGGCCGAGGGCGGCCGGCTCGACGAGGACCTCCTGCCGACCGCGCCGTGAGAGTCTCTGCGCGGCGACGGGCCGCCGATCCGGATCGGGCATCGCGGCGCCGCCGCGCTCGCGCCTGAGAACACGCTCGAGGCGCTGCGCGCAGGGATCGCGCAGGGCTGCGACTACGTCGAGTTCGACGTGCTCTCGAACTCTGACGGTGGCCTGGTGCTCGCCCACTCGGCGCATGAGCTTCCCGACGACGTCGCGAGCTTCGACGACGCGCTTGCGCTGCTCGCGGCCGAGGGCGTCGGTGCGCACGTCGACCTCAAGCAGCGAGGGCTGGAAGCGGGCGTCGGGGCAGCGCTCCGGAACCACGACCTGCTCGAGCGCTCGCTCGTCGAGCTCGCTCGACTGGGCGGCGCTCCGCGACCTGCGCCGCTACGAGTCCGCGCTACGGGTTGGGCTCTCGTATCCCAGAGGACCGCTACGGGCTCTCGGGGCGCCGGACGTTCGCCCCGCTCGCTCGCCGGCGGTCTGGCTGCCATGAGGTGGACGCTTCCCCGCGCTGATCGGCCGCTGGCTCGAGCGCGCTGCGGCGTCCGCCGCCGTCGTGCACCACCAGCTCGTCACGCCCGTCGTTGATCCGCGGCTGCCACGACCGGGGAGCGGCGGTCTGGGCGTGGACTGTCAACGACCCAGATCGAGGCCGAACAGCTGGTGGAATGGGGCGCCGACGCTATCATCACCGACGACCCGAGAATCCTCGGGCCGAGCAAGCCGAGCAAGTCGAGCACCAGATGAAGCGCCTCTCGATCCTCGTCGTCACACTCGCCGTTCTCGTCAGCGCGCCCGCGCGCGCGGCGGAGCCTACGCCCGTCGCGACGATCCCCGAGGGGGTCGTGATCGGCAACGTGCCGGTCGGCGGGCTGACCGCCGAGGCGGCGACCGAGTACGTTCAGACGCAGTTCGCGCTCCCGCTCGTCGTGGGGTACGGCACGTACGTCTTGGAGGCGCCGACCGAGTCGCTCGCGGTGCCCGCGATCCCGAAGGCCGTGCAGCAGGCGCTCGTCTCGGCGCCGAACACGGTCGTTCCGCTGTCGGTGACCGTCCGTAAGCCGGCGCTGCGCGCGTACGTCACGGAGGTCAGCACGCGCTTCGCGCGCAAGCCGGTCGATGCGCGTCTCTTCCTGCGCAACCTGAAGCCGTGGATCTCGCCGGAGAAGGACGGGCGCGAGATCAACCGCGCTGCCGCCGAGGCCGCGCTCTCCGCTGCGCTCGTCGAGGGGACCCGTGGTCCGGTCGTCCTGAAGCCGAAGCTCGTGAAAGCGAAGGTGACGCGCAACAGCTTCGGCCCGGTGGTCGTCATCAAGCGTGGCGTCAACACGCTCTCGCTCTACAACGGGATGCGGTTCGTGAAGACGTTCGGCGTCGCGACGGGGCAGCGTCAGTATCCGACGCCGCTCGGCCGATTCCGCGTCCTCGTCAAGTGGAAGAACCCCTGGTGGTATCCGCCCAACTCGGCGTGGGCGAAGGACTTGGAGCCGGTGCCACCAGGCCCGGGCAATCCGCTCGGGACTCGCTGGATGGGCATCTCGAGCCCGGGTGTCGGCATCCACGGGACGCCTGAGCCCGGCTCGATCGGCTACTCCGTCTCGCACGGCTGCATCCGCATGCGCATCCCTGACGCCGAGTGGCTGTTCAACCGGATCCCGGTCGGGACGACGGTCTTCATCGTCTCCGCGTGAGGCCACTGAAGGTCGCAGGGCAGCTGGGCGCGCTCGCGCTCGTGCTGGGGCTCCTCGGCCTGCTGGTCTGGAAGATCGCGTCGGACGACGCGCCGGTCGCGAGCGTCGGTAAGCCCGTGCCGCGCTTCGACCTGCCGACGCTTTCCGGCGACGGCCGAGTCGCGGTCGCAGACCACGTCGGAAAGCCCATGGTGATCAACTTCTGGGCGACGTGGTGCGTTCCATGTCGCACCGAGGCGCCGCTGCTCGAGCGCGCGGCGAAGCGGTACGACGATCGCGTCGTGTTCATCGGCGTCGACGTGCGCGACTTCAACGGCGACGCGAAGGAGTTCGTTGCCGAGCACGACCTCACATACCTGATCGCGTACGACGGCCCGGCGAAGCTCTGGGAGCCCTGGGGGATCACCGGTCTGCCGGAGACGTTCTTCGTCGACGGTGACGGGACGATCGTCGCGCACAAGGTCGGCGAGATCACTGACGAGGCCGAGCTCGACGAGGCGATTCGGAAGACGCTCTCGTGAGGACGCTACTGACGCTCGTGCTCGCGCTGACGCTCGCCCCCGCCGCGCTCGCGAGCGAGCAACATCCGACGCAGGCCGAGCTCGAGGGTGAGCTCGTGTGTCCGACCTGCAACACCACGCTCGACCAGTCGAACGCGCCGATCGCGCTGCGCATGAAGCAGTTCGTCCGAACGCGGATCGCCGCCGGCGACACGAAGGGCGAGATCAAGGACCAGCTGGTCGGGCAGTTCGGCAAGGGAGTGCTCGGCCGCGCCCGAGCGGACCGGTTTCGACCTGCTCGCCTGGGTCCTTCCGATCGCTGGGCTCCTCGCCGGAGTCGCGGTGCTTACCGTGCTCGCGTGGCGGTGGACGCGGCGCCCCGAGGACGAGCTCCCCCTCCTCGAGTGACCGGCCAGATCGCGGCGGCGTTCCTCGCGGGGCTCGTGTCCGTCGCGGCGCCGTGCGTGCTCCCGCTCGTTCCCGGCTACCTGTCGATCGTCGCCGGCGGCTCGCCGACACCGCGCCGTGTGCTCGCAGGGAGCATCCCGTTCGTGCTTGGCTTCACGGTCGTCTTCGTCGTGCTCGGCGCGGGCGCCGCCGCACTCGGGTCGGTCCTGGCCCAGGAGCGCCGCATCGAGCTCGCCGGGCTCTTGCTCGTCGTCTTCGGTCTCGCGTTCGCGGGGTTGCTGCCCTGGCCGGAGCGGATGCTTGCGCCCGGTCTCGTGCTGCGTGCACGAGACGGCTCGACCGCGCTGCTCGGCGCGGCGTTCGCCGTCTGCGCGGCTCCGTGCGTCGGTGCGGTGCTCGGCTCGGTGCTCGTGCTCGCGAGCGCGACCGGCACCGTGGCGAAGGGGATCGTGCTCCTGACCGCGTACTCGCTCGGGCTCGCGGGCGCGTTCCTGCTCGTCGGCGCGGCGTTCGCGCGCGCGATGACCGGCTTCCGTGTCCTGCGCGACAACTGGGTGACGCTACGCGTCGTGAGCGGTTTCATCCTCGTCGCGCTCGGCCTGCTCCTCTTCTTCCATCGCGAGTGGTGGCTCTATGTCGGCTTGAGGCGTGTCCTCGACGCGTTCGGCCTCGGCGAGGTCTAGCTCCGGCATCGCGCCCGGTCGCGCGCGCGCAACCTGGGCGAGGAGCGACGCGACGTCGACGTCACGATGGTGCGGCTTGTAGGGCGCGAGCCTGCGTGCGGCCTTCTCGAGCTGTCGCCGACAGCCGGTCTCGTTGCCGCGCCCGTCCTGGTACCAGGCGACGACGACGTGCACGAGCCCCTGGAAGAAGTCACGCTCGTCCGGGGGCGCCGCCCGCCAGGCGTCTTCGAAGGCCTCGTGCGCCTCGAAGTACCGTCCGGCGCGCGCGAGCGCGAGGCCGTCCGCGCAGCGACTGCTCGATCATCGATCCACAGTGTTACCGTGTCGGCCGTGGCGACGATCCTGCTGTGTGGGGTCGACCTCTTCTTCCGGGGCAAGCTCGATGCGCTGCTGCCCGGTCACCACCTGATCACGGCCGAGAACGTCGACGCTCCGGACGTCGTGATCGCGGACATCTCCCGGATCGATCCGACCGAAGTCGCCGACGCCTGGCCCGACGTTCCGATCATCGGGTTCACGAACCACAACGACACCGGCGGCCTCAAGGCCGCCAACGCGGCCGGTTTCGACCAGGTCCTGGCGAAGTCTGCACTCGTCGAGCGGATCGGCGGGATCGTCGACGAGCTCGTCGCCGAGCCTCGCTAGAGTCTCCGCCCGTGACGTACATCATCGCCGAGCCCTGCATCGACATCAAAGACCGTTCATGCGTCGACGTTTGCCCGGTCGACTGCATCCACGAGGCCGAGCGGATCCTCGTGATCGACCCGGAGGAGTGCATCGACTGCGGTGCGTGCGAACCGGAGTGCCCGGTCGAGGCGATCTTTCCGGAGGATGCGCTTCCGGACAAATGGGAGCCGTTCATCAAGATCAACTACGCCTACGGCGAGGGGTTCGACGTCGTGAACAAGCTCACGAACGAGTACGCCACCGAGCACAACGTCCAGAATCCCCCGCTGACCTAGACGAGTAGCCCGACGCAGGCCGACACCCGGTCGCTACGCTGACTGGCGGTGACGGCCAGGACCATCGACCACGTCGCGCTGTGGGTCGCCGACCGTGACGCGATCGCCGAACAGCTGATCGCCGACCTCGGCATGCACACGATCGAGCGCACCGACCGCTTCACGCTTCTCGGGGCGGACGCGCGGCGCTTCAAGCTCACCCTCTTCGACGAGGAGGGGCCGCGCGTGCAGGGCGCGCTCAAGCACGTGACGCTTCGGGTCAACGAGGGCGAGGAGAGCTCGCACGACGTCGGCGAGGGGCTCACGGTGAACGTCGTCCCCGCCGAGACCGAGGTCGACTACGACCTGGATCACGTGGCGCTCCTCTCCGCCGATCCCGAGGGGACAGCGCGCGAGTACCTGTCGCTCGGCTTCAACGAGGCCGAGCCACGCGACGGCGTGCCGCGCGTCGAGCTCGGCGGTGCGTACGTCGAGTTCCATCCCGGCGACCCGAGCCCGCCCGAGCGCCCGCTCCTGAACCACCTCGCGGTGCTCGTCGACCGCGCCGAAGACGCGAAGGAGCTGCCCGCCGAGGTCGCAGACGTCGTCGACGCGCCCAACACGTACGCCGTGTTCGTGTGGGGACCGGAGCGCGTGAAGATCGAGTACGTCGAGCACAAGCCGACGTTCTCACTCGTGTAGTTGACCGTCGATCGCCGGCGCGGGGATGGCCGGCCTCGTCGTCGCGGCGCGTGCCCGCCAGCTCGGCGCGGACGTGACCGTGTACGAGAAGGGCGATCGCACCGGCGGCTCGATGCTCCTGTCGAGCGGCGTCGTCTGGCGACATCTGCGCTTCGAGGACTTCCGGCTCGACTGCCCGCGCGGCGACGAGCGCCTGCAGCGGTTGATCTGGGAGCGGCTCGACGAGTCGCTCGCGTGGCTCGAGTCGACGACGGGCGTGCGGCCGCTCCTGGACGACACCGAGAACCCGCGCACGACCGGCCGCCGCTATGACCCGGCCGAGCTCACGGCGGCGCTGTCGCGCGAGGCCGGCGAGGTCCTGCTCGGACAGTCGTTTCCGTCGGCGGAGCCGCTCGTCCTGGCCACGGGCGGCTTTCCGGTGCGCGTCGCGCGCGAGCGCGGCTTGCTCGTCCGCTCGAACCGCTGGAGCGAGGGCGACGGGCTCGACCACGCGCGCGGCCTCGGCGCCGCGACCGCGGGCGACCTCGACGAGCTGTACGCGCGCGCGATGCCGGCGCCGCCCGCGCGGATCGGCGAGGCCGACTACGTGCGCCTCTCGCAGCTCTACGGCGGTCGCGCGCGCGTCACGAACGAGCGCGGCGAGGAGTTCTTCCCGCAGCCTCCCGCGTGGCACGAGAACGACCTGGCGCAGGCGATCGCGCGCCAGCCCGGCGGCACGGCGTGGTTCGAGCTCGACGATCCGAGCCACCCGAGGGTGCAGGCGGCGCGCGAGGCGGGAGGCGAGGTCGTCGACGAGGACGGCGGCGTGCGCGTGCACGTCGCGGCCGGGCGTCACGCACACGCTGGGCGGGCTGCGGGTCGACGACCGCGCGCGGGTGCTCCGCGAGGACGGCACGCCGATCGACGGGCTCTTCGCGGCGGGCGTGGACGTCGGCGGGATCGCGAGCGGCGGCTACGCGAGCGGTCTCGCGCAGGCGCTCGTGCTCGGCCTCGTCGCCGCTGAGTCCCTTGCCGGCTAGGAGCGCAGCTAACCCTGAGCGAATGCGCAGACCCGGTCGTCGCCGGGGAGCGGTGAGACGCCGAGCTTGGTGATCTCGAAGCGCTTCTCGTCGAGCTCGACGCGGTCGCCGGGCTTCGGCGGCTCGCCCTCTTGCTCGCGGAGCTCGTAGCCGGTCGGCGTCCAGACGAAGAGGAGGTAGGTCACGGCGCGGAAATCCTACTGCGCGACGTAGGGGGGAAGCGTCACCCGCACCGTCGTGCCGCCGTCGTCCTCGCGCTGGTCGACCTCGAAGCTCGCGTTCAGCGTGCGCGCGCGCTCTTCCAGCTCGTCGAACGTCGCCCGCCGCCGCTCGCCCGGGGCGTCGTCGACGACCTCCGCCTGCAGCCCGCCGTCCGGCCGGCCCGTGGCGACGATCGACATCCGGGTCGGCGGCCCGCGCCGGATCGACCCTGAGGTCGCCTCGCGGATGATCTGGTAGAGCCCCGCCTGCGCCTTTTCGCCGAGCGTCTCGGCCGCGTCGACGTCGACGTCGATCTGGATCTTGTGCTCGAGCCCGAGCTGCTCGGCTAGACCCTTGACGGCGGGGCCGAACCCTTGGTCGCGCAGGACGACCGGCTCGAGGTTGAACGAGAGATCGCGGAGCGCGCGAATGGTTTGCCGGTGCTGCCGGAGCGCCTTCTCCATCACGGGCAGCGCGTCCGGGGCGACCGACTCGCTGACCGCGTCGAGCATCAGCGCGAGTCCTGACATCGACTGCACCGGGCCGTCGTGGAGGAAGAGCGCGAGTCGTCGCCGTTCATCCTGCTCGGCGGTGACGATCTGCTCGGAGAGACGAGCGCGCTCGGCTTCCCGGATCTTCGCCTCCTCGAGCAATCGAGCGTTCTCGCTCTCGCGTGCCGCGAAGTCGGCGAGCACCGTGGCGCGCGCGATGTCTGCGCGCGCGAACGGCTTCACCCGCATCAGGTGGAGCGACCCGACGTGCTCGTCTCGCACGCGAAGCGGAACGAGGATGCCCTGGCGTCCGTTCGGCGAAGGGGCCGGCTGCTCGTCGGGCCCGAGAAGTTGCGCGCGGGCGTCGAACAGGCGCTCCGCCTCGACTCTCGCGTGCTCGAGCACCGACTGCGCACCGCCGCGCGCGGCGATCTGGTGCATCGACTCGATCAGCGCCTCGAGGAACGAGGCCTGACCGGCGAGCTCTTCCTCGATCTGGCGATGACGGTCGTGCTGGACGAGGAAGAGATACACCGCGACGAGTCCGGCCGCGGCGATCGCCGCCAGCAGCACCAAGCCCCCGAGCGTGGAGGCATCGCTGCTCGTGTAGAGGATCGCCGCAACGGCCGCGAGCGCGGCCGCGCCGGCGAGGACGGCGGTCCTAATCGATGATCGCGTCACGGAGCGCGATCGCCACTGCGTGGGTGCGCGTGTCCGCCTCGAGCTTCGCGAGGATGTGCCGCACGTGGCTCTTGACGGTCTCCTGGCTGATGAAGAGCTTCGCGGCGACGTCGGCGTTCGACATCCCGTCCGCCAGCAGCTGGAGGATCTCCCGCTCGCGGCCCGTGAGCATGTCGTCCTTCTCCTTGCCGGAGAGGAACGCGGGCATCAACGCGGGGTCGACGTAACCGTCGCCCGCAGCGACCTTCTCGATCGCCCGCAGCAGCGTCGCGTGCGGGGCCTCCTTGAGGATGTAGCCCTTCGCACCCGACTCGAGCCCACGGCCGAGCAGCGAGCGCTCGCTGTACGCGGTGAAGATCAGCACTGCCGTCTCGGGGAGCTTCTCCGAGAGGATCTTCGTGGCCTGCAGCCCGTCCATCCCGGGCATCCGCACGTCCATGATCACGACGTCCGGTCGACGGCGCTCCGCGAGCGCGACCGCGCTCGCCCCATCGGAGGCCTCACCGATCACCCGGATGTGCGCGGCGCGGGACAGCGAGAGCCGCAGCCCCTCGCGCACGACCTCGTGGTCGTCGACGATCAGGCACGTGATCTCGCGCTCGGACGAAGAGTTCGGGTTTACAGAGGCTTCCACGGGGGCCTGCGGATTGTAGGGGGCCTGTCAGATCGCGCCTAGACCGAGAGGGAGAGCTGCTCGGGCCGGGGCTCTCGCCGAATCGGGCTGGCGCGCCGGTCGGCGATCTCGAAGCGGCGTGCGAGATCGGCTACCTGCGCCCGGACTGGCTTGGTCTGCGCGGCCGGGAGATAGGCCTTCCGGGCGTAGAGCTCCTCGTAGAGAGGCACGAGCTCGGGCCAGTCTTCGGCCAGGTGCTCCATGAAGTGCTCGCGGGTGCCCGGTCGCAGGAAGAGCAGGTTGGCCCAGACTCCAGTCGCCCCGGCCTCGCGGGCTGCGCGGACGACCTCCGCGAGCTGCTCGGGGCGGTCGGAGACTCCCGGGAGGATCGGGGCCATCCCGACGCCCGCCTTGATTCCGGCGTCCACGAGCTGCTTCAGCGCCCGGAGCCGCTGGCGAGGATGCGCGGTCGAGGGCTCGGTCTTTCGCCAGACGTCCTCGTCGAGCGTCGGGATCGAGAACGTGACGCTGACGGACGCGTGGCGCGCGGCTTCCACGAGCACGTCGACGTCCCGGACGATCATCGGGCCGCGCGTGATGATCGTCAGCGGGCTCGCCGCCTCACCGAGCGCCTGGATGCAGGCCCTGGTGAGCTGGTAGCGGCCCTCTGCCGGCTGGTACGGGTCGGTCGCCGCGCCGATCGCGACCAGCTCGCGCTCCCACGAGGGTCGACCGAGCTGTGCGCGCAACGCGTCGGCGATGTTGACCTTGACCCTGATCGAGGTGCCGTAGCGATCGTCGAACGGCCGGTCGGCGCGGTGCTCGAATGCCCGGACGTAACAGAACGTGCAGCGGTGGACGCAGCCCATGTACGGGTTCAGCGACCACTTGAACGACATGCCGCGCACGCGGTTGAGCGCCACCTTGCACGGCTCCTCGCGATACTCGACCCCCACGTGGCCACTATAGAACATATGTTCGATGGCCTTGCGAGGCTCACCCTGCCGCTGCCGATGCGGCCGAGCCACGTGCATTGCTACCTGCTCGAGGGCCAGGACGGCTGGACGCTCGTGGACACGGGCCTCGCACTCCCCGAGTCGGACGAGGTGTTCGCCCAGGTCGCGCGCGAATTGACGGTCGCCCGGATCGTCATCACGCACTTCCACCCGGACCACGTCGGCGGCGCGCAGCAGGCGCAGGCCGCCACGGGCGCGACGGTTCACCAGGGCGCGCTCGACTACGAACAGTGCGCGCACGTCTGGGGAAACGACGACTGGCTGCAGGTGATCGCCGACTGGTTCCTCGCGAACGGCGTGCCGCCGGCGGTTGCGAACGAGCTGCTCGAGGCCGGCTCCGTCTACGCGCCGTTCATCCGCTACGTGCGCGACCCCGAGCTGCTCGGCGCGGGCGACTTCGTCGACGGGTGGGAAGTGCTCGCGGTGCCCGGGCACGCGGACGGACACCTTGCACTCGTTCGGGACGGAGTGCTCGTCGCCGGCGACCACCTGCTGCCGCGGATCACCCCGGCGGTTGGGCTCTACCCGGACTCGAGCCCCGACCCGCTCGGCGACTACCTCGACTCACTCGAGCGCACCGCGGCACTCGGCGTGCGGCTCGCGCTGCCGGGTCACGGCGACCCGATCCACGACCCGACCGCACGGGCCTGGGAGATCGTCGCGCACCACCGGGAGCGCCTGGAGGCGACGGCGGCCGCGCTCGGGACGGAGCCGCGCTCGGGCTACGAGGTCTCGTTCCCGCTCTTCGGCGCCGACCTCAACCCGGCGGCACGCCGATTCGCGGTCGCGGAGACGCTTTCGCACCTGGAACGCCTCGTCCGCGAGGGCGGGGCTCGGCGCCACGAGGACGCCGGGGCTCTCTCCTATACTGATTCGTAGCTTGGACGACGAGCAACCGCCTAGTACACGCGCCCCGGAGAGCGGGGCGTGAGCGACTTCCTCCGCGTCATCCTCGTGCTCGCGCTCGTGCTCGCGAACGCGATCTTCGTCGCAGCCGAATACGCGCTCGTGACCGCCCGGCGTGGGCGCCTCGAGCAGCTGAACTCGCTCCCGGCACGCCGCGCGCTGCGCTTGATGGACGAGCCCGTGCGGTTCATCAGCACGGTGCAGGTCGGGATCACCGTCTGCGGGATCGCGATGGGCTCCATCGGCGAGCCGCTCATCTCGGGCTACGTCGACTCGTGGGTCTCGCACATCCTCGCGTACACGTTCTCGTTCCTGGTCCTGACCTACCTGACCGTCGTGCTGGGCGAGCTCGTGCCGAAAGCGGTCGCGCTGCAGAAGGCCGAAGCGCTCGCGGTCGTGCTCGCCGTGCCGCTCGACCTGCTCGCGCGGATAACGTCCCCGCTCGTCTGGGTGCTCCAGACCTCGGCGAACGCCGTCTCGAGGCTGTTCGGCGTCCAACCCGCGCCCGCAGGCGTCCACGGGTACACGCGCGAGGACCTCCTGTACACCGTCCGCGAGGCAGAGGACACCGGCGCGATCGAGGAGGCCGAGGAGGAGATGCTCTACAAGGTCTTCAACTTCGCTGGCAAGGAGGTCCACGAGGTGATGGTGCCGCGGCCGGAGGTGGTCGCAATCTCCGTCGACCTGCCGCCGGAGGAGTGCCTCGCCGCGGTGGTCGACTCGCCGTACACGCGCTACCCCGCGTACAAGAGCTCGCTCGACGACATCGTCGGGATCCTCCACGTGCGCGACCTCTTTTCCGCCCTCAACGATCGGGGGATCGCCAACGTCGTGATCGAGGAGCTGTTGCGTCCCGCGTTCGTCGTCCCCGAGACGAAAGACCTCGCGGCGCTCCTCGCCGACTTCCGCCGCGCGAAGGTCCACATGGCGATCGTCGTCGACGAGTACGGCGCGATGGAGGGGATCGTCACGCTCGAGGACCTGCTCGAGGAGATCGTCGGCGAGATCGAGGACGAGTACGACCTGCCCGACGAGGCGGTCGAGCGCATCGACGACACGACGATCCGGATCGGCGGCACGTTCCCGATCGACGACTTCAACGAGCAGTTCGGGACCCAGCTCCCGCAAGAGGACTACCACACGGTCGCGGGCTTCGTCTTCGGCCTTCTGGGGCGAGCTCCAGAGGAGGAGGACGAGGTTCAGTACGACGGCCTCGCGTTCCGGGTCCTCGAGATCGAGGGTTCACGGATCGAGCGGCTCGAGGTGCACTGGCTCCCGCCGCGCGAAGACGAGGATGCCCGCGTCGCGGCGGACGGCTGAGCGCGAGAGAATCCCGCTCGTGCACGTGCTCGGTCTGATCGGCGCCGTCCCGCTGGAGGAACTCGAGTGAAGGAGATCGGTGTCGGCCTGCTCGGGGTCGGCTGGATGGGCGAGGTGCACTCGACGTCCTACCGGCGCGTCCCGGTCCACTTCCCCGAGTGCGAGGGGCGGGCGCGGCTCGTGGTCGCTGCGGACGAGGTCGAGGAACGGGCGCGCGGTGCGGCGGAGACGCTCGGCTACATGGAGTGGTCGACCGACTGGCGCGCCGTGATCGCCCATCCGGAGGTCGAGGCCGTCTCGATCTGCGCGCCGAACTTCATGCACCGCGAGATGGCGCTGGCGGCGGTCGAGGCCGGTAAGCACTTCTGGGGCGAAAAGCCGCTCGGGGCGCTGCCGCAGGACACGGTCGAGATCGCTCGCGCCGCCGAGGCGGCGGGGGTTCGCACGATCGTCGGGCTCAACTACCGCAACCCGCCCGCCGTGCAGCACGCGCGCCGGCTGATCGCGGACGGCGAGCTCGGGGAGATCAACCACTTCCGCATGCAGTTCGTGGCGAGCTACTCAGCGAATCCCCGTGGCGCGCTCTCGTGGCGCTTCTCGCGCACGCTCTCCGGCCACGGGATCCTCTCCGACCTTGGCTCTCATGCGGTCGACCTGGCGATGTTCCTCTGCGGGCCGATCGTTCGCGCTACGGCGACGTCGGCGATCCTGATCCCGGAGCGCCCCAAGGTGCAGCCGGGCACGGGCACGCACTTCTCCGTCGTCGAGGGCGACGTCGAGCTCGGGCCCGTCGAGAACGAGGACTGGTGCGCGGCGCTCGTCGAGTTCGAGTCCGGGCTGAAGGGCACGATCGAGCTCTCGCGGGTGATCGTCGGCGCCGAGGCGCGTTACTGGTTCGAGGTGAACGGCACCCGCGGCGCCGTGGCGTGGAACTTCGAGCGCATGAACGAGCTCGAGCACTACCGCGAAGGCGGCTCGGCGCGAGTGCTGATGGGCCCGTCCCACCCCGACTTCGCTCGGTTCCAGCCGGGGCAGGGGATCCCGATGGGCTACGACGACCTGAAGGTGATCGAGGCGTACCGCTTCCTCCAGTCGATCGCGGACGGCGTTCAGCGCGAGCCGGGCGTCCGGGAGATCGCCGCCACGGCGTGCGTCCTCGACGCGATCGCGCGCTCGTTCGAGAGCGGCGCCTGGGAGGACGTGCGGGACCTCTAGGCCACGTTCGGCGGGGTCTCGCCGCGGAGTACGGCGGCCACGCCTTCCGCCATCGCGCGGAAGACCGCCTCGCGGGCGCCGAGCGTGAGGCCGAGGGCGTGCGGCGTCGCAACGACGCGGGGGTGAGCGAACAGCGGGTGCAAGGGGTCGGGCGGTTCCTCCTCGAAGACGTCAAGACCGACGCCGCCGAGACGGCCGTCTTCGAGCGCGGCGAGCAGGTCGTCGAGCGACGAGACGAGCCCGCCGCGGGCGGTGTTGACGAGGACGAGACCGGGCTTCGCGTGGGCCAGCAGCTCCGGCCCGACGATGCCGCGCGTCATGTCGGTCAGCGGCGCGTGCAGGGAGACGACGTTCGCGTTCTCGAAGAGCGCGTCCAGCGATGTCGTCGCCTCGTCGACGAGCGGGTCGTGGGCGAGGATGTGCATCCCGAGCGCGCGTGCGAGATCGGCGAGCTCGCGGCCGATGCGGCCGTAGCCGACGATCCCGAGGGTCGCCCCCTCGAGATCGCCGAGCTCGAGGCGGTCGCGCGAGCCCCAATCGCGTTCGAGCACCGCGCGCTGGAGCTCGGGAAGCCGTTTGACGAGGGCGAGCATCAGTGTCAGCGCGCCCTCCGCGACGGCGCGCGCGTTTGCTCCGGGTGTGACGACGACCGGGATCCCGCAGGCGAGCGTCGCAGCCATGTCCACCCGGTCGACGCCGACGCCGCTGCGCCCGATCACGCGGAGGCGCGGGGCCGAGGCGAGTTCGCGTTGCCCGACCGACGCGTCACCGCGCACGATCAGCGCCTCGGCGTCGGGCAGCAGCGCGCGCCAGTTCTCCGCGACCTCGATCGGGCCGAGGATCTCGACCGCGACGGGGTGCACGGGGCCGGTCGCGACGATCAAGGCGTGGCCGCCGCCCGCGCCGCCTCGGCGAGGAAGAACGAGTCGGCGCCGACCGTGACGACGCGGAAGCCGCGCTCGAGCGCGCGTTGGGCATCCTCGCGAGTGCGAGTGAACAGTCCGGCGGCCTTGCCCTCTGCGCGTGCTGCTTCGACGATCGCATCGAGCGGCAGGTCGCTGGTACCGAGTGCGGCCTCGAGATCAGCCGGGCCGACAAAGAGCACGTCGACGCCCTCGAGGCCTGCGATCTTCCGGGCCTCGTCCACCGCGCCGCGCGTCTCGACCTGAATCGCCACGAGAACGTCAACCTCCGGCGCACCGGCTCCGAAGTCCGCGCCTCGGTTCATGTAGGCCACGCCGCGGACGCCGCGCGGTGGGTACCGCGTCGCGGCGACGGCGACAACCGCGTCCGCCGCGGAGCCCACCCGCGGAACCATGATGCCGTCCGCGCCCGCGTCGAGCGCCCGCTGGACGCGAGGCCGTTCTGCGGACTCGACGCGCACGATCGCGCCGCAGGATCCGAGTGCCTGGAGCGTCGGGATCAGCTCTGCCTCCGTCCCGGCGCCGTGCTCGAGATCGACGACGGCGAAGTCGAAGCCCACGCGAGCACAGATCTCCGCCGCGAGCGGCGAGCCCAGGTTGAGGAACGTCCCGACGACGCTCTCGCCGCCGCGAACCCGCTCAGTAATAGAACCGCTGGAGCTGCTTCCGCTCACGCTCGTACTCGCGCCGGGCGCGCTGCGCCTCGGCCTCGTCCGACACCTCCGGCGGCGCGACGTCCCACCAGACCTCGGAGCCCGGGAGATAGCGGTGGGGCTCGGTCTCGCAGACGATCACGCACGCGCGGGACTCGCCGCGCGCCGCCTCGAGCGCTCCCCGGAACGCGCCCGGCGAGTCCACGTGCCACGTGCGGGCGCCCATTCCTTCGGCGATCTTCGCGAGGTCGAGCTCGAGGTATTCGCCGTCGAGTCGCCCGTCACGCCGCGCGCGGAACTCGTTGCCGAACATCCTCCCGTGTCGCCAGAGCTGGAGCCGCTGGATCGACTGGTAGCCGTGGTTCTCGGAGATCACGACCGTGATCTTCAGCCCTTCCTGGAGCGCGTTCACGAGCTCGCCGGGGTTGAGCAGGAAGGTGCCGTCCCCGATGTAGACGTACACCTCGCCCTCGGGCTGCGCCGACCGCACGCCGATTCCTGCCGGCAGCTCGTAGCCCATGCACGAGTAGCCGAACTCGAGGTGGCAGGCGCGGCCGCCGGTCGCATCCCAGATCTTGAGCAGGTCGCCGGGCGGCGTCCCAGCCGCGGCGATCACGGTGTCGCCCTCCTGCGCGACCTCGTTCAGGGTCAGGATCAGCTGCGCCTGGCTCATCGCCTCGCCCTCGACCGGGCGCAACAGCGCCGCACGCTGGTCGAGCCACTCGCCGCGTGCGCGCGTGACCTCGTCGCGGTACTCCTCGGCGGTCGACCATCCGGCGAGCGCCTCGCGGAGAGCCTCGAGCGCCTCGCGGGCATCGCCCACGACCGCCAGCGCCCCTTGCTTCTGGGCGTCGCGCCCCCAGACGTTGATCGCGACGAAGCGCACGTCGGCGTGCTGGAACAGGCTGTTCGATCCGGTCGCGAAGTCGGTCAGACGGGAGCCTACGGCGAGCACGAGGTCGGCGTCAGCCGCGAGCTTGGAGGCCGCCGGGTTGCCTTCGAGGCCGACACCCCCGAGCTGGAGCCACTCGTCGGCCTGGACCGCACCCTTGCCGGCGAACGTCTCCGCGACCGGGATCCCGGCGGCGCGCGCGAGGGCGAGCAGCGCCTCTTCCGCCTCGCTGTAGAGCACCCCGCCCCCCGCGATGATCAGCGGGCGCTCCGCGCCGCGGATGAGCTCAGCCGCCTCCGCGATCCGGCGCGGGTCGGGGAGCGGCCGCTCGATCCGCCACTCTCGCTCCTCGAAAAAGCGCTCGGGGTAGTCGAAGGCGTGCGACTGCACGTCCTGGGGGAGCGCGAGCACGACGGCGCCGGTCTCGACCGGGCGAGGTGAGCACCCGCATCGCCTCCGGGAGCGCGGTCAGGAGCTGCTCCGGGCGCGTGATCCGGTCGAAGAAGCGGGCCACGGGGCGGAAGCAGTCGTTGACGGAGACGTCGCCCGCCGAGGGATGCTCGAGCTGCTGCAGCACCGGCCCCTGATGCCGCGTCGCGTAGACGTCGCCGGGCAGGAGCAGGAGGGGCAGCCGGTTGATCGTCGCGCCGGCGGCGGACGTGACCATGTTCGTCGCGCCGGGCCCGATCGACGAGGTGCAGGCGAGTGTCTGACGGCGACGGGTCGCCTTCGCGAAGGCGGCCGCGGCGTGCGCCATCGACTGCTCGTTGCGGCCCTGGTGGAACGTCAAGCCGTCGCCATGCTCCTCGATCGCCTGCCCGAGCCCGATCACGTTCCCGTGGCCGAAGATCCCCCAGATCGCCTGGGACCAGCCGCCGGCGGTCGCCGTCGCGCTCGGACCACTGCGCCTGGAGGTAGCGAACCACTGCCTGCGCGGTCGTGAGTCGCACCGTGTTTATCCCATCACCTCGCGATCCCGCGGGCTCCGGATCTCGTCCTGTCCTGCAGCAGACGCCCACTCGGCGGCGACGTACATCTGCATGCCGCGAGCCTACTCGCGGCGCTGGGGCTGCCCGGCTCGAGGCGCTCCGGGTACGGGTACTCGAGCAGCTCGATCCTGCCGGGGCTCGACGAGCGTTGCTGCCAGAACTCCAGCCATTGTTAAGCCCGAGTTTCTTCGCTTTCGAGCCGAATTGACAAGCCGCGAAGCTCTTTGAGAGGGTCCCCGCCGTGGTGCGCGACGCAATCGGCGTCGGTGTCCTCGGCTACGGGTGGATCACCCGTGCTCACGCCCATGCCCTGCACACCCTGAACCACCTCGAGCCGCTGCCGCGGCGCGTCCGGCTCGTCTCCCTCGCAGGGCGCCGCGCCGAGCCGCTCGAGGCGGCGGCGCGCGAGCTCGGCTTCGAGCGCTGGACGACGAGCTGGGAGGAGCTCGTCGACGACCCCGAGGTCGACGTCGTCGCGAACCTGAACGCGGTCGAGGGACACGCGGGGCCGTCGCTGGCGGCCCTCGCGGTGGGCAAGCCGGTGCTCTGCGAAAAGCCGCTCGGGGCGACCCTCGACGAGGCGCGTGCGCTGCGCGACGCGGCCGAGGACGCGGGCGTCGCGAACGCGGTCGGCTTCAACTACCGCTACGTCCCCGCCGTCGCGCTTGCGAAGGAGACCGTTGACGCGGGACGGCTCGGGGAGTTGAGGCACTACCGTGCGCTCTATCTCCAGGACTACCGGGTCGCCGGCGGACAACCGCGCTCGTCGGGTGGCGCGGGTGCCGTGCTCGACTACGTGCACCTCGTCGATCTCCTCCGCTTCCTCGTCGGGGAGCCGCAGGCCGTAACAGCGCGAACGGCGAGCTTCGTCTCCGACGTCGACGACGCGTACGCGGCGATCCTCGAGCTCGGCGACGGCGCGATCGCGACGTTGGAGGCCTCGCGGGTTGCGAGCGGCTGGAAGGGACGTCACCGGGTCGAACTGAACGGAAGCGACGGGTCGATCTGGTGGGACATGGAGGACCCGAACCGGCTTCACGTCTTCCTGTTCGCCGACGAGCGCGAGCGCCTCGGCGGCTTCCGGGACATCATCGTGACCCAGCCCGATCACCCCTTCCTGGCTCAGTGGTGGCCGCCCGGCCACGTGCTCGGCTGGGAGCACAGCTTCGTCCATCAGTGGCGGGACTTGCTGTCGGCGGTGCTCGAGGACCGCGCCGTGCCCGAGAGACAAGCGAGCTTCGAGGACGGGTACCGCGCGGCCATCCTCTGCGAGGCCATCCACAAGTCCGGGCGAGAAGGGAGGCGGGTCTCCATCGCGGAGACCGCAGCGGCGATCTGATCAAGCAAACCAGGAGGAGGGAAGCGCATGAGTGAGAACGACCGGCCGCTTGATGACCTGGACCCCGTCCAGGCCGCGCTGAAGCGCGCGATCTCGCGGCGCACGCTGCTTCGCCGGGCGGCGATCGGTGGAGCCGCCCTGTCGACGGCGCCGCTGCTGGCGGCCTGCGACATCGGGGGCGACGACGAGGGCGCCGAGGGCGCGACTGACACCGCCGCGCAGGGCACAGGCAACCAGTCGAACCTGACGTTCTACTCCGTCACGCACGGGGAGTCAGGGAACGTGTTCTGGGCGATCTACCGAAACGGGATCCGCGACGGGGCGAAGAAGTACGGCGTCAACGTCAAGGATCTCCCGCTGGAGCAGTTCGCCGTCGCGGGCTACGTCGACCTGCTGAACCAGGCGATCGCGGCGAAGCCGGACGGCATCTTCTGCTCGATCCTCGACCAGAACGCCGTCGACCAACCACTACGTCAGGCGATCGAGTCCGGCATCCCGGTGATCGCCGTGAACGTCCCCGACACGAGGCCGCTCGAGGAGCGGATCCCGTACCTGTTCTACGTCGGCGGCGACGAGGAGGCAGGCGGGCGTCTCACCGCGCAGCGGCAGGCACAGGACGGCGCCATCACGCACGGCGTCTGCATCATCCACGAGCCGGGCCACACCGGCCTCGAGGCCCGCTGCCGCGGTTACGACCGCGGAGCTGACCAAGGCCGGAGCGAAGGTCGACAAGCTCCCGAGCTCGAAGGACGCGACGCAGGCGACCGAGCAGATCAAGAGCTACCTCCAGAAGAACGCCGACGTCGACGCCATCTTCGGCGTCGGGCCGCAGCCGGCCACATTCGCCCTGCAGGCGCTCGACGAGCTCGGGAAAAAGGGCGACGTGAAGGTCTCGGCGTACGACATGACGGAGGACCTGCTGAACGAGATCAACGCCGACAAGCTCGTCTCGACGGTCGACCAGCAGCAGTACCTGCAGGGGTACGAGCCGATCCACTGGCTGCAGGGGCACATCGATCACGGCTTCGTGATCGCGCCGGGCGTCGACATGCTCACCGGCCCCGCGCTCGTCGACAAATCGAACGCCAGTCAGGTCGCCGAAGGCGTGACGGCGGGGTTCAGGTAGATGGGGGCCGAGCAGGCTCCGCTCGCAGAGCGCGAGGCTGCTCTCCCCACTCGGGGCGCTCGGGGGTGGACCGCAGTCCGCGGCCTGCTCATCGGGCGCCCCGAGACCGGGGCGCTCTTCGGCGCGGTCGTGATGTTCGCGATCTTCGCGCTCATCGCGCCGTCCTCGGACACATTCACCTCACGGACGTCGCTCGCCGGGCTCGTGAGCATCACCGCGGAGATCGGGGTCGTCGCGATGGGCGTGACGCTGCTGATGATCGCGGGCCACTTCGACCTCTCGGTCGGATCGGTGCTCGGGTTCTCGTCCGTGATCGCGCCGTACCTGATCCTCAACTATGGGACGAACCCGTACGTCGCCGTCCTCTTCGCGATCGGCGCGGCGATCTCGATCGGGCTCATCAACGGGTTCCTCGTCGTCGGGACGAGGATCCCATCCTTCATCGTGACGCTCGGGACGCTGTTGATCTGGCGCAGCCTGCTGCTCCGCGTCACCGAGGGCTTCCCGGTCGCGGTCGACAAGGACACGTTCGTGTTCAAGCTCTTCTCCCACCGAATCGAGGAGGGATTCTTCCGCGGCTATCAGGTGTCGGCGCTCTGGTTCCTCGGCGTGCTCCTCCTGCTTTCGTTCGTTCTCCTGCGCACGCGGTTCGGCAACTGGATCTTCGCCTCGGGCGGGAACGAGCGGTCGGCCCGCTCGATGGGCGTGCCGGTCGATCGCGTCTGGATCATCCTCTTCGTGGTCACGGCGCTCTGCGCGTGCCTGATGGGTCTGATCCAGGTCGGACGCTTCAACACGGTCGAAGCGACACGCGGGGCCAACCTCGAACTCCAGGTGATCGCCGCCGCAGTCGTCGGCGGGGCTCGACTGAACGGCGGCTACGGATCGGTCCTCGGCGCGGCGCTCGGGGCGGCGATGATCGCGATGATTCAACAGGGGTTGGTGCTGTCCGGGATCGCGAGCTACTGGCTGAACTTCGCGGTCGGCCTGTTGATCATCGTCGCCGTGATCGTCAATCAGCAGCTCGGCCGCTCGAGGCCGCAGATCTGATGGAGAGCAACGGCACCCCGCTCGTGGAGGCGCGGCGGATCGCGAAGAACTTCGGCCGGATCGAGGCACTCAAGAACGTCAGCTTCACGCTCGGCCCCGCCGAGGTGCTCGGCCTGCTGGGCGACAACGGCGCCGGCAAGTCGACGCTGATCAAAATCCTCACCGGGCTGTTCCCGCCCGACAAGGGTGAGATCCGCTGGGCCGGCGAGCCTGTTCGCTTCGGCTCGCCGCGGGATGCGTACGACATCGGTGTCGCGACCGTCTACCAGGACCTTGCGATCGTCGACCTGATGTCGATCTACCGCAACGTCTTCCTCGGTCGTGAGAAGGCGATCACGAAGGGCTTTGGACCGATCCGCTGGATCGACCGCAAGAAGGCGCACCGCGACGCTCGCGAGGCGATTTCCGACATCGGGATCGAGATCCGGGATGCCGAGGAGCCGCTCGCCCGGATGTCCGGCGGCGAGCGCCAGTCGATCGCAATCGCGCGGGCCGCGTACTTCAACCCAAAGCTGCTGATCCTCGACGAGCCGACGTCGGCGCTGTCCCTCCGTCAGACCAAGCGCGTACTGAAGTCGGTCGAGGAGGCCCGCAACAAAGGCATCTCGATCATCTTCATCACGCACAACGTCTACCACGTGTACCCGATCGCGGACCGCTTCGTGATCCTTTCCCACGGCGAATCGATCGCCGAGTTCGCCGAAAGGCGCGCACTCGCGCGACGAGGTGGCGGAGCTGATCGTCACCGGGAAGGAGCACGCCCGGAAGCTTGGGTATCACGACGGCGGCTCGTGAAAGCGGCCGTCCTCGCCGACCTCGGCACGCTCGCGATCGAGGAGCGGGCGGAACCGGCGCTCGTTTCGGCCGACGACGTGCTGCTCGACGTCGAGGCCTGTGGGGTCTGCGGCACGGACCTGCACATCCTGAGCGTGCCGCCCGGACACCCGGCGAACCTCGGCGTGATCCTGGGGCACGAGTTCGTCGGTCGGGTCGCCGAGGTGGGCTACTCGGTGACATCACTGGAGGTCGGTCAACGTGTCGTCGTGGCTCCGAACCTCTGGTGCGGCGAGTGCGCCTGGTGCCGCCGGGGTCTGCGGAACCAGTGCGAAAACGGGACGACCTACGGAATCTTCGTCGACGGCGGGCTTGCGCCCCGCGTCGTCGTCAAGTCGAAGGCGTGCTTCCCGATCTCGCCGGAGTTGCCGGCGCACCTCGCGGCGCTCGCGGAGCCGCTCTCGACGGTCGTGCACGGCGCGCGGCAGGCTCGTGTATTCCCCGGCGAGACCGCCGTCGTGCTCGGCGCCGGACCGATCGGCGCCTTCTTCTGCGCCCTTTTGAACGCCGCGGGCGCGAGCGTCGTCGCCGTGGAGCCTACGCCGGAGCGAGCGCAGCTCGCGCGTGCGATGGGCGCCGTCGCCGTCGTCGCGCCAGGCGCGACCGCCGGGCTGCAGGCGGACATCGTGGTCGACGCGGTCGGCTCGCAGCTCGAGACGGCGCTCGAAGTGGTCGCCCGCGGCGGACGTATCCTCCTCTTCGGTATGAACGAGCGCGCGCGCGCGGAGGTCGCGCAGTCACGGATCACGCGCGACGAGCTGACGCTGCTCGGGTCGTACGTCGGACAGGACGTCTTCCCAGACGCGATCCGGCTGCTCGAGCAGGGTCGAATCGACTTCGCGCCCGTCGTGACGCACCGGATCGGCGTCGGCGAGCTTCCGGACGCGATCGAGGAGCTCCGCGCAGGCCGGGCGCTCAAGGTCGAGGTCGAGTTTGCGTGAACCGACCGAGGCGGTCGTGATCGGGCGCGTTGGCGTCGACCTCTACCCCAACGAACTCGAAACGCCGCTGCGCGCTGTCCGGACGTTCACGCGCTACGTAGGAGGGTTCGCGGGCAACCTCGCGACCGCGCTCGCGCGGCTCGACGTGCGTTGCGCGATCGTCTCTCGGGTCGGCAACGAAGGTCACGGCGAGTTCGTTCGCGACTTCCTCGAGCGCGAGGGCGTCGACACGCGCTTCCTCGCGACCGACCCGTACTGGCAGACGCCGCCGACGTTCTGCGAGGTCTGGCCGCCCGACCGCTTCCCGCTCACCTTCTACCGTAAGCCGACCGCGCCGGACTGGCAGCTCTCGCCCGGCGACTTCGACGCCGAGGAGATCGCGGCGGCGCCGCTTCTGTACGCGACCGGGACAGGCCTCGCGCAATCGCCGTCGAGGGAGACGACACTGGACGCCCTGCGCTCGCACCGCGGAACGGCGATCTTCGACCTCGACTGGCGGCCGAGCCTGTGGGACGACCCCGTCGCGTACCCGGCACTGGCCGCCGAGGCCGTCGCCGCCGCCGAGATCGTGGTCGGGAACGAGGAGGAGGTCGCCGCGGCGGCTCTGACCGAGCGGCCGACGCGCCTCGTTCTCAAGCGCGGCGGCGCCGGTTCGCGGGTGTACGACGGAGACGAGGAGACAGACGTGCCCGTGCACCCGGTCGAAGTCGTGAACGGTCTCGGCGCCGGCGACGCGTTCGCCGCCGCGCTCGGCCACGCGCTCTTACGAGGCATGTCGCTCGTCGACGGCGTGCGCCGCGGCAGCGTTGCAGGTGCACTCGTCGCGGCGCAGCTCGCGTGCTCGGAGGCGATGCCGACCCTCGACGAGCTCGAGGCCGCGCTGTGATGCTGCACCGGCGGGCGGGCACGTGGTCGCGAATCACGCCCGCGGAGGCCGGCTGGCGCTACCTGACGTTCGGCGCCGAACGCCTCGACGGCTCACTCGAGCGCTCGACGGGCGGGGAGGAAGTTGCGATCGTGCTGCTGTCGGGCGCCTGCATCGCGGAAGTCGAGGGGGCGACGCTCGAGCTCGGCCCGCGCGCCGGGGTCTTCGAGCAGCTGCCGTGGACGCTCTATCTGCCGCGCGACACGCCGTACCGACTCGTGGGCGACGCGGAGCTCATTGTCGCGTCCGCGCCCGTGGAGCGGCGGCTCGAGCCGGTGCTCCAGCGCCCGGAGGAGGTCGAGGTGGAGGTCCGCGGCGCCGGCAACGCCACACGCCAGATCAACAACATGATCCAGCCCGGCTTCCCCGCGGAGCGGCTGCTCGTGGTCGAGGTGCTGACGCCGTCGGGTAGCTGGTCGAGCTATCCGCCGCACAAGCACGACGAGGATCGTCTGCCGTACGAGGTGAAGCTCGAGGAGGTCTACTACTACCGCTCGCGCGCATCCGAGGCGTTCGCGTTCCAGCGTCTTTACTCCCCGCAGCACGGCGTCGACGATGCGTGGACGGTCCGCGACGGCGACCTCGTGCTCGTGCCGTACGGCTACCACCCGTTTTGCGCCGCGCCCGGCTACGACTTCTACTACCTGAACGCGCTCGCGGGCGACCACCACTCGATGGCGAACACCGACGACCCGGCGCTTGCGTGGATCCGCGACACCTGGTCGGAGACTCCGAAGGACCCCCGCGTCCCGCTGGTGACGGCGTGAGCCGCCTCGCGCGCCGTCCTTGCGAGCGAAGCCGTCGATGAAGGTCGGAAACGCGCCGCTCTCGTACGGCGCATTCGAGGTCACCGTCGGTGTGTACCCGAACGTTCCCGGCCCTGACGAGCTGCTCGCCGCGATGGCGGCTGCCGGGTACGAGGGCACCGAGCTCGGACCTCCGGGCTACCTCGGCGAAGGCGACGAGCTGCGCGCGCGGCTCGAGCGGCATGGGCTCGCGCTGACCGGCGGGTGGTGCCCGATCCGCTTCAGCGAGCCGGATCACCTCGACGAGGACCTGCGCGCGCTCGAGCGGACGATCAACCTGTTCGACGCCGCAGGTGGGGGCGCACGCCCGGTGTTCGGCGACGGCGGGTCTGCCGAGCGTACGGCGAATCCCGGCCGCGGCGCGCCGTCGCTCGACGACGGAGGCTGGCGGCGCTGGGCCGACGGCGTCAAACGCGCCCAAGAGGTCGCGAACAACCGCGGCTATGAGCCGACCCTTCATCCGCACACGTCGACGTTCGTCGAATCGCCGCAGGAAATCGAGCGGGCGCTCGAGTTGACCGAGATCGGCGTGCTGGTCGACACAGGCCATCTCCTCATTGGCGGCGGCGATCCGATCGCGTCGATCCGCAGCTGGGGCGCACGTGTCGACTACGTCCATGTCAAGGACGTGCGGCTGGACGTCGTGCGCGGTGTCGTCGCCGAGCGGGCCGACGTGGTAGAGGGTTGGCGACGCGGCATGTTCTGCGAGCTGGGACACGGCGACGTCGACCTGCCGGCGTTCTTCGCTGCGCTGCGCGCGGCCGGATACGACGGCTGGATCGTCGTCGAGCAGGACCGGATCCCGCGCGGGGATGAAGAGCTCGCTGAGTCCGCCGACGCACAGGTGCGCAATCGAGATTGGCTTCGTGCGAACGTCGACGTCTGATGGAGCAGCCGAGCTTTGACCTGACAGGCCGCGTCGCGCTCGTCACGGGCGCGGGCCGGGGCATCGGCCACGACCTTGCGCTCGCGCTCGTAGGCGTGGGAGCAACGGTCGTCTCGGGCATCCGCGGGGGAGACGCTCCGACCGAGAGCGTCACGATCGACCTGCGTGACATCGGTTCGATCAGGGCGGCCGTCGACACGGTCGTGGAGCGTCACGGCCGAATCGACGTGCTCGTCAACAATGCCGGTCTCGGCACCAACCACGACGCGCTCGACGTGACAGAGGAGGAGTGGGACGAGCTGATGGCCGTGAACCTGAAGGGCCTCTTCTTCACCTGTCAGGCTGCCGGCCGCCACATGCTCGCGCGCCGCTACGGCCGGATCGTAAACATGAGCTCGCAGGCGGGGCACGTCGGCATCCGGCGCCACGCGGCCTACTCGGCTTCGAAGGGGGGCGTCGAGCTGCTGACGAAGGTGCTCGCGCTCGAATGGGGGCCGCACGGAGTGACGGTGAACGCGGTCGCGCCGACGTTCGTCCGGACGCCGGGCACCGCGGAGCGACTCGATCGGCCAGAGTTCCTGGACGACGTCCTGACCCGCATCCCGATCGGCCGCGTCGGCACGACCACCGAGGTCGCCGCGGCGGTGATCTTCCTGGCGTCGCCGTCGGCGGGGCTGGTCAACGGTACGAGCGTCGTCGCCGACGGCGGTTGGACGGCCCAGTAGCCCGAACGGCGGCGAGGAGGGAGGAGCCATGAAAACCAGTCTTGGCATCTGGGCCTTCGGGCCGATGGTCACGCGGTTCGTTCCGACGGGCTATCAGCCCGAGCACCGCGACGAGACAACGGCGCAACGCGTCCGGCGGGCGGTCGAAGGGCTCGACGGCCTGATCGACGGCTACGAGTTCCACTACCCGAACGAGCTCTCTCCGGAGAACCTCGACGAGGTGCGCTCGGCGCTCGGCGCGCACGACATCTACACGATCTGCTCGGGCCTGCACCTGGATCCGGCCTTCGGCAAGGGTGGGCTCTCCTCACCGGACGACGCGGTCCGCGACGAGGCGGTTCGTCGGACGCTCGACGCCGTCGACTTCGCAGGCGAGCTCGGAGCGCACTTCGTGCTCTGGCCGGGTATCGAGGGCTACAACTACCCCTTTCAGACACCGTACGCCGACAGCTGGGCGCGCTTCCTCGACGGCGTCGGCCGGGCCGCGCAGCGTGCGCGCGAGCGCGGGATCAAGCTCTTCCTCGAGCACAAGAACTCGGAGCCCGCGATGAAGATCCTCATGCGGAACGTCGGCATGACCTTGCACGTGATCCACAAGCTGCGCGCGCAGGGGCTCGACAACGTGCAGGTGAACATGGACTGGCAGCACCTGCTGATGAACGGCGAGAACCTCGGGGAGTACGCGGCGATGCTTGCCGCGGAAGGACTGCTCGGGCATCAGCACGCGAACTCCGGTTGGGGGACCTTCGACGACGACAACATGGTCGGCGCAACGGCGTTCATGGAGACGCTCGAGCTCGCCGTCGAGCTACGCCGCGCCGGCTACGGCGAGAACGGCGAGCGCCTCGGCTTCGACCTCTACCCGTACACGGAGGACGCCGTTGCTGCCGTCGCGCGCTCGGTGCACCAGTGGCGTTTCATCTCGGACGTCGCCGGGCGGATCGACGACGCCGCGCTGCACGAGGCGCAGCAGGCGAAGGACGCCGTCCGCGCGTACGAACTCGTCTACGCGGCGCTCGGGGCTTGAAGCACTCCTGATGGCGGCTGAGCCAATCCTGGTCGGGCTCGACGTCGGAACGAGCGGCGTGAAGGCGCTGGCCATCTCCCCCGACGGCGAAGTCGTCGCCAGAGCCGAGGAGGAGTACAAGCTGTCGATCCCGCGACCCGGCTGGGCGGAGCAGCGCCCCGAGGACTGGTGGCGCGCAAGCCAGCGTGCGCTCGCCGCGCTGCCTCCCGCCGCCGCGATCGGGCTCTCCGGGCAGATGCACGGGCTCGTCGCGCTCGACGCACGCGACCGTGTGCTTCGGCCTGCGATCCTCTGGAACGACCAGCGCACCGCATCCGAGTGCGCCGAGATCGAGGAGCGGATCGGGCTCGACCGGCTGATCGAGCTCACCGGCAATCGGGCTCTGCCCGGTTTCACGGCACCGAAGCTGCTCTGGCTGCGCCGCCACGAGCCGGACGTCTACGCGCAGATCGCGCACGTCCTGCTGCCCAAGGACTACATCCGTCTTCGCTTGACCGGCGAGCGCGCGACCGACGTCGCCGACGCGTCCGGCACGCTGCTCTTCGACGTCGCGCGCAGGCGTTGGTCGGACGACATGCTTGAGGCTCTCGAGCTTCCGCGCGCGTGGCTCCCGGACGCGTTCGAGTCAACCGACGTGCCCGGTGCGCCGGGCACGGGCGACCAGGCTGCCGGTGCGCTCGGGGTCGGCATCGACAGACCGGGGCCCGTCTCCCTCGTGCTCGGCACCTCGGGCGCCGCCTTCGCCGTGCTGCCGTCGTACGCCGCCGACCCGCAAGCGCGGGTCCACGCGTTCTGCCACGCCGTCCCCGGCGCCTGGCACGCGATGGGCGTGATGCTCAGCGCGGCGGGAGCGCTTCGCTGGCTTCGCGAGTCCGTCCTGCGGCGGCCCTACGAGGAGCTCCTCGCGGAGGCCGAGCGGTGGGAGCCGGGCGTCGAGGGGCTGCAGTTCCAGCCGTACCTCGCCGGCGAGCGCACGCCGTACGCCGACCCGCTTGCCAGAGCGGCGTTCGTCGGCCTTTCGCTGCGTCACGACGCCGGGGCGATGACGCGCGCGGTGCTCGAGGGGGTCGCCTACGGGCTCCGCGACTCCTTCGAGCTCCTTCGCGAGCTCGGCGTCGAGGCGCGCGCCGGTCGCGTCTCTGGCGGCGGCGCTCGCAGCGAGCTCTGGTTGCGCATCGTGGCCTCGGTCCTCGGCATCCCGCTAGAGCGCACGATCGTCGAGGAGGGCGCAGCCTTCGGCGCCGCGCTGCTCGGCGGCGTTCGCGCGGGGGTCTACGCGGACGTGCACGAGGCGATCGAGCGTGCGGTCCACGTTCGCGACGTCGTCGAACCGGACCCGGATTTGCGCAGCGCCTACGGCGAGGGGTACGCGCGCTACCGCCTTCTCTACCCCGCGCTGCGGCCGCTCGAGGCCTAGTCAGCGAAGGATGCGCCCGAGCGCGGCCTTGCCTGCGCGAAGCACCGGCTCACCGTGCGAGACGAGCACGCGCTGCACCGGCAGCGCGAGCAGGGGCTGGAGCGTCTCGCGCAGGTCGTCGTGCGTCCCCTTGCCGAGCCAGCGCTCCGGGCAGAACCGCAGCGCGTCGCGCGTCGGGCGCGGCTTGGCACCGGCGCCGAGCAGCACGTCACCGACCGCGAGCGAGCGCTGCTTCGGCAGCCAGTAGACAACCTCGTTGACGCGGGCGGTCGCGAACGCTTCCAGGCCACCCGGAAGCTCGTCCCCCGGCTTGAACGCGTCGGTCACCTGCACGCCGCGGTTGCGGAGCGGCTGCGCGGAGCGCGTGTGCGCCCACACGCGCTTCGCCTTCAGATCTGCAGTCGAACGACCGTGCCAAAAAACGGTCAGGAGCACGTGGTCGGGCCTGCGCAGCCCGCGCGGCGGATCGATCGGGTCGATCAACAACAGCCCGTCGTCGGTCTCGACCGCGAGCGAGCCGACCTGCTCCTCCCAGTGGTCGTGGTACGCCGTCCAGCGGCGCAGGCCCGGCGAGATCTCGATCATGAGTCGAATGCGACGCGCAGGGCCTCGCGTCCGTCCTCGAGCACCGGGTCGCCGTGCGTCAGCAGCACGAGCTCGGCGGGCAGCTCGAGGAGCGGCCGCAGCCGGTCGCGGAACGACTCGTGCGTCAGGTCCTCTGCCAGCCACGAGTCGGGCTGCACGTGGAGGCCCAACTCGCCTCCGAGGAGCGCATCGCCCGCGACGACTGCGCGCTCGGAGGGAATCCAGAAGATCACCTCGTCGGTGTAGCACGCGAGCTGCGCAATGACGCCGCCCGGCAGCTCTTCGCCCTGCTCGAACCCCTGCGCGGGAAGCGACAGCTTCGGGACGGCGCCCTTGGGCGCGTGCACGGTCGCTCCGAAGCGTTCGACGCAGTCGGCAGCGCTGCGCGCGTGCCAGTGCACCGTCAGCAGCACGGCGACCTCCTTCGACTCGACGAGCCCTTCGAGCAGCGATGGCGGTGCCAGAGGGTCGATCAAGACGAGGCAGGGACCCGAGTCGTACGCGTACGAACGCACCACCCGGTCCCACCCCTGCGGGCCTCCTTGGTCCTCGGTCCAGTCGGGATGCGCGGCCGTCCATGTCCAGAGTCCCGGATGCAGTTCTTGCATCAGCGCCGAGCGTACCCGCGCCGTCATGATGTGACCGTGCTGAGACTCGCGCTGCTCTCGACGGCGCAGATCAACGACGCGATCATCAGCGGCACCGCCGGGAGCGCGCTCGTGACGATCGTCGGGGCGGGGAGCCGCGACCCTGCGCGAGCGGAGGCATACGTCCGGGAGCACGGGCTCGAACGTGCGTGGCCGAGCTACGAGGCGCTCCTCGCCGATCCGGACATCGACGCCGTCTACGTCGCGCTCCCGAACACACTTCACGTCGAGTGGTCGATCCGCACGCTCGAAGCCGGGAAGCACGTCCTCTGCGAGAAGCCGATGGGACGCGACCCCGCCGAGGTGGCGCGTGCGTTCGACGTCGCGGAGCGTGCCGGCCTCGTGCTGATGGAGGGCTTCATGTACCGGCACCATCCTCAGATCAAGCGCGCCCGCGAGCTGCTCGACGACCGCGCCGTCGGTGAGGTGCGCCTCGTGCGTGCGGCGTTCAGCTCGACGCTCCCGCGACCGGACGACGTGCGCTGGAGCCCGGAGCTCGGCGGCGGCGCGCTGCTGGACGTCGGTTGCTACTGCGTCAGCGGCCTGCGGCTCTTCGCAGGTGAGCCAGAAACAGTGTTCGGCGAGCAGACGCTGACCGAAGGGGGCGTCGACGTCCGCTTTGCCGGGACACTTCGGTTCCGAGGCGGAGTACTGGGCCACTTCTCCTGCGGCATGGACACGGCGCCGAGCCAGGGACTCGAAGCTGTGGGCTCGGAGGGAGCGCTGCTCGTCTCGCATCCCTTCACGGCAGACGTGGAGGGGGTCGAGGTCCGGCGCGGCACGACGTTCGAGGAGACCGAGGTCGAGCGGCTCGACGTGGAGCACGCCAACCGATACAGGCTCCAGCTCGAGAACTTCGCGCGGGCAGTCGCCGGCGAGGAGCCGCCGCTGCTCGGTCGTGACGACGCCGTTGCCCAGGCGCGTGTGCTCGACGCGCTGCTTCGCTCAGCCGAGACCGGCGCTCCTGTCTCGCTTCAGTGAGTCAGCGGAACGCTCGCGATCCGGCCGTCTTCGATCGTGAAGGCGGCGAGATCACCGGTCGCGGCGGAGAGGATCAGGTAGGGCTTGCCCTCCCAGAGGCCGATGTTCTCGACGTCGGTGCGCGACGGTCGTGCCGGCGATGAGGGGTGCGAGTGGAAGACCGCGAGCTCGTAGCCCTCGTCCTCGAGGAACCACGTCTCGGGGTCGACGTCCAACTCGAAGCGGTAGGGCGAGTTGGCAGCGTTCCGACCGCGCACGTAGCGCTCGGCGCGGCCGTCGCGGAGGACGATCAGCCCGCACGCCTCGTTCGGCGCCTCGTCGCGTGCGTGCTGCTCGAGCTCGGCGCGCACGGCCGCGGGAATCACCACCAGACGGTGTTCTCCATCGCCCGCTCGACGTCGTCCGAGTCCCAGAACCCGGCCGAGAGGTACTTCCAGCCGCCGTCGGGGAGCACGCAGACGACGACGCCCTCGTCGCGCTCGGCCGCGAGCCTGCGCGCGACGTGCACGACCGCACCCGACGAGACGCCGGCGAAGACCCCGTCTTCGTCGAGCAGGCGGCGGAGCGCGGCGACCGACTCCTCGTTCGAGACGAGCACCTTCCGGTCGAGCTTCGAGACGTCCAGGATCGGCGGGACGTAGCCGTCCTCGAGCGAGCGGAGGCCCATCACCGGATCGCCGGGCAGCGGCTCCGCGGCGGCGACCGTGAGCTCCGGGAACGACTCGCGCAATCGCGCGCCGGTCCCCATCAGCGTTCCGCCGGTGCCGAGGCCCGCCACGAGCACGTCGACGCGGTCGAGCGCCTCGGCGATCTCGGCGCCCGTCCCCTCGTAGTGCGCGCGCGGGTTCGCCTCGTTCGCGTACTGGAACGGCATGAAGTACCTCGGCTCGCGCTCTGCGAGCTCGAGGGCAAGGCGAACAGCGCCGTTCGATCCCTCCTCGCCTGGCGACTCGATGATCTCCGCGCCGTAGAGGCGCAGCAACAGGCGGCGCTCCTCGGTCGCGTTCGCCGGCATCACGCACGTGAGCTTGTAGCCCCTGAGCTTCGCGACGAGCGCGAGCGAGATGCCGGTGTTGCCGCTCGTCGGCTCGAGCAGCTCGCGGCCGGGCTCGAGCTCGCCCGCGGCCTCGGCGGCCTCGATCATCGCCTTGGCGACGCGGTCCTTGATCGAGCCGGTCGGATTCTGACCCTCGAGCTTCGCGTACAGCCGAACGTCGCCTTCGGGCTTCAGCTCGACCAGCGGGGTGTTGCCGACGAGGTCGAGGAGCGACGCCGCGACCTGCGGCTTAACGGGCACCGCCCGCCATCGCCGGCAGCAGGATCACCGTGTCGCCCGGCGAGACCGGCGTCTCGAAGCCGTCGCGCGTGCGGATGTCCTCGCCGCCGACGTAGACGTTCGCGTACTCGAGCTTGCCGTCGAGCGTCGGGAAGCGCGCAGTCAGGTCGTCGAGCAAGTCGCGCACGGTGTCGCCCTCGGCGATCACCTGGCGCTCCCCGCCGGTGTCCGTCCGCAGAGTGGGGGGAATCCTGACGACGCTCATCGCGCCGCGCAGAACTCCGCGTAGTCGATGTACTCGGTCACGGTCGGGTGCTCGCCACAGACGGGGCAGTCCGGGTCGCGGCGCAGCGCGACCTCGGTGAAGGTCGTGCTGAGCGCGTCGAAGAGCAACAGACGGCCGATGAGCGGCTCGCCGATCCCCGCCACGAGCTTGATCGTCTCGTTCGCCTGCAGCGAGCCGATCACCCCCGGCAGCACGCCGAGCACGCCGCCCTCGGCGCATGACGGTGCGAGCTCCGGCGGCGGCGGGGTAGGGAAGAGGCAGCGGTAGCACGGGCCTTCCCCCGGCTGGAAGACGGTCGCCTGGCCCTCGAAGCGGTAGATCGAGCCGTGCACGACGGGGATCCCATGCCAAACCGACGCGTCGTTCACGAGGTAGCGCGTTGGGAAGTTGTCCGCGCCGTCGACGATCACGTCCCAACCCTCGGCGAGGATCCGATCGATGTTCTCCGAGCTCAGCCGCTCGTTGAACGTCTTGACGTTCACGTCCGGGTTCAGCGCGGTCAGCGTGTCGCGCGCGGACTCGACCTTCGGATCGCCGAGCCGCTGCGTCGAGTGCGCGATCTGGCGCTGGAGGTTCGACTCGTCCACGACGTCGTCGTCGACGATGCCGAGCGTCCCGACACCCGCGGCGGCGAGGTAGAGCGATGCGGGCGAGCCGAGCCCGCCGGCGCCGATCAGGAGCACGCTCGACTCGAGCAGCCGCCGCTGGCCCGCCTCGCCGAGCTCGGGGATCAGCAGGTGGCGGCTGTAGCGGCGACGCTGGTCGGGCTCCAGGGTCGACGGGACGACGACCGGGAAGCCGCCCTTCTCCCACTCCTCGAAGCCGTCGGAGAGGTGGCGCGAGCGTTCGTAGCCGAGTGCCCGAAGTGTCGCGAGCGCGGCCAGCGACCGGCGGCCGTGCGCGCAGTAGACGACGATGTCGCGCTCGCGGTCGGGAAGCTCGTCCGCGGCGCGGTCCTCGAGGAGGCCGAGCGGGATGTGCAGCGCATCCGGCACGTGGCCGAGGTCCCACTCGCTCTGTTCGCGGACGTCGAGGAAGAGCGCCTCTTCCGCGAGCAGTTCGGCGGCTTCCCGCAGACTGACGGTTGGAGTCTCGCTCGACGTTGCCATTGCTTCCGAAAGTGTAGCGACCTGGTGTCCCCGCGCGCCCGCATCTGGACGATCGTCGTCGCCGCCTGTGTCGTGGCGGTCGCGGCGACGCTCGGCGTCGTCGCCGTGACGCGCGACGAGCCTGCGACGACGGCCGTCGACCCGCCGCCGCTCTTCCTCGACCTCGGCGTGCGAGACGACGCCCAGGCGCGCGACCTACGCCGCGCTTCGCGGCTCTACGCCGACGGCCGGCTCGACGACGCGCGCCGGGTCTTCGAGCGGTACGGGTCGCACCGAAGCGAGGATCGGTGCGGCGTTCGCGGCCTGGCCCGACACGATGCCGGCGCTGGAGTCGCTGCCGCAGTCCAGCTCCGCCGTTCGACTGCACGAGGGCGTCGTCCTCGCGACGACCGGTGCCGAACGCGCGGCGCGCACCGAGCTCGAGGCGGCGGCGCGGCTCGAGCCCGACACGCCCTACGCCGTGCGGGCCGACGACTTCCTGCACCCGACGTTCGCGCCCGGGCTCCCGCTCTTCGTGCCGGGCGAGCCGTTCCCGGCCGCGCTCGCCCACCGGTCGCCGGGCGACCAGCTCGCGCTGCTCGCCCACCTGCGAACGACGGTCGCCCGGCTGCACTACGGCTCCGCGCTCCAGCGGGTCGGCATGCCGATGACGCGCGAGACGCATCTTCGACGACGCGGTGCGGCTCGCTCCCGACGACCCGGAGACGCTGACGGCCGCGGCGGTGGCCCGGTTCGACAAGGACGAGCCCGCGGCCGCGTTCTCCCGCCTCGGCCCGCTGACGCGTCGTTTCCCGCGGGCACAGACCGTGCGCTTCCACCTCGGGCTGCTCCTCGTCTGGAGCGGCGACGCGGAAGGCGCCAAACGGCAACTCCGGCAAGTGCAGGCCCTAGGCCCGAAAACCCGCCTGGGGCGGGAAGCGAAGCGCTTCCTCGACCGTCTCTAAGGCAATGGGACTTGGAGTTGAGAAAAGATGAGCCGAACGGCCTATGGCGGCCGTCCGTGGCCTCAGGCACACTTCCGCCGCCACCGAGGACATTGACTCTGTCCGACGCGGCCGTATGGTGAGGGTGAGGGTGGGTGTCATGCAGCACGGGCCTTGGAGGGGGAACGTGAGCGAAGCGACGGTGGTGATTCCGGGGACGGAGCTGAACGTCGAGGCGATGCTCGCCACGGACGAGGCGAAGGCACTGCTGGAGGCAGGCAAGGCGGCCGGCTCGCTCACGGCGGAGGAGATCGCGCTCGCGCTCGTCGAGCTCGACCTCGAGGCCGGCGTGCTCGACTCGTTCTACGACACGCTCGAGTCGCTCGAGATCTCGGTGGTCGAGGTCGTCGTCGAGGAGGAAGAGGTTGCCGCGCCGGTCGAGCGCGAAGTCTCGACCGACTCGCTCCAGCTCTTCCTGAAGGACATCGGCAAGGTCGACCTGCTCACCGCCGCGCAGGAGGTCGAGCTCGCGAAGCGCATCGAGCGCGGCGACCACGGCGCGAAGCAGGAGATGGTCGAGGCGAACCTGCGCCTCGTCGTCTCGATCGCGAAGCGCTACCGCAACCAGGGGCTGCCGTTCCTCGATCTGATCCAGGAGGGGACGATCGGCCTCGTGCGTGCCGCCGAGAAGTTCGACTACCGCAAGGGCTTCAAGTTCTCGACGTACGCGACCTGGTGGATTCGCCAGGCCGTCGCACGCGCGCTCGCCGACAAGGCGCGGACGATCCGCATGCCGGTGCACGTCGTCGAGAAGCTGAACAAGATCGCACGCGCCGAGCGCAAGCTGCGCGCCGAGCTCGGACGCGAGCCGATGTCGTTCGAGATCGGCAAGGAGCTCGAGCTGACGACGGACGAGGTCGAGCAGATCCGCCGGAGCGCGCAAACCCCGGTCTCCCTCGAGAAGCCCGTCGGCGATGAGGAGGAGTCGGAGTTCGGCCACTTCCTCACGGACGACACGGCTCCGATGCCCGAGGAGGAGGCCGAGACGACGCTTCGCAAGGAGGCGCTCCGGAAGGTCCTCGAGTCGCTCTCGCCCCGCGAGCGCGCGGTGCTCGAGCTCCGCTACGGGCTTGGACGGCAAGCCGCCGCGCACGCTCGACGAGGTCGGCCGCACGTTCAAAGTCACGCGTGAGCGGATCCGCCAGATCGAGAACCAGAGCCTGAAGAAGCTCCGCGCGCTGTCGGACAGCCAGACGCTCCGCGACGCAGCTGCGTAAACTCTCGCGTCCGTGAACGCGACGCACCTCGAAGAGCTCTACGACCTGCTCCGGATCCCGAGCGTCAGCGCGGACCCGAACCATGCCGCGGACGTCCGGCGAGCGGGCGAGTGGGTGCGCGACCTCGTGCGCTCCGCCAAGGGCGGCGACGCGGAGCTCGTCGAGACGGACGCGCAGCCGATGGTGATCGGCGAGATTCCCGCGTCGACACGATCCGCGGCAACGCGCCGACCGTGCTCGTCTACGGCCACTTCGACGTGCAGCCGCCTGCCCCGATCGACCTCTGGGACACCGACCCCTTCGAGCCGACGGTCAAGGACGACTGGCTCTTCGCGCGCGGTGTGGCGGACGACAAGGGTCAGCTGTATTCGATCTTGCGAGCCGCGGTCGACCTCGCCGACGAAGGCGCGCTGCCCGTGAACATCCGCGTCGCCTCCGACGGCGAAGAGGAGATCGGCGGTATGTCGATCGTCGACTGGGTCAACGCCGACGAGCGTGGGGCCGACGTGTGCGTGATCTTCGACGGCGGAATGGAGCGCCGCGACGTCCCGCAGTTCTGCACCGGCACGCGAGGGCTCGTCGCATTCGACCTGACGGTGAAGACCGGCGCGCGCGACCTGCACTCCGGGCATGTACGGGAACGCGGCGCTGAACGCGATCCACGCGCTGATGCAGGCGCTCGGCGGGATCATGCCCCGCGACGGGCGGCTCCCCGAGCCGCTGCGACAGGGGATCATCCCGGCGTCGCCCGAGGAGCAGGAGAGCTGGAACGCGATCCCGAGCGGAGCGGAGATGCTCGGCGAAGCGGGCGCGAGCCCGTACGACGAGCGCGCCGCCGACGAGTTCTGGCTCCGCACGACCGCCGAGTCGTCCGTCGACGTGAACGGGATCCTCGGCGGCAAGCCGGGGCTGAAGAACACGACGACCGTCACGTCGGCGCAGGCGAACTTCACCGTCCGCCTCGCACCCGGTCAGGACGTCGAGACGATTCGCAAGGCCGTCGAGCAGCTCGTCCACGAGGCGGCGCCCGAGGGCGCCGAGGTCGACCTCCGGTTCGACAAGGGAACGCCGGCGTCGGTCGTCGACCCCAAGTCGGCCGCGATCCAGCTCGGGTCGAAGGCGTTCGAGAAGGTCTTCGGTCGCGAGCCGCTGCTCGTGCGCGGCGGCGGCACGCTCCCGATCATGGCCGCGGTGACCGAGCGCGGGATGCCTGTCGTCCTGACCGGCGTCGCGCTACCCGAGTCGAGCGTTCACTCGCCGAACGAGAAGCTTCCGGTCGAGTACCTGACGAAGGCGTACGACGCCGCGCGCGAGCTCTACCTCGCGTTCGCCGACCTTCCGCGCTCCGGCTAGCTCGCGTCAGCAGTCGACGAGCCAGGCGTGCCCGTAGCGGCGCATCTCGTCGATCACCGGGAGCAGGCCTCGGCCCTTCTCGGTGAGCTCGTACTCGACGCGCGGCGGGCGCTCTGGATAGCTCGTGCGGAGCAGGATCCCGCCTTCCTCGAGCGCACGCAGCCGCTCCGAGAGCGTCCGCGGGGAGATCCCTGGGCAGGCCGCCTCGAGCTCGGTGAACCGCCGTGCGCCCTCCGAGAGGTCGTGGACGAGGAGCGCCGTCCACTTTGCGCCGAGGATCTCGGTGCAGGCCGCCACAGCGCACGACGTCGTCTCGTGGATCGGGTTCATCGTGCGCATCGCTACAGAGAATATAGCGACCGTACGGTTGGACGCATGATGGAAGTCGCTGCGACAGCGGCCGCGAAAGCGGCCGCCTTTAGGGGTCTTAGCGCGGCGCGGATCCGCGCGAGCGGATTCGCGACTTGCGCAGCTAGTCGGAGTGGGAGGCGTCCGTGAACTCGCGGAACTCGCCGGAGACGAGGTACGCCGTCCGCTCGCCGATGTCGACCGCGTGGTCGCCGATCCGCTCGAAGCAGCGCGAGACGATGATCATCCGCAGGCCCCACTCGTGCAGCTTCGGGTCGCGCCCGAACGAGAGCACCTGCTGGACGAAGCGCCGGTTCGTCCGGTCGATCAACTCGTCGAGGTCGACGAGCGTCTCGGCCTGCTCGAGGTTTCGGGACGAGAAGGAGTCGAGTGCGACGCGGATCATCTCCTCTGCGCGCGCGCCCATCTCCTCGAACGCGTCGACGAACATCCGGTCCGGCGCAACCGGGCGGCGCGAGCTTGACGAGCTTCGCGATCGTCACGCAGTAGTCGCCGATCCGCTCGAGGTGCAGGTTGACGTGGAGCATCGACAGCACGAGCCGGAGATCGGACGCGACCGGCGTCTGTCGTGCGAGCAGGTCCTGGATGCCCTCCTCGACCGCGAGGTAGCGCGAGTCGATCTCGTCGTCGAAGGCGATCACCTCGTCGGCGAGCTCCCCGTCCTGTTGCACCAACGCGTTGAGGGCTCCACGCAGCGAGCGCAGCGCGAGCGTCCCCTCCTCGTGGATCGACGCTTCGAGCTGGTCGAGATCTTCCTGGAAGCCGACCCTCATCCGAACCTCCCCGTCACGTAGTCCTCTGTCCGCTTGTCGCTCGGCTGAGTGAAGATCTTCGACGTCTCGTCGTACTCGACGAGGATCCCGGTGCGATCCCCCTCGGGCGCGATGTTGACGGAGAAGAACGCCGTCATGTCGGCGACGCGCGCGGCCTGCTGCATGTTGTGCGTGACGATCAGGATCGTGAAGTCCTTCTTGAGCTCGTGCATGAGGTCTTCGATCCGCGTCGTCGCGATCGGGTCGAGCGCAGACGCCGGCTCGTCCATCAGGATCACCTCGGGCTCGGTCGCGAGCGCACGCGCGATGCAGAGGCGCTGCTGCTGGCCACCCGAGAGCCCGAGTGCGCTCTTCTTCAACCGGTCCTTGACCTCGTCCCAGAGCGCCGCTCGGCGGAGCGCCTGCTCGACGCGCTCGTCGAGCCCCTTCCTCCACCCGAGCACGCGGGGCCCGAACGCGACGTTGTCGAAGATCGTCTTCGGGAAGGGGTTCGGCTTCTGGAACACCATCCCGATCTGCTTTCGCACCTCGACCGGATCGACGCCCTTGCCGTAGAGGTCCTCACCGTGGTAGAGCACCTTGCCGTGCACCTTCGCGCCGGGGATCAGCGCGTTCATGTGGTTGAAGACGCGGATGAACGTGCTCTTTCCGCAGCCCGACGGCCCGATGATCGCCGTCACCTCGTTGCTGTAGATCGGAAGCGTGATTTCCTGCACGGCGAGGTTGCCGTCGTAGGACACGCCGACGCCCTGCACGTCGAAGACGACGTCCTTGTGCTGCAGGGCGGGCGTGCGAGTGAGGTCTTCGGCGATCTTCAAGGTTCGGTTCGTGTCGGTCACGCTCATCACCACCTCCTCTGGTAGCGGTTCCGGAGCCAGATGGCGACGGCGTTGAGAGTCAGCAGGATGCCGAGCAGCACGATAATCGCAGCCGCGGCGAGCGAGCGGAACTCCTCCTGTGGGAGTCGCACCCACTGGTAGATCTGGATCGGCAGCGCCGTGAACGGCCCGAGGATCGTCGGGTCGAAGGCGACGTACGTCACCGCGCCGACCAAGATCAGCGGCGCAGTCTCGCCGATGCCACGCGACACCGAGAGGATCGAGCCGGTCGCGATCCCCGGGAGCGCGGCCGGGAGCACCTGCCGCGACGTCACCTGCCACTGGGTCGCGCCGAGCGCGTAGCCACCCTGTCGGATCGTGTCGGGCACGGCTCGGAGTGCCTCGCGCGACGCGATGATCATGTTCGGCAGGACGAGCAGCGTCAGGATCAGCGCGCCGGCGAGCAGCACCTGGCCGAGCCCGATCCCTCGCACGACGAACGCGAGGCCGAGGATCCCGTAGACGATCGAGGGGACGGCCGCGAGGTTCTGGATGTTCAGCTCGAGCAGCCGGTTGTACCAGCGCTTTCGATCCGCGTACTCCTCGAGGTAGATCGCCGTTCCGACGCCGATCGGCACGGTGAAGAGGATCACCATGATGCCGAGGTAGATCGTCGCCAGGATCGCAGGCTTCGCGCCCGCGATCGCCGGGTCGATCGACGGTGGGTTCGTGAAGAGCGTCTTGTCGACGTACGGCCAGCCCTTCCGGAAGACGTCGACGAGCAGCGTCACCAGCGTGGCGAAGCCCACGATCAGCGAGAGGAGCAGGACGGCTTTGAACACCGCGCCCTTGATGTCCCGCCCGCGGCGCTTCAGGTTCACGGTCGTCACTCGTACTCCTCCCGGAACCGCTCCACGAGCCTGATCGAGATCACGTTCAGGATCAGCGTCATCACGAACAGCGTTGCGCCGACCGCGAAGATCGTCTTGTACTCCACCGACCCGGTTGGCACGTCGCCCGCCCCGGTCGCGGCGATGAACGCAGACATCGTCTCGACGGCCGCGCGCGGATCGAAGGTGAGGTTCGGCTGTTGGCCGGCCGCGACGAGCACGATCATCGTCTCCCCGACCGCGCGGGAGATGCCGAGCACGAACGACGCGGTGACTCCGGAGATCGCCGCCGGCACCACGATGCGGGTCGCCACCTCCCGCCGGGTCGCGCCGAGAGCGAATGCGCCGTCGCGAAGGTCGTGGGGAACCGCGGCCATCGCGTCCTCCGAGAGCGAGGCGACCACCGGCAGAATCATCACGCCCATCACGAGGCCGGCGGAGAGCACGTTGAAGATGTCCACGCCGATTCCCACGTCACGCAGCAGCGGCGTGAAGAACGTCAGGGCGAAGTACCCGTAGACGATCGTCGGGATCCCGGCGAGCAGTTCGAGCATGGGCTTCAAGACGCTGCGTGTGCGCCTACTCGCGTACTCGCTGAGGTAGATCGCCGACCCGAGCCCGAAGGGAATCGCGATCAGCACCGCCCAGAACGTCACCGAGATGCGTTCCGACGACGAGCGGGATGACGCCGAACAGCGCCGGCTCGAAGAGCGGCGCCCACTCCGTCCCCGTCAAGAAGTCGACGATCGAGACCTCCTGGAAGAACTCGAACGCCGGGATGAACAGCGCGGCGATGATCCCGATCGTCGTCGCGACCGAGATGAGCGCGCAGAAGCCGAGGAGCCCCTTGATCAGGAGCTCCCCGTACCGGACTCGACTCCCCTGCAGCCGCGCCGGGCCTGCCTCCGCGCGGACGGTCAACCCGCGGTCGCCGCCTCGAGGTCGGCCTTCGCCTTCGCCAGTTGCTCGTCGGTCAAGGGCACGAACTGCGAAGCCTCTGCGATCGCCTGCTCGTTGTCCAGCATGTACTGGATGAACGCGTGCACCTCAGGTCGCGCGAACGACTCCTTCTTGGCGTAGATGAACAGCGGGCGTGAGAGCGGCTTGTACGTCCCGTTCTGGGCGTTCTCCACGTTCGGTGCCACGCAGCCGTCGCCGCCGTCGATCTCGAGCGCCTTCAGCGTGTCCTTGTTCTGCTCGTAGTACGACAGCCCGAAGTAGCCGAGCGCGCCCTTGTCGCCGGACACGCCCTGCACGGTCACGTTGTCGTCTTCCGTCGCCGAATAGTCGGAGCGGCTCCGGCCCTCCTCACCGTTGATCGCGTCGGTGAAGTAGTCGAACGTTCCGGAGTCCGTGCCGGCGCCGTACAGCTTCATCGACTCGTCGGGGAACGAGGGATCGACGTCGCTCCACGACTTCACCTTGGAGCCCTGGTCCCAGATCTTCTTCAGCTGCTCGACGGTGAGGCAGTCCACCCAGTCGTTCTCCGGGTTCACGACCACCGTGAGCGCGTCGTTCGCGACCTGGAACTCCACGAACTCGATCCCCTTGTCAGCGCACAGTTGCTTCTCCTCGTCCTTGATCGCGCGGGAAGCGTTCGAGAGATCGGTCTCTCCGGCGCAGAAGCGCTCGAAGCCGCCGCCGGTGCCGGAGACGCCGACGGTGATCTGGACGTCGGGGTTCTCCGCCTGGAACCGCTCTGCCGCGGCGGTCGCGTACGGGCCAACGGTGCTCGAGCCGTCCGCCTGGATCCGGCCGGAGAGGTCGCTGGTCGCGGCCGGGCCGGTGTCGGCCGAGCTGTTGTCGCGGTCGCTGCCGCACCCGGCGGCGACGAGGGCGAGCAGGACCATGGTGAAACCGAGTGCGCGCATGCGAAGAGGATCCTTTCGTTGCTGGGCTGCCGTGAATTGTCCGGACCCCGGTTGGTGCGGTGGGTCGAGGGGCGGTCAACGTCTGGTGACGATCTGGTAACGACCTTAGGCGGCTTGCGGGAGCGAGCGCGCTCCGAGCGCCAGCAGCGCCTGGGCGAAGACGTCGTTCCCGTCGAGCGCGTACTCGGGGGTGAAGTCGACCGCGCCGTTCAGCTCGAGGACGACGTGCGAGCGACCGCGCGGGAGGAGGTCGACGCCGACGAGGTCGGCACCGACGGCCGCCGCCGCGGCGAGCGCGAGCGATCTGGCGCGTCGACCCGGGATCGCCGGGTGCCGGGTGCCCCCGAGCGCGACGTTGGTGCGCCACTCTCCTTTCGCAGCGACCCGCGCGATCGCGCCCACGACCTCGCCCGCCGCGACGAGGATGCGCAGGTCGCGGCCGGTCGGCTCGATCAGCTCCTGGGCGATCGCGCCCTGCTCGCGGAACCACGGCTCGTCGCGGAGCTGCTGCAGGCAGCGCCGCAGCGAGCGCTTCGTCGTGCAGAGGTGCACGTGGCGGCCCCAGCTGCCGAAGCGCGGCTTGATCACGACCGGCAGCTCGATCCCGGACGGGCTCGCGCCTGCGGGGAGGAACGCCGTGCGCGGGTGCGGCAGGTTGACGGCCCGCAGTCGGAGCGCCGTCTCGAGCTTGTCGTGCATCGCGACGAGCGCGTCGGGCGGGTTGAGCACCGAGACGCCCTGCCGCTCGAGCCGGCGCAGCGACCAGAGCCCGGGCTCGATCCCGTCGAGGCTCGGGCGGACGTCGAGCCGGGCCGAGCGCGACGTCGCCGGGCCCCGAGCGTCCTCAGCGCGGCCCGGGGCGTGACGATCGTCGCGCCTCGCTCGGCGAGGAGTGCGTTCGTGCCGGTGCGCCGGTGGGCGACGAGCGCGAGCATCGGTCCACAGCATCGGGGAGCGACGGCCGGCGGCGCCACCGGGTTCACGGCCTTCTCACCACACGTTCACCGCTCGCGCACCTCAAGTGTCGGGACGGGAAAGCGCGAGCGGATCGTGAGGCCCCTCGCCGGCGGGCTGGTGGCTTCGACCGTCCCGCCCGCGGAGGTCACGACGTGCTTGACGATCGCGAGCCCGAGCCCGGTGCCGCGCGACGAGCGCGCACGGTCGGCGCGGTAGAAGCGCTCGAACAGCCGGGGCAGGTCGCCCGGGCCGACTCCCTGCCCGTCGTCGGCGACCGTCAGGACGACGTCGCCGTCGCCGGCCTCCGCGGAGATCCGGCAGCGCGCGCCGGGCCCCGCGTAGCGGATCGCGTTCGCGACGAGGTTCTCCAGGACGACGCGCAGCATCCTCGGTCGGAGCGGAACCTCGAGCCCGTCCGGGACGTCCACCTCCAGCGTGACGTCGGCTCGGTCGGCCGACTCGGCGAGGGCCGCCGACCACGTCCTCGGCGGTCTCCCTGATCGGCGTCGCGCCGAGCGCCACGACCTGGCGTCCCGTCTCGAGCTCCGAGAGGAAGAGCACGTCGTCGATCAGCTCGCCGATCTGCTCGACCTCCCGCCGGGCTCGGTCGATCAGCTCCAGAGGATCCTCGCCCGGAAGCGCAGCCGTCTCGAGCAGCGAGAGGAGTCGCGCGAGCGGCGTCCGGAGCTCGTGCGAGACCGCGGCCGTGAAGCCGGCGCGCAGCTCGTCGTACGCGGCGTTCTCCGACGGCTCGCTCAGGTAGAGGAGCGTCTCGCGCTCGCCGAGCGCGTCGTAGGGAACCTCGACCGGCCGTCGGGCGTTGCGGGCTTCGTCGGACAGTCGCTGCCCGAGCTCGAGGTCCGGCAGCGCCTCGCGGGCGCGGCGGCTCGCGGCGACGACGCGGCCCTCACGGTCGAGCACGACCATGATCTCGCGGCTCTCCTCGATCGCCGCGCGTCCACGGGCCGCTTCGAATGCCATGGGCATCGGTTCGGCTTGTACCGCTTTGTTCCGGTTGAGGAAGCGCCTCTTCACCACCTCGTCACCAGTTCCTCACCCACCGTGCACCCTGCGTGACCCCGTCGGAAACCATGATCCGGGCGAATGTCCAAGGTGCTCATCGTCGAGGACGACGAGGTCATCGGTCGCGGGATCTCGGGTCACCTCGCGAACGCAGGCTTCGAGCCGCTCGTCGTGACTCGGGGCGAGACCGGCCTCGCGCGGCTCCGCTTCGAGCGACCGGACGTCGTCGTGCTCGACCTGATGCTTCCCGGCCTCGACGGCTGGCAGCTGATCGAGACTGCGCGGGCCGAGGGGATCGGCACGCCGATCCTCGTCGTGAGCGCGCGAGGGACCGAGCAGGACCGGGTGAGGGCGCTCGAGCTCGGGGCGGACGACTACCTCGTCAAGCCGTTTGCGATGCAGGAGCTCGTCGCCCGCGTGCGGGCCGCCGCGCGGCGCGGAGTCCGCGCGCAGGAGGAGACCCGCGGGGACCCGATCGAGGTCGAGGAGCTTCGCCTCGACCCGCGGGAGGTGCAGGCCTACGTCGGCGGCGTCAGCGCGAACCTCACCCCGACGGAGTTCCGGTTGCTCTACGCTCTGGCGCAGGAACAGGGCCGGGTCGTGACGCGGGAGGAGCTGATGCAGCGCATCTGGGGACGCAGGCAGCGCCACCGCGACCGCACGGTCGACGTCTTCGTCCGCAAGCTTCGCAACAAGATCGATCGGCACGCGCCCGCCCACACCTTCCTCCATACACGACACGGAGTCGGTTACAAGCTCCAAGCCCTGCCAAAATAGTGGCCCGCGGGCACGACGCGGGCACGCGTTACATCAACCGCGAGCTCTCGTGGCTCGACTTCAACGCGCGCGTCCTCGATCTCGCCGCCGACGCGACCGTGCCGCTGCTCGAGCGGATCAAGTTCTGCTCGATCTTCTCGTCGAACCTCGACGAGTTCTTCATGGTGCGCGTCGCCGGACTCGAGGGGCTCGAGTCCGCCGGCATCCCGCTGCACTCCCCGGACGGGCGGTCGCCCCAGCAGGCCTTGCTCGAGATCCGCGAGCGGGTCTCGCGAGCTCGTCACGCGACAGGCTCGGCTCTGGGGGCGCGACCTGAGGCCGGCGCTCGCCGCGGCCGGGATCGTGGTGGGCGGGGTCGAGGAATGCACCGACAAGGAGCGCGCCGAGCTCACCGCACGGTTCGATCGCGAGATCTACCCCGTCTTGACCCCGCTCGGGGTCGGGCCCGGCCAGCCGTTCCCGTACATCTCGCCGCTCTCGCTCTCGCTCGGCGTGTTCGTGCGAGACCCGGACAACGGCGACGAGCGGTTCGCCCGCGTCAAGGTGCCCGAGGGCATGCCGCGCTTCATGAAGGTCGGTCGGCGGGGTCTCTGGATCCCGCTCGAGCACGTGATCGCCCACTTTCTCTCCGCGCTCTTTCCGCAGATGGAACTCGTGGAGCGCGCGGTCTTCCGCGTCACGAGGGACGCCGACTTCGAGGTCTCCGACGAGGCCGATGACCTGCTCGAGGCGGTCGAGCTCGAGCTTCGGCGGCGCCGCTTTGGGGACGTCGTCCGTCTCGAGGTCTCGTCGCAGATGTCGAACGGGATGGTCGAGCGGCTCAAGCGTGGCCTCGACGTCGACGATTCCCACGTGTACCAGGTGGGCGGCCTGCTCGACCTGTCCGAGCTGGCGCAGCTGCTGAGGGACGAGCGCTCCGATCTGCGCGATCCGGCGTGGGTCGGCGCTACACCGCCGCGCTTCGCCGCCGGGATCGCCAATGACGACCTCTTCACCGAGATCCGCCGCAGCGACCAGCTCGTCCACCACCCGTACGACTCGTTCGCCACGACGTTCGAGGCGTTCGTCCGCGAGGCCGCGAAGGACGCCGACGTGATCGGGCTGAAGACGACGGTGTACCGAACGAGCGACGAGTCGCCGCTCGTGCCCGCGCTGATCGAAGCATCGGAAGACGGCAAGCAGAGCGTCTGCCTCGTCGAGCTGAAGGCGCGCTTCGACGAGCGCCGGAACATCGAGTGGTCGCGCAAGCTCGAGCGCGCCGGCGTGCACGTCGTCTACGGCTACCCGAGCCTGAAGATCCACCTCAAGGCGACGCAGGTGGTGCGGCGCGAAGGCGACCGGCTTCGCCGCTACGTGCACGTCGGAACGGGGAACTACCACGCCCACAACGCTCGGATCTACGAGGACTTCGGCCTCTTCACAGCCGACGAGGACATCGCCGCCGACGTCGCCGACCTGTTCAACCACCTGACGGGCTTCGGCAAGCCGCCGCCGTTCCGAAAGATCCTCGTCGCGCCGTACAACTTGCGCGAGGGGCTCGTCGACGAGATTCGGAGCGTCGCGAAGGCCGCCGCCGCCGGAAAGCCGGCGCAGATCCGCATCAAGGTCAACGCTCTGACCGACCCCGGGATCATCGACGAGCTCTACGACGCGTCGAGCGCCGGTGCCCGCGTCGAGGCCATCGTGCGTTCGATCTGCTCGCTTCGCCCCGGTGTGAAGGGGCTCTCCGAGAACGTGCACGTTCGCTCGGTGCTCGGGCGGTTCCTCGAGCACAGCCGCGTCTACCACTTCGACCGCGGCGACGGTGAGGCGACCTGGCTGATGGGCAGCGCCGACCTGATGTCGCGGAATCTCGACAACCGGCTCGAGCTGGTCGTCCCGGTGGAGAACGAACGCCTGCGGTCGCGACTCTCGTCGGTGTTCGACACGTTGCTGGCCGACAACTCCGGCGCCTGGGAGCTCGACGCGGAGAGCGTGTGGCGGCGCCTCCGTCCGGTGAAGGGCCAGCGTGCGCGCCCCGCTCACGACGTGCTGATCAAGAGCGCGGCCCGGCCGCCTCGCCGCCCGGTCGGGAAACGACGATGATGACGTCCGAGAGCACTGCCACGATCCCTGCAATGCGGGTTGGGGTCGTCGACGTGGGCTCGAACACCGTTCGCCTGCTCGTTGCCAGGCGGAACCCCTGCCTCGAGCCGCTGCACGAGGCGCGGGCATACCTTCGGCTCGGCGACGAGATCGACCGCAACGGCTGGATCTCCGAGGCGAAGCTTCGCGAGACCGTCGAGTGTGTGCGCCGCTACGCGAAGGAGGCGATCGCGCACGGCGCGCATCACGTCGATGTCGTGATCACTGCGCCGGGCCGGCTCGCCCAGAACTCCGACGAGCTGGTCGCAGCGCTGGCGCAGGGCTCGGCTGCGCGCGTCAGAGTGCTAGGCGCTGAGGAGGAGGCGCTCTTCGCATTCGCGGGTGCGCTTGCGTGCCTGGAATACGTACCGGAGAGCGTCGCCGTGTGCGACAGCGGCGGCGGCTCGACCGAGCTCGTCGTCGGCGTCCAGGGCTCGCCGCAGTGGGTCCGCTCGATCGACGTCGGCTCGCTGACCGTGAGACGGCTGCTGCAGGACGACCCTCCGGGGATCGAGGCGGTGGAGGCGGCCCGCGCGACCGTTCGGGAGCGGCTCGAAGGCGTCGTCCCCCCGTTTCCGATGGCCGCGTACGCGACCGGCGGCACCGCGCGGGCACTCCGTCGTGTGATCGGCCGCACGCTCGAGACCGATCGGCTCGAAGAGGTGATCGGCTGGCTCGCGACGAGGAGCGCGAAGGAGGTCTCCCGCAAGCACGACCTCGACCCGAACCGCGCCTGGACGCTGCTCGGCGGCGCGATCGTGCTCGCAGAAGTGCAGAGCCGGCTCGGCGTCCCGTTCCAGGTGGCGCGCACGGGGCTGCGCGAAGGCGTCGCGGCGATGGCCTTCGCCGAGCTCGCGGTCGCCTAGAGCTGCTCGAGCTGGTCGAGCTGCTCGGCCCCGACCTCGAACGTCAGGCGGTCGGGAACGTTCGGGATCGGCACCCACGCGACCTCGTCGACCTCGTCGTCGGGCGCGAACTCGCCGTCGACGGGTCGCATCAGGAACCACTGCACGACCTTGTCTCCGGCCAGTGCGCGGTACCGCGTCTCCCCGAGCGGTCGCTCGATCTCGCAGCGGAGCCCGGTCTCCTCTTCGATCTCTCGCAGAGCGCACGCCTCGTCGCTCTCGCCCGGCTTGCACTTCCCCTTCGGGAGCGACCAGTCGTCGTACTTCGGTCGGTGGACGAGCAGGATGTTGCCGTCGCGGACGATGATGCCGCCGGCGGCGCGGATCACGTGATCGCCTTGTCGAGCTTTTGCCAGACCTTCGGGACGTCGGCGCGCGCCGCGGCGCGGCGCGCTCGCTGGCGCTCGATCAGTCGGCCGATCACGAGTGCGGTCGCGGGCTCCGAAAGCGCACGCAGCCGCTCCTCGGCGAAGACGGCGTCCTGGTGCTCCCCGACGACGTCCTGAAACTGCTTCGCGCGGGCGACGACGTTCTCGTCTTCGGCGACCTCGGCCGCGTAGCGAACCCGCTTCGCCTTGATCCGCGCATCGTGGAGAGCCTCGTCGGTCTCGATGTCACGCATTGCCCGCTGCAGCTTGCGGCCCTCGGTGCGCACGATCCCGTTCAGGGACGCGTCGCGGAGCACGACGCCCGAGCAGAACGCGTCGAGCTCCTGCAGCAGCCGCTCGAAGGCGGGCGCATCGAGTGCCGCTCGTGCGGCGCCGTAGGCCTCGCGGCGCTCGTCCTCGGCCCGCGACTGCAACCGCGCGAGCACGTCCGCGTCCTCGTCGAGCTCGAGGGTCGCGTCCCGCAGATAGGCCGCGAAGACGTCGGCGTCCCGCGCCGGTCCGATGGCGTGTCCGAGCTCTCGAAGCTCCCCGCGGAGTGACTCCGCACGAGCGTCCGTGAGGAGCGGACGAGCGGCCCGGAGCAGCGCGCGCAAGCGGCGGATCGCGACGCGGAGCTTGTGGAGCTCGTCGGGGTCCGCCATCAGGGCCGACCTGCGGGCGCCTGCTTCCGGATCGCCGCCACCTGCGTCTGGAACGCTTCGCGGAGGTCGCTCATCCCGCGATCGTAGAGGAGCGGGCGCGGGGGAGCGGTTGCTCCCCCGCGCCACCGCGACTAACGGACCTGCCGAAGAACGGTGTTGTAGTGGAAGCGCGCGCGCTTCGCCTGCGCCGTGGTGAGCGGCACGAAGTCGGCGGTGTTCGCGATCTTGACCTGGTTGTTGAGCGCGAAGCCGATGAACGAGCGAACCGCGGCCCGCTTGAACGAGTCGCGCTTCGCGTAGATGTAGAGCCCGCGCGACAGGGGCTTGTACGAGCGGTTCTGGACCGTCGCCTTCGTTGCGTTGACGCAGCCGGCGCCGGAGTCGATCGCCACGGCGTTCAGACGGCTCTTGTTCTCCTCGTAGTACGAGAGACCGAAGTAGCCGAGGCCCCCGCGGGTGCCGGACACGCCCTGCACGAGGATGTTGTCGTCCTCGCTCGCGGTGTAGTCCGAGCGGCTGGCCTTCGCCTTGCCGTTGATGAACTCGGTGAAGAAGTCGAACGTGCCGGAGTCGGTGCCGGGCCCGAACAGCTTGAGCGGGACGTCGGGGAAGCTCGACCGAACGTCCTTCCAGTTGTCGACCTTCGAGCCGGTGTTCCACATCCTCTTCAGCTCAGCAGTCGTCAGGCAGGTCGCCCACGTGTTCTGCTGGCTCGTCACGACCGTGATCCCGTCGTTCGCGACGGTGAACGCGACCCACTTGACGCCGTTCTGGCGACAGCTCGCATACTCGGTGGCCTTGATCGCCCTCGATGCGTTCGCGAGATCGATCTCGCCGCGGCAGAACTTCTCGAAGCCGCCGCCCGTGCCGGAGACGCCGACCGTGATCTTGACCTTCGGCTGAACCTTGCGGTACAGCTCTGCGGCCGTAGCCGCCCAAGGCCCGAGGGTGCTCGACCCGTCAGCTGTGATGGAGCCCGTGAGCTGCGGTGCCTTCTTCGCCGTCCCGGCCACCGCGGAGACGCCCGCGACGAGCGTGAGGACCAGTGCGAAGACCCCGAGCCGGGCTAGACGCTTACCAATCATTGCTCCCCTTTCGAGTTTCCTGTGATGGCCTCCATGGTCGCCTCGATGTCGCGGGGGATGGGCCACGCGTTGGTGAACGACGGGTGACGCAGTGGTGATCGGGCTCCAGGGCAACCACCCGCTGGCGGGTTGTTCACCGTTCCGCGTCCCAAGTGGCTCTCCAGGGACAACAAACTGCTCTGCGAGGGGAGCGAGGTTGGGGCGCCGCCGTTCGGGCCGCGGCGCCCCACACCGCTCTATGGTTCGCTCGCATGCCGAAAGTGCTGATCGTCGAGGACGACGACGTGATCGCGCAGGGAATCGCGCAGCATCTCGAGCGCGCCGGGTTCTCGCCGGTTCGCGTCGCGGACGGGAAGCAGGCGCTCGCACGGCTCCGGTTCGAGCAACCGGACGTCTGCGTGCTCGACCTGATGCTGCCGGGACTCGACGGCTGGGCGTTCATCGAGACGGCCCGAGGTGAGGGGATCGGAACGCCGATCATCGTCGTGAGCGCCCGAGGGACGGAGCACGATCGCGTCCACGCGCTCGAGATCGGCGCCGACGACTACCTCGTCAAGCCCTTCTCGATGAAGGAGCTCGTCGCGCGCGTCCAGGCGGCGGCGCGCCGTGGCGCTCAGCCCGCGCAGGAGAAGCGTGGCGACGCGATCGAGCTCGAGGAGCTGAGGATCGACCCTCGCGAGGTGCAGGCGTACGTCGACGGGGAGAGCGCTGAACTGACCCCGACGGAGTTCAGGCTCATCTACACGCTGGCCCTCGAGCCGGGACGCGTCTCGACGCGCGACGAGCTCCTCCAGAAGATCTGGGGCAGGCGCGAGACCCACCGCGACCGCACGGTCGACGTCTTCGTCGGCCGCCTGCGCGAGAAGATCGATCGTCGCGCCTCGAAGCACACGTTCATCCAGACTCGCTACGGCGTCGGCTACAAGCTCGAAGCGGTACCGAAGTAGCCCGCTAGGCGGGAATTCGGACGGCGCCGCCGAGGATCTGCGCGGTGTCGCCGTCGAGGTAGCGCAGGAGCAGCACCCGTGCCCCCTCGTCGCCGACGACTTCTGCCTCGACGTGCCACTCGGTCCCGCTGCGCCACACGTGCTTCACGTCGACGCTGCGTAGCGGCATCGGGAGTGCTGCGACGATCGTGCTGAGATGCGTCTTGAAGGCGCCGGCGGCGGCGCGCTCGAGCGGCGCCAGGTCGTCCTGTCCATGACGGCGCTGGTGCACGAGACCGTCCAGTCGCCGATTTGCTGTGGCGTCGCCACGGGGGCGGGACAATAACGCGTCTGGGGCGCAAGTGCGAGCGTTCACCGAACCGAGACGATTTCGATTCGCCGGGCGCGCTACCCCCACGGGGGCGGGTTGTGCACCCAGCGCCCGGCGAGCATGGTGGCAACGACCTCGATGTCGGCGAGCGCCTCCGGCTCGACGTCGTACGGGTCGCGGTCGAGCACGACGAGGTCTGCGGCGAGGCCGGGGACGAGTCGCCCGCGGCGTCGCTCGTCGCGAGAGAGAAAGGTCGGGTTGACGCAGGTCGCGCGCAGCGCCTCGTCGAGCGTGACGGCCTCTTCGGGATGCCACGGCTCACGCTCGTCCCAGGTCCTGTGCACGCCGGCCGCGACGCCCGCCCAGGGGTCGAGCTCCTCGATCGGCGCGTCCGAGCCGTTCGCGACGAGCGTGCCCGCGTCCCAGAGCGCGCGCCAGCGGTAGGCGCGGTGCGACTCGCCCGCCCAGAAGCGGTCGGCGAGGTCGCGGTCCGAAACGGCGTGCGTGAACTGCACCGACGCGGCAACGCCGAGCTGCGCGAAGCGCGGCACGTCCTCGTCCGCCAGCAGCTGCGCGTGCTCGATCCGGTGCCGGAGGCCGAGCGGCCGCCAGACGTCCTGCGTCGCCTCGAACGCGTCGAGCGCCTCGCGGTTCGCGAGGTCGCCGATGGCGTGCACCGAGACGGGAAAGCCGGCGTGCGCGCCGCGGCGCACGATCTCCTCGAGCTCCTCCTGCGAGGTGATCTGCACGCCCGAACCGTCGAGCAGGCGCGCAGTCTGCGAGCCGAGCGTCCCGTCCATGAACGCTTTCAGGTAGCCCACGCGCAGGAAGTCGTCGCCGAGGCCGGAGCGCACGTCCACGGACTCGAGCTCGCCGACCTTCTCGTGCGGCAGCGACTGCCACACCCGGAGCGTCAGCGCCTCGCGCTCGCCGAGCCGCTGCCAGAACCGCAGCGCTCCGAGCCAACCGTCCTTGTCGTGCACCGCGACGACCCCGCGGCTGTTCGCGAGCTTCATGCCCGCGCGCATCGCCTCGACGTACTCGTCGTCGGAGATCTCGACGTGGCGATCGCGGAACGCCCAGCACGACTCCTCGCGCAGCACGCCGGTCGGGTCACCGCGCTCGTCTCGCTCGACGACGCCACCGTGCACCTCGAGCTCCCCGTTGGCGCGAGCGAGCGCCGCCGAGTTGAGCCAGACGGAGTGCGAGTCGCGCGCCATCAATGCGATCGGGACCTCCGTCGTCAGCTCGTCGAGCTCGTGCTTCGTCGGTTCTACGTTCGGCGACCAGTCGCCACTCCGCCAGCCGCGGCCGCGGAGCCACGCGCCGCGCGGGACGCCGGCAAGCGCGTCGCGGACACGCGCGACCGCCTCCTCGATCGTCGCCGTGTCCTCGAGCCGCACCTCGTTCTGCGCCACCGCCCACGTCGCGAAGTGCACGTGCGAGTCCGTGAAGCCCGGCAACACGCACCGCCCCCCGAGGTCGACGACCTCGGGAGATGCGAGCGCCGTCTCGTGCGTCCCGATCCCGCCGGCAATCCGGCCGCCCGCGACGGCCAGCGCCCTCGCGACCGGCAGCGAGGGGTCGAGCGTGCGAACGATGCCGTTCTCGAGGATCACGGCGCTGACTCTAGACTCGGATCCGTCCTCGATGGAAAGGAGCACCATGCTCGACCATGTCTCGGCCAAGGTCAGCGACGTCCCGGCTGCGAAGGTCTTCTACGAGCAGGTGTTCGCGCCGCTCGGTGTGAAGCTGATGATGGACGGCGCGGAGGAAGGTTGGTGCGGGTTCGGCACAGGCTCGGGAATCCCGCAGTTCTGGATCACGAACACGGAGGGTCGCGGCGCGGCGCACTTCGCGTTCTCGGCTCCGGACCGGACGACCGTCGATGCGTTCTACGAGGCCGCGATCGCGGCCGGCGGCAAGGACAACGGTCCGCCGGGCCTTCGCACGCACTACCACGAGAACTACTACGGCGCTTACGTCCACGACGCCGACGGCAACAACGTCGAGGCCGTCTGTCACAAGCCTGAGTAACCTACGAACGTGTCGTTCGACCCGCTGACCGACGAGCAAAAGGAGATCCGCGAGCTGGTCCGGCAGCTCGCGCGTGACCGCATTGCGCCGCGCGCAGCCGAGATCGACGAGTCGCACGAGTTCCCGTGGGACATCGTCGAGCTCTACCGCGAGCACGGGCTCTTCGGGCTCTTCTTCGACGAGACCTACGGCGGCCTCGGCACCGGCGCCCTGCTCGCGCTGACCGTGATCGAAGAGGTCTCGAAGGTCTGTGCGACGAGCGGGGTGATCCTCGCGGTGCAGGAGCTCGGGTCGCTCGGGCTGAAGCTCGCCGGCAACGACGAGCAGAAGGAGCGGTACCTGCCGCGGCTCGCGTCGGGCGAGTTTCTGGCGGCGTACGCGCTCACGGAGGCGAGCTCAGGCTCGGACTCCGCTGCGATGCGCTCGACCGCACGCCGCGAGGGCGACGTCTATCTCCTGAACGGGTCGAAGCGCTTCATCACGAACGCGGGCGTTGCCAGCCTCTACACGGTGTTCGCGAAGACCGACCCCGAGGCGGGCCACCCCGGGATCTCCGCGTTCGTCGTCGAGGCGGACACGCCGGGCTTCGAGGTGACGCGGCTCGAGCCGAAGCTCGGGATCACGGGCTCGACGACGGGCGAGCTCGCGTTCGAGGACGCTCGCGTCCCCGCCGAGAACTTGCTCGGCGAGGAGGGCGACGGCTTCAAGATCGCGATGCGCATCCTCGACCGCTCGCGCCCGGGGATCGCGGCGCAGGGCCTCGGGATCGCGCAGGGAGCGACCGACTACGCGCTTCAGTACGCGAAGACGCGCGAGACGATGGGCAAGCCGATCGCAGAGCACCAGTTGATCGCGGGAAAGCTCGCGGACATGGAGACGGCGTGCGAGGCCGCGCGCGGGTTGCTCTACCGCTTCGGTGAGATGGTCGACCAGGGCGTCGACGGCGCCGACCTGACGAAGGCGTCTGCGCAGGCGAAGCTCTTCTGCACGGACACCGCGATGTGGGTGACGACCGAGGCCGTGCAGATCCTCGGCGGCTACGGCTACATCAAGGAGTACCCGGTGGAGCGCATGATGCGCGACGCGAAGATCACGCAGATCTACGAGGGCACGAACGAGATCCAGCGCCTCGTGATCGCGCGCGAGATGCTGAAGGAGAACCGGGCGTTCCTGCTCGCCGGGGTCGGCTAGGCGTGCAGCCGAACGCGGGCGACCACGGTCGGTCGCCCGCGCTCGCTCGATCTGACGACTGACCTAGGGTGGGCCGTGCCTGCAGTCGACGAAGCCGGGTGGCCCTGGCGGTACGAACGAGACCGCTGCGTGTCCGTTCTCACGTGTTGCCGTGCACGCCTGTACGAGTCCCTTGTCGTCGTTCGGCCCTGCGCTGTGCGCCGCGGGCATCAGCCCGATCGGCGACTCGTGCAAGCCGTTACCGCCCGCGTTCTCCGGCAGCGTCATGCCCGGCGGGCCTCCGACCCAGTGCTCCGTCGCGTTGCCCCCACCCGGCGGATCCACGATCAGGTGATGGGCGGCGGCCGGCGCAGGGAGCGCCAGCACAAACCCGACGGCCGCTATCAAAACCGTTAAACGCCGCAATCGCATCTCTCCCTCTCCCCCAATGTTGTCAGGGCGATGGGCCGGATCTTCCCACTCGAACGTCACAGATGCAACATCGCGGGAACCCAGCATCGCCTAGCGTCCCACGTGTGTCTCCCGAGGTTCGGCTCACGAGCGCCGACCGCGTCCTCTTCCCGGACGACGGGATCACGAAGGGCGACCTCTTCGCGTACTACGGCGACGTCGCGCCGGCGATCGTGCCGCACCTGAAGGACCGGCCCTTCACGTTGAAGCGACAGCCACACGGGATCAACGAGCAGGCCTACTTCCAGAAGCAGGCCCCGAAGGGAATACCCGACTGGATCCCGACTCGGCAGTTCACGACTCAACCGCGCGAGGGCGGGCCGCGGCTCGTCGACTTCGCCCTCGTCAACTCGCGCGACGCGCTCCTCTGGATGGTGCAGATGAACTGCATCGACATGAACGCGTGGTACTCGCGCGTCGACAAGCCTGAGCGTCCCGACTACGTCGTCTTCGACCTCGATCCGCCCGACGACGGCTTCGCGAACGCGATCAAGGTCGCGCACCTCGTGCACGAGGCGCTCGAGGAGCTCGACCTGCGCTCGTACGTGAAGACGAGCGGCGCGTCGGGGATCCACGTGCTCGTCCCGATCGCGCGTCGCTCGACGTTCCAGCAGACGTACGAGTTCGCCGAGCGCGTCTCGCGCGGCGTCGAGGAGCGCAACCCGGGCCTCGCGACGACCGAGTGGTTGAAGAAGAAGCGTCCCGAGGGCGCGGTGCTCGTCGACCACCGGCAGAACGGCCACGGCAAGACGATCGCGTCCGCGTACTCGGTCCGCCCTCGCCCGGGCGCGCCCGTCTCGACGCCGCTGCGCTGGGAGGAGCTGACGCCGAAGGTCCGCCCGCGCGACTTCGGGATGAAAGAGGCGCTCGCGCCGGATCGAGCAGCACGGCGATCTCTACGAGCCGGTGCTTCGCGGCGGCCAGTCGCTCGGGCCGGCGCTCCGCAGCCTGCGGTGAGGGCGGTCGTCGTCGGCTCGGGCCCGAACGGCCTCGCCGGCGCGCTCGAGCTGGCGCGCGCGGGGCTCGACGTCGACGTCTACGAGGCGAACGAGACTCTCGGCGGCGGCGTCCGCTCGCTCGAGCTGACCCTGCCCGGGTTCGTGCACGACGTCTGCTCCGCGATCCACCCGCTCGGCGCGCACTCGCCGTTCTTCCGCTCGCTCGACCTCGACGTCGAGTGGGTCCAGCCGGACGCACAGGCTGCGCATCCGCTCGACGACGGCACCGCGGTCCTGCTCGAGCGCGACCTCGACGCGACCGCCGACGGCCTCGGCGTGGACGGAGACGGCATACAGGAAGCTCGTCGCGCCGCTCGTCGAGCACTGGCCGCTCGTCGAGCCCGTGCTGATCGGCCCGCTGCCGCCGTCTGCGCGCTCGCTCGCCCGTCTCGCCCGAACGCTCGGGCCTCGTCCCGCGCTGCACGCGCTCGCGTCTGCGCGATCACTCGCGGAGAGCACGTTCACGACAGAGCGAGCGCGCGCGTTCTTCGCCGGCCACTCTTCGCACTCGATGCTCCCGCTCGAGCGAAGGCCGAGCGCGGGGTTCGGTCTGTCGTTGCTCGTCCTCGGGCACGTCTACGGCTGGAGCTTTCCGCGCGGCGGCGCTCAGCGGCTCACCGACGCGTTCGTCGCGCGGCTCGCCGAGCACGGCGTGCGCGTGCACGCGTCGAGCCCGGTCGACGAGCTCCCGGACGCAGACGTCGTGCTCGCCGACGTCGCACCGCGCGAGCTGCTTCGCCTCGCGCATGGCCGCTTCCCGGAGCGCTACGAGCGCGCGCTTCGCCGCTACCGCCACGGCCCGGGCGCGTTCAAGCTCGACTGGGCGCTCTCGGAGCCGATCCCGTGGCGCGCGCCCGAGGTCGGCCGCGCAGCGACGGTCCACCTCGGCGGCACGCTCGACGAGCTCTCCGCCTCGGAGTGGGCGGCCTGGACGGGGAGGAAGGGACCGGCGCCGTTCGTCCTCCTCGCGCAGCACACGCGCTTCGACCCGTCCCGCGCGCCCGACGGCAAGCACACCGCGTGGGCGTACTGCCACGTCCCGAACGGCTCGCGCGAGAACTACACGGAGGCGATCGAGGCGCAGGTCGAGCGCTTCGCGCCCGGCTTCCGCGAGACGGTCCTCGCTCGGAGCGCCTGGGGGCCGGCCGAGATCGAGGGCCACAACCGCAACCTGGTCGGCGGCGACATCAACTGCGGCGCCATGGACCTCGGCCAGCTCTTCACGCGCCCCGTTCGCTCCCGCGTTCCCTATCGCACGCCGCTCGCGGGCGTGTACCTCTGCTCGGCCGCGACTCCGCCTGGGGGCGGCGTCCACGGGATGTGCGGGGTGTCCGCAGCCCGGGTCGCCCTGGAAGACCTCTCGAAGCGCGCGCGCGTAACATCCAGCCCGTGAGCCAGATGACCGTCCACGTCCGGAGCGCGCACGAGGGCTCGTTCTCGGTCGGCTGGTCAGGCCCGCACTCGCTCGTCGTCGACCGTGGCCCCGAGGACGGGGGCCAGGGCATGGGCTTCAACGGCGGCCAGCTGCTCCTGCTCGCGCTGGGTGCCTGCTTCGCGAACGACGTCTTCCGCGAAGCGGCGAAGCGCGACCTCGACGTGCTCGGCGTGCGCGTCGTCGTGGAGTGCGACTGGGAGGGCGACCCGCCGCGAGCCGCGAACCTGCGCTACTCGACGCGCGTCGAGGCCGAGGCCGGCGAGGACGAGATCATGGAGCTGATCCGGCACGTCGACGAGATCGCCGAGGTGCACGGAACGCTCCGCGACGGAATCACGATCGAGCTCGCCGAGGCCGAGGCGGTCTCGATGCAGGTCGAGACGTCACTACAGCTGAGCGAGCACCGGGTCGGTACCGCTCCCCAGAGCTCCGGCGCGGGCTCCAGCGGGACCCAGCGGTACAGGAACACGAGCCCAGCGTCGTCTCCGTCACCGGCGACTACGTGCTCCCAGGCGTCGGACGCGCTCGGCGCCTCGAGCTCGAACGCGTGGTTCGTGTACCGCCGCCCGTGCGGGAGCTCGCCCGGTGCGAACGTCCCGAACGTGCGAAGCACGCGCGCGTTCGTGAGTCCCGCCTCCTCCTCGAGCTCGCGCAGGAGACCGGCTTCGATGTCCTCGCCGGGCTCGAGTCGCCCCGCCGGAACCTGCGTGCCCGCCGAGGGATGGTCGCGGTGGTCGAAGACGAGCAGCTCCTTCCGCCCGTCGCGCTCGCGCGTGACGTACGCGAGCACGCGGTCGGTGTACTTCACGCTTGCGCGGCGCGGAGCTTTGCCTTGTGCGCGCGCTTTGCTTCCTGATAGCGCGTGAGCGCCTCGGCGGAGTCGACGTCGCCGAGCGTCGGGTGGTTCGGAACGAGCGGCTGCGCGGCGCTCACGCCGAAGCGCTTCGCCAACACGGCGCCGAGCGACGTCGTCTTCATCTCGCCGAACCCCGGCAGCGCACCGATCCGCTTGCGGAGGTCGTCGCCGTCGGCCGCCTCGGTCCAGACCCGCTCGGCCCGGCCTCCGTACTCGTCGACGAGCGTCGCGCAGAGCTCCTGCACGCGCCGGGCCATGTTCCCCGGAAAGCGGTGCACGGCGGGCTTCTCGCGGAAGGCCGCCTCGAGCTCGGCAGGGTCCATCTGCGCGATCGCCGTCGCGTCGAGCTTCCCGAGCCGCTCCTTCAGCTTCAGCGGTCCGAGGAACGCCGTCGGCACGGTCACCTGCTGGTCGAGCGCGAACCCGATCAGCAGCGCGAGCGGGTCCTCGGCCAGCAGTCGGTCGGCGTCGTCGTTGCCGGTGAAGTGGAGCCGATCCGGGTTCACGGGCGCAAGCTTACGGGTACGCGCAAAACGGCTCCCAGTCCACGGCGGGACGCTAGCCGGAGGCGTAGTCGAAGTCGGACGCGAACGCGCAGTTGCCGGTGAGCTCCCACGCGAAGGGCGCGTCGTCGACGACGAGCTCGTCGGCGTACAGCTCGACCCCGCTGCGGTCGTAGCCGGGGATTCCGCACGCGACCGGCTCGTCGGTCGGAACGGGTTGTGTCGCGCGCACCCGCGCGACCCGCCCGACACGGAGCGAGCGGCCGTCTCCGTCCGGCACGAGCTCGATCGGGCTGACGCGGACGTCGATCAGGTTGCGTTTCTTCCGCACCCACGGCAGCACGCTCACGTGGCCGCCGTCCTTGCGACCGAGGAAGACGTCCTCGAGCGCAGTGCGCTGCGTCTCGTCGCCTCGCTCGTCGACGTGCAGGACGATGCTCCACGGCGAGCCGGGCTCGTCGTCGTCGTAGCGGACGACGAGCGCGGTCGCGAGACCGGACACATCGACGCTCTCGACGTGCCCGGCGTCGATCGCCCAGGACAGGACGCCGTAACAGATGCCATACGTCGAGCGACCCCCCTTGACGCCGCCGATCATCCGGCACGGGCAGATCGCCTCGCAGTTGCACGACTCGAAGTACGAGCCTCGGACGCGGTAGCTCACAGCACCAGCACCGCGCCGATCGCGAGCGCGACAGCGATCGCGAGGCTCGCCGCGACGCCGAACGGCGTCACCTTCTGCAGCGTCGCCAGCGCGCCGAAGACGAGCATCGCCCAGATGTTGACGGCGCCGAGCGCGATCACGGCCACCACCATGCCTGCGCAGCAACCGGCGCACCAGAGCCCGTCGCGCAAGCCCATCACGAGCCCGCCGGTCGTTCCGTCGCGCCAGCCCACGACGATCCGCGCGAGCGGCGTGCGGCACCGCGTGAGGCAGCGTCGCGAGACCGGCGACGCCTGGTAGACCGCCGCGCCTCCGAGCGCTGCCGCCGAGGCTCGTCCGGATGAGCCGAGCATCGCGAGCGGCATCACCAGGGCACCGAGGGCAGCCCAGATCGTCGTGTACCCGAACGCGAGGGCGCCGGTATGCCGGGCCGAACCCGCGGTCGCGAAGTCGAGGCGGAGGAGGGGCAGCGCGCTCGGGAGCATCGTCGCTCCCATCACCGCCATCGACCCGACGACCATCGCCGGAGTGAGCATCGGCCGACTCTACGCGCCTCTGTGGGCATCGACCCCTGCGTACACTTGTTCGCGTGGACGCGCTCGCGCCGTTCAGCCCGACGACACGTGCCTGGTTCCAGAACGCGTTCCGGGAGCCGACGCCTGCCCAGGCCACAGGCTGGCCGGCGATCGCCACCGGCGAGCACGTCCTGATCCAGGCGCCCACCGGCTCGGGCAAGACGCTGGCCGCGTTCCTGTACGGGATCGACCGCCTGACCGCGACGCCGGGCGAGGGCCTCCGCCTGATCTACGTCTCGCCGCTGAAGGCGCTCAACTACGACATCGAGCGCAACCTGCGCGGCCCGCTGGCGGGTCTCCAGTCGAAGCTTCGCGTGGGCGTGCGCACCGGCGACACGCCGCAGAAGGAGCGACTGGCGATGGTCAAGGACCCGCCGGACATCCTGATCACGACGCCGGAGTCGCTCTTCCTGATGCTGACGTCGGCGGCGCGCGAGATCCTGCGCAACGTCGACACGCTGATCCTCGACGAGGTGCACGCGGTCGCAGGCACGAAGCGCGGCGCGCACATGGCGCTGACCGTCGAGCGCCTCGAAGCGCTGAACGAGACGTCCTTCCAGCGCATCGGCCTCTCTGCGACGCAGCGTCCGATGGACGAGATCGGCCGCTTCGTGTCCGGTGCGCGCCCGATTCGGCTCGTCGACGTGGGCACGCGGAAAGAACTCGATCTGCAAGTGATCGTGCCGCTCGACGACATGCGCGAGCCCGGCCAGGGCGCCGACGTGCAGGACATCCTCGGCACCGGCGGCGAATCGCCGCAGCAGTCGATCTGGCCCTCGATCTACCCGAAGATCCTGGAGCTCGTCCGCGAGCACCGCTCGACGATCGTCTTCGTGAACAACCGGCGCCTCGCCGAACGCCTCGCGCTTCGGTTGAACGAGCTCGCGAACGCGGACAAAGAGGACGGCGATCAGCACGAAGAGATCGCACGCTCGCACCACGGCTCGCTCGCGCGCGAGCAGCGGCTGATCGTCGAGGAGGAGCTCAAGGCCGGGCGCATCCCGTGCCTCGTCGCGACCTCGTCGCTCGAGCTCGGCATCGACATGGGTGCCGTCGACCTCGTGATCCAGGTCGAGTCGCCAAAGTCGGTTGCGCGAGGGCTTCAGCGCATCGGTCGCGCCGGCCACGAGCTCGGCGCGGTCTCGCGCGGGCGCATCTTCCCGAAGTTCCGCGCAGACCTGCTCGAGTCCGCCGTCGTGGCGCGCCGCGTTCTCGACGGCGACATCGAGGAGACGGTCATCCCGCGCAACCCGCTCGACGTGCTCGCGCAGCAGATCGTCGCGATCACCGCCGACGAGGAGATCGCCGTCGACGACCTGCACCGGCTGGTGCGACGCGCGTACCCGTTCGCGGAGCTCTCGCGCGCGCAGCTCGAGAACGTGCTCGACATGCTCGCGGGCCGCTACCCGTCCGACGAGTTCGCCGAGCTGCGGCCGCGCATCGTCTGGGACCGCACCGCGGGCGTGATCCGCGGTCGCACCGGTGCGCGCAAGCTCGCCGTCACGAACGCGGGCACGATCCCCGACCGCGGCCTGTTCGGCGTCCACCTCGTGAACGGCGGCGGGCGGGTCGGCGAGCTCGACGAGGAGATGGTCTACGAGGCGCGTGCGGGCCAGACGTTCCTGCTCGGCGCGTCGACGTGGCGGATCGAGGAGATCACGCGCGACCGCGTGCTCGTCTCGCCGGCACCCGGCGTGCCCGGCGCGGTGCCCTTCTGGAAGGGCGAGGGCGTCGGCCGCCCGTACGAGCTCGGCGCCGCGATCGGCAAGTTCTCGCGCGAGCTCGTCGCGCTGCCCGAGGCGAAGGCGCTCGCGAAGCTCCGCGACGAGCACACGCTCGACGACAAGGCAGCCCGGAACCTGCTCACGTTCCTGAACGAGCAGGCTGCCGCGACGGGAGTCGTCCCCTCGGATCGCACCGTCGTGATCGAGCGCTTCCGTGACGAGATCGGCGACTGGCGCGTCTGCGTGCTGACACCGTTCGGCGGCAGGGTGCACGCGCCTTGGGCGCTCGCGCTTGCTGCACGGCTGCGCGAGTCGCTCGGCATGGAGGTGCACTCGATCTGGTCGGACGACGGGATCGCGCTGCACCTGCCCGACGCCGACGCACCGCCCTCGACCGAGGATCTGATGATCGACCCCGACGAGATCGAGGAGCTCGTCGTCGGTGAGCTCTCCGGCTCGGCACTCTTCGGCGCGCGGTTCCGCGAGAACGCCTCGCGCGCGCTGCTGATCCCACGCCGGCGTCCCGGCCAGCGCACGCCGCTCTGGCAGCAGCGCCTCAAGGCGCAGTCGCTGCTGCAGGTCGCGCGGCAGTACGGCTCGTTCCCGATCATCCTGGAGACGTACCGCGAGTGCCTGCAGGACGTGTTCGACCTGCCGGCGCTGCGCGGGATCCTGCGCGGGCTGAAGCTGCGCGAGCTCGACCTCGTCGACGTCGAGTCGCAGTCGGCGTCGCCGTTCTCGTCCTCGCTGCTCTTCGACTACATCGCGACCTACATGTACGAGGACGACACGCCGCCGGCCGAGCGCCGCGCTCAGGCGCTGTCGCTCGACCGCGACCTGCTCCGCGAGTTGCTCGGGCAGGAAGAGCTCCGCGACCTGATCGACCCCGGCGCGCTGGAGGAGGTCGAGGCACAGCTTCGCGGCAACGCGCGCAACCCCGACGAGCTGCACGACGTCCTCCGACGGCGCGGAGACCTGCGCGAGGGCGAGTACGACGCCGGCTTCGCGGAAACGCTGATCCGCGAGCGGCGTGCGTTCCGCGCCAGGGTCGCTGGGGAGGAGCGGCTGATCGCGGCGGAGGACGCGGGCCGGTACCGCGACGCGCTCGGCGTGATGCCGCCCGGCGGTTTGCCCGACGCGTTCCTGACGGCGTCGGACCCCGAGACGGCTTTGCAGCAGCTCGTCCTAAGGTTCGCGAAGGGACGCGGGCCGTTCACGACCGGCCAGGCGACCGAGCACTTCGGTCGCGACGTCGAGCAGCAGCTGCGCGAGCTCGAGCGCGACGAGAAGCTGATCCGCGGCGAGCTGCGCCCGGGCGGCACGGAACGCGAATGGTGCGACCCCGACGTCCTGCGCCGTCTGCGCCGCGCGTCGCTCGCCGCGCTTCGCAAGGAGGTCGAGCCCGCAGAGCAGGCGACGCTCGGCCGCTTCCTTCCGAGCTGGCACGGGATCGACCGGCGCGCGACGCTCCGTGAGGCCCTCGTGCCGCTGCAGGGACTCGCCCTCCCGGTGAAGCTCTGGGAGTCCGAGGTGCTGCCGCGCCGCGTGCCGAACTACCAGCCGTTGCAGCTCGACCAGCTCTGCGCGTCCGGGGAGCTCGTCTGGGTCGGAGCAGGCCTCGATCGTGTCGCGCTCTTCTTCCGCGAGGACGCGGGGGTGCTCGGGCGCCCAGCCGCGGCCGCGGCTCCCGAGACCGAGGCCGCTCAGAAGATCCGGGAGGCGCTCGCCGGCGGTGCGAAGTTCTGGTTCGACCTCGTCGAGGCGACCGGGCTCGAGCACGCGGAAGTGCTGCCCGCGCTCTGGGACCTCGTCTGGGCCGGTGAGGTCCGGAACGACGCGTGGACGCCGCTCCGTGCCGGCAAGCGGTACGAGGCCCCACGTCCGCAACGTCTCCGCGCACGCCGCTTCTCGCGGCAGCGCGCGAACACGAACACGGCGACGCAGGGACGATGGTCGCTGACCGACAACCTCTTCGCCGAGGCGCCCGACCGGCGCGCGCTCGCCGAGCTGCTGCTCGAGCGCCAGGGGATCGTTACGCGCGACGGCGTGCGCGCCGAGGGGATCCCCGGCGGCTACGGCGCGGTGTACGGCGAGCTCCGTGCGCTCGAGACGCTAGGCATCTGCCGCCGTGGCTACTTCGTCGAAGGGCTCGGTGGTGCACAGTTCTCGCTCGCGGGCGGCGTTGAGCGCTTGCGCGAGCTGCGGCCTCGCGACGACGACGAGCCCGACCCGCTCGTGCTCGCCGCCGCCGACCCGGCCCAGCCCTACGGCGCGGCGATCGCGTGGCCGAAGCGCGCCGGCGGCCGCGCCGCGCGCGTCGCAGGCGCCTACGTCGTGCTGCTCGGCGGGGAGCCGGCGCTCTACGTCGAGCGTGGCGGCAAGTCGCTCGTCGCGCTCCGCGAGCCTGCGGAGGACTGGCTCCGTGAGGCGCTCGCCGCGCTCGTCGACCACGTCAGGCGCCGCGGCCGCAAGCGCCTCGCGGTGGAGCGCTTCGACGGAGAACCGGTCGGCGAGACCGAGGTCATGCCGCTGCTGCTCGAGGCGGGCTTCCTGCCCGGTCCGCGCCGTGCCGTCCTTCGCCCGTGAGAGCCGTTGCGGCGCTCGCCGGACTCGTCGTCCTGGCGGGCTGTGGCGCTGGGCCTCCGGAGCAGGAGGCCGCCGAGCGGTACCTCGCCCGCACGACTGAGGCGGACGGGGCGGAGTGCACCGCGCGTTCGCGCATCTGGTTCCGCGAGGGGCCGCCCGCGAACGTCTTCGTCTGTGCGGTCGAGCTCGGCGACGGGTTCTGCGACCGCTACCGCGTCGATCGCAGCGGCGCGCAGTTCAGCGCCCGGCTACTCGAGCAGCATGGAGGCTGCATCCTGCCCGCCGGCTGATCGCTCGCCCGAGGGATGCGACGGGCCGGGCGGCGCGCCGATTTCGACTGCGTAGGCGTTGGGGCAGCGCCTCGATCTCGACGACGGAGGGCACATGGACCCGGTTCAGACGAAGCTCTTCCTGCTCATGATGCTCGCCTGCCTGCTGTTCGCGGCGCAGCTCACGACGCAGGCGGGGGCTTTCGCAGCGTTGCCGTAGAAGGCTAGAACTCGCGCCGCGTCGGTCACCTCGCCAGCTTCCTCAGCTCGCGAACCGAGTGTCGCAGGCTCTCGCCCACATGCCGCGCACCGAGTCGCCGAGCAGCCCGTTCGGTCGCGGCATCGCCGCCCAGCACGAGCGTGCAACCCGGCGGCGCAGGCGTCTTCGGCAGCTTGGCGACATGCTCCCGCATCGTCACGCTGAGGCAGACCAGCGGGGCCCCGAGGCGTCCCGCGAGCTCGAACGCGTCGTCGAGCGGTGCATCGGCCCCGAGGTACGCGACCTGCCAGCCGTCGGCGCGCAGCAGCGCCCCGAGCATCAGGAGCCCCAACTCGTGCAGCTCGCCCGGAACGCACGCGAGCACGGCGACTCCGCGGACGCCGCCGCGGGCGTCGGCGAACAGTGCTGCGAGTCGCGCGCGAACCGCGGCGCTGACGAGATGCTCCTGCGCAACCGACAGTTCGCCTTTCGCCCAGCCCTCGCCGACGTGCTGCAGGACCGGGTTGACGATGCGTGTCAGCGCCTGCTCGAGTGGAAAGAGCGTGAACGTCTGGTCGAGCAGGGCGCGCAGGCCGTCGACGTTCGTGCTCGACGCAGCTTCGTAGAGCCCCCGTCGAATCTCCGCCGGAGTCCGCGCCGCCTCCAGCTGCGCGCCGCCGAGCAGCGACGCAGCCTCGCCGATGCGGAACCCTTCCGCCATGCGCTCGCGCAGCCACTCGATCCGCGCGACGTCGAGCTCGGAGTAGCGACGCTGCCCGCCCGCCGTTCGATCGGGCTGCAGCACTCCGTAGCGCTGCTCCCATTTCCGGAGCGTGTCGGGAGGGATCCCCGTTCGCTGAGCGAGAGCCGCGATGTTGAGACTCGCCGACATGGTCGGAACCTGGACAAAAGCTATCGCTACCCTCGAGTTCGTGCCCGAAGGGGATTCGCTGCGGCGGGCAGCGGCTCGGTTGCAGCCGCTGGTCGGTGAGTGCGTCGAGGTCGAGACGCCGCACCCGCGCGCAGCCGTGAAGCGGATCGCGGAACGACTCGACGGCCGGCGGCTCGAGTCGATCGAGGCGGTCGGCAAGAATCTCCTGCTGCGCTTCGAGGGCGGCGTCGTGCTGCGAAGCCACCTGCGGATGACGGGCCGATGGCGGCTCGAGGCGCGCGGATCGAAGCGTGTGGGACGTCCGTGGCTCGTCCTGCGCGGCGCGGAGCACGAGGGCGTGCTCTGGAACGGCCCGGTACTCGAGCTCGACGACGGTGGGCTCGCGCGACGGCTCGGCCCGGACGTGCTCGACGACTCCCTGGAGCTCGACACGATCGTTCGCAACCTGCGTGCGACCGACCAGGCACGTCAGCTCGGCGACGCGCTCCTCGACCAACGCCTGGTCGCGGGGATCGGAAACATGTGGAAGGCGGAAGCGCTCTGGGACGTGCAGTTGTCGCCGTGGGATCGGCTCCGCGAGCTCTCCGACGACGAGCTTCGCAGCGCCGTCGAGGCGGCAGCGCGACTGATGCGCCGGGGCGTCGAGACCGGCCGCCCGGGCCGGAACGTGTACCGCCGCCATGTCTGTCCTCGTTGCGGCGGGCGGATCTCGTCACGCGGCCAGGGCGACGACAACCGCACGACCTACTGGTGTCCGACCTGCCAGGCAGGAAACGCGGTGCCGAGCGCGTAGGCGGATGGTCCAGTGGCCGCCGTTCGCGCTCCCCATCTCTACCGCTCCCTCCGCTGCTTCTGCCTTGGCGCGTTCCACGTGCTCTCGGCGGAAGACGTCGACCTGCCGTTCGCGTTCGAGCAGCACGTGTCGCGCGGGCGCCCCGTTCTCTACGAGTACCGGCCGCTCGTGCGCGACTTCGTCGAAGCCCGCGCGCGGAAACTCGAAGGCCGCCAGGACGCGCAGCTCGCCGTGCAGGACCTGCGCGCCGAGCCAGCCGCGGCAATCTTCGGCGAGGAGCCGTTCAAGAGCGTGTTGCTGCCGCTGATCCTCCGCGTCTCGGAGTCGTGCGGCGGCTTCGACTGGGACGACTCGGCGTTCGATCGCGCGTACGAGGAGCTCGAGCAGACGATCTTCAGTGGCCGTCGGGTGTACGCCGCGGTTGCTCCGATCATCGGGCTGTCGCTCGGCGCCGAGCTCGCGCTCGCGGAAGGACTGTGCGTGCGCCACGCCGCGACCGGCGAGCTGGCGAAGCACTGGCCCGAGGCCCAGGCGCTGCTCCCGCCGGAGTTCGGGCGCGACACCGACCGCCTCTGCGTCGTCGAGCTCCAGCGTGAGCTCGCCGCGGGTGAGATCGTCCCCGACGCGGCGGGCGAGATCGGCGACGCCGTCACCGCGGTCCGGCTTGCAACGTCGGGTGCGATTGCTGCCGGCCCCGTGTTGTTCGAGCGCGTCGACTGGCGACCGTTCGGGATCAAGCCGATGCTGCCGATCGCGGCCGCGCAGCCCACGGGGGAGGCGACGCGGCTCGACCCGTTTCGCGGCAGGCTCGCGGCCGAGCTGCTCGAGCGGCTGCCGCTCGCCGACGAGGACCCGGAGCTCGGCGAGGCGCTCGACCGCTGGGAGCTCTCGCTCTTCCAGTCTGGCCCGTCGCGCGAGGAGCAGCTGCGAGAAGCATTGACGGCGTTGCTCGGCGGCATGGACGGCGTCTGGGCGGCGACGATGCGCGCGTCGGTGCTGCTCGGCGACCGACTCGACGAACCGCGCCCTGACACCGTTCGCCGCGCGATCGTCGAGACGCTCATGCACGGCGATCGTCCGGCCCTGGTTGGCGTGCTCGACGACGCGATGCTCGGGCTCCGTGAGGCTCCCGCGGGCTACTTCGCCCGCGCCACCGCCTGACGCGAGGTTGAGGTTGTCTCGGATCCCGGCCGGCACTCGCGCCGCGCTTCCGATCCTGGTCACGGTGCCGCTCTTCGGCATCTCGTTCGGGGTGCTCGCCCGCGCTGCGGACATGGGCGTCGTGGCGCCCATCGTCATGTCGGCGACCACGTTCGCCGGCTCGTCGCAGTTCGCGGTCGCGTCGATCCTGGAGGAGGGCGGCGGTCTCGCCGCGGCGATCGTCGCCGCGCTGCTCCTGAACGCGCGCTACGCGGCGATCAGCGTCTCGGTCGCGCCGCTCTTCCACGGGTCACGCCTGAGACGGCTGCTCGAGGCGCAGCTGATCGTCGACGAGTCCTGGGCACTGTCCGCACGCCCCGACGGCACCTTCGACCGCAAGGTGCTGTTCGGCGCAGGGCTGACGCTCTACGTCGGGTGGGTGCTCGGCACCACGCTCGGGGTGCTCGGCGGCGGCTTTCTCGGCGATCCCGAACGGCTCGGCCTCGACGCGGCGTTTCCGGCCCTGTTCCTCGTGCTGCTCGTGGGGCAACTCGGCTCGGGTCGCGCCGTCGCAGCAGCGGTGGCGGGTGGAGGCATCGCGCTCGTCCTGTTGCCGTTCACGCCGCCCGGAGTGCCGATCGTCGTCGCTGTCCTCGGGTGTCTGGTCGGGTTGCGCCGGTGACGGTTTGGATCGCAGTCGTGGTCGTCGGTGTCGGGACGATCGCCTTGAAGGGGCTCGGCCCGGCGCTGCTCGGGACCCGACGGCTGCCCGAACGCGTTGGGGACATCGCGGTCCTGCTCGCCCCGACGCTCCTCGCCGCGCTCGTCGTGACGCAGACGCTCGGAAGCTCGGACGGTCTGGAGGTCGACGCGCGGCTGGTCGGCGTCGGGGCAGCCGGCGTCGCCCTGGCGTTTCGGGCTCCGTTGATCGTTGCGGTCGTCATCGCGGCCGCTGCGACCGCCGCGACGCGTGCGCTCGGCTAGGAGTCGGCGAGCTCGCGCCGGAGGACCGACGCGGTCGCGCGCAGAGCAACCTGGGTCTCGTCGAGCCGCGGCTCGCGCGTCGTGAGCCGCTGAAGCAGTAGACCAGGCACGAGGAATGCACGCGCGAACCGGTGCGTGCGGCCTTCGATCGCCGCCCACAGCTCCATCGTCAGCGACAGGGAGAGGAGTGCGACGGCGGCCGCCGGCAACGACCAGGCGACGCGGTCGAAGACGGCCGCGACGGGCAGCACGAGTGCGGCGAAGTTCGTTCCGCAGCGCGCGGCGAACCGTGACGGAAGCGCGGCGCCGGACCACGTCGCGAGCAGCCGACCCTGCTCTACCGCCGCGATCGCGCGGTGTTCGGCGCCGTGGAGGCGAAGCGTGCGCCCGCGGAGAAGCCACGCGAGCATCACGACCGACAGGAGCACGCCGACGATGAGCTGCACCTGGGACGGCACGAGGAAGAGCGCGAGTGGCGCGAGCAGCACCGCGATCAGGAACCGGCGCTCCCCAGGACGAGTGACACCGTCGCGCCGCACGATCGGCCCGAGCGACGAGCCGAGGCGAAGCAGGCCGCGGACGAGGGGAACCCGGCGGAGGGCTTTCGGCGCGCTTGGCATCTCGCCCTCGCGGAGCGAGCCGTCCACGCCCGCGAATGCCCAGAACCGCTCGCCGACGATCACGACGCCGTTCGGCCGCGCCATCCCGCCGAGGCGGGGCGGTTGCGGCAGGGCGTCGGCGCGGGCGAACAGCTCGAGGAGGGCGGGACGGTCCACCTCCTCAGCATCGTCAAAGGAAGGCCGCCCGGCAACCCGCCGGGCGGCCTATTAGTTCAGTGTTTGGGTCCTAGGTCGTTACCAGCGGCCTCGGCCGAAAAAGCCGAGCAGCGCCAGCACGAGAACCACGATCAGGACGATCCAGAGAAGAGACACGAGTCCCCTTTCGTCGATTGCCCGTTTCGGGGCGGATACCTCTTAACGGAGAAGTCCCGTGAGAGGATGCGGGTGTGATCTCCCGCTGGAAGAACGCGGAAACCCACCCAGCGGCTAACAGAGGAACGCGGCCGCTACCATCGAAACGAGCGTGGTCATGGCCCTTGCACGGCTACTTCCACGACCCAATACGCGGACGAAACCCGCGAAAGGACCGACCTTGGTACGGGTGATCGCACTCGCCAATCAAAAGGGCGGCGTGGCGAAAACCACGACCACTCTGAACCTGGCCGTCGCCTTGAAAGAGAAGGGGATGAGAGTCCTCTGCGTCGACCTGGACCCGCAGGGCAACCTGACGATGAGCCAGGGGCTGAACCCGGACGAGATCGACCGCTCGATGTACGACGTCCTCGTCCACAAGCTGCCGATCGAGCAGGTGATCCAGGAGCGCGAGATCGACCTCGCCGTCTCCTCGATCGACCTCGCCGGCGCCGAGCTCGCCCTCTCCTCGATGATCGGCCGCGAGCGCGCGCTCGAGAAGGCGCTCGTCTCGGTCCGCGAGCGCTACGACTACATCCTCTTCGACACGCCGCCCTCGCTCGGGCTCCTGACGATCAATGCGTTCACGGCCTCCGACGGCGTGATCGTGCCCGTCCAGACCGAGTACCTCGCGCTCCGAGGCCTCGTCCAGCTCGAGAGCACGCTCGCGATGGTGCGAGAGAACCTGAACCCGAACGTCCAGATCATGGGCATCCTCCCGACCATGTTCGACAAGCGGCTGCTCAACTCCCGCGAGGCCGTGGAGATCCTCGTCGAGAACTTCGGCGACCTCGTCTACCAGACGCGGATCCGAAAGCTCGTTCGCTACGCGGAGGCGCCGGTGAAGGGACAGTCCGTTCTCGCGTACGATCCGACCAGCGAGGCGGCAATGATGTACCGCGACTTGGCGAAGGAGGTGCTCAATGGCGCGAAGGCGCGCGAGCATGCGTGAGGGCCCGCTCGCGGAGCTCTTCCGTGCGACCGAGGCTGCACAGCGCCAGGCCGAGCGCGAGGCGGCGGGGGAGACCTCGCCGCAGCCGCCTGAGGAGAGCGCGGCCATCGAGCCCCACGAGGAGACGGTCGAGCACGTCCCGACCTTCGAGCGGAGTGCGCCTGCGCCTCCGCCGGTCACGCCGACGCCGCAACCGGTGACGCCCGAGCCGGAGCCCGAGCCAGAGCGGCCGCCGCTCGCGGCCGTGCCGGAGCCGACGCGCGAGCCCGTCCCGCGCTACGAGCCGCCGGTCACGCGCCTCGAGCCGCTGCCCGAGCCCGCGCCTCGCCTGCACCGCGTTCCCGCGGACCGACTCGGGCGCGTACCTCGCCGTGATTCGCGTCGTCGGCGTCGGCGGCGCCGGGCTGAACGCGATCCACCGGATGATGGACGCGGGGATCAGCCAGGTCGAGTTCGTCGCGGTCAACACCGACCTGCAGCAGCTGCAGATGTCGGACGCCGAGGTGAAGCTCCACATCGGCCGCGACCTGACGAAGGGCCTCGGCTCCGGCTCCGACCCGAGGGTCGGCAAGGCCGCTGCGGAGGAGTCGTACGACCAGATCAAGCACGCGCTCCGCGGCTCCGACATGGTCTTCGTGACCGCGGGCGAAGGCGGCGGCACCGGCTCCGGTGCGGCGCCGGTCGTCGCGCGGATCGCGCGCGAGCTCGGCGCGCTGACGGTCGGCATCGTCACGACGCCGTTCCCGTTCGAGGGCACGAAGCGCAAGGCGCAGGCCGACGCCGGCGTCGACGAGCTGCGCCGGAACTGCGACACCGCGATCGTGATCCCGAACGCGAGGCTGCTCGAGGTGCTCGACAAGTCGACCTCGATGCTCGACGCGTTCAAGATCGCCGACGACGTGCTGCGCCAGGGCGTTCAGGGCATCACCGACCTGATCACGCTGCCCGGCTTGATCAACCTCGACTTCGCCGACGTCCGCACGATCATGAAGGACGCCGGCACCGCTTTGATGGGAATCGGCTTCGCGACCGGCGACAACCGCGCCGCAGAGGCGGCGGAGCGCGCACTGCGCTCGCCGCTGATCGACACCGAGCTCATCGGCGCCAAGGGGATCCTGCTCTCGATCGCCGGCGGCAGCGATCTCTCGCTGCTCGAGGTGAACGAGGCCGCCGAGGTGATTCGCCGCGGAGCGACGGACGACACGAACATCATCTTCGGCGCGACGATCGACGAGCGGCTCGCCGGGCAGATCTGGGTCACCGTCGTCGCGACGGGGCTGCGCGACAAGAGCGGTCACCGCGAGCGGCCGGTGCGGGAGCGCCCGCTGTTCGGGCGCGGCGACGACGACGAGCTGCAGCCGCCGAGCTTCCTGACCGACCTCGAGCGGCCGGCGCGCTAGACGAGGACCATCGAGCCGACGAACGCCGCGGCAACGACCGCCGTCGCGCCTGCGACCGCCCAGCGCGGGACCGGCACGCGTGAGAGGTACAGCGTGCCCGCGGAACCGAACGTGAGCCCGACGAGCGTCTCGAGCGCATGGAACGCGATGCCCATCGAGAGCGCGGTCGTCATGTCGACGCCCTGTGCCTGCAATGCCAGGGCAATCGCTCCGCTCTTCAGGCCGATGTTGCCGGGCGTGATCGCGAACAGTCCGGCGAGGTCGATTGCCGGGACGACGAGGAGCGCAGTCAGCACGGGTGCGGGAATGCCGACCGCAGCCGCGACCGCTGCTGCCGCCGCGACTCGCGCGACGGTTGCCGCGGCGACCCACACGGGGACCCGGCCGAGCAGCGGCGCGAGCAGGAGCAGGAGAATCGCAATCGGCTTCATCGTCGCGAGCAGGAGGACGCCAACGCAGGCGAGGCGCGCCACCGCGACCCCCGCAAGCGCCTTGCCGGCGGTCAGGCACTTGTGGTCGCCGGGCGATGCCTTCGCGAAGAGCGCGAGGCGCACAGCGTCACCGGCGTGCGCGGGCGCGAACGAGTTGACGAGCGAGCCGACTCCGTAGCGCGCGTAGGCGTCGAGCCGGTCGGGCAGCTTCGTCGCTGCGCGCCACGCCGAGGCGGAACAGAACAGTGCGGCAACGAACGCGACGGCAGCGATCCAGAGCCAGCCGGTGTTCGCGTCCTCGAGAGCGGCGAACGACTCGCTGAGCTGTTCGCGAAAGAACTGCGGCATGAGGGCAAGCACGGCGAGCCCGGCCATCCCTGCGGCGGAAAGCAAGATCGTTCGTTTGTCGAGGGCGTCGCGAAACATCAAAGAGTGAAAGGGTGAGCGTCCCGGCCGGCTACGCGGTCAGAGTCGGGAGATGGGCGGGCTGGACTGCCGGGGACCGCAGGGCCGCCGTGAGCGTCGACGCGGCGAGAACCTCTGTCTCCAGAGTAGCGGGCTTCTCGTGGAGATGTCTCACCACTCTCCTATCGGCGCATAGGCTCATTGCATGAATGGCGCAATCGCGGCAGGACACCCCCTCACGGCCCAGGTGGGGGCGAGAACCCTGGAGCGAGGCGGCAACGCGGTCGATGCCTGCATTGCGGCCGGGTTCGCTTCCTGGGTGACCGAGAGTCCCTTGACCGGTCCCGGCGGCGGCGGGTTCATGCTCGTCCACACCGCGCGAGACCGCCGGACGCGGGTTTTCGACTTCTTCGTCGCCGTCCCGAGCGGCCCGCTCGCGGAGCCGGAGGCGGTCACGGTGATCTTCGAAGGCTCCCAGACGCAGCGCTTCCGGATCGGGCCGGAGACCTGCGCGGTGCCCGGCACCACCGCCGGCCTGGAGACCGTGCACCGCGCCCACGGTTCCCTTCCGTGGGCGGACCTGATGCAGCCTGCGATCGAGCTCGCCGACGGGGGCTTCGAGGTCACCGAGCGCCAGGCGTACCTCCACCGGATCCTCGCCCCGATGCTCGCGGCGACGCCGTGCAACGGGCTCGAGACGGGCGACCGGCTCACCTGGCCCGACCTCGCCCGGACACTCGAGCGGATCGGCCACAGCGGTGCGGCGGCGATCTACGCCGGCGACGTCGCGCGGGCGATGCTGCGGGCCGTTCCCGCGATCACGGCCGCCGACCTCGAGAGCTACCGAGTGATCCGGCGCCGGGCGCTTCGCTCCCCTTACCGCGGCGCGGAGTTCCTCTCGAACCCGCCGCCGTCCTCAGGCGGCGTCCTGATCGCGTACGGGCTCCGGCGCCTCGAGAAGCCGGGACGCTCCGGCTCGCCCGCCGCGGTCGCGCTGCTCGCCGAAGTGATGGAGGAGCAGACGCGAGCCCGTGCACGCGGGCTGACCCGCGCGCTCGGCGAGGTGGGTGGGACGACTCACATCAGCGTGCTCGACTCCGCCGGCAACGCGGCGGCGCTCTCGGTCTCCACCGGGAGCGGGTCGAACGTCGTCATCCCCGGCACCGGCGTTCACATGAACAACATGCTCGGCGAGTTCGACCTCGCCGGCACCCTGCCGAAGCCGGGGGAGCGGATGATGAGCATGATGTCGCCGTCGCTCGTCCTCGAGGACGGCCGCCCGCGCCTCGTCGTCGGCAGCGCCGGCTCGAGCCGGCTCCGCGGGGCGGTCATGCAGATCGTCGTCAACGTGCTGGGCCACGGCCTCGACGTCGGGAACGCGATCGCCGCGCCGCGCATGCACCTCGAGGGCGACGTGCTCCACCTCGAGCCGCCGCTCGAGCCGGGCGACGTCCCGTACGAGGTCGCGCGCTGGAACGAGCGCAACCTCTTCTTCGGAGGCGTCTCCGCGGTCGAACAGCTCCCGGACGGAACCTTGGGCGCCGCCGGCGACCCTCGCCGCGGCGGCGCGGGCCTCGTGGTTCTGTAGGAGGTCTGTGCGCAAGACCAGGCCTCAGATTCCCGCGAAGGGCACTCAGCGTCTGTTGTGCCAGAGCGCCGATCTGAGGAGTTCGTGTCGTACCACGGCGACTCCACGGCGAGTACGTACTCAGCTCCCCAGGCTGCGGAGCGTGTCTGTACCGTGCGCGTCCGGCGTGCCGTGATCCTCTTCGTGCTCGCGGGCTTGCTCGTCGTGCCGCTTGCTCGCACCGGCGAGGAGAAGCCCGTTGCCGTCGCGTTGATCCTCGCGCTCGGCGTGACGCTCGGCGTTGCGCTGCACCGCCCAGGCCCGCAGCGGGTCTAGCCTTGCGGCGTGAGCCGCGACTTCACGATCCGGCCCGCTGATCCGGGTGACGCCGCCGCGCTCGTCGCGCTTGCGAACGAGGTCGGCTCCGAGTCGGGCGGCTGGCTGATCACGACCTCGAACTGGCGGAGCGTGAACGACGAGCGCCGCTACCTCCGCTCGCTTCGCCGCTACCCGCACGCCGCTGTGTACGTCGCCGAGGCCGCGGAGGGGGTCGTGGGCCGGCTCTCGGTCGGCCGTGATCCACACCCGGCGAGCCACCACGTCGCCGACCTCGGCCTGATGGTCGCGGAGAGCCATCGCCGCCTGGGTGTCGGCCGGGCACTGCTCGAGGCCGCCGTCGTCTGGGCACGCGCTCAAGGCGTGAGCAAGCTCGAGCTCCACGTCTTCCCGCACAACGAGGGCGCGATCGCGCTCTACGACCGCTTCGGCTTCGAGCGCGAGGGCTACCGCAAGCGTCACTACCGCCGCCCCGACGGCTACGTGGACGCGATCCTGATGGCTTACGAGGTCACGTAGGATCGAGGCGCCCCAAAATGCAGACGACCGTGCCGATGCTCACCTACGAGGACGCCGGGGCCGCCGCCGACTGGCTCTGCCGGGTCTTCGGCTTCCGGGAGACCGGGGAGCGCTACTCGGACGACGAAGGCCGGGTCACCCACGTGGAGCTCGCGTTCGGGGAGGACGGGCTCGTGATGCTCGGCTTCGCCGGCCCGGACTACCGCGGCCCGAAGCGCCACGCCGAGGAGTGCGAACAAGCGCGCCGCTGGCTCGACAACCCGTATGCGATCGACGGCGTCCACGTCGTCGTCGAAGGGCTCGACGAGCACCTCGCCCGGGTCAGCGAGGCCGGCGGCGAGATCCTGCGCGGGATCGACGACGAGCCGTTCGGCCGCCTCTACACCGCGGCCGATCCCGAAGGGCATCGGTGGATGTTCTTCGAAGCCAAGAGTTGATTTCCGCAAAGAGCGCGACATTCCGTCCGGGCGCCTCTTGAACGGCCCCTTGCACTCGGCTACTTTCCCCGATGCGCCGAGCACGGCACGCGAGTAGGACGAAACTGATCCGGTCGGCTGTACCTGCAAGGGGAACGTCAGCCGGATGAGTGGACGAAAGCGTGACCGGCTCGGCGAATTTTTTGGTCCAATTTGGGGTACCGATGACCAGATTCGTCGTCGACGCCGGCGCCGTCCTCCACCTGGCGAGCACGGAGCTCGAGGTCTCAGGCAAGCACGAGCTCCTCGCACCGACGCTCCTTCGCTCTCAGACGCTGTCGGCTCTGCACGAGGCCGTCCAGCGGGGCGAGCTCTCTGCCGAGGTCGCGCGCGACCACCTCACCCGCATCGGACGGATGTCGATCAGGCTCCTCGGCGACGCCGTGCTCCGGCGTCGGGCCTGGGAGGTGGCGGATCAGCTGGGTTGGGCGTCGACCTACGACGCCGAGTACGTCGCACTCACCCAGCTGCAGGCAGACGCGTTCGTCACCTTGGACGCGGACCTGGCGAAACGCGTCGAAGGGATCGTCGCGACCGCCTCGATCGACGCGCTGCGATAACCGCCGCCGCAAATTGCGACAAGTTTTGTTCGCCGGGCTCTTGTCGGACCCGCCTTGACGGGATACGTTGGTCAAGCGCCAAGCACGGGGTGTGACTAGGTCGAAGTTGATCCGGGTGGCTGTACCTGCAAGGGGAAAGTCAGCCGGATGAACGGACGAAAGCGCAACCGGCTTGGCGAATTCTTTGGTCCAAGAGCGCGCCCGAAAGGGCGCGCTCTTCGTTTGGAGGGCTTGACGGAACGGCACAGCGCCCGTTTCGTCAAGCCCTCCTACGAGACGACTGGGTTCGCGAGCACGCCGATCCGCTCGACCTCGACCTCGACGACGTCTCCCGGCTTCATCGCGACCGGCGGGTCGCGGTAGAAGCCGACGCCCGAGGGCGTCCCGGTCAGGATCAGGTCGCCCGGCTCGAGCGTGAACGCGGCGGATGCATGCGCGATCACGGTCGGGACGTCGAAGAGGAAGTCGTCCGTGCTCGCGTCCTGGAGCGTCTCGCCGTTCAGCCGCTGGGTGACGCGCAGTCCGGAGGCATCGCCGAGCTCCCTTGGGCCGACGAGCACGGGGAGGAGGGGGCAGAACGTGTCGAAGCTCTTGGCGCGGAGCCACTGGCCGTCCGCGCGCTGCAGCGTTCGCGCGCTGACGTCGTTCGCGACCGTGTAGCCCGCGACGTGCTCGAGCGCGGCCTCCCGCGGGATCCGACGCCCGGCCCGGCCGATCACGACCGCGAGCTCGGCCTCGGAGTCGACGTGGTCGTCCTCGGGAGGCAGCACGATCGGCTCATCCGGGCCGATCAGCGAGGTCGGGAGCTTCGCGAAGAGCAGCGGCTCGAGCGGCGCGTCACGGCCGCCTTCGGCTGCGTGGTCGCGGTAGTTCAGGCCGACGCAGATGATCTTGCGCGGCGCGTCGATCTCGAAGCGCTCGCGCCAGAGCTCTTGGATCGTCAACTACCGGCTGCCGAGCCGCCGCACGCTCAGAGAGAGCCGCCAGGTGAGGAGTACCTCGCCGGTCTGCTCCCCTCGGGCGCTCACCGTGAACGTCGTTTTTCCGAGGGTGCTCGTTGCGACGTTGACGGTCGTGGACGGCTGGTTGGCAAGAAAGTAGAGGAGCGCGTTGTTCGTCGGGGGCCGGCACTCGTGCGCGACGTAGCCGGCACGACGCCTTGGGTCGAGCCCCCACGTGATCCTGACCCTCGAGCCGACCTGGCGGGCCGCGACCGTGCCCCGGCTCGCCGGCGTGAGGGCAAACGTCTCTTTGCAGGTGCCGCCGTCCTCTTCGTCGTAGTCGTACGTGTACGTACCCCTCACGGGGAACCGCAGCTGGAAGTTCCTCAGCCCGCCCGAGCCGTCCGCCGTAGGAAAGCCGGGCACGGGACGCGTGCCGCGCGCGTGCGGCGCCACCGACCAGGTGAGCCGCTCGAACCCGGTGTTCTCCCCGGTCGGCTCCCGGGTCTCGATCGTCATCGAGCCGCCGGTCACGCGGTAGTTGTACGTCGGAGCCTTCTCCAACCGCGACGACGCCGGTGCGGCGAGCAGGAGAGCGAGCGCAAAAGCCGCAGTGGCGACCCGGACCACGGGTGCAGGGTATGGCTTCAAACCAGGGCGCGCAAGAGCCGTTCGAGGCCGAGCTCGACGGCGTCGTCGCTGGTCGCGAGCGAGATTCGCGCCCAGCCCTCCCCGGCCAGGCCGAAGCCTTCGCCCGGGGCGAGCGCAAGGCGCTGCTCGGTGAGGAGCCGCTCGGCGGTCAGCCCTTCCGGCAGCTCGAGCCAGACGTAGAACGTCCCCTCGCTGATCGCGCGGAGCGGCAGCGCCTCGAGTACGCGGTCGCGGCGGGCCTCGTAGCGGGCGCGGCGCTCCTCGACGGAGTCCTGCGGCCCGGTCAGCGCCGCGATCCCAGCCTCCTGCACGGCGCGGAAGACGCCCGCCCGGTTGTGGTCCTGGAGCAGGTTGATTCGCTCGACGATCTCGGCGTTGCCGACGACGAACCCGAGGCGCCAGCCGGCCATCCCGTACGACTTCGACATCGAGAAGAGCTCGACGCCCACGTCCTTCGCGCCGGGAGTGGCGAGGAAGCTCTGCCGGTGCGCGTCCGTCGAAGACGAGGTCGCCGTAGGCGAAGTCGTGGACGACGAAGGCACCGTGCTCGACCGCCGCGGCGAACACGCCGTCAGGGGCAACGACGGCGCACGGGTTCGAGGGGTAGTTCAGGTAGATGACTTGCGGCTTGGCCGAGCTCGGGCTCGGTGGGCGAGAACGACCCGAGCGTCGCGTCGGCGAGCGCGACCGCAGAGAAGTAGTCCGGGTAGCCCGGGTCGGGGAGGAGGATGGTGTCGCCGCGCTCTGCGAGGACAAGACTGAGCTCGACGAGCGCCGTCTTCGTGCCGGGAACGACCGCGACCTCGCGCGCGGGGTCGAGCTCGACGCCGTACACGTCGCGGTAGCGCGCGGCGACCGCCTCCTTCAGCTCCGGCATGCCGCGGAACTCGGGGTAGCCGTGCGAGCGCTCGTCCGCTGCCGCCCGCTGCGCCGCCTCGATCACGTGCGCCGGCGGCCCGACTTCGGGGTTCCCGCGGCCGAAGTTGACGAGCGGCTCGCCGTCCTTCGCCGCCTCCGCGGAGACGCGCGCGAGCAGCGCCGTGAAGTACTGCTGTGGCAGCCGTTCGAGCCGGTGCGGTCGTTTTGCGCTCGTCACGGGAGGTGTCATACTCGTCGAGCGCCGAGACCGGCGCGGCGACGAGCTTGGCCAGTAGGCGAAACCCGCAAGGGCGACGTCAGCCGGCAGAGCACTCGCTGCGACGCCTCGGCGCTTTTCTTGTTGCAGAGTTGGCACACGGCGTTCGCCCGCCGTCGGGTTCCATGAGCGCGTGGACGCTCCCGCCCGGCTCGGGGATCGGAGGCCGACCGTCCGCCAGGTCTACGCCCTGGCCGCGGCGCTCTGCGAGCGACTGGGGGAGGAGTTCCCGCCCTCGGGCGCGGCCGCGTCGGAGCTGATCGAGCGCCTCCGGCGCGAGAACGGCCACCCGGCGCCCGCGCTCGAGGACACGCCGCCTCGGCGACGGGGATTCTCCCGCCCGTGATGGGCGGAGCCTCAGATCCTACACATGCTAATGTATGCACATGTACGATCGTCGACTCCAGATCCTGCTTGACGAGCAGCGGTATCGGCGCGTGGCGGCTCGTGCCCGCGAGCGCAAGACCTCAGTGGCCGCGGTCATCCGGGAGGCGATCGATGTCGCCCTTCCCGCAGACCTGGCGAAGAAGCGCGCCGCCGCGAAGCGGATTCTCGCCGCCGAACCGATCCCGCTCCCCGACTGGGACGAGTTGAAGGCAGAGTTGGACGAGGCGCGCGCGAGCGACTGGTGATCGTCGTCGACACGCCCGTGCTCGCGTACGCCCTTGGAGGCGAGCACGCGCTGAGGGCACCGAGCGCCCGCCTTGTCGAAGCGGTGGCGGCCGGCACGGTAGAGGCGACGACGACAGTCGAGGTCATCCAGGAGTTCACGCACATCCACGCGAGGCGCCGACCGCGCGCCGAAGTCGCGTCGCACGCACGCGACTTCGCGGAGCTCTTCTCACCCTTGCTCTTGGTCGGCCGCGAACAGCTCGAGCGAGGCCTGGCGCTGTTCGAGCGCCACTCCTGAGCTCGGTGCATTCGACGCGGTTCTCTCTGCTGCCGCGCTTGCCGCGAACGCGCGGGCGTTCGTCAGCGCGGACAAGGATTTCGTCGCCGTGGCGCGGCTGCCCTTGGTCGAGCTCGGCTCGCCTGCGTTCGACGAGCTTCTCTCGGGGTAGGACCGCCGCGTGCGTGAGCATGCGCGGTCGCCCTCGTCCAGACGTTCGACGTCGACGTCGCGCGGCGTTCCTCGCGTCGCAGGAAGCCCCGCGCCGGGCGGTCGTCGAGCGGCCCGCCTAGGCACCGTGAGAACGGCGGTATAGGCTCGTCGGGGTCGAGCGAAGGAGGCGCGATGCGCATCGAGTCGGCAGTGACCTCGGTCACCTGGATCCCGTCGGAGGCGGTCGAGGGCATGCCGAAGCTGCCGTTCGAGCTCGGCGTCGCGCACTATGACGAGCCGCCGCCGGACGTCCTCGGCGATCTCGACAAACTCCAAAAGAAGGACGCGTTCCGCGAGGCGAACGAGCTCCGCGGCTGGATCGAGGTCCAGAAAGGGCAGATCGTCGACCATGGAAGCGAGGGTCGCGGCCTGCTCGGCGTCACCCGGATGCGACTCGGGCCGGCGCGGATGGCGTTTCCGGCCGTGGCCTTTCCGCTCATCCAGCCCGAGCCGGAGGTCGGCGACGGCTGGGTCCGGTTCGTGCAGACCGCAGGCGGGAGGATGGGCCTCCCCGCGCCGCGCCGCGTAAGGGGCAAGCCGTACTTCCAGGTCGCGTCGGCCTCGGCGTGGACGACGCTCGAGCTGATCCTCTACGCCGACGGGCGCTCGCAGGGCTCGCTCGTGGGCGCGAGCCCGTTCCCCCGGCATTGGTTGTACGACCACGAGGGGCAGCTCGTCGAGAAGTCGGGGACGATCGACTTCGAGAAGTGGTACCGCGAGTCCTACGGCGAGAACACGCCGTGGGGAGGCGAGGACACGCCGGCCTTCGTGACGGCGGTCGAGACGCAGCTCGAGCGGGAGCTCTCGGACTCGGTGCTGAAGCTCGACGCCAAGCTGCCGCGGCGCAGGCTCGGGCCCGGGGACACGCTCGTCGAGCAGGGGGCCGAGGGCGACGACGTGTTCGTTCTGCTCGACGGCGTCTTCCAGGTCGAGGTCGACGGTGAGACAGTCGCCGAGGTCGGCCCTGGTGCGATCCTCGGTGAGCGGGCGGCTGTGGAGGGCGGGGCTCGCACCGCGACCCTGCGGGCGGTGACGCCGTGCCGGGTGGTCGTGCTGGAGTCGGAGCAGATCAGCAAGTACGAGCTGGCCGAGCTCGCGCTCTCCCGCCGGCGGGAGGAGGACGGCTAGAGGCGTGATGTGGAATTCACGTGCCTGTGGGGACGGGCCAGACCAAGCAGCTGAGTTCGAGCGGCCGGAGCTCGTACTGGTAGTACGGGCTTCGGACGATCGGGCTCAGATGCGCCGTGTCTGGGCCGCCAGCCAGAGGTGCGCGAGTTTCACATCAGGCCTCTAGGCCCGTTGTAACCGCGGACACGCGGTGCGACAATCGTCGTGGCGGCGGGAAGAACGAGAGCCGGCCGCCCGTCTTGACTGGCGTGGTGCCCACTCGGGCGCCCCACGAAAGGAGTCCGCATGGAGATGACGAGCAGGCAGGCTACGCTCGTCGACATCCGTGACTTCTCCGACGGAATCACGGCAACGATCCCCCGCACGGAGTTTGCTGCGGCGTTGACATCGGAGGAGCCTGCGGAGCTGTTCCTCGAGCTCACTCGGCCAGAGAGCGACGACAAGGCAGACGTCGCCGTCACCTGGAGCCGCGACGAGCTCGAGCGGCTACTGGCGGCCACGGCGGGACCGACGGTCACGCTCGCGTTCAAGCGCGACGAGCTCGAGAGTGCTCTCGACGAGTCCGACGTGGAGATGCACGGCTTCCGCGACAAGGCGCTCGTCCTGTCGGTCGCCGCGGCAGCGGCGGTCGGCGGCGCGTCGAGCGCCGCGGCTGCGATCCACGACGAGGCCGGTTCGACGGCACGAGGGATCACGCCGTCGTACTTGGCCGTCCACGACGAGGCGACGTTGGCGGCGCGTGGGATCGAGTCGCCGATCGTGGCTTCGCATGATGAGGCGACGTTGGCGGCGCGTGGGATCGAGTCGCCGATCGTGGCTTCGCATGATGAGGCGACGTTGGCGGCGCGTGGGATCGAGCCGGCGCTGGTGGCTTCGCATGACGAGGCGACGTTGGCGGCGCGTGGGATCGAGCCGGCGCTGGTGGCTTCGCATGACGAGGCGACGTTGGCGGCGCGTGGGATCGAGCCGGCGCTGGTCGCTTCGCATGATGAGGCGACGTTGGCGGCGCGTGGGATCGAGCCGACGCTCGTGGCCTCGCACGACGAGGCGACGCTCATCGAGCGCGGGGTCAGGCCGGCGGTTCCGGCCTCGCACGACGAGGCGACCCTCGTCGCACGAGGAATCGCACCCGTTCCGGCCGCCTCGGCCGACGACGGTGGCATCTCGATCGACATGCCCGCCGTCGACGCGACGACCGCAGCGGTCGCCGGCGGCCTGGCGGGACTCGGCCTGCTGATCACCGCGGCCGGCTTCGCCACGCGGCGGCAGCGCGGCGGCCCAGCGCCCGCCTGACGGAACACGACGATCAGGGCACGCGGAGGGCGCGCCCTGATCGCCGTCGAACCGAGAGCCTAGGCCGCCTCGAGCGCAGGAACCGCTTCCGCCTGCTCCTCGACGAGGTCCTCGCCGCGCACGACGAACGAGCGCGACGAGCACGCCGACGAGCGCGACCGCAGCGGCGCCGTAGAACGCCGCCTGGAAGCCGTCGGTCAGCGCGACGGGAGCAGTCGAGCCGGACGCGAGCGCGTCGTTCGTCGCCGACGCTCGCGACGCGCGGAGAGCACGGCGATGCCGAGCGCGCCGCCGATCTGCTGCGAGGTGTTGATCAGCCCCGACGCGAGGCCCGCCTCGGACGGGTGCACTCCCGCGAGCGCCGCGATCGAGATCGGCACGAACGAGAAGCCCATCCCGATCGAGATCAGCAGGAACCCGGGGAGGAGGTCGCCGAGGTACGAGCCGTCGACCGACACCTGCGTGAAGTACAGCAGCCCCGCGGACATGAACGTCATCCCCGCGACGAGCACCGGCTTGACGCCGACGCGATTCACGAGCTGCGCCGCGACCCCCGACCAGACGATCGCCGTGCCCGCCACCGCGAGGTAGCCGACGCCGGTCCGCATGGGCGAGTAGTCGAGCACCTGCTGCATGTAGAGCGTGAGCATGAGGAACATCGAGAAGAGCGCCGTCCCGAGGATCAGCCCGGCGACGTTCGCACCGACGAGCGTGCGCAGCCGGAAGATCGAGAACGGCATCAGCGGCTCGGCCGTCCGCGACTCCCAGACGAGGAAGCGCGCCGAGCAGCACGCCGCGCGAGTCGTGAAGAGTCCGATCGTCTCGACCGAGCTCCAGCCGTAGTGGTTGCCGCGCGTGAGCGCGTAGACGAGCACGACGAGCCCGCTCGTGACGAGCACCGCGCCGGGCACGTCGAAGCTCTTGACGCGCGCGTCGCGGCTCTCGGTGAGCAGGATCGGCGCGAGCACGAGGCCCAGCACGCCGACGGGGATGTTGACGAAGAAGATCCACTCCCAGCTGAGCCAGTCGGTCAGCACGCCGCCGAGCAGCACGCCGGCGACGGCGCCGAACGCGCCGACCGCGCCCCAGGCGCCGAGTGCGGCGTTCCGCTCCTTGCCTTCGGCGAACGTCGTGCTGAGGATCGAGAGCGCCGCGGGCGTGATCATCGCCGCGCCGAGCCCCTGCAGCGCGCGCGCGCCGATCAGCGCGCCTTCGCTCCAGGCGAGCCCGGAGAGGAGCGACGCGCCGGTGAAGACGATCAGTCCGGCGATGAACACGCGGCGCCGGCCGACGATGTCGGAGACCCGCCCGCCGAGCAGGAGGAAGCCGCCGAAGAAGAGCGCGTAGGCGCTCACGACCCACTGGAGGTTCTCCTGCGAGAACCCGAGGTCGGTCTGGATGGACGGAAGGGCGACGTTCACGATCGCGATGTCGAGCACGACCATGAACTGGACGCCGAGGAGCAGTGCGAGTGCGAACCACTTCCGTCGAGCCGTTGCGATCATGGATGAATCCTTTCGTTCGACTACGTGTCGGGTACTAGACGATTGCCAACCTGCAGAATCGACTTGCCAACCTACAGGACGCGCTTGCAAAAAGCAATCTTCCCCTTGCCGAAAGAAAGTTTCCTGCTAGTATCCGGCTGGTGACCAAGCACTACGACCAGTACTGCCCGATGGCCCATGCCCTCTCGCTGGTCGGGGAGCGGTGGTCGCTGCTGATCGTCCGGGAGCTCCTCCGGGGCCCCAAGCGGTACACAGACCTGGCCGGGGGCCTGCCGGGGATCGGCACGAACATCCTGGCCAGCCGCCTCAAGGACCTCGAGGAGGGCGGGATCGTCGAGAAGCGCAAGCTCCCGCCGCCGGCGGCCTCGACCGTCTACGAGCTGACCGAGTACGGCCGCGGGCCTCGAGGAGGCGCTCTACGCGCTGGCCCGCTGGGGCGCGCGCTCGCTCGGCCCGCCGACGAAGCAAGGACGACCTCTACGAGGAGTGGGGCCTGAACGCGCTGCCGGCGGTCTTCAACGCCGACGAGGCGCGCGGCCTGACGGAGACGTACGTGCTGAAGATCGGCGAGGACGTCTTCACCGCGCGGATCGTCGACGGCGTGCTCGAGCCGTCGTGCGGCGCCGCGGCGGACGCCGACCTGGTGGTCGAGACCGACCCGGAGACCTTCTTCCTGCTCTGCGCGGGCCAGCTCGAGCCGAAGGACGCGGTCAAGAGCGGCCGCGCGCGCGTCGAGGGCGATCGAGCGCGTGTTCGAGCGCTGCTTCCGAGTGCTGACGTTCGCCCCGCGCGTCACCGCAGCGGCGTAGCCGACGGGCCTGGGACCGCTCGTCGAGTTGAGGTGACTCACGAGACTCGATTCGCGAAGGCGGCGGACGGCGTCTACATCGCGTACCAGGTCGTTGGGTCGGGTCCGGTCGACGTCGCGGTGGACTTCCACGCCTTCGCAGGCAACGTCGACCTGATCTGGGACGAGCCGGATTGGGGTCAGTGGCTCGTCGACACCGCTGAGTTCGCGCGCCTCATCGTCCACGACCGGCGCGGAAGCGGTACCTCGACGCGCAATGTTCCTCCTCCGAACCTCGAGACCCGGGCCGCCGACCTGCTCGGCGTGCTCGACGAGGTCGGTTCCGATGCGCCCGTGCTCGTGGCGGCAGCGTCCACCGGCGCGATGCACGCGCTGTTCGCGGCCACCTATCCCGACCGGACGTCCGGGCTCGTCTGGAACTACCCGCGCGCGCGGCTCGCCTGGGCTCCCGAGTACCCGTGGGGGCAAGGACCGGAGGCTTTCGAGGCGGCTCTCGCGCAGGCGGCGAGCTGGGGCACGACGGACTACGCCCGCGAGCTAGCCCTGTCCCGCGCCGCCCAGCGCGCCGGCATCCCGAACGGCGAACGGCACACGCTCACGGTGGATGAGGAGCTCATGCGGCGCTACGCGCGCGTCACCCGGAACACCGTGAGCCCCGACGTCGCCGAGGCGCTGACGCAGATCTTGTGGCAGACCGACGTACGGGACATCCTCCCGAGCGTGCACGCGCCGACGGCGCTCGTCATCGGGGAAGGTGACGCCACGACCGAAGTGGAGGAAGCCCAGTACGTCGCCTCGCTCATGCCCAACGCCAAGGTGCACGTGCTCTCCGGTCGCTCGGGGCTCCAGCGCGAGACCGTGATGGAGATCATTCGCGGGTTGGCCGGTCTCGAGCGCCAGCAAACCGTTTCGACGGTGCTGGCCACGGTGCTCTTCACGGACCTCGTCGACTCGACCCGAAAGCAAGCGGAGCTCGGGGACCGCCGCTGGAGAGAGCTGCTGCTCGCTCATCACTCGCTGGTGCGCGATGCGCTCTCCCATTGGGGCGGCACCGAGCACGACACGGCCGGCGACGGCTTCTTCGCCAGCTTCACGGGGCCTGCGCGCGCCATCCACTGCGCGCACGAGGTTGCCGAGCGTGTCGCCGGCCTCGACCTCGAGATGCGAGCCGGGGTGCATATCGGCGAGTGCGAGATCATCGACAGGAAGCCCGGCGGCCTGGCGGTCACTATCGGCGCGCGTCTCCTCGGCGTCGCCGGCCCACGCGAGGTCGTCGTCTCGCAGACCGTCAAGGACCTCGTCGCGGGAAGCGGCTTCTCGTTCACGGATCGAGGAGAGCGGGAGCTCAAAGGGGTCCCGGATCTCTGGCGGCTCTATGTCGCCGAGTCCACCGGGTCCCGGGCACTGCGAACGTAAAGAGAGAGGAGGGGGCCTTGCGGCCCCCTCGACTCACGCGGTCGTGGTCGCGAACATCTCTTTCGAGCGCCGGTCGATCTCCTCCGGCGCGACGTCCTCGACGTGCGTGGCGATCTGCCAGTTGTGCCCGTACGGATCGGTCACGCTGGCGAACCGGTCGCCCCAGAACATGTCCTCGGGCTCCGACTTCGACGTCGCGCCGGCGTCGAGCGCCTGCTTGTACGTCTCGTCGACGTCCTCCGAGTAGATGAAGATCCCGACGGTCGTCCCGCCGATCGTCTTCGGCGTCTTGGTCTGCGCCTGCTCGAACGGATCGGAAAGCATGATCAGCGAGTCTCCGATCTCGAGCTCGGCGTGGCCGACCTTGCCGCCGGGCATCGGCATGAGGACGCGTTCCTTCGCGCCGAACGCCCGCTTGTAGAACTCGATCGCGCCCGTCGCGTCGTCGACTGCGAGATACGGGGTGATCGTGTGGTACCCCTTCGGTATCGGCTTCACCGCCATCTGAGCCTCCTTCCGGCGTGTGTTTTTCCGAACCGACCTCGATGTTACGCCCACCCGCTAGGGTCGTGACGGATGGGTAGCGTCCTCGCGGAACGGGTCGAGGAACTGCGGAGCGACCACTCCCATGGCGGCAGCTGGATGGCGCGCCGGGCGGTCGAGGCGCTCGCGGAACTCGCGGCCGAACCCGCCGAATCCTCACAGGAGTTGGTGGAACGTCTCGATGCCGCGGGCCGGGAGCTGGCGGCGACTCGGCGGGCGATGGGCGCGATCGCCGGTGCGGTCGGGCGCGTGCTCGCGGCTGCGCACCACGGCGCCCACCTCGCGCCGGAGGAGCTGCGCCGCCTCGTGGACGAGGAGGTGCGCGGGCTGATCGACAGCCGTGACCGCGCAGCGGCGGCGATCGCGATCCAGCTCGCGCCGTCGCTGACCGACGCGTTCGTCCTCACCCACTCCGCTTCCGCAACCGTGCGCGAGGCGATCCTGCACACGCCGTCCGAGCTCGTCTTCTGCACGGTCTCCGCGCCGTTCGAGGAGGGCCGTGCCTTCTCCGAGGATCTGCGCGCCTCAAAGCTCGACGTCGAGCTCGTCGACGACGCGGACGCCGAGCAGGCGCTCGCGCGCGCGTCGCTCTTCCTGATCGGCGCCGACACGGTCTACCGCGACGGCGCCGTCTGCAACAAGGTCGGCACGCGACCACTCGCCGAGGCGGCGACGCGGCTGGGCGTTCGAACCGTCGTCGCGTGCGAGGTGATCAAGCTCGCGCCGATCGACGCACCGGAGCGAATCGACGACGAGCACTTCGACATCACCCCGCCGGAGCACATCGACGAGATCGTGACCGAGGAGGGCGCCTACCCGAGCGACGACGTGCGGACGCTGATCGACCGCACGCCGTTTCTTCGCGAGGGCTACGGGATCCTGCGATCGGCCTAGTTAGTTGTAGGACGCTTTGGCGAAGCGACGACGGCTAGTGGGCGGCGACGCGTCGCCGCGCGAGCCGCCGTCCCAGCAAAGCACCGACCCAGGCGAGGGCAGCCACGATGAGGGAGGCGACGAGCAAGAAAACGATGTCGCCGCTTGCGACACGACTTTCTCCCTCTTCGGGTGCCGGGATGATTACGAACAAGACGAAGATGACGACGGCTGCAGCCGCCGCCCACCACCACGGCTTTTGCAGATAGCCAAGGACGGCCCCTACGAATAGCGGAACACCGACGAGCCCGAGGAGAAAGATCGCATCGTCCACCGTCGCCGGCGACTCTACCGGGACAAATGGCGGCGGCGAAACGCGTTCGCCAAGCGCTCCTACGCGCCGCGCAGCTCGTCGGAGAGCGTTCGGTACTCGGTCGCCATCAGCTTGTCCTTCGGCCGTCCAGCCGTCTCCTTCATCGCGATCAGATGGTCGAGCGATGCGACTCGCACTCGCTCGCCTTCGATCTCCGCAAGAGTCGCCGCCGCCTTCAGCTGCTCGTAGGGCGGGGCACCGTCCGGCCGGTCGAGGATGTCCAAGGCACCGAATGGAGTTGAGAACGTGAAGTGCGCGCCGGCCTCGAGCGTCTTCGCGTCGAGCTGAAACGGAACGTCCGGCGGTGCGCCGCGGAGTGTTGCGCCGAGCTCTCGAAGCGCCGACGCGAGACGTTCCAGATTCGGTCGATCGCGACCGTAGGCGATGTCGACGTCGAAGCTGGGAAACGAGGAGCCGTGAGCCATTCCGGCAAGACCGCCGATGAGGACGAAGTCGACCTCGTGCTCGATGAGCGCGCGGAGGATCGCCTTCGGACGGAAGTCAGGAGGCTCGGGCGGCACCGCGGTTGCGGAGGACGAAGTTGGCGAACGCCGTAGCGTGGTCGATCCGGTCCGACACGCTGCGGGCGAGGTTCTCCCGAAGCAGCGTTCGGTCGTGGCCGTAGTCGATCGCGTGTGCCTCGAGCACGAGCTCCTCGCCCATCAGGTCGAGCAGCTGCGCGAGCATCGACACCGACGGCGAGACGAGGCCGCGCTCGATCCGGGAGATCGCCGCCTGGCTCGTGCGCGCCCGCATCGCGAGCTGCTGCTGGGTCAGACCGTGCCGGCGGCGGGCGTCACGAAGGAGCTGTCCGGGCGTGGCCACCGACCCAGTATATCTTTTCTGACGTACGGATCGCCAGAGAACGTTCGGAGGCGGCTTGCAGCGCCGCCTCCGACCCGTCCTTCCGTCGTTATTCGCGACCGGTGTCGCCGAAGCCGCTTGGCTGCGGCCCGCTGCCGACGGCGCTCATCTGCCGCCCGGAGCGCTGCGCGAGCTGCTCCGAGGCCCGCTTGACCTCCTCGAGCGTGTGCTGTTCCTGCTCGAGGTTCTGCTGGAGCAGCGACACGACCTGCTGCTCACCCATCGCACGTGCCTGGGTGATCAGATCCTCGTAGAGCGCGATCTCGACGTGCTCGGTCTCGGCCGCGCCACCGAGGAGGACCGTGTCGAGGATCTCGTCGTCGGTCTTGTCGTAGAGGACGTCGGCCTGCTCCGCGAGCCCCATGACCACGGGGTTCGTGCGGCCGGTCGCCTTCTCGCCGAGGACGTCGAAGGCCTGCTCGATGTTCCTGATCTGGCCCTCGGTCTCCTCGCGGTGATGCCGAAACTGCCGCTTCAACTCTTCCTGCTGCGCCCGCTTCTCCTGCTTCTTCAGCATCGTGAGGATCTTCTTCTCACCCGAGAGCGCGGTGCCGAGCTTGTACGCGAACAGCTTGCGCGGATCGTTGATCAGCGCCATGTTCGACCCCCTTCTGTCGTGATCATGTTGGAGGTACCCGCGCGCGGTTCGGGCTAACGGGCCAGGCGGCGGGATTCCCGCTCTGTGCGAGATTCGGCAGCGCGACGGCTCTCCGACTACTCAGAACACTCCGGCGTAGGCGTTCAGCGCAGGCTGACCGCCCAGATGTGCGTAGAGCACTCGCGACCCTGGCACGATCCGCCCCGACCGAACGAGGTCGATCAGCGCAGCCATCGACTTGCCCTCGTACACGGGATCGGTGAGCACCCCTTCCAGGCGTGCGCACAGGCGAATGGCATCGATCGTCTTCTGGTCCGGGATGCCGTACGTGCCTGCGTGCCACTCATCGAGGAGGACGATCTCCGAGTCGTCGAGCTCGCGTCCGAGCTCGATCGCCTCGGCCGTGGCCCTTGCGATGCGTGCGATCTGAGCCCACGTCTGTGCGACGGTCGCGGAACCGTCGATCCCGAGCACGGCACGCTCGGTCTCCTGCGCTGCGAACCCCGCGATCATCCCGGCCTGCGTCGATCCGGTCACGGAGCAGACGACGACGGTGTTGAAAAAGACGCTGAGCTCGCGCTCCTGCGCAGCCACCTCGTCGGCCCAGCGCGCGAAGCCGAGCCCGCCGAGTGGGTGGTCGGAGGCGCCGGCGGGAATCGCATAGGGCTTGCCGCCGCTCTCCTCGACCGACGCGAGTGCGTCCTCCCAGCTCCTCCGAATCCCGATGTCGAAGCCGGACGGGTCGAGCCGCACGTCCGCACCCATGATCCGCGAGAGGAGGATGTTGCCGACCCTGTCGTAGACGACGTCCGGCCAATCCACCCAGCGCTCCTGCACGAGGACGCAACGAAGGCCAAGTCGTGCCGCGACGGCCGCGACCTGCCGGGTGTGGTTCGACTGCACGCCGCCGATCGAGACGAGCGTGTCGCACCCCTGCGCAAGCGCTTCCGCAGCGAGGTACTCGAGCTTGCGCACCTTGTTGCCGCCGTACGCCAGGCCCGAGTTGCAGTCCTCCCGCTTCGCCCAGATGTCGACCGCGCCACCGAGATGCTCGCTCAGCCGCTCGAGTCGATGGACTGGTGACGGTCCGAACAGGAGCGGGACGCGATCGAAGCGCTCGATGCCCACCGCGCGTGATCCTAGTACCGCTTCGGCCTAGGCCCTACCAGTTCGCGATCACGCGGCAGGGTCCGCCAGAGCCCTCCTCCCACGGGATCAGGCCGACGTACGCGAGCGCGCCGCGCGGCGGGATCTCGTCCAGGTTGTTCAGGTTCTCGAGGCCGTACCGGTCCGTCGCGAGAAAGTTCACGTGCACCGGGAAGGTCGACGAGTTGCCGGGGTCGAGGCTCAGCGTGTCCACGCCGATGCCGGTGACGTCGCGCTCACGCGCAAGCCACATCGCGGCGTCGACGCCGAAGCCGGGGAAGTGGTAGTTCGGGAACGAGGCGCCGCCCTTGAACGCGAGCGGGTCGCCGACCTTCGCCGCCCAGCCCGAGTTCATGCAGACGAGAGCGCCGTCGGGGATGCGTCCGTGCCCGCGCTCGAAGCTGCGGACGTCGTCGACGGTGACCATCGCGTCGGGATTGGTGCGCGCCCGTGCCGAGATGTCGATCACGACGACGGGGACGATCAGCTCCTGCGGCGTGATCTCCGGCGACAGCCGACCGCCGAGGGTGAAGTGCCCGGGCGCGTCCATGTGCGTGCCCGAGTGCTCGCCGAACGTCCACTTCTGGGAGTAGAAGCCCGCGGTCGGAATCGTGAAGAGCGTCTCGCGTGCCGGCGAGTCGCCGGTGAAGACGGGGAATCCTTCGGTGAACGTGTGCGTCAGGTCCTGCAACCGTCCCTTCGCCGGCCGTACCGCGCCGGCGCTCGCCGGGAAGGCAGCGACGATGGCCGCACCGACGCCGCCCATGAGCACCGTGCGTCGATCAATGCGGCGGGAGCTTTCGCGAACCTTTTCGACGGTACCGGGAAGACACATGGCTCCTCCTTTTCAGTCCTGGGAGATGTCGGCCACCTTCGCGCCGGTCGCGCGGACGAGGTCGTCGCGCGCAACCCGAATGGACTCGTCGTGCGAGCCCGCCTCGAGCACGACCGACTCGCGCTCCGCGATCCGCCGGTCGACCACGACCGGGTCGCGCCGGCCGCCGAGCGGCGGCACCGCGCCGAGGTCGAACTCCGGGTAGTCGCGGGCGAGCGCCTCCTCGCTCGCGAGGTGCACTTTCTTCTTGCCAGCGCCGAGGAAGTCGCCGAGCTTCCGCAGGTCGAGGCGCTCGGAGGCGGGAAGCACGGCGCGCGCGTAGCCGTCGGGCGTCTCGACGACGAGCGTCTTCGCGACGTCGGTCGGGTCGACGCCGAGCGCCTCCGCCTCGGCGAGTGCGGACTCCGTGTGACCGTGCGGGAGGAGCTCGTACTCGACCCCCTCCGCCTCGAGCACGCGCGTCAGGTCATTGCTACCCATGGACTACCTCCTTCTTTTCACCAGCCAGCGACGCGGCAGCGCTGCTCGACTGCGTCAGGTTCCGGATCTCGCGAACGGCGACCGACAGCCTGGCGAGGTCGTCGGCACCGCCCGCCTTGATGTCGGCGAGGACGTGCAGGCAGCGCTCGACCGCGTCCTCGTTGCGCGATGCCCACGCGTCGATCTGCTCGCGCGCGCCGACGCCGTCAGAGCCCGCGCGGATCACCTCGGCCGTCAGCTCCGCCTGTTCGGCGTAGACGTCGTCGCGGAGCGCGGCGCGGGCCATCGCCTCCCAGCGGGTGTCGCGCGGGAGCGCGACGATCCGGTCGCGCAGCCAGTGCAGCTCGAGGCGCGCGCCGAGTGCGAAGTACACCTCGGCGACGGAGGTCACCTCGAGCCCGGACGACGCGGCGATCTCTGCGACGTCCAGCGTCGGCACGAGCGCCTCGACGAAGGCGACCCGCTCCGCGAGCGGCTGCGGCACGCCGGCCGCGGTCAGCTGCTCCGCGTGGCCCTGTGCCACCGCGAGCTCGGCAGGATCGAGCAACGACACCAGGCGCTCGGCGCAAGCCGACGTGCTCTCGGCGTAGCGCGCGACCGTCTCGGCGATGTCAAGCGGGCGCCGGCGGTTGCGCAGGAGCCAGCGCGTGCTTCGCTCGAGCAGGATGCGCGCCTTCAGCAGCATCGCCACTTGAGCCGCGGCCGGAACGTTCCCGTCGAGCGCCTCGATCTCGGCCCAGAGGTTGCGCAGGCCGAAGAGCTCGCACGCGGCGCTGTACGCGCGGACGACGTCCGCTGCGCCCGCGCCGGTCTCGTCCATCAGCCGGAACGCGAACGTCGAGCCGGCGTGGTTGACGAGGTCGTTGACGGCCTGCGTGACGACGATCTCGCGCCGGAGTGCATGGCCGTGCAGCTGCTCCGGGAAGCGCTCCCGCAGGCGCGTCGGGAAGTACCTCGCGAGCACGGCTGCGAGGTTCGGGTCCTCCGGCAGGTCGGAGGCGAGCAGCTCGTCCGCGAGCACGTTCTTCGTGTACGAGAGCAGCATCGCGAGCTCCGGCGCGACGAGTCCGCCGCCCGCGGCCTTCCGGTCGGCGAGCGTCTCATCGCTCGGCAGCGCCTCGAGCTCGCGGTTCAGCGCGCCGGACTGCTGGAGCGCGCCGATGTAGCGCTCGTGCACCTCGAGCATCGACGCCGCCTGCGCGGCCGACGTCGTGATCGCGCGCGCCTGCTCGTAGTTGTCGCGCAGCACCAGCTCGGCGACCTCGTCGGTCATCTCCAAGAGCAGCTCGTTGCGCTGCTTCTCGGTCAGGTCGCCGTCGGCGACGATCGTGTCGAGCAGAATCTTGATGTTCACCTCGTGGTCGGAGCAGTCGACGCCGGCCGAGTTGTCGATCGCGTCCATGTAGATCCGGCCGCCGCCGAGCGCGTACGCGACGCGGGCGCGCTGCGTGAAGCCGAGGTTGCCGCCCTCGCCGACGACTCGGGCTCGGAGCTCCTCGGCGTCGACGCGCACGGCGTCGTTCGCCTTGTCGCCGACGTCCGCGTGCCGCTCGTCGCGCGCCTTCACGTACGTCCCGATGCCGCCGTTCCAGAGCAGGTCGACGGGCGCGCGCAGCAGCGCCTGGATGAGCTCCGTCGGCGTCAGCGACTGGGCCTCGACGCCGAGCGCTTCGCGGACCTCGGGCGAGAGCTCGATCGACTTCGCGCTGCGCGGGAAGACGCCGCCGCCCTTGGAGATCAGCTTCGGCGTCGTAGTCGGCCCAGGACGAACCGGGCAGCTCGAAGAGCCGCTTCCGCTCCGCGAAGGCTTGCCTCGGGGTCGGGGTCCGGATCGAGGAAGACATGCCGGTGGTCGAACGCGCCCAGCAGCTTGAGCCGCCGCGAGAGCAGCATCCCGTTCCCGAACACGTCGCCGGACATGTCGCCGATCCCGACGGCCGTGAAGTCGGCCCCGTCGAGGTCGAGGCCGAGCTCGCGGAAGTGCCGCTTGACCGACTCCCACGCGCCGCGCGCGGTGATCCCCATCGCCTTGTGGTCGTAGCCGGCCGAGCCGCCCGAGGCGAACGCGTCGCCGAGCCAGAAGCCGTACTCCTGCGAGATCTCGTTCGCGATGTCGGAGAACGTCGCCGTGCCCTTGTCGGCGGCGACGACGAAGTACGGGTCGTCCTCGTCGAGGCGGAGGACCTCGGGCGGCGGCACGACCTCGCCCGCGGCGATCGTGTCGGTGACGTCGAGCAGGCCGCGCATGAACGTCCGGTAGCACTCGACCACCTCGGCCTGCAGCTCCTCGCGGGTCGCACCCGGCGGCGGGCGCTTGACGACGAAGCCGCCCTTGGCGCCGGTGGGGACGATGACTGCGTTCTTCACCGTCTGCGCCTTCATCAGCCCGAGCACCTCGGTGCGGAAGTCCTCGCGCCGGTCCGACCAGCGGATCCCGCCGCGGGCGACCTTGCCGGCGCGGAGGTGCACCGCCTCGACCCGCGGCGAGTAGACGAAGACCTCGACCAGCGGGCGCGGCTCAGGCAGGTCGGGGATCAGCTCTGGGTCGAGCTTCAGCGACAGGTACGGCTTCGCCTGCCCTTCCGCGTCGGTCTGGAAGTAGTTCGTGCGCAGGACGGCGCGGACGACGCGCAGGAAGCCGCGCAGGATCCGGTCCTCGTCGAGGCTCGCGACCTCGTCGATCGCGGCCTCGATCTCCTTCTCCAGGGCGCGCGCCTTCGCGTCGGTGTCCTCGAAGCGGGTGGGGTCGAGCCGGCGGCGGAACAGCTCGACCAGTCGGCGCGCGATCGCGGGGTGCGCCGCGAGCGCGTCCTCCATGTAGCTCTGGCTGAACGTGCTCCCCGCCTGGCGCAGGTACTTGGCGATCGCGCGCAGCACAGTGATCTCACGCGCGGTCAGCCGCGGCGCCGAGCACGAGGCGGTTGAAGCCGTCGCTCTCGGCGTCGCCGCGCCAGACGCGCGCGAAGGCGTCCTGGAACGTCTCGCGGACGTCGTCGGCCTGGAACTCGGCGCCCTCCTCGTGCTGGAGGCCGAAGTCGTAGATCCAGACCGGCGGGCCCTCGCGCGGCCGCACCTCGTACGGCCGCTCGTCCGTGACTTTGACGCCCATCTTCTCGAGCAGCGGCATCACGTCCGAGAGCACGATCGGCTGCCCGGCGCGGAGCAGCTTGAACGCGAGGTGGTCGTGCGCAGACGCGTGCGGCAGGTAGAGGCTCATCGCGAGGTCGCCGCCGGGCTCGAGCTGCTCCATCCGGTCACGTCGAGCACGGCCTGGCGCGCGGGGAAGTCGTCGCGGTACGCGCCGGGGAAGGCCTCGCCGTACTGCTCGAACAGCGGCCCCGCCGCGCTCCTCGCCGAGCTGGTGCACGAGCGCGTCGCGGAAGTCGTCCGTCCACTCGCGCGTCGCCGCGGCGAGCCGCGCCTCGATCTCTGCTGCGTCGTACTCGGGTCGTGCCCCGGCTCGGTGTAGATGACGAAGTGCAGCCGCGTGAGGACCGACGCCGAGACGTGCGTCTCGTAGTCGACGCTGACCCCGCCGAACGCCTCCTGAGTATCTCCTCGACCTGCGCCGGTTCTCGGTGTTGAAGCGGTCGCGCGGCAGGAAGACAAGGCAGGAGAAGAAGCGCCCGAACACGTCGCGTCGGACGAAGAGCCGGACGCGCCGGCGCTCGCCCAGGTGGAGGATGCCCATCGCGATCTCGAGCAGCTCGTCCTCCGAGATCTGGAAGAGCGCGTCGCGCGGGTACGTCTCGAGGATCTCGACGAGCGCCTTGTGGTCGTGGCTCCCGGGCAGCAGGCCCGAGCGCTCGAGCACGCGGTCCGCCTTCTGCCGCAGCACGGGGATCTCCCACGGCGTGACGCGGTAGGCCGTGTGCGTGTAGAGACCGAGGAAGCGCCGCTCGCCCGCGACCTCTCCCACGTCGTCGAAGCGCTTGACGCCGACGTAGTCGAGGTAGACGGGCCGGTGCACCGTCGCGCGCGAGTTCGCCTTGGTCAGGTTGAGCAGGTGCTTCTCACGCGCGCGCCTGCGCACCTCCGGCGGCAGCACGGCGAAGCTCGCGGAGACCGGCTCCGCGCCCTTCTCGCGGAGGATCCCGAGGCCGCTGCCGGAGACGGCGCGGAGCACGTCCTCGCCCTCTTCGCTCAGCATGTCGTACTCCCGGTAGCCGAGGAACGTGAAGTGGTCGTCCTCGAGCCACTCGAGGAACGCGCGCGCCTCGGCGAGCTCCTCCGGGTCGACGGGGGGCGGGTCGGCCGCGAGCTCGGCGAGGATGTCCTGCGTCCGCTGCCGTGTCGGCCGCCAGTCCTCGACGGCAGCGCGCACGTCGCCGAGAACCCGCTGCAGGTCGGCGCGGAGCTCTTCGATCGCCGCCGCATCGGGGAGCCTGTCGAGCTCGACGTGGATCAGCGACTCGTTCTGTCCGTCGTCGCCTCCGACCTCGAGCAGCCGGCCGCCGTCGTCCCGGCGCATTCGCATGATCGGGCGGACGACGAGGTGGATCGCCCGCCCGTGCCGGCTCACCTCCATCGAGACGGAGTCGACGAGGAACGGCATGTCCTCGACGATCGTCTCGACGACCGTGTGCGGGGACTCCCAGCCGTGCTCCTCGAGGCTCGGCGTGTAGACATGGGCCTTTAGCTCGCCGGGCCGGCGGACGCGTGCGAGACCCCAGTGCGCGAGCGCCGCCCCGGCGAGGTCGAGCTCGCTCCGGTCGATCAGGTCCTCCGGCGCGACGTTCGCGTAGTAGGAGCGGACAAACCGCTCCACGTCGGCCGCCTCGGCGTCCTCGGCGGTGTCGCGGGCGCGCGCTGCGACCGCCTCCAGGAGAGCCGCCTTCGTCTCGTGCGGGCTCGTCGCCACTTGGACCTCGCTTCCGCGTTGAAGTATGGACCGTGTCCGCTCGCCGAGGCGGCGACGCGGCTCGGGCGTCAGAACCGTCGTCGCGTGCGTGCGGCTAGGCGAGTCGGCTCAACCGTTCCCGCGCTTCAGAAGGAGTAGGGTCCCCTAACTGGCCCCGCGGCCAGAACCCCGGCCGAAAGCCCGCATTCTCCCGACGCGCCTCGGCGCGCGAGACGTAGGAGCCTAGGCAAACAGGATTCGACTTGCGGGGCCAGCCTTCGTTGTGCCGCTAGACCCGCGCGGGGCGGAGGCTCTCGATCCGCTCCCGGATCGCGCGCCGCGCCTCGTCGAACACGACGGGGTCGCGGAAGAGCTGGAACTGCGCGTTCGAGGCCTGCGCGAACGCGTCCAGCTGGAACGCGAGGTCGCGCGCGCTGATCGAGTCGTCGATCTCGCCGGCCTCCTGCGCCTGCTCGACCGCGTGCTCGAGGTAGGAGAGCCAGCTCCGGATCATCTCGCCGACCCGGTCGCGAACCTGCCCCGGCCGGTTGTTGAACTCGGCCGAGGCCGAGGCGAAGAAGCACCCGCCGGGAAAGACCTGCCGCTCCGCGTAGTCGACCATCCGCTCGCAGAGCGCCCACACGCGCGCGACCCCCTGCGGCGCCTCGCGCGCGGGGTCGATCACCTCGCGCCGGAACAGCGCCGCCGCGTGGTCGACGGTCGCGAGCTGGAGCTCCTCCTTCGACCCGAAGTGGGCGAAGAGGCCGCTCTTGCTCATCTCCATCGCCTCGGCGAGCCGCCCGATCGAGAGCGGCTCGAGGCCCTCCTGGGTCGCGAGGCTCGCGGCGGTGTCGAGGATCGCCTCGCGGGTGCGCTCTCCCTTGGTCTTCAGCACGGTCGTTCCAGTATAGATCAGCCTGTGGACAGGCTCAAGCGGACGGCACTTGACAGAAAAGCACGATCGGTCTATTCTCCCAGCATGCAGATCGACCACCTCACCGTTCCGGTCCGCGACTACGAGACCGCCAAGCGCTTCTACGCCGAGGCCCTCCGGCCGCTCGGCTTCGAGATCCTGCTCGACTGGCACGACCGCAAGCGCGCCTACTTCGGCGTCCCGGACCGCCCGAGCTCGTTCTGGGTCGTCGAGTCGACCTTCGCCGGCGCGCTCGAGGTCTCCCTCGCGGTGCCCGACGCCGGCTCGGTGGCCGCGTTCCACGCGGCGTCGCTCGCCGCGGGCGGCCGCAGCCTCGCGGAGCCGGGCGTCCAGCCGGAGCACAACGACGGCTACTACGCCGCGCGGATCGCCGACTTCGACGGCAACTCGATCGAGGCCGTCGCCCGCGTCGCGGTCGAAGCGCCCGCCCTCGCGGCGTAGCGGCCCGGACGCCTGCGGGCGATGAAGGCATGGCTAGCGCTGACTGGTGCGGCCGGGTGGCAGGGTCGGACGGTCGACACCCTCCTTACCATTGAGCAACGAGAAGGGAACCGAGGGCAAGGCGGGCAGCCGCGGGCAGCAAGACCCCGCAGATCGATGAAATCGGGCGAAGGCGAGCAACCGCGTGTGGCCCCGAGTGCCCGCGCTGGTGTTCCCTCAATGTTCCCTTGCCGCGGCGGCTCACCCCGCCGTCGTCACGCGGCAGCGCGAAGTGGCGAGCTCTCAGGGAGGAGCGCGAGGCGGCGATGCGCTCATGGCGCGGACAGCGGCTCGGTGAGCGAGCGTCCTCCGGCCTCGCAGCGGGCTCTCTTCCGCGCCGGAGCGCCTAAGGTGGGGCTGTGGACGCGGAGATCGGCCGGGTCGAGTGGCTCGACATCAGAGCCGTATGGAGGAACGAGTCGGCGGACTTCACGCCGTGGCTGCTGAAGAACGTCGACGTGTTACGGGACGCGCTCGGCGGTCTCGACCTCGAGCTGGAGCGGGCCGAACACCCGGTCGGCGCGTTCTCTCTCGACCTGATCGGCACGGACCTCACGCACGGCGTTCCGCTGATCGTCGAGAACCAGATCGAGTCGAGCGACCACGGGCATCTCGGTCAGCTCCTGACTTACACGGCGGGCACGGACGCCGGCACGATCGTCTGGGTGACGAAGGGCTTCCGCGACGAGCACCGGGTTGCACTCGACTGGCTGAACGAGCACACCGGCGAGGGGATCCGGTTCTTCGGGCTCGTCGTGAAGGCCGTGCGGATTGGCGACTCGCTGCCCGCGCCGATGCTCGACGTTGTCGTGCAGCCGAACGACTGGCAGAAGACGGTCCGCCGCGTCGCGATGCCGCCCGAGGCCGAGGAGACGGCGGCTTACAGATCGTTCTGGGAGCCGCTCCGTGAGCGCCTGCTGGAGGAGGATCGTGGCTTGCTCCGGGACGGACCAAGCCGAAGTCGATCTGGATGACGATGAACTCACCAATCCCACGCACCTACATCGCCGGAGAGATCGGCGCCGGCGAGCTCCGCGTCACGCTCGACATCGACACCGGCGATCGCGACCGTAACCTCGTGCTGCTCGGCGAGCTCCAGCGTCACCGTGCGGTGATCGAGCCCGAGGCCGGCGAGCTCGACTTCCTCGAGGGCAACTTCGGATGCAAGCTCGCTCGACGCGAGCCGTGGGAGGGCAAGCTGCTCACCCAGGCGGAGCGGCACGAGGAGGCGCGAGCGTGGTTCTACACGAACATGCGCGGGCTCCGGCGCAGGCCTCGAGGTGGTCACACCACTAATCTCGGCATCCAACCTCTCAGATGAGGGACCCCTGGCCTCGTCATCTGGCGACGCGGGTGACGGCTAGTAGGTCCGCTCGGTAGAAGTCAGCGGAAAACACGGGGGGTGCGCGTTCGGCTGCCGAGACCCTCCACCTTCGAGGCAAAAAGGAGGTGTCCCGCGCCTACCTGCCTAGGATGACCCTGTGTTGGTGCGCACGGAGACAATGAAAGCCGGACACGGGCCGCATACGAGCCGGACGATGATGCTCACTGAGGTCGAGCACTTGTTTGCGGAAACGCCTGCTCAAGCGTCGCTAGCGGATTACCGCGAGGCGATCGTCGACGAGAACGTCCTCGGCAAGGCAACCGCTGCTAGTCGGCAGCGCGTGTTCCGCGCTCTTCGCGAGCTCTATGCTCTCGAGCCGGAGGAACCGGCCTTTCGCGCGCTCCGGTGGTTGTGGGACGACAGCGGGTCGAGCCACCGTCTCCTGGCGCTCCTGACGGTCTTGCGGCGCGACTCACTCTTGAGGGTGACGGCGCCCGTCGTACTCGCCAAGGCGGAGGGGGCCCCGGTCTCAGCGGCCGACCTCAGCGACGCTCTCGGCGACGGCCCTGAGTTCTCCCAGGACTTCATCGACAAGATCGGCCGCTACACGGCGTCGACGTGGACACAGTCGGGTCATCTCCGCGGACGCGTCAATAAGACAAGGGCGAGGGCGGAGTGCACGCCAGTGACGGCGGCGTTTGCCGCGCTGCTCGGCCATCTCGATGGCGTGGCCGGACTCGCGCTCTTCGAGACGAGCTACGCGCGCGCCTGCGACCGGTCGCCCTATGCCCTGCGGGACCTGGCATATGAGGCGTCGCAAAGAGGGCTGATCGAGTACCGCGAGGTGGGGACTGTGTTGGAGATCACCTTCCGCCGGCTGCTTGATCCCGATCTCCTGGTTACTAGGAGCGCGGCGTGTGAGATCGACCGTTGACCAGCTAGTTGACCGCTATTCGCGTCGGGCGCGGCTTCCGTGGACGGGCGTGGTTTCGCCGGCGGAACGGGTCTGGATCGTGATCTATCCCCCTCGCGACGAGCGCCGCGTCCGGGCTCGCCTCACGCTGTTCGAGCTGGCCACCAAGGATGCTGGCCACAGCTGGCTCGAGATCGACGTCACAGACTCGTACGCCGGCTGGCTCGGCGGGCACGAGTTCGCCGAGGCGTACTTCAAGGAACCCGCGCTGCTGCCGTCGGCGCAGCAGGAGTTCGCTCAGCACGTCCGTCACCAAGTAGAGGAGCGACTCGGCGCCGCCGACGACAGCACCGTCGTCGCTCTCGTTGGCGTCGGCTCGTTGTTCGGCGTGGGGAGCGCCTCGCAGCTCATCAAGGAGGTTCAGGAGAGGGTGTCCGGTCGGCTGGTCGTCTTCTTCCCCGGCCACCGCGAGGGCAACAACTACCGCCTTTTCGACGCCCGCGATGGCTGGAACTACCTGGCCCTTCCGATCGAAGCTGGAGATGACGACGAATGAAGAACTACGAGGTATTCCTCGACGACCCGCGCAAGCGGAATCCTGCCGAACGAGGGCGTCGCCAAGGTGGTGCGGCCGACGACGGATCAGGAGTGGGCGACGCTGCGCTACGAGCTTGAGAGCTTCGTGTGTTCGGGCGCGTACGAACGGGGTCTCGACCGGGATGCTGTCCAGCTTTCTTGGCCATCTCAGTCAGCCGACGCAGCCGGCGGTCTGGACGAGCGGCTTTTAGGGAACGGCAAGTCGCATCTAGTCAAGGTGCTCGAACACCTCTGGTTAGACACGCTCTTCCCAGACGGGTCGACGGCGCGCGGAATCGTCAAGCTCCCCGAGGAGATCGCCAGCTACCTCCGCGAGTTGAGCACCGAGGAACTCGGCAGCGGCGGTCTCTGGGCGACCGCCGGCACCCTGGGCTCTGGCACAAGGGAGGCTCCACGACTTGGCGTTCCTCGGCATCGTCTTCAATGGCGCCGGTCTCCCGACTGCATACCACCAGGCGCGGTTCGTGCTCTGGCTGAAGGAGGAGGGCGTTTGGGACGGGTTCGTCGCCTCGCTCGAAGAGCAGGGGCGCGACGTCGATCAGCTTCATCACCTTTACGTCTCCCCGTACGTCCGAAAGGCGCTCCTCAAGGCTTATCCCGATTTCGCCGCCAGCGAGGCGGAGGTGTCCGGTCTCCTACAAGCGGAGTTCCCTCAGCGCAACGAGGACGTCTCCGACGAGGATGTCCTGATCGCTCTCGCTGACGTGCTGAAGCTGCAGTCGGGAACGCCGGGGAAGCTGCCGTTGACGCTGATCGTTCTCGACGAGCTGCAGCAGTACATCGGCAACGACCAGGAACGTGCGCTTCATGTCCAGCAGATCGAGGAGGCGGTGTCGAGCAAGTTCGGGTCGTCGGTCTTGGTTGTCGGAACGGGTCAATCGGCGCTGACCGCAGAGCCCATGCTCGCCCGGCTGCGCGACCGATTCACGGTCAAGGTTCACCTTCAGGACACCGACATCGAGAACGTCGTCCGCGAAGTCGCGCTGCGTAAGGATCCGACGCAAGGCCGCCGAGCTCAACCGAATCATCGACCAGGCGAAGCCGGAGATCGCCCGCGAGCTTCAGGGAACATCCATCGGGGCCAAATCGGCTGACGACCAATACCTCGCCGCCGACTACCCAATCCTCCCAGACCCGCCAGCGTTTTTGGGAGATCTTCCTGCGCAAGCGTCGACCGTGGCGGTGCGGGGCAGCTGCGTCACAACTGCGGGTCAGCGTCGAGGCAGCGAAGGAGGTAGCCGAGCTGCCGCTCGGCCACGCGGTGCCGGCCGACTTCATCTACCGCCAGCAGCGGGGCGACGATCCAGAACGGCATCTTGCTGCGTGAGCTCGACCAGACCATCGAGGAGCTGGCTGACGGGACCACCGAGGGCGAGCTCCGGCGGCGCGTCTGCGGCCTCATCTTCTGTATCTCCCGCATCCCATCCGACGCGAACACCGGCGTCCGCCCGACGAAGGACTTCATCGCCGACTTCATGGTGGAAGACCTGTTGAACGGCGGCGCCGCCACGCGCGCAGAGGTTCCATGCGCAGCTCGAGAAGCTCGTCGACGACAAGGTCCTGATGAAGGTCGAAGACGAGTACCGCCTACAGACGCGCGAGGGTGCTGAGTGGGAGCGTGACTTCAGTGAGCGCGATGCGAAGATCCGAGGCGACAACGCGCGCGTCGAGGACGAACGGTCGCAGAAGCTGCGCCAGGCCGTGGAGGCCCATCTCGGGACGCTCCAGATCACGCAGGGTCAGAGCAAGACCGCGCGGCGGGCGGATCTCCACATCGCCGATAGCGAGCCGCAGGGCGACGCGACGAAAATCGCAGTCTGGGTTCGCGACGGCTGGACGACGACCGAGAGGTCGGTGAAGGAGGACGCGCAGAAGGCCGGCGCCGAGGGCTCGCGAGTCTACGTCTTCCTGCAGAAGCTCGATCCCGAACCAGTGAAGAACCAGATCGCGAGCCTGGTCGCGGCGCAGGAAGTGCTCGACGCGAAGCCCGGCGCTGAGACCGAGGAGCGCGCGAGGCGCGAGTGCGATGATCTCTCGCCGCGACGCAGCGCAGGCGGCGCTTGACCGGCGAATCGCCACGATCCTTGAGGAGGCGAAGGTCTTCCTCGGGGGCGGGACGGAAGTCACGAGGGCGCAACGCTGAAGGATCGCGTTCTCGCGGCTATGCACTCAGCCGCTGCGCGTCTCTACGACAAGTTCCCTGACGGCGACGCCGCGAGTTGGAGCCTCGTCGCGACGCGCGCCGCTCAAGGCAACGCCGATGCCTTGACCGCAATCGGCTACACCGGCGAAGTCGAGAAGCACGCGGTGGCTCGCGCAGTGCTCGACTTCGCCGGCGCGGGCGGGAAGAAGGGCAACGAAATCGTCCAGCACTTCTCGGTTCCGCCGTACGGATGGCCCAAGGACGGCATCAACGCAACAGCACTGGTGCTCGTCGCGGCGGGGCTTGCCCGCGCCAGCGAGAACGGCGTCGAGAAGACGATCAAGGAGCTGAACGCGAGCGCGGTCGCGAAGACCACGTTTGCGCGCCAGACGGTCACGATCGGCGCCCAGGAGAGGATCGTACTCCGCAAGCTCTGCGCCGACATCGGCATCGCCTGCCCGGCAGGCGAGGAGGGCGCGGCGTCCGTGATGCGCTGCAGCGCCTGCTGTCTCTTGCGGAGCAAGCGGGCGGTGAACCGCCGATGCCCGATCGGCCCTCGACGACCGTGGTCCAAGAGATCCTCGACCTTGAGGGCAACGAGCGATTGGCGATGGCGATCGAGCACGCCGACGAGCTGCGCGCATGGAACACGGAGTGGAGTGGGCTCGCGGACAAGGCGGGAGAGAGGAAGCAGGAGTGGGAGACGTTGTCGCGCCTGCTTGTTCATGCCAGCGGGTTCGAGTCGGCGGAGGACGTCGCCGAGCGAGCCAGGGCAGTTGAGGAGAACAGGCTCCTCCTGAAGGACCCCGACGAGGTCGCGCCACTGGCGAATGAGCTGACGACGCAGCTGCGCGCCGAGGTCAAGAATCTGCACCAGCAACTTACGGATGCAATCGGCACCGCGGTCAGTGCACTCGAGAATGATGAGAGCTGGGGCCGGCTTGAGCAGGCGAAGCAGCAAGAGCTGCTCCCGAAGCACGACCTGATCGCGCCGGCTGAGCCGGAGCTCGGGGGTACGGGCGCGGTCGTCGTGGCTCTCGATAGTGCGTCACTCGCCGCGCGGCGGAACGAGTTCGCTGCTGTCCGGCGCGCGCCAACGACGCACGGATCGAGGCAGCGCAGTTGCTGACGCCTAAGGCGCGGCCAGTGACACTGCCGCGCAATCGCTTGAGTCGGCACCGGATGTCGACGAGTACGTCGAGGAGGTGAAAGCTCTCCTCACCGCCGAAATCGAGAACGGCCCGGTCGTCGTGAGCTAGCAACGTGTCGGTGATCTCGACGAAGCTGAACAGCGGCCTCCGAACGCGCTCGAGAAGGCGGTCCTGCGCGCCCGTGCCGCCTCGGAGAACGCGGCACGCGACGCACTGCATGTCCTCGGCGTCGACCAGAAGAACCTGCCCGCCGCCCTCTCGGACGAAGATCGCAACCTGCGGGTTGCCTTGCGCGCGAAAGCACGGCAGCTCGGCGGCTCCCCGGACACCTCGGAGGGATTCGGCGCCTTGTCGCGGACTGCGCCTACGAACAGTGGCACCGCATGTTGTTCGCGCGGTTCCTGGCCGAGAACGACCTCCTGATCCATCCCGACGGCGTCGCCGTCACCCTAGAAGAGTGCGACGAGCTCGCGCACGCCCGTTTGGCGAACCCGAGCGTGGATGCTTGCCGCGCGTTTCGCGAGCGCAATGCTGCCAGGGATATTCCCGATCGAAGACCCGTGTCTGCGAGTGAAGCTCGCGCCCGAGGGCCGCCAAGCGCTCGAGGCGATCCTCAGCGCGCTCCCCCGCGAGATCTTTGTCGCCGACGACGCGCTCGGCTGGGTCTACCAGTACTGGCAGAGCGAGAAGCAAGGACGAGGTCAACGACAGCGGGCGAAAGATCGCCGGCCCCGACATAGCGCCAGTCACCCAGCTCTTCACGGAGCCCTACATGGTCCGCTTCCTCTTGGAGAACACGCTTGGCGCATGGTGGGCTTCGCGACACTCCGACAGCCCGCTCTCAGTGCGTTCGACTATCTCGTGCGGGACGGCGGCACGCTTGCGGTCGGTGCTTCGACTATGGCCGGATACGTCCGCCGAGCTGACGGTGATGGACCCGTGCTGCGGGTCAGGCCACTTCCTGGTTGACGCCTTCCATCTTTTGCGCTTGATGCGGATGGAGGAGGAGGGTCTCGACGCGCGGACAGCTGGCGACGCCGTCCTGCGCGACAACCTATTCGGCCTCGAGCTCGATCAGCGCTGCGTCCAGATCACGGCGTTTGCACTCGCCTTCGCCGCTTGGCGCACCGGTGGCTATCGCGAGCTGCCGGTCCCGAACGTGGCCTGC